>NZ_QEIJ01000001.1 GCF_003095395.1 Microbacterium sp. Gd 4-13
ATCGTCGTGGACGAGGAGGACCAGCGGGTCTTCGTCGCCAACCGCGACTTCCGCCTCAACCCTCCGGGCGAGGAGCTGGAGCCGAAGGCGGTGACCGTCAGCATCCGCACCGGTGACGGAGAGCCGACCGAGCCCGAAGAGCCCACGGACCCCGAGGAACCCACCGAGCCCGAGGTGCCCACCGAAGACCCGTGGACGGCGACCGCGCTGGCCGCGATCCCGACCGCGACGGCTGAGGGCGCGACCGAGATCCGCCCCGTCGGCTCGGCAGTCGACCCCGCGACCGGCCTGGTCTACCTCGCCGACGAGCAGCGGCCCGCCCGTGTGCACGTCGTCGATCCGAAGACCGACACGATCGTGCGCACCCTGTCGGCGCCGACGACCGACCCGGTGAAGGACGGTCTGCGCGACATCGCCTTCGACGCAGCCACGGGGCATCTCACGGTCGCCTTCGGCGACAACTGGGTGGTCATGGACGCGCAGACCGGTGCCAGGGTCGCGGGACCGTTCGCCTTCTCGTCGGGCGGGGTCCGCGGGATGGACGTCGATTTCGCGGGCGGACGGGTCTTCGCAGGCCTCCGCGGCAGCGGATTCGACGTGCGAGATGCCGCGACGGGTGCGCTCATCCGTGCCGTCGAGGCGCCGGCCGACGGCGGTGCTTGGCGCACCCACGGTGTCGCGTACGACGCGGTGAACGACCTCATCTACGTCAGCAACAGCGACACCGCCGAATCCACCCAGGGGATCCGTGTCTACAGCGGCGCCGACTACTCGCTGGTCGACACGCTCGACGTCGCGGGGGCCGACTTCCGGTCGATCGCGGTGGACCCCGCGACCGACACGGTCGTCGTCGGACACCAGAGCACGACGTTCGACAACTCGGGGGTCTCGATCTATCACGCCGACGGACTCGGCCTGGTCGAGCGCCTCGAGGAGCACCGATACGGCAACAAGGTCTACGGGGTCTCGATCGACCCGAAGACCCACCGGCTGTACGTCTCGGCGCGCGATCGGTATCCCTCGGGCCTGGTGCGGGTGACGCTTCCGGCGGCACTGCCCGAACCCGAGGTTCCGGTCGAGCCGTGGATCGCGCGCGGGCTCACCGCCATCCCGACCGAGGGTGAGGAGCCGCAGATCCTCCCCGTCGGCACGACGGTCGACCCCGCGACGGGCGACCTGTTCGTCGCGAACGAGATGCGCCCGGCGCGGATCCACATCGTGGATCCGGTGGCCGACGTGGTCAAGCGAACGATCGTCGTGCCCGAGGGACTCACGGGCGACGGATTGCGCGACATCGCGTACGACGCCGCGAACAAGGTGCTCTACGTCGCTTACGGCAGCAATTGGGTCGTGCTGAACGCCGAGACCGGAGCGGTCGTCCGTGGTCCGTTCGCGTTCTCGGGAGGGGTGCGCGGCATGGACGTCGATCTCGGGCGCGGCCTCGTCTACGGCGGAACGCGCGGCACCGGCTTCGACGTCGCCGACGCGAACACGGGCGAGCTGAAGCAGACTGTCGCCGGCGTCGCGGACGGGGGCGCGTGGCGCACGCACGGTGTCGCATACGACGCGGCGAGCGACCTGTTGTACATCAGCAACAGCGACGCCAGCGGCTCGACCGAGGGCATCCGCGTGTACGGCGGCGCAGACCTGGCTCTCCAGAAGCGTCAGAGCGTCGCGAACGCGGACTACCGCTCGATCGCGGTGGACGGCGGCCTGGTGGTCGTCGGAAACCAGAGCACCACCTTCGAGCAGTCGGGGGCGACGGTGGTCTCGGCGTCCGATCTGAGCGTGGTGCAGCGACTCTCGGCGCACGCGTACGGCAACAAGGTCTACGGCGTCTCGATCGATGCCGACCGCGACCTGCTGTACGTCTCGGCGCGCGATCGGTACCCGACCGGCCTCATCCAGGTCACGCTGCCGAAGAGCTGATCGTTCGACATCGACCGACCGCCCTCTCCCCGCGCGGGGGAGGGCGGTCGGCGATTTCGCCGCCGTCTAGAATGGAGCCCATGCCTCGAGCCCCGAAACTCGCATCATTTCCTGCGATCCGCGGAGCCCTGAAGTTCTACCAGATCTGCTCGGTCATCACCGGCGTCGGCCTCCTGCTGCTCCTGACCGAGATGATCCTGAAGTACACCCCGCTGCACGTCGAGCTCTTCGCCGGCGGGACGCGCGGTTTCCTGTACTTCGCCCCGGCGATCCCCGGTCCGGCGTGCGAATGGTTCTCGCTCTTCCTGCCGGGGGGCAACGGGTGCGAGATCGTCTCCACCGGTGACGGCGTCAACATCTCTCTCGCGATCCTCGTTGTCCACGGATGGTTCTACGTCGTCTACCTGTTCTCGTGCTTCCGCATCTGGAGCCTCATGCGCTGGCCCTTCCCGCGGTTCATCCTGCTCGCCCTCGGCGGCGTCGTACCGTTCCTCTCCTTCTTCCTCGAGGCCATCACGGCCCGGAAGGTCACCACCTACCTCGCAGAACGCGAGGCGGCCGAAGCATCCGTTTCCGCACCGGAAGGCACCCGTTGACCGAACAGACCGAGACCTCCCAACGTCCCGTCCTCGTCGTCGACTTCGGCGCGCAGTACGCGCAGCTGATCGCTCGTCGCGTCCGCGAGGCCGGTGTCTACAGCGAGATCGTTCCTCACACGGCCACGGCCGCCGAGATCGCCGCCAAGAGCCCGGTGGGCATCATCCTCTCCGGGGGCCCGTCGTCGGTGTACGAGCCGGGCGCCCCGTCGCTCGACTCGGGGGTGTTCGACCTCGACGTTCCCACGCTCGGCATCTGCTACGGCTTCCAGGTCATGGCGAAGGCGCTCGGCGGCGAGGTCGCGAACACCGGCCTGCGCGAGTACGGCGCGACCGATGCCACGATCGTCACCGAGGGCACTCTGCTCGACGGTCAGCCCGCCGAGCAGAACGTGTGGATGAGTCACGGCGACCAGGTCTCGCGCGCCCCCGAGGGGTTCGACGTGTTGGCTCGCACCGCCGCGACCCCGGTCGCCGCCTTCGCGAATGACTCCCGCCGCATGTACGGCGTGCAGTGGCACCCCGAGGTGAAGCACTCCGACCACGGTCAGCGTGTGATCGAGAACTTCCTCCACAAGGCCGCGGGCCTGCCCGCCGACTGGAACAGCGGCAACGTCATCGCCGAGCAGGTCGACCGCATCCGCGAGCAGATCGGCTCGGCACGCGTCATCTCCGCGCTCTCGGGCGGGGTCGACTCCGCCGTCTCGACCGCGCTGGTGCACAAGGCCGTCGGTGATCAGCTCACCGCGATCTTCGTCGACCACGGGCTGCTGCGAAAGGGGGAGCGCGAACAGGTCGAGAACGACTACGTCGCCTCGACCGGCGTTCGCCTGATCACCGTCGACGCGCGCGAGCAGTTCCTCGAGGCGCTGGCCGGCGTCAGCGACCCCGAGCAGAAGCGCAAGATCATCGGGCGCGAGTTCATCCGGTCGTTCGAGGCCGCCGAGCGCGACCTCGTCGCCGAGGCCGCCGCCGACGGCGAGCCGATCCGGTTCCTCGTGCAGGGGACGCTGTACCCCGACGTCGTCGAATCCGGTGGCGGTGCGGGCACCGCGAACATCAAGAGCCACCACAACGTCGGGGGCCTTCCCGAAGACCTCCAGTTCGAACTCGTCGAGCCGCTGCGCACCCTCTTCAAAGACGAGGTGCGGGCGATCGGGCGCGAACTCGGTCTTCCCGAGGCGATCGTCGGCCGCCAGCCGTTTCCGGGGCCCGGCCTCGGCATCCGGATCGTCGGTGAGGTCACCGCTGACCGCCTCGAGATTCTGCGTGACGCCGACGCCATCGCGCGCGCGGAGCTGACCAAGGCCGGCCTCGACAACGAGATCTGGCAGTGCCCCGTCGTGCTCCTCGCCGATGTGCGATCCGTCGGCGTGCAGGGCGACGGCCGCACCTACGGGCATCCGATCGTGCTGCGCCCCGTGTCGAGCGAAGACGCGATGACGGCCGACTGGACGCGCCTGCCCTACGACGTGCTGTCGAAGATCAGCAACCGCATCACGAACGAGGTCCGCGACGTCAACCGTGTCGTGCTCGACGTGACGTCGAAGCCGCCGGGGACGATCGAGTGGGAGTGAGCCGCCGGGTTCGTGCTGCGGCGCGGTCGACGGCGGGCTCCGTGACGTCGTCTTCGGTCGGCCCGGAGCGTGACATCGCTGCGCCTGCAGCCGCCAGCCGTCTGCTGCCCGGCGGCGCTGCCACGAGCCTCACTTCTCGCAGAGGGAAGAGGATGAGGGGATGAGCGAGAGGTTCGTTCGGCCCACCGTGGTCGATCGGGGGTTCAACCGGGTCGTCGGACTCCTGACCCGGGTGGGGCTGCCGCTCGCCGGTAGCCGAGTGCTCGCCGTGCGAGGTCGCTCGAGCGGCGAATGGCGCACGACGCCCGTCAATCCGCTCCGGGTCGGCGGTGAGCGGTACCTCGTGGCCCCGCGCGGCAACGCGCAGTGGGTGCGCAACCTCCGGGTCTCGGGTGCCGGCGAACTCCGCGCCGGCCGCCGGGTCGAAGCTTTCACCGCCGTCGAGGTGTCCGACGCCGAGAAGCCCCCGATCCTCCGCGCCTACCTGAAGGCCTGGGCCTGGGAGGTCGGGCGCTTCTTCGAAGGAGTGGACGCGGGTTCTCCCGACGAGAAGCTCGCCGAGATCGCCCCGGGCTTCCCCGTGTTCCGGATAGGACGACCGCGCCCGTGACCCGATTCCCCGACGCGTGGTACCTCGTGCTGTCGAGCCGGCTCATCCCCGGTCTCGACGGCGGATACACCGTGGCGACCCTGACCCGGATCCGGCAGATGAGAGAGGCCGGTGCCGAGACCGAGCTGCTGACGGTCGACCCGGGCGCGCCCGAGGCCCACGTCGAACACCGGTCGGAGTTCGTCCGTCGTGGGATGCTCGACGTCCCCGAACGCCTGCGCAATCTGTTCGACGAAGCATCCGACCCCCGTGGCGGTGGCGCGCAATGGCTGCGCGAGGCCACGGCGCCCGGCGACGCCGACCCCTCGCTCTCGTACCGGGAGGTGACGGATGCTGCGGGCCGCCCGATCGTGTCGCTGCCGGTGATCACGGGCGACCCCGACTGGCACCTGACGACGGCACCGATCGTCGTGCACGACGCGGACGGGTCTGGCATCGGTGTCATCGCCGGGTTCGGGTCGCTCTATCGCGCCTGGCTCGACCACGTGGTCGCGGGGTTGCGCGAGCGGGTCGAGCGCCCGGTCGTCGTGATCTGCGAATCCCGCCAGCTCGGCGAGCTGCTCAGCGGGTGGCACGCACCTGCGGTGCGTCTGCTGCACACCGTGCACACCACACACCTCGAACCGCCGTTCACCCCCGATGCGCCCCTGAACGCGCTGTGGTCGCGGTGGTTCTCGGTCGCCGACCGGTTCGACGCCGTGCTGTGGCCGACCCCATCGCAGCGCGATGACGTCGTCGAGCGGTTCGGGTCGTCGGGCGTGCACGCGGTCGTCCCGAATGCCGTGGTGCCCCCCGCATCCGTCGTCCCGATCGCGGCGCGCGAGCCCAGCCGGGCCGTCGTCGTCGGCCGGCTCGCGCCCGGGAAGCGCGTAGACCTCGCGATCCGAGGATTCGTCGGCGCGGCCGTGCCGGATGCGACGCTCGACATCTACGGCGACGGGGCGGAGCGCGGGGCGCTCCAGGCGCTCATCGACGATCTCGGGGTCGGCGAGTCGGTCGTGCTGCGCGGCGCGACCGAGGACGTCGCCGGCGTGCTCGACGCCGCATCCGTCTACCTCTCCACCTCGGCCTTCGAGGGGCAGGGGCTCGCGCTCGCCGAGGCGCTGTCGCACGGCACGCCCGCGGTGGTGTTCGATATCCGCTACGGTCCGCGCGACATGCTGCGGGGCGGCGGGGGAGTGCTCGTTCCCGACGGCGACGTCGCCGCGCTCTCGGCCGCGCTGACCGAGGTGCTCGGCGATGCGGCGATGCGCGAACGGCTGTCGGCGGAGGCCCTTGTCGCCGCGGCGCGATTCGCCCCCGCCCCGACGATGGATGCCCTCGCGGCCGTGGCCCGGCAGGCGCTTGATCGCACGCCGCGGCGCTCTCCCGGCACTCGCTGAGGCCCTCCGCCCGCGACCGCTGCCCCGCGGTGCGGCTGCCCCGCGGTGCGGTCGTCCCGCGGTGCGGTTGGCCGCGCGGGGGCGGTTGTCGCGCGGTGCGGTCGGCCGCGCGCGTGGGGCTCGTGCCCGCTTCCGGCAGCCTCGGTGACCGTATTCAGGATGGTTGGCCGGGGAGGGGCCCGGAACCGCTGCAGACCGCGGGGGCCGGTGGATTCTTCCTGAGTTCGTGCGGGGTGAGGGGCTTAGTGAGGAAGAAGGGGTGGGGGAAGGGCGGGCGCGTGGGGGGCTCGTGCCCGCTTTCGTCGGCTTCGGCGACCGTACTCAGGATGGTCGGCCGGGGACGGGCCCGGAACCGCTGCAGACCGCGGGGGTTGGCGCGTTCATCCTGAGTTCGTGCGGGGAGAGGGGTTTCGTGAGCGAGGAGGGGATGGGGAAGCGTTTCGTGAGGGAGGGGGGAGGAGGCCTTCGTGAGCAAGAACGTGAAGGGGAGGTCGGGCGCGGCGAGGGCAGGGGTGGCTGAGCGCAGACGCACCCGGGCGGGCGAGGAAAGGCGCCTAGGCCCGCCCTGCCCACGGGTCGTAGTCGGCGAGCAGCGGCTCCTGCGGCGGGCGCTCCGCCTCGGGCACGTGTTGCAGGTTGACGCGCACGCGGTACCAGAGCGAACTCGATCCGCGCATGCCGTCGATCATCACGTCCGCGGGATGCAGCACGGCCGCCGCCCGCGTGTGCGTCGTCTTCCACGTCTCGAGGGCCTCGAGGGCTTCGGGCTTCGTCTTCGTGCGTGCCACCTCGATCAACGGCATCGTGGAGGTGCGCCGGCCCGAGCCGTCGGAAGCCGTCGGCGGCTTGTCGGCGGGGCCCAGCTCGTCGGCGAGCTGCAGCAGGCCGTCGAGACGCCCGACCGCCTCGTCGATACCGCGGTGCGGGTCTCCGATGTCGGCGAAGCGCTCGAGCACGGTCGCGACGGTGAATTCCTCGGGGCGGCGCGCACGCACTTCGTCCCAGGCGAGCGGGGTCGACACGCGCGCGTCGGGGAGCGGACGGATGCTGTACGCCGACGCCACCGTGCGGTCCTTGGCGTTTTGGTTGAAGTCGACGAAGACGCTCTCACCGCGTTCCTCCTTCCACCACCGCGCGGTCGCGAGGCCGGGCGCGCGGTTCTCGACCTCCCGAGCGAGGGCCTCGGCAGCCAGCCGCACCGCGGCGAAATCCCATTCGGGCGCGATACGCACGAGGATGTGCAGCCCCCGCGACCCGCTCGTTTTGGGCCAGCCGACGAGACCGTGGTCGTCGAGCACGTCGCGGACGATCATCGCGACATCCACGATCTGCGCCCACTCGACGCCGGGCATGGGGTCGAGATCCACCCGCAGCTCGTCGGGGTGGTCGAGGTCTTCGGCACGGACCGGATGCGGGTTGAGGTCGAGGCATCCGAGGTTCGCGACCCATGCGAGCCCGGCAGCGTCCCTGACGACGGTCTCTTCCGCGGAGGTGCCGCGCGCATAGCGGAGGGTCGCGGTATCGATGAAGTCCGGATGCTTGTCGGGCACCCGCTTCTGGAAGAACGCCTCCTCGTCGATGCCCTTCACGAACCGCTTGAGCACCATCGGGCGCCCTCCCGCACCGCGCAGAGCGCCGTCGGCGACGGCCACGTAGTAGCGCACGATGTCGAGCTTCGTGAGACCGGGGCCGGGGAACACCACCCGGTCGGGGCTCGTCACGCGCACCTCGTGCCCGGCGATCTCGAGGGTGTCGGCGGGTGTCTTCGACGGGCTCATGGCGCGAGGCTAGCCGGGTGCAGGATGCTGCGGCCAGGCCTTGCGCTGTCGTGCCGTCGCCGCGGTCGTGGCGTCCCGTGCCCCATCCGTGCGGTTCGGCAGGCTCCCCGCCGAGCCGAGGAGCCGACTGCCACAGCATCCGTCGAGTGACCCTACAGTTCGGTGCGGTCATACGCAGGAATGCGCCACATTCCGGACAACGAGGGAGGAACGGGGTCCGGGCGGAAACGACGAAGGGGCCGTCCGGAACGGACGACCCCTTCGTGCGAGCGGTGGCTAGTTGCTGCCGCGGATGATGGCGATCATGCGGAGGATCTCGACGTAGAGCCAGATGACCGTGACCATGATGCCGAACGCGGCCTTCCACGCCAGCTTGCGGGGAGCGCCGTTGCGGACGCCCTGCTGAATCTGGTCGAAGTCGAGCACCAGCGAGTACGCGGCCATGATGACCACCAGCACACCGAGGATGAGGCCGATCGGAATGCCGGCGATGGTCGCCGAGCGCAGACCGAACATCTGGTCAGCGGGCAGGACGCCGAAGAGCATGAGGCCGACGTTCAGGAGGCTGAACACCAGGTATCCGACCATCGCGATCATGAAGATCTTCGTGGCTCGCTTCGAGGCGCGGATCTTGCCGCTGGCGAAGAGGGCGAGGGTGACGCCGACGACCGACACGGTCGCGAGGGTCGCCTGCACGACGATGCCCGGCATCATGAACTCGAAGTATGCCGAGATGCCACCGACGAAAAGGCCCTGGAAGGCGGCGTACGCCATGATCAGCGGCGCCGAGGGCTGCTTCTTGAAGATGTTGACCATGGCGAGCACGAAGCCGCCGAGGGCGCCGATGAGCCACGGTGCGACGTTGGGCTGGGGGTTGGTGGGGGTGACGCTGGACATCGTCCAGATCCATCCGCCGACCGCGACGACGAGCATGACCGCGAAGAGGGCGATCGTCTTGTAGACGGTGTCCTCGTACGTCATGCGGTCGGTCTGCTGGGCGCCGGCCGAGGGGGCGGCGAACTTGCCCTCGAGCTCGGCGTTGGTGGCGGCGGGGGGCGGCGCATACTGCGTCTGACCGTTGCCCAGGCGCGCAGCCTGCGAGCCACCGGGGTAGGTCTGAACGGCGCGCGGGTCCTGGAACGCCGGGTTGTTGAAGGCCGGGTTGTTGAGGGCCACTGCTCTCACACTCCAAAATCGGGGTTGATCTACAGCACCGTGCTGTAGATCAACACTAGCCGACGCCCTCTCCGCCGTCGCGGGGTGCTGCTGTGAGGACACCATGAGCGGGCCGGCCGCTAACGTGAAGACGTGACCGCACCCCTCGTCATCGGCCACCGGGGAGCCCCCGGATACCGCCCCGAGCACACCGCGTCGTCGTACGAACTGGCCATCGCCATGGGGGCGGATGCTGTCGAGCCCGACATCGTCGTGTCGAAGGACGGCGTGCTCGTGGTGCGGCACGAGAACGAGATCGGATCGACGACCGATGTGTCGCAGCATCCGGGATTCGCCTCACGACGCACGACGAAGGACGTCGACGGCGAGATGCTGACCGGCTGGTTCGCCGAGGACTTCACCTGGGCGGAGCTGTCCACTCTGCGCTGCCGCGAGCGGCTGCCCGCGCTGCGCCCGCAGAGCGCCGCCTTCGACGACACCGAGCCGATGCTGCGGCTGAGCGACCTGGTCGATCTCGTGCGCTCCGCGGGTCGGGCGCGGGGGAGAAGGGTCGGGCTGGTCGTCGAGATCAAGCACGCGACCGCTCTCGGCCGGCTCGGGCACCGGCTCGACCAGCTGGTGTTCGACGAACTCCGTGGCCTGGGCGGCGACGTTCCGCTCGTGATCGAGTCGTTCGAGTCGACCGTGCTGACGGCCCTTCGCGAGCGAGGTCTCGCCGCCGAGTACATCTATCTGCTCGCCGCCGACGGTCATCCGGCCGACCTCGTCGCCTCTCTGGGCGCGGCCGCGCCGACGTACGCGCAGACGGCGGCGCCGGCGGGGCTGGACGCGCTCGCGGGCCGGTTCGACGGGATCAGCGTCGACAAGCGGATGATCCTGGAACCCGACGGAGCGGGACGCGCGACGGGACCCAGCCGCATCGTCGCGGATGCGCACGAGCGGGGGCTGCGCGTCTTCACGTGGACGTGCCGCCCTGAGAACGCCTTCCTCGTGCCGGAGTTTCGATCCGGCGCCGACGACGGTGCCTTCGGCCGGTACGAAGAGGAGTGGGCGGTGCTCAGGGATGCTGAGCCCGACGGTGTCTTCGCCGACCACGCCGATCTCGCGGTGGCCTTCTTCCGCGGCGAGTGAAACGCGCGCCGGTCAGCGGCGTCGTGCGGGTGTGTGTCGGGCGGTGACGCGCGACGCGCCGCGGCGCCCGGTGCATCCGTACGGTGGAGCGGTGGCCGCCGCTTTCGTGAAAACGCTCCGTGACCTCCTCTGCGATGCGGCGGTGATCGACGATCCGCGGGTCGTGGCGGCGCACGCCTCCGACGCCTCGCGCACGACCCCGCCGGCTGCCGCCGTGCTGGTGCGACCGCGTTCGACAGACGAGGTCTCCGCCGTTCTCCGCGCCGCGAACGACGCGGGCGTGCCCGTCGTGCCGCAGGGCGCGCGGTCGGGCCTCGTCGGGGCGGCGGCGGCGATCGAGGGCGCCGTGCTCCTCGACCTCGGAGCGCTCGACCGCATCGTGCGCATCGACCCCGTCGATCGCATCGCCGTCGTCCAGCCGGGGGTCGTCGTCGCCGACCTGCAGCGCGCGGCGGCTGCGGTGGGGCTCTTCTACCCGCCCGACCCCGCCTCGGCCGACTGGGCGTCGATCGGCGGCACGATCGCGACCAACGCGGGCGGCATGCGCTGCGTCAAGTACGGGGTGACCGGCGACGCGGTCCGCAGCCTCGAAGTGGTGCTCGCCGACGGCGAGGTGGTGCGCACGAGGGCCGAGACCGTCAAGGGCGTCGCCGGACTCGACCTCACGAGTCTGTTCGTGGGGTCGGAGGGGACGCTCGGCGTTATCACCGAGGCCACCCTCGCCCTGCGCCCCGCACCCGGCCCGAGCAGGGGGGTGTCGGCGGTCTTCCGCGACGCGGCCTCGGCGTTCGCGGCGGCGAACGCCATCGCGTCGGGCTCCCGGCTGCCGTCGACGCTCGAGTTCCTCGACGAGGTGGCGCTGCGCGGCATCCGTCTCGTGCGTCCCGAGCTCGGCATCCCCGAGCGCGCGCAGGCGTGGCTGCTGGCCGTCACGGACGAGGCGATCGGGAGCGCCGACGACCTCGACGGCTTCGAAGCCGCGTTCCGCGCGCACGGGGCGGAGGCCGTCACGCGCGCCGATGACCCGGAGGAGCTCGATCACCTGTTCGCCGCCCGTCGTGCGCTGAGTCCCGCTCTCGTCGCCGTCCGGGGCGGCGCGACCCACGGCGACCTCGCCGTACCCCGATCGCAGCTGCCCGCTATCGCCGACGCCGTGGTCGGGCTGCGGGCGCGCCTCGGGGTGGAGATCAGCCTCGCCGGGCACGTGGGGGACGGCAACCTGCATCCGACGGTCGTGTTCGATCCGGCCGACGCCGACGAGACCGCGCGGGCGCGCGCAGCCGAGCGCGAACTCCTCGTGCTGGCTCAGCGACTCGGGGGAACGGTCGCCGGCGAGCACGGCATCGGGTCGGTGAAGCTCTTCGCGGTGGACGGCGAGGTGCCGCCGCGCATCCGCGAACTGCAGCGTGCCGTCAAAGTCGTGTTCGATCCGAGGGGGATCCTCAACCCCGGGCGGAAGCTCTGACCGCGCCGAACGCCGCGAGGCGCTCGACCAGTTCGGCCAGCGTCGCGTCGTCGTGAACGAGTCCGACGCGGAAGAAGCCGCGTCCGCGCTCGCCGAACCCGTCGCCGGGCGCGACCGCCACGCGCTGCTCCTCCCGGAGCCTGCGCGCGAAGTCCGCAGCATCCGCCCCACCGGGCACCCGCACCCAGACGAAGAACGTGCCCTCCGGCTCGAAGACCTCCCACCCGGCGGCGCGGAGCCCCGCGACGACGAGATCGCGGCGCCGCCGGTAGATGCCGACGAGTTCTGCGGCGGCGCTCTGGTCGCCGTCGAGGGCGGCCGTGGCCGCGACCTGCGTCGCGCCGAACATCGTGCTGAACGCGTGCGCCTGGTATCGCGCCATCGCGTCGATGATGGAGGCGTTGCCGGCCGCGAAGCCGAACCGCCACCCCGCCATGCTGTACGTCTTCGACAGCGTCTGCAGCTCGACGGTGACATCGAGCCCCGGATCGAACGCCAGCGCCGACAGCGGGCGACGGCCGTCGAAACCGAGCGACGAGTAGGCGAAGTCGTGCACGAACGCCGCCCCCGCCCGACGCGCGAAAGCGAGCGCCCGCTTCATCGTCTCGGGCGTCGCCAGGGCCCCGGTCGGATTGTTCGGGTAGTTCAGCACGAGCACGCTCGCATCGCTCACGGCCTCGAGCGTCTCGAAACGCGGCTGGAACGACGGCGCGTCGAGGGGCAGCGAGACGACGGATGCTTCGGCGAGGTCGGCGGCGGAGAGATACAGCGGGTACCCGGGGTCGGGCAGCACGACGCTCGTGCCCGGATCGGCGAGCGCGATGACCGACGCCATGATGGCCTCGTGCGAGCCGTGGAAGATCGCGACCTCCGCGTCGGGGTCGATCTCCACGCGGTGATCGTCGCGGTAGCGCTTCGCGATCGCCCGGCGCACCGCCGGTCGCCCGATCGACGACGGGTAGCGGTGGTTCACCGGGTCGGCGACGGCCCGCTGCATCGCTGACACGATGTGCTCCGGCGTCGGGAGGTCGGGGTTTCCCTTCGACACGTCGATCACCGGCGGCCCGGGCTCCGCGCGCAGGTGCGCGATCTCACGGTCCATGGCGCCCCAGAAGTTCGGGGGCAAGGCGCGCACTCGGCGCGCGGGGGAGAAGTCGGCCACCGTCACCGCCGCCTGTACCGGCGCGCGATCGCCGAGCCCGTCATCTGGATGCCCTGCACCAGCACGATCAGGGTGACGCACGTGAGCACCATGGCGAAGCCGTCGTAGCGCTGGTAGCCGTACGACAGCGCCAGATCGCCGATGCCGCCGGCTCCGACCGTGCCCGCCATCGCGGTGGCGTCGATGAGTCCGACCGTGGCGATCGTGATCGCCAGGATCAGCGAGCTGCGCGCTTCGGGAAGGAGGAAGCGACGGAAGATCTGCCACGGCGAGGCGCCCATTGAGCGAGCGGCCTCGATGACTCCCTGCGGTACTTCCAGCAACGAGTTCTCGACCAGGCGCCCGATGTAGGGCGCGATCATGACGGTCAGGGGCACGATGGCGGCCCACACTCCGATGCTCGTGCCGACGAGCAGGCGGGTGAAGGGCAGGATCGCCACGAGCAGCACGATGAACGGCAGCGACCGGGCGATGTTCACGAAGACGCCCAGCACGATGTTGGCGGGCCTGTTCTGCAGGATGCCGCCGGGTCGCGTGAGGGCGAGGAAGGTGCCGATCGCGACTCCGAGGATCGACCCGAACACGAGGGCGAATCCCAGCATCTGCAGGGTCTCGCCGATGGCCTTCAGGAAGATGTCGGGGGTGATGAGGGTCCAGCGATCGCCGTTCATGCCACGACCTCCTCGAGGCTGACGACCCGCGACGTGAGGTAGGCCCGCGCCGAGCGCACCCGATCGGCGGGGCCGTCGACCTTCACGATCATCTGACCGATCGTGTGCGTGCCGACCTCGGTCATGTCGGCGTGGAGCATGTTCACCGTCACGCCGAGGTCGGTGATCATGTGCGACACGAGCGGCTCGGCGACCTGCTCGTCGAGCAGCAGGAGGCGCCACAGGTTGTCGCCGCCCACGTGGGACACGACGCGAGCGGGGAGTCCCTGCGGCACGACGGTCGTGACGAAGTCGCGCGTGATCGAGGCGCGCGGGTGAACGAACACGTCGAGCACCGAACCGTGCTCGACGACCGCGCCGTCGGCCATGACGGCGACCTCGTCGGCGAGGTCTTTGATGACGTCCATCTCATGGGTGACGACGAGGATCGTGGTGCCGTATTCGCGGTTGATGCTGCGCAACAGTTCGATGATCTGCACCGTGGTCGTCGGGTCGAGCGCGCTGGTCGCCTCGTCGGAGAGGAGGATGCGAGGGTTCCGCACGAGCGCGCGAGCGATGCCCACCCGCTGCTTCTGCCCGCCGGAGAGCTGCGAGGCGAAACTGTCGGCCTTCGCGCCGAGGCCGACGAAGTCCAGCACCTCCTCCGCCCGGGCGCGGGCGGCGGCGGGTGCGACCCCGTCGAGCCGAAGGGGCAGCGCCACGTTGTCGCGTACGCGCACGGTCTCGAGCAGGTTGAACTGCTGGAAGATCATGCCCGTGCGACGCTGGGCGGTGCGCAGGGCACGCCCGCGCAGCGCGCCCATGTCGACTCCCTCGACCATCACGCGCCCGCTCGTGGGTTGCTCGAGACCGTTGACCGTCCGGATCAGCGTCGATTTCCCGGCACCGCTGTATCCGATGACTCCGAAGATCGATCCCGGAGAGATCTCGAGCGAGACGTCGCGCAGTGCCGCGGTCGCCGCATCCTTCTGCCCGAAGGTCTTCGTGACGCTCTCGAAGACGATGCGCCCTTCGTCGCGAGAACTCACTCGAACCAGGCCGGCAGCTGGTAGCCGTCGTACCGCGGGTCGGAGGCGATGTACTCGATGAACTCGGGCGACTCGTAGGCGGCCTTGATGGCCTGAGCCCAGTCCGAGTCGACGTCGTCTTCGCGCACGGTGACCACGTTCGAGAAGAACACAGGCTGGTCCTCGACGGCGAGGGCGTCGCCGTAGTCGAGGCCGCCCGAGACGATGAAGTTCCCCTGGATCGTCGCGTAATCGACGTCCTGCAGCGCCGGAACCTGCTGCGCGTTCTCGATGGGCGTGATGTTCAGGTTGTAGGGGTTGGACGTGATGATCGACAGGTCGGCCGTGTTGGGGTCGTCGACGTCGTCGAAGTCGATCCATCCCGCGTCACGGAGGATGAGAAGACCGCGGTACATGTTCGACGGCGAGTTCGGAACGGTCACGGTCGACCCGTCGGCCACGTCGTCGAGCGACGACTTCTTACCGCCGAACAGGCCCATACGGGGCGTGGGGATCTGCACGAGTGCGGCGTTGGTGATGCCCTCCTGGGCGTTCACGAAGTCGAGGTAGACAGGATGCTGCATGATGTTCGCGTCGATCTCGCCCTGCGAGACCGCCACATTGACGACGATGCCGTCGGTGAAGTCGACGGTCTCGACCGAGTAGCCCTCGGACTCGAGGATCGGGAGGATGCCGCCCTGGAACATGTCGAGGTACGGGCCGGGGTTGAAGCCGATCTTGATGCTCGTCTTCTCGGCGCCGTCGGCGGCATCGCCCGAGGTCGTGGTCGACCCGCCGCTGCACGCCGAGGTGGCGACGAGGACGACGGCGGCGATCGCGCTGACGAGCGCAGGACGGAAAAGCTTCATGGGGGCCTCTTCTGCGGTGAGTGTCTCGGGGGTCCGGATGCGGAACTCTCCCGGTGCTGGGGGTCACGCTAGCCAGCCCCCGGTCGATGCCGGGATTTCGGGCGTCACAGTCGGCAACAGTCTCGACGAGCCGGAGAGAAAACTAGTTCGGAAATCTAACTACTAGCAAAGCTGTATATTAACTACATGCCTTCCGCGGACGCTCAGCGATCCGCCTTCGCTTCACTCCTCCAGGAGTTGCACGATGCGACGATGCAGGCGGGTTTCGTCACCGCCCGCCGCATGAATCTCTCCACCACCGATGCCGCCGCGATCGAGCACATCGCTCTCGCGGCCGTTCCGATCGGCCCCGCCGAACTCAGCGTCCGCCTCGGTGTGACCCGATCGTCCGCGACCGAGATCATCGACCGACTGGTTCGGTCGGGGCACATCCAGCGGCGCCGCGACGAGGCCGACGGGCGCCGTTTTCGTTTGGTTCCGACGGATGAGGCCCGTGACCTCGTCGCGGTCGAGTTGGCGCCCCTCGAGCACCGCGTCGAGGAGATCGGCGCCTCGTTCACGGTGCAGCAGCAGCGGGTGATCACGGAGTTCCTCGAGGCGGTTGCGACCGCCCATCGCGAGTTCGCGACCGACGGGAAGCCCGAGAGGTAACGCGCGCACGGGGTCTGGTTCGGGCGGGTGGACGATGGGTGCGGTGGCGCTCCATTATCGTGATGCCGTGGGGACGGAATGGGTGCGGCGCGTGCTCGTCGTCGAGGACCAATCCGCGCTGCGCGTGCTCGTCTGCGACATGCTCTCCCGCCATGGGTGGGAGACCGCCGAGGCCGCCGATGCGGCGCAGGCGATGGCGGTGTTCGCGGCGTTCGACCCCGACGTGCTGCTCACCGACATCGACCTCGGGTCGCGGCCATCGGGCGCAGAGCTCGCTGTCATGATCGCGAACCTCGCACCCCACGTCGGGATCGTGTTCCTGAGCAGCTACCCGCGAGCCGCGGCGGGCGCCCGGGCGATGGGGCTGGAGCGGGCGGTCTTCGTGTCGAAGCACGATCTGGGTTCCGCGGGCGAACTCCTCGCGGGGCTCGAGTCCGCCGTGGCGACGCATCCGTCACCCGCCGCACCGGTGCCACCGGCCGTCGACACCGACGAGCTGTCGGCGCTCACCCGACACCAGCTCGACGTTCTCGCGATGATCGCACGGGGGTGGTCGAACGACCAGATCGCCGAGGCCTCGGGCGCATCGACGCGTGCCGTGGAGCGGTCGATCAGTCGCATCTTCGACCGGCTCGGCGTCACCGGGGACGCGTCGGTCAGCCCGCGCGTGGCGGCGGCGACGAAGTACCTGGCCGTCTTCGGCCCGTCGCGGTGAGGCGATTGGCCACCGGCGCGCGAGGTGCGCTCGGCGGTGGGCGCTTCATCTCGGTCTGGTCGATCGCCGCCTCCCTCGTCCTGTCGCTCACGGTTATGGCGCCGGCGGTGCCCGATCCGACCGCGTCGGGCGTGCTGACGGCGCTGGTCATCGGCTGGGTCTCGTTCGTCGCCGGGCTGTCGGCCGTCGCTGCTGTGGAGCGCTCCGCTCGGCGCGTCACCACCCGCGCGACGTGGGTTGCCGTCGGCGTGCTGCTCGACGCGGCCGCGCGCCCCGTGATCCACGATCTCCTGCTCTCGGCGTTCGGCGTTCCCGCACCGCCGTCGTCGCAGCTTCCCTTCCGCATCCTCACGAACGTGGTGGTGTGGACCGTCACCCTGACCGCGATCGCCGTGGTGGTCGACGCCTCGCGGTCGCTGCGCGCGACCAACGCGCTCCTGTCGGCCGTGCGGACCGAGATGGATGCTGCGCAGCGTCGGGGCGAGGCGTTCGAGGCCGCGGCTCGAGCCGACGTGAACGGCGCGGTGGCCGATCTGCGCCACCGCGTCGGTGCGCTCCGTCGCGACGGCGCGACAGCCGCCTCGGTGAGGTGGGTCGGCGACGGGTTCCGTGCCGCGAGTCACGCCGTATCGGAGCGGGCGCGGGCAGCGGACGCGGCGGGGCCGCCCGTCGCGCGCATGCCCGCTCGGCGACGCGACAGGCTGACTCTGCGCGCGCCGTCGCCCGGAACCGTCACGGCGTTGTACGTGGCCTGCATGCTGCCCTACGCGCTTCGTGCGGCCACGGGCGGCGTGATCGCTCTCGCCCTCCTCGTCGCCGTCGGAGGAGGGTGGGCGGTCGACCGACTCAGTCGTCTGCGGATGGTGCGCCGCAGGGGCGGCTCGGCCGCCGTCTTCGTCGCGCTCTCGGCGGTCGTCGGAGCGGTGCTGTCGATCGTCGCGGCGGCCGACGGAGGCGGCGTCGCGTTGGCGACGGTGCCGCTCGTGGTGTACGTCGGGTCGTCGCTGGGGGCCGCGCTGTGCGCGGGGATGCTGCACCGGCTCGGTGCCGAGCAGAGCCGTCTCGCGAGTGCCGTAGCGGCAGATCAGCGCGCGACGCGTGCCGCGACAGGCGCTGCGCGCGCCGCGCTGCGCGAGGCAGCCGACGTCATGCACCGCGACGGCCAGGCGTTGTGCGTGCTGTTCGCGATCGAGAACGCAGCCCCGACACCCGATCGGCTCGCGGCGCTCGCGACGCAGCTCGACGGGATCGTCGATCGCGTGCAGCGGGTCTTCGCCGGCTCGCGATCGACGACGGGCGCGTCGTCGATCACCGAACTGGCCGGCACGTGGTCGCGGGTGCTCGACCTCGCCAGCACGGTGACGAGCGACGCAAGCGACGCGCTCGACGCCCATCCCGACCTCGCCGCACAGGCGTTCGAGGTCGCCGCGGAGGGCCTGCTGAACGCGGCGAAGCACGCCGCAGCCGCCCGCACGACCCTCACGGTCGATGCCACCATGACCGGGGCGGGCGACCATCTCACCGTTCGCGTGACCACCCGAGCTGCGGCTGCGGTGCTCGACGGGCTCGGGCCCCACTCGCGTGCGCGCGAACTCGGCGCGCGCCTGCGATCGGTCGAGGGCGGGGTCGTCCTGGAGGCCGCGTTCGCCGTGCCCGGACCGCGTGCTGTCGTGTCAGCCGAACATCCGGCCGAGGGCGTCACGGCCGAACCGTAGCGTCGTCCCCGGATCCGGAGGCGGGCCCGGATCGGAAGGTCGACATGGACGCGCTGCACCAACTGCTGCCGATGGCGGTGGGGATGCTCATCTCGCCGCTACCGATCGTCGCAACCGTGGCGATCCTTCTCTCCGCGCGGGGGCGAAGCGCCGCGCCCGCCTATGCCGCGGCCTTCACCGCCGTGTCTCTGATCGTGGTCGCCGTGGGGGCGATCACCGCCGTCGGAGCCTCGTCGTCGGCCTCGGGCGGCGGCAAGATCGTCGTGCTCGTGCTGACCGCCGTGCTCACGCTCGGCTTCGCGGCGCTGGCCGTGGCGAGCTGGCTGTCCCGGCCGAAACCGGGAGCAGAGGCGAAACCGCCCAGCTGGCTCGCCGCGGTCGACACGATCACGCCCGCTCGCGCCGCCGGCCTCGGGCTCTTGATGGCCGTCACCAACACCAAGAACATCCCGCTCGAGCTCAAGGGCGGGGCGCTGATCGGCGCGGCGCACCTTCCGGCGATTCTGGTCGTGCTCTGGTGCATCGGGTTCGCGGTGGCCGGTTCACTCGCCCTCATCGTTCCCACGGCGCTCGCCGCCACGGGGTCGCCCGCCGTGGTGCGTTCGCTCGAGAGGTTGAAGGCCGAGATGATCGCCCACAACGCCGCGATCATGACGGTGCTCTTCGCGATCCTCGCCGCGGTCGAAGCCTCCCACCTCCTCCACCAGCTCATCGGTTGACCCCGATGCGAAGGAAGCAGGCCACGATGTCCGATTCGATCTCCGATGCCGGCTCCGAGAACTCCTGCCTGGCGGCCGCGCCGGCCGGACGATTCCGCGGCCGGCTCGACGAGGTTCGCGCCTGGCGCGGCATCCGTTTCGCGGAAGCTCCGACGGGCGGGCGGCGCTGGCGAGACCCCGTCGCCGTCGCTCCCGTCGAAGGTGAGATCGACGCGCGCAGCTTCGGACCGGCCTGCCCGCAGCAGCTCAACCCGGCGGTGCCGCTGGGCGACGACGCGGTCATGGACGAGGACTGTCTCTCCCTGAACGTGTGGGCGCCGGTCGCAGACGACGCGGGGCTGCTGCCGGTGATGGTCTGGATCCACGGCGGCGCCTACACGTTCGGTGCGTCCAGCCAGCCGCTGTTCGACGCGACATCGCTGGTCCGCCGCGGCGACGTGATCGTCGTCACGGTCAACTACCGGCTCGGCGCTTTCGGGTTCCTCGATCTCGCCGCGCTCGTGCCCGACGGTGGATTCGATCGCAACCTCGCGCTCAAAGACGTCCTCCTCGCCCTCGCCTGGGTGCGCGAGAACATCTCGGCCTTCGGCGGCGACCCCGACCGGGTGACGATCTTCGGCGAGTCGGCCGGTGGGGGACTGGTCACCACCCTCCTGGCCACGCCGTCGGCCGAGGGGCTCTTCCAGCGCGCCATCGCGCAGTCATCACCCGCGTCGAGCGTCTACGGGGTCGAGCGCGCCCGATCGGTGGCGGAGCGCTTCGTCACACAGCTCGGCATCGACATCGCGGATGCGGCGGACGCCGCGCGGGCGTTGCGAGACGCCCCCGTCGCCGAGGTCGTCTCGGCCGCTATGGCGGTCTACGCGGCCGTTCCCGACGCCGACCCGGGCACGCTGGCCTTCGCCCCCGTCATCGACGGAGACCTCATCCCGGAATCACCGCTCGTGGCCCTCCGCGCGGGCCGAGGCATCCGCGTGCCGCTTCTGATCGGCACGAACAAGGACGAAGCGTCGCTGTTCCGGTTCATGAAGTCGCCGCTGATCCCCATCACCGACGACCGGATCGCGCGGATGCTCGACGACATGGCCGCCGACAACCCGTCGGTCGTCCCCCCGACGGCCGATCAGGTGCACACCGCCTACGAGCATGCCCGGCACCGGGCCGTCGGGCTCGGCATCGCCCGTGACATCGGGTTCCGCATGCCGACGGTCTGGATCGCCGAGGGGCATGGTGCCGTCGCCGACGTGTGGCTCTACCGCTTCGATCACGCAGCTCCCTTTCTTCGGCTCATCGGTCTGGGCGCGACGCACGCGACCGAGCTTCCCTACCTGTGGGGCAACCTCGACGGCGGCCCGAAGGATCCGACGTTCCGTCTCGGAGGCCGACGCGCGGCCCAGAGCATCTCCGTTGCGATGCAGCAGCGCTGGACCGCATTCGCGCGGGGTGAGAACCCCGACGCCGACGGCGCGACCGCCTGGGAGCCGTATCGGGTCGAGGGGGCCGATCCCGTGCGGGCGACCCTCGTGATCGACGCCCACGACACCCTGGTGCCCGACCTCGATGCGCCCGTTCGTACCGCGTGGGGCGACGAGGCACTCACCTTCCGTTAGATGCACTGCCCACGCCGGTTGCGGGCGAAGGAGATGGCGCCGGCGTAGGACGATTCGCACCGACGTGGCCTACGGCCGCGCCATGGCCTACGCCGGGAACGGATGCTGCACCGCCTGCAGAAGTGGACGCGACGGCGGGAGTCGAACCCGCCACGCAGTCGGGTATGAACCGATGCCCGGGACCGCCCGGATCGCCGCGATGACGGTTCCACGTTAGAACGCCGGTCGCACCCGGGTCGAGGTCTGTGACCGATGATTTCCCCCTGAGTCGTCAGTGTGACGGGCGTCGTTCCCCGCGGCCTCGACGGGCCCCGCACTAGGGTGTGCGGATGGTTGCACCGCACGTGTCCCTGGGCGAGGTGGCCCGTTCGATGGTCCGCGGGGCGGCGGGTGCCGTCCTCGACGCCGAGCAGGCGGCTCTCGCCGACGAACCCGACGGCCTGCACGCACTGCGCACGCGCGTGCGGCGGCTGCGCAGCATCCTGTCGCTGCTGCGCGATCACCTCGACGACCGTCGATCGCAGAGGCTGCGTGTGCCGTTGCGCGAGTGGGGGAGCCAGCTCGGCACCGTTCGCGACGCCGAGGTTCTGGCCGCCGAAGCCGCCTCGGCACTGGCCGCTGCGGGCATCGACGACGATGCCATGAGGCGTCGGCTCGTCGAGGAGCCGCTGGCCGACTACGCCCGGCTGCACGCCCGCCTGGTGGCGCTGAGCGAGCAGCCGAGGGCGAAAGAGCGGATGCGGGAGCTGCACGCGTTCGCGGCCGATCCGCCGCTCGTCGGGGTCGACGCCGATGCGACCGGGGCGCTGACCGCGGTGCTGCGACGTGAGGCGCGACGCGTGCGGAAGGCCGCGAAGCGGCTGGACGGCTCGATGGAGCGACTGCACGACGTGCGCAAGGCCGGGCGGCGCCTGCGGTACGCCGCCGAGGCGATCGGCGAGGCGGGGCCGGCCACTCTCACCGACGCAGCGGCGGCCGCGGCGAAAGCCGGCTCGCGGCTGCACGACGTGCTGGGCGACCACCGTGACGCGGTCGTGCTGGCCGCCCGTCTCGAGCGTTCGAGGGTGCGCGCGGCGAGGGCGGGGGAGGCGACGGAGGGCTACGACCGGCTGATCGCCGCGGCGACCGCCCGTGCGATGCGGCGGCGGGGCCAACTCGACCGAGCCCTCCGCAGGGTGCGGGACGCGTCGAAGATGCTCGACTGACGGGGCGGGTGTCGGAGCCCGCGCCTACACTTGACGGGACATGACCGACGCATCCACGCCCCTCATCGTCGGCAGCGGCACCGGGCGCTTCGACAAGGCCGATCACGCCTCGCGCTCCGACGACGACCTGCTCGCCGGGCTCAACCCGCCCCAACTCGAGGCCGTCACATATCGCGGCCCCGCGTTGCTGATCGTGGCCGGTGCCGGTTCGGGTAAGACGAGCGTGCTCACGCGCCGTATCGCCTCGCTGCTGCGCAGCCGCGAGGCGTGGCCGAGCCAGATCCTCGCCATCACGTTCACCAATAAGGCCGCGGGCGAGATGCGCGAGCGAGTGCGCTCGCTGATCGGCGACCGCGCCGAGGGCATGTGGATCTCCACGTTCCACTCCGCGTGCGTGCGCATCCTCCGCCGCGAGGCCCAGCAGTTCGGTTTCACGAAGTCGTTCACGATCTACGACTCCGGTGACTCCCGTGCGCTCATCAAGCGGCTCGTCAAAGAGCACGAGGGCGACGCGTTCGGCCTGACGCCGGCGGGCACGCAGAGTCGCATCTCGAAGCTGAAGAACGAGCTCGCCGACGCGGAGTCCTACGCGCGCCAGGCGAACATGAGCGACCCCGTCGAGCGGGTCTTCGTCGAGATCTTCGGCGCCTACCAGCGCGAGCTGCAGAAATCCAACGCCTTCGACTTCGACGATCTCATCGGGCAGACGGTCTACCTCTTCCGCGCCTTCCCGCACGTGGCCGATCAGTACCGTCGGCGCTTCCGGCACATTCTCGTCGACGAGTACCAAGACACCAACCACGCGCAGTACGCGCTCATCCACGAGCTGACCCGTCCGATCGGGTCGGATGCCGCGCCGATCGCCTCCAGCGGCGGCATGATGATCTTCGAGCCAGAGCCCGTCGGCGAAGACGCCGCGTCTCTCACGGTCGTCGGTGACTCGGATCAGTCGATCTACGCGTTCCGCGGCGCCGACATCCGCAACATCACCGAGTTCGAGCGCGACTACCCGGGTGCGAAGGTCGTGCTGCTCGAGCAGAACTACCGTTCCACGCAGAACATCCTGTCGGCGGCGAACGCCGTCATCAGCAACAACTTCGACCGCAAAGAGAAGCGCCTCTGGACCGACGTGGGCGCCGGCGAACCCATCATCGGGTTCACCGGGTACTCGCAGCACGACGAAGCCCAGTTCGTCGCCGACGAGATCGAGTCGCTGCACAAGACGGGCGTCGACTACTCGCAGATGGCCGTGTTCTACCGCACGAACTCTCAGTCGCGCGCGCTGGAAGAGATCTTCATCCGCGCGGCGGTGCCCTACAAGATCATGGGCGGCACCAAGTTCTACGAGCGCGCCGAGATCAAGGACGCCCTCGCCTATCTGGTCGCGGTGGCGAACCCCGCCGACGAGATGGCGCTCCGCCGCATCCTGAATCGCCCGCGCCGCGGCATCGGTGACGTGACGGAGACGTCGATCGCCCGATACGCGGCCGACCAGCAGATCACCTTCCGCGATGCTCTTGCGAACTCCTCTGCTCTGGGCGTCGGGCCCAAGCTGCAGGCCGCTATCGCGCAGCTCGACGCCATCCTCGCCGAGGCGACCGCGATCATGCTGCCCGCCACCGGCGAGCTCGCGCCCCCCACGGCCGTCGCCGAGGGACTCACCCTGCTGCTGAACAAGTCGGGCTACTTCGACGCACTGCGGCGCAGCCGCGACCCGCAAGACGAAGCGCGCCTCGAGAACCTCGACGAGCTCGTCGCGGTGACACGCGAGTTCGCCCGCAACAACCCCGAGGGCACGATCATCGACTTCCTCAGCGAAGTGGCCCTGGTCGCCGACGCCGACGACCTCGACGATGCGTCGGGGTCGGTGTCGCTGATGACCCTCCACACGGCGAAGGGGCTCGAGTTCGACGCGGTCTTCCTCACCGGTGTGGAGGAAGACCTCATCCCGCACCGCATCTCGGCGAACGAGCCCGGGGGGCCCGCCGAGGAACGCCGCCTGTTCTATGTCGGCATCACGCGTGCGCGCAAGCGTCTCTACCTCTCGCTGGCGATGACCCGCGCGCAGTTCGGCGAGGTCACGGTCGCCATGCCCAGCCGGTTCCTGCAAGAGGTGCCGTCGGAGCTCATCGACTGGCGCCAATCGCCGGGTGATGTGAACTCGCGCGGCGGCTCTCGCTCCCGTGCCCTCAACGCTCGTCCGTCGGGTGGCTCCGATTCCGGCAGCTGGGGCACGAAGCGCTACGGCGACGACCTGGCGCCGAAGTCGACGGCGATCGACAGGTTTCCCAATCGCATCCCCGCGAAGGTGCGCGACAACGGCGATCTCGTGCTCGCATCGGGTGATCGCATCCGGCACGACGACTTCGGCGAGGGTCGCGTCGATGCCGTGACGGGGGAGGGCGCCAAACGAGTCGCCCACGTGAGGTTCGACACGGTCGGTGCCAAGAAGCTCCTCATCAAGATCGCACCGATCGCGAAGATCTAGCGATCGCCCTCGGCGGTCGGAACGCCGAGTTCTTCTGCCACAGCGGGGTCGGCCAGCACGGCCTCCAGGAGATCGTGCGCGCTCTCGGCGGTGATCTGCACTCGGATGTCTCGGCCGTTCTCGATCACCAGCCAGGTGCGCGAGTCGCTACGCCGGCGGAGGAGGCCTACCTCGACGTCCGCCGTCGAGATCGCGGCACCGTCGCGTGCGTCGCGCAATGTCAGGGTGAGCGAGCGCCCACCGCTGCGGTGGTCTTCGTCGGCCTCGTGCGTGGTGTGGCCGTGTCGCGTCGTGCACCAGGCGAAGGGGCAGGACGGGCCTCGGCTCTCGGGTCGGCGCCGAACCTCGTCGTCGCTCATCGGGGCTCCCCTCTCGCCATTCGACGTCCGTCATCGCTGGGTGAGGTGGGCACGACCTCTCCGCCCAGTAAAGCGTGGGGTTCCGACATCGCGTGCTCGCCGACCGGGGCTCGCGTGCGCATGTGTACATGCTAGTGCGGTTGCCGTAGTCCGTGGAGACGAGGGGCCGCCACCCCCGCGACCGCGTGATTCGCCGCATGCGTGGACGGGGCCTCGGGCTAGGCTGAAACGGATGGCTCTCTTCTCGCGTCGAAAGAACTCCGACCGTCCGGCCACCTCCGAGGCTCCGGCCGAGGCTGGCACCGCCGACGTCCCGGCCCCGCCGGCCCCGCCGGTGAGTGACCCCGCGGCATCGGTCGGCATATCGCTCTCCACGTTCCAGGGCGTGGGCGCGTCTCAGCCCGCCGCGCCCGTCCCCGACCCGCGACCACGGGCCCGCGCGGTGCCCGCCGAGGCTCCCGCGCCGACCGAGTCGCTCCCGGGCGTGTACGACAACGTGCTTCTCCGCGATGCGCTGGCAGCGCTGCCCGATCCGCCCACACCGACCGCGCTGATGAACGTTGCGCGGCAGCTGCTGCAGGGGCACCTCTATCTGAGGGTCAAGGGCGATGCGCGGGCGCTGCTGGCGGAAGGCCGCGGTCTGCCGCTCGCGGTGACCCGGCGCGGCGAGAAGCAGCACGTCCTCGTCTACAGCTCCGGCACCGCTCTCCAGGCCAGCGTGAAGGCCGACGGTGACACCGACACCTCCGCGATGGCGCAACCGGTTCTCACGGTGCTGCGCCATGTGCTCGACGGGCCCTACGAGGGCATCGTCATCGACCCGTCGTCGGGTCCTGCCCGGGCGGTCCTGCCGAAGCCGCTCCTCCAGCGCGCCGTCGACGAGGCGCACGCGACGTTGGTCATCAAGACACTCCTCGCCACCCCGCGCACAGACGAGACGGCGCCTGCGGTCGCCGCCGCGCTGGCTGAGGCGCCCCTGTGGATCGCCGTACGGCGCACCGAGGAGGGCGGGCCCGTCGGCATCGCCGAATCGCGCACGGCCGACGGCGACCGCTACCTCGAGGTGTTCTCCCACCCGCTCGAAGTGCTCAGCCTCGGCCGCGGCGACCAGGCCCTGCCGGTCACGGCCGATCAGCTCGGCAAAGCCCTCGCCGCCGACGCGGGGCTCACCGGGGTGCTCGTCGATCCGGGCGGACCGTGGATCCGCGTGCCCCGCAGCGAGCTGGCCGCGCTCCTCACCGACGCGACCTCGTAGTCGACTCATCCGATCCCCGCAGGGGTGACGGATGCTGTGCGCCGCCCTAGTGTCGAACAATGGCGTCTCCGCGCATCACCCTCACCGTCCCGGGCCCTGATGGCGATCGGGAGGTGGGGCTGTCGAGCCCCGATCGCGTGCTCTGGCCGGATGCGGGGATCACCAAGCGCGAGCTCGCCGAGTACTTCGTCGCCGTGGCGGAGCCGTTCCTCGCGGCGAACGGCGACCGACCTGTGTCGTTGGAGAGGTTTCCCGACGGCATCGAGGGGGAGAGCTTCTTCTCGAAGAACCCGCCGAAAGGTGCGCCCGACTACGTCGAAGCGGTGACCGTCACCTACAACAGCGGACGCACGCATCCGCAGCTCGTCCTCACCGAGATCGCGTCGGCGGTGTGGGCCGCACAGATGAACACCATCGTCTTCCATCCGTGGGCGTCGCTCGCCGACGACACCGACCGACCCGTCGAGCTGCGCATCGACCTCGACCCCCAGCCCGGCACCGGGTTCGCCGAGGCCGTCGCCGCCGCCCACGGGCTGCGCGAGGTACTCCACGACGCGGGGCTCGAACCCTGGATCAAGACCAGCGGGAACCGCGGGCTGCACGTCTTCTGCCCCATCGAACCGACCCACGAGTTCCTCGATGTGCGGCACGCGGTGATCGCCGCGGCGCGTGAGCTGGAACGGCGGATGCCCGATCGCGTGACGACCAACTGGTGGAAGGAGGAGCGCGGAGAGCGGATCTTCGTCGACTTCAACCAGGCGAACCGCGATCGCACCATGGCCGGCGCCTACTCGCCGCGCGCGCTCCCGGCGGCGACCGTCTCCACCCCGGTGACGTGGGACGAGCTCGACGGAGTGGATCCGCGCGCCTTCACCGTACGAACCGTGCCGCAGAGATTGGCCGACGTCGGCGACCCCTGGCGCGGGATCCTCGACACGCGCGGTCGGATCGACGTGCTGCTGCAGTGGTGGGAGCGCGACCTGTCCGCCGGACTCGGCGAGTTGCCGTTCCCGCCCGAGTTTCCCAAGATGCCGGGCGAACCGCCCCGCGTGCAGCCGTCTCGCGCCCGCAAGCCCGATGCGAACTGACGGACCGGGGTGCGCGGGGTGAGCGTCGCGCCGGCGACACCGGGATGCGCGGATCCGATGTCGCGTGTCGCGGGCCGATCACGATATTGTGGAAAGAGGCGACAAAACGCCGACAGCGTCGAACGGCCAAGGGCGGCCGGGAATCGGAGAACAAGGGTGCGAACGTCGAACGGACGCAGATCGGTCGGCATCGTCGCCGGGGCAGTGCTCGCGGGGGCTCTGCTGCTCCCGGCGGGCGTGGCATCAGCCCAATCCGTCGACGGCGAATCGCTGACCCTCGTCGTCGAGATCCCCGAGCGCACCGCCACTCCCACCCCGTCGCCCACGGCGACGATCGATCCGACACCGTGGCCGCAGCCGTCGTCGAGCTCGACGGCCGCGCCGGGCAACGGCGCATCGGGTCAGCTCCCCGCGACCGGCGGCGAGGGACTGCTCTGGCTCCTGGTCGCCGGCGGCGCGATCACCGCGGTCGGCCTCACGATCCGCGGCGCGGCGCGTTCGCGTCAATCGAGCACGTCGCCCAGGTCGTAGGCCGAGATCGTCTCGAGCTGCTCGTACGTGCACGACCGCGCGTCGCGGTCGTCGCGCCACCGCTCGAACTGCACCGTGTGACGGAAACGGTACCCCTCAAGCTGGTCGTACCGGACTTCGAGAACCCGTTCGGGCCGTAGCCGCACGAAGGACACGTCCTTCGACGCCGAGAAGCGAGAGCGGTCGGTCTCTCCGGTGATCGGGTCTCCCACGTCGTCGCGCTCCACGTACGGTGCGAGCTCGTCGATGAGGGAGAGTCGTCGCTCGTTGCTCCATGCGGCCACCCCGCCCACCCCCATGAGGGTGCCCTCGGCGGTGTAGAGCCCGACGAGGAGCGAACCGACGCCCTGACCCGACTTGTGGATGCGGTACCCCAGTGCGACGACGTCCGCCGTGCGGGCGTGCTTGATCTTGAACATGGTGCGCTTGTTCGGGGCGTAGGGCTGGGCGAGCGGCTTCGCGACGACGCCGTCGAGCCCCGCTCCCTCGAATTCCGCGAGCCAGCGCCGCGCGACGTCGGCGTCGTCCGACGTGCGCGTCACGTGCACCGGGTGGGGGAGCGCCACGAGCAGGTCGACGAGTTCGGCGCGACGCACCGAGAACGGCTCGGGCTGGAGGTCGCGCTCGCCGCGCGCGAGCAGATCGAACGCGATGAACATCGCCGGCGTCTCCTCGGCGAGCATCGCCACGCGGGAGGCGGCGGGGTGGATGCGCTGCGACAGCGACTCCCAGTCGAGGCGCTGCGCTCCCGGTTCGCCCCGGGCGACGACGATCTCGCCGTCGATGAGGCACGGCTGCGGAAGAAGGCGGGTGAACGCCTCCACCAGCTCGGGGAAGTATCGGGTGAGGGGCTTCGCGCCGCGGCTGCCGATCTCGACCGCGGTGCCGTCCCACGACACCAGAGCGCGGAACCCGTCCCACTTGGGCTCGTAGCTCAGACCGCCGTCGACCTTGGCCTGTTCGGGCACCCGGGGCACGGACTTCGCCAGCATGGGCGCCGGGATGTCGTAGGGCACGACCTCACCCCTCGCCGCCGGAGAGCGACACGGGCGACCGACGCTTCTTTCGCCGGGCCCACTCGGCCGGCTCGTTCTCGCCGTTCCAGACCGACACGATGCCCCACGCGACGGCGGTCAGCGGCACGGCGAGCAGGGTTCCGAGGATTCCGCCGATCGCGGTACCGCCGGCGAGCACGACGAGTACGACGAACGAGTGCAGCTTCATCGTGCGGCCCATCAGCACCGGCTGGAGGAAGTTCCCCTCGAGCTGGTTGACGAGCACGACCACCCCGACGACGAAGAGCGCGTTGACCGGTCCGTTCGCCACCAGCGCGACGAGCGCTGCCAGCACGCCGGCCGAGACCGCGCCGACGATCGGGATGAAGGCGAGGAGGAAGACGAGCACGGCCAGGGGGAGCGCCAGGGGCACCTGGAGGATGAGGAGGCCGATGTAGATGCCGATGGCGTCGACGGCCGCGACCGAGGCGGTGCCCCGCACGTACGAGCCGAGAACCGACACCGTCTTGTCGCCGATGCGTCGCGCGCGGTCGTAGTGGGTGCCGCGGAAGGGACGCAGCACGAACTCCCACATGCGGGGTCCGTCCTTGAGGAAGAAGAACAGGATCACGATCAGCAGCACGAAACCGGTGGCGAACGATGCGATCGCGCTGACGCCCGCCAGCGCCCCGGTGCCGAACTGTGCGCTCGTGACGAAGTCGGTGACCGCCGACATCGCGCTGTCGATCTGCTCGGGCGAGATGGCGAAGGGCAGCGTGTGGTACCAGTCGAGCGCCTGCGAGAAGCCGTCCTGCGCTTGCGAATAGAGGTCGTCCCACTGGTCGACGACGGCGCGCACGACCAGCCAGCCCAGCCCCGTCAGCACCGCGACGACGGCGAGGAGGGTGAGCAGGGTCGCGATCAGCGACGGCACGCCCTTTCGCCGCATCCACATCGTGAACGGCCCGAACGCCGAGGCGAAGATCAGCGCGAGGATGAGGGGGATCACGACGAGCGTCACCTGCTGGATGCCCCAGATGAGGCCGGCGACGACGATGACGAGCACGATGATCTGCACGCCGCGCAGGGCGAGGCGTCCGAAGCTGTCGGCCCACAACGAGCGGGGTGGGGTGTCTTCGGTGTGCTCGATGGCGGATGCGACGGCATCCTTGTGCACGGGCGCGCGACGGAACAGGCTCATGCTCCGAAGGTAGCCGGTCGCTCCAATGCGTACCCGGGGTTGCGGCGATGCGTTATACGAACGCGCTCATGCCGGTGATGTCGCGGCCGAGCAGGAGCGCCTGCACGCTCTCGGTGCCTTCGTACGTGTGGATCGCCTCGATGTCGGCCATGTGCTGCATCACGCCGTTCTCGAGCAGGATGCCATTGCCGCCGAGCAGGTCGCGCGCCGTCGACGCGACCCGACGGGCCGCGCGCGTGTTGTGGTACTTCGCGAGCGAGGCCTGTGTGGGACGAAGACCGCCGGATGCTTCGAGGTCGGCCAACCGGCGGCAGAACAGCTGCATGCCGGTGAGGTCGTCGAGCATCTGCGTCAGGCGCTCCTGGATGAGCTGGAACTTCGCCAGCGGCTTGCCGAACTGCACGCGCTGCGTGGCGTAGGACAGGGCGGCCTCGTAGCAGGCGGTCGCGTGGCCGAGGGCCGACCACGCCACGCCCGAACGCGTGGCGAAGAGTACGGTCGACGCATCTTTGAAGCTCTTCGTGCCGGGAAGCACCGCGCTCAGCGGCACCCGGACATCGTCGAGCGCGATGTGCGCCTGGTGGATCGCGCGCAGCGACGCCTTGCCGGGGATGACGGTGCCGGTGTACCCGGGGAGCGACTGCTCGACGAGGAAGCACCGCACCGAGCCGTGCTCGGCGGCGTCCGGGTCGTCGACGCGCGCCCACACGAAGGTGACCCCGCCGGAGGCGCCGTTGCCGATCCACTTCTTCGTGCCGCGCAGCACCCACGCGTCGCCGTCGCGCCGCGCGACCGTCTCGAGCGAGACCGAGTCCGACCCGTGGTCGGGCTCGGTGAGCGCGAACGCGCCGAGCACGTCGCCGCGGAAGAGCGGCTGCAGCCATCGCTCGCGCTGCTCGGGTGAGCCGTAGAGCGCGAGCGTGCGCAGGGCGAGTCCGCCCTGGACGGCCACGATGGTGCCGAGCGAGCCGTCGCCGCGGGAGACCTCCATGTTCACCAGTCCCGCCGCCAGGGGAGACGAAGCGGGGAGGTCGGGGTCGTCGATGCCGTCGGCGAACAGCCCGAGCTCGCCCATGCGGGGGAGGAGGTCGATGGGGAACTCCGCGGCATCCCACGCGCCCTGCATCCGCGTTCCGACCTCGTCGATGAGAGTCTGCGCGTTCTTCCAGGCGTCGAGGTCGGCACCGGACACGTCGGCGAAGACCGCGTAGTAGTCGGTGCCGCGTCGGCCGGTGAGGTCGTAGCGCGAGACGGCCTCGCCGGGGAGGTGTGAAGTAGCAGCGTCGCTCATGCGAACCACGCTAGACGGTCGAGCCCCCGATGCGGGCGGGTTGCCTCGACCGCGTCGAGGTGTCGTGTCAAGCCGCCTGCGCCCGGTCACCGGCGGGCGTTGGCTGACGCGCATGACCTCTCTGTGGAAGCACGGGCTGGAGCCCGTCACCGGTACGACGATCGAAGCCGGCGCCTCGCACGAGGTCGTCGTCGTGGGTGCCGGGATCACGGGACTGTCGACCGCGCTGATGCTCGTGAGGTCGGGATTCGACGTCGCCCTCGTCGAGAAGGGCGATGTCGCCGAACTCGCCACGGGCTCGAACACCGGCAAGGTCTCGCTCCTTCAGGGAACGACCCTCTCGGGGCTGCGGCGTCACCATCCCGCCCGACTCGTCCGCGCCTACGTCGAGGCCAATCGCACCGGCGCGGAATGGGTGGCCGACACCGCACGCGAACTCGGCGTCCCGGCCACGCGACGCACGGCCTATACCTATGCGCAGGATGCCGGTGGAGTGCGCGCGGTCGGCGACGAGCATGCCGCCGCCACCGAGGCCGGTGTCGAGACGCGCATCGTGGGCGTCGACGAGATGGCGCAGGTGCCGTTCCCGATCGCGCGGGCCGTCGCGCTCGACGACCAGCTCGCGCTGGATCCGGCCCGTTTCGCCCGCGCGCTCGCCGCGGCCTTCGTCGCCGAGGGCGGTCGCCTCCACACCCGCACCCCGGTGCGGCGGGTGAGCGTGACCGGCACGCCGACGGTGCACACGGATGCGGGGGACCTCTCGGCGCACCGCGTGGTGCTGGCGACGGCGACGCCGATCATGGACCGCGGGCTCTACTTCGCCAAGACCAGCGGCCTGCGATCGTCGTGCGTCTCGTTCGCGCTCGAGGGGGATGCCTTCGACGGCATGTACCTCTCCACCGACGATCCCTCGCGCTCGATCCGCGTCGTCCGCCAGGCAGACGGACCCGTCGATGCCCCGCAGCTGATCGTCGGGGGAGCGGGTCACCCCGTCGGCCGCGAGGACTCGGCGCTCACCCTCGTGGACGAACTCGTCGCCTGGGCCCGGCAGCACCTCCCGATCGGTGAGGAGACCCACCGGTGGTCGGCGCAGGACTACCGCTCGCACAACCTCGTGCCGTTCGTCGGCACACTTCCGCGCTCACTCGGGCGGGTGAGCTTCGCGACGGGGTACGCGAAGTGGGGGCTGACGAACGGCCCGGCGGCGGCGATGCGCCTCGTGTCGGAGCTCCGCGGCGAGAAGCGGCGCGATCGCCCGCGCTGGATGACCGTGATCGGCACGCGGCTGACGGTGCCGGCCGACCTCGCACAGGGTGCGGTCGAGAACGCGTCGGTCGCTCGGGAGGCCGCTCGAGGCTGGGCGGCGGCCGAGTCGACGGCCGTGCCCGTGCCGCGCCCGGGCGACGGCGACGGCATCGTCGCGCAGCGCTCCGGCAGACCCGTCGGGATCTCGACGACCGACGGTGTCACCCGGGCCGTCGACGCCGTCTGCCCCCATCTGGGCGGAGTGCTCTCCTGGAACGATCTCGAGTGCACGTGGGACTGCCCGTTGCACGCCTCGCGGTTCGCTGCGGACGGCACCCGCATCGAGGGTCCGGCGGTAACCGACCTGCGTCGCCTGGACGACGGGGCGCAGGCCTGACGGTTCGCGCAGCCGGGACGGCCGCCTGCGCGGCCTCGGACGGGGCCGCGGATTCGGGCCTCCAGGGTCGGGATAGTAGGGTGGGGGACTGGTCGATATATCTCGACATCAAGATGTTTCCGGCTCCCCCGTCCCATCGTCCAGCGAAGGATTCTCCGTGGATCTGTACGAGTACCAGGCACGCGATCTGTTCGAAAAGTACGAGGTGCCGGTGCTTGCCGGCATCATCGCCGACACCCCCGAAGAAGTGAGAGCCGCGGCTGAGAAGCTGGGCGGCGTCGTCGTCGTCAAGGCTCAGGTCAAGACCGGCGGCCGCGGAAAGGCCGGCGGCGTGAAGGTCGCCAAGACCCCCGACGAGGCGTTCGAGGCGGCCCAGGCCATCCTCGGCCTCGACATCAAGGGCCACGTCGTCAAGCGCGTGATGGTCGCCGCAGGCGCCCGCATCGCCCAGGAGTTCTACTTCTCCGTGCTGCTCGACCGCGCGAACCGCTCGTACCTGAGCCTCGCCAGCGTCGAGGGCGGCATGGAGATCGAGCAGCTCGCCGTAGAGAAGCCCGAGGCGCTCGCGCGCATCGAGGTCGACCCGATCGAGGGGATCACCCCCGAGAAGGCGCTCGAGATCGCCAAGGCCGGCGGTTTCGACGACGAGCTCGCTCCCAAGGTCGCCGACGTCTTCGTGAAGCTCTACGCCGTCTACACCGGCGAAGACGCCACGCTGGTCGAGGTCAACCCGCTGATCCTCTCGGAGGAGGGCGACGTCATCGCCCTCGACGGCAAGGTCTCGCTCGACGAGAACGCCGGCTTCCGCCACCCCGAGCACGAAGAGCTCGAGGACAAGGACGCCGCCGACCCGCTCGAGGCCAAGGCCAAGGCCCACGACCTCAACTACGTCAAGCTCGACGGCCAGGTCGGCATCATCGGCAACGGCGCGGGCCTGGTCATGTCGACCCTCGACGTGGTGGCATACGCCGGTGAGAAGCACGGCGGCGTCAAGCCCGCGAACTTCCTCGACATCGGCGGCGGGGCCTCGGCCACGATCATGGCGGCCGGGCTCGACGTCATCCTCGGCGACGAGCAGGTCAAGAGCGTGTTCGTCAACGTCTTCGGCGGCATCACCTCGTGCGTCGCAGTCGCCGACGGCATCGTGAAGGCACTCGAGATCCTCGGCGACACCGCTTCCAAGCCGCTCGTCGTGCGCCTCGACGGCAACCAGGTCGAAGAGGGTCGCGCGATCCTCGCCGCCGCCAACCACCCGCTCGTGACCCTCGCCGCCGGTATGGACGAGGGTGCCGACAAGGCCGCCGAGCTGGCGAACGCCTGACCCGACGCTTCGACAAGCTCAGCGACTGATTCGAAGGACATAAGAAATGTCGATCTACCTCAACAAGGACTCCAAGGTCATCGTCCAGGGCATCACGGGCGGCGAGGGCACCAAGCACACCGCGCTCATGCTGAAGGCCGGCACCCAGGTCGTGGGCGGTGTCAACGCTCGTAAGGCGGGCACCGTCGTCGCGCACACGGACAAGGACGGCAACGACGTCGAGCTGCCCGTGTTCGCCTCGGTCGCCGAGGCGATCGCCGCGACCGGCGCCGACGTGTCGATCGCGTTCGTGCCGCCGGCGTTCACGAAGGACGCCATGATCGAGGCCATCGACGCCGAGATCCCGCTGCTCGTCGTCATCACCGAGGGCGTGCCCGTCGGCGACAGCGCCGAGGCGTGGGCCTACGCGAAGTCGAAGGGCGAGACCACCCGCATCATCGGTCCGAACTGCCCGGGCATCATCACGCCCGGTGAGGCGCTCGTCGGGATCACCCCCGCCAACATCACGGGTAAGGGCCCCATCGGCCTCGTCTCGAAGTCGGGCACCCTGACCTACCAGATGATGTTCGAGCTGCGCGACCTCGGCTTCTCGACCGCCATCGGCATCGGCGGCGACCCGATCATCGGCACGACGCACATCGACGCGCTCGCCGCGTTCGAGGCCGACCCCGAGACCAAGGCCATCGTCATGATCGGCGAGATCGGCGGCGACGCCGAAGAGCGCGCGGCCGACTTCATCAAGGCCAACGTCACCAAGCCCGTCGTGGGCTACGTGGCCGGTTTCACCGCACCCGAGGGCAAGACCATGGGCCACGCCGGCGCCATCGTCTCGGGCTCGGCGGGCACCGCGCAGGCCAAGAAGGAGGCCCTCGAGGCCGCCGGGGTCAAGGTCGGCAAGACGCCCAGCGAGACCGCGACGCTCATGCGCGAGATCATCGCCGCACTGTAAGCACGCACCCGAGGGGGCGGATGCTTCGACACCGGCGCGCAGGCGCCGTGGTCGAAGCATCCGCCCCTTCGTCGTCGCGGCATAGGGTGGGGAGCATGCCGCTTTCCGGGGAGTATCTACCCAGCACGTCCGAGTGGGCCCGCAACCAGGCCGAGACCTTCGAAGCCACCGGGGGTGCCGAAGCCGCCGAGTTGCGCGGTGTGCCGATCATCGTGCTCACGACCGTGGGCGCCAAGTCGGGGGCGCTGCGCAAGACCGCCCTCATGCGCGTCGAGCACGACGGTCGCTACGCCGTCGTCGCCTCGCAGGGAGGCGCGCCGAAGGCTCCCGCGTGGTATTGGAACCTCGTCAAGAACGCACACGTCGAGCTTCAGGACGGCGCCGTGACCCGCGACTACCTCGCGCACGAGGCCGAGGGCGACGAGTACACCCGGTGGTGGGCGCGGGCCACCGCGGTGTGGCCCGACTACGACGCGTACCAGGCGAAGACCGATCGCCGGATCGCGGTGTTCGTTCTCGAACCCGTCGCCGACTGACCCCCCGCTCGCGCGGGTGACGCGCAGACGGGCGTCGCTGCGCCGATCGGTCATCGGCGAACCCTAGAATCTCCCTGCTCCACCGGTCGGGGCGGCGGATCGGGGGACTCGGCATGACCGCACAGCGGGCGCGACGCGCACGGTCGATCGCGATCGGCATCGGTGCCGGCGTGCTGGTCGTCGTCGCCGCTCTGGCGCTCGGCGCGTACCTGGCACCCCGCGTTCTCCCCAACCTCTTCACCGAGGTGTCCGACGAGGCGCACCGGCAGACGATCATCGACGCGGGCACCAGCGCGACGGTCGTCGTTCCCGCCGGCTGGGCGTCGCAACGTGCGTGGGGCAGCGAGAGCGAACTCGTCGTGCGATCGCCCGATGGCGGGCTGTCCGTGACCTTCACCATCTCGGCCGACGCTGCGCAGCCGACGGTCGCCTCCGACGACGTGGCGGGTCGAGGCGGGGCCGTCGTCGAGCGGCTCGCCTCCGGCCTCGATGTCGCGCACGCGCAGACCGACGATGCCCTCGTCCTCGCGGTCGGACGAGGGGCGGCCGGACCGAGCATGAGGATGGTCGCGACCGGATCGAGGGAAGATCTCGCCCCCTACCGGCCGGTCATCGCCGACCTGCTCGAGAGCGTGCGGGTGGGATCATGAGGCGGCGCCGTTTCGTCGCCGCCGCCGCGATGAGCGCGCTCCTGCTGAGCGGTTGCGCCGTCGCGAGCGATCCGCAGTGGACGCCACCCGGCTGGGAGGAGCACGACATCCGCATCACGACACAGCCCGAGCCGGTCGACCCGGCAGGCGTCGGGGCACTCAGCGGCGAACGTCTCCGCAACGACACCGTCGGCCTCCAGGCCCGGTTCTCGTTGCTCCCCGGCTCCGGGGCGTTCGACGACCGGATCGTCGGCATGGTCCGCGACGCCGCCCTGGGCCGTGCTGCGGCGATCGGCAAGACCTATGCACCCGAGGTGTTCCCCCTCGGCGCCGGACTCGGCGACCGCGGATGCGTGCGCGGGGCAACGCTCAGAACCGGTGCCGAGGTGCTGGCCGATCCTGCCCTGGGGCCGGTGGGCGGCACGGGCGTCGCCGTCGTCTGCGACATCGTCGCCGCGACCGGGCCGATCCTCGGCGAACGGGTGAGGATCATCGCCGGTGGCCCGGGCGGCGTGGCGTCGGACGACACGACCATCGTCTACGCCGACGTCGCCACCGGTGCGGTCGGCTCCGCCGCGGATCTCTGGAATCCGCACGCATCCGCTCGCCTCCACGGCGAGATCGTGGAGCTGTTGCGCCGCGAGGCGGGCGCGCTCAGCCTCGCGACGGCCGCGCCCGCCGACGAGGCGGGCCTGGCGGGGTTCGCCCCCGCCCTCGGGACGACCGTCCCCGGCGCGGGCGGGTCGCTCGTCATCACGATCGCGCCCGGTTTCACCGCGCCCGAGCTGGCGGCGCTCGACATGCCGCCGACCGACTCGCCGCTCGTGATCGAGGTGCCTGCGGCGACCGCCGCGACCCTGGTCACGCCGCTGGGCGCCGCGCTCGTCGCGGCCGGGCAGGCGGGCGCCGCTTTCGACAGCCCCGTCGCGCTGCCCGCCGGGAGCACCCCGATCGATTGCGACCTCTTCCCGTGCGTGGCGCTCACGTACGATGACGGCCCCAGCGACTTCACCGCCGGCATCCTCGACGAGCTCGCCTCACGGCGGGCGGCCGCGACGTTCTTCACGATGGGCGACAAGTCCTCGCGCTACGGCGACGTTCTGCGCCGGATGGTGGCGGAGGGGCATCTCGCCGAGAACCACACCTGGAACCACCCGCACCTCCCCGACATCCCGCTCGACGCCGCGCTCCGGCAGATCCGCGATGCCACGGGGGCGATCGAGAAGCAGACGGGGGAGCGGGTCACGATGTTCCGCCCGCCGTACGGCGAGTACACGTCCCGGATCGTCGCGGGGGCGGGCCTTCCCGCGATCCTCTGGGACGTCGACACGTTCGACTGGCAGGGGATCGCCGACGACGTGTTGATCGGCCGCGCCGTCGAGCAGCCCCGACCCGGATCGATCGTGCTGCAGCACGACATCCAGCCGAACACCGCCCGTACCGCCGGAGCGGTCTACGACGGGCTGCGCGACAGGGGCTTCAGCCTGGTGACCGTTGCGCAGCTGTTCGGGGGCCAGGTGCCCGCGTCGGGCGCCTGGCGCAGCGGCCGCTGAGCCTGCGCGTGTCCCGTCGCGGGACGCGCCGCACCCGCGGGTAGGGTCGTTCGCGCATGCATCGCCTCCTCGTCGTTCTCCTCGCCGCCCTCGACGCCGTCATCGCGGCAGCGGGCGGCGTCGCCGTCGTGCTCGCACCACTGACCCTGTTGTGGGTCGTCGGCTTCGGATCCGGCGCCGACTGGGCCACGCTCTGGCCTGCGAGCGGGGCGATCTGGCAGCTCGGGCACCTCGTGCCGCTCGAGCTCACGCTGCCGCCCGAATATCTGAACGTCGCCGGCATCGACCCGACGGCGGCGTCGTTCACGCTCTCGCTCGCGCCGCTCGCCCTCGCCGTCTTCACGGCGCTGTTCGCCGCCCGATCCGGTCGCCGCGCGGCCCAGGCCGGTGCCCCCGCGACCGGAGCGGCGACGGGCGTGGTGGTCTTCACGGCGATCGCCGCCGTCATCGCGCTCACGACGGTCAACGACCTCGCCACCGTCGAGCTCTGGCAGGCGGTGCTCCTCCCCGCTCTCGTCTTCGGGCTCCCCGCCGTGCTCGGCGCGGTCGTCGAATCGTGGCGCCTCGACGAACACGGACCGATCGCGCGGCTGCGGTCTCGGATCGAGCACGGCACCTGGGGAGCGCTGCCGGGCCTCCTCGTGCGGGGCAGCGCCATCGCCGTGACGGGCCTGATCGGCGTTGCCGCAACCGTCACGGGCATCGCCGTCCTGCTGCGCGGCGGCGAGATCGTGGCACTGTTCGAGGCCGCCCACGTCGACGCCGCCGGCGTGATCGTGCTCGCCCTCGCGCAGCTCGCCTACCTTCCGACGCTGATCGTCTGGGCGCTGTCGTTCGTCGCGGGTCCGGGCTTCGCGCTCGGTGAGGGCACCGCCGTCTCCCCCGCGGGCACGCAGCTGGGAGTGCTGCCCGGCATTCCGGTTCTCGGGGTCGTTCCCGAGGGGTCGACGACGTGGCTGCTGCTCCTGGCACTCCTCCCGGTCGCGGTCGGGGTGCTGACCGGGTGGATGCTGCGCTCCCGCCTCGCTGCGAGGCCCGACGCCGCGCGCGACCACGACGGCGGTCTGCTGTTCCGCCTCGTGCTCGCGGTGTCGGTGGCGGTCGTGACGGGTGCCGTCGCCGCCCTCCTGGCCGTCTTCGGGTCGGGATCGATCGGGCCGGGGCGACTCGCGCGGATCGGCCCCGACGCCGGTGCTCTCGCGTTCACCGTCGGAGTGGAGGTGCTCGTCGGTGCGGCGATCCTCCTGCTCCTGCCGCGACGCGCGAGCGACGACGAGCGCCGCGAGGTCGCCGCATCCGTCACACCCGTGCGTCCCGCACCCCCCGACCCCGGTCTCGATACCTGGCGCCGCCTGGCCGCCGAGCGTCCGTTCTCCCACCCCGAGCGCCCCATCCCGACGACCGACACGTGGCAGGCCCCGCCGACCGAACCGGGCGAGCCGACGGCCGCCGGTGACCGCGAGCACGCCCACCCGGTGCCGGTCGACGCGGATGCGACCGAGCCGATCCCCGGATTCGAGCGCGGGGGCGCGTCGGACGGCGACGAGCGTCGGCGGCGCCCGTCGGTAGACTGACCGGGTGTTCACCGTCGCGGTCCTCATCTCGGGCACCGGATCGAACCTCCGGGCCCTTCTCGAGGCCGCCGCTTCCGCCGATTTCCCGGCCAGGGTCATCGTCGTCGGAGCCGACCGCGAGGCCGAGGGATTCGCGCACGCCGAGGCTTTCGGCATCCCCACGTTCCTCGTGGCGTACGAGCAGTTCGACTCGCGCGCCGAGTGGGGGAGCGAGCTCACCGAGCAGCTCGCCGTCTGGAACCCCGACCTCGTCGTGTTGAGCGGACTGATGCGCGTGCTTCCGCCGGCGGTCGTCGACGCGTGGTCGCCGCGGCTGATCAACACCCACCCCGCCTACCTGCCCGAGTTCCCCGGCGCGCACGGAGTGCGCGACGCCCTCGCCGCCGGCGTCACCGAGACGGGGGCCACCGTGCACGTCGTGGACAGCGGCGTCGACACCGGACCGATCCTCGCCCAGGAGCGCGTCGCCGTGCGGGCCGGTGACGACGAACACCGCCTCCACGACCGCATCAAGCCCGTCGAGCGCCGTCTGCTCATCGACGTGGTGCGCCGCATCGCGACCGGCGACCTCGACCTCTCCTCGACCGTCCCGTTGCCGATCGTTGCTCGGCACGACGAAGCATCCGCCCTCGACACACCCTAGGAGTCCCCATGGCCGGACCTCGGCACGACCCCTCCCTCTACCGCGACCGTGACGTCGTGGCAGTCCGCCGCGCACTCGTCTCGGTCAGCGACAAGACCGATCTGCTGCGCCTCGCCGAGGCGCTCGCCGGCGCCGGCGTCGAGATCGTCTCGACGGGTTCGACCGCGGCGACGATCCGCGAGGCCGGCCATGCCGTCACCGACGTGTCGGCGGTCACGGGCTTCCCCGAGTCGCTCGATGGCCGAGTGAAGACCCTGCACCCGGGCGTGCACGCCGGGCTGCTCGCCGACCTCCGCCTGGAGAGCCATGAGCGCCAGCTCGACGAGCTCGGCATCGCGCCGTTCGAACTCGTCGTGGTGAACCTCTACCCGTTCGTCGAGACGGTCGCCTCGGGGGCCGAGGGCGACGACGTCGTCGAGCAGATCGACATCGGCGGCCCCGCGATGGTGCGCGCCGCGGCGAAGAACCACGCGAACGTCGCGATCGTCGTCTCGCCCGAGTCGTACCCCACGATCATCGATGCGCTCGGCGCCGGCGGCACGACCCTCGCCCAGCGCCGCGAACTGGCCGCCCGCGCCTTCGCGCACACGGCCGCGTACGACACGGCGGTCTCGACGTGGTTCGCCGACGACACGCTCTCGTCGGCCGACGAGCTGCCCGCGCACCTGACGATCGCGGCCGAACGTCTCGAGCCCCTCCGCTACGGCGAGAACTCGCACCAGCGCGCGGCGATCTACTCCCGCGCAGGCGGCCACGGCATCGCCCAGGCCCGCCAGCTGCAGGGCAAGGGGATGTCGTACAACAACTACGTCGACGCGGATGCTGCGCTTCGCGCCGCGTTCGACATGGTCAAGCCCGCCGTCGCGATCATCAAGCACGCGAACCCCTGCGGCATCGCCGTGGCCGCACCCAACGCGCTCGACGAGATCGCCAGCGCCCACCTGCGCGCCCACGAGTGCGACCCCGTGTCGGCCTTCGGCGGCGTCATCGCCGCGAACCGCACCGTGACGCTGAAGATGGCCGAGAACCTACGCGACATCTTCACCGAGGTGATCATCGCGCCCGACTTCGAGCCCGAGGCGCTCGAGGTCTTCAAGCTCAAGCAGAACCTGCGCGTGCTGTGCCTGCCGACCGACTGGGAGCAGGAGCGCCTCGACGTGCGCCTCGTCTCGGGCGGACTCCTGCTGCAGGACGCCGACCGCTTCCCCGACGACATCGAGTCGGTCGCGAAGGACTGGCAGCTCGTCTCGGGTGAGCAGCCCGGCGAGGCCGAGATGCAGAACCTGATCTTCGCGTGGAAGTCGTGTCGCGCGGTGAAATCCAACGCCATCGTCCTGGCCAAGGGCTCCGCGACGGTCGGTATCGGGATGGGTCAGGTCAACCGCGTTGACTCGTGCCGTCTGGCCGTCGAGCGCGCCGGTGACCGCGCCGCGGGCTCGGTCGCAGCATCCGATGCCTTCTTCCCCTTCGCCGACGGCCCCCAGGTGCTGCTCGACGCGGGGGTGTCGGCGATCGTGCAGCCGGGCGGTTCGGTGCGCGACGAGGAGGTCATCGACGCGGCCCGTGCCGCCGGCGTGACGATGTTCTTCACGGGCGAGCGCCACTTCTTCCACTGACCCCGGTGGTTCGCCGAAGACCGCGAGACTTCATCCGGGGCACGAGACTGCAGCCGACGCTCGCAGTCTCGTGGCCACGTTGAAGTCTCGCGGTCTGTGGGCTACCTCAGGGAGTCGGGCGGCCGTAGGTTTCGAGAAGGCGCAGCCAGACCTCGCTGACGGTCGGGTACGACGGCACGGCGTGCCACAGGCGCGTCAGCGGCACCTCGCCGACGATCGCGATCGTCGCCGAATGCACCAGTTCGGCCACGTCGGGACCCACGAAGGTCGCGCCGATGATCGTGCCGCGGTCTTCGTCGACGATCGCGCGGGCCTGGCCCTTGTACGAGTCCGACTGCTCGCTGGCACCGGCGATCCACGACAGGTCGTAGTCGAGAACACGGATGCGGCGTCCCGCCTTCTCGGCGGAGGCCGCGGTGAATCCGACGGAGGCGACCTCGGGGTCGGTGAAGGTCACCTGCGGTACCGCTTCGTGATCGGCCGTCGCGACGTGGGCGCCCCAGGGCGCGTCGTCGACCGGCGTCCCCTGGGCGCGGGCGGCGATGACGTCGCCGGCGGCGCGGGCCTGGTACTTGCCCTGGTGGGTGAGCAGCGCCCGGTGGTTCACATCGCCGACGGCGTATAGCCATTCGGTGCCGCGCACGAGCAGGGTGTCGTCGACGTCCAGCCACGATCCGGGTTCGAGCCCCACCGTCTCGAGGCCGAGCCCGCCGGTGCGGGGGATGCGTCCGGTCGCGACGAGCACCTCTTCGGCCTCGACGGTGGTGCCGTTCGAGAGCTCGAGCGCGACCAGGCCGGCCTCGGTGCGGCGAGCCGAGACGGCGTCCACTCCCGTCTTCACCGTGGCGCCGAGGTCGGAGAGGGATGCGGCGACGAGCTCTCCCGCGAACGGTTCGTTGTTGGCGAGCAGCCCTGAGCGCGCCACGAGCGTGACGGCGCTCCCCAAGCTCGCGTAAGCGGTCGCCATCTCGGCCCCCACAACGCCGCCGCCGAGGATCGCGAGCGACGCGGGAATCTTCTGGGCGCTCGTGGCTTCGCGGCTGGTCCACGGCTCCACCTCGGCGAGTCCGGGAATGTCGGGGAGGAGGGCGGCGGACCCGGTGCACACCGCGACCGCGTGACGGGCGACGAGGTCGGTCGTGGTGCCGTCGTCGGCGGTGACGCGCACGGTCTTCTCGCCGGTCAGCGCACCGTAACCGCGGACGAGATCGATGCCCGCGCCCTGCAGCCATTCGACCTGGCTCGAGTCGTTCCAGTCGTGCGTCATCGAATCGCGTCGGCGCAGGACGGCGGCCACGTCGAGGTCGCCCGTGACGGCCTGCTTCGCGCCGTCGACGGCCTGTGCCGCTCGCAGAGCCGCGCCACTGCGCAGCAGCGCTTTGGACGGCATGCACGCCCAGTAGGAGCACTCACCGCCCACGAGCTCGGCCTCGACGATGACGGCCGAGAGACCCCTCTGCACGGCCCGGTCGGCGACGTTCTCTCCGACGGGACCGGCTCCGATGACGATGACGTCGTATTCGCGTGCGCTCATGGCCACACGCTACCGCCGCACGAGCCGGGGGAGGGCGGGGCTTGCGCGTCGTGTTCGAGAGGGGGGTTACGAAAACGGCCTTAACCGGTTTAGATAGGAGCATTCGACGACGAACGGACGGTTCGGCGTCGCGCCACACGAGGGAGTGCAGCGAATGAGCCAGGCAGGCCGCCCGACCATCGCCGATGTCGCCAAGCGCGCGGGCGTCAGCAAGGGCCTCGTCTCGTTCGCCCTCAACGACCGCCCCGGCGTCGCACCCGATACGCGCGATCGCATCCTGGCCATCGCTTCCGAGATGGGGTGGACGCCCAGCATCCGCGCCCGTTCCCTGAGCGTGGGCCGAGCCTTCGCGTGCGGACTGGTGATCGGCCGCAGCCCCGACGTCATCGCGGCCGACCCGTTCTTCCCCTCGCTCATCGCCGGACTCGAAGACGTCTTCTCGATCTCGGGGCAGGTGCTCGTGATGGCGGTCGCCACCCCCGGCCGGCAGGAGGCCGAGACCTACCGAGGGCTCGCTCTCGACCGCCGCGTCGACGGCGTGATCCTCACCGACCTGCGCGCCGACGACCCGCGCATCGAACTCGTCGAGAGCCTCGGGCTCGTCGCCGTCACCCTGGGCGTTCCCGCCGCGCCGAGCCCCTTCTCGTCGGTGTCGGTCGACGACGGCGCCGGTATCCGGCTCGCCGTGGAGCACCTCGTCGCCCTCGGCCACCGCGCTATCGCGCACGTCGCCGGGCCCGAGACGATGCTGCACGGAACGCGTCGTCGTGCTGCCTTCGACGACGCGATCCGGCGTGCCGGGGTCGGCGGCCGGGTCGTCGCGACCGACTTCAGCGCGGCGGAGGGCGCTCGCGCAACGCAGGAACTGCTGGATGCTGCGATGCCTCCCACCGCGATCGTCTACTCGAACGATCCCATGGCCGTCGCGGGCCTGGGGGTGGCTCAACGGCGCGGGCTGAGCGTGCCGCGTGACCTGTCGATCACCGGGTTCGACGACACCGAGATCGGCCGCCACGTGCATCCCGCCCTCACGACGGTCACCACCGATGCCCGGGGGTGGGGGGCTCTGGCCGCCCGTACCCTCCTGGACGCGATCGACGGGCAACCGCCCCGCCACCTCTCGCTTCCCGATCCGACCCTCACGATCCGCTCATCGACGAGCACCCCACCGGCGGCTGCGGTCGCCACCCACGAAGGAGAATGACATGCGACGACGCATCCTCAGCACGGTCGCTGCGGCGACCGGAATCCTGGCACTCACCGCCTGCAGCGGCGGAGGCGGGGGCGGCGGCGACACCGACGCCCGCGGCCCCATCACGATCTGGTACTCCAACAACGCCGCCGAGATCTCGTGGGGCGAGCAGATGATCGACGCCTGGAACGCCGATCACCCCGACGAGCAGGTCACCGCGCAGGAGATCCCCGCCGGGTCGTCGAGCGAAGAGGTCATCAGCGCCGCGATCACCGCCGGCAACGCGCCGTGCCTGATCTTCAACACCTCACCGGCCGCCGTTCCCGGATTCGAACGGCAGGGCGGTCTCGTCAACCTCTCGGACTTCCCCGACGGCGACGACTACATCACGGCACGCAGCGGTGAGCTCGCCGAGCAGTACCGCTCGGACGACGGGGGCTTCTACCAGCTGCCGTGGAAGTCCAACCCGGTGATGATCTTTTACAACAAAGACCTGTTCGCCGCGGCCGGCCTCGACCCCGAGAACCCGCAACTGTCGACCTACGAGGACTTCCTCGCGACGGCCCGCACCATCAAGGAATCGGGTGTCGCGCCGTTCGCGATCAACCCCGCCCCGACCAGCGAGTTCTTCCAGTCGTGGTTCGACTTCTACCCGCTGTACGCCGCCCAGACCGGCGGCACCCAGCTCGTGCAGGACGGGCAGTCGACCTTCGACGACGACAGCGGCAAGGCCGTCGCCAACTTCTGGGCGACGATCTACTCAGAGCAGCTGGCGGGCAACGAGCAGTACCAGGGCGATGCCTTCGCCGACGCCTATGCCGCGATGGCGATCGTCGGCCCGTGGGCCGTTCAGGTCTACGGCGACGATGTGAACTGGGGAGCTGTGCCCGTGCCGACCGAGAACGGGACGGATGCTGCCGACACCTGGACGTTCAGCGACGCCAAGAACGTCGGTCTGTTCACGGCGTGCGACAACAAGGGCACCGCATGGGACGTGCTGAAGTTCGCCACGAGCGAGGAACAGGACGGCGCGTGGCTCGAAGCGACCGGTCAGATGCCGCTGCGTCAGGACCTCACCGACACCTACGCCGACTACTTCACCGCGAACCCCGCTTACCAGCTCTTCGGCGATCAGGCCGCCCGTACCGTCGAGGTGCCGAACGTGTCGAACTCCGTGGAGGTCTGGCAGACCTTCCGTGACGGGTACTCGAAGTCGATCATCTTCGGTGAAGAGGGCGTCGACTCCTTCCTCTCCGGCGCGGCCGAGCAGATCAACGGTCTCGTGGCGGGCAATTGACATGACCGCCACCGTTCCCGGCTCGGCCGGCCGTCCAGAACCGGGCCCGTCGACGGGCGCAACCGGTTCCGGACGACGCGACCGGGCCGGTGCGCCCGCGGCCGTCGGCACGCCGCCGCCGAGGAAGAAGCGGGGGCGCCTCCTCGGCAAGCAGCCCCTGGGAATCCTGTTCTCCGCCCCGTACATCATCTTCATCGCGGTCGTCTTCGCCTACCCGGTGATCTTCGCGATCTGGATGTCGTTCCAGGACTACTTCTTCGCCGCCCCCGGTGCGCAGGTCGACCGTCCGTTCGTCGGGTTCGCCAACTACGTCACCGCCCTCAGCGACCCCGCGGTGTGGCAGTCGTTCGGCAACGTCGGGATCTTCCTCCTGATCAACGTTCCGCTCACGCTCGTGCTCTCGCTCCTGCTCGCCACGGCCCTCGACCGCGTGGTGCACGCCCGCACCTTCTTCCGCGTGGCCTTCTACGTGCCGTACGTCAGCGCCTCCGTCGCCGTGGTCGCCGTGTGGCTGTTCCTCTTCTCGAACCAGGGACTCGTCAACGCCGTGCTCGGCCCACTCGCCCCGTCGCCGTCATGGTTGGTGAACTCGGCGCTGGCGATGCCGACGATCGCCATCTTCGTCACCTGGAAGGGCCTCGGGTTCTACATCCTGCTGTTCCTCGCGGCGCTCCAGAACGTGCCGAAGGAGCTCTACGAATCGGTCTCCGTCGACGGCGGCGGGCGCCTGCGCCAGTTCTTCACCGTCACCGTTCCGGGGGTGCGGCCGGCGACGGTGCTCGTGCTGCTGCTGGCGACCATCACCGGAGCGAACCTGTTCACCGAGCCGTACCTGCTCACCGGCGGGGGCGGCCCGAACGGCGCATCCGCGTCACCCGTGCTGCTGATGTACCAGAAGGGCATCGAGCAGCAGAACCCCGACGTCGCGGCGGCCATCGGCGTGATCCTCATCATCTTCGTGCTGATCATCGCGGCGCTCCAACGCCGCTTCGTCGGAAGGGAGGAGTCATGAAACGCGCACTGGGCAGCAAGGTCGCCCTGTACCTCGTGCTCTCGATCGGGGCACTGGCCTTCCTCTTCCCGTTCTATTACATGATCGTCACGTCGCTGCAGACGAACTCCGACCCCTCGCTGGCGGGGGCGTTCCCGAACCCCGCCAACCTCACGGGCGAGAACTACGTCGCGATCAACGATCGGATCAATCTCGGTGTGGGGCTCATCAATTCGGGCATCTTCACCGGCGGTGTCATCCTCGGCACACTCGTGTTCGGCGTGCTCGCCGGCTACGCGCTCGCCGTGCTGCGGTGGCGCGGGCGCGGCTTCACCTTCGCCCTCGCGCTCCTCGTGCAGGTCGTGCCGTTCCAGCTGCTGATGATCCCGCTCTACGTGCTGATCGCGCGCGACTACGGTCTCGCCGACACGCACCTGGGCATGATCCTGCCGTTCTTCATCAACTCGGCCGCCGTCATCATCTTCCGCCAGTACTTCCTGCAGGTGCCGAAGGAGATGTTCGACGCGGCCCGCATCGACGGCGCAGGGGAGTTCCGGGTGTTGTGGAGCGTCGCCCTCCCGCTGGTGCGGCCTGCCCTCCTGACGGCGGCGCTGCTGACCTTCATCGGGCCGTGGAACGAGTTCCTGTGGCCCTTCCTCATCACGAAGGATGCGGCGCTGCAGCCGCTCGCGGTGTCGTTGGCGAACTTCATCTCCAACGTCGCAGCATCCACCAGCAACCCCTTCGGTGCGATGACGGCCGGTGCCGTCGTGCTCGCCGTCCCCGCGGTGACCCTGTTCATCGTGTTCCAGCGCTACTTCACATCGAACGACATCGGATCCGGAGTGAAAGGATGACCATGCCCACGGATACCCCCACAACCCAGCGCCTCGAGGTGCCCTACCGGCTGACGAGGGCGGGCGTCGTGATGACACCCGCGCCGGGCGACCCGCTCGAGGCCGAGGGGGTGCTGAATCCCGCATCCGGCCGCGGTCCCGACGGCGAGCTGTACCTGCTGCCGAGGCTCGTCGCTGAGGGCAACATCTCGCGGGTCGGCATCGCCCGCATCGTGATCGAAGACGGCGTGCCCGTCGGTGTCGAGCGAGAGGGCATCGTGCTCGAGCCCGACCGCGGCTGGGAGCGCGGTGTCGGCAACGCCGGCACCGAAGACCCTCGCACCACCTGGATCGAGGTGCTCGGCGTGCACGTCATGACGTACGTCGCCTACGGCCCGCTGGGCCCCCGGACGGCCATCGCCGTGTCGAGCGACCTGCGCACGTGGAAGCGGCTCGGCCCCGCGCTCTTCCGCTACCAGGAAGACCTCGACATGGATCTCAACCTCTTCCACAACAAAGACACGGTGTTCTTCCCCGAACCGGTCACGGCGCCCGACGGCACCGAGTCGATCGCGGTGCTGCACCGCCCCATGTGGGATCTGGGAGAGACCAAACCGGGGCAGGGAGTGCGGCTCCCGGCCGGGATCGACGATCCGCGCCAGTCGATCTGGATCAGCTACGTGCCGCTCGCCGCCGCGCGGGAAGACCTCGGCAATCTCACCCTGTGGGAGCAGCACCGCTTCGTCGCCGGCCCGGAGTTCGCCTTCGAGGAGCTCAAGATCGGCGGCGGCCCGCCGCCGCTGCGCATCCCCGAGGGATGGCTCGTCATCCACCACGGCGTCACCGGCGTGCTAGCGAGCGCCTTCGCGCAGCAGCAGAAGGTGAACTACGCCGCCGGCGCGCTGATCCTCGACGCCGACGACCCGAGCCGGGTCATCGCCCGCACGTCCGAACCGCTCCTCGCGCCCGAGACCGACGACGAGCGCAGCGGCATCGTGCCGAACGTCGTCTTCCCCACCGCGATCGAGGAGATCGACGGGCGCCACTTCGTCTTCTACGGCATGGCCGACTCGAAGATCGGGGTGGCCCTGCTGGAGCGCACCGACTGAGCCCCGTCCCCGTCCCCGTCTCCCGTATAACGTCCCCCGTCTCCCCACACCCTCTCGCCGTAACTCAGGATGTGTGCGGGGACGCGGTCCGGTCACCGCGCAATTCCGCGGGACAGCCGCATCCGTCCTCCGCTCATCCTGAGTTATGGCGGAAGGGGGCCCGTCACACCTCACCCCGGAAGGAAACACCCCCATGGTTTCGCTCGCACAACGGCGTGCGCGGAGAACGGCCCTCACGGCCGTTGTCGCGTTCGCCCTCACCATCCCCTTCGCAGCTCCGGCCACGGCATCCGTCGTGGCGCCGGCCGCAGCATCCGCCCCACCGGCGGCGCCGGCCGCGGCGCCGCTGACGAACCTCGCGCACCTCGACTTCCTCCTCGACGAGGCGACCCCGCCCGCCGAGGTGGCCGGGCACACGACATACCGGCTCGCGGAGCAGCCCAATCTGGTGCTCCCGTGGACCTACGCCGATGCGCGCGACGGCGGCACCTTCGAGCGGGTGGGCGGGGGTCCGCTCGATCCCGCCACCGGCTACTGGGGGCAGGGTGCCTACAACGCCGACGACATCGCCCGTACGGCCGTCGTCTACATCCGGCACTGGACCCAGACGGGCGATGCCTCGAGCCGCGAGATGGCGTACGAGCTCCTGCGTTCGGTCGCCTACCTGCAGACCACCGACGGGCCGTCGGCCGGCAACGTCGTGCTCTGGATGCAGCCCGACGGAACGCTCAACCCCTCGGCCGAGCCGGTCGAGCTGCCCGACCCGTCCGACTCCGGGCCGAGCTACTGGACCGCGCGCACGATCTGGGCCCTCGGCGAGGGCTACGCCGCGTTCGCCGATACCGATCCCGACTTCGCGAGCTTCCTCGAGGAGCGTCTGAACCTCTCCCTGGGTGCGGTCGAGCGAGACTCGCTGTCGAGGTACGGCCAGTGGACCGAGTCGGACGGGAAACGCGTTCCCGCATGGCTGATCGTGAACGGGGCGGATGCGTCGGCCGAGGCGGCACTCGGACTCGCGGCTCGCGTCGAAGCGCGACCCGACGACGCCCGCGCCGCCACCGCGCTGCGCCAGCTCGCCGAAGGGATCGGTGCGATGGCGTCCGGCACCACGCAGAGCTGGCCCTACCGCGCGATCCTGCCGTGGGCGGAGTCGCCGGCGATGTGGCACGCGTGGGGCTCGCAGATGCCGGCGGCGCTCGCCGCAGCATCCGTCGCCCTCGGCGACCCCTCGATCGCCGCTCCCGCCGTTGCGGACGCGGCGGTGTTCACCCCGACGCTGCTCACGGCTGGCGGTCCTGACAACGGCTGGTACCCCACACCCACCGATCGCGTGCAGATCGCGTACGGCGCCGACTCGCGCGTGCAGTCGCTGCTCGCGGTGGCGGACGCGACGGGCTCGGCCGGGTTCGCCTCGCTCGCCGCGATCCAGGCGGCCTGGTTCTTCGGGGGCAACCACGCAGGCGCCCGGATGTACGACCCGGCCACCGGCGTGACCTACGACGGCCTGCAGCCCGACGGCACGGTCAACCGCAACAGCGGGGCCGAGTCGACCATCCACGGGCTCCTCACCGCCATCGCCCTCGATGCGCACCCCGAGGTCGTCGCACGCGCGACCTCGGTGACCTCGATCACCGCCCGTGACGGGCTCGAGGTCGTCGAAGCAGAGGATGCGTCGTCGACGACGGGCACCATCACGACCCCCGATTCGTGGACGGGCGAGTCGAGCTGGTCGGGTGACGCCCTCACCCTGACGAGGGGGCAGCAGGCGACGTTCGACATCGGTACCGACGAGTCGCGGCGCTGGGTCGAGCCGGTGCTGTTCGCCGAGCCGGGTGCGTCGAGCGCGTCGCTCTGGCGTGCCGGAGGACTGCTCGGACTGCTGCGCGATACGGGCCCGGCGCAGGGCATCTCGCCCACCGCGGGTGCTCTCCTGCCGCACTCGCTGCCGTTGTCCGCGCTCGGGAAGCGCAACGAGGTGAGCGTCGACGTACAGTCGGGTTCGCTGACCCTCGATGCGCTGCTCGTGCGTCCGATGATCTCGCGCATGACGCTCGACGGCGCGGGCGGACGCACCGAGCTCGTGCACTCCGCGGCGCAGGTGCCGCAGTCGGCGAAAATCGGCGGCGACGGGGCGACGACGGTTCGCGTCTACAACGATCGCGGTGAGCTCGTGCGCGAGCGCTCTGCGTCGAGGCAGATGTCGATCGTGCTCCCCGCGGGCGGGTTCGCGATCGCGGAGCGCTGACCCGCTCACCTCGAGAGTCCAAGACACCCGGACGCGCCGCCCAGGCCGCCCGGGTGTCTTGGACTCTCAGCGCGGACGCCCGCCACGGCCGTGTCCGAAAACCGCCAGCCGGTGTCGGCGGGCGGTGGCAGGCTGGGGGAATGAGCACCACGGGCATGAGCTTCTCCGAGCGGTACCGCGTGATCCAGTCGCGCGACACGCGCTTCGACGGCCAGTTCGTGACCGCCGTCAGCTCCACCGGCATCTACTGCCGGCCGAGCTGCCCGGCGCGCACCCCGAAGGAGCAGAACGTCTCGTTCTACGCCACCTCGGCCGCCGCCCACGAGGCGGGCTACCGCGCGTGCAAACGGTGTCTGCCGGAGGCCGCCCCCGGCTCCCCGGAGTGGAATCTCCGCGGCGACGTGACGGCTCGGGCGATGCGCCTCATCGCCGACGGGGTCGTCGACCGCGAGGGGGTGCCGGGGCTCGCCCGCCGGCTCGGATACTCCCCGCGGCACCTGACCCGGCTGCTCGCGGCCGAGCTCGGCGCCGGCCCGCTCGCGCTGAGCCGGGCGCACCGGGCGCACACGGCGCGCATGCTGCTCGTCGGCACCGACCTGCCCGCCGCCGACGTCGCGTTCTCGGCGGGGTTCTCGAGCGTGCGACAGTTCAACGAAACCGTCGGCGAGGTCTTCGGCATGCCGCCCACTCAGTTGCGTGCCCGCCGTCGTTCGCACGAGAGCACCCCGGGGCAGATCGACCTCGTGCTGCCGCACCGCGGGCCTCTCGACTCCGCCGGCCTGTTCGGATGGATGGCCGCTCACGCCATCGGGGGAGTAGAGGATGCTTCGGCCACCTCGTTCGCGCGAACGCTGCTCCTCGACGGCGGCCCGGCGTGGTTCTCCGTCGCGCTCGATGCCGACGGCCGGGTGCGCATGCGAGCGCGTCTGTCGCAGCTGTCCGACCTCGCGACCCTCATCACCCGCGTCCGGCGCCTGTTCGACCTCGACGCCGATCCGATCGCCGTCGACACGGCGCTGTCGCAGCATCCTCTCCTCGCGCCCCTCGTTGCGCGCATCCCGGGCGTGCGTGTGCCGGGATGCGTCGACGCGCACGAGATGCTCGTCCGCGCGATGATCGGCCAGCAGATCAGCGTCGCCGCCGCCCGCACCGCCATGACCCGGCTCGCCGACGCCCTCGGCGAACGGGTCGAGGGCGACGAGGGCGCGACGGTGCTCTTCCCGACCATGACCGCGATCGCCGAGCGGGGCCACGACGTGCTGCGGGGTCCTGCGGCGCGTATCCGCGCCATCGTCGAGACCGCCACCGCCCTGGCCGACGGCTCGCTCGATCTCGGCGCCGGCGACGACGGCGCCGAGCAGCGGGAACGGCTGCTGGCGTTGCGGGGAGTCGGTCCGTGGACCGCCGACTACGTGCGCATGCGCGTGCTCGGCGACCCCGATGTGCTGCTTCCGGGCGACATCGCCGCGCGCGCGGGCGCGGCGGCCGCCGGGATCCCCGCCGACGCCGCCGGCCTCACCGCATGGGCCGGGCGAGCGGCACCGTGGCGCAGCTATCTGATGGCGCACCTCTGGTACGCCGCCCCCGTCACCCAGCCCTGGCGCGCCGCACCCGCCCCTGTCGAGGAGAAGTCATGACCACCGCCACGATCGAGACGATCGATACCCCCGACGGCCCCTTCACCATCCTCGCCGACGCCGACGGCCGCGTGCTGTCGTCGGGCTGGACGAGCGATGCCGAGACCGTCGTCGGCCGCCTGGCCCCGGCTGTACGCCCGTCTGCCGTCACCGAGGGGCGGACGGATGCTGCGGACGCCGCGCGGGCGTACTACGACGGCGACGTCGCCGCCATCGACGGTGTCGCCGTCGCGCAGACGGGCACCGCCCTGCAGCTCGCCGGCTGGTCGGCACTCCGCAGGATCGCCCCGGGGGAGCCGCTCACCTACACCGGATTCGCCGCGGCGCTCGGACAGCCTCGCGCGGTGCGGGCCGCAGCATCCATCTGCGCCCGCAATGCCCCCGCGCTGTTCGTGCCGTGCCACCGGGTGCTGCGCACCGACGGTTCGCTCGGCGGGTTCGCCTGGGGTCTCGAGGTCAAGCGGCGCCTCCTCGACCGCGAGACGACGCCGCGGGCCCAGGGTTGAGGCCGCCTCGCGAACGTCTGTATCCTGGAGGGCTGCCCGCGAGCCGGGCATAACTCCTTCCGCCCGAGCGTTGCGGCTGTGAGTCCCCTGAAATACTGCCGTCCCCGGACGGCGCCGCTCCACCGAGGATCATGACCCCCGTTTCACCTGCCTCCGAACTGTCCACCGCGCGATCGCTCGCGCGGCTGCTGCCGTTCGTGCGTCCTGTCAAGGGACGCCTCATCCTCGGCGGTGTCAGCGCCCTCGTCGCCAGCCTGCTCGCGCTCGGCATCCCCCTCGTGCTCGAGGCCGTCGTCGGCGGTCCGATCGCATCGGGCGACCCCGGCCTCATCGCGTGGGGCGCCGCCGCGGTGCTCGCGCTCGGTCTGCTCGAAGCCCTCATGACGTGGGCTCGACGGTGGTTCGTGCTGTCACCCTCGACCCAGGTCGAGTACGTGATCCGCACCGAGTTCTACAAGCGTCTGCAGCGCCTTCCGGTCGCGTTCCACGATCGCTGGCAGTCGGGCCAGCTGCTGAGCCGCATGATGCAGGACATCAGCCTCGTGCGGCGCTGGTTCGCCTTCGGCCTCGTGCTGCTCGTGGTGAACATGCTCACGATCCTCGCGGGGTCGGTGCTGCTGTTCAGCTGGCACTGGGTGCTCGGCACCGTCTACGTCGTGTGCTCGGCGCCGCTGTGGATCGCGGGCTACCTCTTCGAGAAGCAGTACGGCATGCTGACCCGCCAGAGCCAGGACCAGGCCGGCGACCTCGCGACCGCTGTCGAGGAAAGCGTCCACGGCATCCGCGTGCTCAAGGCGTTCGGGCGCGGCGGGCACCTGCTGGGCAAGTTCACCCGCCAGGCAGAGAGTCTCCGCGTCACCGAGCTGCGCAAGGCGAAGTCGGTCGGGCTCATCATGTTCTGGCTCGTGCTGCTGCCCGACATCGCGCTGGCGCTCTGCCTCGGCGCGGGCATCGTGCTCACCTCGATCGGACAGCTCGAGGTGGCGCAGCTCTTCGCGTTCTTCGCGATGGCGGCGATTCTGCGCTGGCCCACCGAGTCGATCGGCTTCCTCTTCTCGTTCCTCCTCGACGCGCGCACGGCGACCGACCGCATCTTCGAGGTCTTCGACGAGGAGAACACGATCGTCGACCCCGAGAACCCGGTCGCGCTCGGCGAGGTGCGCGGAGCGCTCGTGTTCGAAGGCGCCCGGTTCCGGTATCAGGATGCTGCCGAGAGCGAGCGCGACCTGCTCGACGGCATCGACCTGGCCCTCCGCCCCGGAGAGACCATGGCGCTCGTCGGGCTCACCGGGTCGGGCAAGACGACGCTGACCACCCTCCCGGCGCGCCTGTACGACGTGACCGGAGGGCGGGTGACACTCGACGGCATCGACGTGCGCGACCTCACCCTCAGCGACCTGCGACGCCACATCGGCATGGCCTTCGAAGACGCCACGCTCTTCTCGGCGACCGTGCGCGAGAACGTTCTGCTCGGTCGGGAAGACCTCGAACCCGGCTCGCCGGAGGCGGAGGCGGCGATCACCGAGGCGCTCGCCGTCGCGCAGGCCGGGTTCGTGCACGAGCTGCCGAACGGACTGGACACCGTCATCGGTGAGGAGGGGCTCAGCCTGTCGGGCGGCCAGCGTCAGCGCCTGGCCCTCGCTCGTGCCGTGGCCGCCAAGCCCGCCGTCCTCGTGCTCGACGATCCCCTGTCGGCTCTCGACGTCGACACCGAGGCGCTGGTCGAGGAAGCGCTCCGCGCCGTCCTCGCCGACACCACGGCGCTCGTGGTCGCCCACCGCCCGTCGACCGTGCTGCTGGCCGACCGCGTCGCCCTGCTCGAGCGGGGCCGCGTGACCGCCATCGGCACGCACACCGAGTTGCTGCGCGGCAACGAGCACTACCGTCACGTGATCTCGAGCCTCGAGGTCGAGGCGGCCGTCCGCGATACGAACACCCGAGAGATCGAGGTGATCCGATGAGCAGCACGACCGTCTCCGGAACTGCCGGCGAAGACCGCTCCGATTACACGAAGGCCGAGAGCCGCAGCATCCGTCGCCGCTCCCTGCGGCTTCTGGGCTCGCTCGTGCGCCCGGTGCGCTGGCAGGTGCTGCTGGCGGCCGTCGTGCTCGTGATCTCCACGGCCCTGCGCGTCGCCGGCCCCGCGCTCATCGCGTGGGGGATCGACAACGCCCTGCCCGCCGCCCTCGAGCAGGCCGACTGGATGCCGACGATCGGCGTCGTCTCGGTGTACCTCGTCGCGGGCTTCGGCGGCGCCGCCCTCATCGGCTGGTACTCGATCGTCGCCGCGCGGCTGACGCAGGCCGTCATGCTCGACCTGCGCAAGCGCATCTTCCTGCACACGCAGCGGCTGAGTCTCGAGTTCCACGAGTCGTACACTTCCGGCCGCATCATCTCGCGGCAGACGAGCGACCTCGACACGATCCGCGAACTGCTCGACGGCGGCCTGAACGAGCTCGTCTCCGGTGTGCTGTACGGCGGCTTCACGCTCATCGCGCTGCTGCTGCTCGACTGGCAGTCGGGCATGGTCGTGGTGGTCATGGGTGTGCCGCTGTACTTCCTGATGCGCTGGTTCTACCTGCGTTCGCAGGGCGTGTACCGCGAGTCGCGGGTGATCAGCGCCCAGGTGATCGTCAAGTTCGTCGAGACGATGACCGGCATCCGCGCGGTGAAGGCGTTCCGCAAGGAGCCCCGCAACGACGAGGGCTTCGGCGATCTGTCCGACCAGTACCGCGACGTCAACATGCGCTCGATCCGCCTGTTCGGCATCCTGGAGCCCGGCCTCATGGCCGTGGCCGCCGTCTCGGTCGCCCTGGTGCTGTTGTGGGGCGGGCTGCGCGTCGTCGACGGCACGTTCGCGGTCGGAACGCTGCTGGGCGCGGTGCTGTACGTGCGCAACTTCTTCTCGCCGCTGAGCGAGGTGGCGTTCTTCGTCAACTCCTACCAGTCGGCGACGGCCGCGCTGGAGAAGGTGTCGGGAGTCCTCGAAGAGGAACTCACCGTCCCCGACCCCACCGACCCCGTCGACCTGCGCTCGGCCCGCGGACACATCCGCTTCGACGGCGTCGAGTTCGGGTACTCCGACGACCGCGTCATCCTGCCCGACTTCACGCTCGATCTTCCGGCCGGGCAGACGATCGCCCTCGTCGGAACGACGGGGGCCGGAAAGTCGACGCTCGCGAAGCTGGTGTCGCGGTTCTACGACCCGACGTCGGGCGCCATCACCCTCGACGGCGTCGACCTCCGGCAGCTGCACCCGAAGGACCTCCGTCGCGCGATCGTCATGGTCACGCAGGAGGCCTACCTGTTCAGCGGCACCGTCGCCGACAACATCGCGCTCGGCAAGCCCGACGCGACGCTCGACGAGATCCGGTCGGCCGCGCGAGCGGTGGGAGCGGACGAGTTCATCCGCGCTCTCCCCGACGGGTACGACACCGACGTGAACAAGCGCGGCGGTCGGGTGTCGGCCGGTCAGCGTCAGCTGATCTCGTTCGCGCGGGCGTTCCTCGCCGATCCAGCGGTGCTCATCCTCGACGAGGCGACGGCGTCGCTCGACATGCCGAGCGAGCGCCTCATCCAGGACGCCCTGCAGACCCTGCTCGCCGACCGCACCGCCATCATCATCGCCCACCGTCTCTCGACGGTCGCGATCGCCGACCGGGTGCTCGTGATGGAGTACGGCCGCATCATCGAGGACGACACCCCGGAGGCCCTGATCGCCGGTACGGGCAAGTTCGCTCAGCTGCACGCGTCCTGGCGCGAGTCGCTCGTCTGACGTCCGGTCGCGCGCGCACACTCGTGGCGCGCGCGTGCCGGGCGCTGCGATCGCCCAGAGGACAGCGGCGGCCGTTCGGGTGCGGGTCATCGCGCCCTGCTATGGTGCGCAGCATCCTTCTGCCGCTCCCGACCCGCGAAGAACATCCGTGACACCGAACGACGAGATCCCGACGCGTGGTGCGAGCGTCACGTGGTTCGGTCTGATCGCCGGAGTCGTGCTCTTGATCGTCGCCGGGGTGTGGCTCGCCAACCTGAACGCCGTCTCGTCGAAGGCCGACGCGCCACGCGCCGACTCGCCGGCCCCCGCGGTCGAGGTGTCGGGCCAGGTCGGCGGCCAGACGTCGTTCGCCGATCAGCCGCAGGCGAGTGCGCCCGCGGTCACGGTGGATGCGGCGTGGAGCGCGCGCGTCGCGGCCGCCATCGGCATCCCGCGGCGGGCGCTGGAGGCGTACGCCCTCGCCGACCTCGTCGTCGACGCCGAGCAGCCGGGATGCGGCATCGGGTGGAACACCCTCGCCGGCATCGGTGCGATCGAGACCGACCACGGCCGTCACGGGGGAGCGGCACTGGGCGACGACGGCTACCCGTCGCCGGCCATCCGCGGACCGCAGCTCGACGGCAACGGCAACGCCGCCATCCGTGACACCGACGGCGGTGCATGGGACGGCGACACCGTGTGGGACCGCGCCGTGGGCCCGATGCAGTTCATCCCCGACACCTGGGCGCGCTGGGGCGTCGACGCGAACGGCGACGGCACGGCCGATCCGAACCAGATCGACGACGCGGCGCTGGCTGCGGCGCGCTACCTCTGCCACTCCGGCTCGATGACGAGCACCGAGGGATGGCGGGCGGCGGTATTCAGCTACAACCACCTCGACGTCTACGTGGACGACGTGGCCGCGGTCGCCAACCGCTACGCGCTCGACGCCGGCTGATCCGCAGCATCCGCTCCTCACCGGCGTCGGAGAATCGCACCCGGGTCGGATGCTGCGCCTCGAATGCTTCGACGGAGGTGCGGTTCTCCGACGCTGGTGAAGCGTCGAGGGCGGTCAGAGGTGCACTTGGGCGATGATCTCGCCGTATTCGGTCTCGCCGACCGGGGTGAAGCCCACCCGCTGGAAGAACGCCTCCGGGCCCTCTTCGCCGGACTCGTAGATCACATCGACGTGGTCGAGGCCGCGCGAGCGGGCCTCGTCGAGCAGGCGCTCGACGGCGAAACGGCCGATGCCGCGACCCTGGTCGTCGGCGTCGACGTTGATCCGCCAGAGCACGGAACGGAAGTGCTCCACGGATGCTTCGGGGTCGAAGTTCGCGCTGACGAAACCCACGACTTCGTCACCGTCGAGCACGACGCGCTGCCACGAGGTCTGCGGATTCACCACGGTGGCGGCGATTCCGTAGCTCAGCGGAGCGAGGAACTGCTCCTGCCCGGGCTTGAGAGACAGCGTGTTGACGGCCACGATCGTGGCGGCCGACAGTTCGACGAGTCGCAGGTCTGCCATGACGACAGGCTAGCCGGGAAGAGCGCGCTGCGGGAAACGAGTTGACGCCCCGTGGCAACTATCTCGACATCAAGATATTTTCGCGGTTGCGTTAGGCTGATTCGCGACCCCGACGCTGGATATCGACGGGTGACAACGACGCCTGACGGAGAGACGACACGTGCCTGACTCCACCATCATCTACACCCACACCGACGAGGCCCCGGCGCTCGCGACCGCATCGTTCCTGCCGATCGTGCAGGCGATCGCGCGGCACGCCGACGTCGACGTCGAGACCCGCGACATCTCGCTCTCCGGGCGCGTGCTCGCCGCGTTCCCCGAGCGGTTGAGCCCCGAGCAGCAGGTCGGCGACGCCCTGGCCGAGCTCGGCGGTCTCGCGACGCTGCCCGAAGCGAACATCATCAAGCTCCCGAACATCTCCGCCTCGATCCCGCAGCTCAAGGCCACCATCGCCGAGCTGCAGTCGCAGGGCTTCGACGTGCCCGACTACCCCGACGAGCCCACCACGACGGAGCAGAAGGACGCCCGCGCCCGCTACGACCGCATCAAGGGCTCCGCGGTGAACCCGGTGCTCCGCGAGGGCAACAGCGACCGCCGCGCGCCGCTGTCGGTGAAGAACTACGCCCGCAAGCACCCGCACCGCAACAAGCCGTTCGCGCAGGGGTCGAAGACGCGCGTCGCGACGCTCGGGCACGACGACTTCCGCTCGAACGAGAAGTCGGTCGTCATCCCCGGCGACGACGTGCTCGACATCCGGCACGTCGCCTCCGACGGCACCGTCACCACGCTGCGCGACGGACTCAAGGTGCTGCCCGGCGAGATCGTCGACGCGACGTTCCTCTCGGCGACGGCGCTCGACGCGTTCCTCGCCGAGACGCTCGCGACGGCCAAGGCCGACGACGTGCTCTACTCGGTGCACCTCAAGGCCACGATGATGAAGGTCAGCGACCCCATCATCTTCGGCCACGTCGTGAAGGCCTACTTCACCGACGTCTTCGACCGCTACGGCGACGCCATCGCCGCCGCCGGACTCACCGCGAACGACGGACTCGGCGCGATCCTCTCGGGCCTGTCGTCGATCGAGGGGGGCGACGAGATCGCTGCGGCGATCACCGCCGACCTCGCGTCGGGCCCCCGCCTGTCGTACGTGAACTCCGACAAGGGCATCACGAACCTCCACGTGCCCTCCGACGTCATCGTCGATGCGTCCATGCCGGCGCTCGTGCGCAACGGCGGCAAGCTCTGGGGCGTCGACGGCGGCGAGGACGACACGCTCGCCGTGATCCCCGACTCGTCGTACGCGGGCGTCTACCAGGCGACCATCGACGACGTGATCGCGAACGGCCCGCTCGACCCGGCGACGATCGGCACCGTGCCCAACGTCGGGCTCATGGCGCAGGCGGCCGAGGAGTACGGCAGCCACGACAAGACGTTCGAGATCGCCGCTCCCGGTGTCGTGCAGATCACGAACTCGGCCGGCGACGTGCTCATCGAGCACGAGGTCGAGCAGGGCGACATCTGGCGCGCGACGCAGACGAAAGACATCCCGATCCGCGACTGGGTGAAACTCGCCGTGAGCCGTGCCCGTGCCAGCGACACCCCCGCGGTGTTCTGGCTCGACGAGACCCGCGCGCACGACGCGCAGCTCATCGAGAAGGTGCGCACCTATCTCGCCGACCACGACACCGAGGGCCTCACGATCGAGATCCTCGCGCCCGAGGCGGCGACCACCTACTCGCTGGAGCGCATCCGTCGCGGCGAGGACACCATCTCGGTCACCGGCAACGTGCTGCGCGACTACCTCACCGACCTCTTCCCGATCCTCGAGGTCGGCACGAGCGCCAAGATGCTCTCGATCGTCCCCCTGCTCGCGGGCGGCGGACTGTTCGAGACCGGTGCTGGAGGCTCGGCGCCCAAGCACGTGCAGCAGCTCGTCGCGGAGGGGTTCCTGCGCTGGGACTCGCTGGGTGAGTTCTTCGCCCTCGCGGCGTCGCTCGAGCACCTCGCCGACCGCGCGGGCAACGCTCGCGCGAAGATCCTCGCCGACACGCTCGACGCGGCGACCGGCACGTTCCTCGAGAACGACAGGTCGCCCGGACGCAGCATCGGCGCGATCGACAACCGCGGCAGCCACTTCTACCTCGCGCTCTACTGGGCGCAGGAGCTCGCAGCGCAGACCACCGACGCGGAGCTGGCGGCGGTCTTCGCCCCGGTCGCCGAGGCCCTGGCCGCGAACGAGAAGACCATCGTCGACGAGCTCGCCGCGGCGCAGGGCACGCCGGCCGAGATCGGCGGCTACTACCGGCCCGACCCCGCGCTGGTCGAGGCCGTCATGCGTCCCTCGACGACGCTGAACGGCATCATCGACGCCGTCTGACGCCCCGAACGACGAAGAGCGGATGCTGCGCAGCATCCGCCCTTCGTCGTTTCCGCCCTTCCCCCGTCGCGTGTGGGGGGTGCGGCGCGCCGTTTGCGTCGGGGGAGCGGTGTGGGGTGGGTTTGGGGGAGCGCTGGAGGGTGGCGCTGCGGGGTGGGGGCTGCGGGGTGGGAACGACGAAGGGGCGGATGCTTCGCAGCATCCGCCCCTTCGGTCGAACTCAGTAGTGCACCCAGACCTCGGTGCCCTTGGGTGCCCAGTCGTAGAGGAACTTCGCCGAGGCGACCGGCAGGTTCACGCAGCCGTGGCTCATGACGTTGCCGAAATTGTTGTGCCAGTAGGCGCCGTGGAAGGCCTCGTCGCCGTTGAAGTAGGCCACCCACGGCACGTTCTCGGTGCAGTACGTCGCGCCGGGGAAGCACCCCATGTCCTGCAGGGGGGTCTTCCACCCGATGCGGAACGAGCCCGGTGTCGTCGGGCTGGTCGGGAGCCCGGTCGACGACGCCCAGGCGTAGAGCACCTGGTCGTTCTCGTAGAGGTAGGTCGTCTGCGTGCTCAGGTTGACCTCGAGGCGACGCTCGGTGGCGGTCGTCGCGAACGGCGTCTCGGCCACGGTCAGCGGGAACACGCCGTTGCCCTCGGCGAGCTGGCTCGCGAAGGCGGACGCGATGCCGTCGGTCGACTCGAGCGCGCGACCGGTGACGCCGGCAACCTTCTCGAGCAGGACGCCGCCGGAGGAGTCGGTGATGACGTTCGCGGTGACGGCGTCGCGGTTCACAGCTGCGGGCAGTGCGTCGACGCTCGCCTGGATCAGCGCGGGGTCGGCCGTGTAGGTGAACTCGCCGCCCTCGGACGACACGGTGAGCCACGACGCGGCCACGGTGCGGTCGACGGGCACGGTGCGCTCCTGGCCGACGTAGAAGCCGACCGTCTCGAGCACGCTGTTGAGCGCGGCCACGGCGGCGTCGGCCTCTTCGGTGGTCGCGAGGGCGTCGACGGCGACGGGCGCGGCGTCGACGGTGGTGGTGGTCTGCCCACTGTCGAAGGCCGTCTGCAGGGCGGCCTGCACGGTCGCGAGGTCGACGCCCTCGCCCGGCACCGCGGGGGTCGTGACGTAGCTGGCCGATGCGGCGTCGAACGTCACGGCCGCGTCGACGGGGGCGAGGTAGAGGTCGGGAGCGGTGCTCTGGAGAGCGGCCGTGGCGGTCGCCTGGTCGATGGTGACCGCGGCATCGCTGCTGCCCGGATACCAGGTCGACGGGTTCCACATCGGGTTCTCGGCGAACGCGGCGTCGGCGAGAGCCTTCGCGTCGACGCTCGCGCCGAGGTCGGCACCCGTGATCTCGAAGGTGCCGTCGGGGCTGTCGAGCACCACGGTGGTCTCGGCGAGGCGGGCCGAGATCGCGTCGGCTGCGCCGCCGGCGGTGAGTCCGCCCACCGGCACGCCCGCGACGGAGGCGCCGGGGGCGATGAGAACGAGCGAAGCGGCGATGAGGGCGGTGAGCGTCGCGCCCACCGGCAGACCGATCCACAGCGCGGTGCGCTTCTTCTTGGGGCGGCCGGGTTCGACGGGGGCCCACGCGACCGTGGGGACGGACCCGTCGCTGCCGCCGTCGACGGTCGCTCCGTCGCGGTCGTCTGCGTCGGCATCCGGTCTCGTGACGAGATCGGTCATGTCGGTCACCCCCCGTTTGATCACTCCATGGTAATCCGGCGGGGTGGGCCCCCGGGGGTGTTCCGTATCACGGTGGCACAACGAAGTGCGCCGCGCTCACCCGCGGGACGCACCCCAGACGAGGGGGAGCAGCACGTGGCTCAGCGGAGCGAGAGGCAGAACGGATGCTTCGGCCTCGTCGAACCAGCGCAGCTCCTCGATCTCGGCGCCGATCGTCACCTCCGACGCCGTGACCGCGTGGCGCACTCGGAACGCGTGCGCCACGACGGTGAATCCGGGCTCGTTCGCCGCATCCGCCCGGAACTGCCCGAGCGGCTCGAGCGCGTCGGGGTCGACGCTCAGCCCGACCTCCTCGAAGAGTTCGCGCGCGAGCGTCGCGGCCGGGGTCTCGTCGGGCTCCGGCTTGCCCCCGGGCTGCATGAAGGTGTGGGTGCCGCGCTTGCGGACCAGCAGCGCGCGACGATCGTGGTCGAGCACGACGGCAGCGCTCACGTGCACTTCGGCGGTCACCGGGAAGCCGTCTCGAAGACCTTGCCCGGGTTCAGGATCCCGGCGGGATCGAACGCGCGAGCCACCTGCCGCTGCAGCTCCCACTGATCGGCGCCCAGTTCATCGGCGAGCCAGCGTCGCTTGAGCACGCCGATGCCGTGCTCGCCGGTGAGCGTGCCGCCGAGGTCGAGGGCGGCGTGGAACAGGGCGTCGGCCGCGGCCCAGATGTGGTCGGGCACCTCGGGGCCGTCGAAGACGAAGTTCGGGTGCAGGTTGCCGTCGCCGGCGTGGGCGACGGTGGGGATGACGATGCCGTACTCCCGCTCGATGCGGGCGATCTCGTCGAACATCGCCGGGAGGGCGCTGCGCGGCACCGAGACGTCTTCGATCAGGGCCGACCCCAGGGTCTCCATCGCGGGATGCATCGAACGACGGATCGTCAGCAGTCGTTCGCCTTCCTCGCGGTCGGCGGCGACGCGCACGGTGCCACCGGCGGCCGCCAGCACCTCGCTGATCCTCGACGCCTCCGAGGCGGCGGCGGGGCCGTCGGTCTGGAGGGTCAGCTGCGCCACGCCGGGCGCGGGCGCCTCGAGACCGAGCAGCGCGTGCACGGCGGCGAGGCACGCCGCATCCATCAGCTCCATGATCGCGGGCTGCGCGCCCGAGGCGGTGACGGCGGCGGATGCCGCGGCCGCGGTGCGCACGTCGGGGAAGGTGGCCGCGATCGTGACGATCTCGCCCTCCACGAGACGACGCAGCTTCAGGGTGGCGGCGACGACGACCCCGAGGATGCCTTCGGAACCGATCACGAGCGACGTGAGGTCCAGGCCCGTCACGCCCTTGACGCTGCGGTGTCCGAGGGTCATGAGGCGCCCGTCGGCGAGCACGATGTCGACCCCGAGCACGGCGTCGCGGACCACGCCGTACTTGGCGCACAGGAGTCCGCCGGCGCCGGTGGCGATGTTGCCGCCGACGGTGGAGATGGCCCGGCTGGCGGGATCCGGGGCCCACCACAGGCCCTGGAGTGCGAGAGCGTCGTTGAGCTCGGCGTTGAGGATGCCGGGCTCGACCACCGCGAGGAGGTCATCGGGGCGCACCTCGAGGATGCGGTCCATGCGCCGCACCGAGAGGGCGATCTCGCCGCCACCGGCGTTGGCGCCGCCGGCGAGCCCCGTGCCCGCGCCGCGGGTGACCACGGGGGTCGAGGTCTGAGAGGCGATCCGCAGCACGCGCTGCACGTCGGCCACCGACTCGGCGTGGACGACCGCGAGCGGGCGCTCGGGGGCGGCGTGGCCCGACTTGTCGGCGCGGGCGGCGTCGAGCGCATCGGCCGAGGTGTCGACGCGGTCGCCGAGGGCGTCTCGCAGCAGCCCGACGACGTCGACGCTCATGCGAGTCGTCGACGACCTGCGAACAGGCCGCACGTGATGGCGATGATCGCGAAGGCGATGCCGACCCACACCTGGCCCATGTTCCACCAGGCGACGGTCGCGGCCGCATATACGAGCAGCTCGACGATCGCCCGCACGAACGGGTGCACGGCCAGCACGGCGCGCGGCGAGACGAACAGCGCCCACACGAGGATCGCCACGACCGGCGCGGCGATGCCGAACACGATGTTCCAGGGGAGCGGCCATGCCAGGAAGCCCCACAGAGCGAGGGTCGCGAAGGCGAACAGGCCGCAGAGGAAGGCGCCGATCTCGGCGACCGAGGGCCGCGGTCGCATCCCCGGCTGGAGGGGCGCTTCGGCGCGGACGTTCGGGGTTTCGGGCATACCGCCAGTCTACGATCCGTCGCGCCGCGGGGCGGAGGGCGCGGTCGGCGACGGATCGGGAAGCGGGCTCGACGAGCCCGTGCGGGGCGCTCATCCGCGCGGGGCGCGGGCAGCAGCATCCGGTATGATCTGACCTGTCGCGACTGGCGTTCAAGGTGGAGGACCACCGGGGAGCGACACTGTTTTCGCCTTCTGCACGATGGCATTCGACCGCTCGCCTGGGCCGATGTGGATGTTCGTCGGCGCGCTCCGCGGGCCGACTGCAACCGCAGTATCCACCCGACGATCGAGGAGTCCGCCCGTGTCCGACCCGTCATTCAACGCCCCCCTCTCCGAGGTCGATCCCGAGATCGCCCAGGTGCTCGAGCGCGAGCTCGAGCGTCAGCGCGGCTACCTCGAGATGATCGCGTCCGAGAACTTCGTGCCCGTCTCGGTGCTGCAGTCGCAGGGATCGGTGCTCACCAACAAGTACGCCGAGGGCTACCCCGGCCGCCGCTACTACGGCGGCTGCGAGGAGGTCGACGTCGCCGAGGAGCTCGCGATCGAGCGGGCGAAGAGCCTGTTCGGCGCGCAGTTCGCCAACGTGCAACCGCACTCGGGCGCGACCGCCAACGCCGCCGTGCTGCACGCGATCGCCCGCCCCGGCGACACTCTGCTCGGTCTCTCGCTCGACCAGGGCGGCCACCTGACGCACGGCATGAAGATCAACTTCTCGGGTCGGCTCTACAACATCGTCGCGTACGGCGTGGATGCCGAGACCTCGCTCATCGACATGGACGAGGTGCGCCGACTGGCGATCGAGCACAAGCCCAAGGTCATCATCGCCGGCTGGTCGGCCTACCCCCGTCAGTTGGACTTCGCCCGGTTCCGCGAGATCGCCGACGAGGTCGGTGCCCTCCTGTGGGTCGACATGGCGCACTTCGCCGGTCTCGTGGCGGCGGGCCTGCACCCCAGCCCCGTGCCGCACGCCCACGTCGTGTCGTCGACCGTGCACAAGACGATCGGTGGACCCCGTTCGGGCTTCATCCTCACGAACGACGCCGCGCTGGCGAAGAAGATCGACACCGCGGTGTTCCCCGGCCAGCAGGGCGGCCCGCTCATGCACGTGATCGCGGCCAAGGCCACGGCGTTCAAGCTCGCCGCCTCGCCGGCGTTCCGTGAGCGTCAGGAGCGAACGGTGCGCGGCGCGGCAATCGTCGCCGAGCGCCTCACCCGCGACGACGTCTCCGCCGCCGGCATCGCCGTGCGGTCGGGCGGCACCGACGTGCACCTGGTGCTGGTCGACCTGCGCGAGGCCGCGATCGACGGCAAGCAGGCCGAAGACCTGCTGCACGAGATCCACATCACGGTCAACCGCAACGCGGTGCCGAACGACCCGCGTCCGCCGATGGTGACCTCGGGTCTGCGCATCGGCACCCCGGCGCTCGCCACGCGCGGCTTCGGCGACGCGGAGTTCACCGAGGTCGCCGACATCATCGCCCTCGCGCTGCTGCCGAACGCCGATGTCGAGACGCTGCGCACCCGCGTTGCCGCGCTCACCGCGGCCTTCCCGCTGTACCCGGGTCTGACTCAGTAAAGACCGAGAGGTTCGGAAGCCCGGTTGCCGTGGACCTATACCTACGGGCATAGTGATCTGCGGGAGCCGGGCTCTCGACCGTCGACGATGACACGAGGAGAACACATGACCGCGCAGAAGCTCGATGGCAAGGCGGCGGCAGCCGAGATCAAGGCGGAGCTGCGCGAGCGCGTCGACGCCCTCCGCGCGAAGGGCGTCACTCCGGGCATCGCCACGGTGCTGGTCGGTGCCGATCCGGCCTCGCAGCTGTACGTCGGCATGAAGCACCGCGAGTCCGAGGCGATCGGCATGAACTCGATCCAGGTCGAACTGCCCGCCGAGGCGACCCAGGCCGAGGTCGAGGCGACGATCGACGAGCTCAACGCCGACCCGACGTGCCACGGCTACATCGTGCAGCTGCCGCTTCCGAAGCACATCGACACCGATGCGATCCTCGAGCGGATCGACCCCGCGAAAGACGCCGACGGCCTGCACCCGACCAACCTCGGACGCCTCGTGCTCAACGTCAACGCGCCGATCACCACGCCCCTGCCCTGCACCCCCCGCGGCGTCATCGAGCTGCTGGTGCGCAACGGCTACGACCTCACGGGCAAGGAGGTCGTCGTCGTGGGTCGCGGTGTCACGATCGGCCGCTCGATCGGGCTGCTGCTGACCCGCCGCGAATACAACGCGACCGTGACGCTCACCCACACGGGCACGACCGACCTCGGTCACCACCTGCGACAGGCCGACGTCATCGTCGCCGCCGCGGGGGTCAAACACATCGTGCTCCCCGAGCACGTGAAGCCGGGGGCGGCCGTGCTCGACGTCGGTGTCACCCGCGAGACCGACCCCGAGACGGGCAAGAACCGCGTGTACGGCGACGTGCACCCCGGCGTCGCCGACGTGGCCGGTTACCTCTCACCCAACCCCGGCGGGGTCGGCCCCATGACCGTGGCGCTGCTCATGACCAACGTCGTCGAGGCGGCGGAGCGCGCGACGGCCTGAAGGTCGGCCGCTCGAAAATCGGCGGGCCGCTCGACAATCGGTGCGGCGCGCGGAGCCTCACGCGCCCGAACGATTCTCGCGATCTCAGGCCAGCTGCACCAGCCGGGTGATGTCGTCGAGGGGGAGCGACTCCGCCGTCGCGGTGACCTCCATCTCGACGAGGTTCGCGAAGCCCGACACGATCGTGAGGAACGCCGTGTCGGCGGCGTCTCGTCCGGTCGCGATGCGCACGAGCGTCTGGCGCGGCGCGAGCGTCGTGGCGTCCACGACCCGCCACGCGCCGTCGACCCACGCCTCGGCCACCGCGTGGAAGTCCATCGGGTGCAGCCCGGGGGCGTACACGGCCGCGAGACGAGCGGGCACGTTCAGCGCCCGCAGCAGCGCGACGCACAGGTGGGCGTAGTCGCGACAGACACCCCGGCGGTCGAGCAGGGTGCGTACCGCCCCGTCGGTCGGCAGGCTCGACCCGGGTACGTAGGCGAGCTCGGTGCCCACCCACGACGACACGGCTGCGAGAAGGTCGACGGGGTCGGTGATGCCCGCGAACTCGGCCACGGCCGTCGGCAGCAGCCGGTCGGACTCGGCGTAGCGACTCGGGCGGGTATAGACGAGCAGGTCGGTCTCGGTCGCGGTGGCGACCTCCCCCTCGTCGACGGTCGCGCGATACCGTACCTCCAGGCGGCCGGGAGAGGCGCTCAACCGGTGCAGGCGCGTTCCGTGGGCGTCGTCGACGACCGAGGGGTCGATCCGGCGTCCGTCGATCGAGGCGGTGAACTCCTCCGTCGAGGGGGCGTAGTGCGACGAGACCGCCACGGCGAACACCAGGTCGGCCTGTCCGGTCACGTCGAGCACGATCTTGCTGGTCACGTCACGTCTCATGCGCACAGCGTGCCACACCCGCGCCGTGTCGGGTCGCAGCATCCGGCCCGAGACGTGCGGGTGGCGTGCGTCAGGGGCCGAGCGAGCTCAGCGTGCACTTCCGTAGCGCTCGCCGACGGGGATCTCGACGTCGACCGTGTTGCCGACCTGGGCCAGCGGGCAGGCCCACATCGGGTCGTAGGCGCACGACGGGTTGTAGGCGAAGTTGAAGTCGAGCACGAGCGAGTCGGGCGAACCGCCGAGGTCGGCGCCCTTGATCGTGTCGAGGAGGTACCGCCCGCCGCCGTAGGTGCCGCCGGGCACGCGGCTGAGGGCGTCCTTGACGGGAATGAACACCCCGCCCCCGTACGTGGCGAGTCGCCAGACGTCGAGCCCGCCCACGCCCGGAACGTCGACGCGGCCGATGCGCTCGAACGGCACGATGCCGTCGGTGCCGGTCTCGACCTCCATGCCATGCGGGTCGGTGGGCTCGATCCGACAGGTGAAACGCCACTCGGGGTCGTACGGCGGCACGCGCAGGCCGGTGAAGGCGTCGCGGTCGTCGTCGAGGAGGGGCGAAGCCGGATGCTGCGCGAACAGCTCGTCGCGACCGCGCCGCCACAGGTCGTGCGCGGCGGAGAGGTCGGGGTGCTCGCGCACCTCGGCGTAGAGGGCGAAGACGCGGCGGCGCCAATCGACGATCTCGAGGGCTTGCATGCTTCGACCCTAGGCCGCGCGGCGGCGGGGCGGCTCAGGCGTGGCGATCAAGGAAGGCGAAGACCTCGGTGTCGTCGACGCCGGGGAAGTCGCCCCGGGGGAGCGGAGAGAACATGTGGCGGTGAACGCGGGCGCTCGGCCAGGCCTTGCCCGTCCAGCGGCTCGCCGACTCGGCCGGGGGCCTGCGGCAGCACGACTCGTCGGGGCACCGAGACACCGCGCGCGTCTGCGTCTCGCGGCCGCGGAACCACCGCGCATCGTCGAAGGGAACCCCCACCGTGATCGAGAAGTCGCCGTCGGAGGTCGTGCCCGTCTGCGTGGAGCACCAGAACGTGCCGGCGGGGGTGTCGGTGTACTGGTAATGCTCGGTGGTGCGGTTCTTCTCGGCGAACGCCGTGCGCGCCGACCAGCGTCGGCACACGCGCTGGCCTTCGACGGCACCGGTGACGTCTGCGGGGAGGGGGAGGCCGTCGTTCTCGTAGACGCGCGAGATCGCCCCTGAGCCGTCGGCCCGCAGGAAGTGCAGTTTGATCCCGAGGTGTTGCGTCAACAGGTTCGTCATCCGCATGCCGGCGGCCTCGTGGGTGACCCCGAAGGCGTCGCGGAAGTCTTCCACCGCGAGGTCGCGATCCTTCTTCGCCTGGTGCAGGAAGGCCACCGAGTTGCCCTCGGGCATGAGGCAGCACGCCGCGTAGTAGTTGATCTCCAACCGCTGTTGCAGGAAGTCGGCGTAGTCGGTGGGCGGGCGGTGGCCGAGCAGCCGGTGCGCCATCGCCTGCAGCGCCATCGACCGCAGGCCGTGGCCGCCGGGGATCGACGCCGGCGGGAGGTAGATGCGGCCGTTCTCGAGGTCGGTGACCGAACGCGCCGAGTGGGGCAGGTCGTCGACGTAGAGCAGCTCGAACCCGAGCTGTTCGGCCATGATGCTGACGGTGCGGTGGGTGAGGGCGCCGGAGACGTGTCCGGCGCTCTTGAGCTGCTTCTCGGCGAGCTTCTCGACGTCGGGTAAGTAGTTGTCGACGTCGCGCATCCGCAGGCGCAGCTCGGTGTTCGCGCGACGAGCCTCTTCGGGGGTGGCGATGGCCTCGCGCTCGCGGCGCTGCAGTTCGTGGTGAAGTCCGAGCACGGTCTCGATCGTGTCGTCCGACATGCTCTTCGTGACCTTGACCGGCGGCAGGCCGAGCTGCCGGAACACCGGACTCGCCTGTGCGCGGTCGAGTTCGATCTCCAGCGCCGCCCGCCGGTTCGGAGGCTCGGCGGAGAGCAGCTCGGAGATGGGCGTCGAGGTCGCCCGGGCGATCTCCTGGAGCAGCGACAGCTTGGGCTCGCGTTTGCCGTTCTCGATGAGGCTGAGCTGGCTGCCCGCAACCCCGACCTGGGCGCCGAGCTCGTCCAGGGTGAGCCCGCGCGCGAGGCGGTGATGACGGATGCGATGCCCGAGGGTCGTCAGCTCGAAGGCGGGAGACGTCATTGTTTGATCCTAGCGAAAGAACCCTGATTCTTATCGATACTTTTCTCCTAAAGACGCCAGCCGACCGGTCAATCTAAGGAGGAACCCCGTTCTCTTCGAAGGAGCTCGCATGGCCATCGCCGACACTCTCACCTTCCGCCCGTCGACGGCGCCCGCGGCCGTGCCCGCCGGCGGGACGCCGCCCCCGTCCACGTCGCCGGGTCTCATCGCGCTGCGCCTCTGGGTCGACGAGGTCGTCGCGCTCACGAAGCCCGATCGCGTGCACTGGGTCGACGGCAGTGCTGCCGAGCACGACGCCCTGATGCGCGAGCTCGTCGCCGAGGGCAAGCTCATCAAACTCAATCCGGAATGGCGGCCGGGGTCGTACCTCGCTCGCACGCACCCCGGCGATGTCGCCCGCGTCGAAGCGCGCACGTTCATCGCCTCCGAGAACGAGGACGACGCCGGCCCCACCAACAACTGGGTCGCGCCCGACGAGATCCGCGGCACGCTCACATCGTTGTTCGCCGGATCGATGCGCGGGCGCACGCTCTACGTCGTGCCGTTCTCGATGGGTGCCGTCGGAGGCCCGCTCTCGCACATCGGCGTGCAGCTGACCGACAGCGCCTACGCCGTGGCGTCGATCGGCATCATGACCCGCGTCGGAACGCCCGTGCTGCGCGAGATCGAGAACGGCGCGCCCTGGGTGCGCACCGTGCACTCGGTCGGTGCGCCACTCGCCCCCGGGCAGGCGGATGCGGCGTGGCCGTGCAACGACGAGAAGTACATCGTGCACTTCCCCGACACCCTCGAGGTCTGGTCGTTCGGCTCGGGCTACGGCGGCAACGCGATCCTGGCGAAGAAGTGCTTCGCGCTGCGGATCGCCTCCGTCATCGGGCGCGACGAGGGCTGGCTCGCCGAGCACATGCTCCTGATCCGCGTGATCGACCCGTCGGGGCGGGCCTACCACCTCGCCGCGGCTTTCCCCTCGGCGTGCGGCAAGACGAACCTGGCGATGCTCCGCCCGACGATCCCCGGCTGGCGGGTCGAGACCCTCGGCGACGACATCGCGTGGATCCGCAAGGGCGCCGACGGTCGGATGTGGGCGATCAACCCCGAGGCCGGGTTCTTCGGGGTCGCCCCGGGCACGGGCGAATCGACGAACGTGACGGCCGTCGAGACTCTCTGGGGCAACACGATCTTCACGAACGTCGCGCTGCGCCCGGACGGCGACGTCTGGTGGGAGGGGCTGACAGACGAGGCTCCGCCGCACCTCACCGACTGGCGCGGCGAGCCGTGGACGCCCGAGTCGGGGCGCCCCGCCGCGCATCCGAACTCGCGCTTCACCGTGCCCGCAGCCCAGTGCCCGCAGATCGCCGACGATTGGGAGACCCCCGAGGGCGTCCCGCTCGATGCGATCATCTTCGGCGGACGCCGTGCGACCAACGTGCCGCTCGTGCTCGAGGCGACCGACTGGGCGCACGGCGTGTTTCTCGGCTCGACGGTGTCGTCCGAGAAGACCGCCGCCGCCGAGGGCACCGTCGGCGAGCTGCGCCGCGACCCGTTCGCCATGCTGCCGTTCTGCGGGTACAACATGGCCGACTACTTCGCGCACTGGCTGCGGGTCGGGCAGAGCCTGCGGTTCGACCACGCGCCGCGGATCTTCCAGGTCAACTGGTTCCGCAAGGGTGCCGACGGCCGCTTCCTGTGGCCCGGCTTCGGCGAGAACGCGCGCGTCATCGACTGGATCATCCGGAGGATCGACGGCAAGGTCCCCGCGGTGACCACCCCCATCGGTCGCATACCGCGGCTCGCCGACCTCAACCTCGACGGCATCGACGTGCCCGAGGCCGACCTCGAGCAGCTCTTCGAGATCGACCCGCAGTCGTGGCTCGATGAGGCCGACCTGACCGAGGAGTTCTTCGACACGTTCGGCGGACGCATCCCCGCGGCGCTCACGTCGGAGCTGTCGGCGCTGCGCTACCGCCTCCGCGCCGCGCAGGCCTGACTCCCGCGCAGCATCCCCGGGCCCCGTGCCCGCGCACCGTGCCCCGTGCCCCGTGCCCGGTGCCCGGTGCCCGGTGCCTGGTGCCTGGTGCCCGGTGCCGGAGTGCTGGGCCCCCGGTGCCTGGTGCCCGGTGCCCGGTGCCCTAACTCAGGCTCGTTCGCCGCGGGCTGGGGCCGGGGCCCGGGTTTGCGGCTGCCGCGCGCAGGGCTTCCGCATCCATCCTGAGTTACGGTCCGTCGCGCGCGGATCCGGGCTTGCGGGTGCTGGGGTGCCCCGGGGGCCCGGAAGCCGATCGCGGGAGCCAGAGCCCGCACCGGGGGCGGGTACCGGGGGCCCGGCTCTCCGGCGCCTGGCGCGCTGTGGGCCGGCCCGGTGCGCTAACTCAGGCTCGTTCGCCGCAGAGCGGGGCCGGGCCCCGGATTTGCGCGTGCGGCGCGCAGGGCGTCCGCACCCATCCTGAGTACGGTCCGTCGCGTGTGCATCCCGCGTCCGTCGCGTGCGCATCCCGCGTCGTGTGGGGAGCGCGTCCAGGGCGGCCGGCTGCGGTGCCCGATCCGCGGGTGCCGGCACCGCGTGCCGGGACGGGTGCCGGTGCCTCGTGCGCTAACTCAGGCTCGTTCTTCGTGGCGGGGGCCCAGGCCCGGATTCCTGGGGTGCCCGGGGGGAGGGCTCTCACATCCATCCTGAGTTACGGTAGGGCGCCGCTGACGCCAGCGCCGCTGACGCCAGCGCCGGTGACGCCAGCGCCGGTGACGCCAGCGCCGGTGACGCCAGCGCCGGTGACGCCAGCGCCGGTGACGCTGAGGGGCGCGGCGGGGGTTCGCGCGGGTGCGGTCGTCAGACGAGCAGCTGGTGGCGGGCGAGGTCGCGGTAGAGCGGCGTCGACTCCACCAGCTCGGAGTGCGTGCCCTGACCGATGACGCGCCCGTTCTCGAGCACGACGATCAGGTCGCTGTCGACGACCGTCGACAGGCGGTGGGCGATGACGATGAGGGTGCGCCCGGCGGCCACCGCGTCGATCGCGTCGCGCATGCGCTGCTCGTTGAGCCCGTCGAGCGACGACGTCGATTCGTCGAGCAGCAGGATCGGGGGAGCCGCCAGCAGCGCGCGCGCGATGGCGAGGCGCTGGCGCTCGCCGCCCGAGAGCATGACGCCGGCCTCTCCGACGGGTGCGTCGACGCCGAGCGGGTTGCGATCGAGCACGTCGCCGAGGTTCACCGCGTGCAGCACGCGTTCGATGTCGACATCGGATGCTTCGGGGGAGGCCAGTCGCAGGTTCTCGGCGATGGTGCCGGCCAGGGTCGGGGCGTCCTGCTCGACGTAGCCGAGACGGCTCCGCAGCTCGGCGCGGTCGAGGGCGCGCACGTCGGTGCCGTCGAGGAGGATCGCACCCGCCGTCGGGTCGTAGAAGCGCTCGATGAGGGAGAGGGTCGTGCTCTTGCCCGCACCGGACGGACCGACGAGGGCAACGCGGGCGCCGCGCGGCACGGTGAACGACACTCCGCGCAGCACCTCCCCGTCGAGCGCGTGGGGCGCGTCTGGGTCTCCGGCGGGCAGGTCGATGGCGGCGGTGGCGAGGTGGGCGGTCTCCAGCGCGGCGAGAGCCTCGGTCTCGGCCTTGCGGCGAGCGGCGACGACGTTCTCCGGGTAGGCGAAGTGCACGTCGCGGAACTCGATCGCGGCGCCGGAGTCGGCCGGGGCGGCCGCAGCATCCGCCGTCACGCGTGCCGCGATCGCCGCGTCGTCCTGCGACTCGACAGGCAGGTCGATGACTTCCTGGATGCGCCCGAGCGCGCCGAGCGCCTGGTTCACCGAGGTGATCGCGCCGAAGAAGCTGCCGAGCGGGCCGACGAGGAAGAACAGGAACATCACGAAGGTCACGAGCGAGGCGATCGTGATGGCCCCGTCGGCGACGCGGTAGCCGCCGACACCGAGCACGACGAGGAGCGAGACCTGCAGCGCGACCCCCGCGATCGGCACGACGAGGGCCGAGACCTTCGCGATGCGCACACCGATCCCGTAGGCCTCGCCCGCGGTGGCCGTGATCGAGGACTCCTCGCGCTCGGTGGCGCCGGAGGCGCGCACGGTGCGGATCGACCCGACCGCGCGCTCCACGCTCGAGGCGAGCTCGCCCACCTTCTCCTGCTGCGTGGTCGTGGCCTTGCGGATACGGCCCGACAGCACGGTGACACCGGCGATGGACACTCCGATGACGACCACGATGAGAACGAGCAGCACGGGGTCGATGATCGCCATCGCGATGATCGCTCCGACGAAGATGAGGGCGTTGCCGACGCTGTCGGCGAGACCCTGCGTGAGCACCGCGTAGAGAAGCGTCGTATCGGTTCCCACCCGCGAGACGAGGTCGCCGGTGCGGCGCGCGTCGAACTCGCTGATCGGCAGGTGGAGGATGCGGGCGATGAGCTTGCGACGGCTGGAGTAGACCACGGCGGTGCCGGTGCGCTGCAGCAGGTAGTGCTGGTAGCCGGAGATGATCGACGACACGACCACGAGCGCGACGATCGCCCACACCAGCGCACCCAGCGTCTCGCCGTTCTGCACGAGCTCGATGACCTGGCCCACGAGCAGCGGCTGGGCGAGGGTCGTGCCCGCGCCGATGACGCTCAGAATCGCGACGATCACCAGCACCCTCTTGTGCTCGAAGAGGAACGGCAGCAGCTGGCGGAAGCTCGCGCGGGGGCCGTCGTCGGGGGAGCGGCGGCCGCGGCGTGCGCGTACGGGGGTGGACATGCCGGTACCTCGTTCGATCGTCGTCGGGTGTATCCCTTCGACCGTACTTCGTCTCGGGGTCCCCGCGCCGACGTCGCATGCCGAGGCACGCAGAAGGCGGATGCTGCGGGGCGAGGCGCCCGCGCAGCATCCGCCTTCCGTGGTGCTTCTACAGCGAGCCGGTGGCGCCGAGCCCGAGGTTCTCGTCGTAGTCGATGTCTTTCGTCTCCTTCGACAGCAGCAGGGCGATGAAGGTCAGCACGCCCATCGCGGAGAGGTAGACGCCGACGAGCCACGGGTTGCCGTCGCCCAGCTGCCAGAGCCACAGCGCGACGATCGGCGCGAGCGCCGCTCCGAGGATCGACGACACGTTGTACGAGATCGCCGACCCCGAGTACCGCACGTTGGTCGGGAAGAGTTCGGGCAGGAGCGCGCCCATCGGACCGAACGTCGCGCCCATGAGCATGAACCCGAGAACGAGGAACGCCTGCGTGAGTGCGCCGGTGAACTTCGGGTCGGCCTGCGGCAGCAGGAAGATCGAGAACGTCAAGCCGAAGGCGATGATCGCGCCCGTGACCCATAGCAGCAGCCGTCGGCGCCCGATGGAATCGGCGATCGGGCCGGAGAGCAGCGTGAAGATGCCGAAGAAGACCACGCCGATGATCTGCACGATCACGAAGTCGGTGTAGCCGAAGCCCAGGCCGGGGTAGAACTGCGCGGCGAACGCCGTGGCGTCGTAGGGCGCACCCCCGTTCGCGGCCGCGGTCTGCGCGGCGGCGGCCGCCGTCTCGAGGCTCGCCGCCTTCGTGCCGTACGACAGCGTGAAGTTGGTCATCAGGTAGAAGAGCACATAGGTCGCCAGCATGATGAACGTGCCGAGGATGAGCGCCTTCCAGTGGTGGCGCACGACGACCGCGAGCGGGAACTTGCGGATCGTGCCCTTCTGCTCGGCCTTCGTGAACGACTCCGACTCGACGAGCTTGAGGCGCACCCACAGACCGATGATCACCATCACGGCGGAGAAGAGGAACGGTACGCGCCAGCCCCAGGCGAGGAAGTCGGCTGAGCGCTGGCCGGCGCCACCCGGGTGGGGGAGAGCGAAGTTGATCAGCAGGAACACGGTGTTCGCGATGATGAAGCCGATCGGCGCACCGAGCTGGGGGAACGTGCCGTACCAGGCGCGCTTGCCCTTGGGGGCGTTCTCGGTGGCGACGAGCGCCGCGCCCGACCACTCACCGCCGAGCGCGAAGCCCTGGGCGAGGCGCATGACCAGCAGCAGGAAGGCCGCCCACGGCCCGATCTCGTTGTGCGTCGGAAGGCACCCGATGAGGAACGTCGCGACGCCCATCGTCAGCAGCGACGCGACGAGGGTCGCCTTGCGGCCGAACCGATCGCCGAAGTGCCCGAAGACGATGGCGCCGATCGGCCGCGCGATCATCGCGGCGCCGAACACGCTGAACGACAGCAGCAGAGCCGTGGTGTCGTTGCCCGTGGGGAAGAAGAGGATCGGGAAGACGAGTACGGCGGCCGTCGCGTAGACGTAGAAGTCGTAGAACTCGATCGTCGTGCCGACGAGGCTCGCGGTGATGACGCGCGAGCGCGGGTTCGCGGGCTTGGCGGCCGCGCGGGTGGAGGAGGGGGAGGATGCGGGGGAGGTCAAGAGAGGGCCTGTCGATCAGCGCGGGGAGACGCACGTTCTGCGATGCGTCGCGGTGGGCGGCCGTGGGCGCGGGGTCTGCGCCGGGGCTCGACGCCGGGTCACCGAGTGCGGCGGCCTGGTCGCCGACACACGGTGAACGATCCTATGCCGCTCGCAGACCCCTCGGCGCCGTCAGCCCGCGCGCAGCTGGCGCAGGACGAGCGCGGTGCGCACCGCAGCATCCGCCGCTTCGGCTCCCTTGTCTTCTTTCGAGCCCGGCAGTCCCGCCCGATCGATGCCCTGCTGCTCGTCGTCGAGGGTCAGCACGCCGAAGCCGACCGGGCGCCCGGCGTCGATCGCCACCCGGGTGAGCCCGTCGGTCGCCGCCGACGACACGTACTCGAAGTGGGGGGTGCCGCCGCGGATGATCACGCCGAGGGCCACCACCGCGTCGGCGCCGGCTTCGAAGGCCGCCTTCGCCGCGACGGGCAGCTCGAACGAGCCGGGGACCCGCACGAGGCGCCAGTCTGCTCCCGCCGCGTCGAGCGTGCGCTCGGCCCCCGCGATCAGTCCATCGGTGATCGCGTCGTGCCAGGTGCCGGCGACCACGACGATCGACAGCCCCTCTCCACGCAGGTCTCCCGTGATCGGTGCTCCCTTGCCGCTCATGAACCGGCCCCTTCCTTCATCTGCTCGAGGGCATCGCTGAGGTCTTGCTCGGCGATGATGTGTCCCATCCGGTCGCGCTTGGTCGACAGGTACTGGTGGTTGTTGGGTCCGACGCCCACGAGGAGCGGCACCTGCTCGACGATCTCGAGCCCGAGGTGACGCAGCTGCGAGACCTTGTCGGTGTTGTTGGTCAGCAGGCGCACGCGCTCGACGCCCAGGTCTGCCAGGATGCCGGCGGCCGCCGCGTAGTCGCGAGCGTCGGCGGGGAGTCCGAGCGCCAGGTTCGCATCGACGGTATCGAGTCCGCGCTCTTGGAGGCTGTACGCCCGAAGCTTGTTGATGAGACCGATGCCGCGGCCCTCGTGCCCCCGCATGTAGACGACGACGCCGCCCTCCTTGTCGATCGCGTCGAGCGCGGCATCGAGCTGCGGGCCGCACTCGCACTTGAGCGACCCGAAGGCCTCGCCCGTGAGGCACTCCGAGTGCACGCGCACCAGCGGCGCCTCGCTGGAGAGGTCGCCGGAGACGACCGCGATGTGGTCGGTGCCGGTGACGCGGTCCTTGTACGCGAGGAAGCGGAACTCGCCGTGAGAGGTGGGAACCTGGGCCTCGGCGCGCAGGCTCACCCGACGCTTGTGGCGGTCGGCGGATGCTGCCGGAGCGGGCGCGATCTGGTCGAGGTGCGCGATGAGCTGCTCGATCGTGATGACGGGGATGCCGTCGCGCTCGCCGAGTTCCAGAAGGCCGGGGAGGCGCATCATGCTGCCGTCCTCGGCGACGATCTCGGCGATGGCGCCGACGGGCGAGAGGCCGGCGAGCTGCATGAGCTCCACGGCGGCCTCGGTGTGTCCGCTGCGCTCGCGCACGCCACCGTCGACCGCGCGCAGCGGCAGGATGTGGCCCGGGCGGTGCACGCTCGTCGGAACGGACTCGGGGTCGGCCAGCACGTTGAGCGTGTGGGCGCGGTCGGCCGCACTGATGCCGGTGGTGACGTTCGTGGCGGCGTCGACGCTCACCGTGTAGGCGGTGCCCCGGGCGTCCTGGTTGACTTCCACCATCGGGGGGAGGTCGAGGCGGTCGGCCCATTCGGCGGGCATCGGCGCGCAGATGAAGCCGCTCGACCAGCGCACGGTCCAGGCGATCCATTCGGCGGTCGCCCGTTCGGCGGAGAGGACGACGTCGCCCTCGTTCTCGCGGTTCTCGTCGTCCGAGACGATGATGGGGCGGCCGGCGCGGAGCGCGTCGAGAGCCTCGGGGATGCTGGCAAGGCTCATCGCGAGCCTCCTTCGGTCGTGGATGCGGAAAGCGCCCCGTCGGCGGCGGGCGAGGAACCGGCCCCGCTCGCTGCGGAAGAGAAGCTGAACAGGCGCTGCACGTGGCGCGCGAGGATGTCGGTCTCGAGGTTGACGGGGTCACCGACGTCGGCCGACCCGAGCGTCGTCGCCTCGAGGGTCTCGGGGATGAGGGAGACCTCGAGCCACGGGGCCGATTCTTCGGGGGCGCTGACGGCGCTCACCGTCAGCGAGATGCCGTCGATGGCGATGGAGCCCTTGTCGACGACGAGCGGTGCGAGGGCCGCCGGGATGCCGACCCGCACCACGCGCCACTGCTCGCCCGGTCGCACCTCGCGCACCTCGCCGGTGCCGTCGATGTGGCCCTGCACGATGTGGCCGCCGAGGCGGCCGTGCGCGGCGGTGGCCCGCTCGAGGTTGACGGGCCGGCCGGGAGCGACACCGGCGAGGGTCGACATGTCGAGCGTCTGCTTCATGACGTCGGCGGTGAACCAGTCGGCCCCCTGCTCGACGACCGTGAGGCATACGCCGCTCACGGCGATCGAGTCGCCGTGGGTGGCGTCGGAGACCGCCACGGGCGCGTGCACCGTGAGCCGCACGCCGTCGCCCGAGGGTTCGACGGAGGTGACCGTGCCGATCTCTTCGACGATTCCGGTGAACATCAGAGGTCTCCTTCGACGGCGGGGTGCGCGACGACCAGGAGGTCGTCGCCGAGAGCGGTGACGGATGCCGCGCGCAGCCGGTGCGCTTCGGCGATGGTGGAGACACCGATGTCTCCCACGGCGAGCCGGTCGCCGCCGAGCAGGACGGGGGCGACGTACACGAGCATCTCGTCGGCGAGACCGGCGCGGACGAACGCGCTGGCGAGAGTCGGGCCGCCCTCGACGAACACGCGCTGCACCCCGCGCTCGCGCAGGTCGGCGAGCACGGTGTCGAGGTCGCGCGTGGCGAAGAACAGGGGATCGATCGGATGACGGCGCACCGCAGCATCCGTCGGCACCTCGGCCGAGCCGATGACCACGGGCCGCGGCTGCGCGTCGTATAACGAGCCGTCGGATCTGCGCGCCGTCAACGCCGGGTCGTCGGCGAGGAGCGTGCCGGTGCCGACGACGATCGCGTCGGCCTCGGCGCGACGCCGGTGCACGTCGGCCCGTGCCTCCGGCCCGGTGATCCACTGGCTCGTGCCGTCGGCGGCCGCCGCACGGCCGTCGAGGCTCTGCGCCCACTTGACGGTCACACGTGGTCGGCGCAGGCGCTGCACGTCGAGCCAGCCTCGCAGGAGGTCCATCGCCTCGTCGACGAGGACTCCGCCTTCGACCTCGACGCCGGCGGCACGCAGACGCTCGGCGCCACCGGCGGCGGCGGCGTTGGGGTCGGCGATCGCGTAGACGACACGTTCGACGCCGGCCTCGATGAGCGCGACGGCGCAGGGCCCGGTGCGCCCGGTGTGGTTGCAGGGCTCGAGGGTCACCACGGCGGTCGCGCCGCGGGCGGCTCCCGGGTCGAGCTTCGAGAGCGCGTCGACCTCGGCGTGGGCAGTTCCCGCTCCGCGGTGCCAGCCTTCGGCGATGACGTCGCCGGCGGGGGAGAGGATCACCGATCCCACCTGGGGGTTCACGCCCCGCGGACCGCGCCGGGCGAGACGCAGCGCATGCCGCATGGCCTCGAGCTCGGCGGTGGTGGCCATCGGTCCTGTTCCTTCCGGTGAATCCCCGGGGGTCAAGACGCAACGGCACGGCGTACCGTGCGTGCCTCCTCCCATCCGGACTGACGACGATCGCTCGTCGCATCACCGTCGGTTCCGGAATTCCACCGGATCAACCCGCAGCATCCTGTCGGATACCGCGAGTTCGCGGACTGTCACCGCCGGTTCGGATTCTCACCGACCCCGGAGCACGTGTGTGTTGGGTGCGATTCTAGTCAACGCCCGTCTCGACGTTTCATTCCCCCGTCGTGCGCGGTCATTTCAGCAGGCGCGACAACCGGCGATCGGCGAGGATCTTCCCTCCGGTCTGGCAGACCGGGCAGTACTCCAGCGAGTTATCGGCGAAGAACACGCTCTTGACCTCGCCGCCGCAGACCGGGCAGGTCTCGCCGCGGCGGCCGTGCACCCGCATCCCGCGTCGTTTCGCGTCTTTCAGTTCGGCCGGGGGCTTGCCGCTCGCGGTGGTGACGGCCTCGGCCAGCGTGTCGCGCAGCGCGCCGTAGAGGCGGTCGACCTCCTCGGCGCTCAGGCCCGCGGCGAGAGCGTACGGCGACATCCTGGCGGCGTGCAGGATCTCGTCGGAGTAGGCGTTGCCGACCCCGGCGATGATCGACTGGTCGCGCAGCACGCCCTTGATCTGCGTTCGCCGATCGGCCAGCAGCCCGGCGAACGTGTCTCGATCGAAGCCCGGATCGAGCGGATCGGGTCCGAGTCGGGCGATGCCCGGCACATCGGCGGGTTCGCCCACGACATACACCGCGAGCGACTTCTTCGTGCCCGCCTCGGTCAGGTCGAAGCCCGACCCGTCGGCAAGACCGACGCGCAGCGCGATCTGCGTCTTGCCGGGGCGGATCACGGTCGACGGGAGCGTTTCGTACCACCGCAGCCAGCCGGCCTGCGCGAGGTGGAAGATGAGGTGAGCACCGGCGTCGGTGGCGATGTCGACGAACTTGCCGCGCCGCTCGACCCCGGTCACCCGGGCACCGACCAGCGCCGTGATGGGCGGATCGTAGGTCTTCAGCGCCGAGATCGCGCTGACGCTCGCCCGCGCCACTTCCACCCCGACCACGCGTCCGCGGAGGAAATCGACGAGGCCCTGCACTTCCGGCATCTCCGGCATGCGCCCATCCTCCCACGCACCGCCGACCCCCGGCCGTGCGCGCACCCTCTTCGCGCTCCCGGCTTCTGCCCGAACTCAGGATGGGAAACCGCGGGGTTCGATCGAGCCCCGCGGTTTCGCGGACGCGGTGGTGGGCGCCCGGATTCAGCCTGAATTCGTGCGAGAAGCGTTCCTCCACAGCATCCGTCGAGCCCCCTGTCATCCACGGATGTGCACCGCGCGTCCACGGGCTTGCTCCTGCGGGCGATCGTCGCGTGATGAACATCGACTTCCTCCACCGCTCCGACCTCGTCCGTGACGGATTCCGTCGCGCCGACATCGACGCCGCCCTCGCTCTCGGGTACCTGGTCCGGGCGCGCCGTGATCACTACCTTCCCGGCGACACGGCCGAGTCGATCATCCGCGCCGTGCGTGTGGGCGGGCGCCTCACGTGCCTGTCGCTCTTGTCGATGCTGTCGGTCTTCGTCTTGCGCCACGGCTCATTGCACGTCCACCTTCCGCGCAACGCCTCGCGCCTGCGATCCCCGCATGATCGACGGCGCGCGCTGTCGTCGCGGACGAGGCGGGGCGTTCGACTGCACTGGCTTCCCCTGATGATCCCGCCCGGGCAGTCGGCGTGCGTATCGATCCTCGACGCGCTGGCTCACTCCGTGCTCTGCCAGGCGCCGCGTGCTGCCGTCGCCACGCTCGACAGCGCTCTGCACCAGGGTTTGGTGCGCATGGACGAGGTCGCCGACATGTTCCACGCTCTCCCTGCCAAGTACCGCGTGATTCTCCCGCTGCTCGATCCGCGTTCCGAGTCGGGGCCGGAGACGATCATGCGGCTGATGCTGCGGGCCCTCGGCTGCGAGGTGAGGGTCCAGGTGGCGTTCGATGGCATCGGACGTGTCGATCTGGTGGTCGACGGCTGGCTCGTCATCGAGTGCGACAGCCAGGAGTTCCACTCCGGCTGGGAGAGCCAGGAGCGAGACCGTCGCCGTGACATCCTGCTCGCGGCTCGCGGATACACGACGCTGAGACCGACCGCGAAGATGATCATGGACGAACCCGAACTCGTCCTGGCTGCGGTCAAGCGCATGCTCGCGAGCGGTCCTCGGTGACCGCGCGCGGGAGCCGCGCTCGATGACGGCGTCCGCTCGATGACGGCGTCCGCTCGATGACGGCGTCCGCTCGATGACGGCGTCCGCTCGATGGTCGTCGACCGCGCGACCGTAACTCAGGCGCGTTACGCCCGAGCGGCGCGCGCACCGCGACGAATCAGGGCTCGATCAAGTGTTGGTGAGAATCATCCTGAGTTGTGGCAGTGAGGCCGGCCCCACGAGGTGCCACCCGGGGGTCACACGCGGCGCAGCAGGCCCATCCGGTCGTAGACGTCGCTGAGGGTGCGGTTGGCGACGGATGCTGCGCGCCCGGCGTTCTCTGCGAGCACCCGGTCGAGCTCGGCCGTGTCGTCGAGCAGCGCGAGAGCGCGCTCGCGCACCGGCTCGAACTCCGAGACGACGACCTCGGCGAGGCCCTTCTTGAAGTCGCCGTAGCCGCGGCCGGCGTACTCGTCTTCGATCGCGGCGATCTGTCGTCCGCTGAGGGCCGCGTAGATCACGAGCAGATTCGACACCCCGGGCTTCGCCTCGCGGTCGAACCGCACGACGCCCTCGCTGTCGGTGACGGCGCGCATGATCTTCTTCGCGCTCTTGGACGGCTCGTCGAGAAGCCACAGCACACCGGCGTCGGATTCCGCCGACTTCGACATCTTCGCCGTGGGGTTCTGCAGGTCGTAGATGCGGGCCGTGTCGCGCTGGATCACCGGCGTCGGAACGGTGAAGGTCTGCCCGTAGCGGGAGTTGAAACGCTCGGCCAGGTCGCGCGTGAGCTCGATGTGCTGTTTCTGATCGTCGCCGACGGGCACGACGTCGGTCTGGTAGAGCAGAATGTCGGCGGCCATCAGCACGGGGTAGGTGAAGAGGCCGACGTTGGTGGCGTCTGCGCCGTAGCGAGCCGACTTGTCCTTGAACTGCGTCATGCGACCGGCTTCACCGAATCCGGTGATCGTCGACAGTGCCCAGGCGAGCTCGGAGTGCGCCGAGACGTGCGACTGCACGTACAGGGTCGATCGCGACGGCTCGATGCCCGCCGCGATGTACTGGGCGGCGGTGCGGCGGGTCTTCGCCCGCAGCTCGGCCGGGTCGTTCGGCTGGGTGAGCGCGTGCAGGTCGACGACGGAGAAATACGCGTCGTACGAGTCCTGCAGTTCCCGCCACTGCATGAGCGCCCCGATGTAGTTGCCGATCTGAAGCGAATCGGCCGAGGGCTGCATGCCGGAGTACAAACGCGGTTTGATCACCGCCCAATCCTAGGGCGGGTGATCGGATGCGGCGTCAGCCGCCGTGCGACGCGGGCGCGGGGAGCGTCAGAGGCCGAGGGTGTAGTCGGCCACCACGGGAGCGTGGTCGCTCCAGCGCGTGTCCCACGAGGGGGCCCGGCCGATGCGGTAGTCGGTGACGCGCTCGGCGAGGGCGGGGGTGGCGAGGTGGTAGTCGATGCGCCAGCCGGTGTCGGTGTCGAAGGCCTTGCCGCGGCTCGACCACCACGTGTACGGGCCGTCGACCTCTCCGGCGTGGCGGCGGCCGATGTCGATCCAGCCGAGTCCGGTGCCGACGCTGCCGTCGACGCCCGTCACGGTCGCTCCGGCCTCGCCGAGGAAGCGGTCGAAGTAGCCGCGCTCACGCGGGAGGAAACCGGCCTTCTTGACGTTGCCCTTCCAGTTGCGGATGTCGAGCTCGCGGTGACCGACGTTGAGGTCGCCCATGATCAGCGCCAGCGGATGCTCAGCGGCGAGCTGCGGCATCCGCTTCTCCATGGCATCGAGGAAGCCCCACTTCGCCTCCTGCTTGGGGGTGCCGACCTCGCCGCTGTGCACGTAGGCGCTCACGACCGTCACGGGCTCGCCGTCGATGTCGAAGTCTCCCTCGATCCAGCGGCCGGCGGAATCGACCGGATCGGAGCTGAGCGATGTGCGCACCTCGACGGGAGCCACCCGGCTCGCGATCGCGACGCCGGCGCGGCCCTTCGCGAGGGCCTCGTCGTTGACGATCTCCCACCCGGGGAGTGCGGTGCGCAGGTCGTCGGCGGTGGCGCGCACCTCTTGGATCGCGAGGATGTCGGCATCGGCTTCGGCGAGCCAATCGTTCATTCCGTTGCGGACGGCGGCACGGATGCCGTTGACATTGATGGAGACGATACGAACGCTGCGAGACACGACCGCAAGCCTAACCGCGGCCCCCGACACGGCCGGGGCGACTGCCACACCGTGCTGCTCACGACGGTACGAATCGATGCCGTCATTCGCAGGAAGGCGCCACATTCCTGCACAGGAACGAGAGACGGGCGAGCGGGCTCAGTCGAGGAAGGTGCTCGAGGCTCGAGGAGGGGCGGATGCTTCGGCCTCGGCGAGCTCGTCGCGGAGTCGGTTCACCTCGCGCGTGGCCCACCACCGGGCGTACCAGGGCGCGTCGCCGAGCTCCTGCTCGGCGTCACGCAGGCGCACCTGCGCGGCGGTGACGAGCGCGGCGTGCTCGGCGGCCACCCGCTCGTCCTCCGACAACAGCGACATGCCGCGGTCCTCGGCGCCCACGGCGATCCACGCGGCGGCGACGAGGATCACGATCCCGTTCAGGCGGAACCAGAGGAGGAACCCGATGAAGATCGCGAACGTCGCCAGAAGGGGGTTGGTGGGGGAGTAGACGAAGAGGAAGCCCGCGGCGATCTGCAGAGCGACCATCGCGCCGCCGCCCAGGAGCGAGCCCGACCAGATGCGCCGCCACGAGAGCGAGGCGCCGGTGAGGAACCGGAACATGGCCGCCAGGGCGAGGGTGTTGACCCAGAACGCCACCACGAACGCCAGGACGCGACTGAGGACCCGTACCCAGATCGATTGGCTGTCCCAGCCGAGCAGCAGGAAGATCAGCTCGATCGCGCCGGTGGCGATGAGTCCGAGTCCGGCGCCGACGATGAGCGCCACCCCGAACAGCGCGGCGGCGAGGAAGTCGCGGGCTTTCAGCAGTACGTAACTGCGCCGGTCGAACGGGAGGCCGAAGGTGTCGCGCACGGCGCGGCGCGCGTAGGTGATGAATCCGATGGCGGTCCAGATGACCACGACCGCCGCGACGATACCGGTGACGGTGAGAAGGCCGGTACTGCCGGCCGCGACCGCTTCGACCTGCTCGGGCTTCACGAGCCCGTTCTCGCTGATGATCTGCGGGATGTAGCGGTTGATCAGGTCGATGAGCGCCTGCACCGACTCCTTGCTGCCGCCGAGCCACAGGCCGGCGAGGGCGAAGGAGAGATAGATGACGCCGAAGATCGCGAAGAGCGACTGATAGCTGATCCCCGCCGCGAGCAGGAACCCGTTGTGCTGCAGGAAGTGGCGCCAGACGCGGATCGGAAACCAGGCGAGGGTCTTCCTCGTCAGTTCGGTCGCTTTCTCGATCGGCTCGTCCAGTCGCTCGCGCAGCGCCTGCAGGCGCTCCCCGGACGCGTTGGAGTCTGCCACCGGATCAGACTACCGAGCGCGCGAGGCGAAGCGCCGTCGGACGACGAGGACGGTGACGAGCGCGAGGCCGGGAAGCAGGAACGCGACCCCGAGCCCGGTCGCGTCGCCGATGAGGCCGACGCCCACGGCCCCCAGCACAGCGCCGGCGTAGGTGAAGAGATTCACCCGGGCGATGACCTCGTCGGCGCGTGCGGGGTCGAGGTCGCCGGCGGCGGCGAAGGCGACGGGCACGAGCACGCCCGTCGCCACACCCGCGAGCGCGAACCCGACGACCGCCGCGGCCGGCAAGGGGATCGCGGCGATCACGACGCATCCGACGATCGCAACCACCGCCGACAGTGCTGCCAGCGCCCTCCGGCCCAGCCTCGTGACGAGGGCATCGGTCGCCAACCGCGTCACGAGAACGGCGCCCTGGTACGCGGCATAGCCGAGAGGAGCGATCACGCCGGCGGTGGTGAGGGTGTCGGCGAGGTAGACCGTGCTCCACGTGCTGACGGCCGCGTCGAGGGCGAAGGCCGCGAGGATGACCGAGCCGAACACCCAGATGCCCCGCCGCGGAAGCCGTGACGAGCCGGATGCTGCGGCGGTCGGTCGCTCCGTCGAGAACCAGCGGGTTCCCGCCACCGCTGCGCCGGCCGCGACCGCGCAGGCGACCAGGAGCGGCATCGCCGACGCCGAGGACGCTGCCGCACCGGCGACGAGCACCGCCCCGACGATCGCCGCGGCGGTGTAGACGGCGAAGAGTCGTCCGAGCACGGGGCGCCCGCGCGAGCGCTGAAGCGCGACGCCCTGCATCGCCGATGCCGCGTCGACGCACCCGAGCCCGAGGCCGTAGACGGCGAAGGCCGCGAGGAACGGGGGAAGAGGGGTCAGGAGGGCGATCAGCGGCAGAGCCGCGGCCTGCAGGAGGAGGCCCGTCACGAGCGCCGCGCGGCTACCGGCGCGAACGGCGATGAGGTCGGCGAGCACCGATCCGGCAGCGGCGGCCACGCTGACGCCGAGCACGATCACCGCGACGGCGGCGTCGTCGATGCGCACCTGATCCTTCAGCGAAGGAAGAGATGTGACGACGGCCGCATAGCCGAGGCCCTGCGCCGCATACGCCGCGCCGATCGCGGCACCCGCCGGTCGCCGCATCCGCCCGTCCACGCGCACAGGCTAGCGCGCGGACGATCCCTCAGGGAGCGAGTGTCAGCGACCGCCGCGCAGAACCGCCTGCTTGACCTCGGCGATGGCCTTCGTGACCTCGATGCCGCGGGGGCAGGCCTCGGAGCAGTTGAAGGTCGTGCGGCAACGCCAGACGCCTTCCTTGTCGTTGAGGATGTCGAGACGCACGTCGGCCGCGTCGTCGCGCGAGTCGAAGATGAAGCGGTGCGCGTTGACGATCGCGGCGGGGCCGAAGTACTGGCCGTCGGTCCAGAAGACCGGGCACGACGAGGTGCAGGCGGCGCAGAGGATGCACTTGGTGGTGTCGTCGAAGACCTCGCGGTCGACGATGGACTGCACGCGCTCCTTGCCAGGCTCGGCCTTGGTCTTGGAGATCAGGAACGGCTGCACGTCGCGGTAGGAGGCGAAGAACGGCTCCATGTCGACGATGAGGTCCTTCTCGAGGGGAAGACCCTTGATCGCCTCGACGTAGATCGGCTGCGAGATGTCGAGATCCTTGATCAGCGTCTTGCAGGCCAGGCGGTTGCGGCCGTTGATGCGCATCGCATCGGAGCCGCAGATGCCGTGGGCGCACGAGCGGCGGAAGGCGAGCGAGCCGTCGACCTCCCACTTGATCTTGTGCAGTGCGTCGAGAACGCGGTCGGTGGGGTAGAGCTCCACGTCGTAGTCGACCCAGCGCGGTTCGGTGTCGGACTCCGGGTCGAAGCGACGCACGTTGAAGGTGACGATGAACGACTGGATGCCGGTGTCGGCCGTGGTCTCCGAGGCCTCCGCCGTGGCGTCCGTCGTGTCGATGACTGTCGATGCCATGGTCAGTACTTCCTCTCCAGGGGCGGGTAACGCAACTCGCCTGCCTCGTTCTTCGTGAAGACCACCGGCTTCCAGTCGAGCTCGATGTGGTCGGAGGCGAACGACGAGTGGGGGTCGCCCGTCAGGTAGGCCATGGTGTGCTTCATGTAGTTCTCGTCGTCGCGCGTCGGGTAGTCGTCGCGCATGTGGCCGCCGCGGCTCTCCTTGCGGTTGAGTGCGGAGTACACCACGACCTCGGCGAGGTCGAGCAGGAAACCGAGCTCGACGGCCTCGAGCAGGTCGGTGTTGAAGCGCTTGCCCTTGTCGTCGACGTGGATGTTGTTGAAGCGGGTGCGCAGATCCTCGATCGTCGTCAGCATCCGGGTGAGGGACTCCTCGGTGCGGAACACCTGTGCGCCCTTGTCCATCTCGTCCTGCAGGGTCTTGCGGAGGACGGCGATGCGCTCGGTGCCGGGGTTCGCGCGCAGACCCTCCATGAGCTCGCGCACCTCCTTGGCCGGGTCCTCGGGAAGGGGCACGAACTCGGCCGTCTTGACGTACTCGACCGCGTTGCGGCCGGCGCGCTTGCCGAAGACGTTGATGTCGAGCAGCGAGTTGGTGCCGAGGCGGTTCGAGCCGTGCACCGACACGCAGGCGCACTCGCCGGCGGCGTAGAGGCCGGGGACGACGGTGGTGTTGTTGCTCAGCACCTCGGCGTTGATGTTCGTGGGGATGCCGCCCATCGCGTAGTGCGCGGTCGGCATGACGGGCACCGGCTCGACGACGGGGTCGACACCCAGGTAGGTGCGGGCGAACTCGGTGATGTCGGGGAGCTTCGTCTCGAGCACCTCCGCGCCGAGGTGGGTGCAGTCCAGCAGCACGTAGTCGCGGTGGGGGCCCGCGCCGCGGCCCTCCGCGACCTCCTGCACCATGCAGCGCGCGACGATGTCGCGCGGCGCGAGGTCTTTGATCGTGGGGGCGTAGCGCTCCATGAACCGCTCGCCGGAGGCGTTGCGGAGAATCGCGCCTTCGCCGCGCGCGCCCTCGGTGAGGAGGATGCCGAGGCCCGCGAGGCCGGTCGGGTGGAACTGGAAGAACTCCATGTCCTCCAGCGGCAGGCCCTTGCGCCAGACGATGCCGACGCCGTCGCCGGTGAGGGTGTGAGCGTTGGAGGTCGTCTTGTAGATCTTGCCGAAGCCGCCGGTGGCGAAGATGACGGCCTTCGACTGGAACACGTGCAGCTCGCCGGTCGACAGCTCGTACGCGACGACACCGGCGATCTGGGTCGCGCCCGCATCGTCGACGACGGTCACGAGATCGAGCACGTAGAACTCGTTGAAGAAGTTGATGCCCAGGCGCACGCAGTTCTGGAACAGCGTCTGGAGGATCATGTGGCCGGTGCGGTCGGCGGCGTAACAGGCACGGCGCACGGGGGTCTTGCCGTGGTCGGCGGTGTGGCCGCCGAAGCGTCGCTGGTCGATCTTGCCCTCGGGCGTGCGGTTGAACGGCAGGCCCATGTTCTCGAGGTCGATGACCGCGTCGATCGCCTCTTTCGCGAGGATCTCGGCGGCGTCCTGGTCGACGAGGTAGTCGCCGCCCTTGACGGTGTCGAACGTGTGCCACTCCCACGAGTCCTCTTCGACGTTGGCGAGCGCCGCGGCCATGCCGCCCTGCGCCGCACCGGTGTGCGAGCGGGTGGGGTAGAGCTTCGAGATCACCGCGGTCTTGGCACCGGGGCCGGCCTCGATCGCCGCGCGCATGCCGGCGCCGCCGGCGCCGACGATGACGATGTCGAACTGGTGGTAGTGCACTCCGTCTTTGACGACGGAGTCCGAGCTGGTCTGGGTGCTCACGGGGAGATGCCTCTGCTGTCGGTGACGTGCGGGGGAGGGGAGATACGGGTCAGGCGCCGGTGCAGGTTTCCCAGAGGACGCTGGCCTCGTCGACCCCGATGCACGGGTCGAACGTGAAGACGACGAGCGTGCCGAGGAGGATGAGGAACGCCGCCGAGGTCCACAGCGACACCACCAGGATGCGGCGGATGAGCGGCGTCGCGACGTAGTCGTTCACGATCGTGCGCATGCCGTTGGCGCCGTGGATGAGGGCGAGCCAGAGCATCGCGACGTCCCACCACTGCCAGAACGGCGAGGCCAACTTGCCCGCGACGAAGGCGAAGTCGATCTGGTGGATGCCGTCGTTGGTCAGGAGGTTCGAGAACAGGTGGCCGAAGATCAGGATGATCAGCAGCACGCCGGAGGCGCGCATGTAGAGCCAGCCCCACTTCTCGAGGTTGACGCCCTTCTTGCGGACGTACGGGGTGCGCGGTGCCGCGAGGTCTGCGGTGGTCATCAGTGTCCGACTCCCATGCTCGAGAAGACGTTGATGAGGTGGCGCGGCGTGAAGCCGAGCATCGTCACGACCCAGAGGCCGAGCACGCCCCACCACAGCTGACGCTGGTGGCGGGTGGCCCATCCCCAGAAGTCGACGAGGATGATGCGCAGGCCGTTGTAGGCGTGGTAGGCGATCGCACCGACCAGGGCCACCTCGCCCAGGCCCATGATCGGGTTCTTGTAGGTGCCGATGACGGCGTCGTACGCCTCGGGTGACACGCGGATCAGCGCGGTGTCGAGGATGTGCACCAAGAGGAAGAAGAAGATCGCGATGCCGGTGATGCGATGCAGCACCCACGACCACATTCCCTCGTTACCCCGGTAGAGGGTGCCGCGAGGGACTTTCGAGGTGGTCTCGGATATCGACGGTGTGACGCGTGCAGGTGCTGACACGGTCGTCCTCCCTGATCGAACATGGTTTCGGGGCCATTCGATGCCCCCGCACGGGGCACCCCGGACGGCGCGCGAGCGCCTCGCAATTCTATTCGGCGCCTCATAGGTCCGCCCCTAAGGCCCTCCTAACTATCTCGATATCGAGAGAATCGTTTACACGCTGGTCACCCGGCCGCGACGGGCGCGACCCCGTGACGCCACTACCCTGGCGGCATGGCATCTCACCCCCTCGACGACTTCTACGCCGTGATCCCCGCCGGGGGTATCGGCAGCAGGCTGTGGCCCCTCTCCCGCGCCGAGGCGCCGAAGTTCCTCCACGACCTGACCGGGTCGGGTCAGACGCTGCTCCGCGACACCTGGGACCGCCTCGAGCCGTTGACGGGACGCGACCGCATCGCCGTGGTGACCGGGCGCGCACATCGTGCCGCGGTCGAGCGCGAGCTTCCGGGCGTCGCCGACAAGAACGTGATCCTCGAGTCCGAGCCGCGCGACTCCGCGGCCGCGATCGGTCTCGCCGCGGCGATCCTCGTTCGCCGCGAGCCCGACGTGGTCATCGGCTCCTTCGCCGCCGACCACGTCATCCGAGGGACGAACACCTTCGCCTTCGCCGTGCAGCAGGCCGTGGCGGTCGCCCGGGAGGGATACATCTGCACCATCGGCATCCAGCCCAGCGAGGCGTCGATCGGATTCGGCTACATCAAGAAGGCCGACGAGCTCGACGTCGAGGGTGCGCCCGAGGCCGCATTGGTCGAGCGCTTCGTCGAGAAGCCCGATCTTGCGACCGCCCAGACCTACTTCGCCGACCGCGCCTACCTCTGGAACGCGGGCATGTTCATCACGCGCGCCGATGTGCTCCTCGCCGAGATCGAGGCCAACGAGCCCGAACTGCACGCCGGTCTCATGGAGCTCGCCGAGGCATGGGACGACCGCGACCGTCGAGGGCCGGTCGTCGACCGGGTGTGGCCGACGATCAAGAAGATCGCGATCGACTACGCCGTGGCCGAGCCCGCCGCCGACAAGGGGCGTCTCGCGGTGATCCCCGGACACTTCGACTGGGACGACGTCGGGGACTTCGCGAGCCTCGCCAAGCTCAACTCGCACGGCGGCAAGGGGGAGCTCGCGATCCTCGGCAAGAACGCGCGCGTGCTCGCCGACTCCTCCAGCGGCATCGTCGTCTCGCAGACCAGTCGCGTGATCAGCCTCATCGGCGTTCACGACATCGTGGTCGTCGATACCCCCGACGCGCTGCTGGTCACCACCAGCGACAACGCCCAGCGGGTGAAGGGTGTCGTCGACGCCCTGAAACTCACCGGTCGCAGCGACGTGCTCTGACGGGCGGATGCTCCGGAATGCAGAGAGATCGGCGGCTCGGACGCCGCATCCGTGTCCCCTCTGTTGCGTCTTTGTAACCATTGCCCCTCGGCGCTCGTTCGGGCCGTGGAGCGGGGCGTCACAATATGTAATGTGACTGCATCGATCTCCGAACCCGGAGGTCATACCCCCGTTCTGGAGGACTTTGTGAAGACGACGAAGAAGGCCGTTCTCAGCGGTCTCGCGATGGTCGGTACCCTCGCGCTGCTGACCGCCTGTGGATCCGCGCCGGACGCCGCCGCACCCGCCGAGAGCGGCAGCGCCGCGACGGTGGTCGACGGGTTCAAGCCCTGCATGGTCTCGGACGAGGGCGGATTCGACGACAAGTCGTTCAACCAGCTCGGCTTCGAGGGCCTGGAGCGTGCCGCGAACGAACTGGGCGTCGAGGTCACCAAGACCGAGTCCGCCTCGGCCTCGGACTACGCCTCGAACCTCGACGGTCTCGTCGCGGCCAACTGCACGTTCATCGTCTCGGTCGGCTTCAACCTGAGCGCTCCGACGGTGGAGGCGGCCCTGGCCAATCCCGACATCGAGTTCGCGATCATCGACGACGCAGCCGACAATGACTTCGACGGCACCACCGACGCGCCGAACATCAAGCCGCTGCTCTTCGACACCGCTCAGGCTGCGTTCCTCGGCGGCTACACCGCCGCCTCGTACACGCAGACCGGCAAGGTCGGCACCTTCGGCGGCGCGAAGATCCCGCCGGTGACGATCTTCATGGACGGCTTCCAGAGCGGCGTCGAGTACTACAACTCCGAGAAGGGCACCGACGTTCAGGTCGTGGGCTGGGACTCGGCCACGCAGGAGGGCCAGTTCACCAACGCCTTCGCTGCCAACGACGTCGCCAAGCAGCTCGCGCAGGGCATCATCGACCAGGACGTCGACGTGCTGCTGCCCGTCGGCGGCCCGATCTACCAGTCGGCCGCGCAGGCCATCCGTGACTCGGGCGGCAACATCGCGCTGCTCGGCGTCGACGCGGACGTCTACGAGACCGACCCGACGGTCGCCGATCTGCTGCTCGTCTCGATCCTCAAGGGCATGGACGTCGCGGTCTACGAAGCCGCGATGGAAGCCGCCGCCGGCGGGTTCGACACCACTCCGTTCGTCGGCGTGCTGGAGAACGACGGCGTGGGCATCTCGAGCTTCCACGACTTCGAGAACGAGGTCGCGCTCGGCCTCGCCGACGAGCTGGAGACGATCCGTCAGAGCATCATCGACGGCACGATCGACGCCGAATCGGTGTCTTCGCCCGCCCAGGGCTGATCACGCGACGACCACGGCCAGCCGGTGCTCCGGCTGGCCGTGGTCGTGTTCTCCCCGGTGCCGCCCACTTCCGCCTCGATTAGATTGACGTCATGACGCTCGAACTGCGCGGGATCACGAAAAGATTCGGCGACCTTGTCGCGAACGACCACATCGACCTCGTCGTCCGTCCCGGAGAGATCCACGCCCTCCTGGGCGAGAACGGCGCCGGCAAGTCCACCCTGATGAACGTCCTCTACGGTCTGTACACGGCCGAAGAGGGCGAGATCCTGCTCGACGGAGTCGTCCAGCAGTTCCGGGGTCCGGGCGATGCCATGCAGGCCGGCATCGGCATGGTGCACCAGCACTTCATGCTCGTGCCCGTGTTCTCGGTCGCCGAGAACGTCATGCTGGGGCACGAGTCGACCCGCTTCGGCGGTGCGCTCGATCTCCCCGCCGCGCGGGCACACGTGCGGGAGGTGGCGGCCCGGTTCGGCTTCGCCATCGACCCCGACGCGATCGTGGGCGACCTTCCCGTCGGCGTCCAGCAGCGGGTCGAGATCATCAAGGCGCTCTCGCGCGAAGCGAAGGTGCTCGTCTTCGACGAGCCGACCGCTGTGCTCACCCCGCAGGAGACCGACGAGCTGATGGGCATCATGCGCCAGCTCCGCGACGAGGGCACGTCGATCGTCTTCATCACCCACAAGCTCCGCGAGGTGCGCGAGGTCGCAGACACCATCACGGTCATCAGGCTCGGCAAGGTCGTCGCCGAGGCCGAGCCGACGGCCACGAACGCCGAACTCGCTTCGCTCATGGTCGGTCGTGCCGTCGAGCTCACCGTGAGCCGGGAAGCTCCGAACCTGCGCCCCGGCGGGCTGGTCGTCGAGGGACTCAGCGTCACCGACGAGACCGGCCACCTGGTCGTCAACGACGTCAGCTTCACCGTGCAGCCAGGCGAGGTCCTGGCGATCGCGGGAGTGCAGGGCAACGGTCAGACCGAGCTCACCGAGGCCCTCATCGGCTTGCAGGCCAAGGTGTCGGGGTCGATCCTCCTCGACGGCGAGAAACTGAACGGTCGCAGCGTCAAGCAGATCATCGACGCCGGTGTCGGCTTCGTCCCCGAGGACCGCAAGGTCGAGGGGCTGGTGGGCGAGTTCAGCGTGGCCGAGAACCTCGTGCTGAACAGGTCGGGGGAGGCACCGTTCTTCCAGGCCGCCACTCTGCGCCGGTCGGTTCTCGCCGATTTCGCCCGCGAGAAGATCGACGAGTTCGACATCCGCACCCAGAGTCCCCAGACCGCCGTGGGGCGCCTGTCGGGCGGCAACCAGCAGAAGGTCGTCCTCGCGCGGGAGCTGAGCCGTCCGCTCAAGCTGTTCGTCGCCTCCCAGCCCACCCGCGGCATCGATGTCGGGTCGATCGAGTTCGTGCACAAGCGCATCGTCGAGACCCGCGACTCCGGGGTACCCGTCATCGTCGTCTCCACCGAGCTCGACGAGGTGTCGGCGCTCGCCGACCGGATCGCGGTGATGTACCGCGGCCGCATCATCGGCATCGTGCCCGGCGACGCGTCGCGGGAGACCCTCGGACTCATGATGGCGGGCGAATCGATCGAGGGGATCAACGCATGACCGACACCTCCTCCGAGCTTCCCGCGGCCACCGGCCCGCTGGCGGGCCAGACGCCGTCCTCGCCCCCGGCGCCGCGGCAGAACGCCTTCGTGGCCGACCTCCTGCGCGGCAACGTCGTCACCACGGTGCTGGCCATCGTGCTGTCGATGCTGATCGGCGGCCTGCTCGTCGCCCTGACCGATCAGAACGTGATCCGCACCGCCGGCTACTTCTTCGCCCGCCCCGGCGACATGCTCGCCGCGGTATGGGATGCCTTCGCGGGCACGTACTCGGCGCTCTTCCGCGGCGCGATCTACAACTACGACGCACCCGACTTCCTCCGGGCCATCAAACCGCTCACCGACACGCTGAACTTCGCGACGCCGCTGATCGCCGCCGGCCTCGGCGTCGGACTCGCGTTCCGCGTCGGTCTGTTCAACATCGGTGGCCGCGGTCAGCTGCTCATCGGTGCCGCGACGGCCGCGTTCGTTGCGTTCTCGGTGGACGCTCCGCTGTGGATCCACCTGCCGCTGACGATCCTCGCCGGCCTCGCGGGAGGGGCCGTCTGGGGCGGCATCGTCGGAGTGCTCAAAGCCCGCACCGGTGCGCACGAGGTGATCCTCACGATCATGCTCAACTTCGTCGCGTTCTACTTCGTGTCGTGGTTGCTCTCGACGCCGGGACTGCTGATGCGCCCGGGCGGATCGCAGCCGATCTCCCAGGCCACCCCCGTCACGGCGCAGTTCCCGGCGATCTTCCCGGCGCCGCTCACGGTGAACTGGGGCTTCTTCGTGGCGATCCTTGCCACGGTCTTCGTCTGGTGGCTCATCGAGCGATCCTCGCTCGGTTTCCGCATGCGCGCCGTCGGCGAGAACCCGCACGCGGCACGCGCGTCGGGCGTGAAGGTCGGCCGCATCCTCATCTACGCGATGGCTCTCGCGGGTGCTCTCGCCGGACTCGCCGGCGTCAACCAGATCTCGGGCACGATCACAAGCGGTTTCGGCAACGGCATCGACGCCGGCATCGGCTTCGACGCCATCACCGTGGCGTTGCTCGGCCGCAGCCGCGCGTGGGGCGTCTTCGCCGCGGGCATCCTGTTCGGCGCCCTCAAGGCGGGAAGCTTCACGATGCAGATCACCGAGAACATCCCGGTCGACATCGTGCTCGTCGTGCAGGCGCTGATCGTGCTGTTCATCGCCGCTCCGCCGCTCGTGCGCACCATCTTCTTCCTCCCGAAAGACCCCGCGACGCCCACCCGGCGAACGCGCCGCGCCGCACGGAAGGCGGTGTCGGCATGAGCGCCGCCACGGTCACGGACAACGCCCCCGTCGACCCGGGGCTCGAGATGTCGCGCCAGCGCAGCTGGAAGGGTTCGATCACCTTCGGTGTGGCGACGATCCTCGTCCTGCTGCTCGCGCTCCCCGCCGGACGCACCGGTGTCAGCACCTACCGCCTCGCCGACCGCGCGTCGTCGTGGACCGCGCCCGACATCCTCGTCCCCACCTGGCCGACGGTACTGGTGTGCGCGATGCTTCTCGCCCTCGCCACCGCGTACTCGGTCTGGGCGACGCTGCGCTACCGACGCCCGGGCCTGTGGCTCGCGATCCTCGTCGCGCTGGTGGGCGTCTTCGGATTCCTCACCTGGTCGGCGGCGGACGGCCTCGTGCCCGTCACCGGTCTGCTCTTCGGCGCGATCTCGCTCTCGGTACCGCTTGTCTTCGGAGCGCTCGGCGGCGTCATCGGCGAGCGGGTGGGCGTGGTCAACGTCGCGATCGAGGCCCAGTTCCTCCTCGCGGCCTTCACGAGTGCGCTGGTCGGCACGATCACCGGCAGCTACGTGCTCGGCCTTGTCGCGGCCATTTTCGCCGGTGCCCTCGTCGGAGCCGTCCTCGGTCTGTTCGCCATCCGCTATCTCGTCGACCAGGTGATCGTCGGAGTCGTGCTCAACGTGCTCATCACGGGCCTCACGAGCTTCCTCCACGGCGCGATCATGGTGCCCAACGGCGCCACCCTGAACAGCCCGCCGCGCTTCCCGCGCTGGGCCATCCCCGGGCTCAGCGAGATCCCGGTGCTCGGGCCTGTGCTGTTCAACCAGACGCTCATCGTCTACCTCATGTACATCGCGGTCCCCGCCGTGGCGTGGGGGCTCTACAAGACGCGCTGGGGTCTGCGCCTGCGCGCCGTCGGCGAGCACCCCCAGGCGGCCGACACCGTCGGTATCAAGGTCAACCCGACCCGATTCTGGAACCTGCTGCTGGCCGGAGGCATCGCGGGCATCGGCGGTGCGTACTTCACCCTCGGCGCCGTCGGCAGCTTCGACAAGGAGATGACCAACGGTCTCGGCTTCATCGCCCTGGCCGCGGTGATCTTCGGCGGGTGGGACCCGGTGCGCGCGACGCTCGCAGCGCTGCTGTTCGGGTTCGCGACCAACCTCCAGACCCTGCTCGGCAACCTCGGGTCGCCCATCCCGGGCGACTTCCTGGCGATGCTGCCCTACCTGGTGACCATCTTCGCGGTGGTGGGCCTGGCGGGCCGTGTCCGGGGTCCGGCCGCCGCCGGTAAGCCGTACATCAAGGGCTGACCTCGCCGCGGCATCCGATCAACGGCGTGCCGAAGCATCCGACTCACGACAAGAAGGACAGATGACCGACATCGACTGGGACGAGCTGCGCACTGTGGCCACCGATGCCATGCACCACGCGTACGCGCCGTACTCCCGCTTCAAGGTGGGGGCCGCGGCCCTCGTCAGCGACGGGCGCATCGTGTCGGGGTGCAACGTCGAGAACGCATCCTACGGCGTGACCCTCTGCGCCGAGTGCGGACTCGTGAGCGAGCTGCACCGCTCCGGCGGTGGCCAGCTGGTCGCCTTCGTGTGCGTCGACGGCGACGGGCGCACGCTCATGCCGTGCGGCCGGTGCCGGCAGCTGCTCTTCGAGCACGCCATCCCGGGGATGCTGCTCGAGACCGTGTCGGGGATCCGCACGATCGACGAGGTGCTGCCCGATGCCTTCGGACCGCGCGACCTCGAGGAGGCGGCCCGATGAGCGCGGAGTCGGAGGTGCACCCCCACGACGCGGTCGACATCATCCGCGCCAAACGCGACGGCCAGGCCGTGCCCGAGCCCGCGCTGCGCTGGATGATCGAGCATTACACGAAGGGCTACGTCTCCGACGCGCAGATGTCGGCGTTCGCGATGGCCGTGCTCCTCAACGGCATGTCGCGCGACGAGATCCGGGTCATGACCGACGCCATGATCGCCTCGGGCGAGCGCATGGAGTTCTCCTCCCTGGGCAAGCGCACCGTCGACAAGCACTCGACCGGGGGAGTGGGCGACAAGATCACCCTTCCGCTGGCGCCGCTGGTCGCCGCGTTCGGCGTCGCCGTGCCGCAGCTGTCGGGTCGCGGCCTCGGACACACCGGAGGCACGCTCGACAAGCTCGAGTCGATCCCCGGCTGGCGCGCGGCCCTGTCGAACGACGAGATGCTCGCGCAGCTGCGCGACGTCGGCGCCGTCATCTGCGCGGCCGGTTCGGGCCTCGCCCCGGCCGACAAGAAGCTCTACGCCCTGCGCGACGTCACGGGTACGGTCGAGGCGATCCCGCTGATCGCGTCGAGCATCATGTCGAAGAAGATCGCCGAGGGCACCGATGCGCTCGTGCTCGACGTGAAGTTCGGCTCCGGCGCCTTCATGCAGGACATCGACCGCGCGCGCGAGCTGGCCCGCACCATGGTGGCGCTGGGCACCGACTCGGGCGTGTCGACCACGGCGCTCCTGACAGACATGAACACGCCCCTCGGCCTCGCGATCGGCAACGCCAACGAGGTTCGCGAGTCGGTCGAGGTGCTCGCCGGCGGCGGACCGGCCGACGTCGTCGAGCTCACCCTCGCCCTCGCCCGCGAGATGCTGGCCCTCGCGGGGCACCCCGATGCCGACGTCGAGGCGGCCCTGTCCGACGGTCGTGCGATGGACGCCTGGCGCGCGATGATCATCGCTCAGGACGGCGATCCGGATGCGGCGCTCCCGACGCCCCGCGAGACGCACGTCGTCACCGCCGAGCGCGCCGGAATCGTGCAGCGCGTCGACGCACTGCCGTTCGGCGTCGCCGCCTGGCGGCTGGGCGCCGGGCGCGCCCGAGCCATCGACCCCGTCATCCACGCTGCGGGCATCGACCTGCACGTCAAGCCCGGCGATCGGGTGACGGTTGGTCAACCGCTGTTCACCCTGTCGGCCGATGATGAGAAGCGGTTCGGCCGCGCTCTCGAGGCCGTCGCGGGAGCATGGGAGATCGCCGACTCGGCGGTCGACGTGCTGCCACTGGTCCGTGAGCGCATCACGGCCTGACCGAACCCGCGCACAGGAGGAAGCCATGTCGATCGATCAGCACGGAGACGCCCGCCTCGAGGGGATGTCGCTCCGCGGCCTGCCCAAGGTGTCGTTGCACGACCATCTCGATGGAGGGGTACGCCCCGACACCATCGTCGAGCTCGCCGATGCGGCGGGGGTCGATCTCCCCGTCGACGACGGAGAAGACCTCGCCGACTGGTTCGCCGAGAAGGGGGACTCGGGGTCGCTCGTGGAGTACCTCAAGACCTTCGACCTCACGACCGGCGTCATGCAGACGCGCGAGAACCTCACGCGCGTCGCCCGCGAGTTCGTCGAAGACCTCGCCGCCGACGGCGTGATCTACGGCGAGGTGCGCTGGGCGCCCGAGCAGCACCTCGCCGGTGGTCTGTCGCTCGACGACGTGGTCGACGCCGTGCAGGAGGGGATCGAAGAGGGTGAGGATGCCGCGGAGGCAGCGGGTCGCGACATCCGCGTCGGCCAGCTGATCTCGGGCATGCGCCACACCGAGCGCGTCCGTGAGCTTGCCGAGCTCGCCGTGTCGTGGCGAGGGCGCGGAGTGGTCGGGTTCGACATCGCCGGCCCCGAGGACGGATACCTCCCCGCCCTGCACCGCGACGCCTTCGACTACCTCGCGCGGGAGTTCTTCCCGACGACGGTGCACGCCGGCGAGGCGGCCGGGCTCGACAGCATCCGTTCCGCCCTTCTCGACGGTCGTGCGCTGCGTCTGGGTCACGGTGTGCGGCTCGCCTCAGACCTGAACGTCATCGAGCGCTCGGGCGAGGAGGTCATGGTGCAGTTCGGCGACCTCGCCCGCTGGGTGCGCGACCGCGAGATCACGCTGGAGCTCTCCCCGTCGTCGAACCTGCAGACCGGTGCGATCGAGGCGTGGGGCACCGCGATCGAGGACCACCCGTTCGATCTGCTCTACCAGCTCGGCTTCTCGGTCACGGTGAACGTCGACAACCGCACGATGAGCCGCACGAGCCTGACGCGGGAGCTCTCGCTGCTCGTCGACGCCTTCGGCTACGACCTCGGCGACCTCGAGGCGTTCCAGCTCAACGCCGCCGCGGGTGCCTTCCTGCCCGTCGAGGAGCGCGAGGAACTCATCGAACTCATCGCCGCCGGCTTCGGCGCCTGACCTCCGAGCCGATGTCCCCATCCGGCCGGGAATGCGCGGTCAGTTCGCGGCGGAATGGGGACATCGCTCGTCCTCCACAAGGGGACGGGCGGCGGGGGTTCTGGACAGGAGAGTGCCCACCGAGCCGCAGACGGTGATGTGGCGGCCAGGATCGGGCGATGCGCCCTCCCGCCGATCTGCCCGCTGAACTTCGTGCAAGACCGTTCTCCATCCACGACGCCCAGCGGGCCGGCGTGCGCGCCGGGCGGCTCGACGCCCGCGATCTCGCCATCCCCTTTCCGGGCGTGCGCGACCACAAGGATGCTGGCTCGTACGGACTCCTGCGGCAGTGTCAGCAGTTCGCCGCACGGATCGCGCCCTGGCAGTTCTTCAGCCACGGCACGGCCCTCGCTCTCTGGGGTGCGCCGATGCCCTCGGGCCGGTCCGGTAGTGAGGTGCATGTCAGCGCCCACCGTCCGCAGCGCGAGCCGCGGGTCAAGGGGGTGATCGGTCACCGGCTCCAGCACCGAGATGCGGCGGTGCATCTCATCGGGGGACTCCCCGTCGAGTCGCCCGCCAGGGCCTGGCGGCAGGCCGGCGCATCCTGGAGCCTCGATGACCTCGTGGCGGCGGGTGACTATCTCGTCGGGCGCGGCCGCTGCGCCACGCTCGAGGAGCTGCGCCGTGAGGCAGCGGCGATGGGCGGGGTGGGCGCGGAGCGGTTGCGCGCCGCGCTCGATGCCATCCGTGCGGGTTCGGAGTCGTCCGAGGAGTCCCGGCTGCGCCTGGTGCTGGCGCGAGCCGGTCTGCCGGAGCCCGAGCTCAACTGGGTGCTGCGGGACGCGAGCGGCCGGTTCGTGGCGCGGCTCGATCTGGCCTATCCGCGGTGGCGCGTCGGGACGGAGTACGACGGTCGGCAGCACGCCTTCGACGTCCGGCAGTTCGAACGAGACTCCGATCGCTGGCCGGCTATACGCCGCGCGGGGTGGGATGTGGTGCGAGTGCTGCGGCACCACCTGCGCGACGGCGGCAAACCGGCTGTCTTCCTCGTGCGGGAGGCGTTGGTGCGTGCAGGGTGGTCGCCATCGCGGGGTTGATGTCCCGATCCCGCCGGGAATGACGCACTCTTTCCCGGCGGGATCGGGACACGGTCGGGTGAGACCCGTGGTCAGGGGAGCGCGGCGAGGAACGGGGCGATCGCGTCGGTCAGGGCGGCGGTCATGTCGGCGTCGGAGATCGTCGGGGTGCCGTCGCCGGCCTGCGGCCCGTAGTCGCCGAACGAGGCGTGCGCGGCGCCGGCGATCTCGACGAACTCCGCGTCGGCGGGCAGCTCGCCCTTCGCGTCGGCGATCTTCTGCGGGGTCGAGAGGCCGTCGTCGGAGCCCGCGAGGCTCAGCACGGGAAGACCGGAACCGCTGAGGTCGTTCGCGCAGTACGAGGCGAACAGCACGAGCGCGTCGGCGTCGGGGGCGAGCTGGCACGCCCGGACGCCTCCGAGCGAGTGCCCGCCGACCGCCCACGCCTTCACGTCGGGGGCGAGCGAGGTGAAGGCGTCGAGCGGGCGCGGGTCGAAGAACGCGAGGTTCACCCACGGCCGCGTGATGACGACGGTCACGCCGTCGTCGACGACCAGACGCGAGAGCTTGGCCGCATACGCCCACGGGTCGACCTTCGCGCCCGGGATGAAGACGAGCCCGACGTCGCTGCCGCCGTCGGCGGGCGCGAGCACGATGCCCGCACCGTCGTCGGCGACCGAGATCGAGGGGTCGCTCCTGACCGCGTCGAGCGGGCCGGCCTCGGCGCCCATGACGTCGACCTGGCTCCAGACGACGATGCCGATCAGCAGCGCCGCGATGAGGCCGCCGATGACGCCCAGGGTCCAGCGCAGTGCGCGGAACCGACGACGCCGGCGCGGGGGAGTGCCCCCGGCCGGCGTCGCGTCGTGCGGATCGGTCACGTCGTCAGGCTGCCAGCTCCGCCTGGCGCGCGGCGACCTGCGCCTCGATGCGGGCGAAGAGCGGATGCTGCGCGTCAAGGCCCGTCACCGACGCCGTGAACTCTGCGGCCGACTGCTCACGCAGCATCCGCTGGAGATCGACGGCCTGCGCGTCCTCCTGATCGGAGAACCGCAGCGCGGCACCGATCGCGGCGACGAGGGCGTCGACGGGGAGGCCCCGGTCGACGGCTTCGGCGGCGGGGCCGACGAAACGCTCGTGCCGGGAGAGCTTGCGCAGCGGCTGGCGCCCCACGCGCCAGACGGTGTCGGGGAGCGCGGGGTTGCGGAACCGCTGCAGGATGGTCGCACGGTACTCGTGCTGCGTCGCGGCGTCGAGCTCGTGCTTCTCGATGAGCAGCTCCGAGGTCTCGCGCAGAGCGCTTTCGACCTTCTCGGCGATCGCGGGGTCGGCCAGGGCGTCGGAGATGCGCTCGATCCCCGCCTCGGCACCGAAGTAGGCGGTGGTGGCGTGCCCGGTGTTGACCGTGAAGAGCTTGCGCTCGATGTACGGCGTCAGGTCGTCGACGAAGTGCGCCCCCGGAATGCGGGGAGGGTTATCGCCGAACGGCGCGCGCTCGATGGCCCACTCGAAGAACGGCTCGACCGTGACGTCGATGCCGTCGCCCGGAGCTTGGGCGGGCACGATCCGGTCGACGGCCGTGTTGGCGAAGACGGCGCGGGCAGAGACGGCGTCCCACGCATCTCCGGCTGCGTTCGCCATTTCTTCGCGGAGGGTGTCGGTCGCGCCGATCGCGTTCTCGCACGCCATGATCTGCAGCGGCGGCGATGCGGGGTCGCGAAGGCCCAGGCCCGCCACGATGTGCGGCGCGACGAACTTCAGGATCGTCGGACCGACGGCCGTGGTGACCACGTTCGCCCCGGCGATCTCATCGACGAGCGCCGCAGCGTCGGTCGCGCTGTTGATCGCGCGGAAGCCGGTGACGACGGTGTCGACGCCGCCCTCGCCGACCTCGTGCACCGTGTACTCGGATGCGTCGTTGATCGCGTCGACGAGGGGCGCTGCGACGTCGGAGAACACGAGGTCGTAGCCGCCCTGGTGCAGGAGCACGCCGACGAAGCCGCGGCCGATGTTGCCGGCGCCGAAGTGGACGGCCTTCATGCGTCGTTGACCGCGGCGAGGGCCTGGTAGAGCGCCTCGGGGGCGTCGGCCTGCTTCAGTCTGGCGACCTCGTCCTCGTCGGAGAAGAGGATCGCGATCTGCGAGAGGATCTCGAGATGCTCGTCGCCCTTGCCGGCGATGCCGATGACGAAGGTCACCGGCTCTCCGCCCCAGTCGACCCCGCCGTCGTAGCGCACCACCGAGAGCGCGGAGTCGAGGATGGCATCCTTCGTCTCGTTGGTGCCATGCGGGATGGCGAGCTCGTTGCCCATGTAGGTCGAGACGGTCTCCTCGCGCTGCTGCATCGCGTCGAAGTACTCCGACGTCACGGCGCCGGCCGATTCGAGGATGTCGGCGGCCTCCTTCATCGCCTCTTCACGGGTCGCACCGCCGCTGTGGATGCGCACCTGGTCGATGCTGAGAACGTCGCGTGGCATGTCGTTCGCCTTTCGTTTCGAGGGGTCGGATGCCGAAGCATCCGTGGGTGAAAGCCTACGAGGCCGGGGCTTCGCGCGCCCGGCCTCGTAGGTGTGATCTGTCTTACTTGTCGTCGTGCTGGTCGCGCACGAGTTCCACGACCTCGTCGTACTTCGGCGAGTTCATGAAGTTGTCGACCGACACGTGGATCGAACCGGGCGTCTGCTTGCGCGCGCGGTCGGTGAGCTGGGCCTGCGTGATCACCAGATCGGCCGACGGGTCGAGGTTCGCGATGGCCTTGTTGGTCACCGTGACGTCGGCGAGACCGGCCTTCTTGAACTTGTTGCGCAGCACGCTGGCGCCCATCGCCGACGAGCCCATTCCGGCGTCGCACGCGAAGACCACGTTCTGGATCTGCTTGGTGGCGACGATGCCGCCGCTGAGAGCTCCACCGGTCTCCTCCTGCGTCTCGAGGCGGTCGACGGCTTCCTCGGCCTCGCGCACCGCTTCGCGGTCGCGGCCGTCCGACGCGCGGAGCGCGTCGAGGGCGGCGGACGACTTGCCCTTGTTCGCCGACGTCTTCGAGATGGCGGCGGCGAAGGCGTCGCCCTCGGCGAGCAGGTCCCGCTTGCGCGAGGCTCGCAGGATGATCGCCGAGATGAGGAACGTCACCGCGGCCGACAGCACCACGGAGAGGATCACCGCGAAGTACCGGTTGTCGGCCACCTGAGCCAGCACCGCGAGGATGCTGCCCGGAGCCGCGGGGGCGCGGAGCTGGCCACCCAGCAGCAGGTTGGTCGTGACGCCCGTCATGCCGCCGCCGATGAGGGCGAGGATGAGGGTCGGCTTCATGAGCGCGTACGGGAAGTACACCTCGTGGATGCCGCCGAAGAACTGGATGATCGCCGCACCCGGAGCGGACGCGCGCGCCGCGCCGAGCCCGAAGAACGTGAAGGCGAGCAGCAGGCCGACGCCGGGGCCGGGGTTGGCCTCGAGCAGGAACAGGATCGACCCGCCGGTGTCGCTGTCGGCCGCCTGCTGGATGCCGAGCGGAGTCAGCACGCCGTGGTTGATGGCGTTGTTGAGGAAGAGCACCTTCGCCGGCTCGATCAGGATGCTCGTCAGCGGCAGCAGGCCCGTGTCGACCAGGAAGTTCACCGCGGTGCTGAGCACGTTCATGAGGCCGTTGATGAGGAACGCCAGCGGGTAGAACCCGACGATCGCCATCACGAAGCCCCAGATGCCGGCCGAGAACATGTTGACGAGCATCTCGAAGCCGGCCTTGATCTTGCCGTCCCAGAGCTTGTCCAGCTGCTTCATCGTCCACGCGGCGAGCGGGGCCATGATCATCGCGCCGATGAACATGTTGATCTCGCCGAGCTGGTTGTCGGCGGGAAGCGTCAGGTTGACCTGCCCGATGAGGTAGTCGGAGCCGGCGATGACACCGAACGTGGCGATCGCACCCACGACACCGCCGCGCACGGCGTAGACCAGGTGGCCGCCGAGGTAGGCGATGAGCACCGGCAGCAGGTAGTGGATGAAGGGGCCGACGATCGTGGCGAGCTGGTCGTTGGGCGTCCAGCCCTTCTCGATGAAGAAGGCCGTGAAGATGCCCCAGGCGATGAGCGCGGGGATGAGGGGCATGATCATGCCCGAGAGGAACGTGCCGAAGCGCTGCACCGCGACGCGTGCGCCGCCGGTGCTGCTCGTCACGTCTTTCGACGTCGTCGTCATTTGACTGCTTCTTTCTGTCGTGCGGAGGCCGCTGTCGCGGCCTCGCGTGCGGTGGCCGCGCCGTCGGCGGCCAGTGCTGCCTCGGCGATGCGGCGGGCATCGTCGAGAGTGTGGGTGAGGAGGGTGGCGCGCACGTCGGCCAGGGCCGTCGGCGCCATCGAGAGCGTGGTCGCGCCGAGACCGACGAGCACCACGGCCAGCAGCGGGTCGGCCGCCGCTTCGCCGCAGATGCCGACGGGCTTGCCCGACGCCGCTCCCGCCGCTCCCACCTCGCGCACCAGGCGGAGCACGGCGGGGTGCCACGGATCCTGGAACGATGCCACCGAGCCGAGCAGGCGGTCGGCGGCGAGCGTGTACTGCGTGAGGTCGTTGGTGCCGATGGAGGCGAAGTCGGCGTGGCGGAAGATGCGGTCGGCCAGGAGCGCCGACGAGGGCACCTCCACCATGACGCCCGCGGTCTTCAGTCCGTAGTCCTTCGCCAGCGAGACGAAGTACTCGGTCTCCTCGACGGTCGAGACCATGGGCGCCATGACCCACAGATCGGCAGGTCCTTCGGGAGAGCGTCGGGTCGCCGCATCCGCCTCCGCGAGCGCGGTGAGCTGCTCGCGGAGGATGTCTTCGCTGGCGCGGAGGGCGCGCAGGCCCCGGAGGCCGAGCGCCGGGTTCTCTTCGTGCGCGTCGTTGAGGAACGGCAGGGGCTTGTCGGCACCGGCGTCGAGCACGCGCACGACGACCTTCTTGCCGGGGAATGCCGCGAGCAGCTCGGTGTAGGCCGTGCGCTGCTCCTCGACGGTGGGGGCCGAGCTCGAACTGAGGAAGAGGAACTCGGTGCGGAACAGGCCGACGCCCTCGGCGCCCAGCTCGACCGCCTCGGAGGCCCCGCCGGGCTTGCCCAGGTTCGCCAGCAGCGGCACCGGGGTGCCGTCGGCCAGAGCGCCCGGGGTGATGGGGGCGGATGCTGCGGCCGCACGGTCGGCGGCGCGGGTCAGGGCTCGGGCGAGCTCGTCGTCGGACGGCGAGGTCACGACGAGGTTCGCCGCGGCGTCGACGATCACCGTCTCGCCCTCGGTGAGGCTCGCGGCTTCTGCGGCGCCGACGACCGCGACGATCGACTTCTCGCGGGCGAGGATGGCCGTGTGCGAGGTGGGGCCGCCCTCGGTCGTGATGAGCGCGAGCACCTTGTCGAGGTCGAGCAGCGCGGTGTCTGCCGGGGCGAGGTCTTTCGCGACGAGGACGAACGGGTGCCCGGGGTCGGGGATGCCGGGGGCGGCGACGCCCCGGAGGCGGGCGATGACGCGCTGCGCGACGTCGTCGAGGTCGGCGGCGCGCTCGCCGAGATAGCCGCCGAGAGCGGTGAGCTGCTCGCGGAACGACGCGAAGGCGTCGTAGACGGCCCACTCGCCGGTCTTGCCGGCCTGCAGGCGGGTGTCGACCTCGGCTTCGAGTGTCGGGTCCTCGGCCATCATCGCCTGGGCCTCGAGCACGTCGCGGGCGGCGCCGCCCGCGGTGTTACCGCGCTCCTCGAGCTCGCGCGCGACGGCGGCGACCGCCTCGCGGACGCGCGCCGACTCCTCGTCGACGCTCAGCTGGCTGGGGGCGTCCTTCGGAGCCGGGAGGGGCTCCGCCATGCGTGCGACCGGTCCCTGGGCGACGCCCAGGCCGATTCCGACTCCGCGAAGTTCCGTCATGGTCTCGGTTCCCGTCATGCTGCGTCGTGGTCGGTGGTGAGAAGTTCGGCGAGGGCGTCGACCGTCGCCTCGGCGTGGGGGCCGTCGGCGGTGAGCGTGACGTAGTCGCCCTGATCGAGCCCGAGGGCGATCACCCCGAGGATGCTGGCGGCGTTCACCGGGGCACCCGCGTCCTTGGCGATCGTGACGGGGATGCCGGAGTCCTTCGCCGCCTTCGCGAACAGCTTCGCGGGGCGGGCGTGCAGTCCGTGGGACGAGCCGATCCTCACCGTCCGGGTGATCTGGGGCATGGGGGGTCCTTTCTCAGGCGTCGAGGGGGTCGGTGGCGCGTGCCGGGGAGCTCTGCACGGCCTGCTCGACCAGGTCGAGGGTCCGCACGCCGGACAGGTCGGTGAAGACGTCGTCCGGGAGGAGGACGACCACGACGCCACGGGCCGCGGCATCCCTCTCGATCCTCTCGAGCGAGTCGGCCATGTGGGGTCCGACCAGCACGATGTCGGCGGCGTCCAGATCGATCGGGAGCGATCTGTCGGTACCGGCGAACGCGGTGTAGGGAAGGCCGCGGTCATGAGCGGCGTGCCGCACGCGTTGTGCGACGAAGGTGCTTGACGCACCCGCACCACAGACCACGAGGATCCTCATCGATCCGCCTCCTTCTCGCCCATTCTTGTGAGAACGCTGGGAGACGACAACCAGGTTCGTTTCCCACCCCCCGGAATGAACGCTGGTGCGCCGCCGCCCGAGGGGTCGGCGCGTGATTGACTGGGGAGGCTTCCGCGACACGACGGCGGACGTGGAGGAAGACGTGACACGAGCGAGACAGGATCGCCTGCTCGCCCTGCTGACCCGGAACGGCGAGTGGGAGACGGCGGCGACACTCGCCGATTCCCTGGGCGTGACGCCCCGGAGCGTCCGGTCGTACGTCAACGCCGTCAACGCCCGGGTTCCGCACGGAACGGCGATCGAGTCGGGTCCGTCGGGCTACCGCGCAGGGGCGGATGCGGCGGCGGCCCAGCGCGCCGGCAGCGCACCCGAGGCGGGCACCCCCCGCGACCGGCTCCACACCCTCGTGCGTGCGCTCCTGGATTCACCCGACGGCATCGACGTGTTTGAGACCGCCGACGCCCTGCACGTCAGCACCGCCACCCTCGACGCCGACCTGGCTCGGGTGCGCGGGCTTCTCGGCGGCACCGAGCTGACCCTCGAGCGCTCCGCGTCGACCGCGCGGTTGCGCGGCACCGAGATGGCGCAGCGGCGGCTGCTGAGCAAGCTCGCCCACGACGAGATGGATGCGGGGCTGTTCGACCTCGCCGCGCTCCGCCGCACCCTCGGTGAGGGGTCGGTCGGCGCCCGCGCGTTCGGACCGTTCAAGTCCGAGCTCGTCGGGGAGCTGGGGGCGATGGGCTACTTCGTCAACGAGTTCGGAATCGGCGATGTCGTGATGCACATCGCGATCGCCGCCGACCGGATCACCCGCGACCGTGCGCTCGAACGCGCGTCGACCGACAGCTCCGCCGCCCATTCCGAGGTGGCTGGCCTCCTCGACCGTCTCACTCTCCGGCACCTCGGCGTGCAGCTGGGCACGGGCGACCGCGAGCACCTCGCCACTCTCGTGCTCACGCGGGTCGTCGCCCCCGGTGCGCCCTCGGCCGATGACGCGCGAGCGCGGCTCGATCCCGAGGTCGAAGCATCCGTCCGCGCCGTCGTCGAGCAGGCGGCCGCCGACTTCCTCGTCGACATCGCGCACGAGGACTTCATCCTCCGCCTCGCCCTCCACGTGCAGAACCTCCTGCACCGTGCGAGGGAGCAGGCGTGGTCGCGCAATCCCCTGACGCGCTCGCTGAAGTCGACGTACCCGATGATCTTCGACGTCGCCGTCTACATCGCCAGCGGTCTGCAGCAGAGCCTCGGCATCCCCATCCAGGACGACGAGATCGCCTACATCGCGATGCACGTCGGTGGGCGCCTCGAGCGCAGCAGGCGCGCCGACCAGCTGCTGACGGCGACGATCGTGTGCCCCGGGTACTACGAGCTGCACGAGCTGCTGCGCTCGAGCGTCGACCGCTCGCTCGGCCAGGCCATCGAGGTCGTCGGCGTCGAGACCCGCGTCGATCCCGACTGGGAGTCGATCGACACCGATCTCGTTCTCTCGACGATCGATCCGGCCCGTCCGAGCGACCGCATCGTGCGCATCCAGCCGTTCCTCACCGACAGCGACGTGGAACGGGTGCAGGCGGCGGCCGGTCGTATCCGCCGCGGGCGGCGCCTCGCGCGGCTGCGCACCGAGCTCGAGCGGTACTTCGACCCGACCGCGTTCATTCGCGGCATCGACGCGGCCGAGGGGGAGCCGGGGGTGATCCGCGAGCTCGGATCGCTGCTCGTGGCGCAGTCGGTCATCGACGGCGACTACGTCGAGCGGGCGATCGATCGCGAGGCGCTCTCGTCGACCGCCTTCACCGACGCGCTCGCCGTGCCCCACGCGATGGACATGACCGCCTCGCGCACGCGGATCGCGATCGGCATCGCCGATTCCTCGATCCCGTGGGGCGAGGGCCGCGTGCAGGTGGTCGCTCTCGTGGCGTTCAGCGAAACCGACCGCGAGGCGTTCCAGACCGTGTTCGAGCAGTTCGTCGAGGTGTTCAGCGAGCGCGACAGCGTGCAGCGGATCGTGCGGCGCGGCACCGACTTCGCGGCCTTCCTCGACGAGCTGGTCGCCGTCATCGACGGCTGACACCCGGCCGGGCGGCCCGTGTTCGGGGCGTCGCTCTTCGGGTTTGGGGCGCGATTCTTCGGCTGGGGCGTGGAATTCCGCGCCCCGATGAGAAGATCGCGCCCCGAACGGGTCAGCGCGCGGTGTGCGGCCTATCGCGGCGGGACGATGCCGAACGAGATCAGGCGTGCGCCGAGGTCGCGCGCCGAGCGGATGTGCGCCCACCCCCACCGAGCGAACCGGCGCTGGGTGCGTCCGCGGATCCAGTCCTCCCGCTGCTTCTCGGCCAGGAGCACCTGCTCGACGGTTCGCCCGCTGCGCAGGGCCTCGTCGGTGTATTTGCTCTCGCCGTCGAACTCGCCGAAGGAGTTCACGTCGTCGAGCCCGATGTCGACGAAGTAGTCCTCGCCCCGCGGCCCCTCGACCCGCACCTGCAGGGAGGGGCGCGCGAACCCCAGCTCGGCGAGCAGGATGCGGCTGACGCTCTCGCCGGGCAGCTGGGCCCGACCGTCGGCGAACGCGAGGGCGCGTTGCGCCCGCGTCCGGCCGTGGGCGGAGCGCCCGACGACCTCGCGCGCGGTCTCGCGGAACGCCTCCGCGCGATCGGTCAGGTAGGTGCCCTGCTTCGGATGGGCGACCTGCCGCAGGGCCGCGTCGACCGCGCAGACGGCGGGCGTGAAGCCGGCGGTGCGGGCGATGTCCGCCACGGTGCGCACCAGGCTCGTGCACGTCAGGTCGCCGACGCCGACGACGTCGCCCGCGGCGAGCTGACCGCGGTGCCGCACGACCCCCGCGGCCGCGCCGGGGCGTTCGGGGGAGAGGATCGCATCGAGCGTGACCGCATGCCACCCGTAGACGGGCAGCCCGAGGATCGCTGCCGCCGTGAGATGCGAGAACACCGGCGCCACGCGGCTGACGGCGCAGAGCGCACGCGCGCGCACGACGATGCGACCTTCGGGGGTCAGCATCCGCACGTCTTCGTCTCTCACGTAGACGCCGGGGCGCACCCGCCTCAGCTCGGACGAGGCCACCATGCGGTCGAGCGCGTGTGAGCCGATGCCCTCATCTGCGAGGTCGCCCCTGCGGAGCAGGGAGACGTCGAACGGCGAGACCATGCTCCCGAGCTTCGGCGACATACGCCGGCCTCGAGGTCGAGTCCGGTACCCCGGTGGATACTCGTCGTGTCCGGCCGCCTGGGGAGGAAAGCCGGGTCGGGGCGCAGAACTCGCGTCGGGGCGCGGGATTCCCCGCCCCGACCGGAAACCTGCGCCCCGAACCCAGAGATATGTGCCCCGAACCGGAGAGGAACGCTGGCGCGGGGCGCAGGGTCAGCGCACGGCGTCCAGCATCTCGCGGGCGCCCGCGGCGAGCTCCGCGAGGCGTTTGCGCGCCTTCTTCTCGGTCGTCGCGCGCACGTCGAGGTAGAGCTTCAGCTTCGGCTCGGTGCCGCTCGGGCGCACGATGAGGCGCGAGCCGTCTTCGAGCGCGAAACGCAACACGTCGCCCGGCGGCAGGTCGCCGAGCCCGTCGCGCAGGTCGTCGACCTGGGATGCTGCGATCCCGCCGACCGTTCGCGGCAGGTCGTCGCGCAATCTCGCCATCATGGCGGCGATCTCGGCCACGTCGTCGACGCGGATGGAGATCTGGTCGCTCGCGAATGCGCCGAAGGTCTCGCGGAACTCCGCGAGCACGTCGGCGATGGTCTGACCCTCTTCCCGCGCCTGGCCGATGAGACCGAGCATCGCGATCGCGGCGGAGATGCCGTCCTTGTCGCGCACCGTGCCGGGGTTGACGAGGTACCCGAGGGCCTCCTCGTACCCGTAGACGAGACCGGGGGCGCGGGAGATCCACTTGAAGCCCGTCAGTGTCTCGCGGAAGCCGAGGCCGTAGTGCTCCGCGATGCGTCCGAGACCGGGCGACGAGACGAGCGAGCAGGCCAGCGTCGCCGACGGGTCGCGGGGCACGCCGTTCTCGTCGACGGCAGCGCGGGCCGCCCGCCAGCCGAGCAGCAGCCCGACGTCGTTGCCGCTGAGCATCCGCCAGCCGCCCTCCGCCGAAGCATCCGGGATCGCCACCGCCAGGCGGTCGGCGTCGGGGTCGTTGGCGATGATCAGGTCGGCGGAGTTCTCGCGTGCAGTCTCGTACGCGAGGTCGAGGGCACCGGGCTCTTCGGGGTTGGGGAACGCCACCGTGGGGAACGCGCCGTCGGGGTGCAGCTGCGCCTCGACAGGGATCGGCGCCGGGTAGCCGGCCGATGCGACGATGCGCGAGAGGGTCTCCCATCCGACGCCGTGCATCGCGGTGTACACCCAGCGCAGTCCGTGCGCCCCGGCGGGGGCGGGGGAGACGGCCGCGGTCGCAGTGACGTAGGCCTCCACGAGCGACTCGTCGGCGTTGGAGTACCCCACGGAGCGGGGAAGATCGCCGAGCTCGGTCGTATCGGCGATGCGCTGGATGTGCGCGGCGATCGACGAATCGCTGGGCGAGACGATCTGCGCGCCGTCGTCGTCGCCGCCGAGGTAGACCTTGTAGCCGTTGTCGTCGGGCGGGTTGTGGCTGGCGGTGACCATGACGCCCGCCGACGCGCCGAGGTGGCGGACGGCGAAGGCGAGCACGGGAGTGGGGAGCATCCGCGGCAGGAGGATCGCGTGGAGCCCGGCACCGGCGAAGATCTCGGCCGAGTCACGGGCGAACACGTCGGAGTTTCGGCGGCCGTCGTAGCCGATGACGACCGACGGCGCATCGCCCTCGCCCGCGCGCTCGCGCAGGAACGCGGCCAGGCCCGCGGCGGCTTGCGCCACCAGCACGCGGTTCATGCGGTTGGGCCCGGCACCGAGCGCGCCGCGGAGTCCGGCGGTGCCGAACGCGAGTCGCTGCGAGAAGCGGTTCGCGAGCTCGGCGGCGGCCGCAGCATCCGCCTCCTCGGTGCCGCTGATCAGCGTGCGCAGCTCGTCGCGGGTCTGTCCGTCGGGATCCTGCGCCAACCAGGCGCGGGCCGCCTCCAGCAGGTCGTCGGTGCGCGACGCCGCGTCGGCGCTCACAGCGCCTCGATGACGCGGGCGAGCAGGGCGGAGATGACGGGCTCGGCCGCACGGCCGGCCTCGAGCACCTCTTCGTGGCTCAACGGCGTGGTCTGGATGCCGGCGGCGAGGTTCGTGATGAGCGAGAAGCCGAGGACCTCCATGCCCGCCTGGCGGGCGGCGATCGCCTCCAGGGCCGTCGACATGCCGACGATATGGCCGCCGATGGTCTTGGCCATCTGCACCTCGGCGGGCGTCTCGTAGTGGGGGCCGCGGAACTGGCAGTAGACGCCCTCGTCGAGAGTCGGGTCGATCGTGCGGGCGAGGTCGCGCAGCCTGGAGGAGTAGAGGTCGGTGAGATCGACGAAGGTCGCGCCCTCGAGGGGCGAGGCGGCGGTGAGGTTGATGTGGTCGCTGATCAGCACCGGCTGCCCGGGCGTCCACGTCTCGCGGATGCCACCGGCGCCGTTGGTGAGGATCATGGTGGACGCCCCGGATGCTGCGGCCGTGCGCACGCTGTGGACGACCCGGCGAACACCGTGGTTCTCATAGAAGTGCGTGCGGGCCCCGATCACGAGCACGTGCGTGCCCGCGGGGGTGCGGACGCTCCGGAGCGTGCCGACGTGCCCGGCGAGTGCCGGAGCGCTGAACCCGGTGACCTCCGTCGCGGGGAACGATGCGACGGTCTCGCCGATGAGCTCGGCGGCGCGTCCCCACCCGCTCCCGAGAGTGACGGCGATGTCGTGGCGCTCGACGCCCGTGAGGCGTGCGATATCGGCGGCGGCGGTGGCGGCGATCGCGAACGGATCGGCCGTGGGGTCATCGAGAGGGTTCTCGGCAGATGAGGACATGAGCCCACTCTAGGAATCGCCGCGTTTCGTCGCCACACGCGACGCGCGACAGAATGGAGTACATGTCCTCCCTCAGCTTCGAGCGAACCCAGCGCGTCGCCATCATCGGCGGTGGCCCCGGCGGTTACGAAGCGGCGCTCGCCGCCGCCCAGCTCGGAGCCGAGGTGACCCTCGTCGAGCGCGCGAGCGTCGGGGGCGCCGCGGTCATGACCGACGTCGTGCCGTCGAAGACCCTCATCGCCACGGCCGATGCCGCGGTCGCGATCAAGGGCGCGAGCGCGCTGGGGGTGCAACTGTTCGCGAAGGGCGGCGACGGCAAGCCGCTGCAGCCCGAGGTCGCCATCAACCTCGCGGCCGTGAACACCCGGCTGCTCTCCCTCGCCCGCCAGCAGTCCGACGACATGCGCGCCTCGCTCGTGGAGGCGGGCGTGCGCATCATCTCCGGCCACGGGCGCCTGGAGGGCGATTCCGCCGTCGTGATCGCCACCGAGCAGGGCGGCACCGACTTCGATCGCGTCGAGGCCGACACGCTGCTCGTCTCAGTTGGTTCGTCGCCGCGCGAGCTGCCCTCCGCAAAGCCGGATGGCGACCGCATCCTCACCTGGACCCAGCTCTACGGCATGCGTTCGCTGCCGAAGCACCTGATCGTCGTGGGCTCCGGCGTCACCGGGGCCGAGTTCGCCTCGGCCTACATGAACCTCGGGTCGAAGGTCACGCTCGTCTCCAGCCGCGATCAGGTGCTCCCCGGCGAGGACTCCGACGCCGCGGCCGTGCTCGAGAAGGTCTTCGAGCGCGGCGGCATGACCCTGCTGTCGAAGGCTCGCGCCGAGAGCGTGGTCAACACCGGCGACGGCGTCGTCGTGACCCTCGCCGACGGACGCACGGTCGAGGGCAGCCACTGCCTCATGGCGGTCGGCTCGATTCCCAACACCGCCGGCATCGGACTCGAGGAGGCAGGCGTGCAGCTGACCTCGTCGGGCAACATCCGGGTGAACCGCGTCGCGCGCACCTCCGTGCCGAACATCTACGCCGCCGGCGACTGCACCACGTTCGTGCCGCTGGCCTCGGTCGCCTCCATGCAGGGCCGCACCGCGATCTTCCACGCGCTCGGCGACGTGGTCATCCCACTCGAGCGCCGCCGCATCTCGGCGAACATCTTCACCGCCCCCGAGATCGCCACCGTCGGCTGGTCGGAGCAGGACATCGCCGATGGGCGCATCGACGGGGTCGTGCGCAAGCTCCCCCTCTCGGCGAACCCGCGCGCGAAGATGCAGGGCATCAAAGACGGCTTCGTCAAGATCATCGCCCGGCAGGGGAGCGGCACCGTCATCGGCGGCGTCATCGTCGGCCCCCGCGCGTCGGAGCTCATCTACCCGATCGCGATCGCCGTCGAACGGCGTCTCACGATCGACCAGGTCTCTCGCGTCTTCGCCGTCTACCCGTCGCTGTCGGCGAGCATCACCGACGCGACCCGGGCGATGCACGTCGTCGACCGCAACGACCTCGACTCCTGACGCGAGGCGGCCGCGCGCCGCACCCGCCGTCGCTGCGTTCCGCGCCGTGCGGCGCGTGGGCGTTCCGCCCTTCGCGCCGCCCGTCGCACTAACTCAGGATGAGAGGGCTGCCTTGTGCGCGACACGCCGCGTGGGCGGCCCCTCCCGGGTCCGCCCACCCGTCGCACCAACTCAGGATGAGAGGGCTGCCCTATGCGCGACACGCCGCGTGGGCGGTTGTGTCGCCGCGTTCATCCTGAGTTCGTGCGGGGAGAGGTCTTCTCCCGGCCGCCGGCCGGCTGGCCTCGGCCGGCTCCGCACGCCCACCCGCGCAGCCGCGCCCAGCCGGCGCGCACTCCAGCCCGGCGCGCACTCCAGCCCGGCGCGCACTCCAGCCCGGCGCGTGGGACAGCCCGGGGGTTGGGGCGGCCCGGCGCGTACCCCGGCTCCGCACGCCCGCCTGCGCAGCCGCACCCGGTTCGGCGGCCAGACCGCCTCGGTACGCAGGCCGGCACGGCACGAACTCAGGCTGATCGCACCGCGCGAGCGGAAAGATGCACGTGCCGGCGGGGCAGCGCAGCATCCATCCTGAGTTCGGGCTCGGCGACGAGGGGGAAGCGGGTAGCGCGGGGAGGCCGGGCTACGCGATCGTGAGCAGCGCGTGGCCTGCCGAGACGGTGGCGCCGGGGGTGGCGTCGATCGAGCCGATGACGCCGTCCTTGTGGGCCTGGATCGGCTGCTCCATCTTCATCGCCTCGAGCACGACGACGAGGTCGCCCTTGACGACCTGCTGCCCCTCCTCGACGGCGATCTTCACGATCGTGGCTTGCATGGGCGATTTGACCGTGTCGCCGGTCGCGCCCGAGACACCGGATGCTGCGTGCGCGCGCCGCGAGGGAGGAGTCGCCACCGGGCGGCCGGCCGGAGCCGCGGCCACGCGGTCGGGAAGGCTCACCTCGAGGCGCTTGCCGCCGACCTCGACGACGACCGTGTGCCGCGCAGCGGCGACGGCGGGAGCGTCGAGCTCGCCGTCCCACGCCGGGATGTCGTTGACGAACTCGGTCTCGATCCAGCGGGTGTAGACGCCGAACCGGCCGTCCTCGGCCGTGAACGCGGGTTCGCGCACGACCTTGCGGTGGAAGGGGAGCACCGTCGGCAGACCCGCGACCTCGAACTCGTCGAGCGCGCGACGTGCCCGCTCGAGGGCCTCGTCGCGGTCGCGGCCGGTGACGATGATCTTGCCGAGGAGCGAGTCGAATGCTCCGCTGACGCTGCCACCGGCGGTGACGCCGGAGTCGAGGCGGATGCCGGGGCCGCCGAAGGTCTTGAAGACGTGGATGGGACCCGGCTGGGGGAGGAAGCCTCGGCCCGGGTCTTCGCCGTTGATGCGGAACTCGATCGAGTGGCCGGTCGGCACAGGGTCGTCGTAGTCGAGCTCCCCGCCCTCGGCGAGACGGAACTGCTCGCGCACGAGGTCGATGCCCGTGATCTCCTCGGAGACCGGGTGCTCGACCTGCAGGCGCGTGTTGACCTCGAGGAACGAGATCGTGCCGTCGGCGCCGATGAGGAACTCGCACGTTCCCGCCCCGACGTATCCGACCTCCCGGAGGATCGCCTTCGACGCGGTGTAGAGGATGTCGTTCTGTTCGGGGGTGAGGAAGGGCGCGGGCGCCTCCTCGACGAGCTTCTGGTGACGGCGCTGCAGCGAGCAGTCGCGCGTGGAGACGACGACGACGTTGCCCGCGGCATCCGCCAGGCACTGCGTCTCGACGTGGCGCGGCTTGTCGAGGTACTTCTCGACGAAGCACTCGCCGCGCCCGAAGGCGCTGATCGCCTCGCGGGTGGCCGAGTCGAACATCTCGGGGATCTCTTCGGCGGTGCGCGCCACCTTCAGGCCGCGCCCGCCGCCGCCGTACGCCGCCTTGATGGCGATCGGGAGCCCGTGCACGTCGGCGAAGGCGACGACCTCGGAGGCATCGGCCACGGGACCGGGCGTGCCCGGAGCCAGGGGCGCGCCGACCTTCTCGGCGACGTGGCGCGCGGTGACCTTGTCGCCAAGGGCTTCAATGGCGTCGGGTGAGGGGCCGATCCACACGAGGCCCGCGCCGATGACGGCTCGGGCGAAGTCGGCGTTCTCGGCGAGGAAGCCGTAGCCGGGGTGGACGGCGTCGGCACCGGAGCGTCGGGCGATCGAGAGGATCTTCTCGATCGAGAGGTAGGTCTCGGCGCTGGTCGCGCCCTCGAGGGCATAGGCCTCGTCGGCGAGACGCGCGTGGAGGGCGTCGCGGTCTTGGTCGGCGTAGACGGCGACGGACGCTTTGCCCGAGTCGCGCGCCGCGCGGATGACACGAACGGCGATCTCGCCGCGGTTCGCGATGAGCACCTTGGCGATCTTCGGCATAAGAGTCAGCCTATCGACGGTCGGGGGTACGCCTTTAGCGCCACTCCACAAGAAAATGCGTGAAACGTGTCGGGTGTCTCTCACCGATTCCAGAGAGAAGTCCATTCCACGTCGAGTCGGCGCACGAGCACGCGCAGTGTCGACAGCGACATCCCGACCACGGTGGAGGGGTCGCCGTCGATCCGATCGATGAACGCACCGCCCAGGCTGTCGACGGTGAAGGCCCCGGCGACGTGCAGCGGTTCGCCGGTCGCGACGTAGGCGGCCACCTCGTCGTCGGTGATGTCGGCGGAGAAGGTCACGGATGCTTCGGCCACCGCGAAGGCCTCCCGCGGCTCTTCGCCGGGCACGACGCGGAGGACGCTGTGGCCCGAGTGCAGCACACCGGTGGCCCCCCGCATCCGATTCCACCGGGCGATCGCGTTATCGGCGGTGTAGGGCTTCCCGAGGATCTCGTCGCCGAGCGCGAACATCGAGTCGCCGCCGATCACGATGCCGTCGAACGCGGGGTCAATTCTCTCGGCCACATCCGCGGCCTTGCGGCGTGCGAGCAGCAGAACGTGCTCGGGTGCGGGCAGGCGTCGTCCCTCGGCCGCCTCTACCTGGGCGACGGCCACCTCCTCATCGACCTCCGGAGCCATGGTCTCGGGTTCGATCCCCGACTGACGCAGGAGCATCAGTCGGGCCGGGGAGGTGGAGGCGAGGCAGACGCGCATGCCTCGACGGTACCGGGCCGATTCTGCATCGCGTCGCGGTCGCCGCGGCGGTCGCGACGTGAAAAGCTCGGGGGATGCAATCAGGAGATCTCGTCGACCTCGACGTCACGGGGGTCGCTCACGGCGGCGTGTTCGTGGCCAGACACGAAGGCCGGGTCGTGTTCGTCCCCGACGCCATCCCCGGCGAGCGGGTGCGTGCGCGGCTCACCGATACGTCGAAGTCGTCGTTCTGGCGGGCCGAGGCCCTCGAGATCCTGGATGCGTCGCCTGACCGTCGCCCGCACATCTGGGGCGCGGCCGACATCTCCGTCGCCCCGGAGCGCCGAGCCGGTGGCGCCGACTTCGGTCACGTCGCCCTCGCCCGTCAGAGGCAGCTGAAGCTCGACGTCTTCGCCGACGCTCTGCAGCGCATCGGGCGGTTCACCGACTTCCCCGTGACGATGGAGGAGCCCTCGGCCGGCACACTCCCGGCCGAGACCGCCGACGGCACCGGGTGGCGCACCCGCGTCAGCCTCCACGTCGACGACGAGGGCCGTGTCGGCCCCTACGCTCCGCGCAGCAACACCGTCGTCGAGGTCGATGACCTCCCTCTCGCGACCGCGGCCGTCGAACGTGCCGCCCTGGGCCTGCGCTCCGGAGCCCCCGGGCGCATCGACCTGGTGCAACCCGCGGACGGACGCGTCCGCGTGCTCGCCCGACCCGACTCCGAGCGCCGAGCGTCGGGCATGCCGGAGGTCGTCGTCGAGCGCGTCGGAGACCGCGAGTTCCGTGTCGACGACCGGGGGTTCTGGCAGGTGCACCGCCTGGCCGCGCACACCCTCACCCGCATGGTGACCGAAGAGCTCGGCCGGATCGATCCCGACGCCTGGCACCTCGACCTCTACGGCGGGGTCGGACTCTTCGCCGCGACGCTCGGCGACCTGGGCGGCCCGGCGACGCGCGTGACATCGGTCGAGTCCGACGCACGCGCCACCGAGCACGCCGGTGAGAACCTCGCAGAGTGGGTGGGAGCCCGGGCCGAGACCGCGCGCGTCGACCGTTTCGTCTCGAAGCTCTCGGCCGAAGCATCCCCCCGCGAGCGTGACCGGCTCTCGCAGGGCGTGGTGCTCCTCGACCCGCCGCGCGCCGGCGCCGGTCGCGAGGTCGTGCGAGGAATCGCCGCGCTGTCGCCCGCGGTCGTCGCCTACGTCGCGTGCGACCCGGTGGCCCTCGCCCGCGACCTCCGCACGTTCGCCGACCTCGGCTACTCGGCGCGTCGCGGTGTGCGTGCCGTCGATCTGTTCCCGAACTCGCACCACGTCGAGGCGCTCGCTGTGCTGGAACGCGACACGGATACGATGTCGACATGACGCGAGTCGCGCTGATTGACGATCACGAGTCGGTGCGACTCGGACTCGAGGCCGCCTGCGCCGGCGAGGAATCGACCGCGGTCGTCTTCTCGGGAAGCAACGTGACCGAGTACCTGCAGTGGCGTCTGGCGGCCGATGAATCGCCCGCCGATGTCGTCGTGCTCGACCTCACGCTCGGCGACGGCACGACGGTCGCCGAGAACGTGCAGCGTCTCGTCGGCGACGGATCGAGTGTGCTGATCCACAGCGTCGCCGACCGCCCCGCCGCCGTGCGCGAGGCGTTGTCGTCGGGCGCCGCCGGAATCGTGAGCAAGGCGTCACCGATCCACGAAGTGATCGGTGCGATCCTCACGGTCGCCCGTGGCGAGCTGCTCAACAACGTCGAGTGGGCGAGCGCCGTCGAGGGCGACCGCGAGTTCGCCGACGCGCAGCTGTCCGTGCGCGAGCGCGAGGTGTTGCGGCTCTACGCGGCCGGGCTTCCGCTCAAGGTCGTCGCCGATCGGCTGGGTGTGGCGTATTCGACGGCCAAGGAGAACATCACTCGGGTCAGGGTCAAGTACGTCGAGGTCGGCAGGCCCGCCCCGACGAAGATCGACCTGCGATTGCGGGCCATGGAGGACGGCATCATCGGGCCGTCCGACGGAGAGCGCCATGGCTGAAGCGGGCAGGTCGGTGCTCGACGAGGCGTGGGGGCGCGTCCCCCACACTCGTGAGACCGCGGAAGGATACGGATCCTTCACCCGCACCCGCATCGAGCGCGTCAGCGAGCTGCTGATCGGCTCGGGCAGTTTCGTCTTCGCGCTGCAGGCGTTCGTCGCGGCCCTGGGTCCGGGCGACGAGCGCGAGGGCTGGCACACGCCGCTGGTCGCGGCCGTCTTCCTTCCCCTTGCCGCGATGATCGTGGCGTGTGTGGTGGGCCGATTCGCGCGGGTCTTCGCGGGGGTCTTCGTCGTCGTCTACATCGCGGTGCTCGCGCTCTGGCCGATCGCGACGGTGGGGTCGCAGCCGTCGCCGACCGAGGAGCCCTGGACCTTCTATCTGCTGACGGTGGCCACCGCCGCCACCGTCGTCGCGTCCCCGCTCTCCCTGCAGATCGCCGTGACCATCGCGGCGCCGCTGCTTTTCGGACTCACCCGCCTCATCCAGGGCGGCTTCGATGACGCCTTCTTCGTGCCCGTGGGGCTCGACGTGTCGTTCGCGATCATCCTCGGCAGTGTTCTGGTGGTGCTGGGGTGGACGTATCGCTCGGTCGCGGCGAACGTCGACGAGACCCGGGCGCGCGCCGTCGCGAGCTACGCGGCGGCGGCGGCCGCGGCGGCCACCGAGCGCGAGCGCGTCGCTGTCGCAGCCCTCATGCACGACAGCGTGCTCGGGGCGCTCCTCGCCGCTGAACGCGCCGGCACGCCGCGCGAGCGCACGCTCGCCGTCAGCATGGCCCGGGAGGCCCTGACCCGCCTCGCCAACGCGGAGAAGAACGCGTGGGAGGGCAGTGACGAGCCGGTGGATGCTGCGCACCTGGCCGACGAGATCGAGGCGGCCGCGCGCGAGATGGGCGTCGAGACCGCCGTCGTGCGGCGACTCGACGATGAGACGCCGCGTGTGCCGGGGCGCGTCGCGCGCGCGCTGGTGCTCGCCGCGATGCAGGCCGTCGCGAACGCCGTGCAGCACGCCGACGCCGCGGGGCTCGGTGTGGAGTTGCGCGGGCGTGCGGAGCCCGGTGGCGTCACCGTGCGGGTGCGCGACGCGGGCGGCGGGTTCGACATCGACCGCATCCCCGACGACCGCCTGGGCATCCGCGGGTCGATCCAGGCGCGTGTGACCGCGGTCGGAGGTCGCACCGAGATCGAATCGGGGACGAACGGCACGACGGTCACCCTCCACTGGGAGAGCGGTGATCGCTGGTGACCGTCCGCGGAATCGTCTCCGTCATCGGAGTGGCTTTCACGGCCTACCTGGCCGCTCGCGGGCTGCTGTTCACCGGAGCCGTCGACACGCCCTGGTTGACCTACCTCGCGCTGACGTTCTATCTCGTCGTCACCTGGACCGTGATCTTCTGGGGGTACCGGCCGGGCGCGGCGTCGACCGGCGCCGTCCCGCGCGCCACCCTGCCGCTGTGGCTCGCCCTGCTCTCCCTGGTCGCGGCGATCGTCGTCCCCAACGCGATCCTCTCGGCCGTGCCGGTCGAATCGCGCAGTCTCCCGTTCGCGACCTCGTTCATCGGGGGCATCGGTGCGCTGATGACGGTCGTCATGGTGCGCCGTCGTCCGGTGACCGCGTGGATCGGCGTGGGGCTCATGTCGGTGTCGGCCATCCTGTGGCTCGGCCCGCTCGCCGCGCTGAGCCTCGGCCTGCCGGGCTCGATCGTGTGGGTCGCCGCCGCTCAGCTGCTCATGTACGCCCTCGATCGGGCCGCCCGCGACACCGAGCAGCTGGCGAGCCTGCAACAGGCGGCGTCCGCGTGGCAGGCCTCACAGGTGGGGCGCCAGCGCGAGCGCCGGGTGCAGGTGCAGCGTGCCCTCCAGGCCGCCGGCCCCGTGCTGGGCCGCACGATCGAGACCGGGGGCAACCTTCGGCCGGACGAGCGGGTCGACGCCCGTCTGGCGGAGGGCCGCCTGCGCGACGAACTGCGGGGCCGCCGTCTTCTCGACGACGCCGTGCGGGCCGAGCTGGAGGCCGTGCGTCGTCGGGGCTCCGCGGTGACCATGTTCGACGAGGGCGGTCTCGAAGACCTCGACGACGCCGCGTTGGCGATCGTCCGCGCCGAGCTCGCCGAGACGCTGCGTGACGCCGCATCCACCCGTCTGATCATCCGCACTTCGCCGCACGCGCAGATCGCCATCACCGTCGTCGGGCGGTCGGGCGACGGGGAGAGCCTGTCCGACGAGGACAGCGTCGATCTCTGGCGCGAGATCCGCAGACCCTGACACACGAGGAGTCTTCTCCTCCACCGTCCTGGTAGGGGAGGGGTCCAGGACGGTGGAAGAGAAGAAAGAGAAGGCGAGGGGCGGCGAAGCCGCCCGCCCCTCGCCGTGCGAACGGTTACCCGAAAACCGTCCGCGGGACCGATCCTGGCTCTAATGAGCAGGTCGGCCGAACGCGTAATGCGTTCCAGCTCATTCAGTATCTGCGACCCGAACGCCCGCGTCTGTAGGTATTTCGGGGGACAAATGCTTAGCCTGTCGCCGGTTCAGCCGCTGAAGCCGCCCCAACGGCGTTCGCGGTCGAGGGGACGACGCAGGCCCCGTGCCGACAGTTCCCACCGCGAACGGGCGGGGGGTGCGACAACGGGTTCCGCAGACTCCTCGAGGTAGGCGCCGCCGACGACCGCGATCAGGGCGGCGAGCTCTTCGTCGGTCGGGTTTCCGCGCCGCACCCGGATGTCGGGCGGCGTCGCATCGCCGGCCGCCGTGCTCTCACTCACAGGGGGATGTTCCCGTGCTTCTTGGCAGGCTGGGTCGCACGCTTGTTGCGGAGGGCACGCAGAGCCTTCGCGATCGACACGCGCGTCTGGGCGGGTTCGATGATGCCGTCGAGCTCGCCGCGCTCGGCGGCGAGGAACGGCGAGGCCACGTTGTAGGTGTACTCGCTCGCGAGACGCGCCCGCACGGCGGCGACGTCTTCGCCGGCCTCCTCGGCGCGCTTGATCTCGCCGCGGTAGAGGATGTTGACAGCACCCTGCCCGCCCATGACGGCGATCTCGGCGGTCGGCCACGCGAGGTTGATGTCGGCGCCCAGCTGCTTCGAGCCCATGACGATGTACGCGCCGCCATACGCCTTGCGGAGGATGACGGTCACCAGGGGCACGGTCGCCTCGGCGTACGCGTAGAGCAGCTTCGCGCCGCGGCGGATGACGCCGGTCCACTCCTGGTCGGTGCCGGGCAGGTAGCCGGGCACGTCGACGAGGGTGACGATCGGCACTGAGAACGCGTCGCAGAACCGCACGAAGCGGCTGGCCTTCTCGCCTGCCTCGATGTTGAGTGTGCCGGCCATCTGCGACGGCTGGTTCGCGATGATGCCGACCGTCCGCCCCTCGACGCGACCGAACCCGATGACGATGTTGGGGGCGAAGAGCGGCTGCACCTCGAGGAACTCGCCGTCGTCCATCAGGTGACCGATCACGGTGTTGATGTCGTAGGGCTGGTTGGGGGAGTCGGGGATGACGGTGTTGAGCGACCGGTCAGCATCCGTCGTCTCGAACTCGAAACCGGAGTCGAACACGGGGATCTCGGCCATGTTGTTGTCGGGGAGGAACCCGAGCAGGGTGCGCGCGTAGTCGATCGCGTCGTCTTCGTCTTCGGCGAGGTAGTGCGCGACGCCCGAACGGGTGTTGTGCGTGTAGGCGCCGCCGAGCTCTTCCATGCCGACGTCCTCGCCGGTGACGGTCTTGATGACGTCGGGACCGGTGACGAACATCTGGCTCGTCTTGTCGACCATGATCACGAAGTCGGTGAGGGCGGGGGAGTAGACCGCACCGCCGGCTGCCGGACCCATGATGAGCGAGATCTGGGGGATGACGCCGGAGGCCGCGGTGTTCAGGCGGAAGATCTCGCCGTACTTGCCGAGAGCGACGACGCCCTCCTGGATGCGGGCGCCGCCGGAGTCGAGGATGCCGATGATCGGGATGCCGCTGCGCAGCGCGAGTTCCATGACCTTGATGATCTTGTCGCCGGCCGCCTCGCCGAGGGAGCCGCCGAAGGTGGAGAAGTCCTGCGCGTAGACGGCGACGGTGCGGCCGTGGATCGTTCCCGTGCCGGTCACGACGGAGTCGCCGTACGGGCGCGACTTGTCCATGCCGAACGCCGTCGTGCGGTGGCGGACGTACTCGTCGAGCTCGACGAACGAGCCCGGATCGACGAGCAGGGCGATGCGCTCGCGGGCGGTGAACTTGCCCTTCGCGTGCTGCTTGGCTTGGGCCGCGGCCTCGGCGTCGACGACCGCCTCCTGGTACCTCGTGCGGAGGTCGGCGATCTTGCCGGCGGTGGTCGCGTGGTCGGGCTGCTCTGTCACGCGTTCCACACTAGCGGCGGGCTCCCTGTCGGCCTTGGAGGGTGCGCACAACGACTCGCCGAATCCCCTGTCGCCCAGCGCATGTCGGTGAGTTCGGCGCGATTCGGTGCGTATTGCTGTTCACGGTCACCGAAGAGCGCCGAACTGACCGATTCGGGTGGGGCGGGTCACCGCGCGAGGTGAAGATTCTGCGCCATGGCGGCCAGGATGGTGGCCTCCACCCGGGGCCAGTCGTCGACGATCGCGGTAATCGAAACGCAGCACGGTGTATCCGAGCAACCGCAGCCGGCGGTCGTGGGCGATGTCGGATCGACGTTGTCTCGGATCGGAGTGGTGGGCGAAGCCATCGATCTGCACGACGAGCCTCGCACCGATGAGGCCGTCGACATGATGGCCGTCGATCTTGACCTGCTGTCGTACCAGGACGCCTCGCCTCCGCATCCGTGAGACGAAGTAGGTCTCGAGGCCGGAGTGCGACAGAGCGGTGGTCTCGTCGCGGAGCGCCCGAGCCCGCTCGCCGCGCCAGTCGATCGCCCCGATGCTCTCGACAGTGATGAGGCGGGCGCGCACCGCCGATTCCCAGATCGCGAGGGCTTGTTCGTGAGGACGACAGACCGCGACGGCGGCGAGCATGTTCTCGACCGCATCGATGAGAAGCCGCCGGGGGCGCGCAACGATGCCGGCGCCCCAGTGTCCGTGTGCGGCGGGTGGTGACCTGCGCGCTCCTCTTGGCACCGCCAGGTGGACCGTGGGGTCGTCGTCGGCCCGCCAGAGCGTGCGCAGCGATGCCGCGGAGACGCACGTCACCGCGCAGCCGGTTCGGGCGGCGACCAGCAGTTCCGGGGGTGCGCCGGGAATCAGCACCCAGTCGCGGCCCGCTCGCACCAGCCCTTCCCTCTGGACGGCCGCACGAATGGCGTCGGGGCGCCACCCCGCCTCGCGGACCTCCGCAAGATGGATGTAACCGCGCGCGGCGACGAGTGGCCGTAATGATCTCGTGCTCGAACCCATCCGCCCACCGTTGCGGCGTGCTCGCGGTGTGGGGATGCAGGAGGGGGTGAATGGGGAGAGATCCCCTCACAGATCGGCTGGGGAGGACACGTCCCCTCTTTCCACTCTGCGGTGAAATCGGCCCGATTCGGTGCGTGTCTACCTGGACGCGCACCGACTCCGGCCGATTTCACCGATTCGGGCGGCGACGGCGGCCGCGGACTGTCAACCGCGGATGCTGCGCGGCGCTCGTCCGCGTAGGGTGTGGCCATGCCGATCCCCGCCGAGGGCTACCCGCTCGCCGCCGCCGTCAGTCCGCGCCTGCAGGTGGTCGAGACCACCGATTCGACCAACGCCGATGCGGTCGCCGCCGCATCCGCCGACCCCGAGGGATGGCCGCACCTGGCCGCGCTCGTCACGACCGACCAGCGCGCCGGACGCGGGCGGCTGGGTCGCACCTGGACCGCGCCGCCGGGCACCGCCCTCGCCGTCTCGGTGCTCGTGCGGGTCGAGGGGCTCCCCGCCGCGTCGCGCGGGTGGATCCCGCTCATCGCGGGGGCGGCCATGACCCGTGCGGTGGCCGCGCAGCTGAAGGGCACCGGCAACACCGCCCAGCTGAAGTGGCCGAACGACGTGCTCGTCGACGGCGCGAAGATCTGCGGCATCCTCGCCGAAGCGCTTCCCGGCACGATGGATGCCGTCGTCGTCGGCGCCGGCGTCAACACCCATATGACGCGCGCCGACCTCCCCGTCTCGACGGCGACGTCGTTCGCCGCCATCGGGGCGGAGTGCGACGACGACCGGCTACTGGCCGATTTCCTCCGCGCGCTCGACGAGCAGCTGCAGGCGCTCATCGGCGCCGGCGGTGATGCCTCCGCGGCGAACGTGCGGGGCGAGGTCGAGAGCCTCTGCGCGACGGTCGGACGCGACGTCGTCGTGTCGCTGCCCGACGACAGGGCGCTCGAGGGCCGCGCGCAGCGCATCGACCCCGACGGGCGCCTCGTCGTGGTGGTCGACGGTGTGGAGACGCCGGTCGCGGCCGGCGACGTGCAGCACGTGCGCTGAGCGGTCCGCCGCCGCGTTGAGCGGCGTGCCGCGTGGGATCACCCCGACGTCGGCGGGGAGGGTGACAATGAGAGCGTGACCCAGCCGACGACCCTCGGGGGGCGCCCGCTGATGCCGGCGCCCGGCGCACCGACGCCCGAGCTGCGTGTGGCGCGACTCCGGCCGCGCGCGACCCGGCTGTTCTGGTCGGCCGTCGTGCTCATCGCCGTCGCGGGCGGTGTCGGGTACTTCTACGACAACCTGCGCGAGCCGTTCGCCGATTGGATGCTGCTGAGCGCGGCCGGTGCGGTCGTGTTCCTTCTCGTCGTGCTCCCGTTCCTCAGCTGGTGGGCGCAGCGCTACACGATCACCACGCGCCGCGTGATCGCCCGGTCGGGCCCGTTCGGCCGTCGCCGCGCCGAGCTGTCCCACGTGCGCGGCTATACCGTGCAGCTCAAGCGCGGAATCCTGCAGCGCATCGGCGGTGGGGGAACCCTGGTGCTCTCGAACGGCGTCGACGCACCCGTGCGGCTGCGTCGCATCGCGAACGTCGCCCTCGTCTACGAAGTGCTGGTCGACCAGGTAGAGGTCAACCAGATCCTGGCCCACCGCGACTCGCAGAGCCTGACGCCTCCGCCGCTGCCCTCCTGACCACCGCGCGCGAGTGCGCCAAGATGGGAACGACGGACTCGAACGAGGGAGTGGCATGACGCTGCGTGTGGGTGTGGTCGGCGGTGGCCAGTTGGCACGGATGATGATCGCGCCCGCGGTCGAACTCGGCATCGAGGTGCGCGTGCTCGCCGAGGAGACCGGTATGGCCGCGGCGCTCGCGGCCACGGCCGTCGGCGATTACCGCGACACCGAGACGGTGCTCGCGTTCGCCCGCGACGTCGACGTCATCACGTTCGACCACGAGCACGTGCCGCAGGAGGTGCTCGCTGCCCTGGTCGACGCCGGCGTCGCCGTGCACCCCGGTCCGAGTGCCCTGGCGGTCGCCCAGGACAAGCTGGTGCTGCGGGCGCGGATGGCCGAGCTCGGTATGCCGCAGCCCGATTGGGCAGCGGTGTCCGACGCCGCTCAGCTGCAGGAGTTCATCGACGCCCACGGCGGGCGTGCGGTCGTGAAGACCCCCCGCGGCGGATACGACGGCAAGGGGGTGCGCGTCGTCTCGGCCGCGACCGAGGCGGCGGACTGGTTCGCCGCACTCGCCGAAGACGCGCGCGGCGGCGACCTGCTCGTGGAGGAGCTCGTCGACTTCTCGCGCGAGCTCGCCCAGCAGATCGCGCGTCGCCCGTCCGGGGGCATGCGGGCGTTCCCGCTCGTCGAGACGGTGCAACGCGACGGCGTGTGCGTGGAGGTCGTCGCCCCGGCGCCCGGGGCGAGCGAGCGTTTGGCGCTCGCGGCGGAGGACATCGGGATGGCGATCGCCGAGGGGATCGGGGTCACCGGGATGCTGGCGGTCGAGCTGTTCGAGACCGTCGACGGCCGCATCCTCGTCAACGAGCTCGCGATGCGCCCGCACAACAGCGGCCACTGGACCCAGGACGGCGCCGTGACGAGCCAGTTCGAGCAGCATCTGCGTGCCGTGCTCGATCTGCCGTTCGGGGCGACCGAGGCGACCCGTCCCTGGACCGTGATGGTCAACATCCTCGGCGGCCCCGCGCAGGGCGGGCTCGACGAGCGCTTCGACGCGGCGATGTCATCGCACCCCGCGGCCAAGATCCACACCTACGGCAAGGCCCCACGGCCCGGTCGCAAGGTGGGGCACGTCACGGTGGCCGGCGACGACCTCGACGACGTCGTGTACGAGGCCCGCGCCGCAGCATCCGTGTTCCTGGACTGACCCCGCTACCCCTGGCCGCTGATGCTGTCGGCGGCGATCGTGAGGATGATGCGCTGCTGGTCGCGTCCGCCGTACCAGGGGTAGGGCTGACCGGTGTACTTCTGCGACAGGGCCTCGATGCTCTCGGCCCCGCCCTCGGTCGTCATCTCGACGACCCTGCCGCGCACCTGGATGTAGCGGAACGGGTTCGACGGATCCTGGATCGCGACCGCCACGCGCGGGTCGCGCTCGACGTTGCGCACCTTCACGAAACCGACGACCGTGTTGATCACGACATGCTCGCCGTCGGTGTCGACCCACGTCTCGGTCACCTGGGGCGACCCGTCGGGCATGATCGTGGACAGGAAGCAGGGGCTCGGCTGGCGCAGCAGGTCGAGCAGGGCATCGGGCAGTGTCATCGGGTCTCCTCGAAGAGTGGGCTCTCAGTCTGAGCCCTCACCGGGCGTGAAGATCGCCCGACGCGCAATCGTGCATCGCGCGCACCGTTTCGGCGATCCGCCCGAAATGGCGCATGTGGACGTTGTGGAAGCGGTCGCCCGACAGTCGATGCGTCGCGTTCGGGTAGCGCCGCGCGACCGCATCGTGCATCGTGATCCACCCTCGGCCGTAGGTGCCGGTGGTGAGCAGCGCCACCGGCAGGTCGCCGTGCACCGCGTCTGCGAGTTCGGACGCCGCCGCCACGGTTCCGGGGAGCACCGCGCGCATCTCGTCGACCGCGTCGCCGAGGAAGAGGGCGGCCACCGCGCTGTGCCATTCGTCGCGTGCCCGCGGCGTGAGGGCCTCCAGGAACGGCCCGCGGCCGGGGTAGAGCGGCAGGGCGTTCCGGCGTACCAGGCGCGCGAAAAGAGGAGGGGGCAGCATCCGCCGCGCCGTGGCGATGCTCTCGGCGTAGAGGCGGTACCCCCGGCGGCGCACCGGGTCGGAGGCGAGAAGGTCGGGCGTCGCGTCGAGCATCACGAGCCCGGCGACCCGCGCGGGGTGCCGCGCGGCGTAGACGCGTGCGATGAGAGCGCCGAACGAGTGGCCGACCAGCAGCACGCGAGGTTCCGGCGCGAGCGCGGCGAGCACGCCGTCGAGCTCCGCGACGAGGCCGTCGATCGTGCGCGGGGATCCGGGGGCGCTCGCTCCGATCCCCGAGCGCTCGTACGAGATCACCCGGGCCGTGCGCGCGAGGAGCGTTTGGAGAGGCAGCCACGATCGGGCGGTGTCGCCCGCCCCGGTGAGGAGCACCACGACCGGTGTACCGCCCGCGCCCGCGTCGAAGACCTCGACCCGCCGGCCGCCGACATCGACGAATGCCCCATCGAGGGGCGCGACGCGGGTATCCATCGCCGAGCAGTCTAGGCAGCCGACCCGACGATCGAGCCGGATGCTCGTGCGAGCTCGGCGACCGGAGGGCGGGCCGGTGCGTCGACGCGGGTGGGTCGGGCCGGTCGACTACTGTCGAGCACGACCCCAGGAGGCGCCATGTTCCGCAGCCGTTCGACGATCGGTGTGACCACCCTGCTGCTCGCCGTCGTGCTCTCCGGATGCGTCGCCGAATCGGCGACCACCCCGTCCGGAGCGCCGGCCTCGTCGACGCCGACATCGTCTGCGACCGCAGACCCGACGCCGACCGCCACCGCCTCCGAGACGCCTGCCGGCATCGCCGTGCCCGACGACTGTGCGCAGGTCTACTCGCCGGCGATGATGTCGTCGTTGGAGCAGGAGGGCCTGCCGCTGAACGATCCGGCCGTGACGATGCTGGCGACCCAGAACGCAGTACTCCTGGGCGACCTCGAGACCCTGCCCACCCTCCGCTGCTCGTGGGGCGCTCCCGGCACCGTCGGGATCACGACGAACGTCACCGTCGTCGACGCGGCGCAGGCCGCAGCGATCGAGACGGAGCTCGCCGAAGGCGGGTTCGGCTGCGGCGACCAGGGCGGCGCGCGCATCTGCAGCATCGAACAACGCGGGGTGAGCCTCGACGACGTCCCGTACGTCCGCGGAGAGACGCATGCGCTCCGGGGCAGCGTCTGGGTGGCGACCTCCTGGCTGAACCGCCCTCTCGACGGGTACGTCGAAGACATCCTCGCCACCCTGGGAGCCTGACCGCTCCACGGGGCGGCGACAGGGGCCTCCGCGCCCGAGCCCATCGACGGCGGCGCGGGGGTGCGCAGCATCCGAGTCGCTCCCGACTGCCGCGCGTTGCGGTGATCTTCCAGCGATGCGTTCTAGCCTTATGGGCGTGACCCGACCGCTGCATTCTTCCGACGCGCCCGTGGTCGGCGTCGTCATGGGCTCCGATTCCGATTGGAGGGTGATGGCGGATGCTTCGCAGGCCCTCACCGACTTCGGGATCGCGCACGAGGTCGAGGTCGTCTCGGCCCACCGCACGCCCGACAAGCTGCTGAGGTACGGCCGTGAGGCGCGCGAGCGCGGTCTTCGCGTCATCATCGCCGGGGCCGGCGGCGCGGCGCACCTCCCGGGCATGCTCGCGTCCGTCACGGCTCTTCCCGTCATCGGTGTGCCGGTGCAGCTCGCGACGCTCGACGGCCTCGATTCGCTGCTGAGCATCGTGCAGATGCCCGCGGGTATTCCGGTCGCCACCGTGTCGATCAACGGGGCCAAGAACGCCGGACTGCTCGCCGCCCGCATCCTCGGAGCAGGGGATCCCGCGATCGCCGACCGTGTGGAGGCCTTCGCCCGCGACCTCGAAGCGCAGGTCGAGGAGAAGAACCGCCGGTTGAAGGAGTCGCTGTGAGCGTTGCGAGCCCGCCGCTCCAGCGCCCCGTGCGCAAGAGCGTCATCGAGTCGCGTCCGATCCGCAACCCCGACGTGACCTCCGCCGGCATGATGACCACACGCGGATGGTGGCTCGTCGCACTCAACTTCTTGCTGCCGGGCTCCGCCCAAGTGCTCGCCGGAAGCCGCAAGCTGGGGCGCTTCGGCCTCGGTGCCACGGTCTTCATGTGGCTGCTCCTGATCTTCGCGGGTCTCGGAGCGCTGCTCTGGCCCTCCGGCACCTTCAGCATCGCGTCGGGCGCCTGGCTGCCCGCACCGCTGTCGCTCCTGCGTCCGATCCCGCTCCTCATCGTGCAGGGGCTCTTCATCGCGTACGCGGTGCTCTGGATCGTTCTCACCGTCGACACGCTGCGGCTGGTGCGGCTCGTCAGGGTCAAGACGCTCTCGCGCATCGGAATCCCCGTCCTCGCGATCATCCTGGCCGCCGCGTCGTCGACCACGGCGGCGTACGGTGCGCAGGTCGCAGGCTCGACGCGTGACGCTCTGGGAGCGATCTTCGGCTCCTCGGCCGCGGTCGTCCCGCCGTCGGACGGCTACTACAACATCCTCCTCCTCGGCGCCGACAGCGGCGAAGGCCGCGACTCGATGCGGTTCGACAGCATCTCGGTGGTGTCGGTCAACGCCGAGACCGGCGCCACCACCATCACCGGCATCCCTCGCGACCTCGGGCACTTCCCGTTCGCGCCGGGGCCGATGCAGGACCTCTATTCCGACGTGCACGAGGGCAAGTCCAGCGCCACATGCGGATGGGGGAGCGGCATCAATCAGCTGCGCACCGAGGTCGAGGTGTGCCGCGACGGCAACGCCCTGTACCCCGACGCCGTAGCCAACGGCTCCGAGCCCGGTGTCGAGGCGACAAAGGACGCCGCCGAAGGGCTTCTCGGCATCACGATCCCGTACTACGTCTTCGTCGACATGCACGGCTTCGCCGCCATGATCGACGCGCTCGGCGGTGTCGACATCGACGTCGCCCAGCGCCTGCCCAAGGGCGGCGGGCCGCAGTACACCGGCGAGCCCGCCGAGGACTGGGCCATCGGCTGGATCGAAGCCGGTCCGCAGCACATGGACGGCGACACCGCCCAGTGGTACGCCCGTTCCCGTTACACCACGAGTGACTGGGACCGGATGCTTCGCCAGCGTCAGCTGCAGGAGGCGATCCTCGCGCAGTTCACCCCCGAGACCGTGCTCACGCGCTTCCAGAGCGTCGCGGCCGCCGGCACGAACCTCGTGAAGACCGACCTTCCGCAGGGGCTGCTGCCGGCCCTCGTCGATCTCGCCCTGAAAGCGAAGGAGCAGCCCGTCACGACGATCGAGCTGACCCCCGAGGCTCACCAGATCGTTCAGGATGCGCCCGATGTCGCGTACATCCAGCAGCTCATCGACAGCACGTTGCATCCGCCGGCCCCGGAGCCGACCGAGTGACGGTCGCGCTGCGCGTCGTCCTCGACCAGCTCGTCGCCCCGACGGCCCCCGCGCTCGCCGAGGCGTCGGGCGAGCTCGTCCGTGCCCTGGCCGAGACCGCGCCGTCGGGCTGCGTCGTCGAGGGGATCGTGCCCTCTCCCGGACTCGACGACGCGGATGCCGCGGGTCTGGCCGACGTGCACCGGCTCGCCCTCGCGCGCCGCGAGCTCGCCGCATCATGGCAGCTCGGAATCGCCCCCGGGGTCGGGAAGGGCATGATCCACGCACCGACGCTGCTCGCGCCGCTCGTGCGGCACGACCGGGTCAACGACACGCACCAGCTTGTCGCCACCGTGTGGGACCTCCGCGCCTGGGAGGCACCCGACACCCTCTCGCGCACCGAGGTCGTCTGGTACAAGGCGATGCTCAAGCGCGCCGAGAAGCACGCCGATGCGATCGTCGTTCCCACTCATGCGCTCGCCGCCAGGCTCGGCGACCTGGGCCGGTTCGGCCGACGTGTGCGCGTCATCTCCGGCGCCGCGCCCGCGGGGTTCCGGGTGCCGAACGACCACGTCGGGCGCCTCCGCGCCCTGGATCTGCCCTCGTTCTTCCTCGCCACGGCGGGCGGCGCCACGGAGTCGGACGCACTCGCGCACGCGTTCCGCGCCGTCGTCGAGTCGGGCGAGACGGCCGACATCGTGGTGCTGGACTGCCCCGAGGGCGAGGAGCCGGCAGTCGTCGAGATCGCCTCGCGCGCGGGGCTGTCCGCCTCGCGCGTGCACGTCCGCGGCGCACTCGACACGTGGGATCGCGCTGCCGTCCTGGGAGGCGCGAGCGTGTTCCTCGCGCCGTCGACGCGGTCGGACTGGCCCTGGCGCGTCGTCGAGGCGCTGGTCCTGGGCGTGCCGATTGTCGCGGCGGACGCGCCCGTGCATCGCGAGGTGCTCGTCGACGCGGGAATCGTCGTGGGGCAGGAAGTGCTGGGTGCGGCGTTGATGCGGGCCACCGGCGGCGCGGCCGACCGGCTCCGGGTGCTGTCGCGCGATCGGGCGCAGGCCTTCTCGTGGCGCGAATCGGCCGAGCGCATCTGGGCGCTCCACGCCGACCTCTGATCTGCCTCCGCGGATCAGTTGCGCATCTTCGTCTTCGCGAAGGTGAGGTAGCCGCCGTGAGCCCGCGCCCGTCTTTGGAGCTCGGGCACGCGCACACACCGATGGCGCCGAGGAAATGTTGGTACTCATACGTAACATCCGCCACACTGGCACCATGTCGGGAAGTCGCACGTCGGTGGGCGCAGGTGCGCGCCTCATCGTGTCCATCGTCGTGGTGGGTCTCATGGCGATCGGTTCGCTAGGCGCAAGTCCCGCCGCCTCAGCGTCAGGTGGCGCCGTGCCGTCGCCAGCCGTTGCGGCGGTGACACCGGTGCTCGCGGCGAATCTCGCGAACTTCAACCCGGGTCGTATCGTGAGCGACGCGGTCTTTTTCGACAGCTCGACCATGGGTGAGCAAGAGATCCAAGATTTCCTCGACAGCAAGGTGCGTACGTGCAGATCGGGCTACACGTGTCTTAAGGACACGTATGACACGACTCGGGTGACTTCCGCTGATGCAATGTGCGGCGCTTACGCAGGGGGTGGCCGTGAACGAGCATCCCGCATCATCTACAACGTCGCTCGCGCATGCGGCATCAATCCGCAAGTGATCCTCGTCATGCTGGAGAAGGAGCAAGGGCTTGTCACTCACACATGGCCGAGCGACTTCCGCTACCGAGCGGCAATGGGGCAGGGGTGCCCCGACACGGCCGCATGCGACGCGCGATACTACGGCTTCTTCAATCAGGTGTATGGAGCGGCATGGCAACTGAAGCGTTATGCCAATCCGTCCGGTACAAGCCAGTTCTTCACGTGGTACGCGCCAGGGAGGACGTGGAATGTTCTCTACCACCCGAACCGGGACTGCGGCTCGTCCCCGGTGCGCATCGATAATCAGGCGACCGCCGACCTGTACTACTACACCCCTTATCAGCCCAATGCCGCAGCTCTTCGCGCTGGGTACGGTGAGGGCGACGGGTGCTCGAGCTACGGAAACCGCAACTTCTACAACTATTTCACCGACTGGTTCGGGTCAACGGAGACCCCAGCCGCCGCGCTGATCAAGGCCACCGACGCAAACGAGATCTACCTCATCTCCGGCGGGGTGAGACATCACGTTGTGAACTCGGCCGACCTCGCCATTTTCGAAGCTCGTCTTGGTACCTTCCGCGTGGTCCCTTCCAACTATGTCTCGTCACTTCCCCTGGGCAATTCCGCGCTGCGGCTCGCCCGGGACGCTCGCGACGGTGCGATGTACCTGTTGCAACCCGGGGGCACGAAGCATCACCTCCGATCTGTCGAGCTCGTCGAACGTTACGGCTTCCGAATGGACGACTACCTCGCGTTGTCCCCTTCTCTCGTAGACAAGTTCCCCACCGGCGAGGCCGTCGGCGATTTCTTCCGTGCCGAGACCTCCCCGGACTACTACAAGTGGGAGGCGGGTAGCCGACGGCTCATCGTGAATGACCTGTCCTGGTTGTCCCAGCGGTCTGCCGCGAGAGATTTCGTTGCAGTCATGCCTGAAGGCAACGCATACAAGGCTCCCGTCGGTGTCCCGCTGCTCGCGCCGGGCTCACTCACGCGGGAGGCCAGTAGTGGAGATGTGTATCTCGTCGGCACGGGTCTCGAGATCGCACGAATTCCTTCGTTCGGCACGGCGGCCGATGCGGGCGTGCAGGCCTATCGCGTTGTGTCAGACGGTGTTCTTGCCGGCTATCGTCCCAGCGGGGAGCTCGCCCCGATCATGCAGTGCGGCTCCCAGACGGTCGTTGTCGACGGCGGCGCGCTCACCCCCATCGCAGGTGCAGAGACGCTCCAACCTCGTCCGGCCGCTCTTCCGAGCGCGTTGTGCGCTGTCATGAACATCCGAGGCGCCTCGATCACGGCGCCGATATTGACGAAGGGCATCGGGGCTGACGCGGTGTACGTCTTGGATGCTGGCAAACTCCGCCACATCCGGAGTGCTGAGCGCCTCTACTCGATCAACGGAAACCGCCCTGTCAAACAGCTCACCTGGTCGCCGGATACCGTGAAGTCGTTCCCCCTGGGGGCTCCGCACTTCGCCGACAATTCGTTCGTGTCGTTCGGCACCGCCGACATCTATGTCGCTCAGAGCGGAACCCTTCGTCACGTGTTGACGACTGCTGCTCTGCTGCGGCTCGCCGGGCCTCGCTGGCCGGTGCCGGTGGAGAAGCGACCCGCCGACGAACTTGCACAGTACGTGCTCGGTGAGCCGGTCGCTCAGTAGCGGGGGATGGTCTCAGGCGCGCTCGCGCGGCCGTTGGCGGGAGACTGATGACCTACCGGCGATGAGGATGCCTGCGACCCAGCTGACCACGTATTCAAGGGCGAACTGAGTCCCGACCACCCCTGTCTGGCGTGCGCGGCGGATAAGGTGAGCGATCTCCGTGAATTTCCGATCACGCCCGAACGCACCTTTGATTCTCGGATCCACTCGGTCGGAACCGACTCTCGCGGTCAGGGTTTCTGTCAGCAGTTGGCGCCACCCGACGTTGAGCCAGAACATCATTCGCAACATTGCTAGGGGACCGCTCGTCCCTTCGTAACGGGCTGTCATCTCACGAACGTTGCGGACGGCTCGCGGAAGCGACCACGGAGCTGCCGACTGGCGGGGATCACCGAACACGTTTCCGGTGTGCTGTACGTAGTCCTGGACGGAATCAGAAACAAGCGCCGTTCCTCCGACCGCGCCCGACACTACGGCGAGCCAGTGATCGTGCGCCGCAGTGCGTGTACTGGCGCGTGGAAATGGGAGCGCGACCTGCAAGATAGATGAGCGGAAAACGGTCGCAGAGCCCGTGTACTCATTGTTCAACATAGTGAACAACGGATCGCTTGCCCGACGTTCCGCTTCCCCAAGGATGGCGCCAGAGGGGTACTCCACAAGCCGTACCCCGCCCGTGGCGAGCGCGACGGTGTCGAGGCTCGGAACGAGGGTCTGCAATTTCGTCGGGTACCAAAAGTCGTCTTGATCACTGAGGGCGACCCACGCGGCCTCCACCGGCACCTCGTACAGTCCTCGCTCGAAGTTCAAGTAAAAACCGAGCCGCGATCCGTCGCCGATGACAGTGAAGCGGTTGTCGTCGGCGACACTCTCGACGACGAGGGCGCGTACCGGGGCGACATCTCCGTCTACCACGACGATGCAGGTCCAATCGACCAGCGTCTGCGCGGCGATGGACCGCAGCTGCCGGGCGAACATCTCGGGTTCGGGAGAGTACGCGGCGAGCACGATCGCCCCGGGGAGATTCGCGTACGACTCAGCAGGCACCGGTCCAACCTATCCGACGAGTTGGCGCGTGACCGGAGACCGAGAGAGTCCGGATAGGGTGAAATCTCGGCCACGGAAAGGGACGTGTTGTTGAGCACCGGTGCCTGGGCAGTCGTAACCGTGTTCCACCCGGGGCCCGCCCTCCTCGAGGCGGTGGAGGGCTTGTTGCAAGTGATGGACGCGGTGATCGTCGTCGACGATGGGAGCGGAGCCTCAGCCGACGAGATTCTGGTCGCCGCAGAGGGCCTAGGGGCGGTCCTGGAGCGTCTTCCGGAAAACAGCGGGATCGCGGCCGCCTTGAACAAAGGGGTGGCCCGCGCTGTTGCGGACGGCGCGCTCCTCATCTATACGTTCGATCAGGATTCGCGGCCGCAGGACGGGTTCCGCGAGGCGATGGAGACCGCGTGGAACCGCGCGGTCGGGCTCGGTCATCGAGTCGCTTTCGTCGTCCCCGAGTTCTTCTCCGACGTGCGTCAGGCGCACTCGGCGCTACCAGACGGCACACTTCTGGCCCGAAACGTCATCCAGTCGGGCATGCTCATTCCTGCGACGGTTCTCGACGAGATTGGTCCATTCCGCGCCGACTTCTTCATCGACCTCGTCGACACCGAGTTCGAACTCCGCGTGCGGCGGGCCGGACTTCTGACGGTTGCGGCCCCGTCCGCCCACCTGGACCACCAGCTCGGACAGCAGTACGAGAGGAGAATCCTCGGCCTGCGCCTTTCGCTGCCGGGAGTGCCTCCCGTCATCACGGTCAGCACACCGTTCCGTTATTTCTATCGGGTGCGTAATCGCGTGATCCTCAACAAGGAGTACTGGTCCTCGGCGACCGCCCAGATTGCGCGCGACACGCTGCTCGACGTCGTCCATTTCGCGAACGCGCTGATGGTCGCTCGTCCTCGACGCACGCTCGCGCGAGTGATGAGATCGGGGTGGTCAGCGGCTCGACAGAACCGCATGGGGCGCATGCCGCTTGTCCTTCTCGAGGCGTCGCGCACTGTGCGGTGGGCCGCACGGCCGGTGGATCGCGGCGTGAATGGCGCGGCGCGCTAAGGGTAGGTAGAGACGCGGCGTCAGAGAAAGTGCTGCGCCGGCATCGATGTCCTGACGCGCGAAGGGCGTGAACTAGCCTGGAGCGGTGATGGACCTCGTGCGGCGACTTCTCGGGTTCTCGACACTTCCGTTCCTGTCCGCCGTGCTTCCCCTCCTGGCGTTGCCAATCGTCGCGCGCGCGGGCGGTGTCGACGGGTGGAGCGCATTCAACGTCGGCCAGGCGATCGGCACCTACGCGGCCGCGGTCGGTTACGTGGGCTGGAACGTCCTGGGTACGCCGCTCGTGGCGGCGGCGAAGACGAAGGACGAACGCATTCGTGTCTACGCACGGTCTTTCTACGTGCGTGCAGTGTCAGCACTCTTCATCGCCGCGGCTGCTTCATCGCTCGCCTACGCGGTCGCGCCGGCACCATCTCGAGCAGTCGCGGTCTCTTTCGCGCTCGCCGGGGCGGTGTCCGCGTTGGGGCTGAGCTGGTTCGCCATCGGAATCTCGTCCATCTGGGTCATCATCTGGTACGAGATCGTGCCGCGAGCCATCGCCACGGCTCTCGCCATCGCGCTCATCCTTCTGACCGGCGATGTCCTTTGGTACGGCATCCTCTTGATCGTCGCGCCTCTCGCAGGCCTGGCCGCCTTCCATCTCGTGTATTGCGGGCGCCTCATTCCGCCGTGGTTGGGTTGGCGACAAGTGAGCCGCGATCTATTCGATCTGAGGAGTGCCTGGGGCGTGGAGGTCGTCGGCAATCTGTACGCCAATGCCCCTGTTCCTTTGGTCAGTGTGGTGTCGCCCGTTCCGGCGGCGGCCGCATACGGATCCTCCGATCGGCTGTACCGGTATTCACTTCTGGCGGTCGCCGCCGCCGGCAATGCGCTCCAGGGGTGGGTATTGGAGGTCGATGACGACCGACGTGCCCGACGGAATACCGTGGGGATCATCCTTATGACCGGACTAGGTATCGCAGGACTCGCTGGGCTGATCGTTCTCGGTATTCCACTCTCACGCTTGCTCTTCGGCGCCGAGTTGGAAGCGCAGCTGCCGAGTCTTGTCTGGTTGGGGATCTCTTTCTTCGCTGTGGCTGCGTCCACTCCGCTCATCCGTAACGTCCTGATGCCCGCGCGAAGAGAGAAGGCAGTTCTCGCCATTACGCTTGCCAGCGCTGTCCTCGGACTGGCAGCCATGGTGCTCGCGAGTGTTGTCTGGGGGCCACCGGGCGTTGCCGCCGGTCTAGCCGTCAGCGAGCTGTTCACGTTGATCGCATGTGGGATCGCCGCGAGGAAGTGTGGTCTCGCGGTGGTGGACGCGCGTCTGAGCAGCCGGAATCGATCGAGGGGAGACGGTGCGTCATGACGAGACCGGGAACCACGCGGCGCGTTCATTTTCTGCTTCCAGGAGCGACGACCCGGCCGGTCGGCGGCTACAAGGTGGTCTACGAATACGCCAACGCACTCGCCGAGCAGGGCGTCGACGTGACGATATGGCACTCGCAGATCTTCAATGCCCCAGGCGTTGGTCTGAGGAGGGCGTTACGTCGTCTGCGGCTCGCAGCAGGGTGGGCCGTGCGCGTCCGGTCGACGTCAGGTCAATACGCCGGTCCAACGTGGTTCACACTCGACTCGCGGATCCGTGTGCGGTCGGGTGCTCTGATGCCGCGCATGCCTCTCGGTCGTGGAGATCTCGTCATCGCGACGGCAGTTCAGACTTTTCGTTCTGCTGCGCAGCAGGCGCGCAGGGCGGGAGCGATCTCGTTGGGACTCATACAGCATTTCGAGACGTGGGCGTCACCTGCGCAGGCGATCCGATCGGACTGGGCGCGGGTGGATGAACGCATCGTGATCGCTCCGTGGCTTGCCGATGAGTGCGCCGCCGCCGGCCTGTCGAGTGTTCTGTTGCCGAACGCTCTGGATGCTTCTTCGTTCCCGCCTGGATCGCCGCTTCCTGATCGGAGGAAGGAAGTCCTCTCGCTCTTGTCGCCGCACGAATACAAGCGCCCTGACGTGGTGACGGAAGCCTTGGAGGAGATCGTCCGGAGGAGACCAGACATCACGGTCCGAGCCTTCGGTCAAGATCCTCAGATGCCGATCGCGTCCGACTCGATTTCATACAGTCCCAACCCGAGCCCGGATCAATTACGTGGTCTGTACGCGGCGACCCGGGTGTACCTCTGCGGCAGCGACGCCGAGGGGTGGCACCTGCCGCCCGCCGAGGCGACCCTGTGCGGTGCGGCCGTCGTGTCCACGGACATCGGCGGTGTTCGCGCATCTATGGCGGATGACGCTCTCTACGTGCCCGCAGGCGACGCGGTCGGACTCGCAGAGCTCGCCATCCGCGTTGTAGATGCGCCCGAAGAGGCTCAGCTTCGCGTGGAACGTGCAAGGAGACGATTGCTCGAAACGACATACGAAGGCAACGCGAGTCGTCTTCTACAGATCGCGTCGGATGTGAAGGCGCGAAAGTTCTCCGTGATCGGTGACCCCTCATGACGATGGATGACAAAGCAGTATCGGTGTGCATGGCCGCGTACAACGGGTCGCTCTATATCCGTGACCAGATTCGGTCGATTCTGACGGAATTGCACCCTCAGGACGAGATCGTGATCGTGGACGATGCGAGCGTAGATGGCACCGCGGAGATCGTGGCCGGAATCGAAGATTCTCGAGTACGGTTGGTGCGCCAGGAGCGCAATCTGGGGTACGTGCGCACCTTCGAGCACGCACTCCGTCTCGCACGTGGCGACGTGATCTTTCTTGCCGACCAAGACGACCTCTGGGTTCCCGGTCGAAGAGCAGCCCTCTTGGGTGGCCTCAGAAGTGGCGGGGTTGCTGCATCCAACCTCAGCCTCCTCCCTGATGACGCCCCGCTGCGAAGCCCTGTCACGGGAAGGCCGTGGATGCTGCGCAGCTCATCATCATCCGCACAAAAACTGGGAAACGAGTTGCGGATTCTTTCCGGTGTCGCGCCTTATTTCGGATGCGCGATGGCGATCGACCGAGAGAGCTTGGGTAGAGTTCTTCCCTTCCCCGCCTATCTCACGGAATCGCACGACTTGTGGATAGCGACCGTCGCCAACGAGGCGGGTATCCTCCACCATGTTGAAGATGTGACCGTCCGACGCCGGATCCACGCCGACAACGCATCGACATCCAGGCCCCGCGGAATTGGTGCCGCTCTACGTTCACGATGGCTCCTCGTACGACTCTTCTTCGAGGCACGACGTCGCCGCTTGGCGGCTGCGGCTCTGTCGTCGCGGTGAGATCGGCGCCCGCGCTGCCCTGAGGGACTCTCAGGAGCGCATGCGGGCCACGGCGTCCGCGCTCAGGCCGTCGAACTGCACCTTCCCGTCGCGCAAGAAGATGCCCCGATCGCACAGGTCGGACACCATGTCCAGGTCGTGGGAGACAACCACGAGAGTCTTTCCGGCCGCGTGGAGCTCGCGGATTCGCGCAAGGCACTTCTGCTGGAAGGGCTCGTCGCCGACCGAAAGGATCTCGTCGATGAGCAGGATCTCAACCTCGGTGTGGATCGCCACGGAGAAGGCCAACCGAAGGAACATGCCCGACGAGTAGTGCTTCACCTCGGTGTCGATGAACTGTTCGATCTCGCTGAACGCGACGATCTCGTCGAAACGGTCTTCGGTCTCTTTCTTGCTCATCCCGAGGATTGCCGCGTTCAAGAAGATGTTCTCGCGCCCGGATAGATCGGGGTGGAACCCCGCGCCGACCTCGATGAGTCCCGCGACGCGCCCTCGGGTCAGCACTTGGCCCGAATCTGGGCGGAGCACCCCGGAGATCATCTTCAAAGTGGTCGATTTGCCTGAGCCATTGAACCCGAGGAGAGCCACCGCCTCGCCCTCCGCGATCTCGAAGGACACCCCATCCAGGGCGTGGAACTCCGTCGTGAGGGGCTTCCTGCGCACGGCCGCCACGAACGTCTCTTTGATGGAGTGCGTGTGCCTGAGTCGGAAAGTCTTCCTGATGTCGTCCACGACGATGCGTGGAACGGGTCGGATCTCAGAGGTCCTGGGCAAATCGTCCCTCCAGACGCCGGAACACGGCTTGACCAATAGCGAGAATCACCAGCGAGGCGACAAGGGAGTACAGCGCGAACACCCCGAGGTCGGGGAGAACGGCGGCATCACGAGGATTCAAGGGCATCCACAGTCCATAGTGGAAGAGCTCAACCGTGGGGGTGAGCGGGTTGAGCCGGTAGACAGTGAACGCCCACTCAGGAAGCTCGCGGGCCACCATCTGCCACTGGTACATCACTGGTGACGCCCACACGGACATCATCGCAATGATCTCCACGAAACTCTGCGCGTCACGGAACGTGACGTTTATCGCTCCGAAGAGCAAGCCCAACCCCGTCGCCAGAATGGCGATGATGGCGAAAGCGAGCAGCAGCGCAGCGACGTGGAGAACTGTGGGGACCCAGCCGAAGAACAGCGCGATAGTGACGATGACCGCGATTTGGGGGAGTGTGTTGACCGCAGCAACGAACATGCTCGCGATCGGAAACATCTCGCGGGGCAGGTAGATCTTCTTGATGAGGGCGCTGTTATCGACGAGGGAACGCGTCCCGTTGGCGAAGGCCTCGTTGAAGAAGGTGACGGCGGTGATTCCGGCGAGAAGGTAGATGGGGTAGTAGTCGATGCTTCGGTTCAGGCCGAGGAACACGCCTAACGCCACGAAGAAGACGACGAACTGGACCAGCGGCTTGACGTACGACCACAGCCACCCCAGGACCGATCCTCGGTAACGGATCCCTACTTCCTTGCGGATGATCAGCGAGAGGAGGTAGCGGCGTCGGAAGACGTCGACGAGCACGCGGTTCGTCCCCGGCGCAGACAGCTCGTCGCCGAGGGTGATGTTGGGTTTCGCCACGTGTTCTTCCTGTCGGGTTCCGGCGCTCAGGCCTCTTCAAGAGTAGTCAACTCCGGGACTGCAGCGCGCGAGTCCCCACCCGCCGGGCGACCGCGCAGCGCCCCTCGTTGGGGGGACGGGGTGATGCCGGTCGGTAGGATTCAGGGGACAGATGAGTCGAATGGGGCGTACCGGCGAATGTGGATTGACCTGCTTGCAGCCTTTTGTGTCGTGGGCATCTTGGTTCTCGGTCCGGGCTACCTGACGGCCTGGGCGCTCGGCCTCAGGGGACTGTGGCGCTGGGGCGCAGCAGCACCAGCGGGTGTGACTATCGTTTCGACTGCCGCAGTCGTGATGCCCATCCTCGGCGTCACATGGTCAGTCGTCCCCGTACTGATTGTCGGTGCCGTATTCGCGGCGTGTGCGTTCGCTCTGCGACTTTCCTTCTGGCGCAGGGCTCCTCGGGCGTCCGACAGCTCCGTAGGCGTGGCGAAGACTCTCCCGGCGGTGGTGCTTCTCGTCGCGGGGATCGTCATGGGCGCTCAGCTGCTCCTTACTATCGGGTCTCCGTCGAACATCTCCCAGACGTTCGACAACGTGTTTCACCTGAACGCCGTCCGCTACGTCCTCGACACCGGGAACGCATCGCCGCTGTTCGTCGGCACGATGACGAGCGCGGCAGGGGTTCCGTTCTACCCATCGCTCTGGCACGCGCTCGGTGCACTCGTGGTGCAGGTAGTCGGCGTGTCCATACCCGTCGCTTCGAACGCGGTGATGGGGCTCTTCGTCGTCATCGTCTGGCCGGCTTCCGCATTGCTTTTGGTGCGCGCTCTGTGGGGGCGCTCGCCGGCGGCAACGATCAGTGGTGCGGCAGCCATCGTGGCGATGGCCGCGTTCCCGCTCCTGATGATCGACTACGGAGTGCTCTTCCCATACATGGCCGGATTGAGTCTGGTTCCGGCGGCGGTCGCCGCGGTTGTCGCCGCGACGTCGAGCGACTGCCCGCCTCGTGAGCGCTTCGGGCTGCTGGTGCTTTTCGTGGGCGCTTTGCCAGGACTTGTCGTCAGCCACCCCGGCGCATTCATCGCCCTCGTCGTGCTGACGACGGCTGCACTGGTCGTTCAGATGCCCAGGGTTTGGCGCTCGCTGTCGACGCCACTCCATCGCGTGTGGATGGTCGGGGCCATCGCGGCATATCTCGTCGTCGTGGGCATCGCTTGGTATCTCCTCAGGCCCCCTGAGCTGGCGCGGAGTTGGTTGCCGGTGGAGACGGCCGGACAAGCGATAGGAGAAGTCCTGACGCTGTCGGTCAATTCAGCACCGGTCAACGTAGTGATGGCCGTCGTCGTGGCGGTGGGCATCGTCGCGGCGATACGGGTCCGCACGCGCAACCACTGGATCGCCCTGGCTATGTTCGCGGCGGCGGCCGCTCTGTACGTCGTCGCTGCCGGCCTCCCGTACCCGGTGCTTCGCGACGTCGTGACGGGCGCCTGGTACAACAACACGCCACGTCTCGCCGCGATCATGCCTCTGGTCTGGGTGCCCCTTGCAGCTTTGGGTGGCGAGACGCTCTGGCGGCTGATCCAGCGGCACTGGACTCACGGTATTCGCCGCCGTGTCGTGGGGTTCGCGGTAGTTTCGCTCCTCGTCCTCGTCGTCGTGCCGCAGGTCACGAGCATGCGACAGGCCATCTCCTCCGCGCATCGCGCCTTCGCCTTGGACGGCGACTCGCCGCTCCTCACCGCCGACGAGATGGCGCTCCTTCAACGCCTCCCCGACGAAGTCGCCGAGGGCGATACCGTCGCCGGGAGCCCGTGGACGGGCGCCGCCCTCGCGTACGCGATCGCAGATCGGAAAGTGCTCATGAGGCACACCTTGACGGACACCAGCGAGGAGACCGATCTCATCAACGACGACCTGGATGTCGCCGATGAGGAGCCGGCAGTCTGCGATGCGATCCTGGAGACAGGGACACGGTACGTCCTGGACTTCGGTGATCAGGAGGTCAACTGGGGACGGCACGAGTTCCCCGGTTTCGCCGACCTCGAGAGCTCGGGTGCGGTGGAGTTGGCCGATAAGGAGGGTGACGCTCGCCTCTACCGGATCGTGGCCTGCGCCCCCTGATCGTCAGGCGAGCTGGAGGGTCCGGTAGACGAGATTGCGTGTGGCACGATTGAAGGATGAAGGGCATCATTCTCGCCGGCGGGTCGGGTACGCGACTGCACCCCATCACTTTGGGCGTATCGAAGCAGCTCATCCCGGTTTACGACAAGCCGATGGTCTACTACCCGCTTTCCACGCTCATGTTGGCGGGCATCGACGATGTGCTCGTCATCACCACGCCCCACGACGCTCCACACTTCGAAGCCCTCCTCGGGGATGGTTCGCAGTTCGGCATATCGATCACCTTCGCGCGACAGCCATCTCCGGATGGGTTGGCTCAGGCTTTCACCATCGGTGAGAAGCACATCGGGGCCGACAAGGTGGCGCTGGTACTGGGGGACAACTTGCTCTACGGGCCGGGACTGGGCTCTCAGCTGAAGCGGTACACCGATGTGGACGGCGGTGCGGTGTTCGCGTATTGGGTCGCCGAGCCATCTGCCTACGGTGTCGTCGAGTTCGACGAGGCGGGGCGTGCGGTTTCCCTTGAGGAGAAGCCCTCGCGGCCGAAGAGCAACTACGCGGTCCCGGGGCTGTATTTCTACGACAACGATGTCGTAGAGATCGCGAAAGAGCTGCGCCCGTCAGCCCGGGGTGAGTACGAGATCACCGACATCAACAAGGCGTACCTGGAAGCGGGGAAACTGCAGGTCGAAGTGCTGCCCCGTGGCACGGCATGGTTGGACACCGGCACGTTCGACCAGATGCTCGATGCAGGCGAGTACGTTCGCACGATCGAGCGTCGCACCGGGATGCGCATCGGCGTGCCGGAAGAGGTGGCGTGGCGGCAGGGATTCCTCCAGGACGCCGATCTCGAAGCGCGGGCACACGCTCTGGCCAAGTCGGGTTATGGACTGTATCTGAGGGACCTGATCGAGAGGGGCAAGTGATGGCACGGAGGCTTCTCGTCACCGGTGGCGCCGGTTTCATTGGTTCGAACTTCGTGCACCACGTGATGGAGCACACGGATGATCACGTCGTCGTGCTCGACAAACTCACGTACGCCAGCAACAAGGCTTCGCTGGAAGGATGTCCGACCGGCCGGGTGGAGCTCGTCGTCGGCGATATCACGGACGCTCCGCTTGTCGACGAGCTGTTCGAGAACGTCGACGCGGTTGTGCACTACGCAGCCGAGTCCCACAACGACAACAGCCTCGACAATCCTCGCCCGTTCCTCGACACCAACATCGTCGGAACCTACACGCTTCTCGAGGCAGCACGCCGACACGGTCGGCGATTCCACCACATATCGACCGACGAGGTGTACGGCGATCTCGAGTTGGACGATCCAGCTCGGTTCACGGAGACAACTCCTTACAATCCGTCGTCGCCGTATAGCTCTACCAAAGCCGGGTCCGATCTGCTCGTGCGAGCGTGGGTGCGTTCGTTCGGGGTGGAGGCGACCATCTCGAACTGTTCCAACAACTACGGGCCGTATCAGCACATCGAGAAGTTCATTCCTCGTCAGATCACCAACGTCATCCGCGGCATCAGGCCCAAGCTCTACGGGACGGGCGAGAACGTCCGCGACTGGATACACGCCGAGGATCACTCGGCCGCGGTCTTGACGATTCTCGACCGCGGCGTCATGGGTGAGACATATCTCATCGGTGCGGATGGCGAGAAGGACAACAAGACGGTGATCGAACTCATCCTGACGCTGATGGGACAGGATGCTGGCGCGTACGACCACGTGAAGGACCGCCCGGGACACGACCTGCGCTACGCGATTGATTCGACCAAGCTCCGCACGGAGCTCGGGTGGGCCCCGAAGTACGTTGACTTCGAAGCGGGCCTGTCCGCCGCCGTGGACTGGTACCGAGCGAACGAAGCGTGGTGGGCGCCGTCCAAGGACGGTGTAGAGGCGTTCTACGCCTCGAAGGGCCAGTGACGGTGTCTGCAGAATTCGGAAAACCACTCTCTCTGCGACAGACGCCGATCCCGGGTCTCGTCGTCCTTGATCTGCCCGTACACGGTGACTCCCGCGGATGGTTCAAAGAGAACTGGCAGCGAGAGAAGATGGTTTCGCTAGGCCTGGCGGACTTCGGCCCGGTGCAGAACAACATCTCTTTCAACGACTCGATCGGTACGACGCGAGGAATACACGCCGAGCCGTGGGACAAGTACGTATCGGTTGCGACGGGTCGTATCTTCGGGGCGTGGGTCGACCTGCGCGGCGGTCCGACGTTCGGTCAGGTGTACACAACCGAACTCGGCCCCGCGCAGGCCATTTTCGTACCGCGCGGTGTCGGCAACTCATACCAGACCCTCGAGGCCAATACCGCATATACCTACCTCGTCAATGACCATTGGTCGCCTGAGGCGCAATACTCCTTCCTCAATCTCGCCGACGAGACCGTCGCCATCGACTGGCCGATACCGCTCAATGAAGTAGAGATCAGCGAGAAGGATCAGAACCATCCACGCCTCGGTGACGTCGTTCCTATCCCGCCTAGGAAGACGCTGGTAATCGGGTCCAATGGGCAGCTCGGGAGAGCGCTGCGCCGTGAATTCGGCGACGATTCCGAGGTCGAGTACGCGGACCGTGGCACGCTTGATCTCGCGGACGCTGACCTCGAGCAAGCGCGCGATTGGCACGATTACGGCACCATCATCAATGCTGCCGCCTACACATCTGTCGATCTCGCGGAGGTCGACGACGGGCGCAGCATGGCGTGGGCGGCGAACGTGACGGGTGTGGCCAAGCTTGCGGCAATCGCGTCTCGTCACAGGCTCACGCTGGTGCACATCTCCAGTGATTACGTCTTCGACGGCCACAAGGCGATGGCCTACCTCGAAGACGATCCCGTTGCCCCTCTCGGTGTGTACGGGCAGACCAAAGCCGCCGGTGATGCTGTGGTGAGCACAGTGCCGCACTGCTACATTCTGCGTACCAGCTGGGTCATCGGTGAGGGCAATAATTTCGTTCGGACGATGGCGTCGCTGGCGGCCAGAGGCATCGATCCAGCGGTGGTCGACGATCAGACCGGCCGTCTTACCTTTACGGACGACTTGGCGCGAGCGGTTCGTCACCTGCTCTCCACCCACGCCCCCTACGGGGTCTACAACGTTACGAGCGCGGGCGAGCCGGCCACATGGGCGGACATCGCTCGTGAGACGTTCCGGCTCAGCGGACATGACAGCGGACGCGTCCGCGGCGTCACGACCGAAGACTATTTCTCCGCCAGGGCTGATCCGGTGGCGCCGCGCCCGCTCAACAGCGTCTTGGATCTGAGTAAGGTCATCGCGACGGGATTCGAGCCGAGCGACTGGGCCACGCGCCTGCACTCATATCTGCGCGAGCTGAAGGAGTGAGGGTCGTTGCAGGGGACCGCGTGGCGGTCCTGGTACCCGCCTGGAACGAAGCCGAGGGCATTGCAACCACTATCCGGGAGATACGTTCGGCCAGTGACCTGTACGACGTCATCGTGGTCGATGACGGGTCCGCAGATGCCACTCAGGCGGTCGCACGCCAGGCCGGTGCGCTGGTTCTGCCGCTGGCATTCAACCTGGGAGTAGGCGGCGCGATGCGAACCGGCTTCACGTACGCCCAGCGGCAAGGTTATCGTCGTGCGATTCAGGTCGATGCGGATGGTCAGCACAATCCACGAGACATCGAGACTGTGCTCGCCGGGCTCGATAGGGCGGACATCTCGATCGGTGCCCGATTCGCGGAGGTCGGTGACTACTCCGTGCGCGGCCCGCGACGATGGGCCATGGTCGCGCTGGCAGCTGTCCTCTCGCGGGTCGCGCGGGTGCGTCTTACTGACGTCACCAGCGGTTTTCGGGCGGCCGGTCCCCGGGCGATCGATCAGTACGTCCGTTACTACCCGGCGGAGTACCTCGGTGACACGATCGATTCGCTCGTCGCGGCGGTCCACAGCGGCCTGAGCGTCTGTCAAGTGCCGGTGGCGATGAGGCCGCGTCAGCACGGTACGCCGAGCACGAGTCCCGTCGGATCGGCGATCTATCTGGTGCGCTCGGTATTCGCACTCACATTGGCTCTCGTGCGTCCGCACCCGCGTTCCGTTCGGGCGGGGAGAGGCGGGCAGGCATGATCGTCTTCGCCGGCGTAGCGCTCTCCTTGATCATCTTGGTGATCGTCATCAGGCTGCTCATCCTTCGACGTATTCGCGAGAAGTATGCGGTTCTTTGGCTGATCCTGGGTGCTGTTGTGCTCGTCCTGGGGATCTTTCCCGGGCTCCTGGAGGCGGCCACTGTTGCTCTCGGAGTGCAGTTGCCCGTCAATCTTCTTTTCGCGACGGCGATCGCAGTGCTTCTAGGGGTCTCGCTGCATCTGTCGTGGGAGCTGTCCCTGAGCGAGGACGAGTCGCGACGACTCGCCGAAGAAGTGGCCATCCTCAGTGCGCGCGTGGACCGTCTCGACGCGGGCGAGGTGCCCCCTTCACGCGAAGAGGATCCCGATCTGCGGGCGTGAGAAGCACCCGGAGCATCGGCGTCCATCGCGAGATGGCGGTCAGGCTCGCTGGCCCTCCACGACAGGCACGACGGGCGAGGGGCGCTCTCGTACCCGTCGCATGACGGGTCGTTCGACGGCAACCCAGCTCGCCCATGCAAGAACGAAGGTGATCGCAACGGTGAGGGCGACGTAGCCGGGGAATCCGAGTGCCATGCCCCCGGCGAGGATCGTCAGTTGTTGCACTGGCCACGCATAGATGTAGAAGCCGTACGAGACGTCGTTCCGGGATATCCACGTCGGTTGAGGCACCACCGTCGCCAGGAAGATCAGCGCGTAGCCCAAGAACGGTGCGGCGAGCTGACCCCCGACGTCGGGGACGAATGCCATCAGAGCACCTGCGATCGGAACACACGCGACACCGATCACCGTCTGAAGCCCGAACCGGTCCACGATCGCATACACAAGCGCCCCGCCGGCAAAGAACCCAAACAGTCGCACCAGCTGCAGGAAGTCTCCGTCCAATCCGCCGGTTACGCCCATCGTGGTGAGGAACCTCGCGCCCACGCTGATCGCCCACACTGCGGCGATGGCAGCAATGGAGCGCCGGTAGATAGCGAATGCGCCGAGAACCCAGGTAACCACGTAGCAGACGAACTCGAAATACAGCGTCCACAACGATCCGTTCCATGCCCCGGGATAGGGCACGCTAGCGAGCGTTTCCCCAATGGAGTATTGACGGATGTAGAGGGAGAGGTTGGTCCAGATATATTGCAGGGGAGCGGGCGGCGTCGACAGATACCCGTCGACACCTTTTCCTTGCATGATCAGCGAAAGCGGGCCGAACACCACTGCCGTGACAACAAGGCAGACGAGAAACGCCGGGAAGATTCGCGCGGCACGGTGCAGGAGGTAGTCGCCTGCCGAGGTGCGGAACCTGCTGCGGGTGATGAGGAAACCACTCACGACGAAGAATCCGCAGACCGCCCATCCGGCCAAATTCTCGCCGTTGAATCCGGGAGCTCCCGGAACCCCCGCGATGTAAAAGGCGTGTGTGACCAGGACCACGACGGCCAGGAGAAGCCGGACGAGGTTCAGGCTGTTCTTACGGTAGGGGTAGGCGCTCCCCTTCGGGTTCCACCTCATTTCAAGAGGTTTCGGGCGGCCATCTCTTCGAGGGAACGCTTATAACCGTCCTCTTCCAACGGCTGGGTGCGCACCCAGTCGACGAACTGTGCGACGCCTTCGGCGAACGGCACGCGCGGGCGGTAGCCCAACACATCGACGAGTCGACGCGTGTCTGCGACGTTGTGCCGAATGTCGCCGAGCCGGTACCGTCCGGACACCTTGCGTGCGACCTCGACGCCGAAGGCCGCCGCGAGCGCGTCGACGACCTCCGTGACGGTCGTGGCGACTCCGGATCCGACATTCAAGATGTTCCCGGCGGCCTCTGCTCGAGTCGAAGCGAGATACGTGGCCTCGACCACATCGTCGATGAAAACGAAGTCACGCGACTCCTCGCCATCTTCGAACACGTCGATCTCTTTGTTCTGCCGGATGAGAGTTGAGAAGATCGAGAGGATGCCGGTGTACGGATTCTTCAGCGACTGTCCGGGCCCATAGACGTTCTGATAACGCAGTGCGACAGCTTCGACTCCGATGGTCGGCGCCACGGTCATCACGAGGGCCTCCTGCATCTGTTTGGTGATCCCGTAGACACTCGACGGGTGCAGCTTCGCATCCTCATCGGTGGGGATGAGCTCCAGGGGGCCCGCACCTGGTACATGAACCTCGAAATCACCGGCCGCCATGTCTTCGTCGCTCCGGTGCGGAGGGTAGAGGGTCGATCCGTCCTGGGTGCGGTAGGCGCCTTCGCCGTAGATCGAGCGCGAGGAAGCGACAACAATACGTCGCACCGAATGGGTTTCATTCGCGAGAACGTCGAGCAGCTTGGCGGTCCCGCCGATGTTCGCCTCGGTGTATCTGTCGATCTCGTACATCGACTGACCAGTGCCGGTTTCGGCAGCGAGGTGCACGATGACGGTTACTCCCGAAAGAGCGCCCCGTATATCTTCGGCCTCGGTGACAGAGCCGCGCAGAACCTGAGCTGCCTCGCGGGTGGCACGGAGCAGCGGGGAGGTGGTCTCCGGGTCGGTCCCGTGGACCTGGGGGATCAGAGCGTCGAGGACGGTCACCCGGTGGCCGGCGGAGTGCATCCGCGCGGCAAGCCGCGAGCCGATGAAGCCGGCCCCGCCAGTGATCAGGACATGTTCGGTCATCGGCGATACCTCCGCAGCCGGTTGGTCTTCGGTTCCGGCCCTCACACGAAGATATGAGCCAGCGTCGATCTTATCCCCGCCTTCGTTCCACGCCGGATCACAGCCGGGAGCTCTGCCACGGCATGAAGTCGGGACAGCAGGCGTAGCGCGGCGGCCCGTGCCGTGCGCGTCCACCCCTTCCCGCGTGCAATCGCACGGGCCTGCGCGTAGTACGCACGCTCGTCGCGGAACCGCTGGCCGTTGAGAAGGGTCTTCTGGGATGCGGAGCCGCTGTGGCGTCTGTAAGAGAACGCTAGCTCCGGGGTATAGGCGAGGGACCCGCCGTCGAACGCGATGTCCATCAGGAGCGCGAGATCCTGAATGATCGGCAGCCCGTCGCGGAAATCGGTGCGCTTGAGCGTCTCCGAGCGGAAAGTCAGGGCGGGCCAGTACAGCCAGTTGCCGCGGATGAGACTCGTCGCCATCCGCTCCCCGCGCAGCAGAGTCAGACCGCGTCCGCTCTTGGGCGTCAACAATCCCTGCTTCACCCGGTCTACGAGGGGGTGGACCACCTTGCCCGACTCGTCGATGACCTCGACCTTCGGCTGAATGACGTCCGCATCGGGAGCCTGAGCAATTGCACGAAGGACGACATCGACGTAGTTGGGGTGTAGGAGGTCATCGCACCCCAGCAATGTGACGTGCGATTCGCTCGTCCGCCGCACCGCCTCGCGGTAGTTCCCCGTGATTCCGAGGTTCTTCTCGTTGCGAAGATAGAGGACGCGGGGGTCGTCGAGCTCGGCGAACCACCCCGCGACACTGTCGTCCGGGTACTGATCGTCGAGGACCGTCAAGGTCCAGTCGGGGTTGCGCTGGGCGAGCACCGAGCCGACCGTGAGGCGAAGCAGCGCGGGGTCGCCCCAGAACGGCACGAAGATTTCTAGAGTCATGGCTCCTCCAGGCTACGGAAGGTGTCCCCGATAGACTCAATCCGTTCCCCATCTCGACGAAAGTGCACTGCATGGATCTTCTCATCGTCGGCTCCGGCTTCTTCGGCCTCACGATCGCCGAACGAGCCGCCGCCTCCGGTCGAAAGGTGACGGTCATCGATCGCCGCCACCACATCGGCGGAAATGCCTTCAGCGAGAACGAGCCCGAGACGGGCATCGAGGTGCACCGTTACGGTGCGCACCTGTTCCACACGTCGAATCCGACGGTGTGGGAGTACGTCAACAGGTTCACCGAGTTCACAAGCTACGTGCACCGCGTCTACACGAACCACAAGAACGTCGTGTTCCCGCTGCCGATCAGCCTCGGCACGATCAACCAGTTCTTCAACGCGGCATATTCACCCAGTGAGGCGCGCGCGCTCGTGGCGGAGCAGGCGGGGGAGTTCGACCCCAAAGCTGCCCAGAACCTCGAGCAACGGGGTATCGGTCTGATCGGTCGTCCTCTGTATGAAGCGTTCATCCGCGATTACACGGCGAAGCAGTGGCAGACCGACCCGAGCAATCTGCCCGCCGAGGTGATCTCGCGTCTCCCGGTGCGATACACCTATGACAACCGGTACTTCAACGACACGTGGGAGGGCCTCCCCGTCGACGGCTACACCGCGTGGCTGGAGCGCATGGCCGACCACCCGAACATCGACGTCAAGCTCAATGTGGACTTCTTCGACGAGTCGCAGCCGTTGAACAAGCGAGCGACTGTCGGGCAGCTCCCGATCGTCTACACGGGCCCCGTCGACCGCTACTTCGACTACACGGCGGGGGAGCTCAACTGGCGAACCCTCGATTTCGAGGAAGAAGTGCTGCCGGTCGGCGACTTCCAGGGAACGAGCGTGATGAACTACGCCGATGCCGACGTGCCCTACACCCGAATCCACGAGTTCAAGCACTTCCACCCGGAGCGGGCCGACCGTTACCCGACGGACAAGACCGTCATCATGAAGGAGTTCTCGCGTTTCGCTACTCGCGAGGACGAGCCGTACTACCCGGTCAACACTCCTGAAGACCGCACCGGTGTGCTCGCCTACCGTGAACTCACCCAGGGGGAGAAGGACGTCCACTTCGGCGGGCGCCTCGGCACTTATCAGTACCTCGACATGCACATGGCGATCGGGTCAGCGCTGTCGATGTGGAACAACACGCTGGCGTGAAGCCGGGGAGAGCATCGATGGACATCGCAGAGAACTATGTCACCGTCAATCGCGTCGTGTTCCCCACTGAGGGGGTCGCGGAGGTCTCGGCGCTCTACGTCGATACGGGGGCGGGCGACGGGTCGCAGCCGGGCGCCGACTACGAGATCAACGGGCGACGGTCGATCACGGTGTACGCCCACCGCCGGATCTCACTGAGCACCTACTTCAACGCTTTCCCCGCCAGCTACTGGCAGCGCTGGACGAGCGTCCGGTCTGTTCGGCTGATCGTGACGCTTCGCGGTCAGGGACTCCTCTCCGTGTACAAGTCGAGCGCGCGCGGTCGAGCCTCCGCCGTCGCTTCGCAGCAGTTCGACGACGAGACCGTGTCATTCGATCTCCCGGTGCTCTCGTTCGTCGATGGTGGGAACTACTGGTTCGACATCGCGTGTGCGCAGTCCGAGGCGACCCTCGAGAGTGCCGAATGGCAGGTGGCCGCCCCCGAGGCGAAGGCGCCCGGCACTGTTTCGGTGGGCATCACGACGTACAACCGGCCCTCGTACTGCCTGAACCAGCTCCTTACGATCGGTGCCGACACCGACATCGCGGGCGTCCTCGACACCGTGTACGTGATCGATCAAGGAACCGATCTCGTCGAGGATCAGCCCCGTTTCGGCGAGGCCGCCGAGCAGCTCGGTGAGCACCTGTCGGTGCTGCGCCAGGCCAACCTGGGCGGGTCCGGCGGGTTCTCGCGAGCGATGCTCGAGACGCTGACGGAGGGCCGCAGCGACTACGTCCTCCTGCTCGACGACGACGCGATCTCCGAGCCCGAAGCGATCATGAGGGCGGTGCGCTTCGCCGACTTCGCGACGGTGCCGACGATCGTGGGAGGGGGAATGCTCCACCTCGACGAGCGGTCTGTCCTCTACACCCAGGGAGAGGTCTGGGACACCCGCAAGTCGTGGATGTCGGCCTCGGGCGAGAGCGAATACGACCACGACTTCGCCGAAGACACCCTTCGCGAGACACCCGAGCTCCACCGTCGTCTCGCGGCCGACTTCAACGGCTGGTGGATGTGCCTGATCCCGACGCATATCCTGCGCGACATCGGCCTCTCCCTGCCCGTGTTCCTGAAGTTCGACGACATCGAATACTCCCTGCGGGCGGCACAGAGCGGCTACCCGACCGTCTGTCTACCCGGCGTCGCCGTGTGGCACATGGCCTGGCACGACAAGGACCCGACCAGGACGTGGGAGGAGTACTTCATCCACCGCAACCGCGTCATCACCGGCCTGCTCCGCTCGCCGGTGCCGCGCGGCGGCTACCTGCCGCTGCATTCGTTCCTCGGTGACGTCAAGCTTCTGTTCATGCTGCAGTACTCGACCGTGCGGCTGCGTCACCAGGCGCTGCGCGACGCGTTCGCGGGCCCGGATGCCTTGCCGGGTTGGCTCGCGACCAAGCAGGGCGACGCGCGACGACTTCGCGCAGACTACGTCGACGCGACCGTCGTCGAGGATTTCTCGACCCTGCCACCCGTACGCCGTTCGTCACGGGTCATGCTGGGCGCCGTCCGCCGCCCGACCAACCCCGTCGCGGCGGTCGTCCTCGCCCTGCGCGTGGCGGTGAGGCAGCTCTTCATCCGCGAATCGGAGGGCAGCCATCGCAACCCGGAGCGCATCATCGCTGCGCCGGACATCACCTGGTGGCGGTTCGCCGACATCGACTCCGCCCTCGTCACCTCGCCGGACGGAGTGGGCGTCGCCTGGTACCAGCGCGACCGTTCCGCGATGCGACGGTTCCTCTTCGACAGCGTTCGCCTGAACATGCGGTTGGCCCGTCGTTGGGCGCGGCTCGCCGAGGAGTACGGTCGGGAGGCGCCGAAGATCACGTCTCCCGAGCAGTGGCGGTCGATCTTCGCGGGAGACGTGACCACCACGAAGTGAGGCACGGGCGCCTGCGGCGGCCGCGTGTCGCGGCAGGCTAGCCTCTTCCGAGGCGGAACGCCGCCTTCGGAGTAGAGGGATCGAGCATGGCGACACCGGCCGTCGAAGCGCCGTCGAACGAGCCCGCTGAGCGCACCCGGATCTTCCGCACCGATATCCAAGCGCTTCGCGCCCTCGCCATCGCGGGGGTCGTGCTCAACCACCTCTGGCCGCTGCGCTTCACCGGCGGTTACGTCGGGGTCGATGTCTTCTTCGTGATCTCCGGCTTTCTCATCACCGGGCATCTCCTCGCGGAGATCGACCGCACGGGGCGCGTGCGCCTCGGCCGGTTCTATGCCCGCCGCGTCCGCCGTCTCCTCCCGGCAGCCCTCCTGGTGCTCGCCGCCGCCGCCGCGCTCGTGTACGTCTTCCTGCCGTATCCGCGGTGGGAGCGTAATGCGGCCGAGATCGCCGCGGCGGCGCTCTATGTCGAGAACTGGGTGCTGACGGGCTTCTCCGTGAACTATTCCGCCGCGAACGAGGCGGCCAGCGCGGTGCAGCACTACTGGTCGCTGTCGGTGGAGGAGCAGTTCTACGTCGTCTGGCCCGTGCTGCTGCTGGCGCTCGCCGGGTGGGGTGTTCGCCGCGCGGGCGACCGCCGTCGCCGGGCGCTCCTGCTGATCTGCGTCATCGCGGTCGCGTCCTTCGCGGCGAGCGTCGTCTACACGCAGCTGGCGCCGAGCGCGGCCTACTTCGTCACCTTCACCAGAATGTGGGAGTTCGCGCTGGGCGGGCTGGTCGCGGTCTCCGCTTCGCGCATCCGCCTACCGCGGAGGGCTGCCGACCTGTTGTCGCTGGTGGGATTCGCGGGCATCCTGGTCTCCGTCGTGCTCTTCGGCCCCGAGACTCCGTTCCCGGGATGGACGGCTCTCCTCCCGGTGCTCTCGACCGTCGCCGTGATCGTGGCGGGGACCGGCCACGATCGGCTCGTCCATTCCGCGGTCACGGGGGCGAGGCCCGTGCAGTGGGTGGGCGACGTCTCGTACTCGCTCTACCTCTGGCACTGGCCCCTCATCGTCGTGGCGCCGTTCGTGCTCGCGGGCCCCCTGTCGACGGTGTCGAAGATCGGCGTGCTCGTCATCTCGCTGTTGCTCGCCTGGGTGACGCATCGTCTCGTGGAACGACCCGCTCAGCGGTGGCGGTGGTGGTCGACGTCGACCCGCCGGGCGTTCGCCGGGATGGTGGTGGGGATGATCGTGGTTCTCGCCGCCGCGGGCTCGTTGCACGCCGCCTACGCCCAGCAGAGCTCGTACGATCTGCCCGACGGCCCGCTCCGGGCGGGAGCGTGCGTAGGACCGGCGGCGATCGCGGATGCGGCGTCCTGCCCCGATGCGTTCGGACCCCCGGAGTCGGCCGTCATCACCGGCGCGCACGTCTACTGGTGGGCTCCCGAGGTCTGCCGGCCTCTCGACTGGATGGTCTACGACGACCGCGCGACGACGACGCTGTGCGACTTCTCGCGCGGGGGGAGCGACGCCACCGACGTCTGGCTCGTCGGCGACTCGCACGCCGAGCAGTGGCAAGGTCCTCTCCTCGACATCGCAGAGAAGCGAGGATGGCGCCTGACGATCAGCCACTTCGGCGGCTGTCCACCCGCGGACGTACCCTTCGCGGGGTTCCGGACGCCCTGGGGGCCGCCGGAGGTCGCGGTCTGCCGCACCTGGTCGAGGGATGTGTCGGCGGCGGTCGTGGAGAGCCGCCCCGATCTGGTGTTCACATCCATGGCGGGCCGTCTCGAGCTGCTCGAGGGCGACCTTTCACCCGAACTCGCCCAGGAGCGGTTCGCCGACGGCCTCGTCGCGGATTGGGACGCCTGGGCCGACGCGGGGTCGCGCGTCTTCGCCATCGTCGATCCGCCGCTCAACGGCGACGTCCGCGATCCCGACTGCGTTCTGCTCAATCCGCAGCATCCGCTCGAGTGCGCTCGGCCCCGCGCGGTGGCACTGCCTCCGGGCGATCCGCTTCCGCTGGCCGTCGAGAAAGCGGACAGGCCGGAGGTGCGCCTGATCGACCTCACGGATGCGTTCTGCGACGACCGGTCGTGCTTCGCCGTGATCGGTGGAGAACCGGTGTACTACGACGCCGACCACGTGAGCCGGCGCTACTCGCGCATGCTTGCCGACCGGTTCGAAAGCGCCGTGGATCGCGCGCCCGGCACCTGACGGGCGATCAGGCGGAAGACTCGACGGCGTCGGCGAGAGGAGGCATCGGCCGCCACGACCGATCGCGCGCGATCTTGCGCCCGTCGCGCAGACCTCGCGCCAGATGACTCGTGCCGCGGATCGTTCTCTCGACCAGCACGAGACGGATCAGCTCCTTGGCGAGCGTGAGTGCGGTGCCGGCGGCGAACGGCAGAGGTTTGTACGCGCTGTGCGCTCGGTAGTACTGCTTCAGGTAGGCGCGGTTGCGCATGATGTAGTACCGGTAAGCGTTGCTCGACGCGTTCATGTGCCGCACGCCGAAGTCGTGCTGCTTGATCTCGCGCGTGCGGCGCAGCACGAAGTCGTCGACGATCACGGACGTCGTCACTCGGGACGCCAGCCAGCCGTACATCTGGTCGTCCCAGTAGATGAAGAACCGGGGATCGGGCAGCCCGATCTCGCGCACGATGTCGCGGTGGATGAACATCCCCTCGAAGCATCCGGAGTTCATCTCCTTGAATCCGGATGCGTCGAACCCCGCGGGCGCGAACGGGATCGGGATCGCCATCGACTCCGCCACGCGGTACTGCCAGTAGAACGCGCTGCCGTCGTAGTCGTAACGCCGGCCCTGGATGCTGCGGAAGCGGGGCGTCCATCCGCCCATGCGGGCGAGGCCGTCGGAGATGACCTCGACGTCGTCGTCCATGAGCCACATCCACTCGGATCCCAGCTCGTAGGCGACGCGCATGCCCTCGCTGAATCCGCCGGACCCGCCGGTGTTGGTGTCGAGCCGACGGTAGACGAGCTCCGTGCCGAGCTGGGCGCGCAGGGACTCGACGACCTCGGTCGTGTCGTCGGTGGACGCATTGTCGATGACGACGACGTGACCCGGCTTGGGCTCCATCCGCCCGATGCTCTCGAGAAGCCGGGTGAGCAGGTGCGAGCGGTTGTAGGTGACGATCGCGATCGTCACGGACGACGGATCGAACGCTTCGGACTCGGGCACGGACGAGCGGGAGGAGGCGTTCATATCGTGCTCGATCCTATCCGAGGGACCTCAGGAGACCTGTCCGGGCGCCTCTCCGCGTTCGATCGCCATGCTCTGCTCGGCGGGTCCGACCCCGATCAGGGGCGCCTGCTTGATCTTCGCGCCGAGCAGCACGAGCAGCATCCATCCCCAGAGGAGGAGCACTCCCGGTTCGGCCACCCCCTCCACGAGAAGGAGCGCCGCCAGCAGAGTCGGGAGGAGCGAAAGGGGGGAGTAGGGGCGGTCGGCGCGCAGGTCGAAGCGGGGACGATCGATCGCGAAGAACCAGGCGCGCCAGATGAAGGCGAGCAGGGTGAGAGCCAGGAGCACCACCCCGACCGGGCCGAGGTGCGCGAAGACCTGGGCCCACGCGCCCTCGGCACGCGAGAGCTCGGCGCCGAAGGCGATCCAGACGACCGCGCCGCCGGCGAGACCCGCCGTGGCGTACAGGAGGTAGTAGCGGGTGCGCTCGCCGGGGTGGGTGGCGGTGCGCATGAGGAGCACGGTCGTGAGGACGAGGGTCACCCCGGCCAGAGCGAGGAGCGACACGGTCGATCCTGAGCGGATGAGGATGAACGCCGCGATCACGATCCAACCGAGCAGGGCGGGGCGCCGCGGAGCCCGGGCAGCGAAGCGGATGACGAAGACGACCATGGCGAGCACCATGAGGGCTCCGAGCACGCCGGGGTCGCCGACGAGACCCTCGAGAGGACTGGCGCCGAAGAAGTCGCCGCTGGACCAGAACGTCGCGGGGTCGGAGTCGGCCGAGGCGACGACGAATCCCGGGAGGAGCGGCCCGCCCACGAAGACGCCGACCGCGAGTTCGAAGACGATGGAGAGCCCGATCAGCCACTTCAGCGCTGACGCGACGGTGCGCACGACATCGCGCCAGGTGAGGGCGGCGGCGATGAACATCGCGTGCACCGCGGCGGCCGCCAGCAGCAGCCACACCACCGCTGCCTCTGCGGGTCGGGGACTCCAGACCATCGGCACCGCGGCCCAGAAAAGGAAGGCGAGCGCGACCCACGGAAGCCGACGCCACTGGAGCGGAGGCCGGATCGTGACCCACAGCACGATCGTGACGATCACGGTCGCCGCCACGAACACGCCCGTGCCGACGGGGCCGAGGGCGAACACCCAGCCCGACCCGATGAGTGCTGCGACGATGACGAACACGCACCACCCGCGCAGCAGTAGGTGGCCGGTCGTCTCGCGCGCCGGTGCCTCCGGGGGAGCGGACGCGGGATGCTTCGTCGAGATCGCCATCGTGCCTTCCAGGGTAGTGCGGCAGCGACCCTACGCTAGATGGATGTGCGGTCGTCTCTCCCTCACCTCGCTGCGGCCAGGATGAGTCGGGCGAGCTCTGCCTCCGGAGCACTCTCCGGGCTCCGGACGACGACGAGGACCGTGTCGCGGTCCGCAGAGCGCAGAGCCGACATCGACGGCCTGAGAGCGTTCGCGATCGCTCTCGTCGTCATCTACCACGTCTGGGTCGGGCGGGTCTCGGGCGGCGTCGACGTCTTCCTGATGGTCTCGGCGTACTTCTTGACCTCGTCGTTCCTCCGCCGCGCCGACAGCGTCGATGCTCCCTATCTCGGGCGGTTCTGGCTGCGCAGATTCGCCCGCTTGATCCCCGCCGCCGCTGTCACGGTGCTCGGGGTGCTGCTGCTGGCTGCGGCGGTGTTCCCCACGTCGTCATGGAACACGATCTGGTCGCAATCGTTCGCATCGCTCTTCTACGCGCAGAACTGGCAGTTGTCGGCCGAGTCGGTGGACTACTACGCACGCACCGAGGCCTTCCCGTCGCCGCTCCTGCACTTCTGGTCGCTGTCCATCCAGGGCCAGGTCTTCCTTCTGTGGCCGGTGATCATCGCGGGGGGTCTCTGGGCGGCCCGCAGGCTGCGCCTCGACCCGCGACGGGTGCTGCTGATCGTGTTCGGCGCGGTCTTCGCCGCATCCTTCATCCGCTCCATCATCTACACCGCCGCCGATCAGCAGCTGGCGTACTTCGACACGTGGTCGCGGCTCTGGGAGTTCGCCCTCGGGTCGTTGCTCGCGATCGTCGCGCCGTCGTTGCACATCCGCGCCCGCTCCGGCGCGATCCTGGCGTGGATCGGCATCGCCGGGGTGCTGCTGTGCGGGATCGTCCTGGACGTCGAGTCGGGGTTCCCCGGAGCAGCGGCGCTGTGGCCCACGCTGAGCGCAGCCTTCCTCATCCTGGCGGGACAGGCCGAGGCGACGAGCGCCCCCGTGCGATTCCTCGGCTCCCCCTGGATGGTCAGGCTCGGGACCATCGCCTACAGCCTCTACCTGGTCCACTGGCCCGTGCTGGTGGCGTACCTCGTGGTCACCGATTCGCCCTCGGTCTCGTTCGTCGGCGGGCTCGCGGTCGTCGCCGGCTCGCTGGCGTTGGCGATGACCCTCAATCGCCTCGTGGAGCGTCGGACCGAGAAGGTGTCGTCCTCCTCTGTGCGCACGAGCGTCGGCGTCACCGTCGGGTGGCTGCTCATCGTGCTCGTGCCGCTCACGGGGTGGCAGGCCGCCGACAGGGTCCGGTCTGCGATGGCCGACCCGCAGGCGAACCCCGGTGCTGCCGTCCTCCTCCCGCGGAACGCCGCCAACGTCATCGCCGACGCCGACATCGTTCCGGTCGGCACCGCGGTCGACACCGACTGGGTGGAGTTCGATTCGAGGTGCACGGGGGACAGGGTGCCCCGTGATCGTTCGCTGGCTGCGACCTGCCTCGAGACCCTGAGCGCGGAAGGCGCCGCGCAGACCGCTCTCATCATCGGCGACTCCCACGCGCAGCAGTGGTCGGGGGCGTTGGTGCCGATCCTGCAGGACGAGGGCTGGAACGCCGTCGCCCTCCTCAAAGGCGGGTGCTTCTTCGCCCCGGGCGAGGCCGCCCAGGTCGACGCGGAATGCGAGGACTGGGAACGGGCGGCGGCGTCCTACGCGGAGGATTTCCCCGCAGATCTCGTGGTGCTGATCGGCAGCCGCGCCGTCGCGGAGTCGCCGGACGAGCGTCTGCCGCTCGGGATCGCGGAGCGAGTGGATCAGATCGTCGCATCCGGATCCGACGTGCTCCTCATTCGAGACAATCCGCGGTACGAGACCAACATGTATCGCTGCATCGAGGACAACGGGCGAGAGGCCGCCGAGTGCACCCGCGCTCGGGTCGACGTCTCGGCCGAGACCAATCCCGCTGCGGAGCTGGGTTCTCGCCAGGGCGTCCATGCCGTGGATCTCCTCGACTTCCTGTGCCCCGAGGAGACGTGCCACGCGGTCATCGGCAACGTGGCGGTGTACCTGGATCAGAGCCACCTCTCCGCCACCTACGCGGCGAGCTTGACGCCCGCGATGCGCGACGCCCTCGCGTCGATCCCCGGCATCCCCATCGGGTAGCAGGGCTCCCGCTCCGAGAGGCGATGCCGTCTGCCGCCCCGCCCTACGATGGGAGCGTGCTGACCCGCATCTCGAACACACCGCGCGACTACGCCTGGGGTTCCACCACCCTGATCGCCGAGCTGGAGGGACGCGCCCCGAGCGGCCGGCCCGAGGCCGAGGTGTGGTTCGGCGATCACCCTGGCTCGCCCTCCGAGGTGCATGACGGCACCGGTCGCACGCTCGACGACTGGCTTCCGGCGGAGGCCGCCGCCGACGACTCTCCGGCGAAGCTGCCGTACCTGCTCAAGCTGCTCGCGGCCGGTGCGCCGCTGTCGATCCAGGTGCATCCGTCGAAGGCGCAGGCCGAGGCCGGGTTCGCCCGGGAAGAGGCCGCGGGGGTCCCGCGCGACGCGGGCGAGCGGAACTATCGCGACGACAATCACAAGCCCGAGGTCATCGTCGCGCTGAGCGACCCGTTCGTCGCTCTGGCAGGGCTGCGCGACCTCGACACGACGCGGCGCCTGGTCGACGTCCTCGGAGCCGACGCGGTGTCGCTGCGCGCGCATCTCGACGGAACGGATGCCGAAGAGGCCCTCCGCTCGACGATCGGCTGGCTGCTCGGCGGCGACGCGCAGGCCGACGTCGACCGGATCATCGACGCCGCCGCGTCGGCATCGTCGGACGAGTTCGCCGACGAGGTCGCGCTCGCGGCCCGCCTCGCGCAGGCCTACCCCGGCGACCCCGGGGTGGTCGTCGCGCTGCTGATGAACCTCGTGTCGCTGCGGCCGGGCGAGGCCGTCTTCGTGCCGGCCGGCGTGCTGCACGCCTACGTCGCTGGGCTGGGGGTCGAGCTCATGGCTGCGAGCGACAACGTTCTGCGGGGCGGTCTGACCCCGAAGCACATCGACGTCGACGAGCTGCTCTCGCTGGTGGATGCTGCGCCCTCTCCGCCGCCGACGCTCACGCCGGTCGAGCTCGAGGCCGGTGTGAAGCTCTTCGACGCGGGTGTGCCCGACTTCGCGCTGCTGCACGTCGAGGCGGCCGACGCCCCGATCCATGCCGCGCTGCGGGGCACCGCCATCGCCCTCGCGACGCGGGGCACGGTTCGCGTGACGGGCGCGTCGGGGGAGAGCATCGAGCTCTCGCCCGGTCAGGCGGCTCTCGCGACGGTCGACGAGGCGCCGCTCGTGGTCGCGGGCTCGGGCGAGCTCTTCATCGCCATGCCCGGCGACGACTGACCTGCCGGATTCACCCCCGCGACACGCCGATGAATCCGGGTAAAGGTTCAATGCGCGATTGAGGCTTTAGTATCCGCGACTTGATTTCCTCGAATAACACCGGTGTAATTATGAGCGCGTGACCGACACGCGGGGGATCGCGAAAGGGACGAAATGGCGTCAGATTACCGTTCCGGTGCACCCGAGAACTGGTTCGTCGATCCGGTGCAACTCGGCGTCCCCGGTGTCCGCCGCGAAGCCGACGTCGAAGACAACGCCCTCGCCTGGCAGACCGACGCGCTCTGCTCGCAGACCGACCCCGAAGCGTTCTTCCCCGAGAAGGGCGGTTCGACGCGAGACGCCAAGCGCGTCTGCACCACCTGCGACGTCCGCACGGAATGCCTCGAGTACGCGCTGCAGAACGACGAGCGTTTCGGCATCTGGGGCGGCCTCAGCGAGCGCGAACGACGCAAGCTCAAGCGTCGCGCCAGCTGATCGTCGATCCCGTCGGCTTCGGCGCGTGCGGCTCGCCCTCGCCGCCGCCCCGCTTAGGCTGATCGCGCCATGCCCTCGCGAGTCCATGCCATCCTCGTCGTGCGTCCCGAGGGACGTACGCCCGCTGCGGCGCACCTGAAGCGCACGATCGACGCGCTCCGTGCGCAGACCCAGCCGGTCGACGCACTGACGATCGTGCTCTGCGGTGGCGACGCCGCACTGACCGAGATCGCCGCAGCATCCGGTGCCGAGGGCGTCATCACCGCCCCGCACTCGACGGGCTTCGCCGCGGCGACCGCCCTCGCGACGCCGCGGCTCACCGGCGACGCCGTATGGCTGCTCGCCCAGGACACGGCGCCCGAGCCCCAGGCGCTGACGCGGTTGGCCGGCGCCCTCGAACTCGCACCGTCGCTCGCGATGGTCGCGCCCAAGCTCGTCCGCTGGGACGACCGCACCGAGATCGTTTCGCTGGGTGTGAGCATGAGCGGCTTCGGCCGCTCCGTCGAACTGGCCGCCGACGAACTCGATCAGGGCCAGCACGACGCTGCGGCGGACGTGCTCGGTTCCGATATCCGCGGCGTGCTCGTGCGACGCGAGGACTGGCGCGTGCTGGGCGGGCTCGACCCCGCGCTGGCGGGTGCCGACGAAGGCCTCGACCTCGGAGTCCGCGCGCGACTCGCCGGCGACCTCGTCACCGTCGTCCCCAGCGCGCGGGTCGCCGTCGCCGGAGACGGCGTCGCATCCCTCCCCGAAGGTCACCGTGCCTCGCGTCGCGCGTTCGCGGTGCGTACGGCCGAGCTCCATCGTCGTCTGAGCTACGCCCCGGGCTTCGCGGTGCCGCTGCACTGGCTGTCGCTGCTTCCCCTTGCGATCTGGCGCACGATCATGCATCTGGTCTCGAAGGAGCCGGGGCGCGTCTGGCCGGAGTGGCTCGCGACGCTCCGCGTTCTGGTGCGCCTCGATCACGTCGCTCGCGCGCGCGGGCGGATCCGCGCGGTGCGCCGCGTCGGCTGGCCGCGTCTGGCCTCGCTGCGCGTGAGCCGCACCCAGTTGCGGCTGCGCCTCGACGGCGACGCCGAGCCCACCGCGCCCGTGCGCTCCGACCTCCGCTTCTTCACCGGCGGCGCGGCCTGGGTGGTGCTCGGCGCGATCCTCGTGTCGGTCGCCGCCTTCCCCACGCTGCTGGCGTGGCCGGCTCTCGGGGGCGGCGCGCTCGCCCCGATGCAGGACACCGTCGCCCGCCTCTGGGCCGACGCCGGCTTCGGGCAGCGCTCCGTCGGACTCGCCGAGATCGGTCCGGCCGACCCCTTCTCCGCCGTCATCGCGCTCCTGGGCACCTTGTGGCCCTTCGCGCCCGCCCGCGCGATGGTGCTCCTCTGGCTCGCGGCGCTGCCTCTCGCCGTGCTCGGCGCGTGGTTCGCGAGCACGCGCGTCACCGAACGCTCCTCGCTCCGGCTCACCGCCGCCGTCGCGTGGGCGCTCGCCCCGACGTTCCTCGCGGCGCTCTCGGAGGGTCGCGCGGCGGGCGTGCTCGTGCACCTGCTCCTGCCGTGGCTCTTCTACACCGCGAGCGTGGCGCATCGCTCGTGGGCTGCCGCGGGCGCAGCATCCCTGCTCCTGGTCGCCGTGATCGCGTGCTCGCCGTCGCTGGCTCCGGCGTTCGTGCTGCTGTGGTCGGCGACGCTGCTCCTGGCCGCCCTCGTCACGCGCGGTCGCGGACTCGGACAGATCGTCTGGCTCTTCGTGCCCTCGGTGGTCGCCTTCGCACCCCTGGTCTGGCATCAGGTGCGCGTCGGCAACCCGTGGGCTCTGTTGGCCGACCCGGGTGTGCCTTACGCGGGCGGCACGGTCGCGGCCGACGCGGTCGGACGTTTCTTCCTCGCGACGGGTTTCCCGCTCTCCGACCCGGGCGGATGGTCGTCGTTGCTCGCGGGCGCTCCGACATGGTGGGTGCCGCTGCTCGCCGCCCCGATCGCCGTGCTCGCGCTTCTCGCGGTGCTGACCCCGCGATGGGTCAGCGGCGCGGCGCTGCTCGTCATCGCCGGCGCGGGGCTCGCGACGGCGTTCGCCGCGATCGGGGTGGCGGTGTCGTTCGTCGATGCCACCGCCGTCGCGATCTGGCCCGGTGCGGCTCTCAGCCTGGCGTGGCTCGGCGCGATCGGTGCCGCCATGGTCACCCTCGATGCGGGTGTGGTGAACCGCATGCGCGTGGTCCGCCCGGTCGCCGCGGTGCTCGCCCTGGCGGCGCTGGCGGTCGCTGCGGTCCCGGTGCTCACCCTCTCGTTCCGCAACGAGCTGGCGCTGACCAACGGCCCCGCCTCGACCCTTCCGGCCTACGTCGCCGCCGAGGGTCGCGACGACGCGCGGCTGGGCACGCTCGTGCTCGACCCCGACGACACCGGACTCCACGTGCGCGTGGTGTGGGGCGGCAGCGAGACCTTGGGCGGTCAGAGCACCGTCATCTCGACGCGCGACGTCGTCGACGCGTCGGATCGGGAGGTGGCCGATCTCGCCGCGAGCCTCGTCACGTCGTCGGCGGGCGACGCGGTCTCAGGCCTCGCGACGCGCGGGATCGCGTTCGTGCTGTTGACTCCGGGTGATCCGGCCACGGCCGACGCGGCCGCGACGCTGCAGCTGTCGGCATCGACCGCGCTCGACCAGCTCGGCGGGCTCGACACGGTCGGTGAAACCTCTCGCGGCACGCTGTGGCGCGTGACCGAGGCGATCGCCCCGCGCGCCGAACCCTCGCGGATGACGCGGGACACAGCGCTCCTCATCGCCGGCGTGCAGATCGGTGTCGTCGTCATCGCCCTGCTGCTCGCCATCCCCACGACCGCCAGCCGAGGAACGGCGCGCCGATCCCCGCGCATCGTCGGGCCGACCCCCGGGGAGACCCGATGACCGATTCACGCGCACGCCGCTGGGCCACCACGAGCGCACGTCTCGTGGCGGGAACGGGCATCGCCGCGGCCGCCGTCGTCGCGGTCGGGGCCGGGATCGCCGCCCCCTGGCCGAGCCTGTCGGCCGAACCGGTCACGGTCTCGGCGACGCCGACGCCGTCGGCCGCCACGGTCGTCTGCGACGGCCCCATCCTCGCTCTGGGCCGCACCATCGAGGACTCCTCGGCGATCAGCATCGCCGCGGGGCAGTCCGTCGTGTCGGGGCCGTCGACCACCGCCGCGGAGACGGCGAGCGTCACGGGGCCCGCAGGAGCCGAACCCGTCGCGCTCTCGGCCGATCCGTCGGGCGGAGTCCGAGCAGAGTTGGCGGCGTCGGGCTCGGCGTCGCTCGCCGACGCCGACCTCGCCGGATTCGCCGCCTCGTCGTGCACGACGCCGCTGATGGAGTCGTGGCTCGTCGGGGGAGCGACCACCACCGGTTCGAACGATCTCGTCGTCGTGTCCAACCCGGGCGACGTCGCCGCGACCGTGCAGCTGACCGTCTACGGCGTCGACGGTCCGCAGCTGCCTCCCGGGGGCAGCAACCGCGTCGTCGCAGCCGGATCGCAGGTCGTGATCCCGCTGGCCGGCCTCCTCCTCGGCGAGGAGAGCCCGGTGGTGCGGGTCACCTCCAGCGGTGCGCCCGTGCGCGCGTCGCTCCAGGCGAGTCTTGCCCGCGCGCTGACGCCCGGCGGCGTCGACCAGGTCGGCGCGCTCGCCGCCGCCTCACCACGTCAGGTGATGCCCGGCGTATCAGTGGTGTCCGAGCCCGACGGCGCGAACTCGGCGACGATCGTGCGCCTGCTCGCGCCGGTGGGCGATGCCGAGGCGACGGTCACGATCGCGTCGGTCGACGGCTCCGCGCCTGCGCGCACCTCGACGGTTCCTCTGGCGGCGGGGCTACCCTCCTCGCTCGCCTACGACGATCTCGAGCCCGGGCGTTACACGGTCACGGTCGACGCATCCGTGCCCGTCGTCGCCGGCACCTTCCAGGCGACGGGTTTCGGCGAGGGCGACGACTTCGCCTGGTACACGTCGGCCCCCGAGATCTCGACCGCGAGCGTCTTCGCGGTGCCCGACGGCGCCGGTGCCGCCCTGACGATCGCGAACGCGGCGACCGAGGCCGCGACCGTCACGCTGGTCGACACCACCGTCGGCGGCTCCACCACCCTCTCCGTCGCGGCCGGCGGTTCGACCACTGCCCCCGTCTCGCCCGGCAGCGTCTACCGGCTCGAGCCCTCCGCGCCGGTGCGTGCCGGTGTCGACTTCGCGTCCGAGAGCGCGATCGCCTCGTTCGTCGTGTGGGCAGCGGATGCTGCGGCTCCCGCGCTCACCGTCTACCCCTGATCGACGCGGCCGCCGTCATCGGCCACGACCGGCACAGCGAGCGCCCCGTCGCATCGTGTCGGGCCGATCGACCTCACGCGCGCCTCAGAAGAAGCGGAAGCGCTCGGGGCCGAGGTCCCACGGGTCGCGGTCGAGGTATTCTGCGGCGGCGCGGAACACGCACCCCTCGATCACCATGCGACGGTGCAGCTCGTCGTCCCGGTGCAGGTGACTGAGCCGCTCGATCGGTACGCGGAACAGGATGATGCGCTTCTCCTCGCGCAGCACCCGCCACCGGGGGATGCCGGCGTCCTCGGCGAGCGGCGGCATGATGCCGATCTCGAACGAGACGTCGCGCAGTTCGTCCCACGCCGACCGGAGGAACTCGGCCGCTGTGCCGACGGTGAGCTCGAAACGCTCCGCGCGCGTATCGAGCGGCGGGAGCGGAGGGCGCACCACCGGGCTGCGATTCTCGCGCCCGTGGCGCCCGTGGCGAGACGGACGCGGTGCCGCGGTCTCTCGAACCCGTCGCCACGCCATGCGGCCCATCCTACGCGGCGGCGGCCCGGCGTTCGGCGGTGCGCGGGGTGGCGTCGCGGGCGTGGGGGAGGCCCGGACTACGCTCGGGACAATGCGCGAGAGACTGTGTTCCAAGGTGGCGTGCGCCCGTGAGGCCGTGTCGACGTTGACGTACGACTACGGCGATCAGATGGCCGCGATCGGACCACTGGGGCGCGCCGACGATCCGCACGCACACGATCTCTGCGCCATCCATACCGAGCGCCTCTCCGTGCCGCGCGGGTGGATCGTCGTGCGACACGAGACCCTCCAGGTCTGACCCCGGGTTCGACGACTCAGCGCAGCGCGTCGCCCGTGCCCGCGAGGAGTGCGTCCACCCGCTGGTTCTGACGGTTCAGCGCGCGCCACTCACGATCGCGACGCACCGCCGCCACGCCCCGCAGCAGCGTCTCGGCGTCGACCGGAGGGATGGGGGCGACATGCCGACGCGCCTCGTCGGCGAGCGACGCGGCGAGCCGGGCGCGGGGTGCGGGCTGCAGATCGGACGCCTGCCGCACGAACTGGGCGATGCGCGACGAGAGCCGGTCGGGAAGCCGGTCGACATCCGCGGTGCGCGCCCAGTCGACGAGCGCATCGGGAACCCCGGGGGCAGGCGGTGGAAGGCGCTTCGTGCGCGTGCGCTCGGAGTATGTGCCGGCGAGCAGATCGCCCAGCCGCTGTGCGCGCGGCGTGAACGCGCCGACGAGGGCGGCGACCGAGCCGACGGTGAGCCAGATCTCGAGCACCCCCGCCAGGGCGCGCAGCAGCGCGTGCCGGAACCCCGCCGCTCCGCCGTCGGCGCGGACGACCCGGCCGCCCACGGCCAGCTTGCCCAGGCTCCGCCCGCGGGTGATGGTCTCGACGGTCGTCGGCAGCACGACGGCGACGAGCACCAACACGACGATCGCGACGATCGGCAGCACCTCCGCGCTCAGGGCCCCGGCGTCGATGAGGGCGAAGGTCGCGAGCGCGAACAGCACGAGCACCACGATCGAGACGACCATGTCGATCAGGAGGCCGACCCCGCGGAGGAAGAACCCCACGGGCTGCACGTCGAGGGCGACGGCCTCGCCGGTGAGGGTCTCCTCCTGAGGGATCCGTACCGGGGCGGGCGCCTGCGTCATGGATACAGTTAACCAGTGGACCTCGATGCCCTCACCGCCGCGCGACGCGAGGAATGGGCGCGCCTGGACGAACTCGGTCGCCGCCGCCGTCTCAGCGGCGCCGACGTCGACGAGCTGGTCACGCGCTACCGCGCAGCATCCGCCGATCTCGCCGACATCAAGACCTCGGCGGGTCGCACCCCGCAGGGCGACCACGTCTCGACCCTGCTGGCCCGCACGCGGCTGCGCCTGACCGGTGCGCGCGAGAACGTGCTGCGTCAGGTTCCCCGCTTCTTCGTGCGTCAGCTGCCCGCGGCGCTGTACCGCGTGCGGTGGTCGACCCTGGCCGTCGCGGTGGCCTTCCTCGTGGTGGCGAGCCTGGTCGGATCATGGATCTCGTCGGATGCTGCGGCTCTTGCCTCCCTGGGCGAGCAGGTCGATCTGCAGGCCTACGCCGACGACCAGTTCACCGGCTACTACACCGAGAACCCGGCGGCGGTGTTCGCCGGCACCGTGTGGACGAACAACGCCTGGATCGCCGCTCAGTGCGTGATCTTCGGCATCACGGGCTTCTGGCCCGTCATGGTCGTCATGCAGAACGCCGTGGGCGTGGGTCAGGCCGCCGCCATCATGTTCGCTTTCGGCCGGGGCGACATCTTCTTCCAGTTCATCCTCCCGCACGGGCTGCTCGAGCTCACGGCGATCTTCGTCGCGGCAGCGGCGGGCCTCGGCATCTTCTGGGCGTGGATCGCGCCGGGTCGTCGATCGCGCGGGGAGGCCCTCGCCGCGGCGGGGCGTTCGCTCGGCACGATCGCGGTGGGCCTCGTGTTCGTCCTGGCGTTGTCGGGCCTGGTCGAGGGGTTCGTCACGCCGCAGGCGTGGCCGTGGCAGGTCAAGCTCACGATCGGCGCCGGAGCACTCGCGGTGTTCCTCGTCTACATGCTCGTGCTCGGGCGCCGCGCCGCCCAGGAGGGCGAGTCGGGCGATCTCACCGAGTACGAGGCGGGCACGCCCCGCCTCGTTGCCGGCTGACACGCCCGGTGACCTGCTTCTTTTGAGCAGATCAAAAGAAGCGGCTAGGTTGGAGTCGTGCCCGATCTTCCCGCGACCTCCGAGACCGAAGGCGTGATCCGCCGATCTGGTCTCCGCGTCACGGGCACGCGCGTCGCGGTCTTCGACGCCCTGCGAGACCTGCCCCACGCGCGGGCCGATGACGTCTTCGAACGGGTGCGCCCCACGCTCGCTCACACCAGCCTGCAGTCGGTGTACAACGCGCTCGGCGACCTCACGGCGGCGGGCCTGGTTCGTCGGATCGAGCCGGCGGGTCACCCCGGACTCTTCGAGCTGCGGGTCGACGACAACCATCATCACCTCGTGTGCGCGTCCTGCGGTCGCATCGAAGACGTCGACTGCACGGTCGGGGCGGCGCCCTGCCTCGTGCCGGGCGACACCCACGGTTTCACCGTCTTCTCGGCGGAGGTGACGTTCTGGGGTCTGTGCCGACCCTGCAGCGGCGCCGCGGCATCCGCCCCCATCGACTCGACCTCTGCCCTCACCCACCTTGCGGAAGGAACCGAATGACCGACAGCGAAACCCCCGTCGTCACCGACGAGGAGACCGAATCGACCACGACCACCGGCGAGGAGTCGCCCGCCGCCGGCGCGAGCTGCCCCGTGCTGCACGAAGACCTTCCTCGTCCGACCGCGGGTGACCCGAACCACACGTGGTGGCCGAACAAGCTCAACATCGACCTCCTGGCGTTCAACCCGGCCGAGCGCAACCCCCTCGGCGCCGAGTTCGACTACGCAGCCGCTTTCCAGGGCCTCGACCTCGCCGCGGTGAAGGCCGAGATCCTCGAGGTGCTGACGACGTCGCAGCCCTGGTGGCCCGCCGACTTCGGCCACTACGGCCCGCTCATGATCCGTCTCGCCTGGCACAGCGCCGGCACCTACCGGGTGTGGGACGGCCGCGGCGGTGCCGGAAGCGGTCAGCAGCGTTTCGCGCCGCTGAACAGCTGGCCCGACAACGTCGGTCTCGACAAGGGGCGCCGCATCCTCTGGCCGCTGAAGAAGAAGTACGGGCAGAGCCTCTCGTGGGCCGACCTCTTCATCCTCGCGGGCAACGTCGCACTGGAGTCGATGGGCTTCCAGACCTTCGGCTACGCCGGCGGCCGCAAGGACGTCTGGGAGCCCGAGAACGTCTACTGGGGCTCGGAGACCCAGTGGCTCGGCGACGAGAAGCGCTTCCCCGGTGGCCGCGAGGCGAAGAACCTCGAGAAGCCGCTCGCGGCGACCCACCTCGGACTCATCTACGTGAACCCCGAGGGCCCGGGCGGCAACCCCGACCCGGTCGCCGCCGCGCACGACATCCGTGAGACGTTCGGCCGCATGGCCATGAACGACGAAGAGACCGTCGCGCTGATCGCCGGTGGCCACACCTTCGGCAAGACGCACGGTGCGGCGCCCGACTCGAACCTCGAGGGCGACGTCGAAGCCGCGGGCATGGAGCAGCAGGGCCTGGGTTGGAAGAACAACCACGGCACCGGCAAGGGCGACGACCAGATCACGAGCGGGCTCGAGGTCACCTGGACCTACCACCCGACGCGCTGGGACAACGAGTTCTTCCACATCCTCTTCTCGTACGAGTGGGAGCTGTTCAAGAGCCCGGCGGGCGCCTGGCAGTGGCGTCCGAAGGACGGCGCCGGCTCCGACCTCGTGCCGCTGGCTCACGACCCCTCGGCGCGCCGCGAACCGCGGATGCTGACCACCGACCTCGCCCTGCGGTTCGACCCGTCGTACGGTGAGATCTCGCGCCGGTTCTTCGAGAACCCCGACGAGTTCGCCGACGCGTTCGCCCGTGCCTGGTTCAAGCTCACGCACCGCGATCTCGGTCCGAAGGTGCGCTACCTCGGACCCGAGGTCCCGGCGGAAGACCTCATCTGGCAGGACCCGCTCCCGGCGGCCGAATCCGAGCCGATCGACGCGTCGGATGCTGCGGAGCTCAAGCGCCGCATCCTCGAGTCGGGCCTCACGCCCGCTCAGCTCGTGTCGACCGCGTGGGCCGCAGCATCCACGTTCCGCGGCGGCGACAAGCGCGGCGGCGTCAACGGTGCGCGCATCCGTCTGGCTCCGCAGAAGGACTGGGAAGTCAACAACCCCGTCCAGCTCGCGACCGTGCTCGAGGCGCTCGAGGGCGTCAAGAGCGCGTTCGATGCGGCGCAGACCACAGGCAAGCGCGTGTCGATCGCCGACCTCATCGTGCTGGCGGGCAACGCCGGCGTCGAGGAGGCGGCCCGTGCTGCCGGCGTCGAGGTCGAGGTGCCTTTCCGCGCCGGACGCGTCGACGCGACCCCCGAGCAGACCGACGAGAAGTCGTTCGAGTGGCTGGAGCCCGTCGCCGACGGCTTCCGCAACTACCAGAGCCGGTCGGCGTCGCTCCCCGCCGAGTACCACCTGATCGACAAGGCCGCCCAGCTCACGCTGACCGCGCCCGAGACCACGGTGCTCGTCGGCGGACTCCGCGCGATCGGTGCCACCTGGGACGGCTCGTCGTTCGGTGTGCTCACCCAGACGCCGGGCGCGCTCACGAACGACTTCTTCGTGAACCTGCTCGAACTCGGCACCACGTGGAAGCCGCTCGACCCCGGGTCGCACGCGTTCCAGGCGCACGACGACGCCACCGGTGAGGCGACATGGATCGGCACCCGCGCCGACCTGGTGTTCGGCTCGAACTCCGAGCTGCGTGCCCTCGCCGAGGTCTACGCCTCCGACGACGCCCGTGAAAAGTTCGTCGCCGACTTCGTCGCCGCCTGGCAGAAGGTCACCGAGCTCGACCGCTTCGACCTGGTCTGAGACTCACCACGACGCGGCTCGTCCCTCCGGGGCGGGCCGCGTCGCTGCATCCGTCCCCGAGACGCGGGGGATCGGTCGGGGCGCGGGCTTTGGGGTGTGGATTGCCCGCGTGTGGGCCGGAAGCCCGCGTGCGGCGCGAGCAGCGCACACCCGCACGCAGCCCGGGCGGGCGCGGCTCAGCGGGCGTAGTGGGAGGCGAGGCGGGCGAGGCCGGCGTCGAGGGACACCGCGGGCGACCAGCGGAGGTCGTGACGGATGCTGTGCTGCTCGAACCAGTGCGCGGTGGAGAGCTGCTCGGCGAGGAACCGGGTCATCGGCGGTTCGTCCGAGCCCGGGCGCACGGCCCACACGCGCTCGATCAGCCCGCCCGCGGCGCGGGCGAGGGGCGCGGGCACGCTGACGCGAGGAACGGACACGCCGGCGGCGCGGCACATGCCGGCGAGGAGGTCGCCGACCGGGCGCGGCTCGCCGTTCGTCAGCACGTACGCCCGTCCGCCGACGTCGGGCGCGCGATGAAGAGCGGCGACGATGCCGGATGCGGCGTTGTCGACGTACGTCGAGTCGATGAGCGCTGTTCCCCCGTTGAGCAGCGGCAGTCGCCCGCGCCGGGCGCGGTCGATGATGCGCTCGACGAGCTGAGTATCGCCCGGGCCCCACACCAGATGCGGCCGCACGGCGACCACGGCGAGACCGTCGCGGTTGCGCGAGAGCGCGAGGATCTCGGCCTCGGCCTTGGTCCGCGCGTATTCGCCGCGCGCGCCCACCGGGTCGGCGGGCTGCGCCCCGACCCCCGCGAGGGCGCTTCCCGCGTGCGCGACCGACGGGGAGGAGACGTGCACGAAACGGGCGATGCCGTGCGCCTCTGCGGCGTCGAGCAGCATCCGCGTTCCGTCGACGTTCACCGCGCGGAAGTCGGCGGGCGAGCCGGCGAGGGAGACCTTCGCGGCGAGGTGCACGATGGCGTCGACATCTCGCGCGGCGCCGTCGACGACGCCGCGGTCCGTGACCGACCCGAGCACGTCGGTCACGCCCGGAACCCCCGAGGGCCGGCGCTGCAGCGAGCGGACCTCGTGCCCGGCCTCGACGAGCGCTGAGGCGACCGCACGCCCGAGGAAACCGGACGTACCGGTGGCGAGGACGATCACGGCGCGCTCGGTGTGCGGCCCGACAGCACGCCGTCGGCCCACGCCGAGAGGCGCGAGCGGTCGATCTTGGAATTGTGACGCACGTCTGTCGGGAGCGCCCGCACCTGAAGCACGGCCGCGATGGGCAGATCGGTGCTCTCGCGGATCGCTGTGGTCAACTCGGGGTCGGCGAGGGCTGCCCGTCGGGCACCCGCGGTGGTCTCGATCACCGCGACGCACTGTCGCTGCCCCTCGGGTCCGACACCGACCACCGCAGCTCGCGCGACACCGTGCACCCGCTCGATGCTCTGCTCGGCGCCGACCGGGGTGACGGGTCCGTCGCTCGTCGCGATGACGTGCGGCATGCGGCCCTCGATCCAGAGCCTTCCCTTCTCGTCGAGATGCCCGACGTCGCCGGTGCGGTGCCATCGGGCGGAGGGATCGGATGCGACGCCGCGGGCCGCCTCGCGGTCGGTCGCCCAGAGGCGGTGGTAGCCGCGCTTGAGGTGCGGTGCCGAGATGACGACCTCGCCCGTGACCCCGGGGTCGATCGTGAGAGCGCCGGTCGCCCGGCCGACCTCGTCGAGCGGGATGATGCGCACGCGGCCCGACCCGATCGGGGCTCCGACGCACACGCCCTGCTGTCCGGATGCTGCGGCGTCCTCGACGTCGGGCAGGGTGATGTCGGTGACCAAGAGGCACTCGGTCATGCCGTACGGCGTGTGCGCGACCGCGTGGGGCATGAGCTGCTGCGCGGCGCGGAGCAGCTCGAGGCTCACGGGGGCACCGGTGGAGAGGAACGTGCGCACGTCGGCGAGGGCCGCGCGATCGGCGTCGTCGAGATCGCCGGAGGTGGCCACGACGTTGGTGACCGCGGCGGGGGAGAGGAAGACGATCTTCGCCGCCGACTCCCGCACGGCGCGGGCGACCGCGGTGGCGGTGAGCGTGCGCGGCGCGGAGACGTCCATCTCGGGGGTCGCTGAGCGGGTGCCGAGCGCCGGACCGAGTAGCGCGAAGGGCGCGAAGCCCGTCACGAGACCGGAATCCTCGTGGACGTCGAAATGATCGCCGAGCGCGTCGCGGAGGGCCGAGAGCTGTCCGTGCGTGTAGACGACGCCCTTCGCCGGCCCGGTCGAACCGGAGGTGAAGAGCACCGCCGCATCGTCGCTCGATGCGGGGGGCTCGGGGAGCACACCCGACGCGCCGCGGGCGGCGACGTCGGCGAGGCTGTGCGAGACCCCGAGCAGCCGTGCTGTGGCCGACGGAAGCCGAGCGGCCGAGATCCGCGTGCCCGACCAGCCGAGGGCACGTGCGGCGGCGAGGCCGGCGACCTCTCCGACGACGAACCGAGGGCTCGCACCGCGGACGGCGCGGGAGAGGCCGCGGATGCCGAGCCCGCGATCGGCCACGACCACGACCGCACCGATGCGCAGGCAGGCGTACAGCACGGCCGTCAGCGTCGGCCCGGGCTGCACGAGCAGCGAGACGCGATCGCCGCGTCGCAGGCCCATGCGGTGGAACCCGGCGGCGAGCTGCTCGACGCGATCGGCGAGCTGGCGCCAGCTGACGCGCAGCGCGGCGCCGTCGCTGCCGGCGGTCATGTCGATGACGGCGGTGCCGTCGTCGTCGCGGCGGGCGAACAGCCGATCCCACAGGGGAGTCGACACGTCGGACGGGGCGGATGCGGCGACCGGCGCGTCGGGGGGTGCCTCGCCGGTGGAGCCGAGGGTCGGGGCGACACGGTCGGACAGCCAGGCGAGCACCGTCTGGGCGTACGGCCGCTCTTCGACGAGCAGGTGGCCGGCGCCTTCGAACCGATGCACGTCGGCCCACGGCATCCGCCGCGTGAGATCTTCGAGGTGCTTCTCGAGGAAGACCGGGTCTTTCGGGCCCCGCAGCAGCAGAGCGGGCACACCGATCCCGCTCAGTGCGCCCGAGACCCGCTCGAGCGCGGGCGTGCTGCGATGGTCGGGGGTCGCGGGGATGTCGGCGACGAACTCGCCGATCCCTCGCCGGCGCGCGGTGGTCGCGTAGGGCGAGCGGTAGGCCGCCGACACGGCCGGGTCGAGCTTCGGATCGGCGAGGGACAGCGTTGTATCGAGGAACGCCGTGGTGACCGTGGTGGCGGCACCGAGCACGCCTCGGGCCCCGGCGACGCGGAGCGGGAACGGGATGCGCTCGTCGGACGGGTGGTGCACGGCGGTGTTGAGAACGATCGCGCCGGCCAGTCTCGCCGGATTCTCGACGGCCCAGCCGAGCGAGATCGGACCGCCCCAGTCGTGCCCCAGGGTGACGATCGGCCCCTCGGGGGCGAGGGATCGCACGAGCGCGGCGAGATCGCCGATGCGCTGCGCGAGCCCGCGGGATCGCGGGGTGCGCTCGGAGTACCCCATCTCCAGCTGGTCGACCGCGATGATGCGCCAGGCGTCGCCGCCGTCGGCCGCCTGGCGCAGCGACGCGGCGAGCAGGTCGCGCCAGAGATACGACCACGTGGGGTTGCCGTGCACGGCGATGATCGTGCCGAGCGGCTCCGCCCCGAGGCGGCGCAGTGCGTCGCCGGTGTCGAGCACGTGCCACCGCGGGGAGCGGCCGACGTCGACGCCGAATCCCGGCACGGCGACGACCCGGGAGAGATCGGGGTCCAGGCCCGGCAGCCCCTCCGGCGGGAGGGTCGCCGAGAGACCGGTCTCTCGACTCACCAGGCCAGCTCGAGCATGCCGGTGTTCAGACCCGATCCGACTCCCATGAGCAGTACCCGGTCGCCCGAGCGCAACGTCGCCTTCTCCGCGTCGAGGGTGATCGGGATGGAGGCAGGCCCGACGTTGCCGAGATGCGGGTAGGTCACGGGTACGCGCTTGCGGTCGAGGCCGATCGCCTTGACGATCGCGTTGGTGTGCACCGCCGAGACCTGGTGGGTGATGTAGCGGTCCATGTCCGACCACGACCAGTCCGTCCGAGCCTCTTTCCACGCAGACATGACGAGCTCCATGCCGCCCTTGAGCAGTGCCTTGGCATCGGTGAACATGCCGTCGACGCTGCCGACGCAGAGCTCGTGGAACTGGGTCGCGGCGCGGGTGACGCCGCCGAGGATGCGGTGTCCCTCCGGGTGCTCGCTGGCGCGCCCGAGCACGGCGGCAGCCGATCCCGAGCCCAGCGTGAGGGTGGCGAACTCGCTCATGAAGGAGTCGCGGTCGATGTCGCTGCCCAGAAGGCGCGCGACGGTGTTCACCTGCACGTCGTCCGCATCCTCACCGTTCACGATGAGGGCGTAGCGCACCTGGCCCGACTGGATCATGCCCGCCGCCAGGCTCATCCCGTTGATGAAGCCCAGGCAGGCGTTGGCGACGTCGAAGTTCACGGCCGAGCTCGGCAGGCCCAGCTCGTGGTGCAGACGCACCGCGACCGAGGGCTCGAGGTGCTTCCGTGTCACGGAGGTGTTGATGATCAGCCCGACCTCGCCGGGGTCGACGCCGGCCTCGGCGAGAGCGCGTTGGGCGGCGATGACGGTCGAGGTGTCGGCGGATTCGCCCTCGGCCCAGTTGCGCCGCTCGAGCACGCCGGCGACGCGACGCAGGAGTCCGGGCTTCAGGTGCATCCGGGACAGGGCCGAGGCGAGGCGGCGCTCGATATCGTCGGACGAGGTGACGCGTCCGGGTAGCTGGCTGGCGACCGAGATGAGGGCGACATCATCGAATCGGGTCGTGGCGTTTCCGTGCAAGAGATCTCCGGTAGTGACGGCGGTCGACGGGGCGGGGCACTGCGTGTGCGCGAGCTCGCGGCCACATCCTTGCAACCCTAATCCGCTCCGTATGACGGAGGGCGTATGCATTCGCCTCTTGCGGAATCTCCCCAGGGAGGGATCACAGACGCCCGGCCGCCTTCAGCGCCAGATATCGGTCGGCGACGAGCGGCGGAAGGGCCTCGGCGTCGGCCACGAGAGCCTCGCCCCCGGCGCGGCGGACGGCGCCCGCGACGCGCCCGGCATCGCGCCGTGCGCGCTCCACCGCGGCGGCGGTGTAGACGTCGGAGGCGTCGTGGAAGGTCGGGTCCGACGCATCGGCGTCGGTGGCGGTGGCCACGAGGACGCGGGTGCGATCGGTGAGCCCGGAGAGACTGGCGAGGAACCCGCGGGCGGCGAGCGGCTCGTCGTGGGCGGTGAGCAGCACGACCAGCGACGGGCGACCCGTGAGTCGGCGCACCTGCGCGAACGCGGCATCCCAGTCGGTGTCGATGAGCTGCGGCTCGACCGGTGCCATGGCGTCGACCATCGCCGGCAGCAGCGCTGGGCCGTCGAGACGGGTCACCCGCCCTCGTACCGCGCGATCGAACAGCAGGAGATGGACGTGGTCGCCGGCGCGCACGGCGAGGGCGGCGAGCAGCAGGGCCGACTCCATCGCGGCGTCGAGGCGCACGCCGTCTCCCACGCGGGCGGCGGCCGTGCGCCCGGTGTCGATCACGATCACGATGTGGCGGTCGCGTTCGGGACGCCACGTGCGCAGCATGGTCGTGCCCGCCCGGGCGGTGGCACGCCAATCGATCGCACGCACGTCGTCGCCGCGGACGTACTCGCGCAGGGAGTCGAACTCCGTTCCCTGGCCGCGCACCTGCACGCTCGTGTTGCCGTCGAGTTCGCGCAGGCGCGCGAGGCGCGACGGCAGGTGGCGTCGCGACGTGAACGGCGGGAGCACGCGAACGTGGCCGGGGGCGTCGATCCACGCCTGACGGCCCGCAAGACCGAGCGGTCCGTTCGAGCGCACGGCCACTCCGTCGGTGCCGAGCTCGCCGCGACGCCGCGGCCGGAGGGCGATCGGCACCGATCGGCGCTCGCCCGGCGGGAGGTCGACGGTGGGGCGAGCGGCCGATGCACCGGCCGTCGGCTGCCACGCGTCGCGTACCCGGCCGCGCAGCCGGCGGTCGCCGGCGTTCGTCAGGAGCAGCTCGGTGGCGAGCGGCTCGTCGCGCAGCACGCGCGAGGGGACGCGCCGTTCGACCGACACACGACGCGGATCGGCCGCAGCCGCAGCATCCGCCCCCATCGCCGCGACCGCGAGCAGCACCCACACGCCGGTGGCGGCCCACGGGCTCACCCCTGCGACGGAGAGCACCACGACGGGCACGACGCCGAGGGCGACGAGAAGAGCGAGACGACCGGTGACGAACATGCGCGCGATCAGATGGGGACGCGGGTCTGCTGGACGACGGACGACAGGATCGCGTCGACCGACACTCCTTCGATCTCGGCCTCCGGACGCAGCCGGATGCGGTGGCGCCACGTCGGTACGAGCATCGTCTGCACGTGGTCGGGGGTGATCGCGGGGTACCCGCCGAGCCACGCCCATGCCTTCGCCGCCGCGAGGAGGCCCGTCGAGGCGCGCGGGCTCACCCCCAGTTCGACGGAGGGGCTCTCGCGGGTCGCCCGGGCGAGGTCCACGACGTAGGCGAGCACGTCGTCGGCGACGGCGACGGATGCGGCGGCCTGGCGGGCGGCGAGGATCTGCGCCGGCGTGACGGCCGCCTGCACTCCGGCGTCGCCGAGTTCGCGCGGGTCGAAGCCGTTGGCGTGACGGCGGAGCACGGCGACCTCCGCATCGCGATCGGGCATTCCCACGACGAGCTTGAGCAGGAAGCGGTCGAGCTGCGCCTCGGGAAGGGTGTAGGTGCCCTCGTGCTCGACCGGATTCTGGGTGGCGGCGACGAGGAACGGCTCGGGGAGGGGGCGCGTGATGCCGTCGGTGGAGACCTGCCGCTCCTCCATGGCCTCCAGAAGCGCGGCCTGCGTCTTGGGCGGGGTGCGGTTGATCTCGTCGGCCAGCACGACGTTGGTGAAGACCGGCCCGGCGCGGAACTCGAATTCGCCGGTGCGCGCGTCGTACACGAGCGATCCCGACACGTCGCCGGGCATCAGGTCGGGCGTGAACTGGATGCGCTTCGTGTCGAGCCCGAGTGCGCGGCTGAACGAGCGGACGAGCAGTGTCTTCGCCACGCCCGGCACGCCCTCCAGCAGCACGTGGCCACCCGCCAGCAGGGCGATGAGCAGCCCGGTCACGGTGCCGTCCTGGCCGACCACGGCCTTGCCCACCTCGAGCCGCACGCGGTGCATCCCCTCGCGGAGGGCGGCGTCGTCGGATCCGACCGTCTCTTCGTGGCTCATGGGGTGTTCCTTTCGGGTCGAACGGCGGCGTGGACGCGCGCCTCGAGGTCGCGCAGGCGGGCGGCCCACTCGACGAGGTCGCCGTCGCTACGCGGGGTGGTGTCGATGAGGATGCTGCGCACCGACGCGCGGTCGCTGCCCAGGCGCGCGGCGACGGCGTCGACGATGCTCTCGGGACGCGCGGTGACGGACAGACCGAGCGTGCGCGCGAGGCGTTCGAGCGCACCGAGTCGCAGCTGGTCGAGAGCGTGCCCCGGATCGTGCGCACGGGCGTACAGGCGAGCGCGCCCGGCCGTCGTCTCCGAGGCCCGCACCATGACGGGCAGGTTCTCGACCACGAGCGGACCGAATCGGCGCCCGCGCCAGAACCCCGCGGCGACGGCGGCGAGCAGGAGCAGCACCAATGCCGGTGTCACCCAGCGCGGCGTCAACTCTCCGAGAGTGGGCGCGGCGGTGGACATGTCGGAGTCGGCGAGCGAAGGCACGTACCAGACGACGCGCGGATGCGCTCCGACGATGCCGAGGGCCAGAGCGGCGTTTCCGGCCTCGGCGAGCACGTCGTTCGCGAACATCGCCCGTCCGTCCACCGCCGTCACGCGCGTCGGCCCCGTCTCGCCGACGAGCAGGGCGAACCCCTCGTCGGACGGATAGCAGCCGGTGATGCCGTCGCCGGGGGTCATGAGCGAGCCGCCGATCACCCCTCCCGCGCGTTGGGCCACCGCGAGGTCGCAGGCGGGGGCGAGTTCGTCGGTGCCGGCCGATCCCGCGAGCTGTGCGCCGGGAAGGAGGAGGCGGAGGGTCCTGCTGCGCGGTTCGAGCATGACGACCTCACCGGCCGCCGATGCGAGCTCGGCGATCGCCTCGTCCGAGAGTGCGGGCGCGTCGGGCATGACCAGTGTCGCCTCGCCGTCGAGGGCGGCCAGCGCCGAGGCGCGATCGCGGGTCACGCGCACGTCGATGCCCTGGTCGACGAGGATGCGTGCGAGTGCGCCGGTGCCCGCAGGGCCCGCGGATTCCGGATCGAGGGCGTCGCGCTCGGCCCACCCGTCGCCGGCCAGCACCGTGCCGATCAGGGCCAGCGCGACCACCGCCGCGACGATCGCCCCCCACCCGAGCAGGGCGCGTCGGAGGCGGCTCGGTGGGGCGGCGACGCGGGTGCGCTCGGTCGTGACGGTCATGAGACGCCCGCCAGGGCCGGACGCGCGCGAGCGAGATCGTCGTCGAGGGCGCTGATCGCGCGGTAGGCGGTCTCGCTTCCGGGGCGCCGCAGGTACCGCACGTCGTCGAAGGCGGCGGCCGCCGCCTCCATCCGCTGAGACTCGGCGGGGAAGACGAGCGCTGCCCGTCGTGCGAAACCGTGCACGGTCGTGCCGGCCGACACCTCGACGAGGGTGCGCTCGGCGAGCCCGCGGGCGAGCGCGCGGAAGCGCAGCACGATGGCGTCGTTCCACTCGCCGGCCGATGCGGCGGCGGCAGCGTCTCGACGCAGGTCGGCCGCCGTCCGTGCATCGGCGTCGCCGAACAGCGGCGTCGTGAGGGCGGGGAGGCGGGCGCTGCGCCGCGGCCGACCCCAGACGAGGAGTCCGGCCACGATGAGCACCGCGACGATCACGGCGACGACGATCGCGGCCACCGGCCCCCAGTCGCCCGTGAGCTGTCCGTTGAACAGGCCGCCGACGAACTCGACCACGGCGCGCGCGGCTCGATCGAGGAGGTTCGGCTCCGCCGCGGCGTATCGCGGGTCGGAGAGCTCGCGCTCAGCCCACTCGCGTGCGGCATCGCGGTCGGGCGAGAGCGGAGCCGCGGCGAGCACGTGGGTCAGGATCGCGGGGGCCGTCACGAGCCGTCGCCCGGCGCGGACCAGCGGGTCGGCGAGGGGTCGGCGGGCGCGGTCGGAGCCGGGGGAGCGGGGGGCGCGGCCTCGTTCGGCCCGGCTTGCGCGGGCGCGGGGCGGTCGTACCCCGGCGGGGGCGCGTACCCCTGCGGCGGAGCGTACCCCTGCGGCGGGTAGGGGTACTGCGCAGGTCGCGGGCCCACGGTGCGCCCGATGTTCTCGCGGTAGGGATCGGGCAGACCGGTTCCGCCGGCGTCCCTGCGCTCGACGTAGGTCTGCAGGTCGAGGTCGAGTCCCTCGTGCCGCATGCGGCAGTCGACGTAGATGAGAGCGGTCGCGGTGGACTGCACGATGACGGCCACGCACTGGACGAAGAGGGTGAGCACCTGCGTGAGCAGGGTGGACGCGATGTAGCCGATGATCGCTGTCGGCTCAGGATCGCCCGTGGGCGTCAGAGCGGTGGTGAACCCCAGGGAGATGAAGGAGGTCGGGATGCTGATGAGCTGTGCGATCGCGCCGAAGGTGAACGAGATGATCACCACGATGCCGAGGGTCGGCCAGAACCGCCCGCGGGTGAGCCGCCACGACCGGACGATCGCCGTGCGGATGCTCGCGTGCTCGAGGATGATGACCGCCGGCACCAGCAGAAGTTTCGTGGTGAGCCAGAGCGACAGCGGGATCGCTCCGAGGACGGCGAGGATGCCGCCCAGGATCGCCAGCGGGAGCACCGCGACACCGACCGCGAACAGCAGCCCGCCGACGACCGCGATGGCGATCAGAGCCGCCAGCGTCACGAGGAAGGTGTAGCCGATGAGGCGCCACGCGACCGGCTTCACGCGTCGCCAGATCTCGCCGAGGGTGGGCTTCTCGGCCACGACGGCCGAGGCGACCTCGCTCACCACGACACCCTGAACGATGACTCCGAGGGCGGCGGTGGCGAGACCGAGGACGAAGCCGGTGATGCCCGTCGCGGCGATCGATCCGATCATCACGGCGTCGTAGTCGTCGGTTCCCGACGGGATGGTCTCCAGACGCGAGAACGACGCGAACGCCACCCCGCCCGTGGCGACGATGAGCACGATGTAGGAGACGACCTGCACGCACAGCGCGAAGCCCAGAAGCACCTTCGGGTTCTGCCGGAGTGCCACGAACGAGCGGCCGAGGATCGTGCCGAAGCCGAAGGGGTGCAGCGGGACGATGCCCGGTCTCGGGGCGGGGCTCCAGGCCGGATACGCGGTCACGGTCGGTGCCTCCTCGTGCTGCGGCGGTCATCCCATCGTGTCATACGCCACGCGGCGGATGCGGCTACCTCTCCGACACGTCGACTACTCTGTGGGGAGCGCACGGGGAGGCTGATGCGCGGGCCCATGGCGCCTGGGCCGGACGCGGGAGGGCGAAGCGCATATGACTTCACGGATCCTGGTGGTCGACGACGACACCGCACTCGCCGAGATGATCGGCATCGTGCTGAGCACCGAGGGATTCGAGACGGCCTTCTGCGCGGACGGAGCGCAGGCCGTCGACGCCTGGCGGCGCGAGCGGCCCGATCTGATCCTGCTCGACCTCATGCTCCCCGGGATGGACGGCATCGAGATCTGCACCCGCGTGCGTGCGGAATCGGGCGTGCCCATCATCATGCTGACCGCCCGCACCGACACCGCCGACGTGGTGAAGGGGCTCGAGTCGGGCGCCGACGACTACATCATGAAGCCCTTCAACCCGAAAGAGCTCGTCGCGCGCATCCGCACGCGTCTGCGCCCCGCAGGCCAGCCGAGCAGCGAGACCCTCCGCATCGGCGATCTCACCGTCGACGTCGCAGCGCACGAGGTGCGCCGCGGCGACGCCCCGATCGGACTGACCCCGCTCGAGTTCGAACTCCTCGTCGCGCTGGCGTCGAAACCGCAGCAGGTGTTCTCCCGCGAGATGCTCCTGGAGCAGGTGTGGGGCTACCACTACAAGGCCGACACCCGCCTGGTGAACGTCCACGTGCAGCGCCTCCGCGCCAAGGTCGAGAACGACCCCGACAACCCGCGCATCGTCACCACCGTGCGCGGCGTCGGATACCGCGCCGGGGCGGTCGTGTGAGGCCCTGATGACCGGCCCGGTCATCACCTCGACGGTGCGCGTCATCCGCGACTGGCGGGCGTGGCCGACGCGACTGGCGACGCTGTGGCGTCGTTCGCTGCGATTCCGCACGGTGCTGCTGACGGTAGGACTGACGGCTCTCGCCATCCTCGTGGCGTGCGTCGGCATGGCCCTCGCGATCCAGAACGACCTCTTCCAATCGCGGCTGAACCAGGTGCTCGAGAGCTCCCAGAACGCCACGATCGCGGCGCAGAAGACGCTCGAATCGACCGTGGACACCGGTGAGAGCGCGGTGGCGAGGCAGAACCTCCTGACCAGCATCCAGCAGCCTCTGCTGCAGCAGGCCTCGAGCGACGTGTTCGCCTTCTACCGCATCGGCACCGACATCTCACCGCTCGCGCCCCAGAACCAGACGTCTCGCGGGTTCGACGAGAGCATCCTGTCGTCGGGGCTCCGCGAGCAGGTGCAGAACGGCGACAGCGGCTCGCAGTGGTGGCAGTCGGTGCCCCTTCCGACGTCGGGCGGCGGCACGGTTCCCGGCATCGTGGTCGGCCAGCAGCTCGAGATCCCCGACGTCGGGCCCTACGAGCTCTACCTCGCCTACGACTTCGCCAGTCCCGCTCAGACCCTCTCGTTCGTGCAGTTCGTGCTGTGGATGGTCGGCATCGTGCTGCTCATCCTCATCGGCGGCATCGCCTGGTACGTGCTGCGCTCGGTGACGACCCCCATCGGCGAGGCCGCCGACACGAGCGCGAAGCTCGCGTCGGGCGACCTCGGGGTGCGACTGGACGTCCGGGGCGACGACGAGCTGGCCACACTCGGGCGTTCGTTCAATGCGATGGCCGACAGCATCCAATCGCAGATCAAGGAGCTCGCCGACCTCTCGCTCGTGCAGCAGCGATTCGTCTCCGACGTCTCGCACGAGTTGCGTACCCCGCTGACGACGATCCGTCTCGCAGCCGACATGCTCAACGATCGCCGTGACGACTTCGACCCCGCGACGGCGCGGGCGGCCGAGCTGCTCCACGCCCAGGTGCAGCGCTTCGAGACGCTGCTGACAGACCTCCTCGAGATCAGCCGGTACGACGCCGGGTCGGTGCAGCTCGAGCTCGAGCCCACGAGCCTGGCCCACCTCGCCGAAGACGTCATCGCCTCGATGTCGCAGCTCGCCCAGCAGCACGGATCGGACGTCCGGCTCGTGGCACCCGGCGGCTACTCGCCGGTCGAGATGGACCCGCGTCGCATTCGACGCATCGTGCGCAACCTGCTCGGCAACGCCATCGAGCACGGTGAGGGACGACCGATCGTGATCACGGTCGACAGCGATCAGCGCACCGTCGCCCTCGGCGTGCTCGACTACGGTATGGGGATGCTACCGGCCGACGCCGAGCGCGTCTTCGACCGGTTCTGGCGCGCCGACCCCTCTCGCAAACGCACGATCGGCGGCACCGGTCTCGGGCTCTCGATCGCCCTGGGCGACGCGCGTCTGCACGGCGGCACCCTGGCGGTGTGGTCGGAGCCGGGCCGGGGATCGCACTTCGTGCTGACGCTGCCGCGCGACGGCTCGCACGTGGAGGGCTCGCCCATTCCGCTCGCGCCGCGGGAGGGCGAGGCCGCCCCGTTCGGTGCGCTGGGGCTCACCCAGCCCATCCACGTCTCGGACGGTGCCTCGTGAGGCGCGTCATCGCCGCGCTCGCGGTGGGGATGCTGCTGCTCCTGGCCGGCTGCACGGGACTGCCGACCTCGGGGCCGGTGCAGCCGGGACTCCTTCCCCGCGAGGCCGACGACTCGCCGCCGTTCGACCTCGTCCCCGATCCGCCGCAGGCCGGCGCGTCGCCCCAGCAGATCGTCGACGGGTTCCTCCGTGCCGGCGTCGGCGCGCAGAACGACTGGAAGACCGCTCGCGAATACCTCACGACGGACTTCGCGCCCCAATGGCAGCCGAGGTCGGTGACGATCGACCGACTCAGCGAGCGGGCCGCCGCGCCCTCATCGCCGTCCCCGACGCCGTCGCAAGGGTCCGACTCCGTCGAGATCACCCAGCGCGTGACCGCGGAGGCGTTCGTCTCGGAGACGGGGGAGTACACACCCGCCGACGGCAGACCGATCTCGCTGGCATTCCACCTGGTGCAGACCGACGAGGGCTGGCGCATCGACCGCGCCCCGAACGGCATCGTGCTCTACCAAGAGGTCTTCGCGAGCGTCTTCCGGCCGGCGTCGATCATGTACTTCGATCCGACCTACACCTACCTCGTGCCCGATGAGCGGTGGTTCCCGAACACCCTCATCGCGGCGAGGGTCGCCCAGGCCCTCGTCGACGGCCCGCCGAGCGAGTGGCTGGCGCGGGGCATCGCCAACGCCTTCCCCGAGAACGTGACCCTCGCCAGCAGCGCCGTGCCGCTCGAAGACGGCGGCACCACCGCGCAGGTCGAGTTCACCCCGGCCGTCCTCGCGCTCGACGATCTCACCCTCAATCGCATGCAGACCCAGCTCGAGAAGAGCCTCGAGACGGTCGGCGTCGCCGAGGTGCAGATGAACGTCGGCACGACGCCCGTCACGGCGCAGGCCGTCGCCGTGCGCTCCACCCGCGTGAACTCCAACCCCCTCGTCGAGATCGCCGGGGGTGAGTTCGGGTTCCTCAGCTCGAACACCGTAGAGGCCGTCCCCGGCATCTCCGGTGCCGTGCGCGAGATCGACGCCGCATCCGTCGTCCTCGCCGCCGACCGTCGCACCGCTGCCGTCCAGAACACGGACGGCGCGATCCTGCGTGCGTTCGCGGACGGCACGTACGAGGTTCTCGACGGCAGCTCCGTCGACCTCGTCGTGCCGTCGCTCGACACGCAGGGAGCGGTGTGGTCGGCATCGGCGAGCAACCCCGACGCCTTCACGGTGTACCCCCTGGAGGGCGAGCCCGTCGCGGTGTCGGCCTCTCTCTGGACGAGCGCCGTCGAGATCGCGGCGTTCCAGGTCTCGCGCGACGGGACGCGGCTCGCCGCCCTGGTGCTCACCAGTGACCGCACCGAGGTGTGGGTCGCCGCCATCACGCGCGAAGGCGGGGTGCCCGTCGCCGTCGGCGAACCGCAGGTGCTCGCCACCACGTCGTCGCTGGGACTCGACCTTGCCTGGCTCGACGACGTCAGCGTGGGGGTGCTCCTCGCCTCGGAGCAGGGATCGACCGTGCTGCTGCAGCCGGTGGGCGGGCGAGGGTCGTCCAACGCGGTGACGTCCGACGCCGTGAGCATCTCGGGCGGCAACTCCAGCGTCCGCCTGCGGACCTTCGACGGAGCGCTGCTCATCCAGCGCGGCGCGAACTGGGAGGAAGCAGCCGGCGACATCGCTGTACTCGGCGTTCAGCAGGGCTCGGCGGAGTAACCCGTCTCCTCCCCAGGCGGGCGGGAGGCAGCATCCGTTCTCGCCTGCGTGTCCGGGGCGCTCCCGCGCACGCTGGACGCGCGACGATGACGCGATGGACTCCGCTGTCATCCGGCGCGCGCTCGCCGACGCGCTCGCCTTCGTCCTCCCCGTCGAGTGCGCCGGGTGCGGGGCCGAAGACCTGGCCCTGTGCGCCGAGTGCCTCGCCGCGCTCGAGCCCGAGCCGCATAGCCGCGTGATCGACGGCGTGGAGGTCTGGAGCGGTGTGCGCTTCGAGGGCAGAGCTGCCCGCGTCGTGCGCACGCTGAAGGAGGAGGGGCGCACGGCCCTCGCACGCCCGCTCGGGGCGGCTCTCGGCGCGGCGCTCGCCGTCCTCCCCGCGGGCGCCGCGTTCGTTCCGGTTCCGACCTCGACCGCGTCGATGCGACGACGCGGATACCGCGTGCCCGAGCTGCTGCTGCGCCGAGCGGGGGTTCCCGTCGACAGGGCTCTGCGCATCGTGAGGGCCACGGGCGACCAGCGCGCGCTGGGCATCGACGAGCGCCGAGCGAATGTCGAGCACAGTCTGGTCGCGCGGGGCGTCGCGGGCCGCCGGGTGATCGTGGTGGACGACGTCGTCACGACCGGCGCGACCCTCGGCGAGGCCGTCCGGGCCCTGCGCGCGGCAGGAGCCGACGTGGTGGGAGCGGCGACGGCCGCGGCGACGCCGAGGCGTCGCGAGGGCCTTCGCTAGGCGAATCCGATGAGGTTCATCGCATCCGAGTTTCGTGCGTGACAGGCCCGGTCGTCACGACTACGGTGGGGGGACTAGCAAGGCGACGGACCGTTCGCCCTTGGCACCGAACAAGCCGATTGGGCGAACCCGGAACAAGGAGGTCACGGATGGACACCAACATCGTCGGCGTGGGAGTAGGGATCACGGAACGATTCCGAACAGTCGTCGAAGAGAAGGCCTCACGCATCGAAACCCTCGCGCCGCGCGCGCAGGGCCTCGAAGTGAAAGTCACCCATCGCGCCTATCACAACGGGCGGATGGAAGACGAGACCGTCGAGCTCACCCTCGGCGGTAAGGGTCCGGTCGTACGGGCCGAAGCAACGGACGGCGACAAGTTCACCGCCCTCGATCTCGCCGTCGACAAGATGGCCGAGCAGTTGCGTCGAGCCAAAGACAAGCGCGTCGACGCGCGCAACCACCCCCGGGGTGCGAAGTTCGAGAAGGAGAGCGGATCGCTCGCGGGCATCGACATCGAGCCCGCTTCCGCCGAGCTGCTGCACGCCGTCGCGACGGGTGAGGTGCCCGTCGTCCAGGTGGACGACGAGGCCGACTACACGCCGGTCGTCATCCGAACGAAGCAGTTCGACGCCGAGTGGATGACGGTCGAGGAGGCCGTCGACCGGATGGAGCTCGTCGGACACGACTTCTTCCTCTTCGTCGACGCCCGCTCCGATCACCCGAGTGTCGTCTACCGCCGCAAGGGCTGGGACTACGGCGTGATCTCCCTCGAGACGCAGGCCGCTCCGGAGGCACGCGCAGCATCCTGACGTCCCCCTGACGAAGACCGCGAGACCCGATCCGACCGGCGAGACCCTGGCTTTCTGTCAGGGTCTCGCCGCGGGGATCGGGTCTCGCGGTCTGTGGGCGAGCGGATGCTGCGACGAGCCGATCAGCCGTCGAACATGTCGCCGAGCAGCGACCCGATGACGAGGCCGCCGAGCATGCCGCCGACCATGTTGCCGCCGCCCATGCCGCCGCCGCGTCCACCGCCGCGGCCTCCGCCCCACCCGTCGCCGCCCCAGTCGTTCGGGCGCGAGGAGTCGATGTCGTTCTGCGCGAGCTGGAGGGCCTCCGACGCCAGGGCGGCCACCCGGCGGGCCTGCGCGATCGTGCGCTCGCGCGCCTCCTCGTCGATCGGGCCGAGGGGGATCTCCGCGCGGAGGCGCTCGGCCTCCGCGAAGCGCGTGCGCGCGTCTGCTCCGATCCAGCCGCGGTGGCCGGAGATGATGCTGCGGGCCACCGTGAGCTGTCGATCGGCGTCGTCGACGGCGTGGGTCACGTGGGTCTGGGGGATGACCGGCCGCGAGGCGCGCTCGCGGGCGGCGTCGAGCTCGGTGTTCGCCTGACGCAGTCGCGAGAGCGCGCCGAACGGGTCGTCGCGCACTCCGCCGGCCGGGAGCTCGGCCAGGGCCCTCTCAAGCGCCACCATCGCTTCGCGGACGGCCGGGGTCTGCGGACCGCTGCGCGCATCGACCAGGTCGCCACGGGAGTCCTCGACCACGGCGGCGAGCGTCGACTCGGCGCGCAGGGCCTCGATCTCGTAGGAGTCGATGGCGTCGAGCAGCGACTCGGCACGGCGTATCGACTCCGTCGCCGCCTCGAGGGCGACCCCGGCCTGCTCGCGCTGGCCGGCCTCGCGACGGCGCTCCGACACGTCGGCGGTGTGACCGGCGAAGCTGAGCAGCTGCTCGATCTCCTCGGGGTTGCCCGAGATCTGCTGCAGCGCTGCGGGGCTGTATCTGGTCGACAGGCGCTGCACGGCATCCCGGGCGGCGGGCACGCGCAGTGAGAGGCGTTCGCGGTCGGCGCGCACACGTTCGAGCACCTCGGGCGCGCGACGCACTTTCTCGATCGCGCCCTGCAGCACCGCGGTGCGCTCCTCGAGCAGGTCTTCGGCCCACTCGGAGAGCTGGATGATGCGGGCGTTGCGGGTGCGGAGCTCCTCCGGGGTGTCGGGGATCTCATCGTGATTGAGCTGGTGGAGGTGGAACGCCTCACTCAGGTGGGTCTTCACGGAGTCAAGGGCGTTGCGCAGGTCTGCGGTGGCCGACTCGCCGAGTTCGGCGACCGCGAAGTCGAGCTCATCCGCGGTCAGGCGCACCCGCTCATCGGCCGCGACGATCGCCATCTCGGCTCGCCGCATCAGGTCGGCATCCGCCGCATCCTGCTCTTCGCGCTTGCGTTTTCCCCAGAACCCGGCCATGTTCCGATCCTACGATCCCGGTGCGGTGTCGAAGCCGACTGTTCGCCGTGGGCGCGCAGTGGACGTGCGCACCCTGGTTCCTCCGAGGTCACGAACGGATAACATGGGCGTCATATGCCTGTTCGCAGGCGGGCCTTCGCGCCGCACCCGACAGATGGAGATCCTCCGTGGCCAATCCTCTCGAGAAACTGCTCCGCGCCGGAGAGGGGCGCATCCTCCGCCGGCTCCAGCAGGTGGTCAAAGCGGTCAACGCACTCGAAGACGACTACGCGCAGCTGACCGATGACGAACTGCGCGGCGAGACCGCGGAGCTGCGATCGCGTCACGAAGCGGGCGAGACGCTCGACCAGCTCATGCCGGAGGCGTTCGCCGCGATCCGCGAGGCGGCCAAGCGCACCCTCGGCCAGCGTCCCTACGACGTGCAGATCATGGGCGGCGCGGCCCTGCACCTCGGCAACATCGCCGAGATGAAGACCGGTGAGGGCAAGACCCTGACGGCGACGTTCGCGGTCTACCTCAACGCGATCGCTGGCAAGGGCGTCCACGTCATCACGGTCAACGACTTCCTGGCGAGCTACCAGTCCGAGCTCATGGGCCGCGTCTACCGCGCGCTGGGCATGACCACGGGCGTCATCGTCGCCGGTCAGACGCCGCAGGTGCGCCGCGAGCAGTACGCGGCCGACATCACGTACGGCACGAACAACGAGTTCGGGTTCGACTACCTCCGCGACAACATGGCGTGGCGCAAGGAAGACCTCGTGCAGCGCGAGCACTTCTTCGCGATCGTCGACGAGGTCGACTCGATCCTCATCGACGAGGCGCGCACCCCGCTGATCATCTCCGGTCCTTCGTCGGGCGAGGCCAACCGCTGGTTCGCCGAGTTCGCGAAGATCTCTCGCACTCTCGAGGTCGGTGTCGACTACGAGGTCGACGAGAAGAAGCGCACGATCGGTGTGCTCGAGCCCGGTATCGAGAAGGTCGAGGACTACCTCGGCATCGACAACCTCTACGAGTCGGCCAACACCCCGCTCATCTCGTTCCTCAACAACTCGATCAAGGCGCTCGCGCTGTTCAAGCGCGACAGCGACTACGTCGTGATGAACGACGAGGTCATGATCGTCGACGAGCACACCGGCCGCATCCTCGTGGGTCGCCGGTACAACGAGGGCATCCACCAGGCCATCGAGGCCAAGGAGAACGTGCCGGTCAAGGCCGAGAACCAGACCCTCGCCACGGTGACGCTGCAGAACTACTTCCGTCTCTACGACAAGCTCGCGGGCATGACCGGTACGGCCGAGACCGAGGCCGCGGAGTTCATGTCGACCTACAAGCTCGGCGTGGTGCCCATCCCGACGAACAAGCCGATGGTCCGCAAGGACCAGTCCGACCTCGTCTACAAGAACGAGACGGCCAAGTTCGCCCAGGTGGTCGAAGACATCGCGGAGCGCCACGAGACCGGCCAGCCGGTGCTCGTCGGAACCACCAGCGTCGAGAAGAGCGAGTACCTCTCGCGGCTGCTGGCGAAGAAGGGCATCAAGCACGAGGTGCTCAACGCGAAGAACCACGCGCGCGAGGCCGAGATCGTCGCTCGTGCCGGGCGTCTGGGCGCGGTCACGGTCGCCACGAACATGGCCGGTCGCGGTACCGACATCATGCTCGGCGGCAACGCCGAGTTCCTCGCCGTGCAGGAGATGAAGGCCAAGGGCCTCGACCCCGTCGAGACCCCCGAGGCGTACGAGTCGGAGTGGGACACGGTCTACCAGGGCACGAAGGACGTGGTCTCGGAGGAGGCCGCCAAGGTCGTCGAGGCCGGGGGTCTCTACGTGCTCGGTACCGAGCGGCACGAGTCGCGCCGCATCGACAACCAGCTGCGCGGTCGCTCGGGCCGTCAGGGCGACCCCGGCGAGAGCCGCTTCTACCTCTCTCTGACCGACGACCTCATGCGCCTGTTCCAGTCGGGTGCGGCGGAGGCGATCCTCGCCCGTACGAACTTCCCCGACGACGTCGCGATCGAATCGACCATGGTCTCGCGCGCGATCCGCAGCGCTCAGACCCAGGTCGAGGCGCGCAACGCCGAGGTGCGCAAGAACGTGCTGAAGTACGACGACGTCCTCAACCGCCAGCGTGAGGCGATCTACGCCGATCGTCGCCAGATGCTGCACGGCGACGACATCGCCGGGCGCGTCGAGCACTTCATCGAAGACGCCATCAGCACGGTGATCGACGACCACACCGGCAGCGGCCACACCGAGAGCTGGGACTTCGACGCGCTCTGGACCGAGCTGAAGACGATGTACCCCGTCTCGGTCACCATCGACGAGGTCGTCGCCGAAGCCGGCAACAAGGGCCGGGTGACGGCGGCCGGTCTCAAGCGCGAGATCCTCTCCGACGCGATGATCGCGTACAAGAACCGCGAGGAGACACTGGGCGCGCCCGCCATGCGCGAGCTCGAGCGTCGCGTCGTGCTCCAGGTGCTCGACCGCCGTTGGCGCGACCACCTCTACGAGATGGACTACCTCAAGGACGGCATCGGCCTGCGCGCGATGGCACAGCGCGACCCGCTCATCGAGTACCAGCGCGAGGGGTACCAGATGTTCCAGTCGATGATGGACCAGATCAAGGAGGAGTCCGTCGGATACCTCTACAACCTCGAGGTCGAGGTGCGTCGCGCCGAAGGCGACGAGGCCGAGGTCGAGGCCAAGGGTCTCGCCGCGCCGCCGGTGGAGGGTCAGCGCCTGGAGTACTCCGCCGCGAACGACGCCGGCGAGGTAGAGGTGCGCAACGACCGCGGGCAGGTGCAGCAGGCGGCGACGAACCGCGTGCGTCAGGCAGCGGCCGCGGCATCCGTCCCGGCCGCAGCCCCCGTCGCCGAGGCGCCGCGCGGTGCCTTCGGACAGCGCACCGACGGCGGCCAGGGTGCTCCGTCGGCTGCCCCGCAGAACCGTGCGGAGCGGCGGGCCGCCCCGAAGAAGAAGTGACCGCGGCCCCGGACCGGTCCACGCGATGAGCATTGGCCGGTTCGGGGCGGGTTTATTCTGACTGGATGACCTCGCCGCGCTCGCTCGACCAGTCGTCGAAGCTGAAAGACGTCCTCTACGAGATCCGTGGTTCGGCGCTCATCGAGGCCGACCGGCTCGAGAGCGAGGGGCACCGCATCCTCAAGCTGAACACCGGCAACCCGGCCGTGTTCGGCTTCGAAGCACCCTTCCAGATCGTGCGCGACATGATCGACGCCGTTCCGCATGCCCACGGCTACAGCGACAGCAAGGGCATCATGTCGGCGCGCCGCGCGGTCGTCTCGCGGTACGAGCAGGTGCCCGGATTCCCGCTGTTCGATCCCGATGACGTGTACCTCGGCAACGGTGTGTCCGAGTTGATCACGATGGTCATGCAGGCGCTTCTCGACGAGGGCGATGAGGTGCTCATCCCAGCACCCGACTACCCGCTCTGGACGGCGATGACGAGCCTCGGCGGCGGCACGCCGGTGCACTACATCTGCGACGAGCTCGACGGGTGGCAGCCCGATCTCGACGACATCCGGTCGAAGATCACCCCGCGCACCAAGGCGATCGTCATCATCAACCCGAACAACCCGACGGGTGCGGTCTACTCGCGGGAGGTGCTGGAGGGGATCGCTGCCGTCGCACGCGAGCATTCGCTGCTGCTCCTCGCCGACGAGATCTACGACCGCATCCTCTTCGACGACGCGCAGCACATCCCGCTCGCGACCGTCGCGCCCGACCTGCTGTGCCTCACCTTCAACGGGTTGTCGAAGACCTATCGGGTGGCGGGGTTCCGGTCGGGCTGGCTCGTCATCACCGGACCGAAGGACCACGCCAAGGGGTTCATCGAGGGAATCACCCTCCTCGCCTCGACCCGTCTGTGTCCGAACGTGCCGGCGCAGTACGCCGTCCAGGCGGCGCTCTCGGGGGTGCAGTCGATCGACGCGCTCATCGCCCCGACGGGTCGGCTCCATGAGCAGCGGGATGCGGCGTGGCAGGGCCTCGAGGCGATCCCCGGTGTCTCCTGCGTGATGCCGCAGGGAGCGCTCTACGCCTTCCCGCGGTTCGACCCGGAGGTCTACGAGATCCCCGACGACGGAAAGTTCGTCCACGACTTCCTCATCGCCGAGCACGTGCTCCTCGTGCAGGGCACGGGGTTCAACTGGCCGACGCCCGATCACGTCCGCATCGTGACGCTGCCGGAGGCGCGGGTCCTGACCGACGCGATCGAGCGGCTCGGCAACTTCCTCTCCTCCTACCGCCCCTAGCGTCACAGGAGGGCGAGCGACGTCGCCCTCCAGCGACGGTCCATCCCCTCCAGCCGGATGGCCACGGCGCGGGTGCGCGCCGGGCCCGCGACGATCACGACCGCCTCGACGACTCCGTCGGCGGGCACGCACTCGCGCACGGACAGGATCCGGTGAACCGGGCGCGCGGCGGGCACCCCGCGTGCGCTGCGGGCCCGCGTGGCGAGGTTGGCGCGCGTCAGGAGGCTGCGGTAGGCGTCTTCGGTGAGCCAGCGCGAGAGCTGCTCGATCTCACGAACGCCGGCCAGCACCTCGAGGACGCCCAGCGTGAGGTTGCGCAGCAGCGGTGCGGGGGCGGGCAGATCGCTGGAGCGAGTGGGCTGGGGAGCGAAGTACTCGTCGATCTCCAGCGATCGAACCGTGAGGGGGAATGCGCGGGCAGTGCTCGTAGACATCGGTGCCATCAGTGCGCCTATCTCGACCGGGGGGTGTCGTTGAGTCCAGCGGGGAACTTTGTGCTCAGTACAGCACAACATCTCCTACGGCTGCCGAACTTTTTCGGGATGTGGATAAGAGGCCGGGGCTGCTTCGAGGCTGCCCTAACGTCGGCGTCATGCGATGGGACCGTTTCTTCGAAGACATCGAAGATCAGCTGGAGTCGGAGTGGGAGGCCGAGCGCGCCGCTCTCGACAGCGAAGCGGAGCGCCTGCGGCTGTCGAAGCTGACCCTCCACGAACGTGTCGCCGCGATGGTCGGCGCCGACGCCTCCGCGGCGCTCGAACTCGTCGACGGCACCGTGCTCGATGCCCCCGTCACCGCTCTCGGAGCGGACTGGCTGCTCGTGTCTCCCTGGCAGACCCGTGCCGGAGCCGCGCTCGTCCCGCTGGCCTCCGTGACAGCTGTGCGCATGTCTCACGCCGAGCTTTTGCGCACCGCGCGGCCCGTCGGCGCGACCGCGAAGGCGCCCGTCTCCCGCCGCGCGACGTTCGGATTCGCGGTGCGCGATCTCGTGCGCCGCCGGGCGGGGGTCAGCATCCACGCGACGTCCGCGCGCGTGTTCTCGGGGACGATCGACCGGGCGGGCGCCGACCACCTCGATCTCGCACTGCACGACCCGGGCTCGCCGCGCCGTCGCGCGGACGTCTCGGCGTACCGGATCATCCCCTTCGCCTCGGTCGCCTGGATCGGCATCGTCGCGCCGATCGCGGTGTGAGCGAGGGGACTCGGTCAGTCGGGGTTGCGCACGCTTCCTCGGCCCCAGAGCTCGGGGAAGCTGGCGGCGTTCGATTGGCGCCAGAGCGCCATCCGCCGCGCCTCCTCCGCCTGATCGTCGAGGTACCCCCCGACGCTGTCCTCGTCGACTCGCCATCTCGCGGGCGTGCCGACGCGGGCGCCTCGAAGGCGTCCGTCGTGGACGAGCGCGATGACCTCCTCGACGGTCACATCGAGCAGTTCGGCCACCTGCGACGGCGCGAGCATCCGCGCGCCGGTCGGGGGGACATCTGGCATGTCTTCATTATGAGCGTCGCCACGCCGGCTCCGCTTCGACCCGCGCCGTTGTGGATAATCGCCACCGCGACGGCGCGGTTCGTTGCACCATGGTCGCCATGACGGCCATCGACTCTCCTCGCCGGCGACCTCGAACGTTCTGGGCCGACGCCCGATTCCTGGTCGGGATCGTCTTCATCGCGATCTCCATCGCCGGCGTCTGGTTCGTCGTGGCCGCGGCCCGGCAGACCGAACCGGTCTACGCTGCGACGCGCACGATCGTGCCGGGGGAGGCGGTGGCCCCTTCCGATCTCCGGGTCGTCGACGTCGCTCTCGGCCCGGCGCGCCGGTCCTATCTCTCGGCTTCGGCGCTCGAAGACGCACTCGTGGCGACCAGGACGATCGGGGAGGGAGAGCTGGTGCCGGTCGACGCCGTCGGCGGTGCCGGCGACGCCCGGACGACCAGCGTCGTCGTCCGCTCGACGACCGACGTCTCCGAGGCGATCGGGGTGGGTACGCGTGTGGAGGTCTGGTACGCACCCCCTCTCGATCGCGACACCTTCGAGGCGCCGCGCATCCTCGTCGCCGACGCCACGGTGGCCCGCGTCAGCCGCGACGACGCGATGGTCGGACGCCCGACCGCGACGCTCGAGCTCGTGATCGCGAGAGCCGACGTCGCAACGATCCTCGGGGCGCAGTCCGACGGCTCGGTGCTGTCGGTGGTCCCGATCGCCGGAGCGACGCGATGACCGTCGTCGTCGCGGTCGACGGGGCCCGGGGCTCCCGCCTCGCATCCGAGCTCCGCGGCGAAGGTCTGACCGTCGTCGCGGTCGTCGACGCGGATGCTGCGGCGCGCACGCCGCGCGACATCCTCGCCGCGGGTGCCGACGTGCTCGTGGTGCAGTCGTCTCCTCGAGGCCTGTCGCGGATGCTCGTGGAGGAGTGCCATCGGCGTGCAATCAGGGTCGTCGTGCTCGGTGACGACCCGTCGGCCCGGCGCGACGCAGGGCTGCTCGGACTGGGACGGCCGCTCCCGCTGGACGTCGAGGGGTGGGTGCTCGCCGACGCTCTCGCCAGCCCCGCCGCGGCGTTCGCCGCCGCACCGGCGCCGCCGAGAGGGAACGGGGTGATCGCCGTATGGGGCCCCCACGGCGCGCCCGGCCGCTCGACCCTCGCCATCGAGCTCGCGGTCGAGCTGCGACGCAGCGCCGCGAGGGTCGCGTTGGTCGACGCCGACACGCACGCGCCCGCGCTCGCGGTGATGCTCGGGCTCGCCGACGAGGGGCCGGGGTTCGCCGCGGCGTGCCGCCAGGTCGATCTCGCCGAGCTCGACGATGAAGAGCTGAGCCGGATCAGCGTGCCCATCGGGGCCGGCGCAGGTGCCGTCGACGTGTTGACGGGCATCAACCGTCCCGGGAGGTGGCCCGAGCTGACGCATGAACGCGTGACAGGAGCGCTGCGTGCCTGCCGGGGCTGGGCCGACCACGTGGTGGTCGACGTCGCGGCCTCTCTCGAGACCGACGAGGAGATCGTCAGCGACCTCGACGGGCCACGACGCAACGCTGCGACACTCGGCGTGCTGCAGGAGGCCGACATGATCGTCGCCGTGCTGTCGGCCGATCCCGTGGGCGTATCGCGCTTCCTTCGCGCGCACGCCGAGTTGCGTGCGGCGGTGGGGGCGACGCGCGTCGTCGTCGTTGCGAACAGGATGCGCCCGGGCACTCTCGGGGTGGATGCCCGAGGGCAGGTGCGTCGGACACTCGAGCGCTTCGCCGGGATCGAGGACGTCTGGTTCGTCCCCCTCGATCCCCGCTCGGCCGACGCGGCGGTGCTGGCGGCTCGACCGGTGGCAGAGACGTCTCCCCGCTCCCCCCTCGCCGCTGCCGTGCGTCGTGTCGTCGGTGAGGCGGTCGCTCCCGCGGCGGCCGCCTCAGCGGTTGCTCGAACGCGCCGGCGCGCGGTCGGGCGACGCGTGGCGCGTACCGCGTGAGCGTCGGTGGACGGGGGAGGCTCCCCGTACGCTAGGGGGGTGTCCACGCTCAGCGACCTCGTCTATGCCCAGGGCCGATTCACGGAACCGGACGTCGAGTGGCTCCATCGTCTCGCCGGGGACGGGCAGCTGCTCGCCGACCTCGCGTTCGCAGACGTCGTGATCTGGGTGCCGACCGCCGACGACTCGTTCGTCGCCGTCGCGCACACCCGCCCGGGCGGCGCCGCCACCCTGTTCTACCGCGACATCGTCGGTGACCGCGTGCGGCCGCAGTGGCGCACGCAGGTGCTCGAGGCCTTCCAGAGCGGCCGCATCGTCGATTCGGCGTCGCCCGACTGGTTCGAGGAGACTCCCACGCGCGTGCGCGCCGTGCCGATCGTCCGCACCTCGACGCAGGCCGGTCAGGCACCGGTCACGGTCGGCGTGCTCACCCGTCATACGAACCTCGGCGAAGCACGCATCCCTTCGCGTCAGCAGATCACCTTCAACGACTGCGCCGACGACGTCTTCGGGATGGTCGCATCGGGGGAGTTCCCCGATCTCGCGGCTCCGATCGCGCCTCGCCGCGGCGCGCCGCGGGCCTCCGACGGCCTCATCCGACTCGACGTCGACGGGATCACCACCTTCGCCAGCCCGAACGCCCTCTCGGCGTTCAATCGCATGGGCTTCGACGACGAGCTCGAGGGCGAGGCGCTCGTCGACGTCACCACCCGCATCCTCCCCGCCGACCGCGAGGTCGACGAGTCGCTGCCCGTGGTCGTGACCGGGCGTGCTCCGTGGCGGGCCGACATCGAGGCCCGTGGCGTGCAGGTGTCTCTCCGCACCATCCCGCTCCGCGATCACGGGGTGCGCACCGGTGCGATCGTGCTGTGCCGTGACGTGACCGAGATCCGCCACCAGGAGCAGGAACTCATCACGAAGGATGCGACGATCCGCGAGATCCATCACCGGGTCAAGAACAACCTGCAGACCGTCGCGTCCCTGCTGCGGATCCAGGCGCGACGCACCCATTCCGACGAAGCCCGGGACGCTCTCAGCCAGGCCATGCGACGCGTGTCGGCCATCGCCGTGGTGCACGACACCCTCTCGGAGGGGCTCGCCCAGAACGTCGATTTCGATGACGTGTTCGACCGCGTGCTGAAGCTGGTCGCGGAGGTCGCCGCCGCGCCCAACACCCGCGCACGTACGCGTTCCACCGGCCGTTTCGGAACCCTGCCGAGCGAGTACGCGACGCCGCTGGCGCTCGCTCTCACCGAGCTCGTCACCAACGCGGTCGAGCACGGACTCGCCGGACGCGAGGGCGAGGTGGAGATCACCGCCGAGCGCTCAGACGAGAGACTGGAGGTGCGGGTTCGCGACTCCGGTGTCGGCATGCCGGAGGGGCACGTCGGCCAGGGACTCGGAACGCAGATCGTCCGCACCCTGATCCAGGGCGAACTGGGCGGCACGATCGACTGGCACACTCTCGTCGGTAGCGGCACCGAAGTGACGATCGACATCCCCATGCGCTACATCGACCGCTCTCGCGCCTGAGCGGGGAGCATCCGAAGACGCTCCCCGCTCAGTTGCGGTTGCTCACCGCGCGAGTGGCTTCACCAGGTCTGCGTCGTGTGCCCGGTCGTGGGCGTGTGACGCAGGCGGTGGACGCTCAGGAAGCGCGACGGGCGCGCGCGGCGCGTCGCTTCAGCGCGCGACGCTCATCTTCTGACAGGCCGCCCCAGACACCGGAGTCCTGTCCGGACTCGAGCGCGTACTGCAGGCACACCTCGGTGACGGTGCACCGGGCGCAGACGGACTTCGCCTTCTCGATCTGGTCGACGGCCGGGCCGGTGTTCCCCACGGGGAAGAACAGCTCGGGGTCGACGGTGAGGCAGGCGGATTTGTCGCGCCAATCCATGGTGGTGCTCCTTGTGACGTAAGTCGGAATGGGTTCGGATCCCGTATTCGGGTGTCGGGTACCCTGGTGGGAGATGCGGGCAGAGGCCCGCCCCACTTCGCTGTGGGAGCACACGGCTTCGACCATGCTCCCACAGCGCTCCCGGACGATCAAGAGGTAACCGGCAGGTTTCCAGGGAGTTACCGCCCGCATCCGGTTCCCGAAAGGACGCATCGTGCCCGTGCGCGTTCTCGCTGCAGCCATGCTGGCCCTCGAAGCCGCGGGTGCGCTCGCGCTCGTGGTGTGGCAGATCGTCGCCCTCTTTGAGGGTGACACCGTGTTCCTCACGACCGCTCTCGCGCTGATCGTGCTCACTGTGGTCGCCGCCGGTGCCTTGGCCGCGTTCGCCGTCGCCACGGCGCGCGACCAGTCGTGGGGGCGCTCGGGCGGGATCGTGGTGCAGATCCTCATCCTCGCCGTTGCGCTGGGTGCGCTCACGGGGGTCGGCGCCGATCCCCTGACGGCGCTCGCGATCGCCGCGCCGGGCGTGATCGGTCTCGTGCTCCTCGTCGGGGCCGTCAGGCGGGCCGCGCCGCAACGCCCCGACGGAGAGTGACGAAGACGCCGACCGTCAGGCGGCGTCGACGCCGAGGGTCTTGCGCAGGCGCGCGACGTGTCCCGTGGCCTTCACGTTGTACAGGGCTTCGCGCACGACACCGTCTTCGTCGAGCACGAACGTCGACCTCAGCACCCCGGTGATCGTCTTGCCGTAGTTCTGCTTCTCGCCCCACGCCCCGTACGCCTCGTGCACGGCGTGGTCGGGGTCGCTGAGCAGGGGGAAGGTGATGCCGTCGTTCTCGCGGAACTGGCGCAGCTTGGCGGGTTCGTCGCGCGAGAGGCCGAGCACGGTGTAGCCCGCACCCTGCAGCGACGCCATGCTGTCGCGGAAGTCGCAGGCCTGCGTCGTGCAGCCGGGGGTCATCGCGGCGGGGTAGAAGTACAGGATGACGCGACGCCCGCGGAAGTCCGAGAGCGACACCGGTCGCTCGTCCTGGTCGAGGAGGGTGAAGTCGGGCGCAACGGAGCCGGGTTCGAGATGGGTCACCCGACCAGCCTACGATCCGGCGAAGGTGGCCAACAGCCGCTGCAGCGAATCCAAGCGGGCCGCGCCCTCCGGGGCCAGTCGGCCTTCGCCCACGGCCTCCACGATCGCGCAGTCGGGCGCATCGGGGAGATGCGTACACCCGCGAGGGCAGTCCTCGGCGACCAGCGCCAGCTCGGTGAAGGCGCCGAGGATGTTCGCGGGGTCGACGTGACCCAACCCGAACGAGCGGACGCCGGGCGTGTCGATGACCCAGCCCGACCCGCGCTCGCCGCGGTACCGCAGCGACACGGTCGAGGAGGAGGTGTGCCGTCCACGGCCGGTGACCTCGTTCACGTGCCCGGTCGCCCGATCGGAGCCGGTGAGGGCGTTGACGAGCGTGGACTTGCCGACGCCGGAGTGCCCGACGAAGACCGTGGAGTGATCGATCAGAGCGGCGCCGATGCGTTCCAGCGGCATCTCGTCGCGCCCGCTCGTGAACACCTCGAGATCGAGGCCGTCGAAGTGCGAGAGGAAGCGCGCAGGATCGGCGAGGTCGGTCTTCGTGACGACGAGAAGGGGGCGGACCCCGGCGTCGAGTGCTGCCACGAGATAGCGGTCGACGAGGCGCTCGCGCGGCTCGGGGTCGGCTGCGGCCACGACGATGAGCATCTGGTCGGCGTTGGCGACGATGATCCGCTCGACCTGATCGGTGTCGTCGGCGCTGCGTCGGAGGAGGGACGTGCGCGGTTCCAGCCCGACGATCCGTGCGAGCGTGCCCTCGGTCGCGGAGGTGTCGCCGACGACGCGGGCGAGATCGCCGGTGACGATCCGCTCGCGGCGCAGCTCCCGCGCCCGCGTGGTGGTCACGCGTCGCTCCTCCGGGGTGTTCTCGTCGACGAGAACCGTGTAACGGCCGCGATCGACCCCCAACACCCGCGCGATGGTCGCGTCGGCGTGGGCCGGACGCCGCTTCGTCCGCGGCCGGTTCGCCCGCGGGTTGGGACGGGCGCGGAAGTCGGACTCGTCGAACTCCGGCTCGTCGTCGTCGGAGTCGTCGATCCAGCTCATCGGGCCGTCACGGGGTCAGGATCCCGCATCCGCGGAAGACCCGTCGAGCATCCGCTGCCACAAGTGCGCGAACTGGGGCATGGTCTTGGCGGTCGTGCCGATGTCGTCGACCACCACACCGGGCACGCGCAGTCCGATGAGGGCGCCGGTCGTGGCGAGACGGTGGTCGTGGTGCGCACGCCACACGCCACCGGTGAGCGGGCGGGGAACGATCCGGATGCCGTCCTCGAGCTCCTCCGCCTCGCCGCCGAGCGCGCGGAGGTTGCCGACGAGGGCGGCGATGCGATCGGTCTCGTGACCTCGGATGTGTCCGATGCCGTAGAGCGTGGTGGGCGCGTCGGCGAACGCGGCGAGACCGAAGAGGGTGGGGGCGAGCTCTCCCGCCGCGGAGAGGTCGAGATCGACGCCGACGATCGACTCTCCCGCCGTCACGGTGAGGCTGCCGCCGCGACGCGAGGCCCGGCCGCCCATCTCCGTCAGGATGTCGGTGAGCAGGGCCCCGGGCTGGGTCGAGTGCAGGGGCCACCCGGCGACGGAGACACTGCCCCCGGTGAGCATCGCGGCCGCGAGGAACGGGGCCGCGTTCGACAGGTCGGGTTCGATCGTCACGTCTTTGGCGCGTACCGAACCCGCCGGCACGAGCCACTCGCCGGGCGCGGGCTGCTCGACGTGGATGCCGCGATGACCGAGCGCCTCGACCGTCATGTCGATGTGGGGGATGCTGGGGAGCCTGCCGCCCACGTGTCGGAGCCGCAGGCCCACGTCGAAGCGCGGCGCGGCGAGCAGAAGGCCCGAGACGAACTGGCTCGACGCGCTCGCGTCGATCTCGACCTCGCCGCCGCGGACGTGCCCGTGGCCGCGAACGGCGAAGGGGAGCGCCCACCGGCCGCCGTCGTCGATGTCGACGCCCACGTCGCGGAGCGCCGTGATCATCGCGCCCATCGGGCGGTGCAACGCGCTCTCGTGAGCGGTGAGGACGACTTCGCCCGCGGCGAGTCCGGCGAGCCCGGCGACGAACCGCATGACGGTACCGGCCTGCCCGCAATCGATCGAGGTGCCGCCGCGGAAGGGGGCGACGGGGGTGACCATGAGGTCGGGTCCGAACGATCCCGAGGTGGCGACCGCCTCGATCCCGACGCCCAGTTCACGCAGAGCGTCGATCATGCGCGCCGAGTCGTCGGAGTGAAGCGGGGAATGCAGCATCCCCGGTCCGTCGGCGATCGCCGCGAGGATCAGCTCGCGGTTCGTGAGCGATTTCGAACCGGGCACCGACAGCGACGCTCGGATGGCGCCCTCGGCGACGGGCGCGGTCCACTCCCCACGGGGAGCTGTCGCGTTCGTGGTGGTCGGGGAATAGCCGTCGGCGGTCATCGGTTTCAACTCTACTGAAGGCGAAAGGAGCCTGATGCCTGCAATCTTGGAACGAGAGTACGTACGATCGCCGCAGGCGACCGTGCCGGTGTCTGCGTCGTGGCCCGACATAGACTGGCCGGTGATGAACGACGAGGTCGACGCGGCAGCGGAAACGCGCGCGCAGTTCGAGGAGCAGGCGCTCCCCTTCATGGATCAGCTGTACGCGGCTGGCATGCGTATGACGCGCAATCCGGCCGACGCGGCAGACCTCGTGCAAGAGACGTTCGTGAAGGCTTTCTCGTCGTGGTCGTCGTTCACGCAGGGGACCAACCTCAAAGCGTGGCTCTACCGCATCCTGACGAACACCTACATCAACACGTATCGCAAGAAGCAGCGCGAGCCCTACCAGGGCACCATCGACGACCTCGAAGACTGGCAACTCGGGGGAGCCGAATCGACCACGGCCACGAGTTCGCGCTCGGCCGAGGCGGAGGCGATCGACAGGATGCCCGCATCCGTCGTGAAGGACGCCCTCCAGTCGATTCCCGAAGATTTCCGTTTGGCGGTGTACCTCGCCGACGTCGAGGGCTTCGCCTACCAGGAGATCGCCGACATCATGAAGACTCCGATCGGCACGGTCATGAGCCGCCTGCACCGAGGCAGGCGAATGCTGCGTGAACTGCTGGCCGGCTACGCGAAGGAGCGCGGCTTCACTGCCGCGTCGGGAGTAGAGAAATGAGCGACTGCGGCTGCGACAAGGCCCGACGCGACCTGGAGGAGTACCTCCGCCACGAGGTCTGCAAGACCTCGCACCACGACATCGAGCAGCATCTCGAGGGTTGTCCCGGCTGTCAGGACGAGGCCCTGGTCGCGCGCACCCTCACAGAAGTGGTGGCCCGTGCGTGCAAGGAGTCGGCGCCCGAAGACCTGCGCGACCTCGTTCTCGCACGCCTCGCCGCCGCGCAGACCAGTCGCTGACCCCTCGGCGGCCGCCACGGCTCGCTGAGCATCGCGGGTCGGTGCGGCACGCCCGCGAGCGCCGCACCGCACCACGAAGAAGGCCCCGCACGGCGAACCGTGCGGGGCCTTCTTCGTGGTGCGCTTACGGGGCGACGGCCTCCGCGAGGATGGCCGCGGACTCGCGAGCGTGCACCTTGGGCGAACCGGTCGCGGGAGAAGCGGCCGCGGAACGCGAGATCCGGCGGATCGTGCGACCGTGCAGGTGCTTCACCAGCTCGAGAGCGATGAACGGCCAGGCGCCCTGGTTCTCGGGCTCGTCCTGCACCCACACCAGTTCGGCGTTCGGGTAGCGGTCGAGCACCGTGTTGAGCTCGGCGATCGGTGACGGGTAGAACTGCTCGAGGCGCACCAGGGCGATCTCCGGGCGCGGGTTCTTCTCGAGCTCGCCGCGGAGGTCCCAATGGATCTTGCCCGCGTGTAGCAGGACACGGGTCACCTTCGAGGCGTCGATGCCGCGATCGTCGTCGAGCACGGGCTCGAACCTGCCAGTGGTGAAGTTCTCCACCGGGCTCGTCGCCCCGCGCAGACGAAGCATGGCCTTCGGCGTGAACACCACGAGCGGACGACGCGGCCGCTGGTACGCCTGGCGACGCAGCAGGTGGAAGTACGACGCCGGGGTCGACGGACGCGCGACGGTCATGTTGTCCTGCGCGCACAGCTGCAGATAGCGCTCGATGCGCGCCGACGAGTGATCGGGCCCCTGGCCTTCGTAGCCGTGGGGGAGCAGCAGCACGACGCTCGACTGCTGGCCCCACTTCTGGTCGGCCGACGAGATGAACTCGTCGATGACCGACTGCGCACCGTTGCCGAAGTCGCCGAACTGCGCCTCCCAGAGCACGAGCGCATCGGCCCGTTCCACGGAGTAGCCGTACTCGAACGCCATGGCCGCGTACTCGCTCAGCAGCGAGTCGTAGACCCAGAACCGTCCCTGGTTTTGGCTGAGGTTCGACAGCGGGATCCACTCCTGCCCGTTGGCGCGGTCGTGGAGGACGGAGTGACGCTGCACGAAGGTGCCGCGGCGGGAGTCCTGACCCTCGAGGCGCACGGACGTGCCCTCCAGGAGCAGCGAGCCGAAGGCCAGCAGTTCGCCGAAGCCCCAGTCGATGTTGCCGCTGCGGCTCATCTCGAGGCGCTTGTCGAGCAGCTGCTGCAGCTTCGTGTGGACGGTGAAGCCCTCGGGCTTGTTGACGAAGGCGTCACCGATCGACTGGACGACCTCGATCGACACACCGGTCGTCTCGGGCTCGCCCGCGACGGGTTCGTCCGAAGCATCCGGGTCGGCGATGGGCAGCGCACCGGTCTCGGCGGCATGCGTCTCGGCGAAGGCGACCTCGAGCCGACCCTGGAAGTCGGCCTTGGCCTGCTCGTACTCCTCCTGCGTGATGTCACCGCGACCGATGAGCGACTCGGTGTAGAGGCGACGCACCGACCGCTTCGCCTCGATGAGGTTCGTCATCAGGGGCTGGGTCATCGAGGGGTCGTCGCCCTCGTTGTGCCCGCGGCGGCGGTAGCAGACGAGGTCGATGACGACGTCGCGGTGGAATTCTTCGCGGTACATGAACGCGAGCTGCGCGACGCGGACGACGGCCTCGGGGTCATCGCCGTTCACGTGGAAGATCGGCGCCTGGATGGTCTTCGCCACATCGGTGGCGTAGACCGACGATCGTGCGTCGGAGGGCTGCGTGGTGAAGCCGACCTGGTTGTTGACCACGACGTGGATCGTTCCGCCGGTGCGGAATCCGCGCAACAGCGACATCTGCAGCGTCTCGACGACGACGCCCTGTCCGGCGAACGCCGCGTCGCCGTGCACCAGGACGGGAAGCCACGAGAAGCTCCCGATCGGCTTGCGGTCCTGCTTGGCGCGGACGATGCCCTCGAGCACGCCGTCGACGGTTTCGAGGTGAGACGGGTTGGCCGCGAGGTAGACCGGCAGCTCCGTGCCCGTCTCCGTCGCGAAGGTGCCCTCGGTGCCGAGGTGGTACTTCACGTCTCCCGAGCCGCGCTCGTTTCCGAGAGCGACCGATCCCTCGAACTCGCGGAAGACCTGACCGTAGGTCTTGCCCGCGATGTTGGTCAGCACGTTGAGGCGACCGCGGTGGGCCATGCCGATGGCTGCCCCGTCGAGACCGGCGGATGCTGCGCCCCGCAGGATCTCGTCGAGGAGGGGGATGAGCGACTCGCCGCCCTCGAGGCTGAAGCGCTTCTGTCCGACGAACTTCGTCTGCAGGAACGTCTCGAACGCCTCCGCCTCGTTGAGCTTCGACAGGATGCGCAGCTGCTCGTCGTGGCCGGGCTTGGTGTACTTGACCTCGACGTTGTTCTGGAACCACTTGCGCTGCACGGGATCCTGGATGTGCATGTACTCCAGGCCGATGGTGCGGCAGTAGGAGTCGCGGAGCACGCCGAGCACGTCGCGCAGCTTCATCACTCGCTTGCCGCCGAAGCCGGCGGTGACGAATTCGCGATCGAGGTCCCAGAAGGTCAGACCGTGCGACTCGATCTCGAGGTCGGGGTGGGTGCGCTGCACGTACTCGAGCGGGTCGATGTCGGCCATGAGGTGGCCGCGTACGCGGAACGCGTTGATGAGTTCGTGGACCCGGGCTGCCTTGTCGATGCGCTCGGACAGGTCGACGTGGATGTCCTTGCCCCAGCGGATGGGGGAGTACGGAATGCGCAGCGCCGCGAACAGGTCGTCGTAGAAGCCGCGCTCACCCGTGAGCAGCTCGTGCACGCGCTTGAGGAACTCGCCGGACCCTGCGCCCTGGATGACCCGGTGGTCGTAGGTGCTGGTGAGGGTGATCGTCTTGCCGACGGCGAGCTCGTTCAGGATCGTGTCGCTCGAACCCTGGAACTCGGCGGGGTACTCGAGGGCGCCGGCGCCGATGATGCATCCCTGCCCCTTCATGAGGCGCGGCACCGAGTGCACGGTGCCGATACCGCCGGGGTTGGTCAGCGAGAGGGTCGTGCCCTGGAAGTCGGCCGCGGTGAGCTTGTTGTTGCGCGCCCGCTTGACGAGGTCTTCGTAGGAGGAGAGGAACTCGTCGAACGTCAGCGTGTCGGCGCGCTTGATGCTCGGGACGAGCAGCGCACGCGTGCCGTCGGGCTTGGGGAGGTCGATCGCGATGCCGAGGTTGACGTGGGCCGGTGCGACGACCGAGGGCTTGCCGTCGACCTCCGCGTAGAACACGTTCTGGCTCGGGAACTCCTTGAGCGCCTGGACGAGCGCCCACCCGATGAGGTGCGTGAAGCTGACCTTGCCGCCGCGCGTGCGCGCCATGTGGTTGTTGATGACGATGCGGTTGTCGATCATCAGCTTCGCGGGCACGGTTCGCACGCTGGTCGCCGTCGGAACGGTCAGCGACTCGTCCATGTTGGCGGCGAGGGTCTTCGGCATACCCCGGAGCGGGGTGACCTTGTCGGCCTCCGGCTCGACCTCGGGCTTCGCCTCGACGGGCGCTGCCTTCGGCGCCTGCGCGGGGATGGGCTGCGGCTTGGCGGGCTTGGCCGTCGTGCGTGCGACCGGCGGGGCGCCGATCACCGGGATCGGAGCCGTCACGGGCTTCGGCTCGGAGGGAGCTGCTCCCGTCGGGTTCGCCTCGTCGACGACAGGGTGGTAGGCCTCGAGAACCGGCCACCAGGCCTTGTCTACGGAATTCCGGTCGGACTTGAACTGTTCGTAGAGCTCGTCGACAAGCCATTCATTGGCGCCGAATTCGCCCTCGTTCGAAGTACCGACGCCCGTCACCTGGCTCGACACGGTCGATCGCCTGCTTTCCTCGATGAAGATGGAGGCGGCGCGTCGATGCTGCCTGTTGCACGCCGCCCCACAAGCGTAGCCCAGTTGACAGAGGGGTCTCCTCGGGGCGGGGCGCAACACGCGGCGGCCGACCCGCGCGTAGCGTAGGGGGCATGGAGTTCTACGGAGAGCGGCCCGAGGTCGATCTGACCTATTCCGACGTGTTTCTCGTTCCGCGCCGTTCGGCGGTCACGAGCCGGCTCGACGTCGACCTCTCGCCCGGTGACGGATCCGGCGCGCGCATCCCGCTGGTCTCGGCGAACATGAACTCCGTCACCGGTCGACGACTCGCCGCCACCCTCGCCCGCAGGGGCGGGCTCGGAGTGCTGCCGCAGGATCTTCCGCTGCAGGATCTCGACGCCGCCATCCGATGGGTGAAGGCCCAGCCGGTGCGGTGGGACAGCGCCCTCGTCCTCCCGCCCGATGCGACGGTCGCCGACGCCGCGCGCCTCCTGCCGCCGACGCAGGGGCACGGAATCGTCGTGGCCGAGAACGCCGAGCGGGTGCACATCGACGATGTGGTGGGCACGGTCTCTGCCACCCGGCTGGGCACGGCCCTGCCCGACGCGCGATTGGGCGACCTCGTGCGGGGACGCCCGCCGGCGATCGACGCCCACGACGTGGAGACCGCGCGGCACGCCTTCGACCTCATCGTGGCCGCCGACGCCGATACGGTCTGCGTGCTCGAGCACGGATATCTCGTCGGCACGCTGTCGCGGCGCAGCGCCCTCCGCTCCACGCTCTACGCCCCGGCCGTCGACGCCTCCGGGCGTCTGATCGTCGCCGCCGCGGTGGGCATCAACGGCGACGCCGCGGCCAAGGCGCGCGCTCTCGCCGCGGCCGGCGTCGACGTGCTCGTGCTCGACACCGCACACGGGCACCAGGACGGGATGCTGCGCGCCCTGCGCGAGGTGGCGTCGCTCGGGCTCGGACTGCCGATCGTCGCGGGGAACATCGTCACCGCCGACGGCGTGGACGACCTGGTCGACGCCGGTGCGACGGTCCTCAAGGTCGGGGTCGGGCCGGGGGCGATGTGCACCACGCGCATGATGACGGCCGTCGGGCGTCCGCAGTTCTCGGCCGTGCTCGAGACCGCCGAGGCCGCTCGCGCGCGCGGCGCGCACGTCTGGGCCGACGGGGGAGTGCGCTACCCGCGCGACGTCGCCCTCGCACTCGCGGCGGGCGCCGCATCCGTCATGATCGGCTCGTGGTTCGCGGGCACCATCGAGGCGCCCGGCGAGCTGCTGACCGACGCCGACGGGCGCATCTACAAGGAGTCCTGGGGCATGGCCTCGACCAAGGCCGTCCATGAGCGGTTCGGGCGCCTCGACCCGTACGAGCTGGCGCGAAAGGAGCTGTTCGCCGAGGGCATCTCGTCGTCGCGCATCTACCTCGACCCGCTTCGTCCGGGCCTGGAAGACCTGCTCGACATGATCACCTCGGGCGTGCGCTCGTCGTTCACCTACGCCGGCGCGGCCACCGTGGCCGAGTTCCGCGACCGGGCCCGCGTCGGCCTGCAGTCGGCCGCCGGCTACGAGGAGGGCAAGGCGCTCCCCGTCTCCTGGTGACCCCCACCGCTGCCCCTGCCGCTGCCGGGTGCACCCCCGCATCGGTATGTGCCGGATTGTGGCGCATTCCTGCAACTGACGCCAGCGATTCGTAGCGTCAGAAGCAGGATGCTGTCGCAGTCGCCCTAATAGCCGGGGCGACGCATCGAGGTGGGAAGGCCCGCGGCGGTGAGAATGTCCCAGAGGGCGCGGGGGGAGTCGAGGGCGCTGACGCGCCACCTCGCCACGCGATGGACGAGCCGTCGCAGCTCGTCCTCACGGTCCTTCTCGTCGGAGAGCACCTGCGAGGGCGAGCGGCCCGCCCGCATCCGTTCGTCGAGGTACTTCGTGAGGCCGTCGAGCTCGCCGATCACGCGCCACTTCGGCCACCAGAAGTCGGAGTAGGCGACTCCTCCGCCGGGTAGGTCGAATCGCTGCTGCAGCTCGGGGGCGGGGAACCCCAGGGTGTGGATCAAGACCCGGCTCTGCGATTCCCGCACGTTCGCCGCCCGCGCATCGGCGAACCGCGCGACGCGATCGACACGCACGTTGCCGCGCCCGATGAACGCGTGAACGGCATCCCCCAGCTCGTCGGCGCTCAGGAGTGCGCCGCCGATCCGGCGTTCCCAGAGTGCCTGGTCTGCCGCGGCGACCCCGATCGTGAACGGGTGGGAGGCCGCGATGTCGACGACCGTCTGAGCGGGCGTCGTCACGAAGTGGTCGCCCCACGCAACGATGCCGTCCACCGGAACGCGCCGTGAATGCCGCACGATGAGACCGGTCGATCGGCCACCGCCGGAGTCGTCGACGGCGACGTCGACGCGGCCGGGCCACGGGCCGAGGGTGTCTATCGACCAGAGCGCAGCTGCGGCGTGACGGACGAATACTGCGCCGGGCTGGAGGCGTGCGGCGGCTTCCCAGACCCGCTGCGCGTGCTTTCGCAGTGGGTCGGCCGCGTCCCACGCATCCCTCCATGCGTACGAGCCGGGGGCGATCCGCACGGCTTCGCCGCTGTCCACGATGCGGCGGAGTCGGCGCTCGTTCACCTCCGCATGTTCGCGCCGCCGGAAGACGGCGGAGATGGGCGGGTGGTCCATCCATGTCATCCGTCGAGCGTGGTGCAGCCGCAGCATCCGCCCGTCAGATACAGCGGGGGTGCGGACAGACGGCGCCGCGCCGACGCCTGTGGAGGAGAGCACGCGGTGGGTCTTCGCATACGACTGCGCCATTGTCCGGCGAATGACGGTGCGAACCTGCGGTATCACTCGCCGGAACGAGCCACATTCCGGCAAGGGACAGATCCCGAGAAGACCCTCCGGGCCAGGAATGCTCGGGATAGAATGGCGGGACGATGGACGACCCTCCCAGTTGTAGATCCTTGCCCCACTGTCCTCTCTCCGCCCCGAGCGGAGGTGGTGCGTGATGGAATTCGTCATGCTGGGCGTGGGGCTTGTGCTCACGGTCGGAACGGGTCTGTTCGTTGCGAGCGAGTTCGCGCTGGTCAATCTGGATCGCGCCGATCTCGAGAAGCGACAGGATGCGGGTGAGTCGCGACTGTCGTTGACGATCGCGGCTCTGCGCATCACCTCGACCCACCTCTCGAGCGCGCAGCTGGGTATCACGCTGACGACGCTGCTGACCGGTTACACGATGGAGCCGGCCATCTCAAGTCTGGTGCGCCCGATCTTCTCCTCGTGGGGATGGCCCGACGGATTCGTCACGCCGTTCTCGGCGATCCTCGGCGTGTCGGTCGCGACCGTCCTGTCGATGATCCTGGGCGAGCTCGTGCCGAAGAACTTCGCCCTCGCGATCCCGCGGCAGACGGCGAAGCTCGTCATCCCCTTCCAGGTCGCGTTCACCGCCGTCTTCCGTCCCGCGATCGCGGTGCTCAACGGCAGCGCGAACGGCATCCTCCGGGCGATGGGCGTGGAGCCGAAGGAGGAGCTCTCGGGCGCCCGCACGGCCGAGGAGCTCTCGAGCCTCGTACGCCGCTCGGCGAGCGCGGGGATGCTCGAGGAAGACACCGCGTCGCTGCTCGACCGGAGCCTGACGTTCGCGCGGCTGAGCGCCGCCGACGTGATGACGCCGCGTCCGAGCGTGCACGCCCTGTCGGCGGACGACTCCGCCGACGACGTGGTGCAGCTGGCCCGACGCACCGGGCACAGTCGGTTCCCCGTCTACCAGGACTCGATGGACGACATCGTCGGCATTGTGCACCTGAAGGCCGCGATCGGCGTTCCGCGCGACCGCCGGGCCGACGTTCCCGCCGCGGCACTGGCGACCGAGCCGCTGCGCGTTCCCGAGACCGTGCACCTCGACGCACTCGTGGCCGAGCTGCGTGCCCGGGGGTATCAGATGGCCGTCGTCGTCGACGAGTACGGCGGCACCGCCGGCGTCGTCACCCTCGAAGACCTCGTCGAGGAGATCGTGGGCGAGGTGCTCGACGAGCACGACCGCTCGCGCGCCGGCGTGGTGCGCACCGGGGGGTCGATCAACATTCCGGGCGACCTGAGACCCGACGAGGTGCTCGACCGCGCGGGCGTCCGCGTTCCCGAGGGTGACGTCTACGACACCGTGGGTGGGTTCATGATGGCCGAGCTCGAACGCATCCCGGTCGTCGGCGACAGCGTGCCCGTCGAGGACGGCACTCTCACCGTCATCCGGATGGACGGCCGCCGCATCGACCGCGTGGCGTTCACCCCGAAGCCCGTGGAGGAGAACGTCGGCGACCTCGTGCGCGCCGCGAAAGGGGGTGACCAACGATGAACGATTGGGCAGGAATCGCCTGGCTCGTCGTGCTTCTGGTCGCCAACGCCTTCTTCGTCGGTGCCGAATTCGCCGTCATCTCGGCCCGTCGCTCGCAGATCGAACCGCTGGCGGAGCGCGGATCGCGCGCCGCCAAGACCGCGCTGTGGGCGATGGAGCACGCTACTCTCATGCTCGCGACCTGCCAGCTGGGCATCACGATCTGCTCGCTGCTGATCCTGAACGTGTCGGAGCCGGCCATCCACCACCTGCTGGCCGAACCTCTGGGTCTGACCGGCATGGGCGAGGTCGCCGTTGACGTGACCGCGTTCGTCGTCGCCCTGCTGATCGTGTCGTATCTGCACGTCGTGTTCGGTGAGATGGTGCCGAAGAACCTGGCGTTCTCGTTGCCCGACCGGGCCGTGTTGATGCTGGCGCCGCCGCTGGTGGCGGTGTCGAAGGTCTTCCGCCCGATCATCGTCACGCTGAACTGGATCGCCAACCACGTGCTGCGCCTGTTCCGTGTCGAGCCCAAGGACGAGGCAGCATCCACCTTCACCCTCGATGAGGTCGCGACGATCGTGAACCAGTCGCGCCGAGAGGGCGTGCTCGACGACCTGGCCGGCACGGTGGCGGCGGTCGTGGAGTTCACCGACAAGAAGAGTCGCGACGTGGCGGTGCCGCTGGCCGACCTGGTGACCCTCCCCGAGACGACCACGCCCGACGAGATCGAGCGGGCCGTCGCCAAGCACGGGTACTCGCGCTACGTGATCGTGGATGCCGAGAACATGCCGGTCGGCTACGTGCACCTGAAAGACGTGCTGCGCGCCGCGGAGGTGGAGGGAGCGGTGACCGACGTCGCCCGTCCGCTGCCGTCGAAGCGGATCCACCACATGGTTCCGGTGATGGAGTCGACCGACCTCGAAGACGCCCTCGCGCTCATGCGGCGCGCGGGCCGCCACCTCGCTCAGGTGCGCAACGAATCGGGCGAGACGACGGCGGTGCTGTTCCTGGAAGACATCATCGAAGAGCTCGTCGGCGAGGTGCAGGACGCCACCGCGCGTCGACGCTGAGGCGACGCGCGGTGGCGCGATTCGCGTGATCGCCACACCTTCCGGCGACTGACCCTGCGAATTCGTGGGGTCAGTCGCCGGAATGCGTCACATTCCTGCGAGGGAGGACGTTTCCTGCGAGGGAGAACGCCGCGGGAGCGGTGGCGGATGCTGCGGGGCGTCAGCGGCGGCGGGCCCGCTCGTACTGCGGGGGCCACGTGACATCGGCGCCCAGCTCGCCGGCGGCGCGGAGGGCGAAGTGCGGGTCGCGGAGCCACTCGCGCGCCGACATGATCGCGTCGGCGTCGCCGCGGGCGAGCACCTCCTCGGCGAGCGCGCCCGTGTCGATCATGCCGACGGCGTTCACCGCGATGGCGACCCGCGCGCGGACGGCCGCGGCGAAGGCGACCTGGTAGCCCGGTCCGGTGGTGATCTGCTGGTGGGCGACGAGCCCGCCGCTGGAGACGTCGATGAGCTCTGCGCCGAGGTCTTCTGCGACCGCGGCTGCGCGCACGGTGTCCTCGACGTCCCAGCCGCCCTCCGCCCAGTCGGTCGCGGAGAACCGCACGGCGACGACCGCCGCGGGCGCGGCATCCTTCACCGCGGTGACCACCCGGCGCAGCAGCCTCGTGCGGTTCTCGAACGATCCGCCGTACTCGTCGGTGCGCAGGTTCGACAGCGGCGAGAGGAACTGGTGGAGCAGGTATCCGTGGGCGGCGTGGATCTCGAGCACCTCGAAGCCGGCGGCCACCGCGCGGCGGGCGGCGGAGGCGAAGTTCGCCACGACGTGATCGATACCCGTGTGATCGAGTTCCGCGGGCGCCGCGTACCCCTCGAAGGCGACGGCCGACGGCGCGACGCTCTGCCAGCCGCCCCGGTCGGACGGCACGGTTCCGCGCTCGCCGGCGAACGGCGACCACGTCGAGGCCTTGCGCCCGGCGTGGGCGAGCTGGATGCCGGCGACGGCGCCGCGGGAGCGGATCGCGGCGACGATCGGGGCCCAGGCGGCCTGCTGCGCGTCGTTCCAGATGCCGACGTCCTCGGGCGAGATGCGTCCCTCCGGCGAGACCGCGGCCGCTTCGGAGACGACCAGGCCCGCACCGCCGGAGGCGAACTGGGCGAGGTGCACGTGGTGCCATTCGCCGGGCATGCCGTCGGTGGCGCTGTACTGGCACATGGGGGCCACCCACAGCCGGTTGCGGAACGTCGTCGCACCGATCGTGAGGGGGGAGAAGAGGATGCTCATGGTGCCTCCGGCGCGTAGGGTGTGGGCCATGTCTGGTGAGGGGCTCGAAGCCGCGATCGATCCCACGGTCGGCGAGTGGACCGTGGAGCGCGCGTCGCGTGTCCTGCGGGTGCCAACGGCGTCTGACGACAAGTATTCCCGCGGGGTGCTCGGGGTTCGAACCGGCTCGACCCGCTACCCGGGTGCCGCCGTGCTCGGCGTCGAAGCCGCGTGGCGTACGGGCCTCGGCATGGTGCGCTATCTGGGCCCCGAGCGCGCGCAGGACCTCATCCTCGCCCGTCGCCCCGAGACGGTCACCGCCGACGGCCGGGTGCAGGCCTGGCTCATCGGGTCGGGGACGGATGCTGCCGACCGGCCGGCGTCGGAAGACGCGGCGCTGCGCCGCATCCTCGACTCCGGCCCCCCGGTCATCGTCGACGCGGGCGCTCTCGATCTCGCGGGCGTCGGGTCCGCGCCGCGCATCGTGACCCCGCACGGGCGCGAGCACGACCGCCTTCGCGAGAGCATCGGACTCGCGCCGGTCGGGGGCGACGCCGACGATGCCGAGCGGCAGCGAGGGGCGCTCGAGACGGCCCGCGCACTCGGTGCCACGGTGCTGTTGAAGGGTGCGCGCACGATCGTCGCCACGCCCGGCGGATGGGTGGCGCGCGTGACGTCCGGCACGCCGTGGCTCGCGACCGCCGGCACGGGCGACGTGCTCGGCGGGATCATCGGCGCGGTCGTGGCAGCCGCCTCGGTCGAGCCGGTGACCGACGCGGAGAGCCTGGGCGCGCTCGCCGCCACGGGTGCGTGGCTGCACGGCCGGGCGGCGACGGCGGCCGCCGACCGGTACGGAGAGGCCGGAGGGCCGATCACCGCCCTCGACATCACCGAGGAGCTCCCCGGAACCGTCGCCGCGGTGCTCGCGCACCGCATGAGCTGAAGAGTCGTCCCGCGTCGCACGATGCGGGCGCTCCGGTCGTCGCGCTTAGGATGGACGCCGTGTCGAGGCGGGGTGTGTTGTGGGTCGCCTTCGTGCTGGTCCACGTCGCCGTCGCCGTCGCCGGGTACATCCTGCCCAGTGGGCCGATGGGCGATGTCTACCTCGTCTACGAACCCTGGTCGGCACGGGCGCTGACCGGCGAAGGCATCGTCGGCATCACCGAGCCGTGGGTCTACCCGCAGCTGGCCCTCGTTCCTCTCGTGCTCGCCTGGGCTTTCGGCTTCCTCACGTACACCGCCGGGTGGGCGGTCTTCGTCACGCTCATCGATGCGGTCGTGTTCCGGATGCTGGTGGGCACGGCGCGCTCGCGCGGCCGTGTCACCGGTGCGTGGTTCTGGCTCGCGGCGATCCTCCTCCTCGGTCCGGTCGGGATGTACCGTCTCGACGGGGTGACCGTGCCGCTGGCCATCGCCGGTTCGCTGTGGCTCGTCGGTCGCCCCTGGTTGGGCGCGATCCTGCTCGCCGTGGCGACGTGGATCAAGGTGTGGCCGGCCGCCGTGCTCGCCGCGGCCGTCGTGACGCTGCGACGGCGCTTCACCGTGGTCGGCGGGGCTCTCGTCGTCTCGGCCGTCACTCTGGCGATCGTGTTCCTCGCCGGGGGCGGGTCGTACGCGTTCGCGTTCGTGACGGAGCAGACCAATCGGGGCTTGCAGATCGAGGCTCCGGTGAGCGGCTTCTACATGCTCCTGGCTTCGCTCGGCGTCGAGGGCGCGAGCGTCTACTACGAGCCCAACATCCTCACCTTCCAGGTGACGGGCCCGAACGTCGACGCCGTCATCGCCGCCATGACTCCGCTCATGCTGCTGGCGATGGGCTCGGTGTTCGTGATCGGAGCGGTGAAATCCTTGCGGGGCGCGAGTTTCGCGGCGGTCTTCCCCGCACTCACCCTCGGTCTCGTGCTCGGGTTCATCGTGTTCAACAAGGTCGGGTCGCCCCAGTACATCGTGTGGCTCGTGACGCCCGTGATCGTCGGGCTCGTCATCGATCGTGCCCACTGGGCCAAGCCCGCGATCCTCATGCTGGCCATCGCGGGACTCACGCAGGGCGTGTATCCGCTCGCCTACGACGGACTCCTCGTCGCGCAGATCGGCGCCGTCCTCCTGGTGAACCTCCGCAACGTGCTCCTCGTGGTGCTGTTCGCGTGGACCGTCTACCGGCTCGCCCGGGTGCGGACGCGCCCCCACGCGGCATCCGTTCGCTCCCGGCGGCCCGCCGCCGTGAAAGGCTGACCCCATGCTCATCGCCTTCTCTGTTGCCCCGTCCGGATCAGGCAACGCCGACGGCTCGGTGCACGACGCCGTGGCCGCGGCGGTCGAGGTCGTCCGCGCGTCGGGCCTGCCGAACCGCACGACCTCGATGTTCACCGAGATCGAGGGGGAGTGGGACGAGGTGTTCGATGTCGTGCGCCGCGCGACCGAGGCCGTGATGCCCTTCGGCTCGCGGGTGTCGCTCGTGCTGAAAGCCGACATCCGCCCCGGACGCACGGGTGAGATCGACGGAAAGATCGAGCGGCTCGAAAGCGCCATCGAATCGATTCGTCATACCGACGCGGGCGGGTCTAGCATCGAGGAATGACCTCCTCGATCCTCTCGAGGGGGGCGGCGATGCGGGCGCTCCTCTCGCTCGCCATAGGCAGCTTCGGCATCGGCATGACCGAGTTCGTGATGATGGGCCTGCTCCCGAACGTCGCGGCGGAATTGCTGCCCACCGCCTGGGCCGCGAACCCCGACGACGCGATCGCTCAAGCCGGCTGGCTCATCTCCCTCTACGCCCTCGGCGTCGTCATCGGGGCCCCCACGATCGCGGGCTCCGTCGCGCGCTTCCCCCGGCATCGTGTGATGATCGTGCTGGCGCTCGCGCTGACGGTGTTCAACCTGCTCACGGTGATCGCTCCGACGTACGAGCTGGTCGCCGCATCCCGTCTTCTCGCCGGCCTCCCGCACGGCGCCTACTTCGGCATCGGAGCTCTCGTCGCCGCCGACGTGCTCGGTCCCGGCAACCGCGCGAAGGGCGTCGCGTTCGTCCTCACCGGTCTGACGGTCGCGAACGTGGTCGGCGTCCCGTTGGGAACCCTGCTCGGCCAGAACTTCGGGTGGCGGCTCGCGTTCCTCGTCGTCGGCGGAGTGTTCGCCCTCGCGACCCTCGCGATCGTGCTCTTCGTTCCCGAGCACCCCGGCGATCCCGGGCGACGACTGCGCGACGAACTGAGAGTGTTCCGGGTCGGTCAGGTCTGGTTCGCACTCGGCATCGGGGCCGTCGGCTTCGGAGGATTCTTCGCGATGTACAGCTACATCGCCCCCATGGTCACCGAACTCGCCGGATCGCCCGAGTGGGCGGTGTCGATCGTGCTCGTCATCGTGGGCATCGGCATGACGATCGGCAACATCGTCGGCGGGCACCTCGCCGACGTGAACCTGAAGAAATGGCTGCTGATCGGCCTCCTCGCGATGGCGGCCGCCTCGGCACTGCTCGCCCTGACGGCGGGGTGGGTCGTGACCCTCGCCCTCTTCGCCTTCGCGGTCAGCTTCGTGGGATCGGCGCTGAGCCCCGCCATCCAGACGCGGCTCATGGACGTCGCGGGCGACAACCAGTCGATCGCCGCGGCGCTCAACCACTCCGCGCTCAACATCGGCAACAGTCTCGGCGCGTTCCTCGGCGGTGTCGTCATCGCGCTCGGCCTCGGGTTCGCCGCGCCCGCGTGGGTGGGGACGGCGCTCGCGATCGGCGGTCTGTTCGTCGCGGTCTGGAGCTTCCGCGTCGAGAAGTCGCGGGCCGCGGAGCCCGTCGCGGTCTAGACGGCAAGCAGGCGCCGCAGGTGGCGGCCGACCTCGTCGGTCTCGATGAGGAAGCCGTCGTGGCCGAAGTCGCTCGAGATCGTCACCGCTTCGCGCCCGTCGAGAGTGTTCGGGATGCTGCGGGCGATGCGATGCTGTCCGTCGATGGGGAACAGGCGGTCGCTGTCGATCCCGAGCACGAGCGTCGTCGCGGTCACGCGCTTGAGGGCATCTTCGATGCCGTCGCGGTCGCGCCCGACGTCGTGGGAGTTCATCGCGTCGACGAGTGTCAGGTAGCTGTTCGCGTCGAAGCGGCGCGTGAACTTGTTGCCGTGGAAGTCGAGGTACGACGCCACCGCGAACCGCCCCCCGCGACCGAGCGGACTGACCCCCGACTGCCAGGAACGCTGGAAGCGCTGGTTGAGCTCGGTGGGACTGCGGTAGTTCAGCAACGCCATCCTGCGGGCGAGCGCGAGGCCGCGGTGCGGGCCGTCGCCGTCGCCCGCGTCGTAGTACTCCCCGCCCGCGAAGCGTGGGTCGATGCGGATGGCCTCGAGCTGCACCGAGTTCAGCGCGATCTGGTCGGCGGTGGTCACCGGAGGCGCCGACAGGATGGCCGCACGCTCGACGCGCGCAGGATGGCCGATCGCCCACTCGAGTGCGTGCATGCCGCCCATCGAGCCGCCGATGACGCCCGCCCACACGTCGATGCCGAGCGCGTCGGCGAGACGGGCCTGCGCGCTCACCTGGTCGCGGATGGTGAGGTACGGGAAGCGCGCCGCCCACTCGTAGCCGTCAGGTGCCACGCTCGCCGGGCCCGTCGACCCCTGACAGCCGCCGAGCATGTTGGGCGCCACCACGAACCACTCGTCGGTGTCGATGGGCGCACCGGGGCCGACGAGGTCCTCCCACCAGCCGGCCGTGGGGTGCCCCGGGCCGGCGGGGCCGCGCAGGTGGCTGTCCCCGGTGAGGGCGTGGAGCACCAGCACGGCGTTGTCGCGGGCGGGGGAGAGTTCACCCCAGGTCTCGTACGACAGCCGCCACGAGGGCAGCTCCTCGCCGCCCTCCGTGCGGAAGCCGGTGAAGCTCGCGAACCGCCGGTCGCCGACGGGGTCGCCGTCGCGCCAGGCGCCCGTGGTCGGTGGACGCCCCAGGAGCATGCGCGCGTCGGCCTCCGTGATCGGTGCCGACGGCACCGTGTCTTCCGACGTCTGCCAGTCCATCGGCACCACCTTTCGCGCCCCTCCAGGCTAGGCGGTCCGACCCGCCGGCCCGCCAACTGTTACACCGACGATCGGTATGGGTGCGATCGCGCCGGTACGCCGCGGGCGGCCCGGGTGAGGAGACAATGACGGGGGAGGTACTCCATGGCGCGATATCTGATCATCGCCGCATCCAGCGGTATCGGCGCGGCGACGTGCGAGCTCTTGCGCTCGGCGGGCCACGAGGTGGTGACGACGGCTCGTGAGGCCGGGAACGGCGATCCCGACATCGTGCTCGACGCGACCGACTTCGAGGCCGTCGAGCAGGCTTTCGTCGAGGCCGGGCCGCTGGACGGTGTGGCGTGCTTCGCGGGATCCATGCTGCTCAAACCCGCTCACCTCACCTCGCGCGCACAGTACGACGGCATCGTCGCCGCGTCGTTGACGACCGCGTTCGCGACCGTCCGGGCCGCCGGCCGGCAGCTGCGGTCGGGCGGCGCGGTCGTGCTGGTCTCCTCGGCGGCCGCGATGGCGGGCTTGCCGAACCACGATGCGATCGCGGCGGCGAAGGCCGGCGTCATCGGGCTGATGCTCTCGTCGGCGGCGAGCTATGCCTCGCAGGGGCTCCGCATCAACGCGGTCGCGCCGGGCCTGACCCGCACGCCGCTGACGTCTGCGCTCACCGCGAGCGAAGGGTCTCGCAAGGTGTCAGAGTCGATGCACGCGCTCGGCCGTCTCGGCGACCCCGACGATGTCGCGCGCGGCGTGCAGTTCCTCCTCGACCCGGCGAACGACTGGATCACGGGCCAGGTGCTCGGCATCGATGGAGGACTCGGGCACCTCCGCCCGAAGGTGCGGGCATGACCTCGCCAGCATCCGATCGCGGGTGATCTCGCACCCGCGCGGGAAGAACGACGGATGCCCCGGCGCCCGTGAGGGCGGCCGGGGCATCCGGATGCTGCGGGTCAGACGCGTGCGGCGTCCACACTGCGGCGAGCCGCGGCGAGTGCCTGCGAGAGATCGGCCTTGAGGTCGTCGATGTTCTCGAGCCCCAGCGACAGCCGCACGAGGCCGGGCGTCACGCCGGTGGTGAGCTGCTGCTCGGGGGTCAGCTGCGAGTGGGTGGTCGAGGCGGGGTGGATCACCAGGGATCGCACGTCGCCGATGTTGGCGAGGTGGCTGAAGAGGGTGAGCGAGTTCACGAACTCCCGCCCGGCGTCGACCCCTCCCTTGAGCTCGAACGACAGCACCGCGCCGACACCCTTGGGCGCGTAGGTGTTGGCGGCGGCGTACCACGGGGAGGTGGGCAGGCCCGAGTAGTTGACCGTGGCGACATCGGGCTGGCCCTCGAGCCACTCGGCGATCTCCTGAGCGTTCTGCACGTGGCGCTCGATGCGCAGCGACAGCGTCTCGATGCCCTGGATGAGCAGCCACGCGCTCTGCGGCGAGATGGCCGCACCGAGGTCGCGCAGCAGCTGCACGCGGGCCTTGATGACGTAGGCCAGACCGTCGCCGACCGCTGCGGTGTAGCTCGCGCCGTGGTACGAGGGGTCGGGCTCGGTGAGGCCGGGGAAGCGCTCGACGTTCTCCGACCACTTGAACGAGCCACCGTCGACGATGACGCCGCCGATGACCGTGCCGTGCCCGCCGAGGAACTTCGTCGCCGAGTGCACGACGATGTCGGCGCCGTGCTCGAACGGACGGATGAGGTACGGCGTCGCGATCGTGTTGTCGACGATCAGCGGCACGCCGGCGGCGTGCGCGACGTCGGCGACCGTGCGGATGTCGAGCACGTTGATCTTGGGGTTGCCGATCGTCTCGGCGAAGAACAGCTTGGTGTTCGGGCGCACCGCGGCGCGCCATTCGTCGGCGTCGTCCTGGTTCTCCACGAACGTCACGTCGATGCCGAGCTTCTTCAGCGTGTACTTGAAGAGGTTGTAGGTGCCGCCGTAGATCGACGACGACGACACGATGTGGTCGCCGGCCTCGGCGATGTTGAGCACCGCGAAGGTCTCGGCGGCTTGACCGCTGGCGACGAGGAGCGCGCCCGTACCGCCCTCGAGAGCAGCCACGCGCTCCTCCACGACCGCCTGGGTCGGGTTCTGGATGCGCGTGTAGATGTTGCCGAACTCGGCCAGCGAGAAGAGGTTCGCGGCGTGGTCGGCGTTGTCGAAGACGTAAGAGGTCGTCTGGTAGATCGGAGTGGCCCGCGCCTTGGTCACCGGGTCGGGCTGGGCGCCCGAGTGGATCTGCTTGGTCTCGAATCGCCAGTTCTCGGGTGCGGACATGATCGGGCTCCTGCAGTCGGATTGGGTCAGGCGGGTGCGGTGACCTGCTGTGAGACTACGGACGTCGCATCGGACACGCCACCGCTTCGGACACGCGGCGTAACAGCCGTCGGGGGAGCCGGGCGCGGGTAGCGTTGCTCTAATGACGCGACGTGTTGTGGTGACGGGTGCAAGTTCCGGAATCGGTGAGGCGACGGCTCGGATGCTGCGCTCCCTGGGATGGGACGTGGTGGGGGTGGCCCGGCGGGCCGAGCGCCTCGAAGCGCTCGAGGCCGAGACCGGCATCGTGGCGTACGCGGCCGACCTCACGCGCGGCGAGGACATCGACGCGCTCGCCGAATGGCTCGCCGAGACCGGCCCCGTGCACGCGCTCGTGCAGGTGGCGGGGGGAGCTCGGGGCACCGACCTCGTCGAGCACGGCGATCCGGTCGACTGGCAGTGGATGTTCGAGGTCAACGTCGTCTCGACCCAGCGGCTCGTCGCCGCGCTGCTTCCGTTGCTGCGCGACGCCGCAGCATCCGACGGCCATGCCGACACCGTCTTCGTGACCTCCACCGCCGCCCAGACCGCTTATCCGGGCGGTGCGGGCTACAACGCGGCGAAGGCCGCGGAGGCGATGCTCGTGCACGCGCTGCGCCTCGAGCTGAACGGCGAGCCCCTGCGCGTGATCGAGATCGCGCCGGGCATGGTCGCCACGGAGGAATTCTCGCTCAATCGTCTGCGCGGCGACCAGAATGCCGCCGACCGCGTCTACGAGGATGTCGAGAACCCGCTCACCGGCGACGACGTCGCCGGTGTCATCGCCTACGCGTTGGAGGCTCCGGGCCACGTCAACCTCGACCTGGTCACGATGCGTCCGGTCGCGCAGTCCGCGCAGCACGCGCTCGCCCGCGGACCGCTGCGGGTGCGTCAGGACTAGATCACCTGTGTCTGTCCGGCGGCCGCATCCGCCGCGTCGGCGTCGCTGAACGCGACCTTCGGGACGAACAAGAGCAGCGCCGCGGCGAGGAACCCACCGACCGCGCAGACGGTCCACACGGTCAGGTAGCCGACCAGGGGTGCGGCGGTGCTGGCGACCGCGGCTCCGACGCCGGCGGCGAGCACCACACCGAAGACGGCCGAGGCGAACGTGCCGCCGATGGTCTTCGTCGTGTTCGTCAGAGCGGAGGCGATGCCCGTCTGGCCGCGGGGCGCAGCCGCGGCGGCGGCGGCGGGCAGGGCCGCCACGAGTGCCCCCGAGCCGATGCCCGCGATCGACAGGTTCGCCAGCACCTGCCACAGCTCGACGTGGAACGGGACGAAGAGCGCGTAGCCGATACCCACGAGCGCCGAGGCGCCGATCAGGATGAGGCGTGGATTGCCCCGGCGCGAGAACACCGCGAAGAGGACGGCTCCGACGATGAGCGACACGAGGTAGACGCCGATCACGTTGGAGCGGTCTGTCGCGTCGAGTCCGAGGCCGTACCCGAGCGATGCGTCCGTGCCGGCGTACGTGGCCAGCGGACCCTGCGCGCCGAGCAGGCTGATGCCCACGAGGAACGCGGTCGCCTGTACCGGCCACATCTCGGGACGCGCGAGCACGCGGATATCGACCGCGGGGTCGGTCTGACGCAGCTCGTACCAGACGAAGACGGCCAAGGCCGCGAGACCGGCGACGAGCAGGGCGACGACGACACCCGCGCCGGGCCCGTCGGGCACCCGGAGGAACGACAGGGCGCCGGTGACGAGCAGCAGCGCGAAAGCCAGGAGCACGAAACCGCCGATGTCCAGACGACGCCCGGGCACGGGTTCGGACTCGGGCACGCCGAGCCAGATGACCACGCAGACGAGCGTGACCGCCACCGCCGGCACCATGAGCGTCAGCTGCAGGTTCTCGCTCGTCGCCGCGAAGAGGCGCCCGGCGGCGAGGGCGCCGAGAATCGCGCCGGCCTGGAGGCCCACGACGAGCAGGCCGGCAGCGCGCCGCGTCTGCGACACGCCCCGGGCCTGGCGGCGCCCACGCTCGAACACGAGCGCGATCTCGAGGGGCAGCCACACCACGTAGAAGCCCTGCAGCGCCCACGCGATGAGGAACGTCGTGAACGAATCGGCGAAGACGAGCCACCAGCTCGCGCCGGCCGTGAGGATCGCCGAGGCGAGGAGCACCTTCTTGTGCCCGTACATGTCGCCGAGCTTGGCGAGGATCGGCAGAACGAGTGCCGAGAGCAGCAGCTGCGCCGCCTCGAACCAGTTGACGTCGGCGTCGGTGACCCCGAGATGCACCACGATGTCGCTGAGCAGAGGCACGTAGTAGCCCTGCAGGATGCCGCTGGTGAGCTCGACGACGACGAACCAGCCGATGAGCCCGGCGGTGATGCCGAACGAGGACCCGCGCAGGCGTTCAGCGGCGGACGATGCGCGTGACATGGGCCCGAGAGTACACCGGGCGTAGGGCGGGAGACGGGCACGGCTGGCCGGATGCCTAGGCTGGAGCGAACCGTCCCCGAGGAGGACCCCATGGCCATGAGCGAAGAGCGCGAGACACTGACGTGGGACGGGTTCGGCGCCGCATCCCGAGACCTCGCCCGCGAGATCCTCGGTGACGGGTTCGTCCCCGAGGTCGTGGTGGCGATCGCCCGCGGCGGTCTGCTGCCGGCGGGTGCGATCGCGTACGGGTTGGGGGTCAAGAACTGCGGCGCGCTGAACGTCGAGTTCTACACCGGCATCGGCACCGTGCTCGACGCCCCCGAGGTGCTGCGCCCGGCGCTCGATACCGAGTATCTCGGTGGTCGCAAGGTGCTGCTCGTCGACGACGTCGCCGACAGCGGGCGCACGCTCGCCCTCGCGGTGGCGATGCTGCGCGAGCGCGGTGCCGACATGCGCTCGGTCGTCATCTACACGAAGCCGACGACGATCATCCAGCCCGACTACTCCTGGAAGGAGACGTCGCTGTGGATCGACTTCCCATGGTCGGCACAGGGGACCGTCGTCGAAGAGGACGAGGCCTGACACCGTGGCGATGACGCTGCCCGAGCTATCTTCTGCCGGGCTCCTCGACGACGGGTGGGCCGACGCGCTCGAACCCGTCGCCGGCGACATCGCCGCGCTCGGCGAGAGGCTCCGGGCCGAGGTGGCGGCGGGTCGCTCCTACCTGCCCGCGGGGGAGAACGTGCTGCGCGCCTTCGCTCGGCCGCGCGATGACGTGAAGGTGCTGATCGTCGGGCAGGACCCGTACCCGACGCCGGGCAACCCGATCGGGCTGTCGTTCGCCGTCGACCGGCATGTGCGGCCGATCCCGCGGAGCCTGTCGAACATCTACGCGGAGCTCGAGTCCGATCTCGCCATCCCGCCCGCGCCGCACGGCGACCTCTCGGCCTGGAGCGACCAGGGCGTCATGCTGCTCAACCGCGTGCTGACCGTCGCGCCCGGCGAGGCGGGCTCGCACCGAGGCTGGGGGTGGGAGAAGGTCACCGAGCTCGCGATCCGCAGCCTGGTCGAACGTGACGCACCGCTCGTGGCGATCCTGTGGGGGAAGGATGCGGCGAACCTCCGCCCTCTCCTCGGCGACACGCCGATCGTCGCCTCCGCTCATCCCTCCCCGCTGTCGGCGCGGCGCGGCTTCTTCGGCTCCCAGCCGTTCTCGACGGCGAACGCGCTGCTCGAGCAGCAGGGAGCGACGCCGGTGGACTGGCGCCTGCCCGCCTGATCCGCGGCTGCGCCTCGGGCATGCGTCACCGCTGGCCGGGGGATGGTGCGGGCGGAGCGTCGTGCCGGGCGGAGACGCTGGCATCGGGACTGGCGGGAGACGACGGCCGAGGGCCGGCGCCTCGGGCATGCGTCACCGCCGGGTGGGCGATGGTGCGGGCGGAGTGTCGTGCCGGGCGGAGACGCTGGCATCGGGACTGGCGGGAGACGACGGCCGAAGGCCGGCGCCTCGGGCATGCGTCACCGCCGGGCACGACGCGCAGCCCGCCGGGTACCACGCGCAGCCCGAGCTCGCCCGGAAGACCACATAAAATGGCGGGCATGCTGGAAGACGAATACGACAAGAGCCGTCGGCGTCTTCCGTGGCATCTGCGCCGCACGCCCGAGCCCGAGCGTCCCTTCACGTACGAGATCCGGCCGGTGCGCGAGGGCGACATCCCCGACATCCGCGAGATCTACAACTACTACGTGACGAACTCGATGGTGACGTTCGACGAGAAGCGCTGGACCCTCGCGCAGTGGCGGGAGAAATACGCGCACCTGCAGAAGCTCGGCATGCCGTTCCTGGTCGCGCAGTCACCCTCGGGCCAGATCCTCGGTTACGCGCTACTGCAGCCGTGGAAGAGCAAGTCCGCCTATCGCTACACGGTGGAGAACTCGATCTACCTCGGGCAGGCGGCCGCGGGCAAGGGGCTCGGGCGGGCGCTAATGGAGGCCGTCATCGCCGCCGCTCAGGAAGCCGGGATCCGTGAGATCGTCGCGGCCATCAGCGACCGGGGTGCGGAGTCGTCGATCGCCCTGCACCAGAAGCTCGGTTTTGTCGAGGTCGGCCGCATGGGGCGGGTCGGTTTCAAATTCGGCCGATGGCTGGGCGTGGTCTACCTGCAGCTGAGTGTGCCGAAGCTGAAGAAGAAGCGCCTCTTCGGCTGACGCGCCGCGTCAGCCTGCGCGATCGGGTCGACGGGGGCGGGACTGCGCGCGCACCTCGTCGACGAGCGTGCGCCACGGCCCGGCCAGGCTGTCGTCTCCGAGTCGGACTTCGCGCACGGGGGCGTCGTCTCTGCGTGCGCGGATGCTCCACTGGTATCGATCAGCTCCGTGCTTCACGGCGGGCGGGTCGTCCCACGGGCACCCGTCGATCAGCGCGGTCCACCGAGCCACCGCGTCGGGTGCCGGTTCTGCCCGCCACTCGCGCCGCATCCCGGCGATCCCGCCGGATCGGACGACGGTGACGACCACCCTCGTCGGCTCAGTGGCTCGCTGCATCCTCGATGACGCCGACTCCGGCCCACCCGGCGCGGACGGCGGCGACCTCCTCCGACTCCTCACCGTACTCCGCCGTCGCCGCAGCGATGGTCGCCGCTGCGAACTCGACGAAGTCGGCGGTGGGCGAGAGGGCGCCGCCCGTGAGAGTGCGGTACCACACCCGTCCCGCGCGCTCCCATGCGCGGCCGCCGAGAGCGGTCGCCGCGAGGTAGAAGGCCTTGTTCGGGATGCCCGAGTTGATGTGCACCCCGCCGTTGTCGTCGGTCGTCTCGACGTAGTCGCGCATGTGGCCGGGCTGCGGATCCTTCCCGAGCACGTCGTCGTCGTACGCCGTGCCGGGCGCTTTCAAGGAACGCAGGGCGTGACCCTGAACCTCGTCGCTGAAGATGCCCTCGCCGACGAGCCAGGTCGCGCTGTCGGCCGTCTGCCCGAGATGGTGCTGTTCGGCGAGCACGCCGAACACGTCGGACAGCGATTCGTTGATCGCCCCCGACTGTCCCTGGTATTCGAGGCCGCCCTCCGCCTCGGTCACCCCGTGCGCGAGCTCGTGCGCGATGACGCTGAGCGACCGCGTGAAGCCGATGAACACCTCGCCGTCGCCGTCGCCGAAGACCATGCGCTCGCCGTTCCAGAACGCGTTGTCGTAGTCTTCGCCGAAGTGCACCGTTGCCAGCAGCGCGCCGCCCGCGGCGTCGATCCCGTCTCTCGAGAACGCATCCCAGAAGAAGTCGAAGGTGGCGCCGAGGCCGTCGAAGGCTTCGTCGGCCGCGGCGTCGCCGGTGGCCGCATCGTCTTCGGACCGCACGATCGCCCCCGGCAGCCGCTCGGTGTTGCCGGCGTCGAACACGATGCGATCGGGACCCGGCGCGGTCTCGGCGACCAGGGTTCCGGATTCGTCGATCGACAGTCGCAGGCGCGCCCGGACGGGCCGGTCGGGACGACCGACCGCGAGGGTCGCACGCGCGGCGGCCGCGGCGCGGGCGAAGCGGGGATGGTCGGTCTCGGCGAGCCGATCGAGCAGGAACGGGGGGATGATCGCGGGGGACATGCCCGAACACTAACCGCCGGTTCCGACACCTCCGTGTCGTGAGGACTACGGCTGGGGGAGTGTCGGGATGGCGTCGAGCAGCGACCGCGTGTACGTGGTGGTCGGATGCTGCAGCACCGACGCGGTGCGTCCACGCTCGACGATGCGTGCGTCCTTCATCACGACGACGTCGTCGCACAGGTTCTGCACGACGCCGAGGTCGTGGGAGACCAGGAGGAGTGTGAGCCCCGCGGTGGCGCGCAGTTCGGCGAGGAGCCGCAGGATCTGAGCGCGTACGGTGACATCGAGCGCCGACAGCGGTTCGTCGCCGACGAGGACGGCCGGTCGGTGGACGATGGCCCGGGCGATGGCGATGCGCTGACGTTGACCGCCCGAGAACTCGTGGGGGAAGCGGTCGGCCATCCCCGCTTCGAGGCCGACTTGCTCGAGCACCTCGCGAACACGAGCGCGTCTGTCACCGGCGATGTCGAGCGCCCACAGCGGCTCGCCGACGATCCGGCCGATGCTCATGCGCGGATCGAGCGAGGCGTAGGGGTCTTGGAAGACGATGCCCGTCTGTCGGCGCATCCAGTGGAGCGACCGCGCGCTCTGACGGGCGTCCACCGGGCGGCCGTCGAGTTCGACCGTTCCGTCGGTGGGGGTGTCGAGGGCCAGGAGCAACCGCACGAGGGTGGACTTTCCCGACCCCGATTCGCCGATCACGCCGACCGCCGAGCCCGCGGTCACGTCGAGGTCGACCGCATCGAGGGCCGTCGTGACGACCCGCGGCGTGAACAGGGCGCGGCGCGGCGCCGTGTAACGGCGCGTGAGCCCGCGAGCGCGCAGCAGGATCTCGCTCATGACCGACCCTCCGGGCGCCAGAGCGTGGCGCGCGCGTCGCGCACGAGTCCGCGCGTGACGGGTGACGCCGGCGCATCGAGCAGCTGCGACACCTCACCTGCTTCGACGACGCGCCCGTGCTCGAGCACGACCGCCGTCGTCGCGACCTGCGCGAGCACCGCCAGGTCGTGCGTGATGAACACGAGCGACATGCCCGCATCGCGGACGAGGTCTGCGAGAAGGGAGAGGATGCCGGCCTGGATGGTCACGTCCAGAGCCGTGGTGGGTTCGTCGGCGATGAGCAACCGTGGTCGGCAGGCGAGGGCCATGGCGATCGCGACCCGCTGGCGCTGGCCGCCCGAGATCTGGTGGGGGTAGCGGGTCACGATCGTCGCGGGATCGGGGAGGGCCACCCTCTCCGCCTCGGTGATCGCCCGCCGCCGGGCCTCGGCGCGGGAGAGCCCTTCGTGGATGCGCAGCGACTCGCCGATCTGCCGTCCCACGGTGCGGATCGGATTGAGGGCGGTCTGCGGTTCCTGGAACACGACGCCGATCTCGTCGCCGCGCAGCTGCGCGAGGTCACGGTCGGGGAGGCCGAGGATCTCGCGGCCATCCCAGCGGATGCTTCCTGCCGCCGTCGCCCCGTCGGGCAAGAGCCCGAGGATCGCGAGCGCGGTGAGCGACTTGCCCGACCCCGACTCGCCGATCAGTCCGAGACGGCCGCCGTCGGGAACGTCGAAAGAGACGGCGTCGACGGCCCGGCGCCCCCCGATCTCGACCGTCAGATCGCGCACTTCGAGCGTCACGAGACCACCTCCGGGACGTGCAGGCGGGACGCGGCGGTGCGCCGCGACAGCGTGGGATCGGTGGCCTCGCGCAGCCCGTCGCCGAGGAGGTTGAGGCCGAGCACGGTCAGGGTGATCGCGAGCCCGGGCCAGACCACGGTCAACGGGTAGACCGACACGTACCGCTGCAGCTGCTCGAGGAGCACCCCCCACGACGGCTCGGTGAGTGGTGCGCCGAACCCGAGGTACGACAGCCCGGCTTCGGCCAGGACGGCGACGGCCATCGCCCACGACAGCTGCACGATGAAGACGGGCGCGACGTTCGGCAGCAGGTGGCGCCAGAGGTTCTGCGCGGGGGAGAGGCCGCTGGCTCGACCGGCCAGCACGAACTCGCTGTGCAGAACGCGACGCAGCTCCGCGCGCGTGACGCGGGCGATGTTCACCCCGAAGCCGATGCCGACCGCCCAGATCACCACGCCGAGGGATCCGCCCCAGACGGCGGTGATCATCATCGCGATGATCAGCACGGGGAAGGCGACGAGGATGTCGATCAGCACCGCCACCGTCTCGCGCACCCACCGGGCCGTCAGAGCGCCGAGCGCGGCCAGAGCGATACCCAGCAGGGTTGCGACCACGCCCGCCCCGAGGGAGACCATCAGCGTGGTGCGCGCCCCCGCCATCAGCAGGCTCAGGATGTCGCGCCCGGTGTCGTCGGTGCCGAGCAGGTGCGGCCAGCCGGGCGACGACCAGCGGGCGCCGATGTCGACCTGCTGCGGCGGGAAGGGGGTCCAGAAGGCCGCGACGATCGCCGTCGCGACGACGACCGCCACGACGATGAGACCGAAACGCCCGGTGCCGAGCGCCCAGAGGCGTCGGAGCCACGCCAGACGCGCGGCGGGTCTCGCGGTGCTCATGCTGCCTCCCGCTGCCGGGGGTCGATGAGTCGCTGCACGAGATCGACGACGAACCCGATGACGAGCACGAAGCCCGTCAGAGCGAGCAGCTCGCTCTGCACCTTGGGGAGGTCTCGCTGCCCGACGTCGGTGACCAGCATCCGTCCGACGCCCGGAAGCGAGAACAGCTGCTCGATGATGACGGCGCCGACCACGATCCCGGCGATCTGCAGACCGAGGACGGTGATGATCGACAGCGCGACGTTGGGGAGCCCGTGGCGGATCAGCGCCCGCGTGCGGGTGAGTCCCTTCGCCGCCGCCGTGCGGACGTAGTCCTGACCGATCGCCTGCAGCGTGGCGCTGCGGACGAAGCGCATGAGCATCGCCCCCTCCACCACCCCGATCGTGAGTGCCGGGAGGATCAGCGAACGGATGGCCGCGGCGGGGTCGTCCCAGCCGTTGCGGGGAAAGCCCTGCGCGGGCAGCCAGCCGAGCCAGACCGCGAAGACGACGACGAGCATCAGACCCGCCCAGACCACCGGCACGGCCGCGAGCGACTGGGCCGCCACGCTCAGCGCGGTGCCGTCGGCGCGGCCGCGGCGCAGGGCGGAGGCGACGCCGAGGGGGACGCTGAAGGCCAGGGCGATCAGCAGCGACATCACGCCCAGGGGCACGGTGACCTGCGCCTTGGAGGCGAGCTCGTCGGCGACCGGAGCGCCGGTCAGCAGCGACGTGCCGAGGTCGCCGCGCAGGAGTCCGCCGATCCAGTCGGTGTACTGCACCACCAGCGCCCGGTCGAGTCCCAGGCCCTCGCGGATGGCCGCGACCTGTTCGGGCGACGAGGTGGTGCCCCCGATCACCGCCGCGACGTCGCCGGGGAGCACACGCAGCGTCAGGAAGATGAGCACGCTGGCGACGAGGAGGCCTGCCAGGAGCAGGACCATCCTCGTCACCGCGTAGCGCATCACCGCGAGGACACCGTCAGTTCTTCGAGCGCATCACTCGGACGAGACCGTCACGCCGGCCAGCGGAAGCCGCACGTTCAACGAGTTCTTCGGAAAATCGCCGACCTGCGTGCTCACCGCGGCCAGCGGAGCCGCCGCGAAGAGCCAGTCGGCCGCGTTGTCTTCCGACACGATCCGCGCGGCCTGGGCGAGAAGGGTGTTCGCCTCGTCCTCGTCCACCGAGGCGACGGCCTCGGCGTAGAGGGACTGGACCTCGGGGTTGTCGTATCCGAAGTAGTAGTCGGGGTCGACCCAGTTCGAGAAGTCGCGGGCCTCGACGTGGCGGACGAAGCTGAGCTCGTAGTCCTTGTTCGTGTAGACGTCCTGGAGCCAGACGGAGAACTCGACCGATTCGACCGTGAGCGTCACACCGATGTCGTTGAACGCCGACACGAGGTAGGTCGGAATGGTCGCGTCGTAGATGTTCGGGATCGTGAGCGTGAGCTCGAGATCCTCCTGGCCGGCTTCCGTCAGCAGCTCCTTCGCGCGATCCGGATCGAACGGCACGAGATCCGAGAGGTCTTCGTACCCCGGGTCGAGCTCGGGAATCGGACCGTAGAGCGTCGAGCCGACGCCGCCGATGGCCTCGACGAGCCCATCGTGATCGATCGCCAGGCGCAGCGCCTCGCGCACCTTCGGATCGTTCAGCGGGGGAGCGGCGTTGTTGAAGGCCAGTGTGCCCTTGTCGGTGGTCTGTCCGGTCTCGATGGTGAACAGGCCGCTGTCCTCGATCTGCGCGCGGAACTCGGGGTCGAGCTCGAGCGTGACGTCGACCTCGTCCGCGAGGGCGGCGTTGGCGGCCGCCGTGCGGTCGGGGATGTAGTCGATGACGACCTCGGCGACGCCGGCCTGCTCACCCCAGTAGGCGTCCGCCCGGTCGAGGGTCAGGCTCTGGCCCTGCGCCCACTGCGACACCGTGAAGGGGCCGGTGCCGTTCGCCTTGGTCTGCAGGTCGGTGGTGTCACCTGCGCGGACGACGAGACCGGCGCGCCCGGTGAGCGAGAAGAGGAAGTCGCTGTTGGGCTCGGCCAGCGTCACGACGACGGTCGCGGCGTCGGGGGAGGTGATCGAGGTCACGCCCGCGAGGTCGGAGTTGCCCTGGACGGTCGGGTCGTCCTTCGCCGTGGTGAGCGAGGTGACGACGTCGTCGGCGGTGAGGGCGCTTCCGTCGTGGAAGGTGACGCCCTCCTGCAGGGTGAACGTGTAGGTCAGCCCGTCGTCGGAGACCTCGTAGGCGCTCGCGAGCTTCGGGACGACATTGTTGTCCTGATCGCGGGAGACGATCCCCTCGTAGACGTTGTCGATGAGCGCCTGGTCGAGGGCTGCCCCCGACGTGTGACGGATGTCGAGGTTCGACGGCTCGAGCGTCGCGGCGATCGTGAGGGTCGCGTCGGGGTCGGGGGCGCCGACGGATGTCGGTGCCGGGGACGGTGAACTGGAGCACCCCGCGAGGATCAAGGCCCCCGTGACGAAGAGGGCGGCAGTGGCGAGGGTGGCGCGGCGGGGCATGTGCGGGCGGGTCCTTTCCCCAGGAGGCGGCGTCATCGATGCTGTCGGACGCCGCGGGCAGGCAATCTCGGTGTGCCTACCAGCCTATGGTTCCGCGCGGGTGCGTGAGGCGACGGTGACGCGGAACGTCACAGGTCGGTGCGTGTGCGGACTCAGAGGAGGTCGGCGATCGCCCGCGCCAGCTCGACCGGTGCGTCCTCCTGCACGTTGTGCCCCGAGGCGAAGGTGAGGGTGCGCGCCGCGGGCACGCGACGGGCGAACTCCGCGGCATCCGCCTCGGTGACGTACCCGCGCTCGCCGCGGATCAGCGTGATCGGGGCACGGACGGCCGCGAGGTCGTCCCAGCCCGCGCCCGACAGCAGCGCCGTGACAGCGTCGTCGCGCGACGGAGTGCCTCCGGCGTCGTTCGCGGCGGCTGCGGCGAGATGCGCGAAGTGGTGCTTCCACTCGACCCGCCCGTCGGCGCGAACCCGGGAATTGAGGAACACCCCGCGCGCCGCCTTCTCGCGGGAGCCGCCGCCGAGACCGAACGCGAGTGCTCGGTCGACGAGCTCGTCGCGCGACGCCCAGTCGGTGGGCCCCGCGAAGAAGGTGCGCACCTGCGTGGGGCCGGCGTCGGGATCGACGCCCGGGGTGATGTCGACGATGAGGAGACGGGAGACGGCGTCGGGGGCGGATGCGGCGACCGGGGCCGCCGTGAGGCCCCCGAGCGATTGACCCACCAGCACCTGCGGGCGGTCGGTCCATTCCGACAGCGCCGCGACGACGTCGGGCGCGAGGTTTCGCGGGGTGTAGGCCGCGTCGTCGCGCCACGACGAATCGCCGTGCCCCGCCAGGTCGATCGCCAGCGCGGGGCGGCCGAGCGCCAGGATCGTCGTGTCCCACGTGTGCGCGTTCAGTCCCGCGCCGTGGAGGAGGGTGACTTCGGGGGCCGAGCCGCCGTAGCGCACCGCGCTGAGGGTCCGTCCGTCCGGGAGGGTCAGGGTGAGACGCTCGCCCCGGGGGATCGGAACGGTCAACCCGGCCTCGGCGGCCTGGTCGGGCAGGAACGAGAACTCGTCGAAGTCGGTCACGCGGCTATTCTGCCCGGACACGCGCGCGGCGCGCGCCTAGGCTGGTCGCATGACGGATGAAGCGCGTGTCCACCTGTCGCGATCGGCCCCCGACGCGTATCGCGCTCTCGAGGCGTTCGCGAAGACCGTCGGCGCGGTGGCGTCGGATTCGGGTATCGAGCCGCGACTGCGCGAGTTGGTGCAGATCCACGCGTCGCAGCTGAACGGGTGCTCTTTCTGCGTACGGGTGCATGTGGACCGCGCCGTCGCGGCGGGCGTCACGGCCGACGAGATCGCGCAGGTCGCGGTGTGGCGCGATTCCGGCGTCTTCACCGACCGCGAGCGTGCCGCCCTCGAGCTGGCCGAGGCGTTCACCTTCATCTCGGAGGACGGCATCCCCGACGAGGTCTACGACCACGTCGGCAGCATCCTGAGCGAGAAGGAGTACGTCGGGCTGAGCTGGATCCTCGTGGCGATCAATGCCTTCAACCGCGTCGCGATCGCCGGTCGTTACGCCGTGCCGGCCCGCGAGGCGCAGGCATGAGCGAGGCGCCGCCGACGCTCGTCTCGGGCGTGATGAACTTCCGCGATGTCGGGGGTCTGCCGGCCGAGGGCGGCCTCACCCGCAGTGGTGTGCTCTACCGGTCGGGAAATCTCGCCGACGTCGACGCCGCGGGGGCCGAATCCCTCCGCGGACTCGGACTGCGCCGCATCCTGGATCTCCGCGACGACGAGGAGGTGACGCGCTCGCCGAGTCGGGTCGACGGACTCGACCTCACGACCCAGCGCGTGCCCCTGTTCCTCGGCTCGGTCGCGTCCTTCTTCCGCAACGACCCGAGCCTGGGCGAGTTGTACGACAGCCTCATCGAGGACTCGGCCGACCGTGTGGTCGAGGTGGTGCGCAGCGTCCTCGTCGACCAACCCGTGCTCGTCCACTGCACGGTCGGCAAGGATCGCACCGGGGTGACCGTCGCCCTCACCCTCGCCGCAGCGGGTGTCGACCTCGACGCGGTGGTCGACGACTACGCCCGCACCGAGACCCTGCTGCCCGCGTCACGCAACACGCAGGTCATCGCCCGGCTGCGGGCGATGCATCCCGAGGCGCTCCATCTCGAGGAGCTCGCGACCCGGTCGCCGGCGCCCGTGATGCGAGACCTGCTGGCCCGGCTCGAGCGCGAGTACGGATCACCGAGCGACTACCTGCGTGCCCAGGGACTCGGCGACGACGAGATCGCCGAGCTGCGCCGCATCCTGATCGTTCGCCCGACATAAGGTGAGGCAACCCTTCCCTCGCGTATAGTGAGAGGGTCATGGGTACCCAGAACGAGCACAACGAGACCGTCTGCCGGTCGTCGCGTCACACGCGCGTGCAGCACCTCATCACGGCCGACGAGTCGTCGCTGGTCGAGCTCGAGACGCTGCTCGTGACGCTCCCGATCTGTTCGACGGGTCGCGTGTTCATCGAGGTGCCCGACGCGTCGTGGATCGGCCCCCTCCGTGCCCCCGCCCGCATGACGGTCACCTGGCTCGACCGTTCGCGTCGCGCCGGCGCGCCCGGCACCGCCCGTTCGTGCACCCCCGGTGAGGCACTGACCCGCGCCGTGACGGGGTGGGCCGGCGAGATGCTCTGCGACGCCGAGTCCGCAGCCCACACGCGGGTCTTCCTGCTCGGCGGATACCTGGGCACGGCCGACATCGTCGACGAGCTGACCTCGGCATACGCCGTCGATGCCTCCACGATCCACACCCCCGAGCGCTTCGGACTCGCGACCGCCCGCTGACGCCCGGTCGCAACCCCCGCTGATACGCACTTTTCGGGCGAGACACACCGCCAGGCGGTGGGTCTCAGCCGATGCGTGTGTTTCGCCGGGAGGCGCCCCGCATCACGCGTCGCGAGGGACGTAGTTGCCGTCGACCAGGCCGGCCTCGATCTCGAAGCGGTTGCGCAACGGATCGCGCCCGGCGAAGGCGTACAGGAACGGCATGAGCATGCCGTAGTGCCGCCACTGCCGCTGATGCACGGCCTCATGGCGCAGTATTGCGGGGGTCACTCGCGCGGATCCGGTGAGGAAGCATCCGCCCACGCAGACGCCGCCGCGCCCGTAGGTCCAGGCGGGCATCCCGCGGAAGACCCAGAGATCGCCGTGGCGCTCGACGCGCCCGGTGCTCCAGATCGTGCCCCAGATCCACCCCGTGGCCGTGCCGTAGAGATAGCCCAGCCGGCTCAGAGGGGAGTCGAGGAGGAACGACGGAATCCACCGATCGAGTCGGCGACCGCGCTCGACGGCGCGCTCGGCGCGTTGCTCCCACCCGTCGGGCGGCGTGGCGACCGGGCTCACGCGAGCGCCCCGACGATGCGGAGGATCGTGCCGAGGTCGTCGACGGCGGCGTCCGGCGAGGAGGGCGAGAACTCGGTCAGGGATGCGCCGGCGAGCGGCATCCGGGCCCGCAACGCCCGGATCGAACCGACGAGGTCAGCGGTCGCCACCCCGAAGGGCTCCGCGAGGCCGATTCCGGTGATCTCCGCGGGATCCAGCACGTCGAGGTCGACGTGCACGTAGACACGCGCGGCGCCGGTCGCCTCGACCGCGTCGGCGAGAGCGTCGTGGTTGGACAGGTCGGTGGGCGTCAGCATCCGGATCTCCGACCCGGCGACGTAGAGCTCCTCTTCGAGGTCGAGGGAGCGGGTGCCGGCCAGCACGACGCGCGACGGCGTGACGAGCCCGGCCTCGATGGTCATGCCGTCGGGACCGTCGCCCAGGATGCTGCGCAGGACCATGCCGTGGAAGGCCCCCGACGCCGACGTCTCGGGGTTGTGGGCGTCGGCGTGCGCGTCGAGCCAGACGACGGCGAGATCGTCGCCGGCGACGGCCGAGACCGCGCCGAGAGTGACACCGCAGTCGCCGCCGACGACGACGACGGTCTCGGTGGCCTCTCTCACCGCCTCTTCGACCTGGGCTCGAACGCGATGCAGAGCGCTCAGCCGGTGCACGCCCGAGCCGAGCGCGTCACCGGCTTCGAGGGGGATGTCGAGCCGCGTCGTGGCGCTGCGCGGCAGATCTCCGGCGATGGCGTCCGCCCCGTCGACGAGCTGCATCGCGCGCGACGACGACGAACCCTGCCACTGGGGAACCACGACGAACCTGGTCATGCGTCCATCCTGCCTGTGCGGGCCCGGGCGGGCCCTTCTTCAGGGACGGAGCCTCGGCACGGTGTCCATCCTGCCGCAGGTCGCGGGGGGTTCAGCCCTTCGCGTCGGAAGCGGCCTTCCTCTTGGCGTTCTTCTCGGTGAACAGCGTCTCGGACTGCTCCAGCGCCATGCCCTTCGTCTCGGGGATCTTGATCGCGACGTACACGAACGACAGGGCGGCGAACAGCGCGTACATGCCGTAGGTCAGCGGGAGGGACCATTCCGACATGACGGGGAACGTCACGGTGATGAGGAAGTTGGCGACCCACTGCGCGGCGGCGGCGACGCCGAGCGCCTTGCCGCGGATGCGGCTCGGGAAGATCTCGCCGAGCAGCACCCACACCAGCGGACCCCACGATGCGCCGAATCCGACGACGAACAGGTTCGCGGCGACCAGCGCGATCGGGCCCCACGCCCCGGGGAGGCTCACTTCGCCGTCGACGGTCTCGGCGAAGGCGAAGGCCAGCGCCATCGTGCCGAGCGACAGCGCCATGAGCGTGGATCCGGTGAGGAGGATGGGCTTGCGTCCGACGCGGTCGACCAGCCAGATCGCGATCAGGGTCACCACGACGTTCGTCACCGAGGTGATCACGCTGATGAGCAGCGAGTTGCTCTCGCCGAAGCCGACCGCCTGCCAGAGAGTGGTCGAGTAGTAGAAGATCACGTTGATGCCGACGAACTGCTGGAAGACCGAGAGGATGATGCCGGTCCACACGATGCCCTGCAGCCCCAGCACCGGTCCGCGCAGCGACGCGTTCGCGTTCTTGCGGTCGGTCTCGATGGCCTGCGCGATCTCGTTCACCGACTTGTCGAGGTCGGCGGGCGGCACGAGGCGCGCGAAGATCGCGCGGGCCTCGTCGGCGCGGTCCTTCGACAGCAGGTAGCGCGGCGACTCGGGCATGACGAACGCCAGCGCGCCGTACACGGCCGCGGGAACGACGCCGATGAGGAACATCCACCGCCAGGCCTCCAGGCCCCACCACAGCTGCTCCGAGGCCCCACCCGCGGAGGTGGCGAGCACCGCATCGCTCAGCAGCGCGGCGAAGATGCCGAGCGTGATCGCGAGCTGCTGGAGCGAGGCCAGCGCGCCGCGGATCTGCCGCGGCGCGATCTCGGCGATGTACGCGGGAGCGACCACCGAGGCGATGCCGATGCCGATGCCGCCGATCACGCGCCAGAGGATCAGGTCGGGCACGCTGAAGGTGAGCGCCGATCCGACAGAGGAGACGAGGAACATGATCGCGCCGAGCTTCATCACGCGCAGCCGGCCCCAGCGGTCGGAGAGGTTGCCGGCGATGATGGCGCCGAGCGCGCAACCGAGCAGCGCGATGGCGACCACGAACCCCTTGAGGAACTCGCCCAGGGCGAAGTTCTCTTGGATCGAGTCGACGGCGCCGTTGATCACCGAGGAGTCGAACCCGAAAAGGAACCCGCCGACGGCGGCAGCGATCGAGAGGGCGGCTGCGCGTCGACCGAACGGGCTCTTCATCGAGAACGCGTTCGCGGGAATGGTGCCGGTTGATGTCATGGCCGTCACCGTACTCCTCGCCGGGAGACAAGACGAAGGCTTGCGCGCGAGGTCGTAGGGTAAAAGGATGCCTGTAACCCTGCTCGGGGCGACCGAGATCCGCCGACTGGCGGCGGAGCTCGACGTCACCCCGACCAAGAAGCTCGGGCAGAACTTCGTCGTCGATGCGAACAGCGTCAGACGCATCGTGCAGGTCGCGGGCGTGACCGCGAGCGACCGCGTCGTCGAGATCGGCCCGGGTCTCGGTTCGCTCACCCTCGCCATCCTCGAAACCGGCGCGACGGTGACGGCGGTCGAGATCGACCACCGCCTCGCCGCTCGCCTCGCCGAAACGGCCGCTGCACACGGCGTCCCCGCCGGCGCGTTGACCGTCGTCGACGCCGACGCGTTGAGAGTGACGGAGCTTCCGGGCGACCCCGAGGTGCTCGTGGCGAACCTGCCCTACAACGTCTCGGTGCCCGTGCTGCTGCATTTCCTCGAGACCTTCCCGGCGCTGCAGCGCGGTGTCGTGATGGTGCAGGCCGAGGTGGGGGAGCGCATGGCCGCGGGCCCCGGCTCGAAGATCTACGGCGCGCCCAGCGTCAAGGCGGCCTGGTACGGATCCTGGCGGCTCGCCGGAAACGTGTCTCGACAGGTGTTCTGGCCGGTGCCCAACGTCGACTCCGTGCTCGTCGCCTTCACCCTCGACTCCGAGACGCGTGGCACGGAGGAGGAACGCCGCCGCACCTTCGCGATCGTGGATGCGGCGTTCCAGCAGCGACGCAAGATGCTGCGGCAGGCCCTCGCGGGCGTCGTCGGCACGACGGCCGCCGAAGCATCCGCCCTGCTCGAGAGCGCCGGCGTCGCGCCGACGGCTCGCGGCGAGGAGCTCGGCGTCGAGGACTACCTCCGCATCGCCCGCATCAGCGTTTCATGACGTGTCCACCCGACGTTCACGAAACATGTCTGTAACATTTCCCTCGTTCTGCCACGATGATCGCCCGGCAGCCGGACTTCCGGCTCCACGGCACGAGGAGACACATGCGGTATGCGGAGTACCCCAAACCCGAGCGGGTACTGCTCCACCTGAGTGACACTCACCTGCGCGCGCACGGCGCCCCGCTGTACGACAGCGTCGATTCCGAGGCCTATCTCGCCCGTGCGCTCGCCGCGATCTCGGCCTCGGGCGTGCAGCCCGACGCGCTGATCTTCACCGGCGATCTCGCCGACCACGGCGAGGACGACGCCTACGACCGGATCGCCGCCCTGGTCGAGCCGCTCGCCGCGTCGCTCGACGCGCGTGTGATCTGGGTCATGGGCAACCACGACGATCGCGCCGCCTTCCGCGCGCGGCTCCTTCCGGGCGATGCGGCCGGCGACGCGCCCGTCGACCGGGTCGACGAGCTCGACGGCCTGCGCGTCATCACGCTCGACACCACCGTTCCGGGGCATCACCACGGCGAGGTGACCGACGCACAGCTGCGCTGGCTCGCCGGCGAGCTCTCGACGCCGGCGCCCCTCGGCACGATCCTGGCCCTGCACCACCCGCCCGTTCCGAGCGTGCTCGAGCTCGCAGCATCCGTCGAACTGCGCGATCAGCGTCGCCTGGGCGACGTGCTGCGCGGCAGCGACGTGCGTGCCATCATCGGCGGCCACCTGCACTACTCCACGTTCGCGACGTTCGCGGGCATCCCGGTGTCGGTCGCTTCGGCCACCTGCTACACGCAGGACCTCACCGTGCCGGTCGGCGGAACGCGCCCCCACGACGGCGCACAGGGGTTCAACCTCATCCACGTCTACGACGACACCGTGGTGCACTCGGTCGTTCCGCTCGACACCGCGGCACCGCTGCAGTTCGTGGATGCTGCGGAGTCGCTCGCGAGACTGCGTGCCGCGGGCATCGAGACGCCCGCGGCTCGCGCGCTCACACCATCGACGCCGCCGACGGCTCCGATGACGTCGATCCGCTGAGTTCGGCGGAGGCGACATCGGCGCGCTCCCACGGCGCGCGCACCGGGAAATAACGCTCGAGGCACGAGCGCAGCGCCTTGACCCGCATCTCTTCGGGGATCTCGGGTTCGCTGCCGTCGTTGAGGCAGAACATGTCGGTGTCGCGCCGCTCGATCAGGCGCTCCATCCTGCGGAGCGAATCGAGCTTCGTGGTCTGTATGTAGCGCACCCGTGGCTCGGTCGTCACGACCGCTCGCCCGGTGAACAGCGAGTAGTAGTGGTACAGGCTGTTCGTCACCGAGACATCGGTGGCCGAACGGAATCGGCTGCCCGCGGTGCGGGCGTAGTCGTCGGCGAAGGTGCGCTCGAGTTCTGCGGCGATGGATCGGCGCATCGGGACGGCGCTGTGCTCGAGGTCGTGGGTGATCACGCGCCCGAAACGTTCGCGCAGCAGCGCACGGTTCACCCGCAGCGCGTTGTCGTGGCCAGAGCGCTCCGGGGCTGACGCCCCACTGCCGATGCGGATGCCGCTCTCGACGAACCGGCTGACGCCCGATCCGCTGAAGAACAGCTCCGGCGAGACGGGGCGACCGAAGAACATGTCGTCGTTGCTGTAGAGGAAGTGCTCTGCGAGCCCCTCGATGCGGTGCAGCTGCGCCTCGACCGCATGCGAGTTGTGGGTGGGGAGCGTCGACGGGTCGGCGAAGAACTCCTCGCTCCGCACGATCGTCACGTTCGGGTGGTCGTCGAGCCACGCCGGCCGCGGGGAGTCGGTCGCGATGAAGATGCGCCGCACCCAGGGTGCGTACATGTGCACGCTGCGCAGCGCATAGCGGAGCTCGTCGATCTGGCGGTACCGCGCGGGGGCGTCGTCGCCGTCGCCGACCACGTACCCCTGCATGCGGGCGGCACGCTGGCGCTGGAACTCCGAGTCGGTGCCGTCCACCCACGAGAAGACCATGTCGACGTCTTCGGTGAACTCGTTCGCGTGGGGCTCGAACATGCCCTCCACGGTGCGCCAGCGACGACCGTGGCGTTCGACCTCGACGAAGGACAGGTCGGAGGCGGCCATCACGCGTCGGGTGAGGGCGTTGGGCCGCGGGGCTTCGACCAGCGTGTCGCCGAATCGCCAGAACTCGAGGTGCGGCGCCAGGGCGGAACCGTAGCGGAACGCGCCGTCGACGGAGGCGCGGGGGCGGAAGACGGCCATCGCCGAGACGGCGTCGGTCGCGAGCGTCGCGGTGTGCACGGGCGTGGGGTCTTCACCCGACGTCTTGAGGTAGAGCGGTTCGTCCGCTGCGGCCAGGCGCAGCGCGGAGAGTGCGGCTGCAGCATCCGCCAGATCCACGACGATCTTCGGGCGGCGGTTGGTGTCGCGCACGAGCAGGATGTCGATCGACGCCGACTCCAGCGCTGCGGCGATGTAGAGGAGGTCGGCGTCGCGAGCTTCGGCCGGAGCGGTGTCGTCTCCGACGAGATGCAGGATGCCGTCGGAGAGGCGGACGTCGTCGCGCGAGAGGATGCGGCGAAGCGGATCGGTCTCGGCCGGCAGCGGTGTGATTCGGGGCAACGAGGCTCCTTGAAGGGCAGGATGTGGCGCGCTTCGCGAGCGCGAAGGTGTACTAAAGGTAAACACACCGTGTTGCGCCCGCATTTCACAACGGCTTCCTTCGGGGGCGGGGTCGCGCGCTAGGGTCGAAGAGTGAGTGATTCCGACCGTTTCGGCGCCGAAGTTCGAGACCTGCACCGGCCGTACGCCGCCCGGGCCGAACGGTACTCGGGAGTCGAGTACCGCCAGGTCGGAACGAGCGGGCTGTACCTGCCGCCGATCTCGCTCGGGCTGTGGTGGAACTTCGGTGACAACATCCCGTTCGATCAGCAGCGCGCGCTTCTTCGTCACGCCTTCGACCGGGGCATCACGCACTTCGACCTCGCCAACAACTACGGACCGCCCTACGGCTCGGCCGAGACGAACTTCGGCCGCATGATGCGAGAAGACCTCGCGCCCTACCGCGACGAGCTGATCATCTCGTCCAAGGCGGGGTACGACATGTGGCCCGGGCCCTACGGGAACTACGGCTCGCGCAAGTACCTGATCGCCAGCGCCGATGCCTCGCTGAAGCGGATGGGGCTCGACTACGTCGACGTGTTCTACTCGCACCGGGTCGACCCGGTCACGCCGATCGAGGAGACCATCGGGGCGCTCGACACCCTCGTCCGCGACGGCAAGGCCCTCTACGTCGGCATCTCGTCCTACAGTGCCGAGCTCACGGCCGAGGCCGTCGCCGTCGCGCGCTCGATGGGCACGCCCCTCGTGATCCACCAGCCGTCGTACTCCATCGTGAACCGGTGGGTGGAGGACGGCCTGACCGGCGTCCTGCGTCAGGAGCAGATGGGCGCGATCGCGTTCACCCCGCTCGCGCAGGGGCTCCTGACCGACAAGTACCTCGGCGACGGACGGGCCACCCGTGCTCAGAAGCGGTCGTCGCTGCCGGAGGCGGCGCTGCCGCATCGCACGGTGTCGGCGCTGCGCACCCTGAACCTCATCGCCAAGGAGCGCGGGCAGACGCTCGCCCAGATGGCGATCCAGTGGGTGCTGCGCGACCCGGTGGTCGCCTCCGCTCTCATCGGCGCTTCCCGTGTCGAGCAGCTCGACGACAACATCGCCGCTCTCGACGGCCCCGCGTTCGACTCCGAGGAGCTCGAGCGCATCGACGCCATCTCTGACATCGTCGGCGCCGATCCGTGGGCGGATTCGGCGAAGCAGTGACTCTCGCGTCGTCGTCCGAGCGCGTGCACGTGCGCGCGCCGGGAAAGATCAACGTCTTCCTCGAGGTCGGCGACGTGCAGGACGACGGGTACCACGACGTCGCCACGGCCTACCAGGCCGTCTCGCTGTACGAAGATCTCTGGGCGAGCGATGCCGACGAGATCACGGCCCACGTCTCGGGGACCGTCGCGATCGGCGACGTACCGGTCGACGACCGCAACCTCGCGGTCCGGGCGGCGCGACTGCTCGCCGGGGCCGCCGGGGTCGATCGCGGCGTGCACCTCGAGATCCGCAAGTCGGTTCCGGTCGCCGGCGGTATGGGCGGCGGATCGGCGGATGCTGCGGCCGCCCTGGTCGCGTGCGATGCGCTCTGGGGCACCGGGCTTTCCACCGCGGAGCTTGCCCGTCTGGGCGCGCGGCTCGGGGCGGACGTGCCGTTCGCGCTCCTCGGGGGCACCGCGATCGGGACGGGCCGCGGCGACGAGCTGAGCCCCGCGCTCGCGCGCGGACGGTTCGACTGGGTGCTGGTGGTCAGCGACGAGGGGATGTCGACCCCCGTCGTCTACGGCGAGCTGGACGCGCACCGTGCGCGCCACCTCGTCGACATCGGTCCCGCACCGAGGCAGCCGCGCGTCGACCCCGACGTGCTGCACGCGCTGCGCCAGGGCGACGCGGGCATGCTCGCCGCGGCGCTCCGCAACGACCTGCAGGCACCGGCGCTGCTTCTGCGCCCCGACCTCGGCGCAGCACTCGAGACGGGGGAGAAGGCCGGGGCGTTGGCCGGCATCGTGTCGGGTTCGGGCCCTACCCTGGCGTTCCTCGCCGCCGACGACGCATCCGCGCTCGATCTGCAGATCACCCTCAGCGCTGCCGGCTTCTCCGCGCTCCACGTGCACGGACCCGTCTCGGGCGCGCGCGTCGTCTGACGCGATCACATAACACGTCGGCGTCATACGCGGCAATCTCGGTCGAGACCGAGCCGGGCGTCGGTAGCCTCGGGTACCGTGGCGGGATCGCACGGGTTTCCGTGCCCTGCGGAGCTCCGAGGAGGACTCATGAAGGCTGTGCTCGACGGTGTCGTGATCGCTGAGGCGGATCGCGAAGATCTGATCTCGATCGAAGGCAACTGGTACTTCCCGCCCGCCAGCATCCGCGAGGGTGCGCTGACGAAGACCCCCACCCCCTACACGTGCCCCTGGAAGGGTGCGGCGCAGTACTGGAGCATCGCGCTCGACGGCGCCGAGCTCACCGACGGGGCGTGGTCGTATCCCGACCTGCTGCCCGGCGCGGTGGAGAAGGCCGGCGGCGACTTCGCGGGCTTCGTGGCGTTCGACCGGAAGGTATCGGTCCAGGACTGAGGCGGTCGACATGATCGAGTTCACGAACGTCTCGAAGGAATTCCCCGACGGCACGCGCGCGGTGGGCGACTTCGACCTCGTTCTGCCGTCGCGCAAGACGACCGTCTTCGTCGGATCTTCGGGATGCGGCAAGACCACTCTGTTGCGCATGATCAACCGCATGGTCGAGCCCACCGCCGGCACCATCTCGATCGACGGCGAGAACATCGCCGACCGCTCGCCGGTGGAGTTGCGTCGCAGCATCGGTTACGTCATGCAGAACTCCGGTCTGCTGCCGCACTTCACCGTGGCCGACAACATCGCAACGGTGCCGGTGCTGCAGGGACAGTCGCGCAAAGCCGCCCGCACCCGGGCTCTCGAGCTGATGGAGACGGTCGGGTTGGAGCCCTCCATGGCCGACCGTTACCCGAGTCAGCTCTCGGGCGGTCAGCAGCAGCGCGTCGGAGTGGCGCGCGGACTCGCCGCCGATCCCAACATCCTCCTCATGGACGAGCCGTTCGGGGCCGTCGACCCGATCGTGCGGGCCGAGCTGCAAGAAGAACTGCTTCGACTGCAGCGCGACATCGGCAAGACGATCGTGTTCGTCACCCACGACATCGACGAGGCGTTCCTGCTCGGCGATCAGGTCGTCATCCTCGAGAAGGGCGCCAAGGTCGCCCAGCTCGGCACGCCGACGGAGATCATCCAGAACCCGGCCAACGACTTCGTCGCCAGCTTCGTCGGAACGGAGCGCGGCAAGCGGGCGCTGCACATCGAGACGACGGCGAACGGGTCGTTCCTCGTCGACGGTGAAGGACGCACGCAAGGTGCGCTCGTGGACGGACCCACCGGGTGAGCTGGGTTCTCGACAACCTCGGTCTCATCGGCGGCCTGACGCTCGACCATCTGCGTCAGAGCGTCATCCCGCTGGTGATCGGGTTCGTCGTCTCGGTGCCGCTCGGATGGGTGGCGTGGCGTTACCGTCTCGTGCGCAGCGGTGTCATCACGATCACGGGTCTGCTCTACACGATCCCGTCGCTCGCGCTGCTCATCCTGCTGCCGTCCGTCCTGGGCTACAGCATCGTCAGCGAGACCAACCTCATCGTGGCCCTCGCGATCTATGCGGTCGCGATCCTCGTGCGCTCCGTCGCAGACGGTCTCGACTCCGTCGACCCCGGCGTGCGCCAGGCATCGACCGCCATCGGGTACGGCACGTTCCGCCGCTTCTGGGCGGTCGACTTCCCGCTCGCGGGTCCGGTCATCCTCGCGGGCCTGCGCGTCGCCGCGGCGAGCACCATCTCGCTCGCGACGGTGGGCATCCTCGTCGGCGTGATCAACCTCGGCTACCTGTTCACGAACGGTCTGCAGCGCCGGATCATCCCCGAGGTGCTGGCCGGGGTCGTGGTGGTGGTGCTGCTCGCGCTGCTCGTCGACTTCGTGCTCGTCGTGGCCGGTCGACTGCTCATGCCGTGGACGCGGGCGACGTCGGTTCGCCGTGCGCGCCGCGCCCCGATCGGTGCGGAGGCGACAGCATGAACCTCTTCATCGACGCCTTCGCGTGGATCTTCTCGCCCGACCGTCTGTCCGGCGACCTCCCGCTGCAGCTCGCCCTCTTCCAGCAGCTGGCCTACACCTTCGTCTCGGTCGTCATCGCGGCCCTCATCGCGGTGCCCGTCGGTTGGGCCATCGGCCACACCGGGCGCGGTCGCGAGGTGGCGGTCGCCATCTCGGGCGCCGCGCGCGCCATCCCCTCGTTCGGTCTGCTGATCCTCCTCGTGCTGCTCCTCGGCGTGCTGCGCAAGCCCGAGGCCGCGGTGATCACCTTCGTCATCCTGGCTATCCCGTCGATCCTCGCGGGTGCCTACACGGGTCTCGAGGCGATCGATCGACGGGTCGTCGACGCCGGGCGGGCGATGGGAATGACCGAGTGGCAGATCCTGTGGCGCATCGAGGTGCCGCTCGGACTACCCCTGCTCGTCGGCGGGCTGCGGGCCGGAACGCTGCAGGTGGTCGCCACCGTGGCGATCGCCGCGTACATCGGTCTGGGCGGACTCGGGCAGTACATCATCAGTGGTCTGCAGTTGCGCCAGCTCGACGTGATCATCGGCGGTGCCATCCTCGTCGCCGTTCTCGCCCTGGTGCTCGATGCGCTGTTCGCGATCGTCCAGCACCTGGTCGTGCCGCGCGGCATTCGCGCCGGTGCCGTCGCTGCCGGTTCGGAAGGCCGCAAGAAGACCTCGCGCACCGCAATCGAAGAACGACCGGTGAGCGTCACGACGGCCGACGCCGCCCGTTAGACGCCCTCGGGAACACGAACCCCACCAAGGAAAAGAGAGATCACATGTTCACAGCACGAACTCGAAAGGGCCTCGTCGGCACAGCCGTCGGCGCGGCGGCGCTCCTCGCCCTGGCCGGCTGCTCGTCCAGCAGCCCGCTTGATTCCGGTGCGTCGGCCGGCGACGGCGGATCCGACGGTCCCATCGTCGTCGGCTCGCAGGCCTACCCCTCGAACGAGATCATCGCCGAGATCTACGCCCAGGCTCTCGAGGCCGCCGGCTTCGAGGTCACGACCCAGTTCAGCATCGGACAGCGCGACGCCTATATCCCGCTGCTCGAAGACGGCTCGGTCAACCTGTTCCCCGAGTACTCCGGCAACCTGCTGCAGTACTTCGACGACGCGACGACCGCGCGCACGTCCGACGAGGTCTACGCGGCGCTTCCCGACGCGCTGCCCGAGGGCCTGAAGGTTCTCGACCAGTCGGCGGCGACCGACCAGGACTCCTACACGGTCACGGCCGCTTTCGCCCAGGAGAACGACCTCACCACGATCGCGGACCTGGCGAACGTGTCGGTCCCGCTGACGCTCGGTGGCAACGCCGAGCTGGCGGAGCGTCCCTACGGTCCGACCGGCCTGAAGGACACCTACGGCGTCGACGTCTCGTTCACCCCGACCGGTGACACCACCGTCGAGGACCTCCTCGCCGGCACCGTCAACATCGCGAACGTCTACACGGCCGATCCGCGCATCGAGACCGACGACCTCGTCGTGCTGGAAGACCCCGAGGGCCTGTTCCTCGCCTCGAACATCGTGCCCGTCGTGAGCGCCGACTTCCCGGCAGACGCAGCCGACGTCATCAACAAGATCAGCGCGGCGCTGACTCCCGAGGGCCTCGTCACGCTGAACGTGCAGAACACGGTCGACCAGCGTTCGGCGAGCGACATCGCGGCCGACTGGCTGAAGGAGAACGGCCTGGCCTGACCAGCATCCGTTCCCCGAGGGCCGTCCGGCATCCGCCGGGCGGCCCTCGTCGCGTCACCAGGGCAGCATCCGATCAACACGTTCGCGCTGGGATCCTCACTCCCATGCCGCCGCAAGATGTTGATTCGGGAAAAGGTGGGTGGAACGGGCGGAGCGGTGTCGCGGACCGTGACACCGCGCAGCCCGCACCGTTAGCACGCCGCCACCCGCGCACACCATACGCACACCCGCGACCCCGTAGCCTGGAGGCAATATGGCGCATCTTCTCGGGGCCGAGTCCCTGCATCTCGAGTACCCGACCAAAGTCGTTTTCGACTCCGTGACCGTAGGGGTGTCGGAGGGCGATCGCATCGGCATCGTCGGCCGCAACGGCGACGGTAAGTCCAGCCTCCTGGGCATGCTGGCGGGCCTGCGTCAACCCGACTCCGGACGCGTCACGGTCCGCAGCGGCGTCACGGTGGGCGTGTTGCACCAGGCCGATGAGCTCGACGATGACGACACCGTCTCGAACGCTGTCGTCGATGGGCGCGCGGAGCACGAGTGGGCGGGCGACGCGCGCACGCGCGACGTGATCGCCGGCCTCCTGTCCGACGTCCCCTGGGAGGCGCGCATCGGAACGCTCTCGGGCGGTCAGCGACGCCGAGTCGCGCTCGCGCGGCTGCTCTCGGGAGACTGGGACATCCTCTTCCTCGATGAGCCGACGAACCACCTCGACGTCGAGGCGATCACCTGGCTTGCCGCACACGTGAAGCGCCGGTGGGCGGCGAGTTCGGGGGCCCTTCTGGTCGTGACGCACGACCGGTGGTTCCTCGACGAGGTGAGCACCGTGACGTGGGAGGTGCACGACCGCATCGTCGAGGCCTTCGAGGGTGGATACGCGGCTTACATCCTGCAGCGTGTGGAACGCGATCGGCAGTCGGCGACGATCGAGGCGCGTCGTCAGAACCTCGCCAAGAAAGAACTCGCGTGGCTGCGCCGTGGCGCGCCCGCGCGATCGACCAAGCCCAAGTTCCGCATCGACGCGGCGAACGAACTCATCGCGGATGTGCCCGAGATCCGCGATCGCATCGCGCTGCAGTCGCTGGCGACGTCACGACTGGGCAAAGACGTCGTCGACCTGATAGACGTGGCCGTGAGCTACCCCTCGACGGGCTCAGGGCAGGCGCGCCAGGTCTTCGACGACGTCACGTGGCTGATCGCCCCGGGGGAGCGCACCGGCATCCTGGGCGTCAACGGCGCCGGCAAGTCGACTCTCCTCGGCCTCGTGGACGGATCGATCCAGCCCACCGAGGGCCGCGTCAAGCGCGGCAAGACCGTGCATGTCGCGACGCTGACGCAGCGCCTCGACGAGCTTGAGCAGCACCTCAAGGATCCCGTGCGCGTGGTGATCTCCCGGTTGCGCACGTCGTACACGTTCGGCACCGGCTCGAAAGCGCAGGAACTCTCACCCGGACAGCTGCTCGAGCAGCTCGGTTTCTCCAGCGCGCAGCTCTCCACCCCGGTGAAGGATCTCTCGGGCGGACAGAAGCGGCGCCTGCAGCTGCTGCTGATCCTGCTCGATCAGCCGAACGTGCTGATCCTCGACGAGCCCACGAACGACCTCGACACCGACATGCTCGCGGCGATGGAGGACCTCCTCGACTCGTGGCCGGGCACCCTGCTGGTGGTCTCGCACGACCGGTACTTCCTCGAGCGCGTCACCGATCAGCAGTACGCGATCCTCGGCGGCAAGCTCCGGCACCTGCCCGGGGGTGTCGATCAGTACCTGAAGCTCCGCGCGGCGGGCGAGGGCGACGCATCCGGTCGTGCTGCCACGGCCCAGCCGTCGGCCTCGTCTCTCGCCGGAGCCGAGCTGCGCGCGGCGCAGAAAGAGGTCTCGTCGATCGAGCGACGCATCGTGAAGCTCGACGCCCAGGTGTCGACGGCGCGCGCGGCGCTGGCCGAGTGGGATCCGTCCGACTACGAGGGGCTCGGGGCCGAGATGGCGAAGATCACCGCTCTCGAAGCCGAACGCGACGAACTGGAAGTCCGCTGGTTAGAGCTGAGCGAGGCGCTGGGCTGAGTCGCGGCGTCAGGAGTCGAACCCGAGGCTGAGCTTGCGCAGCAGCCCGGCCAGGCGGTCTCGATCGCCGCGCGAGAGCGCACCGAGCAGCACCGCCTCGGCGTCGACGAGGCGCGTGATCGCCGCGTCGACGCGCGTTCGTCCGTCGGCGGTGAGGGTGACCAGGATGCTGCGTCCGTCGCCGGGGTCCGACTCCCGCCGCACGAGCCGCCGCCCGACCAGGCGGTCGATACGGTTCGTCATGGTGCCGCTGGAGACGAGGGTCTGCTGGAGCAGCTGCTTCGGGCTCAGCTGGAACGGCTCGCCCGCCCGGCGGAGTGCCGACAGCACGTCCCACTCCCACGACTCGAGGTCGCTGCGGCGGAACGCCTCCTTGCGCGCCCGGTCGAGGTGGCGGGAGAGCCGGTCGACGCGGGAGAGCACTTCCAGGGGCGAGAAGTCGAGATCGGGGCGTTGGCGCACCCAGGCGTCGACGATGCGGTCCACCTCGTCGCTGTGCTGGGTCATCGCACCATTATGTCGAGCCGCGCCCCGGCCCCGTCGACGGGGGCGTCTTCGCCTGTCGCCGTGTGCGGGTGCGACCCGCCGAGTGCGACAGGCGAGCGTCGACGACGAAGCTCCGCCGTCACGGATGCGGCGGTCGACCCGCCCTTCGCGACGGGGAAGCGGGGCGGAGACGACGGCACGCGCATGGCAGACTTGTCGGGCGCCGACAGCCCCGAGGCGGGCGCGGTCCGCCGTGGTGTAATGGCAGCACGACAGCCTTTGGAGCTGTTAGGTCTAGGTTCGAATCCTGGCGGCGGAGCATGAACGAAACGAGCGAACTCGCCATCGTGATCCTGGCCGCAGGCCAAGGAACGCGCATGCGCTCCACCCTGCCGAAGGTGCTGCACGCGGTGGGCGGTCGTCCGCTCGTCGGGCACGTGCTCGACACGGCCGGGGCCTTGAACCCCACGCGCGTCATCGTCGTGGTGCGCCACGAGCGCGACCTCGTCGCCGACACCGTGCTCGGTCTCGCTCCCGGCGTCGTCATCGTCGATCAGGACGAGATCCCCGGAACGGGGCGCGCGGTGCAGGTCGCCCTCGCCGAGCTCGGCGACTTCGACGGCGATGTGCTCGTCCTCAGCGCCGACGTGCCGCTGCTGGAGTCGTCGACGCTCTCCGACCTGCTCGACACCCACCGCGCGCAGCGGGCGGCGGCGACCCTACTGAGCGCACGACTGGACGATCCCACCGGTTACGGCCGCATCATCCGCGGAGCCGGCGGCGGCGTCGAGCGCATCGTGGAGCAGAAGGATGCGACGGCCGACGAAGCATCCGTCACCGAGATCAACGTCGGTGTCTACGTCTTCCAGGCGCCGTCACTGCGTACTCACCTCGAGCTGGTGGGCACGGCGAACGCGCAGGGCGAGAAGTACCTGACCGACGTCGTTCGACTCCTCCGCGACTCCCGCCACACGGTGGCTGCCGCCGACGCTCCCGACGCCTCGACCGCGCTCGGGGTGAACGATCGCGTGCAGCTCTCGGAGGCTGCGCGCATCCTCAACGCGCGAACGGTGCGGCACTGGCAGCTCGAGGGCGTCACGATCCTCGACCCGGCAACGACCTGGATCGACGTCACGGCCACGCTCGCCCCCGACGTCACCGTGCTGCCGAACACCCACATCCTGCGCTCCACGACCGTGGGCCGGGGCGCTCTGATCGGTCCCGACACGAGCCTCGTCGACTGCGAGGTGGGGGAGGACGCGACGGTCACCCGCACCGATGCCACGCTCGCCGTGATCGGAGCGAAGGCGACCGTGGGTCCGTTCGCCTACCTCCGACCGAACACGGTGCTGGGCGCCAAGGGCAAGATCGGCACGTTCGTGGAGACGAAGAACTCCACGATCGGTGAGGGCAGCAAGGTGCCGCACCTGTCGTACATCGGCGACACCACCATCGGCGAGCGGGTGAACCTCGGAGCCGGCGCGATCACGGCGAACTACGACGACGTGACCAAGCACCGCACCGAGATCGGCGACGAGGTGCACACCGGCTCGCACAACGTCTTCGTCGCGCCCGTTAGGATCGGAGACGGCGCGAAGACCGGCGCGGGAGCCGTCGTCCGCAAGGATGTTCCTCCCGGCGCCCTGGCACTCAGCGTGGCCCCCCAGCGCAACATCGAGGGGTGGGTCGACAAGAACCGATCGGGCACCGGAGCGGCAGCCGCCGCGGCACGCGCCCGGTCTGCACAGGAAGCCGGCGATGGCTCGTAAGAAGAAGACCGTAGACCTCGACCGCGAGAACGACATCGCCCCGGGCTTGGTCGCCAAGACCAAGAAGCGGCTCGTGGTCGCGACGGGTCGTTCGCACCCCGACCTCGCGCACCAGGTCGCGCAGCAGCTCGGCACCGAGCTCGCGCCCACCGAGCACCGCACCTTCGCGTCGGGCGAGATCTACACCCGGTTCGAGGTCTCGATCCGCGGCTGCGACGTGTTCGTGATCCAGTCGTTCGGCCCCCCGGTCAACGAGTGGCTGATGGAACTGCTCATCATGCTCGATGCGCTCAAGCGCGCGTCGGCGAAGCGCATCACCGTCGTCGCCCCCTACTTCCCGTACTCGCGGCAGGACAAGAAGGGCCGTGGCCGCGAGCCCATCAGCGCCCGCCTCGTCGCCGACCTGCTGAAGACGGCCGGCGCCGACCGCGTGATGAGCGTCGACCTGCACGCCGCGCAGATCCAGGGCTTCTTCGACGGGCCGGTCGACCACCTCTTCGCCAAGCCCGTGCTGCTCGAGCACTTCCAGGCGAACCTGAGCCCCGAAGACCGCGAGACGCTGACCGTCGTGTCTCCCGACATGGGCCGCGTGCGCGTCGCCGACACCTGGTCGGACAGCCTCAACGCTCCGCTGGCGATCATCCACAAGCGCCGCGACCCGAAGGTCGCCAACCAGGTCACCGTGCGCGAGATCGTCGGTGAGGTCGACGGCCGCACCTGCCTCCTCGTCGACGACATGATCGACACGGGCGGCACGATCGCGAAGGCGGCGCAGGCCCTGAAAGAAGCCGGCGCGCGCAAGGTCATCGTCGCGGCGACCCACGCGATCTTCAGCGATCCGGCTCGTGAGCGGCTGCAGCATCCCGCCATCGACCAGGTCGTCGTGACCGACACGGTTCCCATCCCGGAGGAGAAGCGTTTCCCGTCGCTCATCGTGCTGCCGATCGCGCCCCTTCTCGCCCGCGCCGTGCGCGAGGTCTTCGAGGACGGTTCGGTCACGAGCATGTTCGGCGGCGAGGCGTAAACCCTTCCACAGTGCGCGCATAAGGTGAACCGTCACGCTGATGGTCTCGTGTCACCTGAGTGACGATCCTGCTCGGTAGAGCAGCAGGATCGCGAGGCACTGCTGAAGGAGCACCCCCCATGATCCGCACCACCGCCGTACCCCGCCCCGTCCGAGCCGGAGGCGCCCTCGTCGGCGTCCTCGGCATGGTCGCCCTCGCCGGATGCGCCGGCACCACGACGCCCGCCGCTGACGCCGAAGAGACGACGCCCGCGACCACCGCCCCCTCGTCCTCGGCGGCAACCGGCACCGACACGGGGTCGATCGTCGGCAGCGCCTACACCGACGGGACCTACACGGCCGAGGGGTCGTATTCGACCCCGGAGTCGGTCGAGACCGTCGAGGTGACGATCACGCTCGAGAGCGACGTCGTCACGGCCGTCGAGGTGACCGGCGACCCGCAGGCCGCCGAGTCGAAGCGGTACCAGTCGGAGTTCATCGGGGGCATCTCCGACGAGGTCGTGGGCAAGCTGGTCGACGACGTCTCGGTCAGCCGTGTCGCGGGGTCGTCGCTCACCAGCGGCGGGTTCACCAAGGCTCTCCAGACGATCAAGTCCGAAGCCGCAGCCTGACCGGCGTCGTGAGCAGCGCGACTCCCACCCGCGCGGTGTGGTCGTTCGAGGCGATCGGCACGGTGTGGTCGATCGAGACCGACGCCCCGCTCGATCACGGGGTGCGCCGTGAGGTCGAGACCGTGATCGACGCGTTCGACCTCGACTGGTCGCGGTTCCGCGACGACTCGGTCGTGTCTCGATTGGCCGGCGCAGGAGGCTCTGCTCCCGTTCCGCCCGATGCCGCCGCGATGCTCGACGTCTACACCGAGCTCGACACGGCCACGCGAGGGGCGGTGAACCCGCTCGTGGGCGCATCGCTCGCCCGCCTGGGCTATGACGCGCGGTACTCGCTCGCCGCGCAGGGCGACCCGGTCGCGGCGCCCGAGCAGTGGCGCGAGATCGTGCGGTGGGATGCCGGCACCCTCGCGGTGGCCGCACCCGCGACGATCGACGTGGGTGCTCTGGGTAAAGGGCGGCTGGTCGACCTCGTGACCGATGTCGTCTCGCGCGCCGTCGACGGCGGTTTCGTCGTCGACGGCGGCGGCGACCTCGCCGTGCGCGGGACCGCTCAGCGGATCGGGTTGGAGCATCCGTACGATCCGCGCCGCGTCATCGGCGTCGTGACGGTGGCGGATGCTGCGCTGTGCGCCTCGGCCGTCACCCGCCGCGCCTGGGGCGAGGGGCTGCACCACGTGCTCGACGCGCGGACGGGCGCCCCCGTGCGCGCGTACGCGGCGACGTGGGCGATCGCCCCCGACGCCCTGCACGCCGACGCGCTCGCGACGGCGCTGTTCTTCGACGGCGGGCCCGAGCTCGCCGCCTCCTGGGGAGCGCACTGGGTTCGAATGCGCACGGACGGCCGCGTGGAGTGGTCGCCGGGCAGTGAGGCAGAGTTGTTCACGTGATCGCCACCCTCGTCGCGGGTTCTTCCCGCGTTCTCGCCGTCCTCGGACGCGTCTCGATGTACCGACTCGTGATGATGTCGCTCGCCGTGCTGGCCGCGCTGTCGTTCGTGCTGTCGTTCTTCGACCTCGTCGGCCCCGGGCCGTTCGAGATCCTCGTCACGGCGGTCGTGCTCGCCCTCGCGTGCGCGGGCACCGACCTCGCCGCGCAGAGCGTGCTGCGCCTCCCGCGACGCTTCGAGTCGTCATTCATCACCGCGGCGATCCTCCTGTTCGTGCTGCGTCCGACGCTCGACCCGATCGCGATCCTGGGCGTCGTGCTCGCCGCGGTCGCCGCATCCCTCTCCAAGTACGTGCTCGTCTGGCGAGGCCGTCACATCTTCAACCCCGCGGCCGTCGGCGCCACGGTGCTGACCTTCGTCAGCGTTCTCGCCCCCGACCTGGGCGCCTCGTCGTGGTGGGTGGGCACCCCCGTGCTCGCGGCGCCCGTCGTCGTGCTGGGGGTCGCGATCCTCTGGCGAACCGAGAAGCTGCGCATGGTAGTGGGTTTCTGGATCGTGGCGACGGCGGTCGCCTTCCTTCGCACGTCGTCGCAGTACCAGGCGATCGGCGAAACGATCGACCCGGGCGTGCTGCTCACCCAGGTCGCGTTCTCCTCGCCGTTCCTCTTCCTCGGCGCCTTCATGCTGTCCGAGCCGCTGACCATGCCGCCGCGTCGATGGCAGCAGTACACCGTCGCCGTCGTCGTCGGCGTCTTCGCCGGGTGGCCCATCCCGGTCGACCTCGGCATCGGCACCGTCACGCTCGGTCAGGAGCGCGCGCTCCTCATCGGCAACCTGCTCGCGTTCTTCTTCGCCCTCCGCGCGGCGGTGCGTCTGACGCTCGAGCGCCGACGCGACCTGACCCCCACCGTGCGCGAGCTCACGTTCGAGGCCAAGCGCCCGTTCGCGTTCCGCCCCGGGCAGTACCTCGAGCTCGACGTCCCTCACACGCACCCCGATGCGCGGGGAACGCGGCGCGAGTTCTCGATCGCCTCGGCTCCCGAAGACCTGCCGATGGTGCGGATCGCGTTCAAGGAGGGGTCGAAGAGCAGCTTCAAGCGCGCCCTCGCCGAGGTCGCGCCGGGCTCGCCGCTGGCTGTCACGGGCGTGTGGGGCGACTTCCTGCTGCCCGTGAAGTCGTCGTCACCGGTGCTGCTGGTGGCCGCGGGGATCGGTGTGACGCCCTTCGTGTCGCAGTTGCGTCACCTCGTCGCCACCGACCAGGACCGCGACATCGTGCTCGTCTACGTCGCCTCGTCGGCGGACGAACTGTCCTTCCGCGACGATATCGTCGCCGCGGGCATCCCCGTCGTGGTCTTCACGCGCGACGAGCCGGCCGATCTACCCCCGCGCTGGACGTGGGCCGGCCGCAGCACCCGCCTCGACTCCGACGGCCTCATCCGCGCGGTCCCCGACATCGAGGGCCGTCATGCCTACATCTCGGGTCCGCCCGCGCTGATCGCCGACCTCGCTCCGGCTCTGGGGCGCGCTCGCTCGCTGACCACCGACGCCTTCGCGGGTTACTGACCCCGCCGCCCCGCCGCTCACGTGCGCGAGCACACGGGGTGGGTTCGTGCGCACGGGGTGGTGCCGGTCGTAGAGCGTGCGCTCGGGCGCAGAGCGTGTGCTCGCGGGGAGGGGCGGGGCGGATGCTGCGCGTCAGGCGGGGTCGGACGGCTTCGCCGGCAGGCGCACCTCGAAGGTGGTGTCGCCGGGAACGCTGCTGACGGAGATGGTGCCCGCGTGGGCCTCGACGATGGCGCGGGCGATCGAGAGGCCGAGGCCGGTGCCGCCGGTCTTGCGTGCCCGCGAACGGTCGGCACGGGAGAACCGCTCGAACAGTTCGTCGGCGACCGCGGGGTCGACCCCGGGTCCGTCGTCGTGCACGCGCAGCACCGCCTCACCGCCGTCGCGGCGAACCGAGACGGTGACGGTCGTGCCCTCGGGCGTGTGGGTGCGCGCGTTGGCGAGGAGGTTCGCGACCACCTGGTGCAGGCGCGACGTATCTCCGGCGAGATGGACGGGCTCGTCGGGCACGTCGATCTCCCACCTGTGGCCGCGACCGGCGGGTCGGGCGTCGCCGACCGCTTCGAGGGCGAGCTGAGTGAGGTCGACGGTTCCGTAGACGAGCTCCTGCCCCTCGTCGAGGCGCGCGAGGAGGAGGAGGTCCTCGACCAGGGTCGTCATGCGCAGCGACTGCGCCTGGATGCGGGAGAGCGCTTCGTGGGAGGTGTCGCTCAGCGTGCGGTCGCGCAGCGACAGTTCCGAATAGCCCCGGATCGATGCCAGCGGGGTGCGGAGCTCGTGGCTGGCATCGGCGACGAACCGCCGCATGAGCTCCTCGTTCTGCTGGCGGGCCGACAACGACGCATCCACGTGGTCGAGAAGACTGTTGAGCGCGGCGCCCACCTGGCCTATCTCGGTGCGATCATCGGTCTGCTCGTCGGGCACGCGCTCGGTGATCGACACCTCGCCCTGATCCATGCGCACCGACGCGACGCGCTGCGCCGTCTCGGCAACGGCGCGCAGCGGTTTCAGACCCGCTCGGATGACGATGGCGATGATCGACCCGAGGAGCACGAGCCCGCCGGCGGTGACGAGAGCGATCGTGGTGAGGATCTGAGCGATCGTCGAGGTCACGTCGGTCAGCGGCAGTCCGAGGACGGCCGATCCCGTGCTGGCCACCCGGTACTCGCCGAGCCCGGGCAGGTCGATGACTTCCGACGCCGGGGCACCCACGAGAGCGTTGACGACGTCGTCGATCTGGTCGGCGTCGAGCTCGCGAACGGTGTCGCCGTCGACATACGCGCCGGTGACACCGGCGAAGTTCGACACGACCAGCACCGTGCCGGGCTCGAAGAACCCGGCCCTGAGCACCGCGCTGGCCGTACTCTGCGGGCCGAACCGCAGCTCCTGCGTCTGCGACTGCACCTTCGTCTGCAGATTCTCCTGCAGCACGTTGCTGAGGATCGCGCTCGTGCCGAGAGCGATGCTCGCCAGGATGATGGCGACCATGCCGATGATCGCCATCATGAGTCGAGCCTGCAGGCTGTAGGCGTGCCCGCGGCGCGTCGTCGTGGTCGCTTCGGCGGTGTCGGCCGTCACTGCGGTGCTTTGATCATGTAGCCCACGCCCCGGACGGTGTGGATCAGCGGCTCCCGACCGGAGTCGATCTTCTTGCGGAGGTAGGAGATGTAGAGCTCCACCACGCTGGATCGGCCGCCGAAGTCGTAGTTCCACACGCGGTCGAGGATCTGAGCCTTCGATACGACGCGACGCTGATTGCGCATGAGGTAGCGCAGCAGTTCGAACTCGGTCGCCGTCAGGTCGATCGACGTCCCCGCCCGGGAGACCTCGTGGCTGTCCTCGTTCAGCGAGAGGTCGCCCACGTGAAGGATCGGTTCGCCGCCCCCGGCGAACGCTGTGCCCGCACGTCGCATCAGTCCACGCAGGCGCGCGACGACCTCCTCCAGGCTGAACGGCTTCGTGACGTAGTCGTCGCCGCCCGCGGTCAGGCCCGCCACGCGATCGGAGACGGCGTCCTTCGCGGTGAGGAAGAGCACCGGCACGTCGTTGCCCGAATGGCGCAGCCGCTGCAGCACGGCCATGCCGTCGAGGTCGGGCATCATGACGTCGAGCACCATGGCGTCGGGGGCGAAGTCGCGTGCGGCCTGAAGCGCCTGCAGGCCCGACGCGGCGGTCTGCACGTCCCAGCCCTCCATCCGCAGTGCCATCGACAGGAGGTCGGTGAGCATCTGCTCGTCGTCGACGACGAGCACGCGCAGCGCAGAGCCGTCAGGGCGGGTGAGGGCGGGGGAGGCGACGGTCGCGGTCATGCACTCATTGTGCTCGCCCACCTATGTGGTTCCTATGGCGAATGTTATGGCTGCGCTGTGAATCCGATCTCATCGTGTTTCCACACGTCCGCCACACGCACGGCATGAGCGCGCTTCCTACCGTCGGGGGGACGGCGGCATCCGGGCGCCGGAAGGAGACACATGTACTGGACGTACCTGCGCCGCGAGCTCGTCGGGCGTAAGAAACACACCATCATCGTGGCTGCGGGGCTCGCGATAGCGATCGCCCTCGTCATCGTCGTCGCTCCGCTCTCTGCCGGCGTCCGCGATGCCCAGACCCGGGCACTCGCCGCGGTCTACGGTGTCGGCACCGACCTCACCGTCACGGGCGCGTCGGTCGAGGCCGGCCAGGGAGGGGGCTCGCGCTTCGACTTCGGCCAGGACGACGGCGAGACCGTAGACGGCACGACCAGCCTCAGCCAGTCGCGCCTGATGACCGACATAATGCGGGGCACGCTCGACGCCGCTGCCGTCGACACCGTGGCCGCGCTCGATGGTGTGGCCGCCGCATCCGGGGCCCTGTCGCTCACGAACACCACCTTCTCGGGCGAGATGCCCGATATGTCGCAGATGGGCGAGGGAGAAGACCCCGGTCGGCCGCCCGCGGGCGGCGCGGACGGCGCCGGGGGCAGCGCCTTCGACATCCAGTCGTTCAGCGTGCTCGGGATCGACCCCGCCGCATCCGGGGTCGGTCCGCTGTCATCGGTCGCCGTCACCGACGGACGGGGGCTGGATGCTTCGGACGCGGGCACGAACGTCGCCGTGGTCGACGGCAGCTACGCCGCGACGAGTGCGCTCGCCGTGGGCGACACGATCGACGTCGGCGGCACCGCGATGCAGATCGTGGGCCTGGTCTCGTCGACGTCGTCTGATGCGGACACGGCGGCGAACGTCTATCTGCCGCTCGACGTGGCGCAGACGCTCGCGGGGGTGGGCGAGGTCGTCTCGACCGTCTACGTGCGGGCGGCGTCGGCCGACGGCATCGGCGCGGTCCAGACCGAGATCCGGTCGGCGCTCCCCGACGCGACGGTCAGCTCGCAGTCGGAGCTCGCCTCCACGGTCTCGGGATCGCTCACCAACGCCTCGTCGCTCGTGTCGAACCTCGGCACCTGGCTGTCGGTGCTGGTTCTCCTCGTCGCGCTCGTGTTGGCCGTGCTCTTCACGATCTCGGGGGTCTCGCGCCGCACGCGGGAGTTCGGCACCCTCAAGGCGATCGGGTGGTCGAACGGACGCGTGGTCGGACAGGTGGCGGGGGAGTCGCTCGTGCAGGGGCTCATCGGCGGCGTGGCGGGGCTCGTCATCGGCCTGGCGAGCATCGCCGTGATCAACGTCGTCTCGCCGACGATCTCGTCCGCTCCCGAGACGACGACGGTCGGCCCCGGCGGGATGGGAGCCGGCGGCGGGCCCTTCGGGCAGGCAGCGACGCAGGTCGCCGACGTCGTGCTCGACGCTCCGCTGACCCCGTGGATCATCGTGGCCGCCGTCGGTCTCGCTGTCGGGGGCGGACTCGTCGCGGGAGCGTTCGGCGGCTGGCGCGCCGCGCGCCTCAGCCCCGCAGAAGCACTGCGGTCGGTCGCATGAGACTCGACCGTCCGTTCGACACCTCAATCGGAGAAGAGAGCATGACCATCGCAGAGACCCCGAGCATCCCGTCCGACACCGACGAGCGCTCGCCGATCTACCGCCTCGCGGGGGTCACCCGCACCTACCGACAGCGCGAGCGCGTCGTCGCCGCGCTCGCGGGAGTCGATCTCGAGATCGAGCAGGGCGACTTCGTCACCATCCAGGGCCCGACGGGCGGTGGCAAGTCGACGCTGCTTCAGCTGCTCGGTGCGCTCGACCGCCCGACGGCCGGGTCGGTGCGGCTCGGCGAGGTCGACGTCGCCGCCGCATCGAATGCCGAGATCGGGCGCCTGCGTGCCACCCAGATCGGCTTCGTCTTCCAGGGGTTCAACCTCATCCCGACGCTGACCGCCGCCGAGAACGTCGACATGGGTCTCGAGCCGCTCGGCCTCGGCGGCGACGAGCGTGCGACCCGGGTGGCCGAGGCGCTCGCGCAGGTCGGTCTCGCCGATCGGGCCGACCACCGGCCGGGGGAACTCTCGGGAGGTCAGCAGCAGCGCGTCGCGATCGCCCGGGCGGTGGCGAAGCGTCCACGGGTGCTGCTGGCCGACGAGCCGACGGGCAATCTCGACGAGCGGATGCGCGACGAGATCCTCTCGGTGCTGGAGGGGCTCAACGCGGCCGGGCTCACGCTCATCGTGGTGACGCACGATTCCGCGGTGGCCGCGCGCGCCCGTCGACGCCTGCGCCTCGATCGCGGCAGGGTCACCGACCTCACGCGCCGGTGACACAGGAACCGCGAGACGTCATCCCCGGCACGAGACAGCGGACTACGGTCGCAGTCTCGTATACGGAGTGACGTCTCGCGGTTCGGGCGTTCGCGCCGGGCGGCCCGATGTCAGTGCGTGTCTTCGGCCTCGATCTCGCTGCGGTCGCCCGACCACAGCGTGTGGAAGGTGCCCGGCTTGTCGATGCGCTTGTACGTGTGCGCACCGAAGAAGTCGCGCTGGCCCTGGATGAGGGCGGCGGGAAGACGCTCGGCGCGGAGCCCGTCGTAGTACGCCAGCGACGACGAGAACGCCGGCGCCGGGATGCCCACTCGTGCGGACGTCGCGACGACGTCGCGCCAGGCGGACTGGCTGAGCTCGAGAGCTTCGACGAAGTACGGCGCCGTCAGCAGCACCGCGAGGTCGGGCGTCTCGGCATACGCCTCGGTGATGCGGTTGAGGAACTGGGCGCGGATGATGCAGCCGCCGCGCCAGATGCCGGCGATGGCGCCGAGGTCGATCTTCCAGCCGTACTCGGCAGCGCCCGCGCGGATCTCGTCGAATCCCTGCGAGTAGGCGACGATCTTCGACGCCCACAGGGCGAGACGGATCTTCTCGATGAACTCGTCGGCGTCGTCCACCGCGAAGTCGCCCTCCGCCGACGGGCCGGGAAGCCCGCCCGAGATCTCGCGCTGCTCGGCGTGCGACGAGAGCGACCGGGCGAAGGTCGCCTCGGCGATGCCCGAGACGGGCACACCGAGCGAGAGGGCGGTCTGCACGGTCCACGCTCCCGTGCCCTTCGCGCCGGCCTGGTCGACGATCACATCGACGAGCGGGCGTCCGGTCGCCGCATCCGTCTGTCGGAGCACCTCGGCGGTGATCTCGATGAGGTACGACTCGAGCTCGCCGCGGTTCCACTCGGCGAAGATGTCGGCGATCTCGGCGGGGGACTTGCCGGTTCCGCGACGGATGAGGTCGTACGCCTCGGCGATCAGCTGCATGTCGGCGTACTCGATGCCGTTGTGCACCATCTTGACGAAGTGGCCGGCACCGTCGTGACCCACGTGGGTGACGCAGGGCTCGCCCTCGGCGATCGCGGCGATCGACGTGAGGATCGGGCCCAGGGTGACCCACGACTCATCGGAGCCGCCGGGCATGATCGAGGGGCCGAGGAGAGCGCCCTCCTCGCCGCCGGAGACGCCCATGCCGACGAAGTTGATGCCGGTCTCGCGGACGGCCTTCTCGCGGCGGATCGTGTCGGTGAACAGCGCGTTGCCGCCGTCGACGATGATGTCGCCCGGCTCGAAGACGCGCACGAGCTCGTCGATGACGGCGTCGGTGGGGCGGCCGGCTTTGACCATGATGATCGCCGCGCGGGGCTTCTGCAGGGTCGCCGCGAACTCCTCGTAGGAGAAGGCGGGTGCGAAGCCGGCCTCGGGGTGCGCCTGCACGAGGTGCTCGGTCTTGTCGGAGCTGCGGTTGTAGACCGCGACGGTGTTGCCCTCGCGGCTGGCGAGGTTGCGCGCGAGGTTCGATCCCATCACCGCGAGACCGACGACACCGATGTTCGCCTGCCCGCCGGTGGCGGGGGCGTCGACGCCGGCTTCGCCGACGGGGCGGCGGACGTTCTCCGAACCGGGGGCCGATTCGTGATCGGGAGCAGAATCCGGCCCGTCGGCCTGATCTTGCGAAAGGTGCTTCTGTGCGGACGTGGGGTCAGAGGACACGCGAACTCCTTGAAGTCTCGGAACCCCCTCAGGCTATCGGGATCGAACCGGGCACCGTCGACGGCTGCTGGAGCGCGCTGACCTCGTCGGCGACGAGGGACAGATGGTGCCGGGCCTCGCGCTCGGCGACGTCGACGTCGCCGGCCGCGACGGCTGCGGCGGTCGCGACGTGCGCTTCGAGCGTGCCGGGTCGCGGGTCGGAGGGGGTGAGCCCGTAGGAGGTGCGTCCGCGCAGGATCTCGGTCACGGGACCTGCCATCTGGGCCAGGAGCGCGTTGCCGCTGGCCGTCAACAGCAGCGAGTGGTAGGCGATGTCGGCCGCGAGGTATTCGTCGGAATCGCCGAGGCCCGCAGCGCCCAGGTCGCTGAGGGCGGTCGCGGAACGCAGGAGTTCGGCCCGCTGCGCGGCGGTGGCGCGCTGAGCGGCGAGCCTCGCCGCGACCGGCTCGACGGCTTCGCGCAGATCCATGAGCTCGATCAGCTGATCGCGGCGTCGGGGGCCGTCGAGCGTCCACTGGATGACAGAGGCGTTCAGGTTGTCCCACTCGGTGCGTGGCTGCACGGTGATCCCCACCCGGCGACGGGATCGGACCAGCCCGTGGGTCTCGAGGACGCGCACCGCCTCCCGCACCACGGTGCGCGACGTGCCGAACTCCTCCTCGAGCCCGGCGAGCGTCAGCACGGTGCCCGCGGGCAGCGTGAGGCCGGCGATCCGGCGTCCGAGTTCCTGCACGACACGGCTGTGCGAACCCTCGCGCATCCCGCTCATCAGGCCTCCGTTTGTAAAAGTACTATCTTTGTGGCAGCCTAACGGTGGCTTTCAGGGAAGCGCTCCGTCGAGGCGGTCCCCACCCTAGTCAGCCCCGGTCGCGCGGCGTCAGCCACCGGCCGGTCACCCTCGAATTCAACGGAGAATCCCCATGGAAGAGTGGACTCAGACACTCGGAGCGCTCCCGCTGCTCGGCATCGCCGCAGCAGCGATCGCGGTCATCCTGTTCTTGGTCATCGTCGTCAAGCTGCACGCGTTCCTCGTGCTCGTGCTGGTGTCGCTGCTGACCGCGCTCGCCACCGGCATCCCGACCGGTGAGATCTCGGGAGTGCTGGTCAGCGGGTTCGGAGGCACGCTCGGATCGGTGGCCCTCCTCGTGGGTCTCGGTGCGATGCTCGGCAGCCTCGTCGAATCCAGCGGCGGCGCCCGCGTGCTGGCCGAGAAGATGGTCGACGTCTTCGGCGAGAAGCGCGCGGCCTTCGCCCTCGGCATCGCTTCGCTGATCATCGGCTTCCCGATGTTCTTCGACGCCGGACTGATCGTCATGCTGCCGGTGGTCTTCGCCGTCGCGCGCCGCGTCGGCGGCAACAACCTGCTGCTGTACGGGATCTCCTCGGCGGCGGCGTTCTCGGTGATGCACATCTTCCTCCCGCCGCACCCGGGTCCGGTCACCGCGACGGAGTACTTCCAGGCCAACCTCGGCGTCGTCCTGCTCGTCGGCATGCTGGTCGCATTCCCGACCTGGTACATCTCCGGATACCTCTGGGCCAAGCGCGTCAACAAGCGCATCCCGATGCCCGTGCTGGCTCTGTTCGGTCGTCCGGAAGACGACGTGCAGGCGGTCAACCCGCCGAAGGCGGGCACGGTGATCGGCATCATCGCCGTCCCCATGCTGCTCATCTTCCTCAACACCGGACTCGACGCCCTCGGCTCGATCGGCGTCGTCGATCCGGCAGCGCTCTGGGTGCAGTTCCTGACGCTCATCGGCACCAGCCCCGTCGCCCTGCTGATCTCGGTGCTCGTCGCCCTCGTCGTCCTGGGCCGTGCCCGCGGCGTCGGCGGAAGCGCGCTGGAAAAGATCGTCGAGCGCTCGCTCGGTCCGATCTGCTCGGTGATCCTCATCACCGGTGCCGGCGGGATGTTCGGCGGCGTCCTGCGCGCCTCGGGCATCGGCGATGCACTGTCGGGCACTCTCGCCGACCTGGGCCTCCCCGTCATCTTCGCCGCGTACCTCATCGCCGTGGTGCTGCGCCTCGCGCAGGGCTCCGCGACCGTCGCGCTGGTCACCTCCGCGGGTCTCGTCGCTCCCGCGGTGATCTCCGGAGACTTCAACCCCCTCGAGGTCGCGGCGATCACGCTCGCCGCCGCGGCCGGCTCGGTCTTCGCCGGACACGTCAACGACTCCGGGTTCTGGCTCGTCGGTCGCCTCATGGGTATGGACGTCAAGACGACGCTCAAGACCTGGACGGTGCAGCAGGGTCTCGAGTCGATCATCGGCTTCGTGCTCGTGCTGATCGTGTACGCCGTCGCCCAGCTGTTCTGACAGAAAGGCACCCCGAGAGATGAACGCGATGTTCGACCTCACCGGCAAGGCTGCCCTCGTCACGGGCTCGTCCCGTGGCCTGGGCCGTGCCCTCGCCCTCGCGCTGGCGGATGCGGGCGCCGACCTCGTGCTGCACGGGCGCGACGAGACGGCGCTCGCGGAGTCCGCCGACCTGATCCAGGCGCGCAGCGGTCGCCGACCCGTGACGGTGACGTTCGACGTGACGGATGCCGCGGAGGTCGAGCACGCGATCGGCGGGCTCATCACCGCTCACGGCGTGCCCGACATCCTGGTGAACAATGCGGGGGTCCAGCGGCGTGCGCCGTTCGCCGAGTTCCCCGTCGCAGACTGGGACGCCGTGATCGCGTCGAACCTCTCGAGCGTCTTCTACGTGTCGCGCTTCCTCGCGCCGGCGATGATCGAGCGGGGGTCGGGCAAGATCATCAACATCGCGTCGGTGCAGTCGATGCTGGCCCGGCAGACGATCGCGCCCTACTCGGCGAGCAAGGGCGGGGTCGCGCAACTCAGCCGGGGAATGGCGGCCGACCTCGCGCGGCACAACATCCAGGTCAATACGCTCTCGCCGGGGTACTTCGCGACGGAGATGAACTCCGCACTCGTCGCCGACGCGGAGTTCTCGGCGTGGGTCGAGCAGCGCACCCCGGCTCAGCGCTGGGGGCGTCCCGAAGAGCTGGCGGGCACGCTCCTTTATCTCTCGTCGTCGGCGAGCGATTTCGTCAGCGGGCAGAACATCTTCGTCGACGGCGGCATGACCTCCGTCGTCTGATCACCCCGTCCCGTCACGAAAGGAACGACCATGAGATCGGTCGTCATCACCGGCAAGCTCGACCTCGACGTCGTCGACGCCCCCGAGCCGCAGCCGGCCGCGGGGCAGGTGCGCATCCGGGTCGACTTCGTCGGGATCTGCGGGTCTGACCTGCACTACTACTTCGAGGGTGCCAACGGCGCGTTCGTCGTGGAGGAGCCGCTCGTCCCCGGCCACGAGCTCTCGGGTCGCGTCGACCTCGACCCCCGCGGCGTCCTGGCTCCGGGAACCCCGGTCACGGTGCACCCGGCGCGGTTCGGCACGCCGACGAAGGGGACAGAGGGCGAGCCTCACCTCTGGCCGGGGGGCTCGTACCTCGGCAGCGCGTCGACGCGCCCGCACACCCAGGGCGCGATGAGCGAACTGCTCGTCGTCGAGGCCGACATGGTGCGGGTGCTCCCCGCCGACCTTCCCGTACGTCGCGCGGTGCTCGCGGAGCCCCTGGCCGTGGCGCTCCACGCGATCACGCGCGTCGGCGACATCACCGGCTCGCGGGTGCTCGTGTCGGGCGCCGGACCGATCGGACTCCTGACCGCCGCCGCGGCCCGCGCACGCGGGGCCGAGCACGTGACGGTGTCGGACGTGCTCGCCGAGCCGCTCCGCCGGGCCACCGGCCTCGGAGCCGACGCCGTCGTGCGCATCAGCGAGCAGCCCCTGCCCGACGAGGCCTTCGACGTGGTCTTCGAGTGTTCGGGCGCCGCCCCGGCGATCTCCGCCGCGCTCGCCGCCGTCCGGCGACGTGGCACGGTGGTGCAGGTCGGGATGGTGCCGAACGAGCCGAAACCGCTCAACATCGCGCCCCTGATCTCGAAGGAGGTCGCCCTCCTCGGCGTCTTCCGGTTCCACGACGAGATCGACGACGCCGTCCGGCTCCTGGCGCAGCATCCGCAGATCGAGGCCGTCATCACGCACGTGCTGCCCGTCGACGACGCCGTGCGGGCGTTCGAGATCGCCAAGGACTCCACGGCGAGCGGCAAGGTCGTCGTCGAGCTCTCCGCCGGCCGCTGACCTGGGAGGATCTGACCATGACGGATGCTGCGGACCTGGTCATCGGGCTCGACCTCGGAACGACGAGCACCAAGGCCGTGGCCTTCGCGGTCGACGGCACCCAGGTGGCCACCGCATCGCACGGGTACGCCCTCGACACCCCATACCCCGGGTATGCGGTGCAGGACCCGGAAGCCATCCTCGAAGCCGCCTATGCCGCCGTGCGCGACGTCGTGGCGGTGACGGGCGCCGCCCGGATCGCGGGCATCTCGTTCTCGTCGGCGATGCACAGCCTCCTCGCCCTCGACGCGGCGTACCGGCCTCTGACGCCCGTCGTCACCTGGGGCGACACGCGCGCCGGCGTCCATGCCGAACGTCTCCGGGCCCAACCGGGCGGTCTCGCACTGCACCGGCGCACGGGTACCCCGCTGCACCCGATGTCGCCCCTGCCCAAGCTGGTGTGGTTCCGCGAGGTCGAGCCGAAGCTCCACGAGGAGACGGCGTTCTGGGTGGGCATCAAGGACTGGCTGCTCGTGCGCATGTGCGGCGCGCTCGTCGTCGACCACTCGCTCGCCTCCGCCAGCGGCCTCATGAACATCCACACGCTCGCCTGGGACGACGAGGCCCTGTCGATCGCCGGGATCTCGGTGGAGCAGCTCCCCGAACTCGTCCCCACCCGTCACGTGCTGCGGGGCATCACCGAGGAGGCCAGCGCCGCGATGCGCCTTCCCGCCGACACGGCGGTGGTCGTCGGCGCCGGTGACGGTCCGCTCGCGAACCTCGGCGTCGGAGCGGTCGGCCCGGGTGTCGCCGCGTGCTCGATCGGGACGAGCGGAGCCCTTCGCGTCGGAGTCGACAAGCCCGCGGTCGATCCTCAGGGCGGGGTGTTCTGCTACGCGCTCACCGAGGATCGCTGGGTTGTCGGCGGGGCGATCAACAACGGCGGCGCGACCCTCGACTGGGTGCGCACGCTCCTCGCGCCCGAGATCGCCGCGGGCGAGGAGGCCGAGCTGCTCGAACTCGCCGCCCGCGCCCAGCCGGGTTCCGGTGGGCTGATCATGCTGCCGTACCTGCTCAGTGAACGCGCCCCGCATTGGAGTGCGCTTCCCAAGGGCGCCTACATCGGGCTGTCGCGAGCGCACACCCGTGAGCACCTGATCCGGGCGGCGCTGGAGGGGGTCTGCCTGCAGCTCGCGCTCGTGCTGCAGTCGATGCGTGCCGCGGGGCTCGAGATCACGCAGGTGCGTGCCACCGGGGGAGTGATGAAGAGCGACGTCTGGCGCGACGTGCTCGCCGCGGCGCTCGACATCCGCGTCGACTTCGCCGAGGGGCAGGAAGGATCGAGCTTCGGAGCAGCCCTCCTCGGGATGGAGGCGCTCGGATTGATCGACTCGATCGATGTCGCCGCCGACCTCATCCCGGTCGATGACCACGTACGGCCCGATCCGACCGCAGCATCCGTCTACCGACAGCTGCAGCCGGTGTTCGGCGCGCTCTACGACCAGCTCGTACCCACGTTCGCCAGCCTGCGGCGGCTCGCGCCGTCGCTGCCGGTCGAATTGCGCGAGCGGCCCTGATCGGTCAGGGCTTGCGGTAGCCCTGTCGTCCCATCGAGAACAGTGCCGCGATCAGGCCCACTCCGCCGACCGCGGCGATGCCGCCGACGATCCACAGCATGACGTAGGAGAAGAAGTGAGCGTCCAGGTCCAAGGGGTCCTCCGGAGGGGATCGGGTGCGTCTTCATCGTACCGTCGCCGCTGATAGACTCTGTGCTTGAACTTCGGCGAGGGATGCCCACGTCGCCCGCGAGGGTGATCGCAGCATCCGTGATCGACGCAGTGAAGCAGGCTCACGGCTTTCCTCACGCGCTCGCGTTCGAGTCGAATCCACCCCAGACCACAAGCACTGGGCAGTACCCGTGAACTGCGGGCCGCACGCCCACGAGGAGAACAACCATGTCGGAAGACAACAAGGTCAGCGCCGAGCTGCGCGAGAACTTCGGCAAGGGCTTCGCCCGTCGCCTGCGCGCCGAGGGCAAGATCCCCGCCGTCATCTACGGTCACGGCACCGACCCGAAGCACGTCTCGCTGCCCGGCCACCAGGTCTCGCTGCTCATCCGCCGCGCCAACGCGCTGCTCGAGCTCGACATCGCCGGCACGCCCGAGCTCGCCCTGGTCAAGGACGTGCAGAAGGACCCCGTGCGTCAGATCATCGAGCACATCGACCTGCTCGTGGTCAAGAAGGGCGAGAAGGTCTCGGTCGACGTCCCGATCTACGTCGTCGGCGAGCCCGCCCCCGGAACCATCGCGAACCTCGAGGGCAACACCGTGTCGCTCGAGGTCGAGGCCACCCACATCCCCCAGAACCTCGAGGTCAGCGTCGAGGGTCTCGAGGACGGCACGCACATCACCGCGGCCGACCTGAAGCTTCCCCGCGGCGCCGTCCTCGCCGGCGACCCCGAGGCGCTCATCATCGCCGTCTCCGTCCCGGCCGCGACCCTCGCCGCCGAGGATGAGATCGCCGAGATCGACGCCGCCGTCTCGGCCGCACAGGCACTCGAGTCGGCCGACGAAGAAGCATCCGAGTAAGAGCAATCCTCGCCCGCCGCGGTCCTCGACTCCGTCGAGGGGCGGAGGCGGATCGGAGAGACGAGGGGGCGCCCGGTGCGCCCCCTCGTTTCGTTTCCGGGTATCGGTTCGTTGGAGGATGAGGGCATGGCAGACACGTGGCTGGTGGTCGGACTCGGCAACCCCGGACCCCGGTACGAGGCGACCCGGCACAACATCGGGCAGCTCGTCGTCGATGAGCTCGCGGCCCGGCGCCGCGAGACGTTCCGCGCGCACAAGTCGCACGCGCGAGTCGTCGAGACATGGCTGCGGCCCGGTGCAGCCAAGCTCGTGCTCGCCAAGCCCGACAGCTTCATGAACGTCTCCGGCGGGCCCGTCTCGTCGCTGGCGAAGTTCTACGGCGTCCAGCCGGAGCGCGTCGTCATCGTGCACGACGAGCTCGATATCCCGTTCGACACGATCAAGCTGAAGACCGGCGGCGGGCACGGCGGGCACAACGGCGTCCGCGACGTCGCGAAGGCGCTCGACACCCCCGACTTCCCGCGCGTGCGCGTGGGCATCGGCCGCCCGCCGGGGCGGCAGGATGCGGCGGATTGGGTGCTGGATCCGTTCGGCGCGGCCGAACGCAAGACCCTGCCGATCCTCGTGGGCGATGCCGCCGACGCGGTGGAGCAGCTGGTCGCCGAGGGGCTCGTCGCGGCTCAGCAGCGCTTCCACGCCCCGCGCGCCTGAGGCCCGGCGCCTCGCGCCCGCTCATGACGAAGGCCCCGCCTCCCGGAGGAGACGGGGCCTTCTCGGCGCGTGGGCGTCAGGCGCTGATGTACGGAGCGGCGCCCGCGGCGAAGCCGACGCCCCAGATGATGGAGACGATCACACCGCCGACGACGGCGACGATGATCGCGGCGATGCCCCAGCCGCGGCCGCGCTTCTTCACGACGGCGACGATGCCCTGGATGAAGCCCCAGAGCGCCAGCACACCGAAGACGGCGAACCCGGCGACGGTCAGCAGTCCGCCGGAAGCGGCGATCTGCTGGGCGGCGGGCGGCAGATCGTTCGCATCGACGGTGCCCGAGGTGCCCGTGTACTCGATCAGGGTGCCCAGGCTCTGTCCGCCGAGGTACGTCACGATCGATCCGATGACCACGGCGGCGAGGGCGACGACGAACGCGATCACGCCGAGCTTGTTCGACCCCTTCGGCTGCTCCGTCGGGTAGTCGGACGGCGCTGCCGGGTAGGAGCCGGGGGCGGAGTACTGGGGAGCGGGCGGCGGCGCGGAGGCTCCCGGTGTCGGGGGCTGGTACGCGGGCTGCGAACCCTGCGGCTCGGGGGCGGGCGGGACGTTGCTCATGGCTACTCCTGGCTGTCGGCGAGCGGGGTACAGCCGCAAAGTGGCTGTGAACCCGTCAGTCTAGGGTCCCCGGTGGAATCGAGCCAGGGCACTTCGGACCCTCGCGTCACAGACCGTCGCGCCTCTATCATTTCGCTCTCGTGAGAGAACGGATGCGGCGGCGAAGCCCCGTGGGGGTGGAGGCGCGTATGCTTCTCCGGTGACAGTTCCCGGGATCGTGCGCGCCCTTGAGCAGGATGAATCGTTCCGGGAGGCGATGGCCGCCGCGGTGGTCGATGCCGACCTCTCGCTGGTCGAGGGGCTGCACGCCCCGGCACTCGCCGGCCTCCTCGAGCGGCGACGCTCAGCCGGGAAGCCCCCCGCGCTGCTGGTCATCGCTCCCACCGGCCGTCGTGCCGACTCGCTGGGCCCTGCCCTGGAGGCCCTCGTCCCGGGTGCGCAGGTGCTGCACTTCCCCGCGTGGGAGACGCTGCCCCACGAGCGGCTGAGCCCGAGTCCCGAGACCGTCGGCCGCCGTCTCGACGCCCTGCGACGCATCGCGTCGTGGGACGGCGAGACACCCCTGATCGTCACAGCATCCATTCGCAGTGCCCTGCAACCGCTCGCGTCCGGCCTCGCCGACGTGGCGCCGATCGACCTCACCGTGGGCGGGCGCGACTACGACCTCGAGTCGGTCACGCGCCAGCTCGTCGAGCGCGCCTACCTCCGCGTCGACATGGTGTCGCGCCGCGGCGAGTTCGCCGTGCGCGGCGGCATCCTCGACGTCTTCCCGCCCGTCGCCGACCACCCGCTGCGGGTGGAGTTCTTCGGCGACGAGGTCGACCAGATCCGCGCGTTCTCGGTGGCCGATCAGCGGTCGCTGCCCGGAGACGTCACCTCCGTCTCGCTCGTTCCGAGCCGTGAGCTGCTGCTGACCGCCGAGGTGCGGGCGCGGGCCGCCGAGCTGCGCGATGAGCTGCCCGCCCTCCGGTCGATCCTCGAGAAGATGGCCGAGGGCATCCCCGTGGAGGGGATGGAGTCGCTCACGCCCGCGCTGCTCGACCGCGTCGTGCCCCTCGTCGAGTACCTGCCCATGGGGGCGGCCGTGGCGCTCGTCGACCCCGAGCGGTCGTTCGCCCGCGCCACCACCCTCGCCGATACGAACCGCGAGTTCCTCGACGCCGCCTGGTCGGCCGCGACCGCCGGTGCGGAGACGCCGATCAGCCTGGGGGCGGGCGACTTCCTCTCCCTCGCCACCCTGCGCGACGCGGCCCGCGAGCGCGAGGGCGTGTGGTGGTCCTTGTCGTCGTTCGACTCGGGGGCCTCCGACGCGACGTCGGACTTCGAGGGCACGGAATACGACGGGCTCGCCGCCGACGGCTCGCTGCGCGTGCGCGGCCAGGCCGTGCCCTCCTTCCAGGGCAACATCGACGGCGCGACCGAGCACGTCGGGCAGCTCTTGACCGACGGCTGGCGGGTGGTCGTCGTGGCCTCCGGGCCCGGTCTCGTCGACCGCGCGCGTGACGTGCTGGCCGAGCGCGGCATCGCCGCCCGGCGTGACGAGGCGCTCATCCAGGAACCCGCCCCGGGGGTGGCCCTCCTCGTCTGCGCTGAACTCGAGCGCGGGTTCGAGATGCCGGGGTCGCGGTTCGCGGTGCTGACCGAGGCGGAGTTCTACGGGCGCGCCGTCGCCAACGACTCGCGCACGGTCAAGAAGCTGGCCTCCAAGCGGCGCAACGTCGTCGATCCGCTGCAGCTGAAGACCGGCGACTTCGTGGTGCACTCGACGCACGGCATCGGAAAGTTCGTCGAGCTGCAGCAGCGCGAGGTCTCCAGCGGCGGTCGCAATGCGGTCAAGAGCATTCGCGACTACCTCGTGCTCGAGTACGCACCGTCCAAGCGCGGCTACCCCGGCGACAAGCTCTACGTGCCCACCGACCAGCTCGACCTTCTCTCCCGCTACGTCGGGGGAGAGGCGCCCACCCTGTCGAAGATGGGCGGCAGCGACTGGGCCCAGGCGAAGGGACGCGCGCGCAAGGCGGTGCGCGACATCGCGGTGGAGCTGGTGAAGCTCTACTCGGCGCGCATGGCCGCGAAGGGCCACGCCTTCGGCCCCGACACGCCCTGGCAGCGCGAGCTCGAAGAGGCGTTCCCGTTCGCCGAGACCCCCGACCAGCTGCAGACGATCGACGAGATCAAGGCAGACATGGAGAAGCCGATCCCCATGGACCGCCTGCTGTCGGGCGACGTCGGATTCGGCAAGACCGAGGTCGCCGTCCGCGCCGCCTTCAAAGCGATCCAGGACGGCAAGCAGGTCGCGATGCTCGTGCCGACGACCCTGCTGGTCAAGCAGCACACCGAGACCTTCGCCGAGCGGTTCGCCGGGTTCCCGGTGAAGGTGCGCGCGCTCTCGCGCTTCCAGACCGACAAAGAGGCCCGTGAGGTGCTCGCGGGCATCACCGACGGCACGATCGACATGGTCATCGGTACGCACCGCATCCTCACCGAGAAGGTGCAGTTCAAAGACCTCGGGCTGATGATCATCGACGAGGAGCAGCGCTTCGGAGTCGAGCACAAGGACGCGTTGAAGAAGATGAAGACGAACGTCGACATCCTCGCCATGAGCGCGACGCCGATCCCTCGCACGCTCGAGATGGCGGTCACCGGCATCCGCGAGATGTCGACGCTGCAGACTCCGCCGGAAGACCGGCACCCGATCCTGTCGTACGTCGGCGCTCGCAACCCCAAGCAGATCGCCGCGGCCATCCGCCGGGAGCTTCTGCGGGAGGGGCAGGTGTTCTACGTCCATAACCGGGTGCAGTCGATCAACAAGGTCGCCGCAGAGCTGGCCGAACTCGTTCCCGAGGCGCGGATCGCCGTCGCCCACGGCCAGATGGGCGAGCACGCCCTCGAGCAGGTCGTCGACGACTTCTGGGAGCGCCGGGCCGACGTGCTCGTTTCGACGACGATCATCGAGACGGGTCTCGACATCGCCAACGCGAACACGATCATCATCGATCGCGCCGACAAATACGGGCTGTCGCAGCTGCACCAGCTGCGAGGCCGCGTCGGGCGCGCCCGCGAGCGTGCCTACGCCTACTTCCTCTACGACGACCAGAAGCCGCTGTCCGAGACGGCCGCCGACCGTCTCGAGACGATCGCGGTCAACAACGACCTCGGCAGCGGCATGCAGGTCGCGTTGAAGGACCTCGAGCTCCGCGGCGCCGGAAACCTGCTGGGGGGCGAACAGGCAGGACACATCGCCGGTGTCGGCTTCGACCTGTACCTGCGCATGGTCGGCGAGGCCGTCGCGACTTTCCGCGGTGAAGACACCGAGGGGCCGGCCGAGCTGCGGCTGGAGCTCCCCGTCGACGCGCGCCTTCCCGAGTCGTACATCGACAGCGAGCGCCTGCGGCTCGAGGCTTACCAGAAGCTTTCGGCCGCAGCATCCGCCACCGCCAAGGACGACGCGATCGACCTCGTCATCGATGAGATGCGCGACCGCTACGGCGAGCCCCCGGCCGAGGTCGACGGATTGATCGCCGTCGCGCGTCTGCGCCGCCGTGCGGCGCGCGCGGGGCTGGAAGACGTCGTGGCGATGGGGCCGAACCTGCGCGTCGCCCCCGCCCGGCTGGCCGATTCGATGCGCGTGCGCCTGCAGCGCTTGTACCCGAAGGCGAAGCTCGTCTCCGGCGGCGACGCGATGGTCGTGCCGCTGCCGACCGACACGCACGACGCCGCGCTGATCGCCTGGGTCGCCCAGCTGCTCGACGCGCTCTTCCCCGAGCCCGTCGCCGCGCCCGCCGAGCCGCAACCCGCCTCCGCCTGAGCCCGCCTCACGCCGAGGGTGCCCGTTTTCGCCGAGAGTGCCGCAACTAACGGGCACGATCGGCGAAAACGGGCACCCTCGAGCGGATGCTGCGCGCTCAGCCCGTGTTCTGGAGCCCGGCCGCGACCCCGCTGACCGAGAGCAGCAGCAGGCGCTCCTGCTCGGGATCGCTGGGCGTCGCCTCGTCGCCGGAGCGGAGCGACCGCAGCGCCCGCAGCTGCAGGAGCGAGAGGGCGTCGACGTAAGGGCTGCGCATCTTCACCGCGCGCTGGAGCACCGGCTTGTTGTCGAGCAGCTCCGAGCCGGCGGTCACGCGGATCACCCACGACCGCGTCAGCAGCATCTCGCCCATGACGAGGTCGGCGAGGTCGTCGCGGTCGCCGAGGTCGAGGTAGCGCCGGGCGATCCGCGCGTCGGCCTTCGCGAGGCTCATGGCCACGTTGTCGACGAGGGTGCGGAACAGCGGCCAGTCGGCGTACGCCTGACGGAGCCGGTGCTCGTCGCCGACGGCCTCGAGGGCCGTACCGAGTCCGAACCAGCCGGCGAGGTTGATGCGGGCCTGCGTCCACGCGAACACCCAAGGGATCGCCCGCAGGTCTTCGAGCGACTCGACCGACAGGCCACGGCGCGCGGGGCGCGAGCCGAGTGCGAGGTTGCCGAGCTCCTCCATCGGTGTGACGGTCGCGAACCACGGAGCGAAGCCGGGCGCCTTGACCAGTTCGAAGAAGCGGGCGCGGGATGCTTCGTCCATCGCCGCGGCGACATCGGCGTAGCGCTCGGCGGCGTCGCGGTTGCGGTCTTCGTTCGAGGGCGCCGAGGCCATGAGCACGGCGGCGGCCACCTGATCGATGTGTCGCATCGCGATGGCGGGGTCGCCGTAGCGGGCGAAGATGACCTCGCCCTGCTCGGTGAGCTTGAAGCGCCCGTCGACCGAGTGCGGCGGCTGGGCGAGGATCGCCGAGTTCGCGGGCCCGCCGCCGCGGCCGAGCGCACCGCCGCGACCGTGGAACAGCGTCAGCTCGATGCGGCTCTCATCGGCCCAGGCCGCGATCTTCGCCTGCGCCTCGTAGAGCGCGAGATTCGCCGCGACCGGGCCGACGTCCTTCGACGAGTCGGAGTAGCCGAGCATGACCTCCAGGCGGCGGTCGGTCGCGTTCAGCCGCGCCTCGAACTCGGGGTGATGCACGACCTCGGCGAGGATGGCCGGCGCGGCCTGCAGATCGGCGAAGGTCTCGAACAGCGGGATGACGTCGAGAACGGGCAGGGTCGCGCCCTCGCCCATGGCGTGACGGGCCAGCTCATGCACGTTCGCGAGGTCTTCGGCCGACTGCGTGAACGACACGATGTAGCGTCCCGCAGCGCGCGGGCCGAAGCGCTCCTGCACGAAGGCGATCGCGCGGAAGACCTCGAGCACCTCTTCGGTCTGTTCGCTGCGCGCGCCGCCGGCGGCGAGCTCGGCGAGCACGGCGCGGTGGACGGCGGAGTGCTGACGCACCTCGAGCTCGGCGAGGTGGAAGCCGTACGTCTCCACCTGCCAGATCATGTGCTGCAGCTGGCCGTACGCCTGGCGCGGTGCACCGGCCGCCACGAGCGACTCCTGCACCGTGCGGAGGTCGGCGAGGAGGTGGTCGGGGTCGCGATACGCCAGGTCGGCGTCACGGGTGCGCGTCGCGGCGATCTTCCGAGCCACGACGAGCAGGATGCGGCGGTGCGGCTCGTTGGGCGAGCGCTTGGCGATCTCGGTGGCGGCGTCCTCGTCGGCGGCGCGGAGACGCCGCCACAGTGCCAGCAGCGCCTCGCTCGGCGGAGTCGTCGTCGCGTCGAGCGTCAGACCGCGGCCGATGCGCTGCGCCGTGCGCTCGAGACCGAGGAGCACGTGCTCGCTGGCGATTCCCGCGGCTTTGCGGGTCACCTTCGCGGTCACGAACGGGTTGCCGTCGCGGTCGCCGCCGACCCACGATCCCACGCGCACGAAGGGGCGCACGATCGGCGGGCGGGACCCCGCATCCGCTCCCTGGATCGCCTCGTCGATGCGCCGGTAGACGTCGGGCACAGCCGTGTAGAGGGTCTCGTCGAAGATCGCCATGACAGCGCGCACCTCGTCGGTGGGAGACGGCTTCTCGGCGCGCAGCGGCGCGGTGCGCCACAGGGTGTCGATCTCCTCGATCATCTTCGGTTCGATGCGGGCCGAGTCGGCGCCGTCGCGGATCGCTGCGTCGCGCTCGTCGATGAACTCCGCGAGGCGTCGGATGCTGCTCGACACCGCGCGGCGGCGGGCTTCGGTCGGGTGCGCGGTGAAGACCGGGTGGAACCGCAGCGACTGCAGGCGGGTCAGCGCCGCCGCCTCACCGACCTCGCACGACAGCTGCGCGTACGCGCCGGCGATGGAGTCGGTGGCGGAGCGCCCCGGTCGTCCGTCGCGCTCGCGAAGCGCACGCACGCGCTGGTGCTCCTCCGCGAGGTTCACGAGGTGGAAGTAGGCCGTGAAGGCGCGGGCGACCTCGTCGGCACGCGCGACGGTGAACCCGTCGGCGATGGCCGCCGCACGCGCGAAGGCCTCGGGGGTCTCATCGGTGTAGGCGTGGATCGTCGCCGTGCGGAGGCGTTCGACGTCTTCGTACAGTCCGGGGGAGCCGCTCTCACGCAGAACGCGCCCGAGCAGCGAGCCGAGCAGTCGCACGTCGGAACGCATCTGCTCGGGCAGCTCCTCGGCGGCTTCGAAGCGGCCGACCAGGTCGATGGCCTCCGTGTGGGTCAATTCGCGCATCCCTCCACGCTAGCGCCGCCGGATGACGGTGATGTGACACGGCCCGTCTCGACGGGTGGGTCCGGTGCGGTCGCGATGACCGCGATACTCGTCTCGTGGCGCGCACGCCGCAGCATCCTTCTCCCCGGGAGTCCTCATGAGCACCGTCGATCCGCTCCGCGAAGCCGCTGAGACCATGCGCGCCGTGCGCGACCGGTGCGTCTGGTCGCAGCAGATCGATCACCGCGCCCTCGTGCCCTACCTGGTCGAGGAGAGCGCCGAGGTGATCGATGCGGTCGAGGCGGGCAGTCGCGACGACCTGCGTGAAGAGCTGGGAGACCTGCTGTGGCAGGTGCTCTTCCACGCCGAGATCGCGTCTCGCGATGAGGACGACCCTTTCGACATCGACGACGTCGCACGGGTGCTGACCGAGAAGATGGTGCGCCGTCACCCGCACGTGTTCGCCGGCGAGGTGGCAACGACGCCCGAGCAGGTGCTCGTGCACTGGAATGCGGCCAAGGCCGCGGAGAAGCGCACGCGCACGAGCGTGCTCGACGGCGTGTCGGAGCACATGCCGTCACTCGCGCTCGCGCAGAAAGTGCTCGGACGCGCCGCGCAGGTCGGCGTCGAGGCGATGCCTGCCGCTGCGCCGGCGCGGACGGAGGCCGAGCTCGGCGACGCGCTCCTCGCGCTCGTCGCCGAGGCGCGCGGCAACGGCTGGGACGCCGAGCGCGCGCTCCGCGAGCGTCTGCGGATGCTGCAGGCCGACGTCCGCGCGGCCGAGGAGCCCGCGTAGCGCGCTGAGAGTCCACGACACCCGGACGCGCCTCGCGCTGCCTCCGGGTGTTATGGACTCTCAGTGATCGGGCGCGGCGGAGCGCCCCGCGGCGACCTGGAAGAATGGCGCGGTGGCAACCGTGAACCCGCCGCGCGGCATGCGCGACTTCCTCCCCGCCGAGAAGGCCCGTCGCGAGCGCGTGCTCGCCGTCATCCGTGATCGCTACCGCGCGCACGGCTTCGACGAGATCGAGACCCCCGTCATGGAGGAGTACTCGCGCCTGCACGCGGGCATCGGTGGCGACAACGAGAAGCTCGCCTTCAACGTTCTGGCCCGCGGGCTCGACGCCGACGCCATCCGCGCCGCTGCCGACGACCCGGCGGCCCTCACCGACCTCGGGCTCCGCTACGACCTCACCGTGCCGCTCGCGCGCTTCTATGCGAGCCACCGCGGCGAACTGCCCGGGGTGTTCCGCGCGATCCAGATCGCCCCCGTCTGGCGTGCCGAACGGCCGCAGAAGGGCCGCTACCGCCAGTTCGTGCAGTGCGACATCGACATCATCGGCGATGCCACCGCGCGCGCCGAGGCCGAACTCATCGCCGCCACGCTCGACACCCTCGATGCGCTCGGGCTCGAGGGAGGGGTCGTGCGTGTGAACGATCGCCGGGTGCTCGACTGGATGCTGTCGAGCTTCGGTTTCGCCGAAGACGAACGCCCCCGCGTACTCATCACGATCGACAAGCTCGACAAGATCGGGCCCGACGGCGTGGTGCGCGAGCTCGCCGACCGCGGTGCCGCCGCCGCGGCCGTCGAGGCGTTCGGGGAGTTCCTCCGCCGCACCTCGGATGCCGACGCGCCGTTTGGCGAGCAGCAGATCCGCGGTGCGCTCCCCGACGGGGTCCCCGACGAGATCGTCGCGCACCTGACGGGGATCGGCGACGCCGTCGCCGCCGCGCGGCCGGGGGAGTCTGGCATCCCGGTCGTGTTCGATCCGTTCCTCGTGCGCGGCATGGGCTACTACACCGGCACGATCTTCGAGCTCGCCCACCCGAGCGTCGGCTACTCGCTCGGCGGCGGCGGTCGCTACGACGGCATGATCGGGAGGTTCCTCGGTCAGGACGTGCCGGCCGTCGGCTTCTCGATCGGCTTCGAGCGCATCGTCGACCTGCTCGAGGGCGACGCGGATGCTGCGGGGCGCGCGATCGTGCTCGTGCACGACCGCGACGTCACGGTCGCCGAGCTGGTCGCGGTGAAGGCGTCTCTCGTCGCGGAGGGTGCACGCGTCCGCCTCGAGCAGCGTCCGAAGAACCTCAAGCCGCTCCTCGAACGCGCGTCCGCTGACGGCTACACCGGGTTCGCCTTCGTCGCCGCGGGCGCGGGCCCGGCCGACATCGAGGTGAAGCCGCTCGCCTGACGGGGGCCTCTTCACCCTCCGGCAACGTACCGTTCAGCTCGCCGGGGTCGAATCGGGGCATGAGCCGCATTCGAGTGGCCGCGATCGCCGCGTCCGGACTCGCCGGGGCCGGCGTCGTGGTCGTCGCATCGCGCGAGGTGCTGCGCCGCCAGGCGGCCGTCGCGCGCAGACGCATCGGCAAGCCTCTGGGTGAGCTCGCGCCCGACTCCGACCGGGTGTGGCGCCGCTCGCTCGAGGGGGCACCGGTCGAGCTCCTGCTGCTCGGCGACTCCATCGCCGCCGGCCTCGGAGCCGAACGACGCAAAGACACCCTCGGCGCGCGCCTCGCGAAGGGGCTCGCCCGGCGCACCCATCGGCCCGTGCGGCTGAGGACCGCGGCGGTGGTCGGCTCCGAGTCGTCGGCGTTGGCGGGGCAGCTCGACGCGCTGCCCCCCGACTACGTCGCCGACCTGGCGGTCATCGTCGTCGGCGGCAATGACGTCACCCACCGTGTGCCGGTCTCGGTGGCGACCGGGCACCTCACCGAGGCGATCGGCCGGTTGCACGAACGCGGCGCGGCCGTCGTCGTCGCGACCTGTCCCGACCTTCGGTCGTTGCGGGCCGTCCCGCAGCCCCTGCGGAGCCTCGCCTCCCGGCTCTCACGACAGCTCGCGAACGAGCAGGCGGAGGCCGCGACCGCCGCGGGTGCCGAGGTGTTCTCCCTGCGCCGGACGGTGGGGCCCATGTTCCTGTCCGAGCCCGACGAGATGTTCAGCCTCGACCGCTTCCACCCCAGCGCCCTGGGCTACCGGCGCACGGCCGAGGCGCTCCTCCCCGTCGCGCTGCACGCGCTGACGCGCCACGCCTGACCCCCCAGCATCCGCCCGCCCTCCTGCCGCCGAGACCGCACGGCGTCGCGGAAGGCGCACGCGATCGCGCCCGACGGCATGCGGGTTCGGCGAGAGCGTGCGGTCTCGCGGGGGTGTCTTGACCAGGCGCGCGCCGGGACGCGAGGCTGGCGACATGAGCGAGCTCACCCCCGACGCGTACCGCGCGGTCGACGCCTATCTGTCCGAGACCCTCGTCGGACACGACCCCGCTCTCGAGGCGGCCGTGGCAGACCAGGATGCTGCGGGGCTGCCCTCGATCGAGGTGGCACCGGTCAACGGCAAGCTCCTCCACCTGCTCGTGCGGATGAGCGGCGCGCGCCGGGTGCTCGAGATCGGCACGCTCGGTGCCTACTCGACGATCTGGCTGGCACGGGGCCTTCCCGCCGACGGGCGTGTCGTCACGATCGAGGCCGAGGCGGCGAATGCCGCCGTCGCCCGCGCGAATCTCGAGCGGGCGGGGGAGAGCGGCCGGGTCGAGGTGCTCGAAGGTCGGGCGGCCGACGTGCTCCCCACCCTCGCCGGCGGCGAACCGTTCGATCTCGTCTTCATCGACGCCGACAAGGAGTCGAACACGATCTACCTCGACTGGGCGGCCCGGCTCGGGCGCCCCGGAACCGTCGTGGTCGTCGACAACATCGGCCGCAACGGCGACGTCGCCGACGCCGACACCGTCGACCCGCGGATCGTCGGCACCCGCGCGGGCCTGGCGATGCTCGGCGGCGACCCGCGATTCGACGCCACCGCGCTGCAGACCCTCGACCGCAAGGGCTGGGACGGCGTGGCCATCGCGCTCGTGACGGACGCCGCATCCTGACCCGCCCCGTGGAGAGCCGTTCGCTTCACTAGACTCGACGAGGACCGACGACGCTCCGCACCACCTCACACCCCGAGATCACACAGGGAGTCCTCCGTGGCACTTATCGAGGCTGTCAACGCGCGCGAGATTCTGGATTCGCGCGGAAACCCGACCGTCGAGGTGGAGGTGTTGCTCGACGACGGCATCGTCCAGCGCGCGGCCGTTCCGTCCGGCGCATCCACCGGCGCCTTCGAGGCGTACGAACTCCGCGACGGAGACAAGAGCCGCTACGGCGGCAAGGGCGTCCTCAAGGCCGTCGCCGCGGTCGTCGATGAGCTCGGCCCCGCGCTCGAGGGCGTCGAAGCCAGCGAGCAGCGCATCGTCGATGAGATCCTCATCGAGACCGACGGCACCGAGAACAAGTCGCGCTGCGGCGCCAACGCCATCCTCGGCGTCAGCCTCGCCGTGGCCAAGGCCGCCGCCGACAGCGCCGACCTGCCGCTGTTCCGCTACCTGGGCGGACCCAACGCGCACGTCCTCCCCGTGCCGCTGTTCAACGTCATCAACGGTGGTTCGCACGCCGACAACGGCATCGACTTCCAGGAGTACTTCCTCGCTCCGATCGGCGCGGAGTCCTTCTCCGAGTCGCTGCGCTGGGGCACCGAGGTCTACCACGTGCTCAAGGGCCAGCTGAAGGCCGCCGGCTTCGCCACCGGCCTCGGCGACGAGGGCGGCTTCGCCCCCGACCTGCCCAGCAACCGCGAGGGGCTCGACTTCCTCATGGGCGCGATCGAGAAGGCCGGCTTCACGCCCGGCACCGACATCGCCGTGGGCCTCGACGTGGCCGCGACCGAGTTCTTCGCCGACGGCGTCTACACCGTCGAGGGCAAGTCGTGGTCGGCCGAGCAGCTGACCGACTACTTCGCCGACCTCGCCGCGAACTACCCGATCGTCACGATCGAAGACGCGCTGGCAGAGGACGACTGGGACGCGTGGAAGCTGCTCACCGACAAGCTCGGCACCCAGGTGCAGCTCGTCGGCGACGACCTCTTCGTCACGAACCCCGAGCGCCTCCAGCGTGGCATCGACCTGGGCGTCGCCAACGCCCTCCTGGTCAAGGTCAACCAGATCGGCACGCTCTCCGAGACGCTCGACGCGATCTCGCTGGCGACGCAGAACGGTTACCGTTCGATGCTCTCGCACCGCTCGGGCGAGACCGAAGACACCACCATCGCCGACCTCGCCGTCGCCGTGAACGCGGGTCAGATCAAGACCGGCGCGCCCGCCCGCAGCGAGCGCGTCGCGAAATACAATCAGCTTCTGCGCATCGAGGAGGAGCTGGGCGACGCCGGCGTCTTCGCCGGCCGCGGCGCCTTCCCGCGCTTCAAGGGCTGACACGCAGTAACACGCACGACGAGAGGGAGGAACCATGAGCGATCGGGTTCCTCCCTCTCGCACGTCCGGCCAGGGCGACCCTCGCGTCGACGTGCGCGCGTGGCTGGGCGGCATCCGCTTCTCCGGGTTCATGGTCATCATGCTCGGGCTCGTGGTGCTCGCCGTGTTCACCCTCGTGCCGACGGTCGGAACGTACGTCGATCAACGCCAACAGATCGCGGGACTCCAGGATGCTGTCTCGCTCAGCCAGTCCGAGGTGGACGACCTCGAAGCGCAGCGCGAGCGATGGACGGATCCCGCCTACATCACGACGCAGGCCCGTGAGCGTCTCTACTACGTCAAGCCAGGTGAGGTCGTCTATCTCGTCGACGACGACCTGCCCCCGTCGGCCCTCCCTCAGGACGAAGCTCCGGTGAGCGAGGACGTCGAGCAGACCCGCACCGACTGGATGGCACAGCTCGTGCGATCGGTCACGACGGCAGGTCTCGCCCAGACCGCGGTTCCCGCCCCCTGACATCGCGGTCGGCGCCGCCGATCGGCGTGAGGGGCGCGCCGCACGGTAGCCTGGGGTCGATGAGTACGCCGCCCTACCCGCCGGTCACCGACGCTGAGCTCGCCGTGCTCCGCGAGCAGCTCGGGCGCCCCGCGCGCGGCGTGGTCGGCATCGCCGCGCGTTGCGTCTGCGGCAACCCGACCGTCGTCGCGACCCTTCCGCGTCTCGACGACGGATCACCGTTCCCGACGTTCTACTACCTCACGCATCCGGCCGCCACGGCAGCGATGTCGACGCTCGAGGCGGATCACGTGATGCGCGAGTTCACCGACGAGCTCGCCGAGGACGACCTCGAGCGCGACGCGTACCTCCGCGCACACGAGGCGTATCTGCGCGATCGGGCCCAGTACGGCGAGCCCGAGGAGATCGCCGGTGTGTCGGCCGGTGGCATGCCGACACGGGTCAAGTGCCTCCACGCCCTGGCGGGCCACGCGCTCGCCGCCGGCCCGGGGGTGAATCCCATCGGCGACCGCGCACTCGAACGCTCCACCTGGTCGCCCGAGCAGTGCGTCTGCGTGAGTCCGGGAGCGGCGGCATGAAGCGCTTCGCCGCGGCCGTCCTCTCGATGGTCGTGGCGGGCACGCTGGTCGGGGCGGCGACCCCGGCTCCTCCCGTGGTCGACGATCCCGCCGACGGCGTGAGAGCGGCGGAGTACTGGCTCGATCAGTACGGCGTCCGCGAGGCGTGGAACACCACCCGCGGCGCCGGCTCGCGGATCGCCATCATCGACACGGGTATCGCGTCGGGGCCGGTGGAGTTCACCGGCGCTGTCGCCGGGGGTATCGACGTCTCCGGCGTGGGCACGCCCGACGGACGCACCCCGGTGGGCGGCACCGACCGCGCGCACGGCAGCTGGGTCGCGTCGCTCGCGGGCGCGCGGGGCACCGGTGACGGGCGGGGGATGATCGGCGTCGCCCCCGAAGCTGAACTGCTGTCCGTCTCCGTCGGGTTCGGCGGCACCTCTTCGGTGTCGTTCATCCAGCAGATCGCCGAAGCCATCCACTGGTCGGTCGACAACGGCGCCAACGTGATCAACCTCTCCTTCACGACGAACACCCTCGACTGGGATGAGACCTGGGACGAGGCGTTCCAGTACGCGTTCGACAACGACGTCGTCGTCATCGTCGCGGCGGGAAACCGCGGGAGCGGAACCAACCGCGTCGGCGCACCCGCCACGATCCCCGGTGTGTTGACCGTCGGGGGCGTCGATCCGTCGGGCGTCGCGAGTCAGGAAGCATCCACTCAAGGCATCACCATCGGGGTCTCGGCTCCCAGCGAGCGTCTTCTCGGCGTTTCGCCGAGCGGTCAGCTCGTCTGGTGGGACGGCACGAGCGGCGCGGCCCCGCTGGTCGCGGGGATCGCCGCCCTCATCCGCTCGGCGCACCCCGAGCTCGACGCCGACAACGTGATCAACCGACTGATCAAGACCGCCAGTCCCGTGCCCGGGATCGCCGCGCTGCCCGATCCCCTCTACGGGTACGGTCTCGTGAACGCCTCCGCGGCGGTCACCGCGCAGGTGGCGACCGTCGACGAGAGCCCGCTCGGGCTGACGCTGGAGGAGTGGATCCGCCTCTACCGCCGGGCCGACGCCGCGCCCGCGCCCGCGGTCACGCCGACCCCGGTGGAGGTGCCCCCGCTTCCCGATGCCGAGGAGCGTTCCTCGGAGGCTTCGCCGTTCGTCCCGAGCGGCGACACCCTGCTCTATGGGACGGTGCCGCTCGTGGCGGGCACGCTCGCGGCTATAATGATCTCGCTCGGCTTCACCGCTGCTGTCCGGCGCATCAGATCGGCGCGCGCATCTCGCGGGCCAAGCCGCACCATCATCTAGGAGTTCTTCCACCGTGACCAACACCGTTCCCAGGATCCTCATCGTCGGTGGCGGATACGCGGGGTTCTACACCGCGTGGCACTTCGAGAAGCGGTCCCGCCGCGGCGAAGCGGATGTCACGATCGTCGACCCGCTGCCGTACATGACCTACCAGCCGTTCCTCCCCGAGGTCGCGGCCGGCGCCATCGAACCCCGCCACGCCGTCGTCGCCCTGCGTCGCCACCTGAAGCGCACGACGGTCGTCACGGCGAAGGTCACCAAGATCGACCACGCGAACAAGGTCGCCACGATCACGCCCGCCGAGGGCGAGCCGTGGCAGCAGGAGTACGACCAGATCGTCGTCACCGCCGGAGCCGTCTCGCGCACCTTCCCGATCCCGGGCATCGCCGACAACGCGATCGGACTCAAGACCATCGAAGAGGCCGTCGCCGTGCGCGACCGCCTCATGTCGAACTTCGACCGTGCGTCGGTGCTCCCCGCCGGCCCTGAGCGCGAGAGACTCCTCACGGTCGTCGTCGTCGGCGGCGGTTTCGCCGGCATCGAGGTCTTCGCCGAGCTGCGCTCGCTGGCATCGGCGCTGCTGAAGGACTACCCGCAGCTGTCGTTCGACGAGACCCACTTCCACCTCATCGAGGCGATGGGGCGCATCATGCCCGAGGTCTCGCTGAAGACGAGCGAGTGGGTGCTGAAAGACCTCGCCAAGCGCGGCGCGTTCGTGCACCTCGACACGCAGCTGCAGAGCGCGGTCGACGGCATCGTGCAGCTGTCGACGGGCGAGACGATCCCGACCGACCTCATCGTCTGGACCGCCGGCGTCATGGCCAACCCGACCGTCGTGCGCGGCGGCGACCTGCCCGTCGAGGAGCGCGGACGCATCCGCACCCGTCCCGACCTGCGTGTCGGCACCGACGACGAGATCGTCGAGGGCGCCTGGGCCGCCGGTGACGTGTCGGCCGTCCCCGACCTCTCCGGTGGTGGTGTCGGCGGTTTCTGCGTGCCGAACGCCCAGCACGCCGTCCGTCAGGGCAAGCTCCTCGCGAAGAACGTGCTCGCGGTCGTCCGCGGCGAAGAGCCGAAGAACTACTTCCACAAGAACCTGGGAGCCGTCGCCGGCCTCGGTCTCTACAACGGCGTCTTCCAGTCGGGCAACATCGCTCTCAAGGGCCTCATCGCGTGGTTCGCCCACCGCGGTTACCACGGTATGGCGATGCCCTCGTGGGAGCGCAAGATCCGCGTGGTGTGGGGATGGATCAACAACTTCTTCCTCGGTCGCGACATCGTCAGCCTCGAGGCCGTCCAGACCCCCCGTGCCGTGTTCGAAGAGTTCGCCGCTCGTCCGAAGCCCCCGCAGCCCGCGGCGGTCGAGGAGTCGAAGCCGGCTGCCGAGAAAGCCGAGCCCGAGAAGGTCGCCGCCGCCGGCTGATCCGCCCGCGTCGTCGAACGAGCCGGTGCACCCTGCGGGGTGCCCGGCTCGTTCTGCACCGGCACTACGGTGGTGGTGTCGGCGACGTGCAGGTGCCGGCACCGGCCCCCGTAGCCCAATGGCAGAGGCAGGCGACTTAAAATCGCTTCAGTCTGGGTTCGAGTCCCAGCGGGGGCACATCCGAGCGGTCGGTTCGGCGCTCACCCGGCCGCGCCGGGGAACACCATCTCGAACGTTCCGATGCGCAGGGTGACGCCCTCCGGACGCCGCAGCAGCGTGAGCATCGTGTGGGTGCACGACCGGCATCGCACGATCGCGCCGGCCTCGTCGAGTTCGACGAGCGCTTCGGCGAGCACGCTCTGATCGCCGCACGTTCCGCAGGTGAGCTGCAGCAGGGTCGCATCGGACTGCAGGGCGTCGGACAGCAGTCCCGCGACCGCATTACCGTCGACGATCACGCTTTCGACCGTGTCGCCCGGTTTCACTCTGACCATCCCTATCCTCCGAATCGCTCGGTGCGCACGCGCGCGGGGTCGTGGCCGAGGGCGACCAGCGCCGTCGCGACCGTCTCGACGAAGCCGGTCGGACCGCACACGAACACCGCCGGCGACTGCGCGGGCGACCACGCAGCATCCCGCAACAGGTCTTGGCTCACGCGACCTGCCGGCCGCGTCCACCCGACCGGTGCCTCGCGCGTGTAGGCCCAGGTGACGTCGACACCGTCGCCGAGCGTTCCGATCTCGTCGCGGTACATGGCATCGTCGGGGCGCCGCACCGAGTACAGCAGACGGAACGGCGCCGCGGAGGCGGACGCGGCGCGTGCGCGCGCCATCGCGATCAGCGGAACGATCCCCGATCCGCCGGCGATGAGCTGCACGGGGGAGGGGTCGTCGTCGCGCCAGACGAAGTACGCGCCGAGGGGGCCCTTCACCTCGACGGCGTCGCCGGGGCGCGCGTCGAGCACGAGGTAGGGCGACACCTCGCCGTCCGGAACCTCGTCGACCCCCAGCTCGACCTGCTCACCGGGGCCGAAGGAGGCGATCGAATACGAACGGACGGCCTGATAACCGTCCTCGGCCGTCAGGCGAAGATCGAGGTGCTGCCCGGGGAGGTTGCCCGTCCACCCCGGCACGTCCAGACGCAGCACGCGCGCGCTCGGAGTCGAGGGCTCGATCGCGGCAAGAGTGGCTGGCAACCAGCCGCCGACGCTCACCAATAGCGTTCCTCGGTCCAGGGGTCGCCGTGCAGGTTGTACCCGTTCTGCTCCCAGAATCCCGGATCATCGTGCTTCTGCATGGTCAGTCCGCGCACCCACTTCGCGCTCTTCCAGAAGTACAGGTGCGGCACGAGCAGCCTCGCGGGCCCTCCGTGCTCGGGATCGAGCGGTTCACCGCCGAACTCGAACGCCACCCACGCCTTACCTCCGAGCAGGTCGGCCATCGCGATGTTCGTGGTGTACCCGCCGTACGAGTGCGCCATCGCGTAGGCGAAGTCGGTGTCGACGCCCGCGAAGAGGGTGTCGAGCGAAACGCCCCGCCACGAGGTGCCGAGCTTGGACCACCGGGTCACGCAGTGGATGTCGGTGTCGACCTCTTCGATCGGCAGATCGTGCAGCTGGTCCCATGACCAGGTGGTTGTCGTGTTCTTCTCGGTCTGGATGCTGAAGCTCCACTCCGCGGTATCGATCCGCGGGGTCGGCCCGGCGGAGAGTACGGGGAAATCCTCGGTCAGGTACTGGCCGGGAGGGAGCTTCGGGTCGGACTCGCGCCTGCGAGCCCTGAAGCCTCGGGAGAAAACGGCCATGAGGGTCCTTTCGGTCCGTCGGCGCGATGCATGCGCGCCCCGCACCAGGGTACGGCGCGGACGGCCCCGGCGGGAGAGACGTGCGGGCCCGACTCCCGACGGCCCCGTCCGCTAGTCTTTCCATTCAGGCGCATCAGAGTTGCTTTGGGGGGCAACCATGACCGTGACAGAACCGACGACCAGTGCGAGAACGCTCGTTCTCACCGAGACGGTCGACCGATTGTCGACCGCGACGAGTTCCGCTCAGGTCACCGCGATCGTCGCAGAAGCCGTGCGCGCTCTCACCGGGGCCGACGGAGCGACCTTCGTGCTCCGCGAAGACGACCAGTGCTTCTACGCCGACGAGAACGCGATCGCGCCGCTGTGGAAGGGCAGCAGATTCTCGGTGAACGCGTGCGTGAGCGGGTGGTCGATGCTGCACCGGCAGACGGTCGTCATCGCCGACATCTACGACGACGACCGCGTCCCGCACGATGCGTACCGACCGACCTTCGTCTCGAGCCTGTGCATGGCGCCCATCCGCTCGTCGGATCCGATCGGCGTCCTCGGCGCGTACTGGGCTGAGCCCCATGTCCCCGAGCCGGAGGTGGTGCGTCACCTGGAGGTGCTCGCCAACAGCACCGCGGTGGCTCTCGAGAACCTGGAGCTGCGGGGGGCCATCGCCCGCCGCAGCGCGGAACGCGACCAGGAGGCCGCGCGGGCGGACGAGCTCGATGCCGCCATGCACTCGCTGGTGCACGACCTGCGCGGGCCCCTCGGCGCAATGATGGGCTTCTCCGAGCTGGTCGCCGACGGCACGGCGACCGACGTCGCCAGCGCCGCCGCCTACGCCCACTCCGCGCTGGGCGCCGGTCGGCGCATGTCGGATCAGATCGACCGGATGCTGTCGGTCTACCGCCTCTCGACCGAACCGCTGCACGTCGAGCCGGTCGATCTGAGCGCGGTCGCGGAAGGGATCGCCGCCGACCTTCGTGTGCAGGGCCGCGCCCACGGCGTGACCATCGAGGTCGAACCGGCCATCCGGGTCTCGGCGGATCCCGCGATGGTGCACCTGCTGCTGAGCAACCTGTTCGACAACGCGGTGAAATACACCTCCACGACCGACGACGCGACGATCCGGCTGCGCTGCGTCGGATCGGACGGAGCGTTCCGCACGCTCGAGGTGAGCGACAACGGCGTGGGATTCGACGCCTCCGATGCCGACCGCGTCTTCCGTCCCCTCACGCGTCTTCACAGCGAAGACGAGTTCCCCGGCACCGGCCTCGGGCTCGCGTCGGTGTCGAGGATCGTCGCGCTCCACGGCGGGGCGGTCTCCGCGAGCGGGGCGAAGGGCGTCGGCGCTGTCTTCACGTTCTCACTGCCGACGGCGACCTGACCGCCGCGCTGCGGCCGATGGTTCTAGGCTGACCCCACACGCGGAGGGAGACGCACACGGTGTCGATCGATCTGATCTCTCGTCCGGCGGCGCACCCGCCGGCCTCGGAGCTCTGGCCGCACCTCGGCCGAGCCGTCTCGTCGGTGAGCGGTCCGTTGGCGACCATCCACCTGCCCGCACTCCGCTACAACGCGGCGGATCTGCTCGTCCGCGCAAGCGGGGTGCCGGTGCGTGTCGCGAGCAAGTCGGTGCGGGTGCGCTCGGTGCTCGACGCCGTGCTCTCGCTGCCCGGTTACCGGGGCATCCTCGCCTACACGCTCCCCGAGGCGCTGTGGCTCGCGGCCGACCACGACGACATCGTGCTGGGCTATCCGACCGTCGACAGGGAGGCCCTCTCGCGACTGGCGAACGACGACGAGGCCGCGTCGCGCATCACGCTGATGATCGACGATCCGGCCCAGCTGGATCTCATCGACGCCCTCGCGTCGCCGGGCGCGCGAACACGCATCCGGATCGCGATCGACGCGGATGCTTCCTGGCGGTCGGCCGTTCTCGGACATATCGGTGTGCACCGTTCGCCCGTGCACGAGCCGGCGGAGGTCGTCGCCCTCGCCCGCCGCATCGCCGACCGGCCCGGCTTCGATCTCGTCGGACTGATGATGTACGAAGCGCAGATCGCCGGGCAGGGGGACGACACGGGGGTCGCCGACCCCGTGATCCGCTGGATGCAGCGTCGCTCGGCGGCCGAGCTCCTCGAGCGCCGCGGGGCGATCGTCGCGGGTGTCCGCGACGTCGTGCCGCTCGAGTTCGTCAACGGCGGAGGGACGGGATCGCTGGAGGAGACGGCCTCCGACACGTCCGTCACCGAGCTCACCGCCGGGAGCGGTCTGCTCGGGGGCCACCTCTTCGACGGATACCGAGCGTTCCAGCCGGCGCCGGCTGCGGCGTTCGCGCTGGAGGTCGTACGCAAGCCCCGCCCCGACATCGTGACGGTGCTCGGCGGCGGGTGGATCGCATCGGGGCCGCCGCTGGCGTCGCGACAGCCTTTGCCGGTGTGGCCCGAAGGGCTGGCCATGTTCTCGCGCGAAGGGGCGGGGGAGGTGCAGACCCCGTTGCGGGGCGTCGCCGCGCGGGGCCTGCGGATCGGAGATCGCGTCTGGTTCCGCCACGCCAAGAGCGGCGAGCTCGCCGAACGGGTCGACCGCTACCTCCTCGTGGAGGACGACCGCGTCGAGGGTGAGGCGCTCACCTACCGCGGCGAGGGGAAGACGTTCCTATGACCCGTCCGGGTGGCGTCTGGCGCAACTGGGGGCGCTCGCAGAAGGTTCGGCCCCATCGCATCGAGTTCCCCGCCGACGAGGGTGCGGTCCGCCGCGCCGTGACCGCAGCATCCGCCCGTTCTCTCACCGTGAAGGCCGTCGGCGCCGGGCACAGCTTCTCGGGCATCGCCGTTGCGGCAGGCATCATGCTCGACCTGCGCGATCTCAGAGGCCTCATCGACGTCGACACCGATCGCGGACGCGTGCGTCTGCGCGCCGGAACGCGTCTGTGGGAGATCCCCGCCCTCCTGGCGCCGTACGGACTGGCGATGCCGAACCTCGGCGACATCGACCGGCAGACCGTCGCCGGAGCCATCTCGACCGGCACCCACGGCACGGGTCTGCGCTTCGGCGGCATCTCGACGCAGGTGGTCGGCGCGACCCTCGTCACCGCCGACGGCGAGGTGCTGCGTGTCGACGACGAGAGCAATCCCGAGCTGCTCCCGGCCGTGGCGGTGGGTCTGGGCGCGCTCGGGATCCTCGTCGACGTCACGCTGCAGTGCGTGCCCGCCTTCGTGCTCGACGCCACCGAGCGCCGCGAACCGCTCGCCGACGTCACCGGCTCTCTTCACGACCGCGTCGGCGCGGCCGACCACTTCGAGTTCTACTGGTTCCCCCACACGGACGACGCCGTGACGAAGGAGAACCAGCGGTTGCCGCAGGGGAGTCCCACCCGTCCCCTCCCGCCGGTGCGGCGATGGGTGGACGAGTCGCTTCTCGCGAACGGCGTGTACCGAGCGACGTGCGCGGTGGGCACGGTGGTGCCCGCAACGGTTCCGCCGGTGGCGCGTGTCGCCAGTGCACTGATGGGCAATCGCACGTACGCCGACCGTTCCCACCGCGTCTTCACGCAATCGCGCACCGTGCGGTTCCGCGAGATGGAGTACGCGGTCGCCCTCGACGACCTGCCTGCCGCGTTCGCCGCCGTGCGCGATCTCGTCACCGAGCGCGGGTGGCGCATCTCCTTCCCCGTCGAGGTGCGCGTGGCGGCCGCCGATGACGTGTGGTTGTCGACGGCGTCGGGGAGGGAGAGCGGTTACATCGCCGTGCACCGGTACTGGCGAGAAGACCCGACGGAGTACTTCGAGGCGGTCGGTGAGGTCATGCGCGGTTTCGCCGGACGACCGCACTGGGGCAAGGAACACTCGCTCGGTGCCGACGAACTCCGCGCGCTCTACCCACGATTCGACGACTTCCTGGCGGTGCGGGATCGGCTGGATCCGGATCGGCTCTTCGTCAATCCCTATCTGGCACGCGTGCTCGGTGAGTAACCCCTGGGAGGCGGGGTCGCGAGTCTTCTGCGTCGACCGCCGCGGCTAAGATGAGGAAAACCGTCGAACGGAGAACCCGGCAATGTGGGAATGGCTCATCCCCGTCTTGGCCGTCGTCGCCCTCGTGGCCATCGGCGGAATCTACCTCTGGGCGACGTATAACTCGCTGGTCCAGCTCAACGTCCGCGTCGACGAGGCGTGGAGCGACATCACCGTGCAGCTCAAGCGCCGGGCCGATCTGCTGCCGAACCTCATCGAGGCGGTGAAGGGCTACGCGGCCCACGAGAAAGCCGTGTTCGAGAACGTGACGCGGGCGCGCGCAGAGACCCTGTCGGCGACCGGACCGGCCGAGGCCGGCGTGGCGGAGGGGCACATGCAACAGGCCCTGAAGTCGATCTTCGCGGTGGCCGAGGCATATCCCCAGCTGCAGGCGAGCCAGAACTTCCTGCACCTTCAGCAGTCGATCGTCGATACCGAAGACAAGATCCAGGCATCGCGCCGGTTCTACAACGGTGGCGTTCGTGAACTGAACACCAAGGTCAAAGTCTTCCCGAACAATCTCTTCGCCCGCCGCCTCGGGTTCTCCGAGCGCGAGTTCTTCGAAGTGGTCGACGGCGCGGCGATCTCCGAGCCGCCCCGCGTTCAGTTCTGACCGTCAGACTCCGGGCTCTTCCGGCGCGAGCGCGAGGGCCTCGAGGGTCGTCGCTCGCTCGTGCCGACCCGCACCCGGAAGCGCTCGTGCGAGGTCGTCGGAGGCGTCGCCCCATCGTGAGACCGACACCCGTTCGAGCCCCTGCCACGCGGCGGCCAGACGTATCTCAGCGGCGATGCGGTCAGCGGCGTCGGACGGTCGCCGGTGCTCCCACCAGGCGGATTGCACGAGAAGAGTGCTCGCGGCGCGATCGGCCTTGAGGTCGATGCGTCCGACGATGTCGTCGTCGACGAGCACCGGGAGAGAGTAGTAGCCGTACCGGCGTTGCGGCGCCGGCGTGTAGATCTCGATGCGGTACTCGAAGTCGAAGAGGCGTTCCGCGCGGTCGCGGAACCACACCACAGGGTCGAACGGGGTGAGGATCGCCGCTCCGGTCAGGCGGCGCGGCAGCACCGCGTCGCGGTGCAGCCACGCCTTCGCGGGGCGTCCGCCGATCTCCCACCCCTCGACGGTGACACGGTGCAGCTCGCCCTGGTCGGTGAGCTCGTCGAGTGCGGTCAGCACGGCCCGGCGATCGCGGATGCGCCAGTAATCGGCGAGGTCGGATGCTGTCGCGACGCCGTAGGCGCGAGTCGCGCGCCGCACCAACTCTCGAATGGCATCGGGCCGCGCCACGGGCGATGCGAGTACGGAGGCGGGGATCACCTGTTCGGCGAGCGCGTAGCGACGTTCGAATCCTCGTCGCCCCGCGATGGCGACGTCGCCCACGAGCCACAGGTACTCGAGGGCGAGCTTGATGTCGTTCCAGCCCCACCACGGGCCGCGCTGACCGCCCGCGGCATCGTGTTCGATCTGGGCCGGCCGCAGCGGACCGCGAGAGGCGAGCTCGGCGCGCACCCACTCGACGATCTCGGAATGCGTCGCCATCCATGCGTCGGCCTTCTCGGCGTACTTGGCGCGGTGGTCGTCCATCCGGAAGCGGAACAGGCCCCAGTCATCGGCCGGGATGAACGCTGCGACGTGCGCCCAGAACTCGACGTACGAAGGTCTGCGCGAGAACAGCAGGCGATCGAGCAGGGCGGTGTCGTACGCACCCAGCCGTGAGAACAACGGCATGTAGTGAGAACGGGCGAAGACGTTGACCGAATCGATCTGCAGGGTCGCCATACGCGCGAGCACGGCGTTGAGCTGCCGCGTACCGACCGTCCCGGGACGAGGTCGCGCGAACCCCTGCGCGGCGAGGGCGATGCGACGCGCTTCCGCTCGTCCGAGGTTCTGTCTCACCGAGCCAGCCTATTGATGGCCACCGACACCGCGGCGGCCATGCCCGCCGCGGAATGCCCCGAGCCTAGACTGAGTGGATGAGCGATCCCGCCCCCGAATCCCGCGGTTCGTTCCTCGACGCGCTGCGTCGCCGCACGGTCACGATCGACGCCCCGAGCGCCGTGCCGAACGCCCTGCGCATCGCGACCTCCTACGCGTGGCGACTGCTCGTGCTCGCCGCCGCGATCGGTGTCGTGATCTGGCTGGTCATCCAGCTCAAGCTGCTGGTCATCCCGCTGCTGATCGCGATCCTCATCACGGCTCTGACCTGGCCCGCGTTCACCTTCATGCTGCGCCACCGGTGGCCCCGGTGGCTCGCCATCGTCGTGACGGTCATCGGCACGATGGCGATCGTCGGCGGACTGTTCTGGGTCGCCGTGTGGCAGATCACCCGCGACTTCCGCTCGGTGCAGGAGCGCACCGTCGCGTCGGCCCAGCAGTTCCGTCAGTTCCTCATCGACGGACCCCTGCATCTGACGGCGGCCCAGATCGACGACGGGCTCGCGCAGGCGATCGACTTCGCGCAGCAACAGGCCCAGGTGCTCTGGACCGGGGCGCTCGCCGTCGGTAGCACCGTCGGGCACGTGGCCACCGGACTCCTCCTGACCATCTTCATCCTCCTGTGCATCCTGGCCGACGGTGGACGCATCTGGCAGTGGACGACGCGTCTGTTCCCGAAGGACGCCCGTCCGGCCGTCGACGGAGCCGGACGCGCGGGCTGGCGCACCGTCGTGACCTACGCCCGGACGCAGCTGCTCGTCGCCACGATCGACGCGGTCGGCATCGGGCTCAGCGCCCTCTTCCTGGGCGTGCCGCTGGCCATTCCGATCGGCGTGCTCGTGTTCCTCGGCGCTTTCATCCCGTTCGTGGGCGCCGTCGTCACGGGTGCCGTCGCCGTGTTCATCGCCCTCGTCTACAACGGGCCGTGGATCGCCCTGTGGATGCTCATCTTCGTGTTGCTCGTGCAGCAGATCGAGAGCCACATCCTGCAGCCGATCCTGATGGGCTCGGCGGTGAAGGTGCATCCGCTCGCGGTCGTGCTGGTCGTCGCCGGTGGCGCCATGGTCGGCGGCATCCCCGGGGCACTGTTCGCGGTTCCGCTCGCGGCGTTCGTGAACGTCGTCGCGGTCTACCTGTCGTCACGGGCCTGGACGACCGTGGGCGAGCAGCCCCTCACGGGAGATCTGATCTGGAGCACCGTGCCACGCAAAGAGAGAAAAAAGGCATGACCGATCCCACCCTGGCCGAGTTCGAAGACGCGGCCGCCTCCCTTCGCGGCATCATCACGCGCACCCCGCTCGACCAATCGCAGCACCTCAGCGACCTCCTCGACGTGCCGGTGCATCTGAAGCTCGAGAACCTGCAGCGCACCGGATCCTTCAAGATCCGGGGGGCCACCTACCGTTTGTCACGTCTCACGGCCGACGAGCGTGCGCGAGGCGTCGTCGCCGCCTCGGCGGGCAATCACGCTCAGGGCGTCGCTCTCGCCGCGCAGCAACTCGGCATCCCCGCGACGATCTTCATGCCGCTGGGCGTGCCGTTGCCGAAGCTGCTGGCAACGCGCGGGTACGGCGCCGAGGTGATCCTCGAGGGCGACACGGTCGAGACGCCGCTGCGGCTGGCGGCGGAGTTCGCCGCGCAGACCGGTGCGGTGCTCATCCACCCCTTCGATCACCGTGACATCGTCGTGGGGCAGGGAACGCTCGGTCTCGAGCTCATGGACGACCTCCCCGACCTCGAGACCGTCATCGTGGGCATCGGCGGGGGAGGCCTCGCGGCCGGAGTGGCCGCCGCCGTCAAGGCTCGCGCCGCCGCTGAAGGACGCACCGTGCGGGTCATCGGGGTGCAGGCCGAGAACTCCGCGGCGTACCCGTCGTCACTCGCCGCGGGGCGTCCGCTCCAGGTCGAGACCCGACCGACCATCGCCGACGGCATCGCGGTCGCCCGCCCCGGCGATCTGCCGTTCGCCCTCATCAGCACGCACCTCGACGACGTGGTCACCGTGACCGAAGACGACATCGCCCGCGCGCTCCTCGTGCTGCTGGAGCGGGCGAAGCAGGTGGTCGAGCCGGCCGGCGCGGTCGGGGTCGCGGCGATCCTTGCGGGCAAGGTCACCGCCTCCGGTCCGACCGTGTCGATCCTGTCGGGCGGCAACATCGATCCGCTGCTGCTGCAGCGCGTCGTCGCGCACGGGCTCGCAGCATCCGGTCGCTACATGACCCTGCGCATCCCGCTACCCGATCGTCCGGGGCAGCTCGCGCGGGTGTCGGAGCTGCTGGCGCAGGTGGGGGCGAACGTGGTCGAGGTGATGCACACCCGTCACGGTCAGGGCATGCAGATCAGCGAGGTGGTGCTGCAGCTGAGCGTGGAGACGCGGGGCGAAGACCACCGTGGTCTCGTGATCAGCACGCTCGAAGAGGCGGGGTTCACCGCCACCGTCTCGCGCGACTGACGACGCCGGGCTACTCGCCGGAGTAGGTCTCGACCTTGACGACCTCGACCGGGATCTCGCGGCCGTTGGGCGCGGTGTACGTCACCTTCGCTCCCTCGCTCTGGCCGAGGATCGCGGCTCCGAGCGGGGAGGCCTCGCTGTAGACGTCGAGTTCGGAGTCGACGGCGATCTCGCGATTGCCGAGGAGGAAGCGCTCTTCGCCCCCCGCGACGATGGCGGTCACGATCGTTCCCGACTCGACCACGCCGTGGCTCTGCGGGGCTTCGCCGACCGTGGCGTCCTTCAGCAGCGCTTTCAGGGTGCGGATGCGTGCTTCCTGCTTCCCCTGCTCGTCCTTCGCGGCGTGGTAGCCGCCGTTCTCCTTGAGGTCGCCCTCTTCGCGAGCCGACTCGATGCGCTTCGCGATCTCCTCGCGGCCGGTCGTCGACAGGTGTTCGAGTTCGTTGGCGAGGCGGTCGTAGGCATCCTGGGTGAGGAACGTCACCGGGGCGTCGCTGGACACGGTCGGTCTCCTTGGTCGTCGTGGGGCGTCGATAGCGACGCCCTCAATTCAAAACGCCCCGGCGTCGGCCAGGGCGTCGATCGAATGTGGGTCCTGAGTTTACGTGACCCAGCAGCTGTTGACCAAACCATTGGTTGCCAGGGCGACCGTCGGGATCTCCTCCGAGAAGGCCCGTGCATGCGTGTCGACCGCGGGATACTCCACGACCCGCCAGCCCACGATCCCGTGCTCCTCGTCCTGCGCCTCCAGCACGCACGCGACTCCACGACCCGGGGGAGAGGTGATCTGGAACGTCACCGAAACCGTGTGCGCGTCGACGACCTCGTAGGCGGTGAGGTTGTCGTCGATCTCGTCGATGGAGCGCGCCACGGTGCCCCAACCGACCCATCCGATCAGCCCGACCGCGACGGCCCCGACGACGGTCCAGCCGATCGCCCGACGTCCGCGCGAGCGTCGCCGTCCGTACCGTTCGTCGAGCATCTGCTGGGTCATCGCTACCTCGGGTCGGAACTAGGCTGGAACTCCAGGTTAAGCGCTACCCGCGCAGAACGAGGATGTGTGATGTACGCCGCGATTCTTCTCGCCGCAGTGACCCCCGAGCCCAGCGCGCCTCCGGCCGAACTCGTCACCCCCGGACCGTGGGGCTTCGCTGCCATCGCGTTCATCGCCGTGGCGGTGTTCCTGCTCGTCTGGGACATGCTGCGCCGCATCCGTCGCGGACGGTATCGCGCCGAGGTCAACGAAGACCTGGATGCTGCGGAGGCGCAGGCGAGGGCGGCAGAGGAAGCATCCGACACCGACGACCAGGACATCGATCCGCGCGACGATCGCTTCCGTCGCTGAGGGTCATCCCGCGTGGAACGCGGGGTGCAGCACGATGAGCAGGGACGCGGTCCAGTGGCAGAGGAACGCCAGCACCGTGCAGACGTGGAAGATCTCGTGGAAGCCGAAGTGGCCGGGCCACGGGTTCGGACGCTTCAGCGCGTAGATCACCGCGCCACCGGAGTACAGCACACCGCCGATGACGACGAGCACCATCATGGCGACGTTCGCGGCGAACAGATCGCCCATGTACATCACGGCTGCCCATCCGAGCGCGAGGTAGAGGGCGACGTAGAGCCATCTCGGCGCGTTCAGCCAGAACACGCGGAAGAAGATGCCCAGGATGGCGCCGCCCCAGACGATCGACAGCAGGATGATCGCCTTGTCGGTCGGGAGGGCGAGCACCGACAGCGGCGTGTAGGTGCCGGCGATCAACAGCAGGATGTTCGCGTGGTCGATGCGCTTGAGGATCGCGCGGGTTCTGGGCTTCCAGTGGAAGCGGTGGTAGAGCGCGGAATTGCCGAACAGCAGCAGCGAGGTGGCCATGAAGACCACCGACGCCCACTTCGCGGGAGCCCCCTGTGCCACAGCGATGAGGACGATGCCGGCGGCGATGGCGACGGGAAAGGTTCCGGCGTGGATCCACCCGCGCCAGGTCGGCTTCAGCTCGTCCTGCGCGCCGACCGCCGCCGCCTCGATGAGGGGCAGCTGCGGCATGTCGGGGCCGTCGTCGTCGGCCGCGCGGGAGGAGGCTGGGCGGGTCACGCAACGAGCCTACGTCCGGGTGTATGCCGCTGAGCGCACGCTGTGCGGTTCCGCATGGACTGCACAGGTCGGGGGTAGCGTAGGGGCGTGACGGAGAACGGGATGAACGAGGGCAGAGGACCTCTGTACCGCCTCTACATCAATCGACTCCGCCGCCGATTGACGCCCGACGTGGTTCCCCACCACGTCGCGATGATGATCGACGGCAACCGTCGGTGGGCCCGACAGCTCGGGTTCGATTCCGCCGCGCACGGCCATCGAGCGGGTGCGGCGAAGATGCGCGAGTTCCTCCGTTGGTGCGACGATCTCGGGGTCGGCGTCGTCTCGCTGTACCTGCTCTCCAACGACAACCTCGTCAAGCGCGACTCCCGTGAGCTCGCCGATCTCCTGGAGATCATCGCCGAACTGGCCGACGAGGTCTCCCGCGAGCCGAACTGGCGGGTGCAGCACGTGGGTCGCGCCGCCCACCTGCCGACCGAGCTCGCGCGAGTGCTCGCCGAGTCGGCGGACCGCACCCGTGCTCACACGGGTCTGCACGTGAATCTGGCGGTCGGCTACGGCGGACGCAGCGAGATCGTCGACGCCGTGCGCAGCATCATCGCCCAGCACGACAGCGAAGGCGGCTCGCTCGAGCAGCTCGCCGCGAGCCTCACGCCCGAGCAGATCGGCGAGCACCTCTACACGGGCGGGCTGCCCGACCCCGACCTCGTGATCCGCACGTCGGGCGAGCAGCGGCTCAGCGACTTCCTGCTCTGGCAGAGCGCCCACAGCGAGTTCTACTTCGTCGAAGCCCTCGGCCCCGACCTGCGCGAGGTCGACTTCCTGCGCGCCGTCCGCGACTTCGCCAAGCGCGACCGTCGCTACGGCGGCTGAGGCTTCCGCGAAACCGCAGCGGCGCGCCGAGACCCGCGCATGATGGCAGGGTGTCGTCGCGCAGACCGGCTCTCGCGGTCACCGGCGAGCGGTCACCGGCGAGCGCAGTGGCGAGCGGAGTGGGAGAATAGCCGTTTGTGACCGACTTCGATACCTACGTGCACTCCTTCGGCGACGAGACGGGGTATCTCGATTGGGCGTCCTTCGGCCCGCTCGCCCCCTCCGTGGTGGCGGAGACGAACGCTGACGCCGAGCTCCTCGCGTCGGGTCGGCGATCGAGCATCGACCTGGTGGTCGATCACATCGCTGAGGCCGGTGCCGCCGTGGCCGAGGTGCTGGGCGCACCGGCCGAGCAGGTCGTGCTGCAGCCCTCGACGGCGCATGGCCTGATGCAGGCGATCTATGCCCTCCGTGGCACGCTGCTGCTCTCGTCGGCCGAGTTCCCGAGCCTGACGGTCGCCGCGGCGCGCTCGGCCGCGGTCGGGGGCGCACAGGTCTCATGGATGCTGCCGCCGGCCGGGTTCGTGACTCCGGAGGTCGTCCGCGACGCCCTCACCGACGATGTGACCGCGGTGGCCGTGAGCCTCGTCGACTTCCGCACCGGCTACCTCGCCGACCTCGCCGCCATACGTGACGTGATCGGCGACCGATTGCTCATCGTCGACGCCGTCCAGGGATTCGGTGTGGTCGAGGCGGACTTCGCCGCGGCCGATGTCGTGTGCGGCAACGGGTACAAGTGGCTGCGCGCGGGCCGGGGCACCGGCTACTCCTGGTTCGGCGATCGCGCACTCGATCGGCTCGACCCCGTTCTCTCGGGATTCACCGGAACCGAAGCGGAGGGACTGCCGCTCGACGAGGTGCCGCCGCCGGTGCACCAGGCTCGCGCCTTCACGGTGAGCGCGTTCGACTCGCTGGCCGCGGGTCGCCTCAAGACGGCGGTGACCGACATCCGAGATGTCGGCGTCGCCGCGATCGGCTCCCGTGTCGCCGAGCGAGCCGCCGACGTCTTCGCCCTGGCCGAGCAGCACGGCATCCCCGTGACGACACCCCGCGATCCCGCGCACCGTGCCGGCATCATTGCGCTCGCCCCCGGCGCCCAGGACGCCGCGCCGTTGGCCGCCGCCCTGTCGAACCACGGTCTGGCCGTCACCGTCCGCTCGGGCGGGATCCGGATCGCCGTGCACGCCGGTACCAGCCCTGACACTCTGCGCCAGCTCGGTGATGCCATGGCCGCGTTCGCGGCGTCGCGGGTGTGGTGAGGAAGTTCACCTACTCGTAACGCGAACCGAGGGGCGTGTCGCTGCGCGCCCGGTGGGTTCCGTCGTAGCTTGATCGCATCGGGCAAGGCGCCCGTTCGAGTCGGCCTTCTGGATCGCGACTCGTGACCCCTGGTCGACTCGTCGCTTTCCGGGAAAGTGTCCCGGGTCGGGAGTGGGTTGTGAGCGCACGAGCACCTCAGAAGCAGCGTCTGGAGAACACCGCGGAAGACGCGTCGACGGAGCAGGACCTCCGCACGTACGTGCTCGACACGTCTGTTCTCCTCAGCGATCCGCGCGCCATCTTCCGCTTCGCCGAGCATTCCGTCGTGATCCCGGTCGTCGTCGTGACCGAGCTCGAGGGAAAGCGCCACGACCCGGAGATCGGATACTTCGCGCGCCAGGCTCTTCGCCACCTCGACGAGCTGCGGATCGAGCACGGGCGGCTCGACTTCCCGGTGCAGGTCGGCACCGGGGGGACCTTCCGCGTCGAACTCAACAACACCGATCCTTCGGTGCTGCCCTCGGGTATGCGGCTCGGCGACAACGACAGTCGCATCCTCGCCGTGGCGATGCATCTCTTGCAGGACGGCAGCGAGGTCACCGTCGTGTCGAAGGATCTTCCGATGCGGGTCAAGGCCGCATCTCTCGGTCTCTCGGCGGAGGAGTACCTCGCGGAGCAGGCCGTCGACTCGGGCTGGACGGGCATCGCGACGATCGACGTCTCCGGCGACGACATCAGCGACCTCTACGAGAGCGAGGTCGCCGTCAGCGACGACGTCGTCGGCCTTCCGGTCAACACGGGGCTGATCATCCACTCCGAGCGGGGCTCTGCCCTGGGCCGGGTGACCGGCGACGGCGGGTACAAGCTCGTGCGGGGAGACCGCGACGTGTTCGGGCTGCACGGCCGCTCGGCCGAGCAGCGCATCGCGATCGACCTGCTGACCGACCCCGAGGTCGGCATCGTTTCGCTTGGCGGGCGTGCGGGTACCGGCAAGTCGGCTCTTGCCCTGTGCGCTGCCCTCGAAGCCGTGCTCGAGCGGCAGGAGCAGCGGAAGATCATCGTCTTCCGACCGCTCTTCGCCGTCGGCGGCCAGGAGCTGGGGTACCTGCCGGGCGACGCTCAGGAGAAGATGAACCCCTGGGGGCAGGCCATCTTCGACACGCTCGGCTCGGTCGTCTCACCCAACGTGGTGGAGGAGGTCGTCGCCCGCGGCCTTCTCGAGGTGCTTCCTCTCACGCACATCCGGGGGCGGTCTCTTCATGACGCGTTCGTGATCGTCGACGAGGCGCAGTCGCTGGAGCGCAACGTGCTCCTGACCGTGCTCAGCCGCATCGGACAGAACTCGCGTGTCGTGCTCACCCACGACGTGGGCCAGCGCGACAACCTCCGCGTGGGCCGTCATGACGGGGTCGCGTCGGTGATCGAGACCCTGAAGGGGCACGCTCTCTTCGGCCACGTCACGCTGACGCGCTCCGAACGGTCGGCGATCGCCGCTCTCGTCACCGAGCTGCTCGAAGCGGGGGAGCTCTCCTGAGCCGCATCCCGCGCTGAGGCGCATCATGACAAGGGCGGGATGCTGCAGCATCCCGCCCTTGTCATTGCGGGGCGGCGTGCAGTGAACATGAGAGGACTCTCACCTCGGGTTCCTCGGGTTCTCACGCGTCGAGATGAGGATGGACAGCAGCGAGGGAAACCTCTCTACCGCCCACCGGCGGATTCCCCCACAGAGGTACGGGCCCATCGGGTCCGCCACGGAGAAGGAGTCATCGCGATTCGGGTATCGCGACAGGCATGCGAGATCTTCCCCCAAAGATCTCCGACTCTCCCATAGCCCCCGGCGTCCCCCAGCGCCGGGGGCTCTCTCTGCCTGCGGGTGGCTCTTTACACCCGTGATGCCGTGCGGGCTCGCACCTTCGAACAGCGCGATAATCGGAGGATGAGTCGCATGCCGAGACTGTTCTCGGCGCGCGCGCGGATTCTCGGGGCCGTCCTCGCCGTGGCGTGCGTCGGCCTCATCGTCGTCGGCGGCGTCACGTTCTGGGCGCAGCGCAACCACGTCGTCACCGCGATAGACCGCCAACTGGAGGCCTTCGCCGCCGCGTTCACGAACCTCTCGGGTGTCGAAGCGGCCAAGGAGATCGTCGTCGACACCGTCGGCGGCCCGACCGAGGGCGCTCTGCTGCTCTCGGGCGGCGGCGTGGTGGCCACCGCGTCACCGTCGTCGGGGTTGGATCTGGCCGCCGACGCGGCGTTCATGGACCAGGTCATCGGTGCGCCCGAGGGACTCGGCACGGCGGTCGGTGACGGCGGGATGTATCGCTACGTCGTCGTGTCGGTGGGCGACGCGGAGATCGTCACTGCGGTGTCTCTCAGCGCGCGCATGGAGTTGGTGCTCATCGGCGTCGGTACGTACGCGATCGCGGCTGCGGTCGTGCTCTTCGCCATCGGCACGGTCGGCTGGTTCGTGACGGGTCGACTGCTGCTGCCCATCCGGCGGCTGCGCGAGACGGCCGACTCCATCACCATCTCCGACCTCGGCGCGCGCATCGCCACCGACGGCACCGACGAGATCTCCGACCTCGGCCGCACGATGAACTCGATGCTCGATCGCCTCGAGGGGTCGGTCGATGTGCAGCGGCAACTGCTCGACGACGTGCGGCACGAGCTGAAGACACCGATCACGATCGTGCGTGGCCACCTCGAGATGATGGATGCCTCGGACCCGGCCGACGTGGCGAACGCGCGCGATATCGGCATCTCGGAACTCGATCGCATGACGCGTCTCGTCGACGACATCGACCTGCTCGCCGCGGTCGAGGGAGGCGGATTCTCGATGGGCGTCGTCGACGTCGATGCCCTCACCGCTCGCGTCGGAGAACTCGTCGCGGTCATTCCCGGTCACCCCTGGTCGGTCGAGCAGCGCGGGCGCGGCCGGGTGGAGGGCGACTACGACCGGCTCTTGCAGGCGTGGTTGCAACTCGCCGACAACGCGTCCAAATACACGCCCGAAGGGTCGCCGGTCGAGATCGGCAGCTCTGTCGACGATCGCGGAGCGCTGCTGTGGGTGCGCGACCACGGACCGGGGATCCCGCCGGCCGCGCGTCACCGCATCTTCCGGAGGTTCGACCGCGCTCTCGGCAAGCGCACCGTCGGCGGCTCCGGGCTCGGGCTCGCGATCGTCGACGCGATCGCGAAGGGGCACGACGGCCACTGCGCCGTCGTCGAGACGCCCGGCGGCGGCGCGACCTTCACGATCCACCTTCCCCTGGGACGGAACACGGCACCCGCCGGGTTCCCGGCCCCCGTGCGCGCCGGTGACGTCGTGCTCCAGCGAGAGGCCGCCGGATGACTCGTATCCTCATCGTCGAAGACGAGAGCCGCATCTCGGCCTTCGTCGCCCGCGGGCTCGAGGCCGCGGGGTACCAGACCGCCGTCGTCGAAGACGGCGAGGAGGCCCTCGAGCGCGCCATGTCGGGCGAGGTCGACCTTATGCTCCTCGACATCGGCCTGCCCACCATGGACGGGTTCGAGGTGCTGCGTCACCTCCGCGGGCAGGGTTCGACGCTCCCGGTGATCATGCTCACCGCGCGCTCCAGCACGAGTGACACGGTCGACGGACTCGATGCCGGCGCCAACGACTACATCGCCAAGCCCTTCAAGTTCGACGAGCTGCTGGCGCGGGTGCGGTCGCGCTTGCGCGAGAACGTCGCGACCGCCACGATCGCCGTGTCGCACCTCGACGTGAGCCTCGACGTGCTGACGCGCCGGGCCACGGTATCGGGGCGGGAGGTCGACCTCAGCGCGCGGGAATTCGCGCTCGCCGAGCAGTTCCTGCGTCACCCCGGCCAGGTGCTCAGCCGTGAGCAGCTGCTCAGTCGCGTCTGGGGCATGGACTTCGACCCCGGCTCGAACATCGTCGACGTCTACGTGCGGTACCTCCGCGGCAAGTTCGGCCACGACCGCATCACGACGGTGCGCGGAGCCGGCTACCGCTGGGAGTGACCCGGTCCCTGCGCCGCTGCTTCCTCCCCGCCTTCGACAGGAATGTGGCGCATTCCTGCGACTGACGGCATCGATCTCTGCGGTCAGTCGCCGGAAACGGGCGCAGTTCGCCGTTTGGGGCGCCGGCCGCGCAGGCGCGGGCCGCGCAGGCGCCGGCCGCGCGGGCGCGGGCCGCGCAGGCGCGGGGCGTGGACGGATGCTGCGGACACGCGAAACCGCCGCCGCCCCGGAGGGCGACGGCGGTCGACGTACGTACGGCTCAGCCGGGGTGGGTCATCGAGAGCAGGTCGAGCTTCTCGTCGAGCTGTGCCTCGGTGAGTTCGCCGCGCTCCACGTAGCCGAGGTCGATCACGGCCTCACGCACGGTGATGCCCTTCGCGACCGAGTGCTTGGCGATCTTCGCAGCCGCCTCGTAGCCGATCAGCTTGTTCAGCGGCGTGACGATCGAGGGCGACATGCCCGCGTAGGCAGCGGCGCGGTCGACGTTGGCCTGGAGCCCGTCGATCGTCTTGTCGGCGAGCACGCGCATCGCGTTCGACAGCAGGCGGATCGACTCGAGCAGGGCGGTGCCCATGACGGGGATGGCGACGTTGAGTTCGAACGAGCCGGATGCTCCGGCCCACGCCACCGTCGCGTCGTTGCCGATCACTCGGGCCGACACCATCAGCACGGCCTCGGGAACGACCGGGTTCACCTTGCCCGGCATGATCGACGACCCGGGCTGCAGATCGGGGATGTGCAGCTCGCCGAGGCCGGTGTTCGGTCCGGAGCCCATCCACCGGATGTCGTTGTTGATCTTCGTGAGCGATACGGCGATCGTGCGCAGGGCGCCGGATGCTTCGACGAGGCCGTCGCGGTTCGCCTGCGCCTCGAAGTGATCCTTCGCCTCGGTGATCGGCAGCTCGGTCTCAGTGGCGAGCAGCTCGATGACCTTCTGCGGGAAGCCGAGCGGGGTGTTGATGCCCGTGCCGACCGCCGTTCCGCCGAGAGGCACCTCGCCTACGCGGGGGAGGACGGCCTGCACGCGCTCGATGCCCAGGCGCATCTGGCGGGCGTAGCCGCCGAACTCCTGGCCGAGCGTCACGGGGGTGGCATCCATCAGGTGGGTGCGGCCCGACTTCACGACCGACTTCCACTCGTCGGCCTTGGCCTCGAGGGCGACGGCGAGGTGGTCGAGCGCGGGGATGAGGTCGTCGATCAGTGCCTGGGTGACGGCGATGTGCACCGACGTCGGGAACACGTCGTTCGACGACTGCGACGCGTTGACGTGGTCGTTGGGGTGCACGGGCGACCCGAGGCGCTGGGTCGCGAGGGTCGCGAGCACCTCGTTCATGTTCATGTTCGACGAGGTGCCGCTGCCGGTCTGGTAGGTGTCGACGGGGAAGTGCGCGTCGTACTGCCCGGTGATGACGTCGTCGGCCGCACCGGCGATGGCGTCGGCGATCGCCGCATCCAGCGTGCCCAGCTCTTTGTTCGCGAGCGCGGCGGCCTTCTTGATGCGGGCGAGGGCCGCGATCTGGGTGGTCTCGAGACCCGAACCCGAGATGGGGAAGTTCTCGACCGCGCGCTGCGTCTGCGCCGCGTAGAGCGCGTTCTTCGGAACGCGCACCTCGCCCATGGTGTCGTGTTCGATGCGGTACTCGGTGTCGGTCACGTCGTCGTCCTCCAGTTGCCGATGTGCGGGGTTGTTCACGGGTGCGAATCGCCGGCGTCGCCCACGATCACGTCGGGCTCGACCAGGCCTTCATTGAGGCGGTAGTTCGCGCCGACGATCGCGACGCGTCCTTCGGCGATGGCTTCGCTGATCAGTTCCGACGAGTGCAGCAGCTCTCCGACGGTGTCGCGGAGGTGCTCGCGGCCCACCAGCTCGGGGTCTGCGGGGCCCTCGTTCGCGCGCAGCACGCGTCGGACGGCGGGCACGATCGGGGCGATCTGCTTCCAGATGCCGGCGGGAAGGTCGGGGGCGTCGAGGCCGGTGCTGTCGATGGCGGCGCTCACGGCTCCGCACGCGTCGTGCCGCAGAACCACGATGAGCTTCACGTCGAGGACCGCGACGGCGTATTCGAGGCTGCCGATCACTGAGTCGGAGATGACCTGACCGGCGTTGCGCACGACGAACAGATCGCCCAGGCCCTCATCGAAGATGATCTCGGCGGCCAGTCGGGAGTCGGCGCACCCGAAGAGCGCGGCGCGTGGCGTCTGGCCCCCCGCGAGGTCGTGGCGTCGCTCGACGTCCTGTCGTGGGTGCTGCGGCTCGCCGGCGACGAAGCGCTCGTTGCCGAGTCGCATCTCGTCCCAGACCTGGCGCGGAGTGAGTCGAGTCGTCGTCACGGGGTTGCCTCTCGGAGTTCGCGGATGTCGGCGGTGACGGCCGACGCGGCCGCCTTCGCGATGTCGGGCGCGGCCGTGCCGTAGACGAGAACGCGGTCGTCTCCGGCGGTCGTGGCGAGCGCGTAGGAGATGTTGCCGGCACCGGCGGCATCGGAGATGGAGTACTCGGCCCACTCGATGCCGTCGATCGTGACGGTGGCCGATGTCGTGGCCCCCCGCAGCATCTCGGCCGGCCACGACTCGCTCGCGCCGAACCCCTGCGCGATGTTGAGGAACCCGCGCTCGGCCCGGGGGGCGTACGAGATGGTCCACGCGTCGACGCTGCCGCCCTCGATGCGAGCGGCGTTCACGCGCCAGTCGTCGGGGACGGCGGGGTCGATCACGGGGTGTCCGAGGTCGGCCGCCAGGGCGGCCGATTCGGCGGTGACATCGATGGGAGGAGCCTCGGCGGGCGTGCCGCGCGGAACGCCGAGCACGACGACGAACATGATGGCGAGGGTGGCGAGAATGGCCGCCAAGAGGCTGGGGAACGTCTTGCTCGACCGGTAGCGGCGGGAGAACTCGGCCTTGCGGGCCGCGGTCTCCTCGGCGGTCTCGGGTCTGCCGAGCTCTGCGACGACGCGGGCCATCATGCCTCCGCGCGTGCGTCGGTCGAGACTTCGCCGCGGGCGGCGTCGAGGCGCCGCTTGGCTCCGAGCAGCCACTCCTCGCAGCGGGCGGCCAGGGATTCGCCGCGCTCCCAGAGCGCCAGCGAATGCTCGAGCGTCGGCGCACCCTGCTCGAGCTCAGCGACGACGCGCACGAGTTCGTCGCGGGCCTGCTCGAACGACAGCGTCGCGACGTCGACGGTGGGTTCCGAGGGCGACGCGGTCATGGGTTCCATTCTAGGGCGGGGCTCCGACGGCTCAGGCTCCGCTCGGAGACTCCGCGACCTCGCCGTCCGAGCGCGCCGCCACCGATCCGCGTGCCACGGTGATGGTCATGGCGGTGCCCGCGGGCGCCTGCGCGGCGTCGCGCACGATCACGCCGTCGCCGATGTGGGCGATCGCGTAGCCGCGGGCGAGGGTCGCGACCGGCGAGAGGGCGCGCAACGACGCACGCAGCTCCATCGTGCGTCGCTCGCGCAGCGAGAGGTCGCGCTCGACGAGGTCGCGCCCCCGGCTCGCCAGCATCCAGATCTCCTGAGCACGCGCGGTGAGGGTCGTCTCCGGGGTGCGCAGCACCGGTCGCGAGCGCAGCTGGTCGAGCTGCGCGATGTCGTGGCCGACGCGCTGCGAGAGGCGCCCGACCAGCCGCGCGCGCAGCTGCGCCACCAGCGCCCGCTGCTCCGAGACGTCGGGCACGACCCGCTTGGCCGCGTCGGTGGGGGTCGAGGCGCGCAGGTCGGCGACGTCGTCGAGCAACGGGTGGTCGTTCTCGTGACCGATCGCGCTCACGACGGGGGTGGATGCGGCGGCCACCGCGCGCAGCATCCGTTCGTCGCTGAATCCGAGCAGCGTCTGCGGGTCGCCGCCGCCCCGGGCGATGATGATGACGTCGATCTCGGGGTCGGCGTCGAGCGCCTTCAGCGCCGCGATGGTCTCGGGCACGCACCGGTCGCCCTGCACGGCGGCGTGCTTGGTGCGGATGAGCACGTGCGGCCAGCGCAGCTCGGCATTGCGGTGCACGTCTTTCTCGGCGTCGGAGTTCTCTCCGGTGATGAGCCCGATGTGCCGGGGGAGGAACGGCAGGGGTTTCTTGCGCGACGGATCGAAGAGGCCCTCTTTGCGCAGCGCGAGCCGCAGCTGCTCGAGTTTCTCGAGCTGATCGCCGAGACCGACGTGGCGCATCGCCGACACCGAGAAGCTGAAGTCTCCTGTGCGGGGGAAGTAGTCGGGCTTGACGCACGCGATGATGTGGTCGCCGACCTTGAGGTCTCGGGGAAGGCGCTGCAGAGTGCTCGACCAGATGCGGAATGAGATGGTGGCATCGGTGGCAAGGTCTTTCATGCGTCCGAAGACGTTGCCGCCGCGTTGGTTCCACGACGTGATCTCGCCCTCGACCCAGACCGATCCCCATTTCTCGACGAACCCGCGGATCGTGTCGTTCAGGCGCGCGACCGAGGTGGGGGCCTGCGCGGTGGAATCACGCGGGGGCACGGAGTCGGGCGGCGGCGGTTGTCCCGGAACGGCCTCGGGCTGGAACGTCGTCATATGCTCCGGGTTCGTCGGGGTGTGGCGGGTATCGGCCGTCATCCAGGGGCACCCCCGTAGAATCGAGGGGTGAGTACTCCTGTCGTCAAGCTGCCCCTGCCCCGCATACCGGGGCGTCGAGGACGGCTCCAGGATATCCCGGTGCCCGGACACAAGAAGGTGCTGCTGGCGGCCCCGCGCGGGTACTGCGCCGGCGTCGACCGCGCGGTCGTCGCGGTGGAGAAGGCGCTCGACCGTTTCGGTGCACCCGTCTACGTGCGCAAGCAGATCGTGCACAACATCCACGTCGTGCGCGAGCTCGAGTCCCGCGGGGCGATCTTCGTCGAAGAGGTCGACGAGGTTCCGCCGGGATCTCACCTCGTCTTCAGCGCCCACGGCGTCTCGCCGGCGGTCGTCAACGCGGCCGCCGAGCGTCAGCTCCAGGCGATCGATGCCACGTGTCCTCTCGTCACCAAGGTGCACCGCGAGGCCGTGCGCTTCGCTCGTGACGACTTCGAGATCCTGCTGATCGGCCACGAAGGCCACGAAGAGGTCGAGGGCACGGCGGGCCACGCGCCCGACCGCGTGACGATCGTGAACTCTCCCGACGAGGCCGACACCGTCGAGGTGCGCGATCCGTCGAAGGTCGTGTGGCTCTCGCAGACGACCCTCTCGGTCGACGAGGCGATGGAGACCGTGCGGCGTCTGCGCCTGCGTTTCCCGCAGCTGCAGGATCCGCCGTCGGACGACATCTGCTACGCCACCCAGAACCGTCAGGTGGCGATCAAGAAGGTCGCGCAGGACGCCGATCTCGTGATCGTCGTCGGCTCGGCGAACTCGTCCAACAGCGTGCGTCTCGTCGAGGTCGCGCTGGAGTACGGCGCGAAGGCCGCCTACCGTGTCGACTACATCGACGAGGTGAAGCAGGAGTGGCTCGACGGCGTCGAGACCGTCGGTGTCACCAGCGGCGCATCGGTGCCCGAGGTGCTCGTCGAGGAGGTCATCGCCGAACTCGCCGGTGCCGGCTATCGCGACGTCGAAGAGGTCAAGACCGCCGAGGAAGACCTCCTGTTCTCGCTCCCGAAGGAGTTGCGGTCGGACGACCGTGCCCTCGGCGGGCGGAGCCGCGCGTGAGTACTCCCGACCCTGACGATCGGCCGCGCCCGCAGTACGGCGAGTACGCCTCGCCGGAGGAGCAGCGGGCGCGCATCCGTCAGCCCGATGCCACCGACGCTCTGCTCGCGGGCCAGGCCCTCGATGCTCCCGCGACCTCCGCCTCCGCGCCCCCGGCGACCCTGGCCGAGCAGACGCGGCGAACGACATCGGCCCCTTCGACGTCGGCGCTCGCGCGCCCTCTCACCGGCTGGCGTCTCGCCGATCGGATCATCACGATCGGTCTGCTCGCCTACGGGCTGGTCAACGTCATCGCCACATCGGTGCAGCTCTTCTCGTTCGAGCAGTACGCCAACACGATCCTCGGATTGTTCGGCGTCGATCAGGCCTTCACCAATGTCGCGCAGGGCCAGCTGTGGGGAACCGTCGCCGGGATCACGATGATCGTCGGGTGGCTGCTGACCGCCACCCTCACGTGGCGTCAGCTGCGCCGCGGCCGCATCGCGTTCTGGATCCCCGTGGCCGGAGCGCTCGTCGTCAGCATCGCGGTGTCGATCTTCATCACGGTTCCGATCCTCAACGACCCCGCCTTCAGCGAACTGTTCAACCAGGTCGCGACGTCGGGGAGCTGAACCTCCGGCGCCTCCGTCTCGTGTTCTGAGGAGGAGGCGGTCGATGCGTGCAGACGAGGCGGAACAGCTCGCGGCGCTCTACGACGCGCACGCGGCCCCCGTGTGGCGGTACGTGGTATCGCTGACGGGTGATCGTGCGGGTGCCGACGACATCGTGCAGGAGACCCTGCTGCGCGCCTGGCGGACGCCCCGCATCATGGCCGATGACCCTGCCGCGCTCCGCTCGTGGATGATCACCGTGGCCCGCAACCTCGTCGTCGACGAGGCGCGGAGCGCGCGGCGCCGGCATGAGAACCCCGTCGCCGACATCCCCGACCGTGCGACCTCCGACGACACCGACGCCCTCTTCGACGCGCTGCTCATCGAGGAAGCCCTCGCGGCGCTCAGCGCCGATCATCGAGCCGTGATCGTGACCGCCTACTACGGCGGCCGCAGCGTCGCGCAGTGCGCGGCCGCCCTCGGGATCCCCGAAGGCACGGTCAAGTCGCGGCTGCACTATGGATTGCGAGCGCTGAAGCTCGCCCTGCAGGAGAAGGGAGTCACGCGATGAACCCCGATCACGCGCGCTTCGCGGAATGGGACGCCGCCTACGTGCTGGGCGCCCTGTCGGCATCCGACCGACGCGACTACGAAGACCACCTGGCGGAGTGCGCCGAATGCACGCGCGCGGTCGGCGAGGTCGCCCCCACCGTCGGCCTGCTGTCGCGGATCGCCGCGCCGCCGCTGACCGAGCGCGACGAGGAGCCGGATGCTGCCCGCCGCGCGCAGCTCGTTTCGATCGCGGGTCGCCGCGCACGCCGTCGGCGGGGGTGGTGGGTGGGCGCGGGCGTCGCGGCCGCAGCAATCGTCGTCGCAGCCGTCGCCGTTCCGTTGACGATCGAGAGTGCTTCGCAGCAGGGGAGCGTCTATGCCCTGGAAGACCTCGCCAACGCGCCCCTCGAAGCATCCGTCCGGCTCACGGACGCCGCGTGGGGAACCCAGATCGACCTGGTCTGCCGATACAGCGGCGAAGTGCTCGATGCGCCCGAGGGCGGGTGGCCGTACGCGCTCGCCGTCGTCGATGCGAACGGCGCGTCGACGACCCTCTCGACCTGGCGGGCGGAACCCGGGTCGACCACGCAGCTGAGCGCGGGGACCGACCTGGGCGTCGGCGACATCGGGGCGGTGGAGATCCGCACGATCACCGGCGAGCACGTGCTCATGCGCTACGAGGCCGATCGCTGAGCCGCACTCGCGGGGTCGTAGGATCGTGCGATGCCCCGACTCCTCGCCGTCTGCGCCGTGCATCAGCTGCGTCCTGATTCGGGGTCGCTCGGCGTCACCGCGATCGACAAGCGCCCGCTCGACGGCGCGGTGAAGGTCGGGCCCTTCGGTGTGCGCGGCGACGTGCAGGCGAGCCGTAAGCACCACGGCGGTCACGACAAAGCGCTCTACGCCTACGCGCAGGAAGACGCCGAGTTCTGGGAGCGCGAACTGGGCCGGGCACTGCCGCCCGGCTGGTTCGGCGAGAACCTGCGTGTCGAGGGACTCGACGTCAACGCGGCGCGCATCGGCGAGGTCTGGCGCATCGGCGACCGCCTCGAGGTGCAGGTGACGATGCCGCGCACGCCCTGCGCGACGTTCGCCCGGTGGGTGGGCGGCAGCGCCGCGCGCGGCTGGGTGAAGCGCTTCGACGCCGAGCGCCGCCTGGGGCCGTACCTGCGCGTGCGGCGGGCGGGCAGCATCCGTGCCGGTGACGAGATCGTCGTGGTCGCCGCGCCGGCCGGCGCACCCGCGCTGCTCGACGGCTACCGCGGCGCCTGAGACCGAAACGACCGCGAGACCCGTCCTGTGCGACGAGACTCCCGCAGAATGTCGGGGTCTCGCCGCGCAGAACGGGTCTCGCGGATGCTGCGGATCGGGTCAGGCGGCGAGGGACTTGCCGTGCGAGCCGAGCTGCTTGGTCGCCTCGACGACGCGGACGGCCATGGCCGACTCGGCGACCTTGCCCCACGCGCGCGGGTCGTACAGCTTCTTGTTGCCGACCTCGCCGTCGAGCTTCAGGACGCCCTCGTAGTTCGAGAGCATGTACCCGGCGATCGAGCGGGTGAAGGCGTACTGCGTGTCGGTGTCGATGTTCATCTTGATGACACCGTTCGCCACGGCGAGGGCGATCTCTTCGTCGGTCGAGCCGCTGCCGCCGTGGAAGACGAGGTCGAGGGGCTTCGGTCCGGTGCCGAAGCGCTCGGCGATGCCGGCCTGGATCTCACCGAGCAGCTCGGGACGCAGCTTCACGCCGCCGGGCTTGTAGACACCGTGCACGTTGCCGAAGGTCAGGGCCGAGATGTAGCGACCCTGGTCGCCGAGACCGAGGGCCTCGACGGCCTTGGTCACGTCGGCGACGGTGGTGTACAGAGCCTCGTTCGAGCCCTCGTGCTGAACGCCGTCCTCTTCGCCGCCGACGACGCCGACCTCGATCTCGAGGATGGCGTTGATGTTCTTCAGGCGCGGAAGCAGGTCTTTCGCGATCTGGATGTTCTCGTCGAGGGGCACCGCCGAGCCGTCCCACATGTGGGACTGGAAGATGGGGTTGCGCCCCGCGCGGACCTCTTCTTCGGACGCCTCGATGAGCGGGAGCACGAAGCCGGGGAGGGCGTCTTTCGGGCAGTGGTCGGTGTGGAGCGCGACCGTGATGGGGTAGTTCTTCGCGACCTCGGTAGCGAACTTCGCGAACGCCAGCGCGCCGGTGGCGCGGGCCTTGACGCTCTGACCGGCGAAGTAATCGGCGCCGCCGGTGGTCACCTGGAGGATGCCGTCGGAGCCGGCCTCGGTGAGGCCCTGGAGGACCGAGTTGATGGTCTGCGAGCTCGACACGTTGATGGCCGGGTACGCGAAGCCGCCGGCCTTCGCGCGGTCCAGCATGTCGGCGTACTGCTCAGGTGTGGCGACGGGCATAGTCGTGCTCCTTGGGTTAGACAGGGGTCTTCGCTCAGCCTAGCGAAGGGGGCCGCGGCGCACCGGGAGGTCGCCAGCCCGACCAGATCGACGCCGGATGCTGTGTGGTTAAGAACTGCGATTCCTTCGCGTTCTGTCGACGTCAATTCTCCGGATCGGTGCGATCATGCCGCGTAGGCTGGCCGCATGGTGAGCCTTACCGCGGACATGAGCCCGCTGCATCCCGACCGCAACCTCGCACTCGAGCTCGTTCGGGCGACGGAGGCGGCGGCGATTCGCGCCGTCCCGTTCGTCGGTCGCGGAGACAAGGAAGCCGCCGACGGCGCCGCCGTCGACGCGATGCGGGCGTTCTTCACGACCGTCGATTTCGACGGCACGATCGTGATCGGCGAGGGCGAGAAAGACAACGCCCCCATGCTCTACAACGGCGAGAAGGTCGGCAGCGGGCGGGGACCGCAGTGCGACGTCGCCGTCGACCCGATCGACGGCACGACGCTCACGGCCGCGGGGCGTCAGAACGCCCTGTCGGTCATCGCGGTCTCCGATGCCGGCAGCATGCTCGACGCCTCGACGGTGTTCTACATGGACAAGCTCGTCACCGGTCCGGCCGGCGTCGGCGTCGTCGACATCCGGCTGCCGATCGGTGAGAACATCCGCCTCCTGTCGAAGGCGCTCGGCAAGCCCGTTGAAGAGATGGTCGTCTCGGTGCTCAACCGCCCCCGTCACGAGCAGCTGATCCAGGAGATCCGGGAGGCCGGCGCCGGAACCCGGCTGATGAGCGACGGCGACGTCGCCGGCGGCATCAACGCGGCGCGCCACAACGCGCGCACCGACATGTGCGTCGGGGTCGGCGGAAGCCCCGAGGGCATCGTGACGGCGTGCGCGATCAAAGCGCTCGGCGGTCACATCCAGGGTCGACTGCGTCCGCGCGACGACGAGGAGCGCCAGAAGGGCGCCGACGCCGGGTTGAGGTTCGACGACTACGTCTACGAGGCCGATGACCTCGTCCGCGGGAAGAACACGATCTTCGTGGCCACCGGCGTCACGGACGGTCAGCTCGTGGGGGGCGTGCGCCGCGAGGGCGACTTCCTCTATACGGAGAGCGTCGTGCTGCGCGGAGCTTCGGGAACCCTCCGGTGGATCTCGTCGGAACACCTCACGTCGAAGTGGCTCTGACGCCTCTTCTGTGACCGCCGCGTGTGCGGCATCGACGCGCGGACCCGCCGTCGTGACCGAGTCGTGACGACTCGTTCAGGTGATGCATGGCAAAATTGACCCCGGTGTCAACGGCGATGCTTCCGTGATCACAGACGTGAGGGGAGTGGACATGTCCGCTCAGTCGAGCCAGTCCGCACCGCAGACCGGTGCCCAGGCGGTCGTCGCCGACGCCGTGGCACACGCCGCCGCAGCCGCGGCCGTCGCAGCTCCGATCGACCCCGCGCGTCGGCCCGACGTGCTGTTCCGCGTGCGACGGGAAGAGGGCCACGAGCCCAGCGTCTGGTGGATGATCGGCGCGTTCGTGATCGTCTCCGGCGCCGTCATCTCGCTGCTGAGCTTCGTGCCCGGCGGAGCAGGCTGATCTCTCCCGTTGCGCCGATCGGCGCCACGTCGGCTCCCTAGAGCCGTCCGCGAACGTCGCCGAGGTCGGCGATGGTCGACGGCGCCGCATCGTCGAGGCCGTCGAGGAGTTCGGGCGCCGTCCACCGGCGCGTGCTGCGGTCGATCACCGCGGGGGCCGAGGCCGCCTCGAGGCGGGTGTCGTCGATTCCGGGGAACTTGCGCGCGCTGACGAGCACGCGGCTTTCGAGCGACCCCGCGAACTTGTTGTACGAGTCGACCGTGCGTTCGATCGCCCGGCGAAGGTCGTCGGCGTGCCCGGCGAGGGTGCCGATGCGCTCGTACATCTCGGTGCCCAGGGCGAAGAGCTGCCGCGCCTCCTGCGAGACGTCCTGCTGCGTCCACGTGTAGGCCACGGTCTTGAGCACGGCCCAGAGGTTCACCGGTGATGCGAGTGCGACCCGCTTGCCGAAGGCGTAGTCGAGCAATGCCGGGTCGTGCTCGAGTGCGGCCGACAGGAGGGATTCGCTCGGGATGAAGCACACCACGAACTCGGGACTCGATTCCAAGCCCGACCAGTAGCTCTTCTTCGCCAGGGCGTCGACGTGCGCCCGCACGGCCCGCGCGTGTCGGTCGAGCAGCGACGCGCGTCGCGCGGCTTCTTCGCCCTGGGCGGTGAAGGGGATCGCGCTCGCCTCGAGGTAGGCGTCGAACGGCACCTTCGCATCGATCGCGAGCGTCTTATCGCCGGGGAGCCGCACGATCATGTCGGGACGCCCCGCGCCGGCCACCGTCGAGATCGTCGCCTGCGTGTCGAAGTCGACGTACCGCATGAGGCCCGCCGCCTCGACCACGCGGCGGAGCTGGGTCTCGCCCCACACGCCACGGGTGCTGCTCGAGCGCATCGCCGACGCAAGGGCCTCGGTCGTGGAGCGCAGCGCCTCGTCGGATTCATGCGCGCGCCGCAGCTGCTCGCTCAGCGATCCGAACTGCATCCCGCGCTCGCGCTCCAGTTCTTCGACCTTGCGATGCATCGTCTCGAGGGAGTCGCGCACGGGCGCGAGCGCCCGAAGCACCGTCTGCTCTCGACGCTCGCGTTCCTCGCGCGCGGCCTGATCGGCGCGTGCCTGACCCGCGAGGTCGCGGTAGAGCAGCTGCTGGTGGTCGAGCTGCGCCTGCACACCGATCCTGGCCGCGTCAGCCGCGGCGAGCCGGGCCGCAGCATCCGCCTGATCGCGCACCGCACGCGCGTTCGCGCGACTCGTGCCGACGACGAAACCGGCGGCGAGACCGAGGGCGACGCATATGACCAGCGTCAGGAGGAGAACAGGTGCGTCCATGTCGTCAGGATGCCGCAGCCCTCCGACATCGCGTCACGCCACGGCGGAGAGGGCCGGAACGGCGGGCTCGGCGATGGCGATCCGGCCCATGCGCACGCCCGCGGATGCTGCGAGATCGGCGATGTTGCTCACACCGGCTCGCCGCGCGGCGTCGATGACGATGTGCGCGCACGCGAGCGAGTCGGCGACGGCGTCGTGATGGTCGAACTCGCTGAAGCCCGCCTCGGCGGCGACGAAGGGCAGCCGGTACGACGGGAGCTCGTACGTCTTGCGCGCGAGCTGCAGGCTGCAGAGGTAGCGGTAGGGCGGGCACTCGTCGCCCGTCGCCTCGCAGGCCCGGCGCAGCACGGCCATGTCGAACCCGGCGTTGTGCGCGACGAGCACGTCGGCCCCGGCGAAGGCGGCCAACGGCGTGAGTTGCTCGGACCAGCCGAGGGCGTCGGCGCAGTGCTCGGGGCGGATGCCGTGGATGCCGATGTGGAAGTCGAGGAACTCGTCGTGGCCCGGCGGGGGCTTGATCAGCCAGCCCGCGGTCGCGACGACCTCGCCGTCGCGCACCCGGGCGAGTCCCACGGAGCACGCCGAGGCACTGCTGGAGTTCGCCGTCTCGAAATCGATAGCGGTGAAGTCCAGGGGCACGGATCCAGGGTCGGATGCCGGAGTGGGCACCCGGGGGAGGCGCGCCGGGGCCGACACAACTCCGGCAGGACGACGCCGCAGGCGCGGAAGCGGCGGTTCGCGTCGCGGGGCGGCCCGCGACGTCCGTTCTGAAGGCGGCGTGTCGGTCGTAGGGTCGATGCATGGCCGATCGCACGGAGATGTCGAGATCGTTCGGGGCCGAAGCCGCCGCCTACGAGGCCGGTCGCCCCGATTACCCGCTCGAGGCGGTCGAATGGATGCTGGAGCCCATCCGTCGCTCCGGGCATACGCCGCGGGTGGCCGACGTGGGTGCGGGAACCGGCAAGCTCACCCGCGTTGCCCTGGCGGCGGGGGCGGAGGTCGTCGCGGTCGATCCCGACGCCCGGATGCTCGACACGCTGCGCGCCCACGTCGCCGGGGTGCCGACCCGTGTCGGCACCGCCGAGAAGCTTCCGCTGCCCGACGGCTCGCTCGACGCGGTTCTGGTCGCGCAGGCGTGGCACTGGGTCGACCCGGAGGCCGCCTCGGCCGAGGTCGCGCGCGTGCTCGGCGACGGCGGAGTGCTCGGGCTCGTCTGGAACCTGCGCGACGAGAACGTCGACTGGGTGCGCCGTATGACCGAGGTGATGACGCCGAGCAACGCCGAGCTCATGCTCGCTCAGGGGACGCCTCCCGTGGGCCCGCCCTTCGGCGAGTTCGAGCATCGGGGCTGGACGTGGAGCCGACCCATGACCCGCGAGACGCTGTTCGCCATGGCGCGCTCGCGCAGCTACTCGGCGACGGTCGACGATGCCACTCGCGCCCGCATGACCGCGCAGCTCGGCGAGCTGTTCGACGACATCGGCGCGACGGGTGACGCGGTCGTCGAGCTCCCGTACACGACGGAGGCGTTTCGCTTCCTGCGCCCCTGACGGACCGCCCTTGACGCGCCGGGCGGAGGGTGCAGCATCCGCCCGCCTAGACTTGGTGCCCGTGGCTCTTACCATCGCGATCGTCGGACTGCCCAATGTGGGCAAGTCCACCCTGTTCAACGCTCTGACGAAGAGCACGGTTCTCGCGGCGAACTATCCGTTCGCCACGATCGAGCCGAACGTCGGCGTGGTGAACCTCCCCGACCCCCGGCTCGACCAGCTCGCCGGGGTCTTCTCGAGCGAGCGCACCGTGCCCGCCGCCGTGTCGTTCGTCGACATCGCCGGCATCGTGCGCGGCGCGAGCGAGGGGGAGGGGCTGGGCAACCAGTTCCTCGCGAACATCCGAGAGGCCGACGCGATCGCGCAGGTCGTGCGCGGATTCGCCGACGGCGACGTCGTGCACGTCGACGGCGCGGTCAACCCGCAGAACGACATGGAGACGATCAACGCCGAGCTGCAGCTCGCCGACCTCCAGACGCTCGAGAAGGCCATCACCCGGTACGAGAAAGAGGTGCGCGGCAAGAAGCTCGACCCCGTCGTGCTCGAGACCGCCACCGCCGCGCGCGACGCGCTGCAGCGCGGCGAGGTGCTCTCCGCCACGTCGATCGATCTGGCTCCGATCCGCGAGCTGGGCCTGTTGACTGCCAAGCCCTTCATCTTCGTGTTCAACGTCGACGAGGCGGTGCTGACGGATGCTGCGCGCAAGGCCGAACTCGCAGCCCTCGTCGCTCCTGCCCAGGCCGTGTTCCTCGACGCGAAGATCGAGTCGGAGCTGATCGACCTCGACCCCGAGGACGCAGCCGAGCTGCTCGCGTCGACCGGTCAGGACGAGTCGGGCCTCGACCAGCTCGCCCGCATCGGCTTCGCCACCCTCGGACTGCAGACGTACCTGACGGCGGGTCCGAAGGAAGCGCGCGCGTGGACGATCCCGCAGGGCTCGAAGGCCCCGCAGGCGGCGGGCGTCATCCACACCGACTTCGAGAAGGGCTTCATCAAGGCCGAGGTCATCTCCTTCGCCGACCTTTTGGAGCTCGGCTCGGTCGCCGAGGCCCGCGCGAAGGGCAAGGCCCGCCTCGAGGGCAAGGACTACGTCATGCAGGACGGCGACGTCGTGGAGTTCCGCTTCAACAACTGACATCCCGCGCGGTGGGCGCCGCTAAGGTCAGGGTCATGGATAGCCCGAACGAGCGCGCGTTCGCCGACTTGAAGCGAATGGTCGACACGTACGGCTGGGCGGTGAGACACGTACTCGGCATCGCGTCTGCCGCACCGTTCTCCTACACGGTTGGTCTCACGACGAGAGGGTGGGACGAGCTCCTGATCACCGGCCTGCCTGCAGACGTCGCTGACGTCTTCATCAGGAATGCGGTGGACGAACAGGAATCGAGAGGAGCGTTCCAACCGGGCGATCGCACAGATGCCCTTACGGAGTCGGGCTCGGTGGCGCTTATCCGGGTCGATGACCGCCGCGGGTTGACGGCGGCCGAGAGGATGCTCGGCGACTTCGAAGCACTTCAAATGGTGTGGCCGGATTCGAGCGGCAATCTCCCGTGGGATATCGGCTATCGCAATACGCCAGAAGCACAACCGGTCCTAGGTCCAACTCCGAGGCCGAATCGTGCGCCGTGATGCTCATCGGTGGCGTAACCCGGTGGAGTTCCGCTTCAACAACTGACGGACACGAGGCAGGGCATGAGCGGTGTGGGTGTCGACGTGACCGCTCCTGTGCTGCATCCGCTCGAGACCTCTGATCGTCCGGGATTCATCACGCGCCTGCAGGCCGCCTTCGATGCCGGTGCGGCGGCCTTCGGGAACGAATCCGACGAGCCGGTGATCTCCGAAGCGGAGATCCGTCAGTCGATGGATCAGCCGGGTGCCGCAACGTGGGACGTCCGACAAGATGGCAGACGCGTGGGTGGCGCCGTCGTCTGGATCGGCGAAGATGGGCGCCGAGCATCTCTGGACCTGCTGTTCATCGACACAGCCGAGCAGGGGAAGGGCCTCGGCAAGAGGGTGTGGGCCTGCATCGAGGCTCGCTATCCCGCGGTCGAGGTCTGGAGAACCATGACCCCGTACGAAGACACGAGGAACATCCATCTCTACGTCAACACGTGCGGCTTCCACATCGTTGAGTTCTTCCACCCGGGTCACCCCGATCCGAGCGAACCTCCTCGAGCCGGGAGCGCGGGGGAAGCATCCGGTGCGGATCTGATGTTCGCGTTCGAGAAGAGGCGTTCGCCCGCGGATGACGACGCCCGCTCAGACGTGCGCGTCGATGGGCCGCAGGACGAGAATCCGGTGGAGCTCCGCCCCGATGACCGAGGGGGCGTTCTGGGGACGGAAGGCGTCACAATGCGGCGACGGCTTCGAGACGGATTCGATGCGACGTCCCTCGCGCTGGCGGACATCTTCCAGACTTGGGACGTGCTCGGTGTGTACGAGGACGAAGACGACCGGCCCGAGGATGACGAAGAGTACGACGACCTGGTGAGCCCGATGCGCGTCTGGCTGTCGAGCGGCATGACCCCGGAAGAATTGAGCCGGTCACTGACGGAGAAGCTCGGACGCCACTATGGCCTCTCCCCGGAATCGCCCTTGGCTGCACTCGACTTCACGTCGCGAGTGCATTCGTGGTGGCATTCATCCGCACGACCGGGCCCAGTACGCGGGTCAGCGCGCGAGGGATGAGCGGAAACGGGCGGGCGTGGTGCCCAGCAGTTTCACGAAGTGTCTCGTGAGGTGCGCTTGATCGTGGAATCCCGCCTGCGCGGCTGCGCGCGCGGGGCGATGCCCGCTGATGAGGAGTTGGCGTGCGAGGTCGACTCGTCGTCCGGTGACGTAGCGATGGGGCGGGAGGCCGAAGGCCGCGACGAACGACCTCGAGAGATGGCTGGGATGACTGTTCAGCAGATCGCTCGCCTCCGCGAGTGACACGGCGCCGGGCAGTCGTGCCTCGAGAAGCTCGCGGAGACGGCGGGCAAGGCCATGGTCGCGGAACGACCGACCGGTGTCGTCGGCTCGCGCGGCCACAGCATCCGAAAGTTCGATGAGGGCTTGTTCCGCGGCGAGCCCTTCGCCGGGGGTCGCCAACGCCCGATGTGCGCGGCGCGTGGCAGCCAGGAGATCGACCCGAGTGGTCCGGTCGACGATGGCGCCGATTCCGGACCGAGAGACCCATGACGCGTCGAGATACGCCACGCGCTTGGCGAAGCCCGCCGCGCCGGGAGCAGCGCGTCCGTCGTGAGCGACCCCCGGCGGAAGCAGAGTCGCGGCGGCGTTGTCGGCGATATGCGCTCGGCCGCCCAGGGTGTAGACCACCGCACCTTCGTCGACCAGCATGAGCGCCCAGTCGGCGTGGGCGTGCAACGGATAGGCATGGGTCGTCATCCGGGCGTGGAGGACTTCTCTCACCCCGGGCACCTCCGATGGCCACACATGCATCTGTGTGAGCTCCGCCATGCGAGAAACGTACAAGACTCCGCCCGCCCCCGTGACGGATCGTGGAGCCATGACCGACGAACCCGTGCGCTTTCCCACCCGCATCGCCCTCATCCTCCGCGACGATCTCGAGCCGTGGCAGAGCGTCAACGTGGCCGCGTTCCTCGCGAGCGGCGTCGCCGCTGACACCGCCCTGCTCGGCGAGCCGTACGTCGATGCGGATGGCACCGAGTATCTGGCGATCTTCGGACAGCCCGTCATCGTCTGGGAAGGGGACGGGGAGGTGTTGCAGGGTGTGAGAGCGAGAGCCGTCACGCGTGACCTCCGTGTGTCGGTCTACGACCGGCGGATGTTCGGTACGACCCACGACGCGGCGAACCGCGAGGTCGTCGCCGCATCCGCCGGTGTCGACCTCGACCTTGTGGGTGTAGCCGTGCACGGGCCGAAGAACGCCGTGGATCGCATCCTGAAGGGTGTTCCCCGCCACCGGTGATTTCCGGGCACAGGGGCTCACCGCGCGGCGGTCAGGACTCCGAGGGCTCTAGGGGGAGCTCGAGCCCGTAGTTCCACGACATGATGGCGGGCTGCTCGCGGTAGAAGCTCAGAACCGACACCGATCCGGCATCCAGGGTGATCTGAGCCCCGAAACGCGGTGCCATGCGCAGGAAAACGGCGGTCAGGATGCGGAGGAAGTGGCCGTGGGCCACGAGTGCCACGTCGCCGTCGACCATCGCGGGGAGCACCCGCGTGAGCACGCGCGAGGCGCGTCCGGCGACCTCTTCGACCGTCTCGCCCGGCGTCTCCCCGCGGATCACGCCGTGGGTGAAGGCGCTCCAGTTGTAACCGAGCTCTTCACGGATCTCGCGTGTCGTGCGCCCCTCGTACCCGCCGTAGTCCCATTCGACGAGCAGCGGGTCGATCTCGGGGTGCAGGCCCGCGAGCTCGGCGGTGCGTCGCGCGCGCTCGAGCGGAGACGTCAGCACCAGCGAGAAGTCGTACCCCGCAACCAGACGGCCGGCGCCGCGGGCGAGGTCCTCGCCGCGAGCGGTGAGGGGGATGTCGGTGAGTCCGGTGTGCTTGCCGCTCTTGGACCATTCGGTCTCGCCGTGGCGGAGGAGAACGAGCTTGCCCGAGGGGTTGTCGGGTGCGGGCCGGTCGGGCAGCGGGTCGTTGGTGATCACACCGCAACCGTACTGTCCGCCGGGGCGAGAACGGCGCCGATCGGGCGGGCGCTCTCACTCGCCCGGCCATAACTCAGGATGAATGGTGCGCCGCGGTGGCGAGATCCGCATGTTTCCAGGGCGCCGCACGGGGTAGTGCAGCATCCATCCTGCGTTCTGGTCGGACGTTCTGCTCGGGCGGCCGGTCGGACGTTCTGCTCGGGCGGCTGGTCGGACGTTCTGCTCGGGCGGCCGGTCGGGCGTTCTGGTCGGAAGGGGGAGCAGGTCCGGTGGCCGGCGTCCGTCACCGGGCCCGGCGGTCGGGGAGAATGGAGGCATGACGATCAGTGCCCCGCAGACCTTCGAACCCGACGGCCGTTCCATCCCCTTCGTCGACGAGGGCGAAGGGCACCTGCTCGTGCTCCTGCCCGGTCAGGGTCTGAGCATCGCCTCGCTCGGCACGCTCGCGCACGTGCTCGAGGAGGAGGGCTTCCGCATCCTCCGCATCGGCGTGCGCGCGCAGTCGCCCGACACCGCCCCGGTCACCCTCCACGACCTCGGCCGGGACGTCGTCGACGTGCTCGACCACCTCGGCATCGGTCAGGCCTGGATCGGCGGCCACGGCTTCGGCAGCACGCTCGCGCGCGTGATCGCCCGCGACCACGCCGACCGCGTCGAGGGCCTCGTGCTGCTCGGCGTCGAGGGGTCCGAACCCGTCTCCGCCGATGCGTCCGCCGCTCTCGATTCGGCCTTCGCCGCGGCGACGGCGGCCGAGGCGGGCGACGCCATCCGCGTTCTCGCGGGCGAGGCGGTCGACGCGGGCTTCGCGTGGAACGTCTTCTCGCGCCTGCGCGACGACGATGCGCGCGCGCTGCAGGCGGCCGCACGGGCGGCGACCCCCGTCGAGGAGTGGGAGCCGCTGGCCGAGCGCATTCCGGTGAACATCATCCAGGGCACCCACGACCGCATCGATCTTCCCGAGACGGCCGAGAAGCTGCGGGCGACGGCCCCGACGCGGGCGAGCCTTGCGAGCATCGAGGGCGGCGGGTACCTCGCGGTGATCACGCACCCGGGCGAGATCGGCGCCGAGATCGAGGACTACCTCGGCTGGGATTGACCCGCCCCTCCGACACGGACGACAGGACACAAGATGACCGCGACACTCGTGGCTCGCGGTGTGGCCGGCGGCTACGGCCACCGCACGCTCTTCGACGCGCTCGACCTCACGATCGCCCCGGGCGACGTCGTGGGCGTCGTCGGGGCGAACGGCGCCGGCAAGTCCACGCTGCTGCGCCTTCTCGCCGGAGTGGACGAACCGCAGGCCGGCACCATCACCCTCGCGCCCACCGACGCCTTCGTCGGATGGCTGCCGCAGGAGCACGAACGCATCCCCGGTGAGACCGTCGCGCAGTACATCGGACGCCGCACCGGCTGCACGCGGGCGACGGACGAGATGGATGCTGCGGCCGCCGCGCTCGCCGATCCGTCGCCCCCGGACGGTGCCGACCCCGCCGACGTCTACTCGGCGGCGCTGGAGCGGTGGCTGGCGAGCGGCGCGGCCGATCTGGAGGAGCGGATCCCCGCGGTGCTCGCCGACCTCGGCCTCGATCTCGCGAGCGAGACAGAGATGACGTCGCTGTCGGGCGGTCAGGCGGCGCGGGTCGGACTCGCGGCCCTGCTGCTGTCGCGGTTCGACATCGCCCTTCTCGACGAGCCCACGAACGACCTCGACCTCGACGGTCTGGAGCGGCTCGAAGCCTTCGTGCGCGGCCTGCGGGGCGGCGTCGCGCTCGTCAGCCACGACCGGGAGTTCCTCGCGCGGTGCGTCACGCGGGTGCTCGAGCTCGATCTCGCCCAGGGGTCGAACCGTGTGTTCGGCGGCGGGTACGACGCATACCTCGAGGAGCGCGCGACGGTGCGACGTCACGCGCGCGAGAAGTACGACGAGTTCGCCGACAAGAAGGCCGACCTCGTCGCCCGCGCGCGCACTCAGCGCGAGTGGTCGAGCCAGGGCGTGCGCAACGCGATGAAGAAGGCGCCCGACAACGACAAGATTCGGCGGAAGGCCGCGACGGAGTCGAGCGAGAAGCAGGCGCAGAAAGTGCGCCAGATGGAGAGTCGCATCGCCCGCCTCGATGAGGTTGAGGAGCCGCGCAAGGAGTGGCAGCTCGAGTTCACGATCGGTGCGGCGCCGCGGTCGAGTTCGGTGGTGTCGACGTTGAGTTCAGCGGTCTTCACGCAGGGGTCGTTCACGCTCGGTCCGGTGTCGGTGCAGGTCAACGCGGGGGAGCGGATCGGCATCACGGGGCCCAACGGCGCCGGCAAGTCGACGCTGCTCAGGGCGCTCCTGGGTCGTCAGGAGCCCACCGAAGGAACGGCCGGTCTCGGCGCCAACGTGCGCATCGGGGAGATCGACCAGGCGCGTTCCCTCTTGGCAGGCACCCAGCCGTTGGCCATCGCCTTCGAGGCGTTCGTACCCGAGATGGGGTCGGCGGACGTGCGCACGCTTCTGGCGAAGTTCGGGCTCAAGGCCGACCACGTGAACCGTCCTGTCGACGAGCTGTCGCCGGGCGAGCGCACGCGCGCGGGGTTGGCGCTGCTGCAGGCGCGGGGTGTGAACGTGCTGGTGCTCGACGAGCCGACGAACCACCTCGACCTGCCGGCGATCGAGCAGCTCGAGCAGGCGCTGGAGTCGTACGACGGAACCCTGCTGCTGGTCACGCACGACAGGCGGATGCTGGACGCGGTGCAGATCGACCGCCACTGGCACGTCGACGCCGGTCGGCTCACCGAAGCCTGAGGCCGCAGGTCGCGAGGGACGGACGCCGTCAGCGCCCCTGGCGCTTCTTGAACGGCTTCGGCTGTCCTTTGACCACGGGAGCTCGGCCCGTTCCTTTCGACGCCTTCGCCTTGCCACCCGCGGGTGCGGGCACGTTGCCCGACGACACGGGGGTCTCGGCGATCTGCCGGCGGGCCTCGTCGAGGAACAGCTCGCCGGCGGGTGTGAGTGTCGTCTTGCCGTTCGCGCGTGTGAAGAGGGGGTGCCCGATCTCGTTCTCGAGCTTCTGGATCGCCGAGTAGAGCGCGGGGAGCGAGATGCCGAGCGATTCCGCGGCGCGAGGGAAGTGCAGCTCTTCTGCGGCGGCGACGAACCGCACGAGGGACTTGAGACGGCTCACCTCTCGAATCTAGCCTGGCGACCGCCCCGCCCCGACCCCGGGGCCGCGTGGCAGACTGCCGAGGTGACAGACATCGAGATGGCCCGGATCGGCGGAGGGGCTGTCGTTCTGTACGACGCCCGCCTCGAACGACGGTGGACGGTCGAGCTCGAACCGTTCGAGATCGGCGTCTACCCGGTTACCCAGGAGCAGCTGTCCGAGATCATCAGCGCACCCTCACCCGACCCGCGACGGCCCGCGACGGGGGTGAGCTGGCTGCGCGCGATCCGGTTCTGCAATGCGGCCTCGGAGTGGGAGGGACTCGACCCCGCCTATTCGTTCGAGGGTGAAGAGGTGACCTGGCACGTCGATTCCGACGGCTTCCGGCTACCGACCGAGGCGGAATGGGAGTTCGCCTGCCGCGCCGGTTCGACGGGTTCGCACTACGGCCCGCTGCGCGAGGTCGCATGGACGAGCGCGGACGGGGTGACGACTCCGCAAGACGTGGGCGCGAAGCATCCGAACCTCAACGGGCTCTTCGACACGCTCGGCAACGCGTGGGAATGGTGCTGGGATCTGCTCGATCCTGCACGCTACGGCGACTATCGGGTATTCCGAGGCGGCGGGTTCGCTGACGACTCGTGGACGGTACGCGCGTCGACCCGCCGCGGTGGGCATCCTCGCACGGGCCAGGACGACGTCGGATTCCGTCTCGCGAGGGGCGGATTCGACGGCACGGATGCTGCGCAGGGGTGGTCGGCGGCGCTGGATGCCGAACGGGGCGCGGCCGCAGACCCGCACTAACGAATCTCACAGCCGTCCGTGTCCCCCATATGGGGGACAAGACACTAGAGTATTCCGAGTTGGGCAACCCTCACTGCCCCTTCTCAAAGGACGCCCCCTCCTGGGCGGCGAGGGTTGCCCGACTTTCGAGCCGACCTGCTCTCAGGCGTCGGCCGGGGCGGGAGCCGCCTCCGGTGCTTCGCCCGGACGGCGGGCAGACGCATCGGCGAACGCCTCTCCGACCGCTCGGCCCTGGATGATGGCGGTCAGGTCGATTCCGGTCGCGGCGCGGACCGCGTCGAACGATGCGCGAAGCCCCGTCGCCGACTCGGTCGCGAGGTGTCCGCTGGCGCCTTCGCCACCGAGCACGGTGATCGAACCGACCTTGTCGTAGCCCTTGGCGAACTCGGTCATCATCGGCACGAGCGTCTCGAGCGCCCGCTGAGCGAGGAGCGCCTGCTGGTTCAGCGAGAGCGCCTCGGCCTCGGCGCTGATCGCTGCGGCTCGAGCCTCACCGGTCAGGCGCAGAGCGTCGGCGTCGGCCTCCGCCTTGAGTCGAACGGCCGTAGCTTCCTGCGCGGCGATCTGCGCCCGCGCCTCGGCGGCCTTGACCTGGGCGTACGCCTCGGCGTCGGCCTCCTGCTTGCGCTGGTAGAGGTCGGCGTCGGCGACGCGGCTGACCTCGGACTCCAGGCGGGCCTGGGTGTTCTGCGCCTCCTGGACGAGCACCGCCTGCTGACGCTCGGCACGGGCGAGGGCCTCTGCCTGCTCGGCCTCGGCGTTCGCGCGGCCGACCTCGGCCTTGGCGGCGGCGTTGTTCTTGTCGAGCGCGGTCTGCTCGATCAGGTTCGCCTCGTCGGTTGCGATCTGGCGGGCCCGGATCTCGCGGACGGCGTTGATGCGGGCCACCTCGGCTTCGCGCTTCACGCGCTCGACCTCGGTCGCACCGAGCGCGGAGATGTAGCCGTTCAGGTCGGTGATGCCCTGGATCTGGAACGAGTCGAGGATCAGACCCTGTGACGAGAGGTCTTGCTTGATGCCCTCGGCGATCTGATCCGACAGGCGCTGCCTGTCGCGCATGAGCTCTTCGACGGTCAGCGTGGCGACCACGCCGCGCAGTGCGCCCTCGAGCTGCTCGGTGGTGAACTGTTCGATGGCTTTGTCCTGCGAGGCGAAGCGCTCGGCGGCTCGGCGCACCGACTCGGGGTCGGAGCCGATCTTCACGAGGGCGACGCCGCTCACGTTGACCGTGACACCCGTCGACGACTGAGCGGTGGGCTCCATCTTGATCTGGCGGGCGCGCAGCGAGATCATCTCGGCGCGCTGCGTGAGCGGGTTGACGATGGCGCCGCCGCCGGTGATGACGGTGATGCGCGACGAGGTCACGCCGTCGGTGCTGCGCTGACGCTTACCGACGATGACGAGGGCTTCGTCGGCCTTCGCTACGCGGTACCACGCGCGGATCAGGAGGGCGATGAGGATCAGGGCGACGAGCGCCACCCCGACTCCGATCAGAACCAGAATTCCGATTCCTGCGATTTCCATGGGGTCTCTTCCGTCGTGCGTCGATAGTCGACGCGGCGGTATGCCGGCCACGTCCAATCTATCCGGGGCCTCAGACACGGAGTCAATCGGGGCAGCGGAACGCTCACACCGCGCCGGTCCGCGGCTCTAGAGTGGCCGCATGATCCGTCGTCGCGTCACCGCCCTCAGCGTCGCCGCCGCGGCGGCCGTCCTCCTCCTCGCCGGATGCGCCGGCAGCGCCGACCCGAGCGGGAGCCCGACGCTCTCGGCTTCGCCGACGGCGACGTCCGCATCGCCGACCCCGACTCCGACGCCGACACCTCCTCCGACGCCGACCCCGACGACCTCCACCGAGACGTTGCCGACGGACTGCGCGCAGCTCGGATCCGCCGCGACGCGCGCAGAGACCGTCGGTGACATGACTCTGCAGAGCGACGGTGCAGGCTTCATCCGTCCCGCGCCCGAGGGAGCCACCCTCGCTCTCGGGTGCGACTGGATCGTGGGTGAGGGGGCGGGGGTGCTGCTGCTCATCAGCACCGCGCCCGCCGCGAACGTCACCGCTGCGCTCCCGGGCCTCGCGTCGGAGGGGTACACGTGCCAGGCGGCGGAGGATTTCGGCGCGCAGTACTGCCTCCTGCCGGGGAGCGGCACCGACACGGAGGAAGCGATCGTCGCTCGCGACGACGTCTGGATCTACTACGCGACCGTGAACCGCAACGGCCGCGCCCTGCTGTCGGAGATCGCCTCGGGCATCTTCGGCTGAGGGCGCGGACCGTGTTCTAGCGGTTCGACGAGTCGCCGAGGTCGGTGTCGGTGTATTCGCCGGGGGTCACGTCGTCCTGGTGCGTGTCGCGCCCGTCCGGCGTCTCGACGTCGGTGTATTCGCCTTGGTCGGTGGTCTCGCGCTGGGCTGCGTCTTCGGGATGCTTGTGGTCGGTCATGGCCGCCTCCTCGGGGTATGAGGTCTCGAACGCTACTCCCGGGGCCCCCGGTGCGCACGCCCTTGACACATTCACGTCAACGGTCGGCGGATGCGGCGAGGGCGACGAGGTCTTCGCGGAGGTATCTCGCGTATCCGCCCGGCGTGCGCCCTTCCGAACGCCCGCTCGTGACGACGTTCGCCCGTGCGGAGGCGACGATCGTCGCACCGGCGGCGCGCGCTCGATCCACGATCATGACGTCCTCGTGCTCGGGCACGGGCGCGAAGCCACCCGCCGCTACGAGCGTCGATGACCGGATACCGAGGTTGGCGCCGTGCACGGCTCCGTTTGCGACTCCGATCTCGTAGGTCGCCAGCCACGCGCGGCGCTGGTGATCGTCGAGATCGCGCAGGTCGGGGTGGACGGTCCCGACGACGACGTCGGCACCGGCCGCGGCGAGGTCGAGCTGATGCGAGAGCCAGTTCGGCGGCACCACCGAATCCGCGTCGGTGTGCGCCGTCCACAGGCGTTCGGGGTCGATGCCGGAGAAGACAGCGCTCGCCGCCGCGGCCCCCGCGGCGCGGGCCGCGCCGACTTTTCCCTCTTCGATCACCACGGTGGCCACGTCGTGCCCCGCGGCGATGGTCGCAGACAGGTCGGTGCAGGCGTCGAGCACGACGAAGACGGCGACGGGCACGTGGCTCACCGATCGGACGGTGGCGGCGACCGAGCGCAGGCAACCGCCGAGCAGCTCTTCCTCGTCGTGCGCGGGAACGATGACGGCGATCGCGTCGATGTCGGCACTCACGCCAGCCCCTCCCGCTCGGCGACGGACCCCGGAGCGGTCGCGAAGACGTCGAGCACGAAGTCGGCCTCCTCGTGGCGTGCGATCCGGTGCAGGCCCAGCGAGCGCGACAGCTCGTGATGCACGCGGTCGCCGGTCGTCGCCGCGTCGTCGATGCGACGACGCCAGTGGCACGCGACGACCACGCCGTCGTCGGTGAGCGATCCGCGGATGCGTCGTGCGAGGAGCTCTCGGTCGTCCGCGCCCAGGTAGTAGGCCAGTTCCGACACGATGACGAGGTCGAAACGGCCGTCGGGCCAGGCGCCCGGAAGCATGAACTGTTCGACTCGCACGTTCGCGAGGTCTCGGGTGCGGCCCGACGCGGCCCGCACCGCGGGCTCGGAGGCGTCGACGGCGAGCAGATCGTCGCACCGGTCGGCGAGCTCGGCGGTCAGGACACCGTTGGCGCACCCGAGTTCGAGCGCCCTCGCGAACGATGCCCGCGGGAGCGATGCCCGCAACACCGAGCGCTTGCGTGCCTCGTACCAGCGCGACTCGAACCCCCACGGATCGTCGTGTCGGCGGAAGAAGTCGTCGAACGCCGCGATATCCGCACTCGTCTCCTCGGTCGGGGGAGCGCCGACGTACACCTCGTCGTCGCGGAGGAAGTGCGCGCGCATGCCGTCGTGCACGATCGCCTCTCCGCCGGGGAGCGGTGAGAGCGGCTCGACCTGCGTGCGGTGACGGGCGATCGCTCCCGACTTCGCGGTCCGTTCCGCATCCGTCAGGTGCAGCACCCGCCAGCCGGACGTGTCGACGGCGTCGGGTGTCGCCCAGTGCCAGAGCCAGATGGGATAACCGACGACCTCCACCGTCGGCGCTCCCAGGTCGAGCGCGATCTCGCCGAGCACGCGATGATCGCGGTGCCCGTCGCCCCACCAGGGTGCCGCCACGAGAACGGCACGATCGGAGAAGCCCGAGAGAACGGCGTTCACGCGTTCGGAGATGTCGGCGCGCTGCTCGTCGACACGCCCATCGTCGAACCCGAGGAACACGAGCGCCGCCGACGGAGCGAGATCGGCGACCGCCTCGACCGTCTCGCTCCGTCGCTCGCGCGCGAGGTCGCGCTCGTCGCCGAGAAGGGGATGCGACGCGCCGCCGTCGGTGACGACGACGACCGTGACCGGGATGCCGACGGCGTGGCACCGCGCGACCAGGCCGCCGGCGCCGAGCGTTTCGTCGTCGGGGTGTGCGGCGAGGACGACCACGGCGTCGGCGGTGAGCCGCAGCGGGGGAGCGGAGCGCCAGGGCGCAGCGTCAGCCCATGTCTGCTCGGGCGTCCCGGGATCGCGGTGGTCGAAGGCGACGCTCACGATGCGACCAGCTTGCGGCCGAGCCCCGCGAGGTCGCGCCGACCGTGATGCTGCCGCAGGTAGATGCGCAGGTCGGCGATCCTGCGTGCGAACGGTTCGTCGGTCGTCAGCGGGGCGGGTCCGAGCGCCTGCTCGGCGAGCGAGGCGATGCGATCGGCGGTCTCGGCGACGGTGGCTCGGACGCGGTGGGCGAGCACCGCCGGCGCGTCGACCCCGCGGCCGGCGCGCCCAGCCGCATCGGTGAGAACCGCTCGTGCGGCCCACGACGCGGCATCCGCCTCGCCCGCGTACGCCGCCGCGAGCTGGTCGGCTCCCTCGCGCGCCGCCGCGCGCGCGAGTGCCTCCGTCAGCGGAAGAGAGGCGCCCCACCAGACGGCGGCCACGCCGATACCGCCCCAGGCGAATCCGGGTCGCCGGAGGTACCACCCGTCGTTGCCGACCGGCGCCGCCGCCGCATCGTCGAAGTCGACGGGCGCGCTCACGACCTGCGCGAGGCCCCGCGACACCCAGGGGCCCGTGTGCGGGTGCACACCGGGTGCGCGAAGATCGACGGCGAAGAGCCGGCGTTCGTCGGGCGCTGTCCACGCCGTCACGAGAGCGTGGCTGAGGTGCGACGCCAGGGAGCACCAGGGTTTCGTGCCCGAAAGCACCCACCGCCCCTCGTGCTCGCGGGCCCGCACCGAGACGCCTCTCCCCTCGGCGGCGAAGACTCCCCACGTCGCGTCCTCGCCTGGGACCGCGTCGGTGCTCACGGCGTCGGCGCGGGCGGCCTGCGCGAGGATCTGCAGCGCATCGACGTGGGGCTCCAGCATCCGCGCCCCCGCGACGTCGACCGCCGCCGCGGCGGCGAGCGACTCCCAGCCCGCGGAGTGCGACGCAGACGCGACGTCGGGGCCGACCGCGCGCACCCACGCGAGCGTCGCGTCGATGTCGAGGCCGAAGCCGTCGGCCGCGCGCGCCGACCTCGAGATCGCAGCGGCGAGATCCGACGGACTCCCGGGGCCGAGGGTCACATCGACATCGTCCATGTCGCGAGCCTATGCGCGGGTGAACTCTGGGTGTCCGGCATTGCCCGTTGCCCCGCCGGCTGGTATCCGCCAGGCATACTGGTCACGTGACTACACCCACCGTTCTCTTCGTGTGCGTTCACAACGCCGGCCGTTCACAGATGGCTGCGGGCTACCTGCAGGCCTTCGCCGGCGACCGGGTCGACGTGCGCTCGGCCGGTTCGGCCCCCAAGGACGAGATCAACCCGGTCGCGATCGAGGCCATGGCCGAGGAGGGGATCGACATCGCGGGCAACGCCCCGAAGGTGCTCACCGTCGAGGCCGTCCGCGAATCCGACGTCGTGATCACCATGGGCTGCGGCGACGCGTGCCCGATCTTCCCCGGCAAGCGCTACGAGGACTGGGAGCTCGACGACCCCGCCGGTCAGGGCATCGACGCCGTCCGCCCCATCCGCGACGAGATCCGCGCGCGCGTGGAGACGCTCATCGCCTCGCTCGTGCCGGACGCGCCGCACGCCTGAGCCGTGTCTCGATCCGGGTCGGCCGCCGAGGTGTTCGGCGTCTTCGCCAAACTCGGGCTGACCTCGTTCGGCGGACCGATCGCGCATCTCGGATACTTCCGCGACGAGATCGTGACACGCCGTCGGTGGATCGACGACGAGCGCTACGCCGACCTCGTCGCGCTCTGCCAGTTCCTCCCCGGCCCGGCGTCCAGCCAGGTCGGATTCGCGCTCGGGATGCTGCGCGCCGGCGTCGCCGGTGCGCTCGCCGCCTTCGTCGCCTTCACCCTGCCCTCGGCCGTGCTGATGATCGTCGCCGCCTACGGGGCCGGCGTGATCGGCGGCCCCGTCGGCGGCGGAATCGTCGACGGGCTGAAGATCGTCGCGGTCGCCATCGTCGCCCAGGCGGTGTGGGGCATGGCGAAGACGCTGACACCCGACCGGCAGCGCGCGGCGATCGCCGTCGTTGCGGCCACGATCGCGCTGGTGCTGTACGGCGCAGGCGGCCAGGTGCTCGCGATCGTGGTCGGAGCGCTCGCCGGCCTGTGGCTCTGCCGCGCGGGGGCGGAGCCGGGGGCGGGGATGCTGCGGTTTCCTGTCTCGCGAACGGTCGGGTGGGTCTGTCTCGCAACGCTCGTCGTGCTGCTGATCGGGCTGCCCATCGTGGCGGCTCTCGCGGGAGGCGGCGCGGTGTCGCTGTTCGACGCGTTCTTCCGCGCCGGGGCGCTCGTCTTCGGCGGCGGCCACGTCGTGCTGCCCCTCCTGGACGCGGGCGTGGTGTCGACCGGATGGCTCGCACCCGACCAGTTCGTCGCCGGCTACGGCCTCGCCCAGGCGATGCCCGGACCGCTGTTCACCTTCGCGGGATACCTCGGCACGCTCTCGTCGGTCGGACCCGGGGGTGTGGTCGGCGGCGTGATCGCGCTCGTGGCCATCTTCCTGCCCGGATTCCTGCTGCTGGTCGGCGTGATGCCGTTCTGGAACGCACTGCGCACCCGGCCGTGGGCCGGTGCGCTGCTCCGCGGCGCGAGCGCCGCCGTCGTCGGCATCCTGGCGGCCGCGCTCTACGACCCGGTTTTCGTGTCGGGCGTGGTCGACGGCGGGTCGTTCGCTCTCGCCCTCGTCTGCTTCGTGCTGCTCGTATCGTGGCGGGTCGCACCGTGGATCGTCGTGCTCGTCGGCGCCGCGGGAGGCGTGCTGCTCGCGTTCCTCTGAGCGGCGCTGGAGGTAGGAGAAGGGCCCGGTGCAGGACGATCGCGGTCGGATCGTCCTGCACTGGGCCCCGTCATGCCTCCAGGACGGGCGGCGGGCTACTGAGCGTTGTTGAGGTCGTGGATCAGTTCGCGCTCGACGTCCTCCGACAGCGACGTCTGGACGACCTTGCCGTTGAACGGGGCGAGGGCGGCGGCGAACTTGTCTTCGGTGATCTTCGTGGCGTAGATCACGATCGCCGACTTGCCCTCCGACACGGTCGACTTCACGCGATCGCGGAACTGCGCGTCGAGACCGGTCTTGTCGAGGCCGGCGAACAGTCCGCCGAAGAGTCCTCCGAAGACGAGGCCGGCGAGCGGCACGAAGAAGAGGATGCCGATGAGCGTGCCGAAGAGCGCTCCGCCGGCCGCGCCGGCACCGATTCGCGCTCCCGAACCCGGGTATTCGACCTTCGTCTTCCCCTCCTCGTCGACCTTGACGAGGGCGAGGCCCGCGAGCTGGACGATCAGATCGTCCTGCAGCTCCTGAACCTTCGCGTAGGCCGCCTCGGCCTCGCTCTCTTTGTCGAACGCGATAACGATGAGATCTGCCATGTCGCATCTCCTGATCAAGGGTCTGGTCCGCCCGAACGGCGGGTTCGAGTGCGACCTTAGTGGACCCTGGAGAACGGCGACAGACGTCAGCGCCCGGGCGAGGTCTCGCCGAAAACGCCCACGGCCCGCCCGGCCGTGTCGACGTCGATCGTGAAGATCGATCCGCTGAGCGGGGCCGCGCGCAGATCGTCCTCCGAGAGGTTCTCTCGCGCCGAACCGACGAAGAGCGTCCGTCGCTCCCGACCGCCGAGAGCGACCGATGTCAGGTTGGGTGCGGGCACGGCGAGACGCGCGATCACCTCGCCGTCCGGGCTCCATCTCAGTACCTCGCCGCCGCCGTAGACGGCGTTCCAGAAGCATCCGTCGACGTCGCGCACGAGACCGTCGGAATCGTAGCCGCGGAGGTACGGCTCGAGCTCGCCCAGCTCGCCGCGACCCGGCCCGTAGGGCGCGCGGTAGACGGTCTTCGTCGACGTGTCGGTGACGTACATCTCGCCGCCGTCGGCGGCCCACTCGAAGCCGTTGGCGACGCCGAACCCGCCCCGCAGCACCTCGGGGCGCTCGTCGGCGCTGAAGGCGTAGAGCGCCGCGTCGGGGTTGGCGGAGGTGACGTCCATGCCGCCCACGATGAACCGCCCGAAGGGGTCGACCTTGCCCTCGTTGAAGCGGATGCCCGCGTGCGCGTGCTCGACCTCGGCGACCGTGCCGGTGATCGCCCCCTCCGCGTCGAGCGACACGATGCGATCCTTCAACGCCGCGACGAAGCCGCCCCCGTGCGCGGGCTGCACCGCGCTCATCGGCGCGGGCAGCTCGACCACGCGGTCGTCCGAGCCGTCGACCGCACCGTCGAGCCGCGCGCGATGGAAGGTTCCGGTGGTGATGTCGACCCACGAGACCTCGTCGTAGCGCTCGTCCCAGAAGATGCTCTCCACGAGCACCGAATCCAGGTGGCGGAAGAGCTTCGGGTCAGCGTTCATCGAGGAGCCTTCGATCGTGTTCGTGGTGAGCGGATGCTGCAGATGTGCGGGGCGGGGAGGTCAGTGGCCCTCGAGCTTCTGTGCGGGTGCCAGGTCGCGAATCGTCAGGGCTGCGGTGACGAGCGCCAGGTGGCTGAGCGCCTGGGGGAGATTGCCCCACGACTCGCCGTCGGACTCGTCGATCATCTCGGCGTAGACGCCGACGTCGTTGCCGCGCGTGACGAGGTCGTCCATGGTCGCGATCGCCTCATCGTGGCGTCCGACGCAGGCCAGGGTCGCGGCTCGCCAGAACGCGCAGGCGACGAACGTGTGCTCCTCCTGGTCGACGCCCGAGTACCGGTACAACAGGTTGCCGGCGCCGAGGTCGCGAGTGATCGCGTCGATCGTCGACGACATGCGTTCGCCGCGGTCGTAGCCGCTGGGGCCGTGCAGCAGCACGGAGGCGTCGAGGTCGGTCGAACCGGGGTACATGACGTAGGCCTGGGCCTGCTCCGACCAGCCGTTCTCCTCGATCCACTGGCGGATGCGTTCGCGCTCCGACGCCCAGCGTGCCGCGCTTCCCGGGATCTGCCCCGCCTCGGCGAGGACCACCGCGTCGTTCAGGGCCTGCCAGCATCCCATCTTCGACGAGGTGTAATGACGGATCTCGGGCAGCTCCCACATTCCCGAATCGGGATTGCGCCACAGATCGCAGACGCGGTCGGCCGTGTCGGCGAGCATGCGACCTGTCGCCACGTCGAGCACGTTGCCGGCGTCGACATAGGTGCGGCAGATGGCGAAGAGGTCGCCGTAGACGCCCAGCTGCAACTGGCCCTGGGCCGGATTGCCGGTGACGACCGGGCCGATGCCGCGCCACCCCTCGACATCGAAGGTCTGCACGTCGGTGCTGGTACCACCGCGGAGGGTGTACATGACGTGCAGATCGGGACCGTTCTCGCGGATCGTCCGCAGCAGCCACGAGATCGCGGCGTGGGTCTCTTCGCGCAGACCGAACAGGATGAGGGCGTGGGAGGCGTACGCGAGGTCGCGCACCCAGGCGAACCGGTAGTCCCAGTTCTTACCGCCGCGCGGGTTCTCGGGGAGCGACGTGGTCGCCGCCGCCGCCATCGACCCGGTGGGGGAGTAGACGAGCAGTTTCAGCGCGAGCGCGCTGCGCTGCACATGGCGGGCCCAGGGGCCTTCATAGGAGAACTCCTTCGACCACGCCCGCCAGCCCCCGATCGTGCGGTCGATGCCGCGGTCGACGTTGTCGGGGTCGGGGAGATGCAGCGGCTCGTCGTCTGTCGCGGCCAGCACGATGAGATGCCGGGAGCCGGTCGTCGTCGTGAAGCGCCCCTCGACGCGGGGAGCCGACGCCGAACCGGGCTCGGGGTCGGCGCGACCGTGATTCTTCCCCACGATCGCGAAGGAGATCTCGCCCACCCGCATCACGCACGCCCCGTCGATGTCTTCGATCCACGGTGATGCGGTCTGCAGCTGGGTACCGGGGCGGATGACCCACTCGACCTCGACCTCGCCCTCGATGCCGTCGACGCGGCGTGCGAGCTCCGCCCACGGCAGCCGCCCGGCAACCCCGGTCACCATGGCGTCGGTGAGTCGCATCGTGCCGGTGGAGGTGGTGAACGTCGTCTCCAGCACGTTCGTCCGCGGGATGTATCGCCGCTTCACCTCGTAGTCGCCGGAGGGGTGCAGATCGATCGCGCCCCCGGTCTCGGCGTCGAGCAGGCGGGCGAACACCGGATGCGAATCCAGGTTCGGCAGCGGCATCCAGTCGATCTGTCCGCGCATCCCGATCAGTGCGACCGTGCGACCGTCGCCGATGGGTGCGTAGGAACTGAGAGGGTCGGCGGAGGTCGGAGTGTCGGGCACGTTCCCACCGTACGAACAGCCGACCGCCGGGAGTGCGGGCTTGCGCGAACCCTCGGGCCCGACTAGCCGCCGCGCACTAACAACGAACGGATGCATCGACAACCCCCGTGGCGTCGGCGCGGAGCGGGTCTACCGTCATTCACATACCCGTTGCGACCGTCAGGAGACATCATGGCAACCGACTCGAAGACAGCCCCCCGTAACCGCCGTCGCCCCGCGAAGGGCGGAAGCGGCGCGGGCCTCACCGCGACCGAGAACGCCGAGAGCGGCTTCACCGCTTCGGCGAAGCTCAGCGAGAACCTCCAGCGTGTTCTGGTCGACCTGATCGAGCTCTCGATCCAGGGAAAGCAGGCGCACTGGAACGTGGTGGGCAAGAACTTCCGCGACACCCACCTGCAGCTCGACGAGGTCATCGAGGCCGCCCGCGAATTCAGCGACACCGTCGCCGAGCGCATGCGCGCCCTGCACGCCCTTCCCGATGGACGCAGCGACACGATCGCCGAGACGACGACTCTGCCGGAGTTCCCGCAGGGCGAGGTCGACACGAGTGAGGTCGTCGATCTGATCACCGAGCGCCTCGAGTCGGCCACGTCGACCGTACGCGAGGTGCACGACGACGTCGATGAGGAAGACCCCACGAGCGCCGACATCCTCCACTCCATCCTCGAGCGCCTCGAGCAGCTCGCGTGGATGGTCAGCGCCGAGAACCGCACGCCGCGCAAGCGCTGAGACGCCCGCATAGACGGCTTCGACCGCCGCCGCAACCCCCGGGAGCGGCGGCGGTCGCTCGTTCTAGCGTGACGGAATGGCCGACAACATGTACACGCCCCAAGACCCCAACACCCAGTTCCCCCGGCCGCCGTTCCCCCCGCAGCAGCAGACCGGCCCCGGCGACATCCGCAAGATGGATCCGGCTCCCGACCACGGTGAGACCAGCTACATCGGCAACAACCGCCTGCCCGGCCGGAAGGCCCTCATCACCGGCGCAGATTCGGGCATCGGCCGAGCCGTGGCGATCGCGTACGCCCGTGAGGGTGCTGACGTCGCCCTGAGCTACCTGCCCGAGGAGCAGGAGCAGGCCGAAGAGGTCGCCGCCCTGATCGAGAAGGAGGGCCGCAAGGCCGTGCTCCTCCCCGGTGACCTCCAGGACGAGAGCGTCGACAAGGAGATCGTCGACAAGACGGTCGCCGAGCTCGGCGGTCTCGACATCCTCGTGATCAACGCCGGCACGATGCCGACGGTCGACAGCATCGACGACTTCGAGACGAAGACCCTCGACCACGTGCTGAAGGCCAACATCTACCCGCTCTTCTGGCTGACGAAGGCGGCATCGCCGCACCTCAGGCCCGGTGCGTCGATCATCACGACCTCCAGCATCCAGGGCTTCGTCCCGTCTCCGTCGCTCGCGGAGTACGCCGTGTCGAAGGCCGGCATCGCGAACTGGACGCGCGCGATGGCTCAGCAGCTCATCGAGCGCGGCATCCGCGTGAACGGCGTCGCACCCGGACCGGTCTGGACGCCGTTGCAGCCCGCCTTCGTGCCGAACGAGAAGATCGAGTCGTTCGGTGAGGAGACGCCGATCGGCCGTGCCGGTCAGCCCGTCGAGCTCGCGCCGCCGTTCGTCTTCCTCGCCTCGCAGGAGTCGAGCTACGTCATCGGCGAGACCATCGCGGTCACGGGCGGATCGCCCACGCACTGACCGTGCCAGCACAGCCCCGGACGACTCGACGAGCTCGGCGTCCGGGGCTTCGCTGTGCGCGCGGCGTAGCCGCTCTTGAGCTCGTCGAAGGGCACTGCACCCGCCAACGAGGAGGAGGATGCTCTTATGCCCGAGTCACCGGAAGTGCAGGCCCTCGCCGAGTACCTCGACCGGCACCTCGTCGCGCAGCGGATCGTCGGCGCGGACCTCGAGGAGTTCCGTGCGCTGAAGACCCGAGCCCGCCCGCTCGACGAGCTGATCGGGGCGACCGTGTCGGGGGTGCACCGTTTCGGCAAGCACGTGGAGATCGCCACCGACGCCGCCGGGCTGCTGATCAGCTTCGGGCGCGCGGGGTGGGCGCTCCTCGACGAGCAGACGGATGCGCCGGTCCTCGCGCGCCTGGAGTTCGACGGCGGTGCGTCCCTCACGGTCACCGACGCGGGGTCGTTCCTGTCGCTCGGGCTGTCGGTGGTGGACGACGCGCGCGACGTCGCCTCCATCGCCAAGCTCGGTCCGGATCCCCTCGATCCGACCTACTCTCGCGCACAGCTCGATTCCGCCCTCGGCTCGAGGCGCAAGCAGATCCGCGCCCTCCTGCAGGAGCAGGAGTCCATCGCCGGCATCGGGGGCGCCTACTCCGACGAGATCCTCCACGTCGCGAAGCTGTCGCCCGTCGCGCACGCGGTCGATCTGAGCGACGACGACCGAGACCGGCTGTTCGCTGCGGTCGTCGAGGTTCTGCGTGAGGCGGTCACGGCTCGCCGAGGCATCCTGCCCTCCGGGCAGAAAGCGGCGAAGGTCGACGCGATGCGCGTGCACGGGCGAACCGGCGAGCCCTGCCCGGTGTGCGCAGGCACCGTGCAGGACGTGCCCGGTTCGAAAGGCGCGGCGCAGTACTGCCCGACGTGCCAGACAGGGGGAGTGCCCATTCCGGGGTGAGGTCTGGGGCCTGCGCTCGGTGTGCGGGGCGTGACGAAAACGGTCTGCGGCGAGAGATCGGGCTCGGTCGTCTGCGCGAGGACAGGCGACCGAGCCCGAGCGGGCCGAGGGCCGTCAGTGTGCCAGCGGTAGTTCCGCCGGGGCGTCGGCCGGCTTCTTGATGAGGAACGCGCCCACCAGCAGCGGCAGCGAGATGATCGCGGCGACGAGGAATGCACCCCGCGCGCCCGCGGCCTCGGCGGCCGCGGCGGTCTCGGTCGACGCGACCATGACCGATGCCATGGTCGTGATGAGGATCGAGATGCCGGCTGCCCCCGCGACCTGCTGCAGTGTGTTGACGACGGCCGAGCCGTACGAGTACTGGCGAGGCTGAAGAGAGCCGAGCGAGGCGGTGATCAGCGGGGTGAAAGACAGCGCCAGACCGAGCGAGAGCAGCGTCTGCATGATCACGACCATCCAGATCGGCGTCGTGGTGGTGCTCAGCAGAGCGTACGCCCACAGCATCGCGCTCACCAGGATGGCGCCGGGGACGAGGAGCACCTTCGTGCCGCGGCGGTCGTAGATGCGGCCGATGACCGGACCGGCCAGACCCATCGCGAGCGCGCCCGGGAGGAGCACCAGTCCGCTCTCGGCGGCGTTCAGCCCCAGTCCCTGCTGCAGGTACAGCGGAAGCAGCGTGATGGTGCCGAAGAACGCCAGCGACATGACGCCGAGCTGGGCGACGGCCAGAGAGAAGTTGCGCACCCGGAACACGCGCAAATCGAGCAGTGCGTCGTCGGTTCGCTGGAGACGGAGCTGCCGCCAGCCGAAGAGCACGAGGGCGATGGCGCCGCCGACGAGGGCGACGATGAGCACCAGCGGAGACGAGGGTTCGCTCGCCGCATCCGCCTCGCCGTGGCCGCCGCCGCCCAGCTGGCTGAGGCCGAAGACGATGCCGCCGAAACCGATCGCCGACAGCACCACCGAGAGGATGTCGATGCGGTTGTGCTCGGTCTCGGAGATGTTGCGGATCCAGGTGGCGCCGATGGCGAGCGAGACGAGGGCGATGGGCAGCACGAGGCCGAAGTTCCAGTGCCACCCGATCGTGTCGACGACGAAGCCGGACACGGTGGGACCGATCGCGGGCGCCAACGAGATGACGATGCTGACCCGGCCCATCATGCGGCCGCGCAGGTGCGGAGGAACGACCGTCATCAGGGTGGTCATGAGCAGCGGCATCATGATCGCCGTGCCCGAGGCCTGGATGACACGCGCGGCGAGCAGCATCGGGAAGCCGACCGAGAGGAAGGCGACGAGGGTTCCGGTCGAGAAGAGGGACATCGCGGCGATGAACATCTGGCGCGTGCTGAAGCGTCGCAGAAGGAATCCGCTGATGGGGATGATCACGGCCATGGTCAGCATGAACGCGGTCGTCAGCCACTGCGCGGCGACCGCGGTGATGCCGAGATCCTCGATGAGGGCGGGAATCGCCACGCCCATCGTGGTCTCGTTGAGGATCGCCACGAACGCGGCGACCAGGAGAAGCCAGATGACCCGGCTCTGCTCGGGTGAGACGCCCGACGCGGACGTGGCGGACTGGGGCTGTCGGATGCTGTCGGTGGCGGGGGCGGCCATAGGTGGCTCCTCATCGTGCAATCGGGGCGCTGGTCGCCACCGGACCGGTGGCACCAACTCCGTAACGTCGGTCGACGGCGCGGCATTCCCTCGACGGCGAACAATCTCGATCGGCGGTGCGCATCCCGGGCCCGGTGTCGGCGGGCGGACGTAGGCTGACCGGCATGAGCATGGCAGGCGGCGTCGGATTCCGCGGCGTCGACATCGAGGCGCAGCGAAAGCGCAACGCCGATGCCCCACGGGTGACGAACCTCGGCAGCCGGGTGGTCGCGCTCTTCCGCCCCTACCGGTGGCGCATCGCGATCACGGCGCTCCTGGTCGTTCTCGGCGCCGCCGTCGCGGTCGTGCCGCCGCTGCTGGTGCAGCGCATCTTCGACGACGGCCTGTTCCCCGTCGCCGGGGGGCCGCCCGACATCCCGGTGCTCGTGCGGCTCGTCGTGCTGATGATCGCGTTCTTCCTGCTCTCGGCGGTGCTCGGCGTCGGTCAGACGTGGCTCACCGCCACCGTGGGCAACGCGGTGACAGGAGACCTGCGCCTGCGGCTCTTCGACCACCTGCAGGCGATGGAGCTCGGCTTCTTCACCCGCACCAAGACCGGAGTGATCCAGTCGCGCCTCCAGAACGACGTCGGGGGAGTCTCCGGCGTGCTGACGAACACGGTCACCAGCATCCTGGGCAATACCGTCACGGTCGTCGCCTCACTCGTGGCCATGGTGCTCATCGACTGGCGGCTGACCCTCATCGCCGTGGTGATGATGCCGATCCTCGTGCTGGTGCAGCGGCGGGTCGGCCAGGTGCGGGCGCGCATCGCGGGCGAGACCCAGGAGTCGCTGTCGGAGCTCACCTCCATCACGCAGGAGACGCTCAGCGTCTCGGGCATCCTGTTGTCGAAGTCGTTCAACCGCCAACGCGCCGAGTCGGGGCGGTTCGCCAACGAGAACACCAACCAGGTGCGCCTGCAGGTGCGCCGCGCGATGAGCGGGCAGGGGTTCTTCGCCGTCGTGCAGGTGCTCATGGCGAGCGTGCCGGCCGTGATCTATCTCGTGGCGGGGTTCCTCGTCACCGGCGGCGATGGCGGAACGGTCACGGCGGGAACGATCGTCGCCTTCACCACCGTGCAGGCGCGATTGCTCATGCCGCTGATGGGACTCATGCGCGTGGCCCTCGATCTGCAGACGTCGGCGGCTCTGTTCGCCCGCATCTTCGAATACCTCGACCTGGTTCCCGCGATCACCGACAAGCCCGACGCGATCGACGTCACGCAGGCCCCGGGGCCGCTCGGGCGCCTCGAGTTCCGTGATGTGCAGTTCCGCTACCCCGATGCGGCAGAGGCCGCGCGTCCCACCCTCGACGGGGTGTCGTTCGTGGCCGAGCCCGGGCGGCACGTGGCGTTCGTCGGCCCGTCGGGGGCCGGCAAGACGACGATCCTCTACCTCGCACCGCGCATGTACGAGGCGTCCGGGGGTGCGGTGGTGTTCGCCGGGGCCGACGTGCGCGACCTGCGCGCCGAGTCGGTGATCGACCAGATCGGAATCGTGTCGCAGGAGACCTATCTCTTCCACGCCACGATCCGCGAGAACCTCCGCTACGCCCGGCCCGATGCGACCGACGCCGAGCTCGAGGCCGCCTGCCGATCGGCGAACATCCACCACGTGATCGCCGGGTTCGAGAACGGTTACGACACGGTGGTCGGCGAGCGGGGCTACCGGCTGTCGGGCGGAGAGAAGCAGCGCATCGCCATCGCGCGCGTGCTGCTGAAAGATCCGCCCGTCCTCCTTCTCGACGAGGCGACGAGCGCGCTCGACACCGTCTCGGAGCGCATCGTGCAGGAGGCATTGGATGCTGCGGCCCGCGGCCGCACGACGCTCACCGTCGCCCATCGCCTGTCGACGGTGATCGGTGCCGACGTGATCCACGTCGTCGACGACGGACGGATCGTGGAGTCGGGCACCCACTCGCAGCTCCTCGCCGCGGGCGGCCTGTATGCGAGCCTCGCCGCCGAGCAGCTGGCAGCGACCCGCGTGCTGACCGAGGAGCAGACGGCGGGCTGACGTTCAGCTGACACCGATTCAGCTGTCGCGAGCCGGGGTGAGATGCGCGCCGGAGACCCCGACTCACGGCACCTCGGCGACCCGGGCACGCGGAGTGTTCGTTCGCGCGCGAGGTCTCGTTCACCTTCGCGCACATCGCCCGTTCTCTGCGCCGCGGGACGGTGACGGTGCCCGAACACACCGTCTCCGCGGACGCGCCGTGCGCGCACGCCCGCCAGCCAGGGAGAACCATGCCTCTTCTGCTCGCCGCCCCGAAGCGTCGGCTTCCGCTTCTCCTCGGTGGAGGTGCCACCGCTGCGGTGGTCGTCGCCGGGGTTCTGGTCGCAACCCTCGCCGGGGGTGCCGCATCCGCTCTCGAGGGCTCCGGAACGGCCGAGGCCCCCTACGTCATCGACGACGCGGCGGAGTTCTCGACCTTCATCCAGAGCGTCAACGCCGACACGGCCGGAACGGGGGCCGCCGCCGCGCACTACGAGCTCGGCGCCGACATCGCCCTCACCGCACCGGTGCCGATGATCAACAGCTTCGCCGGTGTGCTCGACGGCGCCGGACACACGGTCTTCGGACTCTCGATCGACTACTCGACGTCGGCCGCCTACCAGGCGTCCAACGGCGTCAACAAGACCGCGGCCCTCATCAACGCGCAGCGCGGCACGGTCGAGCGCATCGGCTTCAGCCAGGTCTCGATCACGGGAACCAGCGCGGCCGAGTCGCAGACGACCGCGACCAAGAAGGCCACGGTGGCCGCTCACAACTACGGACTCATCGACCAGGTCTACGCCCTCGGTTCGGTGGACGGCGGGTGGCGTACGGGCGGCCTCGTCGCCGACAACATGGGTGGCGGAACCATCCAGAACAGCTACTTCCGCGGGTCGGTCGTCTCGGGCTGGGAGGCGGGCGGAATCACCGCACGCAACGACAACGCCGGCGTCGAGAAGATCACGAACGTCTACGTCAGCGGCACCGTGTCGACCGCGACCCGCAACATCGGCATGATCGCCGGCTACAGCTACAGCACGGCCACCATCCGCGGCGCGGTCGCCCTCGACGGCTCGGTCACTCAGGGGTCTGGCCAGTCCGCCAACAACATCGGTCGCATCAACGGTCAGAACAACACCAGCGTCGGCAGCCGCGGTGCGACCTACGCCGACAACCTCGCGCTCGATTCGATCCGTCTGACCACGGGCACGGCGGGCGTGACGGTCACCGGCACCGCCGCCGACCGACAGGGCCTGTCGAAGACCTCCGCCGAGCTGACCCAGCAGTCGACGTTCGAGAGCATCGGCTGGGACTTCACGTCGACCTGGCGGATGGATGCGGCGACGCTGCGCCCGCACCTCGGAGGAGTCGCCGAGAAGGCGGCGCCCGTCGTCTCGACGCCCACGCCCACCCCCACCCCCACCCCGACCCCGACGGTCGCCGACCTCACGTCGTCCTCCGCCGTGACCAGTCCCGACGGCAAGACCGTCGCCACGGTGCGCACCGACGCCGCGGGAGACCTCACCTACTCCGTCACGCAGGACGGCAGCACGATCGTTCGCGACTCCGCCCTCGGCCTGGTCGTCGACGGCATCGATTGGGGCCAGGGCGTCTCTCTCGGCACCGCCGTCACCTCGACGACCGATGAGTCGTACCCGTTGATGGGCCTGAACGACACCGGACGCGACCACCGCAACACCAGCGTGCTCCCGCTGCGCAAGGGCGACGGGTCGCTCGTCTCGGTCGAGGTTCGCGTCTTCGATACCGGCGTCGCCGTCCGCTACGTGCTCGACCCCTCCCTGGTCGGCGCGGTCGTCTCGCGCGAAGACACGGCGTTCTCGTTCGACCCGGCGTCGACCCTGACCTACCAGGCGGTCACGGCGAGCACCATCGACGACCTGCAGAACAGCTTCGCCCGGTCGAGCTTCGATGCCGCCGGCGACCGCGACATCACGGTGCTGCCCACGGTGGAGACCCCCGACGGGCACGTCGCCAACATCACCGAGGCGAACATCCTCGACTGGCCCGCGATCGCGTTGAAGACCACCCGGAGCGGCGTCATCTCGACCTACTACTGGGCGACCGACAACGGGCAGGGCACGTTCGCCGTGAAGGCCGAGAGCCCGCACTCGCCGTTCCGTGTCATCACGATCGCCGACAACCTGACCGACTTCACCAACTCCGACATCGTCACCGCCGTGAACCCGGCGATCGACACGTCGGTGTTCCCGGGCGGCGACACGAGCTGGATCGAACCCGGCACGAACGCCTGGTCGACGCTGACGACCAACGATCAGAGCGTCACCGGCATGCAGGCGCTCCTCGACGCCGCATCCGACGCCCGCATCCCCGGGATCCTCATCGAGGGAAACCTCACGCACTCCTCGTGGGGGTCGACCACCGCCCAGCGGTTCGCGAACATCGCGGCCCTCGTCGAGCGCGGGAAGGCGAAGGCGTTCCCGGTCTCGGTGTGGCTGTGGACCGACTACGACAGAGCGGCCGGCGTCGACAGCACGTTCACCGCCGGTGTCACGTACGACTCGGCAAGCCCCTACCCGCAGGTGAGCCTGCAGAACCCCGACCTGCGCGAGGCCTACCTCGACCTGGTGCGGGCGACGGGCATCGCCGGCACGAAGGTCGACCACACCAACGAAGAGACCGAGACCAAGGTCACCTTCTTCCGCGACTTCGCCCGCGACTCCGCGGCTCGCAAGCTCATGGTGATCTATCACAACCCGCTCGAGCCGACGGGTCTCAACCGCACCTATCCCAACGAGCTCGGGCGCGAAGCGATCAAGGGCCTTCAGTCGGGCTACAGCGCGAACCAGCAGACCCTCGCGCCGTTCACGCGCCTGATCGCCGGCACCGCCGACTACACGCCGTTCCTGCTGTCGGGATCGGGTGGCAACGTCACCTGGGCGCACCAGCTCGCTTCCACGGTCGTCTACTCGATGCCGTATCTGCAGCTCTCGGAGCGCCCCGACCACCTCGCTCCCGGCGGGCAGTACCACGACCTCGTCGGCGACGTCATCGCGAACCTGCCGACCACGTGGAAGCAGAGCCGGATGCTGCCGCAGAGCGCGATCGGCGCGACCACCGCGGTCGTGCGCGAGACCTCGGACGGGGAGTTCTGGATCGCCGTGACGGCGGGGGCAAGCGCCGGCGGTGAGATGTCGATCCCGCTCGACTTCCTGCCGTCGGGCACGACCTATAACGCCGACGTCTACGCGGACAAGAGCACATCCTCCGCGATGAGCCGCACGGTGTCGCAGGTCGACAGCGCGTCGACGCTCACCGCAGCGGTGCGCAACGGCGGGGGCTTCGTCGCCCGCATCACGACCGGGGCGATCGACAACCCGCTCGGCGAGGGCGGGACGAACGGCTACACGATCGACGACGAGGCCGACCTCGCGCTCATCGCGCAGCATCCGATGGCCACCTTCACGCTCACCGCCGACATCACCCTCACCAAGCCCTGGACCCCGGTGCCGTCGTTCCTCGGCACCATCGACGGCAACGGTCACAAGATCGTCGGCCTCGAGGTCGAGGGCGGTGCGTCGAAGGCGTTCATCCTCAACAACTCGGGCGTGATCCGCCGGCTGGGGTTCGTCGATCCGGTCTCGACGGTCGCCGCACCGTACGTGCAGAGCACACGCGTCGCCGTGGTCGCCGTCGCCAACGCGGGTCTGATCGACGAGGTCTTCGTGCGGGGCGCCGAGGTCACGGGCGGATGGCGGACGGCGCCGATCGCGGCCGAGAACACCGGTGAGGTGCGCTCGAGCTACACCGTGGACGCGAAGGTCGTATCGAACTGGGAGGCGGGCGGCCTTGTCGCGTGGAACTCCGCGGCGGGCGTGCTGACGAAGAACTATGTCGTCGGCGCCGACGTGCGCGCCGAGGTGCAGAACGGCGGCATCCTCACCGGCTACGGCTACTCGGGCACCCAGGTGCGCGGCAACGTCGTCGTGAGCGGGTCGATCACCACGGCGAACGCTCCGCGGGCCCGCATCGTGGCCCGCGAGAACGGCGTGCCCACCTACAGCGACAACCTCGCGCTCGCGACGGCTCAGGTCAACGGGGCTGCCGTGACCGGTGGCACCGCGGGCAACCGCAACGGCGCCGACCGCACCGCGCAGGAGCTCGCCACCGCCTCGACGTACGAGGCGATCGGGTGGGACTTCTCGGAGGTGTGGGAGTTCGACACCGACAAGGGTCGCCCGGTGCTCCGGGCCGTGGACGAGGCGGTCGCCTCCGGGCCGTCGACGGCCTCGCAGCAGGTGCAGGTCGCTGTGCCGCAGATCTCGGAGGGCGAGTTCGTCTGGAGCATCGACGGGTCGAACGACACCGTCGACCTGGGCGAGGCCGTGCAGGGGCCGGGGTACTTCCAGGCGACGGGCGAGATCCACCCGATCCGCGTGACCGACACCCGCCGCACGGCCGGAGCGTGGTCGCTGTCGGGCCAGGTCACCGACTTCACCGGCACCGCCGGCACGTTCGGCGCGGAGCACCTCGGATGGACCCCGAAGATCGTCGAACCAGGCGCGGGTGCCCGTGCCGGTGCCGCCGTGGCGCCCGCGCTCGACGGGGGCACCGGACTCGGCGTGTCGGCGACGCTCGGCTCGGCCGACTCCGGGCACGCGACGGGCTCGGCGCGACTGGGCGCCGACCTGCTGTTCAAGCTGCCCGCCGAGGTCGCCGACGGCACCTACCGCGGCACGCTGACCCTGACGGCGCTCGGCTGAGCGCATGAGTTGCCGCAACTCGGGGCCTTACCCGGCAGGGTGACCCCGAGTTGCGGCAACTCAGCGCGAGAGGGCGGCGGACAGGTCGGACAGGAACCCGGTGGGGTCCTGGAGATCCCGCTGGGTAACCTGCAGCACGGTCCAGCCCAGCGCCTCGAGGCGACGGCGGCGCGCGATGTCTCTGCGCCACTGGTCCCTGTCGCGGTGGTAGTCGCCCTCGTACTCGATGGCGATCTTCCGCTCGGGGTAGGCGAGGTCGACCCGGGCCACGAACCGCCCTGCGCCATCACGCACGACGTGATTCACCTCCGGGAGCAGTAAGCCCGCCTCGTGGAGGACGATCCGCAGCTCCGACTCCTTCGGCGACTCGGCGCGACCGTCGAGGAGCTCGAGGGCGGCGTCGAGACGGGGTCGTCCGCGCCGGCCCGGCCACGCTCCGGCGGCGGCTGCGAGGTCGGCGATCGTCGCGAGACGCCGGTGCAGCACGGCGTCGCCGACCGCGACCAGCTCTCCGAGCCTCAGGACGGCGGCGAGATCGCAGAAGGTGCGGGCCGGCGTCGTGCAGAGCACCCCGTGGCGCCGGTCGGCGTCGTCACGACGGCACGAGACCTGGTGGCCGATCGTGCCGGAGCCGCGTGGCGCGCGTGCTCCGCGGGGAACGCTGATGTGGAGGTCGGACTGGCGCGTCGTCTCCGGCGGCAGGGGGAGGCCGTGCAGACCGGCGGCGGTCGTGTGGCTGAAGGCGGCGAAGTGCGGAAGCCGGGTCGCCCTGGCGCGACACCGTTCGATCAGTGAGGGCTCGCCGACACCCGTGCGCACCCCGTAGAAGGGAGCGGCGAGGTCGGAGGCGCGCAGCCGGTCGGGCGACACCCCGTGCCGTCGCGCGTCGGCGACCGTGAAGGGGGCGCCGCGGAGCCCCGGCGGCAGCGGTCTCGGTGCGGCGGGCATGCGGCCAGCCTCCCGCGCACGCGCCGTACCGCGCCGCATCCGCCCCCCGTTGTGGACGACCCGGCCCGCCCGACGACCTGGGGAGGCGAGCCCGATTCGCCGAGTTGCCGCGATCTGGGCTTACCCCGCGCGGGAGGGCCCGGATTGCGGCAACTCAGCGCGAGAGGGCGGCGAGGCCGTGTTCGAAATCCTCCACCGCTTGGCGGTAGGCGTCGTCGGGGTGGCTGCGGGCGATCTCGCGTAGCGGGGGCAGATCCATCGCACGCACGAGACGCACACGCTCGGCGACGGCGGCAGTGTGGCCCGCAGCATCGAGGATCCCGATGCCGGCCCGCAGCGCCTCGAGGTAGTCGGTCAGCACGTCGAGGCGGGCCGTGCGCTGCGTGATCGATGAGCCGTCGGCACGCTGACGCCAGTGGACGACGACCTCGGGTACGACGTCGAACGCGCGGGCCCGGGTGTACATCAGCTGTGCGACGACCTGGTCTTCGTACAGGCGTCCCTCCGGGAAGCGCAGTCCGGTGCGGTGCCAGAAGTCGGTGCGGCTGACCTTCGACCACGCCACGATGTTGCCGGATGCTGCGGGGTGCGCCTCGAGCGTCGTACCGGCGCGCGCGGGGTCGGTCGCCGCCGCCACCCACGACTGAACGGCCCCGGGGCGGTAGTGTCCTTCGTCGTCGGGCCTCAGCCGCACGTACGCGCCCGCGGCGAAGTCGCTGCCGGAGGCGTCGAGCGTGTCGAGGAGCGTCTCGAGCGCCGCCGGTGTCAGCACGTCGTCGGCGTCGAGGAAGCCGAGGAAGGGCGTGTCGACGAGGTCGAGCCCGGCGTTGCGCGCGGCGCCGAGCCCGCGCTGATGCGTGTGCGTGACGACGCGGAAGCGGGGGTCGGCGTCGGCGGCGGCACGGAAGATCGCCGCGGTGCCGTCGGTCGATCCGTCGTCGACGAGCACGGCCGTCCAGTCGCCGCGGGTCTGGCCGCGCAGAGAGTCGAGCGCGTCGGCGGCGTACTCGGCCACGTCGTAGCCGGGGACGACGATCGTGATGGCGGGGTCGCTCACGGCGCCGATCCTACGGCCGCCACGGAGGCGGCGAGGGCGTCGGCGACGTCATCGAGAGGGGCGCTCAGGTCGTGCGGGAAGGTGAACCGCACCGCCGTCCGGGCAACGTCTGCGCCGAGGCCGAGCGCGGTCAGCACGTGCGACGGATCGTCGCTGCCGGCCGCGCACGCCGACCCGCTGGAGGAGACGACCCCGCGCCTCTCGAGCTCGAGCAGGATCGCCTCGCCGCTGGTTCCGGGGAAGACGAAGCTCGCCGTGCCGGGAAGGCGCCTCGCGGGATGCCCGGTGAGGGCGGCCCGGGGGACCGTCGCGAGCACCCGGGCGACGAACGCGTCGCGGAACGCGCCCACTCGGGCGGCGGACTCCTCGCGTTCGGCCTCGGCGAGCTCGAGCGCGGTGGCGATCGCGACCGCACCCGCGACGTCTTCGGTGCCCGACCGGCGGCCGCGCTCCTGGCCGCCGCCGTGCATGAGCGGCTCGAGCGGGATGCGCCCGCGCACGGCGAGCACGCCCGTACCCTTCGGCGCCCCGAGCTTGTGGCCGGCGATCGTGAGGGCATCGGCGCCGAGATCTCGCAGGGGCAGCCAGCCGGCCGCCTGCACGGCGTCGAGGTGCAGAGGGACCCCGCGCGCCCGCGTTGCGGCGGCGAGGGCCGCAGCATCCTGGATCGTGCCGATCTCGTTGTTCGCGTAGCCGATCGACACGAGCGCGGTGTCATCGGCGATCGCGGCGGCGAGATCTGCCGCGTCGACGAGGCCGGTCGCGTCGACGGGCAGCACGTCGACCTCGAATCGGTGGATCCGACGCAGGTAGTCGGCCGACTGCAGGATCGACTCGTGCTCGATCGGTGTCGTCACGACACGCCCCGCGCCGCGGTTCGCCTGCGCCGCGATCGCGATCCCCTTGAGTGCGAGATTGTTCGCCTCCGTGCCGCCGGAGGTGAAGACGACATCGCCGCGCCGCATGCCGAGAACGGCCGCGACCCGCGAGCGCGCGTCGTCGAGGGCGGATGCCGCGGCCTCGCCCACTGTGTGGTGGCTCGACGGGTTGCCGAACCAGCGGGTCAGGAACGGCATCATCGCCTCGAGAACCTCGGTGCGCACCGGGGTGGTCGCGGCGTTGTCGAGATACCGCACGGATCAGCCCGCGTCGATGGCGATGTCGAGTCCGAGGTCGAGCGCGCGCGCGGAGTGGGTGAGGGCCCCCACCGAGATGACGTCGACGCCCGTCTCGGCGATCGCCCGCACCGTCTCGAGGTTCACTCCGCCGGATGCTTCGACCGTGACACGGCCCGCTACCCGCTCGACACCGGCGCGCAGGTCGTCGAGTGAGAAGTTGTCGAGCATGATCGTTCCGATCCCCGCGGCGAGCACCGCATCGATCTGGTCGAGCCGGTCGACCTCGACCTCCACGTGCGTGGTGTGGGGGAGACGGGCGATCGCGCCCTGCAGTGCGGCGGTGACCGACAGTCCCGTCGCCGTGAGGACGGCGAGGTGGTTGTCCTTCGCCATGACCGCGTCGGACAGCGAGAAGCGGTGGTTGTGACCGCCGCCACTGCGCACCGCGTGCCGTTCGAACGCGCGGAGCCCGGGCGTCGTCTTGCGGGTGTCGACGATGCGCGCGCCCGTGTGGGCGACCTCGGCGACGTAGGCGGCGGTGAGGGTCGCGATCCCCGACATCCGCTGGGTGAAGTTGAGCCCGATCCGCTCGGCGGTCAGCACGCCGCGGGCGGGTCCTGTCACCCGGGCGAGCACGTCGCCGGGCGCGAAGACCGCCCCGTCGTCGATGAGCAGCTCGACGGCGATGCGGTCGTCGGTCAGCCGGAACGCCGCGGCGAACACCTCGCCCCCGCTGAAGACCCCGCTCTCCCGAGCGACGAGGTCGGCCCGTGCCGTGGCCGTCTCGGGAATGAGGCTCTCGCTGGTGAGGTCGCCCCAGGGGGCGTCCTCGTCGAGGGCGGCGGCGACCACGCGGTCGATCCGGGCGCGGTTCATCATGCGTTGATCCCTTCGAGAACGCGCCGCAGGGGAGCGTGCGACGCTGCGGCGGGGCGCCGCGTGCCCGGGGTCGCGCCGTCGGCGCGGTGGTGGGCTCCGACCGACAGGGGGCGGCGGCGGGCGGCGTCGACGACGTGCGCGGCGACGAGCAGCAGGTGCGCGTCTTCGTGGTCGGCGACGGTGCGAGCCGTGCGCGGTGCGGCAGACCAGGCGGCCAGCACGGATGCGGCGCGGCCGAGACCTTCGGCGGTACGGGTGAGCGCAGCATCCGCCCACATCAGCCGCTGCAGCGCGGCGCGCGAGAACGGTTCGGTGCGAGCGGTCATGGGCGGCTCGAGGAGAGGCGAGGGGAGTGCTGCGGGGACGGGCCACCGACCGGATGCCGCGTCGGCGCCGACCGCGTCGCCCACCCGCGCACCGAACACCGCGCCCTCGAGGAGCGAGTTCGACGCGAGTCGGTTCGCGCCGTGCACCCCGGTGCGCGCGGCTTCGCCCGCCGCGTACAGGCCGGGCACGGTCGTGCGGCCGTCGAGGTCGGTGACGACGCCGCCCATGAGGTAGTGCGCGGCGGGAGTGACGGGGATGGGCTCGCGCGACCAGTCGTAGCCGCGTTCGCGGACGGTGCGGTCGATGGTCGGGAAGCGCCGTGCGAGGAACTCCGCCCCGAGCGCGGTGGCGTCGAGCACGACGGGTGCGTCGTGCTGGGCCGCCATCGCGCGGTCGATCGCGCGCGCCACCACGTCGCGCGGGGCCAGCTCGCCGTCGGGGTGCGCGTCGAAGGCGAACCGGCGTCCCGTCGCGTCGCGGAGCACCGCGCCCTCGCCGCGCACGGCCTCGGAGATGAGGAACGGCGCGGCGGCGTCGCCGGCGAGGCCCGCGCGCCCCGGCAGGACGGTCGGGTGGAACTGCACGAACTCGAGGTCGGCCACCGCTGCGCCGGCGCGGAGGGCGAGCGCGATCCCGTCACCGGTCGCCACCGACGGGTTGGTGGTGTGGGCGTACAGCTGCCCTGCGCCGCCGGTGGCGAGCACGACCGCGTCTGCGGCGATCACGCGGCGCTCGCCGTCGTGGAGGATCTCGACACCCACGACACGACCGCGATCGAGGGCGAGGTCGGTGACGAGCGCGTGCTCGACGAGCGTCGCCGCGCTCTCGCGGATCCGTGCGACGAGCGCCGCCTCGATGGCCGCGCCCGTGGCGTCGCCGCCGGCGTGCAGCACGCGGGGGGCGGAGTGCGCGGCCTCGAGCCCGGCGCTCACCGTGCCGTCGGGGTCGCGGTCGAAGGCCACGCCGCGGGCGATGAGTTCTTCGACACGAGCGGGGCCCTCGGTGACGAGCGTGCGCACCGCGATCTCGTCGTTCAGGCCCGCGCCGGCGACGAGCGTGTCGTGCGCGTGGTCGTCGACGCTGTCGGTCGGCGTCCAGACCGCGGCGATGCCGCCCTGGGCGTACCGCGTGTTCGACTCGCTCACCGCTCGCTTGGTGACGACGGTGACACGGCAGCCCGTCTCGAGCGCGTGCAACGCCGCGGTCAGCCCGGCGATGCCCGAACCGACCACGACCACCGTCGAGGGGGACGCCGCGGCAGCCGACAGGTCGCTCACGGCTTGGCCGCCAGCATCCGCTCGAGGGCGACCGTCGCGGGTTCGGACACCGACGCGGGAACGGTGATGCGATTGAGCACCTCGCCTGCGACCAGCGCCTCGAGCACCCAGGCGAGGTAGCCGGGGTGGATGCGGTACATCGTCGAGCACGGGCAGACGACGGGGTCGAGGCAGAAGATCTCGTGCTGCGGGTACTGGGCGGCCAGACGCTGCACGAGGTTCACCTCGGTGCCGATCGCGAACGTCGTCGGCTCGGTCGCGGCGGCGATGGCCTTCTGGATGTAGTCGGTGGATCCGGCCTCATCCGCCGCATCCACCACCTCCATCGGGCACTCGGGGTGCAGGATCACGCGGACTCCCGGGTGCTCGGCGCGCGCCTTGTCGATCTGCTCGACCGAGAAGCGCCGGTGCACCGAGCAGAAGCCGTGCCACAGGATCACGCGGCTGTCGAGCAGGGTCGCGTCGTCGTTGCCGCCGAGGGGGCGGCGGGGGTTCCACATCGGCATCTGCTCGAGCGGCACGCCCATCGCCTTGGCCGTGTTGCGGCCGAGGTGCTGGTCGGGGAAGAAGAGCACCCGGCGCCCGCGGGCGAACGCCCACTCGAGCACGGTGCGCGCGTTCGACGACGTGCAGACGATGCCGCCGTGGCGTCCGACGAAGCCCTTGATCGCGGCCGAGGAGTTCATGTAGGTGACGGGGATCACCGGCACGCGTCCGTCGGCGTCGACCGCCTCGAGGTCGCCGAAGACGTCTTCGAGCTGCTCCCAGCATTCCTCGACCTGATCGATGTCGGCCATGTCGGCCATCGAGCATCCGGCGGCGAGGTTGGGGAGGATGACCGCCTGCTCGGGCCGGGAGAGGAGGTCGGCGGTCTCGGCCATGAAGTGAACGCCGCAGAAGACGATGGCCTCGGCCTCGGGGTGGGCCTTGGCTGCGTTCGCGAGCTGGAACGAGTCGCCCACGTAGTCGGCGTGACGCACGACCTCTTCGCGCTGGTAGAAGTGCCCCAGCACCACGGCGCGGTCGCCGAGGGCCGCTTTCGCGGCTCGCACGCGCGCGTCGAGCTCCTCGTCGGAGGCATCGCGATACTCCTGCGGCAGCTCGCCCTGTCGTGGCGACCCCGTCGGGATCACATCGCCCATCGACGACCCGGGACCGTACCCGGGGCGGGTGTCGAAGTTCCACGGACCCGCGGCGAGGTCGGTGGTGCAGGTGGAGTTGAGCGACGCGCCCGCCACGATCGCCTGGATCTCGTGGTCGACCGACGGGTCGAGCGGGGGGCCGTCGCCGCGGCGCAGGTCGAGGGTCAGGGGTGTCGCGGTCATGGGGGCTCCCATCAGTGGCGTGCGGTCAACGGACCGCGCTCGGCGAGCTCGACGTCGGGGTCGTAGCGGTACAGGCGGGCGGGGCGGTGGCTTCCGGTGCGGAAGCGCTCGGTCGGGAAGAGGGTGCCGGAGCCTTCGACCTGGCGCCGGAAGTTCGCGGGGTCGAGTCGGCGGCCGAGGATCGCCTCGTACACCTCGCGCAGCTCCGCGAGGGTGAACTCCGGCGGCAGCAGCCCGTGTGCGATACGGCTGTAGCCGACCTTGGAGCGCAGGCGCCAGAGGGCGTACTCGACGATCTCGTTGTGGTCGAAGGCGAGGCGGGGGAGCGAGGCGGCGTCGAACCACTCGACGTTCTCGGGGGCGTCACCCTGGGCCGCGTGCGCGTCGACCTGGGCGTCGACCTCGTCGGCGCGCAGCAGCGCCCAGTAGACGATCGAGACGACACGGGCGGGCGAGCGGCCCACGCCGCCGAACGCGTAGAGCTGCTCGAGGTAGCTGGCCGAGAGCCCGGTGGTCTCGCCGAGGGTGCGGGATGCGGCGTCCTCCAGCTCTTCGGCGGGATCGAGCCATCCGCCGGGCAGTGCCCACAGTCCGTCGAACGGGTCGCGCGTGCGGCGGACGAGAGGCAGCATCAGCTCGGCCGGCGCGGAGTCTTCGGTGCGCCGCAGGCTGAAGATCACCGTGGAGACGGCGACGCGGGCGGCTTCGGGAGACGTGCTTTGTGTCATGGTGACCATTACCTCGCGACGATCTTATAGTCAGCGCGACTCGAAGCACAAACCAGGACCCGCTCAGCCACCACCCCTACGCTGTCCGGAGGAGGTACCCGTGCTCGTCGTCGATGTCGTTCTCATCGTGCTGCTCGTCGTATCGGCGATCGTCGGATTGCGCCGTGGCCTGCTCGCCAGCGTCGGGCTGTTCGCGGGCATCGCGCTCGGCGCGGCCGTCGCCTACTGGCTCATGCCGCTGGCCGGGTCGTGGGTCTCCGACCCGTCGTGGCGTCTCGTGACGGTCATCTCCGTCGGCATCGGCCTGCTGCTCCTGGGCGCGGCCGTCGGCTCGGCCATCGGTCGGTCGTTGCGACGAGGCGTCGACCGCATCAAACTCCGCGTGCCGGAACGGATCCTCGGCGGGCTCGCCAGCCTCGTCGGAGCCGCGCTCGCGATCTCGTTCCTCGGCGGAGCGCTGGTGTCCACCGGAACCCCCGTCATCTCCAGCGCCCTGGCGTCATCGACCGTCCTGCGCACCATCGACACCGTCACCCCGGCCCCCGTGCGGGCCACCCTCGCCCAGCTGCGCGGTTCGGTGTTCGGCGACGGCCTTCCCCGACTGGGCGAGCTGCTCGAGCCGGCGCTCGTGCCCGCCGCCCCCGCGGTGTCGCTCGACGACCCCGCGCTCACCGCCGCAGCCCAGTCGGTCGCGAAGATCACCGGTGTCGCCTACGCGTGCGGCATCACGGCCACCGGCACCGGCTTCGCCGTGGCCCCCGACCGCATCGTGACGAACGCCCACGTGGTGGCCGGGGTCGAGCAGCCCGTGGTCGAACTCCCCGGGCGACCGGCACAGGACGGACGCATCGTCTACTTCGACCCCGTCGACGACCTGGCCGTCATCGCGGTGGACGGACTGGATGCGACGCCCCTCGCGATCTCCGACAGCCTCCCGGTCGGATCGGCCGCCGTGGTGCAGGGGTATCCGCACGGTGGTCCGTTCACGTCGGGCAACGCGCAGGTCGTCTCGGTCGGCACGCCGAGCGTCCCCGACATCTACGACGCGAGTTCGACACCCCGTGACATCTACGCCCTGTCGGCCATCGTGCGTCCCGGCAACTCCGGCGGGCCGCTCCTCACCCCGTCGGGCGAGGTGGCCGGTGTCGTCTTCGCGCGCTCCGACAGCGACGACGACGTGGGATACGCCATGACCCCGGTCGAACTCGACCCGGTGATCGCGCGCCTGGGCGAATTCGACGCCCCGGTCGCCTCCGGAGCCTGCACCGCCTGAGGTGGTGCGGCGAGCACCTCCCGCTACGGCGAGCAGCTCCCGCTATGCTGAGCGCGACAAGTCCATACGGCCCCATGATCGTTGCGGGAGAGCCTCGGCACAATCCAGCCGGGCACCGAAGGAGCAAGCCTCCCCGCCAATCTCTCAGGTACGCGTACCGCGCCGATCGGGCCACTCTGGAAAGCGATGCCGAGCGGTGCTCGGCGTCCGCCGACGGTGAAAGGCGCAGCATCCGTTCTTCGATGCCGAGCTGAAACTCTCAGGCCCATGACAGAGGGGGAGTTCCCGCCACCGAGAGGTGGCACCCGACGACCGGGAGAACTCGATGTCAGAACCCCGCTCCACCCCGCTTCACCAGCGCCATGAGTCGCTCGGCGCGACCTTCACCGACTTCGGTGGATGGCTCATGCCGGTGCGCTACGCCTCCGACCTCGCCGAGCACCGAGCCGTCCGCGAGGCCGCGGGTCTGTTCGACATCTCGCACATGGCCGAGTTCTGGGTGCACGAGGGCCGCGCCGCCGACTTCCTCGACTACGCCCTCGCCGGTCGCGTCTCGGCCATGCCGGTGGGCACGGCGAAGTACTCGCTCGTGCTCGCCGACGACGGCGGCATCGTCGACGACGTCATCGTCTACCGCACGGGCGGGGAGTACTTCCTCGTGGTCGCCAACGCCGGCAACCGAGCCGCCGTCGCGGCGGCGCTGGATGCGGCGCTCGCCGCCTGGGCTCGCGTGCACGCCTTCCTCGACGAACCCGTCGAGGGGGATTTCGCCGGCGTGCCCGGAGCCGAGCTGCCCCGCGTCGAAGACGTCAGCGACCAGACCGCGCTCCTGGCCGTCCAGGGGCCGCGGGCGCGCGCGATCGTCGACGCCACGGCCGGTGTCGACATCACCGGCACCGCGCTCGGCGAGCTGGGGTACTACGCCTGGACCGGCGGCACCTTCGACGGGGCCTCCCTCTTCGTTGCGCGCACCGGGTACACCGGGGAGGACGGCTTCGAGCTCCTCGTGCCGAACCGGGTCGCCGTCGCCCTGTGGGACGCCCTGCTGGCCGCGGGCGAGGCGTTCGGCCTCGTGCCCGCCGGTCTCGCGGCGCGCGACACGCTGCGCCTCGAGGCGGGCATGCCGCTCTACGGTCACGAGCTCACGCGCGACGTCGTGCCCGCCCAGGCGGGGCTCGCGCGCGCGGTCGCGCTCGACAAGGACGACTTCATCGGCAAGGGTGCGCTCGCCGCCGACACCGCGGATCGGCCGGTGCTCGTCGGTCTCGTCTCCGACGGCAAGCGCGCGGGGCGCGCGGGCTACGCCGTGTACGACGCAGACACCCGGGTCGGCGAGATCACCAGCGGTGCGCTGAGCCCGACCCTGCAGCATCCGATCGCCCTCGCCTTCGTCTCGCCCGAATCGAGCGCGCTCGGAACCGAACTCGCCATCGATGTGCGCGGCACGCGCATCCCCGCAACCGTGACCGCTCTGCCGTTCTACCGGAGGAAGAAATGACCGATCTCGACGCCCTCTCCTACACCGCCGAGCACGAGTGGATCGCGTCGGACGACGCCGTCGCCACCGTCGGCATCACCGACTTCGCCGCCGACAAGCTGGGCGACGTGGTCTTCGTCGACCTTCCCGCGGTCGGCTCGGTCGTCTCCGCCGCCGAGGTCTGCGGAGAGATCGAGTCGACGAAGTCGGTCGGCGAGCTCTACGCGCCGCTCTCGGGCGAGGTCGTCGAGATCAACGCCGCCGTCGTCGATGACCCCTCGCTCGTCAACAGCGACCCGTTCGGCGATGGGTGGCTGCTGAAGATCCGCGTCGACTCCTCGGCATCGGCCGACCTGCTCGACCGCGCGGCGTACGTCGCCCTCACCGGGGGCGCGGCGTGACCACGCCCTTCGTCGACCGGCACATCGGAACGGATGCTGCCGCCCAGCGCCGCATGCTCGACACGCTCGGCTACGACTCGGTCGACGCCCTCGTGCGGGCGGCCGTCCCGGCGTCGATCCACGTGCGACCTCGCGAGACCACCTCGATCCCCGAGGCCGCGAGCGAGGCCGAGACCCTCGCCGAGCTGCGGGAGCTGGCGGGCGACAACCGGCCGGCGCGCCCCATGATCGGCCTCGGCTACTACGACACCGTCACCCCGTCGGTCATCACGCGGAACGTGTTGGAGAACCCCTCCTGGTACACCGCGTACACGCCCTACCAGCCCGAGATCTCGCAGGGCCGGCTCGAGGCCCTGATTAATTTCCAGACGATGGTGAGCGACCTCACCGGCCTCGCCACGGCGAACGCCTCGATGCTCGACGAGGCCACCGCCGCCGTCGAGGGGATGCTGCTGGCCCGTCGTGCGTCGAGGTCGAAGAGCGAGGTGTTCCTCGTCGACGCCGACGCGCTTCCTCAGACGAAGGCCGTGCTCGAGCACCGCGCCGCCGCCGTGGGGGTGGAGATCGTCGTGGTCGACTTCCGCGTCTGGGAGGCGGCGGGAGGTCAGGGCGACCGTGCGTTCCCCGACGCGTTCGGGGTGTTCATCCAGTACCCGGGTGCGTCCGGCCGCGTCTGGGATCCGACGGCGGCGATCGGCGCGGTGCAGGAGCGCGGCGGTCTCGCCGTCGTGGCGGCCGACCTGCTGGCGCTGACGTTGCTGCGTTCGCCGGGCTCGCTCGGAGCCGACGTCGCCGTAGGCACCACGCAGCGCTTCGGCGTGCCGCTCGGGTTCGGCGGACCGCACGCGGGATACATGGCCGTTCGCGGCGGTCTCGAGCGTCAGCTGCCCGGGCGCCTCGTGGGCGTGTCGCAGGATGCCGCGGGAAACCCCGCTTACCGCCTGTCGCTGCAGACCCGCGAGCAGCACATCCGCCGCGAGAAGGCCACGTCGAACATCTGCACCGCGCAGGTGCTGCTGGCCGTGATGGCCGCGATGTACGCCGTGTATCACGGTGCCGACGGACTCCGGGAGATCGCGACCGATGTGGCACGCAAGGCCGATGCGCTCTCGGCCGAGCTGCGCGCGTTCGGGCTGTCGACAGCATCCGATTCGTTCTTCGACACGATCCGCGTGACCACCCCCGGTCCGGCGGGGCGCGTCATCGACCGTGCCCGCGCGCTGGGCTACCAGCTGCTGTGGGTCGATGACGCCACGGTCGGCGTCTCGGTCGACGAGACCACCACCGCGCGCGATCTCGCGGCCGTGGCGGAGGCCTTCGGGCTGCCGCGTTCCGAGCGGCTCTCGCTCGACGACGCCCTGCCGCTGCGCGGGGTGAGCGGCGGGATGCGGCGGATCGACGAGTTCCTGACGCACGCGGTGTTCTCGAGCCACCGCAGCGAGACCGCGATGATGCGCTACCTGAAGCAGCTCGCCGACCGCGACTACGCGCTCGATCGCGGCATGATCCCGCTCGGGTCGTGCACGATGAAGCTCAACGCGGCGACCGAGATGGCCGCGGTGTCGTGGCCGGAGTTCTCGCGCGTGCACCCCTTCGCGCCCGAGGCCGACGTGCACGGCTACCTCACGATGATCGAGCAGCTCGAGACGTGGCTCGCCGAGATGACCGGGTACGACGCGGTGTCGCTGCAGCCCAACGCCGGGTCGCAGGGCGAGCTCGCCGGGCTCCTGGCGATCCGCGGCTTCCACCGGGCGAACGGAGACGAGGGTCGCACGGTGTGCCTCATCCCGTCGTCGGCGCACGGCACGAACGCCGCGTCTGCGGTGCTGGCGGGCATGCGGGTCGTCGTCGTCGCGTGCGACGAGGCCGGCAACGTCGATCTCGACGACCTGCGGGCGAAGATCGCGCTGCACGCCGCCGAGCTCGCCGCGCTCATGATCACGTATCCCTCGACCCACGGGGTGTACGAGCACGACGTGCTCGAGATCACGCGGGCGGTGCACGACGCGGGCGGGCAGGTGTACGTCGACGGGGCGAACCTCAACGCCCTGCTCGGATACGCGCGGTTCGGCGATCTGGGCGGCGACGTGTCGCACCTGAACCTGCACAAGACGTTCGCCATCCCGCACGGCGGCGGCGGGCCCGGTGTGGGACCGGTGGCGGCCAAGGCCCATCTGGCGCCCTACCTGCCGTCCCACCCGTTCTCCCCGCGCCGCGCGTCGTACGGCGTCGACGGCGGACCGGTGTCGGCCGCCGCCCACGGTTCCGCCGGGATCCTCCCGATCTCGTGGGCCTACGTGCGAATGATGGGGGCCGCCGGGCTGCGGGAGGCCACCGGTGCCGCCGTGCTGTCGGCGAACTACCTCGCCGCGCGGCTCCGCGCGCACTACCCGGTGCTGTACACCGGCGCCGACGGCCTGGTCGCGCACGAGTGCATCCTCGATCTGCGGCCCCTCCGCGAGGAGACCGGCATCACCGTCGACGACGTCGCCAAGCGCTTGATCGACTACGGCTTCCACGCCCCGACGATGTCGTTCCCCGTCGCGGGCACGCTCATGATCGAGCCGACCGAGTCGGAGGACCTCGCCGAGCTCGAGCGCTTCGTCGAGGCCATGATCGCGATCAAGGCCGAGGCCGTCGCCGTGGCCGAGGGGGAGTGGCCCGCCGCCGACAACCCGCTCGTGAACGCCCCGCACACGGCCGAGTCGACGATCTCGGGCCCGTGGCAGCATCCGTACTCCCGCGAACGAGCGGTGTACCCGGTGCGGTCGCTCATCCGCACGAAGTACTGGCCGCCCGTGCGCCGCATCGACCAGGCCTACGGCGACCGCAACCTGGTCTGCGCCTGCCCGCCGCCCGAGGCCTTCGCCTGACCCGCGGGTGGGTTCCTGACCGCGAGACTTCAACCTGGCGACGAGACAGCGGCGTAGCGCTGCAGTCTCGTCGCTGGGGTGAAGTCTCGCGGCTGGGTCGAGGACCGGAGAGCGCGTCGGAGAGAGAACAGCTGGGCCGAGTCTTCGGGGCCGATCAGCGGCAGCCCGGCGGAGCGCAGCATGGCACGCAGGGGTGTGGCGGCGATCGCCTCCGCCCACCCCCAGTGCACGACCGCTCGAGCACCGCGTTCGAAGAGCCGGGCATCGCGGGCATGGCGCTCGCGCATGACGGTGTTGTGCTCGCCGAATCGACCGTCGTACTTGAGGTCGCCGTCGCCCTCGCCGACGATCCGCATCTCGGGCCACCACTTATCGACACGATCCCCCGCGGATGCTTCGTCCCCGAGCCAGACCTGGAGCTCGGGTCGAGGAAAACCCAGCCATTCGAGCACGGCTCTGTCGACGGATTCGAGCGGAGACTCGGCCGATGGCGACACGCGGTCCAAGACCCACCGCGCGCGGAGTCGACCGCGCGACGAGGCGCGCGATTCGTTCTCTCCGACGAGGGAGGCCGTCCCGATCCCGGTGTCCCGCCGCAGCGCCGCGTCGCCGACGGCAAGAGCCACGGCGTTGTGCCGCGAGCGGGCGAGATCGATCACCGTGTCGCGGACGGTGGTGCGCCGCATCCCACCTGCGGTGTCCATCGAACGGTGCTCCGACGTGGTGTGGACCAGCACGCCTCCCGACACGCGCGACGTCGACGAGTCGTCGCGAAGGACATGGACGGTGCCGGGATCACCGAACACTGGCAGGCTGTGGAGCACGCTGGCCGATTCGAGACAGAACACGCTGTCGGGATGCCGTAGAGCGGCCGCGTGCACCCGCGCCGCGTAACGATCCCACGGAGCGAGGGCGTTCCATTCGTCGCTGAGTGCGTACACGCCACGGATCACGCGCGTCAGTTCTCCCGATCGCACGCCCCGTGACGCGTCGCGGACTTCTGCGGTGGGGATGAGGGCGATGGGACTTCGGGCGACGTCGGGCTCGTTCATGAGGGAAGGCTCTCGCCCTCTGCCCGGTCGTCGGCGGCGATCTCCGAATGCTGTGGATCGCCGCCGCCTCTTCGTGCCCTGTGCAGGCGCGGGCGCCCGCCCGCTGCCCGCCCGCCCGCCGACCCCGAGACTTCATCCCGTATACGAGACTGCGCGCGAGGGTAGCTGTCTCGTATAGGGGATGAAGTCTCGGGGTCAGGATGCGGGGGCGAAGACGCCGGGCCAGAGGGACGCCGCCAGGGGGTACCCCACGAAGGCGACGACGTCGAGCAGGGTGTGGGCGATGACGAGGGGCATCACGCGCCCCCAGCGCTTGTAGCACCAGCCGAAGACGACGCCCATGACGACGTTGCCGAGCACCGCTCCGAGGCCCTGGTACGCGTGGTAGGCGCCGCGGAGCGCGGCGGTGGAGAGAATGATCGTCCACCACGACCAGCCGATGCGACGCAGCCGGTCGAAGAGGTACGCGATGAAGATGACCTCTTCGGTCAGGCCGGCACGCATGGCCGACAGGACGAGCAGAGGCACCGCCCACCAGGCGGAGTCGATCGGCGACGCCACCACGGCGACGTTGAAGCCGGTCACGCGGGCCAGTGCATAGAGCCCGAGGCCGGGGATGCCGATGATGGCCGCCAGCGCGACGCCGCGGCCGAGGTCGCCGCCGAAGCGCGTGAAGTCGAGCCCGATGCGCCGCAGCGCGTTCGTGCCGGGCTCCCACAGCAGGTAGATGACCAGCGCGACCGTCGCCAGGGCGAAGCCGACGGAGAGCAGGCGGTAGAACGCGTCCCAGAGAGCCTCGGCGTCCTGCGCCGGGTTCAGCTGCGTCTGCTGCTGCCCGATCGGAGTCGTCCGCAGCGATGCACGGATCAGCGAGAGCACCGAGTACAGCGCCGACTGCCCGACGCTGATCGCCAGGACGAGCGAGACCTCCCAGATCCAGCGCGTCCGCGCCGCCGGGGTGATCGGGGTGGGTCCCGAGGGCGGGGCATCCGTGGGCATCCTCCCAGGGTGCCACAGGGCGATGTGCGACGATTCTCAAGGTTTTTCACGCAGGAGGTCGACAAGCTTTATGGGTTCGGGACGAAAGCCGAAGAACATCGTGCGGGCAGCGGTCGCCGCCGTCGCCGTGGTGGCGCTGCTGAGCGGCTGCACCGCCGCGGCGCCGCCGACCGAACCGGAGCCGACCCCACCGCCCACGACGGCGACGGTCGGCGTCGTCGGCCAGTTCACCAGCTTCAACCCCGAGACGTCGCAGGGTGCGACCCACGCGAACCTCGCCGTCTCGCAGTATCTCCACGAGTCGTTCGCCTACATCGGAGACGACCTCCAGGTCACCGGCAACACGGGGTTCGGCGAGGTCGAGAAGATCTCCGACGACCCGCTGACCGTGGTCTATTCGCTCCACGAGGGGCGCAAGTGGTCGGACGGCACCCTCGTGACCATGGAGGACCTGCTGTTCGGCTGGGCGGTCAACACCGGATGGTTCGACGACGCCGCCTACAACGAGCAGGGCAACGTCGTCAGCGGCACGCGCTACTTCGACACGGCGAAGACCGAATCGCTGAACAGCGACACCGAGCGCGCCGAGATCGACACGCGCAAGCGCATCATGACGGTCACCTACGACGACCCGTTCGCCGACTGGAACCGCCAGTGGCTGCTCGATCGCCCGCTCCACGTCGTCGCCCAGAAGGCGGGCGTCTCCGCCGGTGACATCCTGCGCGTCATCCGCGAGGCGCCGAAGGGCGACCCCGAGGCGCCCGCCGAGCCGAACGCCACTCTGCTCGCGGCCGGACGCGCGTGGTCGACCGGGTTCGACGTCGACCCCGCCGCGCCCGATCTGTCCGGCGCGGTCTCGAACGGTCCGTACATGGTGGAGTCGCTGCAGAGCGACCGCCTCGAACTCGTCCGCAATCCCGTCTACGAGGGCGCCAACTATCCGGCCATCGATCGCCTCACGGTGCGCTTCTTCCCCGATGAGCAATCGCAGCTCGACGCGGTCCAGGCGGGCGAGGTCGACGTGGCCAACCTGGGGGCCGTCTCGGAGGCGACGATCGGACGCCTCGAGTCGGCCGGCGCCGAGGTGCTGACCGGGGCGCGCCCGCGCACCCTCAGCCTCATCTTCGTCGACGAGGCCGAACGCATGGACGACACGACCCGCGAGGCGCTGATGTTGTCCCTCGACAGGAAGCACCTCGTGGAGGAGTCGGTCGGTGGGGTGAATGCGGATGCGGCGCCCCTGCGCTCGTTCATCTCCTCTGCCGCGTCGGGGTCGGCGTACCGCGACGTGATCGCCGACAACGGTTCGCCCGGCGACGGGCCCGACGTCGACCGGGCGACCTCCCTGCTCGACGGGGAGGAGCCGCAGGTGCGCATCCGTTACGAGCCGACCGACACGGTCGCCGCCGATCTGTTCGCAGAGATCGCGCGCATGGCCGAGGCTGCGGGCATCGACGTCCGCCCCGCCGGCGACGACGACCAGGCCGACGCGGAGCTCGTCTCGGCCGACGTCAGCGGTTCGCTCTACGAGACGGCCCGCCAGCGCGTGACGGAAGGTGCCGGGGGAGTGGACGCCGTTCGGGCTCTGCTGGAGATGCGTCGGAGCACTGATCCCGAGCAGGTCATCGAGGTCGGGCAGGACGTGGACCGTGCGCTGTTCGATGATCTGTACGGGATGCCGCTCGTCGAAGCGTCGGGGGTCGTCGCTCACTCCGCGAAGGTGAGCGGGGTCTCGTACACGAGCTCGCTGTGGGCCGCTCCGAGCCAGTTCTGGACCTGGCAGCCTGTCAAATGACCTGAAGGCGGGTCGTTTTTGTCAGATTGCTACATCAGACGCGCCGCGAGTTAAGGGTATGTAACGTTTGCGCCGATAGTTTTGACCAAGGCTGATCGTTTACTTATCGTTTCCCTATCTGTGTCCCGCCGAGGCCCCCCCGATTCGGCGTGGACGCGCTCACCCCTTGCACAGGAGGAAATGTGTCAGAAAACACGTGGCGCAAACGCGCCCTCGTGACCGGAGCGGGAGTGGCCGTCACGGCGCTCGCGCTCGCCGGTTGCACCACCGCGCCCGCGGAAGAGACCCCCGCCGAGAGCGGCGGAACCGTCACCATCGCCACCACGAACCCTTTCACCTCGTTCAACGGCGACACCCCCGACGCGAACCTCGACACCAACGGCATGGTGGGCTACCTCACCGGCGTGTCCGGCGGACTCGGCCTCGGCGGCTTCCTGCGCCTCGACAAGGACTTCAGCATCCTGTCGAACGACGACTTCGGCACCATCGAGACGGTCTCCGAAGACCCGCTGACCGTCAAGTACACCCTCAATGAAGGTCTGACCTGGTCGGACGGCGAGCCCATCACCGCCGACGACATGCTCGTGAACTGGGCCATCAACTCGGGCTACTACAACGACGCCGAGATCGACGCCTCGACCGGCGACGTCACCAACGGCGGAACGCAGTACTTCACGCTCGCAGGCAGCACCGCGGGCCTGGACACCACGGACTTCCCCGAGATCGGCGACGACAACATGTCGATGACGATCACGTACGGAACGCCGTTCGTGGACTACCAGCTCGTCAACCCCATCGGCAAGCCGGCTCACGTGCTCGCCGAGAAGGCGGGCGTCTCGCTCGAGGAGCTCATCACGACGCTCAACGACACCCCCAAGGGCGACACGGCCGCTCCCGTGGCCCCGAATGCAACCCTGAAGGCCGCCGCCGACTTCTGGAACACCGGCTACGACGTCACGACCATGCCGAGCGACGAAAGCCTCCTCGTCGGTAGCGGACCGTTCATCGTGACCGACTTCCAGGCGGAGTCGAGCATCACGCTGGAGAAGAACCCCGAGTACAAGGGCACCATGTCGCCCGCGTACGACCAGCTGATCATCCGCTTCATCGGCGACCCGAACGCGCAGGTCACGGCCCTCCAGAACGGCGAGGTCAACGCGATCCAGCCGCAGCCGTCTGCCGACACGCTGACCGCGCTCGAGGCGAACAGCGCCACCGTGCACGCCGGCAACCAGGTCGCCTACGACCACCTCGACCTGACCTTCGGCGGCGTGTTCGCCGAGGCGAACGTGCGCGAGGCCTTCCTCAAGACGATCCCGCGCCAGCAGATCCTCGACTCGATCATCACGCCGGTCAACCCCGACGCCGAGGTGCTCAACTCGCAGATCTTCCTGCCGACCGATGCCGAGTACACCGACGCCGTCGCGGCGAGCGGCTACGACGCGTTCACCGAGCCCGACATCGAGGGCGCCAAGGCGCTCCTCGCCGGAGCGACGCCGACGGTGCGGATCCTCTACAACACCAACAACCCGAACCGTGTCGACAGCTTCCGCGCCATCCAGCAGTCGGCGCAGCAGGCGGGCTTCGTGATCGAGGACGCCGGCTCGCCCGACTGGAGCTCGCTCCTGGGCTCCGGCAGCTACGACGCGTCGATCTTCGGCTGGGTCTCGCCGGGTGCCGGTAACGCCGCCCTGCCGCAGATCTTCAAGACCAACGGTGGCGGTAACTACAACCTCTACACCAACGCCGACGTCGACACCCTCGTCGACGAGAGCCAGGTCACGGTCGACAGCGACGCCCTGCAGCAGCTCAAGATCGAGATCGACGCGAAGACGGCGCAGGACTTCTACGGTCTGCCGCTGTTCCAGACGCCGGGTCTGTTCGCCGACAACGGCACCGTCACGGGCATCGACTACTTCGGTGGCCAGACGGGCATCGTGTGGAACGCCCAGGAGTGGACGCTGGCCGGCTGATAGCCGCCCGGTGACCACCGGCTGAACCGCATTACAGCGAGGCGCCGGAGTCGTAAAGGCTCCGGCGCCTCGTCTTGCCCGCTCCAGGCAACCGTTATCCTGTCGTGATCGCACTTGCGATGCGCACTCTCTCGACCGAAGGAAGTTCCCCGCGATGGTCGGATTCGTCCTCAGGCGCATCGCCGTCTCCATCCTCGTTCTGCTGGCGGCGTCGTTCATCATGTACGTGTTGTCCGCCAACTCCGGCAACCCGCTGGAAGATCTGCAGGGCAGCAACGACCCCAACCGCGACCAGCTCATTGCGGCGCGTATCGCTCAGCTCGACCTGGACGTCCCGCCCGTGCTGCGCTATTTCCTGTGGCTCGGCGGCGCGGCCCAGTGCCTCATCCCGTTCGTCGGCACCTGCGACCTCGGAACCACGATCTCGAACGCGCCGGTGACGTCGATCCTCCCCGCCGCCATGGTCTCGACCCTTCAGCTGGTGACGGTCGCCTTCGTCGTCGCGATCGTGCTCGGCGTCGCCGTCGGCATCGTCACGGCGCTCCGCCAGTACAGCGGCTTCGACTTCGGCGTGACGCTGGTGAGCTTCTTCCTCTACTCGCTGCCGTCCTTCCTCATCGCGGTTCTCCTCAAGGAGTTCATGGCGATCGGGTTCAACGACTTCCTCGTCTCCGCCACCTCGATCCCACCCCTCGTGATCATCCTGATCACGGTGATCAGCGCGATCGTCTGGCAGGCCATGATCGGCGGCGACGTCCGCCGCCGACTCATCGTGGCCGGCATCTCGGGCGCGGCGACCGCGGCGCTCCTGGTCTACTTCGACCTGGCCGACTGGTTCCGAAACCCCGGACTCGGTCCTGTCGGGCTCTTCATCCTCATCGCCGGAACCGTGGTGCTCACGACGGCTCTCATCGCCGGTCTTGAGAACCGTCGAGCGCTCATCGTGGCCGGCATCAACGGTGCGATCGCCTACATCAGCTACTTCGCGCTGCAGGGGCTCTTCGACATCTCGTCGCTCGGCACGCTGATCATCCTGGGCATCGCCGCCCTGGCGGTCGGCATCGTCACCGGGCTCGTCCTGGGCGGCAACGATCGCGGCCAGGCAGCCCGCATCGGGGCGATCGTGGCTTTCGTGACGTCGTCGCTGGTCGTGCTCGACCGCTTCATGCAGTCGTGGCCGGCCTACGTCAACTCGCCCCGCATCGGCGGTCGCCCGATCGCGACCGTGGGTGCGAGCACCCCCGGCTTCACGGGCGACGTGTGGCTGTCGGGCATCGACTCGTTCACCCACCTGCTGCTGCCGACGATCGCCCTGCTGCTGATCTCGTTCGCCGGTTACACCCGGTACGCCCGCTCGGGCCTGCTCGAGGTCATGAACCAGGACTACATCCGCACCGCTCGGGCCAAGGGCCTCGGCGAGCGGACGGTCGTGATGCGTCACGCCCTCCGGAACATGCTGATCCCGATCGTGACGCTGATCGCGACCGACATCGGAGCGCTCCTCGGCGGTGCCGTCATCACCGAGCGCGTCTTCGCGATCAGCGGGATGGGGCAGCTGTTCGTCTCGTCGATCCTGCGCACCGACGTCAACCCCGTCATGGGCTACTTCCTGATCATCGCGGTCACCGCGATCCTGTTCAACTTCCTTGCCGACCTCGCCTACGCCGCGCTCGACCCGCGCGTGCGGGTGGCGGCATGATCTCCGACGTCCGCTTCTGCGGGGAGGCCACGCGATGACCCAGATGATGCCCGAACCGGTGGAGCCGCAGACCGGCGCACCCGCGACGACCGACGACGACACCGTCGGCGTGAGCCAAGGGCGGCTGATCCTCCGCCGATTCCTCGCCAACCGCGTGGCGGTGGTCTCCGGCATCCTGTTCGTGCTGATCGCCGTGTTCTCCATCTCGGCGGTCGGTCTCGGCCCGATCCCCGGGTGGTGGAAGTACGACTTCTCGACGCTGAACCCTCAGATCGACGGCGGCGCTCCCTCCCTCTCGCTCCTCCCGGAGTGGCTGGGCGGATCGGGACTCGCGCTGGGGGAGCACCCCTTCGGTCAGGACCGCATCGGTATCGACTACTTCGCCATGACCATGCGCGGCATCCAGAACTCCATCCTGGTGATGTTCGTCATCGGCATCGTCGGCACCGTCGTCGGCACGGTGATCGGCGCCCTCGCCGGGTACTACCGCGGCCTTCTCGACTCGATCCTCATGCGCATCACCGACGTGTTCATCGTGATCCCCGTGCTCGTCATCGGTGCCGTCGTCGGACGCACCACGGGCGGCCTCGGTGTGCTGCCGCTGGCGTTCTTCCTCGCCATGGTGTCGTGGATGGTCATCGCACGTCTCGTGCGCGCCGAGTTCCTGTCGTTGCGCGAGCGCGAGTTCGTCGAGGCGGCCCGGGTCGCCGGAGCGAGCGACTTCCGCATCATCTTCAAGCACATCCTGCCGAACGCGATCGGCGTGGTGATCGTCGCCGCGACCCTGCTCGCCGCATCCGCCATCCTGCTCGAGACGGCGCTGAGCTACCTCGGTCTGGGTGTTCGCCCGCCCGAGGTCTCGCTGGGTCTGATCATCTCCGACAACCAGTCGGCGTTCCAGACGCGCCCGTGGCTCTTCTGGTGGCCGGCCACGTTCATCGTGCTGCTCGCCCTGCTGATCAACTTCGTCGGCGATGGTCTGCGCGACGCGTTCGACCCGCGACAGAAGCGGTTCTCGCTGCGACGGACGAAGGAAAAGGCATCGTCGTGATGCGCGCCGTGCTCTCAGACGAGCAGCGCCGCGCCCGCGAGGGCGAGAACGCCCAGCGCGACCGCCGCGACGGCGCTCACGCGCGGGTGCGGACGCACGGCGATGCCCTCGGCCAGTCCGGTCTCGATGAGACCGCGATCCCGACGGTCGTGCCAGCGGGTGAGCACCAGGTCGGCCGCGTCTCCCGAGTCGGTGCCCGGAAGGTCGCCGGGGCGCACGCCGGTGGCGTCTCCGCCCTTTCGGCGGTGACTGCGCGCGGCGCGGAGCGACGACAGCGAGCCGGGCGCGGGAGCCGCGGTGGCGCGCACACGACGGTTCGGGGTGTGGAGCGTGAGCGCGTACTGCGTGTCGACGTGGATCAGCGCCTCCCACGGAACGCGGTACTGCGTGAAGACGTTCACCACGGTCACGCCGGCGTCGTCCACGCCGAGGTGGGGCGCCCACAGGAGGGCCCAGATCAGCGCGGCACCTCCGGCGCACCCGAGCGCGACCGACGGAGCGATCGAGAGACCGCCGGGCGTCACCAGGGTGATTACGATCGCCACCGCCAGCAGTGCCCACGCCACGTAGCTCAGCACCCTGTTGAACGTCGAGCGGAACACGGTTTCGGCCATGCGGCCATTCTCCCATCCACGATCGTCGCGTCCTCGCGGACGACGGCGGGAAGGATCTCATCATGAGCACCCCCGTCCAGCCGAAAACCCCCGCCCTGGAGATGACCGACGTGAGCGTCGACTTCGCGGTCGACGACGTGTGGGTTCCCGCGGCGAAGAACCTCAACTACCGGATCGACCGCGGCCAGGTCGTGGCCGTCGTCGGCGAGTCGGGTTCGGGCAAGAGCGCGAGCTCGATGGCGATCCTCGACCTGCTGCCCCGCAACAGCCGTGTGCGCGGCAGCATCATGCTCAACGGACGGGAGATCACGGGTCTGTCCTCCCGTCAGCTCCGGCAGCTGCGCGGCCCGCAGGTCGCCGCGATCTTCCAAGAGCCCATGACGGCGCTCAACCCCGTGCTGACGGTGGGCTTCCAGATCATCGAGGCCATCCGCGCGCACACGTCGAAGAGCCCGTCGGAAGCGCGTGAGCGTGCGATGGAGCTTCTCGGCCTCGTGGGGCTCCCCGACCCCGCGAAAGCGTTCGCCTCGTACCCGCACCAGCTCTCCGGCGGTCAGCGCCAGCGCGCCATGATCGCGCAGGCGATCAGCCTCGATCCGGCCCTCCTCATCGCCGACGAGCCGACGACGGCCCTCGACGTCACCGTGCAGGCCGAGATCCTCGATCTGCTGCGCGACCTTCGCGACCGTCTCGACTCGGCGATCCTCCTCATCACCCACGACATGGGGGTGGTGGCCGACCTCGCCGACTGGATCGTCGTGATGAAGGACGGCGAGGTCGTCGAGCAGGGACCGGTCGCGCAGGTGCTGCGCGAACCGCGCGACCCCTACACCAGAGAGCTGCTCGCAGCCGTTCCCCGCCTTGGCGAGGGCTCGGGTACCGGCGACAGCGTGGACGTCGTGGAGGCGCTCGCGCAGGTCGTCGGGGGATCGGCCCACGGCGGCAGCACCGAGACGACGGCGGATGCTGCGGCAGCCCCCGTCATCGTCGAACCGGTTCTCTCGCTCGATCGCGTGTCGATCGAGTACGGCAAGCGGGGGAGGGTCGCGGCTTTCCGTGCCGTCGATGAGGTCTCGCTCGCGATCGCGGAGGGCGAGATCCTCGGCCTCGTCGGCGAGTCGGGCTCGGGCAAGTCGACCATCGGTCGTGCGGCCATCGGCCTGCAGCCGATCGCCGACGGGAAGCTCGTGGTCGACGGCGTCGACATCAGCGCGGGTGGGCGCAAGCTCATCGGTTCGCTGCGCCGCCGGGTCGGCATCGTCTTCCAGGACCCCTCGTCGTCGCTGAACCCGCGCCTGCCGATCGGCGAGAGCATCGGTGAGCCGCTGCTGCTCTCGGGCGAGGCCAAGGGCGCAGAACTCAGTCGTCGCGTCGAGACCCTCCTCGACGAGGTGCGCCTGCCCCGCAGCTACCGCAACCGCTACCCGCACGAGCTGTCGGGCGGTCAGAAGCAGCGCGTCGGCATCGCCCGTGCGCTCGCGCTCAAGCCCCGCCTGCTCGTGGCCGACGAGCCCACCAGCGCGCTCGACGTCTCGGTGCAGGCGCGCGTGCTCGAACTCCTCGTCGAACTGCAGCGCGAGTACCGTTTCGCGTGCCTGTTCATCAGTCACGACCTCGCGGTCGTCGACGCGATGGCAGATCGCATCGTCGTGCTCCACAACGGCAAGATCGCCGAGCAGGGCACGCGAGACGAGATCCTTCGTGCTCCGAAGGAGGCCTACACGCAGCGCCTCATCGCCGCCATCCCCGTGCCCGACCCCGAGGTGCAGGCGGCCCGCCGCGCTCTGCGCCACAAGCTCCTGCAGACCGAGAACGACGCATCCTGACCCTCTGACGAGGCGCGACCTCCGGGCCTCCGCCCGGGGGTCGGAATGGGTCGTGCCCGCTTGCCCTGTCGGGCCGGATAGACTAGAGGGGCCCGATTCCGGGCGCCCTCCCCGAACCGCAAGGATTATTCATGGCGCACGCCCTCCGTTCCGATTTGCGCAACGTCGCGATCGTCGCGCACGTCGACCACGGCAAGACGACGCTCGTGGATGCGATGTTGCGCCAGACGGGCTCGTTCGGCTCGCACGAGCACATGGAAGAACGCGCCATGGACTCGAACGATCTCGAGCGCGAGAAGGGCATCACGATCCTCGCGAAGAACACGACGATCACGTACAACGGTGCCCACACCGAAGAGCCCATCACGATCAACGTGATCGACACCCCCGGTCACGCCGACTTCGGCGGCGAGGTCGAGCGCGGTCTGTCGATGGTCGACGGCGTCGTGCTGCTGGTCGACGCGTCGGAGGGTCCCCTCCCGCAGACCCGCTTCGTGCTGCGCAAGGCGCTCGAAGCGAAGCTCCCCGTCATCCTCCTGGTCAACAAGACCGACCGGCCCGACGCCCGCATCGCCGAGGTCGAGGAAGAGGCGCACGACCTGCTCCTCGGTCTCGCCTCCGACCTGCAAGACGACGTGCCCGACCTCGACGTCGACGCCCTGCTCGACGTTCCCGTCGTCTACGCGTCCGGCCGCGCCGGCGCCGCCTCGCGCAACCGCCCCGACAACGGCGCGCTGCCCGACAACGACGACCTCGAGCCCCTCTTCGGCGCGATCCTCGAGCACGTTCCCGCTCCCGCGTACGACGACGAGGCGCCGCTGCAGGCGTGGGTCACCAACCTCGACTCCTCGCCCTTCCTCGGCCGCCTGGCGCTCCTGCGCGTCTTCAACGGAACGCTCAAGAAGGGCCAGACGGTGGCCTGGGTGCGCGCCGACGGCTCGACGAGCAACGCGCGCATCACCGAGCTCCTCAAGACCCGCGCACTCGAGCGCTACCCCGCCGAGTCGGCGGGCCCCGGCGACATCGTCGCCATCGCCGGCTTCGAAGACATCACGATCGGTGAGACAATCGCCGACCCCGACGACGTGCGTCCGCTCGCGCAGATCCACGTCGACGACCCGGCCATCTCGATGACGATCGGTACGAACACCTCGCCGCTCATGGGCAAGGTGAAGGGCCACAAGCTCACCGCCCGCATGGTGAAGGACCGCCTCGACCGCGAGCTCATCGGTAACGTCTCGATCAAGGTCGTCGACATCGGACGCCCGGATGCCTGGGAGGTCCAGGGTCGTGGCGAACTCGCCCTGGCGATCCTCGTCGAGAACATGCGTCGCGAGGGCTTCGAGCTCACGGTCGGCAAGCCCCAGGTGGTCACGAAGAAGGTCGACGGCAAGACGTACGAGCCCTTCGAGCACCTGACCATTGACGCCCCCGAGGAGTACCTCGGCGCCATCACGCAGCTGCTCGCCGGCCGCAAGGGGCGCATGGAGGGCATGACGAACCACGGCACCGGCTGGGTGCGCATGGAGTTCGTCGTCCCCTCGCGCGGCCTCATCGGCTTCCGCACCGAGTTCCTCACCACCACGCGCGGCACCGGCATCGCCAACGCGATCTCGCACGGCTACGAGCCGTGGGCCGGCGCCATCTCGACCCGTCAGAACGGGTCGATCGTGGCCGACCGCTCCGGTGTGGTGACCCCGTTCGCGATGATCGCCCTGCAGGAGCGCATGTCGTTCTTCGTGCAGCCGACCCAGGAGGTCTACGAGGGCATGGTCGTCGGCGAGAACTCGCGCGCCGACGACATGGACGTCAACATCACGAAGGAGAAGAAGCTCACGAACATGCGTGCCGCGAGCTCCGACACCTTCGAGTCGATGACCCCGCCCCGACTGCTGACGCTGGAGGAGAGCCTGGAGTTCGCCCGCGACGACGAATGCGTCGAGGTGACCCCGGAGGCCGTCCGCATCCGCAAGGTCGAGCTCGACGCGAACGTGCGCGGCCGCACCGCGTCGCAGCGCAAGCGCCAGGACGCCGGGGCCTGAGACTCCGGCACCCACGACGAAGGCCCCCGGATCCGTCCGGGGGCCTTCGTCGTGTCAGCGCAGTTCCGACACCATCACCGCGCTGGTTCCCGGCAGGAGCGCCTCGAACACGTGGGCGGCGTCTCCGGCGTACGACAGGTAGTCCCCGGGCTCGAGCACGACGGCCGCATCGGACGGACCCACGCGCGCCTGTCCGCCGATCAGCACGACGTGCTCGGTGGTTCCGCGCTGGTGCGGTGTGGACAGGCGTGGTTCACCGGGCTCGGCCCGGATCAAGTAGATGTCCCGCCGCGCGTTCGGAGGACTCGCAGACAGCAGCGAGGCGAGGTACGGCGCGGCCGAGGAGGGAACGCCGGGCGCCTCGGCGGCGCGCACCAGGGTCGGCGCGCCCGTCTCCCGGTCGACGAAGACGGCGAACGGCACGCCGAGTGCATCGGCCAGGGCCCAGAGCGTCTCGACGCTGGGATTGCCCGAGCCGCCCTCCAACTGCGACACGGTCGCCTTCGACACCCCGGCGCGCCGGGCGAGCTCGGAGACGGAGACGCCGGCCGCCTCGCGTTCACGGCGCAGGGTGTGAGCGATGCGGGGTCCCAGGATCGTCATGCGTTCAGTATGTCAAACGATCGTTCAGCTTGACTAGCCACCCGAGTGCGTTCACACTGTCAGTCATGCGTTCATTCCGGCGAACAGACGGGCAACGCGACGCCCAGTCGCGTCGGGCCGCCCGTCAGGGGCTCGCGGTGGCCCTGGCGACGAGCGCCTACGGCATCTCGTTCGGCGCGCTCTCCGTCGCCTCCGGTCTCGACGTCTGGCAGACCTGCGTGCTGAGCCTGCTCATGTTCACCGGCGGATCGCAGTTCGCGTTCGTCGGGGTCATCGGCGCGGGAGGGCCCGCCGCGGCGCCCGCCGCGATCGCGTCGTCGGCGCTCCTGGGAGTACGAAACGCCGCGTATGCGATGCGCATGTCGCCGGTGGTCGGACGCGGCTTCTGGCGTCGAGCGGCGGCGACCCCCTTCACCATCGACGAGTCGACGGCGGTCTCGCTCGCGCAGACGACGACCCGGGCGCGCGCGGTCGGGTTCTGGGTCACCGGCATCGCGATCTACGTCGGCTGGAACATCTCCACCCTGGTGGGCGCGCTCCTGGGCGACGTCCTGGGGGATCCGAGACAGTACGGGCTGGATGCTGCGGCCGCCGCCGCTTTCCTCGCTCTGCTCTGGCCGCGACTGAGGGGTCGGCAGGCGATCGCCGTGGGAGCCGCGGCGGCCGTCGTCGCTGTGCTCCTCACGCCGGGCCTCATGCCCGGCGTGCCCGTGATCGTCGCGGCGCTCGTCGCACTGGCGGTCGGGTGGTTCAACCTGCTCGGTGAATCCGACCGTCGCGGGGGAGCAGCATCCGAGCCGGTCGACATCCCCGAACGGAAGGGCCTGCCGTGAGTCTGTGGAACGCCGTGCTGCTCGCCTCGGTCATCTGCGTCGCCGTGAAGGCCGTCGGCTATGCGGTGCCGGGCCACTGGCTCGAAGCCCCCCGCCCCGCTCGGATCGCCGATCTGCTCACGGTGGCGCTCTTGGCTGCCCTGGTCGCCGTGCAGACCCTCGGGGTCGGGCAGGTCATCGTCTTCGACGCGCGCCTGCCGGCCGTGCTGGTGGCGGGAGGGCTCCTCGCCGTCCGAGCGCCGTTCCTCGTCGTGGTGGCCGCTGCTGCGGCTGTCGCTGCGCTCCTGCGTCTGTGGGGCTGGGCGAGCTGAGAGGGGCGCTGAGACGCCGCGGATACACTGACGCGGTGACGACCACGGTATCCCGCCTGCTGACCTGGCTGATCGCGGCGGTGATCGGTGTCGTGTACGGCACGGCGGCCACCGTCGCGCAGGCCTTCACGATCGGTGTGCTCCCCGTGGGGCTCGTGCTCGCCACCGTCGGCACGACCGCGCTCTTCGTCGCGCTGCGCCTGCTGGTGAGCGACCGGTGGACGACCCTGGCCGCAGGCCTCGGCGCCATCCTCGCGATGGTCGTCTTCTCGGGTACCGGCCCGGGCGGATCGGTGATCGTGGCGGCTCCGACACCCGACACGGAGTGGATTCCGCTCACGTGGACCTTCGTCGTCCCGATCATCGTCGCGCTGGTGTTCGCGTGGCCCGACACCTCACGCCTCCCCGCGCCCCGTAAACTGGACGAGTGACGTATGTGATCGCTCTTCCGTGCGTGGATGTCAAAGACCGCGCCTGCATCGACGAATGCCCGGTCGACTGCATCTACGAGGGTGAACGGTCGCTCTACATCCACCCCGACGAATGCGTCGACTGCGGTGCGTGTGAGCCGGTCTGCCCCGTCGAGGCCATCTACTACGAAGACGACCTGCCCGAAGAGTGGTCGGACTACTACAAGGCCAACGTCGAGTTTTTCGACGACATCGGCTCTCCGGGCGGTGCCGCCAAGGTCGGCGTGATCGCGAAAGATCACCCCGTCATCTCGGTTCTTCCGCCCCAGGGCGAGTAGGCCGATGGGCGTCGCCGATCTCGCCGACTACCCCTGGGATGCCGTCGCTCCGTACGCCGAGACGGCCCGGCGTCACCCGGGCGGCATCGTCGATCTCTCGATCGGTTCGCCGGTCGACCCCACGCCCGACGTGATCGCCGACGCGCTGAAAGCCTCGACCGACGCGCACGCGTATCCGCAGACCGCGGGAACACCGCTCCTGCGCGAGGCGATCGCGCACTGGTACGCGCGCCGGCGCGGGGTCGCGGGTCTCGCGCCAGAACACGTGCTCCCGACGGTCGGCTCCAAAGAGCTGGTCGCGCTGCTGCCCCTCCTGCTCGGCGTGGGCGCTGGAGACACCGTCGTGCATCCACGGGCTGCCTACCCCACTTACGAGGTCGGTGCGCGACTGGTGGGTGCGACGCCGGTCGCAGCCGACGATCCCGCCGACTGGCCGACCGGCACGAAGCTCGTCTGGATCAATTCCCCCGGAAATCCCGACGGGCGCGTGCTCGGGGTCGACGACCTCCGCCGTGCGGTGGCGCGTGCGCGCGAGCTCGGCGCGGTGCTCGCCTCCGACGAGTGCTACGCCGAACTCGGCTGGGAAGGGGAGTGGGCGGATGCCGCGGTCCCCAGCATCCTCGATCCCCGTGTCGTCGCCGACGACCTCACCGGCGTGATCTCGGTCTACTCCCTCAGCAAGCAGTCGAACCTCGCGGGATACCGCGCGGCTTTCCTCGCCGGCGATCCGACGATCGTGGCGAAGCTCCTCACGGGTCGCAAGCATCTCGGTCTCATGCCGCCGGCGCCGGTGCAAGCGGCGATGGTCACGGCCCTCGGCGACGACGAGCATGTCCGCGCCCAGAAGGCCCGCTACGCGGCGCGCCGGGCCGTGCTGAAGCCGGCGATCGAGGCCGCCGGGTTCCGCATCGACCGCAGCGAGGCGGGTCTCTACCTCTGGGCCACGGAGGGGCGCGATGCCTGGGAGAGCCTGGGCAGGCTCGCCGATATCGGCATTCTCGCCGGCCCCGGCCACTTCTACGGGTCGCACTTTCCGCAGCACGTTCGCCTGTCGCTCACCGCGACCGACGAACGGATCCGCACAGCGGCCGAGCGGTTGCGGTCGGCGTAGATCCGTCCATTTGGTTGCGACCTCCATCAGACCGGTCCATCCTTTGGTGGTGTCCGCCGTACCCGCCGACGACTTATAGGCTGTAAGAACCGATCTGATTTCGCGAGGAGGCGCCATGAGCGACGCGGCAGCGCAGGACGACAAGGCCACCGTCACCGTCGGCGGCACCACTGCTGAATTCCCGGTCATCCGAGGAACCGACGGCGCCCCGAGCGTCGACATCTCGACTTTCACCCGGCAGACGGGTCACACGACCCTCGACTACGGGTTCGTCAACACGGCGTCGACGAAGTCGGAGATCACCTTCATCGACGGAGACCAGGGCATCCTGCGATACCGCGGCTATCCGATCAGCCAGCTGGCGCAGAACAGCACCTATCTCGAGGTCGCGTGGCTGCTGATCTACGGTGAGCTGCCGACCGCCGACGAGCTGGCCGCGTTCGACGAGCGCATCCGTCGCCACACCCTTCTCCACGAAGACCTGAAGCGCTTCTTCTCGGCGCTTCCCCACACCGCGCACCCCATGTCGGTGCTCTCGGCGGCCACGGCGGCGCTCTCGACGTACTACGAGGGCGAGTCCGACCCCCACAACCCCGAGCACGTCGAACTCAACACCGTGCGCATGCTGGCGAAGCTGCCCGTCATCGCGGCCTACGCGCACAAGAAGAGCGTCGGCCAGGCGTTCCTCTACCCCGACAACTCGCTGGGCTTCGTCGACAACTTCCTCAAGCTCAACTTCGGCGTGCACTCCGAGCACTACGAGGTCGACCCCGTGATGTCGCGCGCACTCGAGCGACTGCTGATCCTCCACGAAGACCACGAGCAGAACGCGTCGACGTCGACCGTGCGCCTGGTCGGTTCGACGGGTGCCAACCAGTTCTCGTCCATCTCCGCCGGCATCAATGCCCTCTACGGTCCGCTCCACGGCGGCGCCAACGAGGCGGTGCTGGCCATGCTCGGCCGCATCCGAGACTCCGGTGAGAGCGTCGAGCGTTTCGTCGAGCGCGTGAAGAACAAGGAAGACGGCGTGAAGCTCATGGGCTTCGGGCACCGGGTCTACAAGAACTACGACCCGCGCGCCAAGCTCGTGAAGGAGTCGGCCGACGAGGTGCTGCAGGCCCTCGGCGTGAGCGATCCGCTGCTCGATCTGGCGAAGGAACTCGAGGAGATCGCCCTCCACGACGATTACTTCAAGGAGCGCCGTCTCTACCCGAACGTCGACTTCTACACCGGCGTCATCTACAAGGCGATGGGCTTCCCGACGCGCATGTTCACCGTGCTGTTCGCCATCGGCCGACTGCCCGGGTGGCTCGCGCACTGGCGTGAGATGCAGCACGACCCGCAGACCAAGATCGGTCGCCCGCAGCAGCTCTACACCGGAGCGCCCGAGCGCACCTACCCCGGCGCCTGAGCGCGCTCGCCCGTCTGACGACGAAACCCGTTCCTCGCAGCGAAACCCCCGCAGAACGTCGGGGTCTCGCCGGGGGAACGGGTTTCGTCGTTCTCGCCGGGCGGCGCTATGCGTGCAGCGCCTCGTTGAGGGTGACGCCGACACCCGAGCGGACGGATGCCTCGACCGCGCCGGTGAGCGAGTTGCGTCGGAACAGCAGCCCATCGCGACCCGACAGGTCGGAGCCCTTCGCGGTCGGGCGGGCGCCGTCGGCGTTCGCGGGCTGGTCGGCGAGCACGATCTTCGATCCGGCGGTGACGTAGAGGCCCGCCTCGACGATGCAGTCGTCGCCGAGCGAGATGCCGATGCCCGCGTTGGCGCCGAGAAGCGTGCGGGCGCCGATCGACACGCGGTGCGACCCGCCGCCCGAGAGGGTGCCCATGATCGACGCCCCGCCCCCGATGTCGCTGCCGTCGCCGACGACGACGCCCTGCGAGATGCGGCCCTCGACCATCGAGGCGCCCAGGGTGCCGGCGTTGAAGTTGACGAAGCCCTCGTGCATGACGGTCGTGCCGGGGGAGAGGTAGGCGCCCAGGCGCACGCGCGAGGCATCGGCGATGCGGACGCCCGCCGGCGTGACGTAGTCGAGCAGGCGGGGGAACTTGTCGAGGCTCTGCACCTGGATGCCCTCGCGCAGGAGGAACGGGCGCAGACGCGTCGCGTCGTCCGGATGCATCGGGCCCGCGTTGGTCCACGCGACGTTGGGCAGGTGGGCGAAGATCCCCGTCAGATCGACCTCGTTGGGCGCCGCGAGCCGGTGGGAGAGCGCGTGCAGACGCAGGTAGGCGTCCGCCGTCGAGGTGGGCGCAGCATCCAGGTCGACCTCGATCGCGATGACCTCGGTAGACACCGCGCGCCGAGGGTCGGCCACAGCCAGCTGGTCGAGGGTCGCGGGCGGGATCGCCGGGTCGAGTCCGAGTGGCAGTCGCCCGAGCGCGGGTTCGGGGAACCACGCGTCGAGGACCGTGCCGCTCTCGGTCACAGTCGAAAGGCCGAATCCCCATACCCAACGGTTGTCGCTCATGCTTCCACGGTACTGGTCCCGCCGAGGCGGGCCGTCCTCCGGGCGGGAGGCGGTGCGCGCGGTCGGTAGAATCGGGCCATGCCGGTACTCGACCTGTCATCGTCCGCGGTCGATCTCACCCGCACCATCTGCGACATCCCCAGCGTCTCCGACGACGAGGGAGCACTGGCGGACGCCATCGCGTCCGCCGTCGCCGACCTCCCGCACCTCGAGGTCTACCGCGACGGAGACACGATCGTGGCTCGGACGAACCTCGGTCGCGCCCAGCGCGTGGTGATCGCGGGGCACATCGACACGGTTCCGATCAACGCGAATCTCCCCACCCGGGTGATCGACATCGATGGCGAGCCGCACCTCTGGGGGCGCGGCACCGTCGACATGAAAGCCGGCGTTGCCGTGCAGCTGAAGCTCGCGGCCGAGCTGACCGAGCCTCGCGTCGACATCACCTGGATGTGGTACGACCACGAGGAGGTCGCCGCCGACCTCAACGGGCTCACGCGTCTCGCCCGCACGCGGCCCGACCTGTTCGCGGGTGACTTCGCCATCCTCGGTGAGCCGTCGAACGGTCAGGTCGAGGGCGGCTGCAACGGCAACCTGCGCGCGATCGTTCGCACCAGCGGCACGCGGGCGCACAGCGCGCGGGCGTGGATCGGTGACAACGCCATCCACCGCGCGGCACCGATCCTCGGACGCCTCGCCGAGTACCGCCCCCGCGATGTCGAGGTCGAGGGGCTCGTCTACCGTGAGGGGCTGAACGCGGTCCGCATCGCCGGCGGCGTCGCCGGGAACGTCATCCCCGACACGTGCGAGGTCGAGGTCAACTACCGCTTCGCTCCCAGTCGCGACGGTGAGGAGGCCTCGCGCCACGTCCGCGACGTGTTCGACGGTTTCGACGTGGAGGTCATCGACCTCGCCGAGGGAGCCCGCCCGGGCCTCGACGCGGCACTCGCGCAGGAGTTCGTCCGCGCGGTCGGGGCGGAACCCCGCCCGAAGTACGGCTGGACCGACGTCGCCCGGTTCTCGGCGATGGGGGTGCCCGCGGTGAACTTCGGGCCCGGCGACCCGAGCCTGGCCCACCACGACGAAGAGCGCGTCCCGCTGCGCCAGATCGACGACGTCGAGCGCGGACTCCGGGCGTGGCTGACGCAGTCCTGACACGCGCGGGGCGCGGCTGGAGGCACCTGCCGGTCGCCGCTCGGATCGGTATCGTCTACGTGCTCGCGCGCGTCGTGACGACCCTGTTCCTGCTGCTCGCCGCCCACCGCTCGGTGCAGGGCTCGCGTTTCGGCGAAGGCGCCGGCTTGGGCGACTTCGCGGTCGGGTGGGATGCGACGTGGTACTGGTTCACCGCGGTCAACGGCTACCCGTCCGATCTGCCGCTGACCGACGCCGGAGCGGTCGCCGAGAACTCGTGGGCGTTCATGCCGCTGTACGCGTACGCGTCGGCCGGCCTCGGCGCGCTCCTGGGGTCGTGGGGTGCCGGAGCACTGGTGATCTCCGTGACGGCCGGGTACGGTGCATCCGTCGCTCTGTACGCCCTGATGCGCCCGCGACTCGATCGCTCTGCGGCGATGTGGGCCGTGGTGTTCTTCGCCTCGGGCCCGCTGGCGGCGCTGTTCCAGGTGGGGTACGCGGAGTCGTTGTTCCTCTTCTTCCTCCTCGTCGCGCTCTGGTGCCTGCGGGAGCGACGGTACGGATGGCTGTACCTGTTGATCCCGCTCATGGGGTACACCCGGCCGGGGATCCTCGCGTTCGCCCTGCTGCTCGGTCTGTACGGCGTGTGGCGCTGGTTCCGGCGTCGGAGCGAGACGTTGCCGGCCCGCGAGATCATCCACATCGTCGCGCTCGGAGCGCTGGCGACGGTCGTGGGCTTCTCCTGGCAGCTGATCGCGGCGGCGGTCACGGGCGACTCCGGCGCCTACCTGGCGACGGAGCTCGCGTGGCGCCGCAACTGGCTCGGCGAGACGTCGCCGCATTTCGTGCCGTTCGACGGATTCGTCCAGGCGTCGGCCTTCTGGTTCCGCACCTGGGGGCTCGGCGAGATCGCGGGGTACGTCGCCCTCGTCCTGCTGGTCGTCGGGCTCGCCGCGGCGCTCCTCCTGCTACCCCAGGTGCGCAGGCTCGGAATCGAAGTGCGCCTGTGGTCGGCAAGCTATCTGCTTTACCTTCTGGCGGTGTTCTTCCCGCAATCGAGCATCTTCCGGTTGCTCGTTCCGCTGTCGCCTTTGTGGGGCGCTCTCGCTGTCCCGACGTCGCTCGTCTGGCGCCTGAGCGTGCTCGCGCTCGCGCTCCTGGGGCAGTGGTGGTGGATCTACAACATGTACGCCCTGGGCAACACCTATTGGCAGATCCCTTGAGCCCGCCGTTATGTTGCGTTCGCTCACGATAAACTACTTAAGCAGACCTAACGACGAAAAGGAGCCACTATGGCAGCCATGAAGCCGAGAACCGGGGACGGGCCGATGGAGGCCGTGAAGGAGGGGCGCCTCATCATCGTGCGTGTTCCGCTCGAGGGCGGCGGGCGCCTGGTCGTGTCCGTCAACGATGCAGAAGCCAAGGAGCTCTACGACGTGCTCAGCGGGGTCGTCAGCGCCTGACGTCTCTTCCTTCACGATGGCGATCGCTCTCCGGAGCGGTCGCCATCGCCGTTCTCACGGGGTTTCGGGGAGCGTCGTGAGCTGCAAAAGGCCTTCGCCGGTGATCGACAGGGCACCGATGACCGCGGGCGACGCCTGCGTCTCCTGGATCAGGGAACGGTAGGCGGCGGTCTGAGGATCGCGGCGCACCGGATCGGAGACGGCACCGCCGGCGAGCACCCGGGGGACCAGCACGGTGCCGCCGGCGCGGACGAGTCGCAGACCGTGCTCGACGTACTCGATGACGCCCTCGGGATCGGCGTCGATCAGCACGATGTCGTACGACGCCTCGTTCATGCGGGGGAGCACGTCGGAGGCGCGACCGGTGATGAAACGGGCGCGTGCGGCGGGGATCTTCGCGTCGGCGAAGGCCTGGCGGGCGGCGCCGAGGTGCTCGGGCTCGCTGTCGATCGTGGTGAGAGTCGCGCCGGGTGCGCCGCGCAGGAGCCAGAGGCCCGAGACGCCGCCCCCCGTGCCCACCTCGATGATGCTCCGGGCGCGGGATGCTGCGGCGATGACCGCCATCTGAGCACCCACCGGCGCGCTCACGGGCTGGGCTCCGAGTTCGAGGGCGTGCGCGCGCGCCCGCGCGATGTGCTCGGGCTCCACCGTCGCCTCCGACACGAATCGCTGGTTCGCTTCGCTACCGCTCATCTCGACCTCCTCGCACAGATTACGTGGGCGAGGCACAGCACGCGGGTAGGCGCGACGACTACGCTGAGACCCATGTTCTTCGGGCTCACGATCGAGAAGCTGCTGCTGATCGGGGTGATCGCCGCGCTCCTGATCGGACCCGAAAGGCTCCCTCGCTACGCCGAGGGGCTCGCGCGTCTGACGACCCGCGCGAAGGAGATGCTGCAGGGCGCCCGATCGCGGGTCCGTGACGAGATGGGCTCCGAGTTCGACGACGTCGACTGGCGCAAGCTCGACCCCCGTCAGTACGACCCTCGACGCATCATCCGCGAGGCTCTTCTCGACGACGCGCCGGTCGCGAGCGTGCAGGCCGCGAGCGTCGCGGCCACGATGGCTGCGGCAGGGGCGGAACCGACCCGCGGGGCCTTCTCGCCCGACGTCCGACCGCCGTTCGACTCCGAGGCCACCTGACGGGCCCCCGGCCCTCTCTCACGGGAACGCCAAGGGGGTCGTGCCCCACACGCTCAGGCCCTCGGCGTCGAGGTCGGTGACCGCGGCATCCGTCCTGTCGATGACGAGAGAACGGCGTTCGGGCACGGTATACGGCTGCCACGGTGCGCTGTCGTCGTCGGCCGCGGGCACCCCGTCGACGGCGAACCCGATCCATCTCGACTGCATGCGGGTCGATACGGCCCGGCCGGTGCGCAGCCCGCCGAGCCGGAAGGTGATGTCTTTGCGCGACGTGGCGAGGTTGCCCCAGACGTAGGGGAGCTCCGTGCCGTGGGAGGCACCGATTCCGAGGAGGCGCAGGAGCGGTGTCGTCCAGTCGAACCGGTAGAGGTACGTGGGTGCGACGCGGCTGTGACCCTCGGCGACCCAGACGGTAGGCATCCGGAACCCCAGATCGCGCGAGATCGCCGGTCCGCGGGCGGGAGCCCTGAGGCCGCTGTAGGCGCCGGCGATCTCGGCGTCGGCGGGCACGTCGAGATCCGGGCGTTCGGCGCGCAGATCGGCCGTCATGGCGGCGAGGGCTTCGGTGCTGACCGGCATCAACGGCGACTTCATGCGCGTGAACAGCGTCGCCTCGTCGCGGTTGGTGCCGATGATGAGGGGAACCGGAAGCGAGCCGCCGCGAGCAAAGACAGCGGGCGGATGCTGCGGGACCAGGTCGCCGTCGACGACGGGGGCGAAGGCGAGCGTGCCCGGGTCGTCGTGCGGGATACGCGAGAAGATGTCCATGCCCGCCGAGGTGATCCGATCCGCGTCGAGACCTCGAAGTGAGGCGGCGTCGGACGCGTCGACCCCCAGGTCGTTCAGCAGAGTGCGGGCGACGTGCTCGGAACGGTCCTGGCCGTAGACGGACGTCGCGGGGGAGCTCTCGGCGATGGCGCGGGCGAAGAGTCCGCTCGCCTCCGGCACCGTGAGCAGCGTGGTGACGATCCCGCCGCCGGCCGATTCGCCGAAGAGCGTGACCCGGTCGGGATCGCCGCCGAAGGCGCCGATGTTCTGCTGCACCCACCGGAGGGCTGCCATCACATCACGGAGCGCCGGATTCGGATCGGCGTCATCCAGAAGGCGGGACAGGTCGAGGAATCCCAGTGCGCCGACCCGGTACGCGAGGGTCACGACGATGACTTCGCCGGTGTGCGCGAACGACCGCCCGTCGAACAACGGCTGGGCCGTCCCGCCGAACATGTACGCGCCGCCGTGCACCCACGCCATCACCGGCAGGTCGTCGCCCGGGCGGGCCGAATCGGGGGTCCAGACGTTGAGGAAGAGGCAGTCCTCGCTCTGCGAGACGCCGTCTGGGAACACGATGATCTGGTTCGGGGGCTGCACGGGCATGGGTCCGAACGCGGTCGCATCCGCGGGTTCCGTCCACGGATCGGGGGGCAGGGGCGCACGCCACCGCAGCTCTCCGACGGGAGGAGCGGCGAACCGGATGCCCCGGAAGCTGCGGACAGACCCGTCCGAGGTGCCCCGGACCGGTCCGTGAACGGTGTCGACGACGTCGTTATCTGCCACGCGGCATCCTTTCCTCGGATGGCGTCAGGCTATCGGGCGCCGCCGCGTGCACTGCTCAGCGGGGAGCGAAAGGCAGGCTGCGCCCCGAGAGGCCGCGACCCTGGCGGGCGAGCGTCGCCGCCACGGCGTCGATGGCGCGAGCTGCGGGGTCGGCTGGGTCGGCGACGACGACGGGGACTCCGACGTCGCCGCCCGTGCGCAGTGCCGGGCTCAGTGGCACCGTGCCGAGCAGGAGAACCGTGTCGCCCGCCGCGGAGAGCGCTGTCGCGACCTCGGAACCGCCCCCGGCGCCGAAGAGGTCGAGCGTGCTGCCGTCGGGGAGGGTCATCGCCGACATCGTCTCGACGACACCGATGATCCGCTGCCCCGTCTGGCGTGCGACGAGCCCGCTGCGGACGGCGACGTCGGATGCTGCCGACTGGGGCGTCGTGACCACAAGCACCTCCGCGTGGGGGAGCAGTTGTCCGACGGAGATCGCGACATCGCCGGTGCCGGGAGGCATGTCGATGAGGAGGACGTCGAGATCGCCGAAGAAGACGTCGGTGAGGAACTGCTGCACCGTGCGGTGAAGCATCGGCCCTCGCCAGGCCACGGCACCCGCGGCGTCCTCGCCGGGACGGCGGAGGAACATGCCGATCGAGATGACCTTCACGTCGTAGGCCACCGGCGGCAGCATCAGGTCGTCGATGCGGGTCGGTGCCGGCGGCAGGCCGTCGTCGTCGACGAGTCCGAGCAGGGCGGGGATCGAGAACCCGTGAACGTCGGCATCGATGAGCCCCACGCGCAGCCCGCGGCGGGCCAACGCCACCGCGAGGTTCGCGGTCATCGTCGACTTGCCGACACCGCCCTTGCCGCTCGTGACGGCGATGACCCGGGTGAGGGAATCGGGGCCGAACGGCATCTGGCGCGCAGGCCGTCCGTCGCGCAGCTTCTCGGTCAGCGCCCTGCGCTCGTCGGGACTCATGACGCCGAGCTCGACATCGACCGCCCCGATGCCGGCGACACCCGCAGCAGCGGCGCGCACCTCGCGCTCGATCCTGTCGGCGGCCGGGCAGCCCACGATCGTGAGAGCGATGCCGACGCGGGCAAGGTCGCCCTGCACCTCGATCTCACGCAGCATGTCGAGTTCGCCGAGGGGGCGGCGCAGTTCTGGATCGACGACGCCGGCGACCGCAGAGCGCACCGCGTCGGTCAGCGCGGCGTCGCTCACGTGGCGGTCGACTCGCGGTCGTCGCGTCGGTCGAGCTTCTTCAGCAGACTCTTGAGTTCGGCGCGAAGCACCTCTCGGGTGACGACCTCGTCGGTCGATTCGCGCACCGCCATGCGCAGCGCGACGACCTCGCGCGCCAGGTACTCGGTGTTCTCGAGATTGCGCTCGGCACGCTGTCGATCCTGCTCGATCTGCACCCGGTCGCGGTCGTCCTGCCGGTTCTGCGCGAGCAGGATGAGGGGCGCGGCATAGGAGGCCTGAAGCGAGAGGATCAGCGTGAGCAGCGTGAAGTTCGTCGCGACCGGGTCGAACTGCCACTCCACGGGTGCGGTGGAGTTCCACGTCAGCCAGACGACCACGAAGACCGTCATTCCGATCAGGAAGCCCGAGGTGCCCATCGCCCGGGCGAACGCCTCGGAGAACTTGCCGAAACGGTCGCGCGACGGATGCGCGGTGCGGCCGAGCTTCCCGCCGCGGTCGCGAGGAGCGTCGAGGGCGGTGCGGCGTTTCTGGCGGGCCATCATCGCCTCCTCGGGGGCACGGTCGGAATACTGGTGGTCGCGAGCGGCCGCACGGGGGCCGATGACTTCGGATCATCGCTGTCGTGCGAGCGCCAGTCATCGGGCAGCAGGTAGTCGAGCACGTCGTCGACGCTCACCGCGCCGACGAGGCGATGGGCCTGATCGACCACGGGCAGCGACACGAGGTTGTAGCTCGCGAGGAGGCGCGCGACCTCGGCCGCCGACGCGGTGGCCGGCACGGCCGAGACGGTGTCGTCGATGATCGCCCCGAGGCGCTCATGCGGGGGGTACCGCAGCATCCGCTGGAAGTGCACGGTGCCCAGAAGCCGGCCGGTCGGGGTCTCGTACGGGGGAAGCGTGACGAACACGGAGGCGGCGAGGGCGGGATGCAGCTCGTGCCTGCGGATGAGCGCGAGAGCCTCGGCGATCGTGGCGTCGGCTGACAGCACGATCGGCTCGGGGGTCATGAGGCCCCCGGCCGTGTCGGGGCTGTACTTCAGCAGCGCGCGGACGTCGTCGGCCTCCTCGGGCTCCATGAGGTCGAGGAGTTGCTCGAGACGGCCTTCGGGGAGCTGGCCGAGGAGGTCGGCGGCGTCGTCCGGCTCCATCGCGTCGAGGATGTCGGCGGCGCGCTCGTCTCCGAGCTGCTCGAGGATGTGCACCTGCTCCTCTTCGGGCATCTCTTCGAGGGCGTCGGCGAGACGATTGTCGGGGAGCTCCTCCGCGACCTCGATGAGGCGGTCGCCGGGGAGGTCGAGCAGGGTGTTGGCGAGATCGGCGGGCTTGAGGTCGGCATAGGTCGCGACGAGCTGCTCCGCCGACTGGGACTCGCCCGGCACCTGCTGCTCGCGCACCTCGGACCACGACGCGAACGTCGTCGCACCGCGCGCGAACGGCGAGGCGCTCGTCTTCGGTCGGCGAAGGAACAGCTGTCCGACGTCCCAGTCGCCCAGCCGATTGCGCTCGATCGCGACGTCTTCGATGACCGCGTCGCCCGAGCCGTCGACGAGGAAGACGCGCCGACCGAGGAGCTCGGCCATCACCCGCACCTCTCCGCCGCGCTGCTGGAAGCGGCGGACGTTGATGAGCCCCGTCGTGATGACCTGACCCGTGGCGATGGAGGTCACACGACCGATCGAGACGAACACGTGCCGTCGCCCGGGGATCTCGACGACCAGCCCCACGACCCGGGGCGGATCGGAGGACCGGTAGATCACCACCACGTCGCGCACCTTGCCGAGCCGGTCACCGGCAGGATCGAATACCGTACAGCCCGCGAGGCGAGCGACGAAGACTCGTTGCGTGCTCACTCCTCCAGAGTAGCCCGCGACCTCCGCCGATCGGGTGCGCGCCGCTGCGTGAGACAATGAACGCATGAGCATGCTCGGCGGACGCGTCCCCTCCGGTCGCGAAGAAGTCGGGGAGCAGGTGGCGTCCTTCCCCACGTACGAGGGCGCGCAGAAGGCGGTCTCGGCTCTCATCGCCGCCGACGTCCCCGCGCGCGACATCGCGATCGTCGGCAAGGGCCTGCGCTCCATCGAACGCGTGACCGGCCGGCTCGGCTACGCGACGGCGGCCCGCTCGGGAGCGGTGAACGGCGTTCTGCTCGGTCTGCTCTTCTCGTTCATCTTCGTGCTCGGCGAACCGACGGTGCAGATCGGTGCGTTCCTGGGAGTCATGTTCGTGGGCATCGCGATCGGCATGCTGCTGAGCCTCATCACCTACTCGATCGTGCGTCGTCGACGCGATTTCGCTTCGGTCATGCAGGTCGTCGCCGACCACTACGAGGTGTGCGTCACCGCGTCGAGCCTTCACCGCGCGCGGCAGATCGTCGGTCCGGGCTCCGCACCCGCGCCCGACACGTCGACGACGGCAGACCCGGCGCCCGCACCCGTGGCGCCCCAGCCCGAGGAGCCGCCCCGCTACGGCGAGCGTCTGCCGCCGACCGCGCCCTCGCCGGAACGGATCGAACCTCCCGCGTGAGCGACCGGCCGTTGACCGTCGGGCTCCCCGCCGGCTCGGTGACCGTCTCGACGGTCTGGGAGCGACCCGACGGCGCCTGGGCGACGATCGCCGTCGCGCACGGTGCGGGGGCGGGCTACCGGCATCCGTTCCTCGAAGGACTCGCGCGTTCGCTCGTCGACGCCGGCATCGCCACCCTGCGCTTCAACTTCCCCTACGTCGAGGCGGGACGGCGGATGCCGGGACCCGCCGCTCATGCGATCGAGACCTGGGGTGCGGTCTTCGCATGGCTGGACGACGCCGCTGCCCCCGGGCCCGTGTGGGCTGCCGGCAAGTCGTACGGCGGGCGGATGGCCTCGATGGCGGCGGCCGCCGGAACGATCGCCCCGGCGGGGCTCGTCTACCTCGGTTATCCGCTGCATCCGCCCGGCGACCCGTCGAAGGCACGCACCGCCCACCTCCCCGACATCGCGCAGCGGCAGGTCTTCATCGAAGGCACGAACGACCCGTTCATCGACCCGCACGATCAGCTCGAGGCGGCGGTCGCCGCCTGCCGTGATGCGACGCTGCGGTGGGTCGACGGCGGCGGTCATTCGTTTGAGGTGAAGGGCCGCAAGCGCCCCGCCGACGAGGTCGGCGCCGGCATCGCCTCGATCGTCGTCGAGGCGATGCGAGCGGGCTGACGCTCAGCGCTGCGACAGGCGCGCCACCCACTCCTCGACTTCGTCGGCCGTGCGGGGGATGCCCGCCGAGAGGTTCTCGGGTCCGTCGACGGTCATGAGGATGTCGTCTTCGATCCGCACACCGATGCCGCGGTACTCCTCGGGCACGGTGAGGTCGTCGACCTGGAAGTAGAGACCGGGCTCGATCGTGAACACCATGCCGGGCTCGAGCTCGCCGTCGTAGTACATGTCGCGGCGGGCCTGAGCGCAGTCGTGCACGTCGATACCGAGGTGATGGCTCGTGCCGTGCACCATGTAGCGGCGGTGCTGGCCGCCGCGCCGCGGATCGAGCGCCTCATCGGCCGACACCGGCAGCAGACCCCATTCGGCCACGCGTGCGGCGATGACCTTCATGGCGGCTTCGTGGACGGAACGGAACTTCGCGCCGGGTTTCGCCGCGGCGAATGCCGCGTCGGCGGCCTCGCGCACCGTCTCGTAGATCCTCCGCTGAACGGGCGAGAACGTCCCGTCAACGGGGATGGTGCGCGTGATGTCGGCGGTGTACAGGCTGTCCACCTCGACCCCGGCGTCGACGAGCAGCAGGTCGCCGGGAACCACGGCGCCGTCGTTGCGCGTCCAGTGCAGGTAGCACGCGTGCGGGCCGGATGCGGCGATGGTGTCGTAGCCCTCGGTGTTGCCGTCGCTGCGCGCCCGCTGGTGGAACACGCCCTCGATGATCCGCTCGCCGCGGGGGTGCGCGATGATCCGGGGGAGATCGGCGACGATGTCGTCGAACCCCTTCGCGGTGACGTCGACGGCGAGGCGCATCTGCGAGATCTCCCAGTCGTCCTTGACGAGCCGCAGCTCGGAGACGGCGCGCGTGAGATCGTCGTCGTCGCCGAGGATGACGTCGTCGTCGCCGTGCTCGAGCGAGTCGAGGTGCGCGGTCGTGAGGCCGAGGTCGGCGGACACCCCGGCGAGCGAGGGGCGCGGGCCGATCCAGAACTCGCCGATCGAGGCGTCGGCGTAGAACTCCGGGGTCGTGCGGTCGGCGCGTTCGCGGAAGTAGAGCACGGCGTCGTGCCCGCCGTTGCGCGGCTCGAAGACGAGCACGGAGTCGGGCTCGGACTCGGTCTCCCACCCCGTGAGATGCGCGAAGGCGGAGTGCGGACGGAACGGATAGTCGGTGTCGTTGCTGCGCTGCTTCAGACCGCCGGCCGGGATGACGAGCCGCTTGCCCGGGAACGCGCGTGAGACGGCATCCCTGCGGCGAGCCGCCCAGGCGGCCTGCTCGCGCGGCTCGGGGACGCCGTCCGGACGCGTCGCCCAGCCTTCGGCGATCGCGTCGAGAAATCCCTGCGGGAAGGGCTGCCGTCGATTCGTCGTGGTCTCGGCCGGCGTGCCGTCGGTCGCGGTCGTCGTCTCGTTCTGGCCTGCGTCGCTCATACTCCCAGTGTCTCACCGGGAGGGTGGGTCATCCCTGGACGGGCTCGAGCTGGACGACGAGCGGACGGTGGTCACTACCCGAGGCGTCGAGGGATTTCAGCACCGCGGATCCCGTGGCCCGCCATCTCGGTGAGACGAGGATGTGGTCGATCGGGGCGCCGAAGAGCGCGGGGAACTGCGTCGTCCAGGTTCCGACTCCGCCGTTGCCGGTGTCTGCGGCGGCATCGTGGCATCGACCGAGAGCCCCACCGTCGACGCCGAGCCCCGCCATGTGGTCGAGCGTGGCGTTGAAGTCGCCCGCCAGGATGACGTTGTCGGCGGCGCACTGGTCGGCGAGCCATTGGAGGTCGTCTCGCCAGTGCTGCATGTACGACTGCCGGGGTGCCACCGCGTGCGCGGCCACCACGATCGGACCGTCGCCGGAGGTCGGCATGGCGACGGCGCTCGGCACGGTGGAGGTGTTGCTGGTGCCGTCCTGCGACGACTCGATGACGGAGTAGTCGCCCAGCTCGGGACTGATGAGCACGGTGGTGGAGGTGGCGTCCCATCCGTCGATGCCGTACTCGCCGTACTCGGCGTGGTGAGCCCACATGGGCCGGCCGAGCTCGCCCATGACGATCGCCACCTTCTCGCCGGTGTCGATCGTCGTCTCGGGGAGCGTGATGATGTCGGCGTTCATCGCGACGGCGATCTGGGCGATGGTGTCCGGGGCTGTCGCGGAACCCGCGGTGTTCCAGGTCATCACGCGCAGGCTCGTGTCGGTCTTGTCGGGCAGTGCGTCGGTGCCGATCCCCCGGGAGGCCAGGATGCCGGCGTTGGCTCCCGCCGCGACGAGCGAGGCGACCGCCAGGGTGAGTGCGAGGGCGCGGATCGGGCGCGCCAGGGCGAAGATCAGGGCGAGGATCGCGAGGGCCGCGAAGGCGGCGGCCAGCGGGCCACGGAACGACACGATCTGCGCGATCGGAAAGGTGCGTTCGAGCTTGAACAGCTGGGGCCAGGTGAGCACCGCCGCCCCGCTTGTGCAGAGCAGCGCGATGAGGACCCCCCAGACGCGACGCACCCCGTGACTCTAGGACAGCAGTCTGGGAGATCGGCGGATGCGGCTACCCTCGGGGGAGTGGAGTCGGTGAGCAGGTTCGAGGGTCCGAGTGACCTGCATCTGCATTCGGCATGCTCGGACGGCACCGAGGCCCCCGCGCTCGTCATGGCGGCCGCCCACCGTCACGGGCTGAGGACGGCAGCACTGACCGACCACGACACGACCACCGGGTGGGCGGAGGCTGCCGAGGCCGCGTCGTCGCTCGGCATGACATTCCTCCCGGGTATGGAGCTCTCCGCTCTGCACGAGTGGCGCAGCGTGCACCTCTTGGCCTACCTCTTCGATCCCGACGAGCCGTCGCTGCGCGCGATGACCGATCGCATCCGCTCCTCGAGGGTCGACCGCGCGAGGGTGATGGCCGATCGCATCTCCCGCGACTACGACCTGGTGTGGGACGACATCGTCGCCCAGACCTCCGACGGGGCCACCGTCGGCCGCCCGCACATCGCCGACGCCCTCGTCGCGCGCGGGCTCGTCCGCGACCGTGCCGAGGCGTTCGCGGGCATTCTGAGCCCGGCGGGCGACTACTACGTGGCGCTGTACGCGCCGGATCCGGTCACGGCGGTCTCGCTCGTCGTGGGGGCCGGGGGAGTGCCGATCATCGCGCACCCGGCCGGGCGCGCGGGTCTTCTCCCGTCCCGGCTGCTCGACCGCATGCTCGAGGCCGGTCTCGCCGGCTTCGAGCTCGGCCACCGCGAGAACCTCGCTCCCGGCATCCGCACGCTCCGGCGCATCGCCGACGATCGCGGCCTCATCGTCACCGGCTCGAGCGACTACCACGGTCTGGGCAAGCCGAATCAGCCCGGTGAGAACACCACCGCCGACGCGGAGGTCGCGAAGATCATCGCCCTCGCGAGCGGCACCACGCCCGTCTACCCCTGACGCACCGCCCACGACGAAGGGGCGCCCGGTCGTCGGACGCCCCCTCGGGAGATTCGGATGCTGCGCCCGGCGGACGCTGCGGATCAGGCGGCGGGTGCGCCGCCGCCCGTGCGGGCTCCGCCGCGACGACGACGCCGGCGCCGCGGCGCGGCGTTGCCATCGTGGTGCTCGGAGCCCCCGCCGTCGTGCGTGCCGGCGCCCTCAGGCGTGGCGTCCGCGGCGGCGCCGTGCTCGGCGATCGGCTGGGGTTCGCGCGAGGACTGCTCCGGACGCGAACGGCGACGACGGCCGCCGTTCTCTCCCGAGCCGGAGTCGGAGCGCGGCTTCGAGGTCTCGGCCGCCTGGGCGCGGGGAGCCGTGGTCAGACGCCCCTTCGTGCCCTCGGGGATGTTCAGGTCGGTGAACAGGTGCGGGCTCGACGAGTAGGTCTCGGTGGGCTCGGGCTGCCCGAAGTCGAGCGCGCGGTTGATGAGCGCCCACTTGTGCAGGTCGTCCCAGTCGACGAACGTGACGGCGATGCCCGTCTTGCCCGCGCGGCCGGTGCGGCCGGCGCGGTGCAGGTAGGTCTTCTCGTCGTCGGGGATCGTGTGGTTGATGACGTGGGTCACGTCGTCGACGTCGATGCCGCGAGCGGCGACGTCGGTGGCGATCAGCACGTCTTTCTTGCCGGCCTTGAAGGCGGCCATCGAGCGCTCGCGTGCCTCCTGGCTCATGTCGCCGTGCACGGAGGCGGTGTTGAAGCCCCGGTCGCCCAGCTCGTCGGAGAGGCGCTGCGCGGCGCGCTTGGTGCGCGTGAAGATGACGGTCTTGCCGCGTTCGTCGGCCTGCAGGATGCGGGCGATGACCTCGTCCTTGTCGAGCGAGTGCGCCCGGTACACGAGGTGCTGGATGTTCGCCTGCGTCAGACCCTCGTCGGGGTCGGTGGCGCGGATGTGGATGGGGTTCGACATGAACCGGCGGGCGAGGGCGACGATCGGCCCCGGCATGGTCGCGGAGAACAGCTGCGTGTGGCGCACCGGCGCGACCTTGGTGAAGATCTTCTCGATGTCGGCGAGGAAGCCGAGGTCGAGCATCTTGTCGGCTTCGTCGAGCACGACCTCCACGGCGCTCGACAGGTCGAGCAGGCGCTGGTTGTTCAGGTCGATCAGGCGACCCGGGGTGCCGACGACGATCTGTGCGCCGGCCTTCAGCTGGTCGATCTGACCCTCGTAGGCCTTGCCGCCGTAGATCGCCACGACGCTGGTCGAGCGGCCCGACGTGAGCATGTCCATGTCTTCGTAGACCTGCACGGCGAGTTCGCGCGTGGGGACGACGATGAGCGCCTTCACACCGGGCTCGGGGTTCAGGCCGAGTCGCTGCACGACGGGGATGCCGAAGCCGAAGGTCTTTCCGGTACCGGTCTTGGCCTGGCCGATGATGTCCTGGCCGGGAAGGCCCAGCGGAATCGTCTGCTCCTGGATGGGGAAGGCATCGACGATGCCTTTCGACGCGAGCACGTCGACGATGTCCTGGTCTACGCCGAGCTCGGCGAAGGTCGTCACGATATGAGCCTGTCCGGCGGAAGAGAGCCGCCTAGAGTGATCGGTCCACGCCCTCACTCAGCCGCAGGCGCGGGGGTCCCGATCCGACGCCGGGACCCCTCAACGATACCGGAGCGGTCCGGATGCGGCGGAAAGGTGCGTACCGCGGCGGGGCGGAGCGGCCGCGGGCTTAGGCTTTCGTACGTGTTCGAGTGGTTGCGTCGTCGTGGTCGCCCTGCCGGTCGCACCCTCACTCTGAGGTCGCGCGGCGATTTCGGCGATGCCGTGCGGGTCGATTTCGCCGAGTTGGCCCCGGAGGTCGACACCTTCCTCGGCCAGGCTGCCTACCTGCAGCTGGGCTTCTTCGAGACGTTGAGCGAGCTGATCGCCTCGACGCCCGAGCTCGCCCAGAAGGAGGCGCTCTCCCGCGCCGCGGGCGCGGCTCTGACGAAGCACGAGGCGCTCGTCTCGCTCATCCGGGAGCGGGGAGACGATCCGACCGCCCTCATGCTGCCGTTCCGCGAATCTCTCGACGCCTTCCGCCGCGCCACGCACGGGGTCCGGCCCCAGGAGACGATGGTCTCGGTGCACATCACCGCCGGGATGCTCGACGACTTCTACCTGGCTCTGTCGGCGAGCTACGGCGACACCGGTCGTCGGGTCGCACGCATCCTCCGCGCCGACGACGACCGCCAGGCGATCGTCGAGATCATCGCGTCCACGATCGACAGCGACGAGGAGTGGCGCTCGCTCCTGGCGATGTGGGGCCGTCGGCTCGTCGGCGACACCCTTCTCGTGGCACGGGCGGCCCTCCGGCCGACGACGCTCGGCGCCGCCGACGAGGAGAGGGTCGAACCGGTGTTCACCGAGCTGATGGCCGCTCACTCGCGGCGCATGGACGCCACCGGCCTCGCGGCCTGACGTCGGATCAGACCAGTCCGAGGCGCTGGCGTTCGCGGTCGTCCCCCCGCACCCGGGCGGCGCCCAGCGCGAGCACGACGGGCGCGGTGACCACGGCCGGCACGATGATCGCCGACAGCCAGATCCAGGGATTGTCGATACCGACGCCGGCCCAGGTGAGGGCGGCCCACGTGATGACGCCCGCGGCGGCGGCGATCGCCGGGGCGACCACCACGCCCCGCTTCTGACGGTGGGGGAGCGCGAAGTGCAGGCCGACGCCGATCACCACGGCGATCAGCAGAGCGAGCGCGATCTGCATGGTCTCGGAATCAGGCGACGAAGCCGACGCGGCGCGACTCTTCGGTGCCGAACTCGATGTAGGCGAGGGTCGCGGTGGGCACGAGGTAGCTGTTGCCCTTCACGTCGGTGAAGTTCAGGTGCGACGCCTTGGCGTCGAGGGCGTCGGCGACGGACTTCTTCACGGCGTCCGATGCCTCGGAGGTTTCGAAGCTGAGCTCGCGGCCGGTGTTCGCGATGCCGATGCGGATCTCCACGGTGGTGCCCTTTCCGGCCCGGGTCTGCCCCGGGCGCACCAAAACTCTACGACAGGGCGCGTATCGCTCCGGCCGTTCCCCGAACGCTCTCGGCGAACGACGTCCGTCGCCCCGGTGTCGGTCGTGCCGGTTAGCGTGGTGGGCATGGGATCAGCCGATGCGTCACAGCCGCGCATCACGCTCGACGAGGTGCAACGAGCGGTCGTGCGGCTGCCGGCGGGTTCCTCCGGCGTCGTGCTGGGTGCCCCGGGAACGGGAAAGACCGAGACCCTCGTGGCGCGGTTGCGCGCACTGGTCGATGCCGGGGTGTCGGTCGACGACGTCCTCGTGCTCACCCCGTCGCGGCAGACCGCGACGGCGCTGCGCGACCGCCTCTCGATCGTCGTCGACCGCGCGTCGTCGGGTGCTCTCGCCCGCTCCATGGCCTCGTTCGCCTACCAGGTCGTGCGCGCGGCCGAGGTGCGGGCCGGTGGTCAACCGCCGCAGCTCCTGGCGGCGAGCGATCACGACCGCATCCTGGCCGATCTGCTCGCCGGCGACATCGCCGACGAGGCGACGGGAGAGGCGGTCGTGCCCTGGCCGGCCACGATCGGCGCCGAGGTGAGGGGCTCGCGCGAGTTCCGGGGCGAGCTGCGTCAGTTCATCGCGGCCTGCACCGAGCTCGACCTCGACGCGGCCGAGCTGGGCCGGCTCGCGGCCGACCGGGGCGAAGCCGGGTGGGGGGCCGCAGCATCCTTCCTCCGGGAGTACCGCGATGCCGTCGACCAGATGCACACCCGTGCGCGCGACGCGGCCGACCTGTTGCGCGAGGCCGCCGCGGTGCTGCACCGCACCCCCTCGGGCGCGGAGGGCGAGCGACAGCTCGGGGCGGCCGGTCGCTTGCGGGCGGTGCTCATCGACGACGGGCAGGAGCTCACCCGTGGCGGCCTCGAGGTCGTGGCGGCTCTGCGCGCCCGGGGCGTCGCGGTCGTCGCCTTCGGCGATCCCGACATCGCCTCCGGTGCCTTCCGCGGTTCGAGTCCGGCGCTCTTCGCCGACCTCTGCGCGCTGCTGGGTACGGCCTTCGTGCTCGACGCTCCGCACCGCGCCGCGCCCGCACTGACCCGACTCACGCGCGTCGTGACGCAGTCCATCGGTGCGGCCGGACGCATCGACCATCGGCGGCCCCCGGGCGATCTCGACCCCGACGACCGGTCGGTGCGCGCCATCGTCGCGGGGTCGCCCTTCGAAGAGATCGACGCGATCGCCCGCATCGTTCGCGAGTGGCATCTGCTCGACGAGATCCCCTGGTCGAGGATCGCCGTGATCGCCCACGACACCCGTCAGGTGGCCACGCTCGAGACCGAGCTGGCGGCGCGCGAGGTGCCGACGCGGGCCGCCGGCGTGCAGCGCCCGCTCGGACGAGAGCAGGTCGTGCGCGATCTGCTCGAGCTCGTGCGGATCGCTCTGGTCGACCCCGCCGATCGCGACCCCGATGCCCTGGCGGGCGTGCTCGTCTCGCCGTTCGGCGGTCTCGACGCGGTGGGCCTCCGTCGCCTGCGCGGACGATTGCGCCACGCGGAGCTCGCCGACGGAGGAACCCGGGCCGCCCGGCACCTGCTCGCCGACGCCCTGGCGCACCCCCTCGAGCTGGCGCTGATCGATTCGCCCGAGGCTCGGGCCGCCGAGCGCCTGGCGACGACGCTGGCGCGGATCGCGGCCGACGCGGATCGGGGGGCCACCGTTCACGAACTCCTCTGGGTGGCGTGGGATCGCGCCCGCGACGGGACCGGCCGTCCATTGGCGCGCTCCTGGCACGACACGGCCGTCGGCGGCGGCGTGCTGGCCGCCGAGACGGGGCAGGCGCTCGATGCACTGGTGGCGTTGTTCGACGCCGCGAAGCGATTCCTGGAGCGCGATCCCGACGCGAAGACGTCGGACTTCATCCGGCGGATCCTCGACAGCGACGTGCCCGAAGACATCCTCGCCTCTCCCGATCGCGCGGCGACGGTGACCGTACTCACCCCGGCGACGGCGCTCGGCACGGAGTTCGACGCCGTGATCGTCGCCGGCGTGCAGGACGGCGTGTGGCCGAACCTGCGCCTGCGCGGCGGGATCCTCGATGCCTGGCGCTTGGGCGACGAGGTCGAAGCGTGGCGGCAGGGGCTCGCCGCCCCGACCGCACCCGCGGTGCTGGATCGACGGCGGGCGGCGCTGCACGACGAGCTGCGACTGTTCGCTCGCGCACTGTCGCGCGCACGACGGCACCTCGTGGTCACCGCGGTCGACGACGACGACCTCGGCCCGAGCCCCCTGTTCGAGCTCCTGCCCGAGCCCGAGCCGCCGGTGCTCGATGAGGTCGACGCCGGACACCCCCTCACGCTCCGCGGCCTGGTGTCGCAGTATCGCCGCACGCTGACCGCGTCATCATCGCTCGGAGCCCGTGAGCACGCCGCTTCTCAGCTCGTCGTCCTCGCGCGCGAGGGAGTCGCCGGCGCCGCGCCGGAGCAATGGTTCGGGGTGGCGCCGGCGTCGTCTGACGGACCGCTGCGCGACCCCGACCGCGCGCCGGTGCCGATCTCTCCCTCGAAGATGACGACGTTCGCGGATTGCCAGGTCGACTGGGCGGTGCGCGCGCTCGGCGGCGAGACGCGCACCTGGTCTGCGGGGGCCGGGGTCATCCTCCACGCCGCGATGGAGGAGGTGCCGTCGGGCGACCTCGACGAGATCCGCCGTATCGTCGATGAGCGGTGGGGCGAACTCGACTTCGAGGCGCCCTGGCTGTCACGCAAAGAGCACGCGTGGGCCCACCTCCTCGCCGACCGCCTGCACTCCTACCTGCGCACCTTCCACGCCGAGGGCGGCCGCACGATCGGTGCCGAGGCGCGCTTCCGTCTGGCCGTCGACCTCGACGCCACCGCCGACGGTGTGCCGCGGGTCGTGGCGGTCGATCCCGAAGCGCGGCATCCCGAGGGCCGCTTCGCTCTGCTCACCGGATCGATCGACCGTGTCGAGGTCTATCCGGCGGGGCGAGGCGAGAGGGTGCCGGTGCGTGAAGGCATCGATGAGAACGTGCTGATCGTCGACCTGAAGACAGGCCGCTCAGAGGCTCGGGTCAGCGACGACAAGGTCGCCGACGACCCGCAGCTCGCCGCTTATCAGCTGGCCTTCCTCGAGGGGCTCGTCCCGGGCGCCCACCCGCAGACGAACGCCGGGGCGCGGTTGATCGTGCTCTCGCGGACGACGACCAAGGAGCCCCACTACCGCCTCGCACGTCAGGCGCCGATGGCCGCCGCCGAGCGCGCCGAGTTCCTCGGCAGCATCGTCGAGACCGCACGGATGATGGCGGCCGACACGTTCGAGGCGCCCGTCGACGCGCACTGCGCCACCTCGCGGTTCGGTGTCTGCGCGCTGCACACGGTGAAGGCGGTGTCGTCGTCATGACCCTCTCCGCCGAGACGATCGCCCGCGCCCTGGGGCTTCCCGCGCCGACCGCCGATCAGCGCGCCGTCATCGAGGCGCCGGCGAGCCCCGCTCTCGTGGTCGCCGGCGCGGGCAGCGGCAAGACCGAGACCATGGCCGGTCGCGTCGTGTGGCTCGTGGCCAACGATCACGTCGCACCCGATGAAGTGCTCGGTCTCACCTTCACGCGCAAGGCGGCGGGCGAGCTCGCCGAGCGCATCGGCCGTCGATTGGCGGTCGTGCGCGAGTACGCCCGCCGCGATCTGCTGCCCCACCTCGAGCGGCTCGTCGCGGATGGCACACTCCCGGCGTTCTGGGAGACGCACGCGGCCTCTCCGCCGCGGGTGCGCGACGCCGCCTTCGCCTCGCTTCTGGATCGCCTCGCCGACGCCCTGGTCCCCGCGCGCAGCATCCGCTCCCTCGACGGGGAAGAGCTCGCGTTCCGTCCGCGCGTCGCCACCTACAACGCGTTCGCCGATGCCCTCGTGCGCGAGCACGGGGCGCGGATCGGACGCGACCCGGATTCGGCTCTTCTCAGTCAGTCGGGGTCGTGGCTGCTCGCTCGACGCGTGGTCATCGCCTCGGGCGACGAGCGGCTCGCCGAGAGGGAGGAGGCTTTCTCGACCGTCGTGGACGCCGTGCATCGCCTCTCGGGCGACGTGCTCGACAACCGGGTCGACCTCGATGACCTCATCGCGTTCGCGGATACCTGGGACGCGCGACTGTCGACCGTGACCTGCCGCAGGAAGGTCGATCAGGACCGCGTCGACAAGGCGCGGCGCAGCATGACGGGTCTTCCCGTGCTCGCCGAGCTCGTGCGCGAGTACGCACGCCGCAAGCGGGCGGACGACACGCTCGATTTCGCCGATCAGGTGGCGGACGCCCTGACGATCGTGGAGCGCGCCCCCGAGGTCGGTGAGGCACTGCGCGCGCAGTACCGGGTCGTGCTGCTCGACGAGTACCAGGACACGTCCGTGCTCCAGACACGGCTGCTGGCGGCGATCTTCCGGGACACGGCGGTGATGGCGGTCGGCGATCCGCATCAATCGATCTACGGGTGGCGCGGCGCATCGGCCGATAACCTCATCGCCTTCCCGAGTGCGTTCTCATCGACGGGCGAGGCCGAACGGTTCCGCCTCATGATCAGTTGGCGCAACGACGTGGCCATCCTCACCGCCGCCAACGCGCTGCTCTCCGCGGCGGACGGCGCCGACGTCGACGAGCTCGCACCGCGCCCGGGAGCGGCGCCCGGTCGCGTGTCGCGCGTGTTCGCGGCGTCGGCGGAGGACGAGGCGCGGGAGGTCGCCGAGTGGTTCGTCGCAGTCCGCGCCGCCCACACCGCGTCGGGTGCCCCGCACCCGCACTCGGGCGCGGTCCTGTTCCGCACGAAGCGGCACATGCAGCTGTTCGCCGACGCCCTCGATGCGGCCGGCGTGCCCAACCGCATCCTCGGTCTCGGAGGGCTCCTGTCCACGCCGGAGGTCGTCGACGTCGTCTCCGCGCTGCGGGTGGTGCACGACCCCGCCCAGGGGTCGTCGCTGATCCGTCTGCTCGCCGGCCCGCGGTTCTCCATCGGCGTGGCCGATCTCGCCGCCCTCCACGCTCTCGCCGACACCCTCTCGCGACGCGACGCCGCTCTCGACCCGCTCCCGGCCGAGCTCGCGGCGCGCGTGCGCGCCTCGGCGGGCGCCGACGAGCAGCTGTCGATCATCGACGCGCTCGAGTTCGTGCGTCGGTCCAACGACGATCACGGATTTCTGCGCGACATCACGCCCGAGGGGCGGCGGCGTCTGCGCGACGCGGGCGAGATGTTCGAGCGCCTTCGACGCGCGGTCGGCCAGCCCATCCCCGACCTCCTGCGTCTGATCGAGATCGAGCTGCGTCTCGACATCGAGCTGGCCGCCAACGAGGCGCGTGGTCCCGCGCGCGTCGCTAGCGCGCGCCTTCGCACCTTCCTCGACGAGGTGCGAGCCTTCCTCCTCGCCGACGATCGCGGCTCGGTCGGCAGTCTCCTCGCGTGGCTCGACCATGCGGAGGAGACCGACGAGCTCATGCCGCGCCCCGAGCCTCCCGAGCCGGGCGTCGTGCAACTGCTCACCGTGCACGGTTCGAAGGGGCTCGAGTGGGACGCCGTCGCCGTGGTGCGTCTCGTCGACAAAGAACTGCCCAAGGCGCCCCGCACGGTCAACGGATGGCTCGGATTCGGGGTTCTGCCCTACCCATTGCGAGGCGATCGCGATGCGCTCCCGCGGCTGGACTGGTCGTTCGACGACGACGACGCCGATCTGCCCGACGCTATCGAGCAGCTCCGCGAGGCCGATCGCGCGCACCAGGAGCGCGAGGAAAGACGTCTCGCCTACGTCGCGGTCACGCGGGCCCGGTCGGAACTGCTGCTCACGGGCGCGCACTGGGCCGGCCAGAAAGAGCCCCGCACACCCAGCCGATACCTCGTCGAGATGCTCGACGCCCTCGGTGCTCCACCCATCGAGGAGTCGGCGCCCGACGACAATCCCTACCTCGACAAGGGCGGACGCATCGTCCAGTGGCCGCTCGACCCGCTCGGAGCCCGGCGGGAGGCGGTGCTCTCCGCGGCAGATGCCGTGCGGGCCGCCGCCGACCACGATCCGGTGCCCGACGACACGCTCGCGCGCCTTCTCGCCGAGTGGGAGCAGCGCCGCAGAGGAGCGCCCGTGCGCCCCCCGGCCCGCATCCCCGCCTCCCGGTTCAAGGACTACGTCACCGACTACCGCGGGACCGTGTCAGCGGTCACCCGCCCGCTCCCCGAACGCCCGTTCCGCCAGACGCGCCTCGGCACGCTCTTCCACGCGTGGGTCGAACAGCGGTCGGGTCGTGCCGGCACGGCCGGATCGATCGACGACGCGCTCTGGGAGATCGACGACGACGGCGACGCGTCTGAGGCATCCGCCTCGGACGCCGCCGACCTCGCTCGTCTGAAGGAGGTCTTCGAGAGGTCGGAGTGGGCCGACCTCGCCCCGCTCGAAGTGGAGACCGAGATCGACTTCGCGATGTCGACGGGCGACGGCGAGCAGCACGTCATGATCTGCAAGCTCGACGCCGTGTACCGCCGAGCCGATCGCGGCGGACGCCTCGAGATCGTCGACTGGAAGACCGGCCGCGCGCCGATCTCGGCCGCCGAGAAAGACGAGCGGATGCTGCAGCTCGCGCTCTACCGGCTGGCCTACCACAAGAAGCACGGTGTGCCCCTGGACGACATCGACGTCGCGCTGTACTACGTCGCGGACGATCTCGTCATCCGGTCGGACCGGGTCTGGGAGGAAGCGGAGCTCGTCACGCGATGGCGCCGCGCCCGCGACACGGCCGGCGGACGGACTCAGGTGCCCTGACCGACTCGGGTGTCGTCGCCACCGGCGCCCCATCGGCGCAACGCTGCGCGCGTCGCCCGCTGCGCCTCGTCTCGGAGGTCTTCGTCGTCGCTCACGGTGTCGTCGACCCGGGCGGGCGCATCGGCGGGCGCCGGCTGCTCCTGGGGGTCTCGCCCGGTGGCATCCGACTCGCGCAGCGACGACCAGCCCTCCATGTCGATCGGCGCCGTCGACTGCTCTTCGGGCTCGCGAAGTCCGTCGAGGCCGAAATCGGGCGCGGACGCCGCGGTCTGCCGGTCGCGCTCGGCCGCGAGGAACAGAGACATCATCTGCGGATCGTAGGCGTCGGTCTGCATGGACGTGTCGACGGAGGTCGGCGCGGACTCGGGGATCAGATGCGCGTACGACAGCGCAGCATCCACATCCGGACGTGCCTCCGGCACGATCTCGTCGCCGCGCACCCCGTCGGCGAGCGACTCGAGCAGGGCGACGGCGTCGGTCACGACCTCGGGGCGTCCGTTGTCGTGACCGTGAACCAGCCACCTCACGAACTCGAGCTCGGCGTACATCCGCGCCCTCTCGCGCAGAAGCGCGTCGGGCGCCCTCGACGCGTCGGCGGTGTAGCCCGCGTAGACGTCGTCGGCCGCGATCGGGGCCGATGCGAGCCAGCGCAGATCGGTCGCCGGATCGCCGACGCTCAGGCCGCCCCAGTCGAGCAGGCCCGTGACCGTCGCCGTGTCGTCTTCGGAGAGCAGGAACGATGCGGAGGTCGCCCCGCCGAGGACGACGGCCGACTCGAACCGCCACAGGTCGTCGGAGTCCACGGCGCGTCGCCAGCGCTCGATCAGGACGTCGGGGACGCGTCGAGTGGCCTCGGCGCGATCGAGGAGCCGCGAGACGTCGTCGCGCACCTGGTCGGGAGTGCGGACGGGCAGGCCGTCGGTGCGCACGATCGACGGCGGGAGCGTGTGGACGGCCGCGAGGGCACTGCCGATGGCGGTCGCGAAACCGGACCCCTGGGGCAGGTGCGCCGGGTCGACCCGGTAGCCCTCGAGGCGGTCGACCACGAGAACGCGCGCGGCTCCCGACCCGGCTTCGCCGAGCACCTCGGGAACCCGGAACGGGAGGAGGGCGCGGACGCCGGGGGTGAGGGCGTGGAGGGCGCGCGATTCCGCCGCGAGCTCTCCCGCCGAATCGTCGTCGGCGGGGGTGCGCACCACGACTTCGCGGCCGTCGTCGAGACGGGCGACGGCCGAATCGAACCGCCCCGCGCCGTTCTCGGTGAGCAGGCCCACACCCACCACCCCTGCCCCGGGAAGGGCGGCCGTGACCGACGCGGCTAGAGTGAGAGGGGAGCGTGCCATGGGCCCAGGGTAGGCCGGGCTCGCCTCCGAACCCCCGCGCCACGCCCTTGGAAGAGGTCATCGATGACGGCGCCAGCTACGCCACCCGCTGCGGATCCGAACGACCTCGTCGTCGACCGACGCGCCGAGGAGCGCACCGTTCCCGGACTCCTCGACACCCTTCGCGCCGACCCCGCCACACGTGCGCTCGTCGTCCACGGCGACGCCGCTCCGCTGACCCCCCACGGACGGCTCGAGCTCCTCGCCGTCGACGCCGTACCCGTCGACGCCGAGTGGGCTTTCCTCGGACGCGCGTCCGACGGATCAGCGGTGCTGCTGGCCGCCTTCGATGCGGCAGCCGGCGCCCCCGTCTCGGTCTCGTGGGGCTCCTTGCGCACGATCGCCGGGTCGCTTCCGGCCGGCGAGGCCTCGCTGCTGGTGACCGCGGTCTCGCTCGCGCGCTGGCTGATCGACTCGCCGTTCTGTCCCGCGTGCGGTGCTCGCACCGAGGAACGGGACGCCGGATGGTCGAGGAAGTGCCCGTCCTGCGGTCGCCAGCACTTCCCGCGCACCGATCCCGCGGTGATCGTCGCCGTCACGCGTGCCGACGATCCGGAGCTGCTCCTCCTCGGTTCGAACGCCCTCTGGGACGACAACCGCTATTCGTGCTTCGCCGGGTTCGCCGAGGCCGGCGAATCGCTGGAGGAGGCCGTCGCCCGCGAGGTGGGCGAGGAGGCCGGGGTGGTCGTCGCAGATGTGGTCTACCGCGGCTCGCAGGGCTGGCCGTACCCTCGATCGCTGATGCTGGGGTTCCGCGCCACGGCCACGGTTCCGACCGACGCCCACGCCGACGGGGAGGAGATCCTCGACGTGCGGTGGTTCACCCGCGCCGAGATCGCCGCCGGTCTCGCCGGTGAAAGCGAGCTCCGCCTCCCGGGGCCGGCGTCGATCGCCCACCGACTGATTCTCGAATGGCTGGCCGAGGCGCGATGAGCGCAAGCGCCCTCGATGGTCTGGACGAGCGGCAGCGGGACGCCGCATCCGTGCTCCGCGGTCCGCTGTGCGTGCTCGCCGGCGCGGGCACGGGTAAGACACGCGTGATCACTCACCGCATCGCTCACGGCGTCGACACCGGGGCGTATTCGCCGGGTCGGGTCATGGCGGTGACGTTCACCGCGAAGGCGGCGGGGGAGATGCGGGGGCGCCTGCGGGCGCTCGGCGTCGAGGGGGTGTCGGCGCGCACGTTCCACGCGAGTGCTCTCGCTCAGGTCAACTACTTCTGGCCGACGCTCGCGGGCGACTCGGCGCCGTCGATCATCGACAACAAGGTCAAGATGCTCGCCCACGCGGCCGACGGCATCGGGATGAACCTCGACACCGCGACACTGCGCGACGTCGCGGGTCAGATCGAGTGGCGCAAGGTCACCATGCGCTCGATCGACGCCTACGCGGCGGCGCGTCCGGACGGCATCGGACGCTTGAGTCTGGAGCGGGTCGTCGATCTGCAGCGTGCGTACGAGAAGCTCAAGGACGAACGTCGTCAGATGGACTTCGAAGACGTGCTCCTCGCCTGCGCGGGGATGATCGAGGCCGAACCGCGTGTCGCCGCCGCGGTCCGCGAGCAGTATCGGCACTTCACGGTCGACGAGTTCCAGGACGTCTCGCCCCTCCAGCACCACCTCCTCGAGCTCTGGGTCGGGGAGAGGCACGACCTCTGCGTGGTCGGCGACGCCAGTCAGACCATCTACTCCTTCACCGGAGCAGACGCGTCGTTCCTGCTCGACTTCCCTCGCCGGCACGAGGACGCCCGCGTGGTGAGGCTCGAGACGAACTACCGCTCGTCGGAGCCCATCCTGGCGGTGGCGAACGAGCTCATGCGCGACCGGCCCGGCTCGCTGCACCTGCATGCGGCCCAGGACGCCGACGGGCCGATCCCCGTGGTGCGAGCTTTCGACGACGACGCGGCCGAGGCCGCGGGCGTCGCACGATCTGTGTCGACCGCGATCGCCTCGGGCGTCGAACCGGCGTCGATCGCCGTCCTCTACCGCGCGCACGCCCAGTCCGCCGCCCTCATCTCCGCACTCTCATCGGCGGGCGTGGCGTCCACGGTGCTCGGCGGCAAGCGCTTCTTCGACCAGTCGGAGGTACGGCAGGCCGTCATGGCGCTGCGTGCGGCCTCGGTCGCCCCGCTCGAGACCGGGTTCGTCGCAACCGTTCGCGACGTGCTGCGCTCGCTCGGCCTCACCGATGAGGCGCCGCCCGCGGGAGGGGCGCTCCGAGACGCGTGGGAGGCGCGGGCAGCTCTCCTGCGCCTCGCCGAGGAGGCCCCGGCGGGGACGACGCTGCGCGACTTCACCGACCAGTTGCTCGCCCGAGCGAAGGACCAGCACGAACCGGCCACGCGCACGGTCACGCTGTCCACGCTGCACGCGGCCAAGGGCCTCGAGTGGGACCACGTGCACCTCGTCGGCATGAGCGAGGGGTTCCTGCCGATCTCGTACGCGAGCACGTTCGAGGCGGTCGACGAAGAGCGCCGGCTGGCCTACGTCGGCATCACGCGGGCCGCGCGAACTCTGTCGGTGAGCTGGTCGCGGTCGTCGGGGCGATCCGAGCGATCGCCGTCGAGATTCCTTCAAGAGATCGGCAACCGCACGCTGCGTGCGGCGGATGCTGCCGCCACCGCCGGTGGGGGGAGTCGACGCGCAGGCGCACCGACGAGCGCACGGGGCCGGGGTCGGGCTCAGTGATCAGGTGCAGGGCGACGCGCGCGGCCTCCGAGGCGAGCACGGACCCGGCGACGGGGGAATGCCGGGCGACCAACTGCGAGGCGACCAGCGGCCAGGCGGCGTCGGCGTCGCGCGCATGAGCGTCGCCGCAGGCGAGACAGGCGGTTCGGCCGGGTTCGATGACGGGGCCGACGAGAGCGCCGGCCCCGTCGAGCACGAGCGGCAGATGGCGCACGTCGTCGCGCATCAGGGCTGACGCCCGGCGCGGCTCGACGAGGTGCGTGGCCAGCAGCACGACGGTCGTCCGAGGGGGCGGCGCGGCAGTGGCCGTGCCCGCCCAGGGGCGATGCTCGGCGGCGGCCCCGGCGCGCCGCATCGCGGCCACGACCCGGTCGACGTCGTTGGACGGCACGTCGTCGCTCGCCTGTACGACAACCGGGACGGGCGGCGGGTCGTCACGCAGCACGGGCTGCAGCTCGGCGAAGAATGCGTCGGCGCGTTGCTCGTCGACGTTGTGAGAGCGCAGGAACGCGTGAACCCCGGAGGGCGACGCACCCCGCGTGAGCTGGTCGACGAGGAGCTCCTCCCACGGCTCGGGCTCGTCGAGCCTCGCCGCGTCATCGACGCCGAACTGCAGGCACGTCGCGCTCCGCCAGAGCGGGGGGTGGGCCGGATCGATGCGGAGCATGGCCCGATTGTCCCGCGCCCGCCGCCCCGCGCCCCCGCGCTGTCCACAGGCTTCGGCCCGCGAACGCCGGGGGCTCAGGCTGGGGAGGAGAGCGCGGGACCGACCGTCTCAGACGGGTCGCGGGTCTTCGGGGTGGTCGCCGCTCGGGCCGCCGTCGTCGCCCGATGACGTGGCGGCGTCGTCGGTGCGATCGTTCTCCTCGGCGAGCAGTTGAGCGAGCGCGTCGTCCATCGCGTCCTGTGCGGGCAGCTCGCCCCGAGCGGTGGCCTGCAGCCGGGCGACGAGCGCGGCGGGATCGTCGATGTCTTCGGCGGTGGGCATGAGGTCGGGGTAGTCCCAGAGCGCGTCGCGTCCGGCCACGCCCGCAGCATCCGTCACCGCCCGCCACATCGCTGCGGCCTCGCGCATGCGGCGCGGGCGCAGCTCGAGTCCGACGAGCGACTTGAGCGCCTCCTCGGCGGGTCCGCCGACGGCGCGGCGACGACGCACGGCCTCGGCGATCCTGCCCGCGGACGGGAGCCGGGAGGTGGCATCGTCGGTGACGACGTCGACCCAGCCCTCGATCGTGGCGAGGAGGTTCTCGAGTCGCACGAGAGCCGCCGTCTGGGCCTCGGAGCGCTCGGGGAGGAGCGCTCCCGTCTCGAGCGCGCGACGCAGCTCGTCGGGCTCGGACGGGTCGAAGCGCGACGCGAGGTCTTCCAGGGCGCCGGTGTCGACGTGGATGCCGTGTGCGAAGTCGCGCACCTGCGCGATGACGTGCAGGCGCAGCCATTTCGCGTGGCGGAAGAGCCGCGCGTGGGCGAGCTCTCGGGTGGCGAGGTACAGCGCGAGCTGGTCGTCGGGGATCTCGAGATCCCGTCCGAAGTCGGCGAAGTTCTGCGGCAGGATCGCCGCGTCACCGGCCGGCATGACCGGGATTCCGACGTCGCCGCCGCTGACGACCTCGGTCGCGAGGCGTCCGACCACCTGGCCCAGCTGCGTCGCGAACAGCGATCCGCCGACGGCGCGCATCAGACGGCCGGCGTCGGCGATCATGCTCTGCATGTCGTCGGGCGCCTGCTCGCTGAGCGCGGCGGTGAGGGCGTCGGCGATGCTGGTGGCCACCGGCTCGGCGAGCTCCTGCCAGACCGGCAGCGTCGCCTCGACCCAGGCGCCACGCGTGATGGTGCGGCCAGGGGTGGGCAGGTCGGCGATCGTCGTCGCTTCACCGAGCCACAGCGCGGCCAGCGAGAAGGCCTGATCGAGGTCGCGTCGCTCACCCGTCGTGACGCCGAGGTCGCTCTGATTCGCGATGTGCAGGGCCTGGCGCTTGGCGAGGTCCCACGAGATGCCGTCGTCGGAGCCGGCGAACGCCCCCTGGAGCTGCTGCATCATCTGCTGCATCATCGCGGGGTCGATCTGCATGCCCGAGAGGCGGGAGAGCTGCTCGGGGTCGATAGCTCCGGTGTCTCCCGAGAGCAGCCGCCGCAAGAGCTCCTGGAACTCCTCTTCGGGGTTCCGGTCGTCGTCTGCCACTTCAGCCGCCTTTCAGCCGGGGGATGTGCGTGCGATCTACGCTAGTCGCACGGATTCATCGCACTCCCCGGCACGGCCATCGCCCTGTACGCCGGTCGCGAACGACCAGGCAAGGTAGGTCCCTGTGACGCTGTTCGACGAGAACACGACGGTCGAGCCTGCCCCGCGTCAGCGGTGGGGGCGGCGGACGACCGCGGGGGCGTGGGCGGTGTGCGTGGCGCTCATCGTGTTGCTGGTGATCAGCTTCCTGCCCACCGCCTACGTGATCCAACAGAAGGGGCCGGTCTACAACACGCTCGGCACCGCGCAGAACGCCGATGGCGAGGACGTGCCGCTGATCTCGATCGAGGATGCCGAGACCTACCCGACGGCCGGCTCGCTCGACCTCCTCACCGTGCAGGTGGTCGGAAACCGGGAGCGCACCCCCTCCTGGTACGAACTCGCCGCCGCGTGGTTCGATCCGTCTCGCGCCGTGGTTCCCATCGACAGCATCTTCCCCGCGGGCCAGACCACCGAGCAGCGCAACCAGGACAGCGTGCGGCTGATGGTCGACTCGCAGAAGGAGGCCACCGCCGCCGCACTGAACGAGCTCGGCTACGACGTGGAGACCCACCCGTCGGTGTACTCGGTCTCGCCCGGCTCGGCGGCGGACGGCCTGCTCGAGAACGGCGACCTCATCCTCACGGTCGACGGCGAACCGGCGTCGCAGCTGACCGACGTGTCGGATCGCATCGCCGCCGGGGGCGGAGACCCCGTCGAGATGACGATCGAGCGCTCGGGCCAGGAGCAGGCGGTGGAGATCACCCCGCGCCAGGAGGACGTCAACGGCGAGCAGCGCTGGATCGTCGGCATCCAGCTGATGACCGACTTCGACTTCCCGATCGACGTCGACCTCCAGCTGAACAACGTCGGCGGCCCGAGCGCGGGCATGATGTTCGCGCTGGGGATCATCGACGTGCTCACTCCCGGCGAACTCAACGGCGGGCAGCAGGTCGCCGGTACGGGCACCATCGACGCGAAAGGCGTCGTGGGCCCCATCGGGGGCATCCGACAGAAGCTGTACGGCGCCAAGAATGCCGGGGCCCAGTACTTCCTCGCACCGGCGACCAACTGCAACGAGGTCGTCGGCCACGTGCCCGACGGTCTCCGGGTGTTCTCCGTCGCCGAGCTCGACGACTCCCTCGCGGTGCTCGATGCGATCCGCGACGGCGGCGATCTCGACGCTCTCGCGACGTGCGAAGCATCCTGACCGTCTGACCTGAGGGGTCACGGCATTCCCCCAGAACCACGCGCCTAGACTGGGAACGTGACCACGACCTCGACGCCGAACCAGGCCACGCCGAATCGTTCCCGCCGAATCATCACCATCTCGCTGGCGGTCATCGCCGCTCTGGTGGTGGGGTTCTTCCTCTTCGCGAACCTCTACGCCGACTGGCTGTGGTTCGACCAGCTCGGGTTCCTCGGCGTGCTCACCACCCAGTGGCTCGGCCGGGTCGTGATGTTCGTCGTCGGCTTCCTCGCGATGGCCGTTCCGGTGTGGGTCGCGATCCAGCTCGCCTACCGGCTGCGACCGGTCTACGCGCGCCTCAGCTCGCAGCTCGACCGCTACCAGGAGGTCGTCGAGCCGCTGCGTCGCCTGGCGATGTGGGGGATCCCGGTCTTCTTCGGCTTCTTCGCGGGCTTCGCGGCCTCGTCGCAGTGGGAGGTGACCTGGCTGTGGTTCAACGGCGTCGCCACGACCGTCACCGACCCGCAGTTCGGTCTCGACACGGGCTTCTACCTCTTCGCCATGCCCTTCTACGGTGCGGCGCTCGGCTTCGCCTCGGCGGTCATCCTCATCTGCCTGCTCGTCACGGCGGTCGTTGCCTACCTGTACGGCTCGGTGCGAGTCGGGCAGCGCGAGCTGCGGATCTCGAAGGCGGCGCGCATTCAGCTCGCGGTGCTCGCGGGTCTCTACCTCCTCACGCAGGCGGCGAGCCTGTGGCTCGACCGCTACCGCAGCCTCATCGAGGCGAACGACCGCATCACGGGCCCCGGCTACGTCGGAACCCAGATCGTCATCCCCGGTCAGACGATCCTGGCGATCATCGCGGTGCTCGTGGCCGTGCTGTTCTTCGTCACCGCCGTGATCGGTCGCTGGCGGTTCCCGCTGATCGCCACCGCGCTGCTCGTCGTCTCGGGCCTCGTCATCGGCGTCGCGGTGCCGTGGGTCATCAACACCGTGCAGGTGCGCCCCAACCAGCTCGCGCTGGAGAGCCAGTTCTACCAGCGCAACATCGACATGACCAAGCAGGCCTACGGCATCGACGGTCTCGAGAAGCAGAACTTCCAGACCGAGACGACCGCCGAGGCCGGGCAGCTGCGCGAAGACGCGGCGACCACCGCGCAGATCCGCATCATGGACCCCGCGATCATCGGGCCGACCGTCCGTCAGCTCGAGCAGTACCGCGCCTATTACCAGTTCCCCGGCGTGCTCGACGTCGACCGGTACGAGATCAACGGTCAGATGCAGGACACCGTCGTCGGCGTCCGCGAGCTCGACATGACGCAGCTCGGCGAAGCGGCCTCGTGGCAGAACACGACCACCGTCTACACGCACGGCTACGGAATGGTCGCCCTCGCCGGCAACGAGCGCACGACCGACGGAGACCCCGTCTTCCTCGAGCAGGGCATCCCTGCCACCGGGTTCCTCAGCGACCAGGAGGACTTCCAGCCTCGCGTCTACTTCGGCGAGCAGTCGCCCGAGTACTCGATCGTCGGCGCTCCGGCCGACACCGAGCCCGTCGAGCTCGATTACCCCATCGGCGCCGAGAGCGGAAACGTCACGCGGACGACGTTCGACGGAAACGGCGGCCCGAGCGTCGGCAACGTCTTCAGCCGTCTCATCTACGCCTTGAAGTTCCAGTCGGAGCAGATCCTCTTCTCCGACTCGGTGAACGCCGATTCGCAGATCCTGTACGACCGTGACCCGCTCCAGCGCATCAGCAAGGTCGCGCCCTACCTGACCCTCGACAGCGACCCGTACCCCACGGTGGTCGACGGTCGCATCAAGTGGGTCGTCGACGCCTACACGACCAGCGCGAGCTACCCCTACTCGAGCAGCGTCAGCCTGTCGCAGGCGATCGCCGACACGAACAACACGCAGCCGCGCTTCGCACTCGACAACATCAACTACATCCGCAACTCGGTCAAGGCCACCGTCGACGCCTACGACGGCTCGGTGACCCTGTACGCCTGGGACGACGAAGACCCGCTCCTGCAGGCATGGCAGAAGGTGTACCCCACCACGGTTCAGCCCATCTCGGAGATGTCGGCAGACCTGATCAGCCACGTGCGCTACCCGACGGATCTGTTCAAGGTGCAGCGCGAGAAGCTCGGCATCTACCACGTCGACGACGCCGGCTCGTTCTACCAGCAGGACAACCGTTGGGCGACGCCCGACGACCCGCAGAACGAGACGCGGTTCCAGCCCCCGTACTACCTGACGATGCAAATGCCCGGCCAGGAGGAACCGACGTTCTCGATGTTCTCGAGCTTCATCCCCGCCTCGCAGGGCAACGCGCGCAACGTGCTGACGGGTTATCTCGCCGTCGACGCCAACGCCGGTGACCAGGCCGGCGTGAAGTCGGCCGACTACGGCAAGCTGCGCCTGCTGGAGATCGACTCGGCGACCACCGTTCCCGGCCCCGGTCAGGTGCAGAACACGTTCAACTCCGACACGGCGGTCTCGTCGCAGATCAACATCCTGTCGCAGGGGCAGTCGGAGGTGCTCAGCGGAAACCTGCTGACACTCCCCGTCGGTGGGGGTCTGCTCTACGTGCAGCCCGTGTTCGTGCAGTCGTCGGCGGGCACGCAGCTGCCGCAGCTGCGACGCGTGCTGGTGGCGTTCGGTGACCAGATCGCGTTCGAAGACACCCTGAGCGAAGCGCTCGACGTGCTCTTCGGCGGTGACTCCGGTGCCGACACCGGCGACGAAGAGGTGACGCCGACCACGCCCGACGGCGGGGCCACGCCATCGCCCACGCCGAGCCCGGGCGAGACCTCGTCGCCCGAGCCGACGACGCCTTCGACCCCGTCGTCCGACTACCAGGCGGCGCTGCAGCAGGCCCAGCAGGCCATGCTCGACCGTGACACCGCGTTGCGCGCCGGCGATCTCGCCGCGTTCGGCGAGGCCGACGAGCGGCTGACGGCTGCCGTCGAGCGCCTGATCGAACTCGGCGACCAGGGCTGATTCGCGAGAAGGCCCCGCCCCCGATGCGTTCGGGGGCGGGGCCTTTCTACGCGCCCGATGACCGCGAGACCCGTTCTCCGCGCCGAGACCCGGGCATCATGTCGGGGTCTCGGCGCGAGGAAGCGGTCTCGCGGTCAACGTGGGCGCGGGGCCGGGGCGAGGGGCGCGGGGTCAGGCCGAGAGGAGGGCCCACCAGATGAGCAGCAGCGTCGCACCGAAGCCGGCGAGCTGGTTCACCCAGAGGAAGCGCCGCCAGCCGCGCGTGGCCGTCTCCGCGGTGTCGTCGGTGACGCCACGGAACGGCCAGACGACCGCGAGGTAGGGCACGACGAGGAGTGCTGCGAGAGGACCGGGCCACGCCGAGGCGAGCATGACGAGGCCGGATGCCGCGTAGCACCCGATCGCGAAGCGCACGGTCCAGCGCGCCCCGCGAGCCGTCGCGATCGAGGAGATGTCGGCGGCGCGGTCGGCGACCACGTCTTGCACGGCACCGAACGCGTGGGAGGCGATTCCCCACAGAGCGAAGGCGACGATGATGGCCGCGAGTTGCCAGGTCCACGTCGCGCCCGCGAGCACGAGGCCGTAGACGGCGGGGGAGAAGAAGTGGATGCTGCTGGTCACCGAGTCGGCGAACGGCCGCTCTTTGAGCCGCAGGGGCGGTGCCGAGTAGAAGACGACGAAGAAGAGGCTCGCGGCGAGCACGAGCCACGACAGCGCGGATCCGACGACGACGAGGTACACCACGAACGGCAGGCACGACAGCGCCGCCGCCCACAGGGTGATGCGGTGCATCCGGCGGTCGAGCACCGCTCCGTGGGCGCCGCCCTTGCGAGGGTTGCGCAGATCCGACTCGTAGTCGAAGACGTCGTTGACGCCGTACATGGCGAGGTTGTACGGCACGAGGAAGAAGATCGTGCCGATGACGAGCGTGAGGTCGATCTCGCGCACGACGAGAAGGTACGCCGCGGCGAACGGGTAGGCGGTGTTGATCCAGCTGACCGGGCGCGACGAGACGAAGAGCTCGCGCACCACCCGCGCGGGGGTGAGGGCGGGGGAGGTCACGCGGGGTCCTTCCGGCGGGTGAGGAGTGCGAAGACGGCGGGGATCAGAAAGGCCGCGCACACGGGGTAGGAGAAGTCCTCCAGCGGGGCGAGTCCGATGCGGAGCCCGCTCAGGTGCTCAGGTGGATAGGTGAACAGGTCGAGGGCGATCATGACGTTGTCGAAGATCGCTGTCAACACGACGAGGACCACCGCGCCGAGAGCGGATGCGGCGATCCGGCGGCCGAATCCCGGACGGACCGCGCTCACCGTCGTGACGACGACCGTGAGCACGACGAACGGCAGGATCAGCAGCGGGTACGTCACGAGTGCTCCGTCCGCGCGCGACGGCGGCGCAGCATCCGTTCGGCCGCCGCCCAGGTGACCAGAGCGAGATAGCAGAGGAAGGCGAGGAAGACGGGCTCCTCGATCGGCAGGTGCGGAGCCAGCTCGACACCGATCAGCAGCGGACTGTCTCCCTTGACGAACACGCCCGTGGCAATGCCCACGAGATCCCACACGACGAAGAAGACCGTGCCGACGACGACCGTGATCGCGGTGCGCGCCGGCGCATCGCGGATGACGAGCCGCGACCGCACGTCGATCGCGGCGATGCCGCCGAACGAGAGCAGGATCGCGAGGAGGTACAGCCCTGGCACGCGATCACACCGCCGAGCGTGCGGGTTCGGGCAGAGGTCCGGGTGAGGAGTCGCCGCGCAGGCGCTTCACGACGAGCTCGGCCGAGATGAGGCACATCGGCAGGCCGATCCCGGGGAGCGCCGATCCGCCGGCGTACGACAGGCCGGCCACGCGGCGGGAGGCGTTCTTCGGGCGGAACATGGCGCTCTGGTTCAGGGTGTGCGCGAGGCCGAGGGCGTTGCCGCGCCAGGTGTGCAGGTCGGTTTCAAAATCGCCGGGCGAGATGGTGCGCCGCACGACGATGCGCTCGGCGAGGTCGGGGATGCCGCAGGTCTCGGCGATCTGGGCGATCACCTGGTCTGCGGCCGCCTCGATGAGGGCATCGCCGTCGCCGTCGACCCCGCCGTGCCCCAGCGAGGGATCGGAGGGCACCGGCACGAGCACGAAGAGGTTCTCGAAGCCCTCGGGGGCGACGCCGGTGTCCGTGGCACTGGGACGGCAGACGTAGAGTGAGGCCGGGTCGGGGATGCGGGTGTCTGTGCCGAAGATGGCCTCGAAGTTCGATCGCCAGTCCTCGGTGAACACCAGGGTGTGGTGTGCGAGCTGGGGGAGCTCGCCCCGCACGCCCAGGAGCACGAGGAGGGCGCCGAAGCTGGGGATGCGCTTGTCCCACCACTTCTCGGGGTAGGTGCGTTCTTTTTCGGCGAGGAGCTTGGTCTCGGTGTGATGCAGGTCGGCGGTCGACACGACGTGGTCGGCGGCGATGAACCGGCCGTCCTCGAGCTCGACGCCGGTGACCTCGCCGCCTTCGGTGACGATGCGCGACACCTCCGCCTTTGTCTCGACGCGCACGCCGCGGGCGCGTGCGAGGCGCTCGATCGCGGCGATGACCTCGACGAATCCGCCGCGCGGGTAGAGCACGCCGTCGTCGAGGTCGAGGTGACTCATGAGGTGGTACAGGCTCGGGACGGCGTAGGGCGAGCCGCCGAGGAACACCGCGGGGTACCCGAGGATCTGCCGGAGGCGACGGTCGGTGAAGCGCTTCTCGATGTGGGACGAGAGGGTGCGAGCGAGCAGCGGCAGCAACGTCGGCAGTCGCTTCAGGAGCGCGGGGTCGCGCAGCCCCTCCGTCGTCGTGTAGGGGTCGTAGAGAAAGCGCGAGACGGCCAGCTCGTACGCATCGGCCGCCGAGTCGAGGTAGGCGTCGAGTTTGCCGCCGGCGCCGGGCTCGATCGATTCGAACAGCGTGGTCGACGCTTCGCGCCCGGAGACCACGTCGACGGGGGCGTCGTCGCCGCTGTAGATGCGGTAGGCCGGGTCGAGCCGCACCAGGTCGAGTTCCTTTTCGGCCGAGGTGCCGAGCAGGTGGAAGAAGTGGTCGAACACCTCAGGCATCAGGTACCAGCTAGGACCGGTGTCGAATCGGAAGCCGTCGCTCGACCACGATCCGGCACGACCGCCGAGTTCGGAGCGCGCCTCGAGGAGTACGACGTCGTCACCCTCCTCGGCGAGAAGCGCGGCGGTCGCCAATCCGGCGATACCGCCGCCCACGATCACGGTCTTGCGGGTCATCGGGAGGCCTCTCGAGCTTTCATCATGGCGCGCAGGGCGATGGTCGCCTTCGCGGCGTCGGGCACACGCACGCGCGGTGCCCCGGGTGTGGTCGCGCGCAACCTGCGCGACAGTTCGGCGAACAAGTGGTGCGCCGTCCAGACCGCTCCGCGCACGTCTGCCGGCAGTCGGGGGATGACCGCAGCGGCGGCAGCCAGGTCGGCGTCGATCCCGTCGAGCACGTGCACCCGTCGGACCGCGTCGGCCGCGCCGTTGAGGTAGTCGCGACCGAGGCGTCCGGCGTCGTCGTCGAGGTCGCGGAGGAAGTTCACGTCCTGGAAGGCGCGGCCGAGGCGCCGGGCGCCGTCGACGAGCTGCTCGTCGGGCCTCCCCTTCGGCGTCGCATCGGCATTCACGAAGACCTGGAGGCACATGAGCCCCACGACCTCGGCCGACCCGAACACGTAGGCGGCGTGCGAGGCCTCGTCGTGTTCGACGACGTCGAGATCGGTGCGCATCGAGGAGAAGAACGGCTCGACGAGGTCGGCGGTGATCTCGCCCGCACGGGCCGACCGCGCGAAGGCGTGGACGACGAGGTTGGCGCTGAAACCCGATGCGATCGCTGCGAGGGTGTCGCGCTCGAGGGCGTCGAGCACGCTGCGCTGCTCGTCGCGGCTGAGCCCGGCATCGCCGGCGGGTCCGTCGACGATCTCGTCGGCGACGCGTACGAGCGCGTAGATGTTGCGCACGTGAGGACGCACGCGCGGACCGAGCAGGCGGCAGGCGAGCGCGAACGATGTCGAGTACCGGGAGATGACCGCCGCGGCTGCGTCGTCGGCCGTACGGTCGTACAAGGCCAGGCCGGTCGGGGCGTGGCTCACGGGATGCGATCCTGTACGGCGTCGGCGAGCTCGAACAGCATCGCCCGCGTCGAGTCGGGGAGAAGGGATGCATCGACCGCGCCACGTGCCGAGTCGAGGGTCTCGACGACGAGTGACTCCATCCGCGCGCGTGCGCCGGACGCCGCCAGTGCCCGCTGGGCCGCGCGGATAGCGACCGGACCGGTGTGCGCCTCCGAGAGGGCGTCGGCGACCTCCGGCCAGTGCTCGCTCTGGCGCGCGAGTGCGATCAACGGCGTCTGCTTGGCCTCGTGCAGGTCGCCGCCCTCGCGCCGCCCCGCGACCGCGGCCGACCCGAACGCTCCGATCAGGTCGTCGACCAGCTGGTAGCCGAGACCGAGTTTCTCGCCGAAGCGACGCAGCGCCCTGCGGGACTCGGTCGGCGCGCCGGCCAGCACCGCGCCGGCCTCGAGCGGGGCGGAGAACGAGTACACCGCGGTTTTGTTCGCCGTCGCGAGAAGGATCTCGTCGGCATCGAGCAGGTCGCCCTGCGTGACGGAGTTCTCCACATCGGCCAGTTCGCCGGCGGTGGAGACCAGCACGGCCTCGTCCATCAGCTCGAACAGGTCGCCACGCGTGGTCGCGTCGAGATCGGCGAGAGCGACCGTGCGCGTCGCCTCGTGCAGCAGCAGGTCGCCGGCGAGGATTCCGGCGGCGTCACCGAGGAGAGCCGCGCCCGCAGCATCCGCTCCTCGAGTGGTACCCCGCGCGCGGAACTCGCCCGCGATGTTCAGCGCACCCCGACGGTGGGTGTCGTGGTCGATCACGTCATCGTGAACCACGAACGCCGTGTGCAGCAGCTCGAACGCGGCAGCGACGGGGAAGAGGGCGGGGGTCTCGTCGGCGCTGCCGCCGAGGGTCTCGAACGCGGCCACGACGAGCGCAGGCCGGAAGCGCTTTCCTCCGCTGGTGGCGCGTTCGATCGATGCGGCCAGCGCATCGACGACAGGATCGACGGCTGCGGCACGTTCGCGCAGTCGCCGAAGGCTCGCATCGATGGCGGCGTCGATGCCGGCTCGGGCGAGGGGAGCGTGGGGCAGGGTGATCACGGGGCTCGGAGGCTATCTATCTGGTGGGCGAGGAGAGGGAGTTGCTCGGCCTGGAGGACGAGCCACGGGCTGAAGGCCCACGGCGTGGCGATGATCGATGAAGCGAGATCGAGGGGGTCGACCCAGCGGGTGTCGACGACCTCGTCGGGGTGGGGTTGCGGATCCACCGTGGTGAACGCGGTGTAGACCGGGCAGATCTCGTATTCGACGATTCCGGAGGCGTCGATGGCGCGGTACCGGAAATCGGGTAGGGCGAGCTCGACGTCGTCGATGGTCATCCCCAGCTCGAACGCCGCGCGTCGATGCACCGCGTCGACGATCGCCTCGTCGGGCTGAGGGTGGCCGCAGAACGAGTTCGTCCAGACCCCCGGCCAGGTCTTCTTGCCGAGAGCGCGGCGCGAGACGAGGACCTGCCCGACGCTGTTGACGATGTGGCAGGAGAAGGCGAGGTGGAGAGCGGTGTCGGTCCCGTGCACAGAGCTCTTCGGCGCTGTTCCGATCGGGTGGCCGTCGTCGTCGACCAGCACGACGTACTCGGTCTCGCTCACCGTGCCTCCATTTTGCTAGATTAGCTAGCGACTTCATTCGAGCATACAAGCGGTACGAGGAGAGTGTCCACAGTGACCGACCGGGTCTCCGAGCGTACGCCGACCGATGAGAGCGTGCGCGCAGCGCTCGTCGCCGTGCGCGCTCTGAGCGACGCACTCGATCGGATGCACGGAGGGATGAAGGACGACATGGACATGAACGCGAGCGACCTCGCGGCGCTGCGCATGTTGATCGTCCGTGAACAACGGGGTCAGTCGGTCAGCCCTCATGATCTGGCGCGTCATCTGCGTATCTCGACCGCGTCGACGACCAAGCTCCTCGACCGTCTCGCCGCGCTGGGGCACGTCGAGCGACGGCCGCACCCGCATGACCGCCGCGCGCGGATCGTGGCCCTCACCGAGGCTTCGCGGCGCGAGTTCTCCCGGCACTTCGGTGCCCACCTCGGAGCGATGCGAGAGGTCACAGCCCGCTACTCCGATGGCGAGCTCGAGGTGATCGCGCGTTTCATGGGCGAGCTGGGAGAGGCCGTCGACCCGAGCTGACCGTCGGCCGGTCAGAAATACGCGATGTGCCCTCGAGGCAGCATCCGCGTCTTGTCGTGCAGGAGGACGCGAAGGTTCCACGCCACCACTCGGGGGGCGCGCAACGGAGCCGCGACCACCTCGGTGGGTACCGCCGAGCCGCCGACGGGCGTGGCTCGGTCGATGGGGGAGGCGCTGCCCGGAGCCTGCGAGATCGCCGTCAGGGTCTGCCATGTGCGCGATCGCTCGGCGCGAGCGTCGATGACGGACTGCGGTGTCCGCGTGTCCAGCGGTAGGCCGCCGGGGTAGCGGTCGTACACGGTCGGCGGCGCAGGCACGCCGGTGTAAACCGGTGCGGGCGTCGGATTCAGCGGACCCGGGGGAGTGAACTCGCCCTCGGGCACCGTGGACTGCTGCTCGGGGACGCCTCCCACGGGGAGGCCGGGAATGTCCTCGACGGGGATCGGGGTGGCGGGCTGCGCCACCGCCGGTGCGGCGATGACCATCGTCAGCGCAAGAACCGCTGCGGTGACGGCTGCCGCAGGCGAAGCGGCACCACGGATCTTCTTCATGCGGTTCCCCCCGGGCACATGTGCCGACGTCCGGCCGGGGTCAGCGTAGCAGCGCCGAGGGTGCCATCCACGAGGTGCCCCGGTTCGGGGCGCGTTCCTCGCATCGGGGCGCGGGATTACGGGCCCCGAAGGAAGAAGGGCGCCCCGAACGGGCGGAGAAACACGACCGCGAAATGCCAGAAGCCGCTTCCGGATTTCTCCGGAAGCGGCTTCTGATCTGTTCTTCTTTGTTGCGGGGACAGGATTTGAACCTGCGACCTCTGGGTTATGAGCCCAGCGAGCTACCGAACTGCTCCACCCCGCGGCACAAGAAGTTAGCCTAGCACGGGATTCGACCGGGTGCACATCGAGGTGGCGGGGCGTTGCTCCGAGAGGGGCGACACGACAGGATCGACGGGTGACCGATCGCCGTGATTCCGCGCTTCCCGACAGTGACGAAGGCCGCGATGAAACCGTCGAAGAGCGTGCGGATCGCCGGTGGATCGAGGTGCTGCAGGAGCTCCGCGTGCTCCAGACGGGCACGCAGATCCTGACCGGGTTCCTTCTCGCCCTCGCTTTCCAGCCGGTGTTCGCCGATCTCGGCGCCGGTCAGCGCGGCATGTACCTGGTGCTGGTGTCGCTCGCCGCCCTCAGCGCCGTCATCGCGCTCGCACCCGTCGCCCTCCACCGGATCGTCTTCCGTCGGCGCGTCAAGCCCGAGGTCGTGTACTTCGGCCATGTCGCGCTCATCGCCGCGCTCGCCGCGGTGAGCCTGCTCCTCGCAGGCGTCGTCGCGTTCGTCTTCGACGTGATCATCGGTGACGGTGCGGCGTGGGTGGCGGGGATCGCGCTCGGCGCGGTGATCCTCGTACTGTGGGTCATAGTGCCGACGGCGATTCGTCGGTGGGGGAGGAACACGCAATGAGCCACCGATCGGTGGGTGTCGCGGTGGCGCAGTTCGCGCCGTCGGCCTCGAGGGAGGCGAACCTCGCGGTCATCGTCGAGTTGACCGAGCGTGCCGCGTCGCGCGGTGCGCGGGTCGTGCTGTTCCCCGAGTACTCCAGCTACTTCGTGGATCCTTTCGACGAGACCCTCGCGGCGAATGCCGAGGAGCTCGACGGGCCGTTCGTCGCCGCTCTCACCCGACTCGCCTCCGCTACGGGCGTCGTGGTGACCGCGGGCCTCCTCGAGAAGAGCATGGACGGTCGACGTGTGCGCAACACCGTCGTCGCGGTGGGGCCCGACGGTCCGCTCGCGGTCTACCGCAAGCTCCACCTCTACGACGCGTTCGGACAGCGCGAGTCGGACTGGGTCGAGCCCGGCGAGATCGAGACGCCTCAAACCTTCGAGGTCGACGGACTGCACTTCGGACTGATGACCTGCTACGACCTGCGGTTCCCGGAGGTCGCCCGCACGATCGTCGACGAGGGCGTGGATGTCGTGCTCGTCGCTGCCGAGTGGGTGCGGGGGCCGCTCAAGGAGCACCACTGGCGCACGTTGGTGCAGGCGCGCGCAATCGAGAACACGGTCTTCGTCGCGGCATCCGACCACCCGCCGCCCCTCGGGGTGGGGCACTCCCTCGTCGTGGATCCTCAGGGCGTCGCGATCGCCGCAGTCGGCACGACGACCGATGTCGCCGTCGCGCACCTCGACCTCGACGCGGTCGCCCGGGTGCGACGAGTGAACCCGGCGCTGGAGCTCCGGCGCTTCCGCGTCGTCGCCGGCTGATCAGACGCCGAGGAGCGACAGCCGACGGGATGCTTCGTCGAGCACATCGGCGCGTTTGCAGGCGGCGAAGCGCACGAGCGTGGCGTAGTCCGCCCGATTCTCGGGGCTCGCGAAGGCCGTGAGCGGGATGCCCACGACGCCCGCGCTCTCCGGAAGGGCACGACAGAAGTCCGCCGCATCCGTCGCCCCGAGGGGCGCGGCGTCGGCCACCGTGAAGTACGTGCCGCGGGGTGCCGAGACGTCGAAACCCGCGGCGGTCAATCCGCGGCCGAGGATGTCGCGCTTCTCGCGGAGCGCCGTCGCGATGCCCTCGAAGAAGGCGTCGGGCAGCCGGAGCCCGGTGGCCACTGCCGGCTGGAACGGGCTGCCGTTCACGTAGGTCAGGTACTGCTTCACGGTGAGGATGGCGGAGACCAGCGGCGCCGGGCCCGAGATCCAGCCGATCTTCCACCCGGTGACGGAGAACGTCTTGCCCGCGGAGGAGATGGAGACCGTGCGTTCCTCTGCGCCGGGGAGGGTGGCGATGGGCACGTGCGGCGCATCGAAGACGAGGTGCTCGTACACCTCGTCGGTGACGATGATCGCGTCGTGCCTCTCGGCCAGCTCGACGATACGTCGGCGCACGTCCGGGGTGAAGACGGCCCCGGTGGGGTTGTGGGGGTCGTTGACGAGGATGACGCGCGTTCGGTCGCTCACGGCGGCAGCCAGCCGGTCGAGATCGGGCTGGAAGTCGGGCCACCGCAGCGGCACCGGCACCAGCCGGGCGCCGGCGAGAGCGACCGCTGCCGCATAGGCGTCGTAGTAGGGCTCGAAGACGACGACCTCGTCGTCCGGTCCGTCCAGGAGAGCGAGGAGCGTGGCCGCCAGTGCCTCGGTCGCGCCGGCGGTGGCGATGATGTCGCGCTCGGGGTCGAGGTGCAGACCGTAGAAGCGTTGCTGGTGTTCGGCGACCGCCGTGAGCAGATCGGGAAACCCGCGCCCCGGGGCGTACTGGTTCACTCCGTCGGCGATCGCCCGCATCGCCGCATCCAGCACTTCCGCCGGTCCGTCTTCGTCGGGAAAGCCCTGTCCGAGGTTGATGGCACCCGTCCGGGCCGCGAGCCCGCTCATCTCGGCGAAGATGGTGGTACCGATCGTGCCGTCCGCAGCACGGAGTCCGGCCCCATCTGCGGTCCGCTGCCAGGCCCCGGGAATCTCTCGCATCCTGCTCACGCTAGTCGCATAGACAGAGCCCATCCGCACCATATGAAACGCACAGCAACTCGCCCCAAGCTGAAAGTCGCTTGGCAGAAGGAGCAATCATGAGTGAGACACAGGGCGACCGCCCCGACGAGAACGCCGCGACGCCCGCGCCGCACACTTCCTCCGACGCGACGCCGGCGCCGCAGACCGGCGCGACGCCCGCGTCGGCAGGCACCCCCGCGCCCGCCGTACCGCCGGTTCCGACGACTCCGGCGTCGGCCCACACGCCGGCGGCGCCCGTCGTTCCCGCATGGTCGGGACAGCGCCCGCCGCAGCCGCCCCACCCGCAGGGCCCCTACGGCGGTGCCCCCCAGCAGCCGGCCTACGGCGTGCCTTCCCGTGAGGGCTACGCGGGCCAGCCGGCCGGCCAGAGCTTCGGAATCCCGTCGCAGCAGACCCAGCCCACCCTGCCGCTGCACGGCGCCACCGACACCGCTCCGCGCAAGAAGTCGAACGCGGGCAAGGTCGCCGGCCTCATCGTCGCTGCCGCACTCGTCGGCGGCGCCGCCGGCCTCGGCGGCACCTACGCCGGCCTCAGCCTCTGGGGCGGGTCCGACGCGACCCCGGTCGCGGGGGCGTCGACGGTCACGGTCAACGACACCGAGAACGTGAACCAGACCACCGGCATCGCCGCGAAGGTCGTACCCAGCGTCGTGACGATCAGCGCGACCGGCGGCAGCAGCGGCGGCACCGGTTCGGGCGTCATCCTGAGCGCCGACGGCTACGTCGTCACCAACACCCACGTCGTCACCCTCGACGGGGCGACGGGAGACGCGGCCATCCGCGCGACGACGTCCGACGGTCGCGTGTACAACGCCACGGTCGTCGGCACCGATCCCACGTATGACCTCGCCGTGATCAAGCTGACGGATGCTTCGGGCCTCACGCCGATCGAGATCGGCGATTCGGGCGATCTGAACGTGGGCGACGAGACGGTCGCGGTCGGTGCCCCCCTCGGACTGTCGAACACGGTCACCACGGGCATCGTCAGTGCGCTGAACCGCTCGATCGAGGTCGCGTCGTCTGCTGCTCCTCAGGACGACCAGCCCAGCGAGGGCGGCCCCGGCGAGAGCCCCTTCCAGTTCGACTTCGGGCAGGGCGGGCAGGGCTCGACGCCGTCGTCCGAGACGATCAAGATCGCCGTCATCCAGACGGATGCGGCGATCAACCCGGGGAACTCCGGTGGCGCGCTCGTCGACGACCAGGGCCGTCTCATCGGGATCAACGTCGCCATCGCCTCCGCGGGCAGCTCGTCCGGCGGCGGTCAGGCCGGTTCGATCGGTGTCGGTTTCTCCATCCCGTCGTCGGTCGCCGAGCGAGTCGCGAACGAGATCATCGAGAACGGCTCGGCGACGCACGGTCTGCTGGGCGCGTCGGTGCAGTCGACCTCGACCGTGGCGAACTCCACGATCGAGGGCGCCTACGTGGCGAGTGTCACCGACGGCGGCCCCGCGGCGGCGGCCGGGCTGCGCTCGGGCGACATCGTCACCGCGTTCAACGACCTCCCGATCACGAACTCGGTCGATCTCACCGCGCAGGTGCGCGCCGTGGCCGCCGGAAGCGACGCGACCGTCACCTATGTCCGCGACGGTCAGACCCGCACCGCGAACGTCACGCTCGGTTCGTTGGGCTCCTGAGCCATCCCACGAACAAGGCCGCCCCGCTCGAAGCGGGGCGGCCTTCCTCGTGCGCTCGGGGGGTCACACGTCGCGGGTGAGCCGCTCTATCGCCGACAGGGGGATCGACAGCCAGTCCGGGCGGTTGCGCACCTCGTAGACGGCCTCGTAGACGGCCTTGTCGAGTTCGAATGCGCGCAGGAGCCGCTCGTCGGCCGAGGGTCCGCCCGCCGCGGCGTAGCCCCGCTCGAAGGCGGTGACCGCCGCTGCCGCCCACGCGCGCGCCACGGTGGCGTCGACCCCGAGTCGTTCGACGGATCCGGCGACGTAGTCGAACGACCGCAGCATCCCGGCGACGTCGCGGACCGCGAGGTCGGGCATGCGCCGAGCCGTGATCGGTCGCAGCGGTTCTCCTTCGAAATCGAGCAGCACCCAGCCGCGACCCTGCACCTCGAGCACCTGCCCCAGGTGCAGATCGCCGTGCACGCGCTGGAACGGGGGCCACGGTGCGGTCTGCGCCGCCGCGTAGACCGCGCGGATGGATGCGGCGAACCGCGCGACCGCGGGGATCTCGGCCACCGCCGTGGCGAGCCCGTCTTCCCAGACCGCCGCGACGCGCCGCCGATCGGAGTCGTCGGCCTCGTGTGTCGGCAGGATGCGCGACAGCGTCAGGTGCACGTCGGCGACGGCGGCCCCCAGGGCTGCGGCGCGATCGGCGAAGGCGACGTCCTCCTGCGCGGCGGTGAGCGCGACGCGCCACGCGTCTTCGACGTCGTCGAGGAACTCTTGAGCGAACGCGAGCGATCCCGACACGACGTGCTCGGGGTTGCCCGGGTCGCGCCAGGCGCCCTCGAGCGATCCGATGGCCCGAGGAACCGACGACGACCCGTTGTCTGCGAGGGCGGTCTGCAATTCGATGTCGGGATTGAGTCCGGGGTGCACCTGCCGGAAGAGCTTGCAGATGACCGCGCTTCCGCCCCCGTCGGGGCGGAAGATCAGGGAGGTGTTCGATTGTTCCGCCCCGAGCACCGACGCGGAGGCGGTCGGCGCGGTGGGCGGACGCCGTGCCGCGGGGTGGCTGTCGAGGGGTCCGTCGACGCCGCTGACGCGACCGCCGGAGGTCACCGACCGGTACAGCCACGCCGCATAGGCGTCGTCGGTCGCACCGTCGACCAGCACCGTGCCGTCTTCGAGGTCGCCCACGATCCCCGCGTTGGGGCGGGTGGAGCGGACGACGAGGGGCACCTGGTAGAGCACCGGGGTCTCGGGCGCGTCGTCGGCGACGAGGAGCACGCGGACGCGCGCGGACTGCTCGTTCGCGACATCCCACTCGGCGACGAGTCGAAGGCGCGGAGTGCGGCCTTTCGAGGCGTACCACCGTTGGGCGGGCATCCAGTCGGTCAGCGACTGCAGGGTGCTGTCCATGGGGCGGGGTTACCTTTCGTCGGTGTTCTCCGGTACGACGGCGCCGTCGACGGTGTCGTCGGCCTCCGCCGAGGTCGTCGATTCGATCTCTGTGCGCTTCCGGCGGGGGATCGCCCGCCGACCGACCGATCCGATTCCGCGCGCGGTGCTTCCTGCGGCCCCCACGATCGCGCTGCCCACACGTGCGACGCCGCTCGCCGCCGAGTGCTCGACCCGCTTCGCGCCCGGCCTGGGCTCGACGACGGCGGGGACGGTGAGCGGGGGAGGACCGAAAGCCCGCCGCGAGCCGACCAGCACGCGCCGGCCGAGGATGTGGTTTCCGGCACCGCCGACGACCGCGCCCACTCCGAACGGGAGCGCCTTGCCGAGGAACGACGCGCCGCCGCGAGCGGCGAACTGGTGCACGAACGTCGTCTTCAGACGATCGACGAGCGGGCCGATGGCTGCGCGGGGAAGCGTCTTCGTGATCATCTGCCCCCAGTACCCCGAACGGTCGGGGCCGCGACCTGCTGCCTGCCCGGCGAGCTGCGCGAGCAGGTCAACGCCCTCGCGTCCGAGCATCAGGGTGAGCACGAGCGCCCGAGCGCGCTCGGGGTCTTCGACGGCGACGCCATGCACCTCGGCGATCGACTGCGCGAAGAGCGCCGTCGATTCGAGGAACCCGAGGGTCTCCACGCCGCTGAGGGCGAGGGTGACCCCGGTGCCGATACCGGGCACGACGGCGGTCGCGCCGACCGCGGCTCCGCCCGTCGTGACCGCCGCGAGGTAACGACGCTCGAGGATGCGCACGATCTCGAGCGTCGACGCCTGGGGGTGGCGCAGACGGATGCTGCGCAGGTGCGCTAGCACGACGGGGCGCTGGATCGCCAGCACGCGGTCGAGTGCGCGGATGGTCCGGGGGTGCTCGGGGGAGCCGACCGGCGGGAGGCCGCCGTCCCACGGCGCGTCGCCGGGCAGCGAATGGATCCGATGCACCTTGTCGCTCACCTGCACGATCCTACGAATGCGAGCCGGAAAGAGCCTGGGGGGTTGCGCCCGAGTACCGGACACCCATGACATTCGCGGCAGGAGCCGGTCGTGACCCTTGGTAGTTTGGACCGATGACAGCATCGCTGCCGAACCCGTTCGAGTCACCGGCCGAAGAGGCCGGAGACCAGAGCGTCGACGGTCGCGACGAACAACCGGCTGCAGCCCCCAAACCTCGCGCGCCGCGGGCCAAGCCCGCGTCGCCGCGGCCGGCCCGGGGCTCGTCGGCGAACAAGGCGAAGACGCCGCGGCGCACGCCGGCCTCGAAGGCGCCGCGCGCCACGCCGAAGGCGCCGGCGACGCCGGTCGACCCGGGGCCGCCGCCGCCGCTGCCCACCGATATCGTCGTGCCGCCGAAACCGCCGCTGCCCCCCATCCCGCCGTTGCCGGCAGATCTGACGGGCGCTGTCGCCGGCGCGGACACGCGGTCTTCCGAATCACCGTCACCGGTCGAAGACACCCCCGCAGCCGCGATCGAGTCGGATCCGTCGGACGCCCCGCCGGTCGATGACACGCCGGCGAAACCCGTCGAGGAACGCGAAGAGGAGCGCGTCGACGACGTCGAGCCCGAACCCGTCGTCGATGCCGAGGCGGTCACCGAGGTCGAGGCTGAGCCCGAGCCTGTCGTTGACGACGAGGTCGAGGCTGTCGTCGATGCCGAGCCCGTCACCGACGTCGATGCCGAGCCCGTCACCGAGGTCGAGCCGGTCGAGGCCGACTCCACGTCGGAGCCGAGCAACCCGTCTGACCCCGTCGACGTGGACGAATCGCCCGAGGAACACGCGATCGCCGACCCCGAACCGACCGGGCCCGAGGTCGCGTCCGTCGATGACGCCGAGCCGGTCGCCGAATCCGCACTCGAGACCGCTGCGCCGGAGGGTTCCGGCGTCGAGACCGAGGCCCCTCCGGAGACCTCGGCGGTCGACGCATCCGACGAACTCGTCGACGAGGCCCTCGTCACGGACGACGACGAGGGCGCTCTCGCGCCTGCCGTGATCGTGACCGAGCCGGATGACTCTCGCGTCTCGGAGGCGGAGCCCGTGGTTCCCGCTCTGCAGCTGCGCGGTGTGACGAAGGTCTTCGGCGACACGCGTGCCGTCGACGGTATCGACCTGACGGTTCCCGCGGGCTCGTTCTACGGGTTGGTCGGTCCGAACGGCGCCGGTAAGACGACGACTCTGTCGATGATCGCCGGTCTCCTGCGCCCCGACGCCGGCACCATCACCATCGGCGGTATCGACGTGTCGCGCAAGAGCGCGGCCACGAAGAAGCTCATGGGCGTGCTTCCCGATCGGCTGCGCACCTTCGACCGCCTCACGGGCCGCCAGCTGCTCTACTACTACGGAGTGCTCCGGGGTCTTCCCGCGGCTGTCGTGGAGTCGCGCACGACCGATCTCGCCAGGGCGTTCGATCTCACGAGTGCGCTCGGTCGGTCGGTCTCCGACTACTCGGCGGGTATGACGAAGAAGGTGATGCTGGCCGGCGCGATGATCCATTCGCCTCGCCTGCTGGTGCTCGATGAGCCTTTCGAGGCCGTCGACCCGGTCTCGAGCGCCGTCATCCTCGACATCCTCTCGACGTACGTCGAGCACGGCGGCACGGTGATCCTCTCCAGCCACGGCATGGAGCTGGTAGAACGGGTCTGCTCCGGCGTGGCGGTCATCGTCTCCGGACAGGTGCTCGCAGAGGGCACGGTCGACGAGGTGCGCGGCGAGTCGACTCTCGAGCAGCGTTTCCTCGAACTCGCGGGCGGCCTGGGAGACAGGGAAGGCCTCGAGTGGTTGCACACGTTCTCCGACTGAGGATCGCCACGATGCTCGGCGCTCTCCGGGGCGACCGTCGGCATGTCATCCGCGTGGCCGTCGGCCTCGTGCTGCTCGTCGTGGCGACGGTCGTAGGGGTCGTGGCCGTGCTCAGCCTCGCCGACGCGTCCGAGTCGGCGATCGCGGCCGTATTGGTCTTCGCGGGGTCCGCCGTGACCCTCGGTTTCTTCGTCGCGCCGCTCGTGACCGGTGCGGCCGACCCGCTCGATCCGCGCCGGTTCGCCGTGCTCGGTCTCGCTCCCCGCCCTCTCGCCGCGGTGCTCGCCCTGGCCGGGCTCATCAGCGTGCCCAGTCTCGTGCTCATCACGCTGTCGGTGTGCGCGGCGGTCGTGTGGACGGCGCACGGAGCGTCGTCGTCCGTCGCCGTCGTCTCGACCGTCGCCGGCGTCGCGACGTGCGTGCTCGCCGCGCGGGTCAGCATGGCCGTGGCTGCGCTCGTGCTGCGCGAACGCCGTTCACGTGAGCTGTCGGGCATGTTCCTCGTCGCGATCTTGGTCGTCGTGGTTCCCGTCGGCGTTTTCCTGGCTTCTCTCGAGTGGCGCGGGCAGGTGCCTCCGCAGCTGAGCGAAGCCGCCGCCGTTCTCGGATACACCCCGGTGGGTGCCGCGTGGGCCCTGCCGTCCGCGTCGCAGCCGGCGGCGGCCGCCTGGGGCGCCGTGGTGATGGTGGCCACCCTCGTCGCCCTCGCCGTCGCGTGGGTGGCGCTGGTGAGCCGCGCCCTCACGACCACGGAGCGCCCCGTCGCGGTCCGCGAGCGCGGCGGCCTCGGCTGGTTCGCCGTCGCACCGGGAACGCCCGGTGGAGCGATCGCGGCACGGAGCCTGGTTTATTGGCTGCGCGACCGCCGATACCTGGTCAACATCGTGGTCGTCCCCGTCGCCGCGGTGCTCGCCGTCGTGCCTCTCCTCGTCGCGGGCGTGCCCTTCGAGGTCGCGGTGCTCGTTCCGGTGCCGATCATGGCGCTCTTCTTCGGGTGGCTCCCGCACAACGACCTGGCGTACGACTCGACCGCCGTGTGGATGCATCTCGCCAGCGCGGTCCGCGGGTCATCCGACCGCATCGGCCGCCTCGTGCCGATGCTGTTCGTCGGCGTTCCGATCCTCGCCATCGCTATTCCCGTCGCCATCGCCCTCCACGGTCGGTGGGCCTTGCTCCCCGCCATGGTCGGGGTCTGCGCGGCGCTCTTCCTCGCGGGGCTCGGGTTGTCGAGTATCACCTCCGCGCTGGCCCCGTACGCCGTGTCCCGGCCCGGGGACAGCCCGTTCCAGCAGCCGCAGCGTGCCGGATCGGGCGCGATGGCGCAGGGACTCGTGCTGCTCGGTTCGATCGCCGCCGCAGGCCCTGCCCTCTGGTGGGGATGGCTCACGCTCACCCGCGACATCTCCTTCGCGATGCCGTCGATGTGGGCGGGCATCGGTGCGGGCGTCGTGGTGCTCGTTCTCGGGGTGGCGATCGGATCGGCCGTCTTCCAGCGGCGGGGCAGCCGACTGATGGAGTTCGCGGAGTCGACGTGACGGGCCCCGGCGAAGGACCTCCCGACTACACTGGCACCCTATGAGCACGCCTCTCGACAGTCCTGACCAGGGGGGTCTGGCGACCCTCGACCGTGAACTCGAAGAGCTCATCCGCGAGGAGAGCATCGAGCCCGGAGACCATGAGCGGTTCTCGCACTACGTCAAGAAGGACAAGATCCTCGAGTCGGCGATCAGCGGTAAGCCGGTGCGTGCGCTCTGCGGCAAGAAGTGGACCCCGGGGCGCGATCCCGAGAAGTTCCCCGTCTGCCCGACCTGCAAAGAGATCTACGAGAACCTGACGAAGTAGCCTCAGTCGGCCTCGGCGAAGACGGTCGGGATCGCCGGCTCGGAACGGCTGAGCGCCAGACCGCGCACCGGCAGCTCCTCCCGCACGCGCAGGTGGTGTGCGCGGGCAGCGGCCACTCCGGCCGGACCCTCCGCCGCCTCGTCGATCTCCCCGCCGACCACGAGGGGCGCGTGCAGTGCACGCGCGGAGGGATGCGACGCAGCATCCGCGACCTTCTCGAACCCATCGGAGACCACGATCAGCTCGCTCGTCGCGACACCGTCGTCGAGGGTGCGGAACGCGGCTTTGCGGCCGCCCGCGCTCGCCTTGTCGGCCGAGCGCTTCGCCACCGAGACCCACCCGCCGTCGGAGTCCTGCCGCGCGACGAGCTTGTAGACCATGCCGGCCGTGGGGGTTCCCGAACCGGTCACCACCGACGTTCCTACCCCGTAGGCGTCGACGGGGGAGGCCGCGAGAGCGGCGATGGCGAACTCGTCGAGGTCGCTGGTCACGGTGATGCGCGTTCGCGTCGCTCCCAGATCATCGAGGAGCTCACGCACCTGCGCAGCCACGGTGGGCAGGTCTCCCGAGTCGATGCGCACGCCGCCCAGGTCGGTGCCGGCCACGCGCACCGCCGTCGCGACGCCGGTGGGGATGTCATAGGTGTCGACGAGCAGAGTGGTGCCGGGGCCGAGAGCGGCGACCTGCGAGCGGAACGCCTCTTCCTCGGTGTCGTGCAGCAGGGTCCAGGAGTGCGCTGCCGTGCCCATCGTCGGGATCGCCCATCGGAGGCCCGCCGCGAGATTGCTGGTCGCCCCGAACCCCGCGATGTAGGCCGCCCGAGCCGCAGCGAGGGCCGATTGCTCGCCCGCGCGTCGCGAGCCCATCTCGGCCAGCGGGCGGTCGCCGGCGGCGATGCTCATGCGTGCGGCGGCGGTGGCGACCGCCGAATCGTGGTTCAGCACGGACAGCGTGAGGGTCTCCAGAAGCACGGCCTCCGCGAACGTGCCCTCGATCTCGAGGATCGGCGAACCCGGGAAGTAGAGCTCGCCCTCGCGGTAGCCGCTGATGGTGCCGGTGAATCGATAGTCGGCGAGGTAGTCGAGGGTCGTTGCATCCACGACCCTCTCGTCGCGCAGGAAGCGAAGCTCCTCGTCACCGAAGCGGAAGTCGCGCATCAGCGACAGCAGGCGTCCCGTTCCGGCGACGACGCCGAATCGGCGCCCCCCGGGAAGCCGGCGGGCGAAGACCTCGAAGACGCAGCGCCGATCGGCGGTGCCGTCGCGAAGAGCGGCGTCGAGCATCGTGAGCTCGTATCGGTCGGTGTGCAGGGCCGTACGAGCGCTCATCCGGCCACCATACCCGCGCGCCGGCGGGCCGCAGGAGTCGGCGGGTAGGCTGGGGTCCTGTGGACGACGCACCGATCGGGATCTTCGACTCCGGAGTGGGTGGTCTCACCGTCGCCCGGGCGATCTCGGCGCAGCTGCCGCGTGAGTCGATCCGCTACATCGGCGACACGGCGCGCTCGCCCTACGGGCCGAAGCCCATCGCCGACGTGCGCCGGTATTCGCTCGAGGTGCTCGACACGCTGGTCGAGCAGGGCGTGAAGATGCTCGTCATCGCGTGCAACACCGCTTCGGCGGCCATGCTCCGTGACGCTCGCGAACGGTACGACGTGCCGGTCGTCGAGGTCATCGGACCGGCCGTGCGCACCGCGATGTCCACGACCCGCAACGGCCGCATCGGAGTGATCGGCACCGCCGGCACGATCGGGTCGGGCGCGTACCAGGACATGCTCGAGGTGAACGAGCGCCTGACGGTCTTCGCCGAGGCGTGCCCCAGGTTCGTGGAGTTCGTCGAGGCGGGGGTGACCCAGTCGCCCGAGGTGCTCGCCACGGCGGAGGAATACCTCGCGCCGCTGCGTCACGCCGGGGTCGACACCCTCGTTCTCGGCTGCACGCATTACCCGTTCCTCGAGGGCGCGATCTCCTACGTGATGGGTCCCGACGTGAGCCTGGTCTCGAGCGACACCGAGACGGCGAAGGACGTGTACCGGCAGCTGGTGAGCCGCGATCTCCTCGCCGGTCCTGATTCGATACCCACCCACGTGTACGAAGCCACCGGTGCGTCGGCCGACGAGTTCCTCGACCTCGCCCATCGCTTGATGGGACGCGAGGTCACCGAGGTGCAGCTCGTGCAGACCGGAACGATCCCGATCATCGAGGCCCGAGAGGCTGCCCGTGACGACCTTTCGCGCTCGACAGCGTCACCCCGAGACCTGCCGGGACGCTGAGCCGCCGCATCCACCGACCGTGTCCGGAAAGTGGCACATTCCTATCCTGAGGAGAACCGAATGACCGACATCACCCGCGCCGACGGGCGCGCGCTCGACCAGCTGCGTCCGGTCACGATCGAGCGCGGCTGGTCGGCCCACGCCGAGGGCTCCGCGCTGATCTCCTTCGGCAACACGCGCGTGCTGTGCACGGCGTCGTTCACGAACGGCGTGCCGCGCTGGCTCACCGGCAAGGGCAAGGGCTGGGTGACGGCCGAGTACGCGATGCTGCCGCGCGCGACCAACTCTCGCAACGACCGCGAGAGCATCAAGGGCAAGGTCGGCGGACGCACGCACGAGATCTCGCGTCTGATCGGCCGGGCGCTCCGTGCCGTCGTCGACACTAAGGCGCTCGGCGAGAACACGATCGTCATCGACTGCGACGTGCTGCAGGCCGACGGCGGCACCCGCACCGCCGCGATCACGGGGGCCTACGTCGCCCTGGCCGACGCGATCGAGTGGGGACGCCGCAAGAAGTTCATCGCGCAGCGCTCCGAGGTGCTGTTCGACTCGGTGTCGGCCATCTCGGTCGGCATCGTCGACCAGACGCCCATGCTCGACCTCGCCTACGTCGAGGACGTGCGCGCCGAGACTGACATGAACGTCGTCGTCACCGGCCGCGGTCTCTTCGTCGAGGTGCAGGGCACGGCAGAGGGCGCGCCGTTCGACAAGGCCGAGCTCGACCGCCTGCTCGAGCTGGGCGTGAACGGATGCGGCGACCTGCGCGACATCCAGACGGCCGCGCTGGAGACGTCCCTTGAGGGCTGAGGGGGCGGCGCGCAGGGTCGTTCTGGCGACGCACAACCCGCACAAGGTGGAGGAGTTCGCCGGGATCGTCGCGCGGGTGCGTCCTGACCTCGAGGTCGTGGGGTACGACGGTCCCGAGCCGGTCGAGGACGGGGTCACCTTCGCCGCGAATGCGCTCATCAAGGCTCGTGTGGCCGCAGCGCACACGGGTCTTCCGGCCCTCGCCGACGACTCGGGGGTGTGCGTCGATGTGCTGGGCGGTTCGCCCGGCGTGTTCTCGGCGTACTGGGCGGGGCACGCGAAAGACGCCGGCGCGAACCTGCGCCTGCTGCTCGATCAGCTCTCCGACGTCGCCGACCCGCACCGCACCGCGCAGTTCGTCTCCACGATCGCGCTCGTCGTTCCCGACGGCCCCGAGCACGTCGTGGAGGGTGTGTGGCCGGGTCGGCTGGCTTCCGAAGCATCCGGAGACGGCGGATTCGGGTACGACCCGATCTTCGTGCCCGACGGTCAAGACCCCGCGGCGGAGCGCACGGTCGGCGAATGGAGTGCGGCGGAGAAGAACGCGGCCTCGCACCGGGCGCGCGCGTTCGTCGCCCTCGGTCCGTTGCTCGAGACGCTGTAGCTCGAGCAGCGGTTCGACCGCATCCGCTACGGTCTGAACATGGCTGCGACCCCCACCGTCTCGATCGTCATCCCCGCCTACAACGAGGAGGAGACGATCCGGCGCTGTCTGCTCGCCGCGATCGAGCAGACGGTCGCCGCCGAGGAGATCGTCGTCGTCGACAACCGCTCGACCGACCGCACGGCCGAGATCGTCGAGGCGATGAGCGTCGCGTTCCCCGAGGCCAACATCCGGCTCGTCCGCCAGGACGCCGAGCAGGGCATCACCCCCACGCGCAACGCCGGGTTCGATGCGGCCACCGGTGACGTGATCGGACGCATCGACGCCGACTCCGCCCTCGCCGCCGACTGGGTGGAGCAGGTGAAAGGTGCTTTCGCCACCGGTGACTTCGACGCCGCCTCCGGATCGGTCGAGTACTACGACATGCCGCTGCGCGGGTTCGGACATCAGGCCGACGACGCGTTCCGCCGCCTGCAGGTGAAGCTCGCCGGTGAGTACGTCTTCCTCTTCGGCAGCAACATGGCGCTCACCAAGAACGCATGGCTGGGCGTTCGCGACGACGTCTGCGCCGACCGCGACGACCTCATGCACGAAGACCTCGACCTCTCGGTGCACCTCGCGAAGAACGGCTTCAAGGTCGGATACGTCTCGGCCATGGTCGCCGGGATGTCGGCCCGTCGCCTCGACGACAGCCCGCGCGATTTCCGCTTCTACGTCGAGCGGTTCGAGCGCACGTACCGACTGCACGGCATTCACGACGTTCGCCTGCTCACGCCCATGGTCGTTCTGCTCGGAACGTATCCTGCGCTGCACGCCGAGCGACGCATCCAGGCCCGCCGAGGCCACGCGGGCATCAGCCTTCCCGAGACCGGCGGCCAGCACCACGCCCAGGCCGCCGCGGCCGCCGTGCCGGACTGAGAATCGTCATCGTTCCCGACAGTGCGGAAGTCCGCCTGGCGGGGGTGCACCGGCTCTAGCCTGGGAACATGCACGATCACGCGAGCCCGAGCGGCGGCCTCCGAGGCGCCAGCAACCGGCGTCTGCTCGCGCTCTCGCTGTCGATCACCGCGATCGTCATGGTCGTGCAGATCGTCGGCGCCGTCCTATCGGGCTCGCTTGCGCTGCTCGCCGACGCCGTGCACATGTTCACGGATGCTGCGGCCCTCGTCATCGCGCTGATCGCCAGCGCCGTGGCTGCGCGCCCAGCCAACGACCGACGGACCTTCGGCTATCAGCGCGCTGAGGTAGCCGGAGCGCTCGTCAACGGAGTGATCCTCATCGTGCTGGCGGTCTGGGTCGCGGTGGAGGGCGTGCGGCGCCTCCTCGAACCCGCCGACGCCGAGGTGACGGGCGGTCTCATGCTCGTCGTCGCCGTCATCGGCCTCCTCGCGAACGCGGCCGCGATGTGGCTGCTGAGCTCGGCGCAGAAGCGCAGCATCAACGTCCGCGGCGCGTACCTCGAGGTGCTGGGCGATCTGCTCGGTTCGGCGGCGGTCATCATCGCCGCGGTCGTGATCCTGTTCACGGGGTGGATGCAGGCCGACGCCGTCGCATCTCTCCTCATCGCGGCCATGATCGTGCCGCGTGCCATCGGTCTACTGCGCGAGGTCGCGTCGGTGCTGAGCGAGGGCACGCCGAAGGGGATGCAGGTGAGCGAGATCCGCGAGCACATCCTGTCGACCCCGGGGGTCGTCGACGTGCACGACGTGCACGTGTGGCAGCTCACCCGAGGAGCCCCGGTGATGAGCGCCCACGTCGTGGTCGACGACGACGACTTCCGTGGCGGTCGCGCGGGCGGCATCCTGCACGAGCTGCAGGGGTGCCTCGCGACGCACTTCGACGTCGAGCATTCGACCTTCCAGCTCGAACCCGCCGGGCACATCGAGCACGACGACGCCCGTCACGCCTGACGTCAGGATTCGCGCACGACCTCGTCGGGGCGTTTGTCGGGTCGCAGGCCCCGCCACCGCGCCTGACGCAGGATGCCTCCCGGTGTGAACTCCGCGAACTCCACCTCGCCGACGAGTTCGGGTCGCACCCACAGGGCGTCGGAGGCGTCGGCGGCCGGCACGTCGACGAACGGGACCGCGGTCGTGCGCAGCGGCCGCAACACTTCTTCCAGGCGCGCGATCGTCGATTCGCTGAAGCCCGAGCCAACCCGGCCCGCGTAGGCGAGTCCGTCGGGTGTGGGGACGCCGACGAGCAACGATCCGATCGAGCCCGACCGCCCGCCCTTACCGGGTCGGATGCCACCGATCACGACCTCCTGCGTGCGGGTGAGTTTGACCTTGAGCCACTCTTCCGACCGCACTCCGCGGCGGTACCGCGATCGCGGATCCTTTAGCATCACTCCCTCGAGGCCGAACAGCTCGCTCGTCTCGAGAGCCGCGTCGAGGTCGTCGAAGACGGGAGGCAGCACCACCGGGTCGTGGGCACCCTCGGCCAGGGATTCCAGGATGCGGCGGCGCTCGGCGAGAGGTGATCCGGCAGTGTCTTCGCCGCGGAACGACAGCACGTCGAACAGGTAGAGCTTCACCGGGGTGCGCGGTGCTTCCCGAGCGATCTCGCGCGGTTTCTGCAGGTTCATGCGCGCCTGCAGGAGGGGGAAGCTCGGACGGCCCTTCTCATCGAGGGCGACGATCTCGCCGTCGATCACCGCGGGATCGGGCCCGAGACCCAGGTCGGCGGCGCTGAGCTCGGGATACTTCGCGGTGATGTCGGCGCCGCTGCGGGCGCGCAGCCGCAGGCGTGAGCCGTCCCACAGGCCGATGGCGCGGACACCGTCCCATTTCATCTCCACCCACGGGTGCCCGTCGATGGCCCATCGCCGTGCCGCGTCGCGGGCGAGGCCCCGCGTCGCCGAGGTCGCGATCATCGGGGCGAGGTCGGAGGCCGGGGGAGTCGTCTGTGCCACCGGCCCGTGATCGTGGGGCTGCTCGTCATCGTCGGTCTCATCGATGGGCACGACGGGTTGGCCTTCGGGTTGGGGCCGGCCCGCCGCATCCGTCTTCATCCGATGCAGCAGCCACGTCGATTTCGCCCCCGTGCCGTCGGTGCGGATGAGGGCGAGGCGCACGCGTCCGAGAGGACCGCCCGCTCGGCCCTCGAGGGTGAAGATGATCTCGTCGTCGCGCCACTTCTCGAGCTCGTAGCGGCCTTCGTCCCAGATCGTCATCGTGCCCGCGCCGTACTCGCCCGCCGGGATCGAGCCCGAGAAGGCGGCGTACTCCATCGGGTGGTCCTCGGTCTGCACCGCCAGATTGTTGCGGCTCGCGCTCGGGGGAACGCCCTTGGGCACCGCCCAGCTGGCGAGGACGCCGTCGCGCTCGAGCCGGAGATCCCAGTGCAGGCGCGTGGCGTGATGCTCTTGGATGACGAAAACGGGGAGGCCCTCGGATGCTGCGGCGCCGAGCGGATTCGATGGCACCGGTTCGGGCGTCTTGCCGGCGGCGCGCATGGAGATGTACTCCGACAGAGGACCGGTGTCGGCATGCCGGGCCCCCGCGCGGAAGCCGAGGTCAGCCATCGGGTCACCGGCATCCGCCACGCGGTCCAGCACCTCGTCGAACTGCAGGTGGCGCAGGGCGGGATCGTCGAGCTCCTCCCACGTGCGGGGCGCGGCGACCGTCGGTAGCGAGCGGCCTCGCAGGGAGTAGGGGGCGATCGTGGTCTTCGCGCCGTTGTTCTGGCTCCAGTCGATGAAGACCTTGCCCGGTCGCGCCGCTTTCGCCATCTGGCTGACGACGAGCTCGGGATGGTCGGCCTCGATCGCGCGGGCGAGCTCTTTCGCCAGTGCCGTGATCGCATCGCTGGACTGGTCGCCCGGGAGCGGTGCGTAGAGGTGGATCCCTTTGCTGCCGCTCGTCACCGGCAGAGCCTCGAGCCCCATGCCGCCGAGGATCGCCTTCGCCCACCGAGCGACCTCCGCGCACTCGGCGAGCCCGGTACCGGGTCCGGGGTCGAGGTCGAGCACGAGCCGGTCGGCCGGCCCCCTGTCGCCGTCGGGAGCGAACCGCCACTGCGGTACGTGCAGCTCGAGGCTGGCGACCTGGGCGAGATAGACGAGGGTCGCGCGCTCCGTGACGAGCGGATAGTCCTTGGCTCCGGTCGAGTGGTCGATCGCGCGCCGCGCGACCCACGACGGTGCTCCGGCCTCGAGGTCCTTCGCGAAGAACGACATCCCCGGGTGCGCGTCGGTGCCCACGCCGTCGGGCCACCGCTTACGCGTGACGGGGCGGCCGGCGACGTGGGGGATGAGGAACGGTGCGATGCGGCTGTAGTAGTCGATCACCTCGCCCTTGGTGGTGCCCGTCTCGGGGTACAGCACCTTGTCGAGGTTGGTGATGCGCAGGCGGCGGCCGTCGATCCGCACCGTCTGCTCGCCGCCCGCCATGTGTCCACGCTAGCCCCGCCGCCGCATCCGCCCCTCGACGCCCTCGATGCGCCGTCCCTTTTCGTCCGTACTCAGGATGAAACGAGCGGCCCGCGGGTCGGATGCCGGAATTCCGGGCCGCCGCGGGCCGTGCGCAATTCTCATCCTGAGTTCGTGCAGAGCGATGGCGCGCACCCGCCCCGTTCGCAGATCGAGGCCGAAGGGCGACGCGAGGCGCAAGGGGATAGCCGTGACGGGTGCGACTGCTGTTCACTGGGAACATGAGGGCGATTTGGAAGGGCGCGTTGACGTTCGGGCTCGTGAACGTGCCGGTGAAGGTCTACTCGGCCACCGAGGATCACGACGTCTCGCTGCACCAGGTGCACAACAAGGACGGCGGGCGCATCCGCTACCAGCGCATCTGCGAGATCGACGGCGAGGTCGTGCCGTTCGCCGATATCGACAAGGCGTACGACGACGGTGAGCAGACGGTGGTGCTCACGAAGGACGACTTCGATGCGCTGCCGTCGGAGAAGAGCCGTGAGATCGACGTGGTGGAGTTCGTGCCGAGCGAGCAGGTCGATCCGCTCATCCTCGACAAGGCCTACTACCTCGAGCCCGATTCCACCTCACCCAAGGCCTACGTGCTGCTGCGCAAGACCCTCGAGCAGACCGAGCGCACGGCGATCGTGCGTTTCTCTCTGCGCCAGAAGACGCGCCTCGCTGCGCTCCGCGTGCGCGGGGACGTGCTGGTGCTGCAGACGCTGCTGTGGGCCGACGAGGTACGCGAGGCGTCGTTCGCGTCGCTCGACGAATCGGTGCGGATCTCGGCGAAAGAGCTCGAGATGTCCGCATCGCTCGTGGAGAGCTTCGCGAAAGACTTCGACCCGGAGGAGTTCACCGACGACTACCAGGCCGAACTGCGCACGCTGATCGACGCGAAGCTCGAGCAGGGCGACGCGCTCGACACCGCGGCGACGTTCGGCGAGCAGGAAGAAGCATCCGACGGGGGAGAGGTCATCGACCTCATGGAGGCCCTGCGTGCGAGCGTCGAGCGCAGCCGGGCAGCGCGCGGCGGGTCGAGCGACGAGAAGAAGGCGCCGGAGAAGAAGCCGGCCGCGAAGAAGCCCGCGGCGAAGAAGAAGGCTTCCTAGGGGGCGGATGCTGCGGCGTCAGACCTTCGGCGCATCGCCGTCGGTCGGGGTGTGGCGACCGTGCTCGACGACGTCCTCGTCGAGGGCGAGTTCCTGCGCCTCGGTGCGGTCGGTCACCGCATCGCCCATGCGCTCCGCCTTCTTCGCCTGGGCGCGCTCGCGCAGGAAGTTGAAAGCGATGAACAGCGCCGTACCGGCGACCGCGATGAGCAGGAACACGTCGATGTACTCGGCGACGAACTCACCCACGCCCGGGATCAGGCTGATGAGGAAGCCGAAGATCGTCAGACCGAAACCCCAGATCACGGCGCCGATGAAGTTGTAGAGCGTGTACTTCCACTTGTTCATGTGGCCGACACCGGCGGCGATCGGTGCGAACGTGCGGACGATCGGCACGAAACGCGCGAGGATCACCGTGGCTGCGCCGAAACGCTCGAAGAACTCATTCGTGCGTTCGACGTTCTTCCGGCTGAAGATGCCGGAATCCTTGCGCTCGAAGATCGCGGGCCCCGCTTTATGGCCGATGAGGTATCCGACCTCGCCTCCGACGAACGCCGACAACCCGATCAGAAGGCCGACGACCCAGACGTTCACCCCGAACACGCCGTGCGGGGGGTGCGTCGTCGGGTTCGACAGAAGCCCCGCGAGCACGAGCAGAGTGTCGCCCGGGAGCAGGAACCCGATCAGCAGGCCGGTCTCGGCGAAGATGATGAGGCACACCACGAGCAGGGCCCAGGGCCCCGCGGCGTCGATGATCGCAGCCGGATCGAGCCAGGGGATGAGCGCGGAATGCTGGATCACGGATGCCTCGGAGGTGTAGGGCCGATAGGTGGGTGGCCGCTAGGACCGTTGTGCGGAAGGGGGGACTTGAACCCCCACGCCCGAAGGCACAGGAACCTAAATCCTGCGTGTCTACCGATTTCACCACTCCCGCGGGTGCGATCAGTCTAAATGAGGCGTGCGTACGGATATGGCGGGTGAATTCACGGCGAACGGCGCCGCTCTCGCGCTCCACGATGCTCGGCCGGTGACGCCCAGCGCAGACGGCCCGATCACTATTCAGGCAGCCTGAGACACTGGTCGTCAGACAGTTCTCGATGAGGAGATGTGAACCATGGTTGATGCGCAACGGATGATGCGGGCGGCGGTGCTGCGCGGTGACGCGGCGGCGCTGGAAGTGATGGACATTCCCGTTCCTGTCGCGCGCGCAGGTGAGGCTCTCGTGAAGATCATCGCGTGCGGTGTCTGCCACACCGATCTTCACGTCATGAAGGGCGAGGTCGCATTCCCCCGTCCCGCGGTGCTCGGCCATGAGATCACGGGCACGATCGTGTCGCTCGGCGAGGGCACCACCAACACGCGCGGGCTGTCGGTGGGCGACACCGTCGTGGGCGCGTTCATCATGCCGTGCACCGAGTGCCGGTACTGCCTGCAGGGCCGAGACGACATGTGCGAGAACTTCTTCGCCCAGAACCGCCTGCGCGGAACGCTCTACGACGGTGAGAGCCGGCTGAGCCTCGATGACGGGTCGTTTCTGGCCATGTACTCGATGGGCGGCTTGGCCGAGTACTCGGTCGTGCCGCTGTCGGCTCTTGCGCCGTTGCCCGAAAGCCTCGATCCGGTGACCTCGTCGGTGCTCGGGTGTGCGGCGTTCACCGCCTACGGCGCCGTGCGCCGGGCGGGCGCACTGATCGAGGGACAGTCCGCGGCCGTGGTGGCCGTCGGGGGCATCGGCAGCGGGGTGATCCAGGTCGCGGCCGCCGCGGGGGCCTACCCCGTCATCGCGATCGACGTCGCAGACGACAAGCTCGACGCCGCACTCGCGCTGGGAGCCACGCACGCCGTCAATTCCCGCGAGAACGACGTCGCGGCCGCGGTGCGCGAGATCACGGACGGGCGCGGGGCCGACGTGGCCTTCGAGGCCCTCGGCCGGCCCGAGACCTTCCGTCAGGCCGTCTCCTTGCTGGCCGACGGCGGACGGATGGTCGCGATCGGGATCGCCGCGGGCAACGCTACCGCCGAGGTCGAGATCACCCGGCTCGTGCGCCGCGGATACACGATCACGGGTTCGTTCGGCGCCCGCACCCGCGAAGACCTCCCCGCCGTCGTCGACCTCGCCGCCACCGGCGGTTTCGACGCCGATCGTCTCGTGACGCGGCGGTACGCGCTCGCCGACGTCGACGAGGCGTTCGAGGCGCTCGCTCGCGGCGAGATCACCGGGCGCGCGGTCATCCTGATGGGATGAGTGCGACCCCACGGTCGCCCGCGACCGGGGGGCTGACGGGGCCGGCCCACCTCGCCCGGGTCTTGGACGCGCGGGTGCGCTTGCGGTGGTTGCGCCTCCGCGTCGGCGTCTGTCACGTCATGTCTGAGACGGCATAACGTGCGCGCATCTGCTCGCCCGCTGCGGGGCCGGCGCGGAACGCGAAACGCGGGTCGGACACGGTCATGCCGGACACGGGATCGATCGTCTGCGGATCCACTTCGCGTCCGGTTTCGGTGTCGACGAGGATCATCGCCCGTTCGGATGGGGCCAGTTGCTCGTTTCTCCACGCGGCCATCGCCACCAGGATCGGCCGCAGGGATCGGCCGAAGTCGGTGAGCACGTACTCGTGCCGGACGGGCCGCGCCTGGTAGGCGCGCTTGGCCAGGATGCCGGTTTCGACCAGGGTCTTGAGCCTGGTGGTGAGCATGCTGGAGGACAAGCCGATGTTCGCCTCGAACTGGTCGAACCGGGTGAAGCCGTCGAAGCAGTCGTGCAGGATCAAGATCGTCCACCACTCGCCGACGTACGACATCGCCGTAGACAGGGGGCACTCGCGGTCCTCGGCTCGGATGTGCGCAGTCACGGGCTCCTCATTTCCGGATGGGCGGTCGGGCCGACGGCGGTTCCCGCCCCGCCAGCGACTGCTAATGTAGCAGTGACAGTGACTGCGAAAACAGAAGTAAGGATGCCGCGGCCGGCGCCCCTGGCGCGACACGACGACCGACGACGGAACGACCGGCACCATCTGACGACCACGCCCGCCCCGCGCGAAACGGAGAACATCGTGACTGACATCTTCACCGCCTACGACCCCGAGACCGTGCCGTCACCGGCGGTCGCCTACCTCGACGCACGTGACGAGAATCGTCACGCCGATGCTGCGGCCATGTTCGCACCCGACGCGACCGTCATCGATGACGGGAAGACCTACGAGGGGATCGATGCCATCACCACCTGGATCGAGAGGTCGTCGACCGAGTACGCGTACACCAGTACCCGCATCGGTCAGCAGATCGCCGACGAGACTCACCCGGTAGTGAGGGTCCGACTGGACGGGAACTTCCCGGGCGGCACCGTCACCCTCCGCTACGAGTTCGACCTTCGGGGCGAGTCCATCAGCCGGTTGGTGATAGACGTCTGATCGCCCACCCGTGGTCGGGATCCGGGATGCGCGTGCATGAGGGGATGTATGCGTGCTGTGGACAACCTCGGCCGCCGTGGGCTGCGTTGTTGCCAGGATGCTGGGCGTGAGCTTCGCCATCGCTTCCCCCACCGCGACAGCGGAGGTCGTGGAGCGTGTGCGCGAGCGGCTGCGTGCCGAGGAGAGCGATCCGGCCCGTGATCCGGAGTACGCGGAGCGGGTGATCCGCTCCGAGGTGCGACGGCACAACGATTTCGCCCTCGCGAGGGGGATCCCGCCTGTCGATGACGAGGGGGCGTGCGTGCGCGACGTGCTCGCCCAGCTCACCGGGTACGGGCCGCTGCAGGCGTACCTCGACGACCCCACGGTCGAGGAGGTGTGGCTCAACGCCCCCGATCGGGTGTTCGTCGCGCGCGGAGGCGTGGCCGAGCGGGTGCCGGTGTCGCTCACCGACAGTGCGGTGAGAGACCTGGTCGAGCGGATGCTGCACACGAGCGGTCGCCGCGTGGACCTCAGCCAGCCGTTCGTCGACGCGTCGCTGCCCGACGGGTCGCGGCTGCACGTCGTGATCCCTGACATCACCCGACGGCACTGGGCCGTCAACATCCGGAAGTTCCTCCCGGCCTTCCGCGATGTGGGGCGTCTGGTCGCGACGGGGTCGCTCGCTCCGGAGGCCGCCGACCTGCTCGTCGATGCGATGCGGCAGGGGCGCAGCATCCTCGTGTCGGGGCCGACCCATGCGGGGAAGACGACGCTCCTCGCGGCGCTCGTCGCCGCTTCCGCCCGCTCGCAGCGCATCGTGACGGTCGAGGAGACGTTCGAGCTGGCCATCGATGCGCCCGACCTCGTCGCGTTGCAGGGGCGCCAACCGAGTCTCGAGGGTGGGGGAGAGGTCACTCTCCGGCGGCTGGTGAAGGAGGCGCTGCGCATGCGCCCCGATCGCGTCGTCGTCGGCGAGGTGCGTGACGCCGAGGCGCTCGATCTGCTGCTCGCCCTCAATACGGGCGTGCCGGGGGCAGCCACGATCCACGCGAACTCCGCGGCGGAGGCCCTGGCGAAGCTCGCCGCTCTGCCGCTCCTGGCCGGACGCAACATCGACGCGCAGTTCGTGCTCTCGGCCGTCGCCCGCTCGGTGCATCTCGTCGCGCACTGCGGACGCGATGCGCGCGGCCGGCGACGGGTGCTCGAAATCGTCACTCCGACCGGGCGGCTCGTGGGCGATGCCGCCGAGGTGCGGTCGCTGTATCGGGCGGGTCGATCGTGACGCTCGTGCTGGGGGCGCTGCTGGCCGGGGGGATGCTGCTGGTCGCGTCGCCGTGGCTGTGGCCGAGCGGGCAGGCATCGTCGGCCCCGGAGCCGGACGGCGCGCTCCTGCGGCTGCTCGAGTCGGCGGGGTTCGCGTCGGTGCGACCGCGCGTGGTCGTCGTGCTGGGCACGGTCTTCGCATTGCTCGCGGCGGCCATCGTGTGGCTAGCGACCGCGGTGCCCGCGCTCAGCCTCATCTCGGGTGCGGCCGCGGCGGTCGCCCCGATCGTGTGGCTGCGCGCCCGGCGCACCCGATTGCTGCGTACCCGGCGCGCGCTCTGGCCCGACGTGTGCGATCTGCTGATCGCGTCGGTGCGGGCGGGCATGTCGTTGCCCGACGCCGTGGCCAGCCTGGCGTTCTCCGCCCCGCCCGCGCTTCGGCCCGCGTTCGCCGCATTCGGGAGCGACATGGCAGCATCCGGTCATTTCGACTCGAGTGCAACGCGACTGAAGACGGCGTTGTCCGACCCGGTCGCCGACCGCATCATCGAGACCCTGCGGATGGCGCGTCAGGTCGGCGGCACCGAGCTGACGGCGGTGCTGCGTGCGCTCGCCGGTTCGGTGCGCGCCGATGCGGCCCTCCGCGGCGAGGTCGAGGCGAAGCAGTCGTGGATCCGCGGGGCGGCCGTGCTCGGGGTCGTCGCGCCCTGGGTGATCCTCGTGCTGTTGGCGCTGCGCCCCGAGGGGTCTCGCGCTTATGCCAGCGGCGAAGGGGTCGGGCTCATCCTGGCCGGGGCGGTCGTGTCGGTGGTGGCGTTCCGCGTGATGCTGCGCATCGGCCGGCTTCCGGAACCTCGGCGGTGGTTCGGGTGAGCCCCGGGCTGCTCACGGAGACGGCCCTCGCGGTGCTGCTCGGCTGCGCGTTCGGGGTGGGGGTGTGCCTCCTGGCCTCACTCGCCCCGCGCGTGAGCGCGCCGAGCCTCTCTCGCCGCATCGCTCCCTACATCCGCGACGTCGTCGACCCGCGTGGTCTCGGCCCGGCCCAACCTCCGACCGCAGGACTACGCGGGGCGTGGGATGACGCGCTCGCCCGACTCGGCCGCATGCTCGGTGGGGCGGAGGCCGCACAGCACCGCATCGATCAGGCCGGCTGGCAGACGGATGCTGCGGGGTTCCGTGCGCGTCAGATGGTGTGGGCGCTCGCCGGACTCGGTGCGGGCGGGCTCATCGTCGTGCTCCTGGCCGTGGCGGGCACGCTCACGCCCCCTGCGGGTCTCGTGCCCGTCGCGGCTGCCGTGACGGCCGCGATGGCGTGCGACGCTCGACTCACGGGGGCGGCGCACGCTCGCGTGCGCCGGATCGAGGAAGAACTCCCCACCGTGCTCGACTTCCTGGCGCTGTGCCTTGCGGCGGGCGAGGGAATCCTCGACTCGCTCCGGCGGGTGGGTGAGATCGGCTCGGGGGAGCTGACCGCGGAGTTCCGCCGCACGGTGCTCGACGTCGGGACGGGATCGACGCTGCCCGAAGCGCTCACGGCGCTCAGTCGCCGCATCCGCATCCCCGCCGTCTCGCGATCGATCGACCACATCGTGGCCGCGCTCGACCGCGGCGCCCCGCTCGCCGCCGTGCTGCAAGCCCAGGCCTTCGATGCGCGCGAAGACGCCAAGCGCACGCTCATCGAGCAGGCGGGGCGGAAGGAAATTCTCATGCTCGTGCCGCTGGTCTTCCTGATCCTCCCGCTGAGCGTGCTGTTCGCGGTGTTCCCGGGGATCTTCATGCTGCGGCTCGGAATCGGCTGATCGCCCACGCTCGGAAGGAGAACGACATGGATGCTGCGAAGGTGCTCGCGCGTAGACTGCGCACCGCCTGGGGAGACGCCCTCGACGACGAGGTCGGAGACGTGCCCGGGTGGGTGCTGATCACGCTCATGACCGCGGGGCTCGTGGTGGTGATCTGGGCGCTCGCCGGGCCTGCGCTGGCCCAGCTGTTCGAGCAGGCGATCTCCCGCGTCTCGGGTCTCTGAGATGCAAAGGCTCCGCCAGGCCCTCGACGACGAGGAGGGGTCGAGCCCCGTCGAGTTCGTGCTGGTTGGCGGCCTCTTGACGCTTCTGACGGTCGCCGTGCTGCAGTTGGCCCTCGCCGTGTACGTGCGCAATGTGGTGCACGACGCCGCGGTCGAGGGGGCTTTCCACGCGGCGCTCGCCGACACGACTCTCGCGGAGGGCACCGCCCGCACCCGCGATCTCATCGGGCGCGCGGTGGCGACGTCGTATGCCGAAGACGTGACAGCGGTCGAGCAGGGCGAGACGGTTCGCCTCACGGTGCGCACGACGCTGCCCCTCCTCGGGCTGTGGGGGAGTCCGCGAGCACTGGAGGTGACCGCCCATGCGCCGAGCGAGTCGCTGGGGTGAGGCGTTTCGGCGAGCACTCGGCGACGACGACGAGGGATCGGCGGCGATCGAGTTCATCTTCGTCGGCCTCCTGCTGCTGGTCCCGACGGTCTACCTGGTGGTCGCGCTCGGCATGGTGCAGCACCAGTCGCTCGGGGCCGAGGCGGGAGCCCGGCACATCGCCCGCGCGATCTCGACGGCGATCGATGCCGCCGACGCCGATACGCGCGCTCGGGAGGTGCTGGCGACGATCGTCGAAGAATACGGGCTCGATGCAGAAGCGGTGGATATCGAGATCGACTGTCCGGGCGCAGCATCCGGGTGTCCGTCTGCCGGCGCGAACGTGGTGGTGACGGTGCGCACAGCCGTCGCGCTGCCGCTGGCTCCGCCGGTGCTCGGTCTCGACCGGTTGGCGCGCCTCCCCGTCGAGGCGGTCGCGGTGCAGAAGATCTCCCGGTTCTGGGGTGCGACATCGTGATGCGGCGACTCGACGACGACGGGAGCGTGCTGCTGCTCACGCTGGGCTACGCGCTGCTCGCCCTGGCGCTCGTGCTCGTCTGCGCCAATGCCACATCGCTCTATCTGGCGCAGAAGCGCCTCGACAGTGCGGCGGATGCTGCGGCGCTCGCCGGTGCCGACGGATTCACCCTCACGGTGACCGACGGTCGAGCGATGGCCGTGCTGACCGACGACGGCGTCCGCGCGCAGGCGGAGGAGGCCGTCGACGCGATGGGGGAGGCCATCACGGTGGTCGAGGCCTCAACTCCCGACGGCGTCTCGGCCCGAGTGACCGTGACAGGGGTGTGGCACCCACCGGTCGTGTCGCTGTTCGTGCCCGACGGGGTGCCGCTGGGCGCGACCGCGACCAGCCGCACCGCGCTGCTGTAGGTCGGCGACCAGCCGCGCAGCGCTGCCTCTCACTGAGCCGCGCGCGCACCGAACGGCCGCGCGAACGTGAGCGAGGCGCTCGTTACGCTCGAAGCATGGCCGAAGAACCTCGCGATGACACCCCTGCGCCCGTCGTCTCTCCCGCGCAGGCGTGGCCGACCGGTGCGCCTGGAGGCTACGTCGCGGCGATAGCGCCGATGCCCGACCCGCGCAGTCCGCTGCCGGGTCTGCCCTTCGGGTCGAGCTACCGCACACCCCGCACCCGGTGGTGGAAGGGCCTGCTCAGCATCCTCATCGTGATCGTCGGCATCCTGCTGTTCACCACGATCGGTGGCCTCGTCGCGACGATCGTCGATCTCGTGATCGGCGCGCAGGACGCCGACGCCCTCATGTCGGGCCTGATCGTCATGACCCCGGTCGTGCTGCTCGCGACGAACCTCAGCATCGTCGCGGCCGCGGCGCTGTCGATCATCGCCCACCGCTTCGTCAGCGGGGTGCGGATGGGCTTCTTCCACTCGCTGCGCCCCGGCTTCCGGTGGCGGTGGCTGTGGATCTCGACCGCCATCGCCGCGCCGTTCTACCTGGCCTTCGCCGCACTCAACCTGCTCGACCCCGCGTACCGCATCGAGATGTCGTCAACGGCCCTTGCCTTCCTCGCCGTGATCGTGCTCACCACACCCCTGCAGGCGGCTGCCGAAGAGTACATGTTCCGCGGCGTGGTGCAGCGGGCGGCCGGTTCGTGGCTGCGCTCGCCGCGCTGGGCGCTCATCGTGGGAACGATTGTGAGCGCGTCGATCTTCTCGGCCGTGCACTTCGCCGCCGACCCGTGGCTGATCGCCTACTACTTCCTGTTCGGCGTCGGCCTGTCGATCCTCGCCCAGCTCACGGGCGGCCTCGAGAGCGGCATCGCGATCCACACCGCGAACAACCTCTTTCTGCTCGCCGTCTCGGCATTCACGGGCTCGATGGATGCGGGCTTCGACCGTTCTGCCGGAGTCGGAAGCCCGGTGCTGCTGCTGCCGATCGTCATGCTCGCGATCGTGATCGCCATCCTGGCGGCGGTCGCGCGCCGGAGGCGTCTCGCGCGGGTCACACCCGAGCCTCCGCTCGTCTGAGCGTCGTTCCTACTTCGCCCGCGGCACGAACCGCGGCACCCAGCGCACGAACCCGAGCGCGCCCAGCAGCCCGATGACGCCCATCGCCCCGGCGGCGAACGACAGCGACAGCACGGCGGCGATTCCCGAGATCAGGAGCGGGGCCGTCGCGCCCCCGGCGTCGGTCAGGGTTCGCCACGACCCGAGGAAGGGCGCCGGGTCGGTCGGGGGCGCCACGTCGGCGCCGAGGGTGAGAAGGATGCCGCTCGAGAGCCCGTTGCCGACTCCGAGAACCGCGGCGAACATCGCGAACCACATGCTCGCGTTCGTCAGGTCGTGGGTGATCGAGAGCGCGAAGAATCCCGCGCCCATGAGCACCATCGCGGGCAGGGCCGCCCACAGCCGGCCGAACCTGTCCATGACCTGACCGCTGGCGTAGAACAGCGCGAAGTCGATCGCCCCCGAGATGCCGACGACGAGCGCGATGGTCTGCGCGTCGAGACCGATCGAGACGCCCCACAGGGGCAGCATCACCTGACGCGCCGACCGCAGGGCCGACAGCGACGCGGCCGCAAGCCCCAGGCGCGCGAGCACGTCGCGGTGCCGCCACATAGTGCGGAACACGCCCGCGCGCACCGCTCCCGAGCCGGGTGCGGGCAGCGGAATCGAGCCGGTCACGGGCTCGCCGGTGTCTTCGCGCGGCTCGGGGGCCGCAGCATCCGACCCGTTCTTCGTCAGCGCCAGTTCAGGATCGGGCCCCAGCAGCACGAGCAGCACGGTCGCCACCAGGCAGACGCCGAAGAACCAGATCGCCGCGCTCTCGGTGCCGAAGACGGTGAGGAGCACCGCCGCGATGAACGGCCCGACGAACATGCCCAGGCGGAACGTGCCGCCGAGCAGCGACAGTGCCCGCGCGCGGAACGACAGGGGCACGCGCGTCGTCATGAACGAGTGACGCGCGAGTCCGAAGGCGGCCGCGCAGAGCCCGATCACGAAGACGGCCGCGGCGAACAGCACCAGGGTCGGGGCGAGAGCGAGACAGATCGTCGCGACGAGGGCCACCACCCCGGCGACGCCCATCGTGATGCGCTCACCGAAGCGGGCGACCGCCCAGCCGGCCGGAATGTTGCCGCAGAGCTGACCGACGACGAGGGCGGAGGCGACGAGTGCGGCGACGGCGATATCGGCGCCCAGGCGCGACGCGATGATGGGGATGAGCGGGATGACCGCCCCCTCGCCGATGGCGAACAACAGCGTCGGGCCGTAGATCATCGGGGCGAAGCGGACGAGGATGCGGCGGGGGGAGTCGTCAGCCATGTCGCCTCCAACATACGCCCGGCGTTCGTGGCGCCGGTCGGTCCGCCCGGCGCCGGATACCGGCGGACGGAGGGCGGTAGGCTGGGGAGCCATGCTTGAACTCGATCTGACCGCCGATATCCAGGCGCTGCGCTCCACCTTCGGCGACATCCGCGCCGTGGTGGACGTCGACGCGCTCACCGCCGACATCGCACGCCTCAGCGAGGAGGCCGGCGCCCCCGACCTCTGGGACGACGTCGACAAGGCGCAGAAGGTGACGAGCGCGCTGAGCCACCGGCAGTCCGAGCTCAAGCGCATCTCCGACGTGGAGGCGCGCCTCGACGACCTCGAGGTGCTCGTCGAGCTCGCCCTCGAGGCGGAGGACGAGGAGTCGGCGGCCGAGGCCCGCAAGGAGCTCGCCGACCTGACGAAGGTGATCAACTCGCTCGAGGTGCAGACGCTCCTCGACGGTGAGTACGACCCGCGCTCCGCGGTCGTGACGATCCGTTCCGGTGCCGGCGGCGACGACGCGACCGATTTCGCCGAGATGCTGCTGCGCATGTACCTGCGCTGGGCCGAGCGCCACAAGTACCCCGTGAAGGTCATGGACACCTCCTACGCCGAAGGTGCGGGCATCAAGTCGGCCACCTTCGAGGTCGACGTGCCGTACGCCTTCGGAACCCTGAGCGTCGAGGCCGGCACGCACCGTCTCGCCCGCATCAGCCCCTTCGGCTCCGCCGACAAGCGGCAGACGAGCTTCGCCGCGGTCGAGGTCATCCCCGTGATGGAAGAGGCGCAGGAGGTCGAGGTGCCCGAGGGCGACATCCGCGTCGACGTCTTCCGTTCGTCGGGTCCTGGTGGCCAGTCGGTCAACACGACCGACTCCGCGGTGCGCATCACCCACCTCCCGACCGGCCTCGTCGTGTCGATGCAGAACGAGAAGTCGCAGATCCAGAACCGCGCCGCCGCGATGCGCGTTCTGCAGACGCGCCTGATGCTGCTGCAGCGCGAGGAAGAGGCTGCGAAGAAGAAGGAGCTCGCCGGCACGATCACCGCGAGCTGGGGCGACCAGATGCGCTCGTACTTCCTCTACGGACAGCAGCTCGTGAAAGACCTGCGCACCGGCTACGAGGTCGGCAACCCCGCATCCGTCTTCGATGGCGACCTCGACGGCCTGATCGCCGCGGGAATCCGCTGGCGCAAGCGCAAGACCGAAGACGACTGACCGCGAGACCCGTTCTGCGTGTCGAGACCACGGCCTGATGTCGCGGTCTCGTCGGCCAGGCGCGGTTTCGTCGAACGGATGCTGCGCGGCGGGCGCGTCACGACCGGATGCGGCGGGGGAGCCGCTTAGGCTTCTTGCGCCATGATCCGGTTCGAGAACGTCAGCAAGCGGTATCGCGGCACCTCCAAGCCCGCCCTCAACGAGGTCGACTTCGAGGTGCAGCGCGGAGAGTTCGTCTTCCTCGTCGGTCAGTCGGGCTCGGGAAAATCCTCGTGCCTTCGTCTGATCCTGCGTGAAGAGACGCCGAGCAAGGGGCGCGTCGTCGTCCTCGGCAGAGACCTCCGCACTCTCTCGAATCGCAAGGTGCCCTACTTCCGTCGGCACGTGGGTGCGGTCTTCCAGGACTTCCGGCTGCTGCCGACGAAGACCGTGTTCCAGAACGTCGCGTTCACCCTGCAGGTGACCGGCGCCTCGCGCGGCTTCATCTCGCAGGCCGTGCCCGAGGCCCTCGCCCTCGTCGGCCTCGCCGGCAAGGAGAAGCGACTGCCCCACGAGCTCTCGGGCGGTGAGCAGCAGCGCGTCGCCATCGCGCGTGCTCTCGTCAACCGCCCGCAGGTGCTGCTCGCCGACGAGCCCACCGGAAACCTCGACCCGGCAACCTCGATCGACATCATGCAGTTGCTCGCACGCATCAACGCCGGAGGCACCACGGTCGTCATGGCCACGCACGAGGCCGGCTTCGTCGACCAGATGCAGCGTCGCGTGATCGAGCTGCAGAACGGCGAGATGGTGCGCGACGAGCGTCACGGCGGCTACGGCGACACGTCGGGTCTTCCCCGCCTCGCCCCCCAGGTCGAGAAGGGCGCGGCAGCGGTCGCGGCCCTCACCGCGGTGCTCGAGGTGCAGCGAGAGGTCGCACAGGTCAACCCCGCCGCCGGCGCCGCGTTGGAGGAAGCCGCGGAGCGGCTCACGCCGGCCGCCGAAAAAGCCATGGCTCCCGTCATCGCCGAGCAGACGCCGGAACCGGCATACACCCAGCGGGCCGAGGGCTCCGGCGAGATCGACGAACTCGGACTCGCCGACCGCCTCGGCCTCAGCGGCAACCGTCGCGACGATGAAGTGGGGCCCACCTCGTGAGGATCGGACTCATCCTCGGCGAGGCCTTCACCGGTCTTCGCCGCAACGCCTCGATGGTCATCTCCGTCGTGCTGGTGACCTTCGTCTCGCTGACCTTCGTCGGCGCCGCGATGCTCATGCAGATGCAGATCGGCAAGATGCAGGAGTTCTGGGCGGATCGCGCCCAGGTCGCGGTCTACATGTGCTCCTCGGTCTCCGATACCGCCACGTGTTCGGATGGTCTGGCGACGCAGGATCAGATCGACGCGGTGACGGCGTCGCTCGAGGGTGGTGCGCTTGCGCCGCTCATTCGCGACTACACCTACGAGAACAACCAGCAGGTGTACGACCGCACGATCGCGCAGCTGCCGGAATACGCCGACGTGCTCACCCCCGACCAGGTCGGTGCGACGTTCTCTATCAACCTCGTCGACCAAAGCCAGTCCGACGTCATCGCCGAGGCCTTCGGCGGGCTCGAAGGCGTGGAAGACGTCGCCGACCAGCTGCAGTACCTCGACCCGCTCTTTGACGCTCTGCGAATCGCGAGCTACGTCGCGATCGGAATCGCTGCGTTGATGCTCATCGCTGCCGTCCTGCTCATCGCCACGACCATCCGCCTGTCGGCCTTCGCCCGCAGGCGCGAGATCGGCATCATGCGCCTCGTCGGAGCATCCAACCGCTTCATCCAGACCCCCTTCGTGCTGGAGGGCGTGCTCGCCGCGCTCATCGGGTCGGCGCTGGCGAGCGTCACGATGTGGGGCATCGTGACCTTCGGGGTCGAAGACTACCTGCGCGACAGAGTCGCCTTCATCACCGCATGGGTCGGGCCCGGCGACCTCGGCGTGGTGATTCCGGTGATCGTCGCGCTGGGCGTGGTGCTATCGGCTCTGTCGGCCGGCTTCGCCATCAGGCGCTGGCTGCGCACCTGAGGTCGGCGTCGGCCTTGTAGACTGATGGGCTTGCATGAGCCCGACAGCCGGAGGAGGTTGCCATGCCCCGCGAGCAAGGCGAGAAGGTCGTCGCGACCAACCGTCGCGCGCGTCACGAGTACGCCATCGAGAAGACGTACGAGGCGGGCCTCGTGCTCACCGGCACCGAGGTGAAGTCGCTCCGGCAGGGGCGGGCGAACCTCAGCGACGGCTACGCCTACATCAACGGGGGAGAGGCGTTCCTCGACGCCGTCAACATCCCCGAGTACTCGCAGGGGCACTGGACCAACCACTCCGCCAAGCGCATCCGCAAGCTCCTCCTGCACAAGGAGGAGATCGTGAAGCTCTCGCACGCGATCTCGGCGGGCGGCTACACGCTGGTGCCGCTGAAGCTCTACTTCCTCGACGGACGTGCCAAGGTCGAGATCGCGGTAGCCAAGGGCAAGCGCGAGTTCGAGAAGCGTCAGACGATCCGCGAGCGCGAAGACAAGCGCGAGGCCGAGCGCGCGATGCGCACGCGCAACCGCACGGGCGAGTAGGCCCTACGACGCGCGGAACCGCGCCTCCACCGCTGCGCCGACCACGATGTCGGCCGGCTGGAGCGCGAGTGCCGGGCCCGCAGCATCCGACGCGGCCATCCGCATCATGCGAGGAGCGGATGCTGCAGCCTCCGTCTGTCCGGCGAGAAGCCCCACGTCGGCGATCTCGATCGGCGCCACGGCGCCGAGCCCGATGGCCTCCGCATAGGCCTCGGCGCGGGTGACGGCTACGCGCACAGCGTCGGAGGCGACGTCGCGCTCGACGATCGCGCGGGTGCCGGGGGTGAGCTGCCACGAGATCGACGTGACCTGAACCTCGTCGGCGTCGGCGGTCTCGCCGAGCCACCACGACAGCGCGGTGAAGTCGGCGAACGACGCCGAGATGTCGACGGAGGCGTGGTGCACCGGCGGCAGCTGTCGTCCCTCGTTGTTCCAGGGGCGTTCCGACCAGACCGAGACGCGTCCGCTCGACCACTCGGCGACCTCGCCGGAGCGCTGGTGGGCGTCGAGACCATCGCGTATCGGTGCCGTGGCCGCGTTCACACGCTCGACCACGGGTCCGCGTTCGGGCCCGTCCGCTCTCACGGACAGCTGCACGACGGCCCGCTCAGGAGCGACCCGGCGCTCCTGCTCGCCTCGGACGGTGATGACGACCTCGCTCATGCGCCGAGCCTACGGGCTCTGCCTGAGCGGGCGCGCGGTGCGTCGGTCGGAGAGTCAGGCGGGGAAGATCTGCCCCACGGGCAGGCGCTTCTCAGCCTGGAACGCGTCTTCGGTGCGGCCGGCCGCCCAGTACGCCGAGAGCGACAGGTCGGAGCGCTCGACGCCTCGCTCGACGAGGATCGGACGCAGGGCCTTCATCGCCCCTCGCTCACCATGCGCGAAGACCTGCACGCGACCCGCGGGCCAGTCGAGCGCGGCCACCGCGTCGACGAGACGCGCGCCCGGAGCATCGTGATCTTCGTCGATCCAGGTCACCTTTGCGGGAGAGGCGGGCAGCTCGGCGCGATGCTCGGCCGACCGGGCCTCGAGCAGCACGGTGACCTGAGCATCATCGTGCAGCGACTCGAGCGCGGCGGAGATCGCGGGAATCGCCGATTCGTCGCCGATGAGCAGGATGCTGTCGACCTCCGGGTCGGGGGAGAAACCCCCGCCGGGGGCGGACATCGTGAGTTCGTCGCCGGGCTGCGCGTTCGCCGCCCAGGGGCCTGCGACTCCGGTGTCACCGTGCACGACGAAGTCGATCTCCATCACGCCACGGTCGAGGTCGACGCGGCGGATCGTGTAAGTGCGGACCGTGGGCAGCTCGTCGAAAGCGACCTCGTCGCGCAGAGCCGCGAGGTCGTACGGCGGGCGCAGAGCGCTGCCGGCCGGGGGGAAGAACAGCTTCGCGTACGCATCGGTCTCGGGGCGGTCGGGGAAATCGACCAGCTCCGCACCTCCGAGCACCACCCGCACCAGTCCGGGCGTGAGCCGGATCGTCTCGACCACCTGGAGGGTGGTCTGCGTGGGGGCGGGTCGACGAGAAGGTGAGGGCACCCTTACATCGTACGGGGCGGTCCGAGGGGCGAGCTGGTCCGCGGAGCCGGGAATGCGCCGAGGCGAGAACCGTTATAGTCTGTAGGGCTCGGGTGCTTCGGCAGCCGGGTTGGCAACTCCACAGTGTGACAGCGGTCCCTCCGACGGAGGACCACGGGGATGATCGGTTTCGACATCGCTTGTGATTCTGCGTGAAGCGGGCCGAGGATGCAGGGTTATCTCGTTAACGATCTCTGCAAAACAATAAGTGCCGAAACCAAGCGCACTGACTTCGCCCTCGCTGCATAAGCGAGCCCGATAGTCCGTCGGACCGTAGGTGTTCCCGCTACGGATCCCGGCGTCATTTAGGGGATTAGCTGCGTGACGGCGCCTCGACGTCACGCGGGACTCTTCCGGGGCTGGGCTCGTCGACTTAGGTGTCTGTGACAAAGGTCGGAGCCGAGCAGAACGTCTGCACAGACTGCGCCCGGAGAAACCGCACTTTCCCAGTGATGGACGGGGGTTCGATTCCCCCCATCTCCACTGCACCGCTGTCACCAGATGAAGGCCTTCGATCCCGTGGAAACACAAGGATCGGGGGCCTTCGTCGTTCATGAGAGCCGTCGCGCTCCCGTTCAGGTCTCGCGCGTGCGGCCCGCTTGTACCCGGGGCGGAAAAACATGCGCGCGATGGGGTCGGCGGCTCGCCGTTAGATTTGTGACGGCGTGACCGCTGGGGTGGCGCGGGCCGGCGGCTCAGGCCCCGGCGATGCTCGGACGAGAGCGGGGCGCACGTGGGGTTCTCGCCGATCGGGCTGTTGGTTGCGATCTTGGTTTTCGCGCCCAGCCTCCTGCTGTTGTGGCTGCCGCCGCGGGATGGGTTGCCATCAGCTCGACTGCCGGTGCCTCTCACGGTCACGGAGCGTGCGGGGCAGGCGTTGTGTCTCACCGTTCCCGCAATCACCGAGGCGGGCCCTCCCCGATGGCTGTGGATGGTAGCGGTGAGCGCCGGCCTGATCGCGTACTACACGCTCTGGGCGCGGTACCTCGTGCAGGGGCGTCGAAGCGTGGCGTTGTATGGTCGCGTCTGGAAGGTGCCTGTTCCGATGGCGATCCTGCCTGTGGTCGTGTTCCTCGCCACAGGCGCGTGGTTGGAAAACCCCTGGATCAGTGCATCAGCGCTCGTGCTCGCGGCGGGCCATATCCCGGCCTCCCTCATCCTGGCCCGAGCGGTTGCGCCCTGAAGGGGAGCGCCAGCGCACTTGCGCGCCGTCGAGTTTGCGCGCCGTCGAGGTCAGGATTCAGCCGCCCGCGTTCGCGGGCAGGCCGGCCGGTGCGGCCTCGTCCACGGGCTGGTGCCAGTTCGCGACTTCGGCGAACAGGTTCGCCAGGCTCTCTCGTTGACGTTCGATCCCGTCCATGACCGCCTGGACGGCGTGTACGCCATCCGCGGTGGCCTCGAGCACGACGGCGCGACGGTCTTCGGGCACGGCGCCTCGGCGGCGCGACACGAACCCCTTCGCGCAGAGCTGGTCGACGATATAGGCCACGCCCGCCCGCGACACCCCGAGGGCGGGAGAGAGGTCGTTCGGCCGGACGCCGCCCTGCGACACGATCTGCACGAGCGCCGCCCGTTGGCGAGCGGCCAGCTGTCCCTCGGTCGCCGTACCGGGCATCGTGTTCACGAGCGCGACACCCGCCTCGCAGACGCGTCGGAGGAGATCCACCGCGTCGGCGGGTTCGCGGGGGAGCGGCGAGGTCGAGGCGGGGTGCAGCCCCTCGCTGATCTCGTGTGCGATGTTGGCGCTCGCTCGGAAGAAGCCGTCTAGAGAGGTGCGCAGAACGTCCGCTCGCCGCTCGCCGCGGTCGGTGAGGACGACCTCGACGGCGCGCTTGTCGGCCTGCGACGGTCGGGTCGTGACCAATTCGTCCGACCGTAAGCGGACGACCATGCGCGAGATAGCGCGTCGGTCCAGTCCGCTGCTGTCGGCGAGGCGCCGGGTGGTCACGGATCGTGCTCGCAAAAGCTCGGCGATCGCGAGGATGTCCTCGATCTCGGCCCACCTGGTGCCGAAGGCGTCGTCGAAGAGGTGGGTCAACTCGTCGCTGAATCTCCCCAACAGATCCATCGCCCGGTTCCGTGCGCTCGCATCCATGATCGTCCCCCTCCGACTCATTGAAGCAGGCGAACTGTGGTGCAACCCGCGCGAGGAGTCAAGCCCGGAAAGTTTGCTCAGGATTGTCCTGATTTCCATTAGCCTCGGTTCACGACCACATGTCCGGCCATCCGGGTCGGCCGTCGATTGGATGGGAAGCACGCGGATGTCGAGAGAAGAACATGCCCGTGAGGGCGCACAGGCAGTAATTCCAGACGATGAGGTGCTCGATGTCGCCGTGGTCATGCCTCGAGGCTCGACCTTCGCCGGGGTGCTCGGCGCGGCAGCCGGAGTCGCCGGTGGTGGGAGCAACACCACGGCGTGGGGCGTGGCGGGCGGCATGATCGGCGAGAGGGTCAACGCCGCCTCGAAGGGCAGCTATCCCTCCCTCGTCTTGGCGCTTTCGCCGAAGCGCCTGTACGTCCTCGGTCGCACGAGCACCGGATTGGTCGGCGGCTGGAAGCATCTGCACCCCGTCGCTCACATCGAGCGCGAACACCTCGAGGTCACAAAGCATCGGCGAGGCACTGTTCTGGTCATCGGTCTGACCGACACGACGACGGGGACGACGCTCGAGGTCGAAGCGCAGAACATCGGGGGTCTCGGCTTGAAGGATCTGCTCGGCGAGGTCGAGGCCGACGGATCGACGGCCGTCGACGCGGATGGAGAGAAGTCATGATGGCCGGTCAGCGCCCCGGTGGCGTCGTCCTCATCGCCGTGCTGGCGTGGATCGGAGCGGCGGCGCAGATCATTTCCGGGATCCTCGTCTTGACGCGCGTGCTGAGCCCGAACGGCGTCGGCACGGAAGCGGCGTGGATCGCGATCGTGGTCGGACTGGTCTCCTTCGTCGTCACCTTCTTCCTCTTCAGCGGAAGCAACGTCGCGCGCATCCTGGTCACCATCTCGTTCGTCCTGTCGTTGCTCACGGCGATCTTCGCTCTGGCGGCGAACCCGGCGAACCTCGTCGCGCCGATCATCTCGGGTCTGGTCGCCCTTGTCGGCATCGCGCTGCTCTACACGAAGCGGGCGAACGAGTTCTTCCGGCACTGATCGCCGACTCGCCTTCCACCGCACTCTCAGAGAGATTCGCATGACCCTCCACTCGACAGATCGATACCGAGTCCACCCCCGCGTGTGGATCGGGCTCGTCGTCTATCTCGTCTACGTCGCCGTCGTCTTCGGCGTCCAGCAGGCCACGGGGATTGCCTACACAGACCTCGGCGACAGCGGCAGCAACCTGTTCCTCGGCGCCGGGCTCTCGCTCATCGTCGGTGCGATCCTCCTCGCGATCACCACGACGCTGCTCGGGTGGTGGCGCCCGGCGCTTCGAGACCGGCATCGTGCGGCTCACAGGTGGCCGATCATCGCGCCGGTCATCATGGCGGTGGCCCTCGTCGCCAATCTCGCCTCGACGGACTGGGGCTCGTACGACGCCGCATTCTTCGCAGCATCCGTGGTTCTGCTGCTCGTCGGTTTCACGGAGGAGCTCACCACGCGGGGTCTGCTGCTCGTGGGTCTGCGCAGCCGACTCTCCGAGGCGTGGGTGTGGTTTCTCACGTCGGCCCTGTTCGGGCTCATGCACCTCGTCAACGCGTTCAGCGGTCAGGATTCCGTGTCGACGCTGCGGCAGGTCATCTTCGCCTTCGGAGCCGGCACGATCTTCTACATCCTCCGGCGCGTGACGGGCAGCCTGCTCTGGGCCATGGTTCTGCACGGCCTGTGGGACTTCTCGACGTTCGGCGTCGGGCGCGGCACCCCGGGGCCGCTGGCGGCCCTCAGCGGTGTGCTCGAGATCGCAGCGATCGTCATCGCCCTCGTCGCTGTCGCCTTCGTGATCCGCGGGGCGGACGAACGGATCCTCCGGGCGCCTACGCTCGGCACATGAGTCTTATCCGCACCCTCGCTCGCTGGCTGCTGGGGGCGGGTCTGGTCTTCGCCGGCGTCGGTCACCTCACCTTCGCTCGTCAGTCGTTCGTCGCGCAGGTGCCGTCATGGCTTCCGTTGCCCGTCGACCTCGTGGTCGTCGCGTCGGGTGTCGTGGAGATCGTCCTGGGTCTCGCGGTGGCGCTGCTGTCGCGGTGGCGCGTGCCGATCGGGTGGATCGTGGCGGCGTTCTTCGTCGCCGTCTTCCCCGGCAACATCGAGCAGTTCGTGCGCGGCACCGACGCGTTCGGGCTCGACACCGATCTCGCGCGCGGTATCCGGCTGGTCTTCCAGCCGCTGCTCGTCATCTGGGCGCTCTGGTCGACCGGGGCGTGGAAGGCGTGGCGAGATGGCCGGCGTGTCAGGGCGCAGCATCCGCCCCTTCGCCCCGGCGGCGAGACTCGGTAGCATCCGCTGCATGGGCATCGCATGGGAGAACGTGGGGATCGCCGTTCGCGACCTCGACGCGACGATCGCTTTCTTCACCGACCTCGGGCTCGCTGTCGTCGGCCGCGACACGGTGAGCGGTGAGTGGGCGGATACGGCTGTCGGGCTCGACGGCAACCACGTGCGCATCGCGATGCTGCAGACACCCGACGGCCTCGGACGCCTCGAGCTCTTCGAATACATCCATCCCGAAGCGATCGAGACGGACCCCACCCTCCCGAATGAGATCGGTATGCACCGGGTCGCGTTCTCGGTGGACGACATCGACGAGTCGCTCGCCATCGCCGCGCAGCACGGCTGCTACCCACTGCGAGGCGTCGCCAACTATCAGGACGTCTACAAGCTCACGTATCTGCGGGGGCCGAGCGGCATCATCGTGATGCTCGCCCAGGATCTCACCAAGAGCTGACGTCGTCGCCGTCAGTCGAGCACGAGGTCGATGCCGGGATGGTGGGCGAAGATCTCGAGGATGATGTCGAAGTAGGTCTGGCCGGTGCCCGTCTCGAGCTGCGCGAGAAGCTCGCTGAAGTGCTCCCGCGAGTACGTCTCGGGATGGCGGAGCTTCTCTCGGTAGTACGCGGCGGTGGTCTCGCGCCCGAGCGCTTCGCGGCTGACGGCATGATCCGACCAGACCACCCGAACCGCGTCGTCGCCCTGGAGCGCGCCGTATCCGCCGTAGAGCAGATCGTCGAGCGCGTCGAGGCTGGGGCCGAGTTTCCAGTCTTCGCCCGTCATGAACAGGCGGTTGAGCTCGTCGTAGAACGAGGGGATGCTGCGCGCCACCGCCCCGCGGATCGTGAACGTGGCCATGTGTCCATCCTGCCCAGGAGGGCGCCGCCCTCCCGACCGTATTCAGGATGAACGCGGTGCGAGTCCCCGGCCGAGCCCGAAAAGACGGGGGTCACGACGCTCGCCCGATCGGTTCATCCTGAGTACGGTCATTAGGCGGTCCGAGAGGGCGGCGCGGAAGAGCGAATGATCAGCCGGTCGTGCGCGAGGAAGACGGGTGCCACCTGGCGGCGTATTAGACCATCTCTTATACTTCCGAAGAATCAGCTATATGCTTATGGCATGCAGTTCGCCGTGATCGCTGACATCGTCGGCTCGAGGAAGCTGGCCGACCGCGGTCGTGCGCAGCTGACGATCGAGGATGCGGTGCGCGAGGTCGAGGAGTTCGCCCCGGCCGTGCGCGCACTGGTTCCCACCGTGGGCGATGAGTTCCAGGGCGTGTACGCCGATCTCGCCACGGCCCTGCTCGCGCTCTCGCTGCTGCAGCTGCGTCTTCCGATCGATGCCGAGCTGCGGTTCGGGATCGGCGCCGGCGACGTGCGCGCCGTCACTTCCCGCGCCGATCACGCGATCGAGGACGGCCCCGGGTGGTGGGCTGCGCGCCGGGCGATCGAGACGGTGCACCGGTGGGAGGAGTCGAGGGTTCCTCGCGCGCGCACGTGGATCGCGAGCGGTGACGCGGAATCCGTGGAGACGACCGCGTATCTCTCGTCGGTGAACGCCTACCTCGTCACGAAAGATCACATCGTCGGGGGCATGGGGGAGAGGGCGCGCCGCCTGACCTACGGCACCTGGCTCGGCCGCTCGCAAGAGTCGCTCGCGGCGGATGAGGGGATCACCCAGTCGGCCGTCTCGCAGGCCCTCGCGCGCGCGGGCTCGTCGGCGCTGTCGCTCGGACTCCAGGAACTGACCTCGAACCTCCCGGAGGCACTGCGATGATCACGGCCGGCCTTCTTCTCCTCACCGTCGGCGTCGCCGATCTCGCGCGACAGTTCCTCGGCCGCGGCTCTCGCTCCGCCCGCATCGGCGCCAGCGTCGCCGTGGTGCTTCTCGGCGCGGTGCTGGGCACCGCCGTCGTCGCGTGGCCTCTGGCGATCGTTTTCGCGGTGATCGCCCTGGCCTGGTTGGCGCTCATGCCGAGCACGAAAGATGCGGCGATAGCGAGCTTCTGGCCCGTCATCGGTCTTGCGGTCGCGGTTGTCGCGTTGGTCGTGTGGGCTCCCGGAGTCGCCGAGGGCTGGATGGAGGTGGATGCAGCGGGGCCGGCCGCGTTCGGCAAGGCCGTGCTCGCGCTCGGGGTCGCGTGCTTCCTGCTCGAGTCGGCCAACATCGTCGTGCGGGTCGCTCTCCAGAGCGAGCGCTCCGACGCCGCGGACGTCGTCGCGACGGCTCCCGTCGTCCGGCGGGGGCTCATGGCGCGGCTACGTCGCCCGGCGCCGCCCGAGCCGGCCGTTCCGACCAAGCAACTGCGCGGGGGCCGTCTCATCGGACCCCTCGAGCGCTTGTTCGTCGTCGGCTTGATCTTCACGAGCGCCGTCGCCCTGCTGGCCGCTTTCATCGCCGCCAAGGGAATCGTGCGCTTCCCCGAGATCCAGAAAGACAACGCCGGCGGCACGCAGGCCGAGTACTTCCTCGTCGGCAGCATGGCGAGCTGGGCCATCGCACTGGCCGCGGCGGGCCTGCTGTGGGCCGTGGGCGCCACTCCCGAGGATCTTCGTATCAGTTGACAGCTGATATTCACGGGTTATCAGCGTGAGGCTGATAGTCGCACCAGAAAGGTCGTGCCATGTCCGATCCGCGTCGTGACCGTCTCAGCGTCGGCGGGCTCTCCATCGCGCCCAGCGCCGCCCCGGAGAAGTGGGAGGTGCGAGCGCAGCTCGATGGTGCGGCCGTCGAGGCGCACTGGGGGGAGTGGGTTCGCCTGGCCCGCCGCATCCTCGACACCGACGCCCTCTCGCGCGACCGGGAGGCTCGCGGAGACGCGTGGGATCAGGGCCACGCGGCGGGCGCCGATCCGGAGGCCGCGAGCGAGGCTGTGAACCCCTACCGCTGAGCTGCACGCCCTCGGAGGAGGGGGAGCGAGCGCGGCTGCGGGTCGACGGTGACCGCGCTGTGTGTGAACTATGGGAAAATTGTGAGTGACCGTCCCCCCGGTCGTTCTTCTTCGCGTGTCGTCGCCGCCGCGCTCCATCCGACGTGTGGCCCCGCTGTGGCTGCAACAGGAACGAGACGCATGATCTTCTCCGCGCGCCGCGAACTCTGGGCCGACAGCGCCCGGGGGCTCGCGATCCTCGCCGTGGTGCTCGGCCATGTCTTCCTCAAGGAGGGGCCGGAGGCCACCTGGACGATGTGGGGCCCGGCGCAGAGCGCATGGATCGACCTGCGTGACCTTCTGCTCCCGGTGCGCATGCCCTTGTTCTTCCTCATCGCCGGCTACTTCGCCGCGAGTGCCATCGCGCGACCCTGGGGCACGGTGCTGCGCACCCGCACGCTGAGCCTGTACTACCTGTACGCCGTGTGGCTGCTGGCGCAGACCGTGTTCTTCCTGATGGTCCCTCACGCCGGCACGGCGGCCGCCTCGACCGTGCGCGAGCTCGCCGCGCAGCTGACGTACGCTCCGAACAACCTCTGGTTCCTCGTCGCTCTCGCCGCGTACTTCACCATCGCGAAGGCCGGCGCGCGCATCGCCCCGGTGGCCCTCGCCGGCGCGGCGTGGGTGTCGTGGACGGCCTTCACCGACCGCCTGCCCGACGTCTTCGACCGCACGCCGATGCCGGAGTACCTGGTGTTCTTCCTGCTCGGCGCCTACGCGCCGGGTCTGCTGCGCAGCATCCGTGGCAGCGCCCCGCTCGTGCTCGCGGGCGCGCTCGGCCTCATGGCCGGTGTGAACGCGATGCACGAGGCCGAGAGTCGGATGCTGTGGACCACCTACCTGCTGCTGTCGACCGTGGCCGGGGTCACGGCGGTGGTGTCACTGCTGAAGCTCATGGAGGCGCAGGGGCTGCTTCCCCGATCGACCGTGTGGGTCGGCCGTCGCACCCTGCCGATCTACGTGGTGCAGCTGCCTCTGGCGATCGCTGTCGACGCTCTGATCGGACTGCTCCCGCGGGAGATCGCTCAAGCGGTCTTCGGCAATCCGCTCGTGTCGTCGGTGTATCCGATCGCGGTCACCGTGGTCGTCGTAGCCACCGCCCTGGCTCTGTACCGTGTGGTGCACCGAGTGGCTCCGTGGATGTACCGAGCGCCGTGGCTGCACCGGGCACCGGGAGCGCGCAGGCCCACCCAGCTGCCCGGATCCGCCCTGCTCAGCTCGCCGGGCGCTCGATGAGCAGCAGGCCCTGCTTCGTGTCGGAGATCGTGACCCATCCGTCGCCGAAGAGATAGGTGATGCCGTACCCCTCGTCGTCGGTCGCGATGGCCGTGTCGGTGCTCTCGGTGATGTACAGGCCGTCGGCGCTCTCTTCGCTGCGCCATCCACCCGACAGCAGCTCGTTCTTCGCCGTGGAGGCGGCTGCGTCGGTGATCGGAGCCCAGCCGTAGATCTGCACGTGATCGGTCGCGACCGAATAGTCGCCCCAGGTGCACTGGATGCCGTCGGCGAGCTCGACACCGCCGGCGTAGAAGGGTCCTTCCTGGGAGGTCCAGCCGAGCTCCTCGAAGTCGGCGACGGTCGATGCGGGGAGGAGCGACGCGCACGTCGCTTCGGCATCCGACGTCGCGCTCACGCTCGGTTCGGGCGAGGCCACGGGGGGAGCGCTCGACGCACTCGAGGGCGGAGGGGTGGTCGGAGTGGCTGCGGGAGCCGCGACGCACGCCGCGAGTGCAACGGAGGCAGCCCCCAGCGAGAGCGTTGCGAGGATGCTGCGCCGGAGGGCGGTCACGAAGCGGCGTCCGATCCGTCGGCGTGGATCAGGTCGAGGAAGTCCGCGTGCAGGACGCCGTTCGTCGCGAGCGACGACCGCGCCGAGAGGGTGTCCTCTCCGTCGAAGGAGGTGAATCTCCCGCCGGCCTCGTGGACCACCGGAACGAGCGCGGCGAGGTCGTACTCCTTCACGCCGAACTCGGCGACGAACTCGAGGCGCCCTTCGGCGAGCCACATGTAGGGCAGGGCATCGCCGTAGCCGCGGTCGCGCCAGACGGCGCGCGAGAGCCGCAGCAACGCGGGGAGCTTGCCCGCCGCATCCCACTGCTCGATGCTCTGGAAGCTGACGCTCGCCTTCTCGACCGTGTCGACCGTCGAGACGTGGATGCGTCGGCTGTCGCCCTCCGGGGTGTTCGTCCATGCTCCGCCGCCCTCAGCGGCCCACCAGCGGCGTCCGAGCGACGGTGCGCTCACGACACCCACCCGGGGCACGCCGTCGACGGCAAGGGCGATGAGCGTCGCCCACACGGGAATGCCCTTGAGGTAGTTCGAGGTGCCGTCGATGGGATCGATGATCCATTGACGGGTCGCACTGCCCGAGACGCCGAACTCTTCGCCGAACACCCCGTCGTCCGGACGCTCCGCGGACAACAGGTCTCGGATGACGCGCTCGGTCGCGAGGTCTGCCTCGGTGACCGCGGAATCGTCTGCTTTGGTCTGCACGTCGAGGTCGGCCGCGTCGAAGCGGCTCATCGACACCGCGTCGGCGGCATCCGCGATCCGGAGGGCCAGAAAGAGGTCGTCTGCGAAGGTACTGCCGGGCACGGGGGAAGAAACCTCGGTGGGGGACACAGGCTCCACGATACCGGCGAGCCGACCTCGATTCGCGGGGAGCGGTAAGGACTGGTAATGTAAACCCTCGGTTCGCCGGGCTCCACCCCGGCGCTCCACGCACCTCTAGCTCAATCGGCAGAGCAACTGACTCTTAATCAGTGGGTTCTCGGTTCAAGTCCGAGGGGGTGCACGGATCAGCCTCGGAAACTCTCGCCAGTTTCCGGGGCTTTTTCGCTTTTCCGGGCCCGTGGTGGCGCGGGGCCTGCCCCCTGGATCACTGCGAAAAGGCTCCGATCCACCTCGGAATGCCGCAGCAGGAGGTGGACCGGAGCCCTTGTGTGGTGATCGGGTGAGCGTCAGGCGGCGTCGCCGACGAGGATGGCGGCGCCCTCCTCCGCAGCATCCGCTTCGCGTTCGTCGATCCGTGCCAGAGCGCGGCGCCCGATGAGCAGGGTGACGACGGCGAGGGCGACGGATGCGGCGGCGAACCAGTACGGCACGCTGACGGTGAATGCGTGCCACAAGAGGGCTGCGAGCGGGGGAGCGGCGGCTCCTCCGAGGAAGCGCACGGCCGAGTACGCCGAGCTGGCGACCGAGCGGGGGAGGTCGGTCGCCTCCATCACCGACTCGGTGAGGACCGTGTTCATGAGGCCGAGCAAGAGGCCGCCCACGATGATGCAGGTCACGAGCGCGGCGGGCGAGCCGGCGACGAATCCCGCGACGACGAGGTCGACGGCGAGAAGCGGCAGCACGATCAGCATCGCGGTCGTGCGGCGCATCGTGCGCAGGAGAAGCGGGGCGACCCAGACGCTGGTGATCGCGAGGGCCACGCCCCACCCGAAGAACGTGAAGCCGATCCCCATGGCGCCGAAGCCCAGCGGGAACGGTGAGAAGGCCAACAGCACGAAGAAGGCGATGTTGTAGAACAGCGCCGTGACCGCCAGCACGGCGAGAGGCGGTTGCCGCAGTGCCCGGATCGGTGCCGACAGGCGCGTCGGTGTGGGCGTGGGCTCCTTGCCGCGGAGCAGAAGCAGCACGGCGATGAACGCGATGGCCATGAGGGCGACGACACCGAAGAACGGTCCGCGCCAGCTGACCTCGCCGAGGAGACCGCCCAGGAGGGGTCCGATCGCGATGCCCAGCCCGAGGGCTGCCTCGTACAGGATGATCGCCGCGGCGCTGCCACCGCTCGCCGAGCCGACGATCGTCGCGAGCGCCGTCGAGATGAACAGCGCATTGCCCAAGCCCCAGCCGGCCCGGAACCCGATCACCGCGTCGACGCTGCCGCTCACCGCGCACAGGAGGGCGAAGACGACGATGAGGGCGAGCCCCACGAGCAGGGTGCGCTTCGCGCCGATACGGCTCGACACCCAGCTCGTGACGAGCATCGCGAGCCCGGTGACGAGGAGGTAGCTCGTGAAGAGCAGCTCGGTCTCGACGGGGCTCGCCTGGAGCGATTCTGCGATCGCCGGGAGGATCGGATCGACGAGACCGATCCCCATGAACGCGACGACGCAGGCGAATGCGACAGCCCAGACCTGGGCGGGCTGGCGCCAGACACTCGTGGCGGAGGCACCGCTCATCGCACGGCCTCCGTCATCGCGGTCTTGCGTGAGATGAGATCCGCCGTCCGTCGGACCGCCTCCCAGTCGTCGTCGTCGAGGTCGGAGAAGAAGGGCAGGAGCGCGTCCTGCAGCCGTACGAGCCACGTGTCGAGCGCGGCGTCGCCGGCCTCGGTCACGGAGACGACGGATGCGCGGGAGTCCGCAGCATCCGGTGCCCGTTCGAGGAACCCTGCCTCGACCATCTGGCCCACCAGGCGGGTCATCCCGGGCTGCGAGATGCGGCTGAGCACCGCGAGCTCGCCCACCCGCAGCGGACCCTGGTCGCGAAGGAGCTTGAGGGTGCGCCACTGCGCCGACGGGGTCTCGTTGTCGAGCGTGAGCGCCGCCATGCGGGTGAGTGCGTTCGCGGCGATGATCAGCCGCTGGATGTCTTCTGCACGCGTCATGCAAGAAGCATAACGCGGATATATACCCTAGGTATGGGTTAGCGCTTCACGCGTTCCTTGAGAAGGCGCTTCTGCTCGCCCTTCGACAGCGGCGAGTCGCCCGCGATGAGCTTGCCGCGGGACGAGCGGCGGGTATCGACGACAGCGCCGATCGCCAGGGCGAGGGTGATTCCCCAGCTCAGCCAACCCAGCGCCGTCCGCCACGTGAACGGCTCGTTGCTGCGCAGGCTCCGAAGGAGCGTGAGGCCGCTCGTGATGGCGCTCAGGAGACCGGTTCCGAAGATGTACTTGCGCATGCCTCACACGCTACCGGGGCCGGCAGCGTACCCGACGCAGGCTTGACAGGCACCCGCCGGGGCCGTCCGCCGCCCGCTGTTAGCCTGGGATTCCGCCCAGCGAGGAGAATTTCCGTGACCAAGGCCGATTTCGTCGTCGTCGCAAACCGACTTCCCGTCGATCGGTCGGGTGATGACGAGCCGTGGCGCCGGTCGCCCGGAGGTCTCGTCACCGCTCTCGAGCCGGTGATGCGCAAGGCCGACGGCGCCTGGGTCGGGTGGGCCGGGCAGCCCGACGTCGAGTTGGAGCCCTTCGAGTTCGAGGGATCGCACCTCGTGCCGGTCATGCTGACCGCCGAAGATATCGAGAACTACTACGAGGGCTTCTCGAACGACACGATCTGGCCGCTGTACCACGACGTGATCGCGGCGCCCCGATACCGGCGGCAGTGGTGGGACGCCTACGTGCGGGTGAACCGGCGCTTCGCCGAGGCTGCAGCCGCCGCGGCCGACGAGAACGCGATCGTGTGGGTGCAGGACTACCAGCTGCAGCTCGTGCCACGGATGCTGCGCGAAGCGCGCCCCGATCTCACCATCGGGTACTTCCACCACATCCCGTTCCCCGCCTATGGCCTGTACTCGCAGTTGCCGTGGCGTCGGCAAGTGCTCGAGGGTCTGCTCGGTGCCGATGTCATCGGCTTCCAGAGGGTGGCCGATGCGGGCAACTTCGCCCGTGCCGTCCGCCGTCAGCTCCGGTATGAGACGAAGGCGTCGGGCATCACGGTGCCCGACGGTCAGGGCGGCACACGACGGGCTCTCGCGAAGGCGTTCCCGATCTCGATCGACGCCGATTCGTACATCGAACTCGCCCAGCGGCCCGAGATCCAGGCGCGTGCGGCCGAGATCCGCGAGAGTCTCGGAAACCCGAAGAAGATCCTTCTCGGGGTCGACCGCCTCGATTACACCAAGGGCATCCGGCACCGCCTGAAGGCTTTCGGAGAGCTGCTCGAAGACGGGCGCGTGTCGGTCGACGACGTGACGCTCGTGCAGGTCGCGAGCCCGAGCCGCGAGCGGGTCGAGGCGTACGTGCAGCTGCGCGACGAGATCGAGCTGGCGGTCGGCCGCGTCAACGGCGACTACGACACCATGGGCCACACCGCCATCCGATACCTGCACCAGGCGTATCCCCGCGAGGAGATGGTCGCGCTGTACCTCGCCGCCGACGTGATGCTCGTCACGGCGTTGCGCGACGGGATGAACCTCGTCGCGAAGGAGTACGTCGCCAGCCGCGTCGACAACCGCGGGGTGCTCGTGCTGAGCGAGTTCGCGGGTGCCGCCGACGAGCTCGGCAGCGCGATCCACATCAACCCGCACGACATCGGCGGGCTGAAGGACGCCATCATGCGCGCCATCGAGATGCCCGCCGCCGAGCAGGGGCGGCGCATGAGAGCGCTGCGGCGCCGCGTGCGCGAGCACGACGTCGAAGACTGGTCGCGCGAGTTCCTCGAGGCGCTGTCGGTCTTCCACGGACCCGGATCGGTGGTGGAGTGATGACCATGCCGAACTCCGACGCGCTGCTCGACGCCCTCGCGGCGACGCCCCGTCTGCTCGTCGCCCTCGACTTCGACGGCACGATCTCGCCGCACGCCGATGACCCGATGCAGTCGCGGATGCTGCCCGCCGCCCGCACGGCACTGCAGTCGCTGGCCGCGCTGCCCGACACGACGGTCGCGCTCGTCTCCGGTCGCAGTCTGTCCGACCTCCGCGTCATCGCGGAGCACGGCGACGACTCGCCGTGGCTGCTCGCCGGGTCGCACGGTGCGGAGTACTGGCGCCCCGGGGAGGGGATGATCGAGCCGCAGGAGGAGTCGGACGACGTCCGCCTCCGCGACCGGCTGTTCGCCGAGGCTCAAGCGGCGGTCGCCGATCATCCGGGCGTCTGGATCGAGCCGAAGACCTTCGGCTTCGCGGTTCACACCCGGATGGTGAAGGATGATGCGTCGCGGACGGCGGCGAACGATGCCGTCGACGCGATCGTGGCGGCCGAGGCCCCGTCATGGCGTCGCCGGACGGGCCAGAACATCGTCGAGTTCGCCTTCCGCCACGAGGGCAAAGACACGGCGGTCGCTGCGCTGCGGGAGCAGACGGCATCGACGGCCGTGCTCTTCGCGGGGGACGACGTCACCGACGAAGACGCGCTGCGCAGTCTCTCGGACGGCGATCTCGGCGTGCACGTGGGCACCAAGGAAACGGCCGCGACCGTGTCGGTCTCCGACATCCCCGCATTCGCCGCGCTGCTGGACGACCTGGCGCGTCGGCGAGCCGCGCGCCCGGAATAGACTGCCGATATGGCCCACCCCGACAACTCCATCGACATCAAACCCCGCAGCCGCGTGGTGACCGACGGCATCGAAGCCACCACGTCGCGCGGAATGCTCCGTGCCGTGGGCATGGGCGACGCCGACTGGGACAAGCCCCAGATCGGCATCGCGTCGAGCTGGAACGAGATCACCCCCTGCAACCTGAGCCTCGACCGGCTCGCCCAGGGCGCCAAGGAAGGCGTCCACGCCGGGGGCGGCTACCCGCTCCAGTTCGGAACCATCTCGGTCTCGGACGGCATCTCGATGGGCCACGAGGGCATGCACTTCTCGCTCGTCTCCCGCGAGGTCATCGCCGATTCGGTCGAGACCGTGATGATGGCCGAGCGCCTCGACGGGTCGGTGCTGCTCGCCGGCTGCGACAAGTCGATCCCCGGCATGCTCATGGCCAGCGCCCGTCTCGACCTCTCGAGCGTCTTCCTCTACGCGGGCTCCATCGCCCCGGGTTGGGTGAAGCTCAGCGACGGCACCGAGAAGGACGTCACGATCATCGACTCGTTCGAGGCGGTCGGTGCGTGTCTGGCGGGCAAGATGAGCGAAGCGGACCTCAAGCGCATCGAGTGCGCGATCGCTCCGGGCGAAGGCGCCTGCGGCGGCATGTACACCGCCAACACGATGGCCTCGGTGGCCGAGGCGCTCGGTCTGAGCCTCCCCGGATCGGCCGCCCCGCCGTCGGCCGACCGTCGCCGCGACTACTTCGCGCACCGATCGGGCGAGGCAGTCGTCAACCTGCTGCGCCAGGGGATCACCACGCGCGACATCCTGACGAAGGAAGCCTTCGAGAACGCGATCGCCCTGGCGATGGCGCTCGGCGGATCGACGAACGTCGTGCTCCACCTCCTCGCGATCGCGAACGAGGCCGAGGTCGAGCTCTCGCTCCACGACTTCAACCGCATCGGCGACAAGACGCCCCATGTGGCCGACATGAAGCCGTTCGGCAAGTACGTCATGAACGACGTCGACCGGCATGGCGGCATCCCCGTGATCATGAAGGCGATGCTCGACGAGGGCCTGCTGCACGGCGACGCGCTGACGGTGACGGGTAAGACGCTCGCCGAGAACCTGCGCGATCTCGACCCCGACCCGATCGACGGCACCGTCATCCACACGTTCGACAACCCGATCCACGAGAGCGGCGGGATCACGATCCTGCACGGCTCGATCGCGCCCGAGGGCGCGGTCGTGAAGTCGGCCGGGTTCGACGCGGACGTGTTCGAAGGACCCGCTCGCGTCTTCGAGCGCGAGCGCGGCGCGATGGACGCGCTGGAGGCCGGCGAGATCCACGCCGGCGACGTCGTGGTCATCCGCTACGAGGGCCCCAAGGGCGGCCCCGGCATGCGCGAGATGCTCGCCATCACCGCCGCCATCAAGGGGGCCGGGCTCGGCAAGGATGTACTACTCTTGACGGACGGACGATTCTCAGGCGGCACAACCGGCCTGTGCATCGGCCACATAGCACCCGAAGCGGTGGACGCTGGTCCCATCGCCTTCGTGCGCGATGGTGATCTGATACGGGTCGATATCGCGGCTCGCACTCTCGACCTACTCGTCGACGAGACCGAGCTGAGCTCCCGCCGCTCTGGCTGGGAGCCGCTTCCCCCGCGCTATACCCGTGGCGTCCTGGCCAAGTACTCGAAGCTCGTGCAGTCCGCCGCCCGCGGCGCCGTCACGGGCTGACGGCCCGCCCCCCATCACCGCTCCAAGGAGCTTCACCATGTCTGCCGACTCAACCACGGCCGTACCCCGGCCACCCGCCCGCTCCGCCGCAGCCGCCGCGCCGATCATGACGGGCGCGCAGGCCGTCGTCCGATCGCTCGAGCTGCTCGGCGTCACCGACGTGTTCGGTCTGCCCGGCGGCGCCATCCTGCCCGTCTACGACCCGCTCATGGACACGTCCGAGATCCGCCACATCCTCGTGCGTCACGAGCAGGGCGCCGGTCACGCCGCCGAGGGCTACGCCTCAGCATCCGGCCGCATCGGTGTCGCGATCGCGACGTCCGGTCCGGGTGCGACGAACCTCGTCACCGCGATCGCCGACGCCTACATGGACTCGGTGCCGATCGTCTGCATCACCGGGCAGGTGTTCTCGACCCTGATGGGTACCGACGCCTTCCAGGAGGCCGACATCGTCGGCATCACGATGCCGATCACCAAACACTCGATCCTGGTGAAGGATGCGTCCGAGATCCCGGGCGCGATCGCGTCGGCCTTCGAGATCGCCGGCACCGGCCGCCCCGGACCGGTGCTCGTCGACATCACGAAAGACGCCCAGCAGGCTGAGGCGCCGTTCGTCTGGCCGCCGAAGATCGACCTTCCGGGCTACCGTCCCGTGACCAAGGCGCACGGAAAGCAGATCCAGGCCGCGGCCCAGCTGCTCGCCACCGCCAAGAAGCCCGTCCTGTACGTGGGCGGCGGCGTGATCCGCTCCCGCGCGTCGGCGGAACTGCTCGCTCTCGCCGAGGCCACGGGTGCGCCCGTCGTCACGACCCTGATGGCGCGCGGGGCGTTCCCCGACTCCCACCCGCAGCAGCTCGGCATGCCCGGCATGCACGGAACGGTTCCCGCGGTGCTCGCGCTGCAGGAGGCCGACCTGCTCGTCTCGCTCGGTGCGCGGTTCGATGACCGCGTGACAGGCAAGGCCGCGCTCTTCGCACCCCACGCCCAGGTCGTGCACGTCGACATCGACCCCGCCGAGATCGGCAAGATCCGCGCCGCGGAGGTGCCCATCGTGGGTGACCTCAAAGACGTGCTGGTCGACCTCGAGGCCGCGTACCGTGCGGTCGCCGGTGACACGAAGCCCGACACCGAGGAATGGTGGTCGTTCCTCGATGGGCTGCGGGCGGAGTTCCCGCTCGGGTACGCACCGACGACCGACGGCCTCCTCGCCCCGCAGCACGTGATCCAGCGCATCGGCGAGCTGACCGGACCCGAGGGCATCTTCGCCTCGGGCGTCGGACAGCACCAGATGTGGTCGGCGCAGTTCATCAAGTACGAGCGGCCCAACTCCTGGCTCAACTCCGGCGGGGCCGGAACGATGGGCTACTCCGTGCCGGCGGCGATGGGCGCGAAGGTCGCCGAACCCGACCGCGTGGTGTGGGCGATCGACGGCGACGGATGCTTCCAGATGACCAATCAGGAGCTCGCCACCTGCACGATCAACAACATCCCGATCAAGGTCGCGATCATCAACAACTCGTCGCTCGGCATGGTGCGCCAGTGGCAGACGCTGTTCTATGACGGCCGCTACTCGAACACCGACCTGAACACCGGTCACGGCAGCGTGCGCATCCCCGACTTCCTCAAGCTCGCCGAGGCCTATGGCTGCCTGGCCATCCGCGTCGAGCGTGAAGACGAGGTGGATGCGGCGATCAAGCTCGCCCTCGAGACGAACGATCGTCCGGTCGTGATCGACTTCGTCGTGAGCGCCGACTCCATGGTGTGGCCGATGGTGCCGCAGGGCGTCAGCAACAGCTACGTCCAATACGCCCGCGAACACGCTCCGGCGTTCGACCAGGAAGACTGAGGGGGATCGTCATGGCAAGACACGTGCTGAGCCTCCTCGTCGAGGACAAGCCGGGCCTGCTCACCCGCGTGGCGGGGCTGTTCGCCCGTCGCGGGTTCAACATCGAGTCGCTCGCGGTGGGTGTGACCGAGGTCGACGGCCTCTCACGCATCACCGTCGTCGTCGACGTCGAAGGGCTCCCGCTCGAGCAGGTGACGAAGCAGCTGAACAAGCTGATCAACGTCATCAAGATCGTCGAGCTCGACCCCGCAGCATCCGTGCAGCGCGAGCACATGCTCGTGAAGGTGCGGGCCGACAACGCCACCCGTTCGAACGTGCTCGAGGTCGTCGCGCTCTTCCGCGCCTCGGTCGTCGACTACGCCCCCGACGCGATCGTGGCCGAGATCACCGGCGACCACGGCAAGGTCGAGGCCTTCCTGCGCGCGCTCGAACCGTTCGGCATCAAGGAGCAGGCCCAGTCCGGGCTCCTCGCCATCGGTCGCGGAGGCAAGAGCATCACCGAACGCGTGCTGCGCGGCTGACCCATCGCACACCGTTCGGACCCTTCGACACGCTCAGGGGCCGAACTCCCAGAACCCGGTCCCTGAGCTTGTCGAAGGGACCACACCTCACAAGGAGAAACACCGAAATGGCAGAGATCTTCTACGACGACGACGCCGACCTGTCGCTCATCCAGAGCAAGAAGGTCGCGGTCGTCGGCTACGGCTCGCAGGGCCACGCCCACGCGCAGAACCTGCGCGACTCGGGCGTCGACGTCGTCATCGCCCTCAAGGACGGCTCGAAGTCCGCTCCGAAGGCCCAGGAGGACGGCTTCGAGGTCAAGTCGGTCGCCGATGCGGCCGAGTGGGCCGACCTGATCATGATCCTCGCGCCCGACCAGCACCAGCGGTCGATCTTCAGCGAGTCGATCAAAGACAAGCTGACCCCGGGTAAGACCCTCGCGTTCGCGCACGGGTTCAACATCCGCTTCGGCTACATCGACGCGCCCGAGGGCGTCGACGTCATCCTCGTCGCACCGAAGGCGCCCGGTCACACCGTGCGCCGCGAGTTCGTCGCCGGCCGCGGCATCCCCGACATCATCGCCGTCGAGAACGACGCGTCGGGCCAGGCGTGGGACACCGCCAAGTCGTACGCGAAGGCGATCGGCGGCACCCGTGCCGGCGTCATCAAGACCACCTTCACCGAAGAGACCGAGACCGACCTCTTCGGCGAGCAGGCCGTTCTCTGCGGCGGTGTGTCGCAGCTCGTCCAGTACGGGTTCGAGACCCTCAGCGAGGCCGGCTACCAGCCCGAGATCGCGTACTTCGAGGTGCTCCACGAGCTCAAGCTCATCGTCGACCTCATGTGGGAGGGCGGCATCGCCAAGCAGCGCTGGTCGGTCTCCGACACGGCCGAGTACGGCGACTACGTCTCGGGCCCCCGCGTGATCGACGCGCACGTCAAGGAGAACATGCAGGCCGTTCTCGCCGACATCCAGTCGGGTGCGTTCGCGAAGCGCTTCATTGACGACCAGGACGCCGGAGCCCCCGAGTTCCTCGCCCTGCGCGAGAAGGCCGCCGGGCACCCGATCGAGGCCACGGGCAAGGAGCTGCGTTCGCTCTTCGCCTGGAAGCAGACCGACACCGACTACACCGAGGGGTCTGCTGCGCGCTGACCCCGCCGGTCGACCACGAGACCCGTTCCCACCGGCGAGACCCCGACATTGTGTCGGGGTCTCGCTGCGGGGGACGGGTCTCGCCGTTTAGGGTGGCCGGATGAACGCCGACGGAGACGTACCCACCTCGATCGCGCTCGACACCTGGCTGGCGAAGCTCGCCGAGCCCACCGGGGCTCCGGGCGGCGGATCGGCCGCCGGGGTGATGATGGGGCTCGCCGCGGCGCTCCTGCACATGGTGTGCGGCTACACGCCCGACGAGCCGGCTGCCGTCGCCGCGGGCGGTCGCGTCGGCGAGCTGCGCGAGAGAGCCCTGCGCGCGGCGAACGAAGACGGCATCCGCTCCCGCGCGCTCGGTGCCGCCCTGGCCTCCCGCGATCCCGCCCGCAGCATCCCGTTGCATCGTGAAGCCGTCGCGGCGTCGCTGTCGTCGGCCGAGCTCGCCGAGGTCGGCATCGCCCTCGCCGCGGAGCTGCGGACGGTCGCAGACGTCGGCAACCCGAGCGTGGTCGCCGACACGGGCGTGGCCGCCGAGGCGCTGGCCGCCGGGCTCGGCGCGGCGCTGATCAACCTCCACGCGAACGTCCGTCTGGCGCGCAAGCATGCCACCGAGGGCGACGACGACGCACCGCTCGTCGGCGTCGACGAGGTCGGCGAGCGAGGCGGGCGGGTGCGGGACGAGATCGACGCCATCCGCGTGGCGGTATCGGGCACCTGACGCGACCCCGCGCATTACGCTGGGGGAGTGACCACCCGCCGCGACGATGACGCCCTGAGCTGGGACGGAGACGACGACCCCACGCTCGACGTCGGCGCCGACACGTCCCGCGCGACGATCGACGAGCCGGTCCCGGATGCTGCGCCCGCCGCTGTCGAGCAACGACCCGCGCGAGCAGCGGCCGAACCCGAGCCGGCGGACCTCGTCGAGCGCGAGCCCGAGCAGGCCGCCGAACCGGCCGCCATGGGCAATGCCGCGCTCGTATCGATCGGTCTGATCGCGGGCGCCTACATCTTCTTCGCCATCGGGTGGGTCATCGCGGGGCTCCGGCTCCAGGCGGTCTCGGGACTCCTCGTCGACCCCGTGATGTACGCCGCGGGAACCTGGGGCGCCACCCTGGCAGGACCGATCTGGTTCCTCACCGCGTTCGTGCTGACCCGCCGGTCGCGTACCTGGGTGCGCTTCGTCGCCCTTCTCGTCGGGCTCGTGCTCGTCGTGCCGTGGCCTTTCCTGCAGACGGGAGTCGGCGTATGACCGCTGTCGAAGAGTCTCCGACCACGCGGCGGAACCCCACGTGGATGGTGGTGGCCATCGCGGGCGGATTCGGTCTCTTCTACGCGTACATCGTGTGGAACTCCGTCGGGCTGCTGGTGTCGCAGGCGACCGGGCCTCTGGGGATCAACGCCGCGGGGTGGGCGCTGCTGCTCTCGGCAGCTGTCTTCCCGCTCCTCGCCTTCGGGGCCGCGTTCGCCGTCGGTTACCGCCGCCGGGCCGGGCAGTTCGCGCTCGTCCTCCTGACGGGGCTCGGTCTCTCGGCGGTGTTCTGGTTCAACGTCTTGGCCTACGCGGCGACGAAGGGTGCGGAGCTGCTGGGCTGAGTCACTCCGCCTCTGGCGACCGCACGTGAGCGGCCCGTCACACGATCGGGCGTGGGTGTCGGGCCGCGATAGGCTGGCCCAACCCGTGCCCTCGGTCGTGTGACCGTCGGTCCGCCGCATCCACCGCTCTCGCGTACCGCCGAAGGATCTGTCTGTGACGAAGCCCGTCGTCCTCATCGCCGAAGAACTCTCTCCCGCCACGGTCGAGGCCCTCGGGCCCGACTTCGACGTCCGCAACGTCGACGGCACCGACCGCCCCGCGCTTCTCGCCGCTCTGGCCGATGCGCACGCGATCCTGGTGCGCTCCGCGACGAAGGTCGACGCCGAGGCTCTCGCCGCGGCGCCGAAGCTGAAGGTCGTCGCCCGAGCCGGCGTCGGACTCGACAACGTCGACATCAAGGCGGCGACCACCGCCGGCGTCATGGTCGTCAACGCCCCGACCTCGAACATCATCTCGGCGGCAGAGCTGACGGTCGGCCACATCCTGAGCCTTGCCCGTCACATTCCCGCGGCCCACGCCTCGCTCGCGGCAGGAGCCTGGAAGCGCAGCTCGTTCACGGGCACGGAGCTGTACGAGAAGACGGTCGGCATCATCGGGCTTGGCCGCATCGGTGCGCTCATCGCCGCGCGTCTTCAGGCGTTCGACGTGCGCGTCGTCGCCTACGACCCCTACGTCACCAGTGCCCGCGCGCAGCAGCTGGACGTCGAGCTGCTGAGCCTCGACGATCTGCTCGACCAGAGCGATTTCGTCTCCATCCACATGCCGAAGACGGCCGAGACGACCGGCATGATCAGCACCGAGCAGCTGCGTCGCATGAAGCCGACCGCCTACGTCGTGAACGTCGCGCGCGGTGGTCTCATCGACGAGGAGGCGCTGTTCGACGCTCTGACGACGGGCGAGATCGCCGGCGCGGGCCTCGACGTCTTCACCACCGAACCTCCCGTCGCGGGCGGCACCGCGGCGCGTCTGCTCGACCTGCCGAACGTCGTGGTGACGCCCCACCTCGGAGCGTCGACCGACGAGGCCCAGGAGAAGGCGGGCGTGTCGGTCGCCAAGTCGGTCAAGCTCGCGCTCGAGGGCGACCTCGTGCCCGACGCGGTGAACGTCGCCGGCGGCGTCATCGACCCGTTCGTGCGCCCCGGCATCGCTCTGGTCGAGTCGCTCGGACAGTTCTTCACCGGCCTCGCGCAGGGCGCGCTGACGAACCTCGAGATCGAGGTGCGCGGCGAGCTCGCCGGCTACGACGTGAGCGTCTACCGTCTCGCAGCTCTCAAGGGGATCCTCACGAACATCGTGAGTGAGACCGTCTCCTACGTGAACGCGCCGCTGTTCGCAGAGCAGCGCGGCATCGAGACCCGTCTGGTCGTCGAGGCCGAGAGCCCGCTCTACCGCAACCTCACGACCCTGCGCGGCACGCTGTCCGACGGCTCTGTGCTCACCGTGTCGGGCACGCTCGCCGGTACCCGCATGGTGCCGAAGATCGTCGGGATCAACGGTTACGAGATCGAGGTGCCGATCGAGCGCCACCACGTGGTGATGCGCTACGCCGACCGCCCGGGGATCGTCGCGATCTACGCTCGCGCGCTCGGCGACGTCGACATCAACATCGAAGGACTCCAGGTCGCCCACGCCGACGCCGGCGGGCGCGCCCTCTCGGTGCTCACCGTCGACTCGCCCGTGCCCGACGAGCTGCTCGCCGAGATGGGCGAGGCCGTGGGTGCCGACCTGTTCCGTCAGATCGAGATCACCGAGGCCTGAGCCCCGCGCTGCGCACGCAGCATCCGACCCTCGGCGTCGTCGCTACGGTGCGGCGGCGTCGGGGATGGTGGATGCTTCGACCAGCCGGATCAGCGCGGCGATGTCGTCGGCGTCGAGCTGCGGTCCGGGCACCGATCCGACCGTGAGCGCGTTGTTGAAGTAGAGGCCGTCGCTCACCAGCAGGATCAACTGCAGCGCGGTCTCATCCTTCGCCAGAGGCCGGAGGGCCTCCTCCCAGAGCACTCGAACGCGCCGCAGCGCCTCGACGGCGGGAGCGCTGCCGTTCTGCGCCAGTCGTGAGACGGCCACGATCGCCTGGTCGAGCACCGATCCGGTGTGGATCGACGTGCGCATGAATGCGGCCACCGGGCCTTCGGGGGCGCGCTTGATCTCTTCGATGTCGTCGACAGCGAGCGCCTCCATGCGCTCCATGAGCCCGGCCTCGAGGGCCTCTTTCGACCCGAAGTGATACAGCAGTCCGCCCTTGGAGACCCCGGCTTCGCGCGCCGTGGCGTCCATGGTGGCCGCTCGCTCGCCGTCGTCGGCGAGGATGCGGGCGAATGCGTCGAGCACGCTTTCGCGGGCACGGGGTGGGCGGCTCATAGGTCCGATCGTATCGAGGGGAGGCGGGCGATCCTCTGATACTATACCGGCTAGACGGTTTAGAAACGGAACGAACACTCATGGCCAGCTCCACCCTCACCCAGCCCACCTCCACAGTGGACGTGCCCCGTGCCAGTTGGCGCGGATGGCTCGCTCTGGCGGTGCTGATGCTGCCGGTGATCCTGGTCTCCGTCGACAACACGGTGCTGAGCTTCGCGCTCCCGTCGATCGCCTCCGACCTCGCCCCGACGAGCATCGAGCAGCTCTGGATCGTCGATTCGTACGCGCTCGTGCTCGCGGCGCTGCTGGTGACCATGGGCACGCTCGGTGACCGCTTCGGTCGACGCCGGATGCTGCTGATCGGCGCCACCGGCTTCGGAGTCGTCTCGGTGCTCGCCGCCTTCGCCCCCAGCGCTGCGCTGCTCATCGCCGCGCGCGCAGGCATGGGCGTCTTCGGTGCCATGCTCATGCCCTCGACCCTGTCGCTGCTGCGCACGATCTTCGCGAACCGCGATCAGCGGCGCATCGCCATCGCCATCTGGGCGGCGGGCTTCTCCGCCGGGTCGGCCCTCGGCCCGATCGTCGGCGGGTTCCTCCTCGAGCACTTCGAGTGGGGGTCGGTGTTCCTGCTGTCGGTGCCGGTGCTGATCCCGCTCCTCGTCCTCGCGCCGATCCTCGTGCCCGAGAGCCGCGACCCCCACCCGGGCCGGTTCGATCTGCTGAGCGTGCTGCTGTCGCTGGCGACGATGATCCCGATCGTGTACGGCATCAAGGAGTTCGCGGTCGAGGGACTGGTGCCCGCGATCCCGGTCCTCTTCCTCGTCGGCCTGGGATTCGGCGCTCTGTTCGTCCGACGGCAGAAGCGCCTGACGACGCCGATGCTCGACATGTCGCTCTTCCGACGCGGCACCTTCAGCGGCGCGATCGTGGTCAACCTCCTCAGCGTCGTCGGCCTCGTCGGTTTCCTCTACTTCGTCGCGCAGCATCTGCAGCTGATCGTCGGCCTCAGCCCGATGGAGTCGGGTTTCGCGCTGGTCCCCGGACTCGCGGCGATGATCGTGTCGGGCCTGGTGGTCGTGCCGATCGCCCAGCGATTCCCGCCGCGCATCATCGTTCCGGTCGCGCTGTCCTTCTCGGCGCTCGGATACGTGCTCGTCGCCGTGTCCACGGCAGAGCTCGGCCTGTTGATCGCCGCGTTCGCCGCGCTCGGGCTCGGCATCGGCGCGGCCGAGACCGTCAGCAACGAGCTGATCCTCGCCAGCGCGCCGGGGGAGAAGGCCGGAGCTGCGAGCGCCGTGTCTGAGACGGCGTACGAACTCGGAGCGGTGCTCGGTACGGCGGTGCTCGGCGGCATCCTCACCGCCGCCTACCGCGCACAGCTGGTCCTTCCGGCTGGGGTTCCCGCCGAGGCCGGCGACGCGGCGCGCGAGACGCTCGCCGGCGCCATCCGCGCCTCGGAAGGGCTCTCTCCCGAGCTCGCCGAGGCGCTCCGCCAGGCCGCAGCGCATGCGTTCGATTCCGGCGTGGTCGTCACGTCGATCATCGGGGCTGCGCTCATCGTCGTGGCGGGCGTCGTGGCGGCTACTACTCTGAAGGGGTCGAAAGCCGCACCGTCCCGCAGCCGCAAGGGCTGAGGGGCGCGGCTCCCTGTCGAAGGAGCACACCCCCGTGGAAACTACGCCGTCGCGTGTCGTGAAGCTCGCCGTGATCCCCGGTGACGGAATCGGTCCCGAGGTCATCGCCGAGGCGGAGAAGGTGCTGGATGCGGTGACCGCAGGCGCGGGCGTCACGTTCGAACGCACGCGGTTCGCTCTGGGCGCGGGGCGTTTCCTCGAGACCGGCGACACCCTCACCGATGCGGACCTCGCCGAGATCGCATCGCACGACGCGATCCTGCTGGGCGCGGTGGGGGGCACCCCCGGAGACCCGCGCCTGAAAGACGCGAACATCGAGCGCGGACTGCTGCTGCGTCTGCGCTTCGCGCTCGACCACTACGTCAACCTCCGTCCGTCCAAGCTCTACCCCGGGGCTCCCGGGCCGCTGGCCGCGCCCGGCGACATCGACTTCGTGGTCGTCCGTGAGGGGACCGAGGGGCCATACGTGGGCAACGGCGGCTCGATCCGCGTCGGCACGCCGCACGAGATCGCGAATGAGACCTCCGTCAACACCGCCTTCGGGGTGGAGCGGGTGGTGAGGTACGCGTTCGAGCTCGCCGAGCGTCGCCGCAAGAAGCTGACGCTCGTGCACAAGACGAATGTGCTGGTGAACTCGGGTGGCCTCTGGAAGCGCCTGGTCGACGCCGTCGGGGCCGAGCATCCGGACGTGGCCGTAGACTACCTGCACGTCGACGCGGCGACGATCTTCCTGGTCACGAACCCGGGCCGCTTCGACGTGATCGTCACCGACAACCTCTTCGGAGACATCCTCACCGACCTGGCCGGCGCCGTCACCGGTGGCATCGGTCTCGCCGCATCCGGGAACATCAATCCCGACGGCGCGTTCCCTTCGATGTTCGAGCCCGTTCACGGATCAGCGCCCGATATCGCAGGACAGCACAAGGCCGACCCCACGGCCGCGATCCTCTCCGTCTCGCTTCTGCTCGATCACCTCGGGCTCTCCGACGAGGCCGCCCGCGTGACCCGCGCGGCCGAAGACGATATCGCGGCGAGGGACGACTCTCCTCGCACCACGATGCAGATCGGCGACGCCATCGTCGAACGCCTCCGGGCGTAATCTGAATGCGCGGGTCCGCCCGCCGATCTCCGCCGCGGTACCCCGGCATGAAAGCAGACGTCACATGACTACCATCGACACCGATCCCGACACCGGACTCGACCCGCTCGAGTTCCTCGTCCGCCGCAACCTGAACGCGAAGAGCGCGTCGGAGCGGGAGGCGATCCTCGCCGACCCCGGCTTCGGCAAGAGCTTCACCGATCACATGGTCGACATCTGCTGGTCGGTCGGCGGCGGATGGCACCGCCCGCGCGTCTCGCCGTACGGCCCGATCGCGCTCGACCCGGCCGCGGCCGTGCTCCACTACGGCCAGGAGGTCTTCGAGGGCATCAAGGCCTACCGCCACGCCGACGGATCGATCCACACCTTCCGCCCCGACCAGAACGCCCGCCGCCTTCAGCGCAGCGCTCGTCGTCTCGCACTTCCCGAGCTGCCCGCGCCGTACTTCATCCAGTCGCTGCGTGAACTCATCGCCGCCGACGGCGCGTGGGTGCCTTCCGGCGACGACCAGAGCCTGTACCTGCGCCCGTTCATGTTCGCCAAGGAGGCGTTCCTCGGCGTGCGCCCCGCGCACAAGGTGAACTACTACGTCATCGCGAGCCCCGCCGGTGCGTACTTCACCGGCGGTGTGAAGCCGGTCTCGATCTGGCTCAGCGAAGACTACGCCCGTGCCGGTAAGGGTGGCACGGGTGCCGCGAAGACGGGCGGCAACTACGCGGCCAGCCTGCTGCCGCAGGCGGAGGCCTACGAGCACGAGTGCGACCAGGTCGTCTTCCTCGACGAGGCTCGCAACGTCGAGGAGCTCGGCGGCATGAACATCGTCTTCGTCTACAAGGACGGCCGCATCGTCACGCCGCAGTCCGAGTCGATCCTTGAGGGCATCACGCGCGACTCGATCCTGCAGCTCGCCATCGATCGCGGCCACAAGGTCGAGGGGCGCGCCGTTTCGCTCACCGAGTGGCGCGAGGGCGTCGCTTCCGGTGAGATCGCCGAGGTGTTCGCCTGCGGCACTGCCGCCGTCGTCACCCCGATCGGCGTGCTCAAGGGCCGCGACTTCTTCGACGAGCAGCCGACGGGCACGCTCGCCCTCGAGCTCCGCCAGGAGCTCACCGACATCCAGTACGGCCGCGCCGAAGACAAGCACGGGTGGATGCTGCGTCTCGACGCCTGACCCTCCGCAGCGCAGCCTGCCCCTTCGACGAGCTCAGGGGCCGGCTGCGCTCGGTGCCCGGCCGCCCACCCGGTCGCTGAGCCTGTGGAAGCGTCCGGGCGGGCGGCCGTGGTGCCGTCTGAGTAGGCTGGGCGGGTGAGAATCGCACGCTTCAGCCACCAGGACGCCATCCGCTACGGCATCGTCGACGGAACGGAGCTCGTCGTGCTCGCGGGCGATCCGATGTTCGCCGGGTACGAGACAACGGGGGAGCGCGTACCCGTCGCCGACGTCGCCCTTCTCGCACCGGTGATCCCTCGGTCGAAGGTCGTCTGCGTCGGCAAGAACTACGCCGATCATGCCGCCGAGATGGGCGGTGAGGCTCCGAAGGAGCCGTTGCTCTTCTTCAAGCCGAACACCGCGGTCATCGGACCCAACGACTCGATCGTGCGTCCGCCGCAGTCCGAGCGCACCGACTACGAAGGCGAACTCGCCGTGGTCATCGGACGCATCGCGAAGAACGTGCCGGCCGCTCAGGCTCTCGACTACGTCTTCGGGTACACGATCGCCAACGACGTCACCGCCCGCGACCTGCAGAAGAGCGACGGCCAGTGGGCGCGAGCCAAGGGCTTCGACACGTTCTGCCCGTTGGGCCCGGCCATCGAGACGGACTTCGACGCCGCATCCGCCACTCTCACGACACGCCTGAACGGCGACGTCGTGCAGCAGGCGCCGATCTCGGACATGATCCACTCGATCCCCGACGTCATCGCCTACGCCTCGGCGGCATTCACACTGCTGCCCGGCGACGTGATCCTCACCGGAACCCCGGCCGGGATCGGCGCGTTCGGAGCCGGCGACGTGGTCGAGGTCGAGATCACCGGTCTCGGCATCCTCCGAAACCCCGCGCGCGACGCATGAGCGCAGCGGCGGGGACGCCGCTGACGGCAGACATCGAGCGCGCACAGCGCCGCACGGTGCGTGTGCTGGCGGCCGGGCAGGTGCTCGGCGGCGTGGCGTTCGGCGCGACCGTGTCGCTCGGCGCCCTGCTGGCCGCCGATCTCTCGGGCCAGGACGGGCTGTCGGGTTTCGCGACGGCGTCGGTGACCTTGGGCGCGGCTCTCGCCGCAATCCCGCTGGCGCGTCTGGCGGCTCGGCGCGGCCGGCGGCTCGCGCTCACCCTCGGCAACACCCTCGCGCTGGTCGGTATTGCGATCGTCGTCGCGTCGGCGGTGGTCAGATCATTCCCGCTGCTGCTGGCGGGCGTCGTTCTCATCGGAATGGGTAACGCCGGGAACCTTCAATCCCGGTTCGCAGCGACCGACCTCGCCACCGACCGAAGACGCGCGCGCGACCTCTCCGTCGTGGTCTGGGCGACGACCGTCGGCGGCGTCGCCGGTCCGTTGCTGGTCGGTCCGGGCGAGAGTCTCGGTCGGATGATCGGCATGCCCGCGCTCACCGGCTCCTACCTGTTCTCGTTCGCCGCGCAGGGAGCCGCCCTCGCGCTCTACCTCGTCGCGCTCCGCCCCGACCCGTTGCTGTGGGCGCAGAGGTTGGAGCGCTCGGGAGGAGCGGGGGCCAGCCGGATCGACGCGGTCGACCGTCCGCGCGTCGCGCGATACGCGATCTTCGCCGTGTCGGGTAGCCACGTGGTGATGGCGTCGGTCATGGCGATGACCCCGGTGCACCTGGCGCATCTGTCTTCGGGCGGCGAGGTGACCGCCACCGTCGGCATCACCATCGCCGTCCACGTCTTCGGGATGTACGGCCTCTCGCCGCTGTTCGGGTGGCTCGCCGATCGCATCGGAAGATTGCCCGTGGTTCTCCTCGGGCAGGCGATCCTCGCCGCCTCCCTCGTGTGCGCGGCGCTCTTCACCCATTCGCAGGTGGGAGTGACGCTTGCCCTTCTCCTTCTCGGCCTCGGCTGGAGCGCCGCGACGGTCGCCGGCGCCGCCCTGCTGACCGAATCGACACCGACCGAACGACGTCCGCGCCGTCAGGGGCTCAGCGATACCGTCATGACTCTCAGCGCCGCCGTCGGCTCGGTGCTCGCCGGCGTCGCTCTGGCTGCGATCGGCTATGACGGACTGGCGTGGTGCGCGCTGGTGCTCGTCGCTCTGGTGACGATGCTCGCTCGATGGGGGCGCCCCTCCCGCGACTAGGCTGGAGCGCGATGTCTACACCCGATCCCCGCACCACGACCGCTACGGGAGCCGACGTCCGCGTCCGCTTCTGTCCGAGCCCCACCGGCCTGCCGCACGTCGGCCTCGTCCGCACGGCTCTGTTCAACTGGGCGTACGCCCGGCACCACGGCGGCAAGCTCATCTTCCGCATCGAAGACACCGACGCCGCGCGCGACAGTGAGGAGAGCTACGCGCAGCTCCTCGACGCGCTCCGTTGGCTGCGGATCGACTGGGACGAGGGTGTCGAGGTCGGCGGACCACATGCCCCCTACCGGCAGTCGCAGCGCCACGAGATCTACCGCGACGTGCTGGCGAAGCTCGTCGAAGCCGGCGTCGTGTACGAGAGCTATTCGACCGCCGAGGAGATCGACGAGCGCAACGTCGCCAACGGGCGGGCCACGCAGCTCGGATACGACAACTTCGATCGCACCCTCACCGACGAGCAGAAGGCGGCCTTCCGCGCCGAGGGCCGTGAGCCGGCCTGGCGTCTGCGCGTGCCCGATGAGGACCTCACCTACGTCGACCTGATCCGTGGTGAGGTGACCTTCCCCGCGGGGTCGTTCCCCGACTTCGTGATCGTCCGTGCCGGGGGAGTGCCGCTCTACACCTTCGTGAACCCCGTCGATGACGCGCTCATGGGCATCACCCACGTGATTCGCGGTGAAGACCTCATGCCGTCGACCGCACGGCAGCTGTCCCTCTACCGCGCACTCGTCGATGCCGGTGTCACCGACTTCGTGCCGCGCTTCGGGCATATGCCCCTCGTGCTCGGCGAGGAGGGCAACAAGAAGCTCTCCAAGCGCGACCCGAAGGCTGACCTCTTCCTTCAGCGCGAGAAGGGCTTCATCCACGAGGGTCTGCTGAACTACCTGGCCCTCCTCGGGTGGTCGATCGCCGCCGACCGCGACGTCTTCTCGCTCGACGAGCTCGTCGCGGCCTTCGACATCGCAGACGTGAATCCGAATCCGGCGCGCTTCGACCAGAAGAAGGCCGAGTCCATCAACGGCGACCACATCCGCATGTTAGATGCTGCGGACTTTGCCGAGCGGATCGTGCCCTACCTCGCCCAGGCTGGTGTGATCGAGGCGATTCCGACCCCCGAAGAGACTGCGATGATCGCGGCGTCCGCTCCGCTGGTGCAGGAGCGCGTGCAGATGCTCGGTGACGTGCCGGGCATGCTCGGCTTCCTCTTCACCGACGAGATCACCTACCAGGAGGACGCACTCAAGGGTCTGCCCGCGAACGCCGGTGAGGTGCTCGTCGCGTGCGTCGGTGCGCTCGAGCTCGTGCCGGCGGAGGAGTTCACCGCCGCGGGCGTGCAGGATGCCCTCTCGCGGGCACTGGTGGACGAGCTCGGGCTGAAGCCGCGTGTGGCCTACGGACCGCCGCGCGTCGCGCTGACGGGCCGGCGGATCTCGCCTCCGCTCTTCGAGTCGATGGAGCTGCTCGGCAAGGCGGAATCGATCCGACGCCTGGGCGCACTCGTGGATCATCTGGCGCAGTAGCGTCTCGGTTTGGCGCGACCGCCGCCGTCGGCTAGAGTTGATCCTCGGCACGGCTTCGGTCGCAGCCCGGTGGGGTATGGTGTAATTGGCAACACGGCGGTTTCTGGTACCGTTGTTCTTGGTTCGAGTCCAGGTACCCCAGCTGGAAGAAAATCCCCGCTCCGGCGGGGTTTTTTCGTTGGTGCCGACGGCGGGTGTCGCCCAGCCTGTGAGGCGCCCAGGCTGGGGGCGTACTGTGCCGTCATGAAAACTTCGTACATCTCCCCAGAGAGGCTGCGCCCGACGCGCTTCGCGGCCGCCTGACGCTCCCGGGATCACTCATGACCGGCATGAGAACGGTCAGCCCCTCCCCGCTCCGTGATCGCGCGGGCCGAGGAACCAGCGAGTTCACCGAACTCGCGCAGCGGGTCCGCGAGAGCGGGCTCCTCCGACGCCGCTACGGCTACTACTGGACGAAGCTCGTGCTCGCACCGGTCGTCCTCGCCGGGTGCATCGTGGCTTTCTTCTTCATCGGCGACACGTGGTGGCAGCTGTTCACCGCTGCCGGCTTCGCCATCGTATTCACCCAGATCGCCTTCCTCGGGCATGATGCCGCGCATCGCCAGATCTTCGTCTCGGGCAAGTGGAACGACTGGATCTGCCTCATCCTCGGCGACCTGTTCGTGGGGATGAGCTACGGCTGGTGGCAGCACAAGCACACGCGCCACCATGCGAATCCGAACAAGATCGACGCCGACCCCGATATCGACCTTCCCGTCATCGCCGTCACTGCGGAGGAGGCCGCGACTCCCCGGGGTCCGATCCTGCGCTGGCTCCGCTCGCACCAGGGGATCTTCTTCTTCCCGATCCTGTTGCTCGAGGGCGTCGCGCTCCACGCGTCCGGCCTGCGCCGGGTGGTGACCCGCGAGCATCTTGCTCGTCGCTGGGTCGAGATCGCCTTCCTCCTCGTACGGCTCGGGGGCTTCGCGGTGATCGTCTTCCTCGTGCTCTCGCCCGGCATCGCGGCGGTGTTCCTCGTCGTGCAACTCGGACTGTTCGGTTTCTACATGGGTGTGTCGTTCGCGCCCAACCACAAGGGCATGCCGGTGGTGCCGCGCGACGCGACCTTCGACTTCCTGCGCCGCCAGGTGCTGATGAGCCGCAACGTCCGTGGCGGGAGAATCATCGACGTGCTCCTCGGCGGTCTCAACTACCAGATCGAGCACCATCTGTTCCCCTCGATGCCGCGCCCCCATCTGCGAAAAGCCGCCCCGTTGATCGCGGCGTATTGCGCAGAGAAGGGCGTGCCGTACACGAGCGTGGGTCTGTTCACTTCGTACGCGATCGTCACGCGCTACATCAATCGCGTGGGGCTGGGGGAGCGGGATGCCTTCGCCTGTCCTCTCGTGCAGCAACGAGCGGCGATCGGAGCGCAGGGCTGAGGGCGAACGCCGTTTCACCGCGTCCGTGGGTGCGTGTGGCTTTATCTGCGTATCTGTTGTACTGTGTGGGAATTCCATCGGGAGGACCACGATGTACGCAATGGAGCGACAAGAGCTCGTCGAGCGACTGCTGCGCGAAGAGGGCCGCGTCGGCGTCGTCGACCTGTCGACCCGCTTCGGCGTGACGACCGAGACGATCCGTCGCGACCTCGCGCTTCTCGAAGAGGCGGGCACGCTCCGTCGTGTCCACGGCGGCGCCGTCGCGACAGACCGAGGGAGCACCGTCGAAACACCGGTGTCTGAGCGCGCGCTGCGCAAGGGCGACGCGAAGCAGGCCATCGGCCGGCGTGCGGCTGCACTCCTCGACGCCGGATTCCGCGGATCGGTCTACCTCGACGCGGGAACGACCGTGGCGGCCGTCGCCGCCGCCCTCCCGCTCCACCTCGCAAACTCCCGTGGGGGCGCCGAGATCGTCACGCACTCGATGACGATCGCCCACGATCTCGCCGGGTCCGACCTCGGGTTGACCGTCATCGGCGGGCGCATCCGTGGCCTGACGGCCGCCGCGGTCGGCGCAGAGACGGTCGCCGCGATCTCCCATCTGCGACCGGACGTCGCCTTCGTCGGTACGAACGGCCTCAGCGAGGGCTTCGGACTGAGCACCCCTGATCCCGATGAGGCGGCCGTGAAGGCCGCGATCATCGCGGCGGCGCGGCGAGTGGTCGTCGTCACCGACGCGGAGAAGTTCGGAGCGGAGCTGCTCGTTCGTTTCGGTGGGCTCACCGACATCGACGACCTCGTCTCCGACGCGGCTCCCGAGAGCGGTCTGTCGAACGCGCTCGGCGACGCCGGGGCGGAGGTGTGGGTCGCATGATCGTCACCCTCACCGCGAATCCGTCGATCGATCGCGCCGTCACGCTGTCTGCTCCGCTCGAGGTCGGTGAAGTGCAGTCCGCGACCGACGCGCGGGAGGACGCCGGGGGCAAGGGCGTCAACGTCGCCAGGGTCATCGCCGCTGCGGGGAGGGCCACGCTCGCCGTCGTTCCGGTCGGCGACCACGATCCGTACCGCGAGTTGCTGGCGACCACCGGTATCCCCGTGCGGGCGGTCGCCTCTGCGGGGCGCGTGCGTGCGAATCTGACCGTGACCGACCCGGCGGGCACGACCACCAAGATCAACCTCCCCGGACCGGTGATGGACGCAGGAGGCGCCGCCGAGCTCACCGCGGCGGTCGTCGAGGCCTGCGCCGACGCCGACTGGCTCGTGCTGGCCGGGTCGGTTCCTCCGGGGGCGGGGGAGACCTTCTACACCGACGTCATCCGCGCCGTGCGCGATGCGTGGGGTGATCGTGCGCCCCGCGTCGCGGTGGACGCCTCCGGAGCCGCGCTCGAGGCTGTCGTGCGCGATGGGCGCCCCGACCTCATCAAGCCCAACGACGAGGAACTCGCCGCGCTCGTGCGAGAAGACCCGTCGGGCGACGTCGATCTGGTCTCGGAGGCCGTGCGGCGGGCACGCACGGTCGTCCCCTCCCACGCTGCCGCCGCACTCGTCACCCTCGGCGGTGCGGGGGCCCTTCTGGTCACCGGCGACGAGGTGCTGCGCGCCGTCGCTCCGAAAATCGCTGTGGTGAGCACCGTCGGTGCGGGCGACAGCTCGCTGGCGGGCTATCTCCTCGCCGATGTCGCCGGCGCGGCGCCCGCCGAGCGTCTCGCCAACGCGGTCGCGTACGGCGCTGCCGCAGCCATGCTGCCCGGAACCCAGGCCCCCACCCCTGCAGACCTTCCTCCCGGAAGCATCCGCGTTCTCCCGTTCGTCCCCGCACACTGATCCACCCCTGACCACGGAGGTCATGACATGTCCCGCATCATCACACCTGAGCTCGTCAGCCTTGACGTGCCGCTGGGCGACGGCAAAGCCGACGTCATCCGGGCCCTCGCCGAACGCGTCGTCGCGAACGGTCGGGCGCGTGACGCCGATGAGCTGTTCGCCGACGCCTGGGCGCGCGAGGAGAAGGACGAGACCGGTCTCCCCGGCGGAATCGGCATCCCGCACGCACGCAGCGCATCGGTGACCGAGCCCACGCTCGCCTTCGCCCGGCTGAGCCCCGGGGTCGACTTCGGCGCACCGGACGGGCCGGCCGACATCGTGTTCCTCATCGCCGCCCCTGCGGGGGCCGACGAGGCGCACCTCGCCGTGCTGTCGCAGCTGGCGCGCAGCCTCATGAACCCCGACTTCATGGCGGGTCTGCGATCGGCGTCGACCCCCGCGCAGGCGGTCGGTATCGTGAGCGCCGCGATCGAGCCCGCGCCCGCTTCGGCGGCGGAGCCGGCTCCGGCACCGACCCGCGCGGAAGCCCGCGCTCAAGCGTCGCCGGAATCCTCGCCCACCCGTATCGTCGCCGTGACCGCGTGCGCCACGGGTATCGCGCACACCTTCATGGCGGCCGACGCGCTGACGGCGGCGGGCAAAGAGGAGGGCGTCGATCTCATCGTCGAGCCCCAGGGCTCGAGCGGCTACAAGGCTCTTCCGCAGAGCGTGATCGACAACGCCGACGCGGTCATCTTCGCCACCGACGTCGACGTTCGCGAACCCCAGCGTTTCGCCGGCAAGCCGGTCGTGCGTTCGGGCGTGAAACGGGGTATCGAGCAGCCGAGGCAGCTCATCGCCGAGGCCATCGCCGCAGCGAAGAACCCGAACGCTGCACGCGTCACGGGGGAGGCGACCTCGGCCGCCGCCGAGACGGCCCCGGTGTCGTGGGGCGCGCGCATCCAGCGCATCCTGCTGACCGGTGTGAGCTACATGATCCCGTTCGTCGCCGGTGGCGGTCTGCTCATCGCGCTCGGCTTCCTGCTCGGCGGTTTCGAGGTCACCACCAATGCCGCGACGGTCATCACCCAGAACTCGCTGTGGGATCTCCCGACGACCGACATCACCTCGCCCATCGGACCCCTCGGGCAGTACCTCGGGTCGGTGGCGTTCATGATCGGTGCGACGTCGATGGGCTTCCTCGTCTCCGCCCTCGCCGGCTACATCGCGTTCGCGATAGCCGATCGTCCGGGTATCGCCCCCGGATTCGTCGCGGGTGCGGTCGCCGTGCTGATGAACGCCGGCTTCATCGGCGGCATCATCGGTGGTCTGCTCGCAGGCTTCATCGCCTGGTGGCTCGGACGCCTCGACGTGCCCCGCTTCCTTCGGGGTCTCATGCCGGTCGTCATCATCCCGCTGCTCGGATCGATCTTCGCTTCGGGACTCATGGTGCTCTTCCTCGGTCGCCCGATCGCCGCGCTCATGACCGTGCTGACCGACTGGCTCACCTCGATGTCGCAGAGCGGCGTCGGCGCCGTGCTGCTCGGAGTCATCCTCGGGCTCATGATGTGCTTCGACCTCGGCGGACCGGTCAACAAGGTCGCCTACGCGTTCGCGACGGCCGGACTCGCCGCCGCCACGGTGGACAACACCGCGCCGTACCTGATCATGGCCGCCGTGATGTCGGCGGGCATGGTTCCCCCGCTCGCCATGGCGCTGGCCTCCACGGTGCTCGCGCGCAAGTCGTTCACCCCGGTCGAGCGCGAGAACGGTGTCGCGGCCTGGCTGCTGGGCGCGTCGTTCATCAGCGAGGGTGCGATCCCGTTCGCTGCTGCCGACCCGCTGCGCGTCATCCCCGCCTCGATGGTGGGCGGCGCGGTCACGGGTGCACTCAGCATGGCCTTCTCGGTGCAGTCGTACGCCCCCCACGGCGGGCTCTTCGTGTTCTTCGCGATCAACCCGTTCTGGGGCTTCCTCATCTCGATCGTGGCGGGCACCGTCGTGTCGGCCCTCATCGTGGTCGCGCTGAAGAAGTGGGTCGGCCGCAAGGAGCTGAACGACGCCGAAGCGCCGCAGCTCGCCGCCGTTCCGGCATGATCGATATACACCCATCGGAAGGAAGCACCATGGCAGAACGTCAGGCCACCATCGCCAGCAGCTCCGGGCTGCACGCGCGTCCCGCGAAGCTCTTCGTCCAGGCCGTCCAGGAGAAGAAGATTCCCGTGACGATCGCCGTCGCCGGTGGCGCCGACCTGAACGCCGGCAGCATCCTGTCGCTCATGGGCCTCGGCGCTGCCAAGGGCACCGTGGTGACGCTCAAGGCTGAGGGCGAGGGCGCCGACCAGGCGCTCGACGAGCTGGTGACCCTGCTCGAGACCGACCTCGACGCTCAGTAGCACGAACGGATCGGATGCTGCGGACCCACGTGGGTCCGCAGCATCCGTCGTTTCCGGGGTCAGGCGGTGCGCTCGGCGTAGACCACGCGGTTGTCGACGTAGGAGGCCGCCGCCGTGTCGAAGACGCCGCCGCACGTGATGAGTCGGAGTTCGTCGTCGGCGACCGCCCCGAAGACGCGGCTGGTGGGGAACGCCGACTTCGGATAATCAGCCACCTCGGTGACGACGTAGGAGAACGTCGTTCCCGCCGTGTCGGTGACCTCCACGGTGTCGCCCGGCGCCAGCTGCTCGAGGCGCAGGAAGACGGCGGGGCCGGTGGGGGAGTCGACGTGCGCGGCGATCACCGTGGGGCCTCGGCCCCCGGGGCGACCGCCTCCGGTGAACCAGCCGACGTCGTCGAAGTCCTCCGGCACCTCCATGTCGCCTTTCTCGGTGATGCCGAGGTCGATCAGGGGCTCGTCGAGCTCGATCGCGGGGATCCGCACGCTCGCGGGTGCGAGCGCCTCGACGGTTGCGGCGGTCGGCGGCGCCTCAGGCGCCGTGCGCGTGGGCTCGGCGACGGCCGGCCCCGACGGAGCGGATTCGACGCGGGGCGCAGACGAGCAGCCGCCGAGCGCGAGGGCGGTCGCGAGAACCGCGGCGCACACGGAACCGAGCACCGCCGTGCGGACACGGCGGCGCTCGGTGATGCGGGAAGGAGCCGCGATCACGCGCTCGCGTGGAGACGACGCCGCGACGTGACACCCAGGGCCGCGAGGAGGCCCACCACGCCGGCACCGGCGAGCGTCAGGCCGAGAGCGTCGACGCTCGACGTCGCGGTGCCGCCGGCACCGGTGCTGACTCCGCCGACAGGCACGGCCGAGAGCTGTCCGCGCACGACACCGGCGGCGAAGTCCACCGTGTGCGAGTCGCCGGTGAACCCGGCGGGGTTCGCCTCGATCTCAGCGAGCGAGAAGCCCTCGCCGCTGTCGACGCCGTCGGTCACGATGCCCGTGGTGAACGGGCCCTGCAGGCAGCCGGAGCTCGTGCGAGGGCCGTCACCGACCGGTGCGGGGTTGGGGAACGCGATGCGCGGCGGGCCGGGCTTGCCGACCGCGGCTTCGTGGATGTGCGTCGCCGTCTTGGCGGGGCTCTGGTAGTCGCCCGAGACGCCGTTGAGGGTGATGTCGTAGCAGATGATCTCTTCGTCGCTGTTGATGCGGAAGGTGAACGAACCGGTCGCTCCCTCCTGGCCCGGAGTGACGACCCCGTCGCTGTTGATGACCTGGTCGGGCGTGGCCATCACGGTGAAAGCGCTCGTGAACGACGAGGGCTCGGCCACCTCGGTCTCGGCGTGGGCCGGCGAGGCCAGGGCCACCAGGCCCACGGCAGCGACGGCACCGAGCGCGATCGTGCGGGGGAGTGTGTTGTTCGACATGTCTCGACCTTTCGACGCGGACGCGGGATGCCTCCGTTGGAGGGGGATACGCGGCAGAGGCCGCTGGCGTTCACGCCGGCGGCATCTTTCTTCGGCCCGAATGAACACGGCGGCGACGATCGCGGTATCACCCGCAGGACCTCGGTCGGAGGTGCGGTCGTCTAGCCTGTGAGGAGCGTGAGCCCGTGGCGGCAGTCGTCGAGATGCGCGCGGGGAGCGTGATGGAGCAGCCGATCGACTTCGATACGTCGCGGGCATTCGACGACCACGGATCGGTGCTCCTCGGGTTCGCCGTCAACGCGCTGCGCGACCGCGCCCTCGCGGAGGACTGCGTGCAGGAGACGTTCTTGCGCGCGTGGCGATCGCGCGATCGGTTCGACCCGCACCGTGCGAGTGAGCGCACCTGGCTGTTCGCGATCGCGAGGAACGTCGTGGCCGATGCCCTCCGGGCGCGCGCCCGACTCGGGCGGATCGGCTCGGATGCCCTGCTGGAGCAGCAGCCGTCGACCGACCGCGATCCACTCGAGCGGCTGCGCATCGTCGAGGGGCTCTCCCGGCTGAGCGACGCCCACCGCGAGGTCGTCGTCGCGGTGCACCTCGACGGGCGGTCGTATCAAGAGCTCGCCGACGCGACGGGGACGCCCGTCGCGACCCTGCGCACACGCGCCTTCCACGCACTCCGGGCCCTCCGCGGCCACCTCGAAGGATCGGACGAACCCGATGCACAGTCCTGATGACCGCACCGCCGAGTTGATCGCGGGGGCCGTCGCCGGCGAGTTGTCGCCCGACGAGCAGCGCGAGCTCGACGCGCTCCGCGCGCAGCATCCCTGGATCGACGGCGAGATCGCCGAGCTCCGACGACTGACCGCGGACCTCGAGGGGATGACGTGGCGGGAGTCAGAGCCGGATGCGGCGCTCCGCGACCGGGTCACGGGCCTCCCGCACGCCGCTCCCGTCAACGTCACCCCTCTGCGATCGGCGAGTCGGCGGCGGTGGGTCCTGCCCGCGGTCGGGGCCGCGTGCCTCGCCCTGGGTCTGGCCGTCGGTGTGGCCCTCCCGCCCGCCGGTACGACCCCGACCGGGCCTCCCGGAACCCTCGGCGCGCTCGAGACCGTCGACCTGCGCGACGAACCGTCGGGTGCGGCCATCGATGCCGACCTGGTCGCGCACACGTGGGGCACGGAGGCCATCCTCGACGCCACCGGACTCGACGTCGGGGTGACGTACGCCATCGTGCTCGTCGGTTCGGACGGTACGGAGTTCTCGGCGGGCGCGATGCTGGGCTCGAACGTGCCGATCCATTGCAGCGTCAACGCGGCGGTGCGGCGGGAAGACGTCGTGCGTCTCGAGATCCGCGACTCCCGTACCGGGGCGGTGGCATCCGCCGACCTGCCCGAGGTGTGACGGGCGCCGCAGCCGAGCCGTCGCCCCACTCATCTCGCCCGAACTCAGGATGGAAGGAGTGAGGCGACCGCGGGCGTCCCGGAATCCTGCGGATGCGCGGGAGCCGGCAGGCATCCATCCTGAGTTCGTGCGAGGCGAGCTCGCCCAGGGGTGGCGATGAAGAGGCGTCAGAGGTCGGTGGAGTCGCCCGGGTCGAGCGCGAGGAACTCCCCGCCGTTCTCCTCGACCGCCCAGGTGAGGCGAGCGCGGTGCATATCGCGGCCGATCTGCGAGACCGTCATGTCGTGGGTGCCGAACGCGCGCCGGGGCTTCACCGCGAGAACGAAGTCCATCGCGTCGCCGACCTTGAGCCACGGGGCTCCGAGCGGCGCGGCGAGCAGGGCGATGTCGTGCCCCTTCGGCAGGGCGTAGGAGTCGCCCGGGTAGTAGAACTGTCCGTTCACAAGAACCCCGACGTTGTCGACCGTGGGGAGGGAGGAGTGGATGACCTCGTGAGTCCCGCCGAAGAACTCGAGTTCGAACGGGTCGAGGGCAACGGTGTCCCCGGGATGCACGACGGTGATGTCGAAGCCCGCAGCCGCCTTCGCGACTCCTTCGGGCGCGTAGAGGGGGACGCCCGGCACCGCGGCGAGAACCCGGTCGAGGTGCTCGGCGGTCCAATGATCGGGGTGCTCGTGGGTGATGACGACACCGACGACGCTCTGCAGGTCGTCGAGCGGACTGGTGAACGCACCGGGATCGATGAGGAGGGCCTTGCCCGCGACCTCGAGGCGGAGGGCGGCATGTTCGTACTTCGTCACTCGCATGGTGCGAGTCAACTCGCCCGCACCGCGGACGGCAACCTCCGGGGGCGGGCCTGCCTCGATTTGGCCGAGCCGTCATCGCCGTGGCATAATTGAACGGTTGTCGCAACGGCCCCATCGTATAGCGGCCTAGTACGCCGCCCTCTCACGGCGGTAACGCGGGTTCGAATCCCGCTGGGGTCACAACACGAGAAATGCCCGTCCGAATGGACGGGCATTTCTCGTTCCGTGGACGCAGCATCCGCACGCTGCGTCCACGGGGGTCTCGGCGTTCAGTCGGTGGGTTCCTCGACGCGTGCCGTCGATTCGCCGTTCTCTTCGGCCGACGTCTCACCGGCCTCCGTCTCGGCGACGACGCTCTCCGCGGAGTCGGCCTTCACCTCGTCGGTGAGTGCATCGGTCGGGGGGCCGTCGTCGGCGTGGGCGTCGTCGGCATCGCGCTGGGGGCTCGTATCCGTCATCGTGTCATTCTCCTGTCGGGTGTCGACGCGTCACGCGTCGGGGTCTGTGGCGGCGAGGCGGTCGGCGTCGGCGCTGTCGATCACGTCGTCGTTCGCATCGGCGTCGAGCACTTCGTCGCCCTCGACCTCTCTCGTCGCGTTCGTCGCGGCGTCGTCGTCAGGGCCGGGCACGATCGGCGGGAGGGAGTTGGTCGTCATCGTTGTCTCCTCTGTCGGGGTTCACGAACCTACGCCGCGGCCCTCGCTGCCCGCGCGGGGTTGACGAGCGCCGCGTGCGAGTGCGGGCCGTGTCAGGAGAGCGCGCGAAGGTAGCGGCGACGAGCGACGCCTTGCGCCAGGCGGAGGAGGGGGTGCACCGCGCGCCATCCCGCGACATCGGAGGGCGCGGTGAGCGATCGTACGGTGATACGCACGACGTCGTCGTCGTCTCTGTGCACGATGAACGCCTCCTCGCCGTGCACGGGATGCCCGGGGAGGGTGCGGTAGGCGAAAGCGACGCGATTGTGCTCCTCCACCACCTCGACCACCTCTACGGGCTCGATCACCGTGACGCCGAGAACACGCGCGTGGATCAGCGGACGATCACCGACCGAGACCGGCGTCGGTCCTTTCACGGCGAAGCCGCTGCGCGTCTTGACGCGCCACCGGAGCAGGTCTGCCGAGGCCCGCACCCACACGTCCTCGCCCGTGCCGATCGCCGATGACACCTCGGAACGGCGGAAGTCCGCGTCGCCGGTGCGCCAGACGGTCGCGGAGGGGTCAGTCATCGGCGCACCGCGCGTCGAGCGACAGGTCGAACAGGGCCTCGACAGGATGCTGCGAACTCGTCTCGACCGAGAACGAACGTGTCACACCGGTGCCCTCTCATCGAGCACGGCGGCGACCGATTCGATCTCTACGAGCTGGTCGGTGTACCCGAGGACGGTGACTCCGAGCAGAGTGCTGGGAACGTCGTGATCGCCGAAGGCGTCGCGCACGACCTCCCACGCCGCGACCAGGTCGCTCTGGCTCGCGGAGGCGACCAGCACACGCGTGGTGATCACGTCATTCATCGTGGCGCCGGCGGCATCCAGGGCGAGCTTCAGCGTGCCCACGCACGCCTCGGCCTGGGCGGCGACGTCTCCGCGGCCGACGGTCGCGCCGTCAGCATCCAGCGGGCACGCTCCGGCCAGGAAGATCAGGCGCGCATCCTTCGGGGCGGTGGCGGCGTAAGCGTATTCCGCGACGTTCGAGAGGGCGGAGGATCGGATCAGCTGGACGGCGCGCGGCATACTCCGATCCTCCCACGGGGGTTTTCAGGCCTTCCAGGGCAGATTCAGATCGCCGGGGTCGACCTCGATCTCTCCGACGTCGTCGGGGCCTCCGGTGCCGGGGGCCACCTCGACCTGGTCGGAATCGATGTCGGAGTCGACGTTGTCGGAGAGTGTTTCGCCCTGCTTCTGCTCGGTCTCGCTTTCGCTTGCCGGGCTGTACGTGCGATCCTTCCGCACCGATTCGGGATCGGTGAGGCCCTCGGTCTCGGTCGTCGCGGGCGTGCCGTTGTCTGCGTTCATGGGAGCGACGCTACGAGCGTTCCGTCCTCGTGAGGCCCGGGTTGACAGGTCTGCCACCCGCGCCGGTGCGGGTCGACTAGCCTCGGTAGGAGAGACCCGCGTTCACCCGCACGCGCATCTCGCAACGAAGGGCCACCCCATGAGAGTTGTCTCCTCAGCCGATTGGCGCGACAGCATCCCGTTCGAGACGCCGATGATCGTCGCAGACGTCGCCCCGGGCGAACCGACCCGGTGCTTCACGTGCGGCTCCACGGCCGAACCGAAGCCGCGCACCGAGCTGTGGGTCGTGAAGCACCGCCACCCGAACGACCACGGCGGGTTCGTCCGCTTCTACTGCGCGGACCACCGTCCGGTGTTCGCCGCTCCCGTGACCGAGACGGTGGGTCGCTCGCGACCGGCACCGACCCGCGAGCGCCGAGCGCCCACCGCTCGTCGCGAGCCGATCGTGGAGAAGCAGCGAGAGACCTGTCCGAACTGCTTCGTCGAGGTCACCGCGACCGGCGAGTGCGGAATGTGCGGCTGGGCGGCCTGAGCTCACGCCGGATTCGGCGAGCGAGTCACTCGCTCGGCCGCCCCGCCGCTGCACCCTTCCGCACGCGCACGAGTCGCACCACGCCCCACGCCACGATCGCGATGACGCCGACGACTGCGATCCACGGCAGCAGGAATCCGATCGCCACCACGATGCCGTTGAGGGTGGCGACGAGTCCGTTCCACCCCGCGACGATGCCGTCGCCGAAGCCGGCGGGATCCGCCGTGACGGTCGGCGTCACCGGGGTCAGCTGCACCGTCAGTGTCGAGAGCGACACCTGATCCTCCAGCGACTCCAGCTGTTGCCGGTCGGAGTCCAGCGTGGCCTGGCGATCGGCGAGCGCCGACTCGGCCGCGATGAGATCGGCGACCGACTGGGCCTGACCGATGAGCTCCGTGAGGCGTGCGATGGAGGCCTCGGATGCGGCGACACGTGCCCGCAGGTCGATCGCCTGGTCGGTGACGTCCTGCCGCGCGATGCTCGACGACGTGACCTCCCCGAGCGCGTCAAGCGCCTCGACGGCGTCGGTCAGCTGATCCGACGGCACGCGCACGCTGATCCACCCACCGTCCGCGGGGTACGGGTAGGGCGCGACCATCGTGTCCGAGGCGCCGCCGGAAGACCCGCGCGTATTCGGGGCGGAGTCGATGCTCGCCGTCTCCACGTAGCCTCCCCGCGCCTCCGCGTCGTCGCCGATGGCGCGGGCGGCGTCGGCCACGTCGTCGACGACGACGTTCGCCGAGGCGGTCGTGGCGATCTCCCGTGCGCCGTCCGCGGCTCCTGAGCCCGGCTCCGCCCCCGGAACGGCCGCACCGTCGAGCGACACCCACCCCTCCTCGGTGGCACCCGACACTCCGCGCCCGGGGACCACGGCCGTCGCGTCGGCAGCGCTCGACCCTGCGCTGCTGGTCGCCGTGGTGCTCACCGAGATGTAGGGCGCGATCACGGCGGCGAGCACCACAACGGCCGCGGCGGCCGCTCCGCCCGCCCACCATCGGCGACGAACCGTCCGTCGGGCCACCTGCATCTTCCGCTCGGCACCGATACGCGCGAACACGCGCTTCTCCATCGCCTCGACACGCTCGTCGGGGAGATCGGGGAGCGCGGATTCGGTGGGGGGAGTGGTGTTCATGAGCTCTCCGTCTCGGTGACAGCGCCGCGCACCCGGGTGCGGATGCGGGAGAGACGGTTGCGGACCACTCCGTGCGCGACCCCGAGATGGTCTGCCGCGGCCTGGTAGCCGTAGCCCTCCTCCGTGCACAACCGGAAGATCTCGCGGTCGAGCGGGGTGAGCGCCGACACTTCCCGGAGGATCGCCTCGACGGTCGCTGCATCGATCACCTGCTTCTCGACGTCGACGGTGTCGGGGATGCCGTCGTGGACTTCCGTCGTGCGCGCGCGGTCTCGGGCTCTCGAGCGCAGTCGGTTCGACGCCTGCAGGCGGCAGATCGTCGCGAGCCACGGCAGAGCCGAGGTTCCCTCGAGGCGCAGAGCGGGCAGCTTCCGCCACGCGACGACGAACGTCTCCTGGGTGACGTCCTCGGCGTCGGTGGCGTTGCCGAGCAGCCGATGCGCGATCCAGTAGACCGGCCGCACGTGGGCGCGGTAGAGCGTGCGGAACGCCACCTCCGACCCGCCGGCGGCGCGCGCGATGAGCGTGGCATCGTCGATCGCGTCGATCATCAGCATCCCGTCCCCGAAGCATCCGTCAGCCTTCGGTGCATTGTCTCTCACCTAGAGGTGTCGCCTCCGGCGGGATCGTCTCAGACCATTTCGACACGGGGGTAGACTCGCCCGGCAACACTTTCGGCCTCCGTCACACCCCCGCTTCGAAAGGCCGTCATGGACCTGGAACTCCCGCTCGCTTTCGAGATCGGCTCGCTCGTCGTGCTGACGCTGATCCTCGTCGCCGACCTGCTGATCATCCTCAAGCGCCCGCACATCCCGTCCACGCGCGAATCCACTCTCTGGGTGGTGTTCTACGTCACGCTCGCCCTCATCTTCGCGGGCATCATGTGGATCGTCGCCGGTGGCGAGTTCGCCGGGCAGTTCGTCGCCGGTTGGTTGACGGAATACAGCCTCTCGATCGACAACCTGTTCGTCTTCGTGCTGATCATGTCGCAGTTCTCGGTGCCGCGTCGGTATCAGCAGGAAGTGCTGATGGTCGGCATCATCATCGCGCTGCTGCTGCGTGGCGCGTTCATCCTCGTCGGTGCGACCGTCATCGAGAACTTCAGCCCGATCTTCTACGTCTTCGGTGCGTTCCTCGTGTACACGGCGATCCGTCAGGCTTTCCCCGGCGACGACGCGCACGACGACGACGCGAAGCGCGAGAACTTTATCGTCCGCCTCATCCGACGCACCGTGAACATCAGCGACGATTACGACGGCGCCAAGGTGCGCACGGTCGTGAACGGCAAGAAGATGTTCACCCCGATGATCATCGTGTTCGTCGCGATCGGCGTGACCGATCTGCTGTTCGCGATCGACTCGATCCCCGCCATCTTCGGGATCACGACCAGCCCGTTCATCGTCTTCACCGCGAACATCTTCGCCCTCATGGGGCTGCGCCAGCTCTACTTCCTGCTCGGCGACCTGCTCGATCGACTCCGTTACCTGCACTACGGGATCGCGTTCATCCTGGCCTTCATCGGCGTGAAGCTCGTGCTGCACGCGATGCACGTGAACGAGCTGCCCTTCATCAACGGCGGAGAGCACATCGAGTGGGCTCCCGAGATCTCGACGTGGGTCTCGCTCGCGGTGATCGTGCTGTCGATGGCGGTCGCCACGATCGCCAGCCTCATCGCCTCGTCACGCGAGAAGTCGCCGCAGGCCCCCGAAGATGCCGCCGCTGCGGTCGCTGACGAGAAGGGCACGCCCGCCACGGTGGAGCAGCCGCCCGCGCCCGACGAACGCCGCTGACCGCGAGACCGGATCGCGCGGGCGATGAGGGGCTAGAACGCCGCCAGGTTTGATCCGAGACCGCCGCCGGTGTACTCCGAGCGGAGGATGCCGCGGCGGCGAAGGATCGGCACGAGCTCGTCGAGCATGCGGTGCACCGTGACCGGGTGCAGATCGCCCCAGAGGAGCACGCCGTCGTTGCCCCAGGTGCCGAGTTCCTCGATGCGGTCGGCGAGCTCCACGGCCGTGCCGACGAACCCCGAACCGTCCGACAGGCGCCCCAGCCGCGCGTGCGCGGTGAGCACCTGACGGAGGGGAGCGGAGGCGTCGTGCGCCCCGATGAGGCGGCGGATACTGCCCTGCGAGACGTGGTCGCCGAAGATTCCGACATCGAGCGGTTTGTCGAGATCGAGGGCGGTGAGGTCGGTCTCGAGGTCGCTCGACTGGCGCTGCGCGATCAGAGCCAGTGCGGCATCGTCGGGATGAGCGGATGCGGCGACCAGCCGGTCGGCCTCCTCCGGCGAGGAGACGATCACGGGCTGGATCGCGAACAGCACCTTGACGTCGTCAGGACTGCGGCCGGCGGCTCGCGCGGCGTCGTGGATGCGCCCGCGGTAGGCCGTGATGCTGGCCTCGTCGAGAGGGGCCAGCGCGAGCTGCACGTCGGAGTTGGCGCCGGCGAAAGCCAGACCGCGGCCGGAGCCGCCGGGGGAGACGATCGAAGGTTCGCCATCGGTGAAGGGCACGGCGTTGAGCGGGCCGTCGAAACCGAAGTGCTCCCCGCGGTGGCGCACGGTGCGCAGCCGCGTGCCGTCTGCGTACCGGCCGGTCGCGGTGTCCTCGAGCAGAGCGCCGTCGTCCCAGCTGCGCCAGAGATCGCGGATGCCGGCGAGCCACTCCTCTGCGCGGTCGTAGGCGGCATCGTGGCCGAGCTGGGCAGCGGTGCCGAAGTGGCGCGCACTGCCGGTATCGGTGACCACGTTCAGTCCGAGGCGGTGACCGCTGAGGTGCTGTAGCGTCGCGAACTGCCGGGCGGCGGTGTACGGCAGGTAGGCCGCCGGGTTCACCGTGGGCGCGATACCGAGGTGCTGCGTCGCGGCGAACAGGTAGGGCGCGAGCAGCAGGGGGTCGAGTTTGGGTCCTCCGAAGGCGTGGCGCACCCGGAGGTCGATCGTGTCGGCGCTTCCGAGCGACGGAGCGTCCTCGATGATGACGAGATCGAATCCTGCCTGCTCGAGTGCGCGCGCAGACTCCTGGTAGAGGTCGGGGCTCGTCCACCGGTAGTTCCAGTCCAGGTAGGGATGACCCCACCCGTGCGGTCCGAAGCCGCGTGCGAGGAACCATCCGAAGTGCTGCAGCTTCGTCACAGCACGACCACCTCGCGCTGAGAGGCCGAGGCCGGCAGGCTGTCGAATGCGCGACCGAGGTCGCGCAACAGGTCGTCGATGTCTTCGATACCGATCGAGACGCGGAGCGTGCCGGGGAATACACCGGCCTCCGCTCGCTCGGCCTCCGTTCGACCCGCGTGGCTCGTGCTGGCCGGGTGCAGGATCAGCGACCGCACGTCGCCGAGATGGGTCATGTGCGTGATGATCTCGACCGACTCGGCGATGTGGCTGGCCGCCTCCTTGCCCCCGGCGAGGGTGAAGGTGAACACCGACCCGCTGCCGCGGGGCAGGTAGCGCTCGGCGAGTGCGTGATGCGGATGCGACGGCAATCCGACGTAGTCCACTCCGACGACCTCCGGCCGGGCCGCGAGCCACCGGGCCACCGCGAGGGCGTTGGCGCTCTGGCGTTCGACCCGCAGGCTGAGGGTCTCGATCCCCTGCCCGATGAAGAAGGCGTTGAGGGGCGAGGGGGTGGGGCCCAGACGTGGCACAACGCTCTCGCGGATGTACTGGCCGCGAGCTCGCCGACCGTACTTCTCGGCGTAGCTCGGGCCACCGAGGCGGTCGGCCGTGGTCAGGTGGGGATAGAGGTGGCCCGACTTCGCCGCATCGAACCGCCCGTCGTCGACGATCACACCGCCGAGGACCGAGCCTTGACCGGCGAGGAATTTGCTCGCGGAGTGGACGACGATGGCCGCGCCGTGCTCGATCGGGCGGAGGAGGTAGGGGGTGGTGAAGGTGCTGTCGACGATCAGCGGCACTCCACGCTCGTCTCCGATGCCCGAGACCGCGGCGACATCCAGCACGTCATTGCGGGCATTCGAGAGCGACTCGGCGAAGAGCGCCTTCGTGTTCGGCCTGATCGCTGCCCGCCAGTCGTCGAGCGAGGTGGCATCGACGAACGTCGTCTCGATGCCGAGGCGTTCGAGGTTGTGGATGATGGCCCCGCGGGTGCCCTCGTAGATCTGCGTCGCGGCGACGAGGTGATCACCGGCGCTGAGCAGAGACAGCAGTGCCGAGACGACGGCGGCCTGCCCGCTGGCGACGAGGATGGCCTGGTCGCCGCCCTCGAGCGATGCCAGGCGCCGCTCGACGGCGTCGACCGTGGGGTTGCCGGTGCGCGAATACCCGAAGCCGGCCCCCGTGCCGAAATGGTCGGCGGAGTGCTCGACATCGCTGAACCGGAAACCGGCTGTCAGATAGATGGGGAGCGCACGGGGCTCGGCCGACACCGTCTCGTCTGCGACATGCACCTGGCGCGTGGTGAATCCGGTCGACTCGGTCATGCGTCGCTCTCCTGCCTGGTCATCGGAACAGGCTGACACGGGCCCTGCCCTCAGACGAAAGTCTGGGGCGCCGTGTTACGCGGAAACCACGAAGGAGCCGCCCCGAGGGGACGACTCCTTCGTGGAAACGAGTGGTCAGGCCTTGCGGCGTCCCACGATGAGGCCGTAGATCAGCAGAACGATGATCGAACCACCGATAGCCAGCAGCCAGCTGCTGATCTCGAAGAAGCTGTCGACACCGACACCGAAGATGGCGCTGCCGATCCATCCGCCGAGGAGTGCGCCCACGACGCCGAGCAGCAGCGTGATGAGCCAGCCGCCGCCCTGCTTGCCGGGGAGGATCAGTTTGGCGATGGCGCCGGCGATGAGGCCGAGGAGGAGGAATCCGAGGAAGCCCATGGCGAGAAGTCCTTTCACTGAATACGAGCGACGCGACTTCCGGGTGAGAAGCCGCTGACCGGCGCTGGTGGTGGTCACCTGCGGACACCGGTCGTGTCTTCGTACGCGTCCCTCACTGTAGAAGCGGTGAGAGTTTCGCGAAGAGACCTTGACACATCACTCGTCTTGTGATCCGGCAGTTCCGGGGAGCGCAGGTTCCGCGAGCGGGCGATGGGCGGTGGTATTCTGACGCCGTGCGGATCGCTCGTCTCCTTCTTAGCGGCCGCGGCGAGACCTCGTTCATCTAGGCCTCTCTCGTCGCGGAGTTCATCGCGGGCCGAAATCCCCACCCGAGGAGAACGACAGAGTTCATGAGCACAGCATCCTTCGACGACATCGTCGTGCCCGATCGTCCGCGCACCCTGGCCGAGAAGGTCTGGGACGACCATCTGGTGGTCAAAGGCGAGAACGGCGAGCCCGATCTCATCTACATCGACCTCCACCTGGTGCACGAGGTCACCAGCCCGCAGGCCTTCGATGGTCTGCGCACGGAGGGTCGACCGGTTCGCCGCCTCGATCTGACGATCGCGACCGAGGACCACAACACCCCGACGCTCGACATCGACAAGCCGATCGCCGATCTGACGAGTCGCACCCAGATCGAGACCCTGCGGCGCAACGCCGCCGAGTTCGGGGTGCGCATCCACTCGCTCGGAGACGCCGAGCAGGGGATCGTCCACGTCGTCGGTCCGCAGCTCGGTCTGACCATGCCCGGAGTGACGGTCGTCTGCGGCGACTCCCACACGTCGACCCACGGTGCGTTCGGCGCGATGGCCTTCGGCATCGGCACGAGCGAGGTCGAGCACGTGCTGGCGACCCAGACGCTGCCGCTGAAGCCGTTCAAGACGATGGCCATCACGGTCGAGGGCGACCTCAAGCCCGGAGTCACCGCGAAAGACATCATCCTCGCGGTCATCGCCAAGATCGGCACGAACGGCGGGCAGGGCTACGTGCTCGAGTTCCGCGGCAGTGCGATCCGCGCCCTCTCGATGGAGGGGCGCATGACGATGTGCAACATGTCGATCGAGGCCGGTGCTCGCGCCGGAATGGTCGCGCCCGACGACATCACCTTCGAGTACGTGCGCGGTCGCGATCACGCGCCCACGGGGCAGGACTGGGACGACGCGGTCGCCTACTGGCGCACCCTCCCGAGCGACGAGGGCGCGGTCTACGACGCCGAGGTGTTCCTCGACGCGAACGAGCTCGAGCCCTTCGTGACCTGGGGCACGAACCCCGGACAGGGTGTCTCGCTCAGTGACGTCGTGCCGACCCCGTCGCAGTTCGCCGACGCGAACGAACGCGCCGCGGCCGAGCGTGCGATCGAGTACATGGATCTCACTCCGGGTATGCCGCTCAAGGAGGTCGCGGTCGACGCGGTGTTCATGGGCTCCTGCACCAACAGCCGCATCGAGGATCTCCGCGCCTTCGCATCGGTGATCGAGGGTCGCACGAAGGCTGACGGCGTCAGGGTGATGGTCGTTCCGGGTTCCGCGCGCGTTCGTCTCGAGGCGGAGGCCGAGGGGCTCGACAAGATCTTCACCGATTTCGGTGCCGAATGGCGGTTCGCCGGCTGCTCGATGTGTCTGGGCATGAACCCCGACCAGCTCGCACCCGGCGAGCGGTGCGCGTCGACGTCGAACCGCAATTTCGAAGGGCGCCAGGGCAAGGGCGGACGAACGCACCTCGTGTCGCCGCTGGTCGCTGCGGCGACGGCCGTGCGCGGCACGCTGTCCAGCCCGAGCGACCTCGCCCCGCTCTCCGATGAGCCGAGTACGCAGAACCAGGGAACGGAGGTGGAGGTCTGACATGGATGCTTTCACCACGCACACAGGAGTCGTCGCGCCGCTGAAGCGCTCGGCCGTCGACACCGACCAGATCATCCCCGCCGTGTATCTCAAGCGGGTCACGAAGACCGGTTTCGAAGACGCCCTCTTCTCGAGCTGGCGTCAGGATCCGGAGTTCGTGCTCAACCAGCCCGCCTTCGCCGGCGCGTCGATCCTCGTCGCCGGTCCGGATTTCGGCACCGGTTCCAGTCGCGAACACGCGGTCTGGGCGCTGCGCGATTACGGCTTCCGGGTCGTGCTGAGTTCGCGATTCGCCGACATCTTCCGCGGCAATTCGGGCAAGCAGGGCCTCGTGGCCGGCGTCGTGACAGAGGACGACATCGAGCGGATCTGGGCCGCGGTCGACGCGCAGCCGGGTGTCGAGATGACCGTGGATCTGCGTGAGCGGCGCGCGAGCATCGGCGACCTCCAGGTCGCCTTCGACATCGACGATTACACTAGGTGGCGGCTTCTCGAAGGGCTCGACGACATCGGGCTCACCCTGCGCAACGAAGACAAGATCGCGCAGTTCGAGGCTCGTCGCGAGGCATGGCGGCCGCGGACACTTCCTGTTCCGTAAGCCAGATCGACCCCACCCGGGCCGGTTCTTCCGCCCCTCGTCCATACAAGTGAGGTCCATCGAATGAGTTCAGTCGTCACGGGCGCGGTCGCGCCGGCATCTTCTTCCGAAGAGGGCGAGACGCTTCGCATCCGCGGCGGCAGGCCGCTCACCGGGCGCGTGGAGGTCAAGGGCGCGAAGAACCTCGCGACGAAGGCCATGGTCGCGGTGCTGCTCGGCAACTCGACGAGCATCCTGCGCGACGTTCCCGACATCAGTGACGTCGGGGTCGTCCGCTCGCTCCTCGAGGTGCACGGCGTTCACGTCACGGACGGCGAGAACCCCGGCGAACTCGTGTTCGATCCGAGCGGCGCCGTGTCGGCGAACTTCGAGCAGATCGACGCGTACGCGGGGGCTTCCCGCATCCCGATCCTGTTCTGCGGACCGCTCCTGCACCTCCTCGGCGAGGCGCTCATCCCCGACCTCGGTGGCTGCCGCATCGGCGATCGCCCGATCAACTTCCACATGGACGCCCTCCGGGCGTTCGGTGCGGTCGTCGACAAGACGTACGAGGGCATCCGCATCACCGCCCCCGACGGCCTCCACGGCGCCCAGATCGAGTTGCCGTACCCGAGCGTCGGCGCGACCGAGCAGGTGCTGCTCACGGCCGTGCGGGCGAAGGGCGTCACCGAGCTGCGCAACGCCGCCATCGAACCCGAGATCATGGACCTGATCGCTGTGCTGCAGAAGATGGGCGCGATCATCTCCTACGAGCCCAACCGCGTCATCCTCATCGAGGGTGTCGACCAGCTCCGCGGCTACGACCACCGGTGCATCTTCGACCGCAACGAGGCCGCGTCGTGGGCCGCCGCCGCGCTCGCGACCGACGGCGACATCTTCGTCGGCGGTGCCCGCCAGCAGGAGATGCTCACGTTCCTCAACGTCTTCCGCAAGGTCGGGGGCGAGTTCGACATCCACGAGGACGGCATCCGCTTCTTCCGCGGAGGCGAACTGCGTCCGGTCGTGGTCGAGACCGACGTGCACCCCGGGTTCATGACCGACTGGCAGCAGCCCCTCGTCGTCGCTCTGACCCAGGCGAACGGCGTGTCGACCGTCCACGAGACCGTGTACGAGAACCGCCTCGGCTTCACCCGCGCCCTCGTGCAGATGGGGGCCGACATCGTCGTGCACCCGAACGGGATCGCCGATCCCGCACGCCGGGTTCCGCGGCGAGCGCTCGAGCAGGCCGCGGTCATCACCGGACCCACCCCGCTCCGGGGTGCCGATGTCGTCGTCCCCGACCTGCGGGGCGGTTACAGCTACCTCATCGCCGCTCTCGCGGCCGAGGGGGAGTCCGTCGTGCGCAACGTGGGCATCCTCCGTCGCGGGTACGAGAAGCTCTTCGCCAAGCTCGACACCCTCGGCGCCGACTTCGACGTCATCGGATAGCCGTGGCGTCCGGTCGTCGCGCCGTATCGCGCGAGAAATCCCGCCCGAGCGTCTTCTGGCCGCTCGCGGCCGTCGTCGTGCCCCTCACGGGCATCTTCGCCAAGATCGAGATCGAGGACGCCGACAAGCTGCCGCGCGAGGGAGCGTTCGTTCTTGCCCCGAACCACTACTCGAACTTCGATCCGCTGGTCGTCGCCGTCGTGGTCTGGCGGCTCGGCCGGGCACCGAGCTTCATGGCGAAGGAGAGCCTCTTCCGCGTGCCCGTCCTGGGTGCGGCGCTCCGCGCCACCGGGATGGTGCCGGTGTCGCGCAGTTCGTCGGCGTCGGCCGCCCGCGACACGATCCGCGGCTCGGAGCAGCTCGTCGAGCACGGGCGCGGCGTCATCGTGTACCCCGAAGGCACTCTCACCCGCGACCCCGACCTCTGGCCGATGCGCGGGAAGACCGGGGCCGTCCGCCTCTCGATCGCCGGCGACATCCCCCTGGTGCCGATGGCGCACTGGGGTGTGCAGGAGATCATGCCGCGCTACGGCAAGATCAGGCTCTGGCCGCTGCGTCGCCGCGTGCGCGTGGTGCTGGGCGACCCGATCCTGCCGTCCGAGCACGGTGCCGACGTGTCGCGCCCGTCCACGCTCGTTGCGGCCACCGACGTGCTGATGGACCGGATCTCGGGACTCCTGGCGCGGCTGCGCGGCGGCACTCCGCCCGAGCAGCGCTGGAACCCGTCCGCTCACGGCCAGACCGAGACGGGCCGCCTTGAGTCGTAGATCGGATGCTGCACTGCCGCGCGTCGCCGTCGTCGGAGCCGGGAGCTGGGGCACGACCTTCGGCAAGATCCTCGCGGACGGCGGGGCGCACGTCACCATGTGGGCGCGTCGCGCCGAGATCGCGCAGGAGATCACCGAGGCCAAGCGCAATAGCCAGTACCTCTCGGGTATCAACCTTCCCCGGGAGATGTCGGCGAGCGTCCACCTGGCGGAGGCTGTCGAGGGGGCGACCCAGATCTACCTGTCCGTGCCGAGCCAGGCGCTGCGCGAGAATCTGAAGGCGCTCCGACCGCTCGTCGACGCCACCGACGTGCCGATCGTGTCGCTCATGAAGGGCGTCGAGAAGCGCACCGGGCTGCGGATGAGCGAGGTGATCGCCCAGGAGCTGCAGTGCGACCCGGAGCGCATCGCCGTGGCGTCGGGGCCCAACCTCGCCCTCGAGATCGCGCGCGAGCAGCCCACGGCCGCCGTGATCTCCTCCATCAGCAGGGAGACCGCCGAGGCTGTGGCACGGCGGGCTCGCAACCGCTACTTCCGCTCCTTCGTGAACACCGACGTCATCGGCACCGAGTTCGGGGGCGTGCTGAAGAACCTCATCGCCGTCGCGATCGGCATCGTCGACGGCGTCGGATACGGCGAGAACACCAAGGCCTCGATCATCACGCGGGGGCTGGTCGAGATGACCGACTTCGCGGTGGCGCAGGGTGCGCAGCCCGAGACCCTTCAAGGACTCGCGGGCCTGGGCGACCTCATCGCGACGTGCCAGTCGCCGCTGAGCCGGAACAACACAGCCGGACGCCTGCTGGGTCAGGGCTACAGCCTGCAGGACGTGGTGAAGCAGATGCAGCAGACCGCCGAGGGTCTGTCATCGGTGACGCCCGTGCTCGAACTCGCCCGCAAGGCGGGGGTCGAGATGCCGATCGTGGCTCAGGTCAAGCGCGTGCTGGACGGCACCATGAACCCGCGCGACATCGCGCCACACTTGACGACCGACGACGATACGCCCAAGGGCGAGAGGACGCAGAATGGTTCGGACAGCGGTAGCGGTGCTCTTTGGCGGTCGATCCAGCGAGCACTCGATCAGCTCCGCCACGGCGGGCGGGGTGCTGCGGGCGATTGATCGCGATCGCTACCGGGTGTTCCCCGTCGGGATCACCCGCGACGGGGTGTTCGTGCTCGAGGACGACGACCCCGACAAGTTCGCGCTCGACGCGCACGCTCTGCCGGAGGTCGTAGACAACGGCACCCGGGTCTTCTGGCCGCACGCCGGCGAACGCACGCTCGTCGTGCGCCGTGCCGACGGCACGGAGGAAGAGCTGGGCGAGATCGATGTCGTTCTGCCGATCCTCCACGGAACGCACGGGGAGGACGGCACCGTCCAGGGCTTCTTCGACACCCTCGGCATTCCGTACGCCGGGGGAGCGGTGCTCGATTCCGCGCTGTGCATGGACAAGCACTTCATGAAGATCGTGCTGCGCGACTCGGGAATCGCGGTCTCGCCGTGGATCACGGTGCGACGCGCGGAGTGGACCGGCGACGCCGCGGCGATCGCCGAGCGCGCGTCCGAGCTGTCCTTCCCCTGGTTCGTGAAGCCCGCCCGGGCGGGCTCATCGGTGGGGGTGTCGAAGGTGCACGACCTCGGAGAGCTCGCCGGAGCGCTCGACATCGCCTTCGCTGAGGACGACAAGGTGCTGGTGGAGCAGGGCATCGCCGGGCGTGAGATCGAGGTGGGTGTGCTCGGAGCGCGCGCGGGCGGGGAGCCGCGGGTGTCGCTGCCCGGCGAGATCGTGCTCACGAGCCGCGAGTTCTACGACTTCGAGGGCAAGTACCTCGGCGGCGACGGCGTCGACGTCGTCTGCCCCGCCGCCATGAGCGATGCCGAGACGGCGGCGGTGCAGGATGCTGCGCTGCGCGCCTTCGCGGCCGTCGAAGGTCGCGGACTCGCGCGCGTGGACTTCTTCCTCGGTGAGGACGGCCCGGTCGTCAACGAGCTGAACACGATGCCGGGCTTCACGCCGATCTCGATGTTCCCCAAGTGCTGGATCGCGTCCGGCCTGTCGTACGAGGCGCTCATCACCGATCTCATCGAACAGGCTCTCGAGCGCGCGTGACGTCGGTCGACGCTGAGACCCAGCATCCGGGGTGAGGAACACCGCCAGGCGTGCTGTCTCGGCCAACCGACGTGTTCTGCCGAGCCGGCGGCCCGTCAGCCGTCGGTAGCGGGCCGGTCGGTGCAGACGCTGCCGGTCTCGGCCAACTGACGCGCGAGCATCGGCGAGACGGCGCGGAGGGTGTCGGCGCTGCCGACGACGTCGAAGTCGAGGTAGACCTCGACGGCGGGGGTGCGTCCGAACGTGGTGAAACGGTAGAACGGGGCGTCGGTCCCGTCGACGAGCCAGTCGACGCCCTCGACGGTCTCGCACGAGAGCGTGGAGGGCCCGGGCACGGCGACGCCGCACGTGAGGAGGATCGTCGACGGGTCGCCCCAGGCCCCCGTCGCCTGAGCGTCGGTCCACCGGCGGGACTCGCCCGCGATGGTCTGGGGAAGCCTCACCGACACGTCGGCGCACGCGGGGTCGTTCGCGTTCGGTGCGGCGTCCATCGAGACGGTGCCGGCGCACGCGGAGAGCCCGGTGACGGCAGCGAGCACCACGCCCGCGGCGAGGAGGCGGGGCAGGCGGATCACCTCTCCAGGGTACCCGCCGCGCGATCGGGTGGCGGCGCCGAGCGCTAGCGTGGAACCGTGCAGGAGCAGACCGTGGGCGACCTCAGCGAAGGGGCGATCCTCCGCCGCATCCTCGACCGTCTTCCCACGAGCCGGGCGATCGTCGGGCCGGGCGACGACGCGGCCGTGCTCGACGCGGCCGACGGGCGGGTCGTCGCGACGACCGACACCCTCGTGCACGGCCCCGACTTCCGGCTGGCGTGGTCGAGCCCGTTCGACCTGGGGTGGAAGGCCGCCGCGGTGAACCTCGCCGACGTCGCCGCGATGGGCGCGCGCCCCACCGCCCTGCTCGTGGCCCTCGCCATGCCCGACGACCTCCCCGTGTCGTTCGTCGACGGGCTCGCCGCGGGGCTCGCCGCCGCCTGCGCGGAGCTCGCCCCCGGGTGCGCGGTCGAGGGCGGCGACCTCACGGTCTCCGACACACTCACGATCGCCGTCACCGCCCTGGGGTCGCTCGACGGGCGGGAACCCGTTCGACGCTCGGGGGCGGCCGTCGGCGACACGGTGGCCGTCGTGGGCGACCTCGGCGTCGCGGCCCTGGGTCTGTCGGTGCTGTTCCGCAGCTTCGTCGACGCCGCCGGTTCGCCCGTCGCGATCGATCCGCGCGCGTGGGCGGGGCTGACCGCCGCCGAGACCGAGGGGCTGAAGCGGCAGCTGGCGCCGCGTCCCCCGATCGCCGGGGGAGCGATCGCGGCGGTCGCCGGAGCCACGGCGATGATGGACGTCTCCGACGGACTCGCCCTCGATGCACGACGCATGGCCGACGCCTCCGGCGTGACCCTCGACATCGCGAGAGCGCTGCTCGGCGATTCCCCCGACGCGGCGCTCGAGGGCGGGGAGGACCACGCGCTGCTCGCGACCTTCCCCCGGGGCGCAGCCCTGCCGGAAGGGTTCCGTGCGATCGGCGAGGTTCGCTCCCGCGTGGATGCGCCGGTGACGGTGGACGGCGTCCCGTACGAAAAGCCCGGCGGGTGGGATCCCTACAGGGACTGGGACGCGGGAAGGGGCTGACCCCACCACATCGCCGTATCCCCGTAGACGCGGTCGCGGAGGGGCTCCAGGCCCGCGTCGACCCAGCGCGGACCGGGGGACCGCTTGGCGCGCTCGACCACCACGACGGCGTCCGGCGACAGGTGCGGGGCGAGGGCGGTCAGGGCCTCGGTCAGGTCGGCGTCCGAGACGTCGTAGGGCGGGTCGACGAAGACGAGGTCGTAGGGTCCCGCCGCGTCTCGGAGGAATCCGGCGACCGTCGCGCGGTGCGCTCGGATCGGCGGCGGGCTTCCGAGCGCCTTCGCGACCCGCTCGGCGTTGCGTCGGATCAGCGACACCGCCTGCGCAGCGTGCTCCACGAGGTCGACGGATGCTGCGCCCCGGCTCGCGGCCTCGAGTCCGAGCGCGCCCGATCCGGCATAGAGGTCGATCACTCTCGCGCCGTCGACGAGCCCGGCGGCGTCGAGCGCGCCGAAGAGCGACTCGCGGACGCGTTCGCTCGTGGGGCGGGTGCCCCTCGGAGGCACGTCGAGCACGGTGCCTCCGGCCGAGCCGGAGATGATGCGGGTCACCGTCTCACCCTACAAACACCCGCGAGGCGCCGAGGGCGGCGTCCGCCGGCGATGTCGGTGATCCTGCCTAGACTTTCCCCATGCCCGCCCTGACTCTCGCGTCGCGTCTCGACGGCGTGGTCGGCGGCAAGACGGCTGCCGCCTTCGACCGTGCCTTCGGCATGGCGACCGTCGGTGAACTGCTCGGGCACTACCCGCGTCGGTACGCCAAGCGCGGTGAGCTGACACCGATCGCCTCCCTTCCCCTCGGCGAGCCCGTGACGATCGTCGCCGAGGTCGTGCGCGCGGGGGAGCGTCGCATGCAGAACAGACGCGGGTCGCTCGTCGAGGTCGTCATCACCGACGGCGACGGGCACATGAGCCTCACGTTCTTCAACCAGCCGTGGCGCATCACAGAGCTCTACCCGGGGCGCCGGGGCATCTTCTCGGGCAAGGTGGGCGAGTATCGGGGCGCGACGCAGCTGACCAATCCCGACTACGAGCTGTTCGAAGACGTCGAGCAGGCGCGCATGACGGCCGAGGCCAACGCGAATCTGCCCATCCCCATCTATCCGGCCACCAGCACGGTGACCAGCCGCATGATCTCCGACGCCATCGCCCTCGTCTTCGCCGGGCTCGGCCCGATCGATGATCCGCTCCCCGAGACTCTTCGCGCGCGGCACGGTCTGCTCGAAGCGCGGACGGCCTTCGAGAGAGTGCACCGGCCCGACGTCGAGGAACAGGTCGGACCAGCCGTCGCGACGCTTCGCATGCACGAGGCGCTCGTCCTGCAGTCCGCGCTCCTTCAGCAGCGGCAGTTCGTGCGTGCCATGTCGGCGACGCGGCGCCCCGCCGCGCCCGGCGGGCTCCTCGAACGCTTCGACGCACTGCTTCCCTTCGATCGAACCCCCGACCAGGTCACGGTGGGCGATGCCGTCGCGGCGGATCTCGTCGGCGAGTGGCCGATGAACCGTCTGATCCAGGGCGAGGTCGGATCGGGTAAGACCCTCGTGGCTCTGCGGGCCATGTTGCAGGTCGCCGAGTCGGGGGGCCAGTCGGCGTTGATCGCGCCGACCGAGGTGCTCGCCGCGCAGCACGTGCGTTCGATCGCCCGCATGCTCGGTCCTCAGCTCGCCCCCGAGTTGATGCCGACGCTTCTCACGGGGCAGTTGCCGGCCGCCGAGCGACGCAAGGCCGCGCTGCGCGCCGCATCCGGTCAAGCGCGCATCATCGTCGGAACCCATGCCCTGCTGAGCGCGTCGACCACGTTCGCCGATCTCGGTCTCGTGGTGGTGGACGAGCAGCACCGGTTCGGCGTCGAGCAGCGCGAGGCGCTCCGCGCGAAGGGCTCCACCCCGCACACCGTCGTTCTGACGGCGACACCCATTCCGCGCACCGTGGCCATGACGGTGTTCGGCGACCTCGACGTCTCCACGATTCGCACGATGCCCGCGGGACGCGCGGGAATCTCGTCGTTCGTCGCACCCGTCGCCGAGAAGCCGGGGTGGTTCGCCCGGGTGTGGGACCGCGTCGCCGAAGAGGTCGCCGAGGGGCGACAGGCTTTCGTCGTGTGCCCCGCGATCGACGCGGAAGCCTCGACGAAAGACGACACCGCCGACGACATGGTGGCCGAGGCGGAGGCCGCGGCTCCGCGCATTCGGTGGGGCGTGGTGCAGGTCGCCGACGTGCTCTCGCGTCACCCCGCCTTCGCGCAGCTGCGCGTGGAGATCCTGCACGGCAAGATGCCGTCCGACCAGAAGGACGCCGTCATGCAGGCGTTCTCGCGGGGCGACATCGACGTGCTGGTCGCGACGACCGTCGTGGAGGTCGGTGTCGACGTGCCGAACGCGTCGGCGATGGTGATCCTCGAGGCCGACCGCTTCGGTGTCTCGCAGTTGCACCAGCTGCGAGGCCGAGTCGGGCGAGGCGGCCTCCCCGGCATCTGCCTCCTCGTGACCGAAGCGTCGACGGGCACGTCGGCGCGCGCGCGGGTGGAGGCGGTGGCCAGCACCCTCGACGGCTTCGAGCTGGCCGAGGTCGACCTCGAGCTGCGCGGGGAGGGCGACGTGCTCGGTGCGGTCCAGTCGGGTGCTCGCTCGTCGCTGCGCCTGCTGCGCGTGGTCACAGACGCCGACGTGATCGCAGAGGCGCGTGCAGCGGCCGAGCGCATCTTCGCCGATGACCCGACCCTCGCCCAGCATCCCGCTCTCGCCGCCGCGATCGATCGACGAGTCGGTGCGCTGGAGCGGGCAGCTCTCGCTCGTTCCTGACCCATCGGGTCGCGAGGTTCAGGTTTGTGCCGTCGTCCCTCGATAGGCTGACGACATGGACAGCCGGATCGCCGTCGTACCGGGGTCGTTCGACCCGCCGACGCTCGGACACATCGACGTCATCCGCCGAGCCGCAGCGCTCTACGACCAGCTGCACGTGCTGGTGGTGCACAACCCCGGCAAGGAGGCACTGCTCCCCATCGCGCAGCGTCAGGCGCTCCTCGAGCAGTCGATCGCCGAGGACGGCATCGAGGGTGACGTCGTCGTGGCCGCGTGGAGCATGGGCCTCCTCGTCGACTACGCCACCGATGTCGGGGCGGGTGTGCTCGTGAAAGGCATCCGGTCGCAGATCGACGTGGCGTACGAATCGCCGATGGCGATCGTCAATCGCCACCTCGCGCACATCGAGACCGTCTTCCTCCTGCCCGATCCGGCCCACGCGCTCGTCTCGAGTTCGCTCGTGCGCCAGGTCGCCGCCCTCGGCGGAGACGTCTCGCCGTTCGTTCCACCGGCCGTCGCGCGGTTCCTCGATACCGGTACCAGCGCCCGCTGACGGAGCCGCGGCCGCTCCCGGCGGGTAGCATGGACGACCGTGAGAACTCGCCGACCCGGACCCTTCATGCTGCACGTCCGCGACATCGTCCACCACCCGGGGGAGATGCGCGAGTTCGAGCTCGATCTCGACACGCCCGAGAAGTGGGGCGAGGGCCTCGTGTCCATCCCGGCGGGTGAACCGCTCGACCTCGACGTGCGCCTCGAATCGGTGCACGAGGGCATCCTTGTCACCGGTACCGCCGACACGCGACTGACCGGGGTGTGCGGGCGCTGCCTGCAAGACATCGCCGAGCCTGTCGAAGTCGAGTTTCAGGAGCTTTTCACGTATCCTGGAAACGAAGCGGTTGATTTCGAGGTTCAAGACGATTACGTAGATCTTGAAACTCTGATCAGGGACGCCATTGTCCTCTCGCTTCCGTTCCAGCCGGTGTGTCAGCCGGATTGCCTCGGGCTCGACCCGGAAACAGGCGAGCGACTGACCGAGAGCACCGGCGAAAATGAGCGAACGCCCGTCGATCCTCGATGGGCCGCGCTCCAGCAGTACCCCTCAGACCCTGACGGCGAAGCGCCCCGTAGCGCCACGCCCGAATCCGAAGACACCGTCACAGAGAAGAGCTAGTCATGGCAGGTAACCCCCCGAAGCGGAAGGTCTCCCGCTCCAACACGCGCTCGCGTCGTGCCCAGTGGAAGGCTGCCCCCATCACGCTGACGACCACGGTCGAGAACGGCAAGGTCGTGTACAGCCGTCCGCACCAGGCCAAGGTCGTCACCGACTCGCAGGGCACCGAGCTGTTCCTGGAGTACAAGGGACGCAAGGTCGCCGACGTCTGACGTCCGCGGCAGGTGCCGTGACAGTCGCTTCTGCTGAGCGCCAGACGCTCATCGACAGGCTCGGGGTCGATATCGACCCCGAGCTTCTGTCGCTTGCCCTCACTCATCGTTCGTTCGCGTACGAGAACGGCCACATCCCGCACAACGAGCGCCTCGAGTTCCTCGGCGACTCCGTGTTGGGGCAGGCCGTGACCGTGCGTCTGTTCACGCGGCATCCCGACCTCGACGAAGGCTCGCTCGCCAAGCGTCGTGCCAGCGTCGTATCGACCGTGGCTCTCGCCGAGGTCGCGCGACGCATCGGTCTCGGCGACCACGTGCTCCTGGGCCGAGGAGAGATGCTCACCGGGGGACGCGACAAGGACTCGATCCTCGCCGACACGACCGAGGCCGTGATCGGTGCGGTCTACCTGTCGGCGGGCCAGGACGAGGCGACGGCTCTGGTCTTGCGGCTGGTCGAACCCCTTCTCGACGATCCCGAGCGCTACGGTGCGGCGATGGATCCGAAGACGAGTCTTCAGGAACTCGCAGCTCAGCAGGGGGCGTCCGCGCCGAGTTACGAGGTAGACGCGACCGGCCCCGATCACGACCGGCGGTTCACCGCCACGGTTCGTGTCGGCGACGTCGTCACCCACGGCCAGGGCACGAGCAAGAAGCAGGCCGAGATGGTGGCTGCGCTGGCCGCGTGGCGCGAACTCGGCGGACGTGCCTGAGCTTCCCGAAGTCGAGGTCGTCCGCACCGGCCTCGCGCCCGCCGTCTCCGGCGCGCGCATCGCGGCGGTGACCGTGCTCGACGAGCGCGCGCTCACCCGCCACGGTGACAGCGGCCCGTCATTCGAGCGTGCTCTGACGGGTCGTTCGTTCACCGCCGCGGTGCGTCGGGGGAAGTTCCTCTGGCTGCCCCTCGACGTCACCGGTCCCGAGCGGAACGCGATGATCGCGCACCTCGGCATGAGCGGGCAGATGCTGCTTCGTACGTCGGGGGCACCCGTGGAGCGCCATGAACGCGTGCGGCTCGATCTTCAGCATCCGACGCACGGTGAGATCGCCGTGGTCTTCGCGGATCAACGCACGTTCGGTTCGCTCGCGATCGACTCTCTCGAGCCGACACCCGACGGTGCCGCCGGGGGCAGGGGCGATGAGTCCGCCCTCGCTCCGCGTCAGGTCGCGCACATTGCGCGCGATCCGCTCGACCCCGCCTTCCGCGACGGTGCGTTCCGCACGGTGCTCGCCCGCAAGGCATCGGGGATCAAACGTGTGCTCCTCGACCAGACCGTCGTGAGCGGCATCGGCAACATCTACGCCGACGAGGCCCTCTGGGCGGCGCGCATCCATCCGGAGACCCGCGCGCTCGATCTGTCGACGCGGGCCGTGAACCGCTTGCTCGCGGAAGTGCGAGCGGTGCTGCAGAAGGCCCTGGCCGAAGGCGGCACGAGCTTCGACGCCCAGTACGTCAATGTGAACGGGCAGGCAGGCTACTTCGCGCACTCGCTCAACGCGTACGGGCGCACGGGGGAACCGTGCGCCCGGTGCGGGCGACCGATCATGCGCGTGTCGTTCACGAACCGCTCGAGCCACTACTGCCCGCGGTGTCAGCGGCTGCCGCTGTCGACGGGTCGCTGAGCACCTTCTTCCAGGCGCCCTCGTATCCGATCGGTTCGAAACCGATGGCTTCGTTGATGTCGAGCATCGGCCGGTTCTCCTCCGCGTTGTACGTGAGGACCCGCGGCGAGCGCGGTGCGATGTCGAGCCAGGCGAGCAGGCCCGCGCACTTGACCAGCATCCCGAGTTTGTGACCTCGGTGCGACGAGAGCACGAGAGTGTCGTATTGGGAGGTGGCCTCGGTCAGGTCGTTGTTGATGACGAGCTCGTTGAACGCGACGAGATCGCCCGTCTCGAGGTGCTGCGCAGCGGTGACCAGGGCGGTGCGTCCGGCATCGACGATCTTCGCGTCGGCGCGAGCGACGCGGGCGGCGTCCCAGGTCTCCTCGTCGAACTCGAGACCGGCCGCGGGAGCGTCGGTGTTCATGCGCGACTTCATCCAGGCGTATCCCTCGACGAACTCGGGCGGAGTCGGGAGGCGCCACTGCACGGTGCGGTAGCCGGCCGCAGCCTCGGTGGCACGCTCACACAACTCGCGCACCCGGGGGAGTCCGTCACGGAGGTCGAGGGCGCTGATGCGCTCGACCTGCTCGAGCTGATGACCGCGATGCTGAAGGAACCGTGCGACGTGGTCGAGCGGGATGCTGCCGAAACCTGTGGGTGGCTGCAGGCGTTCGCCGGGCGCGGGCGGATGCTCTGCCCATGCCTGCAGCACGCGACGACCATGCTGGCGAGCAGTCGATTCGACGAGCGCGTAGCAGGCGGTGCCGATGCCGCGGCCCCAGACGCAGCGGCGCAGTTCGATGAGCCAGTAGACGACGCGCGAGCCCTCCTCCTGGGGAACGTCGACACCGATGCGTCCGACGGGTTCGCCGTCGAGAAGGACGAGCCAGCAGTGACGGATCTCCGCTGGGTCCGGCGCATAGTTCGGCAGGAGTTCGGCGGGGGTCATCCGGCCGTCGTCGTGCCCGGAGATCTCCGCGTAGACCAGGTTGCGCACCTGCGTCATGGCGATGAAGTCGTCGGCGTCGGCGTCGCCGATGGTGCGAGGGATGGCGATGGGCCGGATCTCGAGTCCGGCGGGAGGGGTGTTCATCGGTGTTCCTTCGAGAGGGGTGCGCCGGCCGCCGCGTGAGCGGCCGGCAGGTAGGGGTCAGAAGGGACGTCGTCGGTCGAACTGCGTCCACGCGTCAGCACGCGCGCGCTCCTGCTCGGCGCGGTGCAGAGCGAGGAGACGGGCGTGATCGGCGTGATCGCGCACGCGGTGGATGCGGCGGGTGCTTCTCAGCAACAGCCACAGCCCGAGACGCAGGGAGAGTCGGTCGACGAGAGAGATGCGGACGCCGGGGTGGACGACCGCCCGGAGGAGGTCATGCTCGGCGCGGTCGGTCGACCGAACGGGCGAGACCAGATCGTTCATGGCAGTCACTTTCGAAGCGGTGCGCGGTCGAGAGGTCGACGCGCGCGAAGGGCGAGGGTGGTCGCCGGAGGGAGGGGACGCCGGATGCGTCGGAGAGCTCGAACGCGGAGCGCGAGCGTGCGCCCGGGGAGGGCGACGGAGAGACCGAGGCGTCAGCCGGCGGTCGGGCGGAGGGCGACGAAGGAACGGGTCACCCCAGCGCGGACGCGGAACGCGTTATCCATAAAAGTGGGCTGGATCATGGTGACCTCCTTTCGACCTCGTAGCAGGGTGAGACGATACTCGCGTGGCACAGCGAACGTCAAGCGTATTCCCAGAAATGCCGGGAGTTCGGGCGTGTCATCGATCAGCATCGGTGGGTCGGCGGGACGCCGAGGAGGGGAGCGGCGCTCTTTCCGGTACCGTGATGCGTTGATCCGAAGGACGACGCCATGCATCTGAAGAGCCTCACGCTCAAGGGCTTCAAGTCGTTCGCCCAGCCGACGACGTTCGCCCTCGAGCCCGGCGTCACCTGCATCGTCGGTCCGAACGGGTCGGGCAAATCGAATGTCGTCGACGCCCTTGCCTGGGTCATGGGGGAGCAGGGCGCGAAGACCCTCCGCGGCGGAAAAATGGAGGACGTCATCTTCGCCGGCACCTCCACGCGTGGCCCGCTCGGTCGCGCGGAGGTGCAGCTCACGATCGACAACTCCGACGGGGCGCTGCCCATCGAGTACTCCGAGGTATCGATCAGCCGGACCCTCTTCCGAACCGGATCGAGCGAGTACGCGATCAACGGCGAAAGTTGCCGCCTCCTCGACGTGCAGGAGCTGCTGAGCGACTCGGGCCTCGGGCGCGAGATGCACGTGATCATCGGGCAGGGCCGCCTCGACAGCGTGCTGCAGGCCACGCCCGAAGACCGCCGCGGATTCATCGAGGAAGCGGCGGGCATCCTCAAGCACCGCCGCCGCAAAGAGAAGACGCTTCGCAAGCTCGAGGCGATGGAAGCCAACCTCACGCGGCTGAGCGATCTCGCCGGCGAGCTGCGCCGGCAGCTCAAGCCCCTCGGGCGCCAGGCCGAGATCGCACGGGAGGCCGCCACGATCGCAGCCGTCGTGCGCGATGCCAAGGCGCGGCTGTTCGCGGACGAGCTGGTCGCGCTCCGTCGCGAGCTCGCGGACCACGCCCGCACCGAGCACGAGCGCCATACAGAGAGACTCGTGCTCCAGGATCAGGCGGAGAACATCCGTGCCCGGGTCGAACGACTGGAGGCGGAGCAGCGCTCCGAGGCCGTCGACGCCGCGCGCCGCGTCGCGTTCTCCCTCGAACAGGTCCAGGAGCGACTGCGCGGGCTCTACTCGCTCGCCGGTCAGCGTCTGTCGCTTCTCGGTTCCGACGACGTCGACCCGTCGGCGATGGCGACGACAGTGTCGCAGGCCTCGATCGACGACGTGCGGACCGAGATCGACGAGATGGCCGAAGGACTCGGCGATGCGCAGGACGCGGCGTCGGCCGCGACCCGCGAGGTCTCGCGCGCTCGAGCCGAGTTGGACGCCCTCGACACCGACATCGCCGCGCAGAGCGCCCTCGTCTCCGAGCACGACATGCGGCTGACCGCCCTCCGCGGCCGCGCAGAGGCGGCGACGTCGGCGTTGACCGCGATGCTCGCGGGTGTCGAGCGACAGCAGCGCGCCCTCGATGCGGCGACCGTTCGACGAGACGAGGCCGCACAGGCGCTCGAGGCGCTCGAGCCCGTGGACGTGCCCGAGGAATCGGTGGCCGAGCACGCGGCCGCGTATGAGCGCGCGCAACGCGATGCGGCGGAGGCCGAGAGCACGGTGGAGTCGCTCCGCGAGAGGCTGCATGCGACGGAGCGCGAGGTCGAGTCGCTGACCGCGCAGACGACGGCTCTCGGGAGAGCCCTCGACGTGCGCAATGCCGCCGCGGGACTCGCCGCGCGGGGTGGGCGCGGGGTGCGGGGACTGCTCGCCGACAGCGTCAAGGTCACCGCCGGCTTCGAGGCCGCCATCGCGGCGGCGCTCGGCACGCTCGCGGAAGGACTGCTCGTCGACGCGTGGGACGACGCGTTCTCGGCAGCCTCGTCGGCCCGTGACGACGACCTCGGCGTCGTGGACATCACCGTGGCCGAGCCCGTGGTCGCCGCGGCGTCGAACACCGCGCCCGCCGGACTCGTCGCCGCCCGCGAGGTGGTCACGGCGCCGGCGGGTGTGCTCGGGATCCTCGCCGACGTGTTCGTGGCCGAAGACCTCGACGCGGCGCGTGCCGCGGCGGCTGCCCTGCCCGCCGAGCTCGTGCACGCGACGATCGTCACGCGCACCGGCGAGACCGTCACCGCGTACACGATCAGGGCCGGCTCGGGCGAAGGCCGCTCGCGCCTGGAACTCGCCGCCGAACGGGATGCTGCGGCCGCTCGGTTGTCGGAGATCGTCGTCGTCGCCGACTCGCTCCGCGAGGCCCTCGCCGATGCGACCGTCGTGCACCGGGAGTCCCGCCAGAAGACCAAGGACACGCTCGCCGCCCTGCGGGAGCATGACGCCAATGTCGCGTCGCAGGCCGAGAAGGTCAACCGCGCGACCGTACGTTTCGAGGCGGCTGCCGCGGAGTGCGAGCGACTCGCCGCGGGGCTGGCGCAAGCCGCCGCCGCGGTGACCGGCGCCGAGGATGCGGCCCGGGTGGCGCAGCAAGCCCTCGAGGCGGCGCAGGAGGCGCCGCGTCCGATCCTCGACGCATCCGCTCGTGACGGGATGCTCGCCGAGCTGGAGGCCGCGCGCGACGGCGAGATGCGCGCGAGGCTCGACGTGGAGACGCTCCGCGAGCGGGTGCGTGCCGGGGAGGCCCGCATCGTCCAGCTCGAGAGGCAGCGCGAACGCGAACGCGCCGCTGCCGAGGCGGCCGCACGGCGCGCCGTCCTCCGACGTGCGCAGCGCGAGATCGCGGCAGACGTCGCGCAGCAGCTCCCCGCCCTCCTCGACTCCGTCGACCGTTCCGTCAGCCGTGCGCGCGTCGAACTCGCCGAGGCTGAATCGGCGCGCACGGCGGTCACGGCGGAGCTCGCGGGGGTGCGCGCCCAGGAGACGGCCGTGAGGGAGCGTCTCGCCGGATTGACCGAGAGCGTCCACGGCCTCGAGCTGCAGATCCACGAGAAGCGTCTGCACGCCGGCAGCCTCCTCGAGCGGGTGGGTTCGGAGTTGGGGCTCAGCGAGGATATTCTCATCGCCGAATACGGCCCCGATCAGCCCATCCCGACCGACGGCCGAGACAGCGACGACGCCGCGGACGAAGCATCCGTTCCCTTCGACCGCGCGGCGCAGCGTCGGAGACTGCAGGAAGCCGAGCGCAAACTGGGTCAGCTGGGGCGCGTGAATCCGCTCGCGCTCGAAGAGTTCGCCGCGCTCGAGCAGCGTCACTCGTTCCTCACCGAGCAGCTGACCGACCTGACCCAGACGCGCGCCGACCTCATGACGATCATCGACGAGCTCGACGAGCGCATGCAGACGATCTTCATCGCGGCGTTCGACGACATGAAGGTCGCGTTCGGCGAGATCTTCCCGATCCTCTTCCCCGGCGGAACGGGCAGCGTCGCCTTGACCGATCCCGACGCACCGTTGACGACCGGCATCGAGGTGACCGTGCGCCCCGCGGGTAAGAAGATCGAGCGGCTCTCACTGCTCTCGGGCGGCGAACGGTCGCTGGCCGCCGTGGCGTTCCTCGTGGCGATCTTCACCGCGCGGCCCAGCCCCTTCTACATCCTCGACGAGGTGGAAGCCGCTCTCGACGACGCGAACCTCGGGCGTCTCCTGGGCGTCTTCGAGCGTCTCCGCGAGAGCAGCCAGCTCATCGTGATCACGCACCAGAAGCGCACGATGGAGATCGCCGATGCGCTGTACGGTGTGTCGATGCGCCAAGACGGCGTTTCCGCCGTGGTCGGTCAGCGCGTCGGCGACCGCGCCGCTCGCTGACCGTAGGCTGGATGCATGGCTGAGAATCCCTGGTCGCTCGGCCGTGCTCTGCGCGGCATGTTCGTCAAACCCACGATCGACGAGACCACGTGGGACGACCTCGAGACGGCGCTCATCACCGCCGACTTCGGTCCAGACGTCACCGAGCGCATCATCGACGAGCTCCGCGAGAAGGTCGAGCGCTTCCGCACGACCGACCCGAAGGATCTTCAGCGGATGCTTCGCGAGACGATCGAGGAGCACTTCGCGAAGTTCGACACGACCCTCCGCCTCACCGAGCGCCCCGCGGTGGTGCTCGTGGTGGGGGTGAACGGCGTCGGTAAGACGACGACCATCGGCAAGTTCGCCAAGTTCCTGCAGCGGTACGGGCGCTCGGTCGTCGTCGGAGCCGCCGATACCTTCCGGGCGGCCGCCGTCGACCAGCTCGCGACCTGGGCGGAGCGCGGGGGCGCCGCCATCGTGCGCCCGCAGCACGAGGGCCAGGATCCTGCATCCGTCGCGTTCCAGACCATCACCTACGCGAAGGAGACCGGCACGGAGATCGTGCTCGTCGACACCGCGGGACGCCTGCACACCAAGGGCGGGCTGATGGACGAGCTCGGCAAGATCAAGCGTGTCATCGAGAAGCAGGCGCCGATCAGCGAGGTGCTGCTCGTGCTCGACGCGACGACCGGGCAGAACGGTCTCATGCAGGCGCAGGCCTTCCTCGACAGCGCCGGGGTCACCGGCCTCGTGCTCACGAAGCTTGACGGGTCGGCCCGCGGGGGCTTCGTCCTCGCTGTTCAGGAGCTCACCGGCATCCCCGTCAAACTGCTCGGACAGGGCGAGGGGATCGGAGATCTCACGGGCTTCACGCCGCACGTCTTCGCCTCGGCGCTGGTCGATTGATGACGGGCGTCGGGGCGGGCCCGGCCGTGTGCGGTGCGGCGACTACCGTCGTGACCGCCGGACTGGTTTCATAGGGCCATGGCGATCGAGCACGACTTCTTCGGACTCCTCGAGTCGGGTCCGGACGGATCGATCTTCTGGTCCGAGAACGTGGAGTTCGGTGACCAGACGGTGACGGTCGACCTGACGGCTCCCGACCAGGACGACGTCTCGCAGGAGGCGCTCGACGCCGCCGCCGGGATGGTCTCGTCCCTGGAGGGCATCGACCGTACGGCGCGCGACGCGATGGTCTCCGAGCTGGACGACCGCACGAGCGAGGTGATCGAGTACATCCTCCAGCAGCAGCAGCTCCTGGGCGAAGAACTGGACGACCTGCTCGTGGACGTCTCCGGTGACACGCAGATCGACGTGATCCGCTCGCTGCAGCTCATGAGCATGACGATCCTCGCCGACGAGCACGGGGGAGACGATCCCTTCGCCGTGCTCGAGTACGCGCTGGACCCCGAGGCCACCGACGACGTGCTGCTGGTCAACCTCGGCTCGGACGGCATCGTGCAGTCGGTCACCAGCGCCGACTGATCGTCCACGCGGGGCGGCGCTCCCCGACTCGCCTCCGCGTCGCAGGTCCGATGCGCGTAGGGACTCAGACCGCCTGGGCGAAGCCCTCGTCGGTGGAGGCGATGTCCTTCGCCAGGTGCGCGAGATGCGGCGGGATGTCACGGCCCAGCGACACCATCGACTGCGCCCAGAGCCGACCCGCGCGGTAGGACGATCGGACGAGCGGGCCGGCCAGCACCCCGAGGAATCCGATCCGCTCCGCCTCTTCCTTGAACTCGACGAACTCGGCGGGCTTCACCCAGCGCGCGACCGGCAGATGGCGGGGAGTGGGTCGCAGATACTGCGTGATGGTGATGATGTCGGTCCCGGCCTCGCGCAGGTCGCGGAGCGCCTGCACGACTTCCGCCGGCTCTTCGCCCATGCCGAGGATGAGGTTCGACTTGGTGATGAGGCCCGCCGCGCGGGCGCGGGTGAGGACGCCGAGCGAGCGGTCGTAGCGGAAGGCCGGACGGATGCGCTTGAAGATCCGCGGTACGGTCTCCACGTTGTGCGCGAAGACCTCGGGACGCGCGTCGAAGACCTCATCGAGAAGAACCGGGTTGCCGGAGAAGTCGGTGGCGAGGATCTCCACGCCCGTGCCCGGGTTGTCGGCGTGGATACGGCGCACGGTCTCGGCGTGGAGCCAGGCGCCCTCGTCGGGGAGGTCGTCGCGGGCGACGCCGGTGACGGTCGCGTAGCGCAGGTTCATGCGCTGTACGCTCTCCGCCACGCGGCGCGGCTCGTCGGTGTCGTAATCGGCGGGCTTGCCGGTGTCGATCTGGCAGAAGTCGCATCGTCGGGTGCACTGCGAGCCGCCGATGAGGAACGTCGCCTCGCGGTCTTCCCAGCATTCGAAGATGTTCGGGCAGCCGGCTTCCTGGCAGACGGTGTGCAGGTCCTCCGTCTTCATGAGGGACTGCAGCGCGGTGTACTCGGGCCCCATGCGCGCGGTGGTCTTGATCCACTCCGGCTTGCGCTCGATCGGGGTCTGAGCGTTGCGCACCTCGAGGCGCAGCATCCTGCGCCCTTCCGGCGCGGCGACGCTCACGCGGCCACCGCCGCGAACTCGGACGCGAATGCCGTCGTCACCGTTGCGACGACGTCGCGCGGCGAGACGGCTGCGCCCACCACCTCGCTCACGGTCGTCACGCCCGCATCCGAGATGCCGCACGGGACGATCTGACGGAAGGGCGCGAGCGAATTGTCGCAGTTGAGGGCGAACCCGTGCATCGTGACGCCTTTCTCGACGCGGACTCCGATCGCCGCGATCTTGTTGTCGGACAGCGGCCCACGCACCCAGACGCCGCTGCGTCCCTCGACCTGACGGCCGTCGACGCCGTGGAGGCGCAGCGCGGCGATGAGCGCGCGCTCGAGGCGTCGGACGTGCGCGACGACGTCGATGGGCTCCGGCAGCCGCACGATGGGGTATCCGACGAGTTGCCCCGGGCCGTGCCACGTGATGCGTCCTCCCCGGTCGACATCCACGACGGGAATGCCGTCGCGCGGGCGATCGGCCTCCTGCGTGCGGGTGCCCGCCGTGTAGACGCTCTCGTGCTCCAGCACGATCAGCGTGTCGGCCCTGGTTCCGGCGAGTACGTCGGCGTGGATGCGTCGCTGCAGTGCCCACCCATCGGGGTAGGGCACGTAGTGCGGGGCAAGGCCCGCCTCGAGGATCTCGATCATCTCGACCTCCGCCGGGGTTGTTGCATGGAGTCTAACAACCTCCGCGGGTGCGTGGAGGTCATGCCCACGCGCCTACCCTGGAGAACATGGCACCCGATCAGCGCGGGGGGCGACCTCGCGCGTCGTCTCGAGAGACCCTGGCGGAAGCGGCATCCGAGCTCTTCCTCGAGAAGGGCTTTGCCGAGACCTCGGTCGCCGACATCACGACGCGCGCCGGAGTGAGCCGTTCCAGCTTCTTCAACTACTTCGCGACCAAGAGCGATGTGCTCTGGGCGGGCTTCGATGAGCGCGTCGCGAGCCTGGACGCAGCGCTCGATCACGACCACGACGGCGGCGACGTCGACGCGGTGGTCCGTGGCGCGCTGAGGGATCTGCTCGACGGATTCGATCCCGACACCCTGGCGTTGGCGCTCGCGCAGGCCGACACGATGGGACTCACCGACGAGATCGAGCGCGAGTCGGCGGTGCGGCGCGCGCGCATCGCGAGGGCGGTCGCCGAGAGACTCGTCGCCGGGGGTGTCGATCCCTTGCGCGCCGAGGTGCTGGGTGCGGCGCACGGGGGAGCGGTGCTGGCGGCGTTGTCGCGATGGGCGGGTTCCGGCGCGGGCCGCACTCCGCTCGGCGCGATCCTGTCGCGAGCGCTGGAGGCCGTCGCGCCCGCCGGTGGCGGAGGGGCGGTGCGGCAACTGCGCGTCGTCGTCCGCGCCGACGACTACGAAGCCGCGGTGGCGTTCTACCGCGACGTCGTGGGGATGCCCGAGAGGGCTGCGTACGAGGGCGACGGCGACGCGCGCGTGACGATCCTCGATGCCGGGGTCGCGACCCTCGAACTGGCGAACACCGCTCAGGTCGAGATGATCGATCGCGTCGAGACCGACGGCGACACGAGCGACCGCATCCGCCTGGGCCTCGAGGTGTCGGGCGGTGCGGCGGCGACCGAGCGGCTGGCGGAGGGCGGAGGGAGCGTGATCGCCTCGCCACGCGTCACCCCGTGGGGTTCTCTGAACAGTCGCCTGCGAGGCCCGGCCGATCTGCAGCTGACGCTCTTCGACGAGGATCCGGCGTAGCAGCGGCGGATGCTACGCGCCCACGCCGGCGCGCCGCATCCGCTCGCGTAAACTTGTCGGATCATGGCTACTTTCGGCACGCTCTCCGACCGTCTCACAGAGACGTTCCGCAACCTCCGCACCAAGGGCAAGCTCACGCCCGCGGACGTCGACGGGACCGTGCGCGAGATCCGTCGCGCCCTCCTCGACGCCGACGTCGCTCTGCCCGTGGTCAAGGACTTCACCGCCTCCGTGCGTGAACGCGCCCTGGGCGATGAGGTCAACAAGGCGCTGAACCCGGCTCAGCAGGTGGTGCAGATCGTCAACGAGGAGCTCGTGGGCATCCTCGGCGGGCAGCAGCGTCGGCTGCAGTTCGCGAAGAACCCGCCGACCGTGATCATGCTCGCGGGTCTCCAGGGGTCGGGTAAGACGACCTTCGCCGGAAAGCTCGCGAAGCAGCTCGAGAAGGAGGGTCACACCCCGCTCCTCGTCGCCGCCGACCTCCAGCGTCCGAACGCCGTCAACCAGCTGCAGGTCGTCGCGCAGCAGGCCGGTGCGACGATCTTCGCCCCCGAGCCGGGCAACGGCGTCGGCGACCCGGTGAAGGTCGCGAAGGCGGGCGTGGAGCACGCGCGACGCCAGCAGCACGACGTCGTCATCATCGACACGGCCGGCCGCCTCGGCGTCGACGCCGAGCTGATGAAGCAGGCCTCGAACATCCGCAAGGCGACCGATCCCGACGAGGTGCTGTTCGTCATCGACGCGATGATCGGTCAGGACGCCGTCAACACCGCCAAGGCCTTCCAGGAGGGCGTCGACTTCACCGGAGTGGTGCTGTCGAAGCTCGACGGCGATGCGCGCGGTGGAGCGGCTCTGTCGGTGGCCTCGGTCACCGGCCGTCCGATCATCTACGCGTCGACCGGTGAGGGCCTCGACGACCTCGAGCCGTTCCATCCCGACCGCATGGCGAGCCGCATCCTCGACCTCGGTGACATCCTGACCCTCATCGAGCAGGCGCAGTCGGCCTTCGACGAGGAAGAGGCGATGAAGGTCGCCGAGAAGCTCGCGACCTCGACCTTCACCCTCGAGGACTTCCTCGAGCAGATGCAGCAGATGAAGAAGATGGGCTCGATGAAGAAGATGCTCGGGATGCTCCCGGGTATGGGCTCCATGAAGCAGCAGATGGAGAACTTCGACGAGCGCGAGATCGATCGCACGGAGGCGATCATCCGTTCGATGACGATCGCCGAGCGTCGCAATCCGAAGCTTCTCAACGGTTCGCGGCGCCTGCGCATCGCGCGCGGTTCGGGCATGACCGTCACCGACGTGAACGCGCTCGTACAGCGCTTCGATCAGGCCGCGAAGATGATGAAGACGATGGCCCGCGGCGGGGTGCCCAACATCCCGGGCATGGGTCCGGTTCCCGGAGCGGGGCGTCCGGGAGCCTCCTCCAAGCGAGGCAAGCAGCAGAAGGCGAAGGGGTCGCGATCGGGCAACCCGGCCAAGCGCGCCGCCGAGAACGCCGGCATCGCCGCATCCGCCCCCGCCGCTCCGACGGGGTCGGGTTTCGGCCTCGGTGGTGCCAAGGGCGCCGCTCCGTCGGAGGCCGACCTCGCCGAGCTGCAGAAGATGCTCGGCCGCGGCTGACGCGTCGCCTGCGCCGTGTCGAACGTAGGAGATGGCGCGCACACAGGCCGTTTCTCCGCGTGTCGTCCTACCTCCGCGCCATGACCTACGCCGGGCACGGCTGATCGCGCCCGGCTCGTCCTCCCCAGCACGCTGAGAACGGCAGTTCTCCACGGCGGCACCGGTTGGCGCCGTCACGGGGGCCCGTCGTGAGCGAACGTGGCGGGATGCGTCGTCCTCCCTTCACCGCGTGGCTCCGAGAGAACGGCGGGATCGCACATTCCGCCACCGCCCGGGGCGCGGGGTATTCTCAGCGCGCCATGGCCGACGCGGTGGCGGCCGGCCGCGTAGACCGGGTGCGTCGGTCGTGGCTGGTGACGCGTGATGCTGATGCCGTAGCGAGGTCGGCCATCGAGGTCGGTGGTCGGCGCCGCGGCCCGATGGGGCCTCTGGGTTCCACCCAGCGACGGACTCGTCCATGTGGCGGTCAAACCCACCGCCTCGCGCGTGGAAGGAGGGTCGCTCGTCGTTCACTGGGGGAATGGGCCCATGCCCGTGCCTCCCCACTGCGTCGAAGACCCCCTCATCGACGTGCTGTTCCACGTCGCTCGGTGTCAGTCGCGTCGAGACGCATTCGCGGTGTGGGAATCGGCGGTTCGGCTGGGCATGGTCGAGCCCTCCGAGCTCGCACGCGTGATGTGGAGGTCTACGGCCGCCGCAGACATCGCCGAGCATCTGTCGGCGCTCAGCGACTCCGGACTCGAGTCGATCTTCGTGCACGGCGTGCGGGCCCTCGGACTCGCGGTGCGCCAGCAAGTGTGGATAGACGGGCATCCGCTCGACGCCGTCATCGGAGAACGCCTGCTCGTGCAGCTCGACGGATTCGCGCACCACTCGAACGCGCAGGATCGCCGGCGCGATATCCGAGCCGACGCCAGGCTCGCGCTCCGCGGCTTCACCACGCTGCGGTTCGACTGGTATCAGGTCATGTTCGACTGGGCGTTCGTCGAGCGAACGCTCCTCCTCGCGGTGGCGCAGGGGCTGCACCTCGCACCGCCGAGGTTCTGAGCGTAGGACCTGGCGCGAGGGTAGGACGTTTCGCCGCAGATCGTCCTTCGTCGGCGCCATCTCCTGCTTTCGGCGCAGGGAGGGGCGGACGCTGCGCGCTACAGCGATGACAGCAGGTGCTCGCGCAGCGTGGGTCCGCCCCGGAACTCGCGGATCAGGTGCTGCACGACCTGGCGGAGATCGCCGTCGGCCGCGTCGGCGACCGCGATCTGGCGCGCGGAGCTGCCGCCGGTGGCGAGGATCGTCTGCAGGCCCTCGAACTCGCGCGCGCACTTGAGCTCCGACGCGACATCGCGCAGCCGATCGATCGTCTCGTGCAGGTGCTCGACGACGGGCTCTTCGCGTCCGTCCGCGTCGACGATGACCCTGGCGTCGAGCCCGTAGCGTGCCGCTCGCCACTTGTTCTCCCGGGCGAACCACGGCTGGATGCGGGGGAGTTCCCGCCCTTCGTCGAGATCGCGCGAGAACTGCTCGACCAACGTCTGGACCAGCGAGGCGACGGCGGCAAGCTCGGGAAGGGTCGACATGCCGTCGCAGGCACGCACCTCGATCGTTCCCCAGCGCGGCGCAGGGCGGATGTCCCATCGCACCTCGGACGCATCGGCCATCACGCCGGTGCGCGCCATGTCGTCGAGATAGCCCTCGAACTGCGCCCAGTCGTCGAGCGGCCAGGGGAGTCCGGCCGTCGGGAGCTGTTGGAAGACCAATGCGCGATTCGATGCGTAGCCGGTGCGCTCGCCCGCCCAGAACGGACTGGAGGCCGAGAGCGCCTGCAGATGCGGCAGGTAGGTCGTGAGGGCGGCGATGATCGGCAGCACCTTGTTGACGTCCTCCACGCCGACGTGGATATGGATGCCCCAGATCATCATGTTGCGCCCCCACCATTGGGTGCGCTCGATGAGGCTCTCGTACCGGGTCTTGTCGGTGACCTGCTGGTCGTACCACTGCGCGAAGGGGTGGCTGCCGGCGCAGAGCAGCTCCAGATGGCGCGGCTCGGTCTCGGCCCGGACGGCGGCGATCGCGTCCGCGACGTCATCGACGGCCGCGGCGACCGTGTCGCCGATACCGCTCGTGATCTCGACCGTGTTCGTCAGGAGCTCGCCCGTGACGGTGAAGCGCTCGAGCGCCGTGGAGTCCTCCAGCGCATCCAGGATCTCGGGCGCGCGCGGGACGAGGTCGCCCGTATCCGCGTCGGCGAGCATGAGTTCCCACTCGATCCCGACCGTCGAACGGGGGGATGTCGCGAAGGGCACCGTCATGGCCACATTCTGACATCCCGTGATCCGCGAGCCGTCGTTTCGCGGCACGCGCCGTCATCTGGCAGAATAGAGGGTCGGACCCGGTACTCGACCCTCTATCCAGTTCCCGGTCCACCTATTTGAGCTTCCGCCGGGTGTGCACCCCACTCTCCAGGCGTTCGGTTCGTTCGCTTTCCACACATTCAGGAGAATCGTGGCTGTAAAGATCCGTCTCAAGCGCCTGGGCAAGATCCGTGCGCCGTACTACCGCATCGTCGTCGCCGACTCGCGCACCAAGCGCGACGGCCGTGTCATCGAAGAGATCGGCAAGTACCACCCCACCGAGGAGCCCTCGTTCATCGAGGTCGACTCCGAGCGCGCGCAGTACTGGCTCGGCGTCGGCGCTCAGCCGAGCCCGCAGGTGCTCGCGATCCTCAAGATCACCGGCGACTGGGGCACCTTCAAGGGCGACGCGAACGCGACGTCGACGCTGAAGACCAAGGCCGAGAAGGTCCCCTTCGAGGTCGACTCCTCGAAGAAGTCGGTCATCAAGCCCAAGGCCGACAAGCCCGCCGCGGCCCCGGCCGACGCTGAGGGCGACGCCGACGCGGCGTCCGCCTCCGAGTAAGCCGTTGCTCGCCGCCGCGCTCGAGCACGTCGTCAAGGGGATCGTGGATCACCCCGACGCCGTGTCCATCCGTTCCTCCACGTCGCCTCGCGGTGACGTGCTGGAGGTGCACGTCCACCCCGATGACCGGGGTCGCGTGATCGGGCGCGGCGGACGCACGGCCAAAGCCCTGCGGACGGTCGTCGGCGCTCTCGCCGACGGTCGCCGCGTGCGGGTCGACGTCGCCGATGACTGACGTGCCCGCCGAAGGCCGCGCGCACTCCCCGCGTCCGGCCCGCACCCAGCTGCGCGTGGGTCGCCTCGTCAAGGCGCACGGGCTCAAGGGTGCCCTCAAGATCGAGCTCTACACCGACGACCCCGACGGTCGTTTCGCGCCAGGGTCGACCTTCACGCTCCAGGTTCCCGAGTCGTCGCCGTGGCACGGCAAGCCGCTCACCGTGCGCGAGTTCCGCTGGATGAACAGCCACCCGGTCGCCTTCTTCGAGGGCGTCGACGACCGCAGCGGAGCCGAAGAGCTGGTTCGCGCCATCCTCTGGATCGACGAGGATGCTGAGTCCGCCCCCGTCGAGGACGACGCCTGGTACGACCACCAGCTGGTCGGCCTCGACGTCGTGCGTGACGGTGCCGTCGTGGGCCGCGTGATCCGCGTCGATCATCTCCCCTCGCAGGATCTGCTCGCCGTGCGCCCCGCGGGCGCCGCCGACGACGAGATCCTCGTCCCCTTCGTGAAGGCAATTGTGCCCGAGGTCGACATCTCCGCGGGGCGCGTCATCGTGACCCCTCCGGCAGGTCTGTTCGAGGAGCTCGAGTCCGACGAATCCGAGACGGCCGCCGGCAAGGCCGACGTGGCGGAGCCGGCGGCGACCGAGTCCTCCGAGGGCGACGACACGGACCGCTGACGTGCGCATCGACGTCGTCACGATCTTCCCCGCCTTCTTCGACGCTCTCGAGGTATCGCTCCTCGGCAAGGCCCGCGGCGCGGGCATTCTCGACGTACGTGTGCACGATCTGCGCTCCTGGGCGCACGATCGTCACCGGACGGTGGACGACACGCCCTACGGCGGCGGCGCCGGCATGGTGATGAAGCCCGAGCCCTGGGGCGCAGCGCTGGATTCGATCGTGGCGGATGCCGGCGACGACCCCACGGCGCAGCATCCGGTCATCATCTTCCCCTCGCCCGCGGGGGAGGTCTTCACTCAGGCCACGGCTCGCGAGCTCGCCCAGGAGTCCCACCTCGTGTTCGGCTGCGGTCGCTACGAGGGGATCGACGAGCGTGTGTTCTCGTACGCGGAGACGATCGGCCGCGTGCGGCTCGTGAGTCTCGGCGATTACGTGCTCAACGGGGGAGAGGTGGCGTCGATGGCGATGATCGAGGCCATCGGCCGTCTCGTGCCGGGCGTCGTCGGCAACCCGGCGAGCCTTGTCGAGGAATCGCACGAGGACGGCCTGCTGGAGTACCCGTCGTACACGAAGCCCGCTTCATGGCGCGAGCGGGAGGTGCCGCCGATCCTGCTCAGCGGCAATCACGGGGCGATCGCCGCGTGGCGTCGCGAGCAGCAGATCGAGCGGACGCGCGAGCGTCGTCCCGACCTGCTGCCCGAGTAGCCTTCCGCGCGTCAGTCGACGCCGAGGAACGAGCGGTCGGTCAGGACGATCGGGCCGTCGGACGTCATGGCCACGGTGTGCTCGGCGTGCGCCCCGCGTGAACCGTCGGCGCTGCGCAGGGTCCAGCCGTCTGCGTCGGTGACGAGCTTGTCGGTGGTGGCCAGAAACCACGGTTCGAGTGCGACGACCAGCCCCTCGCGCAGCGGGTACCCGCGTCCGGCTTTTCCGTCGTTGGGCACATGAGGATCGCCGTGCATGACCCGGCCGACACCGTGGCCGCCGAAGTCGGTGTTGATCGAGTAGCCGTCCGCATGGGCGACGGCGGCGATCGCTGACGAGATGTCGCCGATCTTCTGGCCCACCACAGCCGCGTCGATGGCGGCGGCGAGGGCGCGCTCGGTGGTGTCGATGAGGGCGAGGTCCTCGTCGCGCGGGGTTCCGACGACGAACGAGACCGCGGAATCGGCGACCCATCCGTCGATCGCGACGGCGAAGTCGAGCGAGACCAGGTCGCCGTCGCGGAGGGCGTAGTCGTGGGGGAGCCCGTGCAGCACGGCGTCGTTGATCGATGTGCAGATGACTTTGCCGAACGGGCTCGCGCCGAACGAGGGGTGGTAGTCGATGTAGCAGGACTCTGCGCCGGCGCGCCGGATCAGTTCGTGCGCGCGGCGATCGATGGCGAGGAGGTTCGTGCCGACCTTGGTGTCATCGCGGAGTGCGGCGAGCGTCTCGGCGACGAAGCGACCCGCCGGGCGCATGGCGTCGATCTCGGCCGGGGTGCGCAGTTCGATCATGGGTGTCCTTTCGACCGCTCTATTCTTCCGCGACACGACCGTGCGACCTATTCGTCACGGCGCGAATCCGAGAGGATGCTTCGGGCTCGCCCTGCAACGGCAGAGACGTCGAGACCGCCGCGTAGCATCGAAGCATGTGGCTCCGACGGCTGTTCTTCCACTGGCTCTTCCCGGCTGCCGTGGTGCTGCCCCTCTGGCTTCTCGTCGGGTGGGGTGTGTTCCAGGCGGGCGGGCTCGCCTTCCTCTGGGTGCTGTTCATCGCCGCCCCGTCGGTGCTGGTCGGGCAGACCGTGCTCGCTCTGCTCGTCCGCTCCCGCGGGAGCGTTCGCGCGGAGCGCGCCGTGTCGTGGTGGGACGTCCTGGCGTTCTCGGTCTGGCACGCGCTGATCATCGCGACGGGATTCTTCTCGTCGTGGTTCGCTCTCTCGCTCGTCCTGGCGATTCTCGCGGCGGTGGGGGTCTTCTGGGCGAGCGTCGCGCAACTCTGGCGCGAGAGCCGGGCATCGGTCATGCTCCTGCGCACAGCTGACGGCACCGGGTACATTCCGCCGACGCGGCCGTCGTCCACCCCGAGAGCAGATCCGACGGTCGTCGTCCTCGAGGAGCGCCCTCACCAGTCGTAGGGGGTTTTGGACCGCTGCCGCATCCATGGCAGAATAGACGTTTGTGTCCTGACCGGTTCTGCCACAGGGGAACCCGCCGCATTCGCGGCACGGACGCGTCATCCCATTCTTGAACACATCATGCTGTCGACCTGTGGCGGCCGCAGGAAGAGACGATCATGCAGATCCTCGACGCAGTCGACGCGGCTTCGCTCCGCACCGACATCCCGACCTTCGCCCCCGGTGACAACGTGAAGGTCCACGTCAACATCACGGAGGGCAACCGCTCCCGTATCCAGGTCTTCCAGGGCATCGTGCTCGGCCGCTCCGGCGACGGTGTTCGCGAGACCTTCACGGTCCGGAAGATCAGCTTCCAGGTGGGCGTGGAGCGCACCTTCCCCGTGCACAGCCCCGTGATCGACCACATCGAGGTCGTCACGCGCGGTGACGTGCGTCGCGCGAAGCTCTACTACCTCCGCAACCTCCGCGGCAAGAAGGCCAAGATCAAGGAGAAGCGCGACGCTCGCTGAGTCGCTTCTCTCGAACGCCCCGGGCTGATGCCCGGGGCGTTCGTCGTACCCGTCCGACATCGGTCGAGATGGGCGGTCCGGTGCACCGCAGGCGGCGGAGCGTGTGCGAACCTTGTGTGTGCGGTTCCCGAACGGCGGCGAGCCGAGTGAGGCATCCCATGAGCAGTGACCAGGCCGCCCCCGCCGACGAAACGGCCCCCGTTCTGGCGGAGGACAAACCGCGTCGTGGATGGTTGACGTTCCTGCGAGACGTCGTGGTCATCGTTCTGATCGCGCTGCTGGTGTCGTTCCTCGTCAAGACCTTCCTCGTGCGTTCGTTCTACATCCCGTCGGCGTCGATGAATCAGACGCTGATCGAGAACGACCGCATCCTCGTCGATGAGATCACCCCGCGCTTCGGCGGGTACGACCGTGGTGACGTCGTCGTCTTCCGCGATCCCGGCGGCTGGCTCGAGAAGGCGGCCCGGGTGCCCGTCTCGCCCTTCACCGAGAGCGTGGAGTGGGTGCTCTCGCTCGTGGGCCTCGCGGCCCCCGACAGCGACGAGCACCTGATCAAGCGCATCATCGGCGTCGGCGGCGACCACGTCGTCTGCTGCAACGCCCTCGGGCAGACGACGGTGAACGGGCAGGCGATCGACGAGACCGCCTACCTGAACCTCCTCCCCGGCAAGACAGCGCCCGATGTCATGGAGTACGACGTGACGGTGCCCGACGGCTCGATCTGGGTGATGGGCGACAACCGCGACAACTCGCAGGACTCCCGCTTCCACCAGGATCAGCCCGGGGGAGGGTTCGTTCCCGTCGACAACGTCGTGGGTCGCGCGTTCCTCATCACCTGGCCCTTCGACCGCTTCGGGCTGATCGACTTCCACCACGAGGTGTTCGCGGGGGTGCCCGCGCCGGAGGCCGCGCCGTGACGCTCCCCCCGGAGACGGCGTCGTGACCGTCATCGAGCCGCGTCTGACGCTGGAGCGTCGGCTGCTCAAGGACTACCCCCTGGTGATCGCCTGCGACGAGGTCGGGAGGGGCGCCCTTGCGGGTCCTGTCGCCGTCGGTGCTGCGGTCGTCGATCCCGCTCTGTCACGCACACGCATCCCGGCAGGGCTGCGCGACTCCAAGCTGGTTCCTGAACCCCGGCGTGCCGACGTCGCCGCTCGCGCGGCATCGTGGGTGTCGGAGAGCGCGGTGGGGTGGGCGAGCTCGGTCGAGATCGACGAGATCGGGATCATGGCGGCGCTCGGTCTCGCCGCCGTCCGGGCGCTGGCCGACCTGCGCGCACACGGGGTCGTGCCCGAGACGGCGATCGTGATCCTCGACGGCAACTACGACTACATCACCCCCGCCGGTGCCCAGGGGCTGCGTGTCACGCCGATCATCAAGGCAGACCGCGACTGCGCCAGCGCTGCCGCCGCCTCCGTGATCGCCAAGGTCGCGAGGGATGCGCTGATGGTGACGCTGCACGACGACTTGCCCGCATACCAGTGGGCGCGGAACAAGGGATACGCGAGTCTCGACCACCGCGAGGCGATATCCACGAACGGCCTCAGCGCCCATCACCGGCACTCCTGGGCCATCGCAGACGCACCGACGCTCTTCTGACCCCCCGCTGTGCCGGGCGCACGCGCGCGCCCGTAGGATGGAGCAACCATGGATGACGATGCTTTCGAGGACTATGACCGCGAACTCGAACTCGCCCTTTACCGGGAGTACCGCGACGTTGTCTTGCAGTTCCAGTACGTGATCGAGACCGAGCGGCGGTTCTACCTTGCGAACGAGGTGAACGTCGTTCGTCGCGATACCGAGCACGACTTCTACTTCGAGATCTCGATGACCGACGTCTGGGTCTGGGACATCTACCGGGCCGACCGGTTCGTGAAGTCGGTGCGCGTGCTCACGTTCAAGGACGTGAACGTCGAGGAGCTTTCGCGGCGGGACTTCCAGCTGCCCGAGGAACTCTCGCTCGACAGCTGACGCCGCAGCATCCGTTCCTCCCCAGGAGGCGGATCATCCGTTGCGCCCACAGCTCGTCGGAGAAGCCCCGTCTGAGCTCCCCGCTCCGCGCACCATGGGGGCATGGCAGCCAAGGACGATTTCGGACGCGCCGGTGAACAGCGCGCCGCCGACCACCTGATCACCCTCGGATACCGGATCATCGACCGCAACTGGCGGTGTTCCCAGGGGGAGGTCGACATCGTCGCCGTCCGCGAACGGACGCTGGCGGTGGTCGAGGTCAAGACCCGGCGGTCACTGGCGTTCGGTCACCCCCTCGAGGCCATCGACGACCGGAAGGCCACGCGGCTCTGGCGTCTCGCGGCAGCGTGGATCGCCGCGCACCCGCAGGAGGCCCGGGGGCGCAGGCTTCGTCTCGACGCGATCGCGATCACCGGGGCCGATCCCGCGACGGGCGTGCTCGAGCACCTGGAAGACGCGCTGTGAGCGTCGCACGCACTCTGTCGGTCGCGCTCAACGGCCTCGAAGGAGCGATCGTCGAGGTCGAGGCCGACCTGTCGGAGCAGACGCCGAAGTTCGTGATCATCGGCCTCCCCGACAAGTCCCTTGGCGAGGCCGTGCAACGCGTGCACAACGCCTGCGTGAACAGGGGCCTGGCGCTTCCGCGACGGCGCCTCACCGTGAACCTCTCTCCCGCCAGCCTGCCGAAACAGGGATCCGGCTTCGACGTCGCCATCGCTGTCGCGGCGCTTGCGACGGAACGTGAGATGGATGCGGCGGGCGTCGCGTCGACCGTACATCTGGGCGAACTCGGTCTCGACGGGCGTCTGCGTCCGGTCCCGGGCGTTCTCCCCGCAGTCGCGGCGGCGGCACGCGCCGGGATTCGACGTGTGGTCGTGCCTCGCGCCAACCTCGCGGAGGCCGAGCTCGTCGACGGGATCGAGGTGTGCGGTGCGAGCTGCCTCGCCGAGGTCGTGCGGTGGCACGGGCTCGACATCGACATCCCCGCGGTAGAGCCGGTGGCGCTGGCCCGCGAACACGTCTCCGCCGACGAGGTGCCGGAACTCGCTGACGTCATCGGCCAGCGCGAGGCGATCGACGCGCTGCTCGTCGCCGCGGCGGGAGGGCACCATCTGCTCATGAGCGGACCACCCGGCGCGGGCAAGACGATGCTCGCGCAGCGTCTCCCCGGCATCCTGCCTCCCCTCGACGAGGCCGCCGCGCTGGCCGTCGGTTCGGTGCGGTCGCTCTCGGGCGAGCCGGTGACCCGGCTTTCGAGGGTGCCACCCTTCGAGTCGCCGCATCACAGCACGAGCATCGCCGCGTTGGTCGGCGGCGGATCGAAGATCGTTCGTCCCGGCGCGATCGCCCGTGCGAGTGAGGGGGTGCTCTTCCTCGACGAGGCGGGGGAGTTCGCCTCGAGCGCGCTCGACGCGCTGCGCCAGCCTCTGGAGTCGGGGTCGATCGTCATCCATCGCTCCGGAATCACAGCCGCGTACCCCGCCCGGTTCCAGCTGGTCGTCGCCACGAACCCCTGTCCGTGCGGAAACTTCGCCGTGCCCGGGGCGGAGTGCGTCTGCCCGCCCCAAGCTATTCGGCGCTACTTCTCGCGGCTGTCCGGGCCGCTGCTCGATCGCATCGACATCGAGTTATCGATGCGACGAGTGGTCGTCGCCCGCAACGATCCTTCGCTCGGTGGGTCGATGACGACCTCCGCCGCACGCGAGAAGGTGGGCGAGGCCCGGGCGAGGGCAGCACTCCGGTTGCGTGACACCCCGTGGCGGCGCAACGCCGAGGTGCCCGGCTCGTGGTTGCGGCAGGGGCCGCTGGCCCCGGCCCCGGTGGTGAGGCGCCCGATCGACGCGGCGTTGCATCGGGGGATGCTGACGCTGCGGGGCTACGACCGCGTGCTGCGCGTGGCATGGTCGCTGGCTGATCTGGCGGGGCGCGGAGCCATCGACGTGGGCGACGTCGGTCGCGCGCTGTACCTGAAGAAGGGAGTGCCGGCGTGATGCGGATCGAGGTGACCGCCGCGTCCGCCCGTGCGGCGCTCTCGGGCGTGCGCGAGGTCGACGACGACGATGCGACGCTCATGGACGCCTTCGCTCGGTTGATCTGGGGGGTCGTCGTCGAGCCCGGCGACGGAGTGGCCGGACGCGTCGTGGAGCAGTGGGGCGCCGCCGAGGCTCTGCGGCGCCTGGTCGCGGGTCAGTCGTTGACGACGGACGGCATCGATGCGTCCGATCTGGCGAAGGGCCTCGCCCGGTGGAGAACCCGCGGCGACGCGACGGCTGTGCGGGCGGCCGTCGAGTCCGCGCGTCGGACGGGTGCTCGCCTGATCCTCCCCGGCGACCCCGGGTGGCCGGGCCGTCTTGCCGACCTCGGCGTCCACGGGCCGTTCGTGCTGTGGTCGCGGGGCGACACCGCGCTCGTCGCCGACGACCGGCGAACGGTCGCCATCGTGGGGGCGCGCGCAGCGACCGCCTACGGCGAACACGTGGCCGGGGAACTCGCGGCGGAGCTCGCATCGGCCGGGATCACGATCGTCTCCGGTGCCGCATACGGCATCGATGGCGTCGCGCATCGCTCCGCGCTCCACGTCGGTGGGCGGACGGTGGCTCTGCTGGCCGGGGGAGTGGATCGGCCCTACCCCTCGGGTCATGCCGCTTTGATCGATGCGACGGCGCGCTCCGGCGCAGTCCTCGCGGAGACCCCGTGCGGAACGCCCCCGACGAAATGGCGCTTCCTCGCGAGGAACAGGCTGATCGCGGCGCTGGCCGACGCGACCGTCGTCGTCGAGGCAGGTGTGCGCAGCGGTTCGCTGAACACCGCCGCGCACGCGGCCGCCCTCGGCCGGCCCCTCGGGGCCGTTCCCGGAGCGATCACGAGTGCGTCATCCGCCGGGTGCCATCGCGTCATCCGTGACTTCGACGGCGCGCTCGTCACGTGCGCTGGCGACGTGCGCGAGATGCTCGGCCTGAGCGACGCACCCACTCTGTCGTTCGATGAGACCCGCACCGATGAGATGACCCGTGTGCTCGACGCCATGAGCACCCGGCAGTCACGTAGCGCTGATGAGATCGCTCGGCGCAGCGGCATCGCACCTCAGGAGGCGGAAGGGTTGATCGCCCTCGCCGAGCTGTCGGGGCAGGCTCTCGAGCGGGCGGACGGGTGGCGACGAGCACCCTCCACCCGATGACGCGCCGACGCGGCACACCGCGGCGCCGGCAACGGAAGGCATGCTGGGCACATGGAATGGGAGCGAGCGGTGGAGGTCTACCTCCGTCAGCTGACGGAGGTGCGCCGACTCTCTCCCGCCACCGTCCGCGCCTATCGTTCCGATCTCGCCGACCTCCGATCTCATGTCGGCGACGTCGACCTCGATCGCATCGATCTCGAGGAGTTGCGCTCGTGGCTGTGGTCTGCGACCCAGGCCGGCTCGGCGCGGTCGACGATCGCGCGGCGAACGGCCACCGTCCGCGGGTTCTTCGCGTGGGCGGCCGAGCAGGGGCTGGTCGCCGTCGATCCGGCACTGCGTCTGGTGACACCCAAACGCGGTCGAACTCTTCCTCGCGTCGCGACGGCCGATGCACTGCGCGAGACCCTCGATGCCATGACGGACATCGCCGCCGAGGGCGACGCGATCGCGCTCCGCGACCACGCGATCCTCGAGCTGCTCTACGGGGCGGGGATGCGGGTCTCCGAGCTCTGTGGTCTCGATGTCGACGACGTCGACCGTGAACGTCGCACCGCGCGTGTGCTCGGCAAGGGGTCGAAGGAGCGCGTCGTTCCGTTCGGCGCTCCCGCGGGGCGCGCCGTCGATGCCTATCTCGTGCGCGGTCGTCCGGTGCTCGCCTCTCGTGCGGCGGCGGCCGGCAGAGCACTCCTGCTCGGTACGCGCGGCGGTCGAATGGGCGTCCGCAGCGTGTACGACCTCGTCTCGCGCACACTGGCGCCGCTCGTGGGAGCCAGCGTCGGCCCCCACGCCCTCCGCCACTCCGCGGCCACGCATCTGCTCGATGGGGGCGCCGACCTTCGAGCCGTCCAGGAGATCCTCGGCCACGCGAGTCTGGGAACCACCCAGATCTACACCCATGTCTCGAGCGAACGTCTGGCGGCCACGTACCGCCTCGCCCACCCCCGCGCCTGAACCGACCCCCGACGCTACGGTGGTGAAATGCGCACCCGAGCCCGTTCTCTCGCCGCCGCCCTCGCCCTCGTGAGTGCGCTCCTCGTGGCCGGATGCTCCGCGGTGCCGCAGCCCATCGTCACGCGCCTCCCTTCCGACGGCGCGCCGGCCGCCTCGGCCACGCCGTCCGCATCCGCCTCGTCGTCCGCATCCGGCACACCCACTACCTCGGCGAGATCCTCGTCGACCCCGTCGTCGTCGGTCGAAGACGCGGACGACTGCGGCGGTCAGGCGCGGACCATCACCGCGAGCGATCGAACCATCGTGCTGACCGGGCAGTGTCCGCTCGTTCGCATCGAGGGGAACGCGGTGGCCGTCGACGCTCGGGGAGCGAGCGTGGGCGCGGTGTCGGTCGCGGGAGACCGCATCGCCCTTACCGCCGAAGCCATCGGCGACACGACGGTCGACGGCAATGACGCGTCGCTGGAGGTTTCATCGGTCGGTGCTCTGACGATCCGCGGTGATCGCAACGCGGTCACCGCACCGGGTGGCGGGGGAGACGTGGTCGTCTCGGGCAACGACAACACGGTCACCGCTGCGGTGTCGAACGTCACGGTCGACGGACAACGCAACCGCATCGGTTGATCAGCAGCAGGGGAGCAGTACCGCGCGCGGCACGCCGCCGAGCAGCAGCATCGGGTTGATGTAGTTCCCATCGAGGCGCACTCCGAAGTGGAGCACCCCCGGCGGTGTGTGCCCGCCCTCGCCCTGAGCGGCCACGATGTCGCCTCCGAAGACGACGGAACCGATCGTCGCCCGCGGCTCGACCGGCTCGAGTGTCGTCACCAGGCCCCCGCCGTGGTCGATGGTCACCACCCCGCGCCCGGCCACCGGCCCGGCGAAGGCGATGATCCCCCCGGACGGTGCACGCACGGCACCCCCGTCCCACACCAGGTCGACCCCGCGGTGGCCCGGGCCGTAGGCGTGCGCGGGCGCGGCGAAGGGTTCGACGACCTGGACGGTGTCGACCGGCCAGCGCCATCCGAGCGCCGAGAGGTCGACCGTCTCGGCCGACGATGCATCGGCGGTGGCGATGAGTGCGACCGCGGCAGCAGCCGCCGCGATCGGCAGGAATGGGGCGCGTGTCGACATGCCAGCGAGCCTCGCCTCTCGGAGCGCCAGGGGAGCGGCCGCCGGTCACGCGGTGGTGAAGGTCTTGCCTTCGGCGGCCTGGGGAGGAGAGGCCGGTCCCGAGCGGTGGGCGTGCCCGGGAAGCGGGGCGCGCTGATAGAGTAGACGTTGCACCCCGTGTATCGGGGTGACTCCGCGTGCCCTCAGCGCTTCGTGGTTCTTCGAACCGCACCGCGCGGCATCCCGCACCCATCGGTCCCTGAGAAGTTTCAGGGTGGGTGCGCGCCGGGCACCAGGCCCGCCGCTCCTCCGGACCGGCGAGATCAACCGCAGACGGCGCGTGCGCGCGCCGAGAACAGGAGAACGGCCATGGCCGTCGTCACCATTCGCCAGCTGCTCGACAGCGGCGTCCACTTCGGACACCAGACCCGCCGGTGGAACCCGAAAGTCAAGCGCTTCATCCTCACCGAGCGCAGCGGCATCCACATCATCGACCTCCAGCAGTCGCTGACCTACATCGACAAGGCGTACGAGTTCGTCAAGGAGACGGTCGCCCACGGCGGCACCATCCTCTTCGTCGGTACGAAGAAGCAGGCGCAGGAAGTCCTCGCCGAGCAGGCGACGCGCGTCAACCAGCCCTACGTGAACCAGCGCTGGCTCGGCGGTCTGCTCACCAACTTCCAGACGGTCTCCAAGCGCCTCGCTCGCATGAAGGAGCTCGAGGAGCTCGACTACGAGAACCCGGCCGAGAGCGGCTTCACCAAGAAGGAACTCCTTCTGAAGAAGCGCGAGCTCGACAAGCTCCACAAGTCGCTCGGCGGTATCCGCAACCTGCAGAAGACCCCCTCGGCCATCTGGGTCGTCGACGCCAAGCGCGAGCATCTCGCCGTCGACGAGGCCAAGAAGCTCGGTATCCCCGTGATCGGCATCCTCGACACGAACGCCGACCCCGACGAGTTCCAGTACCCGATCCCCGGCAACGACGACGCGATCCGTTCGGTGAGCCTGCTCACGCGCATCATCGCCGACGCCGCCGCCGAGGGCCTGATCCAGCGCCACAACCCCACCGACGAGGCGGCCACCGAGGCCGAGCCCCTCGCCGACTGGGAGCGCGAGCTGCTCGAGCAGGGTGCTCCGGCGCAGTCGTCGGCCGACACCGAGAAGGTCGCCGACCTGGGTGAGGCCACGGCCGAGGCCACCGAGCTCGTCGCCGACGAGCAGGTCGAGACGACCGAGCGCGCCACCGAGTCGATCGCCGACGCCCTGGGCGCCGAGGCGCACGACGAGGCCGTCGCGGCCGCCGCCGGCGAGTCGACCGAAGAGGTCGCCGCCGCCGAAGCCGCCGACGCCAAGTAACCGGCGCTTTCCCCGCAGACGCTACGATCGGCGCGCCCGCCCTCCGACCCCGGTCGGAGCGGCGGGCGCGCCGGGCATCCGTCACCCACATACGAACCAAGGAGCCAGCACCCCATGGCAAACTTCACCATCGCCGACATCAAGGCGCTGCGAGAGCAGCTCGGCACGGGCATGGTCGACACGAAGAAGGCGCTCGAAGAGGCTGACGGCAACGTCGAGAAGGCCGTCGAGATCCTCCGTCTCAAGGGAGCGAAGGGCAACGCGAAGCGTGCCGACCGTTCCACGAGCGAGGGCCTTGTCGCCGCGCGCGAGCTGAACGGCAAGGTCACCCTCGTCGAGCTCGCCTGCGAGACCGACTTCGTCGCGAAGAACGAGCGCTTCATCGCCCTCGCCGACAAGGTCGCGGATGCTGCGGCCGCCGCCGCCGCGGACTCGGCCGAGGCGGCTCTCGCCGCCGACGCGAACGGCCAGACGGTCGACCAGCTCATCTCCGACGAGGCAGCGATCATCGGCGAGAAGGTCGAACTGCGTCGCGTCCGCACCCTGTCGGGCGACCACTTCGAGATCTACCTCCACAAGACGAGCAAGGACCTCCCGCCCCAGGTGGGCGTCGTCCTCGCCTACTCGGGTGACGACGCGGAGACCGCGCGCAGCATCGCGCAGCACGTCTCGTTCGCCAACCCGTCGTACCTCTCCCGCGACGACGTGCCCGAGGCCGACGTCGACAAGGAGCGCGAGATCGTCACCGAGATCTCCCGCAACGAGGGCAAGCCGGAAGCAGCTCTTCCGAAGATCGTCGAAGGACGCGTCAACGCGTTCTTCAAGCAGGTGTCGCTGCTCGACCAGGACTACGCGAAGGACAACAAGCTGTCCATCGCCCAGGTCGCGAAGAACGCCGGCATCACCCTGACCGACTTCGCCCGCTTCAAGGTCGGCGCGTAGCTCGTCTCCAGAGCCCGGGATGCATCAGCATCCCGGGCTCTTGTCTTGCCCGCGACATGCGCGCGGTACCTTTGAACCCGACGAGAGGACGACACCCGTGATCGATGAGAACTCCACCCGACGCAGGGTTCTGCTGAAGCTCTCCGGGGAGGCATTCGGTGGGGGGCAACTGGGGGTCAATCCCGACGTCGTGAGCCAGATCGCCCGCGAGATCGCCGCGGCCGTAGACCAGGTGGAGATCGCCATCGTCGTCGGCGGAGGCAACTTCTTCCGCGGCGCCGAGCTCAGCCAGCGCGGCATGGACCGCGGTCGTGCCGATTACATGGGCATGCTGGGTACGGTCATGAACGCCCTCGCCCTGCAGGACTTCCTCGAGCAGGCGGGTGCCGCCACGCGCGTGCAGTCGGCCATCTCGATGACACAGGTGGCCGAGCCCTACATCCCGCGCCGCGCCGTCCGGCACATGGAGAAGGGTCGCATCGTCATCTTCGGTGCGGGCGCCGGGCTTCCGTACTTCTCCACCGACACGGTGGCCGCGCAGCGCGCTCTTGAGACCGGTTGCACCGAGGTGCTGGTCGCGAAGAACGGGGTCGATGGCGTCTACACCGCCGACCCGCGCACGGATCCGACGGCGACCCGTATCGACCACATCACCTACATGGACGCCCTGCAACGCGGCCTGAAGGTCGTGGACTCCACGGCCTTCAGCCTCTGCATGGACAACCGGATGGATATGCGCGTGTTCGGGATGGAGCCCGCCGGCAACGTCACCCGTGCGCTGGTCGGGGAGCCGATCGGTACGCGCGTCTCGGTATGACGGTTCGTCGCGCCCGGGAAGCGCGCCGCACCGCCGTTAGAGTTATGGCACAGGTTTTACGAATGGAGTCACCGTGATCGCCGAAGTTATGGCCGATGCAGGAACGCGCATGGATCGCGCCGTCGAGGCGGCGAAGGACGACTTCGCCACCGTTCGCACCGGGCGGGCGAACCCGCAGATGTTCCAGAAGATCCTCGTGGACTACTACGGCACGCCGACGCCGCTCGCGCAGCTCGCATCGCTGAACAACGCCGAGGCTCGCACGCTCGTCGTGACCCCTTACGACAAGTCGGCGCTGAAGGCCATCGAACAGGCGATCCGCGACATGCCGAACCTCGGAGCGAACCCCACGAACGACGGCAACCTCGTGCGGGTGACGCTTCCCGAGCTGACGCAGGAGCGTCGCAAGGAGTACGTCAAGATCGTGCGCACGAAGGGCGAGGACGCGAAGGTGCACGTCCGCGGCATCCGTCGGAAGGCGAAGGATGACCTCGATGCGCTGAAGAGCGAGATCGGCGAAGACGAGATCGCCCGTGCCGACAAGGAGCTCGACTCCCTGACGCGTGCGCACGTCGACGCGATCGACGATGCACTCAAGCGCAAAGAAGCAGAGCTGCTCGAGGTCTGAGAATCCCCGTGACCGACGCCCCCGGGTCGGAAGGCTCTGAGCCGTCCGATCCTCCGATCAGCCGCCGTGAGAGCGGTGGGCTCCGACGCGCGCACAGCGCGGCCGATGCCCCCGCCACGACGGCGTCCGGCGCGCGTTCGGCGCGCGCGGAGTTCGAGACCCACGTCGCGCACGCGCGGGCGGAGTTCGAAGAGGCGAACGAGCGGATCAAGCAGCGCACGGGCCGTGATCTCATCCTCGCGATCGTCATCGGAGTTGCGATCGGCGTCGTCGTCGTCGCGTCGCTGATCTTCTTCAAGTGGATCTTCCTGCTGTTCGCGATCGGCGCGACCTCGCTCGGCGTCTTCGAGTTCGTCCGTGCTCTGCGAGCGTCGGGCCGCCGCGTCGACCTGATCCCGCAGCTGCTCGGCGGCGTGGTGCTGATGCTGAGCGGCTACTTCGTCGATCTCTGGTTGCACTGGGTGCTCACGGTGGTCGTCGTCGTCGTGCTGATCGTCTGGCGGCTCCTCGGGCAGATGTTCTCCCACGACGGGCGCACGTACGGCGCGGTTCTGTCCGACGTGCTGATCACCGGTCTCGTCGTCCTGTACGTCCCGTTCCTCGGGAGCCTCGCGATGATCCTGCTCAGCCAGGACGGCGGGGAGTGGTGGGCCCTCGCTTTCATCATCATCACGGTGGCCGCCGACACCGGCGCCTACGTCACGGGGCTGACGATCGGTCGGCACCCGATGGCACCGCGGATCAGTCCGAAGAAGACGTGGGAAGGTTTCGGCGGCGCGTTCGTGGCGGCGCTGATCGCCGGCGTGCTCCTGTCGCTGTACATGCTCGGCCTGCCGTGGTGGACGGGGTTGATCATCGGTGCGGTCATTCTGGGAACGGCCACGATCGGCGATCTCGGAGAGTCGATGGTCAAGCGAGACCTGGGCATCAAAGACATGAGCTCCTGGCTCCCCGGACACGGCGGAGTGCTCGATCGTCTCGATTCGATCCTTCCGTCGGCGACGGCTGCGCTCGCGCTCTTCTACCTCCTCTCACCTCTGGCGGTGTCCTGACGATGTCTTCCGAAGTCGATACGGCCGCGACCGAGTCGCCGTTCCCCGAGACGTTCGGGCGCCAGAAGGGGTACGAGAAGCGTGCCGTCGACGCGTTCCTCGCGCAGGCGCGAGCCGCATTCGAAGCCGATGAGCCCGGCACCCTGCGATCCGCGGTCGTTCGGGAGACCGCGTTCCCTCTCGTGAAGAAGGGCTACGCGATCGCCCCCGTGGACGCCGCGCTCGGAAGGATCGAAGACGCGTTCGCCGCTCGTGAGCGCGAGCAGGCCATGTCGCGGCGCGGAGCCCGCGCCTGGGTCGCCGAATCGCGTCAGACCGCGCAGGTCGTGCTCGATAGGCTCACCAGGCCCCGCAGGCATCGCTTCGACCGGGTCGGCGTGCTCCGGTACGGCTACCGCATCGACGAGGTCGATCTCGTGGCTGACAAGATCGCCCGCTACATCGCGTCGGGCGACCCCGTCACACCCGACCAGGTACGGGCGGTCGCTTTCCGCATGCAACGCGGCGGATACAGCGAGACGCAGGTAGACGCCGTGCTCGACGCCGTCGTCGAGGTCATGCTCGCGGTCGGGTGACCAGACGCGCCCCACGCGGGTGACAGCCCCGCTGCCCGCCCGTTAGACTCGACCGCATTGTGACTCCCGGCACCGACCTGACTCGCGCTTCTTCGCGCCGCCTCGCACGTCGGTCGGACGCGACGGTCGACGTCGTCTCGCCGGTGGCCTCCGTGCGTCCGCAGCCGCGCTGGTCGCGGCGTCGCGGTGTCCTGTCGGTCTTCGCCGGGTGCGCCGCACTGGCGTTCGCGGTCGCCTACGTCGGCCCTCTCGGAGGGGCGGTCGTCGACGCGCGAGCCGCGGAGTCGGACGGCGTCTCGCTCTACGCCGTCGCGATGGACGACGCCCAGTCGTTCGCGAGCGGGGCCGACGGCGCGGCGGCATCGCTCGACAGGGCGGGCTACTCCGTCTACGTGACCCCGAAGCCCACGCCGACCCCGACGCCGACTCCGAGTGCGAGCGCGTCGGGCGGCACATCTCCGCAGTCGATCTCCGCGCGCCCGCAGTACACCGGCGGCGGATCGGCCGCGGAGTGGATGGCCGCCGCGGGCATCGCCGAGAGCGACCGGGGCTACGTCGATTACATCGTGTCGCGCGAGAGCAGCTGGAACCCGAACGCCACCAACGCCTCGTCGGGGGCCTGCGGGCTCGTGCAGGCCCTGCCGTGCAGCAAGGTGCCGGGCAACGGCTACGACCCGGTGGACAACCTGCGATGGGCGACGGGATACGCCGAGGGGCGGTACGGCAGCTGGTCGGCCGCGTACGACTTCTGGACCCGCAACCACTGGTGGTGAGCGAGCCGCGTCATGCCCCGCTCACATCGCCGTCGTCCTGACCCCTCCTCGTCGGACGACTCCCTCGACCGTCTGATCGCAGGGTGGAAGCGCTCGGAGACCCGTCGCGGCGCCGAATGGACCGTTCAGCCCATCTCGGCGTCGAAGGCCGTCAAGGCCTACACCTGCCCGGGGTGCGGCCGCACGATCGCGGCCGGCACGGCGCACGTCGTGACCTGGCGCGCAGACGGCGTCCTCGGCGATGCTGCCGACCTCGCGAATCGACGACACTGGCACACGCACTGCTGGAGATTGGGCTGACATGGAGATCCGAGGACCGATCGTGCTCCCCGCGCGCCGCGAGGACATCGAATTGCAGACCTCCGACGGCCTCCGCCTCGTCGGAGAGCTCGCTCTGCCCGAAGACACCGCACCGGTAGCGACCCTCGTCACGCTGCATCCGTTACCCACGGCCGGCGGCTTCATGGACTCCCACATCATCCGCAAGGCTGCGGCGCGGCTGCCTGCCCTCGCCGATCTGGCGGTCCTGCGTTTCAACACCCGGGGCACCACCTCGCCGCGGGGGACGAGCGAGGGCACCTTCGACGGAGGGGTGGGGGAGAGGTTCGACGTCGCTGCGGCCATGCACGTGGTTCGCGAGCGGGGCCTGCCCCGACCCTGGATCGTGGGGTGGTCGTTCGGCACCGAGCTCGCGCTCAAGTACGCCCGCGAGCACGACATCGAGGGCATCATCCTGCTCTCGCCTCCGCTGCACCGGGCAACGCCTGAAGAGGTGGCCGCGTGGGCGGGTGACGACCGTCGCGTCGTGATCCTCGTCCCCGAGTTCGACGACTACCTGCGCCCGGCCGAGGCCGCCGAACGGTTCGCGTCGATCCCCGATGCCGAGCTGATCGCCGTCGAGGGCGGGAAGCACCTCTGGGTCGGCGAGGCGCAGACCGCGCGCGTGCTCACCGAGATCGTCACAGCGGTCAACCCGGGCGCCCTGCCGCTACCGACCGAATGGCCGGAGAACCCCGAGGCGTCCTGACCCGCGTCAGCGTTCGTTCTGCCTCGGAATGATCACCTGGCGGTAGATGATCAGGATGCTGGCAGCCACCGGGATCGCCACGAGCGCGCCGAGCAGCTGGCCGAGCGCCGCGCCGGCGAGGGCGGCGATCACGACGACCGCCCCGGGAATGGACACGGCGCGGTTCATGATGCGCGGCGAGACGATGTAGGCCTCGATCTGCATATAGACGAGGTAGTAGACCGCCGCGACGAGGGCGAGAGTCGGCGACTGGAGACCGAACAGGCCGCCCCCGCCGCCGAGCCCCGGGATCAGGCACGTCAAGACGATGATCGTCGAGCCGGTCAAGGTGCCCACGAGCGGGATCAGCGAGAAGAAGAAGGCGACGACGGCGAGCACGGCCGGGAACGGGGCGCCGATGATCGTCAGGAAGATCGCACTCAGCACGCCGTTGATGACGCCGAGGCTGATCTGGCCGATGACGTAGAAGCCGACCGAGTCGACGATCTGTTCGGCGAGGTCGATGAAGCGCGGACGCTTCGAGGCGGGAACGAGCTGATACACCGCGGACTTCAGCGACGGGGTCGAGGCGGTGAAGTAGATCGTCAGGATGAGCACGATGAACGCCCCTCCGAAACCGGTGATCACGGCGCCGAGGATCGCGATGATGCTGCCGCCGATCTCGCCGCCGATCGAGCCGACGTCGAGAGAGGTGTACCAGTTCTCGACGTATTGCCACGCCTGGTCGACGTTGATGCCCGGGAAGTTCGTCTGCACCCACTGCCGCACCTGTTCGACGATGTCGTCGAGGTTGCTCGTCTGAACGATGACGTCGATCTGACCGATGAGCTGCACGATCTGGTCGACGATGATCGGCACGACCGCGAGGATGATACCGGCGAAGACCGCGAGGACGCCGAGGATGGTGACGAGCACCGCCGCCCAGCGCGGCAGTCGGCGCTTCTCGAGCCAGCCGACGATCGGCTCGAGGCCGAGTGAGAGGAACAGAGCCGTTCCGACGTACAGCAGGATCGTCGAGAGTGCTTGGATGCTGCCGATCAGCAGAAGCCCGACGCCGACGCCCAGCGTCGCAACGAGCGCGACGCGGAACGGGTTGTGGATTTTCACGGTGCGCTGCTCCTGACTCGGACCGGTCGTTACCGGGGGTGAGGTCAGAATACGGCGCGGCGGGGGTGATTCGCGGAAGCGGGCCCATCGGGACAACTTTCAGGCGGTGTTGGATAGTCTGGAATGTCGAGTAGCGGTTTCCGCCCCGGAGACCGGCGATGGGGTAGGTGTATTCGTGCGTTTCGTGTGGGCCGTGGTGGCGTTCCTCATCGCTGCCGTCATGATCGGAGCGGGCATCGCCCAGCGGACGGTCTTCGAAGGTCCTTCTACCGAGACGCAGACGATCCAGACCGACGGCTCGGCCGCCTACACGCTCATCGACGGCGCGGTCCTCACCCGTCTCCCCGGCGCTCAGACGGTGACCGCCGAGGGCGACGGGGCGGTCTTCGCCGCCTACGGGCGCACCGCCGATCTTCGCGCGTGGCTCGCCGACACGACCTTCACCGAGGTCACCGTCGACGGCGAGGGCGCCGTGTCGAATGCGACGAGCACCCCGACACCCACCCCGACATCCACTCCGAGCCCCAGCGCGTCTGCGGGTGCGGCGGCCGACGAGGCCGCCACCGATGGCGAGTCCGCCGGTGACGACGCGGCCGCTCCGGTCGTGCGCAACCCCGCAGGATCCGACCTGTGGCTGGAAGAGTTCCAGGGCGACGGTTCGCTCACCATGCCGCTCCAGCTTCCCGACACCATGAGCGTGCTGCTCGCCTCGGACGGAAGCGAACCCGCACCGTCGACCATCGTGCTGTCGTGGCCCGTTCTAGTGACGACCCCCTGGGCCGGCCCGTTGATCGTGGGCGGATCGATCGTGCTCCTCGTGGGCATCTTCCTGTACGTGCTCGCGATCCGGCACTCGCGCCGGTCGCGCGGCCCGCGCAGGAAGGGCCTGCCCATGCCTGTGACCGAACCGATCGACCTCGCCGTCGAGGGTGCCGACAAGGGCGTGATCACCTCCGGTGCCCCCGCCTCGCGCAGGTCGGTGTCGTCGCGTCGACGCGCCCTCGTCGTCGTGCCTGCGGTGGCGGCGACGACCCTCCTGTTCGCCGGTTGCTCGGCCGACGCGTGGCCCGACCTCGCCAGCTCGGCCACCCCGACGCCCACCGAGACGGTGATCGTGCCCGAGGGTCAGCAGGCCCCGGCCGTCACCGAGAACCAGGCGGAGCGGATTGTCTCCGAGATGGCCGCGACGATCGCTTCGGCGGATGCCGCGGGCGACGCAGGTCTCGCCGCCACCCGTCTCGGCGGCGCGGCCCTGGCGGAGCGCCAGACCAACTACACCCTTCGCGCCGCGATCCCCGAGCACCCCGCCCTGCCGGCGATCCCCGCGTCGCCCGTCGAGATCGTGCTGCCGCAGGCGTTCGACGGCTGGCCCCGTTCGGTGCTGACCGTGGTGGAGAACGACGCCGACACCACTGTCGCCCCGACCATCATGCTCCTGACCCAGGAAGACCCCTGGTCGGACTACAAGGCGATGTACGTGGCGAGCCTCGAAGCATCCACCGAGCTTCCCGACGTCGCCGCATCCTATGTCGGTGCATACCAGGTGCCGCCCGACTCGGGCTTCCTCTCGCTCGCGCCGGACGACCTCGCCGCCGCGTACGCCGACGTCATCAACAACGGCGAGAACAGCGAGTACTGGTCGAAGTTCGACACGCAGGGCGACCTTCTCCTCGCCGGCATCCAGGCGAACAAGGACCAGCGCACCGCCGATCTGGCGCAGACCGGCACGAACACGGCCGAGATCGCCTTCGAGTCGGTTGCCGGGTCGCAGGAACCCTTCGCCCTCGCGACGCTCGAGGGCGGCGCGATCGTGGCGGTGAATGTCAACGACAACGACACGGTGAAGCCGACCAACACCGATGCCGTCATCAAGCTGCTCGACAACCCGGCGGTGAAGACCCTCACCGGCGTCGAGGAGTCGTCGACGGGCTTCTTCACCACCTACTCCGACCAGCTCTTCTTCTATGTCCCCGCCCAGGGCTCGAGCGAGCAGATCCGTCTGCTCGGGTATCGGTCCAGCATCCTCGAAGCAAAGGTGATCCCGTGAGCACGCCCGCACCCGGTGCCGTCATGCGCGGAGCGGTGGACCTGTCCACCCTGCGCAACCGTCCGCAGCCCCCCGCCGAGGGAGCGGCACCGCCGGCGCCGTCCGGCGACGCCGGAGCCCTCGTTCGCGACGTCACCGATCAGACGTTCGGCGAGATCCTCGAGCTCTCGCGCACCGTTCCGGTCGTCGTCGACCTGTGGGCCGAATGGTGCGGGCCGTGCAAGCAGCTCAGCCCGATCCTCGAGAAGGTCGTGATCGAGCTCGGCGGACGCGTCGTGCTGGCGAAGGTCGACGTCGACGCGAACCCGCAGCTCGCACAGGGCTTCCGTGCCCAGTCGATCCCCATGGTCGTCGCACTCGTCGCGGGACAGCCGGTGCCGATGTTCACCGGCGCGGTGCCCGAGCAGCAGGTGCGCGAGGTCTTCGCGCAGCTCCTTCAGCTGGCCGCGCAGAACGGCGTGACCGGTTCGCTGTCGGTCACGGAAGAGCCGGCGGATGCTGCCGAGCCCGAGGAGCCCGCATTGCCGCCGCTCCACGCCGAGGCATTCGAAGCCATCGAGGCGGGCGACTACCCGCGTGCCATCGCCGCCTACGAGAAGGCTCTCGCCGAGAACCCGCGTGACGACGACGCCCGCGCCGGGCTCGGCCAGGTGCGTCTGCTCGATCGCGTGCAGGGGCTCGACCTGCAGGCCGCTCGGGCGGCTGCCGCTGCGTCACCCTCCGACATCCAGGCGCAGTTCGCGGTGGCCGACCTCGACATCGCCGGTGGCCACGTCGAGGACGCGTTCGATCGCCTGCTCGAGCTGTTCGCGGCTCTCCCCTCCGACGACCGCGCTCCGGTGCGGGAGCGCCTGCTCGAGCTGTTCGGCCTGGTCGGCGATGCCGACCCGCGCGTCGGCGTCGCGCGCCGCCGCCTGACGTCGCTTCTCTTCTAAACCGGCGAGACCGCGTTCCACGCAACGAGACCCCGACATGATGTCGGGGTCTCGTTGCGTGGAACGGGTTTCGCGGTCAGGAGGCGGTGTGCTTCAGGAAGAGCACTCCGAGCGGGGGGAGCGTGGGGGTCGCGCGCCCGTGGTCGTCGGCGTGGACCACGCCGTAGTTTCCGACGCCCGAACCTCCGTAGACGGTGGCATCGCTGTTGAGCACCTCGGTCCATACGCCGCCCGCGGGCAGGTCGATGGCGTAGTCGTGCACCGGCTCACCCGAGAAGTTGGCGATGACGGCGACGGTGTTCCCGTGCGAGTCTCGGCGCGAGAAGGCCGAGACGTTCGGGTTCCACGAGGGCCCCCCGAGCCGGCCGAAGGCCGCGCCGTCGTGATCGCGCGCCCAGAGAGCCGACTCCTCGCGGTACACGCGGTTCAGCGCTGCCACGAAGTCGTGGAGCTGAGCGTGGGCGGGCTGCTCCAGCATCCACCAGTCGAGTCCTCGGCCCTCTGACCACTCGGACATCTGGCCGAACTCCTGGCCCATGAAGAGCAACTGCTTGCCCGGGTGCCCCCACATGTATGCCAGGTAGGCGCGCATGTTCGCAAGCTTCTGCCAGTGGTCTCCGGGCATGCGGCCGAAGAGGCTGCCCTTGCCGTGGACGACCTCGTCGTGGCTGATCGGCAGCACGAAGTTCTCGGTGAACGCGTAGACGAACGAGAACGACAGTTCGCCCTCGTGATGGGCGCGGTAGAGCGGGTCGCGGGAGATGTACTGGAGCGAATCGTTCATCCACCCCATGTTCCACTTGAAGCCGAAGCCGAGCCCGCCGTGCGAGGTGGGGGCTGTGACCCCGGGGAAGCTCGTGGACTCCTCGGCGATCATCGCGATGCCGGGGTAGCGCTTGTAGGCGGTGGCGTTCACCTCCTGCAGGAACCTGATCGCCTCGAGGTTCTCGCGGCCGCCGTACTGGTTCGGAGCCCACTCGCCCTCGTTGCGCGAGTAGTCGAGGTAGAGCATCGATGCGACCGCGTCGACGCGCAGCCCGTCGACGTGGAACTCCTCGAACCAGTAGAGGGCGTTCGCGACGAGGAAGTTGCGCACCTCGCTGCGGCCGTAGTCGAAGATCAGCGTGCCCCAGTCCTTGTGCTCGCCGCGCCGAGGGTCGGGGTGCTCGTACAGGGGCTCGCCGTCGAACTGCGCGAGAGCGAAAGCATCCTTCGGGAAGTGCCCGGGAACCCAGTCCATGATCACGCCGATGCCCGCCTGGTGCAGACGATCGATGAGATACCGCAGATCGTCGGGTCCGCCGAACCGGCTCGTCGGAGCGTAGTACCCGGTCACCTGGTACCCCCACGATCCGCCGAACGGGTGCTCGGCCAGGGGCATGAACTCGACGTGGGTGAACCCCTGCTGGGTCACGTACTCCACCAGGGGGTCGGCCGCGTCGCGATAGCCGAGGCCGGGCCGCCACGAGCCGAGGTGCACCTCGTAGATCGACATGGGCTGATCGGTCACCGGCGCCGAGGACCGTTGGGCAATCCAGGTGTCGTCGGTCCAGGTGTAGTCGGAGGAGGTGACCACGGATGCGGTGGCCGGGGGAACTTCGGCAAGACGGGCCATCGGATCGGCCTTCTCGATCCAGTTGCTCGCCCGCGTGAGGATCTCGAACTTGTAGCGGGCGCCGACACCGATCTCGGGGATGAACAGCTCCCAGACGCCGCTGCCCCCCATGGACCTCATCGAGTGCGCCTGGCCGTCCCAGCCGTTGTGATCACCGATCACGCGCACCGCGCGCGCATCGGGTGCCCACACCGCGAATGCGACTCCCGCTGTGCCGTCGAGCACGCGCTCGTGCGCGCCGAGCACCCGCCACAGCTCTTCGTGACGCCCCTCGGCGATCAGGTGCAGGTCGAGTTCCCCGATGGTCGGCACGTGCCGGTACGGGTCATCGGCGGTGTGCGACGATCCGTCGTCGTAGGTCGCGGTGATCGTGTAGCGCCCGGGCGCCGCGGCGATGTCGGCCTCCCAGATCCCGGCGCGGAGATGACTGAACTCGACGCTCGAGCCGTCGGCGAGCTCCGCCGTGACGGTCGACGCGAGAGGACGTCGCGTGCGCACCACCCCGGTGCCGTCCGCGTCGGTGTGGACGCCCAGCACCGAGTGCGGATCGTGGTAGCTGCCCGTCGCGATGGTGTCGAGGACGACGTCGTCGGGGGTGGATGAGCGGCTCATCGGGTCTCCTTCACGTGCAGGATGTGGACGGGCTCGACGAACGCGTCGAGACGCACGAAGTTGTGCTGGCCCCACGTCCACTGGGCTCCTGTCACGAGGTCTTCCACCTCGAACGTCTCACCGGCTGCGCCGTCCACGCCCCAGATCCTCGTGTCGAGGTGGACGGTGGTCTCGCGAGCAGAGTGCGGGTCGAGGTTCGCCACGACGATGATCGTGTCGTCGCGACCGGTCGGACTCAGCGCCGCGTCGATGTGCTTGGAGTAGACGAGGATCGCGTCGTCGTCGGTCCAGTGGAACGAGATGTTGCGCAGTTGCGCGAGCGCGGGATGCGCGCGGCGGATCTCGTTGAGGCGGCGCAGGTACGGCGCGATCGACTCGTCGCGCTCCTCGGCTCCGGCCCAGTCGCGGAACTTGTATTCGTACTTCTCGTTGTCGATGTTCTCTTCCGACCCCGGCCGTGCGACGTTCTCGATGAGCTCGTACCCGGCGTAGACGCCGTACGTGGGAGCCGCGGTGGCGGCGAGCGCCGCGCGGGTCTTGTACGCCGGCCGACCGCCGTACTGCAGATACTCCGTGAGGATGTCGGGGGTGTTGACGAACAGGTTCGGCCGCAGGAAGTCGGCCGTCTCGTGGGCGAGACCGGTGAGGAACTCGGTGAGCTCCTCCTTGGTGTTCCGCCAGGTGAAGTAGGTGTAGCTCTGCTGGAACCCGGCCATCCCGAGCCCCTGCAGCGGGGCCGGGCGGGTGAAGGCCTCGGCGAGGAAGACGACGTCGGGGGATTCGGCGTTGACCGTCGCGATGAGCCACTCCCAGAACTGCAGCGGCTTCGTGTGCGGGTTGTCGACGCGGAAGATGTTCACGCCCTGCGCGATCCAGTGGCGGACGACGCGCAGCACCTCGGCGCGGATGCCCTCCGGGTCGTTGTCGAAGTTGACCGGGTAGATGTCCTGGTACTTCTTCGGCGGATTCTCGGCGTACGCGATCGAGCCGTCGGGGAGCGTCGTGAACCACTCGGGGTGCTCGGCTACCCAGGGGTGGTCGGGGGAGGCCTGCAGGGCGAGATCGAGAGCGATCTCGATGTCGTGGCGTCGGGCCTCCGCCACGAAGGCGCGGAAATCGTCGAGGTCGCCGAGGTCGGGGTGGATCGCGTCGTGTCCGCCCGCGGCACCGCCGATCGCCCACGGCGATCCGGGATCGCCCGGCTTGGGGTCGAGCGTGTTGTTGGGTCCCTTGCGGTTCCGCTCGCCGATCGGGTGGATCGGCGGGAGGTAGAGCACGTCGAAGCCCATGCCGGCGACCCCGGCCAGTCGCGCGGCGGCGGTGCGGAACGTGCCGCTCACGACCGTGCCGTCCTCGGCGCGCACGGCACCCTCGGAACGCGGGAAGAACTCGTACCAGGCGCCGACACCGGCGCGCTCGCGCTCGACGAGGAGCGAGTGCTCGTCGCCCACGGTGGCCAGCGACGCGAGCGGGCGCCGGGCGAAGGACTTCTCGATCTCGGCGTAGCGGACGACCTCGAGTGCGGTCTCGTCGGATGCTGCGGGGTCGCGGAGGGTCACGGCGCCGCGCTCGAGCAGGCGCCGTTCTTCGGCCGGGCGCGACTTCTCTTTCGCGGCCCGACTGAACAGGAGCGCACCCGACTCACGCATGAGCGCCGCGTCGACGCCGGCGGAGATCTTCACGTCGGCCGCGTGCTGCCAGGTCGTGAAGTCGTCGGCGAACGCCTCGAAACGGAACTTCCAGACGCCCTGCTCGAGCGGCACGATGAGGGTCGACCACCGGTCGAAGCCGTCGCCGAGCGCGCTCAGGCGGTGCAGCGACTCGTCGCCGCCGGGAGAGAACAGCCGCACGTGCACGCCGATGCGGTCGTGGCCCTCACGGAAGGCGGTGACGGTGAACGGCACCGCCTCGCCGACGTAGGCGGACGGGTCGAACCTGCCGCCCGGAACCTGCGGAAAGGGGAGGGCAAGCGGAATGCGAGGAGTCTGCGTCGCCCCCGGAGAGGGCGTCGCGACCACCGGTCGGACAGGGATGGACGAGGCGCTACGCCACGCCGAGGGGGAAGGAGTTCGCGTCGTCGGAGCCACGGTTGAAACCTACCGTGGCTCTCCGGCGCATGACAGCGGACCGGAAGCGGTTGACAGATGCGTCGTGATCACTCAGCGACGAAAAGTCGCATCGAGGTGCCCACGAGGGAGACGGTGTCGCCGGGCGCTGAAGCGCCGTCCTGCGCGGCGGGCCGCTCGTCCGCGCTCGACCAGACCGGCACGTAGCGTGCGACGCCGTCGAGCAGAGGAAGGGTGACGTCGATGGGGCGTTCGTCGCCGTGCACCATCAGGAGCACCGTGTTCGGGTCCTCGAACTCCGGAGTGGAGGTGGCCACGTACTGCAGCGTGCGGTGCGCCGGGTTCGTCCACCGGTCCTCCGACATCGTCTCGCCGCGCTCGTCGTACCAGGCCATCACCGAGGCGGACGGCGTCGACTCGCCGGAGCGAGCGAAGCGCGTCGGGCGCAACGCGGGGTTGGCCTGCCGGAGGCGGATCAGCTCGCGCACGTGGGCGAAAAGGTCTTCCTGCCAGGGCTCGTGCTGCCACGACAGCCAGGTCAGCGCCGAGTCGTGGCAGTAGGCGTTGTTGTTCCCGCGCTGGGTGCGTGCGAACTCGTCGCCCGCCGTCAGCATGGGTACGCCCGCCGACAGCAGCAGCGTGCCCAGCAGGTTGCGCATCGCTTTGCGGCGCGTTGCGAGGATGCCTTCGTCGTCGGTCTTGCCCTCGGCGCCGTGGTTGAAGGAGCGGTTGGTGTCGGCGCCGTCGCGATTGTGCTCGCCGTTGCCGATGTTGTGCTTGACGTCGTACGAGACGAGGTCGCGGAGGGTGAAGCCGTCGTGAGCGGTGACGAAGTTCACGCTCGCCAGGGGCCCGCGCTCGACGCTGAAGGTGTTCGACGACCCCGCGAGGCGCGTCGCGAAGCCGCCGACCCCGACGGGCGCGGTGTCGGCTCGTCGCGCATAGTCGACGTCGCTCAGCCAGAAATTGCGCACACGGTCGCGGTAGCGGTCGTTCCATTCCGACCAGCCGGCCCCGAAGTTGCCGGTCTGCCATCCGCCCATCCCGACATCCCAGGGCTCGGCGATCATCTTCACGTCGGCGAGCTGGGGGTCGTGGAGGATCGCCTGCAGGAGCGGATGCTGCGGGGTGAACGCGTGAGTCTCGTCACGGCCGAGTGTGGCCGCCAGGTCGAAACGGAAACCGTCGACCTGCACCTCCTGAGCCCAGTAGCGCAACGAGTCGATCACCAGTCTCGCGGCCGCGTCGGTCGAGGTGTCGACGGCGTTTCCGCACCCGGTGACGTCGATGTACGTGCCGTCTTCGGTCTGCCGGTAGTAGTTGCGGTTGTCGATGCCGCGAAAGCTCGTGCGCGGTCCTCCGATGCCCTCCTCCGCCGTGTGGTTGTAGACCACGTCGAGGATCACTTCGAGGCCCGCCTCGTGGAGCAGCTTCACCATGCCCTTGAACTCGCGGAGGATGGCCTCCGGCCCCTCCCGCCGGCTCTCGGCCGTCGCGTAGGCACCGTGAGGGGTGAAGAAGTTGAGGGAGTTGTACCCCCAGTAGTTCGTCAACCCGAGCTGGAGCAGCCGTGGCTCGGTGGCGAAAGCGTGCACGGGCAGGAGCTCGACGCTGGTCACACCGAGCGTCTGCAGATGCTCGATCATCGCGGGATGCGCGAGGCCGGCGTAGGTGCCGTGGAGCGCCGGGGGCACATCGGGGTGGCGTTTCGTGAGGCCCTTGACGTGACCTTCGTAGATAACCGTCCGATCGAGAGGGATGCGCGGTTTGCGCGCGTCGCCCCAGTCGAACCCGCCGTCGACGACGACGGAGCGCCAGTCTTCGTATCCGCCGGAGACGAGGCCTCGGGAGTACGGCTCGACCAGGAGTGTCGTCGGGTTGAAGGTGTTCCCGGAGCCGTGCGGACCGTTGACCCGGATCGCGTACCGCGCGCCGGGACGCAGCAGCTCGCTCGTGACGCTCCATACGCCGTCACCGGCGTCGGACATCGGGAGCACCGCGGTCGCCCAGTCGAGATCGGTGTCGTCGAAGACGACGAGATCCATCGCGTCGGCGGTGCCCGACCACACCCGGAGGGTGGCGATCCCGTCCGCGCCCCGTCGCACGCCCAGGTCATCGAGCGCGGGACCGAGGAAGCGGGGGCCGGAGAGGACGGAGGGCGTCTCGGTGCGGACCATGCGTCCTAGAGTAATGAGGCCGGAAGTCCGGAAAGTTACGCAAGGAGGCGGCGTGGCCGTCTACGTCGATCATGCGGCCACGACGCCGCTGCGCCCCGAGGCGCGAGCCGCGTGGCTCGAAGCCCAGGACGTCGTGGGCAACGCTTCGTCGATCCACGGCGGCGGACAGGCGGCCCGCCGCGTGCTCGAGGGCGCTCGCGAGCGTCTCGCCGCGGTGCTGGACTGCGACCCGGTCGAGGTGGTGTTCACCTCGGGTGGTACCGAGTCGATCAACCTCGCACTCAAGGGACTGTGGTGGTCACGGCGTCCGGCTGCCGCCTCTGTGGTGCTGCCTGATGGTGAGCACCACGCGACGCTCGACGCCGTCCGCTGGCTCGCCGACCACGAGGGCGCCGCGGTCGTCCCGGTGCCCCTCGACGCGGTGGGTCGCATCGATCCCGGCGCGTTCGCGCACGCGCTTCCCGGCGCGGCGGTCGCGACCGCTCTCGTGGCGAACAACGAGGTGGGCACGGTCAACGACGCCGCCGGGCTCGCCGCTGCCGCCGCAGCCGCGGGGGTCGCGCTCCACCTCGACGCCGTCTCGGCCTTCGGACACCTGCCGGTGTCCTTCCGGCGGTGGCGGGCGGATGCGGCGGGCCCCACCGGGCTCGTCGCGGTGAGCGTATCGGGGCACAAGGTCGGAGCGCCCGTGGGTGTCGGTGCGCTCGTCGTGGGCCGGGCGGCGACCCCGACGCCGCTGCAGCACGGCGGCGGGCAGCAGCGGGGCCTCCGAGCCGGGACGCAGGACATCGCCGGCGCAGCCGCGTTCGCCGTGGCCGCGGAGCTCGCCGTGGGCGAGCGCGAAGAGGAGGCGCGGCGTCTGGACAATCTTCGCGACGCGCTGGCACGCAGCATCCGAGACGCCCTTCCGGAAGCCGAGGTGCTCGGCGACCCGGTCGACCGCATCCCGGGCAATCTGCACGTGCTGTTCCCCGGCGCGGCGGGGGAGACCCTGCTGTTCCTGCTCGATCAGGCCGGGGTGTCGGTGTCGACGGGGTCGGCTTGCCAGGCCGGTGTTCCCGAACCCTCGCACGTCGTGCTGGCTCTGGGGCGGAGCGAACGCGACGCGCGCTCGGTGCTGCGGTTCACTTTCGGACGCACCTCCACCGCCGCGGATGCTGAGGCCGTCGCCCGTGCGCTGCCGCTCGCCTACGAGCGCGCCGCCGCCGCTCGCTGAGCCCCGGCGCGCGGCGCTCCGTAGACTGGAGGAATGCGGATTCTTGCAGCCATGAGCGGTGGCGTCGATTCGGCCGTCGCGGCCGCCAGAGCCGTCGACGCGGGCCATGAGGTCGTCGGCGTGCACCTCGCCCTCTCGCGCGCAGGCGGCACGCTCCGCGCCGGCAGCAGGGGATGCTGCACCATCGAGGACGCCATGGATGCCCGGCGGGCGGCCGACAAGCTGGGGATGCCGTTCTACGTCTGGGACTTCTCCGAGCGTTTCCGCGACGACGTGATCGACGACTTCGTGGCGGAGTACCGCGCGGGCCGCACCCCCAATCCCTGCATGCGCTGCAACGAGAAGATCAAGTTCGCCGCTCTCCTGGAGCGCGCCGTCGAGCTCGGGTTCGACGCGGTGTGCACGGGGCACTACGCGACCCTCGTCGACGGACCCGACGGGCTCGAGCTCCACCGGGCGTCCGACTCCGCGAAGGATCAGTCCTACGTCCTCGGCGTGCTGACGGCCGAGCAGCTGGCGCACACGTATTTCCCGCTGGGCGACACGCCGTCGAAGGCGCTGGTGCGGGCAGAGGCCGCCGAGCGCGGGCTGACCGTCGCGCAGAAGCCCGATAGCCATGACATCTGCTTCATCCCCGACGGCGACACGCGCGGATGGCTCGCGGAGCGCGTCGGCGCCGAGCAGGGCGAGATCCTCGATCGATCGGGCGCGGTGATCGGTCGTCACGACGGCGCGCACGCCTTCACCGTCGGTCAGCGCAAGGGGCTCCAGCTCGGGGTTCCGGCCGCCGATGGCAAGCCCCGGTTCGTGCTCGAGGTGCGCCCGGTGTCGAACACGGTGGTCGTCGGTCCGAAGGAGGCCCTCGCGACCGCCGAGATCGCGGGGGAGCGCCACTCCTGGGCCGGTCGCGCGCCGGCTCAGACGGCGTTCGCCTGCGACGTGCAGATCCGTGCGCACTCGGATCCGGTGCCCGCGCGTGCGACGGTTGCCGACGGCTGGGTCACCGTGGTGCCGGACGAGCCCTTCGACGGGGTCGCTCCCGGCCAGACCGCCGTCCTCTACGACGGGACACGCGTGCTCGGGCAGTTCACGATCGCCCGCACCGTGTCGGCGGTCCCGGCCATCGTCTGACGCGACGGCGCGGTGGTGTCCACCCCGCGGAGATGTCTGCGCCGCTCTCTAAACTGACGGGATGGCTGACGGCGTCGACGAACTCCCCGACCTCACCCTCGATGAGGCGCGCGACGAGGTCACGTTGCTGGTCGAGCGCATCCTCGGCGCGCGCGACGCGTACTACGGCGCCGACGCAGAGCTCGTCGACGATGCCACCTACGACGGGTGGATGCGGCGGCTCGAGGCCATCGAACGTCTCCACCCCGAACTGCAGGGGCAGGACAGCCCGACGCTCTCCGTCGGCGCAGCATCCGGCACCATGTTCGCCCCGGTCCAGCACGCCGAGCGCATGCTCAGCCTCGACAACGTCTTCAGCGCCGACGAACTGCGCGAGTGGTGCGAGAAGGCCCAGGCGGCAGCCGGACGCGCCGTGCGGTGGCTAACCGAACTGAAGATCGACGGGCTGGCGATCAGCCTGCGCTACGAGAACGGCGTGCTGACTTCGGCTGCGACGCGCGGCGACGGCCGCACCGGCGAGGACGTCACCATCAACGCGGTCCGGGTGCACGGCATCCCGCAGCGGCTGACCGGCACCGGGCACCCGCCGATCGTGGAGGTGCGCGGCGAGGTGTTCATCCCCGTCGCGTCGTTCGAGCAGCTCAACGCCCTGCAGGCTCGGATGCGCGAGCGCGTCGTCGACGAGGCGCGTTCGCGAGGCAGGGGCTTCGACGAGGCCCGGGCGACGCTGAGCGCCGAGCGGCGATTCCCGGCGTTCGCGAACCCTCGCAACGCGGCGAGCGGCGGTCTGCGGCAGCAGCTCGAGAAGAAAGACGGCCTCGAACTCGAGGCAGGGCAGGCGCGTCTTGATTCGCTGCGCCTCCTGGTTCACGGCATCGGTGCCTGGCCGCACCCGCCGGTGGCGTCGCAGAGCGAGGTCTACGAGCTCCTCGCCTCCTGGGGGCTGCCGACCAGCCCCTACTACCGCACGTTCGACGACGTCGACGGCGTGCTCGGCTACGTCACCCATTACGGCGAGCACCGTCACGACGTCGAGCACGAGCTCGACGGCATCGTCGTCAAGGTCGATGAACTCGATCTCCACGACGAGCTGGGAGCGACCAGCCGCGCGCCGCGATGGGCGATCGCCTACAAGTACCCGCCCGAGCAGGTCAACACGAAGCTCCTCGACATCGTGGTGTCGGTCGGGCGCACCGGGCGAGCGACGCCGTTCGCGGTGATGGCGCCGGTGCGCGTCGCCGGCTCCGTCGTGAGGCAGGCCACGCTGCACAACCAAGACGTCGTGAAGGCGAAGGGCGTGCTGATCGGCGACACGGTCGTGCTACGCAAAGCGGGCGATGTGATTCCCGAGGTGCTCGGTCCGGTCGCCGAATTGCGCGACGGAACCGAGCGTGCTTTCGTAATGCCCGAGCGGTGCCCCGAGTGCGGCACACCGCTCGCACCGGCCAAGGAGGGCGACATCGACCTGCGCTGCCCCAACGCGCGGTCGTGTCCCGCGCAGGTGCGCGGTCGCGTCGAACACATCGGCTCGCGGGGCGCTCTCGACATCGAAGCGCTCGGCGAAGTGACCGCGGCGGCGCTCACCCAGCCGGAGGTTCCCGAGCATCCGCCTCTCGACACCGAGGCGGGTCTGTTCGATCTCACCCTCGAAGAGCTCGTGCCGATCCAGGTCGTCGTCCGCGACTCCGAGACGGGGCAACCCCGGATTGATGAGGTCACCGGCGAGTACGTACGGCGCACTCCGTTCCAGAAACTCGGGCCTGCGACCTACCCGCCCGGCGCCGAACTGCTCGACGCCGCCGAGCGCCGACGAGCCGGAATCCGCAAGGATCATCGAGAGGTGCTGCCGTCGGAGCAGGCGATCAAGCTCATCGCCGAGCTCGAGAAGGCCAAGACCAAAGACCTGTGGCGGCTCCTGGTGTCCCTGAACATCCGCCACGTGGGCCCCGTCGCCGCCCGCGCGCTCGCTCACTGGTTCGGCTCGCTCGACGCCATCCGCTCGGCGTCGCGCGACGAGCTGGCGGCCGTCGAAGGCGTCGGCGGCATCATCGCCGACTCGCTGGTGGATTGGTTCGCCGTCGACTGGCATCGGGACATCGTCGATCGATGGCGCGACGCCGGCGTGAGGTTCGCCACACCCGGGCATCCCGGTCCGGGCGCCGCGGCGGGTGTCGGGGGCGTGCTCGAAGGTGTCACGGTCGTCGCGACCGGCTCCCTGGAGGGCTACAGCCGCGAGGGAGCGCAGGAGGCGATCCTGCAGGCCGGTGGCAAGGCCGCCTCGAGCGTGTCGAAGAAGACCGACTTCGTCGCGGCGGGCCCCGGTGCCGGCTCGAAGCTCGCCAAGGCCGAAGAACTGGGTCTGCGCATCATCGATGCGGCCCAGTTCCATGTGCTCGTCACCGAAGGCCCGAGCGCGCTCCCTCCGCGAGGTGACTCGGGCGACTGATCGGTGAGCCCGAGTGTCGTACCTTTGTTCTACTCTCGTCGCATCGAGAGAGGAACACCGATGACCACCATCGACTCAGCCACCCGAGCGTGGCTCGATCAAGAAGACCGTCGTACCGCTGATGTGATCCGCAGGTATGGCGTCGAGATCGTCTATGTCGGCGTCGACGCCTGCTGCGCGGCCTGCGGCACAGGCGTCGACGGCGCCAGGGCAGATGCCGCCCCGTCCGATGAGCTCACCTCGTTCGCCTATACCGTGGGGCTCTTCGGAATCGGTCATCCCGAAGTGCTCGTCTTCGGTCTTGGCCCGGCCGACTCGTGTCGATTGCTCAACGATGTCGCCGAACGAGTTCGGGAAGGGGGCGATCTCACGGAGGGCCAACTTCTGGAGTTCTCACACGGGCGACGACGGGTACTCGTCGAGCGGGTGCCCAACCCCGGTGAGATCGCGTTCGCGGCGAACAGGTTCTACCAGCGCCCCGCCCAGGCGTCTGTCGGACTCCTGCAACTCAGTTATGACGATGACGGAGGCCACTTCCCAGGTCAGCCCGGTTACTCGCTGGCGGGCTCGCTGCAGCCGAGACCCGGCACGTTCCGTGCCTGAGGATGCCGCTACTCGGCCGCACTCGCGAGAAGGCGATCACGCACCTGACGGCGCAGCACCTTGCCGATCAGCGACTTCGGCAGGTCGTCGACGACGACGACCCGGCGCGGCACTTTGTAGGGCGTGAGAATGCCACGCGCGAAGGCGCGGATGGCCTCCTCGTCCAGGGCTGCTCCGGGTGCCAGCACGACCGCGGCGACCACTTCTTCACCGCTGTGCTCATCGGGAAGGCCGACCACTGCGACGTCCTCGACCAACGGATGCTGCCGGAGCACGTTCTCGACCTCGGTCGGAGCCACGTTGAAACCACCCGTGATGATGAGCTCCTTGATGCGGTCGACGATACGGACGAACCCCGCATCATCGATCGTCACGATGTCGCCCGTGCGGAACCATCCGTCGACGAAGACCGCCTCGGTCTCTTCGGGGCGACCGAAGTAGCCGCCGAAGACCTGCGGACCCCGCACCAGCAGCTCGCCCGCTGCCCCGGGGGCGACGTCCGCCGTGGGGTTCTCGGGGTCGACGACGCGGCACTCGGTGCCGGGAAGCGGCAGGCCCACGGTGCCGGGCACCCGGTTCGCGGCGACCGGGTTCGCCATGAGCACCGGCGAGCATTCGCTGAGGCCGTAGCCCTCGACCAGGAATCCGCCCGACTCCGCCTCGAAGGGCACGACGAGGTCGTGCGGCAGCGCCATCGCGCCGGAGATGGCGATGTCGGTGCCGGTGAGCGGAACCCCCTTCTCGAGAGATGCCTTCAGCAGACGGTCGGCGATCGGCGGCACGAGAGGAAGGAACGTCGCCGGATGCTTCTTCGTCACCGCGAGCACCATGTCGGGATCGAAGCGGGGGAACAGGACGAGCCGGGCGCCCATCGACATGGCGAAGGTCAGGCAGAGCGTCAGGCCGTACGCGTGGAACATCGGCAGGACGGCGTAGACGACGCACCCTTCGCCGCGAACGATCTGCGGCACCCACGCCCGCGACTGGGCGGCGTTGGCGAGCAGGTTGCGATGGGTCAGGGACGCGCCCTTGGGTACCCCGGTCGTTCCACTCGTGTACTGGATGATCGCGAGATCGTCGGTCGCAGGACGAGGGTGCGAGGGCGAGAGCGAGGGGCCAGCAAGCACCTTCTCCCACGGCACGGTGCCCGACACCCTCTCGGTGAGGGCCGCACGCGACTCGCGGGCTTTCGCGATGGGGAGGCGCAGGGCCAACCGCGTGGCGGCGGGCATCGCCCGCGTGACGTCGATCGAGACCAGCGCATGCACGCGCAGGTCTGCGGGGAACTCCTGGACGGTGCGCACGACCTTGTTCCAGACGATCGCGTGCTTCGCACCGTGATCCTCGAACTGCTTGCGCAGCTCCCGCGGCGTGTAGAGAGGGTTGTGCTCGACGACGACAGCGCCGAGTCGAAGGACGGCGTAGAACGCCACGATGTGCTGCGGACAGTTCGGGAGCACGATCGCAACCGGATCGCCGGCCTTCACTCCGAGAGCGCGCAGCCCCTCGGCGGCGCGGGCGATCTGCTCGTCGAGGTCGCGATAGCTGGTCACCCGGCCGAAGAACTGCAGGGCGGGGGCATCGGGATAATCCCGCGCCGAGGCGTCGACGATGTCGACGAGCGAACCCGACACGGCCTCGAGATCGGACGGCACCCCTTCCGCGTAGCTGGCGATCCAGGGGCGCGGCGGGTCGTAGGTCGTCACGCGCACAGCCTAGCCAGCGATGCGTCGGGCACCGAGGTGCGTCGCCGTGCAGACCTAGACTGGGGGAGTGTCTGAAATTACCCCCGATCTCGTGCGCCATCTCGGCGTGCTCGCCCGGATCCAGCTGAACGACGAGGAGGTCGAGCGCCTGACCGGCCAGCTCGACGCGATCGTCGACAACATCGCGAAGGTGTCGCGAGTCGCGACTCCCGACGTCGTCGCGACGAGCCACCCGGTGGCGCTGGAGAACGTCTTCCGAGCCGACGTGCCTGGCGGGGAGCTGAGTCGCGAGCAGGTGCTGCAGAACGCGCCCGATGCGACCGAAGACCGATTCCGCGTGACAGCGATCCTGGGGGAGGAACAGTGAGCGACCTCACTCGTCTGAATGCCGCCGACCTCGCGTCGGCGCTTGCTCGCGGCGAGGTGTCGAGCGTCGAGGCGACGCGCGCGCACCTCGACCGCATCGCGGCCGTCGACGGCGACGTCCACGCCTTCCTGCACGTCAGCGACCACGCGGTCGCTGTCGCCGAGGACATCGATCGGCGACGGGCCGCGGGCGAGGAGCTCGGCCCCCTCGCGGGCGTGCCGCTTGCGATCAAGGACGTGTTGGTGACCACCGACATGCCCTCCACGAGCGGCTCGAAGATCCTCGAGGGGTACATGTCGCCCTACGACGCGACGGTCGTTGCGCGCTCGCGCGCCGCGGGTCTCGTTCCCCTCGGCAAGACCAACATGGACGAGTTCGCCATGGGGTCATCCACCGAGCACTCGGCGTACGGGCCGACGCGCAACCCGTGGGACCTCGACCGCATCCCGGGCGGTTCCGGCGGGGGCTCAGCCGCCGCGGTGGCCGCCTTCGAGGCCCCTCTCGCGCTCGGTTCCGACACCGGAGGCTCGATCCGTCAGCCCGCGCACGTCACCGGCACCGTCGGCGTGAAGCCGACCTACGGGGGCGTCAGCCGCTACGGAGCGATCGCGCTCGCCTCGAGCCTCGACCAGGTCGGCCCCGTCACTCGCACGGTGCTCGACGCGGGCCTCCTGCACGACGTGATCGGCGGGCACGATCCGCACGATTCGACATCGCTGACCGACGCCTGGCCGTCGTTCGCGGACGCGGCGAGGGACGGCGCCCGGGGCGACGTGCTGCGCGGTCTGAAGGTCGGAGTTGTCAAGGAACTGCCCGACAGCGGGTTCCAGGCCGGAGTCTCCGCGTCTTTCCGCGCGTCGCTGGCGGCCATGGAAGCGCAGGGCGCCGAGATCGTCGAGATCAGCGCTCCCCACTTCGAGTACGGGGTGGCGGCCTACTACCTCATTCTCCCGGCGGAGGCGTCGAGCAACCTCGCGAAGTTCGACTCCGTGCGGTTCGGCCTGCGCGTGACGCCTCCCGGAGGCGCGACCGTCGAAGAGGTCATGGCCGCCACGCGCGAAGCAGGCTTCGGCGACGAGGTGAAGCGCCGCATCATCCTGGGCACCTACGCCCTGTCGGCCGGCTACTACGACGCTTATTACGGAAGCGCGCAGAAGGTGCGGACGCTGATCCAGCAGGACTTCGCCGCCGCGTTCTCGGCCGTCGACGTCATCGCGACTCCGTCGGCGCCGACCACCGCGTTCCGCATCGGCGAGAAGATCGACGACCCGCTGCAGATGTACTTGAACGACGTGACCACGATTCCCGCGAACCTCGCCGGTGTGCCGGGGATCTCGATCCCCTCCGGACTCGCCGAGGAAGACGGCCTGCCCGTCGGCATCCAGTTCCTCGCGCCGGTTCGTGAGGACGCCCGCCTCTACCGCGTCGGCGCCGCGCTCGAAGCTCTGCTCGTCGACTCCTGGGGCGGCCCCCTGCTCGACCGGGCGCCGGTCCTTCGACAGGCTCAGGCAACGGAAGGTGTGGCGTGATGGCCAAGAGTGCATTGATGGACTTCGATGAGGCGCTCGAGCGCTTCGAACCCGTGATGGGTTTCGAGGTCCACGTGGAGTTGAACACCGCGACGAAGATGTTCTCGGGCGCGCCGAACCCCGCCAACGAGGCCAATCACGGCGCCGCGGCGAACACCCTCGTGGCTCCTGTCGACATGGGGTTGCCGGGGGCGCTCCCCAACGTCAACGCGGAAGCGGTTCGCTACTCGATCAGTCTCGGCCTCGCGCTCGGATGCTCGATCGCCCCGTCGAGCCGTTTCGCGCGCAAGAACTACTTCTATCCCGACCTCGGGAAGAACTACCAGATCTCGCAGTACGACGAGCCGATCGCGTTCGAGGGCGAGGTCGAGGTGGAGCTGGCGGACGGCACCCTGGTTCGCGTACCGATCGAGCGCGCTCACATGGAGGAGGACGCCGGCAAGCTCACGCACGTCGGCGGCGCGACCGGGCGGATCCAGGGCGCGGAGTACTCCCTCGTCGACTACAACCGCGCGGGGGTCCCGCTCGTAGAGATCGTCACCAAGCCGATCTACGGGGGCGAGCACCGTTCGCCCGAGATCGCCAAGGCCTACGTTCAGGCGATCCGCGACATCGTGCTGTCGCTCGGCATCTCCGAGGCGCGAATGGAGCGCGGAAACCTCCGCTGCGACGCGAACGTCTCCCTCCGCCCGCGCAGCGCCGAGGGCGAGGCGCCGGCGCCGCTGGGAACCCGCACCGAGACCAAGAACGTGAACTCCATGCGTTCGGTCGAGCGCGCCGTGCGCTACGAGATCCAACGGCAGGCGGCGATCCTCGCCGGGGGCGGCACGATCACTCAGGAGACCCGTCACTGGCACGAGGACACAGGGACGACCTCGCCGGGACGGCCGAAGTCCGATGCGGACGACTACCGGTACTTCCCCGAGCCCGACCTTCTTCCCGTCGCGCCCTCGATCGAGCTGATCGAGGAGCTGCGCGCGCAGCTTCCCGAGCCGCCGGCGGTGCGTCGTCGCCGGTTGAAGGCCGATTGGGGCTTCACCGACCTCGAGTTCCAGGACGTCGCCAACGGCGGTCTCCTCGCCGAGGTGGAGGCGACCGTGGCTGCCGGCGCGAGCCCGGCATCGGCGCGCAAGTGGTGGACCGGCGAGATCAGCCGTATCGCCAACGCCGCCGATCGCGAAGCATCCGATCTCATCGCTCCGGCCGACGTCGCCGCGCTGCAGAAGCTCATCGACTCCGGAACGCTCACCGACAAGCTCGCCCGCCAGGTTCTGGAGGGCGTCGTCGCGGGGGAGGGCACGCCGCAGGAGGTCATCGACGCGCGCGGGCTCGCGGTGGTCTCGGACGACGGTGCCCTGATCGCCGCGATCGACGAGGCGCTCGCGTCTCAGCCGGATGTCATGGCGAAGATCCGCGACGGAAAGGTGCAGGCCGCCGGTGCGATCATCGGTGCCGTGATGAAGGCGATGAAGGGTCAGGCCGACGCGGCGCGCGTGCGCGAACTGATCCTCGAGCGCGCCGCCCAGTGATGATCTCCTCGCCGCGATGTCGGTGGGGAGAGCGAGAATCGAGCCATGGGTCGAGCTGACGGATCGGGGCGCCTCGTCTCGTCGGATGCGGCGGACGACACCGGCGCAGGAATCCTGCACGTCGACATGGATGCCTTCTACGCGTCGGTAGAGGTGCTCGACGACCCGTCGTTGCGCGGCAAGCCCATCATCGTCGGCGGCACCGAGGGTCGCGGCGTGGTGTCGGCGGCGTCGTACGAGGCACGTCGATACGGCGTGCGGTCGGCGATGTCGATGGGGCAGGCGCTGCGCCTGTGTCCGATGGCCACAGTGGTCAGTCCTCACTTCGACCGCTACGTCGCACTGTCGAAGCAGGTGATGTCGATCTTCTCCGACGTCACCCCGCTGGTGGAGCCCCTCTCGATCGACGAGGCATTCCTCGACGTGCGCGGCGCGCGTCGTCTGTGGGGGAGTCCCGGCGTGATCGCGCGCGCTCTCCGTCAACGCGTGCGCGACGAGACCGGTCTCACGTGCAGCATCGGCGCGGCGGCGACGAAGCACGTGGCCAAGATGGCGTCGACCATCAGCAAACCCGATGGGCTGTTGATCGTGGCCGAGCACGAGACGGCGGCGTTCCTCGCGCCACGACCCGTCCGTGCGCTCTGGGGCGTCGGCCCCAAGGCGTCGGAGGCACTCGAGTCCCGAGGCATCCGCACGGTCGGTGACGTGCTCGGCACGCCTCGCCATGTGCTCGATCGAGCCCTCGGCGCGGCCATGGGGGAACGCATCTGGAACCTCGCGCGAGGCATCGATGTGCGCGAGGTCGACACAACCCGCGTCGAGAAGAGCATCGGCCATGAAGAGACCTTCTCCGACGACATCTCCTCGACCGAGGTTCTCCACGTCGAGCTGCGTCGTCTTGCCGACCGGGTGGGTTCACGGCTCCGCGGCCACGGGGTCGAGGCGTCCACGATCGCCATCAAAGTGCGCTTTTCGGATTTCACCACGCTCAGCAGGTCGCGCACGCTCGCCGAGCCGTCGGCCGTAGGCCAGCGCATCGGCGAAGCGGCGATCGAACTCTTCGACGCCATCGAGCGCCCACTGCCCGTGCGGCTGGTCGGAGTTCGTGCCGAGAAGCTCCGCGCCCCCACGTCGGGCTTCGCCCTCTGGGATGACGACGAGGAGTGGCGCCGGGTCGAGGGTGCGCTCGACGACGCGACCGCGCGCTTCGGCAAAGGCGTCATCACGAGGGCAGCTCTGCTCGGACCGATGCGCGACACGGGGGCATTGCCGTCGCATCCCCGCCCGTCGTCTCACGAGCGCTGATCCGACCGTCTCGCCGCCGTCAAGGCCTGGGAACCCGGAAGTCCGGCGGGTACGGTGGGGTCATGCCCAATATCGCACTAGAGCTCGGTGAGCAGTCCGCCTCCTTCGGAGTGACGTCCTCCTACGGCGAGCAGCAGGACGTCGACGGGGTCCGCCTCATCCCGGTGGCTCTCACCTGGACCGGCTTCGGGGGCGGTTCTGACGAGTCCGGCAACGGCGGTGGCGGTGGCGGCGGGTACTCCCTGCCGCTCGGTGCCTACATTCGTCGCGGTGACGATCTGCGGTTCGAACCGAACATCGTCGCTTTCGCCGCCGTCGCTATCCCGCTCGTGTGGGTGGTCGGACGCGCGCTCAGCCGTGTCATCCGCGCACTCAAGAAGTAGCGTCGACCCGGTCGCTCGCGCACTCGACACGGCTGTCGCGCGCATCCTCGATGCTGTGATCGGGGTCGAGGCCGCGAACCCCGTCATCCTGATAGACGGGCAGAGCGGCGCGGGTAAGACCACCCTCGCGCAGCGTGTCGTCGAGAGATGGCCCGTGCCGGGCCGGGTTCAGTCGGTGGCGCTGGATTCCCTCTACCCCGGATGGGACGGGCTCGAGGCCGGCGTCGAATACGCACGCGGGGCCATCCTCATGCCGCATGCGCGCGGAATGATCGGAGTGTGGCATCGGTGGGATTGGGTCGAGGAGGCCCGCGCCGAAGCACACGCCGTCGACCCCTCGCTCCCCCTGATCGTGGAAGGCTCCGGACTCCTCACCCCGGCCACGGCGCGTCTGGGCGATGTCAGAGTGTGGCTGGAGTCTCCGGCGCCGCAGAGACGTCGACGCGGCATCGCTCGCGACGGTGAGACGTATGAGCCGCACTGGGATCGCTGGGCGCTGCAAGAGGAAGCGCACATCGTCCGGGACGACCCGACCAGCCACGCCACGCTCGTTCTGGCGGTGCCGTGAGTCAGCGAGAGGCCTCTAGCGCCTGCACGAGACCGTCGAGGCGGAAACCCAGCCACTCGTAGATTCCGAAGCGGGGGTCATCCTCGTCGTGGTCGTCTTCCGTCTCGATTCCGAGTCGCGATGCGAGCACGAGGCGTATGGCGGCGAGCACACGCATCCATGCCCCCGCTTCTTCGTCGTCGAGGGTGAGCACGAAGGCGCGCGTCAGCTCAGACTCTTCGGCCGTCGCGATGTCGAGCTCGGGCCCGCCGGTCGAGAGCGTCGCGAGCACTACGTCGGCGTCATGCTGACGTCGGTCGAGCAGGTCGGAACCCGTCAACCTGCGGAACTCGGCGGAGGCGGCGGCGTCATCGGCATAGGCGTCGGGGAGGAGGCGCGCGACGGCGGGGTCGGGGGGAGTGGCGCCCTCGACGGACGTCGCTTCGAGCAGTTCGACGAACTGCCTCACCATTCCCGAGAGGTGCACGGCCTCGATGGCCGAGATCTCGAGGACGACGATCTTGTCGGTCATGACGATGCTCCATTTCGCACGGTCGCCCACAGGCCGTAGTCGTGCATGGCTTGGGTATGCAGTTCCATCTGTTCGCGCGGTCCGTGGGCGACGACCGCGTGCCCTTCGTGGTGCACCGCGAGCATCAGACGGGATGCCGTCTCGGCGTCGAAGCCGAAGTACTCCCGGAAGACATGTGCCACGTAGCTCATGAGGTTCACCGGGTCGTTCCAGACCACGGTCTGCCAGGCGTCGTCGCCGAGCCGATCCGTGTCGAGGTGCTCTTGGGCGTCGACAAGCGTGAGTGAGACCATCATGCCCATCCCAACTCATGCAGGCGCTCGTCGTCGATGCCGTAGAAATGCGCAATCTCGTGTACCAGCGTCGTGTGCACCTCGTCGCGCAGTTCTTCTTCGTCGTCGCATACGGCGAGATGGGCCTCGCGGTAGAGGATGATCCGATCGGGGAGTTCGCCGACGCCGTAGCGTTCCCGCTCGGTCAACGCCCAGCCGTCGTAGAGGCCGAGGAGGTCGAGACTGCCGTCTTCCGCTCTGTCTTCGACGACGAAGACGACATTGTCGAGACCGTCGATCATCTCGTCGGGGAGTCGATCGAGCTCGTCCACGACGAGTCTCTCGAACGCGTCGGAACTCAGATCAAGCATTGGGGTGAGTAACGGGGCTCGAACCCGCGACATCGGCCACCACAAGGCCGCGCTCTACCAACTGAGCTATACCCACCATGTCTCCCGCTCGCGCGGGCAACCCAACGATTCTCTCACACTCCTGCCGTGAAAGACGACACGGTGGAGGCCGCGGCTGCCTTCGCCGCATCGCTGGTGGGCCCGGGCTCGGGCACGAACACCGCCTGGCGGTAATAGGCGAGTTCGCGGATCGATTCACGGATGTCGGCCAGCGCGCGGTGCCCGCCGTCTTTCGCCGGGGCGTGGAAGTATGCGCGCGGGAACCACCGGCGGGAGAGCTCTTTCACGCTCGAGACGTCGATGTTGCGGTAGTGCAGCCAGCGATCGACGCGGGGCATGTACTTCGCGAGGAACATGCGGTCGGTGCCGATCGTGTTGCCCGCCAGCGGCGCCTTGCCCTCGACCGGTGCGAACCGCTGAATGTACTCCAACGCTTGGAACTCGGCGTCGGCGAGGCTCACGCCGTGGGGGATCTCTTCGAGCAGTCCGGAGGAGCGGTGCATGTCGGTGACGAACTCGCTCATCGACGCCAGGGCCGAATCGTCGGGTTTGATGACGATGGAGAATCCGGGGTCGAGGATGCGGAGATCGAAATCCGTGACGACGACGGCGATCTCGACGAGTTCGTCGACGTCGAGATCGAGTCCCGTCATCTCGCAGTCGATCCAGACAAGTCGATCGTTCTCGGAGGCAGCCACCATGCGCCTCAGTCTAATGACGGCCGTCGACACAGGATGTGGAGTCCCCCAGGCACGATTCGAACGTGCGACAAACGGATTAGAAGGCCGTTGCTCTATCCACTGAGCTACTGGGGGCCGACGACCAGAGTACCGGGGGTCGCACCGGCACGCACTGGCGCACGCTCCGCGCCAGGCGTAGCGTCGGAACGACAGGCGTAAGGAGTCGATGATGACCGAAGCGAAGACGCGCAGGCTGTGGGTGGCCTATGGGCCGGCGGGTGCCGTGGGCAAGATTCAGACCGACGACGAGTCGTACGTCGTCCAGATGGCGGGTGCGGACGAGGAACTCGGGCGGTACCCGACCATGGAGATCGCCAAATCCGCCCTCACCGCGCATCTGAAGCCGGGGTCTGAGCGCCCCGAGTTCCGCGAGCACTAAGACAGGAGTGCCGGGCGGTCAGGCGTCGACCCGGACCCGGCGCCGTTCTTTCACGTCCAACAGCGGCAGCGCGTGGTGCACGAGCGGACCGATGCAGATCGCGAAGACCACGGTGCCCACGCCGACGGTCCCGCCCAGCAGCCAGCCGGCGATGAGCACTGTGCTCTCGACGAGGAGTCGGCACACCCAGATCGGCCACCCGAGACGGCGGTGCAGGCCGGTCATGAGGCCGTCTCGCGGTCCCGGGCCGAAAGCGGCTCCCAGGTAGAGGCCGGAGGCGAACGCGACCAGCAGAATCCCGCCGGCCAGCATCGCGCCGCCCGCCCAGAGGTCCGGTGCGGCAGGTACGAGCGCGAGTGTCGCTTGCAGAGAGGTGCCCACGAGCGCGACATTCGCGATGGTGCCGATTCCGGGCTTCTGTCGGAGCGGGATCCAGACGAGGAGCACGAGCCCGCCGAGGATGTTCGTCACCCAGCCGATGCCGATGCCGGTGTGGATCGAGATGCCCTCGGCGAAGACGGTCCACGGGTCGACACCCCACCCGGCGCGGACGGTCAGGGCGCATCCTGCGCCGTACAGCACCAGGCCGATGAGGAGTTGGAGGATGCGTCGAGCCATGCGAATATCCAATCAGGCAATTGGATCACACTGAACAGTCCAATCCCGGTAATGTGGATTCATGGACTCACGGATATCGGCCCGCTCCCTCGCTGCCTCTCTGGGAGGGTGGCGGTCGAAGGAGCCGGTGTACGAGGCCCTGGCGGATGGCATCCGACTCCTGTGCCTCGACAATCGGATCGCACCGCGCACGGCGCTTCCGGCAGAGCGCGAACTCTCCGCCGAGCTGCGCCTGAGCCGCACGACCGTGGCGGCCGCGTACCGGAGCCTGCGCGACACCGGGCACATCGAGAGCGTTCGCGGCTCCGGCAGCATCACTCTGCCGCTGCGGCGCACGGATCCGGGGCATCGCGCCACCGGCGATGAGACGATCGACCTTCAGCAGGCGAGTCCACCGGCGTGGCCGGGACTCGCCGGCGTCATCACCGAGGTGGCCGCCGGCGCTGCGACGCTCGTCTCCACGGTCGGCTACGACATCGTCGGCCGCCCCGGTCTGCGAGATGCCATCGCCGCCCGCTACACGGCTCGGGGGATTCCGACGTCGCCCGACGAGGTGATGATCACGACAGGGGCGCAGAGCGCGATCCACCTCATCGCGTCGGTGCTGCTGGGCCGCGCCGACAGAGTGCTCATCGAGACGCCCACCTACCCCCACGCGGCCGACGCCTTCCGCCGAGCCGGCGCTCGCATGGTCGGCGTTCCGGTGACGACGTCGGATGGATGGGACCTCGATCGCGCCGAGCAGGCGTTCGCGCGAACCCTCCCGGTGCTCGCCTACCTGATGCCCGATTTCCAGAATCCGACGGGTCGCACGATGACGGCGCAGGAGCGTGCGATCATCGCTGCCGCCGCCGACCGTTCGGGCACGCTCGTCGTCGTCGACGAGACCACGTCGGATCTCAACATCGACCGAGCGGTCGAGCCGGAGCCGTTCGGTCGGGGGGAGGACCTGATCCGCCTCGGGTCGCTCGGCAAGACGGTGTGGGGTGGCCTGCGGATCGGTTGGATCCGCGCGGAGGTGGAGCTCATTCGTCGCCTGGTTTCGGCGCGGGCGGTGCACGACCTCGGCACGCCGGAGATCGAACAGGCGGTCGCGGAGGCGCTCCTGCCGCGTCTCGACGAGATCGCCCATCAACGCGCCCACCTGTTGCGACAGGGGCGCGATGCCGTCTCAGCGGCGCTGCGCGATCGGCTTCCTCAGTGGCGGGTGCCCGCCGCCGATGGAGGAGTCTCGCTGTGGGTCGAACTGGATGCCCCGCTGAGTTCCGGGCTGGTCATGGCCGCGCGAGCGCGGGGGTTGTACCTCTCGGCCGGTTCACGTTTCGCGGTCGAGGGCGGCTACGACCGCCACCTGCGCGTGCCCTTCACGGCCCCGGCGGCAAGCCTCGTCAGCGCCGTGTCGATCCTGGAGCAGGTCTGGCCGACCGTGCACGACGGTGCGCCTCGCGCGCTCGTCGACAGCTTCGACGCCGTGGTCTGAACGTCACCGCTGATAGCGGAGGCAGTCGAACGCGTCGGAGACGGCCCAGAATTCGCCGAGCGAGCGGAACGAACGCGTGCCGCCGTGGTAGCGCTCCGCCCGGAAGCTCCACTCGTCGCCGCTCGCTATGGCACGCACATGGCCGAGCGGTCTTCCGTCAGCGTCTGCCACTCGCCACAGCGTCGGCGCCGCGCGGGTGAGGCGCACCCACGGTGGGAGGTCGAATGTCGGGGTGTCTCGCTCCAGAATCTGCATGATCGTTCCTCCGTCCGAGTTCGAAGATATGTCCGACCTCCGACATCGCGCCCCGGGGCCAGCGGTTCGCCGATCGGCTCCTCCCCACCGGGTGACGGCGGCGTGGTCATCCCCAGAAGCACATCGTGCGCCGCCCCGCGTCGGCCCCACGGCGAAGCTGGATGCGCTCCGGCGCCCGACGGGCACTCGGGTGCCGGAGCATCCCCGACGGAAAGGAACCGAAATGACCGACACCATCACGTTCACGGGCAATCTCGCTGCAGAGCCGGAACAACGAATTCTCGGAGGCGGCGTGTCCGTCACCAATTTCCGCGTCGGGTCCACGCACCGCCGGTTCGACAAGTCGACCGAGCGATGGGTCGATGTGTACACGAACTGGTACCAGGTGTCGGCGTACCGCGCGCTCGGCGAGAACGCCTACGCTTCGCTCCACAAGGGGGATCGCGTGATCGTCACGGGCCGCCTGCGTCTGCGCGAGTGGGACAACGGCACCAAGCGCGGTCTCGCCGTCGAGGTCGAGGCGGACGCCGTCGGGCACGATCTGCTCCGGGGGCGCACGACCTTCCACAAGAACCGCGCCGCCGTCGAGCCCGGAGCGTCGGGCCCTGAGGTCGGGGCCGTCGCGGAGTCGTCGGGGCCCGCGCCCGTCGCCGTGGGAGCCTCGCCGGTCGCCGCGACCGACGCCGGCGGGTGGGGCATTCCGGCCGCGACGGTTGACCTCGCGCCCGAGGCCGAGCTCGCCGACACTCCATTCTGAGGTGCGCCCGTAGACTCGCAGCGTGATCGGATCCACCGCCTCCCGCCGTGCCGGCCTCGTCGTGCTCGCCGTCGCCGCGGCGACCGCTCTGGTCGGGTGCACCGATACGTCCGAGCCCGCGCCGACCGCGACGGTCTCGCTCACCCCGACGGCCGAGGCGCCGCCCACGGCCGAGGCGCCGACTCTCGTTCCGGACGGCGATGCTTCGGCGAACCTCCCGTATTTCGCGCAGATCGTGCAGTCGGTCGCTGCCGGACCCGACACCGGGCGTGCATACGTCGATGCCCTGGTCGCCGCGGGGTTCGACAAGGCGGCCATGCAGGTGACCGAGAACCAGTCGACGGTCGGCAATGCGGCAGAGAGCATGCAGTTCTCGGTGCGGTGGGGAGACGAGTGCCTGATCGGGCAGGTCGGCCCCTCGACAGGACAGCCCGTGGCCGTGGTCATGCCGGGACTCGCGGCCGGTCGGTGCCTCGTTGGCAACACCCGCCCGATCGATTGGTGACCCCGCGCCTCGGACGGCCCGGCTCGCGCCCCTAGACTGGGAACGATATGGCTGAGTACATCTATCAGATGGTCCGCGCGCGAAAAGCCGTGGGCGACAAATTGATCCTCGACGACGTCACGATGTCGTTCCTCCCCGGCGCGAAGATCGGAATGGTCGGTCCGAACGGTGCCGGGAAGTCGACGATCCTGAAGATCATGGCGGGGATGGACACGCCATCCAACGGCGAGGCGAAGCTCAGTCCGGGCTTCTCGGTCGGCATCCTGATGCAGGAGCCCGAACTCGACGAGACCAAGACCGTTCTGGAGAACATCCAGGAGGGCATCGCCATCAAGGCGAAGGTCGACCGCTTCAATGAGATCTCGGCGCTGATGTCCGACCCCGACGCCGACTTCGACGCACTCCTCGCCGAGATGGGCACCCTGCAGGAAGAGATCGACGCCGCCGACGCGTGGGATCTCGACTCACAGCTCGAGCAGGCCATGTCGGCGCTGCGCACCCCGCCCAGCGATGCGGCGATCGCCAACCTCTCCGGTGGTGAGAAGCGACGCGTCGCGCTCACCAAGCTGCTCCTCCAGAAGCCCGACCTGCTGCTGCTGGACGAGCCCACCAACCACCTGGATGCCGAGAGCGTGCAGTGGCTCGAGCAGCACCTGCAGAAGTATGCCGGCGCCGTCATCGCCATCACGCACGACCGGTACTTCCTCGACAACGTCGCGGAGTGGATCGCCGAGGTCGACCGCGGTCGCCTCATCGGATACGAGGGCAACTACTCGACCTATCTCGAGAAGAAGGGCCAGCGCCTCGAGGTGCAGGGCAAGAAGGACGCCAAGCTCGCCAAGCGCCTCTCCGAGGAGCTCGAGTGGGTGCGCTCCAACGCCAAGGGCCGCCAGGTCAAGTCGAAGGCTCGACTCGCACGCTACGAGGAGATGGCCGCCGAGGCCGACCGCACGCGCAAGCTCGACTTCGACGAGATCCAGATCCCGCCGGGCCCGCGCCTGGGCAGCATCGTGATCGAGGCGAAGAAGCTGCAGAAGGGCTTCGACGGGCGCTCGCTCATCTCGAACCTGAGCTTCAGCCTGCCGCCCAACGGAATCGTGGGCGTGATCGGTCCGAACGGTGTCGGAAAGACGACGCTCTTCAAGACCATCGTGGGGCTCGAGCCCGTCGACGGTGGCGAGGTCAAGATCGGCGAAACCGTCAAGATCAGCTACGTCGATCAGAACCGGTCGAACATCGACCCCCAGAAGACCCTGTGGGAGGTCGTGTCCGACGGACTCGACATCATCACGATCGGCAAGGTCGAGATCCCCTCGCGCGCCTACGTGTCGAAGTTCGGCTTCAAAGGACCCGACCAGCAGAAGAAGGCGGGCGTGCTCTCCGGTGGAGAGCGCAACCGTCTCAACCTGGCGCTCACCCTCAAGGAGGGCGGCAACCTCCTCCTCCTCGACGAGCCGACGAACGACCTCGACGTCGAGACGCTGAGCTCGCTCGAGAACGCGCTGCTCGAATTCCCCGGCTGCGCCGTGGTCATCACCCACGACCGGTGGTTCCTCGACCGCATCGCGACGCACATCCTCGCGTACGAGGGAACCGACGAGAACCCCGATCAGTGGTACTGGTTCGAGGGCAACTTCGAGGCGTACGAGGCGAACAAGGTCGAGCGGCTCGGTCCGGACGCCGCCAACCCCAGCCGCTCGTCGTACCGCAAGCTCACGCGTGACTGAGACGTCCTCGGAGCGGGGGAGCGCCATCGAACCGGATGCTGCGCGCCCCCGCATCCACGTGCCCATCCATCTGCGATGGGGCGACCTCGACGCGCTCGGGCACGTCAACAACACCTCGATGCTGAAGCTGCTCGAGGAGGCTCGGCTCCGGGCGTTCTGGAAGGGCGACGGCGAGGCCGATCCTCTTCCCACCGCGGTCTTCGAGATGGACGTGCTCGAGAGCGGCGGGTCGCGTGCAACGCTCATCGCGCGCCAGGAGATCGAGTACTACCGGCCCGTCCCCTACGGACAGCGACCGCTCGACGTGCAGATGTGGATCGGGCGCATGGGCGGATCGAGCGCCGACATCTGCTTCGAGGTCTACAGCCCCCTGGGTGACGAGACCCCGGTGATCTACGCTCGCGCGACGGCGGTCGTGGTGATCGTCGACACCGCGAGCGGCCGGCCGACCCGTTGGAGCGAGCTGGAGCGCGCAGCGTGGGCGCCGTTCATCGCAGCGCCCATCGACTACCGGCGGGGCTCCGCGTCCTGACGCACCCGCACCATGACCTCTTGCGCGATGCTGGCGACGAGCGAGCCGTCCCGCGAGTAGATCCGCCCGTTCGACAGCCCGCGGCCGCCTCGGGCGCTGGGCGACTCTTGAACGTAGAGCAGCCACTCGTCGACACGTGCGGGGCGGTGCCACCACAAGGCGTGATCGAGGCTCGCAACTTTGAGCCCGGGGGTCGTCCACGCGATGCCGTGCGCGCGCATGATCGACTCCTGAATGGTCATGTCGCTCATGTACGCGAGGGCTGCGCGGTGGATTCCCGCGTCGTCGGGCAGAGTGCGTTTCACGCGCATCCACACCGCCTGCCGGGCCACGGGCTCGTCGACCTCGACGTAGATGGGTGACGGCACGTGTCGAACGTCTATGGGGCGTTCGCGGAAGATCCGCCCGGAGTGCGGGTGCGCGCGAACGATCTCGCTCTCGATGTCGGGCAGCTCATCGGGGTCGGGGTACCCGTCGGGCATGGGCGCCTGATGCTCGAGGCCGGGATCCGCGTCCTGGAACGACGCGATCATCGAGAAGATCGGCACGCCCGACTGATAGGCCTGGGTGCGCCGCGTCGAGAACGAGCGCCCGTCATGGATGCGATCGACCGAGAACGTAATGTCGGCGCTGGCGTCGCCCGGCCGGAGGAAGTACCCGTGCATGGAGTGCGGCGCGCGCTCGGCCGGGAGGGTGCGGGATGCAGCGACGACCGACTGAGCGAGCACCTGTCCGCCGTAGACGCGCCCGCCCGGCATCGCTTGCGAGACACCCGTGAAGATGTCCTCTGTCGTGCGCGCGCCCACGTCGCGGAGATCGAGCACCGCGAGCAGCGAGGCGACGGGATCGAGGGCGTGAGGCACGTGATTCTCCCGTTCCGACGAGCATCCGCCCGCCACTTGGTAGTTTAGGGCGGGTGTCCGCTCGCCTCGTGTTCCCCGATCCGCAGGGCGCCGCCGACGTCGTGACGTTCGCCTCCCGCGCCGCTCAGCTTGGCGACGGCGCCGTGCGGCTGCGCGCCGCAGAGGGGACTCTCGTGATGACGTCCGCCCCGCTCGCGCCGCGCGACCTGCTCGACGCCACCCCGACGGTGCTCGGCTTGCGCGCCACCGCGATCGATCCTGAGCTCGTCTGCGATCTCGTGCTGCCCGGCAGCGCTCTCGCGGTCGCTTCCGACGATGCGTCGCAGGTCGTCCTGCCCGATTCCGCCGTGACGGCGACGTGGGCCGGGATCTCGCCGCCGCGCGCGGGATGGCGACCCGTCGGCGAGGTCGCCGCATCCGTTCTCGCCTCGCGTGCGCAGGCGGGTATCGCCAGCGTCGCGCAGACCGTCCCGCGCGATGCGGGCGAGGAGATCGTGCAGAGCGTCCGGGCGGGCGTATGGGGTGCGGCCGAGCCCCTCCTCGACGGTCTGCCACTGGGCGCCGCCTTCGCGGCGTTCGCTCTCGGGTTCATCTCGGGCGAGGAGCAGGCCCAGGTGCGCGAAGCCGGCCCGTGGCGTCGGCTTTCGCTGCGACGGGGGCATGTGCTGGTGAGGACCACCGTCCGCAACGGGCTCACGGCCGTGCGTTCCACGGGCGCCGCGGGTTAGACCGCCGCCGCCGCGCGTCCGGCGATGCGCCCCGAGAAGAGGCAACCGCCGAGGAACGTGCCCTCGAGGGCCCGGTAGCCGTGCATGCCGCCGCCCCCGAAGCCGCTGGCCTCACCGGCGGCGAACAAACCCGGCACCGGGTGACCCCCGGCGTCGAGGACCCGTCCCTGTAGATCCGTCTGGAGCCCGCCGAGCGACTTCCTGGTGAGCACGTGGAGCTTCACGGCGATGAGAGGCCCCGCTGCGGCATCGAGGATGCGGTGGGGTGCGGCCGTGCGGACCAAACGGTCGCCGCGAAAGGCGCGCGCGGAGCGCAGCATCGCGATCTGCGCGTCCTTGGTGACGTCGTTCACGATCTCACGGTCGCGCGCTTCGACCTCCGCCCGGACGCGCTCGACGTCGAGCAGATCGCCGCCGGGGAGCGCCCGCATACCGGCGAGGAGGTCGTCGAGGTTGTCGCGCACGACGAAGTCCGCGCCGTTGTCGAGGAACGCTTGCACGGGCGCGGACGCGCCCTTTCCGAGACGCGAGCGCACCAGGAGCGGCACGTCCTTGCCCGTGAGGTCGGGGTTCTGCTCGCTGCCGGAGAGGGTGAACTCCTTCTCGACGATGCGCGAGGACAAGACGAACCAGGAGTGGTCGTGACCGGTACTGCGCAGATGAGCCAGTGTGCCGAGGGTGTCGAAGCCGGGGAAGAGGGGCACGGGAAGCCGCCGTCCCGTCGCGTCCAGCCAGAGCGAGGACGGCCCGGGCAGGATGCGGATGCCGTGATCGGGCCAGATCGACGACCAGTTCTGGATGCCTTCGACGTAGTGCCACATCCGGTCGGCGTTGATCACGTGCCCTCCGGCGGCTTCGGCCACGGGGAGCATGGAGCCGTCGACGTAGGCGGGCACCCCCGAGAGCATCGTGGCGGGCGCGGTACCCAGGCGTTCGGGCCACATCGCCCGCACGAGGTCGTGATTGCCCCCGATTCCGCCGGACGAGACGATCGTGGCACGCGCACGCACGTCGAAGCGGTCGATCACGTCGCGGTTCGTGGCGGCGCCCCGTTCGGCGAGGCTCGGTGCCAGGACATCGCCCACCGCGCCCGTGACCACGCCGTCATGGACCGCCAGCTCCGAGACGCGGTGTCGGGGGAGCACCAGGAGGCGCCCGTCCGACTCGGCCTCATCGGCCGCGCGCAGGAACGGAGCGAGCACGCCCGGACCGGTTCCCCACGCGATGTGGAACCGAGGCACCGAGTTGCCCGGGCCGATCGCGCCGTATCCGCCGCGCTCGGCCCATCCCACCACGGGGAACAAGCCCAGGCCGAGCCCGCGCAACCAGGAGCGCTTCTCACCGGCGGCGAAGTGCAGATACTCCTCGGCCCACCGGCGGGGCCACGCATCTTCCGCACGATCGAAGCCGGCGTTGCCGAACCAGTCCTGCCGCGCGAGGTCGAGCGAGTCCTTCACACCGAGACGGCGTTGCTCCGGAGAGTCGACGAGGAAGAGGCCGCCGAACGACCACCACGCCTGGCCCCCGAGGTTCGTGCGGGGCTCCTGGTCGACGATCACCACGCGCTTGTTCGCAAGGAGCGCCTCGCGCGTCGCCACCAGCCCGGCCAACCCCCACCCGACGACGAGCACGTCGGTGTCGTAGATGCGAGCGGACATGGCGACTCCTTCGTCGTCGTGCGATGTCAGTCGGCGCTGTCGCTCCGGCTCGAGACGGGCAGCCCCGGGGCCGAACGCCCGTCGGAAGGGGTTCCGATGCCGGTCGGCTCGAAGGTGTTCACCATCGCCAGTGCCGCCCTCTGCAGATAATCCCACAGCGTGGCCTCGTGCAGGGGGGAGAGCTCCAGTTCGTCGACGGCAGCGCGCATGTGAGAGAGCCACCGGTCGCGGGCGTCGGGGTTCACGTGGAACGGCTGGTGCCGCATCCGCAGCCGCGGGTGACCGCGCTGCTCGCTGTAGGTGGTGGGGCCGCCCCAGTACTGCGCGAGAAAGAGTGTCAATCGCTCGGCGGCAGGACCGAGGTCCTCTTCGGGGTACATGGGCTTGAGCACCTCGTCACCCGCCACTCCCCGGTAGAACGTGTCGACGAGTCGCCGGAACGTGGGCATCCCGCCGATCTCGTCGTAGAAGCTCGTCTGCTCGGTCACTGGTCTTCCTCGCCGGTATCGGGTTTCGCCTTGGTGGCGGGGGGTGTCTTCTGCTCGCGGGCTTCGCGGCCCTGGTCGTTCGTCTTCGATCGCTTGCGCGGTTTCCACACCGGCCGATGCTCGACGGTCACCGGGTTGGGCCGGGTGCGGGGAGGATTCGCCCCGCGCACCCGCTGCGCGCCCTCGAGTCCGCTGAGGGTGATCGAGTTCAGCTGAGGAAGGGTGAGACCCAGTTCGTCGATCGCGTTCTTCAACCGCATCCGCAGCTCCCGGGCGACGTCGTCCTTCGCGTTGGCGCGGGTCTTCATGACGAGGCGGATGACGAGCGCGTCGCCGGAAACCGACTCGAGACCCCAGACCTCGGGCTGCTCGATGATGCGGGAGCGCCACTTCGGCTCGTCGGTGAGCGATTTCGCCGCGGCGAGCATGGCTGCCTCGACCTCCGGGATGTCGGCGTTGGCCGGCACCGCGAGGTCGATGATGACCCTCGACCACCCCTGCGACATGTTGCCGATGCGCAGGATCTCGCCGTTGCGGACGTACCACAGCGTGCCGTTCACGTCACGGACGTGGCTGACGCGCACGCTCACGTACTCGACGACGCCGGTGGCGAGCCCGAGGTCGACCACGTCTCCGATGCCGATCTGGTCTTCCGCCACGATGAAGATGCCGTTGAGGACGTCCTTCACGATGTTCTGCGCGCCGAAGCCGAGACCCGCACCCACGGCGGCGGTCAGCAGCGTCAGCGAGGCGAGCACGTCGGGGGCGACGACACCGACGATGAGCACGAGCGCGACGACGACGATGATGACGCTGAGGATGTTCTGCAGGATCGTGCCGAGCGTGCGCGTGCGCTGGACGAGCCGCACGGCCGCGAGCGGCGATCGCTCCAGTGCCTGCGTGTCGTCGACGTTCGCTTTGTTCTTCGCGCCGGAGACCACGCGGCCGACCACTCGACGGATGACCGAGCGAAGAAGCCACGACACCGCGAGAGCCACGACGATGATGCCGGCGACGCCGAGCAGGTTCATGCCGGCTGCCCGCAGCCAGTCCAGTACCGCTTGCCAGAACTCGGGGGTGAGGACCACGCCGGGGTTGGGCGGGTCGGTGGGTTCCGGGGAGGGCGCGGCGTGGAAGGAGGGCATCCCTCCCATGTTAACGACGAACGCCTCGGAGCCGGCTGGGCTCCGAGGCGTTCGAGTGGGTCCGTGTGCTACTCGGCGTCGCGCTCCTGCACCGACAGGGCGCGCTCGACGCCGGCGAGGTTCTCGTTCACGAGACGACGCAGCGCTGCGGGCGCCGAGGCGTTCTCGGCCAGCCATGCGCGCGTCGCGTCGCGCAGCGCGGTATCGGCGAGAGCCGCCGGGTAGAGCCCGACGATGAGGTACTGCGCGATCTGGTAGCTGCGCGAGTTCCAGATCGGCAGCAGCATGTCGAAGTACGGCGTGACGAAGTCACGCAGCACCCTCACGCCGGCGGGGTGTACGAGTCCGGCTGCCGCCGCGCGCACGATCGTGTTCGGGGCGTCGTCCTTGACCACGAGGGAGTCCCACGCGGCCCGCTTCGCCTCGACCGTCGGGAGTGCGGCCTTCGCCTGCGCCGCGAACTCGCCGCCTTTCGCCGTGTTGTCGGCGGCGAGGGCGTCGTCGATGTCCTTCGCCGCAACGGCACCGCCGGCGGCGAGCGAGACCAGCAGCTGCCATGACAGGTCGGTGTCGACGGTGAGACCGTCGAGCGTCGTGTCGCCGTCGCGGAGCGCGCGCACCCGGGCCCACTGCGCGTCGGTGGCGGCGGCGGAGGCGAAGGCGGTGACGAACTGCAGCTGGCTGTCGCTCTCGGGGGCTGCGGCTCGTGCCAGCTCCCACATCGCGTCAGCGACCTTGGCCCGGGTCTCGTCGCGCTTCTCGGGTGAGACGTAGGAATTCGCTGCGAGCTGCAGCTGGGCGAGCGTCGTGCGCACGGTCGTCGACTCCGTCTCGGAGCCGATGTTGCGCAGCACGAGGTCGACGTAGTCGGTGGCGGATGCTTCGGCGTCGCGCGTCTGGTCCCAGGCTGCTCCCCACACGATGGAGCGGGCCAGCGGGTCGCTGATGTCCTTCAGATGCGCGATGGCCGTTGCCAGCGACCGCTCGTCGAGACGGATCTTCGCGTACGCGAGGTCTTCGTCGTTGAGGAGCACGAGGTCGGGGCGCCGGACGCCGACGAGCTCGGGCACGTCGGTGCGGTCGCCGTCGACGTCGAGCTCGATGCGGTGCACGCGCTGCAGCGAGCCGCCCTTCAGCGAGTAGAAGCCGACCGCGAGGCGGTGCGGGCGGATGGTGGGGTAGTCGGCCGGGGCCGTCTGCACGATCGCGAAACGCGAGAGCGTGCCGTCGGTCGACTCCTCCAGCAGGGGGGAGAGCGTGTTCACGCCGGCGGTCTCGAGCCACTTTCGCGACCACGCGCCGAGCTCGCGGCCACTCGTCGCCTCGAGCTCGGTCAGCAGGTCGCCGAGCTCGGTGTTCGACCACTCGTGCTTGGCGAAGTAGGCGGCGACGCCGGCGAAGAACTGCTCGATGCCGACCCACGCCGCCAGCTGCTTCAGCACGGAGCCACCCTTGGCGTAGGTGATGCCGTCGAAGTTCACCTGCACGTCTTCGAGGTCGTTGATCTCCGCGACCACGGGGTGGGTGGAGGGAAGCTGGTCCTGGCGGTAGGCCCAGGTCTTCTCCATGGCGTTGAAGGTCGTCCAGGCCTCGGTCCACTCCGTGGCCTCGGCTGTCGCGATCGTCGAGGCCCACTCGGCGAACGACTCGTTCAGCCAGAGGTCGTTCCACCACTTCATCGTGACGAGATCGCCGAACCACATGTGGGCGAGCTCGTGGAGGATCGTGACGACGCGGCGTTCCTTCACCGCATCCGTCACCTTGCTGCGGAAGACGTACGTCTCGGTGAACGTGACCGCGCCCGCGTTCTCCATGGCTCCGGCGTTGAACTCCGGGACGAACAGCTGGTCGTACTTCGCGAAGGGGTACGGGTAGTCGAACTTCTCCTCGTAGTACGCGAAGCCCTGCCGGGTCTTCTCGAAGACGTAGTCGGCGTCGAGGTGCTCCCAGAGGCTCTTGCGCGCGAACACGCCGAGGGGGATCACGCGGCCGGAGGCGCTCGTGAGCTCCGAGAAGGTCGACTCGTAGGGGCCGGCGATCAGGGCCGTGATGTACGAGGAGATACGCGGGGTCGGCTCGAAGGTCCACGTGGCGACCCCCTCGCCCTGACCGGCGGGCTCGGGCGACGGCGAGTTCGACACGACGACCCAGGTCTCGGGGGCCGTGATCGTGAACTGGAACGTCGCCTTGAGGTCGGGCTGCTCGAACACCGCGAACACGCGGCGGGAGTCGGGAACCTCGAACTGCGTATAGAGGTACACCTCGCCATCGACCGGGTCGACGAAACGGTGCAGGCCCTCGCCGGTGTTGGTGTAGCTGCAGTCGGCGACAACGACGAGTTCGTTCCGTGCTTCGAGGCCGCTCAGGGCGATGCGCGAGTCGGAGTGCGCTGACACCGGAACGTCGCGGCCGTTCAGCGTGATCGAGTGAACGTAGCCCGAGATGAGGTCGACGAAGGTGTCGGCGCCCTCGACCGCGGAGAAACGGACGACGGTACGAGAACCGAAGACCTCCGCACCTCGCGTCAGGTCGAGCGCGATCTCGTACTCGATGCCACCGCCCGCGGCCGGGTCGACGACGGAGCGGCGCTGCTGCGCTTCGCTGCGGGTGAGGTTCTCTCCAGGCACTGACGTTCTCCCAGGGGTAGAGGGGTCGGATGCTGCGCGACGCGGCTGGCGCCGACGACAACCGTCCCACCCTATCTCCGGGGCCGATCGGCGCGGAGGGGTGGTTCGTTACACCATCGAGCTAACCCGGCGAAGCGAGGCGTCGGGAATGGAAGAATCGACGGCGTGACCGCCAACGAATCCCTCCAGCCAGCCCCGGCCGACGCCCCCGCGACCGTGCTCTTCGCATCGCCCGCCGCGTCGTCAGGTGCTCCTCACGTCGAGACACCGGTCGCGTACGACGCGATCCTCCTCGCCGGATTCGGCGGCCCGGAGGGGCAGGACGACGTGATCCCGTTCCTGCGCAACGTCACGCGGGGTCGCGGCATCCCCGATGAGCGTCTCGAAGAGGTCGCCCACCACTACCGCCACTTCGACGGCATCAGTCCGATCAACGCCCAGAACCGCGCGCTGAAGGCGGCGCTGGAGGCCGAGATCGCCCGCCGCGGCCTCGGGCTCCCCGTCTACTGGGGCAACCGCAACTGGGCGCCGTACCTCGAGGAGGCCGTGTCGGATGCCGCCGCGGCCGGCGACACGACACTGCTGGCGGTGGCCACCAGCGCCTACAGCTCCTTCTCCAGCTGCCGGCAGTACCGCGAGGACTTCGCGCGCGTGCTGACCGAGACCGGAGCGGGAGCGTCGGTCACCATCGACAAGGTGCGCCAGTTCTTCGACCACCCGGGCTTCGTCGAGCCCTTCGTCACCGGAGTCCGTGACGCGGTGCAGGCCTTCGTCGCTCAGGACGTCGATCCCTCCGCCATCCAGGTGCTGTTCTCGACGCACTCCATCCCCACCGCCGACGCTGATCGCTCCGGCCCCCGCGACGTCGACTTCGGCGAGGGCGGCGCGTACGCGGCCCAGCACCGAGCCGTCGCGGAGGTCGTCATGGACGCCGTGTACGCCGCCGTCCCGGGGTCGGAGGGCGTGCTCGACTGGGAGCTCGTCTACCAGTCGCGCTCGGGCCCGCCCACGCAGCCGTGGCTCGAACCGGATGTCAACGACGTGATCGCCGAGCTGCCGGGCCGTGGCGTGGAAGCCGTCGTGATCGTGCCGCTCGGTTTCGTCAGCGACCACATGGAGGTGCTGTGGGACCTCGACACCGAGGCGATGGAGTCGGCGCAGGAGGTCGGCATCCGCGCGGTGCGCACACCGACGCCGGGCGTGGATCCGGCCTACGTCGCCGGTCTCGTCGACCTCATCGAGGAGCGCCTCAACGGCACGCCCGCCTCGGAGCGCCCCCATGAGACGAAGCTCGGGCCGTGGTTCGACGTCTGCCGGCCGGGCTGCTGCGAGAACGTGCGAGCGGGTTTCAAGCCCGCGGCATCCGGTGTGCTTCCCTGATCCCGACTTCTGTCCCGACGCACTTCTAGGATGAGTGCCATGCGCATCCACATCGCGACCGACCACGCGGGTCTCGACTTCTCCACCCAGCTCCAGCACCACCTCGCGGCACAGGGCCACGAGGTCGTCGATCACGGCCCCATCGAGTACGACCCGGTCGACGACTACCCGGCGTTCTGCATCCGGGCAGCGCAGGCCGTGGTCCGCGACCAGGCCGCCGGCATCGACACCCTCGGCGTGGTGTTCGGAGGCTCGGGCAACGGCGAGCAGATCGCGGCGAACAAGGTGCGCGGGGTGCGAGCGGCGCTCGTGTGGAATATGGCGACCGCCGAACTGGCCCGCGAGCACAACGACGCCAACGTCATCGCGATCGGGGCGCGCCAGCACACGTTCGACGAGGCCGTCGCCTTCATCGACCGCTTCGTCGCTACGCCGTTCTCGGATGAGGAACGCCACGCGCGGCGCATCGCCCAGCTCGCCGCGTTCGAGAACGACGGTTCGCTGCTGCCCGACCCCCGTGCGGCGATCCGGGGCGGGGAAGACATCGACGCCTTCGATCCGGAAGCAGGCTGATGCCGGAGGGACACTCCGTCCACCGCATCGCCCGCCAGTTCGACCGCAACATCGTCGGGCGCCGCGTCGCAGCATCCAGCCCCCAGGGGCGCTTCGCCGACGGTGCCTCGATTCTCGATGGTCGTGAGGCGACATCGGTGCGCGCGGTCGGCAAGCAGATGTTCCTGGAGTTCGATGACGTCTGGCTGCGCGTGCACCTCGGCATGTACGGCGCCTGGGACTTCGCCGGCGACATCATCGTCGATCCCACCATCGCCTCGTCGAACGGGCGCATGGGTCAGACGAATCAGCGCGGCACGGTCGTCGATGACGACAACGACGAGCCGATCATGGATGCGGCGGGCGAGAACTCCCTGTCGTCGATCGGGGCTCCCCGGCGCGCCCGGGGTCGTGTTCGGATGTCGGAGCAGACGCGAGGGCTCGAGGAGGAGACCGAATGGCCCCCGCCCGTCGTGGGCCAGGTGCGGCTCCGGTTGCTCACCGAACTGACGTGCGCCGATCTCCGCGGGCCGACGGCATGCCAGATCCAGACACCCGATGAGGTCGCTTCGACGATCGCCAAGCTCGGACCCGACCCGCTCGTCGACGATGTCGTCGAGGGGGAGGAGCGCTTCGTCTCCGTCGTTCGTCGCAAGCCGACGGCGATCGGCCTGCTGCTCATGGATCAGAGCGTCATCAGCGGGATCGGCAACGTGTATCGAGCCGAGATGCTCTTCCGAGCGCGTCAGAACCCCCACACGCCCGGGCGCGACGTGCCCGAGGAGATCGTGCGCGGCCTGTGGCGCGACTGGGTGCGGCTCCTCGCGATCGGTGTCGAGGCCGGCCAGATGATGACGATGGACGACCTCGACCCCCAGGCGTATCGCGCGGCCATGGCCAGCCGCGACGATCGCCACTGGGTCTACCACCGTGCGGGCCTGCCGTGTCGGGTCTGCGGGACGTCGATCATCGTCGAGGAAGCGGCCGGGAGGAAGCTGTACTGGTGTCCCCGGTGCCAGGCGTGACGGCTCTAGGCTGAGCGGATGCGGCAGAACCCGAGCTTCGCGATGACCGATGTGGGCGAGCTGCGTCGTCTCATCGAGCTGAACCCCTGGATGACCCTCGTGAGCAGTACGGACGACGGTCTCGTCGCCTCCCACTACGCGGTCCTGCTCGACGAGGATCGCGACGACCTCACCGTGGTCGGGCACGTCGGCAAGCCCGACGACCTGATTCTCGGGCTCGGTGAGCGCGAGCTGATGCTCGTGGTTCAGGGCCCGCACGGATACATCTCGCCGTCCTGGTACGGCGGCGCGGCCGCCGTCCCCACCTGGAACTTCGTGTCGGCCCACCTCACGGGCGTCCCCGAGATCCTCGCGCCGGAAGAGAACCTGCGCGTGCTCGACCGACTGGTCGAGCACTTCGAGCGGCGGGTGCCCGAGCCGCGGATGCTGTGGCAGAGACCGAACGACGACACCTTCGTCGAGCGGCTCGAAAGAGGAACCGTCGGATTCCGGATGACGCCCACGAGGATCGTCGCGAAGCGGAAGCTGAGTCAGAACAAGACGCCCGATGTGGTCGAGACCATCATCGCCGAGCTCAGCGGCGCCGGGGCGTACGCGCAGCCCGAGCTCGCCGCCGAGATGCGGCGCGCGGCGGACGCGCGCGTGCAGCGATGATCGGGGCGCAGATCGGCACGATCCGTGCTGCCCGCATCGCCGGAGCGGGACGGGAGGTGCTGCCGCACGACGGCGCCTTCGACGTGTTCATCGCCGCCGGACGCATCGTCGACATCGCGCCCACCGGGGTTCTGCGTGCGGTGGGCGAGGTCGTCGATGCAGACGGCTCGTGGCTCATCCCCGGGTTGTGGGACCACCACGTGCACGCGCTGCAGTGGGCTCTGGTCTCCCGGCGGATCGACCTGGGTCATGCGACGACCGCGCGCGAGGCGGTCACGATCATGGCGGCATCGACGCCGATCGACGGACGCCGCATCGGCGTCGGGTTCCGCGACGCGCTGTGGCCCGATGAGCCGTCGCTCGCGCTGCTCGACGAGGCGACCGGTGACCAGCCGGCCTACCTCATCAATGCCGACGTCCACAGCGTGTGGCTCAACACTGCGGCCTTCGCCCGGGAGGGATTCCCCGCTGACCCCTCGGGGTTCCTCCGGGAGGAGGATGCCTTCGAGATCTCGCGCCGGCTGAACGCCGCGGATCCGCTCGGGGGCGATCGGCTGGTAGAGGAAGCCGCGCGAGCGGCTGCGGCCCGCGGCGTCGTCGGGATGGTCGACCTCGACATGACGTGGAACGACGAGCCGTGGATGCGGCGCGCGGCCGCGGGGTTCGACGTGCTGCGCGTGCGCTACGGCATCTACCCGCAGCATCTCGACCGCGCGATCGCCGAGGGGCTGCGGACGGGCGATCCGGTTCGAGGTTCGGCGGGCAGCCTCATCCGCACCGGGCCGCTGAAGGTGATCACCGACGGCTCGCTCGGTACGCGGACGGCAGCGTGCGGGCACCCGTACTCCGACGACCCGCACAACCGGGGCGTGCTGACCGTCGATCCCGCAACCCTCACCGATCTCATGATGCGTGCGACCGGTGCGGGGCTGGAGTGCGCGATCCACGCGATCGGAGACGTCGCGAACTCCCACGCCCTCGATGCGTTCGCGGCGACCGGCGCGGTCGGAACGATCGAGCATGCGCAGCTGGTCGCCGCGGCCGACGTCCCGCGGTTCGCCCGTCTGGACGTCACGGCGAGCGTTCAGCCCGAGCACGCGATAGACGACCGCGACGTCACGGACGAGATGTGGGCGTCCCAGACCGCGACGGCCTACCCGCTGCGGGCTCTCGCCGACGCCGGTGTCAACCTCGTCCTCGGGTCGGACGCACCGGTCTCGCCGCTCGATCCCTGGGCCGCCATCGCGGGCGCGGTGTACCGCACCCGGGACGGCAGAACACCCTGGCGGCCCGAGCAACGGATCAACGCGGCGGTCGCGCTGGCCGCGTCGACGGCCGGTGGCTCGCGCGGCGGTGCGCGCATCGAGCCTGGGGCACTGGCTGATCTGGCCCTCTGCGAGAACGACCCGCTGGGCGCGTCCGAACTCGAACTGCGCGGCATGCAGGTCTCGGCGACGCTGCTGGGCGGGCGGATGACGCACCGCACGTGATACGACGAAGGGCTCCGGGATCGACCCGGAGCCCTTCGTCGTAGAGTGCGTGGTTACGCGGCGAGGTGCGCGAAAAGGAACCAGCGGTCCTTGTCGAGGCCCCGCTTGATCTCGATCGCGACGTCCTGGCTGGTGAGGTCGGTCTCGTCGAGTCCGTCGACAGCGGCCTGCAGGTCTCCGAGGACGGCGTCGATGTCGGCGAGGACCGCACGGATGATGACGTCGGACGGGGCGAACCCGGCGGGGACGCTGGTCTGCTTCGCCTTCGACGCGACGCTCTGCAGGCGCGAGTCGATGGGCAGCCCCAGGGCGACGATGCGCTCGGCGGCGAGGTCGGACCAAGCCTGAGCGTGGCTCACGATCGTGTCGAGCAGTTCGTGGACGCCGATGAAGTTCGCGCCGCGCACATGCCAGTGCGCCTGCTTGCCGTTGACGACGAGTGCCTCGAGGCCGAGGACGACGGGGGAGAGGAACTGGGCGGTGGCGGCGGCCATCGTGGGGTCGGCGACCGTCGCGGTCTCGGAAGTGGTGTGGATGTCAGTCATTTTCGCCTCCATGCTGGGCACATCGTGCCCCTATGGATGCCAACGCTACTCAGCCCCCCGCATTCCGCAAGCAAGCTGAGGCTCGGCTTACGCCCGTGTAAACACGCGTCGTTCCCGGGTCTGTGTGCGCCGTCGACTACCGTCGAGGGGTGCACTCCGCTGACTCTCGCTCCGGCGCCGACTCCCGCTCCGGACCGCAGAACCTCGGTGAGCCCGTCGCCACGCGGGCGAGGCTTCGGTCCGACCGCTCGCCCGAGCATGCGGAGCCGTCTCGTTTCCTGCCGCACGTGCAGGGGCTCCGGGCGATCGCGGTGCTCTTCGTCGTGCTGTATCACTTCTGGCCGGCTCGTCTTCCGGGCGGTTACGTCGGTGTCGACATCTTCTTCGTCATCTCCGGGTTCCTCATCACCGGTCACCTCATGCGGGAACTCGCCGCGACCGGGACGGTGAAGCTCGGCCAATTCTGGGCGCGCCGCGCGCGGCGTCTGCTGCCAGCATCGCTGCTCGTCCTCCTCGTCTGCGCGCTCGTGGCGATGTCCCCCTATCTGACCCCCACGTCGGCGCTCCCGAACGAGGTGCAGGAGATCGTCGCCTCCACGTTCTACGTGCAGAACTGGTTCCTCGCCTTCACGTCGGCCGACTACCTCAACCACGGCGGCGAACCGACAACGGTCCAGCACTACTGGTCGTTGTCGCTCGAGGAGCAGTTCTACGTGGTCTGGCCGCTCCTCATGCTGCTCGCCGCCTGGGTCGCGGTGAAGTGGATCCGCGGAAACGTGCGCCGCACGGTGCTCATCACGCTCGGCGCCGTCTCGGTGGCCTCGTTCGTCTTCTGTGTCGTCTTCACCCTCACGAACCCTGCGCCGGCCTACTTCGTCACCTTCACGCGCATGTGGCAGTTCGGGGTCGGCGCGATGATCGCCCTCGTGCCGATACTGCGCGTGCGCAATCGATGGCTGAGCTTCGTCCTCGGCTGGGGCGGGGTCGTCGTTCTTCTCTTCGTCGCCTTCCGCTTCGACGGTCAGACACCGTTCCCCGGCTACATGGCGGCTCTCCCGACGCTCGGCGCCGCGGCCATCATCGCTGCATCGAACACCGACCGCTGGTGGTACCCGACGCGGGTGCTGTCCCTCCGTCCGGCTCAGTTCATCGGCGACATCTCCTACTCGCTCTACCTGTGGCACTGGCCCCTGATCGTCATCGCCCCGTCTGTTCCGTTCTGGGGTCTGACGATCTACCACCGCGTCGCCCTTCTGGGCATCTGTTTCGTGCTCGCCTGGTTGACCAAGAGGTTCGTCGAAGATCCGACGCGCAGCTGGAAGGTGCTCACCTCCCGGCCCGCGAAGGTGACGCTGTGGACCTCGCTCGCGGCGATGCTCGTCGTCGCTCTCACCGCCGGTGGGGCATGGGCCGTCAACGCGACCACCTACCGCGACGGGGTCACCACCCTCGCGCAACTGCGCGAAGACCCGCCCGACTGCTTCGGAGCGGCGTCGGTGCTCGAACAGGGGTGCGAGACCGCGGATTTCGGCGACAGCATCCTCCCCGCCCCGGGCTTCGCCGGCGTCGATCGGCCGGGTGACGAGCAGTGCTTCATCCAGCTGAACGATTCACGCGCCCAGCAGTGCGATTTCGGCTCCGACGCACCCGACGCCCCGCGTATCGCTCTCGTGGGGGACAGCCACGCCTTCCAGCTCCTCTCGACGATGCAGCGCGTTGCGGATGCCGAGGGATGGCACCTGACGACCTTCTTCAAGGGCGCGTGCCCCTGGAACGCGACGCCCCTGTCGACGCCGGGAGCGTTCGGAGACGCGTGCTCCGATTGGCGCGCCGGCGTGCAGCAGAGCCTCGATTCGCAGGAGTTCGACGCCGTGTTCACCGCGGCGATCGCGACGACACCGTACTCGTCGGCCGGCTATGACTCGTCGTACGACGCAGCGGTGGCCGGGTACAGAGAGGCCTGGTCGACCATGACCGATCGCGGGATCCCCGTGGTGACGGTGGTCGACAATCCGGTCTGGGAGACCGACCCGAACAAGTGCCTGCGCACGCGTGACGCAGCGGAATGCGCGGGTGCCCGGGCCGACGTCCTCGTCGAGAACGACCCCCTGCGCGGCGCGGCGGACGGGCAAGACCTCGTCACGCTCCTCGACTTCACCGACGTGTACTGCGACGACGAGGTCTGTCATCCCGTGGTCGGAGGCGCGAACATCTATCGCGACCAGGACCACGTGACCGTGACGTTCGCCGATTCGCTCGCACCTCAGATCACCGCGGCGCTGAGAGATGCCATGACGCGGTGAGCGGATGCGGACGGCTCATCGCACGACGCGGCCGAGCTTCGTCGGGGTCTGTCAGTAGGGTCGATGGATGACCAGCGCCAACGATGCCAGTGTTCTCCGCCTCGGCGAGGCGGTCCCCTTCGTTCATGAATCGGCCTTCGTGGCCGCGGGCGCCCGGGTGATCGGGGCGGTGTCGCTCGAACGGGAATCGAGCGTCTGGTACAACGCGGTGCTCAGGGCCGACGGCGACACCATCGTCATCGGGGCCGGCAGCAACCTTCAGGACAACGTCTCCGTGCACGTCGACAAGGGGCATCCTGTGCGCATCGGTGAGAACGTGTCGGTCGGCCACAACGCGGTCGTCCATGGGTGCACCATCGGTGACGGGACGCTGATCGGGATGGGGAGCGTGGTGCTCTCCGGCGCCGTGATCGGCGAAGGGTGCCTGGTGGCCGGGGGAGCGGTCGTACGGGAAGGGGCCGTGATCCCTCCGGGATCGCTCGTGGCCGGCGTCCCCGCGAAGGTGCGTCGCGAACTCACCGACGATGAGAAGGCGAAGATCCTCCGCAACGCGGAGGTCTACCGGGCAAGGCTGGACGAGCACCGCGCGGCGGCCGACGTGATCGGCGACCGGCCGGAGTGACGCGGATCGCCGCGTCAGCCGAGTTCGATGACGATGCGCCCGCCGTGGATGACCCCCGGACCATCGCCGGGAGTGGGCGCGGGAGCGGGGAGCTCCTGTTTCGATTGCCACTCGTCGCGCGCGTCGGAAGCCGTCGGGTGGAAGAGGGCGAAAACGTCCATTCCCCCAGCCAACCCGAGGGGGAGAGGCGGCGCATCAACCGAATGGATGATCTTTGGAGGGGCTGACGGGAATCGAACCCGCATCATTAGTTTGGAAGACTAAGGCTTTACCACTAAGCTACAGCCCCGCGATTTTCAGTTATCCGCGGCTCAGCCGCAGCATCCGAAAGTCTACCGGTTCCGGACGCCCGTTCTGCACATCCGCCCCGTCCGGCGGGTGGTGGCGGCCCCATCGTCTAGACTTCTCGGGGCCGTATCGTCGCACGTCCGCGTGCACCGCCCGGGGCGTAGCTCAGCTTGGTAGAGCGCCCGCTTTGGGAGCGGGAGGCCGCAGGTTCAAATCCTGTCGCCCCGACGAACGAGCCCCGCAGACCCCAGACCCTTCCGAACGCCGCGCTGTGCGCGGTCCATCACGAGGAGAACGAACAGGCATGGTCAACAGCACCGTCGAGAAGCTCAGCCCGACCCGGGTGAAGCTGCACATCACTGTCTCGCCGGAGGAGCTCAAGCCGAGCATCGCTCACGCGTACGAGCACATCGCGCAGGACGTGCAGATCCCCGGTTTCCGCAAGGGCAAGGTGCCCGCCCCCATCATCGACCAGCGCGTCGGCCGTGGCGCCGTCGTCGAGCACGCCGTCAACGAGGGCCTCGACGGGTTCTACCGTGCGGCCGTCGAGCAGCACAGCCTCCGCGTCATCGGTCGTCCGAACGCCGAGGTCGTCGAACTCCCCGAGCTCAAGGACTACTCCGGCGACCTCATCGTCGATGTCGAGGTCGACGTGCGCCCCGAGTTCGATCTGCCCGCCTACGAGGGCATCACGCTGACCGTCGACGCTGTCGAGGTCGACGAGGCGGCCATCGACGCTGAGCTCGACAGCCTGCGCGCCCGCTTCGGCACCCTCGTCACGGTCGACCGCCCCGCGGCCACCGGCGACTTCGTCGAGCTCGACCTCGTCGCCACGATCGACGGCTCCGAGATCGACCGCGCCGAGGGCGTGTCGTACGAGGTCGGCTCCGGCGAACTGCTCGAGGGCATCGACGAGGCTATCGAGTCGCTCACCGCGGGCGAAGACACCACGTTCCGCTCGAAGCTGGTCGGCGGCGACCACGCCGGCGAGGAGTCCGAGGTCTCGGTCAAGATCACCGCCGTGAAGGAGCGCGAGCTTCCCGAGGCCGACGACGACTTCGCGCAGATCGCGAGCGAGTTCGACACCATCGCCGAACTGCGCGACAGCCTCAAGGAGCGCGTGGCCCAGCAGTCGACCTTCACGCAGGGCTCCGCCGCTCGCGACAAGCTGATCGAGGAGCTGCTCTCGCAGGTCGAGATCCCCGTTCCCCCGCAGCTGATCGAAGACGAGGTTCACAACCACCTCGAGGGCGAGAACCGCCTCGAGGACGACGAGCACCGCGCCGAGGTCACCGAAGCGAGCGAGAAGCAGTTCCGCACGCAGATGATCCTCGACAAGATCGCCGAGGACGGCAACGTCCAGGTCTCGCAGGAAGAGCTGACTCAGTACCTCATCCAGTCGGCCGCCCAGTACGGTATGGCTCCGCAGGAGTTCGTCGAGGCGCTGCAGCAGGGCAACCAGCTGCCCGCGCTCGTCGGCGAGGTCGCCCGCAACAAGGCGCTGGCCGTCGCGCTCGGCCGCGTCACCGTCGTCGACTCGAACGGCGCTCCCGTCGACCTGAGCGGCTTCGTCGCGATCGAGGACGAGCCCGAGGCCGAGGCCGAGGTCGTCGAAGAAGCCGAAGAGATCGCGGATGCTGCGGCAGACGCTTCCGACGCCGTGACGGTCGAAGCCGAAGAGAAGCCCAAGAAGAAGGCCCCCGCCAAGAAGAAGGCTGCGGCCAAGGAGTAAGACCCTTCGAGAAAGGGGCGGATGCAGCAGCATCCGCCCCTTTCTCGTCCCCCGAAGGAGCAGGGCGATGAGCGAGCAGAGCTGGCAGGACCGCGTGGACGCGGTGTGGGCGGATGACACCCTCGCCCCCGACGACGTGATCACGGCGATCGACGCGCTCGCTTCCGAACGGCCGGAGGACGACCCGGTGGCGTTGTTCGAGCGAGCCGGTGCCCGCGACTCGGCCGGCCGGGAGTCCGAGGCCGAGACGCTGTACCGGCGCGCGCTCGAGCTCGGGCTGGATGATGAGCGCCGCGCACGCGCGACCATCCAGCTCGCGAGCACGATCCGCAATCTCGGTCAGGTGCCGGAGGCACTCGCCCTTCTGCGTGAGGAGTACGAACGCGCCCCCGGCACGCCGATGAACGACGCCGCCGCGGCGTTCTACGCACTGGCGCTGGTCTCGGCGGGGCAGGCCGACCGCGCGGCATCCGTCGCGCTTCGTGCGCTCGCCCCGCACCTCCCGCGTTACACGCGGTCAGTGCGGGGCTACGCCGAGGAGATCGTGAATGGACACGCTTGATCTGCCCACGGCGAACACGACCTCGGGCCTGAAACCGCGCCGGTAGATTCGAAGCCGACCCCGAGGAATCAGGAGTATTCATGGCCGAACCACTAATGGCAACCAGCGTCTTCGACAGGCTCCTCAAAGACCGCATCATCTGGCTGGGCTCAGAGGTGCGTGACGAGAACGCCAACGAGATCTGCGCCAAGATCCTGTTGCTCGCCGCCGAAGACCAGGAAAAGGACATCTTCCTGTACATCAACTCGCCCGGCGGATCGATCACCGCGGGTATGGCGATCTACGACACGATGCAGTTCGTGCCGAACGACATCGTGACCGTCGGTATCGGCATGGCGGCCTCGATGGGCCAGCTGCTGCTCACCAGCGGCACAAAGGGGAAGCGGTACATCACCCCCAACGCGCGCGTGCTCCTGCACCAGCCGCACGGCGGGTTCGGCGGCACGTCAAGCGACATCCAGACCCAGGCCCAGCTCATCCTCGACATGAAGCGTCGCCTGGCCGAGATCACGGCGGGCCAGACGGGCAAGGACGTCGAGCAGATCAACGCCGACGGCGACCGCGACCGTTGGTTCTCGGCCGAGGAAGCACTCGAGTACGGCTTCGTCGACCACATCCGCTCCAGCGCGCTCGACGTGACCGGCGGCGGCGGAACGACCGCCGAGTAACGCACCCGAAGGCGAAAGAGAGAGAACCCACATGCACACCCCCACCTTCGGAGCCGCGGCCGGCCAGGGCATCCAGATGCCCGGCAGCCGTTACATCCTGCCGCAGTTCGAAGAGCGCACGGCCTACGGGTACAAGCGCCAGGACCCCTACAACAAGCTGTTCGAAGACCGCGTGATCTTCCTCGGCGTGCAGGTCGACGACGCGTCGGCCGACGACGTGATGGCACAGCTGCTCGTGCTCGAGAGCCAGGATCCCGACCGCGACATCATCATGTACATCAACTCGCCCGGCGGCTCGTTCACGGCCATGACGGCGATCTACGACACGATGCAGTACGTCTCGCCGCAGATCCAGACGGTCGTGCTCGGCCAGGCGGCGTCGGCGGCGTCGGTGCTCCTCGCCGCGGGTGCGCCCGGCAAGCGTCTCGCGCTGCCGAACGCCCGTATCCTCATCCACCAGCCCGCCGTGGGCGAGTCGGGTCACGGGCAGGCATCCGACATCGAGATCCAGGCCGCGGAGATCCTCCGCATGCGCACCTGGTTGGAGGCCACCCTCTCCAAGCACTCGAACAAGACGCCGGAAGAGGTCAACAAAGACATCGACCGCGACAAGATCCTCTCGGGCGAGGAGGCCGTGGCGTACGGCCTCATCGACCAGGTGCTGACCACGCGCAAGCGCACTCCGGCGGCACTCACCTCCTGATCGGATGCTTCGAAGCCCCCGTCGCAGCTCGCGGCGGGGGCTTCGTCGTGTTCGCCGACGGCGGGAGGAACAGTCGATCTCCAATGCCATCCGATGTCGCGGGCAGAGGTTAGGCTCGTGAGTGCGCACGGGGGAGTGGCTCCCGTGGTGGCGAGGAGGAGCCGCAATGGCACGTATCGGTGAGAGCGCCGACCTGTTCAAGTGCTCCTTCTGCGGGAAGAGCCAGAAGCAGGTGCAGCAGCTCATCGCTGGACCCGGCGTGTACATCTGCGACGAGTGCGTCGAGCTGTGCAACGAGATCATCGAAGAGCGCATGGCCGAGTCGTCCGCCGGCGTGGTCTCCGACTTCGATCTGCCCAAGCCGCGCGAGATCTTCGCGTTCCTCGAGGAATACGTCGTCGGGCAGGAAGATGCCAAGCGCTCCCTGGCTGTCGCCGTCTACAACCACTACAAGCGTGTCCGCGCGCACGGAACGATCCAGCCCGCCGAGCAGCGCGCCGACGAGATCGAGATCGCCAAGAGCAACATCCTCATCCTCGGGCCGACCGGTACCGGCAAGACCTATCTCGCGCAGACCTTGGCGAAACGACTCAACGTTCCGTTCGCCGTGGCCGATGCGACGGCTCTCACCGAGGCGGGCTACGTCGGCGAAGACGTCGAGAACATCCTCTTGAAGCTGTTGCAGGCCGCAGACTTCGACACCAAGCGCGCTGAGACCGGCATCATCTACATCGACGAGGTCGACAAGATCGCCCGCAAGGCCGAGAACCCCTCGATCACCCGCGACGTCTCGGGCGAGGGCGTGCAGCAGGCACTGCTGAAGATCCTCGAGGGCACTGTTGCGTCGGTGCCCCCGCAGGGCGGCCGCAAGCATCCGCACCAGGAGTTCATCCAGATCGACACGACGAACGTCCTGTTCATCGTGGCGGGTGCGTTCGCCGGTCTCGAAGACATCATCTCGGCGCGCGTGGGCAAGCACGGTGTCGGCTTCGGCGCCCCCCTGCACAGCAAGGGCGAAGACCTGAACCTCTTCAGCGAAGTGCTGCCCGAAGACCTCCACAAGTTCGGACTGATCCCCGAGTTCATCGGGCGTCTTCCCGTGGTCGCGTCGGTATCGCCGCTCGACCAGAACGCGCTCATGGAAATCCTCACGGAGCCCAAGAATGCGCTCGTGAAGCAGTATCAGCGCATGTTCGAGATCGACGGGGTCGAGCTCGAGTTCGAGCGCGACGCATTGCTCGCCATCGCTGACCGCGCCGTCGGGCGCAAGACCGGTGCACGCGGTCTCCGCGCGATCCTCGAAGACGTCCTCGGACCGATCATGTTCGACGTGCCGTCGTCCGACGATGTCTCGAAGGTCATCATCACGCGGGCCTGCGTCGAGGACGGCGCCGCCCCGACGATGGTGCTCGAGCAGAAGCGCAAGAGCGCCTGACGACATCGCGAAGATGAGAGCGGCCGGGGGATTCCCGGCCGCTCTTCACTTTCAGTCCTCCAGGCCGCGGCGCTTCAGGAGCGGCGCGATCTCGGCGGTTCGCCCACGGAAGTCGCGGTAAGCCTCGAGCGGGTCCTTCGACCCGCCGACGCCGAGCAGGCGGTCGCGGAAGCGGTCGCCGTTCTCCCTCGTCAGCCCACCGTTCTCACGGAACCATTCGACGGTGTCAGCATCGAGCACCTCGCTCCAGATGTACGAGTAGTAGCCCGCGCTGTAGCCGCCCGAGAAGACGTGCGCGAAGTAGGTCGATGAGTAGCGCGGTGGCACGGTCGGCTCGTCGAGGCCGATATCGGCGAGAGCCGCTCGTTCGAAGTCAGCCACATCAATCTCTCGCGACGACTCCGCGGCCGACAGGGAATGCCACGCCTGATCGATCCAGGATGCGGCGAGGTACTCGCTGGTCGCGAAGCCCTGGTTGAAGGCCTCGGTCGCCGCGAGTTTGGCGACCACAGTGGAAGGGAGCGGCTCGCCCGTCTCGTGGTGGCGGGCGTAGTTCGCCAGCACCTCGGGCCAGAAGATCCACATCTCGTTGACCTGGCTGGGGAACTCGACGAAGTCGCGGAAGACAGCAGTACCGCCGAACGACGGATAGGTGACCGTCGCGAACAGCCCGTGCAGAGCGTGCCCGAACTCGTGGAACAGCGTGGTGACCTCGTCGAGCGAGAGCAGAGTGGGCTGGCCGGCGGCAGGGCGGTTGACGTTGAGGTTGTTCACGACGACGGGCGAGGTGCCCCGCAGGACGGACTGGACCACGATCGAGTTCATCCAGGCCCCGCCGCGTTTGGTGTCGCGGGTGTAGAGGTCGAGGATGAACAGGCCGAGAGCGGAACCGGCGGGGTTCGTCACCTCGAAGACCCGGGCCTCGGGGTGATAGGCGGCGAGATCGTGGCGCTCGGAGATCGTGATGCCGTAGAGCTTCTCGGCCGCGAAGAAGACGCCGTCCTTCAGAACGCGCTCTGCCTCGAACCACGGTCGAAGCGCAGCGGTGTCGAGGTCGTACTCGGCCTGACGCACTTTTTCGGTATAGAACGCCCAGTCGTGGGCTTCGACCTCGACGCCGTCGGCGGCGGCGATGGCCCGCAGCTTCTCGCGTTCGACCTGCGCGTTGCGCGCGGCGGGAGCGGCGAGGCGGCGCAGCAGGTCGTGCACCGCAGCAGGTGAGCCGGCCGTCTCATCCGCCGTCACGTAGGCGGCGTGGCTGTCGAAACCGAGCAGCGCCGCCCGCTCGGCGCGGAGCCGCACGATCTCGAGGAGCACGGGACGGTTGTCATGCGCGCCCGGGCGGCGGCCGCGCAACCGGGATGCGTCGAGAATGCGGCGACGACTCTCGCGGTTCGTCAGGGCCGCGAGGTAGGGGTGTCCGGTGAACAAGGGGAGTGTCACGACGTACCGACCGTCGAGGCCGCGATCCGACGCCGCCTGCGAGGCGGCCGACAACTGGCCCGCGTTGAGTCCGTCGAGCTCGGCGGCGGAGTCGAAGACGACGGCGAGAGCGTTCGTATCGGAGAGAAGGTTCTTCTCGAACGTGGTGGTGAGGATGGCGAGCCGTTCGTTGACGGCCGTGAGCCGCGTCTTGTCGGTCTCGCCGAGGCCGGCTCCGGCACGCGACATCTCGCGGAAGCGACGCTCGACGAGGTAGCGCTGCTCTCCGGAGAGGTCGAGATCGCCGAGCTGATCGTGAAGGGTACGCACGCGATCGAACAGTCGCACGTCGAGTTCGATCGCATCGTGGTGGGCAGACATCTGGGGCGCGAGGGCCTCCTCGATCTCCTGCACTGCAGCCGTGGCATCCGCGGAGGCGATCGTATAGAAGGCGCTGGCCACCCGTCCAAGGAGTTCTCCACTCTTTTCCAGGGCGACCATCGTGTTCTCGAAAGACGGCGCATCGGTGTTCGTGGCGATGCGCTCGACCTCGCCGCGGTGCCGGGAGAACCCCTCCGCGAAAGCCGGGAGGTAGTGATCCGTGTCGATCGACCCGTAGTCGGGAAGCCCGAAGGGAAGGGTGGGCGGGCGCAGCAAGGGGTTATCAGCAGCCATTCGTCCACCCTACGTCGGAGGTCGATGACCGCCGTTGCGGGCATGTCGAAGATGCGCACACGCAGCGGAGGGCCGTCTCCCAGATGGTGATGAGCGAGTTTCTCCGCAACCGTCACGAGCAGCTGGCGGAATTCTCCGAACGCGGGATCGACGCGGAAACGGCCGAGTGGCGCGATGCGGTGATCCTGTCCACCGCGAACACGCGGCTCGGTCGCCATGCAGCGGATGCCGCGGTGACATCCCGCCGTGGCGGCGCTCTCGGCCGGGCTGATCAGGAGCCGGGCTGCTGGATGCGCACCATGTTGCCTGCGGGGTCGCGCACCGCGCAGTCGAAGATGCCGTAAGGCTGCTCGGTCGGCTCCTGCACGATCTCGACCCCCGATGCCTCCAGCGTCTCGAAGGTCGCCAGCAGGTCGGGCGTCGCGAGGTTGATGCCGAAGTAGCTTCCCTTGGCGATGAGGTCGAGCAGGATCCGGCTCTCTTCCTCGGTGAGATCGGGGTTGGCCGTCGGCGGGTGCAGCACGATCGCGGTGTCCGGCTGTCCGGCCGGACCGACGGTGAGCCACCGCATCCCCTCGTACCCGACGTCGGTACGCACCTCGAAACCGAGGAGGTCGCGGTAGAACCGCACAGACGCCTCGGGATCGGTGTGCGGCAGGTATGACTCGCGAATCGTGATGTCCATGTCGCTCACGCTAGAGCGCCGGCACGACGGACGCTTCTCGATTCCTGACCGGTCGCATGACGAATCGCGTGACGCAGCTGGGCAGCTCCGCAGCGATCCCCGCCGTTTCGCGGCGGTAGACGCTCGGCGACGTGCCGACGATCTCGGTGAACCTCGTGCTGAACGTGCCGAGCGAGGAGAAACCCACCGCGAAGCACACCTCGGTCACCGAGAGGTCGCCGCGTCGCAGCAGCGCCATGGCGCGCTCGATGCGCCGTGTCAGGAGGTACGCGTAGGGCGATTCGCCGTAGGCGAGACGGAACTGGCGACTGAGGTGGCCCGCCGACATGTTCGCCCCGCGAGCGAGGGCTTCGACGTCGAGGGGGCGGCCGTGCTCGCGGTCGATACGGTCGCGCACCCTTCGAAGCCGCGTCAGCTCATCGAGCCGCGGGTCGGGGATGCTGGCCATGCCGCCATCGTGCCAGAACCTCGGCCCGACGGTCAGTCCTGTCCGGAGTAGTCCCGGTCGGAGAACTGCTCGTGCTCGTCGTGCGTGACGACCGCCTCACCCGAACGATCCAGCGTGACGATGATGCCCGTATCGAGCTCGACGACCGGACGCCCCTCGAGCCAGGTGAGCGTCCACCGCGGTGCCGGCTGGCCGAACTGGTCGGCCGGGAGCGAGTTCTCGACCGCGGCGATCTGGGCATGCAGGCTGGCCGGGACCGCCGACGGGGGAGTGGATCCTGAGGTCCAGCGTGTACCGAGTTGCATATCAGGCCTCCTGGGGGGCGAGTTCGATGCCCGTGACGGCGGTCGTCTCGGCGTCTTCGAAAACGATCGTCTCGATGCGGCCGACGGCCTTGAGGTCGCCCTCGGCCGATTTCAGCGCAGCGGTATGCGGGGAGGCGACCGTGGCGACGGCCACCACGGTCTTCTGCGAGACCTTCGCCTCGGTCTTGGCCCGGCGGATACCGATGAGCGCCTCGCCGACGGCGCTCAGTACTGCCGGGTCGCCCGGGGAGCCGACCGGTACTGGCCACTCGGCGTGGTGCACCGAGCCCTCGTTGAACCACGACCAGGCCTCCTCCGAGGCGAACGACACGACCGGCGCGAACAGGCGCAGAAGCGTCGAGAGCGCGACCCTCAGCGAGAGCGCGGCCGATGCCTGTCCGACGTCGGTCTGGTCGTACGCGCGCTCCTTCACCAGTTCGAGGTAGTCGTCGCAGAAGGTCCAGAAGAACGACTCGGTGATCTCCAGGGCGCGGGCGTGATCGTAGGCCTCGAGGGCCTTCGTCGCATCACGCACCACCTGGTCGAGCGTCGCGAGCATCGACGCGTCGAGGGCATGCGTGACCTCGGCGTCATCGGGCACCGGGAACGACAGCACGAACTTCGCCGCGTTCAGGATCTTGATGGCGAGGCGCCGCCCGATCTTGATCTGGGTCGGGTTCTGTGGGTCGAAGGCGGCGTCCGTGCCCAGGCGGCTCGACGCCGCCCAGTAGCGCACGGCATCCGAACCATGCTGGTGGAGGACGTCGGCCGGGGTGACCACGTTGCCCTTCGACTTCGACATCTTCTTGCGGTCGGGGTCGACGATGAAGCCGGAGATCGCGGCGTCCGACCACGGTGAGCGGTCGTCCTGCAGCGCGCTGCGCAGCAGGGTGGAGAACAGCCAGGTGCGGATGATGTCCTGCCCCTGCGGGCGGAGGTCGAACGGGGCGACGAGCTTCCAGAGGTCTTCGTCGCGCTGCCAGCCGCCGGCGAGCTGCGGGGTGAGCGACGACGTCGCCCACGTGTCGAAGATGTCGCGCTCGGCGTCGAAACCACCCGGCACGCCTCGCTGGTCTTCGGTGTACCCCGGGGGGACGTCGGTCGTGGGATCGACCGGCAGGGACGCAGCATCGGGCGTCAGCACGCGGGCGTAGTCGCGGTCACCGTTCTCGTCGAGCGCGTACCAGACCGGGATCGGCACCCCGAAGAACCGCTGACGCGACACGAGCCAGTCGCCGGTGAGGCCGTTGGTCCAGTTCTCGTAGCGAACGCGCATGAAGTCGGGGTGCCAGGAGATCTCGCGGCCGAGTCCGAGGAGGCGATCGCGGAGCGACTCGTCGCGGGCGCCGTTTCGCAGATACCACTGACGGGTCGAGACGATCTCGAGCGGACGGTCGCCCTTCTCGAAGAACTTCACGGCGTGCGTGAACGGGCGGGGATCGCCCTCCATCTCACCGGACTCCTGCAGCAGCTCGACCACACGCTTCTTGGCGCTGAACACGGTCTTGCCGGCGAGCTCGGCATAGGCGGCCTTCGCGGCATCCGTCTCGATCGCGTCGGGGGCCTCGGCGACGATGCGGCCGTCCTTGCCGATGATCGTGCGGTTGGGCAGATCGAGTTCGCGCCACCAGATGATGTCGGTCACGTCGCCGAAGGTGCAGATCATGGCGATGCCGGAGCCCTTGTCGGGCTGGGCCAGCGGGTGTGCGAGCACCGGCACCTCGACGTCGAACAGCGGGGTGCGCACCGTCGTGCCGAACAGCGGCTGGTAACGCTCGTCATCCGGGTGTGCGACGAGCGCGACGCAGGCGGCGAGCAGCTCGGGACGGGTGGTCTCGATGTGGACATCGCCCGAGCCGTCGACCTTGTGGAAGCCGAGGCGGTGGTAGGCGGCCGGCTGATCGCGATCCTCGAGCTCAGCCTGCGCGATAGCCGAGCGGAAGTCGACGTCCCAGAGGGTGGGAGCGAGCGCCTGGTACGCCTCGCCACGGTCGAGGTTCTGAAGGAACGCGGACTGGCTGGTGCGGATCGTGTCGCCGGAGATCGTGCGGTAGGTCTGCGTCCAATCGACGCTGAGGCCGAGATCGCGCCAGAGCGCCTCGAACGCCTTCTCGTCTTCGGCGGTCAGCTTCTCGCAGAGCTCGATGAAGTTGCGGCGGCTGATCGGGCGCTGGTCGGCTGCCTTCGTGCTCTTGTTGTCGCCGCCCTCGAACGGGGGAGTGAAGTCGGCGTCGTAGGGCAGCGACGGGTCGCACCGCACGCCGTAGTAGTTCTGCACACGCCGCTCGGTCGGCAGACCGTTGTCGTCCCAGCCCATCGGGTAGAACACGGTCTTCCCGCGCATGCGCTCGAAGCGCACCTTGACGTCGGTGTGCGTGTAGCTGAACACATGACCGATGTGAAGACTCCCCGATGCGGTGGGCGGGGGAGTGTCTACCGAGAAGACGCCGGCGCGTCCGACCTCGGCGGCCTTCGCGCGATCGAAGTCGTAGGTTCCGGCTGCGGTCCATGCCGCATCCCACTTCGCTTCGAGGCCTTCGAGTACGGGCTTGTCGGGGATCTGCGCGTCGGACATCGAGAGCTCCTCGGTATGTGCGGCACTGTGTGAGCGTGCCTGAGTGTGGGTCGCCGCCAGTCTACCGGCGGGTGCGCAGGAGTCATTCCCGCTCGGTGTCAGGGGTCGGGCCTCAGCTGCAGCATCCATTCGTCCCGCGTGATCTCGAAGACGAGGTGGGGCATGTCGACGCCGCGGTAGTGGGTCACGGTGCGCTGACGCACCGACATGCCGTTGCGGATCGCGACGTTCATGCTGGCGAGGTTCGTGTCGCGGATCTTGGAGCACACCACGTCGACCGGCAGGTTGCGGAAAGCCCAGTCGCGGCAGGCCCGGGCGGCCTCCAGCGCGAATCCGCGGTGCCACCAACGGCGGTCGAAGAGATAGCCGATCTCCACCATGGATCGCCCGTCGATGAGCTGGCGGGTCGGTCCGCATTGGCCGATCATCTCGCCCGTCTCCCGCAGAGTCACCGCCCAGAGTGCGAACCCGTCGTCGGCGTAGCGCTGTTGCGATCGAGCGAGCCAGGTGGCGATCTCGGTCGCGTCGAACGGCCCCTCGTAGGCGGTCATCGTCTCGGCGTCACCCATGATGGCCGTGAGCGACGAGAGGTCGTCGGGGCCCATCTCGCGAAGGAGCAGCCGGTCGGTGGCGGGCAGAGGGCGCGTCATCCTCCGACGATAGAGCGGCGCGTCACGGCGCAGAACGACCCGGTCGACGTCGGGCGTTAATCCACCCAGTCCAAGAACTGGATAGAATTGCCTCTTCCCCTCCGAATCGAGACCGAGGTCCTGCATGCCTTCTTCCTTCTCCCGCAGGCTTGTCGCGCTTGCGGCGATCGCGCTCGTGCCCGGCTTGGCGCTCAGCGCCTGCGCAGCGCCCGGTGACGACGAAGCGGCGGGCGGCGAGGTCGTCTGGGCGATCGAAGGGGCGAATCTGTCGGCGGGCCACATGGACCCGCAGACGAGCCAGCTCGACGTGTCGGCCATGGTGCAGCGGGTCGTGCTCGATTCGCTCGTGTTCGAAGAACCGGACGGGTCGTACTCGCCCTGGCTCGCCGAGTCGTGGGAGATCTCCGACGACAGCACCAGCTACACGTTCCGCCTGCGCGACGATGTCGTTTTCCATGACGGCGAGCCGTTCAACGCCGCCGCCGTGAAGGCGAACTTCGACCGCATCGCCGACCCGGCGACGGCGTCGGCACAGGCGGCGACGATGTTGGGCGGCGAGTTCTATGCCGGTACGGAGGTCGTCGACGAGTACACCGTTCGCGTCGATTTCACTCAGCCGTTCGCACCGTTCCTCCAGGCGGCCAGCACGGCGCTGCTCGGGTTCTACTCGCCCGCGGTGCTCTCCGATTCGGCTGATCTGCTCAAAGCCGGCGGCCCGGATGTGACCGTCGGCACCGGGCCGTTCGAGCTGACCGAGTACACCCCCGACCAGGAGATCGTCTACACGCGCAACGATGCGTACGCGTGGGCCCCGGAGAGTCATGGGGCGCCGGGGTTCGACACGCTGCGGGTCGAGATCCTCCCGGAAGCCACCGTTCGGGCCGGGGTCGTCGAGAGCGGCGAGGCCGATCTCGCCAGCAACCTGCCCCCCAACCTGGCCAAGGACCTCGGCGAACCGCTGACCGTCGAGGCGAAGGAGTACCCGGGTCTGCCGTACTCGCTGTACCTCAACGAGAAGTACGGGGTCTTCGCCGACGAGCGCGTTCGCCAGGCGTTCAGCCGTGCGATCGACATCGATACGGCGGTCGAGGAGATCTTCTACGGGCAGTTCCCGCGCGCATGGAGCATCCTCGGTGCGACGACACCGGGGTACGACGCGTCTCTCGAGGGCACGTGGCCCTTCGACCCGAACGTCGCCAACCAGCTGCTCGACGAGGCGGGATGGACCGGGCGGGATGCTGACGGCTACCGCACCAAGGACGGCCAGCGGTTGTCGGCACGCTGGATCGCGTACACGCCCGTTCCCGACGACCGGACAGCGCTGGCGAACACCATCCAGTCCGACCTGAAAGCCGTGGGTTTCGATCTGGTACGCGAGGTGCTCGAACCGGGCGCATACAACGAGCAGTACGGCCCGAAGACCTTCGACCTCACCGACTGGGGGTTCTCGGGCGTCGATCCCGACCTGCTGCGCAGCCACCTGCACACGGATGGCTTCCAGAACGCCTCGCAGGTCTCCGATCCTGCGATCGATGAGCTGCTCGAGACGGGTGTGGCCACGGTCGACCCTGACGCGCGGGCGGCGGTGTACGGCGAACTGCAGCAGTGGAACGGCGAGCACGTTGCGATCGTGCCGCTGTACAGCCCCGCGCTGATCACGGCCGTCGGCGATACGGTGTCAGGGCTGAGCTACGACCTGTACGGACGTCCGCTGTTCTTCGACGTCACCGTCCGCTGATCGGGCGCCCCGACCGGGCGCGGGGGACACGATGACCGCACGATCGCGCACCGCGCGCGGCATCCTGCTGCGCGCGGGCGGCCTCGTCGTCTCGATGGTGCTCGTGTTGTGGGGCGCGGCCACGGTGGCCTTCGTGGCCTTTCGATTGATCCCGGGCGACCCCGTCGACGTCATGCTCGGCCCGCAGGCGCAGGTGAGCGACGCGGTCAAAGACGCCCTGCGAGCCGATCTCGGCCTCGATCGCCCCGTTCTGGAGCAGTACCTGACCTATCTCGGGCAGCTTCTGCGCGGTGATCTCGGCGAGTCCTATCAGCTGCGGATGCCCGTGACCGAGGTGATCGGCCGCCAGCTCGGCGCGACGGTTCAGCTCACGTCGCTCGCGCTGGTCTTCGCGATCGTGCTCGCCCTCGCCGTCGCCCTCCTCGCGCGCTCCGTGCCCGCGCGCACGGCCGCCGCGGCGGTCGAGCTGGTGGTGCTGTCGTCGCCGGTCTTCTGGATCGGGCTGCTGCTGCTGACGATCTTCGCGTTCGGGCTCGGATGGTTCCCCGTCTCGGGATCGAGGGATCCGGCCACGATCGTGCTCCCCGCCGTCACGCTCGCTCTCCCCGTCGCGGCGTTGCTCGGGCAGGTGCTGCGGGACGGGATGGAAGACGCCGAGAGGCAACCGTTCGCCACCACCGTTCGCGCGCGCGGGGCAGGGTGGACCCGACTGACCCTGCGCCACACCCTGCGCCACGGGGCGAGCGGCGCCATCACCCTCGCTGCCTACTTCGTGGGGTCGCTGCTGGGAGGCGCGGTGCTGGTCGAGACGGTCTTCGCCCGGCCGGGGATCGGCCGGGTCACACTGACCGCGATCACCGACCGCGATCTCCCCGTCGTCACCGGTGTGATCCTGCTCAGCGCGGCGGTCTTCGTCGTCGTCAACCTCCTCGTCGAGCTCGCGTATCCGCTGATCGACCCGCGGCTGCGACGCACGCCGTCGGTGCGGGCGCGACGCCCCGAGGTGACCGCGTGAGCCGCGCGCGCCGCGTGGCCCTCGCCGCGGCGGTGGTCATGCTCGCGACGGTGGCGGTGGCGGCGCTCGCCCCCCACCTGCTTGCCACTCACGATCCGGTGCTCACCGACGTGCGGTCCGCTCTTCTGCCCCCCAGCACCGATCACTGGTTCGGCACCGATCAGAGCGGGCGCGACGTGTACTCCCGTGTCGTGTACGGAGCCGCGGCCTCCGTCAGCATCGCCCTTCTCGCCACGGGCCTCGCGTTCGTGGTCGGGGTCGTGGCGGGTTCGCTCTCGGGCATCGCCCCCCGGGCCGTCGACGCGGTCGCCATGCGCGTCACCGACGTGCTGCTCGCCTTTCCTGAGTTCCTCGTCGCCCTCGTCGTCGTCGCCGTCCTCGGCCCCGGTTCCGCGAACGTGGCGGTGGCCGTGACGATCGCAGCCGTGCCCGTCTATGTGCGGCAGGCCCGCTCCCGGACCCGCACCCTCGTGGGCGCCGAGCATGTCGAGGCCGCGCGGATCCTGGGCGTGCCGGCGCCGCTGGCCTTCACCCGCCACGTCGTGCCGGGCGTGGTCGGCTCCCTGAGCGTGCTCGCCACGATCGGGATCGGCTCCAGCATCCTGGCCGCCGCCGGGCTCAGCTTCCTCGGGCTGGGGCCGACCGAGCCGACACCGGAATGGGGACTGATGCTCGCCGGCGGCCGTAACGTGATCGGCCAGGCCTGGTGGGTCGCGGTCTTCCCCGGCGCGGCGATCACCCTCACCGTGCTCGCCGCGAGCGTGGTCGGACGCATCGTGCGCGCACGCGCGGAGGGAAGGACCTCATGAGCGTTCTGCGGGTGGCGGGTCTGCGGATCGCCTTCGGTGACGCCCCCGTCGTGGAGGGGGTCGACCTGACGGTCGCGGCGGGCGAGTGCTTCGCCATCATCGGCGAGTCGGGAGCCGGCAAGTCGCTCACGGCCCGGGCGCTCCTGGGCCTCGTGCCCGAGGGCGCCCGCGTCGACGCCGACGAACTCACCGTCGACGGCGTCGATGCGCGCCGCCTCGGCGAGCGCGGGTGGCGCCGCCTCCGAGGAGCTCGGATCGCGTTCGTCTCACAGGATGCGCTCGTCTCGCTCGACCCCCTGCGGCGGGTCGGCTCCGAGGTCGGCGAGGCACTGCAGATCCATGAGCACCGGATGCCGCGGGCCGCCCGCCGTGCGCGGGTCGCCGAACTGCTCTCGCGGGTCGCGATGCCCGATCCAGACCGACGCGCGCACCAGTACCCGCACGAGCTGTCGGGCGGGCTGCGGCAACGTGCGCTCATCGCCTCCGCGCTCGCGGCGAACCCGGTGGTGATCGTGGCCGATGAGCCTACGACCGCGCTCGATGCCACGGTGCAGGCGAAGGTGCTCGATCTTCTCCGGCGCATCGCCGACGAGGGCGTCGCGGTGGTCTTCGTGAGCCACGATTTCGCCGCCGTACGACGGGTCGCCGATCGCGTCGCCGTCATGCGCGACGGACGGTTCGTCGAAGAGGGAGCCGTCGTCGACGTGCTCGACTCCCCGCAGCATCCGTACACCCGCGAGCTCGTCGCGGCGTCGGGCCACGAGTCGCGGGTCGCGACCCCGGTGACCGGCGCCCCCGCGCTCCTGGTCGCGCGCGGTCTGTCGAAGACCTTCGACCGACCGGCCGTGCGAGACGCGTCGTTCGCGCTGCACCGAGGCCGCACGCTCGGCGTGGTCGGCGAATCGGGATCGGGCAAGACCACGCTCGCGCGGATGATCGTGGGCGTCGAGCGGCCCGACGGCGGAACCGTGGAGATCGACGGCGTCGGATGGACGCGCGCGCACGAGGCGCGTCTTCGTCGCCGCGTGCAGCTCGTGCATCAGAACCCGCTGGCCGCGTTCGACCCGCGCTGGTCGATCGATCGATCGCTGCGCGAAGCACTCGCGGCAGGGCGCGTGCCGCGTGCCGGTCGCTCGGCGGCGGCCGCGGCGCTCCTCGAAGAGGTGGGGCTCTCGGGTGCGCTTGGGCGTCGGCGCCCTTCTCGCCTGTCGGGCGGGCAGCGTCAGCGCGCCGCCATCGCGCGTGCTCTCGCCACCGACCCCGACGTACTCGTGCTCGACGAGCCCGTCTCGGCCCTCGATCCGACGGTGCGCGAGCGCATCCTCGCCCTCCTCCGCCGGCTGCAGGCCGATCGCGGACTCACGATGGTGTTCGTCTCGCACGACCTCGACGTCATCGCGGCGATCGCCGACGACGTGCTCGTCATGCAGGACGGTTCCGTGGTGGAGGCGGGACCGACGGCGGAGGTGTTCGGCGCCGCGCGCCACCCGTTCACGCGCGAGCTGCTCGCGGCCGCCCTGCCGCGGGATGCCGCGGCAGGGCGAGACGCGTAGACTTCGAGGACGAGTTTCGATCCGGCCATCACCGGGGAGCTCCCGGAAGAACGCGTCGACTCCCGAGTCGCGTCAGTAGAACCGGGCGGGGCAGGCCCGTCACAGCCGCTGTGAAAGTGGACGACTCGGTCCGTGAGCCTGTCGAAGGGCCCGAGACGTCACGCGGGGTGGTACCGCGGCTCGATGGAGTCGTCCTCGCAGGCTGATCCTCGACCTGCTGGAGTGACATGACCTACCCCAAGTCCTCGTTCGGACCCGCTGCCGATGCGTCGGCGAGCGCGGCGCCCGGAATCGTTCCGAGCCCGCGCTTCCCCTCGCTCGAAGAGCAGACACTCGCGTTCTGGGCCTCCGACGACACGTTCCGCGCGTCCATCGCCCAGCGTGAGGGCGCCGAGGAGTGGGTGTTCTACGACGGACCTCCGTTCGCGAACGGCCTGCCGCACTACGGTCACCTGCTCACGGGCTACGCCAAGGACGTCTTCCCCCGCTTCCAGACCATGCGGGGCAAGAAGGTCGACCGCGTCTTCGGCTGGGACACGCACGGTCTGCCGGCCGAGCTCGAGGCGATGAAGCAGCTCGGCATCACCGAGAAGGACGACATCGAGCGCATGGGCGTGGCGACCTTCAACGCCAAGGCCCGCGAGTCGGTGCTCGAGTACACGCGCGACTGGCAGGACTACGTGACCCGCCAGGCGCGGTGGGTCGACTTCGACAACGGCTACAAGACGCTCGACACCACCTACATGGAGTCGGTGCTGTGGGCTTTCAAGACCCTGCACGAGAAGGGGCTCGCCTACGAGGGCTACCGCGTGCTGCCCTACTGCTGGCGTGATGAGACGCCGCTGTCGAGCCACGAACTGCGTATGGACGACGACGTCTACAAGATGCGTCAGGACCCGTCGGTCACCGTCACCTTCCCGCTCGTGGGCGCCAAGGCCGAAGCGCTCGGACTGACGGGCGTGCGTGCGCTCGCCTGGACGACCACGCCCTGGACCCTGCCGACGAACCTCGCGCTCGCTGTCGGCCCCGCCATCCGTTACGTCGTCGTCCCCGGCGGGCCGGCGGGCGCCGCCGACGTGCACCACACTCCCGATGGGCTCGCCGACGACGCGATCGAGGCCACCGCTCACCGCTACCTCCTGGCCGAAGACCTCCTGGGTGGCTACGCCAAGGATCTCGGGTACGAGTCGGCCGACGCCGCCCGCGACGCCGTGCAGCAGACGGTCCTCGGCTCCGAGCTGGAGGGCGTCGCGTACGACCGTCTGTTCGACTACTACGCCGACGCCGACGAGTGGGGCACGCAGAACGCGTGGCGCATCCTCGTCGACGACTACGTCACGACCAGCGACGGCACCGGCATCGTGCACCAGGCGCCCGCCTACGGCGAGGACGACAAGCGGCTGGCGGATGCTGCGGGCCTGCCCACCATCCTGTCGCTCGATGACGGCGGCCGGTTCCTCTCCGACGTGAGCGATGTGGCGGGAGAGCTCTGGCTCGACGCGAACACCCCGCTCATCCGTATCCTGCGCCAGAACGGACGCCTGCTGCGCATGGCGAGCTACGAGCACTCGTACCCGCACTGCTGGCGATGCCGGAACCCCCTCATCTACAAGGCTGTCTCGAGCTGGTTCATCCGCGTCACCGACGTGAAGGAACGCATGATCTCGGGCAACGCCGAGATCACCTGGGTTCCCGAGAACGTCAAGGAGGGCCAGTTCGGCAAGTGGATCGAGGGCGCCCGCGACTGGTCGATCAGCCGCAACCGTTACTGGGGCTCGCCGATCCCGGTGTGGAAGAGCGACGACCCGGAGTACCCGCGTCTGGACGTCTACGGTTCGCTGGCCGAGATGGAGGCCGACTTCGGTCGACTGCCGCGTAACACCGAGGGCGAGGTCGACCTGCACCGTCCGTTCATCGACGACCTCACCCGCCCGAACCCCGACGATCCGACGGGGCAGAGCGTGATGCGCCGCGTCGAGGACGTGCTCGACGTCTGGTTCGACTCCGGCTCGATGCCGTTCGCCCAGGTGCACTACCCGTTCGAGAACCACGACTGGTTCGAGCAGCACGCGCCCGCCGACTTCATCGTGGAGTACATCGGCCAGACGCGGGGCTGGTTCTACGTCATGCACGTGCTGTCGACCGCGCTGTTCGACCGCCCGGCGTTCCGCGCTGTCTCGGCGCACGGGATCGTGCTCGGCAGCGACGGTCAGAAGATGTCGAAATCGTTGCGCAACTATCCCGACGTGCGCGAGGTGTTCGACCGCGACGGATCCGATGCGATGCGCTGGTTCCTCATGTCGAGCTCGGTGCTGCGCGGTGGCAACCTCGTGGTCACCGAGGAGGGCATTCGAGCGGGCGTGCGCGAGTTCCTGCTTCCCCTGTGGAACACGTGGTACTTCTTCTCGACCTACGCCAACGCCGCGCGGGCTACCACCGGTCGGTCTGCGGGTGCGGAGTCGGGATACGACGCATCCTGGCGCACCGACTCGACCGACGTGCTGGATCGTTACATCCTCGCCCTCACGGGTGATCTCGTGCGCGGCGTCGCCGCCGACCTCGACGGTCTCGACTCGACCACCGCCGCGGAGCGACTTCGCGACTTCGCCGAGGTGCTGACCAACTGGTACATCCGTCGCTCGCGCGACCGGTTCTGGGTCGGAGTGCGCGACGACGACGCGTCGTCGACGGAGGCGTTCGACACGCTCTACACCGTGCTCGAGACCCTCACGCGCGTCGCCGCCCCCCTCATCCCTCTCGTCTCCGAGCAGGTGTGGCAGGGGCTTACGGGTGGACGCAGCGTGCACCTCACCGACTGGCCCGATGCCGACGCCTTCCCGACGTCGGCCGACATCCGAGTCGCGATGGACGCCGTTCGTGAGGTGTCGAGCGTCGCCAACGCGCTGCGCAAGCGCGAGGGCAAGCGCGTGCGGCTGCCGCTTCCCCGTCTCACGGTGGTCGTGGCGGATGCTGCCGCCCTCGGCCAGTTCGAAGACATCCTCCGTGACGAGCTCAACATCAAGTCGGTCGAACTGGTCGAACTCGTCGACGGGGCGTCGGCCTCGTACGGCATCTCGCATCGCCTGACGGTGAACGCACGCGTCCTGGGACCCCGTCTCGGAAAGCAGGTGCAGCAGGTCATCCAGGCCGCGCGCGCCGGAGACTGGTCGGAGACCGATGGCGTCGTCGTCGCGGGTGGCGTGGAACTGCAGACCGGAGAGTACGAGCTGGTGGTCGAGACGTCCGGTCGCCCCGACGGTGAAGCGCTCGCCGTGCTCGCCGGTGGCGGGTTCGTGCTCCTCGACACGACGACCGACGACGCGCTCGAGGCGGAGGGTCTCGCGCGCGACGTCGTCCGCGCGGTGCAGGACACCCGCAAGGCGGCAGGATTCGACGTGAGCGATCGCATCCGGTTGATGCTGAGCTTCAGCGACGAGGATGACGCAGCGGCGGTATCGGCCGCGTTCGACATCGCGGACGTCGCCGGGGAGACCCTCGCCCGAGAAGCCGCGATCGTCGGATCCGACGGCGCGACCACCCTGTCGAGGGGTACGCTGCGCGGCACGCCGTCGGAGACGCCCGAACACCAGGCCGAGTTCGCGAAGGGCACCTTCGCCAACGCCGGCGCATTCACCGTCTCGGTGACCCGTTTGAACGAGGAGAGTGGCGAATGAGCGACCGCGACCGCGCCGATGCCGTGTATGCGGCCCTGCTGACGCGGCAGGGCGAGCAGTGGGTCCAGCCCCGCATCGAGCGGACGCGGCGGGTGCTGGAGATGCTCGCAGACCCCCAGCGCACCTACCGGGTGATCCACGTTACGGGGACGAACGGCAAGACCTCGACCAGCCGCATGATCGAGAGTCTCGTCAGGTCGACCGGGCTGCGCACCGGTCTGTTCACGAGCCCGCATCTCGTGCGCTTCACCGAGCGGATCATGATCGATGGCGAGCCCGTCTCCGACGCGGCCGTCGCCGATGCGTGGGATGAGATCGCACCGTTCGTCGAGCTCGTCGACGCCGAGCTGGCCGCGGCGGGCGACGCCGCACTCACCTTCTTCGAGCTCTTGACGGTTCTCGGCTTCGTCGTCTTCGCCGATGCGCCGGTGGACGTCCTCGTGCTCGAGGTCGGCATGGGCGGTGCCTGGGACTCGACCAACACGGCCGATGGAGACGTCGCCGTGTTCGCCCCGATCGCGCTCGACCACGCCGACCGCCTCGGCTCCTCCATCCGCGAGATCGCGACCGTCAAGGCGGGGATCGTCAAGGACGGTGCGGCTGTGGTCTCCGCCCGCCAGGAACCCGAGGCGGCAGCCGTGCTGCGCGCCGCTGCTGCTGCCCGCGGGGCCACGATCGCCTTCGAGGGCGAGGAGTTCGGCCTCTCGTCCCAGCGGCTCGCGGTCGGTGGACAGCTCATCTCGGTGCGCGGTCTGTCCGGCACCTTCGATGAGCAGTACCTCCCGCTCTACGGCTTCCATCAGGGCGCGAACGCCGCTCTCGCGATCGCCGCCGTCGAGTCGCTCTTCGGAAGCATCGGCGCCGAGGTCGTCACCGACGGACTCGCCCAGGCGACATCGCCGGGGCGCCTGCAGCTCGTCGGATCGCACCCCATCGTCGTCGCGGACGCCGCCCACAACCCGCACGGCGCGCGGGCGCTCGTCGCGGGCCTGCGCGAGACGTTCGACGTCGACGAGTGGGGCGTCGTGGTCGGCGTGCTCGGAGACAAGGACGCCGCCGGCATCGTGGATGCGCTGGCGCCGGTGGCGGCGCGCGTGTTCGCGACAGCCCCGGAATCTGAACGCGCCAGCGACCCCGACCTCGTGGCCGACCTCGCCGAGGCTCGCGGCGCGACGGTCTCGGTGCACCCGGGGCTCGACGACGCGGCGGAGGCCGCACGCGAGTGGGCCGCAGCATCCGATCGCCGGGCCGTGGTCATCGCCGGTTCCGTCGTGCTGGCCGGCGAGGCGCTGCGCCTCTCCGAAGCAGAGGACTGGAAGAACGGGTGGCAGGAATGAGCCCCCGCGAGCGCACGCCGCGGGTGCGGCGTCAGCGCGGCGCGCAGGAGTCGCTCGGTTCGGTCGTGCTCGGCTTCGAGTCGATCGTGGTCTTCCTCGGCGGCCTCGTCGTCTTCGGACTGCAGGTGCTGCCCGGCGGCATCGAACCGTGGTGGGGGATCGTCGGCGGGGTTGTGCTGGCCCTGTTGATGGTCATCACGTCGGGGTTCCTCCGCCACCGGTGGGCGATCGTCGCGGGATGGGGGCTGCAGGTCGTCCTCGCCCTCGGCGGATTCCTCGTACCGGCGCTTCTTCTCGTCGCTCTCATTTTCGGCGGCATGTGGGCGTATGCGACGATCAAGGGGGCGTCCCTCGACCGCCGAAACGCCGCACTGGCCGATCCCCGCACACCGAACGGAAACTGACTCATGGCGACCGAAGAGACCCTTGTACTCGTGAAGCCCGACGGCGTGGCCCGCGGCCTCACCGGCGCGATCCTCGCCCGCATCGAAGCGAAGGGGTACGCCCTCGTCGACATCCGGCTCGTCGAGCCCGAGCGCGCGACCCTGGAACAGCACTACGCAGAGCACGAGGGCAAGCCGTTCTACGAGCCGCTGCTCGAGTTCATGCTCTCCGGCCCGTCGGTCGCTATCCGACTCGCCGGCAACCGTGTGATCGAGGGCTTCCGCTCGCTCGCGGGCACCACCGACCCCACGACCGCGGCGCCCGGCACAATCCGCGGTGATTTCGGGCGCGACTGGGGCCTGGCCGTGCAGCAGAACCTCGTGCACGGCAGCGACAGCCCCGAGTCGGCGGCGCGCGAGCTCGCTATCTGGTTCTGACCCGACGGGTCAGACGAGAGATCCGATCACGTCCAGCCGCAGCTGCGCGACGATCGCGATGATCGCGTAGCTGCCGACGGCGAGGAGCGGCATCCACCCCATGGTGGCGGCCGCTCCTCGACGCACCCCTGCGGGCACGGGCACGATGCCCGTCCGCAAGACGTGGAGCAGCACGACGTAGAAGGTCGGGATGGTCACGGACCACGTCACCATGCACCACGGGCAGAGCGTGCCGATGACGAAGATGCTCTGCACGATCAGCCACACCACGAACGCGAACGCCCCGGCGGTCCCGAGGGTGAAGATCCACCAGAACCATCGAGCGAACCGCGCGCCGGCCAGGATCGCCACCCCGACGAACAACGGCGCCATCCAGCCGGCGAGACCGATGATCGGGTTCGGGAATCCGAGCACGCTTCCCTGCGCGGAGACGAGGTTCTTGCCGCATTGGATGAGCGGGTTGAAATCGCACGAGGCGGTGGCGTCGGGGTCGGCCAGGAGGTGCAGGCGCTCCATCGTGAGGGAGAAGGCGGCCCACCACCCGACCACCCCCGCGATGATCAGCCAGACCGCCATCACGGTCGGACGGTGCGGGGATGCTGCCGGTGCGCTCATGGCTCGGATTATGGCACCCGTACCTCTGGTCCGGCTCGGCGATGAACCGACTCTCGAAGCGTTGGTCTGCATTACCGGCGGGGGAGTGCGATAATGGTCGGTGATGCCCGCGGCCGCGCCGCACCGGCATCACGACAGACTTCGGGCGATGGACGCCCTTGCAGTTAGAGCCTCGGGCCGGCTGCAGACCAAATGAGTTCGCGGCCCCGCCGGGTGTGGCGCCGCACGAGATTTCGTCGGACGATGCGCGGTGTCGTCCGCAAGGAGCACCCCCGTGATGGCCGATGAGACCGAGAACCGCAACGACACCCCCGCGAGCGATGTGCCGCAGGACGCCCCCGAGCAGCTGACGACGATCGCCGACATGGAGGCCGTGCTCGACGCGGTCGAGGCGACCGAGGGTGACCGCAGTGCGATCCCCGCAGCCGACGCGTCTGGGCCCGATGCCGTCGCGTCGGATGCCGCCCCGGAACCCGGCGCGGCCGATGAGCCCGCCGCCGAGGAGAAGACCCCCGCGGTCGAGGCCGCCGAGGCGCCGGTCGCGGATGCCGCCGGTGCCGACGAGCAGTCCTCGGTCGGCTCGAGCGCGGACGCTCCCGCGCCGGAGCAGGTGCCGGTCGAAGAGGCTCCCGCGCAGGAGCCGGCCCCCGAGGAGTCGGCCCCCGAAGAGCCGGCCGAGCTGACGGCCGTCGCTCTCGGCCTGCTGCCCGAGGTGTTCGTCTCGGCCGTCAGCACCCAGTTGCACTTCTACGCCCCACCCGTCGTCGCTCTTTCGCCGCGTGCGGAGGAATTCGACGAGCCCGACGAGGCTCCTGCAGCCGGAACCTCGGCACGTCGACGCAATCGCCGTCGCGGCGAGAGCGGTGGCAGCGAGGATCGCGCGGAGTCCGCGCCTGCGGCACCCCGCCAGCGCGCGGTGGAGTACGTCACCGAACCGCAGCGCATCAAGGGGTCCACGCGCCTCGAGGCGAAGAAGCAGCGTCGCCGCGACGGTCGCGAGGCCGGTCGTCGCCGCCCGGTGGTGACCGAGGCCGAGTTCCTCGCCCGTCGCGAGGCCGTCGACCGCGAGATGATCGTCCGCTCGAAGAACGGCCGTGTGCAGATCGCCGTGCTCGAGGACCACGTGCTCGTCGAGCACTACGTCGCCCGCAACCAGGACGCCTCGCTCATCGGCAACGTCTATCTCGGCCGCGTGCAGAACGTGCTGCCGAGCATGGAGGCCGCGTTCGTCGATATCGGTCGCGGTCGCAACGCCGTGCTGTACTCGGGCGAGGTCGACTGGGACGCCGTGGAGACGGGCAACCAGCCGCGCCGGATCGAGCTCGCGCTGAAGTCGGGCGACAAGGTGCTCGTCCAGGTCACGAAAGACCCGGTGGGGCACAAGGGCGCCCGTTTGACGAGCCAGATCTCGCTCCCCGGGCGGTACCTCGTCTACGTGCCCGGCGGCGCGATGAACGGCATCTCGCGCAAGCTTCCCGACACCGAGCGCGCGCGCCTGAAGAAGATCCTGAAAGAGGTCCTCCCCGAATCGTCGGGCGTCATCGTGCGCACCGCGGCCGAGGGGGCCACCGAGGACCAGCTGACGCGCGACGTGCAGCGACTCACCAGCCAGTGGGAGCACGTGAGCCGCCAGATCGAGACGATCCAGGCACCGGCACTGCTGCACTCCGAGCCCGACCTCCTCGTCAAGATCGTGCGCGACGTCTTCAACGAGGACTTCACGAAGATGCTCATCCAGGGCGAGGATGCACATCAGACGATCACGAGCTACCTCGCGAGCGTCGCACCCGACCTGCTCGACCGCGTCGAATCGTACGAGGCCGACCGTGACCCGTTCGACGAGTTCCGCGTCACCGAGCAGATCGAAAAGGCTCTCGACCGCAAGGTGTGGCTGCCCTCGGGCGGCTCGCTCGTCATCGACCGCACCGAGGCGATGACCGTGGTCGACGTCAACACCGGCAAGTTCGTCGGTTCCGGCGGAAACCTCGAAGAGACCGTCACCAAGAACAACCTGGAAGCGGCCGAAGAGATCGTCCGCCAGCTGCGATTGCGAGACATCGGCGGAATCATCGTCGTCGACTTCATCGACATGGTGCTCGAGTCCAACCGAGACCTCGTCCTGCGCCGTCTGGTCGAGTGCCTCAGCCGTGACCGGACCAAGCATCAGGTCGCCGAGGTCACCTCGCTCGGACTCGTGCAGATGACCAGGAAGAAGCTCGGCCTGGGGCTTCTGGAAACCTTCAGCGAGGCGTGCGAGGTCTGCGCCGGTCGCGGCGTCGTCGTGCACCACGACCCGGTGGTGAAGCACCGCTCCAACGGAGGCGGATCGTCGTCGAACAACGGTTCGTCCAACCGGCGCTCGCGCGGTTCCGGCAACGGGGGCGGCAACACGAGCAATGGCGGCAACAGCGCCACGGGCGGAACCCACGTCATCACCGAAGGCGTGAAGTCGGCCCTGGCGCAGATCGCGGCGTCGACCATCCAGCCCAACGGCGAGGAGGAAGCCCCCGCGATCGAACCGGTCGTCGTGGAAGCTCCCGTCGCGGAGGCGGAGCCGGTCAAGCGCCCGCGCAAGAAGCGCACCGACGCCGCATCGAAGAACCCGCGCACCGAGAAGGACGTCCTGCTCGATTCGGTGCTGAGCGCGCTTCCCGAGCCCAAGGCGCCCGGCCAGGGTCGCTCGCGCCGCCGTGTGACGACGGCGGCTCTGAGTGGCACTCCGGTGCAGGCCGGACCGACCGAAGAGGGCTGAGTGCTCTCAGCGGATGCTGCGCCGCTCCCGAGCGGTCACACGCAGTCCTGACGCGATCAGACGCCGAACGAGTTCACGACCTTCGACATGGGTGGCACCCGCGGCGACGAGCCGCGGGTGCGCCTCGTCGGGGACGTCGTAGTGGTCGAGGTCGAACGCCCGCCGCGGGATGCCGTTCGCGCGGGCAAAGGCGTGGAGTTCGGCCAGGTCGGAATCGCTGACCAGGTGCGCCCACAGCCGTCCGTGTGCCGGCCACAGGGGGTTGTCGATCAGGATCGTCACGTCGAGATCCTATGCGGGCACCGCGACACGCGGCTCCGAGCTTTTGCCAGGGGAGTCGGCATCGGGTAGCATTTCCCTTTGGTGCGTTCGTGTCACGTGCCCGGCAGCGGCGGTCTGAGAAGGACGCCGGCCCGGATGACGCGGTCGACGCGGACGACTCGCACCAAGACTTCCGTCATCAGACAAACCGGAGCCTCGTGCTCCCGAACGAAACAGGTATGAAGTGGTTTACGCAGTAGTGCGGGCCGGTGGCCGGCAGGAGAAGGTAGAGGTCGGCACGATCGTCGTTCTCGATCGCCTCGCGGCCAAGGTAGGCGACAACGTGCAGCTTCCTGCCGTGCTCCTCGTCGACGGCGACGCCGTCACGACCGACGCAGAGAAGCTCGCGAGCGTCTCGGTGACCGCCGAGGTGCTCGGTGAGCTGCGCGGACCGAAGATCGTCATCCAGAAGTTCAAGAACAAGACCGGCTACAAGAAGCGCCAGGGGCACCGTCAGGACCTCACGCGCGTCAAGGTCACCGGCATCAAGTAAAGCCAGGGAGACGCAGAGATGGCACATAAAAAGGGCGCAAGCTCCACCCGTAACGGTCGTGACTCCAACGCTCAGCGCCTCGGCGTGAAGCGCTTCGGCGGCCAGGTCGTCGGCGCCGGCGAGATCATCGTCCGCCAGCGCGGCACGCACTTCCACCCCGGCGCCAACGTGGGCCGTGGCAAGGACGACACCCTCTTCGCCCTTTCGGCCGGTGCTGTCGAGTTCGGCCAGAAGGGCGGCCGCAAGGTCGTCAACATCGTCGCGGGCGCGGAGTAACCTCCGACACGCACGAGCAGCGGCTCCGGTCGCACAGCTCTGGAAGGGGGCGGGCTTTTGCCCGTCCCCTTCACCGTTTCACCATGGCCCTCCCGGGCCCTCGTCCCGCATCACCGCACGAAAGGAACACGCATGGTCACGTTCGTAGACCGCGTCACACTGCACCTTCGTGCGGGGCGCGGTGGAAATGGCTGCGTCTCGGTCAAGCGCGAGAAGTTCAAGCCGCTGGCAGGCCCCGACGGTGGCAACGGCGGGCACGGGGGCGATGTCGTCCTCGTCGCCGACCCGCAGACCACCACGCTGCTGTCGTACCACCACTCGCCGCACCGGTCCGCCGGCAACGGCGGGTTCGGCATGGGCGACCACCGGTCCGGTGCCGCCGGTGAACCCGTCGAGCTCAACGTGCCGGTGGGCACGGTGGTGAAGGATGCCGCGGGCGAGACCATCGTCGACATGATCACCCCCGGAATGCGGTTCATCGCCGCGCAGGGCGGTATCGGCGGTCTCGGCAACGCGACCCTGGCCAACCCCAAGCGCAAGGCGCCCGGGTTCGCTCTCCTCGGCACTCCCGGGTGGGAGGGTGATCTCAACCTCGAGCTGAAGACGGTGGCGGACATCGCCCTGGTCGGCTTCCCCTCGGCGGGCAAATCGAGTCTCGTCGCCGCCGTCTCGGCGGCGCGTCCGAAGATCGCCGACTACCCGTTCACGACGCTGCACCCCAACCTCGGTGTCGTGCAGGCCGGCGACGTGCGCTTCACGATCGCCGACGTACCCGGGCTCATCGAGGGTGCCAGTGAGGGGCGCGGTCTCGGCCTCGAGTTCCTCCGCCACGTCGAGCGCTGCACGGCTCTCGTGCACGTGCTCGACTGCGCCACGCTCGAGCCCGGTCGGGACCCTCTCACCGACCTCGACATCATCCTCGCCGAGCTCGCGGCCTACCCGGTTCCCGAAGGCCAGGTGCCCCTCATCGAGCGGCCCCAGCTCGTCGCCCTGAACAAGGTCGACGTCCCGGAGGGCAAAGACCTGGCCGACCTCGTTCGTTCCGAGATCGAAGCGCGTGGTTTCCGCGTGTTCGAGATCTCGACCGTGAGCCGTGCCGGTCTCCGCGAACTCACGTTCGCCCTCGGCGAGGTCGTCGAGAAGCACCGCGCAGAGCTCGCCGCCGCACCGGCACCCGAGCGGATCGTCATTCGTCCGACGGGTTCGGAGAAGGCTTTCACCGTGCGCGTCGAAGGCGGAACCTACGGGCCGATCTTCCGCGTGCTGGGCGAGAAGCCGGTTCGTTGGATGCAGCAGACCGACTTCCAGAACGAGGAAGCCGTCGGCTATCTCGCCGACCGCCTGGAGAAGCTGGGCGTCGAGACCGAGCTGTACAAGGTGGGCGCGACGCCCGGGGCGACCGTCGTCATCGGCGAGGACGACGCCGTCGTGTTCGACTGGCACCCGACGATGTCTTCGCCCGCGGAGCTCATGACCGCTCCCCGTGGAACCGATCCGCGCCTCGACCTCAACCCCCGTCGCACGACGGATCAGCGTCGCGAGCGCTACAAGGAGCGGATGGACGCCAAGGCGGCCGCTCGCGCCGAAGACGAGGTCGAGCGCAAGGCGCGCCACGCTGAGGAGATCACCGAGCAATGACGGCGCAGACCCGCGCAGACCTCCCCGGAGCTCAGCGCGTCGTGGTGAAAGTGGGTTCGTCGTCCATCGGCGGCGAGGGTGCGCACCGCATCGACACGATCGTCGACGCTCTTGCCGCCGCGTCGGCGCGGGGAACGGAGATCGTGCTGGTCTCCTCCGGTGCCATCGCCACAGCGCTGCCGCTACTCGATCTCGCCGGTCGCCCCAACGATCTCGCAACGCAGCAGGCCGCCGCAGCGGTCGGGCAGAACGTGCTCATGTGGCGCTACCAGACGGCCCTCGACCGACACGGGCTCCTCGCCGGCCAGGTGCTCCTGACAGCGGGCGATCTCGAGAACGCGACGCACCGATCGAATGCGCGACGCGCGATGGAGCGGCTCATGGGTCTGCGCATCTTGCCGATCGTCAACGAGAACGACACGGTCGCGACGCACGAAATCCGCTTCGGCGACAACGATCGGCTGGCGGCTCTCGTGGCGCAGCTCATCGGCGCGGATGGGCTCGTGCTCCTCAGCGACATCGCCTGCCTCTACACGCGCCCACCCGGCGAACCGGGAGCCCGGCCCATCACCCACGTCGAGTTCGGTGACGACCTCTCGGGTTTCGAGTTCGGCACGGTCGTCGTCAACAGCGTCGGCACCGGGGGAGCGGCCACCAAGGTATCGGCTGCTCGGCTGGCTGCAGCATCCGGTGTCGGCGTGCTGGTGACCAGTGCCGACCTCGTCGCCGAGGCGCTCGGCGGCGAAGAGATCGGCACGTGGTTCGCTCCGAATCCGGATGCAGCACCCACGCGCACCGGGCCCGTCGGTACGGTGAGCGCCGCCGATAGGCTGGGCTGATGACCGCTCTCGTCGCCTCGGCCCACGACCGGATGCTGCGCGCGAAAGACTCCGCGCGCACGATCGGGCTGCTGACCTCCGTACAGAAGACCGCTGCCCTGCAGGCGATCGCGGCGCAGCTCGACGCGGACTCCCACGACATCGTCGCGGCGAACGCGGAAGACCTCGAGCGTGGCCGGGCGAACGGCATCGGCGACGCGCTGCTCGATCGCCTGCGCCTCGATGACAGTCGTGTCGCGGCGCTCTCGGCGGCCGTGCGCGACATCGCCGAACTGCCCGATCCTGTGGGGCGCGTGCTCGACGAGCGCGTGCTGCCGAACGGTCTGAGGCTGACGAAGGTGTCGGTGCCGTTCGGTGTCGTCGGGTCGATCTACGAAGCGCGTCCGAACGTCACCGTCGACATCACGGCACTCGCGCTGCGCTCCGGCAATGCGGTCGTCCTCCGCGGCGGTCGTGCTGCCGAGAGCTCGAATGCGGCGCTCGTGGCGAGTATGCGCGCTGCTCTCGCGACGCAGGGTATCGACCCGGAGGCCATTCAGACCGTCGACGAGTTCGGTCGCGACGGAGCCCGCGAGCTCATGCGCGCCCGCGGACTCGTCGACGTGCTCGTGCCGCGCGGAAGCGCTCAGCTGATCGAGACGGTCGTCACCGAGTCGCTCGTACCCGTCATCGAGACAGGGGCGGGCGTCGTCCACGTCGTCGTCGATGCCTCCGCGCGCGCCGACTGGGCTCGCGACATCGTCGTGAACGCCAAGGCCCAGCGCCCGAGCGTCTGCAACGCCGTCGAGACGGTGCTGGTCCACCGCGATGCCGCCCCCCGTGTCCTTCCCGGAATGTTGTCGGCGCTCAAGGAGTCGGGCGTCACTGTGCACGGTGATGAGCAGACCGCGGCGTACGACACCTCCGTCGTTGCCGCCACCGATGACGACTGGGCGCGCGAGTACCTCAGCCTCGACCTCGCCGTGCGTATCGTCGATGACCTCGACGATGCGCTGGCTCACATCCGCCGCTACTCCACGCACCACACCGAGTCGATCATCACCGATGACGCGGCCAGCGCCGAGCGGTTCCTCGCCGAAGTGGATTCCGCGGTCGTCATGGTGAACGCCTCGACGCGGTTCACCGACGGCGGAGAGTTCGGATTCGGCGCAGAGGTGGGGATCTCGACCCAGAAATTGCACGCGCGGGGTCCGATGGGGCTCGCCGAACTGACCAGCACGAAGTGGCTGGCGCGCGGTGACGGACAGACCCGTGCCTGACGGCCTAAACTCGTACATGCGCGTCGCCGCCGCGCGAACCCGAACGGAGCCTCGATGACCATCGCCACGCTGATCGCCTTCGCCGCTGAAGAAGCCGAACACCACGGCAACGTCGCCCTGGAGACGTTCTGGTACGGCGCCGTGGCCCTCGCCGTCTTCACCCTCCTCGGACTCGTCACGCTCTCGTACCGCAACGTGGCCAACCGTCACGCGCACAAGGCCGACGCCTACGCGCGCACGCACGGAACGCCGACTCCCGAGAGGCACGGCCACTGAGGCTCACTGCATGACGACGACGCGCGCCCCGCGGATCGGGGTCATGGGTGGAACGTTCGACCCGATCCACCATGGCCACCTCGTCGCGGCTAGCGAGGTCGCGCAGTCGTTCGATCTCGACGAGGTCGTCTTCGTTCCCACGGGGCGCCCGTGGCAGAAGCAGCAGGTCTCGCCGAGCGAAGACCGCTACCTGATGACGGTGATCGCAACGGCGTCAAACCCTCAGTTCACTGTCAGCCGGGTGGATATCGACCGGGACGGCTTCACCTACACGATCGATACCCTGCGCGATATCAAGGCTCAGCGCCCCGGCGCAGATCTGTTCTTCATCACGGGTGCGGACGCCGTGGCGCAGATTCTCGGGTGGAGGGACCATGATGAGTTGTGGGGCCTCGCCCACTTCGTCGCCGTTTCACGCCCAGGTCACGTGCTCAGCACGGACGGCCTGCCGCGAGACAACGTGAGCCAGCTCGAGATCCCCGCCCTCGCGATCTCGTCGACCGACTGCCGAGACCGCGTCCGCAGGGGCAATCCGGTCTGGTATCTCGTACCCGACGGCGTCGTCCAGTACATCGAGAAGCATCACCTCTATCGGAGCAAGGCATGAGCACACCCGATCAGCCCGACACGCCTCCGCTGACCCGTCGGCGGTTGCGAGAGATCCGCAACACGGGCGCCACTCCCGTCCTCACCCCCGAAGACATCGCCAAGAACGAAGCCTTCCTGAGCGAGGCCGACGATCGCGCTGCGGCTGCACAGCGTGACAAGGACGCGCAGCAGAACGCCCACGCCGACGACGCCATCGACACGGCGGAGCCCATCGAGGCCGACGCGATCGAGTCCGAACCGCAACTCGATTCGGGGATGGCGTCGTCCGAGCCCGATGCGGCCGCCGAACCGGAGACGCACGTTGAGCCCGACGCCGATGCCGAGCGATCTGCGGAGACGGCGGAGCCCGTCGCCCTTCCGCCGTCGGTCGCGGCGGAGGAGCCGGTCACGCCCGCATCCTTCGCAGATCTCGCCGTGACCCCCCTGACCCGCCGCCAAGCGCGCGAGGTCGAGCGGATCCGCACCGCGTCGGTCCCGATCATCGCGCCGGATGGGGCTCCCTCGCCGCCCCCGGACGCCGACACGACGACGCGCGCAGACGAGCCGGAGGCCGTGTCTGCCCGCTCCGGCGACGCGGAGTCGGGAGCAGCGATCGCCGACGTCCCCGGGCTCGTTCGCCCCTCCGCCGTCGGCGACGAACCCGTCGCCGTGGTGAACCCCCACTTCGGGTCGGGCCTTCTCGCCGGGGAGACCCCCGTCGTGGAGCTGCCTCCCTCGTTCGACCAGCTGATCACCCGGACCGGATCGACGGGGGTCTCGTCGTCGACGCCGAACGCGCTGATCCTCTCTCAGACTCCCGCTGCCGCGCCGCTCGTCGCTCCGGTGACGGCCACCGGCGAGGTGCTCATCACCGGCACCTTCGACCTCCCCGAAGGGCTCGGCTCCGTCGGGCACGCGCCGGGGCTGCACGACGGGAAGGATGTCGACGCCGTCCTCGTCGACGGAGAGCTACCCGCAGCATCCTCACCCACCCCGATCGCCGCCAGCGCAGCCATCAGTCAGGTGCGCAACTCTGACGAGATCATCCGGCCCCCCGCCCCTGAGAAGGGCGGCAGGCTGCTCATCGCGCTGACGATCACTGCCGGCGCGTTGCTCGTCACCGTGGCCGGACTTCTCGTCCTCGCTTTCACGACAGGAATCTTCTAAATGGTCGCCACCGACAATTCCCGCGAGATGCTGCAGATCGCGGCTCGCGCCGCCGATGCCAAGAGCGGCGAGGATCTGGTCGCTCTCGACGTCTCCGAGCCGCTGCCGCTCGTCGACATCTTCCTCATGGTCACCGGGCGCAACGAGCGCAACGTCGCGGCCATCGCCGACGCCATCGAGGAGGATCTTCTCGAAGCGGGGCACAAGCGTCTGCGCAGGGAGGGCCGCCAGGAGTCGCGCTGGGTGCTGCTCGACTTCGGCGATCTCGTCGTGCACGTCTTCCATGAGCAGGAGCGTGTCTTCTATGGGCTCGAGCGTCTCTGGAAGGACTGCCCGGTGGTTCCCATCGATCTGCCGGCACCCGCGAATCAAGAGTGACGAATCGCGCTCCCTGGTTCGTGGCATCCCTTCGGATGTAGTAATCTAGGGGGGTTGCCTTCTGAGGCAGCGTAAGGGCCTGTGGCGCAGCTGGTAGCGCACCTGCATGGCATGCAGGGGGTCAGGGGTTCGAGTCCCCTCAGGTCCACGATTACCCCCGGTTTCCGGGGGTTTTTCGTTGTTAGTCGCTGTTCGTTAGATCTTGATTACTGACAACATCGGCTTTTGTGTCAGTTTTGAGACCAGAATATGGCACCTCTGTCGGTGAAAAGTTGTCCCTAGACGTCCCTGGACGTCCCTGGGTGTCCCTGGCTCCGACTCTTCAAGCTCCGTCTGAGCGTTGCGCCCGGACAGACTGGATTTCGGCCGGGCGTTGTCGGGCTCAGGGTGGGCGCAGAGCGCAGGCCCTCCAGCGGTGAGGAGCCTGACCCGGTTTCCCGGACGGTTCTTGTGTGTTGATCATGCCGCGATCTCTGCGGTCGTGTGAAGGGCTTCGTAGTCGGCGGGGCTGAGGTCGCCGAGGGACGTGTGCCTGCGGCGGGGGTTGTAGAACCCCTCGATCCACTCGAACATGGCCGTCGCGAGCTGCGCCCTCGAGTCCCAGCTCGTGCGATCCAGGAGTTCGCGTTGCATCGTCGACCAGAACGACTCGATGAGCGCGTTGTCCACGGACGACGCGACCCTGCCCATCGAGCCGAGCAGCCCGGCCTGGCGCAACCGGTGCCCGAAGAGCCAGCTGGTGTATTGCGCTCCTCGATCCGCATGAACCACGGTCCCGGGCTCGGGACGGCGTCGCCAGCGGGCCATCTCGAGCGCGTCGACGACGATCTCCGCGGTGATCCGATCCGAGATCGACCACCCCACGATCCGGCGACTGAAGGCGTCGATCACGGCGGCGCAGTAGACCCATCCGTCTCTCGCGCGGTGCTGCGTGATGTCGCAGAACCAGAGCCGATTCGGGGCGTCAGCGCGGAACTGCCGCTTCACGAGGTCCTCGTGGGTCGCCGTGTCAGGCCTCCAGCCGCGTCGCTTCCGGCGGTGCGAGACGCCGACCAGCCTGTCGATCCGCATGAGCCGGGCGACGCGTTTGCGGCCGACGCGAACACTGAGACCGAGGCGTAGCTCGGCGAGCACACGCGGTGCGCCGTAGGTCTCTCGCGAGTCGGCGTGGATGCGTCGGATCGTGGTCGTCAACTCCGCATCCGCCAGGGCTCGTCGCGACGGCGGCCGGCTGACCCAGTCGTAGTAGCCCGAAGTGGAGACGTTCAGGAACCGGCAGGCCACCGCGACGGGGATGCCGTCTGCGGCGAGCTCCTGGACCAGCCGGAACCCTATTTTGGGAGCACGTTCTCCCTGGCGAAGTAGGCGCTGGCGCGCTTGAGGATCTCGATCTCCATTTCAAGCACGCGGTTCCGGCGCCGCAGTTCGACGAGTTCCTTGTGCTCGTCCGTCGTGATCCCGGACTTGCGGCCGGAATCGACCGCGTCCCGGTTCATCCAGTTCCGAAGACACGACTCGCTGATCCCAAGATCGCGGGCGGTCTGCGCGACGGGGTTGCCCTGGGCGACCAGATCCAGGGCTCGACGCCGGAACTCCGGCGGGTGGGCAGCAGGCATCTCACGGACTCCTTCCGAGACGATCATCGCCTCAAAGTTGGTGTCCGGAAAAGCGGGTCAGGCTCCGCCGGCCAGAGAAATGCGGCTGGTGTGTGTGGATGCGGCTCAAGCTGCCGGCGCTTACCCCGACGTCTCGTCTAGCTTCTGACGTCACAGTTCGGCGACGACGACTTCGAGTCGCGCGCGCAGAGCCTGCCACGGCTGATTGAGGTCGAGCGTTCGCGCGCCGATCCTATTCCCCTGAACAATGACGTCGAGGTCAGGCTGCTGTACCGCATCGGTTCGCGCGTAGAGCAGCAAGCCGCTCACTGATCCGTCTCGGGCGACGTCGGCGTTCTTCACGTAGGCAAGCACCTGGTAGAGGTTGTCCGAATGGACGGTGGACTTGTCCCAGCGGCTTATCTGCATCGACTTTCCGTAGTACTTCGCGTCGATAATCAACTTGCGTCCGCCGCTGCGGAGCGTGAGGTCCGTGAGCATCGCCGGGAGCTGGTCGGCGCCGAGCGCACTCGCTCGGTCGTAGTCCCAGGAAATCGCAGACGCTGATGGGAGGAGCTCCGGGTGGTGCACACGGAAGTACTCGCGCAGGAAGCGTTCATAGAGGCTGCTCATGACGTCGTCTGAGATCCATGAGGTGAGCTTCGCAGTGCCGGAGTCTTGGGTGGGAAGCAGCCCTTTGATGATGAGTTCGCACACTCCGAGGAGCAGCCTGTAGTTAGCGTTCGCACGGTGGTAGTTCAGTGTGTTCCAGCGGACGGAGGTGGGCGCGACCAGAGTCACGGCGTCCAGGTAGGGGAGGAGGCGGCGGAGTGCATCTTTGCGCGGAGGAGCGATCTCACCCCGGCGAAGGAGAAGAACAATGACCGACTTCAGCGCCTGATTGTGGGGCGTGTCCGGCTCATACTCGTCGAACTCACAGACGAGGCGACCTCTGGTCATCGACCGAGTCGCGATGGTCCGCGTAATGTCGATGCGGCCTCGCACCGTCGCCAGCGCGTCGCTACGTTCCAAATAGTCGCGGTGAAGACCCCGCTTCACCTGCGTCCCAACGCCGCGGATGAGGATCTCTGCGAGAAGGTCCTGCAGGTGGTCGAACCGTTCTGCCGCGATGCTGTCGGTGCCATCACTGTGCATCCTTCGGAACGCGTACGCCAGCATGACGTACACGTTGCGGATGGCGATGGTCCGGTCGGTCATGCGACGGCGGCTCGGAGCCGTGAAGCCCATTCGTCGGCTCTACCCGGCTCGTCGAACCAGTATTCGTCGAGCAGCGGGATGAGTTCGTCCTCTACGACGGAATACAGCCAGCCATCTTTACTGGTACCAACGGATCGGGAGAGGAAGCTGTGTCCGATGGCGAATCCTGGACCAAGCGCCGGATCGTCGCCGATTGCCGTGTTGAGGTCGGTGACGACCGCGACGAGAGCGTCCAGTGTTGGGCTGTCGGCGTCCTGCTGCCACCGCCTAAATCCCGTGGAATCGAAGCCGGGGCCCATTTCAAAGAACCCGAAGCGGCGGCGCAGCGCGTAGTCCAGGACCGCGAGACTGCGGTCGGCGGTGTTCATCATGCCGATGATATGGACGTTGGGCGGAACCGAGAAGGTCTCGTTCTTATAGAGCAGACGAAGTTCCTGGCCCCGCTTGTCCGCTTCGATAAGCATCAGCAGCTCACCGAAGATCTTGGAGATGTTGCCTCGGTTGATCTCGTCCACGACGAAGAAATACGGCCGGTCTGGATCATCTGCGCGCGCAAGGTCGCAGAACCGATAGAACGGACCCTCGGTAAGTGTGAAGCCACCCGACTCCGTCGGCCTGTAACCCATCATGAAGTCCTCATACGAGTAGCTCTGATGAAACTGGACCATCTGGACTCGGCTCGGGTCTTTCGCGCCCATCATCGAATAGGCCAGCCGCTTGGCGGCGTACGTCTTTCCCACGCCCGGAGGCCCGGCCAGGATGACGTTCTTCTTTCGCGAGAGCAAGGCGCTCAATCGTTCGTACCGTTCCGCGGAGATGTAAACCTCGTTGAGGAACGCCGCCATGTCGTACTCCGGAACCGGAGAGGACAGTGTCGGCACCTCGAGCTCTGCATCTTCGGTGAAGAGCGCCTCGAGCCGCCCGACGTAGTCGTGGAAGGTCGTGATGTCAGTGAGCGTCTTGGTGGCCGCGTCTCCGGGATGTTCCCACGACCCGATGTCCGTCCACTTCACCGAGCGAACGTGTCGGAACGAGGGTCGTCCCGGCTCATAGCGGGCGCCGGATGTGACTTCTCCGCGTCCAACGATCTCTCGCCGTCCGCGTTTGGCGTAGACGATGTCCCCAACCGCGATCTCGTTCTGGAACTGCCAGAGCGCGAGCACGCCGTTCTTCATTGACGCGCCCGTCCCGCCGGGGTCGAGCACCTGCCGGATCGCCTCACGGCTCGGATAAGTGGAGAGATCGTCAAGTGCATCCCAGCCGATTGCCATAATGTCGCTTGCCGAGAACTCGGCCCATTCCGACGCTTGCGCGCCGGGGGAGTAGAGCCAGTAGTGGCGGGGTCGCGGCTCGCTCAGGGCGACAGAGTCCAACGGCTCCGTCGTCGTGTTGATGTCCGATGGACCCCAGAGCTCCGCGACCCCCGGGCTCCAAAAGTGGAACGGTCCGCCGACCTCGGGAGCGAGTGCGGCGCGGATTGCCAACAGGTCGTGGTCGATTGACTCAAGACCGTCGCCGGTTGGCCCGCCGATTCGGTCGGAAAGCGCGGCGCGGATCTTCGACTTCATGCCTGCCGACGAAATCGGCTCGAACTCATCCGGTCGAGCGAGGAACTGTAGAGCATTGCGGATGTCTGATCTGTCTTTGCCTGAGGCGAGCATGACCCGCTGCAGCTCCCACGGATCGGCTTGAGCCAGGTCACGCTCGTGCTCGGCCAAGCTCCTCCAGTGGCGCACAAAAGTCGAGACCCAGATGACGTGCAGCCACAGCGCGCCGTTGTACCAGGACCCGGGCTCGAACCCGGCGGTCCCAGCGGGGCGAGCGAGCCAACTGGACATCGACTCAGGAATGCTCGCGGCGACGTCGAGGTGCGATAGCACTCTCTCGACGTGTGCTCTCCGTGTCTCAGGTAGCGCCGAACGCAAGGGGTGCTCCCTCAGGAACACGAGCTCAGCCGCGAGAAGCACCACGGCCCGCGGGGCGCCCTTGAGCTGTAGGTCGAGTTTGTCCCACTGGCCCTGGCCGGCTCCGACGATGGGATTGTCGCCAATCCTTGCCCGGAGTTCCTCCGCTGCCTCGGCAGTCCAGATGGTCGTGCTCGGGTCGATGATCGATCTGCCGTCGCCCAGCATGTGCTCGACAATCTCGCCGGCCTCACGCGCCACCTGCATGTCCGGGGCTGGCCTTGAGGCGAGGATCGCAGCGTGCACATCTTCGTCGAACTGCTCCGTAGTCATAGGCCCCATCTTGCCCCGAGATTCTGAACTCGCTACCGGGCCGCCGCTGTGCTGGCGTCCGCCAAACACCTGCCGGGACATCCTCCTGCGGTCGACGACGGACGAGGCTCGGTTGCTGCGGCCGCCTCGTGCCAACGTCCGCGGGCGGCGAGCGCAGAATGGATGACGGTTCGTGCCTCGCGAACGTCGTCGACCGAGGTCACGGCGATCCAAGCCCAGGCGTAGCCTGCCAGTGCAACGCTATTAGCGTCGCTCGGCTTGGCGAGATCTGCAACGGCTGCATCGACATGCCGTTGGTCCATCGTGGGGTAGAGCTCGCGCAGGGCAGTCCGTTCGTCGTCAGAGCTCACCTCCTTGAGCCGGTAGTCGTCTCCGCAGCGCCACTCGCCGATGAGGCGAAACGTGCTCGTCTCGGTCATATTCCTATTTCCCGCTCAGTTCAAACGGCCGGGCAGCCGTCGTCTGCCCTATGCGCGTTCGTGGACGGTTCGAGCGAACGCCGAAATCCCGACTCGCACCTCAGAACCCAGCGGCCGCAGGTGTTTCTGAGAACGGTCGCAGACACAGCTTGTGAAGCACGAGCCAGACGGCGTCCGGCGACTCAGCGGCTGAGATTGGAGTTGTCTCGGAACCATGGTTCTGAGACGCCCCGCTTCACCCGCCGACCGGATCCTCCGTTTCGTGTTGTTGGTGGGTGCGGCCGCCGGGACGCGCTGCTCCACGATCGAGCTTGTTCTGCAGGGCCCCGGCGGCAGAACGCTTAGCGCATGACGTGTCGATTTACCCGAGGTCTGTGCTGGCAGGACCGCAGGCGCGTCGCCGGATGACCTCGACTCTGCCGAGCTCGCACGGGGCCCGGACATCGCTGGCGAGATAGCGAGGGTGTCCGGGCCTGTTCGGGGGTCTCAGCTGTAGGGTTCGAACCAGAGGTCGAAGCGGTAGTTCCTGAGTGTGTCGTAGCCGCCACCTTCCACCGCCGCGAGGGTTCTGAAGTAGAGCTGCTCGTAATCTCCGTTACCGACGAGGTAGACGAACAGGTCATCGAAGAATTCGTCATCGAGCGGGATCTCCCAGCTCTGAGCAACGCCGAGGGAGTACTCCAAGATGGATGGCAAGCGCGAGCTCGTGAGCGACGCAGCGGGGTCCCTCCTAGCGCTGCTGCAGTTGCTTCGTGACCTCAGCCAGGGCGGTCTTGAATTCGCACTGGAAGGACTCGGTGTACCGGCCGCTGTAGACCGGAGGAAGCATGTCTCGCAAAAAATCGAGGTCTGCGGAGTAATCGTTCGCGAAGTCCGCTCCGACTGCGATCAACGCGTAGAGGATCTCGTCGGCCGGGGCAGTGGGCACGGGGCTAGGACGGTCCGTGCCGCCGTGCTTGATGAAGTGGTCGATGCCACGGATGTAGGCCGCCGCGGGCAGCATCATCTGGTTGAAGAGGTCTGGGCTGTTGTCGTTGTAATCGGTCATGACTGTTATGTGCGCGGCCGGTCAGAAAAGTGCTCACGCGGTGCCGGCGCGCGGCTGACACACTGAGACGCACCTGCTCGCCGGATCGATGCATGGGCGTCGGGCAGCGGATCTATCAGCAACGCCCATTCGCGAACAGATGCTGGTTCTGTACCCACGTCGGCGTCGCCTCTCCCGTGCCGTCGACGCCAGCCCGTCACTGCGCAACAAGAAGGACCTCATCGAGGCCTTCGTCGACTCCGTCTCTGTTGACGGCGCTGTCGACGAGGAGTGGCAGGCATTCGTCGCGGCCAACCGCGAGGACGAACTCGAAGCGATCATCGCGGATGAGCGGCTCCGGGCCGATGCCACTCACGCGTTCATCAAGACCGCATTCCGTGACGGCGCGCTGCGCACCACCGGGACCGCGATCACGAAGGTGCTTCCGCCGGCCTTCCGCTTCTCTGCCGATGGCGGTCGCGGCGAGCAGAAGCGGCGCGTGATCGAAACGCTGGGGGCGTTCTTCGAGCGATTCTTCGGGCTGGGCTCGGGCGCAGAGCTGTAGCTCGTGGCGGCGCGCCGCACGCATGCCGCGCGGGATGTCGCACCCCGCTGTGATAATCGGCCCATGGGGACGATGGCGGCGCGCACAATCGATTCGAAGGGTGCTCTCTCGTGAGGCTGGTTAAGGCGGAGGTGCGGGGTTTTGGCCGTCTCGCTGGCGGGAAGATCAATCTCGACAGCAAGGTAATCGCTGTCGTCGGCCCGAACGAGGCCGGCAAGACGACTCTCCTGAAGGCGCTCGCGTACGTCGATAACGGCGGCGCGTTGGCGCCCTTCGAACGGTCCCGTGGCATGGACGTGGCCGACGACGCCGTCGTTGTGCGCGTCCAGTATGTCCTCGACGACGATGATCGGTCGGAGGTCGAAAACTACGACCTCGAAGAAGCCCCCCGGGTGCTCTGGCTCTCCCGGACCGCCGGGACCGGCGCGACGCACCTTGCCGTGGTTCCTTCGCCGAGGAAGGCTGTCGCGCCGCTCGCCAAGGCGCTTACGGGGCTCAAGCGCATCGCTACCAAGAAGGCCTTCGCGGAACTCATCTACGTCCAGCCCGAGCCTGACGAAGACGGCAACGTCGAGCCGACCGACGAGGTTCGCGCCTTGTTGAAAGAGCGGACCGAGCAGGCCGTGAACGGCCTCACCGCCGACGTCGAGTCGGAAGGAGCGGTCGCCGCGACCGGCCGGCGCGCGGACGAGCTGCGGGCGGTCGGCGCCGATCTGGTCGCTTACGGCATCGGTCCCGGCATCTCGGGCGCAATCCGCGCCGTTCTCGATTGGCAGGACCGCGCCGATCCGACCGACGACGTCGCGAGCGATCTCCACGGCCTGACGCCGGACATCCTGCTCTTCGGCGACGAGGACCGGACGCTCGTCTCGTCGCACGCTCTCTCAGACCAGCTCGTCGCCACACCGCCGGCCTCCCTGCGCAATCTCCTCGGGATGGCCGAGCTCGACCTGAAGAAGCTCTGGGCGACTTTCACGACCGGCGACGAGGGCGAGCGGGAGACGCTCGTCGACAGCGCCAACCGCACCCTCGCCGCGAAGTTCAAGAAGGCGTGGAACCAGTCCGACATAAGCGTCGTGCTGAAGACCGAGGGCGCGGTCCTCGCGATCCGGATCCGGCAGAACGGCACTCGAATCACCCAGTTCGACGAGCGCAGCGCGGGGCTGAAGATGTTCGTGGCCCTGGTGGCGTTCCTTGACGTGCGTGGGCAGACGACGCCTCCGGTTCTTCTCATCGACGAGGCCGAGACCCACCTGCACATCGATGCGCAGGCCGATCTCGTGAACACGTTCATGACGCAGCGGCAGGCGGCCAAGATCATCTACACGACGCACTCACCCGCATGCCTGCCTCCGGATCTCGGCTCCAACATTCGGGCAGTGGTCCCCGACCCAGACCACGAGTACCGCAGCCTGATCAAGGGAAGTTTCTGGGACGGGGCGGCCGGCTTCTCGCCGCTGATGCTCGCCATGGGCGCGGGGGCAGCGGCGTTCTCGACAGCCCGTTACGTGGTACTCGCGGAAGGGGCATCCGAGATGCTCGTCCTCCCGAGCCTCATCAAGAAGGCAGTCGGTGCCGAAGACCTTGACTATCAGGTCGCGCCGGGACTGTCGGAAGTCGCGCCGGGGATGTATCCCGAGCTCGACCTCGCGGGCGCGCGGGTGGCTTACCTCGTCGACGGCGATCAGGGCGGACGCGACCGGCGTGACGCGCTGATCGCAGGAGGTGTCCCCGAGGACCGGATCGTCGTTCTGGGGGCGCTGACCCTCGAGAACCTTCTCGATCCCGCCGCCTACGCCGAGGCGTTCGGGAAGCTTCTTGCCGAGTGCAACCCCGACACTGCGCCGCCCGAGCTCCCGGAGCTGCCGGAACCGACGGCCGAGGTCTGGCCGCGTCACCTCGAACGCTGGTCGGAAGAACACGGACTGAAAGCTCCCGGCAAGCGGATCGTCGCGAGCCGTCTCGTCGAAGAAGGGCTCGCCCGGCCCAGCGGTTACGGCGCGTCGGTCCTGCGGGCGGCCCACGAGCAGCTTCGGTCCGTTCTCGGGCGCGCGGCGTCGAGTCGACGCGGATGAGCGCCGTCGGGACGCACATCCTCAGCATTCACGAGGCGATGAGCAAGAACATCGACATCCTCGCGGAGGATTGGGGCCTGCTGTCGCAGAATATGCTCCAGCAGTTCAGCCAACTGATTGAGGGCGCCGCGGTGTTCGCGCACTCGGAAGACGAATCGACAGAACGCGACTATCCCGCCATCGAGGCCGGACTCGGGCATGTGCGGTCCATGGCCAAGCTGGGTTCCCCCGCCGGTTCCACGAGACATATGGCGCCGCCAACCATGGGGGTCTCGTCGAGCGGATGTCGTGGTATGACTTCCGCAACAATGCCGCAGTCGCTCAATCCGAGTTCCACCACATTGATGGCATTTCACGCGGGGTGGCCGACGACGAGTTCGATCAGGTCGATCCTGGCAAATACCGGGCCTGTGGCGAGGGCGAGATCAAACATGATTCCTAGCGAGAGCGAATAGCATGAGCGACATCCGTCCCACACCGTTGATGATGTCACGGCGCAGAGTGTCCGCTCCTGCCGATGAGCCCCTCGACGCGACTATTAATGTCGACGAACGACGGCGTGAGGACCTGCTGGATCTCCTCGCTACGGTTGGTTTAGTCGGTCCAGCTTCCGAACAAGGCACCTCACCAGTTCTCCAGCAGTTAGTCATCTCGAAGTTCAATCCGTTCACACAGAGTAGCCTTTCGTCACAGGCACTTGTCGACAGCTGGATCTCCATCCTCGACGGAGAAGTCAACGTGACAGTTACCGACCTACTCTTTATCGAGTTCTGGGCTTCCATCGGATACTCGCAAGTCAGGCTGGCGCTGAGCGGCTCGAGCAAGCGGTTCAAATACACGCAGACACTCTTCGCGATCAGGAGGCGAGTCGCCTTCGCTTTATACGATTACGCCAAAAACCTAAACTGGCGACAACCTGTAACATTCGTCTCGGCGTTGAAAGCCGCTAGGGCGTACCTGCGAGACGCGGCCGGCCACAGCGGCGTCGGGTCCGCTAGGGACTACGGGCAATTCACCGGCAAGCTCGGCGTAGCCACTGTCCTTATCGCAGGCTTCGAAGCGATCACCGAGGAAGAGGCGCTAGAAGCCTACGAGGCAATCAGGATTTCGCTTGAATACGAGAACGACGCCACCTCGGCTCTTCCCTACTTGATCGGCGCAGCAACGCTCAACTTCGATTGCTCATCGAACTTGGAACAACTACAAGAGGCGCTCGAATTCAGCCAGACATTCGGATTGGCGAGCAAGTCTATACCGCTTCACCTTGCAGTTGCGCAAGCACAGCTGCGGATAGCGATTTGCACGGCGGACGAGAATCTTCTTAGTCGTATTTCATCCTTGGTCGCGGGAGCTGAGCAGCGCGGTCTTACAAGGGTTACAGACTTTCTCACGACCAAGATCCTCAAAGGAATCATCGACCACTTGCGAACCCGTGGCTTTACTGGTCTAGTGGCTACGCAACTGCGCGTCCCGTTTGGATACCGAACGGGGGACGACACCCACCCACTCTTGATCGCCTCCGCAAAAGAGGTCTTCGCAGAGATTCGTAATTCTCAACGGCTCGACGACCCTATGGTTGCGGAGCTTCTTGCGGATCTTGTCGTCAATTGCCGGTCGACATTAGGGATAGACGAGGTTCAGGCTTTGACCGCGGCGGTTAAATATCGAAAAGCGGACCGAGGTCGTTCTGGCGTAGGGCTCGTCCGCGCACAGAATGAACTTGAGCTTGCATCGATTGAGAGGGATCCAGAAGCACGACTGATCGCCGCTGAGAGCCTTGCCGTTATCGCGGCCGACGCCCGCTATACAGCGGCAGCCCAGATGGTCCTGGCTCACAACGTCGAGTCGTGGGGTCCACTAAAGAATGACAGCGCGCTGCGGGGGACTACGGGGCTCGTCGCCACCGCAGCAAACGGAACCGCGAGAGATCTTTGGCTACTCGCGTCGAGGTCCGCGTTGGAGAACGCGAATCTTATTAGGCGGAGCCTCGGCGGCCGGAGCAGTGTCACCACGGTTGGCGATTACTACGGCCTAGTAACCGAGACTTTCGTCTTCAAAGAGGTGCCCAAAGTTAACTACCAGAGAGGATCAGCAAGGTCGGAGCGGATCCAACGGGCTCTGGCCGGAAAGGACTTGAACGCCGAGTTTGGGGTTCCCGCCATTCTCGATGCAAAAGAGAATTCCGACAGTACCGTTGTATTGGCTCATCGATTCGTATCCGGGACGTCGCTGATGGAACTGTTTGAGACAGCAGACGCCACTGAGCGCCTTCAGCTTGCCGTGAAGGCGGCTCGCTTCCTTGGTTTGATCAACAGTATCGAAGCGGAGAATGTTTCGGCCGACGGGGTTCGCAAAACTTTGAAGAGCAAGGAGGTTGGTCGGTTCCTCAGGTCGTGTGGTGTTGAGAACTACTTGCCGGCCTTTGACAAATGGTGGGATGCAGTGAAGGGAGTCGACAATGTGACTCGAAAGGACGCGCACCTCGACAATTGGCTTCTTGGCGAGGGCGGGCGACTAATCGCGATCGATTGGGAGGCTATAGGTTGCCGGCCGGTCGGGTTCGAGTTGGCTCAGATAACGGACGATCACCCGTACTTCCCCGTCGAGGATTGGGACGTGCGCAGAACCGTCTTTGACGCCTACCTCGCCCAGATCGACCACATCGCTACAGTCGAAGAGTGCTGGCGCGCGTATAAGGCAGGAGTGCTGGCGCGTCATCTATGGGCTATCACGTCGCCTGAACGCGCGAAAAGCTTTTTCCCTGGCCAGGCTGAGACACGACTCGCTGCATATGCACGAACAGTAGGAGACGACGTGCTTGCTTCCGTCGCGAGGTCGGCACTGCAGGCGCTCCTGGACGGGCGTGGTCTCGCGGAGATCCCAGCCGCCACGAAGAATACGACCGGCAGTGGCCGTGTGCGGCTGAGCAAGAAGCTCGCGTATTTGCTTCGCCACCGCCTGGACCTCGAACGTGACGAGTCGGGCTGGGTCCAGATAGCCGCGCTGGTGGAGGTGCTGGGGAACGTATCCGACCAGGAAGTTGCGACGGTGGCAACCGACGCTCGAGAGGCGAGATTTGAGCTGCGCGGCAAGGCTATTCGTGCTCGTTACGGTCACAGCGCCGAGTTGAAGCATGAAGTCCTGTTCGACAATACGATTCCACCGGAGATGCGCCTATACCATGCCTCGCCGTGGATGTTCGCTAGCGAGATTCTCGACCTACAACGTGGTCTTCAACCGAAGAGCCGGGGAATGGTTCACCTGACCGACTCGTTCCAGGAGGCTGTTGCGAGCGGTGTCCGCGGCGGTCATCCATTAGTTTTCGAAACTGCAGCTTCGCGTCTATCACAAGTAGCACGCGCCGGGGAATTGACGTTTCTGACCCCGGATGTGCCTGCCAGCTCTCTAAGGGTCGTTCCTATGAGTTCTTACTGGACGAACGTGCCTGCACTGGGCGCCCTTGTTCCCGGCCGCAAGGATACGGATCGCCGAATCGGACAACCCGGGGGAGCAACAGTCAAGTAAGCGCGACGAACTTCACATCCGGGAAGTCCGCGCGGAGGCCGACGAACACATCGTCGGTGTCCGCGATCTTGGGGTCAGCGCGGACCTCCCGAATGTCGCTGATACCGCGCAGTGCGAAGCCCACCATGCCGCGAGCGATACTCTCGCCGAGAGCGTCCTTCTCGACGTTGAGCCGCTCGGCGCCCCTCGGGTCGTAAGCGGGACGAGTGCTGAAGTTTGGTGTGTTGGTCATGCTGGCGATGCCTGCGGCGCCCAGCAAAAGTCCCCACGACCTGCGTGTCCCGCTTGGGCAAAACCTACGCCCGACGTGCTCTCACGTTCGATCAGCGCTCTTCCCAGCGGACGTTTCTGCCCGTGCGCGCCAGATCTTTCCGAGCTCGTTGCAAGAGTCGACGGAGACCATGTGCGAGTGCTTGGTCGAGCCTTTCCGTCTTCAGACCGTGCCGGCGGGCGCCCGCGTCGCTGGCTTCATTCTCAAACTGGGAGACGCCGTGTGTAAGTGACTTTGTCAGTATTGAACCGCCAATAATGACCTAGAAGGAAGATCGCGACCTTCGGTACACCCAATCAACGTCTAGCAACGGCCGCCCGTAGGGGTACCAGAGGACGTCGTCAAGCAATGCAGGGGGTCAGGGGTTCGAGTCCCCTCAGGTCCACCAAGATACCCCCGGAGTTCCGGGGGTTTTCTGGTTCTAGGGCCCAGATAACCCCGTCACTTTCGACGCCTCAGCGGCCGGATCGAGTTTTCAGCGCCCGGGCAGCCCCGAGGTACCGCAAACGGTGCCCGGAATGCTCTGGTCGGTGACCGCGCCGGGAGCATAACGAGGACGCGAACGGGCACCGCGGGATACCCCGCAATGACCATCAGCACGGCGGTCGTGATCACGGGAGGTGAGCGCCGATGATCGGTAGCCGGCCCACGCGGCGGGGCGGTAGCCGCTCGCGCTCTCACCCCGCATCGCTCCCGCCTTTTAGCTGCTGCGTCATTCCCACGGGGTCCTCCGAGGCGGGTACGAACCCCAAGGAGGAGTAGACGCCAACCGCGTCAGGGCTGGAGAACAGGCCGACGATGGCGGAGTGCCCCGCCGTATGCCGGACCCATGTCAGTAGACGATCGACGAGCCGGGTGGCGAGGCCGTCGGCGGAGGCGTCGGGATGCACAATGACGTCCTGCACGTAGAAGTACCGACTGCCGTCGCCGACGAGGCGACCGGCGCCGAGGACATGCCCGTCGCACACGGCCACGGCCCCGTGGAGCGATCCATCGAGCGCACTCTGCATCGTGTCCCAGTCGAAGTGGTCGTCCCAGCCCACGGCCCGAGCCAGTGAACGCAGCTCCGCCACGGTGGCGACTCGTTCGACGATTGTGAATGTTCTGTCCATCAGGCTCTCCCGTTCGACCAGAGATGGGGTCCGTGCACGACCGTAGTTCGCCTCCGAGGGGCGCGCGACATCGACGCGGTGCAGGGATCGCGTCATTTCCGATGCAGCGCCGGGCCACCCCCGCGGCGCTGCCTCCCCGCGATGGCATCGGTGCTGATAGCGTCAGCCGTACGGCACCCGAATTGAGAGCCCGAACATTCAACGGAGGTGGACGGGTGAGTATGGATACATCCCTCCCCGGCGACGATCGTGCGGCTTTCTCCGAAGCGCTCGCGCGTCTCTCCGCCGCCCGGAAGGGCGATGACCTGTGCGGCCCTTTTGTGGGCGCGGCGCAGGTCTCGGGTGCCTCCATTTCCACTCTCGGTCGTCCGCTGGGGAGCGAGACCGTCTGCGCCAGCAACCGCACCGCGGCCCGAATCGACGAGATCCAGATCGATCTCGGCGAAGGACCGTGCTGGGACGCCCTGAGCGACCGACGACCGGTGCTCGAGACAGACCTTGCGCGGACGACGTCGACGAACTGGCCGAGTGCCCGGGAGGCATTCCGCCTGCTCGACGTCGGCGCGATCTACTCGTTCCCGCTCTATGTCGGCGAGCTGAGCGTCGGAGCGGTCGACCTCTACAACGACCGACCGCGAGACTTGACCGCCCGCGCGGTCGCCGACGTCACGACTCTCGCTGAAATCGCATCCCGACGGATTCTCCAGCGCGCGCTCGACGACGTCGAGCACACCGAAGACGGTCTGCCGGACGGTCCGCACTCCCGCCGTGAGATGCACCAGGCCTCAGGCATGGTCGCCGCGCAACTCGGCATCGGGGTGGAAGACGCCCTGCTCGTTCTGCGCGGGCGCGCCTATTCCACCAGCCGGACGGTGGCGCAGGTCGCCGAAGAAGTCGTCGCACGCCGTCTGAGATTCGATCTCTGAGCCGGAACGGTACCTACACTCAACTATGAGCACCCGCGAAGAGCACCTGCTGCGAACCGTGGCGAAACTGGCCGACTCGCTCGTCGACGATTTCGACATCGTCGACCTGTTGCAGCTCTTGGTCGACGACTGCACCGATATCTTCGACGCCACCGCGGCCGGCATCCTGCTGGCCGGACCTGACCGTCAACTGGAGGTCATCGCGTCCACCAGCGAGCACAGCGAGCTCATCGGACTCCTCCAGGTTCACGTCGGTGAGGGTCCCTGTGTCGAAGCCGCTCTGACCGGCGACGTCGTCTCGGTCCCCGATCTCCGGCACGTCACCGACAAGTGGCCACGATTCGCGGCCGACGCGCATCGATCCGGGTATGCCTCTCTGTACGCGATCCCCATGCGGCTGCGCGATTCGGTCATCGGTTCGCTCAACCTCTTCCGCGATCGGACCGGCGAGCTCAATCACGCCGATGCCACAGCGGCGAAGACCCTTGCCGACATCGCGACGATCAGCATCCTGCAACAGCGGCTCACCGAAGAATCCGTCATGGCTCAGAGGCAGCTGCAGAGGGCCCTGAACAGCCGGGTGGTCATCGAACAGGCCAAGGGGTATGTGTCGTTCAGCCACGACATCGATATGGACGCAGCCTTCCGGCTGCTGCGTATGCACGCTCGCTCCACCCAGTCGCCCATCAGCGCTGTCGCGGCCGAGGTGATCGCAGGCCGGCTCAAGCTCTAGCGGATGGGCTCCACCCGCGACTCGGGTGGGTTCAACGAGGAACCGTCGCCGAGCCGGGTGAGCAGGCTTATCCGGATATCGGCCGCGCGCACGCTGAACGCGCGCTGGCGTCGTCCGTATTCGGTCTTTCCTTCGACCGTCTCGATCGCCACCGGCTCGTAACCCCAGTCCCGCAGATCGTACGGTGAAGCCTGCATGTCGAGCGTGCGGATGTCTCGCGCGAGTTCGAACGCATCGAGCAGCACCTCACCCGGGACGAGAGGCCCGAGTTTGACCGCCCACTTGTAGAGGTCCATGCCGGCGTGCAGGCAGCCCGGTTGCTCGCGGGCGACCTGAAGGTCGCGGCTCAGGGGCTCATGATTGCGCGGCACCGCGGCATCGGTGAAGAACCGGTACGCGTCGAAGTGGGTGCAGCGAAGCTCGGATGCGTCGACCACGGCATCTGTCTCGGCTGCGCTCAGGCGCAGGGGGACGTCGTGTCGGGGTGTTGCGTCTCGGTAGACCATCGCCCATTCGTGGAGTCCGAAGCATCCGAAATGGGCCGGTCGCTGCGATGTCGCCCGGAGGAGGCGAGAGACGGCCGTGATCAGATCGCCGCGATCCGCACGGAACGCGTCGGTGTCGACAACGACGCCGCCGTCGCCGGAGCGATACCACCGCCACCCGGCACGTTCGTCGGCGTCGGCGAGCGCGACACCGGCACCGGGGTGCCAGCGACGTAGCACCGAGGGCTTGTACGAGTAGTAGGTGAAGAGGAAGTCGTCGACCGGGTGAGTCTCGCCGCGAGATGCCCGGGCTCGCCGTCCCGCCGTGAGGGCGTCAGCGCGTGCCGCGTGCGTCTCGGCTATCGCTCGCCACTCGTCGCCGCTCAGTACGGTCGTGGTCGCGGTCTGCTGTGTGGGGGACGTCACTCGTCGACCGGCTCGATCAGCTCCGGGGAGTTGTTGCGCACGTTGCCCACTGCCGTGGAGACGACGTGGTCGTCGAGGGTGTCGGCGACGGTGGGCGCCGCATCGATGGCGGCGTCGAGGATGTCGCCGACGTTGTCGGTCGATGGGTCGAGCCACGCGTCGGCGTAGTCGGCGTCCATGAACAACGGCATACGGTCGTGGATCGACCCCAGCCGACCGATCGAGGCGCGGGTGAGGATGGTGAAGCTCAGCATCCACCGAGCTGAATCGTCATCGGCGAGCTCGGGGTTCTTCCACCATTCGTAGAGGCCGGCGAAGAACAGAGGCGATCCGTCGGCGGGGTGGATGTAGTGGGGAACCTTGCCGTCGTCGGTCGTCTTCCACTCGTAGTAGCCCGACGCAGGCACGATGGCACGGCGCTTCTCGAGCGCCCCCCGGAACATCGGCTTGTTCTCGATCTCTTCCGATCGGGCGTTGAAGGCCTTGACGCCGATTCCCGGATCTTTCGCCCACGACGGTACGAGGCCCCAGCGCGCTGGTTCGAGCCGCCGGGTGGGCGGATCGGTCTTGACCGAATCGAGCACGATCGCCGCCGACGCCGTGGGGGCGATGTTGTACGACGGAGCGGGGAGAACGTCGTTCTCGACGTCGACGCGCAAGACCCCCACGAGTTCGGAACCGACATTGGCAACCACGAATCGACCGCACATGGTTCCACCGTAGACGGGCCCTACGACACCGTCACTTCTCGGGGTCGTCTTCCGCGGCGATGCCGACGGCCGCGAGCCGATCGAGAAGGCCCGCGCCGTCCGACGCCGTGACCCAAGGCACCTCCGCTGCGGAGTGATCGTCGACGACCGTGCGGCCACCGGCGAGCACCGCCTCGGCGGGTGAGAGCTTGCGGATCGCCACGCCGGCGACGTTCGCGGGGTGGTCGATCGCGAAACCCGTGTAGATCTCGTCGTCGTGCTGACCGTCGTCTCCGACGAGCAGCCACTGGATGTCGGGGAACTCCTCGGCCAGCCGCCGCAGGTTCGTCTTCTTGTGGTCCTTGCCGCTACGGAACCACCGGTCGTGGGTCGGACCCCAGTCGGTCAGCAGGATGGCCCCCGCGGGGTAGAGGTGACGGCGGAGGAAGCGGATGAGCGTGGGGGCGACGTTCCACGCGCCCGTCGACAGGTAGATGACCGGCGAACCCGGGTGCTCCCGCGTCAGCCGCTCGAGCATCACCGCCATGCCCGGTACGGGCTGGCGGGCATGCTCGTCGACGACGAAAGAGTTCCACGCGGCCAGGAGAGGCCGGGGGAGCGCGGTCACCATGACGGTGTCGTCGACATCGGAGACCAGGCCGAAGCGTACGCCGGAGGCCACGATGAACACCCGAGATTCGACCGGCTCGCCGTCCTCGACGGTCACCGTGATCGTCTGCCAGCCCGGTTCGAGGCGGGCCGGCAGCACAGTGTCGATGACGCCGCCGCGGTCGGCGCGCACATCGTGGCGCTCGCCCTCGATGGTGACCGTCACCTGAGCGAACGCCACGGGAACGGCCGCGAAGCTGCGCCACCCGCGGACGCTGGAGTACTCGCCGGATGAACTCTGCTTCACAGCCGGGACGATCAGGACGCGTCCGAGGACCCGTACCCACTCCTCACTGCCGTATCCGGGAAAGCCGGTCGCGGTGGGCACGAGGCCGCGCCCGCGGGCGCGACGCTCCCGCCACGAGTGGAAGCGTCGCTCGAGACGGGCGAGCCACAGGATCTTGGGGCGCTCAGGTGCGTCGGAAGGCATCGCTCTCAGTCTTTCATGCCCGCATCGTCCGCGTGCGAGGGTTCGGCCGAATCGTCGCCGAGATGCTTGCGCTCCACGCGCTCGATCACCTTCTTGCCGATGAAGATCAGCACGAGGAACACGACGATCACGGCGACGAAGATGTAGCCCGCGTAATGGATCGACTGCGACAGATCGCGATACGTGCCCGCGGCGAGGGAGGCGACCGAGATGTAGAGCGTCGTCCAGATCACGCACGCCGGCGTCGTCCAGGCGAGGAACCGCCGGTAGGAGTAGTTGCTCATGCCCACCGTGAGCGGGACCAACGAGTGCAGCACGGGGAGGAACCGCGAGAGGAAGATCGCGAGGCCGCCGCGACGTTGGAGATACCGCTCCGAGCGTTGCCAGTTCTTCTCCCCGATGCGCCGCCCCAACCGCGAGGCGCGGATGCGGGGTCCGAGGAATCGGCCGAGGGCGAAGCCGATGCTCTCACCGATGAGCGCACCGCCCACCACCGCAAACCCGAGCGCGATTGCCTCGACGGGGCCGGAGACGGCGGTGCCCGCGACGATCACCACCGTGTCGCCGGGCACCACGAGACCGACCAGCACGCTCGTCTCGAGCATGATGGCCAGGCCGGCGATGATCGTCCGCACGACGGGATCGACACTCTGCACCGTGTCGAGCAGCCACGTCAGGATCTCGTTCACGCCACGAGCCTAGAACCCGTCGTCGCGTCTACCCTGGGAGCGTGTCGCCACTGAACGTCGCCGTCGCCGTCGACGCATGGATCGACCCCTCCGACGCCTACGCCGGTGTCGTGGGAGACGATCCGCACGGCTTCTGGCTCGACGCCGGCCCCGACGCCCTCCACGGCTGGAGCTGGCTCGGCGTCGGACGCCCCGAGTTCGACCCCGCCGCGGTGGACGCGGTCGACCTGACGCGACCCTCGCATCGCACCGACGAGGCCGGCCCCTTCCGCGGCGGGTGGGTGGGCTGGGTCACCTATGAGGCGGGCGCCTCGGCCGCTGCTGCGCCCACCGTCACCGGCGACGACCCCGCGCGGTGGTGGCTGCGCGTAGACGACTTCCTCGCGTTCGATCACGCGAACCGCCGCGTCTGGGCGTGGGCGCCGACGCGCGAGCGAGCCACGCGGTTGGCCGCCACGGCGGCGCGATGCCGGCCGGATGCTGCGCTGCCGGCTGAGCCCGCCGCATCCGTCGCCCGTTCCCGCCATCTGCCGTCGGAGTACGGCGAACTGGTGGAGAGGTGTCGCGATCACATCCGTGAGGGCGATGCCTACCTCCTCTGCGTGACGACCCGCTTCGAGATCGACGGGCATATCGATCCGCGCGCGGTGCATCGCAGGCTTCGGGCATCATCCCCGAGTCACCACGGAGGCTTCGTGCGGGCGGGAGGCACGGCCCTCGTCAGCGCGACCCCGGAGCGCTTCCTCACGGTGGCCGACGGGGTGGTGCGGACGCATCCGATCAAGGGCACCCGACCGCGTTCGATCGATCCCGTGGAGGATCGCCGGCTCGCCGACGAGCTGCGTGCAGATCCGAAGGAACGCGCGGAGAACGTCATGATCGTGGACCTGATGCGCAACGACCTCGCGCGGGTGTGCGCCCCCGGCACCGTGACCGTCGAACGGCTGCTCGACATCGAGAGCTACCCCGCCGTCCACCAGCTCGTCAGCACGATCGCGGGCTCCCTCGCCGATGGCGCGACCCTCGGCTCGTTGCTCGCGGCCGCGTTCCCGGCGGGCAGCATGACGGGGGCCCCGAAGCTGTCGGCCATGACGATCCTGCGCGAACTCGAAGCGGCTCCGCGGGGCGTGTTCTCGGGCTGCTTCGGGTGGGTGGGCGACGACGGAGGAGCCGACCTCGCGATGGTGATCCGCAGCGTCGTGGTGCACCCCGACGGTGCGTACGTCGGCGCCGGGGGCGGCATCACGTGGCACTCCCGGCCCGAGGCGGAGGTGCGCGAGGTGGGCTGGAAAGCGCGCGCGCCCCTGGCCGCGATCGGCGCCGTTCTGCCGCCGGGCTGGTGACGGCGGCATTCCGGTAACGTGGATCGCGCGCCGTGTGCGCGACCCGAACCCCACGATTGGCTCTTCCGTATGTCTTCTATGCCCTCTTCGCCCGCTGAGAGCGGTGGCCCCGACGTTCACGCGGTCCAGCGGAAGTGGCAGGAACGCTGGGCCGAGAAAGACCCGTTCCGCGCCGGCGGCGACGAAGACACCCGCCCACGCAAGTACGTGCTGGCGATGTTCCCCTACCCCTCCGGCGACCTGCACATGGGGCACGCCGAGAACTACCTCTACTCCGACATCGTCGCGAGGTTCTGGCGGCACCGCGGCTACAACGTGCTGCATCCGATCGGCTGGGACTCCTTCGGTCTCCCGGCAGAGAACGCGGCCATCCAGCGCAAGGCCGATCCGGTGCAGTGGACATCGGCGAACATCGCTCAGCAGAAGACGAGCATGAAGGACTACGGGGTCTCCTTCGACTGGAGCCGCGTGCTCCACACGAGCGACCCCGACTACTACCGCTGGAACCAGTGGCTCTTCGAGCGCCTCTACGAGCGGGGCCTCGCCTACCGCAAGGACGGCGCCGTGAACTGGTGCCCCTTCGACCAGACCGTGCTCGCCAACGAGCAGGTCGTGGACGGTCGTTGCGAGCGGTGCGGCAACGAGGTCGTCAAGAAGAAGCTGACCCAGTGGTACCTGCGCATCACCGACTACGCCGACCGTCTGCTGGACGACCTGAACCAGCTCGAGGGTTTCTGGCCGCAGAAGGTCATCCAGATGCAGCGCAACTGGATCGGTCGTTCCGTGGGCGCCGATATCGACTTCGAGATCGAGGGACGCGCCGAGAAGGTCACCGTCTTCTCCACCCGCCCCGACACGCTGCACGGCGCGACATTCTTCGTCGTGGCACCCGATTCCGACCTCGCCGCCGAGCTCGTCCAGGGCGCGTCCGCCGAGGCGCAGGAGCGGTTCTCGACCTACCTGGCCGACGTCCGCAAGGCCACCGACATCGATCGGCAGTCGAGCGACCGTCCGAAGACCGGCGTCTTCCTCGAGCGCTGGGCGATCAACCCCGTCAACGGCGAGCGCATGCCCGTCTGGGCGGCGGATTACGTGCTGGCCGACTACGGCCACGGCGCGGTCATGGCTGTTCCCGCCCACGACCAGCGCGACCTCGACTTCGCCCGCGCGTTCGATCTGCCGGTGCGGATTGTCGTCGACACCACCGCTCCGATCACCGGCGCGATCCCCGTCATCGAGCTCGATGAGCACGGTGTGCCGATCGATCCGGGCGGGGAGAGCATCGATGACCTCGATCCGGCGCGCACGGGCGTCGCGCTCACGGGTGAGGGCCGTTTGATCAATTCGGGCCCCTTCGACGGGCTGTCCAAGCGCACGGCCATTTCTCGCGTGATCGACCAGCTTCAGAAGGACGGCCTCGGCCGCGCCGCCAAGACATTCCGTCTGCGCGACTGGCTCATCTCGCGCCAGCGCTTCTGGGGAACGCCGATCCCCATGATCCACACCGACGACGGTCGGATCGTGCCGGTGCCCGACGATCAGCTGCCGGTGCGTCTGCCGGCGGTCGAGGGTCTCGACCTCACCCCCAAGGGCGCGTCGCCGCTCGGCGCGGCGAAGGACTGGGTCGAGGTGGCCGACCCCGAGACCGGCGCTCCCGCTCGGCGCGACCCCGACACGATGGATACGTTCGTCGACAGCTCGTGGTACTACATGCGGTTCCTCTCGCCCGGCGACACGACGCAGCCGTTCTCCTCGCGTGAGGCCGACAAGTGGGGCCCGGTCGACTTCTACATCGGCGGCGTCGAGCACGCGATCCTCCACCTCCTTTACGCGCGCTTCGTCACGAAGGCGATGTTCGACATGGGCATGGTCGAGTTCACCGAACCGTTCACGCACCTGATCAACCAGGGCATGGTGATCCTCGGCGGCACGAAGATGTCGAAGAGCAAGGGCAACCTCGTGCTCTTCCAGGAAGAGCTCGACGCGCACGGCGCCGACGCCCTTCGCGTCGCCCTCGGATTCGCCGGCCCGGTGGAAGACGACAAGGACTGGGACGACGTCTCCACGACCGGCGCGACCAAGTTCCTCGCCCGAGCGCTGCGCATCGCCCACGACGTCGACAGCGAAACCGACGTCGTGTGGGCCGAGGGCGACGCGGCTCTGCGTCGCGTCACGCACCGCCTGTGGGCTGATGCGCCCGGACTCATCGAGCAGACGAAGTTCAACGTCGTGGTCGCCCGGCTCATGGAGCTCGTGAACGCGACCCGCAAGGCGATCGACACCGGAGCCGGAGCCGGCGACCCCGCCGTCCGCGAGGCGGCCGAAGCGATCGCGATGATCCTCGACCTTTTCGCCCCGCACACCGCGGAGGAGATGTGGGAGGTGCTCGGGTACGAGCCCTTCGTCGGTCTGGCCGTCTGGCGTCAGCCCGACCCCACCCTCCTCGTGGAAGAATCCGTCACCGCGGTCGTGCAGGTCGACGGCAAGGTGCGCGCGACGCTGGAGGTGTCGGCGAGGATCGATGCCGCCGATCTCGAGGCCCGTGCGCGCGCCGACGAGAAGGTGCGCCGAGCACTCGGCGACCGTGAGATCGTCCGCGCGGTGGTGCGCCCGCCCAAGGTCGTCAGCTTCTCGACCAAGTAGCAACGGTCGCAACGGGGGAGGGGCGCAGCATCCGCCCCTCCCCAGGCCGCGTCCGTCGCGATCCTTCCACGGCAGTGAGCAGGCGCCGCCCGACGCGCACCGAGGCCACGTAGCGTCACCGGGGTGCCAGAAGCCCACGATCGCACCGCCTCTCGACGTCTGGGCGTGGGCGCGGTCGTCGTGCTGCTGCTCGCCGGGCTGGTGATCACGGTCGGCATCGGTATCGCTCGTGGCGCGGGCGGTGCGGGAACCACGACGGTGACCCCCTCGGCGACAGCGCCGCCGGGCGACCCGGCCGACGGAGCGGTCTACGTTCACGTCACCGGCGCGGTCGCGGCACCCGGGCTCTATCGTCTGACGGTCGGGGCTCGCGTCGTCGATGCGGTCGGGTCGGCGGGCGGGTTCGCCGAAGATGCCGACCGGGGGTCGGTCAACCTGGCGCGCCCGGTGACCGACGGCGAGCAGCTCGTCGTGCCCGTGATCGGAGCGATCACCGACGAGCCGGCGCAGGGGCAGCCGGATGCTGCGCTCGGCGCCGTCGGCGGACTCATCGACCTGAACAGCGCCGACCCCTCGGTGCTCGATACGCTGCCGCGGATCGGCCCGGCGCTGGCGGAGCGGATCGTCGCGTGGCGCGACGACAACGGGCGGTTCACAAGCGTCGACGATCTGCTCAGCATCCCCGGGATCGGCGAGAAGATCGTCGACGGCCTGCGCGCTCTCGTGAGGGTATGAGCGCCGCGCGTCGACGCCGGCGCGCAGCGCGGCTCGTTCCAGCGGCCGTAACGGCGTGGGCGGCGGCCGCCCTCGCAGTCTGCGTCCCCGAGACGGCGGTGTGGGCATCGGCGGCGCTCTGGGTGACCGCGGTCGTGGGCTGCGCCCTGCTCTGGCGGCATCCGACGCCGGTGCGCGCGGTGATCGTGGTGGCCGCGGTCGGCGCCGCCGTGGCGGTGTCGCACGTGGCGCTCGCGCAGCCCGGCCGCACGAGCGTCGAGCACCTGGCCACGGGCGGTGCCCGCGCGCTCGTCGTCGAGGCGACGGTCTCAGGCAAGCTCGACCCGAACAGCTCCGGCGACATCTGGTTCGACGCCCTCGCCGACCGCATCACGGCCGGTGATCGTGCCGTCACCGGCGGGGCGCTGCCGCTGCGCGTCGGGGTCGCGGCAGACGCCGTCGCGTCGCTCGACCGCGTCGACATCGGCAGCGAGGTCACCGTGCGCGCAACCTCCATCCCGTTGGGCGTCGGCGATCGGGCCGTGCTCGTTCTCCGCGCACAGGAGGTGATCGTGCGCGCGGAGCGGCCGAACGCGGTGCTCGCCGCCGCATCCGATCTGCGTCGCGGTCTCGTCGAGTCGGCCGGAGGGCTTCCCGGCCCTGGTGCGGCACTCGTGCCCGGCCTTGCCGTGGGCGAGACGCGTGCGGTCTCGGCCTCGCTGGACGAGAGCATGAAGGCGTCGTCGCTGTCGCACCTCACGGCCGTGTCGGGTGCGAACTGCGCCCTCGTGGTGGGGGTGGCGTACGGCACCGCAGCCCTCGTCGGCGCGCGACGGGGCACGCGGATCGCCGCCGGACTCGTCACGCTCGGGGGGTTCATCGTGCTCGTCACCCCCGAACCCAGCGTGGTGCGCGCCGGTGCGATGGCCGCCATCGCGATGTTCGCTCTCGCGCTCGGGCGCGCGGGTGCGGGGCTGAGCGTGCTGTGCCTCGCCGTCGTGTTGCTGCTCGCCGTCGACCCCTGGCTCGCCATGTCGCTGGGATTCGCGCTCTCGACGGTGGCGACAGCATCCCTTCTGGTGCTCGCTCGTCCGCTGGCCGACGGGCTCTGCCGCTGGATGCCGCGACCGCTCGCCCTCGCTCTGTCGATACCGTTCGCGGCACAGCTCGCCTGCGGGCCTCTGTTGGTGCTCGTCGACCCTCGCGTGCCGGTGCTCGGGGTCGCGGCCAACCTCCTCGCGGCGCCGGCCGCCCCTGTCGCCACCCTCGCGGGGCTCGCGGCGTGCCTTGCGGCTCCGTTCCCCTGGGTGCAGGACGGACTCACGGCGATCGCGTGGCTCCCGGCGAGCTGGATCGCCGGGATCGCCCAGGTGGTCGGAGCACTGCCCGGGCAGCAGCTGCCGTGGTGGAGCGAACTGGGCGGACTCGCCGCCCTCTCAGCCGTGTCGGTGTGCGTCGCCGTGGTCGTGCTCGCTCCGCCCGGAACGAATCGGCGGATGCTGCGTGGCGTCGCGCTCGTGGTGGTCTGTACGGTCGTCGGGCTCGGTGGCGGACAAACGGCCCTTCGCACGGTGGCCGGCCCGTGGACGGTACCCGGCAACTGGGCGATCGCCGCGTGCGACGTCGGTCAGGGCGATGCCGTGCTGCTGAGATCGGAGGGTGCCATCGCACTCATCGACACCGGGCCCGACCCCGCAGCGCTGGACACGTGTCTCTCGCGCTTCGGGATCTCTCGGCTCGACCTGCTCGTGCTCACCCACTTCGACGCCGATCACCGGGGCGGTGTCGAGGCAGTGCGTGCTCGCGTCGACCTGGTCGTGCACGGGCCTTCCGACGGCGGCGCCGCCGATCGAGTGCTCGCTGGGCTTCGGCAGGGCGGATCCCGCACGGAGCTCGCCCACCCGGGTATGCAGGGGATCCTGGGCGGTGCGCGGTGGCGGGTGCTGTGGCCATCCGCGGCGGTCGCCGCCGGGAACGACGCGAGCGTCGTGCTCGACGTGCGCGGCGGGGGCATCCCCGACACCCTGCTCCTGGGCGACCTGTCTGCCGAGGCGCAGCAGGCGATGCAGCGGAACGAGCCGGTGGGGGAGTTCGATGTGGTGAAGGTCGCGCACCACGGCAGCGCCGACCAGGACGCACGGCTCTACGGCGCCGCGTCGCCGACGCTCGCGCTGGTCACGGTCGGTGCGGACAACGACTACGGCCACCCTCGAGAGTCGATCCTGTCGACGTTGGCGTCGGTGGGGGCGACCGTCGCCCGCACCGATCAGGAGGGCATCGTCGCGGCGTGGAAAGGCAACGACGGCGTGCTCGCTCTCTGGAGGGAACGCGACGTCGCGGGGGCTCGTTAGGCTGGTGGGTATGGCCGCCGCTCCCCGTCGATCCGCTCCGGCGAAGGCCAAGTCGGCGATCCCGCAGGTCTCGTGGCGCGAGCCGCGACCGGCGCCGGTGGTGCTGGTCTCCGGACCCGAAGAAGTGTGCGCCGAGCGTGCCATCGCGGGCATCCGCGACTACCTGCGCGCCGAGGATCCGAGCCTCGAGGTGACAGACGTCCGTGCCGACGACTACGCCGCGGGCACCCTGCTCGGCGTCAGTTCTCCCTCTCTCTTCGGCGAACCGCGTCTGGTGCGCATCGGCGGCGTCGAGAAAGCATCCGACACTTTCTTGCTCGAGGCGCTCGCCTACCTCGAGCACCCGCAGGAGGGCGCGACGATCGTGCTGCGGCACAACGCAGCGAGCGTGCGCGGAAAGAAGCTGCTCGATGCGGTGCGCGCGGGGCAGGGGAGCGGCATCGAGATTCCGTGCCTGGCGATCAAGCGCGACAGCGACAAGTACGACTTCGCCGCGGGCGAGTTCTCGGCCGCTCGCAAACGCATCGCGCCCACCGCGCTCCGCGCGCTCGTCTCGGCTTTCTCCGATGACGTCACCGAGCTCGCGGCCGCGTGCCAGCAGCTCATCTCCGACGTCGCTGGCGACATCGACGACCGGATCGTCGAGCGCTACTACGGCGGTCGGGTCGAGACGTCGGCGTTCACCGTCGCCGACACCGCGATCGCCGGCCGGTACGGAGATGCCCTCATCGCCCTCCGCCAGGCGCTCGCCTCGGGCGCCGACCCGGTGCCGCTTGTGGCTGCCGTGGCGATGAAGGTGCGAACGATGGCGCGGGTTGCGGGCAGTCGCGAATCGTCGGGGGCTCTGGCTGCCCGGCTGGGTATGAAGGACTGGCAGGTCGACCGAGCCCGGCGCGACCTCGTCGGTTGGTCGCAGACGACGCTGGGGATGGCCATCCATGCGGTGGCCCGGGCCGACTCCGAAGTGAAGGGCGCGTCACGCGACCCCGTGTTCGCGCTCGAGCGCATGATCACCGTGATCGCGACGCGCACGCCCTTCGGCGACTGAGCGGCGTCCACCCGCCGAGACGCCGCGATTCGCTGAGGCACACCGCCACGCCTCGTGTGTCGGCCATTCCGCGGGTTCGCAGCGGAAGCGAGAAAGCCCGCCCCGCGAACGGGACGGGCTTTTCACGAGGTGCGGCTCAGAGAGCGGCGACCTGCTTGGCGATGGCCGACTTGCGGTTCGCCGCCTGGTTCTGGTGGATGACGCCCTTGCTCACGGCCTTGTCGAGCTTCTTGGTCGCCGTGATGAGGGCCTTCTCGGCCGTGGCCTTGTCGCCTGCGGCGATGGCTTCACGGGTGCGACGGATCTCGGTACGCAGGCCGCTCTTGACAGCCTTGTTGCGCTCGTTAGCCTTCGCGTTGGTCTTGTTGCGCTTGATCTGCGACTTGATATTCGCCACGTTCGACGGTCTTTCGTTCGGAGGATTCGGTCAATTGCCGGTTGACAGAAGAGGGCTGTCGCACGGCGGTCGTGAGGGTGGGAAAACCCACACGCAAGCCAAACACCGAGTCTATCAGGTCTGCTCCACCGTCGTTATCGCGAGGTTGAGCACGGCGTTGAACACATCGGGGCGCATCGAGGTGACGAGATGGGTGGTCTTCGGCACGATGATCAGCTCGGCCTCGGGAACGGTCCTCGTGAACAGCGCTTCGTTGATGCGTAGCTGATCGTATTGCCCGTTCACGAACCAGAGAGGCACACGGATGCTGCGCAGCGCTCGCATGAGATCGAGCACCGAGAGGCTCGCCAGCGCGGTGTGCTGCGTGTCGAACGCGTACCCGCCCGCGCCGAAGTCCTCGCGGGTCTCTTCCGGCAGCGTGCGGGCGAGCACGTAGTCGGTGATGGCGGCGCCCCGATCGGGAAGCGAGTCGAATCCTCGGAGGAAGAGGCGGTATGCCCGCAGGGCTGCTCCCCGCGGGATAGCGGTGCAGCCCGCGCCGATGACCGCCGCCAGCGGAGGGGGCGCGTCCGATCCCGCATACTCGAGCGCGAGCAGGCCTCCCATGGAATGACCGACCAGCAGCACGGGGCCCCGGGCGGCCGCATCCCTGACGGCCCGGTCGATGGTGGCGAAGGCCCCTTCGATGGTGAAGTCCTCCGCCATCCGGGTTCCGTGTCCGGGCAGATCGACCGCTGTCGCCGTGATTCCTCGCGCTGCGAGGTACTCGAGCTGAGGCCGCCACATGCTGGCGGACGTGCGAATGCCGTGGACGAACACCACCGCGACCGACATGTCTCCAACATACGACGCGCCCCCTGCCCGGCCGAAGCCGAACAGGGGGCGCGTTCGTCTGCGACTAGCGCGTCACGGGCGACCGACGCCGGAGGGCGTAGGTCAGACCGCCCGCCACGAGCAGGAAGCCCGCAGCGAAGGCGATTCCGAGCGGCAGCTCCGACCCGGTGACGGCGAGCTGGCCGCCGGCGAGAACGGTGACACCGACCCGGATCGGGCTCTCACCCGCGGTCGTGATCACGAGCTCGTGCGCGCCGAGAGCGAAGTCCGACGGGATCGCGACAGCGAACGATGTGCGTCCCGACGCGTCGGCGACGGGGATTCCCGTCACCACGAGCGGTTCGCTGAACAGCGTGGCGCCGATCAGCTGGCCCGGCTTCAGGCCCGTCACGGTGACGTTGAGCACGCCGCCCTGCTCGACGCGGTCGTTGAGCGTCACGCTGGCCCAGCTGCCGTTCGGCGCCTCGGTGACGGGCTCACCCGTGCCGGGGTTCTCGGTGCCCGGCTCACCCGTGCCGGGGTTCTCGGTGCCCGGCTCACCCGTGCCGGGGTTCTCGGTGCCCGGCTCATCGGTCGTCACGATCGCGCGACCCAGGGGCGCCGGGTCGACGACGTCGAAGGCCTCGAAGTACGCCAGCGTGGCGTCGAGATCGACCTGACCGGTATCGGTGCGGTCGGTGCCGAGGGCGAACGTCTTGAACCCGTCGCCGCCGTTCGCCAGGAACGAGTTGGTGACGACCGTGAAGGTGTCGCTCGGGGCGATCCGGTCACCCTGGTACGACATCGACACGACACGCCCGCTGCGCGGATCGGCGTCTTGCACATACTCGTAGGTGAAACCCTCCGAGACACCGAGGTGCAGCTTGGGTCGGTCGCCCGTCGCTTTCCACTGCTGCTCGAGGATCTCTTCGATCTGCGCACCGGTGAGGGTGACAGTCACAAGGGTGTTAGCGAAAGGCTGCACGAGTGCCGCCTCCTTGTAGGTCACGACGCCGTCCGCGCCGTAGAGCAGGTCGGCGCGGAGCCCACCCGGGTTCATCAACGCGATCTGCGCCTTCTTGCCCGCGAATGCCGGGTTCTCGCTCGTCGCCCACAGGTAGACGTCGGAGACCCAGTTGCCCATCGACGATTCGACGCCGCGGTTGCCGCCCGGGGGAGTGCCCCCGCGGAGGATGTCCGCGCTGATCTCGCCGACCGGCTCGGCGCCGATGATGTCGGCGTCGGCCACGTAGTCCGCGACCATTGCTTCGATCTCGGTGTTCGCGGGGTAGGCGCCAGCGGCGGGGGTTCCGGTCACGAGCGGGAACGTGCTGCCGCCGATCGAGATGAGCTCGTCCGAGGCGGTGTCGTACGAGATCTCGAGCTTGCCGAGCGCCTTGCCGTACTCCGACGCCTGGATCACCGGGCGGGTCTGACCGTCGGTGCCCGCCACCGGAACGTCGCACGCGTACGTCTGATGCGTGTGGGCCGAGACGATCGCGTCGATCTGCGCCGACGCACCCGTTGCGAGCGCACCGAAGCCGGCCTGATCCGAGGCGAGGTCGGCACAGTCGTTCGAGGTCGCGGCCCCCGAGTGCGTGAGCAGGATGATGACGTCGGCCTCGTCGGCGATCTCGGCGGCGACGCGGTTGGCCGCCTCGAGCTGGTCGCCGAAGCGGATGTCGGCGATGCCCGCAGGATCGACCATCGTGGCGGTGTCTTCGGTGACGGTACCGATGAAGGCCACCTTCACGCCGTCGACGTCCTTAATCGCATACTCCGGGAGCACCGTCTCACCCGTCACACGGTCGTAGACGTTGGCTCCGAGTCCGTAGGCTCCGCCCAGCTCGCGCTGCGCGTCGGTGACAACGTCGGTGTCGGTGTTGCCCCCGAACCGCGGGATCACCCGGTTCACCAGGTCGTCGAAGCCACGGTCGAATTCGTGGTTGCCCACGGCACTCACATCCAGGCCAGACGCCACGAGCGTGTCGATGGTCGGGTTGTCCTGCTGGATCAGAGACGTGAACGTCGACGCGCCGATGTTGTCTCCCGCCGAGACGAACAGCGTGTTCGGGTTCTCGTCGCGGTAGGCGTCGACGGCGCCGGCGATGACCGCCGCACCCGCCACGCCGTTGGCGTTGTCGGCTTCCAGACGACCGTGGAAGTCGTTGATCGTCAGAATGTCGATCTCGGTCGGGGCCGTTGCGTCAGCCGAGAGGCCGACCTTCACCGGGTCGTGGTCCGACGAGCGGTAGGGCGTCGCGTCTTCCCAGAAGTTCGTGCCGTGGTAGCCGTAGCGGCTGTACTCGAGCGCGATCGACTCTCCGGAGTTGATGTTCCAGATGTCGGCCCCCGTGGCGCGCTCGAGAGCGGCCTCGTTGAGCAGCACGTGATCCAGCGAACCGGTCAGGCCCGAGAACGAGTAGCTCGACGAGCCGACCTCGAACTCCGACTCGGCGTTGACGTAGCCGGCGCCGTAGAGCACCTGCATGGGGTCTTCCTGCGTGTAGGAGTTGAAGTCGCCGACGAGGAACACGGCGTCTTCAACAGTCGTGACGTCGTCGACCCATGCGGTCAGCGCTGTCGCCTGACGAACGCGCGAGTTGTTGGACGCGCCCTGCCCGTCATTCTGATCGGCGTCGACGCCTTCGCCGGAGCCCTTCGACTTGAAGTGGTTCACGGCGAGGAAGAACTTCTCCCCGCCGCCTGCGGGAACGAAGAACTGTCCGATCGGCTCGCGCGCATTGGCGAAGGGCTGACCGTTGCCGCTCTGGGTGGCCAGCGCCACCGAGGCGCCCTCGGGCTGCACGAGCGCCGTCTGGTAGATGATCGCGTTCGTGATGACGTCGCGGTCGACGTCGGCGAGCGAGTCGGCGGTCGGGATGAACGCCCACTTGCCCGGGGTCGACGCCGCGTTCAGCGCGGCGACGAGCGACCCGACGGCCTCGTCCTTCGTCTCGCCGAGCGCTTCGGAGTTCTCGATCTCCATGAGACCGACGACGGAGGCGTCGAGGTCTTCGATGGCGGTCACGATCTTCGACTGCTGGCGGGCGAAGTCCGCCGCATCCCACGCACCGCGCACGTCGCAACCGGTGCGGACGGAGTTCGCCTGGCCGTTCGGGAGCGGGGTGTAGGTCTGGCAGCCCGTGGTCGACTCGCCGAGCGTCGTGAAGTAGTTCAGCACGTTGAACGACGCGACGCTGAGGTCTCCGCCGACGGGCTGGGGGGCTGCCGTGCGCGGGTTCGAGAACGCGACCTGGTCTGCTCCGCTGCCGTCGGCCACGAGAGGCTGCGTCGGGTTGATCTTCCAGGTGTTGTTGCGGTAGTCGACGATGAACGAGCCGCTGAGCTCGGCCTGGCCGCCGACGACGACCGGCTCGACGAGCGAGACGTAAGCGGGGGTCAGCGCGCTGTAGGTCACGTTCAGGAAATTCGTCGATGCGCCGTCGTCGAGCGTGAGCGCACGTGCCGCGTTGTCCGCAGCCACGGCGGCAGCCTCGGGAGTTCCCGGTCGGGCGGCATCGGTGTGCTGACGAAGGGGCGTGGCGCCGGCGGCGAGGCCGACCTCCCCGTACTGGTTCGTCGAGTAGGTGTTCGACACGGTGAAGTCGTCGGTCAGCTGCACGAGCATCGACTCGAGCGACTCGCGCTGCGCATCGGTGGTCGGCCACGCGACGGTCGAGAAGGTCGGCGCGGTGGCGGCGTCGATCTTCGTGGCCGCGCCGACACCCGCAGTGATCTGGGTCAGACCGTTGAACTCGCTCACCGGTCCGGTGACACGAACGGTGTCGCCGAGGGCGACGGCGCCGACGGCTGCGGGGGAGTACACGAAGAGGGCGTCGGACGCGGTGTGGGTCGCCAGGTCGATCGGCCCGCCCGTTCCGGCGGTCTGGATGACGTAGCCGTTGAGCCCCCCGGTCGGGTAGTGCGCCGTGACGACGCCCTCGGTAGTCACCGTCTGGCCTGCGAGAGGTGACGCCGACCCGGTGCCCTGGATGTCGGCGATCGGCACGACGGCGCCCGGGGTGGTCGGCTGGGTGGGGGAGGGAGACGGCGATGGCGGCGTGGGCGTCGTCGGCTCGGGGTTCGGTGTCGTGCCGGAGCCGCTGTTCGTCGGGGTCGGGGCACCGAGAACGAAGTCGGCGGCGTTGTTCGCGGTGTTCGTTCCCGCGGCATCGCGCGCGGCCGACTGGGTCACGCTCGTGGCCGGTGCCGCTGCGACGGCGAAGTCGTTGGCAGACCCGTAGCCGACGTAGTCGATGACCTCGGGGAGCGCCGCTACGCCGGTACCGACGCCGAGCGGGGTGATGGTGTCGACCAGCGCGACCTTCGCGTTGGAGGCCTGCATGGCGATCGAGCCGTCGACGTCCGCCTCGAAACCGGGAAGCGCGGTGTTCGTGCCGAACGCCTGTCCTACGAGGAGGTGTTCGCCGGCCTCGAGCGAGATGTCACCGAGCGGGGTGACCTGCCACGAGGTGCCCGACGCCGAGGCGTACTGGACGCTCCACCCGTCGAGGTCGACAGCGGCGTCGCTCGTATTGAGGAGTTCGACGAAGTCTCGGTTCAAGACGGCGCCGTTATTGCCGCCGCCGCCGTACACCTCGCTGATGACGACGGGGGCGTCGCTGCTGACGGCTGCCGTGGCGGGCAGGGCGCCGACGCCGAACGAGCCGACGGCGAGGGCCGCGACGGCAGCACTCGCTGCGAACGCCCGGCCCTTTCCTCCTCTCGTGGTCTCGGACCGATCAGAGGTAGGGGGATGCGACGTCACAGACTCTTCTCCAGGGTTTGGGCGCACGACGAACAGCGGCCGGGACGACGGCCGTTCGGAGGTCGGGGGGACCTGTGTCGATACTCCACGATGTCACGGACACTCGCGTGTCGTCGAGGTAAACGTCCGGTAACGCGGCCGCCACCAGAGGGTGCGCGCGGCGCTCGAAGCCGCCCGCCCGCACCTGCGCCCGCGGACGCGCTCCGTCGCCCGTAGAATCGACGGAACATGTCACCGCGCGCACTCCAGTCTCTCGAGCCCTCCGCGACCCCGCCGGAACTGATCCGCAACTTCTGCATCATCGCCCACATCGACCATGGCAAGTCGACGCTGGCCGATCGGATGCTGCAGATCACCGGCGTGGTCGCCGACCGCGATATGCGCGCTCAGTACCTCGACCGCATGGACATCGAGCGCGAGCGCGGCATCACGATCAAGAGCCAGGCGGTGCGCATGCCGTGGGCGTTCGAGACGCCGTCGAACTCTTTCGCGCTCAACATGATCGACACCCCCGGTCACGTCGACTTCACCTACGAGGTCAGCCGCTCGCTCGCCGCGTGCGAGGGAGCCGTCCTGCTCGTCGACGCGGCGCAGGGGATCGAGGCGCAGACGCTCGCGAACCTCTACCTCGCGCTCGAGAACGACCTCACGATCATCCCGGTGCTGAACAAGATCGACCTCCCCGCCGCCGACCCCGACAAGTTCGCCGCCGAGCTGGCGGGGCTCATCGGAGGTTCACCCGACGACGTGCTGCGCGTGAGCGGCAAGACAGGCCAGGGCGTCGAGGAGCTGCTCGACCGCATCGTCCGCGACATCCCCGCGCCGAAGGGCGACCCCGACGCTCCCGCGCGGGCGATGATCTTCGATTCGGTCTACGACGCCTACCGCGGTGTGATCACGTACGTGCGAATGATCGACGGCAAGCTCGAGCCGCGCGAGAAGATCCAGATGATGTCGACGCGCGCCACCCACGAGACCCTCGAGATCGGCGTGTCGAGTCCGGAGCCCACGCCCTCCCGAGGGTTGAGCGTGGGTGAGGTCGGCTACCTGATCACCGGCGTGAAGGACGTGCGCCAGTCGAAGGTCGGCGACACCATCACCACGCACCGGTCTCCCGCGACCGAGGCGCTGGCGGGCTACACCGACCCGAAGCCGATGGTCTACTCGGGCCTCTATCCGATCGAGCAGAGCGACTACGCCGACCTGCGTGAGGCGCTCGACAAGCTGAAGCTCTCCGACGCGTCGCTCGCGTACGAGCCCGAGACCTCGGTCGCCCTCGGCTTCGGCTTCCGGTGCGGGTTCCTGGGGCTCCTCCATCTCGAGATCATCACCGAGCGACTCGAGCGCGAGTTCGGTCTCGAGCTCATCGCCACCGCTCCGAGCGTGGTCTACGAGGTCACGACCGACAACGGTGAGACCGTCACCGTGACCAATCCGAGCGAGTACCCCGACGGCCGCGTCTCCTCCGTTCAGGAGCCCATGGTCAAGGCCGCGATCCTGCTGCCGAAGGACTATGTCGGCACGGTCATGGAACTGTGCCAGCAGCGACGCGGGTCGCTCCTCGGCATGGACTACCTCAGCGAGGATCGCGTCGAGATCCGGTACAACATGCCGCTCGGCGAGATCGTGTTCGACTTCTTCGATCAGCTCAAGAGCAAGACCCAGGGGTACGCGAGTCTCGACTACGAGCCCTCGGGTCAGCAGAGCGCCGATCTCGTCAAGGTCGACATCCTGTTGCAGGGTGAGAAGGTCGACGCGTTCTCGGCGATCGTGCATCGCGAGAAGGCCTATGCCTACGGCACCCTGATGACCGAGCGCTTGCGCAAGCTCATCCCTCGCCAGCAGTTCGAGATCCCGATCCAGGCGGCGATCGGTGCGCGCATCATCGCCCGCGAGAGCATCCGAGCCATGCGCAAGGACGTCCTCGCCAAGTGCTACGGCGGCGACATCAGCCGCAAGCGCAAGCTCCTCGAGAAGCAGAAGGAGGGCAAGAAGCGAATGAAGACCATCGGTCGCGTCGAGGTCCCCCAGGGCGCGTTCATCGCGGCTCTCTCGGGCGACGTCGAGGAAAAGAAGTAAGGCTGAGGTCATGCGTCGCGGAACCTTCAAGGACGAGACGGTGGACTACGCCGCCGTCGGAGCCACCCAGGCCCCCGACCTGATGCAGTACCCGCCCGAGCGGTCGGTGCCTGCCGAGGAGGCCTGGCGGATCGGCAGCGGTGAAGAGCGCTTCACCATCGCCGGAGAGGCTCTGCTCAGCTGGTCGGCCCAGCGCGAGGGCGGCCTCACCCTCGCCGACGTGCGCCCGGCGGCGGGTCCGTCGTACACCGGCGTCGGGTACGACGGTGAAGGCAGGCCCATCGCCCCCAGCCGGCTCGAGTCCGATCAGCGTTTCGCCGCCGACGGCACACCGTTCGTCGGCCCGGGCACCACGGTGCATCTGCACGGTCACGCCGGCCGCTATCGCGCCGACGCCGAGGCCCGCGTGATCTCGGTCATCGAAGACCCCCGTCGTGTCGGTTTCGCGCTCGGCACGGTCGGCGGGTCAGTCGTGAGCGGTGAGGAGCTCTTCCTGCTCGAGTGGCGCGACAACGACGAGGTCTGGTTCACGGTGCGGGCCTTCGATCGCCCGGTGGCGTTCCTCTACCGGCTGTTCCCCGCCATGGTGCGTCAGCGTCGGCGCGAGCTCTTCTCGCGATACCTGCGCGCGATCTCTCCGATGTACACGACGCCCGCCTGATGGGGTCCGCCCTCCCTCTCGGCGACCCTGCACCTCCCGACGGCGCTCTTCCCGACGACCTCGGCCACGATCCGTCGACACCGTTCGGTGTCTATCTCCACGTGCCGTTCTGTCGAGAGCGGTGCGGATACTGCGACTTCAACACGTATACGGCCACCGAGCTGCAGGGTGCCCGACAGGATCAGTACGCCGACACGGTCGGTCAGGAGGTCAGCCTCGCGCGCCGCATCCTGGACGATGCCGGTGCGCTCCGCCCCGCGCAGACGGTGTTCTTCGGCGGGGGAACCCCAACGCTCCTTCCGGCCGGCGACCTCGGACGAATGCTGGCCGGGGTGACGGATGCTTTCGGCCTCGCTGACGGGGCAGAGATCACCGTGGAGGCGAACCCCGACACGGTGACTCCCGCGGTCATGCGGGAGCTTGCGGCCTCCGGGGTGACGCGTGTGTCGATCGGCATGCAGTCGGCGAGACCTCACGTGCTCGCGGCGCTTGATCGGACGCACGATCCGGCGAATGTGGCGACGGCGGTGGCGGCGGCCCGCGATGCGGGCCTCGCGGTGAGTGTCGACCTCATCTACGGCGCTCCGGGTGAGTCGCTCGACGACTGGCGCGCATCGCTCGAGACCGCTGTGGCGCTCGAGCCCGATCATCTATCGGCCTACGCCCTGATCGTCGAGGACGGCACGAAGCTTGCCCGTCAGATCCGTCGGGGAGAGGTCGTCGCCCCCGACGACGATCTGCAGGCCGACATGTACGAACTGGCCGACGAGATGCTCGCCGCCGCGGGGTTCGACTGGTACGAGGTGTCGAACTGGGCGCGCGACGACAGCCGGCGGTCGCGCCACAACCTCGCCTACTGGCGGGGGACCGACTGGTGGGGGTTCGGGCCCGGCGCCCACAGCCACGTGGCCGGTCTGCGGTGGTGGAACGTGAAGCATCCGGCGGCGTACGCCCAGCGGCTCGCGCGGGGAGAGTCACCGGCGGCCGCGCGCGAGCGTCCCGACGCGACGGCTCGGCGACTGGAGTCCGTTCTGCTGCGCTCGCGCATCCGCGAGGGGCTGCCCTTCACCGAACTGACCGATGAGGGCGTGCGCGCCGTCGCGTCGCTGGTCGACGAGGGACTCGTCGCGGCGGAACCGGCCGGCGCCGAACGCGTCGTGCTGACTCGCCGCGGGCGGTTGCTGGCCGATACGGTGGTGCGCACGCTCACAGCGTGACGTCAGGGCCTCGCGCGGCCCGATCAGCTAGAATTGGCACTCACGGCGCGCGAGTGCCAGTCCGACCCACGAGAACGGCAGAGCGGAGGGGACCATGGTCAGCGAACGCGGACTCCAGGTGCTCCGAGCGATCGTGCAGGACTACGTCGACACGCGCGAGCCCGTCGGGAGCAAGGCCATCGTCGAGCGTCACGCGTTCGGGGTCTCGGCGGCCACCATCCGCAACGACATGGCGCTGCTCGAAGACGAAGAGCTGATCGCCGCTCCCCACACCTCGTCGGGTCGCGTTCCCACAGACAAGGGCTATCGCGTGTTCGTCGATCACCTCGCCGACCTCCGTCCGTTGAGCCCCGCGCAGCGCAGCGCGATCGCGTCGTTCCTCGACGGCTCGGGAGACCTCGACGACCTGCTCTCGCGCACGGTGCGCGCTCTCACCCAGCTCACTGGGCAGGTCGCGATCGTGCAGTACCCGTCGTTCGCGCGCGCGAACGTCACCCACGTCGAACTCGTCGACCTCGGTGGCGGGCGGCTGCTCGTGATCGTCGTGACCGACACCGGACGCGTCTCGCAGCGCATCGCCCTCGTCCGCGAAGAGCCGACCGAGGCCGACCTCGCCCAGCTGCGCGCCCGTGTCTCCTCGGTCGTGGTGGGGCACCTCGTCGGGGACGCCACGCAGCGAATCGCCGACCTGCTGGCGGCCTCGATCGTGCCGGCGACCGGAACGGATGCGGCGGCCCACGCCATCTTGCGAGTGCTTGCCGAAGAGCTCGAGGAGTTCCGTCAAGATCGCCTCGTGATGGCCGGGGCGGCGACCCTCGCTCGTCGAGAGTCCGACTTCCGCGGCAGCATCTACCCGCTCCTGGAGGCGATCGAGGAGCAGGTCACGCTGTTGAAGCTCATGACCGAGATGGTCGTCGACGCCAAGGGACTCGCCGCGAGCATCGGGCGGGAGAACGAACCGTTCGGCCTCATCGAGGCATCCGTCCTCGCCAGCGACTACGACGCCTCGGGGACGGGCGCGCGGGTCGGGCTCCTGGGCCCGACGCGCATGGACTATCCCTCACATCTGGCGGCGGTCCGCGCCGTCGCCCACCATCTGACCCGGATGCTCGAAGACGACGAGAACGCCCGCTGACGCGGCATCCGTTTTAATGACGATCCCCGCCGCGTGCGGGCAGGAAGGCGAATGTGGCTGACCACTACGAGGTTCTCGGTGTCGCGCGCGACGCGAGCTCAGACGAGATCAAGAAGGCATACCGCCGTCTCGCGCGCGAGCTTCACCCCGACGTGAACCCCGGCGCCGACGCGTCGGAGCGGTTCAAGCTCGTCACCCACGCCTACGACGTGCTGAGCGACGCCGAACAGCGTCGCCGCTACGACATGGGCGGCGATGGCGGAGCGTTCGGCGGGGCCGGGGGAGCAGCCGGGTTCGGCGGCTTCAGCGACATCTTCGAGACGTTCTTCGGGGGCGGAGGCGGAGGCGGCAGCCGTGGTCCGCGTCCGCGGTCGCGCCGCGAACGCGGACAGGACGCCCTCGTGCGAGTCACCCTCGAGCTCGATGACGTCGTCTTCGGCGTGCACCGCGACCTCGAGGTCGACACCGCCGTGCTCTGCGAGACCTGCCAGGGGGCGTGCACCCAGCCGGGTACGTCGGAGGTCACCTGCGACATCTGCCACGGCAGCGGGCACATCCAGCGAACCGTGCGCAGCCTCCTCGGCAACGTCGTCACGAACCAGCCGTGCGGAACGTGCCAGGGACACGGCACGACCATCCCGTATCCCTGTGCGACCTGCCAGGGCCAGGGTCGTGTGCGGGCTCGCCGCACCGTGTCGGTCGACATCCCGGCCGGTGTCGAGACCGGACTGCGACTGCAGCTGCCCGGTTCCGGCGAGGTCGGACCCGCCGGCGGACCGAACGGCGACCTCTACCTCGAGGTCACGGTCGCACCCCACGAGACCTTCAGCCGCGACGGCGACGACCTGCTCGCGACGCTCGAGGTGTCGATGTCGGATGCCATCCTCGGCACGAACACCACCATCGACGCCCTCGACGGCTCGGTCGACCTCGAGGTGCGCGCGGGGGTCCAGGGCGGTGACGTGCTGACGATCAAGGGACGTGGCATCACGCCGTTGCGGGGAACCCAGCGCGGCGACCTGCGCATCGGAGTGCACGTGGTCACCCCGACCAGGCTCGATGCCAAGGAGCGCGCGCTCATCGAAGACTTCGCCAAGCGCACGAAGGCCCCCGCCCCTCATCTGGCCGAGTTCCACCAGGGCCTGTTCGCGAAGCTGCGCGACCGCTTCCGCAACGTCTGATCGTGGCGCTGCACTTCCTCTCCGACGCCGCGACCTCGGCTCGGCCCGGCGATGACGTCGTCCTCGAGGGTGCCGAGGCCCACCACGCAGCATCCGTTCGTCGGCTTCGGGTCGACGAGGCGGTCACGGTCGGGGATGGCCGGGGCGTGTGGCTCACCGGCCGCAGTGCTGCCGTCTCTCCTCGTGAGGTGACGGTGCGAGTCGACGCGCGTCGGGAGGAACCGGCACCGAGCCCGCGGGTGATCCTCGTGCAGGCGCTCGCGAAGGGCGACCGAGACGAGCTCGCGGTGCAGGCCGCCACCGAGCTCGGTGTCGACGCGATCGTGCCCTGGCAGGCCGAGCGCAGCGTCTCGCGGTGGGACGGCAAGGCCGACAAGGCAATCGCGCGCTGGACGACCATCGTGCGCGAGGCGGCGAAGCAGGCCCATCGCGCGTGGGTTCCCGAGGTGCGCTCGCTCGCTCGTACGGCTGACCTCGTCGCCCTGGCCGGACAGACGCGGATGCTGCTGCTCGAGCCGTCGGCCGAGGCTCCCCTGAGCGCGGTCGACCTCGCCGACGACACGCGCGACGTCGTGTTCGTCGTCGGTCCCGAGGGCGGAATCGCCGCGGCCGAATTCGCCGCTCTCGAAGACGCCGGTGCGGTTCGGGTGCGGCTGGGGACGACCGTTCTGCGCACCTCGACCGCGGGCGCCGCCGCCCTCGCCGTCGTGAGCGTCGCGCTCGGCCGCTGGTGACCTCGCCCGCGGCCGGATCCGCTCGACCCCGCGCCGGTAGACTGGTTGCATGACCGAGACCTCGATCTTCACGCGCATTCTCGAGGGTGAGATCCCGTCGGAGATCATCGCCGAGACGAAGAACGTCTTCGCCATCCGCGACATCGCCCCGAAGGCACCCGTCCACATCCTCGTGATTCCGAAGACGGCCGCGTACCGCGATGTCGTGGAGCTCGCAGCCGGTGACCCGGCGCTCCTGGCCGAGGTCGTCGGGCTCGCGCGCACCGTCGCCGCCGAACACGCCGACGGCGAGTTCCGGTTGATCTTCAACACCGGCGCAGCTGCCGGACAGACCGTCTTCCACGTTCACGCCCACGTGCTCGCGGGCGACCTCGACGAGAAGAGCCTGAATGCCTGAATCCTTCGACGAGACCGTCGTCGAGCACGTCTACGTCGACGGTGTCGCCATGGTTCAGCTGCTCGGTCCGCAGGACCGGTTGCTGCGCGTGGTCGAGAAGGAGCACCCGGGAGTCGACGTGCTCGTGCGCGGCAACGAGATCACACTGAGCGGCGAGGCTCGTGTCGTGGCCGGAGCGCTCGCTCTCGTCGAAGAGCTCATCGCCATGACGAAAGCCGGGCACGGGCTCGAGCCGTCGGATGTGAGCAGCTCCAGCCGCATCCTGCGCTCCGAAGGCGGACCCCGCCCCTCCGAGGTGCTCGGCGAGGCGATCCTGTCGTCACGCGGAAAGGTCATCCGCCCGAAGACGCTCGGGCAGAAGGCCTACGTCGACGCGATCGAGGAGAGCACGATCGTCTTCGGTATCGGCCCCGCCGGTACCGGAAAGACCTACCTCGCGATGGCGAAGGCCGTGCAGGCGCTTCAGCGCAAAGAGGTCAGCCGCATCATCCTGACCCGCCCCGCCGTCGAGGCCGGCGAGCGTCTCGGATTCCTCCCGGGCTCGCTGACAGACAAGATCGACCCCTACCTGCGCCCGCTCTACGACGCGCTGAACGAGATGATGGACCCCGAGATCGTGCCCAAGCTCATCGCTTCGGGCACCATCGAGGTCGCCCCGCTGGCGTACATGCGGGGGCGCACGCTCAACGACTCGTTCGTCGTGCTCGACGAGGCCCAGAACACCACGCCCGAGCAGATGAAGATGTTCCTCACCCGCCTCGGATTCGGCACGCGGATGGTCGTGACGGGCGACATCACCCAGGTCGACCTGCCGATGGGCGCGTCGGGCCTGCGTCTCGTGACCCGCGTGCTGCGCGACATCGACGACATCCACTTCGCGTACCTGACCAGCGCCGACGTGGTGCGTCACACGCTCGTCGGGCGCATCGTCGACGCCTACACCGAGTACGACGAGGAACGCCTGGCGTCTCGCCGCGAGCGCGACGAAGCCGCCGAGTTCGCCAACCGTGCCGAGCGCCGCGGCGGTCGCGCGGCCGGCCCCCGCGATCACCAGCCGAGACGAGGACGCCCGTGACGATCGAGATCAACAACGAGTCGGGCGTGGCGGTCGACGAGCAGGTTCTCCTCCGCCTCGTCGAGTTCGACCTCGCCGAGCTGCACGTCAGCCCCGACGCCGACCTCGCCATCGTGCTCGTCGACGAGGGCGCGATGGAGGCGCTGCACGTGCAGTGGATGGACGAGCCCGGCCCCACCGACGTGCTGAGCTTCCCGATGGACGAACTTCGCCCCGGCACCGACGACGCGCCCACTCCGGCCGGTCTCCTCGGCGACATCGTGCTCTGCCCGCAGGTGGCTGAGACACAGGCCGTGGCGGCGAAGCACTCTACGCAGGACGAACTCGTCATGCTCACCACCCACGGGCTGCTGCACCTGCTCGGTTACGACCACGCCGAGCCCGAAGACGAGCGCGAGATGTTCGGTCTGCAGAAGGAGCTCATCTCGGGCTTCCAGGCTTCCGAGCGGCGACGTCGCCGCACATGACCGAAACCCTCCTGCTCGTCGCAGCCCTCCTCCTCGTCGCCTTCGGCGGTCTCATGGCCGCCATCGAGGCCGCGCTCAGCGTCACTTCGCGCGCCGATCTCGTCGACCTCACCTCGGAGGGTCGCAGCGTCAGCGCCCTGCAGAAGATCGCCGACGACCCCGACGCCCATGCCAACGCGGTCGCGTTCATCCGCGTGCTCGCAGAGACCGCGGCGGCCGTGCTCGTGACCGTCGCCTTCACCCTCCTCTTCGACAACATCTGGTGGGCGATGCTCGCGGCGGCGTTGCTGATGACGGGCATCTCGTTCGTCGCGGTCGGCGCAAGCCCCCGCTCGGTGGGGCGTCAGCATGCTCGCGGCCTCCTGCTGGGAGCGGCTCCGCTCGTGCGGGGTCTGCGGATCCTGCTCGGCCCCCTCGCCTACGGCCTCGTCGCGATCGGCAACCGCGTCACGCCCGGTCTGTCGCAGGGCTCGTCGTTCGCGTCGGAGGAGCAATTGCTCAGCATCATCGACGAGGCCGCCGAGAACGAACTCATCGAAGAGGACGACCGCGAGCTCATCCATTCGGTGTTCGACTTCACCGATCGGTATGTGCGCGAGGTGATGATCCCGCGCACCGACATGACGACGGTGGATGCTGCGGCCTCGACCCGTTCGGCGATGACCCTCTTCCTCGACACGGGTCATTCCCGGCTCCCGCTGGTCGACGATGAGCGGGACGACGTCGTCGGAATGCTGTACCTCAAAGACCTCGTGCAGTTCGGGTTCGAAGACCAGGGTTCGTGGCGCGACGCCCCGATCCGCCGCATAGCGCGTCCGGCGATGTTCGTGCCCGAGTCGATGAAGGCCGAGACGCTTCTGCAGAAGATGCGGCGCGACGCCGTTCACGTGTGCCTCGCGGTCGACGAGTACGGCGGCGTGGCCGGCCTCGTGACCCTCGAGGACCTCATCGAAGAGCTCGTCGGCGACATCTCCGACGAGTACGACGCGCGTTCGACCGAGATCGTCGAGCTCGAGCCCGGCCGATACCGTCTCAGTGCGCGCGTTGCGCTCGACGAGGTCGGCGACCTGTTCGGGATCGAGCTCGAGGACGACGACGTCGACTCGATCGGCGGTCTCCTCGGCAAGGCGCTGGGTCGCGTGCCGCAGCCGGGCGCCACAGCGCAGTACGCCGGCCTCACGATGACCGGCGGCGCCTCCCGCGGCCGCGGCCGCGGGCTTGCGACGGTCTTCGTCGAGCGGGCCGAGAATCTTGACGCGGCGACGACGACCACCGATGGTCGCGCACCGCAGACCGGGGAGATCCGTCTCCCTCGAAAAGGGGAATGAGATGACCGACTTCCGCTCGGGGTTCGCCACCTTCGTCGGCCGACCCAACGTGGGAAAGTCCACGCTCACGAATGCCCTCGTCGGTGAGAAGGTCGCCATCACCAGCGAGAAGCCGCAGACGACCCGGCGAGCGATCCGCGGGATCGTCAATCGCGCCGACGGGCAACTCGTCATCGTCGACACCCCGGGTATCCACCGCCCGCGCACCCTTCTCGGGGAGCGGCTGAACAACCTCGTCGAGCAGGTACTCGGCGACGTCGACGTGATCGGTTTCTGCGTGCCGGCGACCGAGAAGGTGGGCCCCGGCGACCGGCGGATCGCGGAGTCGCTCAGCGGCTACCCGCGCGCGAAGAAGGTCGCGATCGTCACCAAGACCGACGCGGCGAGTCGCGACCAGATCGCCGAGCGTCTGCTCGAGGTCGACGCTCTCCGCGAGGACTGGGCGAGTGTCATCCCCCTCTCGGCGACGGCGGGGGAGCAGCTCGACGTGCTCGTCGCCGAGCTGATCGGCATGATGCCCGACGGCCCGCCGCTGTACGGCGAAGGCGTCGTGACCGATGAAAGCCTCGACGACCGGATCGCCGAGATCATCCGCGAGGCCGCACTCGAGGGCGTCAGGGACGAACTGCCGCACTCGATCGCTGTGACCGTCGAAGACATCGCGGCCCGTGAGGGCACCGACCTGACCGACATCTACGCCAACATCGTCGTGGAACGCGACAGTCAGAAGGGCATCATCATCGGGCCGAAGGGTTCGCGTCTCGCCGACGTCGGCGCCCGCGCCCGCGCCGGCATCGAGCCGCTCGTCGGCACGCGGGTCTTCCTGTCTCTACGCGTGCGCGTGGCGAAGGAATGGCAGCGCGACCCGAAGCAGCTCGGACGCCTCGGGTTCTGAGCGAACGCCGGGGCGCAGCATCCTGGTACGATCTGTGCATGCTTCACGGTCTGCTTCTTCTTAGTCGCCGCGACGAGGCCTCGTTCTAGGGCCCACCTCGTCGCGGAGCTTGTCGTCGGCCCGTCTCTCATTCAACGGAAGCGACAGCATCATGAAGAACACCCAGCAGCCCACGGCCGCGCCCATCCACAAGTACCGGCCGTACCACGAGCAGATCCGCGTCGATCTGCCCGACCGTACCTGGCCTGACGCCCGCATCACCGAGGCTCCCCGGTGGTGCGCCGTTGATCTCCGTGACGGCAACCAGGCCCTCATCGACCCTATGAGCCCCGAGCGCAAACTCGTCATGTTCGAGCTGCTCGTGCAGATGGGCTACAAGGAGATCGAGGTCGGGTTCCCCAGCGCGAGCCAGACCGACTTCGACTTCGTGCGCAAGCTGATCGAAGAGAACCGCATCCCCGATGACGTGTCGATCCAGGTGCTGACGCAGGCGCGCGAACACCTGATCGCTCGCACCTACGAGTCGATCGCGGGGGCCAAGCGCGCGATCGTGCACTTCTACAACTCGACGAGCGTGCTGCAGCGCGAGGTCGTCTTCCGCACCGACCAGCAGGGCATCGTCGACATCGCCCTGGCTGGTGCGCGCCTGTGCCGCCAGTACGAGAAGACCGTGCCCGAGACCGAGGTGTTCTACGAGTACTCGCCCGAGAGCTACACCGGCACCGAGCTCGAGTTCGCCGTCGACATCTGCAACCAGGTGCTCGAGATCCTCGAGCCGACGCCCGAGCGCAAGGTCGTCATCAACCTGCCCGCCACCGTCGAGATGGCGACCCCGAACGTCTACGCCGACTCGATCGAGTGGATGTCGCGTCACCTCAACCACCGCGAGAACGTGCTGCTCTCGCTGCACCCGCACAACGACCGCGGAACCGCCGTCGCGGCGGCGGAACTCGGCTACATGGCCGGTGCCGACCGCATCGAAGGGTGCCTCTTCGGCAACGGGGAGCGCACCGGCAACGTCGACCTCGTCGCACTGGGCATCAACCTGCTGTCGCAGGGCATCGACCCCCAGATCGACTTCAGCGACATCGACCACGTCAAGCGCACGGTCGAGTACTGCAACCAGCTGCCCGTGCCCGAGCGCAGCCCCTGGGCCGGCGACCTCGTGTTCACGGCCTTCAGCGGCTCGCACCAGGACGCCATCAAGAAGGGCTTCGAGGCGATGGCCGCGCGGGCGGATGCCCAGGGCGTCACGGTCGACGAGATCGAGTGGGCCGTGCCGTACCTGCCCATCGACCCGAAAGACCTGGGCCGCTCGTACGAAGCCGTCATCCGCGTCAATTCGCAGTCGGGCAAGGGCGGCGTCGCCTACCTGCTGAAGAGCGACCACGCCCTCGACCTGCCTCGCAAGCTGCAGATCGAGTTCTCGGGTGTCGTGCAGGCCAAGACCGACGCCGAGGGCGGCGAGGTCACGAGCGACCAGATCTGGGCCGTCTTCACCGACGAGTATCTGCCGGCGCCTGACGCCGCCGATCGCTGGGGGCGTTTCGAAGTGCTCGGCACGCGCTCGTCGAGCGATATGAGCGGCGACGTCGAGCTGCACGTGCGACTGCGCGACGGCGACTCGATCGAAGACACCACCGCGAACGGCAACGGCCCTATCGCGGCGTTCCTCGAGATCGTGCGCTCGCGCGGCATCGATATCTCGCTCTACGACTACGTCGAGCACACGCTCAGTGCCGGCGGCGACGCGCAGGCGGCTTCGTACGTCGAGCTGCGGGTGGAGGGCGAGCGCCTCTGGGGTGTCGGCATCGACGGTGACATCTCGACCGCCAGCCTCAAGGCCATCATCTCGGGCGTCAACCGCGCGATCCGCACCCGCGAGAACGCGGGCGAGCTCGCCGCCGTCTGACCCCTCTTGACCGCGAGACCTCGTTCTGCGCGCGAGACCCCGACATTCGACCGGGGTCTCGTGCGTCGGAAGGGGTCTCGCGGTCTTTACGGGAGGGGCGGATGCTGCGCGTCGGGGCGGATGACCGGGATAGCCCGGGTCTCCGCGGCAACCTTGCGGCGGTAGAGCATGCGCTGTTCGGGGAGCGAGAGGTCGTACACCACGGCGAGGATGCGGATGACGGCGGTGACGGCGATGCCCGTGATCGCCGCGCCCACCAGCGGCAGCCCGAATGCGGCGGCCGTGGCGAGCACGAAGCATCCCGCCGCCGCCGCCACCGCGTAGAGCGAGCCGACGTGCATGATCGCGATGGGGAGCCCCATGAGGGCGTCGCGGAGCACGCCTCCGCCGACAGCGGCGCAAACGCCCACGAAGACGGCGGGCACCATCGGGAGGCCGAGCGCCAGCGCCTTGCTGGTGCCGAACGCGCCGAACATGCCGATCACGAAGGCGTCGAGCACGACGATGACCCGGTTGACCCGCTGGAAGACCCCGGCCAGCAGCATCCCCACGAGCGCGGCGCCGGTCGCGACGAGCAGATACCAGTTGCTCTGAAGGGTGGCGGGAGGCACACCGAGGAGCAGGTCGCGGATGAGTCCGCCGCCCATGCCGATCAGGATGCCGATGATGGCGACGCCGAGGAGATCGAGCCGCCGTTGGCCTCGGAAACCCGAGGCGAACAGCGCCCCCTGCACGCCTCCGAGCCCGACCGCGGTGAGGTCGGCCCACAGGGGGATGACGAACTCGGGCTGATCCACCCCACCATTGTCCCGCGTCGGCGGGGCGGTGCCGGCCTGACGTCGTCGGGGCGACAGATAATGGATCGTGCCCACTTATCGCGACGAAGTCGTGATCCTGCGTACCCACAAGCTGGGGGAGGCGGATCGCATCCTCACCCTGCTGAGCCGCCGCAACGGCAAGATCCGTGCGGTCGCGAAGGGCGTGCGGCGTACCTCGTCGAAGTTCGGCGCGCGCCTCGAACCGTTCATGGTCGCCGATGTGCAGCTCTACCGCGGGCGCACCCTCGACGTGGTGCAGCAGGCGGAGTCGCTCGGATCGTACGGCGCCGACATCGTCGTGGAGTACGAGCGCTACACCTCCGCCAACGCCATGGTCGAGACCGCCGACCGGCTCAACGAGTCCGAGGCGACCCCGCAGCAGTATCTTCTGCTCGTGGGGGGTCTCCGCGCCCTCGCCAAGGGCGACCACACCCCCCGCAGCGTGCTCGACTCCTACCTCCTGCGTGTCATGGCGCTGTCGGGCTGGGCGCCCGGGCTCGGCGAATGCGCGCGCTGCGGAACCGCCGGCGACCACCGGTCGTTCGTCGCGCAGCTCGGCGGCATGGTGTGCGCGAACTGCGCACCCGTCGGTTCGCCGAAGGTCGCGCCCGAGACGACATCCCTTCTCCGCTCGTTGATGGCGGGGGAGTGGGACGCCGTCGACGGCGCACCGCAGCATGCCTCTGCCGCAGCATCCGGCCTCGTCGCCGCCTATGCGCAGTGGCACCTCGAGCGCGGCATCCGCTCGCTCGCCCACGTCGAAACGGGAAGAGCGCAGATCACCCGATGAGCCCGAAGCCCTTCACCCACAAGGATGCTGTGCCCTTCCGCCCTCTGGATTGGACCGGTGAGTACCCGCCCGCCTTTCCGCGCGGATCGGTGCCGGAGCATGTGGCCATCGTCATGGACGGCAACGGCCGCTGGGCGAACCGTCAGGGCCTGACCCGCGTCGAGGGTCACCGCGCAGGTGAAGCGGCGCTTCTCGATGTCGTCGCCGGTGCCGTGCAGGCCGGTGTGAAGCACCTTTCTGTCTATGCGTTCTCGACGGAGAACTGGTCGCGCTCGCCCGACGAGGTGCGCTTCCTCATGGGGTTCAACCGCGACGTGCTGCACCGGCGTCGCGACCAGCTCAACGAGTGGGGCGTGCGAGTGCGGTGGGCCGGGCGCAAACCGCGCCTCTGGGGCTCGGTCATCAAGGAGTTGCAGTACGCCGAACAGCTGACCGCGGGCAACGACGTGCTCACCCTGACGATGTGCGTGAATTACGGCGGCCGGGTCGAACTCGTCGACGCCATGAGACGGATCGGTGAGGAGATCTCGGCGGGACGGCTGAAACCCTCGGCCGTCACGGAGAAACTGATCCGCCGTCACCTCTACCAGCCTGACATGCCCGACGTCGATCTCTTCGTCCGCTCCAGCGGCGAGCAGCGGACGTCGAACTTCCTGCTGTGGGAGTCGGCCTATGCCGAATTCGTCTTCCTCGACACCCTCTGGCCCGACTTCCGTCGTACGCACCTCTGGGATGCGATCGGGCACTATCTCGGACGGGACCGCCGGTTCGGCGGCGCCGTCGACACACCCGACGAAGAGTAGTGGGTGCTCGGGCTCACCCGATCCCGAGTTCCGCTTCGGTGAAGAGGTATTCGCGCCCGAGCCAGCTGCCGAAGCGTGGCACCGCCAGGCACGACGCGTCATCGGTGCAGCCGCGGATCACGGGGTCGTCGGCGGCGTAGGTGCGGAACACGGCGATCTTGTGCCGGAGCACCTCGCCCGACAGGTTGGCCGGTCGTTGGGCCGACTGGTACCCCATCGCGTACATGATCGTCGAGCCGCCGCGGTCGCCGCTGAACCACGCCTTGCGCGCGAGAATGCCCGTGATGGCGTGGTCTGCATGGTCGCCCTTGGCCAACGCGTTGGCGCTGCCGGGCACGTGCGTGAAGAAGGAGGCCGGCTGATAAGCGCTGATCAGGTCGCCGAGGCCCGCGACGATCGCGTTCCACGACAGGGGCGCCCCGCCCGTGGAGGGGGCGAGAGCGGCGATCTTGTCAGCGGCCAGCTTGGCCAGGCTGACCTCGCCCGTCGCGGGGTACCCCTGACCGTTGAGGTTGCCATCGGGCAGATGAAGGAAGACGAGCGAGACCCGGGTGTCATCGACGGGCTGATGCACCGAGACCGTGGCGCCGGAGGGCAGCGTCACCGCTGTCTGCGTCCAGGATGACGAGGCTCCACGGAGAACGTCGTAGGCACGGTGGATGCCCTGCACGCGGCCGTTCGCGTATTCTGCGCCGCGGCCGGCATCGCCGTCCGTGAGGAAGACGGTGCGGATGCAGCCGCCAGACGCGAGCACCTGCGGGAGCTGCGCGCCGGCGAACAGCAGATCGTCGTCTTCGTGAGCCCAGACCGACATCGCTCGGGCACCCGCGCACGCGGGACGCAGCGGATCGACCGGCGGCGGCGCGGGCGGCTCGGGCTCTGCGGTGGCCGTGGGTGACGGCACGACGGTCGGGGTCGTCGTCGGTGTGGGGGTCGGAGTCGCGTTCGCCACCGACGAGACTGTGGGCTCCGTGGTCGGCGCGACCTCGGTCGCGGATACGGCGACGCAGCCTGCCAGTCCGAATGCGACCGCAGAGGCGACGACGATGAATCCGAGTGCGGACAGGCCGCTCTTACCCCGATGACGCATGATTCTCATTTCCCCGAGATCCGCAACCCCCTTGCGAATTATCGGACCCATCATTGCACGTCGCGGTAATCCCCCCGTGTCATGGAATGCGCACCGTGGCCGAGGTGTTGCGCATGACATGACAGACGCCATCAAGATCGACGTGTGGAGCGACATCGCCTGCCCGTGGTGCTACATCGGTAAGCGCAACCTGGAATCCGGCCTTGCCGCAGCATCCACCGACGACGACGCTCCCGTCGTGGAGGTGGTCTTCCACTCCTACGAGCTCGCCCCCGACACACCGGTCGACTTCGACGGCGGCGAGACCGACTACCTCGCGCATCACAAGGGCATCCCCGCCGAGCAGGCGCGCGAGATGCTCGACCGCGTCACCGGTGTCGCCGCCGCGGCTGGCCTGGAGTACCGGTTCGACACGCTGAAGCACACGAACACGGTCAAGGCTCACCAGCTGCTGCACTTCGCCAAGGCGGAGGGCAGGCAGCCCGACCTCACCGAGCGTCTGATGTCGGCCTACTTCACCGAGGGTCGCCACCTCGGGCGGGACGACGTATTGGTCGCGCTGGCCGCCGACGCCGGGCTCGATCCCGACGCCGCGCGCGACGCGCTCGTCTCAGAGCGCTATCTCGACGACGTGCGCGCCGACCAGGCGCAGGCGCAGGCCTACGGCATCACCGGCGTGCCGTTCTTCGTGATCGACGGCAAGTACGGGGTCAGCGGCGCTCAACCCGCAGAAGCCTTCGCCCAGATCGCGCGCCAGGTGTGGGACGAGCGCCGACAGGCCAGCACCGCCGAAGCCGAGGAGTCAGTCGCCTAGAGCGCGCTCGATGACGGCCACGATCGCCGGGTCGTCGGGTTTGGTGGTCGGTCGGAAGCGGTGCACGTCACCGGTCGGGGTGAGCACGAACTTCTCGAAGTTCCACAGGATGGGCCCGCGCTTGCCCTCGAGGTCTTCGGCCTTCTTCAGCGCCTTGTAGAGGGGAGCCGCTCCCGGCCCGTTCACCTTCACCTTGTCGAGCACGGGGAAGCTGACTCCCCAGGTGGTCGCGCAGTAGTCGAGGATCTCGTCCATCGACCCCGGCTCCTGCCCCATGAACTGGTTGCAGGGAAAGCCCAGCACGGTGAAGCCGCGGTCGCCGTACGTGCGCTGCAGCTCCTCGAGCTGCTCGTACTGCGGGGCCAGGCCGCACTTCGATGCCACGTTCACGATGAGGAGCACGTCTTGTCCGTACGCTGCAAGGCTCGTCGGCTCACCATCCGCCGTTTGGAACGGGATGTCGCGGAGATCTGTGGAATCAGCGGTCATGGTCCCCAGGCTAGAACCGTGAGCAGCTCTCGTGGGTCAACGTCTGGGAGAATGGAACAATGACTTCGACCCTCGCTCCGACGCGCTCGCTGCGCATCGGTCCCATCGAGCTCGACGCCCCCGTCGTGCTGGCTCCGATGGCCGGGATCACGAACACCGCTTTCCGTCGCCTCTGCCGTGAATACGGCGCCGGGCTGTATGTCAGCGAGATGATCACGACCCGTGCGCTCGTCGAACGCAACGCCGTGACGATGCGTCTGATCCAGCACCATGAGTCCGAGACGCTGCGTTCCATCCAGCTGTTCGGCGTCGACCCGGCCACGACCGAGAGCGCCGTTCGTCTGCTGGTGGAAGAAGACCGCGCAGACCACATCGATCTGAACTTCGGCTGCCCGGTGCCCAAGGTCACGCGCAAGGGCGGCGGAGCGGCCCTGCCGTGGAAACTCGGGCTCTTCCACGACATCGTCTCGCGCGCGGTCAAGGCCGCGGGTGACATCCCTCTCACCGTCAAGATGCGCAAGGGCATCGACAAAGACCACCTGACATTCCTCGATGCCGGACGCATCGCCGAAGACGCAGGTGTGGCGGCCGTGGCGCTCCATGCCCGCACGGCGTCGGAGTTCTACTCGGGTCACGCCGACTGGTCGGCGATCACCGCGCTCAAAGAAGCCGTCACCAGCATCCCGGTCCTCGGCAACGGCGACATCTGGTCTGCCGCCGACGCGCGGCGCATGATGGAGCAGACCGGGTGCGACGGGGTCGTCGTGGGCCGCGGATGCTTGGGACGACCGTGGTTGTTCGGAGATCTCGCTCGCGAGTTGGGCGGTCCGGATGCGGCGATGGGCGCCCCCGTCGACGCGACGCTCGGCTTCGTCGCCGACGCCTTCCGCCGTCACGCCGAGCTGCTGGTCGACTTCTACGAGGACGAGCTGCGCGGGTGCCGGGACATCCGCAAGCACGCGTCGTGGTACTTCAAGGGCTATCCCGTCGGCGGCGACCTGCGCGCGCAGCTGGCCATGGTGTCGAGCCTTGCCGAGATCGACGACCTCCTCGAAACGATGGACCGCTCGGCGCCGTACCCCGGCGCCGGAGCGGAGGGCCAGCGCGGGCGCGCCGGCACGCCCAAGCGCACGGCTCTACCCGACGGCTGGCTCGCCTCTCGTGAGATCGGCCTCGAGGCGTCCAGCGCCCTCGCCGCCGCGGAGATCGACAACAGTGGCGGCTGAGAGCGGCGCGGTGGTCGCCGCCGCCCGCCCCGCCGGTTACGACGATCCCGACGCCGCGCGTTTCCACGTCGAAGAGCACCGTTCGCGTCGTGACGATTTCGCGCGTGACCGCGCCCGTGTGCTGCACTCGGCTGCGCTTCGCCGCCTCGCCGCCAAGACCCAGGTGCTCAGCCCCGCGAGTCCCGCCGACTTCGCGCGCAACCGCCTGACCCACTCGCTCGAGGTCGCCCAGGTCGGTCGCGAGCTCGCCACCGCGTTGCAGCTCTCACCCGACGTGGTCGACACCGCCTGCCTCAGCCACGATCTCGGTCACCCGCCGTTCGGGCACAACGGTGAGCGAGCGCTCAATGACTGGGCCGAAGACATCGGAGGATTCGAGGGCAACGCTCAGACCCTCCGCATCCTCACCCGTCTCGAGCCGAAGGTCATCGACGACGACGGACGCAGCTTCGGGCTGAACCTCACGCGAGCCAGCCTCGACGCGACGTGCAAGTACCCCTGGACCTCCGAGCACCCTTTGCCCGATCCCGGCGGGCGGTTGAAGTACGGCGTGTATCCCGACGATGAGCCCGTCTTCCGGTGGATGCGCGACGGTGCGCCGGGGCGCGTCCGGTGCATCGAGGCCGAGGTCATGGACCTCTCCGACGACATCGCCTATTCGGTGCACGATTTCGAAGACGCGATCACCAACCGCTACCTCGATCCGCGCCTGCTCGCCGACACCGGTGAGCACTCCGGGCTCCTGTCTGCGATCCAGACGTGGGTCGGTTTCGACTTCCCCCGGGAGGAGCTCGAAGACGCTCTGTACCGGCTCATGCGCCTGCCCGAGTGGTTGCCGTCGTTCGACGGCAGCCGCCCCGACCTCGCCCGGCTCAAGAACCTCACGTCAGACCTCATCGGCCGGTTCGCGCGGGCTGCGACGGCCGCCACCCGTGAGGCGTTTCCGCTCGAAGCCCTCACCCGTTACCGGGCTCACGTCGTCGTGCCTCGGGTCGTCGAGGCCGAGATGGCGGTGCTCAAGGGCATCATCGGGGCGACGGTCGTCTCGATCGACGGTCGCAAGGCGCTCTACAAAGAGCAGCGTGGCGTGCTCAAGCGGCTGGCGTCGGCGCTGTGGGAACAGCCCGACTCGCTCGACGCGATCCACGCCGACGATTTCGCGTCGGCCGCCGACGACGCCGCGCGCCGTCGCGTCGTGGTCGATCAGGTCGCGAGCCTCACCGACCAGCTGGCGATCGCCTGGCATGGGCGGCTCGTGGGCGAGGTGGATGCTGCGTCTCTCGGCGTCTGGGCGCCGTGGGCGCCCGCACCGACCGCCGGGGACCGCTGATGGCGGGGCGGATTCGTCAGGCCGACATCGATGAGGTGAAAGCCAGAACGAACATCGCCGACATCGTGGGGGAGCGGGTCGCGCTCAAGTCGGCGGGCGTCGGCTCGATGAAAGGGCTCTGTCCGTTCCACGACGAGCGCAGCCCGAGCTTCCACGTGCGGCCCCAGGTCGGCTTCTACCACTGCTTCGGCTGTGGCGAGTCGGGTGACGTCTACTCGTTCTTGCGCGCCATGGATCACGTGTCTTTCACCGAGGCCGTCGAGCGGCTGGCCGGGCGCGTCGGATACACGCTGCACTACGAAGACGGGGGAGCGGCACCGGAGACCAGCGGTCGTTCACGCCTGTACGCCGCGAACGCGGCGGCGGCGGAGTTCTTCCGCGCGCGCCTGCTCGACCCCGAGGCCGAGACCGCGAGAAGGTTCCTCGGCGAGCGTGGATTCGATGCCGGCGCCGCCGCGCATTTCGGCGTGGGTTACGCGCCGAAGGGCTGGTCTGCTCTGCTCGACCATCTCGTCGCGCAGAAGTTCACGAGAGAAGAACTCGAGCAGGCCGGGCTCGTCTCTCGAGGACAGCGCGGTGTCTACGACCGATTCCGCGGCCGGCTGGTGTGGCCGATCCGCGACGTCACGGGCCAGGTCATCGGTTTCGGAGCGCGCAAGCTCTACGACGACGACCAGGGCCCCAAGTACCTCAACACCCCCGAGACGCCGATCTACCGCAAGTCGCAGGTGCTCTACGGTCTCGACCTCGCCAAGCGCGACATCTCTCGCGGGCATCGTGTGGTCGTCGTCGAGGGCTACACCGACGTCATGGCCTGTCACCTCGCGGGTGTGACGGGGGCGATCGCGACATGCGGAACCGCGTTCGCGGCCGACCACATCACCGTGCTGCGGCGCGTCATGGGAGACGATTCCGCGTCGGGGGAGGTCGTGTTCACGTTCGATCCCGATGCGGCGGGTCAGAAGGCCGCTCTGCGCGCGTTCGGCGACGAGAAGCGCTTCTCGGCCCAGACGTACGTCGCCGTCGCCCCGGAGGGGCTCGACCCCTGCGATCTGCGTCTCAAGCGCGGCGACGGGGCCGTGCGGGCCCTCATGGACAACAAGGTGCCCATGTTCGAGTTCGTGATCGACCAGCGACTCTCGGGTTACGACCTCGCGACTGTCGAAGGACGCGCCGCGGGCCTGCGCACCGCCGCCCCCATCGTGGCCGAGATCCGAGACCCGTCGCTGCGTCCCGGCTATACCCGCGTGCTAGCTCGACGACTCGGACTCGACCTCTCCGAGGTGTCGGCGGCCGTCGACCGCGCCGCGCGGAGTGCGCGTGCCGACGGGGCGTCATCGCGCGGTGACGACCGCACACCGTCACCGTCCGCGCCCGCCGAAGCCCCGGTTCCCGAGCTGCGCGTCACCGTCGCCACCCTGCCGCGATCGCGCGACGTGGCGATCGAGCGCGACGCGCTCATGGCGTTCCTGCAGTATGGACATCACGTCGACGCATCCCTGCTCTCCCGTGCTCTCGCGGCCCCCTTCACGCATCCCGGGCTCGAGGCCGTGCGGTCGGTGCTCGCGTCGTCGAACGACGCGTCGAAGCCGGGGTGGGCCGCCGATGCGGTGAGCGCAGTGCGTGAGCCCTATCGCACGCTCGCCGCCGAGCTGCTGACGTCGGATTTTCCCGCACGCGACGAGGCACACGCGATCGCGTCGGCGAACGATCTGGCGGTGAACCTCCTGCGACGGGTTCTCGACCGCGAGAAGACCGAGCTGCTGGGGGCGATCCAGCGCGTTCCCGCAGACTCGGCCGACGGACGAACGCTTCGCCTGCGTCTGCGGGAAGTAGACATCGAGCGCCAGCGCCTGGTCGGTGCGCAGTAGCGTTCGCGCCCCCGGGCAGGCAGGATGAAACCCATGTCTCGCGCGAAAACACCCGACGTCTCGATTCGGGTTGACGATCTGTCGCTCATCCGGGGTGACGCGCGCGTGATCGACGGCCTATCGTTCACACTCGCCCACGGTGAGACGCTGACGATCATGGGCCCCACCGGTGCCGGCAAATCGAGCCTTGCCGCGGTCCTGGCAGGACGCGCGGGCGGCTCGATCTCGGTCGCCGGGGGTGAGGCTGTCGTGGAGGGCATCTCCGTGAAGCGGCCCGGGAGGGCGCTGCGCACCCTGACGTATGTGACCGGCTACCTTCCGCAAGGCGGCGGATCCGACCTCCCCGCGCGTCTGACCGTGTCGGAGGTGATCGCCGAGCCGATCACCAGCCGCGATCGGCGCGTCAATCCGCGTGCTCTCGCGGTGCGTGTCGCGACGCTGCTCGACGAGATGCAGCTGCCTCTCGGAGCCGCCCCGAAGTACCCCTACGAGCTCAGTGCGGGTATGCGTCAGCGTGTCGCGATGGCCAGGGCTCTCGTTCTCGATCCGCGTCTGGTCGTCGCCGATGACCTGTACGCGAACCTCGACATCGAAGTGAGGGAGACCGTTCTCGAGGCGGTACGCCGTCGGCGCGCGTCTTACGGCCTGTCCGCCCTCGTGGTGACGAACGACCCGGATGCTGCGCGCGAACTCGATTCCGACGTGCTGGTGCTGCGAGCCGGCCACACCGTCGCCTACGGGGCCGACGCCGGCACGATGGTCTGGACGCCAGACGAGGCGAACGACCACCGTTCGGTCGTCCGCTGATGGGGGCGCCCCAGACTCCGAAGGCCGCCGCGGAATATCAGCGGAACGCTCTCGCGCCGGGAATCCTGGCCGCCATCGTGCTCGTCGCGGGTATCGCCTTGGTCGGACAGGAGTATTACCTCGCCGTCAGGTTCGTCGTAGCGATCCTGGCGGTCATCATCGGCTGGTTCGCCATTCAGGCGGGTCAGTGGTGGTGGGCACCCGTCATGCTCGCCATCGCGCTCATCTGGAATCCGGTATACCCGATAAACATCACCGGTGAGTGGCTCGTCGGTGCGCACATCGTCGGCGCCGCCGTCTGTCTCGTGGCCGGTGCGCTGATCAGATTCCGCCGCACGCCCGCTGCGTAGCATCCGGCTGATCTCTCGTCAGGGCGCGACGCCGAACCTACACTCGGAACCATGCGCCATGGCATCGTGATCCTCCCGCAGGAACCCTGGACGACGGCTCGGAAGAAATGGGGGTCAGCGGAAGCGCTGGGCTTCGATCACGCGTGGACCTATGACCACCTTTCGTGGCGCACTCTGGCCGACCAGGTCTGGCACGCGACCGTGCCGACGCTCACCGCGGCAGCCGTGGTGACGCAGAGGATCCGGCTGGGAACCTTCGTCGCCTCGCCGAACTTCCGCCACCCGGTCCCGTTCGCGAAAGAGGTCGCGACCCTCGACGACATCTCCGGCGGCCGCTTCGTTCTGGGAGTCGGTTCGGGAGGCACCGGCTTCGACGCGTTCGTGCTCGGCCAGCCCGAGTACTCGCCCCGCGAGCGACACGAGCGCTATGTCGAGTTCGTCGCCGTCCTCGACGAGCTCCTCCGCCACGAGCCTGCGGGCTCCGGCGGTTTCGACGTCGACGGTCGGTGGTTCACGGCGCGCGGCGCCCGCATGGTGGGGGAGCCTGTGCAGCGCCCCCGGGTGCCGTTCGTTCTCGCAGCCAACGGCCCGAAAGGACTCGCGCTCGTCGCCGAACGAGCTCAGGGATGGGTCACCACGGGGTGGGAAGGGCGCACCGGCGAGGAGTGGTGGCAGTCGGTCGAGATGCTCTCGCGTCGCCTCGATGACGCGCTGGAGAACGTCGGACGCAGCTCGGGATCGATCGACCGCTATCTCTCCCTCGACTCGGGCGGCTTCTTCTCGTTCGAGAGCGTCGCGCGCTTCGAAGAGATGGTCGAGCGTGCCGAGGCGCTCGGCTTCACCGACGTGATCTCGCACTGGCCGCGCGCCGACGGCATCTACGCCGGAGACGAAGACGTTCTCCACGAGGTCGCTTCACGGCTCGTCGCGGCGCCGTGACCCGAGCGGGGCCGACCTCGTGTTCGCCGACACCCGCACACGACGAAGGCCCGAAGCGCGCGCTTCGGGCCTTCACTGAGTTGGCTCCCCGGCTTGGACTCGAACCAAGAACCTATCGGTTAACAGCCGATTGCTCTGCCAATTGAGCTACCGAGGATCACATCGCCCGTTCGCAGGGCAACCCCTCGATACTAGCAAAGCGAAAGGGGTGGTCGGAAACTCAGGCGTCCAGATCGTCGATTCCGGGTGTCCATGACTTGCCCGGACGCCCCCATCCGCGCTTCTTCGCGATCTTCTGCGCGGTCTTCCAATCGGAGTCGTCGAGCCGGTCGACGTAGAGGATCCCGTCGAGGTGATCGAACTCGTGCTGAAGGATGCGGGCTCGCCACCCGTCGACCTGGATGCTGACCGACTGGCCGTCGAGGTCGGTGCCCGTGATGAGCACCTCGTCCGACCGGCGAAGCGGGAAGCGCTCACCCGGGAACGACAGGCACCCCTCCGACTCCTCCTCATCGTCGGGAGCGCCGGGCTCGAGCGGCCTCATCCACAACTCGGGGTTGAGAATCACGCCACGCCACGGTGCGCCGTCGTCGTCCGTGTAGCTGTACGTGAAGATGCGCAGACCGACGCCCACCTGGGGGGCGGCGAGTCCGACCCCGGGCGCAGCATCCATCGTCTCGAACATGTCGTCGACGAGCGTGCGGATCTCATCCGAGATCTCGGCGACGCGGCTGGCGGGGGCGTGGAGAACGGGGTCTCCCATGATGCGGATAGGAAGAACGGCCACGCCTTGAGCCTATCGAGCGATTCCGGCGGTTAGTGTCGGAGGGTGATTGGCGCCGAAGTTTTGCTGAACGACGTCACGGATGAACTCGTCGGTATCTTCCGCGACCCCGGGATTCTCCTCGGGATCCCTCTCGCGTTGGCGGGTGCGGTTTTCATGTCTTTCGGTGCGCAGTACCAGCACCGCGGCGTGATGAAGGTCGAACGTGTCACCGGTCAGACCGGCGCGGGGCTCAGCGGTCGGCAGCTGCTGGCGCTGCTCGGTCGCCCGTCGTGGGTCATCGGCACGCTCATGCTGGGGCTTGCGATCATCTGTCAGCTCGGTGCGCTGTCGGTCGCGCCGCTGATTCTCGTGCAGCCCATCGGCGCGATCGCGCTCGTCATCACGACTCTGCTCAACGCACGGGTTTCGGGACACAAGCCGACTCGACGGTCGATCTTCGCGATCGTGCTGTGTATCGGCGGCATCTTCTCCTTCGTGACGATCGCGGCATTCTTCGCGACCGAGCACGCGATCACGGCGCGAGAGCTCTCGATCATCCTCGTCATCCTTCTGGTGGTCCTCGCCATCTTCGGTGGCACGTGGCTCGCGCGTCGCCGAAAGCTGCGCGCGTTGTTCTACATCTCCGCCGGTGGCGTGGTCTACGGATTCGTCGCCACGCTCGCGAAGGTCGTCATCAGCCGGGCGCAGGACGGCAACTTCGACTGGTTGACGGTGCTGTGCGTCGTCGGGCTCCTGATCGCCGCGGGCGTCGGTTCGTACTTCGTGCAGACGTCGTACTCTGTCGGTCCGCCCGACCTCGTGATCGCGGGTCTCACCGTGATCGACCCGATCGTGGCCGTCGTGATCGGCCTCGTGGTGCTCGGCGAGGCGTCGACCGCTCCGCCGTGGGCGCTCGTCGGCTTCGGCATCGCGGGCGCGATCGCGATTGTCGGCGTGTTCCTGCTGACGCGCTACCACCCGCAGATCATCAGCGACAGCCAGGAGCTCGGCATAGCCCGCGGGAGTGGCCGGGAGCACCCGCCGCTGGTGTGACCGCGTGACGATAAACTCGTCGACGCAGGGGGCGGTGGCCAAGCTGGTCAAGGCAGCGGGCTCATAACCCGACGATCGTGGGTTCAAGTCCCACCCGCCCTACAAAGAACCGGGGAAACATGCGGGAGGACCGCGCGTAGAAGTTGCAGCAGTGGCGTCCCGGATTCATTTAGGGGGCCGCTTCTGGACGTTTCCCCCGCGAGGTACGCATGAGGTGCCGGCGGCCACGTGTTCTCGCGCATGCAGTGAGTCCTCTGATGGAGGGCACCTTTCAATTCCCAGCGGAGCACCGCTGGGGCAATGAGCGCACTACTCCTCCGTGATCAGACCTTCGTCGAGATACACCGTGGCATAGAGGTTTACGCCGAGAGCGGCGATCCGTCCGGCGACCTCAGCCGGGAGAACAAAGCCGCCCTGGGCGGAGTCGGAAGACCCGTGCCACCACAGTCGCGCTTCGCAGTCGTCCGGGAGTTCGGCGACCCTGCCAGCGGCGGTGCGGGTAATTCGGAGTATTTCCTTCAGTGATCCGGTGCCGGTTTGGTCTTCTTCCGTGTTGTTCATCGTGTCCGCATCTACGGACCATGTGTGATGCTCGCGGACTCGACCTGACCGGAGGGTGACACCTTTTGGCCTGACTTCAGTCGGGTCAAGCCCCAGCAATCTCGAGATCGTCTCAGGGTCCGTCTCCGTTGACGTGACGACGAAACTCGCTCTACCCGACCGGATCATGCGGCTGAGCCTAGAGCACTCCGTAACGGGCGCTGCAGGCGCTGTATTGATCGCGAACAGCTCGCGCATTGCCGATCTATTCAGTTGCGCGGGTGGATCGAGCAGCGGGCGTCTGTAAGGGCTGCTTGTGAACTCAGCCGTAGCGCGCGGTAAGGAGTCCCGTTAGCTTCGATCACATGAACGTCGCTGCCAAGTTCACCGCGGGCGTCGCCGTGCTCGTCGTGGGCGGCCTCGTCGCCCTCGCTGCGCCAGCCATCTTTGGCGCGTACGCAGAGATGTCGTCGTGGGCCATCTTCCAGCCACCGGAGGAGCCGACTGTCGAGCCAGCGCCCGACGAGACGGAGGACACCCTTGGCGCGGAGATGATTGATGAACTCGGCGACGGCTACGTGTACGTAGGGAACGGCACCGCGATCCCGAAGGGCTCCCCTCCCGGGTGCGACGACCCGGCCTGGCTGCACGTCGGCGGGATGAGCGCGAGCCTGAGCGGGAACCTGGTGGATCGAGGCGCGCGCGACCTCGCCGCAGGCATCGCGGGCACGGACGAAGAGGGTCAGATTGTGACGTACACCGTGGCGCCCGGTGATGCGATCTACGCGATCGGCGATCGATTCTGCATCGCGAACGCGCTGACGCTTACGATGCTCAACCACACGCGTACGATTCAACCCGGCGAGGTGCTGTTGCTTCACCCTGACAGCTCCATCCCGTGGATTCCGTACTTCAACCCCGCCGGCGCGCCCGCGGGGTACCAGCAGATTCCGTACCAGCTCGCGGTTGAAGCGATGAGCGCTGCGGCCCACGCTGACGATCTCGACGCCATGCGCAGGATCTTTGCTGACGACCTTGCGCACCTGTTCCCGCACCCGGCCGACGCCGACGTGATCGCAAAGGCACTCGACGCTGGCGACCTCGATATGCTGCGCCAGATGTTCGCGTAGCCACCTCGGCGGCGATAGCGAGGTGCTTCTCCCTCTTGCGGGGGAGGCGGGCAGATCGACCGCGGAATACCGTCTTCGTATGTCGATTGAACGACTATCGCGTGCGTCAACGGGTGCACTCGGCGCAGTTGCACTCGGTTTCGTCGCGGGCCTGCTCTCGGCAGACCCGCTGCTCGGGGTCGCGGTAGCGATGTTCACCGCGATCCCCTTCGCATACCTGACCACCACATCCTCGCGAGGAGGGCGATCGACGCGGGCCCTTCCGGCGACGGAGCGTGAGCGCCCGGGTAAGAATGACGAGCCCGACGAATGCAGACCACACGGCACCTGACATGATGCCGGGTTCGATGCAGTTGACCGACTACGCCCCGAGCGAGCTCGGGGAGTAGTGGGCGATACCGGTGGCTACGCCCCGATAAGCGGAGGTCGCGCAATGGCTTTCGAACCCGTCATGGAAGACGAAGCGGCTCCTGGGCTGGTTCCCGAGACGCCGATGATCACAGGGTAAGCGCCCGCGGCCTCCGCCGAGCGTCCGCCGTGGCTCGTAGATTGGATGGAACGGACGGGAGCGGAGTTGGAGACGACCGCAGTGCGAGCGAAGAACGTCGAGGCGGCAATCCACAGCGCCGAGATCGAAGGGCTGCGCATCAGCAAAGCGACCCTCACCGACGCCAACGCGTACGTTGCCGGGACGATCGACTCGACCGAGCTCGTCGATCGGGTGCGCACCCGATATGGCCTCTCCTGAGGTTGTCGATCCCTTCTGATCCCGGGAACGAACGTCCCGCGGAACCGTCTCGGGCTGACCTCGGCCGAGGATCTCAGCGCCGCTGAAGCCGACCTCTCCTTCGTCCGAGCACTTCAACTGCTCGATGAGCAGGTTCCGGCGACGAACAATCTGCAGGAGCTGATGCGGATCCATCTTCACCTGTTCCAAGATGTCTACGATTGGGCGGGGCAGGTGAGGACGATCGACGTTCGGAAGAACGTGCCGGGTGCCGAGTTCTTCCTCCCCGTCGGGTTCATCGAGCGAGCGGCGAGCAACTGTTTCGGCGAGCTGGCTGAGGCCGACCACCTTGGTGGCCTATGCCGCGAGGAGTTCGTCGAGCAACTCGCTTATCACTACGAGAAGATCAACGATGTCCACCCCTTCCGGGAGGGAAACGGACGAATGCAGCGCATCTACTGGAATCGCGTCGCATTGGCCGCTGGATGGCAACTCGACTGGCGCCCCGTCCACGGTGAGGAGAACCATCTCGCCGCACGCGCTGGGTCCGACCAACAAGACCTCAGACCGTTGATCCGCATGTTCGACAAAGTGGTGACGGTGCCCGATGCGCAGACGCGCGGGGACTGGTCAGCCGACGAGATCAAGCGTTTGGCGATACGGCCGTACAAAACCTAACCGGAGATCGGTGCGATCAGGCCCTCCGCCTTCGGGAAGCCACGCAAGCCCCCGCAATGCAGAAAAGTGCGACACGCGCGCCGTCGGGGTGCAGAGGCGGCGATGCTGTTCGCGCGTTGCGCGTGGCATATTGTCGGTGAGTGCTCGACTCCTCCACGCTGCTGCTGATCCTCTTCATCGACCTCGGCGTGCTCGTGTCGGTGATCGGCGTGATGGTGTTCGTCTACATCCTCCGGCCCCGCGTGGCCAAGAATCGCGGGGCGGCAATGCCCCAGCGGCGAACCGAAGACGCCTAGCGGCACCGGCGGCGCAGCATCCGCCACCCAATGCCTACATGCGGTCGTCCTTCGTCGTCTCTGCCACGTCGAAGGTGTCTACACGCTCTACCTCGACGCCAGCGGACAAGCGCCGGGCCGGGCGACCTCGAGCAGATGTCGCGCAACCTCCCTCACCGCGGGTGCGCATGTCGATCTCACCGAAGTGCCACAGCTCTCGCACCTGCACGCGATCGTCCCCGCAGCATCCCACTGGCCATACGTGCGCACCTGGCTCGAGAAACGACGTGGCTGAGCCGGTCCGAGGCCATCGCCGTCATTGCGGCGCCGGAGGGAGCTAGTAGGGGAGCACCCCGGGCTGCAGGTTCTCGGTCTGGTCGCCGACGAGCGTGAGCTGCCGTGGGTCGATGCGGCGCACCTGCGAGCCGTCGGCGAGGTCGTCGAGGGTGATCCAGAAGATGTTCGGGCTCCGGGTCGACCCGAAGTAGTAGACCCGGTTCGTCAGATCGGCACCGGAACGCCACCACGTCGGATAGACGTCGCCGGTCGAGTAGGGCGCGCCGTACGGCACCGACACGTTGGCGATGAGCTGGAAGACCCCGGCGACGGCTTCTTCGAGATTGGCCGGCTCGGGGAGGTAGTGGAGGAAATACGACGAGCGGACGAAGCGATCCGACGACGTGATGTCTCCGGGCGGTGGCAGCTCACCCCCGAAGGGGCGGTAACGCGCCAGGTTCTCGAGCTGCTTGTCGAGGGTGGGGGAGTTCGCCATGACGGTGTACTCGGGGCCGTGGTGCACGACCAGCGTGCCATCGAGCGGCTCGATGATCGCGGAGTCGCCGGTCGCGTCCTCCAGAGCGATGTGGATGCCGAGCTCGATACCGCGAAAGGTGGGCGAGGTGATCCGGATGCTGTTGATGTCGGCGACGGCCTCGGCCACTGTCGCGTAGTTGTCGAGCAGGTACTGCACCCAGAGCGCGTTCGGCACGGAGGGGCGGCCGTCGGGGTCGGGAAACGACACGTCCTCAGGGTCGAGGTAGAGCGCGTGCGCGCCCAGGCCCTTTTCATTGAGGCCGTCGACGGTGCCCATGCTCCACATGCTGGTGACGACACTCGAGTACCGCGAGCGCCACGCGTGCGCGTCGGTGTCGCCCGTGCCCCCGCGCTCGGTGCCGCGCGGCACGAACCAGAGCTCGGGCTCGTCGCTCACCGACCAGTCCATGCAGCGGCTGACGGTCTTGGCGATCGGGTTGTCGTTCCAGAGGATTCGCGTACACACCACTGCACCATAGCGTTCACGGAGAGAGCGGACCGCTATCGTGCAGATATGGCCCAGAACAGCGACGAACACCCGGTTTCGCCGTGGGCATGGCCGGGCGAGTGGGTTCGAGAGGAGAAGTTCTGGCGCGACATCGGAGCGAGAGTTCTCGCGGGCGTCGTCACGGCCGCCATCGTGTATGTCGGAGCCCTCGTGCTCGGGTACCTCCATACCCCCGAGGTCGGCGCGGGCGTCATGATCGTGCTCATCGGCGCGGGCGCACTGATCTTGGGCTCGTCGGGTGCGGCCGTCCTGCTCGGGATGCGAACCCGCTCTCGCTCGGGCGCGCGCGCCATCGGACGCGTGCTGATCGGCACCCTGCTGATTGTGCTCGCCATCGCGCTGGTGATCGGCGGGCTCGTCGACCTGCTGCGCCCCTGACGAGCGGTCTCCCGTCTTCGCCGGATGCTGCGGGGTCAGGGCATCGCGTCGCCGATGTAGGAGTACTTCACGAAGACCTCCGACGCGAGTCCGGCTTCGTCGAGCACGCCTTGCACCGCGGTGAGCATGTAGCGCGAGTCCCATCCCATGTAGAGGAAGTGGTCGTGATCGAGTGCGTCCCACTGTCCGTTCCACGACTGGGCCCCGTAGACGGGGCCGCCCCGGCGGCCGCTGAACGCCACAACAGACTCGCGCGAGTCGGCCCACAGCCGCTTGAACACGCGGTTGAAGAGGTACTTGACGTCGTAAACCTCCCAGTGCTCGCCGCAGTATTCGACGTAGTCCCATTCCCGCTGCCAGCCGCGCGGCCACCCGCGCCTGCGCTTCGCGTCGAGGATAGGGGTCAACCCGTCGTCGTCGATGTCAACGACCGGCGGCTTCGCCCAGATCTCGAGGAACCGTTCGCCGAGTGAGGCCGATCGCGCGGAGATGGCGGCCGTGTTCCACGCCGGCACCGACGCGAGCTCGGCGGAGATGTCGACCGCGCTGCGCGGGTAGATCCCGTCACGCTTATCGGGGTAGGTGCGGTCGACCGCGCGCTCCGCGAGTCCTTCCTCGAGGAGCGTGAGGTTGCCGAGCGTCTTCGCCAGCGCCCGGTGGCTGTTCTGCTCGTCCTCGGTGTACTCCGACCATTCGCGCGTGCCGTCGCCGCTCCACGTGTCGGCGGGCGCGGGCGGGAAGATCCACTCGAGCTCGACGTCGGGGGAGTCCGTCGCCGCGAGACGCCGGAGAACGTATGTCGGATGGGGGAGCTCGCTGTACTTGAGGCCTACGCGCACGCGCTCGTCCGACGGGGTGATGCGCGAGATGGCCTTCTCGAGCTCGTCCTGCCCGTCGGCGCGGGCTCGGCACAGGCGCGCGACGAGCCGGTCGTTGGCCAATCCGACGACGCTGCGGCGCAGGAGGAGGGCTTGCACGAACCCGAGAGTGCGCAGCAGCGTCGGCTTGTGCACAGCATCCGTCAGGTAGTCGCCGTAGGCCCGCATGATCAGCGGGTACATGCCACGGCCGAAGGTGTTGAGGTAGCCGATCTGGCGCGCTATCTCGGGGTCCGGCTCGTGGGCGGGCTCGAGCAGCACGCGGTAGATCTCCGAATAGGCCTTCCACTGCGCCGCATCCGCCCGGAGTTGCGCCAGGTCGAGTCGCGGGAACTCGGCCCGGAACGCGTCGTACACACCGCGCTCACCGACCGTCGACACTTCGCGCCCGGTGCGCATGACGAGGTAGTGCCGCCAGAACGATGCGATCGTGTCACCGGTGTTCTGCTCGATGGGAAGCCAGAACCCGTCTTCGATCTCGGTCTGCTCGTCGTGCGACAAGCCCATGAGCACGTAGTTGTGGATCAGCTCGTGGTCGCGCAGAGGCTCGCCGGTGGAGTTGAGGCTCTCGAAGATCTGCTGGGCGTTGGCGCCCGCGCCCAGAGTGATCGAGACGTGCTCGAGCTTCTGCAGCCCGCGCCAGATGCTGGGCGCTTCGGCGAGGCTCACCTGGCTGCGGAAGAACGCGTAGTTGTCGTCGAAGCGCGTGTCGCGTGCGGCGTCGTCGGCATGCGCGTCCATCATCACGGCGCGGAAGGCGTCTGCCCACGCGCGATGCGGACGCAGCTTCGTGCGCGACGGATCGGCCGCGCGCACGATCACGCGCTCGAGTTCGGCCGCCATCTCCGGATGCGTTCCTCGCACGGTGTGGTGAAGCGCCGCGACCAGCAGCATCAGCGTCGTGATGCGCTGCTGGCCGTCGATGAGCACGAGCTCGCCGGTGGTGTCCTCCGTATTGACGGCAGACAGGATGGAGCCGATGAAGTGCATGCGCCGATCGTCGGTGTCGGCGACGGCGCGGATGTCGGCGAGCAACTGCTCGCAGCCGCCGATGTCCCAGCGGTACTGCCGCTGATAGACGGGAACGACGATGCTCGTCTCGGGCGACGACAGCCATCCGATGGTGTTGACGGCGGTCGCATCGACATTCGTGGCGCTGACCATTCTCGGTACCGGTCTCCGTTCGGCATCGGGGGAGCGTCGAACCGGGTGCGGCGCGAGCCCTGGCGAGTCTAACCGAGCTCCCGGGATCGACCGGGGTGCCGATGTAGGCTTGCCTTACCAGGGCCAGGAAAAACGTACTGGCCCCCTACGGAAGGCATGACTCACCTCATGGGTTACATCAAATCGGCCGCTCTCGAAGAGACCGGCTACGTGGTTCTGGACCGCTACAACAAAGAGATCGACCCCAAGGAATGGCTCGACATCGAGTACGTCGATTGGAAGTCGTCGGGTGACACCCGCTTCGCCCCGCTCGCCTCGCGCGACGGAGAGATCGAGTGCGCCGGATTCTGGAGCGGGAAGAATCCCCGCACCGACAAGGACGGCATCTGGATCGACTCGCAGACCGCGCTCGCCCCGACGCTCACCGAGCGCGCGATGGAGCCCGGTGCGAACGTCGGCCGCTGCCGCATCATCGAGCTGCAGCCGAACACGTATGCCGACTGCCTCTACAACCTCCACCAGGACGACAACAACCGCCTCAACCCCGACGGCACCGGGTGGGTCGTGCGCGGTTTCTTCAACCTCACCGACGACAAGGACAGCTACTTCGTCCTGCGCGAGAACCGCACCGACCCCAGCAAGGAGACGCGCATCGCGCTTCCGGCGGGTGCGCAGCTCATCGTCGACACGCAGCGCCTCTGGCACGCCGCCACGCACCCGGGCAACGACCCGCGCTACTGCCTCATCACGTCGTGGACGTCGGGCCCCGAGCTCGACGCCTACATCGAGAAGTACAACGGTGTGAACCACGTCGACAGCTACGAGGTGCCGCAGGATCAGCTCGACGCCGGTCAGGCCGAGCAGACCCGCCGGCTCGCCGCCCGCGCCGCTGCTCTCGCGGCCCGCGGCCAGGCAGAGCAGACGGTCATGAGCGAGGCGTAAACACTCCTCTGAGAATGGCCCCGGTCGGATTCGATCGGGGCCATTTCTTCGTCCGGAATCACACGCTTGTGATTCCGCGGCTCACCGGAGATAATTGCGACAGAACAACCGAATATGCCGGGTTCCGGTCAGGTCGTAGGGGAAGACGTACCTGACGAAGGAGAAACCATGGCAACTGCGTCTTCGCGCGGAGTGATCTACATCCACTCCGCGCCACGTGCACTATGCCCACACCTGGAGTGGGCTGTCGGTCGCGCCCTCGGGCGTGCCGTCAATTTCGAGTGGTCCGAGCAGCCCGTGCTGTCGGGTGCTCGCCGTACGGAGTTCTTCTGGGAAGGGCCCGTCGGTTCGGGTGCAGCTCTTGCGAGCGCTATCCGCGGATGGGAGCACCTCCGCTTCGAGGTGAGCGAAGACCCGACGCCGCGCAGCGACGGCGGCCGTTGGATGCACACGCCCGGCCTCGGCATCCACTACGCGCAGACGGATGCTTCGGGAAACGTCGTCATCGGAGAAGACCGCCTCCGTTACGCCATGGAGCTCGCGGGCGGCGACGCGTTCGAGTTGCAGCGCGAACTGCACGTGGCGCTGGGCGCAGCCTGGGACGAAGAGCTCGAGCCGTTCCGTCACGCGTCCGACGAGGTTCCCGTCGTCTGGCTGCACAAAGTCGGCTGAGAGGCCGCGAGATCTCAGGCGGGTGAGGCGTCGGTAACGGCGGCCGGTGGGGCGTCCCGGTGCCGCGAACGCGAATTACCCGCCTGATACGGAAGATGCCCCCGGCTCCGGCCGGGGGCATCTTCGCGTGCAGCGGCGGTTACACAGAAGCGAACGCGACGACGGCGTTGTGGCCGCCGAACCCGAAGGAGTTGCTGATCGCGAGCTGCGGGCCGTCGCCGAGTGGGATCGTCGATCCGGAAAGCCGGAACGGCACCGCCGGGTCTTGCTCGGTGAGGTTGATGGTGGGGGGCGCCTGACGGTCGCGGATCGCGAGGATCGTGAAGATGGCCTCGAGTGCACCGGTGCCGCCGAGAAGGTGGCCGGTCGAGGCCTTCGTCGCCGAGACCGGGATCTCATCGACGCGCTCACCGAAGACGGTGCGCAACGCGGTGTATTCGTTCGGGTCTCCGACCGGGGTGGACGTCGCGTGGGCATTGATGTGCGTGACGTCGTCGGGAGACGCATCGGCTGCCTTCAACGCCATGCGCACGGCGCGCGCCGCGCCCGTGCCCTCGGGGTCGTTGGCGGTGATGTGGTACGAATCCGCGGTCACACCGCCACCGACGACGGTGGCGTAGATCTTGGCCCCGCGCGCCTTCGCGTGCTCCTCGGTCTCGAGGATCAGCACGCCCGCACCCTCGCCCATGACGAAGCCGTCGCGGTCGATGCTTGCCGGGCGCGAAGCGGTCTCGGGCGAGTCGTTGCGACGCGAAAGCGCCTGCATCGACGCGAAGGACGCGATGGTGATCGGGTGCACGGCAGACTCGGTGCCGCCGGCGATGACGATGTCGGCGAGCCCATCCTGCAGGTGCTCGACGGCGTTCACGATCGATTCGGTACTCGACGCGCAGGCCGAGGCGACGGTGCGGGCGAAGGCGCGCGCACCGAAGTGGAGGGAGAGGTTGCCGGCGGCCGCGTTCGGCATGAGCATCGGCACCGTCATCGGCATGACCCGCCGCGGTCCCTTCTCGCGAAGCGTGTCCCAGGCGTCGAGCAGAGTCCAGACACCACCGATACCGGTGGCGAAGTCCACGCCGAGCCGTTCGGGGTCGACCTCGGGGCTGCCGGCGTCTTCCCACGCCTCCATGGCGGCCACCATGGCGAGCTGCGAAGACGGGTCGAGGCGCTTCGCAAGGGGACGGGCGAGCACGGTCTCGGGGCGCACCATCGCCTCGGCGGCGAAGGTGACCGGGAGGTCGTACTTCTCGACCCAGTCGTGCTCCAGCGTCCGGGTGCCGGATACGCCGTCCAGCAGGGCGGACCAGCTCTCCGGTGCCGTTCCGCCGATGGGCGAGGTGGCACCGATGCCGGTGACGACGATGCGTGTCGTGCTCATGTATTGAAGATCCTCGAGGTATGTGGTGGGGGCGCGGTGGCCCCCACCGCAGGTACTACGCCTGGGCCGACGTGATGTAGGTGACGGCGTCGCCGACGGTCTTGAGGTTCTTGACCTCGTCGTCGGGGATGGTGACGCCGAACTTCTCCTCGGCGTTGACGACGATCGTCATCATCGAGATGGAGTCGATGTCGAGGTCGTCGGTGAACGACTTCTCGAGAGCCACCTCGTCGGCGGAAATACCGGTCTCGTCGGTGATGAGCTCTGCCAGCCCGGCGAGGACCTCGTCGTTGGTGAATGCCATGGTGTCTCCTGTTCTGAGGGTGTGGGCCCGACGGGCCTTGATCAGTCTAGAGTTCGCGGTGCCGCCCCTACGGGAGCACCACGACCTGCGCGCCGAAGACGAGCCCGGCTCCGAACCCGATCTGCAGGGCGAGTCCGCCGCTGACTTCGGGGTGCTCTTCGAGCAAACGGTGCGTCGCGAGCGGGATCGAGGCGGCAGAAGTGTTGCCCGTCGTCTCGATGTCGCGCCCGATGACGACCGACTCGGGCAGACCGAGCTGCTTGGCGAACTCGTCGATGATGCGCATGTTGGCCTGGTGGGGCACGAAGGCGGCCAGATCGGATGCTTCGATCCCGGTTCGCTCGAGGGCCTCGCGCGCAACCTTCACCATCTCCCAGACGGCCCAGCGGAAGACGGTCGGACCCTCCTGACGAAGAGTGGGCCAGGGGGCGACGCCATCGCGGAATTCGGTGAGCGTGTGGTTCATGCCGACGGCGTCGGCTTTCGACCCGTCGGAACCCCAGACGGTCGGTCCGATCCCGGGCGTGTCGCTGGGGCCGATCACGGCCGCGCCTGCGCCGTCTCCGAGGAGGAACGAGATGCTGCGGTCGGTCGGATCGACCACGTCGCTCAGCTTCTCGGTGCCGACGACGAGCGCGTAATGGGCGATCCCGCCCCGGATGAGGGCGTCTGCCTGTGCCACCGCGTAGGCGAAGCCCGCGCAGGCGGCGTTCACGTCGTAGGCGGCGGCCGGGTTGGCGCCCACGCGGTCGGCGACGATCGCCGAGACCGACGGGGTCTGCTTCGGGTTGCTGATCGTGGCGACGATCACCGCATCGATGTCGGATGCGGCGACGCCCGAACGTTCGATGGCCTCGGCACCGGCGATCGCGGCGAGGTCTATCGCGGTCGTCGTCGCCTCGGCGCGGACGCGCGTGATGATCCCCGTGCGCTGACGGATCCACTCGTCGCTGGAGTCGATGGGGCCCACGAGGTCGTCGTTCGGAACGACGAGCTCACCGCGGGCGGCACCGTAGGCGTAGATGCGGGTGTGGGCCACGCCCTGGGGCTGGCGGAGTACGGCGGTCACGCGGGGACTTCTTCCAGGAGGGCCGCCGCAGCGACCAGATCATCGGGGGTCTTCACCGCGACGGCGGGGGTGCCGCGCAGGCCTCTCTTGGCGAGACCGGTGAGCGTGCCCGCCGGGGCGAACTCGATCAGGCCGGTCGAGCCGTTCTCGGCGAAGGACGCCATGGTGCGGTCCCACCGCACGGGCGAGGCGACCTGGGCGACGAGCAGGTCCAGGGCTGCGCGTCCCGACGAGACGACGGAGCCGTCGGAGTTCGTCCACAGGAGCGCGGAGGGGTCGGACGGCTCGACGTCGCTCGCGGCTGCGCGCAGCACGTCGACGGCGGGCTCCATGAAGCGGGTGTGGAACGCGCCGGCGACGGCGAGGGGGATCACCCGCGTGCCGGCGACAGGGGAGGCCGCGAGCTCTGCGAGAGCCGCCGGGGTGCCGGCGGCCACGATCTGACCGGCGCCGTTGTAGTTCGCCGGGGTGAGGTCGAGCTCGGACAGCCGGGTCAGCACGGCCGCTTCGTCGCCTCCGAGCACGGCGCTCATTCCGGTCTCGGTCAGGGCCGCAGCATCCGCCATCGCGCGTCCGCGCAGGCCCACGAGCCGCATGCCCTCGTCAGCGGTGATGACGTCAGCGGCCACGAGTGCGGCGATCTCGCCCACCGAGTGACCAGCGAATCCGGCCGCCGGCCGTCCGACGCGCGACTGCAGGGCCTCCCAGGAGATGAGGCTCGCCGCGACGATCAGCGGCTGGGCGACGCGGGTGTCGCGGATGCGGTCGGCATCCCACTCGGTGCCGGCGGCGATCAGATCGACCTCGGAGTGCTCGGAGAACGCCTCGAGACGCTCGCGCACTCCGTCGAGTTCGAGCCACGGGGCGAGGAAGCCGGGGGTCTGAGAACCCTGCCCGGGGAAGACGGCGATGATCACGGGATCCATCCTGTCAATATTCGTGGGGAGACATCTGTCGGAAGCGGGACAACAATGCCACGATCCGTTGTCGAGTGTCGATAAGGCGCGCGCCGTGTCGACTCGCTGCGGTCAGGGGGCGTGGCGTCGAAGCGTCGACGGGCGGCGGCGTGTCGCGTCTGTGCCGATGGAACCGAGGATGAGCGCTGTCTGCAGAATGAGTGCCTCGCGGGGTCCCGTCGCATCCCACCCGATGACCTCCGAGACGCGCTTCAGTCGATAGCGCACCGTATTGGGATGCACGAAGAGTTCGCGCGCGGTGGCTTCCAGCGATCGACCGTTGTCGAGGTAGCTCCAGAGCGTTGCCACGAGGTCGGGGCTGTGCGTGTGGAGTGGACGGTAGATGCGCTCGACCAGGGTGTGCTTGGCGACCGCGTCGCCGGCCAGCGCGCGCTCGGGCAGCAGGTCGTCGGCCTCGACCGGTCGGGGTGCGTGTCGCCATGCGCGGGCCACAGCGAATCCGGCCAGCGCGGCGCGTGCGCTCTGACTGGCTTCGACGAGGGCGGGCACCGTAGGCCCCAACACGAGGTGGCCGTCACCGAACCCCGGTTCGAGGCGGCGGGCGATCTCGTCGAAGGGCAACTCGACGGTGGTCTCGTCTACGCGGCCCGCGAGCTGGGCGCGCCCCACGACCAGAACGAGACGAGATCCCTGCACGCCGATGAGAACGTCGACGCCCAGCTTGCGCGCTGTGCGTCGCACCTGGTCGACATCGAGCTGCGGGGGAGTCGTGCCCACCAGCACAGCGACCTCGCCGTGACCGTGCCACCCGAGGGCTGCGATGCGGCTGGGCAGCTCCTCGTCGGTCTCGCCCGTGAGGATCGAGTCGACGACCAACGCCTCGAGCCGGGCGTCCCAGAGCCCGCGCGCCTCGGCGGCACGGGCGTAGACATCGGCGGCGGCGAAGGCCACATCGCGCGAGTAGAGCAGGATCCCTTCGCGAAGCTGACCGCCCTTGCCCCTCACCCGTTCCTCGGTCACCTCGACCGTGACCCGGATGAGCTGCAGCGTCTGCTGCAGGCTGACGCTTCGCAGCAGCTCACGAGGAGCCGCCGCGAAGATGTCGGCCGCGACCCACGGCGTGGAGGTGGGGTCTTCGTACCAGGTGATGAACGAGGTGATGCCCGCCTGCGCGACGAGGCCGACGGCCGATCGTCGCGCAGGCGGCATCTCCGCGTACCAGGGCAGCGATTCCTCGAGCCTGTTCAGAGTCGCGGTCGCCAGGTCGCCCGAGATCCGCTTCAACCAGGCGAGGGTCTCGGTCTTGTCCATCGGGGCGACTCCGCCGCGCGTCACGGGTGGATCAGCTCTCGCCGCCCGCGTTGCCGCTCGTGCCGGCGGTCACATCGTGCAGCTTGTACTTCTCGATCGCCTGCGCGACGAGACCACGGTCGACAGTGCCCTCCTGTGCGAGCGCCTGCAGCGTGCGAACCACGATCGACGGGCCGTCGATCTTGAAGAAGCGACGCGCGGCCGCGCGGGTATCGGAGAAACCGAACCCGTCGGCACCCAGGGTCGAGAAGTTGTGCTGGACCCACGGACGGATCTGGTCCTGCACCGCGTGCATGAAGTCGCTCACGGCGACGACCGGACCCGGCGTTCCCGCCAGCTTCTCGGTGATGTACGCCTGTCGCGGCTCCTCGTCGGGGTGGAGGAAGTTGTGCTCATCAGCGGCCAGACCGTCGCGGCGCAACTCGGTCCATGAGGTGACCGACCACACGTCGGCCCCCACGCCCCAGTCGTCCTTCAGCAGCTGCTGGGCTTCGAGTGCCCACGGCACGCCCACGCCCGAGGCGAGGATCTGGGCGCGTGCGCCGTCCCCGTCGCCGGTGGAGATGCGGTGGATGCCGCGGATGATGCCATCGACGTCGACATCGGCCGGCTCGGCGGGGTGCACGATCGGCTCGTTGTAGACGGTCATGTAGTACATGACGTTCGGGTCGGGGTGCTGTCCGCCGTACATGCGATCGATGCCCGAGCGCACGATGTGCGCGATCTCGTACCCGTACGCGGGGTCGTACGACACCGTCGCCGGGTTGGTCGAGGCCAGCAGGTGCGAGTGACCGTCGGCGTGCTGCAGGCCCTCGCCGGTCAGGGTCGTGCGTCCGGCCGTGGCGCCGATGATGAAGCCTCGGGCCATCTGGTCGCCGGCTGCCCACTGGGCGTCGCCCGTGCGCTGGAAGCCGAACATCGAGTAGAAGACGTAGACCGGGATGAGCGGCTCGCCGTGGGTCGAGTACGAGGTACCCGCTGCGGTGAACGCCGCGACGGCGCCCGCCTCGTTGATGCCGACGTGGATGATCTGGCCCTGCGGGCTCTCCTTGTAAGCGAGCAGCAGTTCACGGTCGACCGAGGTGTAGTGCTGACCGTTCGGGTTGTAGATCTTCGCCGTCGGGAAGTAGGCGTCCATACCGAACGTGCGCGCCTCGTCGGGGATGATCGGCACGATGCGGTGGCCGAAGTCCTTGACGCGGAGGAGGTCCTTCAGCAGTCGGACGAACGCCATCGTCGTGGCGATCTCCTGCGTTCCGGAGCCCTTCTTGGGCAGCGCGTAGGCCGCATCACCGGGGAGCTCGAGGCCCACGTGGTGCGTGCGGCGCTCGGGGAGGAAGCCGCCCAGCGCGTTGCGGCGCTCGAGCATGTACTGGATCGCCTCGTCCTTCGGCCCCGGGTTGTAGTACGGGGGAAGGTAGGGGTTCTCCTCGAGCTGCGCATCGCTGATCGGGATGTGCATCACGTCGCGGAACGACTTCAGGTCGTCGAGGGTCATCTTCTTCATCTGGTGGGTCGCGTTGCGACCCTCGAAGTGCGGACCGAGGCCGTAGCCCTTGATGGTCTTCGCGATGATGACGGTCGGCTGACCCTTGTGCTCCTGTGCCGCCTTGAACGCGGCGTAGACCTTGCGGTAGTCGTGGCCGCCGCGCTTGAGGTTCCAGATCTGGTCGTCGCTGTAGTCCTTCACCAGGGCAGCGGCGCGCTCGTCGCGGCCGAAGAAGTGCTCGCGCACGTAGGCGCCGCTCTCGGCCTTGTAGGTCTGATAGTCGCCGTCGGGCGTGATGTTCATCAGGTTCAGCAGCGCACCGTCGGTGTCGCGCTTGAGCAGGTCGTCCCATTCACGACCCCAGACGACCTTGATGACATTCCAGCCTGCGCCGCGGAAGAAGCTCTCGAGCTCCTGGATGATCTTGCCGTTTCCGCGGACCGGGCCGTCAAGGCGCTGCAGGTTCGCGTTGATGACGAACGTCAGGTTGTCGAGTCCTTCGTTCGCGGCGACCTGGAGCTGGCCACGGCTCTCGACCTCGTCCATCTCGCCGTCACCGAGGAACGCCCACACGTGCGAGTCGGAGACGTCCTTGATCCCGCGGTTGGTGAGGTACTTGTTCGACATCGCCTGGTAGATGGCGTTGATCGGGCCGAGTCCCATCGACACGGTCGGGAACTGCCAGAACTCCGGCATCAGACGCGGGTGCGGGTATGACGGGAGGCCGTTGGGCGCCGCGGACTTCTCCTGGCGGAATCCGTCGAGCTGCGCCTCGGTCACACGACCTTCGAGGTAGGCGCGGGCGTAGGTGCCGGGGGAGGCGTGGCCCTGCACGAAGATCTGGTCGCCGCCGGACGGGTGGTCCTGGCCGCGGAAGAAGTGGTTGAACCCCACTTCGTAGAGGGCGGCCGACGAGGCGTAGGTCGAGATGTGACCGCCGACGCCGATGCCGGGGCGCTGCGCCCGGTGCACGGTGACAGCCGCGTTCCAGCGGATCCACGCGCGGTAGCGGCGTTCGACCTCTTCATCGCCGGGGAACTCCGGCTCGTTCTCGGCCGCGATCGTGTTGATGTAGTCGGTCGTCGGAACCATCGGCACCCCGAGGTGCAGGTCCTTCGACTCCTTGAGGAGACTCAGCATGATCTCGCGCGCACGCTGGGGGCCCTTGGCCTCCACCAGCTGCTGGAGCGATTCCTGCCATTCCGAGGTCTCTTCGGGATCGCTGTCCTGCGGCCCCTGCGAGTACGGATCCTGGTCGTGAACAGTCACAGAAGACCTTTCTTCGGCTGGCAGATCATGCCAGACACTCACCATGGCAACGCGGATCGCTTTGTTCGATCCGCACAACGCACCATCGACCAGCCTAGCGAGTCGTGAAGCATCCGGATCATCGCGACAGGTGTGCCGCCTCGACGAGTCGTCCGTCGACGATGTTCTTCACGTCGTGCATGCGGGGCAGATGCACGAGATCGTGGGTCACGAGAAGCGTCGAGGTGCTCGTCTCCCCGCTGAGCTTGAGGATGAGCTCGATGATCTCGGCGCCACGCTCCTGGTCGAGGGCGCTGGTCGGTTCGTCGACCAGCAGCACGCGCGGATCGTTCATCAGGGCGCGCGCGATGTTGACCCGCTGGCGCTGACCTCCCGACATCTGGTGGGGACGCTTGTCGACGTGAGAGAGAAGCCCCACGGCCTCGAGCAGAGCGTCGGCCTTCGTGCGCGCCGCGCTGCGGTTCTTCCGGCCGCGACCGCGGAGTTCGTCCATTACGACGAGCTGCTCGCGCGCCGTGAGCGAGGGGATCAGGTTGGACTGCTGGAAGACGATGCCGATCTTCTCGCGCCGCAGAGCCGTGGCCTCGCTGGCGCTGAGTGCTGTCGCATCGACGTCGTCGATGAGGACGAGACCCGAATCGGGGCGGATCAGCGTCGCCGCGATGGCCAGAAGGCTGGACTTGCCCGAGCCGCTCGGTCCGGTGATCGCGGTCACGGTGCCGGGGCGTGCCGAGAGTGTGACGTGATCGACCGCGGTGATGCGGGAGTCTCCGTCGGGGAAGGTCAGGGTGACGTCGTCGAGTCGGATCATCGGTTGCTCCCGAGTGCTGTGAGGGGGTCGGCGGAGGTGACGGATCGCAGGGCGAACGCCGCCCCGGTGAGACCGAGGGCGATCATGATCACGCCCGGCACGATGGTGGTGAGTGGGCTGAGCAAGAACGGCAGGGCAGAACCCGCCAGGCCGCCCAGGAAGGCGACGAGAGCGAGTCCGACACCGATCCCGATCACGAGCACCACGAGCGCCTGCCCGAGGGCGTCGCGGATGAGCGACGGCGTGCCCGCGCCGAGGGCTTTGAGAACGGCGATATCGCCCTTGCGCTGCATCGTCCACACGGTGAAGAACGCCCCGATCACGAGCCCGGAGATGCCGAACAGCAGTGCGACCATCAGCAGCAGGGAGCCGATCTCCGAGCGGAACGACGCCAGGGCGGTCAACGATTGCAGCGTCGTCGTCGAGACGGTTGCAGTGGCCGCATCAGCCGCTGCCCAGTCGGGATCGCCGGTGACGGCCACCACCGTGGCGTACGCACCGGGGTTGCCGGTGGCAGCCGAGAGTGCCTGCCAATCGTGGAGCGTCATCTGCACGAGCGGGGTGTGGCTGTACCAGAGGTCGGCGACGACGGACCCCACGGTGTACGACGTTCCCGCGATCGAGAGGGCGTCGCCCGCGGACACATCGAGCGCCTCGGCGACCGTCTCCGAGACCACGACGGAGCCGTCGCCCCCGACCTGGGCGCCATCGATACCCGCCTGCACACCGAACACGGCGACAGCGGTGCGCGCGTCGCCGGACTCGGCACGGGTCTGGCTCACACCGATCGGCTCGACCCTGTCGACACCGGCCGTTGCCGACCACTCGTCGACGGTGCCGGAGCTGATCGCGGAGTCGGCGAACGTCGGTTGCGCGTCACCCGACGGCGCCGCGAAGACAATCCGGTCGCCCGGAAGCGCCAGAACCGCGGAGATGTTCTGGGTGGCGAGGCCTCCCGTGAGGCCGCTGAGGAATCCGACGAGCACGGTGATCAGAGCGACCACCGAACCTATGAGAATGAACCGTCCGCGAGCGAAACGGAGGTCGCGAAGAGCGACGAACATGGGGGTCCTTTCCTGCCGTACACGGCGTGAGGGTGCGGCGACGCAGTCCACTCTCGCTACTCGGGGCCCCGGCGACATCGCCCGCGGGCACAGCCTCGCCGGGCCGAAATGCCGTCTTCCGGATCGTCCTTTCGAAGGATGCGGGCAACACCCCGCTGCGTAGGATTTCGACCATGCCCCACACCGCGCTGACCCCGGTCTTCGTGGGGTTGCGCGTCGGATTGCATGTCGTCTTCGGGGCACTGACCGTGCTCGTGATGGCGCGAGCGGTGCTGACGCGCGCCGACGCCGAGGCCGCGATCATCGGCATCGCTCTCCTGCTTCTCACGACGTACGCGCTCGGCGCGATGATCGCTCGCCGGGCACCTCGTCGCCGAACGGGCGGCGCGATCTGGCTGGGCCTTCTCTCCGTCGAGTGGATTGCGCTTCTCTGGCTGACCCCGGAGGCGTCGTATCTGGTCTTTCCGCTGTTCTTCCTCTACCTGCATCTCCTCGGCCGGTGGTGGGGCTCCACCGCCATCGTCATCGCGACGGTGGTCGCGATCTGCGCCCTCGGTCTCCACGGCGGGTGGAGCGTCGGCGGGGTCGTGGGGCCTCTCGTGGGCGCTGCCGTCGCACTGTTGATCGGGCTGGGCTATCAGGCTCTGGCCCGGGAGGCTGAGCAGCGCGACGCGCTCATGCGCGAGCTTCTCGCCACGCGCGACCAGCTCGCCGCCACCGAGCACGAGTCGGGCGTTCTCGCCGAACGAGCCCGGCTCGCCCGTGAGATCCATGACACGGTCGCGCAGGGCCTGTCCAGCATCCAGATGCTTCTCCATGCCGCAGAGCGCGCCGATGCGTCGCGACCCGGCGTCGAACACATTCGTCTCGCGCGGGAGACGGCCGCCGACAATCTCGCCGAGGCCCGCCGTTTCATCCGTGAACTCACTCCGCCCGACCTCGAAGACAGAGGTCTGGGCGGGGCACTGCGTCGCCTCGCCCGCACGCAGTGGTCTGTCGAAGGACTGACGGTCGACGTGCGGGTGGCCGACAGCGTGTCGTTGCCGATGCACGTACAGACAGCCCTCCTACGGGTGGCGCAGGGCGCCGTCGCGAATGCGATCCAGCATGCGGAGGCCCACCACGCCACCATCACCCTCACCGCCGATCGGGAGCGGTTGCGCTTCACGATCGAAGACGACGGCACGGGCTTCGACGCCGAAGAAGCGGCGAACGCATCGCGGAGTCGCTCGGACTCGTTCGGACTGCGCGCGACCCGCGAACGCATCGACCAGCTCGGCGGCACCCTGTCGATAGATTCCGCGCCTGACCGAGGCACGACCCTCGCTGTCGATCTCGTTCTGGAGGGAGCCGCATGATTCGGCTCGTGATCGCCGATGACCACCCGATCGTGCGGGCGGGAATGGCTGCTCTGTTCGACCTCGAGGATGATCTCGTGATCGTCGGCGAGGCCGCCACGCCCGACGACGCCGTCGCCCTGGCGGAGAGCATGAACCCCGATGTCGTGCTGATGGATCTGCAGTTCGGGTCGGGTTCACAGGGCTCGGGCGCTGAGGCGACGCGCCGCATCCGTGCCCTCGACGCCGCACCGTACGTGCTCGTCGTGACCAACTACGACTCGGACGCCGACATCCTCGGCGCCGTGGAGGCGGGAGCAAGCGGGTATTTGCTGAAGGATGCCCCGCCCCACGAGCTCATCGGCGCCGTGCGGGCCGCAGCGGCGGGGGAGAGCGCGCTGGCGCCCGTGATCGCCTCGCGCCTGCTCGACCGGATGCGCGCGCCCCAGGCGAGCTTGAGTTCGCGGGAGATCGAGGTGCTGGAGCTGGTCGCTTCCGGCCTCTCGAACACCGAGGTGGCCTCGACGCTCTTCGTGAGCGAGACGACCGTCAAGTCGCACCTGGCCCACATCTTCACCAAGCTCGGCGTGGCGTCGCGAACAGCGGCGATCTCTGCAGCTCGGCAACGCGGCATCCTCCGGTGATATCCGGAGACTACGCCGGAGCCGACCCGCGTCACGCGCCGAGGATCGGCTTGCCTCCGGTGACCGGCAGCACGGCACCCGAGATGTAGCTGCCCTCGTCCGACCCGAGCAGTACATAGGCGGGGGCGAGCTCGGCGGGCTGACCCGGGCGACCGAGTGGGGTGTCTTCGCCGAAGGATTCGACCACGTCCGCAGGCATCGTCGAGGGGATGAGTGGCGTCCAGATCGGACCGGGTGCCACGGCGTTGACCCGGATGCCGCGCTCGCCCAGCATCTGCGCCAGCGAAGCGGTCATGCTCGCGATTCCCGCCTTCGTCATCGCGTAGGGGAGGAGCTGCGGAGTGGGGGAGTCCGACTGGATCGACGAGGTGGCGATGATCGCCGACCCCGGCTTCAGCAAGGGGACGGCGGCCTTGGCGAGGTGGAAATAGGCGCTGAGATTCGTGGCCAGGGTGAAGTCCCACTCCTCGTCGGGGATATCGGTGATGTCGTCGCGGTACATCTGGAACGCCGCGTTGCTGATGAGGATGTCGAGCCCGCCCAGCTGCTCGGCCGTCTCGCTCACGACCCGCCGGCATGTCGCCGGATCGGAGAGATCTCCGGGCAGGAGGATCGCGCGCCGCCCCGCCTCTTCGACCCAGCGGGCGGTGTCTCGCGCGTCTTCGTGCTCGGAGAGGTACGCGATCGCGACGTCTGCACCCTCGCGCGCGTAGGCGATCGCCACCGCCTTGCCGATCCCACTGTCCGCACCCGTCACGAGCGCGATCTTCCCGTGCAGGCGGCCCGATCCGACGTAGCTCTGCTCACCGTGGTCGGCGAGCGGCTCGAGCTGCGCCTCCGTGCCGGGGACGTTCTGTTGCTGCGCGGGCTGACTCATGAGACGTTCTCCTTCGGCCTATGCGGGGCGATGCCGGAGCGGGCATGCCCGAGTCGCCCACGTTACGGCGGCAGCGCCGGCGTCGCCCCGGGGTGTTCCCCGTTGGCGAGATGAGGTAACCGATCGCTCCCGGGTCGCGGCGTGTCCCCCATGTGGGGGACACGGTGACCTAGAGTGGCAACAGCTCAGACGCCGAGACAGTGCACTGGGCTGGACGGCGCCGCACGACCGCGGCCCTCCTGATGACCACGTGTCGTTGTGCCCTCTGCCGACTCCACGCTCGATTGGACGCGGATGCCGACACCGTACCGAGGCGCCCCACCGTCCGCCCGCGGCGCGGGCGTTGAGGCACAGGCCGCCCGTGCGCGGCCGGGCCCTGGTGTCGATGATCCCTGCGGCGAAGCATCCGTAGCGCACCGGGACGGCGAATCTCCCGGTCCGCTCAGCGCGGGGTTCGCGGTGGGTGCCGACGCTCAGCAGATCAGACGTGCCGTCGCACGCGCCGCCTCCGACGCAGCCGCACGGCAACGGGTCTTGCGCACCGTTCAGACACAGGCGATACGTGCCCTTCTCGAGATCCACCCCGTGCACCCGGTTCGGCACATCGCCGCGGCGCTGGGGATGAGCAAGAACGCGGTCGCGCGCGAACTGCAGACGTTGGCCGACGTTGCCGATCCGATCGAGCCGTGCACGAGCACTGAGGCCGTGCGAGAAGCGTGGGCGACGAGAGCCTCGGCCTGACGCAGCGCCGGGTCGATCCGATCGGACGACGAACGATGGTGGGCCCTGCCGGGATCGAACCGACGACATCCACGGTGTAAACGTGGCGCTCTACCAGCTGAGCTAAAGGCCCTCGAGACCAGTCTAAACGGGCGCGGCCCTCGAGCCGTGAACGCCCGCGACGCAGACCGGCGGGTAGGTTGGACACGTGAACGCCGACCCCTCAGACCAGCGCCGACTGCTCGACCTCGCCGAGCTCGACGCCCGCATTCGACGGGCTGAGAACACGCGGAAGAACCCGCCGCAGGCCGCGCGCGTGCAGGAGCTGCTCAAGCAGCGCTCCGTGCTTTCGCAGGAGCTCTCCTCGCGGGCCGGTGTGCGAGACGATCTCAAGCTCGAACTGTCGCGCATCGAGAGTGACGTATCGGTCGTCGATGCGCGCAGTGCTCGCGACGCCGGGCGGCTCGCCGCATCCACCAACTCGAAAGAAGCGCAGGGTCTCGAAAGCGAGATCGCCGCGCTCGCTCGGCGCAAGTCCGACCTCGAAGACGCCGAGCTCGTCGTGATGGAGAAGCTCGAAGCGGCCGAAGCGTCGGTCGCCGAGCAGGAAGCCGTTGTCGCCGCGACGAACGAGGAAGGCTCGCGCCTGAGCGCGGAGGCCAAGCAGGTTGTCGCCGACGCGACACGCGAACTCGAAACCGCTCAGCGCGACCGCGGTGCTGTCGCCGGTGGCATCGACCCCGCGCTCGTCGCCCTCTACGACCGGCTCGCAACGCGTGGCAACGCCGCGGGGCACCTGCACCGCGGAACGTGCGAGGCCTGCCGCATGGTGCTCTCGGGCACCGACATGAACAAGATCCGCCAGGCGGCCGACAACCTCGTGGTGAACTGCCCCGAATGCGGCGCGATCCTGGTGCGCACCGAAGAATCCGGGCTGTGAGCCCCCACTCCGGTGACGCGCGCTGACCCGCGCCCCCACTGGATCGTTCTCGGGCGCAACGACGGCGACACGCTCTGGGCGTCGCTCGATGCGATGGGCGCGACGATCGCCACGGAGCGCGTGCGCTCCACTGATCTCACGACCCGGATCGCGCGCGAGGAGTCGCTCGGCTCGGTGCGGTGGGTCTGGAGCGACACCCCCGCGTGGTACCCGTCGTTGCTCGCCGCAGGGGTGAGGATCGCGCGCTGCCACGACCTGCGCCTCTGTCACGCCATCTTGCGCGACTCCGAACTCGTCGCCGCCGGCCACCCGGTGCGGTCGGCGCGCGCCTGGGACGCCGCAGGAGTCGACGGAACGGATGCTGCGCCCGCACTGTTCGATCTGCCCTCGGGCGCCGACGCGTTGCCGGCGGATCTCGGCAGCGCCCTCGCCGAGTTCGCCCGGCAGCGCGACGCCCTCGACACGGCGTCCGATCCGGGGCGCCTTCGCCTGCTGACCGCCGCGGAGTCGGCGGGTGCGCTGATCGCCTCCGAGCTTCGAGCGGCGGGCCTACCGTGGAATGCCGCGGAGCACGACCGGATCCTGACCGGGATGCTGGGGGAGCGACCCGCCCACGGCGGCCTGCCCGCAGCCATCGTCGCCAAGGCGGCGGAGGTGCGCAACGCACTCGGCGATCCGCAGGCGAGCCTGGACTCCCAGCCGAAGCTGCTGCGCGCACTCCACCGGGTCGGCGTCAACGTCGAGTCGACCTCGCGGTGGGAGTTGCGTCGGCACGAGCACCCCGTCGTCGTTCCTCTCATCGAATACAAGCGCATGATGCGCCTTCTCACCGCGAACGGGTGGAGCTGGCTCGCAGAGTGGGTGGACGACGATCGCTTCCGGCCGGTGTACGTGCCCGCCGGGGTCGTCACCGGGCGCTGGGCGTCGTCGGGCGGTGGCGCGTTGCAGATTCCGCGTCAGCTGCGCGCGGCCGTCCGGGCCGACCCGGGGTGGAAGCTCATCGTCGCCGACGTCGCGCAACTCGAGCCGCGGGTGCTGGCGGCGATGTCGAGCGACACCGCGCTGGCAGATGCCGCGCGGGGGGCCGACCTCTACGGAGCGATCGCCGAGCGCGGCAAGCTGGAGGGTCGCGAAAAGGCGAAGCTCGCTCTCCTCGGCGCGATGTACGGCGCGACCTCCGGCGAGAGCGGCCGTCTCGTTCCGCAGCTGCGCAGGACGTATCCCCGCGCGATGAAGCTCGTCGACGACGCGGCACGCACGGGAGAAGACGGTGGCGTCGTCTCCAGCTGGCTCGGGCGCACGTCGCCGCCGCCGTCGCGCGCCTGGCGCGACCTGCAGTCGGATGCGACCGACGACGCGGCATCGGCTGCCGACACCGACCTCGCCCGTCGGGTCGGCCGAGACCGCGGTCGGTTCACCCGCAACTTCGTCGTGCAGGGCACCGCCGCGGAATGGGCGCTCGCGTGGATGGCCGAGCTGAGGAATCGTCTCGCGGCGATGCCCGTCGTCGAGCCCGAGCGGGCCGCACGCGCTTCAGGTCCGGTCTTCGCCCGGCAGGCGCATCTGGCGTTCTACCTGCACGACGAGGTCGTCGTGCACGCACCGGCCGAGCACGCGGATGCGGCGGCCGACGCGATCGTCGAGGCCGCAGCATCCGCCGGTCGCCTGCTCTTCGGAGGCTTCCCCGTCGACTTCCGACTCGACGTGCACATCGCCGACAGCGCAGAGAAGGCGTGAACGCCGCCTAGACTCGACCACGCGAATGGGTCGGCTGGACGGTCGCGTCACGGGTTCGCCCGTGCCGAGGAACGTCCGGGCTCCACAGGGCAGGACGGTGGGTAACACCCACCCGGAGCAATCCGCGAGACAGTGCCACAGAGAGCAGACCGCCTCGTCGGTCCCTGAGCTTGTCGAAGGGGCGATGGGGTAAGGGTGAAAGGGTGGTGTAAGAGACCACCGGGGTCGTGGTGACACGACCCGCACGGTAAACCTCGTCCGGAGCAAGGCCATACAGGGGATGTTGACGCGGCTCGCCGAGTTCCCGGGTAGGCCGCTAGAGCGGCACGGCAACGTGTCGCGTAGAGAGATGACCGTCCACGGGGCTCACGCCCCCGGACAGAACCCGGCGTACAGGCCGGCCCATTCGCTTAGATCCTCCTGACCTGGTATTTGTTGCGTTGGCCGGTCCGCAAGGAGTCCGCACGGGCGCCGAGAACCGCGTCGGCCGCGTCCCGCGTGCGGTCGTCGGAGTCTGCCCGCATGTGGCCGTAGGCGTCGAGAGTTTCGGTCCCGGACTTATGCCCGAGGCGCCCCTGTACCGTCTCGACCGACTCGCCACAGCGAATCAGCAGGCTTGCGTATTAGTGCCGAAGCGAGTGCATGCCTGTGCCGGTCGCATCGGTTAAACCGGCGGCCTTCGCTGCGGGTCGCCACGCATGGCCGAGCCGCTGGCGGGTGAGCGGCCGACCATGCAACGTGAACAGCAGCGCGCCGTCCTCGACGCCATACAGCGCTATGTGTTCGTTCAGCGCTGCGATCACGACGCGGGGGGCGGGATGACCCGGTTCGATGCCTTCGTTTTCGTAGGGCCAAACGCCGTGACGCCACCAGCCTTGGTCACTAGCTGACGGTCAACCGTCACCTTAGGGTTCTTGCCGAGCAGGCAGCCGATCGCGCGTGAGGCGGAGCACTTCCGTCTCACGCATGCCCGTGCCTGCGGCGAGGATTGCTACCGCGCGTAGCTCGGGCGGCAGACCGTATGCGAGAACATCGACCTGGTCGGTCGTCAGCGGTTCCAAGCGCGCCTCTTCGACTTGGGGCAGGCGAACCCGGAACGGTGTTTTGGCCGGTTCTCGGTCGCGCACGGCGGCGCGGAACACGGTTGCAGTGACGTTGTACACGAGGCCTACGGTCGCGGGCGCCAGCGCCGTTCTGCCTCGGTCCTCGTCATTGATGCTCAGACCTTTGACCCAGGCTTGAATGGTGGTGGGGAGCACACTGCCTAGCGGGTGAGCAGCCAGCGCCGGGTGAGAGTCAAAGGTGGAAATTGGTTTCCACAGCGCGGCGACGACGGCCTCACCACGCGGCTCGGCGGAGAGAAAGTCCCAGTGGGTGCGCTTGTCACGCTCACACACAGGCAGCCGGTCCTCGAAGACGAGCGAGTCTCGCGCGACCCGCGAAACTGGGCGCCAGCCGCTCAATCTCCGGCTGACGCGGCCACGCCCATCACTCGTCGTCAAGAGCCACGACTATCTCTCCTTCTCCTCGGCTCATGCTCTGAGCCGAACACAGCCCTTCCACCTCATCGCTCCTTGCGGGATCGTTCCCGCCGGGCACCCGCGGGGAGCGGAAACAAGCTCGTGTCTCCCACGTAACGAGCACCACGCAGTGGCACCGTCGGCGGGGCGCTCGGGTGAGAAGATCGGACGATCTGTTGCTGAAAACCAGCGGTCCGAGTAGATGCCGCGAGCACTGCGAAAAGGTGCACGCTGATAGCCGCACGACACCCCACGGACGGCGTCGCATGCTGGGTTCGGCCCGTCTCCGAGTCATTCCCTCGCCCAAAGCGCGCCCCCGACACTAAGTTGGTGGGGCAACGATGCAAACAGGGGGACACGCATGACCGAAGAATCAACGCTCGGCTCCGGGAAGACCGCCTTCATTATCTGTCCGATAGGAGACAAACTTGAGGCGATAGGCTCCGAGAGTCGTGGTCGCTACGAGCAGAGTTCACAAATGTGGGAGGAAGTATTTCAACCTGCATGCGACACTTTCGGCTTCGAAGCTATCCGAGCCGACAAGATTTCTGCCCCGGGGGAAATTACGGATCAGGTTTTCGTACTGCTGCGCGACGCAGACTTGGTGATCGCCGACTTGAGCGGAGCTAATCCCAACGTGATGTATGAGCTCGGACTACGACACAGCCGGGCAATGATGACGATCCAGGTCGGCGAGCATGGGCGCTTGCCCTTTGACGTCAACACGGTCAGGACTATTCAGTTTCGTAGGACAGAGTCGGGCTTATTCGACCTTCGAGAGTCATTGATCAGCAGCATCAGGTCGGCGCTGAGCGGCGGGGGTACCGCAACCTCCGCCACGAGGGTGTGGAGTGATGCGCCGCCCGTTGAGTCTGAGGCCCTGTTGCTTGCCGCTCGCACTTCGGCCGCGCCGGAAGATCCTGGCGAACCAGACGAACCCGCAATGCTTGAGATCCTTGCTGACGGCGAGACCGGAATCAAAGATGTAGCTGAGCACCTTGGGAACGCGCAAGTATCTATCCTCGAGATAAACGAGTTCGTCGTCGAAGGCACTGCTGCCATAAAGGCCTCCGACGAAGCCGGGAGGGGTTTTGCCGGACGGATTCTGGTTAGCCGAAACCTTGCCGCCAACCTCGCCGAGCCCACTGCAGATCTCGATAATCAAATTGAGGCATTCTATGAGGCGACCATTCTCACCGACGCCATGGTCCGGTTCATCATCCGCCGCATGGTCGACGACCCGTCCGAGGTAGACCACGACGAAGCAATCCGATATCTGAACACTATCGAAGGTCTAGTCGAGGCCGCCAAAAGCAGCGAGACAGGCGTCGTCGCAATGGGACGAGCAGCAGAGTCGTGGGCGAAGGTGTCGCGTGACCTTCGCGCTCCCGGGAAGCTAATCAGTCGAGCCAGCCATCGGTATATCGAGGCAACGTCGATGATGGCCGCGTGGGATGGGCCGATAGCCGAGGCCCGCGAGGCCCTGGACGGGAACGCCATACCGACACCCGCGGTTCGGTAAAGCGACCCGCCAGGAAGGCAATATTCGCTGCGCGCCGAGCTAAGCGGACGGAGCGCACCGAACGTGGCCTGTGCCGCCGATACGCGGGATGGCGGACGCGGCGCATTGCGTTTGGCCCCCTCACCCCTGACCCCCCGGCGGGGGTGGGGTGAGGGGGTCCGCGCCGATCCCTGAAGCCCGCGACTGGCGAACAATGCTGCCACGTCCTCGACGCGAACTCCTCCGTGCAGCTCGTCACGGCCGGCATAGCCGAGGCGGCGGGTGGAGATGATCGGGCATTTTTCCCGTCGCTCGTCGGAGATCACCCGCGCACCGCACTAACATCTCTCTCCCCGGTTCGATCTCCCGTGTGGGCACGTGTGGGCATAGAAGCTGCTCGAAGGCGTTCTACAGGTGACCGGCGACGGCGTGTTTCCGTGCATTTCTTTCGCGTCTGAGTGCCGCTGAGGGCCTCGCCCTACGCGTACCCACATGCAGCACGCGTACCCACATGTCTGGGCACGCGTGCCCACACCTATGCCCACGCAGTGTCGGCATGCTGGGAGTAAACCCCGGGTGAAGACGGCCAGCTACCCGGCGTCTAAACGTCACGGGGCAGCCTTAGACTGCGCGCCATGACGACGCCTGACCATCTCGCATCAATGCCGAACAGTCCGACCCGCGAGCTTGCCACGCTCGACCACGAACTCACCAACGCGCGCGCCGCCGGCGACTCAGCAGCGAGTGAGACAGTCGAGCGCAAGATCGCCGAGTTCCTGGCCGTGCACCCCGACCACGACACGGCGGAGATTGCCGCGGCGCGCCAGCACGGCGACCTCATTCGGATGCACCCCGCGGGCACACCAGCGCGCGAACTTGCGGAATTGCGATATTCCTTCGCGGTGGCATACGACCGCGGCGACGCCGCTGGCGTGGGTAAGCTCGGCCAGCAGATCGCATCGCTCACACGCGAACATCCAGAACTGCGTTAGCAGTCCGTCACGTTGGCACGTCTAGGGTCGTCGGCGGCCGCTCACGATGCGCACCGCATTTATCCGGACGCCGAGCGCACTGCCAGCATCAACGACTGCGGAGGGAATGTCTGCGAGCGCACGCGCCTGCGTGTGCAATGCAGGCAGGGCGGGGACCTCCGCCACCCACCATCCGCGTGACCGATAGACGCGGGCTCTGACTCGCACGCCCACAGGCTACAGCGCGCGTAGCTTCCCACGGTGCGGGCACCGCTCGCCCGCGACATATGCCTGCAGACACACCTCGTCGACGAGCCAAGTCTCGCCGCGCGTTCGCTGCGTGCCGTGCAGCTGTCCTGATGAGAGTTCCCGGCGGATTGTGACGATATGCCGGCGCGCGATCGTCGCGGCCTCGGCGGTTGTGTACTGAGGTGAGATCACCGCTAGACCATAGCTTCGAGTCCGCAGGCAGTCCGCAAAACTGCCTGCTGTCCACACTACTTTCCAACGGCGGACGGCATCGAAATTGCCCACTGACCAGGCCGGACAACGAACGTCAGCGACCGCCTGCCACCCATCGCAGTAGCTCGTTCAATACCCGGCGTACAGGCCGGCCCATTCGCACCTCGCCGGTCGTCCCCTTCGACAAGCTCAGGGACCGGCCGCTGAGCCCTGCCCGGTGGCTGAGCCTGTCGAAGCATCCGGGCATCCGCCGACCCCTACTTGACGGCGGGCAGCGCCTCCGGAACGGGCACGGCCAGCGACGCGGCACCGATGATGCCGGCGTTATTGCGGTGCACGGCAGGCACGATCGGGGTGTTGAGCTTCAGCAGGCCGAGGAACTCGTCGGAGTGCTTCGAGACGCCCCCACCGACAACGAACAGGTCGGGGCTGAACAGGAACTCGACGTAGTCGTAGTACCACTGCAGTCGCTTCGCCCACTTCTCCCACGACAGCTCCTCGCGCTCCATGGCCGAGTAGGCGGCGTAGCCCTCGGCGTCGCGCTTGTGCTCCGCGCGCTGAAGGTGTCCGAGCTCGCTGTTGGGGATCAGCACGCCGTCGTAGATCATCGCCGAGCCGATGCCGGTTCCGAGGGTCGTGAGGATGACCAGACCCTCGACGCCCTTGGCGGCGCCGTAGCGCACCTCGGCGATACCGGCGACGTCGGCATCGTTGGCGAAGTGGATGCCGCGGCCGAGGCCGTCTTCGAAGAACTTCTCGGCTTCGAAGCCGATCCACGACTTCGACACGTTGGCGGCGGAGAGCGTGCGACCGCTCTTCACGATCGCGGGAAACGCGACCCCGAGCGCGAGGTCGGTGTCATCGGCGACCCCGAGCTTGTCGAGCACCTGCGTCACCGCGTCGAGCACGTCCTTCGGCTCGGCGCCGGCGGGGGTGGGCACCTTGATGCGGTCGCTGAGCAGCTCGCCCTTTTCGAGGTCGACGATCCCGGCTTTGATGCCGGTCCCGCCGATGTCCACTCCGACTGCTTTCGACGCGTTCGATGCCATGCCCCCACCCTATCCAGCGGGAGGTGCGCGATCAGTAGGATCGACAGTGGCCCTTCGGAACCTCGAAGCAGCCCGCGCGCCGTGTGAAACGAGGAGTCTTCCGTGACCGATGACAGCGAGAAGTACTGGTACAACCTGACGACGGGCCAGGTCGAGCGCGGCTTCGCGTCTCCGATGGTCGATCGCGCCGGCCCGTTCGACACCGCCGAAGAGGCGGCGAATGCTCCCGCCCTGCTGCGCGAGCGTTCGCGCGAGTGGGACGAAGACGAGGCCCGCGAGAAGAATTGGGGCGCCGACGGCGCCCAGAAGTAGTCGATCCGTAACCCGAGGGGACACCATGGACAAGCAGCGTGACTTCGTACTGCGCACGATCGAGGAGCGCGGCGTCAAGTTCGTGCGCCTGTGGTTCACCGACGTCATGGGGACCCTCAAGTCGGTCGCCATCGCGCCCGCCGAGGTGGAGGGCGCCTTCGCCGAGGGACTCGGTTTCGACGGCTCGGCGATCGAGGGACTGACCCGCTCCTACGAGTCGGACCTGCTCGCACACCCCGATCCGACCACCTTCCAGACGCTGCCGTGGCGCGGTGAAGTCGACCCGACCGCGCGCATGTTCTGCGACATCACGACCCCCGACGGTCAGCCCGCCGTGGCCGACCCGCGGCACGTACTGAAGCGCACGCTCGCGAAGGCGGCCGACGCCGGGTTCACGTTCTACACGCACCCCGAGATCGAGTTCTACCTCCTGAAGTCGTCCACCCTCGGCGCCAACGGGCAGCCCGAGCCCGTCGACTCCGCCGGATACTTCGATAACGTGCCCGGAGGCACCGCCCACGACTTCCGTCGCCGGTCGGTGCGGATGCTGGAAGACCTCGGCATCTCCGTCGAGTTCAGCCACCACGAGGGCGGGCCCGGCCAGAACGAGATCGACCTCCGTTACGCCGACGCGCTGACGATGGCCGACAACATCATGACCTTCCGCACGGTGATCAAAGAGGTCGCGATCGAGCAGGGCGTCTACGCGACCTTCATGCCGAAGCCGATCAGCGGACAGCCCGGCAGCGGCATGCACACGCACATGTCGCTCTTCGAGGGCGACATGAACGCCTTCTACGAGGAGGGCGCGCAGTACCAGATCTCGAAGGTCGGTCGACAGTTCATCGCCGGCCTCCTGCGCCACGCGAACGAGATCTCGGCCGTGACGAACCAGTTCGTCAACTCGTACAAGCGCCTGTGGGGCGGCGACGAGGCCCCCAGCTTCATCTGCTGGGGCCACAACAACCGCTCCGCGCTCGTGCGCGTGCCGATGTACAAGCCCAACAAGGGCCAGTCGTCGCGCATCGAGTACCGCGCGCTCGACTCGGCGGCGAACCCCTACCTCGCCTACGCGCTGATGCTGGCCGCGGGCCTCAAGGGCATCGAAGAGGAGTACGAACTCCCCGCCGAGGCCGAGGACAACGTGTGGTCGCTGACCGACTCCGAGCGCCGCGCCCTCGGATACGCCCCGCTGCCGCAGAGTCTCGACGACGCCCTCTCCTACATGGAGGAGTCGGAGCTCGTCGCCGAGACGCTCGGTGAGACCGTCTTCAACTACGTGCTGCTCAACAAGCGTCGCGAGTGGCAGCAGTACCGCGCCCAAGTGACGCCGTTCGAGCTGCAGAGCAACCTCGAAATGCTTTGACCCGAGAGACGCGCCTGAGAGGGGTCGGCCGATGACGTCGAGTGATCGGTCGTCCCCTCTCACGGGTCTCGCACGTCGCGGTTTCGCGCGCCTCACCGAGGCCGACGCGCTGCTCGACGAACTCGCCGGTCTTCTCTCGGTCGACCGTGAGGAACTGACCGCAGCCGCTTCCCGCTCCGCCGACCCCGATGAGGCCCTCTCGGGTCTCGTACGGATCGCCCGCCGTAACGCCGACGCCGTGCGGACGGCGGCGGCGGATGCTGCGGCCTGGCGCGCAATCTGGAACCTCGCCGGCGCCTCGCTCGGTTTCGGCGAGTTCTATCTGCGCCACCCGGAGGAGCTCGTGCACCTCCGCGGAGCGGGCGAGAGCCTGCCTGCCGACGAGGCGATGCGCGCGGCGATGCTCGAGTCGGTCGGAGCCCGCGACGGTTTCGCGGAGAGCGGGGGAGAGGCGGCGTGGGTCGCGCTGCGCGTGCGCTATCGCAGCATCCTGGCCCGTATCGCTGCCTACGACCTGGCACAAGACGACCCCACCGAGGTCGTCGACTCCGTCTCTGCGCGCCTGGCGGATGCTGCCGGCGCTGCCCTCGAGGCCTCGCTCGCCGTCGCCCGCACCCGGGTCTCGGATTCTTCGGCGGGCACGGCCGCCTTTCCGCATGCCCAGGTCGCGGCGACCTGCTTCGCGATCATCGCGATGGGAAAGGCCGGGGCCCAAGAGCTCAACTACGTCAGCGACGTCGATGTCATCTTCGTCGGCGGCACCTCCGACGAAGACGTCGTGAGCGAATCGCGCGCGATCGACATCGCGACGCGTCTGGCGGTGCAGACCATGCGGGGGATCTCGGGCGCCGAGATCGAACCCGGCCTCTGGGAGGTCGACCCGAACCTGCGCCCCGAGGGCAAGCAGGGTGCTCTCGTGCGCACGCTGGACTCCCACCTGACCTACTACGACCGCTGGGCCAAGAGCTGGGAGTTCCAAGCCCTGCTGAAGGCACGCGCCGTCGCCGGCGACACCGACCTCGGCGAACGCTACGTCGCGGCGGTGCAGCCGAAGGTCTGGACGAGTGGCGCTCGAGAGAACTTCGTCGAAGGCGTGCAGAAGATGCGGGAGCGGGTCACCGACCATATACCCGCCGATGAAGTCGCCCGCCAGATCAAGCTAGGACCGGGCGGCCTCCGCGACATCGAGTTCACGGTGCAGCTGCTGCAGCTCGTACACGGCCTGAGCGATGAACGGATCCGCCAGCGCGGCACGCTCGCCGCCCTCGACGCACTCGTCGCGGAGGGATACATCGGGCGCACCGACGCCACCGCGTTCGAACGCGACTACCGCGTGCTGCGGCTTCTCGAGCACCGCCTGCAGTTGCGGGCGCTGCGGCGCACCCACCTCATGCCGATCAAACCCGACGAGCAAAGGGCCCTCGCGCGTTCCTCCAAGCTCGCCGAGACCGGCCAGGGGGTGCTCGACCTGTGGGAAGCGACCAAGCGCGAGGTGCGCGACATCCATGTGCGCCTGTTCTATCGCCCGCTGCTCTCGGCCGTTGCGGCCCTGCCCGAGGCGGAGCGCACCCTCTCGACCGCTCAGGCACACGACCGACTGAGCGCGATCGGCTTCCGCGACCCCGCCGGCGCGCTGCGGCACATCGCCGCGCTCACGACGGGGTTGAGTCGCAAAGCATCCATCCAACGTCACTTGATGCCGGTCATGATCCGCTGGTTCGCCGACGGGGTCGACCCCGACTACGGTCTGCTTGCCTTCCGACGCATCAGCGAACGTCTGGGCAACACCCCGTGGTTCCTGCGGATGCTGCGCGATTCTTCGGCCGCAGCCGAAAGCCTCACTCGTGTGCTATCCGGCTCGCGGTACATCGGTGAACTGATGGAGTGGATCCCGGAATCGGCCGCGTGGCTCGACGACGAGGAGCTCTTACGACCGCGCAGCGGCATCTCGCTGCAGGAGGAGGCCCGGGCGATCCAGGCACGGCACGCCAGCGTCGACGACGCCATGCGGTCGGTGAGGGCTCTTCGGCGCCGCGAGATGCTGCGCACGGCGATGGCAGGCGTGCTCGGCGTCGTCACGATCGAGGAGCTCGCCAGCGCGCTCACGACGATCACGGAAGTATCCATTCAGGCAACCCTCCGTGCGGTGTGGCACGAGGTGGTGCCGCCCGAAGACGGGGCACTCGATTTCGCGGTCATCGCGATGGGACGCTTCGGTGGCTCCGAACTCGGCTTCGGCTCCGACGCCGACGTCATGTACGTCTACCGGGCGAACGGTGTTCCCGCCCAACGCGCTCACGACCTCTCGGTGAAGCTCGTCGCCGCCATCCGGCAGCAGTCGGAGGATCACCGCCTGCCACTCGACCTCGATGCCGACCTCCGCCCCGAAGGACGCAACGGCCCGATCGCGCGCTCCCTCGAGGCGTATGCCGAGTACTACCGCCGCTGGTCGCTCTCGTGGGAGGCCCAGGCGCTGCTGCGCGCTCGCGGGATCGCGGGAAGCGTGAAGCTGCTCACGGCGTTCTTCGAGATGGTCGACGGGGTGCGTTACCCGCCCGCGATCGATCCGAACGGGCTGCGCGAGATCAAGCGGATCAAGGCCCGCGTCGAGAGCGAGCGGCTTCCGCAGGGCGCCGATCCGTCTCGCCATCTGAAGCTCGGGCCAGGCTCTCTCAGCGACGTCGAGTGGCTCGTGCAGGTGCTGCAGTTGCAGCACGCGCACGAACTCCCGGGCATGCGCACCACGTCGACCCTGCGCGCTCTCGAGGCCGCCCGAGAAGCCGGGTTCATCGAAGATGCCGACGCCGAGCGCCTGCGCGAGACGTGGTTGCTCGCGAGCCGGCTCCGCTCAGCGAACACGCTGCTGTCGGGCCAGACCAGCGACGCCCTGCCCACCGACCGGGCGAAGCTCGACGGGATCGGGCGCATCCTCGAGTACCCGCCGCGCTCTGCCTCCGTGATCGAGGAGCAGTGGATGGGCACGTCACGTCGCGCGCGACGCGTGTTCGAGCGCCTCTTCTACGGCTGAGCCGTCGCACGTCTCACGCATCCGCGCCAGCCCCTCGCCCCATGCCCCTTGGCGGAGTTGGCTGGTGGAACACCACGATCACAGGAGGACGCCATGACTGACAAGAGCAACCCGAACAGCACCGACTCCCTGTCGCAAGACGACGATGCCACCGGCGCTGGCTCGGAATCGCCCGAAGAAGGCGCCGCAGCGATGGACGACGCAGAGGACGCCGTCGAGAACTGACGGAGCGGCGATGGCGGGGGATGCGGTGGGAGCCCCGCCGGCGTCATATTGTCGGACGGGGCCGCTCGTCTGGATAGGGTGAAGTCCGGCAGCCGCACAACCCGAGCGCGGCGGCTCACATCATCCGGCCAGAAAGCTCCACCATGACCGTGACCCCGTCCGCTCTGCCCGACACCGTTCGCGACGTGTATTCGAGCGTCGAGAAGCGCAATCCGCACGAACCCGAGTTTCTTCAGGCCGTCCGAGAGGTGCTCGAGTCCATCGCTCCCGTGCTGGAGCGATACCCCCAGTTCGTCGAGGGCGGCATCCTCGAACGGTTGGTCGAACCCGAGCGTCAGATCCTCTTCCGCGTACCGTGGGTCGACGATGCCGGCCGCTTGCAGGTGAACCGGGGCTTCCGTGTGCAGTTCTCTTCGGTTCTCGGCCCCTACAAGGGCGGTCTGCGCTTCCACCCATCGGTGAATCTGTCGATCATCAAGTTCCTCGGATTCGAGCAGATCTTCAAGAATGCGCTCACCGGGCAGGGCATCGGCGGGGCCAAAGGCGGCAGCGACTTCGACCCGCACGGACGCTCCGACGCGGAGGCCATGCGGTTCTGCCAGTCGTTCATGACTGAGCTCTACCGCCACCTCGGCGAGCACACCGACGTTCCGGCGGGCGACATCGGTGTGGGCGCCCGCGAGATCGGCTATCTCTTCGGGCAGTACCGCAAGATCACGAACCGCCACGAGTCGGGGATGTTCACGGGTAAAGGCGTCCAGTGGGGCGGTGCGGAGGTGCGCACCGAGGCGACCGGCTATGGCGCCGTCTTCTTCGCTCAGCAGATGTTGGCCGTCCACGGCAGATCGCTCGACGGTCTCAGGGTCGGAGTCTCCGGCTCGGGCAACGTCGCGATCTACGCGATCGAAAAGGCCTGGCAGCTGGGTGCGACGCCTGTCACCGCATCCGACTCGTCCGGGTACGTCGTGGACCACGACGGAATCGATGTCGCGCTCTTACGGCACGTGAAGGAGGTCGAACGCGCGCGGATCCACGAGTACGCGGCGCGGCGTCCGTCCGCTCGGTTCGTCGAGGGGGCCCGCCCGTGGGAGGTCGCGGTCGACATCGCCATCCCGGCCGCGACGCAGAACGAGCTCGACCTCGACGATGCGCAGACACTCATCGCCAACGGTGTCTGTGCCGTATCGGAGGGCGCGAACATGCCCTCTACTCCCGAGGCCATCGCCGCCTTCCAGGGCGCGGGAGTTCTCTTCGGTCCTGGCAAAGCAGCCAACGCCGGCGGAGTCGCCACATCCGCACTCGAGATGAGCCAGAACGCGGCGCGCCAGAGGTGGAGCTTCGACGACAGCGAGCGTCGGCTCCGTTCCATCATGGCAAGCGTCCACGACGCGGCCTTCGACGCGGCCGAGCGGTACGGTCACCCCGGTGATTATGTGATCGGCGCGAACTCCGCCGGCTTCGAGCGGGTCGCGCACGCGATGCTCGCGCAGGGCGTCATCTGACGCGTGCGGTACACACGCGGCCCGATCATCGAGTTCGGAACGGGGGGCGTCTGAACCCCACCATCAGCTGTCGGCGTTCGACCCTTTACTCGCAGAGGGCTCGGGGATCAGACGAAGACCCCCGGTTCCGTTGGCGAGGTCGGCGAGTTGGCTCAGCCACTTGCGGTTCAACGGCAGATCGCTGCGCTCATCGAAACTGAAGTACAACGACGAGCTCGATGAAATCCACACCGTGCCGTGGAGACCGGGCTTGGCGAGAGCGTCGTCGCCGTGTACGTCGGGCTCGTTGTCCCAGTTGAAGCCGAAGCTCTCGTTGCGTCGGAGCTTCGTGAGCATGACGGCGCGCAGGTGCTCGAGACCCCGATCGTCGATGCGTATGGCGGGCGCAGTGCCGTAGATGAGGTGTCCCATGTGTGTTCCTTCTCGAACAAGCGTGGGATCGCAACGATCCGCGCGCTATCGAAGGCTACAACACGCGTGTCCGTGAGGCCCTAACGCACGCGGCGTCCAATGGAAAGGGGGCGGGTGTACGCGCGATGGGGGAGTACATGTGGATGATGCACAGGATCCACTACGCGGGCGACTCGTTCCTCACCGGCTCGGAGATCGCACGTGCTCTCTTGGAATATGCGCAGGTGCTCGCATCCGTGGGGCAGGCGGCCACTGTAGAGATCCCGACCCTGTCTGACGACGGAACCTCCGGCCGATCTATCATCCTCATCGGCCCCTCGAGTCAGGTGATCGCCGGAACGGAGTACTCGGCTCATCCTGAAATCCTCGATCCTGACCTGGTCGCGTCGATGGCCTCCAGCGTCGAGATGCTGCAGCATCCGGGGGGCTCCACCCCCGTCGTCACAGCGCGTACTCGTGACAGCAACCGGGACTGGCAGAACGATGATTGGGACGGGCTCGACGTCATCTAGCCCGACCCTCCACGACGTCGCGGTGTGCATCGTCGCGGTCGACGCCCTAGTCGATTCCGCTTGTCCCCCCGAATGGGGGACGGCCTCATAGGCTCCGGCGTCGCCGGTCGCCACGCCGCACGCGGACTCCGGGTGGTATCGCGGAGGTGAGCCTCGTGGAGTCCGAGCCGTGTGCGCTCAGTTGCCTCCGGTAACTCGGAGGTCTGCGCCGGACGTGAATGCGGCGCCCGGACCGAAGAAGTAGGCGACGGCGTCGGCGACCTCGTGGGGATGCGCAGCGCGGCGCAGCGGGATGCCGGGGGCGCGCTCTTCGGGAGCGTTAGGGCGCCCGCCATCCGCGTGGATGGTCGTGTACGTTGTGCCGGGTGAGACCGTGTTCACGCGCACGCCCTGCGGGCCGAACTCTTTCGCCAAGCCGATGGTCATCGCGTTGATCGCGGCTTTGCTCATCGCATACGGCACGTAGGTGTTCGGCGCGCCGCTGGTCGCAGCGCCGGAGGAGATGTTGACGATCGTGCCGCCTTCGCCGCCCCTTTCCGTCGACATCGCTTCGAGCGCTGCACGGGTTACGGCGATGGGCGCGAGGACATTGATGCGCAGCATCCGCTCCACTTCGGCGAGGTCGATGCCGATGTAGTCGCCGATCCGCATGGTGATCCCGGCGTTGTTCACGAGGCCGGTCAGTCGGTCGTACTCGGCGAGTGTTGCCGGGACCACGCCGGCGGCGTCGTCGAGGTCTGCAAGGTCAGCCCGGATGAGCAGCACCCGCGCGCCCAGGGCTCGGCACGCTGCCGCGACGGCCCCGGCTTCATCACGGGCGACCCTGTAGGTCAGGGCGAGGTCATGGCCGTCAGCGGCAAGTCGCTCTGCGATGGCTGCGCCGATACCGCGGCTACCGCCGGTGACGATCGTGACGGGTCGGGGTCCGGTCGATTGCATCATTCGGCAAGCCTACGTTTCGCCGGCTTGTGACCAGGATGCACAGTACTAGGACGCGGGCGCCACGTCCACCGTGTTTCCGCGGGTTGTGGGCCGTTGAAACGTCCTCACACTGGCTCCAACGCCGGAATTGATGATGCTTCTATGCGACCTACGGACGTAAGAGATGAGACCCCGGACGTTTCGGCGCTCGCAGCGACCCGCGCAACGGTGTCTGACAAGTCGGTGTAGGAGTTTCTCGAAGACATCGACAGCATCGTGCGCCTCTAAGGGCTCGGGAGTAACGCGTCGACTCTGCTCACTCGTCGGTGAGCCCCGCATCGTGCACGATGCGAGCGATCTGCACGCGGTTGGTGGCCTCGAGCTTGGCGAACAGGCGCCCGATGTGCGTTTTGACGGTCGCGACCCCCATGTACAGCGACGCCGCGATCTCGGCGTTGGAAAGGCCGCGACCGACGGCGACGGCGACGTCGCGTTCGCGCTCGGTGAGCCGCCCCAAGAGCGCAACAGCGTGGGTGCGCCGGTCGTCGGAGCCGCTGCTGACCGCGGCGATGAGCTGCGCGGTGACGCTCGGCGAAAGGATCGACTCTCCGTTGGCCACCCGGTGCACGCCGTCGACAAGCTCGGTGGGCGAGGTGTCTTTGAGGAGAAAGCCGACCGCACCGTGGCGCAGGGCGTCGAGGACGAGATCGTCGGTGTCGAACGTGGTCAGCACGATGACCCGCGCCGGGTCGGCGCGCGCCGTGAGCGCCTTGGTGGTTTGGAGGCCGTCCAGCCGCGGCATGCGGATGTCCATGAGTACGACGTGCGGGGCAGCGGTTGCGATCATGTCGAGCGCCTCGCGCCCGTCGGCCGATTCGCCGACGATGGTGATCGCCGCATCGCCGCCGAGAATCATCCGGAGTCCTGCGCGAACGAGGGCGTCGTCGTCGACGATCGCCAGGCGGATGCTTCGCTCCGTCACGCCCATGGCAACCTCGCCGTCACGACGAAGCTGCCGTCGCTGTCGATGCCGTGAGCGAGGGTTCCGCCAGCAAGTTCGGCACGCTCCTGCAACCCGGTGAGCCCCATGCCGCTGCCCGCGGTCAAACCCGCGGATGCGTAGCCCACCGAATTGCGCGCGGTGACCCAGAGCTCGTCATCCCGACGCTCTAGGCGCACCGTCACGGGCGCACCGGGCGCGTGTTTGCGGGCATTGGTCAGGGCCTCCTGGATGATGCGGTAAGCGGTGCGCGAGACCGCCTCGGAGAGGTCGTCGAGTGCGAGGCCATCCGCATCCGTCGTCACCTGCATCCCGGCGTCGCGTCCGTCGGCGACGAGGGCGGGCAGCGCCGCGAGCGTGGGCTGCGGCGGTTCCGCGCGCCCCTCGTCCTCGGCAAAGGCGTTCTCCGACGCCCCGCGGGCCTCCGTCCCACCGTCGACATCGCGGAGCACTCCCAGAATCTGGCGCAGTTCGGTGAGCGCGAGTTGCGCGTTGTTCTGGATGACCGCCGCGGCCTCCGCCGTTTCGTCGCGGGTGAGGTCGGTGCGGTAGGTGAGGGCTCCGGCGTGGAGGCTCACGAGCGAGATGTGGTGCGCGAGCACGTCGTGCATCTCTCGGGCAATGCGGGTGCGCTCGGCCTCGCGGGCCGAGTCTTCGCGCAGGGCCTGTTCGCGCTCGGCGGTCCTCGCTCGTTCGCGCAGTGAGGCCAGCAGGTCACGGCGCGCGCCGATGTAGAACCCTGTCGACACGCAGATCGCGTACACGGCAACGGCGACGCCGCCCGACGCCCACCGAGAGATGACCTCGCTCGCGACACCCGGCACGCTCGGGCGCAGCACGAACTCGTAGAAGAGGGTGCAGACAATCCAGACGAGCCCGACGACGACCACGGGCCGCCACCGCCGCCGGGTGCTCGTCGACACGATCGCGAGCATGGCGGGGCCCACCGAGAAGACCGAGACGGCCGAGAGGCAGGCGGTCAGCACGGCGACGAGCAGCGGAAAGCGTCGGCGCAGCGGCAGGAGCGCCGTGGCGATCAAACCGAGGACGAGATCGAGGATCGCAAACGCACCGATCGCGGCGTTCTCGTCGGCGGGGAGGCTGTCGGGGTTCGGGCCGATGTACTCGGCCACCGTGAAGGTCCAGAAGAGGAGGCCGACACCGAGAGCGACGAGATAGCGCCAGATGCGTGACCACGGTCGAAGCGGTGGGGCGGGGGATGCGGCGGGCAGACGCACCGCGTCTTTCCGGACAGCGCGCACGGGGAGGCTCGGGCGGACGGTCACGTTTCGAGCCTAAGACGCGGGTCGCGACATCCGCTCACCCCTTCGGCTCGGTCGCCTCCGACCAAAGGAGGAGGCGACCGAGACCGCGCTCCGATGTGCGGGGAGCGTGACCGCGCGACGCTGGAACACATGATCACCGCAGAGAACCTCACCAAGAAATACGGCGCGAAGGCGGTTGTCGATGACGTGTCGTTCACGGCCCTCCCCGGCCGGATCACCGGCTTCCTCGGCCCCAACGGTGCAGGTAAGTCGACGACCATGCGGATGCTGTGTGGTCTCGCCGCTCCGACGTCGGGATCCAGCACGGTGTTGGGCGTGCCCTTCCACGCGCTCGACAACCCCGGGCGCGATGTCGGAATGCTGCTCGACGCGAGCGCCCAGCATCCGGGTCGCACCGGTCGCGAGACCCTGGCCATCTCGGCTCACCTCATGGGCCTGCCCGCGAGCAGAGCAGATGAACTCCTCGAAGTCGTGGGGCTCACCACCCGCGAAGGCGCCTCGCGCGTGCGCGGCTACTCCCTCGGGATGCGTCAGCGACTCGGTATCGCCAGCGCCCTGCTCGGCGACCCGGACGTGCTGATCCTCGACGAGCCCTCGAACGGACTCGACCCCGCCGGGATCCGATGGATGCGGGAACTCCTCACCTCCTTCGCCGCCCGCGGCGGCACCGTACTGCTGTCGTCGCACCTGCTGCTCGAGATCGAGGCCGTCGCAGACGACCTCGTTATCATCGGGCAGGGTCGCATCCTCGCCCAGGGGAGCGCCGCCGACCTTCTCGCGACGAAGGGCACGCAGGTGGAGAGCCTCGACAACGCCGAACTCGGCCGCGCCCTCACCACAGCCGGGTTCGAGGTGACGACGACGCCGACGGGGCTGACGACCTCGGCAACCGTCGAGGAGGTCGGGCGGCTCGCCCTCGCCGCCGCGATCGCTGTGACCGACCTTCGTCCCTCGGCGAACGCCGGGCTCGAAGAACTGTTCTTCTCCATGACCGCCCAGCACGGGCGAGAGGATGTGTCCGCATGACCACGCTCACCCCTGCCGTCCCCCGCATCCGCTCTTCTCAGCGGATCCCCTTTCTGAGGCTCTGCGCCGTCGAGCTGCGCAAGCAACTCGACACCCGCGCCGGACTCTGGCTGCTCGTGTCGATCGCCGTGATCAGCGCCGGGTTCATCGCGCTCAACCTGTTCACCGCCGAGTCGGAGTTCGTCACGTGGACGAACCTCACGGGGGCGGCCTCCACCGGGCAGTTGTTGCTGCTTCCGCTGATCGGCGTGATGGCGGCCACGAGCGAGTGGTCGGCGCGCACGGCTCTGACGACCTTCGTGCTCGAGCCGCGTCGCACGCGCGTCAACGCGGCGAAGATCGCCTCGGCCAGCTCACTCGGCGTCGCGATGATGGTCGTGACGCTCGGGGCGAGCGCGCTCGCGAACCTCATCGGCATCGTGTGGCTCGGCGGCGACGGATCGTGGGCGCTCGACGGGGGAGTGGTAGCCGGAACAGCGCTCGCGCTCGTGCTGCTCGTCATTCAGGGGGTCGCGTTCGGGCTCGCGTTCTTGAGCACGCCGATCGCGATCGTGGCGTACCTCGGGTTGCCCACGGTGTGGACGGTGCTCACCCTCACGGTCGAGTCGCTCGGTGAACCCGCGCAATGGCTCGACACGAGCGTGACCTTCACAACCCTCATGACGGGCGAGATGGCCGCCGACGACTGGCCGAAGCTGCTGGTGTCGGTGCTGATCTGGGTCGGAATCCCGCTCGCCTTCGGGCTGTGGCGCACGGCTCGACGCGAGCCCTGAGGCGGGCCGCCGGGGGAGAGCGCCCGTGGAACGGTCTCGGGTAGCTTTCCCCCACGTGAGACCCCGAAGTACAGCTCGTGTTGGGCGAAGGTGCGGACAACCCCGTGATTCCGGGGAAGCGGGGTATTGATCGGGGTCTTATTCGTGGACACTTCGGGTAGCTTCTGGACACTCAATGGACACCTAGCCGCGAGCAGGCGACTGCTGCTGCTGCTCGGAGACTCCGAACATCTGACCTTCCACGTGCGCCTCGTCCACGCTAGGCGATCATCGGTCTCGGCGCGTGCGTTGATCATCTATGCGTGCACGCATAGCATGGTGTTATGACAAGTCCGTCCACCCTCCTACGCGATGCGCGTCGTCGTGCTGGAATTTCGCAGGCGGAGGTCTCGAGGCGCAGCGGGATCGAGCAGTCGACGATCAGTCGGATCGAGGCGGCGACCTCCGACCCTGGATGGGAGACGATGACCGCTGCCCTGGAAGCGTCTGGGTGGACCGTCAAGATCGAGCGTTCCCCGACTGCGTCGCTCATTCCGACTCGCGAGATCGCAAAGTCGATAAGGGGGTGGTTGCGCAGGGGCGAGGACTGGACCGCGATGCTCGACATGGTTGAGGCTGCCGGTCGTATCCGCGCGCTCGGTGCTCTCCCGGAGGGGGGCCTGCCGCGGTGGGCCGTCGAGGAACCTGCGTCGACCGGTGACCGAAAATGGGACACTCTTCTCGCGACCGGGATGGCCTACTCCATCGAGATGATCGGCGGCACGCCGGAACTGTGGATGGACAACGTCCCTCCGTTGAGCGAGCCCACGATGTTGACAAGCGACGATCCGGGTGATGAGTACCGGGCCAGGCTCCGGGCGCAGACTCCGCCGCGATTTCTCGCGAAGAATATCCTCACGCGCGACCGCGACTGGACGACTGCATGACAGAGCTGCGGATGATCCGCGCGGACCAGGTCGGCGGTCTCATCTCTGAGCTCGTCAGCAGATGTGAGGAGCAAGGCGTCCGGGTCGACGCGTACCTCGTCGGTGGCGCTGCCCTGACCCTTCAACTTGAACGCCCGCGGATGACCCCCGACCTGGACGTCCTGCTGCTCAATCCCGACCCGAGGATCATGTCCATTGCGGAAGCGATAGCGGACGAGCTCAATCTCGACCCGGCGTGGCTGAACTCGCGCGCGTTCGCTTTTCTCGCGGGAATGGATGACGAGAAGGACACCGAGGCTGCACTGCTCGACCTCCCGGGGCACCGGGTCCGGGTTGCGTCACCGCGATACCTGCTTGCGATGAAGATCGCTGCGATGCGTGCGAAGGACGTCGACGACGCTGCCGCCTGCGTCCGCTACCTCGGCTATCGGGATGCCGACGCGATTGTCCCGGAGGCGATCGCAATTTTGGGTCGCGACAGCATGGCCTGGGGTGCACCGCACGATGTCGACCTCAACGAATGGCTAAGGCCTGAGGCGGAGCGTGTGCTCAAGCGAGCCTGGAGTGGGGATCCACTCTGGAACGACGCGCCCTCACGTCGGCCGACTTAGTGACCCAATCGACCGCCCGACCCAACATGTGCAGATTTCGCACAGGATTCGGCGCTTGGCAGGGCTGGGCGACAGTGTGAGCGAAAGAGGGCCCCTCATCGATCACTTCTCGTGCGGGCTATTCCTGCAGCATCGATCACTTCTCGTGCGGGCTATTCCTGCAGCAGCCCCGGATGGAACTCGATGAACAGGAAGTACTTGCCGGAGATGCGTGAGCGGGCGCTCAGGATGCTCGCGGAGGCGCGGCCGGAGCACCCGAACATGATGAGCGCGCTCCGTCACGTCGCTGGGCTGCTCGCGATGAGTCCGGAGACGCTACGTCTCTGGCAGCGCCGCTTCGAGGTCGACTCCGGCACCAAGCCGGGTGTCACTACCGAGCCCGCGCAGCGGATCAGGTAGCTCGAGGGAGAACGCCGAGCTGCGAAAGGCGAACGAGATCCTCAAGCCGCCACATTCTTGGCACTTTCTGTCGACGCCCCGCGGTTCGCCCGTGCCAATCCGTAGCATCCGCCGCGTTACTTCGGGAACGACAGAACCCCAGTAGCAACCAGTACCTCCACGGGAGGAACCAATAGTTACTGGGGCTCTGGGCGACTCGGGCCGGTCAGGTTGCGTCTACGGGATAGTCGCGCTGTGCTCCGGCTGAGCCACGGCTTGCTGCGGGCTGACTACACCCCGAAGTACAGCTCGTACTCGAACGGGTGCGGACGCTGCGCGATGGGCTGGATCTCGTTCTCGATCTTGTACTCGATCCAGGTGTCGATGAGCTCCTGGGTGAACACGCCGCCGGCGAGGAGGAACTCGTGGTCTGCGCGAAGCGCCTCGAGCGAGTCGAGAAGCGAGTTCGGAACCTGCGGGATGTTCTTGGCCTCTTCGGCGGGGAGCTCGTAGAGGTCCTTGTCGACGGGCTCGTGCGGCTCGATGCGGTTCTTGATGCCGTCGATGCCTGCCATCAGCTGAGCCGCGAACGCGAGGTACGGGTTGCCCGAAGCATCCGGTGCGCGGAACTCGATGCGCTTGGCCTTCGGGTTCGAACCCGTGATCGGGATGCGGATCGCGGCCGAGCGGTTACCGGCCGAGTAGACCAGGTTGACCGGGGCCTCGAAGCCCTTCACCAGACGGTGGTAGCTGTTCAGCGTCGGGTTGGTGAACGCGAGCACCGCGGGCGCGTGGGCCAGCAGACCGCCGATGTACCAGCGCGCGACGTCGGAGAGCCCGCCGTATCCGGTCTCGTCGTAGAACAGCGGCTTGCCGTCCTGCCACAGCGACTGGTGGGTGTGCATACCCGAGCCGTTGTCGCCGAAGAGCGGCTTCGGCATGAAGGTCGCGACCTTGCCCCACTGCTCAGCAGTGTTCTTGACGATGTACTTGAACTTCAGGATGTCGTCGGCCGCGTGCAGCATCGTGTCGAAGCGGTAGTTGATCTCCTGCTGACCGCCGGTGCCGACCTCGTGGTGCGAGCGCTCGAGCTCGAAGCCCGCCTCGATCAGCTTCAGCGTGATGTCATCGCGGAGGTCAGCCGTCTTGTCGACGGGGGAGACCGGGAAGTAACCGCCCTTGTAGGGGGTCTTGTTGGCGAGGTTTCCGCCCTCTTCCTCGCGGCCCGTGTTCCAGGCGCCTTCCTCGGAGTCCACCGAATAGAAGCTCGAGTTCTGCTTCACCTCGAAGCGCACGTCATCGAAGATGTAGAACTCGGCCTCGGGGGCGAAGAACGCGGTGTCGGCGATGCCGGTGGAGGCGAGGTACTTCTCAGCCTTCTTGGCGACCTGACGCGGGTCCTTCGAGTAGATCTCGCCGTTGCGCGGGTTGTAGATGTCGAAGACCATGACAAGCGTCTTCGCTTCGCGGAACTGGTCGAGGTACGCCGTGGTGACGTCGGGGATGAGCTGCATGTCGGATTCGTGGATGTTCGCGAATCCGCGGATCGAGGACCCGTCGAACAGCTGTCCGACGGTGAAGAACTCCTCGTCGACGGTGGCCGCGGGGATGTTGAAGTGCTGCTGCACACCCGGGAGATCCGTGAAACGGATATCGAGGAACTTGACGTCCTCTTCCTGGATGAAGCGCAGAACCTCGGACGAATCTTTGAACATGAAGACTCCAGAGGTAGCGAATCGGGATGTGCCGGCCGCTAGGCCTGACCAGTCGAACCTATCGGCAGGGCATTGCTCGCCAGTGTCCCATATGTTTCCGGGATGTTACGAGCCCGTGGTTAGGCTTGCCGGATGACCTTCGCCCCGTCCGACTTCCCCGGTGATCGACTCGGATACCCGAAAGAAGGCCCGGGATCGGTCGCGCGCCTCGGTCGACGCGTCGGTGCTCTCTTCATCGACTACGGCGCGGCCTACCTGATCTCGGGATTCTTCGCGTGGGACGCCGTCGCGATCTTCGTGATCTTCGCGGCGATTCAGATCGTCTTCTTGCCGACCCTCCAGGGCAGCCCCGGGCACCGCCTCGTCGGTCTGCGCCTGCAGCGCCTCGACGGCGGCTGGGTGGGGCTGTGGAAACCGGTGATCCGTACCGTGCTGCTGATCCTCGTCATTCCCGCGGTGATCTGGGACGCCGATCAGCGCGGCCTGCACGACAAGGCCGTCGGAACGGTCCTCGTACGCCGCTGACGCAGGATCAGCGCGGACGCGGGGCGCGCGCCTTCGTCGGGTCGATGCCCTTCGGGATCGGCAGCGACGCGAGCGACTGCGACACCGAGTCGACGCGCTTGATGACCGCGGCCATGGACGCACGGTCGACCTTCTTGGGCAGCGACTTGATCGCCGAGGCGAGGTTCTTCACCTCGACATCGTCGTCGCCGTGCCCGAGATAGAGCACCGTCACCGGCACACCAGAGGCCACGCGCTGGATCTTCGAGCGCTCTTCGTTCACCAGACGGGTGAGACGGCCGCGCGAACCCTCGCCGACGAGAACGACGCCACCACGACCGATGGCGCGGTAGACGGCCTCCTGCGTGCGGGGGTTCACACCCACCGGCATCTCGGACGCCTGCCAGTGACGACCGAGCGACGTCGAGAGCACGTGCCCCGCGGCGCCCGGCATGCCGTCGATCTTGCGGTACATGGCCTTGGTCGACAGCCGCGTCATCGTGATCATGGCGGCCAGGATGCCCGCGAGAAGGCCGGTGAAGCCCCAGAGGATGACGCTCCAAATCGCGAACGGCGGGATCAGGAATCCGATGCCGATGCCCAGGGCGATACCCAGAACGACGATGCCCGCCAGCACGTAGGGGAGCCATTTGTAGGCATCCCGCGTGAATGTGAACAGGGTGCGGAGCTGGGAGAAGAAATTGGGGCGCTTCTCAGGAGCGGTGGGTCGAGCGGCCATGGTTCGATTCTAGCTTTCGCGCCGCGTCGTCTCCTCCCCAGCCGTGGAGGGGTGACCGATCATGCACTTCTGAGCATCATCGTCTTCCTCGCGCGACGCGGACGACGAGCATCGGAACATGCTCTCCCCGCCGATCTCGCAGGCATTCGACACCTTCCGCACCGTGCGATCGGTGCAGCCACCCGGGAGTCCGTTCGACGCCAGGATCGCAGAGAGCGTGGACGGGCGAACGATGATGCTCGCCGACCGCTCGGCGGTCGCCGACCTGCCCGGATGGAGTGCGCAAGACCACGCGCATCTTCTCGCGCCGGTCGACATCGTGCGTCGCGCAGACGGTCACGACGCCGTCTTTCCCGTGCTCACCGAGAGTGTGACGCAGTTCTTGCAGAGGCGGCAGGATGCTGGCGCACCGGTCGCCGGCGGAGAAGCCGTCACCATCGCCGTGAGCATCATTCGCGGCCTGTCGGCATCTCTCCTGCGGAACGAATGCGCGGAGGGCGAGTGGTGGCTCACCGACGACGGTCGGCCGCTTCTCGTGGAGGGGGTCGGCCACGAGACCGCTCGCGAAGCGTCCGCGCGTCTTCTGACCACCATGGCAGAGTGCCTGCCGCGCACGCGTGTCGGCGCGACCCTGAATGACGTCGCCGATGCCGCGCGGCAAGCTGATGCAGCGCGGATCGACGCGGAGTGCGAAGACGTGCTCTTCGCGTGCGCCGAGCCGGAGCCCCTGCTGACCGAGGTCTTCGGCCCGCGGCGGGCAAGACATCTCACGCCGACCCCCGAGACCGATCAGCCGCCGCGTGAGCGGTCCCTCTGGCGACGCCTCGCGTTTCACATGGACGCAGACCTCGCCGACACCGCGTCGGACGTGGTGCATGCCATCGTCCGCCGCATCCGTCGATCCCCGTCTCGCCGACGGCCGATCGTCATCGCCGTCGTGATCGCGGGCCTTGTCGTGGTGGCCGGGCTGCTCTGGCCCACCGACGGGGACGACGCCGACCCGGCAGCGGATCCGGCGCCGCAGGCTTCTGCAACCCACACCGACGGCGGAGGGCAGTCGTCGGATGAACCGGCCCCTGTGACTGGCGATCTCGCCGCCGTCACAACCGAGCTTCTCGATCGCCGCATCGCCTGCGGCGACATCGCGTGTCTGGCGACGGTGCTGGAAGATCCGGCGCGGAAGCTCCCCGCGGGCGTGATCGATCACCCCGCGGAGGCCCGTCGGGCCACGCTCCTCGACGACCTGGGGGGAATCGTCGTCGCCCGGGTCGACTCGCTATCGGGCCGCGGCACGCAGATCATCACGGTCGTCGAGACCACAGACGGATGGCGCATCCGCGACGTACACGACGTCACCGATGCGCCATCCTGAGCCTCGGCGGGGCGGTGAACCCCGGGAGGATCGATTCTCAGATGCCGAGCTGGCCCTCGAACTGGGCGGCCTCCAGGCGCGCCTTGACTGCCCCGAGGAAGCGGGCTGCGTCCGCTCCGTCGATGATGCGGTGGTCGTACGAGAGGGCGAGGTAGACGTACGAACGCACAGAGATGGCGTCCTTCCCGTCGACCGAGACGACACCCGGCTTCTTCACGACCGCGCCGAGGCCGAGGATGGCCGACTGCGGGAGGAAGACGATCGGGGTGTCGAACAGCGCGCCGCGCGAACCGGTGTTGGTCAGCGTGAACGTGCCCCCGGCCAGCTCGTCGGGCTTCAGCTTGTTGTCGCGGGTGCGCGCGGCGAGATCGGCGATCTCACGCGCCAGCTCGGCGAGGTTCTTGCCACCGGCGTCGCGGATGACCGGGGTGAGCAGTCCGCGCTCGGTGTCGACCGCGATCGACACGTTCTCCGACTCGGGGTAGACGATGGAGTCGCCGTCGACCGTGGCGTTGACGATCGGGAACGCCTGGAGCGCCTCGATCGCGGCGAGGGCGAAGAACGGCAGGAACGAGAGCTTGTCACCCGTCTTCTCCTGGAACTGCGCCTTGACCGCGTCGCGGTAGGCCGCGACCTTGGTGACGTCGACCTCGACCACGGTCGTGAGCTGCGCCGTGGCCTGCATCGATGCCACCGCACGCTCGGCGATGACCTTGCGCAGGCGCGACATCTTCTGCGTGGTCCCGCGCAGCGGCGAGACCTCGACCGGCGCCGATGCAGCCGCGGTCGTCGCGGCAACGGGTGCAGCGGCGGCCGGAGCCTGTGCGGCCTCCGCCGCCTTCAACACGTCTTCCTTGCGGATGCGTCCGCCGACGCCGCTTCCGGTCACGGTCGAGAGGTCGACACCCTGCTGCTGGGCCAGACGACGCACCAGCGGCGTCACGTAGGTGACCTCGTCGTTCGACGCGACGACGGAGTCGGCGGGAGCCGGAGCGGCCTCGGCCTTGGGAGCGGGTGCTTCCGCCTTCGGCGCGGGAGCGGCGGGTGCCTCGGCCTTCGGTGCCTCGGCCTTCGGCGCTTCCTCGACGGGCTTCTCGGCAGCCGGAGCCGCGGGCTCGGCGGCGGGAGCCTGGGCCTTCGGAGCCTCGGGCTCGGCCGGGGCCGCGGGGGCCGCGCCACTGCCGATGCGCGCGAGCGCAGCACCCACCTCGACGGTCTCGTCTTCGGCTACCAGGATCTCCCGCAGCGTGCCCGCGACGGGGGAGGGGATCTCGGTGTCGACCTTGTCGGTCGAGATCTCGAGGAGCGGCTCGTCGACCGCGACATCGTCTCCGACGGCCTTCAGCCACCGGGTGACGGTGCCTTCCGTGACGCTCTCGCCGAGCTCGGGGAGACGCACCTCGGTCGCGTCGCCGGAGTCGGCGGGAGCGGCCTCGGCCTGCGGCTCAGGGGCGGCAGCGGGAGCCTCCGGCTCGGGCTGGGCCTGCTCGGCGGGCTCCTCGGCCGTTTCGGCAGGCGCTTCGTCGGCGGGGGCCGACGACGCCGGGGCGGACGAACCGTCACCGATCTTGGCGAGGATGGCGCCGACCTCGATGGTCTCGTCCTCCTGGACGAGGATCTCTTCGAGGACGCCGCTGACCGGCGAGGGAATCTCGGTGTCGACCTTGTCGGTCGAGATCTCCAGCAGACCTTCGTCTTCCTGGACGGTGTCGCCGACGTTCTTGAGCCAGCGGGTGACCGTTCCCTCGGTGACGCTCTCTCCGAGCGCGGGGAGGACGACGGAAGTGCTCATGAGCTTGTCTCCTTCAAAACCGTAAGTGGTTCTAGCTTAGTGACGCGAAATGCGTCAGAGCGTGTGCAGCGGTTTGCCCGCGAGAGCGAGGAACGCTTCTCCGAGGGCTTCGCTCTGCGTGGGGTGTGCATGGACGAACGGTGCGATGTCTTCTGGATGCGCTTCCCAGCCGACCGCCAACTGCGCCTCGGTGATGAGTTCGCCGACGCGATCGCCGACGAGATGCGCACCGATGATCGGGCCGTCCTTCTTACGAACGATCTTCACGACACCGGGGGTGCCGAGGATCTCGCTCTTGGCGTTACCCGCCAGGTTGTACTCGTACGCCACGATCGCGTCGGCGCCGTGTGCGGCGACGGCATCTGCCTCCGTGACGCCCACCGACGCGACTTCCGGTCGCGAGTAGGCGACGCGCGGGATCTGCTCGTCGGGGATGAGAACCGGCGAACGTCCGGCGATCTCCTCGGCGACGAAGATGCCCTGTTGGAAGCTCCGGTGCGCCAGCTGCGGGCCGACCACGATGTCGCCGACCGCCCAGACATGCGCGACATCTGTCCGGAGCCTCTCATCGGTGCGCACGAAGCCGCGGTCGAGCACGACGCCGGCCTCTTCGTAGCCGAGGCCCTCCGTCGCTGCGGCCCGACCGACGGCCACCAGCACGTAGTCGGCGGTCAGTTCGGTCCCCTCCTCCAGCCGCACGGTGACCGAATCGCCCGTCTGGGTGAGCGAGTCGAAGCGCACGCCGGTCCGCGCGACGATCCCTCGCTTGCGGAACGCGCGCTCGAGAGCCTTGCTGGACGACGCATCCTCGGTCGGCAGCAGTCGATCGAGGGCTTCGACGATGGTGACCTCGGCGCCGAGCGAGCGCCACGCGCTAGCGAACTCGACGCCGATGACCCCGCCGCCCAGAACGACGACGTGGTCGGGGATGACGTCGAGCTCGAGAGCATGCTCACTGGTGAGCACGCGGCCTTCCACCGCCAGGCCGGGCAGGGTGCGGCTGTACGAGCCCGTCGCCAAGATCACATCGCGACCACGGTAGACATCGTCGCCGACGCGTACCGCCGGCCCCTCGACGAGAACACCCTCGCCCGAGACGACGGTGATGCCCCGAGCGCTGACCAGCCCCTGGAGCCCCTTGTACTTCTTCGAGACGACGCCCTGGCGGTACTCGCGCACGCCGGCGGCGTCGATGCGGTCGAGGTGCACGTGCACACCCACGGATGCTGCGTCACGCGCGGTGTCGGCGACCTCGCCGGCGTGCAGCAGCGCCTTGGTGGGGATGCAGCCCCGGTGGAGGCATGTGCCGCCCAGCTTGTCTTTCTCCACGATCACGACCGAGGCTCCGAGTTCCGCCGCACGGAGGGCCGCAGCGTATCCACCGCTGCCTCCGCCGAGGATCACGACATCGGCCGTGTGGTCGGTCACCGCTGGGCCTCGGCGGCCAGGAGTTCGATGAGCGATCTCGTCGCCGCTCCGGTCACTCCCTTATCGGTGAACCCGAAGGCGCCGCCCTTGTTCATTCCGACCCCGGCGATGTCGAGGTGCAGCCAGGGGATCCGCGCCGCATCCGCGTCGTCAGACACGCGCCCGACGAACCGCTCGAGGAAGAGGCCCGCGAACATCGTGCCGCCCGCGGGGTCGCCCATCTTGGCGTTCTGCAGGTCGGCGATGGGGGAGTCGAGCTCGTCGCGCATGTGCTCCGGCAGGGGGAGACGCCACGCCAGCTCTGCGGAGCGGTCCGCGGCGGCGAGGTAATCCGCGACAGCGTCGTCGTCGCCCATCACGCCGGTGTGCCTCGTGCCGAGCGCGACGGTGACGGCGCCGGTGAGGGTGGCGATATCGACGACCAGGTCAGGATGCTCGCGGCTCGCTGCCACGAGGCCGTCGGCGAGAACGAGTCGCCCCTCGGCGTCGGTGTTGGTCACCTCGACGGTCTGACCGTCGAGCATCCGCAGCACGTCGCCCGGGCGGGTCGCGCGACCGGACGGCATGTTGTCGGCGATGCAGAGCCAGCCGGTGACCCGCACCGGCAGCTGCAGCGCGGCGGCGGCCCGCACCACGGCGAGAACGGTCGCAGCCCCGCACATGTCGTACTTCATGCCCACCATCGACGCCGCGGGCTTGAGCGACAGACCGCCGGTATCGAACGTGATGCCTTTGCCGACGAGAGCCACGTGGCGCGTTGCGCCGGCGGGCGCGTAGTCGAGACGCACGAGGCGTGGCGGACGGTCAGAGCCCTGCCCGACGCCGAGGATCCCGCCGAAACCGTCGGCGCGCAGGGCGTCCTCGTCCCACACACGCACGTCGACGGCGAGGTCGGCGACGGACGCCTGGGCGCGTTCTGCCAGATCGGCCGGGCCCAGCCACTCGGCCGGAGTGGTCACAAGATCCTTCACGAGGGCGACGGCATCGCCGATCGCCGCCACGGCGGCCACATCCTCGGACGACGGAGCGGCCTCGGTGTGCACGGTGACCTCGACCGCTCGCGAAGCGGGGGCTTTCATCGCATACCCCGTGAAGCGGTACCCGCCCAGCGCGGCGCCCTCGGCCAGCGGTCGCCAGACGTCGCCGTCCGCGCCGGGAGCGGCGAGAGCAACCCGGTCGAACCCGGTGAGCGATCTGATCCCCGTGCCCGCAGCATCCCGCAACGATCCGGCGTCGTCCTTACGTCCACGCCCGGCTACGGCCAGGGGGAGCTCGACTCCTTCGGCGACGATGCGCTGATACGAACCCGCGCCGCCGGTGAACCCGATACGGCGCAACTGCGCCGCGAGTCCGGGCCATCCGTCGATCTCTGTGGTGTCGTCGAGATGCGGAAGTAGGAGGAGGAGCGCGTCGGCATCGGCCTCGCGGACCGATGAGCTGCTGTGCGCGAGACGGGGAAACGGCATGTCTCCATCCTAAGGAGCGCTGTTCGCTGTCAGCGGGACCCCCGCGCGGGTCCCGTGTCGTGCACGGCTTCTAGAGTGGAGGCATGCCCTCTTCAGCGCCGCTGTTCGAACGCGCCCCCTCGGCGCCGCCGGTGCCGCCGGGTCTGCCGCTCGTGATCGCGCTCACCGGCTTCACCGACGCGGGAGGAGCCGTCGCTCAGGTGGTGGAGTACTTCCGCGACGAGCTCGACCCGTCGCCGGTGTTCGCCTACTCCAACGACGTCCTGCTCGATTACCGCGCCCGACGCCCGATCATCTCGTTCGACGGCGATCATCTCTCCGACTACCAGCCGCCTCGGCTCGAAGTCTCGCTCGCGCACGACGCTCTCGGACAACCGTTCGTCCTCCTCGCCGGGTACGAACCCGACTTCGCGTGGGACGCCTTCGCCGCCTCGGTCCTCGAGATCGCCGCAACGCTGCACGTCTCCTCGGTCACCTGGGTCCACGCGATACCCATGCCCGTCCCGCACACGCGTCCGGTCGGTACAACGGTGAGCGGCACTCGCGCCGACCTCATCGATGCGCATTCGGTCTGGCGTCCGCAAACCCAGGTGCCCGCGACGATCGGTCACCTGCTCGAATACCGCTTCGCGGAGTCGGGGGCGCAGATCGCCGGCTTCGTGCTGCTCGTTCCCCACTACCTGGGCGACACCGAGTACCCCGCGGCCGCGTTGGCCGGTCTCGACAGCCTCACCGTCGCCACCGGCCTCATCTTCTCCGGCGACCGGCTTCGCGATGAGAACCGCGACTTCTTGACCAAGGTGCAGGATCAGGTCGAAGCGAGCGACGACCTGACTCGAATGATCGAAGGCCTGGAGGAGCGCTACGACTCCTATATGGCGGGCTCGACACAAGCGACGCCGATCATCCACACCGGCGACCTCCCCAGCGCCGACGAGCTCGGCGCAGAACTCGAGCGCTTCCTCGCCTCACGCCCGTCCGGTGAGGACGAACCGCGAAACGGCCTGGGCTGAGCGGAATATCGCACTGGACCCCGGTGTTATCCGGGGTGTACCCTTCCGCGCGCGTCAGGTCCGCTGCCCAACGTGTGCGACAATGAAGACCCTGACCCGTTGTCGACCGGTCGGCGTGTGCATCCGCTTCGCCGTTCGGACTTGACAAGGGTCTTACTAGTGTCCGAGAACGTCCGGCGGCAGCCGACGGACCTACCCGGCGAAAGGCGAAACGTGGCAGGCACGAGCACCAAGACCCGCACCCCGAAGGACACCGACCTCGACGACGTCGAGAGCGAGACCGCGGCAGCGCCCGCGAAGAAGGCCCCGGCCAAGAAGGCCCCCGCCAAGGCGAAGGCAGCCGCCAAGCCGAAGGCAGCGTCGAAGGCGAAGGCCTCCGACGAAGATCCCGAAGACGAGACCGAGCTGGACGGCGAGGTCGAGGTCGACGACTCGGACGACTCCGACGACGCGAGCGACGACGCTCCCGCGGCGGCGACCCCGAAGAAGGCAGACGGAGACGACGACGAGGAAGAGTCGACCAAGCCGGCCTTCACCGAGCCGCTCCCGACGGGGGCGATCGTCATCTCCTCCAGCGACGACGACGAGGTGCCGGTCTACTCGGCGCAGATCACCGGCGCCACGGCCGACCCCGTCAAGGACTACCTCAAGCAGATCGGTAAGGTTCCGCTGCTGAACGCGGCCGAAGAGGTCGAGCTCGCGATGCGTATCGAGGCCGGTCTGTTCGCCGAAGAGAAGCTGTCGCACATGTCGGCCGCCGAGAAGTCGAAGCAGCTCGGCCTCGACCTGCAGTGGGTTGCCCGCGACGGTCAGCGTGCAAAGAGCCACCTGCTCGGCGCGAACCTCCGTCTGGTCGTCTCGCTGGCGAAGCGCTACACCGGTCGTGGCATGCAGTTCCTCGATCTGATCCAGGAAGGCAACCTGGGCCTGATCCGTGCCGTTGAGAAGTTCGACTACACCAAGGGCTTCAAGTTCTCGACGTACGCCACCTGGTGGATCCGTCAGGCGATCACCCGTGCCATGGCAGACCAGGCCCGCACCATCCGCATCCCCGTGCACATGGTCGAGGTCATCAACAAGCTTGCCCGCGTTCAGCGCCAGATGCTCCAGGACCTGGGTCGCGAACCCACGCCCGAGGAGCTCAGCCGCGAGCTCGACATGACCCCCGAGAAGGTCATCGAGGTGCAGAAGTACGGCCGCGAGCCGATCTCGCTGCACACCCCGCTCGGCGAGGACGGCGACAGCGAGTTCGGCGACCTGATCGAAGACACCGAAGCGGTCGTCCCGGCCGACGCGGTCGGCTTCACGATGCTGCAGCGTCAGCTCGAGTCGCTTCTCGATTCGCTCTCCGAGCGCGAGGCCGGCGTGATCCGCATGCGCTTCGGCCTGGGTGACGGGCAGCCTAAGACCCTCGACCAGATCGGCGACACGTTCGGCGTGACGCGCGAGCGCATTCGTCAGATCGAGTCGAAGACCATGGCGAAACTCCGCCACCCCAGCCGGTCGCAGTCGCTGCGCGACTACCTCGAGTAAGCGGGAGCCTTCGTGACCGACGCAGCAAACGCCGGTAAAGCACTCACCACGATCGTCGACGGTTCGTCGTTCGCTCGCATCCCGATCCGCACACGGGTCGTGTTGCCGGGCGACGACCTCGACACGTTCCTCCGCGAGTACGCGGTGGGGGCCGTCGAGGCCGGAGACATCCTCTTCGTGACCGAGAAGATCGTCGCGATCACCCAGGGTCGTTCCTACCTGGTCGAAGACATCACGCCTCGCCGCCTGGCGCTGTTCCTCTCCAAGTACGTCACGCGCACGCCGTACGGCATCGGCCTCGGCATGCCCGAGACGATGGAGATGGCGCTCCGTGAGTGCGGCACGCCCCGCATCCTCTTCGCTGCCGCGGTCTCTGCGGTGACGAAGGCGTTCGGGCGCAAGGGCGACTTCTACCGCATCGCGGGAGACAAGGCCCGCGCGATCGACGGCCCGACCAAGGGCACCATCCCGCCGTACAACAAGGCGGTCGTACTGGGCCCCGAGCGCCCGCGCGAGGTCGCGTCGCACGTCAAGTCGATGCTTCCGGTCTCCGCCGAGGTGGCCGTGGTCGACATCAACGACCTGGGCGGCAACATCCTCGGCTCGACCCTCGACAAGGCCGGTGAGCGACGCCTCCTGGCGATCCTGTCGGACAACCCTCTCGGCCAAGGGCACGAGTCGACACCGCTCGGTGTGGTCCGCAAGGTCTGACACACGACGAAGCCCCGTTCTCGTCATCCCGCATCGGGATGTCGGCAACGGGGCTTCGTGGTTTCGTCAGAAACCGATCGCGGCCTGGTAGCGGGGCTTGTGACCGGTGCGGATGCCGGTGACGCTGGGCTTGTTCTCGTACACTCCTGCGCCCCAGTTGCCCTCGACGAGCACCGGACCGTCGGCCGTCACGACGATGTCCCACCCCACGTACTGCACCTGGGGGACCACGCGCGCGACGCGGTCGACGAACGCGCGCACCTCGTCTATCAGTGGCAGTTGGAAGTCTGCGATACGGAACCCCGAGTCGGGGTGTGTCTCGTGCACGTGACCGTGCGAGTCGTACCCGGGACCGACTGCTCGGCCCGATTCGTCGAGCATCGTGTAGAAGCCGCCGAAGGTCATCTGGTCGCTGACCGCGCCGCGACCGAACTTCTGCGCCATGGCGAGGATGTGGGTGCGCTGACCGTCGAAGAATGCTGTCACCCGGGTCGTATTCACGGTGCCGGGGCAGACGGCGGCGAGGTCGGGATGCTGCGAGATGACCTCTTCGATGAGCAGCTCGCCCCGCTCCCACAGGCCGCGGTGGAACTGCGACCAGTCCTCGACCTCGGCCGCGTGATAGCGGTGCACCCCGGTGCCGGCCTGACCGACGGGCTCCTTCGTCACGATCGTGCCGAGCCGCTCGGCGAACGCTTTCACCTCGTCGGCGTTGTCGGCCGTCACCACCATCCAGTCGCGGTGCAGATGCTCGCTGAAGACCTGGTCGAACTCGACCTTGTCCTGGAAGATGTGCCGATAGTCGGGGTGGTCGTACTTCTGCGAGATCTGGTTCGAGACGGGGTGCGTCATGTACGTGGCCCGCTCGGCACGGGTCAGGATCGAGAAGTCGTAGTCGACGTAATCCTGGAACCCGACATTGCGGAAACCCGCCTGCCAGAGCATGTCGGCGACGATGAACGGCGTCCACTTCCCGTGGTCGCGCGACGCCTCGCGCGCACGCTCGAAGACGGATCCGACGTCGATGCGTCGGGCGCGCCCGACGAGGTAGCGAAGGCGGGGCGCGAGGGCGAAGCCCTGGTCTGGCATACGAGCTCCGGGGTCGGCGGACGAGACCCCGTTAGTCTAGTTGTCGTGACTGTGGCCTTCCGTGAGAGAGCAGAGAGCCGGCCCGATCGCACTCCGCTCGCCACCGTCTCGAGGGCCGCGCTGATGCAGAACGCCGTCTCCTCCCAGGCCCGCACGTACTCCTCCCGCCTCCTGCGATCAGACGCCTGGGGCCACGGCACCGATGTCGTCGTCGATGTCCTGTCGGAAGCCGGGTTCACTCCGGCCGATCCAGCTGACGCGGCGGCGCCCGACCCCGTCGACCCCGTCGCGCTCTTCGGGCTTCCCGGTGCCCCCGCAGCATCCACCCCCGCGCTGCGGTTCAGCGGGGCGGTCCTTGCGACGAAGAATCTCCGCGCCGGCGAGGGCGTCTCGTACGGGTACCTCTACCGCGCGGCAGCCGACACCCGCATCGCACTCGTGACCGGCGGGTACGGGCAGGGGGTCGTGCGCTCCCTGGGCGGCTCCGTCGCCGTGACGATCGGTGGGCACCGCCGTCCGATCGTCGGACGGGTCGCGATGGACGTCTGCGTCGTCGAGATCGCGGATGCTGCGATCCAGCGCGGCGACGAGGCCGTCTTCTTCGGCGATCCCGCCCGCGACGAGCCGTCGCTGGGGGAGTGGTGCGCCGCGACCGGTCTCTCCGGCGGCGAACTCGTCACCGCCGCGGGACTGCACGCTGCACGACGGGTCATCGCGTGAGCGCCGCACTGCACGTCGATCTCGATCTCTTCGCGGCGAACCTCGCGCGGGTGCGGCAGACCGTCTCGCCGTCCGAGCCCATGCTCGTCGTCAAGAACGACGCCTACGGTCACGGCCTCGTGCCCATCGTGCGTCGCGCCGCCGCGGAGGGATTTCGCTGGTTCGGCGCCTTCGACGTCGGCACAGGCCGCGTCGTGCGCCGCGAGCTCGGCGAGGCGGCCCGCATCTTCGTGTGGATGACGGCGACAGCCGACGACGCCGTCGACGCCGTCCACGACGACCTCGATATCGGCGTCGGAGATGCCGCGTCACTCGAAGACGTCGCGGCGGCGGCTCGGACGCTCGCACACCGGGCCCGCGTCCACCTCAAGATCGACACCGGTCTGCACCGCAACGGCGTGCGGCCCGAGGAGTGGCCCGCGTTCGTGGCGCGGGTCGCCGCGCTCGTCGCGGAGGGCCTCGTGGAGGTCGTGGGTGTCTGGAGCCACATCGCGGAAGCATCCGACGTCGACGACGACGACGCCCGGCGCATCTTCGACGCGGCGGTGGCGGCGGCCGAGCAGGCCGGTCTCCGTCCGTCGCATCGACACCTGGCGGCCAGCGCGGCCTCGTTCGCCCGTGCGGAGTTCCGGTACGACCTGGTGCGGATCGGCGCGTTCGCCTACGGCGTGCGCTCAGCGGGCGGGATAGACGAACGCGATCTGGGCGTGCGTCTGATCTCGAGCCTTCGCGCAGAGGTCACGAGTGTCGACGACGATTGCGCGCATATCGGGCTCGGGGCCCTCGACGGCCTTCCCAGCACGCTCGGCGGTCGTGTCGAGGTGCTCACGCCGGCCGGTGTTCGCCGACTCGAATCCGTCGGCGAGGACTCGCGCATCGCGGCATGGCCGTCGGCATCGGTCGGGGACGCGGTGACCGTCTTCGGCGGCGGTGACAACGAGAAATCCCCCACCGATCTCGCCGAAGCGATCGGATCGGTGGGGGAGGAGATCCTCGTGCGACTCTCGCCGCTGGTCCCTCGTCTGTACGAGGGACGAGTCGACTAGACGCTCGCGCTGAGACGAGCGGTCTCGTCATGCCACGACGTGGCGATGCTGCGGAGCTTCTCTTCGTACTTGCGACCGTGGTGTGCGCAGAACAGCAGCTCGCTGCCGTTGACCTCGGCGGCGATGTAGGCCTGCGCGCCGCAGGAGTCGCAGCGGTCGGCTGCCGTGAGTCGGTAGTCGAGGACGGCTGTGTTCTCAGTCGGTGTCGATGTGGTGCTCATCTCGGTGCCTCCTCGGTGCAACGCGTTCGGGTGCGTGCATGACATGTAACCACGGGTATCCGGGGGGTATGCCGTCGCGTCCCGACATTTCGCTCTACGCGTACGCGGGAATGCCCACCCGTGTGTCCTCGAGCCGCGTGTCAGGCCCCACGGTTATCGTTGGAGATTGTGACAGCCGAGTACTCCGCCCATCATCTGCAGGTCCTGGAAGGGCTCGAGGCGGTGCGCAAGCGCCCCGGCATGTACATCGGATCGACCGACTCGCGCGGTCTCATGCACTGCCTGTGGGAGATCATCGACAACTCCGTCGACGAAGCACTGGGCGGGCACGGTGGTCGAATCGACATCGTGCTGCACACCGACGGCAGCGTCGAGGTCCGCGACCGGGCCCGCGGCATCCCGGTCGACATCGAACCCCGCACCGGCCTGTCCGGCATCGAGGTCGTCTTCACCAAGCTCCACGCCGGCGGCAAGTTCGGCGGCGGCTCATACGCCGCCTCGGGCGGGCTGCACGGTGTCGGCGCTTCTGTCGTCAATGCCCTGTCCGAACGCCTCGACGTCGAGGTCGACCGGGGCGGCAAGACCTGGGCGATGTCGTTCCACCGCGGCGAGCCCGGCTCGTTCGCCGGTGATGCGCCCGACTCCGCGTTCAGCCCCTTCGATAAGAAGAGCGAACTGCGGGTCGTCGGCAAGGCGCCCAAGGGCGTGACCGGCACACGCATCCGGTACTGGGCCGACCGGCAGATCTTCACCAAGGACGCCTCGTTCAACCTCGAGGAGCTCGAACAGCGAGCCCGGCAGACGGCCTTCCTCGTGCCCGGTCTCGAGATCGTCATCCGCGACGAGCGCCCCTCGACCGGCGCCGACGGTGTCGTTTCGGCCGAGCCCGTCGAGACCACCTACCGCTTCGACGGCGGCATCTCGGAGTTCGCCGAGTTCCTCGCTCCCGACGCGGCCGTCACCGACACCTGGCGCCTCAGTGGAACGGGGTCGTTCGTCGAGACGGTCCCGGTGCTCCAGCCCACCGGCGCCATGGTGCCGACCGAAGTGCAGCGCGAGTGCGAGGTCGATGTCGCCCTGCGATGGGGCACCGGGTACGAGACGCGTGTCCGCTCGTTCGTCAACATCATCTCGACGCCCAAGGGCGGCACGCACCAGCAGGGCTTCGAGGTCGGGCTGATGAAGGTGCTGCGCAGTCAGGTCGAGCAAAACGCCCGACGACTGAAGGTCGGCAACGACAAGATCGACAAGGACGACATCCTCGCCGGACTGACTGCCGTCCTCACGGTGCGCCTGCCCGAGCCCCAGTTCGAGGGTCAGACGAAAGAGATCCTCGGCACGCCCGCGGCGCGTCAGATCGTGTCGAACGTGGTCGCGAAAGAGCTGGCCGCGCGCTTCGCGTCGCCGAAGCGCGACGACAAGACGCAGACCTCGCTCCTGCTCGACAAGGTCGTCTCCGAGATGAAGGCGCGCATCTCGGCCCGCCAGCACAAGGAGACCCAGCGGCGAAAGAACGCGCTCGAGTCCTCGTCGCTGCCGGCGAAGCTCGCCGATTGCCGCACGAACGACGTCGACGCGTCCGAACTCTTCATCGTCGAGGGCGATTCGGCGCTCGGCACGGCCAAGCTGGCGCGCAACAGCGAGTATCAAGCGCTGCTGCCGATCCGCGGCAAGATCTTGAACGTGCAGAAGGCGTCGATCAGCGACATGCTCTCGAATGCCGAATGCGCCTCCATCATCCAGGTCATCGGTGCAGGATCGGGTCGCTCGTTCGACCTGGAGTCGGCACGCTACGGCAAGATCATCCTGATGAGCGACGCCGATGTCGACGGCGCCCATATCCGCACCCTTCTGCTCACCCTCTTCTTCCGCTACATGCGTCCTCTGATCGACGAGGGCCGGGTGTACGCCGCCGTCCCACCGCTGCATAGGGTCATCGTGATGAACCCGGGCCCGAAGCCGAACGAGACGATCTACACCTACTCGGAGCAAGAGCTCCACGGCCTGCTGGCGAAGCTCGGCAAGTCCGGCAAGCGCTGGCAGGAACCCATCCAGCGGTACAAGGGCCTCGGCGAGATGGACGCCGACCAGCTCGCCACGACCACGATGGACCGCGGCGGTCGGTTGCTCCGGCGCGTGCGCATGCAAGACGCCGAGGTCGCCGCATCCGTCTTCGAGTTGTTGATGGGCAACGATGTGGCTCCTCGCAAGGAGTTCATCATCGATTCGAGCGATCGACTCGCGCGCGAGCGCATCGACGTCTGAGCCACGCCGACGAACGACACGGGTCGGACGTCGAACGGATGCTGCGCGGTCGACCTCCATCGGAGCCGTCACCGACGTGCGGCGCGCGGCACCGACCCGTCAGCGAACGACAGTGCCGATGGCGCCCACCGAGCCGTCGAGCGCGGAGCCCGACGCATCGCGCTTCGCCCCGGCATCGGGCAGCGCGCGCGTGGAGCCGTCCGGCCCGACCGCGCGCGGCTCTTCTCCGACCCAGGCTTGCACGAGCGCATCTTCGCCGCGGAGGAAGCGCTGGGCACGCACACCGCCGGTGGCGCGCCCCTTGGGCGGATACTCGGTGAACGCAGAAACTTTCGCCGACCCCGCGTCCGTGCCGGGGAGGGCCGTCGAGTCACCGGCGACGGTGACGACGACGGTCTGCGCAGCCGATGCGGGGACGACGCCAAACGCGACGACCTCGACGCCGGAGGACAGCCGGATACCGGCCATGCCCCCCGCCGATCGACCCTGCGGTCGCACCGCGGAGGCATCGAACCGCAGCAGCTGCGCGTCGGCCGCGACGAAGACGAGCTCGGCATCGTCGGGGGCGGGAGCCGCGCCCACCACTCGGTCGCCGGGCTTGAGCGCGATGATCTCGACATCGGGCTTGTTCGTGATCTCCGACGCCGCGACGCGCTTCACCACGCCGTGCGCGGTGCCGATCGCGAGCGGCGGGGCCTCGTCGAGCGGCACGATGGCGACGACGTGCTCGCCGCCCGGGAGCCCGAGGTACTGGTCGACGCGCGTGCCGGCGGCGAGCTGCACCGAGTTGGCGGGGACGGAGGGAAGATCCACCGGGGTGAACCTCACGAGGCGCCCCTTGGTGGTCACGGCCCCCAGGTCGCCTCGGGTCGTGCTGTCGACGGCGGAGCGGATGGCGTCGTGCTTCGACCTGCGCGAGGGCGCCACGATGCCCCCGTCCGGGGCGTCGGCGACGAGCTCGGCACGCACCATACGACCCGTGGCCGAGAGGAAGACGCGGCAGGGGGCGTCGGCGATCTGGAGGTCGGCGGCGGCCGCGGCCTTCGCGGAGCGCGGCACGACCGGTCCGCCGTTGAGGAGCATCGTGCGTCGCGGCGTGCCGTAGGCCTCGGCCGCGGCTTCGAGCTCGCGGGCGACCTGTGCGTGCAGCAGCGCCGTGCTCGAAAGCAGTTCGATGAGCTGCGCGATCTCGGCCTTGAGCGCATCGCGCTCGGCCTCGAGTTCGATGCGCGAGAACTTCGTCAGTCGGCGAAGACGTAGTTCGAGGATGTACTCGGCCTGAGCCTGCGAGAGGTCGAACACCTCCATGAGGCGCAATCGCGCCGCCTCGCCGTCGTCCGAACCACGGATGACCTGGATGACCTCGTCGATGTCGAGGATCGCGATAAGCAGCCCCTCGACGAGGTGCAGGCGTTCCTGCTTACGGGCCAGTCGGAATTCGCTCCGCCGGGTGACGACCCGGATGCGATGGTCGATGTAGACCCGCAGCAGATCTCGGAGTCCGAGGGTCTTCGGCTGGCCGTCGACGAGCGCGACGTTGTTGATGCCGAACGAGTCCTCCAACGGCGTCAGGCGGTAGAGCTGGTCGAGCACGGCCTGCGGGTCGAAGCCCGTCTTGATGCCGATGATGAGACGCAGCCCGTTGTTGCGGTCGGTGAGGTCGGTGACGTCGGAGATGCCGGTCAGCTTCTTCGCGGTGACCGCGTCCTTGATCTTCTCGACGAGGCGTTCGGGGCCCACGAGATACGGAAGCTCTGTGACGACGAGCCCGGTACGACGCGGGCCGAGAGATTCGATGGAGACCTTGGCACGGGTGCGGAAGGTCCCCCGACCGTTCGTGTAGGCGTCCTTGATGCCGTCGAGCCCCACGATGATGCCACCGGTGGGGAGGTCGGGCCCGGGGACGAACTCCATCAGCTCTTCGACACTGGCTTCGGGGTTCGCCAGCAGATGCACCGCTGCGGCGACGACCTCGATGAGGTTGTGCGGCGCCATGTTCGTCGCCATACCGACCGCGATGCCGGTCGCCCCGTTCACGAGGAGGTTGGGGAACGCGGCCGGGAGGACCTCCGGCTGCTGAAACTGTCCGTCGTAGTTCGGGATGAAGTCGACGACGTCTTCGTCGAGGTTCTCGGTCAGGGCGAGCGCCGGCGGTGCGAGCCGCGCCTCGGTGTAGCGGGACGCGGCGGGTCCGTCATCCAGCGAGCCGAAGTTTCCGTGCCCGTCCACGAGCGGCACGCGGAGGGTGAACGACTGGGCGAGACGCACCAGTGCGTCGTAGATCGGCGAGTCTCCGTGGGGGTGGAGCTTTCCCATGACTTCGCCGACGACGCGCGCGCTCTTCACATGGCCGCGGTCGGGACGCAGGCCCATCTCCGCCATCTGATAGAGGATGCGTCGCTGGACGGGCTTGAGTCCATCGCGGGCGTCGGGGAGTGCGCGCGAGTAGATGACCGAGTAGGCGTACTCGAGGAACGACCCCTGCATCTCGGTCGACACATCGACGTCTTCGATGCGTTCGACGACGTTCGCGGCAGCTGCGGGGGAGGGCCGGGATGCAGGCATGTACCTCTTGCCTCGGGAATGGTTCGGGTCGGGTCCGACGCGTGCAGCTCGCGTGTGCGAGACTGACCGGGATGTCCCTCAGCCTACCGGCCGACCCCCCGCACGCCCGGAGCCTCACCGGTGTGGCCACCGAGTCGATCGCCGCACTCACCGGTGAATCCGAATGGTTTGCCCCCGCCCGCAGCGTCGTGATCTGCGTGGTCGACGGGCTCGGATCGCTGAACCTCTCCGCCCGCAAGGGGCACGCCCGATTCCTGTCCTCGCTCACGACGAAGCGCGACGTCGCGCGCACCGTGTTCCCGTCCACGACCGCCGCGGCCCTGACGAGCCTGCTCACCGGCACGCCGCCGGGCCAGCACGGGATCGTCGGCTACCGCCTGCGCATCCCCGGTACCGACCTCCTGCCGAACCAGCTGAAGGGCTGGGAGACTGACGGACTCGACCCCGAGACCTGGCAGCGCGAAGAGCCCCTCATGCAGCGGGAGTCCCGACGCGGGCGACCGTGTTTCGTCGTGTCGCGGCCCGAGTACGTCGGCACGGGGTTCACCGAGGCCACCCTGCGGGGCGCCGAGTTCTTCAGCGCGGTCGACCTCGCCGAACGCGTGGCCATTGCCGCCGACCTCGCCGCGCGGCACAGCGGCGCCCTCGTCTACCTCTACGCACCCGATCTCGACAGCGTCGGCCACAAACTCGGATGGGAGTCGGAGGCGTGGAGCGCGACCCTCGAGACGGTGGATGCTGCGGCACGCCGCCTGTCCGAGGCACTGCCCGGCGACGTGGGCGCTCTCGTCACCGCCGACCACGGGATGGTCGACGTCCCCCGTCACCGCCAGCTGCTGCTCACGGCAGACAGCCCCCTGCTCGCGGGCGTCGCCGGCATCGGCGGCGAACCGCGGATGCTGCATCTCTACACCGACCCCGACAGCTCTCGCGAGGTGCACGCCGAATGGCTCGCATCCGAGTCGACGAGATCGTGGGTCATGACGCGCGACGAAGCGATCGATGCGGGCCTGTTCGGCCCGGTCGCCGCGGCGGTACGCGACCGCATCGGTGACGTCGTCGTCGCCGCGCGGTCGGCTGTGGCGTATTACGATGACCGGCTCACCGACAAGGGCCCGCAGAAGATGGTGGGCCAACACGGCTCACTCACCGCAGAAGAGCGGCTTGTGCCCCTTCTGCGCCTGGGCGCTTTCGCCTGAGTTACGCGTCGTCGGAACGAGCGCCGAAGACGATCTCGTCCCAAGACGGCATAGAGGTGCGGCCCTTGCGTCGGGTCGCAGCATCCGTCTGCTCGGGCTCAGGCGCCGGCTCGGGCGGAGACTGCTCGTAGCCCGGTTCGAGCGCGTCGAAGAGAGCGACCGGTGCCACGGTGCGGGTCGGTGCGGTGTCGGAATCCGTTCCGGGCAGCGGTTCGCGCTGCCCGCGACGGCGACGGAGCGCTTCGAGGAGGTCGGCCGTCTCGGACGACGTCACCGGAGCGTCAGGAGCACGCTTGATCGCAGCATCCTGCACGGCGGGCGTGGCGTGCGAAGGAGTCTCAGGCGCGAGGTCGGCCTCGGGCTCGATGAGACGACGAGGGCCGAAGGCTCCGCTGTCGAACCGTGTGTCGTCCTTCGCAAGCGGGGTATCGAGCGCGCGGAGACGGGGGATGAGGCCCTCGGGCAGCGAACCCTGACGCGACAGCTGGATCGCATCGGAGTTCTGGGGGGACAGCGAGCTCCGCCGGGGCTCGAAGCCCCATCGGGCGTCGTGGTCGACCTCGTTGGCCGTGAACTCCAGCTTCACGATCCACCCGTTCGGTCCGCGCCAGCTCGTCCAGCGCTCGTTGCTCGCGCCGGCTTCGGCCAGCTTCGCCCTCACGGCCGCGCCGAAGGTCACCGGGGCGTCGTGCTCGAGGTCGCCGCCCAGCAGCACGGGCACAGCGAGAGCCTGGCCCACGACATGCTCACGCTCGGCCAGGACGGGGCGCTCGAAACGCACCACGTCTTCCAGCCGCGCCCCGAGGAGCGTGGCCACCTCCGGAGCGGAGAGCCCGGAGCGGATGTGCGCCTGGATCTCGCGAGGACTGGCGCGGGGAACGCGCTCGTCGCGATCGCGTCGGGTGCGGCGCAGTTCGGCGCGCAGCACTTCGTCGACGGGCAGCGTGAAGCGCTCGCCCGATTCGGTCGCGAGCACGAGGACGTCGTCCTCGGTTCCGATGACCTTGAGCTGTTCCATGCGGAAACACCCCTTCGTTCTGCGGTTAGCGCCCATGGTCGCACGCACGACCCCCGAGTCCGGGAATATCCGGGGCGCGCCGCGAGTTTCATCGCAACGCCTGAGGCTGATCCGAGCGCATTTGCGAAACGGACGCCGTTCATGCAAACTGTGGCCGCCCGTTCGGGCGACACATCCCGCATCACCGGAAGTAGAGACGTTCACGCATGGCCACCGATTACGACGCACCGCGCAAGACCGAGGACGACAGCGAGTCGATCGAGGCCCTCAAGGAGCGCGTGCCCGACAAGATGTCGGGGTCGGTGGATGTCGAGGATTCCGACAACCCCTCCGGCTTCGAACTCCCGGGCGCAGACCTTTCCGACCTCGAGCTCGACGTCGTCGTGCTGCCCCCTCAGGAAGATGAGTTCACGTGCATGAACTGCTTCCTCGTGAAGCACCGCTCGCAGATCGACCACGAAGACGGCCCCGGCTTCATCTGCGTGGAGTGCGCTGCCTGAGCTGAGCACGACGGACGCCGGCCGCGAGGCGGTCGGGCGTCCGAGTAGAAACGACCCATACGGGAGTGGGATCGTCGGGATCGGTGACGGGGATGGTCACGACACCGTCGATCCCCCCGCGGATGAGCATCCACGAACGCGGGTCGAGTCCCGCCCCGCGTGCAGCCCGGGCGTCGAGGCCCTCCGTCGGCACCGGATCGCCCAGCAGGGCGACGTCGATGTGCGCCTTGCCCGCGCGCAGCATGTCTCCGTCGATCTCGATCACGGGAGAGAGCAGCACGAAGGCGATGACGATCGCCACGCCGACCACCACTCCCACGACGAGAGCCAGGGTCGTGTCGACCGGGGCGAACACGAGAGCCGCCATCGGGGCGCAGACGGCGGCGGCAACCAGCACCCAGAGCGACGGGCTGAGCCGTTCGCGATAAGCGGGTCGTTCACGCATGCTGCACCCTCTTGCCTGCATTACCCTCGTGGGGTGACCGAAACCGTGGACGTCCCCATTATCGCGGCCGAACCTCCGGTGTACGCACATCCCGGCGACGCCGGCGCCGACCTGACGTCCGCGGAGAGGGTGTCGTTGGCGCCCGGTGAACGCGCCCTCGTCGCCACGGGCGTGAGCATCGCGCTCCCCGACGGGTACGTCGGTTTCGTCGTTCCTCGTAGCGGTCTCGCGGCGAAGCACGGCATCACCATCGTCAACGCCCCCGGCACGATCGACGCCGGCTACCGCGGCGAGATCAAGGTCGCCCTCCTCAACACCGACACGACCGAGCGCTACGACGTCGCCCCCGGCGACCGGATCGCGCAGCTCATCGTCATGCCCGTTCACCGGGCGACGTTCGTGCCGGTCGACGAACTGCCCGACAGCGTCCGCGGGAGCGGCGGCTTCGGGTCCACCGGATACCAGACGCGGGAAGAAGGCACGGCATGAGCGATGTGTCCACGGGCGAGACGCCCGATCAGTCACCTCTGGGCGACCGGAGCGTAGACGGGCCTTTCGACGAGTCGGAGGCGAACCCCGTCCGGCCCTACATCGACCTCGGCGGGATCAAGATCCTCCCGCGCGAGGGGCTGAACCTCCGCCTCGAGGTCGAGGAGCAGACCAAGCGCATCGTCGCCGTCGGACTCGACTACGCGGACTCCACCTTGCAGGTGCAGCCGTTCGCAGCGCCGCGCACCGCAGGCCTCTGGGAGGAGACCCGCGAGCAGATCCGCGGTCAGGTGCGACAGCAGGGCGGACGTGTCGAGGAGCGCGAAGGTCCCCTCGGACCCGAGCTCCTCGCCGAGGTTCCCGTTCAGGCCGACGGCGCCGGTGCGGGCATGCGACTGGCGCGGTTCGTGGGCGTCGATGGGCCCCGGTGGTTCTTGCGCGGCGTGATCGGCGGTGCCGCAACGAGCGACGTTCAGGCAGCTGCCCAGGTCGAAGACCTCTTCCGCTCGATCGTGGTCGTGCGCGGGGGCGCCCCGATGCCGCCGCGCGACCTCATCCCTCTGCGGATGCCCGCGACCCCCGGCACACCGTGACCGACGAGCCCGGGCACGACGACAAGAAGTCGACGAGCCTCGAGCCGCCCTCCGCGTCCGAGGCTCTGAGCTCGGCTCTGGGCGAAGCGGCGCGTCGAGCCGGGCTCGACCCCGCGAAGCACACCTCGACCGGCGCGGCGGTCTGGTCGGCCATGGGTGGTTGGCGTGGCATTTTCGAGTCCGTCCTGCCCAGTCTTCTGTTCGTCGTGGTGTTCACCACCACGCAGGAGCTGATCCCCGCCCTGATCGCCTCGGTGGGCATCGCCGTCGTCTTCACGATCATCCGTCTCGTGCAGAAATCGCCGCCCTCCGCCGCGATCGGCGGACTGGTTGCGGCCGGTGCGGCCGCCGTTCTCGCGCTCATCACCGGCAACCCGTCAGACAATTTCGTACCCGGGCTCCTCACCAATGCCGGGTACGGTCTCGCGATGCTCGTCTCGGCCCTCGTCGGCTGGCCCATCATCGGACTGGCTGCCGGGTACTTGATGGGCGAGGGCGTGGCCTGGCGGAACGATCGCCGAAAGCGCCGCACCTTCTTCTGGCTGACACTCGCGTGGGCAGCGTTGTTCTTCGCCCGGCTGGCGGTGCAGCTGCCGATCTACCTCACGTCGCTCGATCCGGCGAACCGCGAGAGCGCGGTAGCCCTGCTGGGCACCCTCAAGATCGCCATGGGGCTGCCGTTGTTCGCTCCTCTGGTGGCCGTCACGCTCCTCGCCGTGCGAGCTCTGTACGTCAAGACCCGCGCCACGGGTTCCTGATATATTTATCTCGACATCAAGATAAATTCCCCACGCTCCACGGTTAGGTCCACCTTGCTAGCCGGTCGTGAGCGACCTGGAGAAGATGGTTCGTGCGGGTAACGCCCGCGCACCGCCGACGAAGGAGACGCACGTGTCCACGGTTGACAGCTTCGGTGCCAAGAGCACCCTGACAGTCGGCAGCACCGACTACGAGATCTTCCGCATCGACACCGTCCCCGGTTACGAGAAGCTCCCGTTCAGCCTCAAGGTGCTGCTGGAGAACCTCCTGCGCACCGAAGACGGCGCCAACGTGACGAAGGAGCAGATCGAGGCGCTCGGCTCCTGGGATGCCGCGGCAGAGCCCGATACGGAGATCCAGTTCTCTCCCGCCCGCGTCGTGATGCAGGACTTCACCGGAGTGCCCTGCATCGTCGACCTCGCCACGATGCGCGAGGCGATGGCGGCCCTCGGCGGCGACCCGTCGCGGATCAACCCGCTCTCGCCCGCCGAGATGGTCATCGACCACTCCGTCATCGCCGACCTGTTCGGCAGTGAGAACGCCCTCGAGCGCAACGTCGAGATCGAGTACGAGCGCAACGGCGAGCGGTACCAGTTCCTCCGTTGGGGCCAGACCGCGTTCGACGACTTCAAGGTCGTCCCCCCGGGCACCGGAATCGTGCACCAGGTCAACATCGAGCACCTCGCGAAGGTCATCTACGACCGCTCGTTCGACGGCGTGCTCCGTGCGTACCCCGACACCTGCGTCGGCACCGACTCGCACACCACGATGGTCAACGGCCTGGGCGTGCTCGGGTGGGGCGTCGGCGGTATCGAGGCCGAGGCCGCGATGCTCGGACAGCCCGTCTCGATGCTCATCCCCAAGGTCGTCGGCTTCAAGCTCACCGGCGCCATTCCGACCGGTGTCACCGCGACCGACGTGGTGCTCACGATCACCGACCTCCTGCGCAAGCACGGTGTCGTCGGAAAGTTCGTGGAGTTCTACGGCGACGGCGTCGCTTCCGTGCCGCTGGCCAACCGCGCCACCATCGGAAACATGAGCCCCGAGTTCGGCTCGACGGCCGCGATGTTCCCGATCGACAGCGTGACGATCGATTACCTGCGGCTCACCGGTCGCAGCGAGCAGTCGCTCGCGCTCGTCGAGGCCTACGCCAAGGAACAGCACCTCTGGCATGACGCCTCCGTCGAACCGGTGTTCAGCGAGTACATGGAGCTCGACCTGTCGACGGTCGTCCCCTCCATCGCGGGTCCGAAGCGTCCGCAGGACCGCATCGAACTGACCAACGCGAAGCAGCAGTTCGAGAGCGACCTGACCAACTACGCCCAGGTCGACCACGATCTGGTCGACCTCGAAGGATCCGAGTCGTTCCCGGCATCCGACCCGCCCTCGAACACACCCGAGGACGAGCACAACGACCACCAGCACACCCACCACAGTCACGCACCGAAGTCGGCGTCGAAGCCGTCGCCGGTGACGCTGGCCGACGGTGAGTCGTTCACGCTCGACCACGGCGCGGTCACGATCGCCGCGATCACGTCCTGCACGAACACGTCGAACCCGTCGGTCATGCTCGCCGCCGGCCTTCTCGCCCGCAACGCGGTGAAGAAGGGCCTCAAAGCGAAGCCCTGGGTCAAGACCACGCTGGCACCGGGCTCGAAGGTCGTCACCGACTACTACGAGAAGGCCGGCCTCACGCAGGACCTCGAGGATCTCGGCTTCTACACCGTCGGCTACGGCTGCACGACGTGTATCGGAAACTCGGGACCGCTGATCGAAGAGGTCTCCGCGGCGATCAACGAGAACGACCTCGCCGTCACCGCGGTGCTCTCGGGCAACCGCAACTTCGAGGGTCGCATCAACCCCGACGTGAAGATGAACTACCTCGCGAGCCCTCCGCTCGTGATCGCGTATTCGCTCGCGGGCTCGATGAACTTCGACTTCGAAACCGACGCGCTCGGCAAGGACACCGACGGCAACGACGTCTTCCTGAAGGACATCTGGCCGGATGCTGCGGAGGTGCAGTCCACGATCGATTCGTCGATCAACGAGGAGATGTTCACCCGTCAGTATGCGACCGTCTTCGAGGGCGACGACCGCTGGAAGAACCTGCCCACGCCGACCGGCGACGTGTTCGAGTGGAACGACGAATCGACCTACGTCCGCAAGCCCCCGTACTTCGAGGGCATGACGATGGAGCTGACACCGGTCCGCGACATCTCGGGCGCTCGTGTCATGGCGACGCTCGGCGACTCGGTCACGACCGACCACATCAGCCCCGCCGGAAACATCAAGGCCGACAGCCCCGCCGGTCAGTACCTCGTCGAGCACGGGGTCGACCGCAAGGACTTCAACTCCTACGGCTCGCGTCGCGGCAATCACGAGATCATGATCCGCGGGACGTTCGCGAACATCCGACTGAAGAACCAGCTGGTCAGCGCTGTCAACGGCGGCGCGGTCGTCGAGGGCGGCTACACCCGCGACTTCACCCAGCCCGGCGGTCCGCAGTCGTTCATCTACGACGCCTGCCAGCACTACGCCGAGCAGGGCACGCCGCTCGTCGTCTTCGGCGGCAAAGAGTACGGCTCCGGCTCGTCCCGCGACTGGGCGGCCAAGGGCACGAGCCTTCTGGGCGTGAAGGCGGTCATCACCGAGAGCTTCGAGCGCATCCACCGCTCGAACCTCATCGGAATGGGCGTCGTCCCGCTGCAGTTCCCGGCCGGACAGAGCTGGGAGTCGCTCGGTCTCGACGGCACCGAGATCGTCTCGATCGAGGGTCTCGAGCAGCTGAACGAGGGCGTCACGCCCAAGACCGTGAAGGTGACCGCGGCGCCGAGCGAGTTCTCGGCCGACGGCAAGGAGACGGTGACGTTCGACGCCACCGTGCGCATCGACACCCCCGGTGAAGCGGACTACTACCGCAACGGCGGCATCCTGCAGTACGTGCTGCGCTCGCTGGTCTGACCGACCCGCCGCCACGAGAAGGGCCCTCGACCTCGGTCGGGGGCCCTTCTCGTGGCACCTCCGAGGGGGCTCCACCCCGCCTGTCAACCGGACGCGCCTTCACTGGCGACCAGCCATGCCCGGATTAGACTGTGTGCTGGTCGCCCGTCGATCCTGAGGATCGACGACGAAAGGAGTCCGATGGCTGTTCTGCCGACGATCACGGGGCCGCGTGACCTCGATGCGTTAGACCTGCCTCAGCTCGAGCAGCTCGCCGGAGAGGTGCGCGAGTTCCTCGTCCAGAACGTCTCCCGTACCGGCGGCCACCTCGGGCCCAACCTCGGCGTGGTCGAACTCACCATCGCGATCCACAAGATCTTCGACTCGCCCCAGGATCCGATCATCTTCGACACCGGGCATCAGTCCTACGTGCACAAACTGCTGACCGGACGTCAGGACTTCTCCGCCCTCCGTTCGCGTGGGGGACTGGCAGGGTATCCGCAGCGCTCCGAGAGCATCCACGACGTCGTGGAATCCTCTCACGCGTCGAGTTCGCTCAGCTGGGCCGACGGCGTGTCTCGCGCTCTCACGCGCACCGGACGCCGCGATCGCCATGTCGTGGCCGTGGTCGGCGACGGCGCACTCACGGGTGGAATGACCTGGGAGGCGCTCAACAACATCTCGGACGACAACGATCGCAACCTCGTGATCGTCGTCAACGACAACGGGCGCTCCTACGCCCCGACCATCGGCGGCATGGCCCGCTATCTCAACCGCGTGCGCACCGCCGACGCCTACCGCACTCTTCACCGGAGTTCCGACTCGCTGTTTCGAGCGCTCGGCCCGGCAACGCGCGCGGTGTACCGCGGTGTGCGTGGCGCGACGCACGGTTTCCTCTCTCGTTTCACGAACAACGAGGCGCTGTACTCGAACCTCGACATCAAATACCTGGGCCCCGTCGACGGACACGATCTCGAGACACTGCTCGAGACCCTGACCCTGGCGAAGTCCTACGGTGCGCCCGTCATCGTTCACGCGATCACCGACAAGGGCCGTGGGTACGCGCCGGCCCGCAGCGACGAGGCCGACCAGTTCCACGCGGTCGGCAAGATCGATCCGATCACCGGAGAGCCGCTCGCGAGCGCCACCGGCGACGGATGGACCGACGTGTTCGCGCGCGAGCTGGTCCAGATCGGCGCGGAGCGAGAAGACATCATCGCGGTGACCGCGGCGATGCTGCGTCCGACCGGGCTGCAGCTGTTCGCCGAGAGGTTCCCCGAACGCACCTACGACGTCGGTATCGCAGAGCAGCACGCCGTCGCATCGGCCGCCGGTCTCGCCTTCGGCGGACTGCACCCCGTCGTCGCGATGTACGCCACGTTCATGAACCGCGCCTTCGACCAGGTGCTGATGGACGTGGCGCTGCACCGGGCAGGCGTCACCTTCGTACTCGATCGCGCGGGGGTCACTGGACCGGACGGTCCGAGCCACCACGGCATCTGGGATCTCGCCATGCTCCAGCTCGTGCCGAACATCCGCATCGCGGCACCGCGCGACGCCGCCCGCCTCAGCGAGGAGCTCCGTGAGGCCGTGGCCGTTTCCGACGCGCCGACCGTCGTGCGCTACCCGAAGGGATCGGCATCCGCCGACCTTCCGGCCATCGAGAGACTCGCCGACGGCGTCGATGTGATCTCGCGCGCCGCGACCCACGACGTGCTCATCGTCGGCATCGGACCCATGGTGCACCTCGCCACCGAAGTGGCGGAGCGCCTCGAGGCGCAGGGCATCGGCGCCACCGTGGTCGACCCGCGCTGGGTCATCCCGGTCCAGCCGTCGATCATCGAGCTCGCACGCAGCCACCGGCTCGTCATCACGATCGAAGACGGCATCCGCGTGGGCGGGGTGGGGACGCGCGTACGTCAGGTGCTCCGCGAGGCCGGGGTCGATACGGCCGTCGACGAGCTGGGCCTGCCCGACGAGTTCATACCGCACGCCACTCGCGAACAGATCCTCGACGATGCCGGTCTCTCGTCGGCGAAGATCGCACAGGATGTGGTGTCGCAGGTGCTGGGTACCCGCATCCCCATCGCCCGCCCGAGTGATCAGCAGACACTCTGGGTCCCCGAGGACGCTCAGCGTCACGACTCCCGCGACTGAGGGCTCAGCTCCCGCGCAGCATGTCGATGCCGGCGCCCGCGTACTGCCGCAGCGTGGCGTCAGGGAGGAAAGCCCTCACGAGGGCGGGGCCGATGCGCGCGAGGTCTCCCTCGTCGCGGTAGAGCAGGTAGATCGGCTCGTAACGCGGGTTGAACTTCTGCTTGAAGCGATGCAGCGACCGGAACCCGTAGACCGGTTCGAGGATGCCGCTCAGCTGCCCGAGGAAGTGCGCGATTCGACCTTCGTCTTCGCCGACCTCATGCGCGAGCGGCGCGCCCGACAGCGAAAGGATCTGAGCGCCCTCCTCGGCGAACACGCGGGCCGACGACCCGATCAGAAACTCCATCACTCCGGCGAACCCGCCGTCGCGACGCCGCATGAGGTCGAGCGTCCACCCTCGATGCTCGCCCTCAGGACCGTAGACGGGCAACCAGCTGAGGAAGCCGTCGACGTCGCCCTGCGAGGAGATCGCCAGAGCGAGCCGCACCTCGGGGGCCTCCGCCTCCTGCAGAGTGCCGAGCGTGAAACGCATCTCGGGGAGTCCCTTCTCTCCCACCCACGATTCGGAGATCGCACGGAGTTGCTGACGGATACCCCACGTCTCATCGGCGAGGGTCGTCATGCGGAAGGTGATGCCCTCGCGGTCGGCTTTGTTCAGCGCTGCGCGGACATGCGCCCAGGGCTTCCCCGTGAAGGCCAGCCCCGGAAGATCGACGATCGTGTCATCGGCGATGACGAGCGACCGCCACCCCGCGGGGAGCACGTCGCGCACGACCTCGCTCGAACTGAAGAAGCAGGGGATGAGGGCCGAGCGCTCCGCCGCGTGAATGAACTCCGCCACGCTCGTCTGCGCAGCCTCCCGCGGCCCCAGAGGATCCGCCAGCGCGACGACGACGCCGGCATGCTTCTGGTACGGCACGAGTCCGTCGGACGTGCGGAAGTACTCCATCCCCTCCCAGGTCGACATCCACGAGAGGGTTCCGCCGCCACCGGTCTCGATGAGTGCGCGAGCATCGGCGGCGGTGGCGGGCTCGGGTGAGCGCGAGCCCCGTTCGACCCCGAGTTGCCGGCGCCTCCGCGTGCCGAATGCGCTCCGCGTGGCGACGAGGTAGGCCAAGAAGAGAAGCCACAGCATCGATGTCGCGATGGATACATCCGTGTCGCCCCACTCCAAGGGCGCATCGGCGGGGTAATAGATCGCGAGCACGACGTAGAGACCGGCGACGAGCACGTTCAGGCCCGCCCAGATGACCGAGAGCAGCCACGCCCATCGTCGTCCGAGACGCAGTCCGTTCGACACGAGCAGGATGACGACCACGTCGATCCCGACTTCGATCCATGATCCGTCCAGGGCGGCCGTCGGCCCGAACGGTCCGTTCGTGGGAACGACCAGGGTGATCAGCTGCACGACGCCGAGCGCGAGACTGATCGCGAACGCGAGGAGCCGTCGTTCCCGCGTGCTCGCCAGTCGGATGCGGAAGGAGCGGTCGATCGCCAACACGAGCACCGCGGCGAATGCGTGCTCGAGATTGGCGAGCGTGCCGAAGAACAGCACGCCGATCACGACGTACCCGAACACCACGATCCACGCCCGCTGTCGCCACGGAGAGGCGAACAGACCGACGCACGCCGCGAAGCAGGCCATCGTGCCACCGGACGGTCCGGCGTCGAGCGTGCCCGCGAGGGTGATCGCCCAGGGCCACGGCAGCATGCCTGCCAGAGCGAGGAAGGCCGTGGTCGCGAGAAGGGCGAAGAGCTGACCACCGACGAAGTACGCCAGTGCCACCCTCGTGCCCCGCTGCCACTCGAGCAGGCCCACCCAGAAGAACGCGATCACGGTCGGCACGTACGCCCACGGGTCGACCACGAAGAAGGTGCCGGTGACCGGCGTCCACCACCGACCGTCCTGGAACGATGGGAGGCCGTAGGCGACGGTCGACCACCACGCCTGGGATGTCACCGATGTCCACAGGCCCTGCGAGGCGACTCCGGCGCCCAGGACCAGGAGCACCAACGACACCGTGGCGGGGATCCGAGAGACGACCCGGACCACGCGGGGGAGGAGGGAGCGGTTCGGCTCATCCACGACCTCGGGTCGCTCGGTCTTCTGCGAATCGCTCATAATTCTCAGGATATGAGCAGCCCCGGTCTTTTCTCCGCGTGCTGAACCGTTCCCGCTTTCGCTCGTGTGAGGATTTCACCATCCGCGGCAGTTCCTGCCCGTCGGGCTGCACCCCGCGGGTGCCTGACCACCACAGAGGAGAGACCGGGTGGACGCACTCCTGAGACTGCCGATCATCGATTCACCGGCCATGTGGGTGGTGTACGGCGGCGCGGTCGTTCTTGCACTCGCCCTCCTCGCCCGTCCGGCGCGTGACGGGTGGTGGGTGAGAGCCTCGCTCGGTCTCGTCGGAGGAGCGATTACGGCAGTCGTCCTCTTCCTGGTGGCGAATGCCGTCGAGGCCTTCGGCACTGATCTACCCCTCGCCGTGGCGTTCTGGGCGGTCGCATGCTTCGCGGCCGTCGGTCTGGCGATCGTGTCTTTCCCCCGGGCCCGCGCGTGGCGACGTGTGATTGCCGGCGTCGCGGTCATCTGGTTCCTCGTGAGCGGTGTCGTCGGTGTGAACGCCTACTACGGACTCAACCCGACGCTCGGTTCTCTGCTGGGAGTCGTGGTCGACACGCCCATCGACGTTCCCGGCTCGGGTGGCGCCGCCGCCGCGCCCGACCAGCCCATCTACACGACCTGGACGGCGCCGAACGATCTGGCGACGGTCGGGAAGCAGGGGACGGAGAACATACCCGGCACGGAGTCGGGGTTCGTCGCCCGTCCCGCCGGGATCTACCTGCCGCCCGCCGCGCTGGCATCCGATGCCCCGGCTCTTCCTCTGGTGATCATGATGATGGGCTATCCCGGAAATCCGGACGTCTCGTTCATCGCCGGCGTGCTCGACCAGTACGCCGCCGACCACGCCGGTCTCGCCCCCATCGTCATCGTCGCCGATCAGATCGGCGGTACCGGAAGCGACCAGGATCCCGCATGCGCGGACTCCGCGGCGTACGGCGCGGCCGAGACGTACATCACGAAGGACGTCGCCGCCTGGGCGCGCGCGAACCTGCGGATCATCGACGACCCCCGCTACTGGGTCATCGCCGGATACTCCAACGGAGGCGGCTGCGCTATCAAATACGGAGCCGCCTACCCCGGGGAGTTCTCCAACATCATCGATGTGTCGGGGGAGGAGTTCCCCGGTTCCGAGGATGTCTCGGGCGTGCTGGAGACGATCTACGGCGGCGACCAGGCCGCCTTCGACGCATCCAAGCCGATCAACATCATGGCGTCGGCTCCGCCGGGCGCGTATGCGAACACGACCGCGGTCTTCACCGCCGGAAGCGAGGACCCGGGTTTCATCGCCGCCTCCCAGACCGTCGCCGCGGCGGCCGAGAAGGCCGGGATGTCCGTGACCTCCTACGTTGTCCCTGGCGCCGACCACCTTGTCTCCGCCATCACCGGCGGGCTCGACGAGGGGTTCGCGGTCCTCTACCCCGTTCTCGGCCTCTCGGCTCCCTGACGGCTCAGCTCCCGTGGGGCATCACGAGCGAGAGCAGGAAGTCCCAGAACGGAAGGGTACGACGCAGGCCATTAACCTCTGACGAGTGCGCGGCACCACCCCGCACGTGTGACCCCCGCCGCACGCACGACGGCCCGCCACCGAGGAGGTGACGGGCCGTCGACGGGGTGAGCCTCAGCTCCCCACGCCTCGCAGCGGCGGGTGATGGAACGTGTCGCCGAACGCCCGCTCTGACGCTCCCTCGCGATCGAGGTAGGCCGAGGCACCGCCGTCGATGAACGGCCACGCGGCGCCGAGGATGAGACCGAGATCGATGTCTTCGACCTCCGGTACGACGCCCTCGTCGAGCATGATCTTGATCTCCTGCGCGAGGCCGTCCTGCACGCGTGCGAGGATCGTGGCTTCGGACGCCGGGGTCGAACCGGTCTCGAGCACCTTCTGAGCGCTCTTGCTCCAGCCCGTGACCTTGCCGTTCTTGTCCTTCTCGATGACCTCCGGCAGCTCCGCCAGCCGGTGGAAGTTCTCCGACGCGAAGAAACGATCGGGGAACGCGCCCGCCATCGTGTCCTGTACGTGGGCGGCGACCTTCCATCCGACCAGATCGATGAGCTGGAACGGCGTCATCGGGAGGCCGAGAGGCGCGAACGCCCGCTCCACGGTGAGCAGGGGAGTGCCCTCGTACACCGCGCGGGCCGCCTCTCCCATGACCTTGGCCAGCAGGCGGTTCACGACGAAGCCGGGTGCGTCGGCGGTGAGGATCGCGTTCTTGCCGAGGTTCTTGGCCACGACGAACGCGGTCGACAGCGCAGCATCCGTCACCGTCGAGGTCTTCACGACCTCGATCAGCGGCATGACGGCGACCGGGTTGAAGAAGTGGAAGCCCAGGAGGCGCTCGGGATGGGCGAGCTTCGCGCCGATCTCCTCCACCGACAGCGACGAGGTGTTCGTCGCCAGGATGGCGTCTTCGGCGATGAGCGGCTCGATCTCCGCGAAGACCTGCTGCTTGACCCCGACCTCCTCGAAGACCGCCTCGATGACGAAATCGCAGTCGGAGAACTCGGTCTTGTCGGTGGTGCCGTGCACGAGCGCGCGCAGACGGTTCGCCGCGTCGCCGTCGAGCCGTCCCTTCGCCTCGAGCTTGCCGATCTCGTCGCGGATGTAGGCGAGGCCCTTGTCGACACGCGCCTGGTCGAGGTCGGTGATGAGCACCGGGACCTGCAGCTTGCGCACGAAGAGCAGCGCGAACTGGCTGGCCATGAGACCCGCCCCGATGATCCCGACCTTGGCGACCTTCTTGGCCAACGCCTTGTCGGGCGCCCCGACCGGTCGCTTGGCCCGCTTCTGGATGAGATCGAAGGAGTACATCGATGCGACGAACTGATCGCCGCTGATGAGGTCGGCCAGCGCTTCGTCCTCGCGGGCGAAGCCCTCGGCCTTCGTGCCGCTCTTGGCCTTGTCGAGGAGTTCGAGCGCGACATACGGAGATCGCGGGACGGTGCCGATGCGGCTCTCCAGCATTCCGCGCGCCATCTTGATCGCGATCGGCCACTTGGTGAGTCGCTCGATCTTGCCCGGCTCGTTCTTGCGATCGACCTTCACCCGCCCGGTCAGCACGCCGTCGGCCCACCGGAGCGAATCCTCGAGGTAGTTCGACGCGGGGAAGATGGCATCGACCATCCCCAATTCGAAGGCCTGGCGAGGCTTCAGCGTGCGGTTCTGCTTCAGCGGATTCGAGATGACGACCTCGAGTGCGTTCTCGATGCCGATGAGGTTCGGCAGCAGGTAGGCGCCGCCCCAGCCGGGGATGAGCCCGAGGAAGACCTCCGGCAGCGCGATGGCTGCAGCCGATGCATCCACCGTGCGATACGTGGAGTTCAGGGCGATCTCCACGCCGCCGCCCAGCGCGAGGCCGTTCACGAACGCGAACGAGGGGACACCGAGGTCTGAGAGCGAACCCAGCACCTGGTGGCCCCGCTGGGCGATGAGGCGGGCGATGTCTTTCGACGGCAGCTGCGCGACCTGCGAAAGGTCGGCGCCGGCCGCGAGGATGTACTGCTTTCCGGTGATGCCGACGGCGTCGATCTCACCGGCGGCCGCGCGCGTCTTCAGCCCGGCGAGCGTCTCGCCGAGCTCCTTCAGCGTGCCGGGGCCGAGCGTGTTCGGACGCGTGTGGTCGCGACCGTTGTCGAGCGTGATGAGCGCCAGCACCTTGCCCGAGGCCAGGCGCACATCGCGCACACGCGAATGCGTGACCACCTCGTCGACGGCGAGGGCGTCGAGCGGGGCGAAGTCGATCTCGTCGTAGTTCGTCATGACCGGCCTCCCTTGCGCTTCTTACCGTTGAAATGAGGGTTCTCCCAGATCACCGTGCCGCCCTGACCGAGACCGACGCACATGGCCGTGAGGCCGTAGCGCACGTCGGGCCGCTCGGCGAAGTGCGCGGCCAGCTGGATCATGAGGCGCACACCGGATGCTGCGAGCGGGTGCCCCAGCGCGATCGCACCGCCCCAGGGGTTGACCCGAGGGTCGTCGTCGGCGATGCCGAAGTGGTCGAGCAGCGAAATCACCTGGATCGCGAACGCCTCGTTGAGCTCGAAGAGCCCGATGTCATCGATCGACAGCCCCGCTTTGCGGAGCGCCTTCTCGGTCGCGGGGATGGGGCCGATGCCCATGATCTCGGGCTCGACGCCGGCGAACGCGAACGACACCATGCGCATCTTCGGGGTGAGCCCGAGCTCCTTCACCGCGTCGCCGCCGGCGAGGAGACTCACGGTCGCCCCATCGGTGAGGGGCGAGGACGTGCCGGCGGTCACGCGACCGTGCGGTCGGAACGGGGTCTTGAGCGAGGCGAGACCCTCCATCGTCGTCTCGGGACGGCGCCCTTCGTCTTCGGTGGCGAGGCCCCAGGCGCCCTCGGCGTCCTTCACCGCCACCGAGACGAGGTCGGGCTGGAACTTGCCCGCCTCGTACGCGGCCTGTGCCTTGTGCTGGCTCAGCATGCCGAACCGGTCGGCGCGTTCCTTCGTGAGGTGGGGGAAACGATCGTGGATGCGCTCCGCGGTGACACCCATGTTGAGGGCACCCGGATCGACGAGCCGCTCGGCGACGAAGCGGGGGTTCGGGTCGGCGTTGGCTCCGATGGGGTGACGCCCCATGTGCTCGACGCCGCCGGCCAGCGCGAGATCGTACTGACCGAAGCCGATCGAGGCGCCCATCGTCGTCACGCTCGTCATAGCGCCCGCGCACATGCGGTCGATCGCCAGGCCGGGAACCGACATCGGGAGCCCGGCGAGGATCGCGGCGGTGCGTCCGAGGGTCAGCCCCTGATCGCCGGTCTGCGAGGTGGCCGCGATCGCCACGTCGTCGATCCGGCCCTTCGGCACCGCGTCATTGCGCTCGAGGAGACCGATGATCGCCTTCACGACCAAGTCGTCCGCGCGGGTGTTCCAATACATTCCTTTTTCGCCCGCGCGCCCGAAAGGGGTGCGCATTCCATCGACGAAGAAGACGTCCGAGAGCTCGGCCACTCTGCCTCCAAAACTAGGGATGACGCCAGCCTAGGGAGGGCGCCGAATCACCTGGAATCGGTTGGGTCGAACCTACGAAGGGTCGGCGGCGACCTCGGCCGGGACGTTGACGGAATCCACAAAGGCATCGGCGATCAACTGTGCAGTCTGCTCAATCTGCCACGGTCGGGCACCGTGCTCCGCGAGGATCGCGCCGATCGATTCCGCGTCGAGCGACGCCGGGGGAGACCATGCGACACGCCGCAGGGTCTCGGGCGTCAGGAGGTTCTCGGTCGGCATGCCGAGCTGCTCCGCGCGTTCCTCGACGACGGGGCGGGCCGCACGCAGGCGTGCGTCGGCCGACGGGTTGCGATCGACCCACGCTCGCGGCGGCGGCAGCGCATCGGAGGGGACGCGGTCGCTCGGAAGCTCCTCGGTCGACCGTCCTTCCTGGATCGCGTTCCACCAGCGGTCGAGCTGCGTGCGACTGGCCCGCCCGTTGAATTCCTTCAGCGCCGCGAGGGCCTGTTTCGAGGGGGGATCGGCGATCACCGCCGCGACGAGTGAGCGATCGGGCACGAGCCGGCCGGGCGAGACGTCCTGTTCGCGGGCGTAGTCCTCCCTGGCCTGCCACAGCGCGCGAGCCACGGCCAGCGACCGACGCCCTCGCACGGTGTGCAAGCCGCTCAGGCGACGCCAAGGGTCCTCCCGCGGCGGCTTCGGCAGACGCCCGAGGACCGCGGCGAACTCCTGTGCCGCGATCTCGGTCTTCTCCTGCTCGACGAGCTGGTCGGCCAGTGCGTCGCGTACGTCGACCAGATGCTCGACATCGAGAGCGGCGTACTCCAGCCACGACTGGGGAAGGGGGCGCGTCGACCAGTCGGCCGCGGAGTGCGCCTTGGCGAGCGTGATGCCGAGCGTCGACTCCACGACCGCGCCGAGACCGACGCGCTCATGACCGAGGATTCGGGCCGCGAGTTCTGTGTCGAAGATCCGCGACGGCTCGAGCGAACGCTCGCGTAGTGACGGCAGATCTTGGCTGGCCGCGTGGAAGACCCATTCCGCATCGCCGATCGCGGCCTGCAGCAGTGTGAAATCCGCGATCGTGGCGGGGTCGAACAGGAAGACTCCGGCTCCCCGGCGGAACACCTGGATCAGATAGGCGCGCTGGGAGTAGCGGAAGCCGGACGCCCGTTCCACGTCGACCGCCACGGGTCCATCGGCCGAGGCAAGAGCCTCAGCCGCGTCAGCGAGGGCGTCGTCGTCTTCGATCACGACGTATTCAGTCACGGGCTGCCCTCCGGGCTCCGAGCGTAGCAATTCCCTCGGTACCCGGAGGGAGACCTGCCAGCATGCAAACGAGTTCGGCCCACGCCTCCACGTGCGGTCCGAAAGGTCCTTCGGGCGACCATGATGCCCGTAGCTCTATCTGTGCCCCGTCGCCCTGCGCCGCCAGTGATCCGAATCCTTTGGACAGAGTCTTCGTGGCCGTACCCGACGCGGAGTGGTGGACGGCGCCACGCGACGACAGCGCGTCGACCAGCCACGACCACGCGACGTCGGCAAGGAGCGCGTCGGATCCGATCTCGGGCTCGAGCGGCGCCTGAGCGAAGCAGACGATCCTCCAGGGCGCACCCCACGGATCGGGCTCCTCAGGGTCGTGCAGAAGGATGAACCGACCGATTCCATAGGGCGAGTCCACACCCTCCACATCGGGTCGCACATCAGCCGCGAGCGCCAGCGACTCCGGGGCGAGTCCTGTCGGCGCGGGGATCTCGCGCACGAGCAGATCGTCACGGAACGAGGTCGAACGAAGTTCGTCGACCGCCCGCGCGAACGGCGTCAACGCCTCGGGAAGACGAACATCGGTCACCCGCACAGACTAGAGTGAGGCCGAGATGAACGCGTCCAGGCACGCCGCGCCCGACGGCGGCTTCCGACAGTACGCCGGTGCTCTGCGCACATCGATCGTTCTCTTCGCGATCGCCCTCGTAGCTGTCGCGACGGCCGTCACGGCGATCGCGATCCGCGTCGCACGTCGCGTGGTCACACCCGCTCCGCGCCTGGCAGACACCCGTATCGTCGCCGTGGATGCGCCGGCGCAGACCGTGACGCTGGCGCGCACGCCCGACACCGAGCTCCCCGGCCGGTACGGGCTCTTCACCACGGGCTCGAAGTCCTACGTCAAGCTCGGCCAGGTGCTCTCGTCCGACGCAACGTCGGTCACCCGCAAACTGCTCACCCACGTCGGCGCGGGGGAGCAGCTCGCCCCCGACGCCGCCTTCAGCGGCTGGTACTTCGACAGCCCCGATGACCTCCACGTCCCCTACCGGAGCGAACTCATCGGCAGCTCCGTCGGCCCGTGCCCGGCGTGGGTGTTCCCCGCCGAAGTCGAGACCGACGTCTGGGTGGTGCAGGTGCACGGCCGGGGGACGACCCGCGCAGAGGCGCTGCGCGCCGTTCCTGTCTTCCGCGCGCTCGGCATCACCTCTCTTCTGGTGTCGTACCGCAACGACGGCGAGGCGCCCCGTAGCCGGGCCGGAACCTATGCGCTCGGTGCCACGGAGTGGCGCGACGTCGACGCCGCGATCGGCTACGCACGCCGCGCGGGTGCCCGCCGGGTGATCGTCATGGGCTGGTCGATGGGAGGAGCCGTCGCCCTGCAGGTCGAGCTGTCATCGCCGCACCAGGAACTCCTCGCGGGCCTCATCCTCGAGTCGCCCGTCGTGGACTGGCGGGTGGTGCTCGACTATCAGGGACGGATGCTGCGCCTCCCGACGCCCGTGACGAACCTCGCCATCGGCGCACTCGGTTCCGACTGGGCGACACCGGTGACGCGGGCGGGGCATGCGATCCCGTTCGATCGGCTCGACGGCGTTGCGCGAGCGGGCGAACTGACCCATCCGATCCTCATCCTGCACAGCGACGACGACGGCTTCGTGCCGTCGGACGCCTCCCACGGTCTGGCGGCAGCCCGCCCCGACCTCGTGCACCTCGAGACCTTCTCCGTGGCGCGTCACACGAAGCTCTGGAACTACGACCAGGACCGCTGGACGCGCACGATCACCGAGTGGCTCCGCAGTCAGGGCCTCACGAACGAGTCCGCAGCCGAAAGTAGCTGAACGCCGCGTCGTCGACGAGCAACCCCGCGGGCTCCGTGCGGGGCGCGCCGCCCGCCGTCAGCGGGAGGAAAGGGTGCTCGGCTGGTTCGAGCACGGGTGCGATCGTCACGCAGTACTCGTCGATCACTCCCGCCGACGCGAAGCGCCCGGCGAGGGTGGGCCCACCCTCGCAGACGATGCGGGGATACCCCCGGTGCGCGAGGGCGGAAACGATCGCCGACGGATGCAGATCATCGTCGCCGTCGACGGCCACGACCTCCGCGGCAGCGAGACCCGCGCGTTCACGCACAGCATCCGCTCTTCCCGCCGGGCAGACGAGGAGGATCGATGCGCCGTCGTCGTCGAAACGGTGACCGCTGAGGTCTCCCGAGACGGTGACGACCGCGAGTCGCGTCGCCCGCGGAAGCAGGTAGCCCTCGGCGCGCACGGTGGCCGCCCCGACCACGACGGCGTCGGCATGCGCGCGGATGATGCCGAGGATCGCGCGATCGATGCGGCTCGTGAGCGTCTCGCTCGTGCCGTCGTCTCCGGCAGCGGCCCCGGTGATGCTCGTGATCATGTTCAGCCGCACGTACGCGGCGTCCTCGCGGGCGTACACGGACTCGAGCCACGCCCGGCCCTCCGAGCTGGCGGGATCGTGGGAGACCCCGGTTGCCGGGAGCACCTCCGACACGCGCATGATCAGCCGCGCTTCGCGCGCACCTGGCGCTTCGCTCGCATCAGCATCCCGGTCATCCCCGCGATGCGCAGCGGGCTGACCGCGCGCATGAGCCCGATGCTCTGCGGGAAGTCGTCGGGGATGGCGAGAACCTGGTCGGCCGTGAGGCCGCTGATGCCCTGGACGAGGATGCTCGCGAACCCGCGGGTGGTCGGCGCCTCGGCGGGAGCGGTTGCGTGCATCGCCACGATGCCGTCGTCGTCGACGTCGACGACGATGTAGACCGGCGACTGGCATTCCACGACGCGCTCGCACATCTCGGGGTGTCCGTCGTACTCCGGCGGCACCGCCGGCAGCTCCTGCGAATACTCGAGAAGCAGCTGAAGTCGTTCGGGCTCGGCGAGTTCCAGGAACTCGTCGCGGATTTCGGCGAGGGTGTCGGGCAAAGCAGTCTCGGTCACCCTCGTCATCCTTCCACGCCGTCGGGAGACCGGCTCGGTCCCCGAGGCGACTCGGGGACCGGTGGGCACCCGCCCGCCGGTCCCGCCGTCGGTCAGCGGGAGCCGGGCTCGGCGCCCGTCACGATCGGCACGCGCACCGCGCTGCCCCACTCGGTCCAGGACCCGTCGTAGTTGCGCACATCGTCGAACCCGAGCAGGTGCTTCAGCACGAACCAGGTGTGACTCGACCGTTCGCCGATACGGCAGTAGGCCACGATCGGCTCGCCGTCGGTGAGCCCCGCGCCGTCGCGGTAGATCGCATCGAGTTCTGCGCGCGACTTGAATCCGCCGTCTTCGGCAACGGCCTTCGCCCACGGCACGTTCTGCGCCGTCGGGATGTGTCCTGCGCGCAGCGCTCCCTCGTCGGGGTAGGCGGGCGCGGTCGTGCGCTCTCCCGAGTACTCCTCGGGGGAACGGACGTCGATCAGCGGGTGGCCGAGGTGCGACAGCACGTCTTCCTTGTAGGCGCGGATCTTGCTGTCATCGCGCTCGACGACCGGGTAGTCGGTGGTCGTCACGGCGGTTGCGTCGGTCGTGATCGGACGACCCTCGCCGATCCACTTGTCACGCCCGCCGTCGAGCAGTCGGACGTCTTCGTGGCCGAAGAGCGAGAACACCCACAGCGCGTAGGCGGCCCACCAGTTGTTCTTGTCGCCGTAGATGACGACGGTGTCGTCGCGCGAGATGCCCTTGCGACTCAGGAGCTCGGAGAAACCCGCGCCGTCGACGTAGTCGCGGACGACGGGGTCGTTCAGCTCGGTGTGCCAGTCGATCTTGACGGAACCGGGGATGTGCCCGGTCTCGTAGAGCAGAACGTCTTCGTCGGACTCCACGACGACCAGGCCGGGCTGTCCGAGGCGGGCTTCGAGCCATTCCCCGGTCACGAGTCGGCCGGGCTCGGAGTACTCGGCGAACTTGGACGATGTGGTGTCGAATTCGATGGTCACGGAGGGCTCCTCGGAGTCGGGGCTGCAGTGCGACGGCGTAGGGTGGACACCGCCCTTCCGACCCTATGCGGGCCGTGATACCAGCGCACTCACTGCGTAAGACTGCGACACAGGACGGCCGAATGACCGCTGCATCCGCCACCACCGGCATCGTCCACCTCGCGGACCGCGACCCGGCGGTCTCGGGGACCGACATGGTCGCCTCGCTCGTGCCGCCGCCGCAGTTCGACGGCGCGACCTTCGAGTCCTACCGCGCCGACGCCGCGTATCCCTCACAGGAGGACGCGAAAGAGCGACTCAGCGCGTTCGCGCTGCCCTCAGCATCCGCCCCTCGCGGGGGGTTCTTCCGCCGCGCGAAGAAGGAGCCCGAGACCAAGCCCGGCGTCTACCTCGACGGCGGGTTCGGCGTCGGCAAGACGCACCTGTTGGCGGCGATCTTCCATGCGATGCCGGCCCGCCGGAAGTACTTCGGCTCGTTCATCGAGTACACCGCTCTCGTCGGCGCGCTCGGGTATCAGAAGACCGTCGAACTCTTCCGCGGGTCCGACCTGCTCTGCATCGACGAGTTCGAGCTCGACGATCCGGGCGACACCATGGTGATGACGCGACTGCTCGGCGAGCTCGTCACGTCGGGCACGCGTCTCGCGGCCACCTCGAACACACCGCCCAACGCGCTCGGCGAGGGGCGTTTCGCCGCGCAGGACTTCCTGCGTGAGATCCAGGCCATGTCGGCGAGCTTCGAAACGCTCCGCATCGACGGAACCGACTACCGCCAGCGAGCGATCGACGGCGAGGCGAAGGTGTGGACGGATGCCGCGTACACCGAGGCTCTCGACGAGGCCTCGCTGCGGGGCATCGCCTCGGACGACGCGTTCGACGGCCTGGTTTCCCACCTGGCCCGCGTGCACCCCTCCCGCTATCTGCGGCTGCTCGACGGGGTGGACGCGATCGGACTGCGCGGCGTTCACACGCTCTACGACCAGGCCGCCGCGCTTCGGCTCGTCGCCTTCGTCGACCGCGCCTACGACGCGCAGATCCCCATCCGCGCCACGGGGGAGTCGCTGAGCTCTGTCTTCGGCGACGACATGCTCGCCGGCGGGTACCGCAAGAAGTACCTGCGCGCGGTCTCTCGTCTCGTCGCCCTCACGCACTCCTGACGCCAGGGCGAAGGCCGCTTTCGTCGTTGACGCCAGGGCGAGCATCGCTTTCGTTGAGATCTCGCGGCCGCGCGAAACGCGATGTTTACACGAGCCAGGGTCTTGTAACGCCCGCGAAACACGACCCCGCCGACGTTGGAAACCGCGCGTCGCGAAACTGTTGACACCCCGCGAGATCGCTACCCGACACAGCGCATGCCGCGGGTCCTCAGTAACACGACACACAGATGAGGAACCTCATGGACAGCGGAAATCTCGCCTGGGCCGTCGCCGCAACGGCGCTCGTGCTCTTTATGACGCCCGGTGTGGCGTTCTTCTACGGCGGTCTGGTCAAGGCCAAGAGCGTCGTCAGCATGATGATGATGAGCTTCGGCGCGCTCGGACTGATCAGCGTGCTCTGGATCCTGTACGGCTTCAACATGAGCGCCGTCGACAGCACCTGGGCTTTCGCAGGAAACCCCTTCGCCGACCTCGGTATGGCCTCGCTCGATGACAACGCCCTCGTCGGAGCCGCCTACGGCGCGACGTTCGCGATCATCACCGTCGCGCTCATCTCGGGTGCGATCGCCGACCGCGCTAAGTTCGGCGCCTGGATGATCTTCGCCGGCATCTGGGCCACCGTGGTCTACTTCCCCGTCGCAGCCTGGGTCTGGGGCGGCGGCTGGATCATGGGCCTCGGTGAGACCTTCGGTTTCGACGTCAGCGTGATCGACTACGCCGGTGGAACCGCGGTGCACATCAACGCCGGTGCCGCCGCTCTCGCCCTCTCGCTCGTCCTCGGACGCCGGGTGCTCTTCCAGAAGGGCGTCCACAAGCCCCACAACGTGCCGCTGGTCATGCTCGGCGCCGCCATCCTGTGGTTCGGCTGGTTCGGCTTCAACGCCGGTGCTGAGGGCACGTTCGGCCTGCTGGGCACCGAGGACTCCTCGGTCGGCCTCATCATCGTCAACACGATCGGTACGACCGCGGCCGCCATCATCGGTTGGCTCATCGTCGAGAAGCTCAAGGACGGCAAGGCCACGTCGGTCGGCGCCGCATCCGGTGCCGTCGCCGGTCTGGTCGCGATCACCCCCGCGTGCGCGAACCTGACCCCCGGCTGGGCTCTGCTGCTCGGTATCCTCACCGGTGCCGTCTGCGCCCTCGCCATCGAGCTCAAGTGGAAGTGGGGCTTCGACGACTCGCTCGACGTGGTCGGCATCCACCTCGTCGGCGGCCTCATCGGAACCATCTACCTCGGCTTCTTCGCCACCGAGACCGGCCTGTTCGTCGGCGGCAACACCGACCAGCTGGTCGTTCAGGTCATCGCCGCACTCGGCGTGCTGATCTACTCCTTCGTCGTCGCCTTCATCATCGGCTTCGCGATCGAGAAGACCATCGGCTTCCGCGTCAAGAACGAAGACGAGATCGCCGGGATCGACACCACCGTGCACGGTGAGGAGGGCTACGCCCTCATCGAGACCACCCCCTGATCACGACACACCACGGACGGCGTGGCGGGCTTCGGCCTGCGGCGCCGTCCGTGTTTTCCCGCCGGTCTAGGGTGGCGGGGTGAGTTTCCTCCGCCGCCTCGGTTCCGTTCTCGCCCGCGCCCTGCGCCCGAGCGGGGGTGCGCCCGTCTCGAGCTCCGCCCGCGTGACCGGCGTCGACAGCCCCGGGCGGTCGGGACTGACCGCCACGAGGGCGGTGCAGCCGCCGTCGGCCCGAGGACTGACGATCGCGTACGCGCCCATGCGCGACGGCGACGCGGACGCCGGCGAGATCGTGTGGACCTGGGTGCCGTACGAGGAGAACGACGGACGCGGCAAGGACCGCCCCGTCCTGGTGATCGCGCAGCAGGACGCCGAGCACGTGTACGCCGTGCGCCTCACGAGCACCCCGCACCAGGGCTCACGCGACTTCGTGCCGCTCGGAGCGGGGGAGTGGGACCCGCAGCGGCGCCCCTCGTGGGTGGACATCGAGCAGCTCTACAGCGTTCACGTGCGCGGCCTGCGCCGCGAAGCATCCGCCCTTCCGCATGATCGTTTCGCCGTCGTCGCCGCGGCCCTGCGCCAGCGCTACGGCTGGCGCATCTCCGCGCGCTGACCGCGGTCCCTGACCTCGAAACACACCCTGCGGCCGAAACACCACGCCTGGCGGTGTTTCTCGGCCGCAACGGGTGTCTCACCGTCGGATGGATGCTGCGGAGGCAGCGGCCCCGTCAGCGCCCGCGGACCGAGCAAACCCCCGGCGAACGGGGGTGTCGTCGGCCAACGACGAACTCTGCTAACACGAGCTGGCGAAACTCGCCCCGGTCAGCAAAAGGTCGGCGAGCTCTTTTGCGCGCCCGTCGTCGAGAGGGGGGCCGCCGAAGATCACGCCAAGATGGACCGATCCGACCAGGGCTTGCATGAGCAGCTCAGGATTTGTCGACGGTCGAATCTCGTCTCGGGACGCTGCTCGCTCGAGCATCACGCTGTTGTCACCGAGACGGTGGAGCCAGAATTTCGCGCGCGCCGTTGCACCATCCGCAGTGGCGGCAGTCAGTGCGATGCGTAGCAGGGCGCCGCCGATCGGTGACCGCAAAAAGGCGTCTAGCGACTGGGCCAGGGCCGCGAGGTCGCCGTGGAGCGAACCGGTGTCAGGTTCGGGGACGCCGTCCGCGGTCTGCTCCTGGGCCGTCTCGAGTAGCAGCGCTTCCTTCGTCACCCACCTGCGATAAATCGACGTCTCGTGCACGCCCGCCCGTGCGGCAACCGCGGCGATAGTCACATGGTCCACACCGGCGGTGGTCAGTTCAGCTGCAGTCGCGTCGAGGACCGCTCTGCGGACTGCTTCGCCACGGCGGCGCGGCGGGCTTTGCTCGGTCGGCATGTTCTCGATACTACGCAGGTCAAGTTGCGATAAGCACAACGGCGAACTATCGTCACACTTATCGCAAGACTCCTTGCGTTATTGGAGCGGCTCGCGCGTCAACGAACGGAACGACCGGATGTCCGAACTTCTCAACTGGCCGCCTGAATTCCATCCCGACCGCGCCCCGGTTTTTGCGCACAACGAAATCGTCACGGCGCGCCCGGCACCCGACCTCTGGCCGGCACTGATTCGGGCTGCTGAATGGCCGGAGTGGTACGCCCACGCCAGCGATGTGAGGGGGATCGGGCCTGGAGAAGACCTCTTCCTCGGTGCAACATTCAGCTGGAAGACCCTCGGCGTGCGGGTCACCACCACGGTGACCGAACTTGTTCCCCATCGAGCGCTCGCGTGGAGAGGCACCGCCCGCGGTTCGCGGGGATACCACCGCTGGGTGCTCCACCCGACCGCGGACGGCGGCTGCCGAATCGTGACCGAAGAAGTGCAGGTAGGCCCAATTCCAACGATGCTGGCCGCCCGGCTGCGAAAAAACCTCGCGGTCTATCACCAGGAGTGGCTCGAAGGACTCGTAGCTCACGGCGAGGCCTAACGAGAATCGACGATAAGCGGGACGAGGTTGTCAGCTCCGAATCGGGCGTCGCGGCCGGTGTCCGTATGGGATCGGGTAGCGGGCACAATGACCTTCGGTCCGCGACTACGGGGAGGGCGCTTCTCGTCTCTGGGGACGGGTGATGGTGTCCGGCCGCTGCCGCGTTCCCGGCATCACTCTCGATGACGCGGCGATCGGAGCGCTCCTGACGACCATGTGCACGCCGACCGGGGTCGCGGCGACGACCCCCAGGACACCGTCCCACGCATTGCGCACACAACCGGACTGAACGGGCAAAGAGAAAGGCCCGGACCACGCGACTTCCGCATGATTCCGGGCCTCTTCTGGTGGGCGATGCGGGACTTGAACCCACGACCTCTTCCGTGTGAAGGAAGCGCGCTACCAGCTGCGCCAATCGCCCTGACGCCCCGAAGGGCATCATCGATCGTACCCGATCCTCGAGCCTTCCACGGACGCCGGAGGGCTCGACACGCGGATGGCGTCTCGGTTTGTCGCTGCGCTCGGAATGGGCTAAAGTCGTACGAGTGCCCGGGGCAACCAGGGACACGCGGATGTAGCGCAGTGGTAGCGCATCACCTTGCCAAGGTGAGGGTCGCGAGTTCGAATCTCGTCATCCGCTCGAGTGCGAGGTCGTCATACGGAGTGATCCGGGTGGCGACCACGACACGTGGGCCGAACCCCACGCGGTGGCGTGGCCGAGCGGCTAGGCACCGGCCTGCAAAGCCGTTTACACGGGTTCGAATCCCGTCGCCACCTCGACGACAACTGAATAGCCCATTTGGGCGCGATTGGCGCAGCGGTAGCGCGCTTCCCTGACACGGAAGAGGTCACTGGTTCGATCCCAGTATCGCGCACAGACAAACCCCCGGGAAACCGGGGGTTTTTTCGTGTCTCCAGACGGCCGCGCAATATCTGGGCAATACGCTCCGGCAATAGTGCGCTCGAAAATTCTCATGTGTAGAACGTGATCCTGATCGACGAGAAGCAACGACTCCCTCGCGAACCCGCGCATGCGTATCCGCTGACGGATCCTGCGCTAACCTCTCACTGACTTGACGACCCGGGGGGGCCATGGACGAAGGAATGGCAGTCGCACTGGCGGCGATTGTGGCGGTTCTCGCTCAGTCCGTCTTCCTACTGATCGAGCTGCGTCGCGGACGCGCTGAGCGCGAGGCAGTCACGACAGCTTCCGCAAGATTGGTGCGCGACCAGATATCGGGTGACATGGAAGCACTGCACCAGGCCATTACCCGCCGGGAATGGTGGACGGCGGAGCTCGACTGCGAACAGACACTTGAAGAAGATGACCGCCGCCGTCTCGCTGCCAACGTCAACGCGGAAACTCTCCGCCGCTCATTCGGATCCCTCAGACGCTTCCGCCAACTGAGAATGGCACGCCAGCGGGCCATCAATGAGGGCGGTGTAACCCTTACTCATGACCAGTTGGTCGAAGTGGTCGCGGTCTTCCTGGATTTAGCTACAGCGCGCAGAATGCTAGCGCCGTACACAGGGTACGGATCGGCCCCTTTCGGGCGCCCACTGGATCTGCCGCCGGACATCCTTCACGACGCTCTCGACGCCGTGGGTCTTCCCAGCGCCAACGGCCTCTACACCCCCAGGACGACGATCAGTGAGCCATCAGAGTGACGACGGTCACAGTACTCACCCCTTGTCTGCCGTCGAAGGCCGATCATCTCGAAGCATGCGCGAACAGCGTTCAGCGAGCAAAAGATGCGCTTCCTGCCCTGGACATCGAATGGGTGCTCGTTTTCGACGGCCCCGGAGAGGCTTTGGCACCCTCCGTTGCTGACACCGTTTTGCGGGTCCCTCACCAGCGTGGAGTATCCGCCGCTCGAAACTATGGACTTGGCGCGTCTGCAGGCTCTGTGGTCATTCCGTTGGATTCTGACGATGAGATCGACCCCTCGGGGCTCGAACGTGCGGTTGCGCTGCTGGAGTCGGAGGCAGACCTGGGTTGGATCGCATGCAATCGACTTCTCACGACTGGCGAGCGCACCTTCCACTGGCACGGCGACCGAGCCTGGGAACCGGGGCAAGTTGCAGCCGAGTGGTCAGCGCCCATGCAATTTCACGCGAACACTCTCGTCCTACGAACCAGTCTGATCACTCAGATTGGCGGCTGGCCCGCTCTCGGCGCCTGCGAGGATCTTTTTCTCGCACTACGCCTCGGTGAAATCAGCCGCGGCGCTAGCATCTCTGATGTTTTGGTGCACTATCGCGCCTGGCCCGGGCAAGCGACCCGTGCCGCGTCGTTCCGAACAGAGCAGTCGCTTGCTTACGACTTCATCGAGCGCAGCATCAACGACGCCCGTCGATTGTCTATGAGGCACCCGATTGAGAGCCCGAGGCCGCTAGGAGGCCTCGGATCAGTGCCGGTGTGACCCGCGTACGGTGTGTGCCGGCGGGTGTTTCCGCGGTCCGTGTTCGCGGCGACGCACCCGCATAGCCGGTCGATGTCAGGAAAGCAGCGGTGAGCGGCGGGTACGCTGGGCCCGTGTCGGTGAAGGAACCTGAGGAGCAGCATCAGTCTGCGACCGAGCTGCTCGCCAACCGACTGCGCACGCTCATGGATGTCGTCGAGGCGCGCACCGGGGAAGAGGTCACCTTCACCGCCATCTCCGACTACCTCTCCGGGCGCGGCGTCACTCTGAGCCGGTCGCGGTGGTCGTACATCCTCAACGGGCACCGCCGCATCGACGACGTGGCGTTGTTGGATGCGCTGTCCGACTTCTTCGACACGCCCCACGGATATCTCCGCGGAGAGGCCGGGACCCCCGAGCCGATCACCGCACAGCTCGATCTCGTGCGTGCGATGCGCGCGGCCAAGGTGCGCTCTTTCGCCGCACGGACGCTCGGAGACCTGTCACCGGAGACCCTGAGCGCCATCACCACCTACCTGGATAAGGAAGCAGCGCGCGTCCCCGGACCGCAGAGCTGAGGACATCCCATGCGAGCTTGGATCGAAGAAGGCCGACCGCACCTGCCCGTCGACATCGAGCCGGGCATCACACTCGCCGAGCTGACGCACCGCGTCCAGGTCGCCAGAGCCAGACCGTTGCGGATCGACGAACTCCCCGCGCTCTCCGACAGCGACGGCGCGCTCTGCGGTCTCTGGCTCGCCACCGACGACCTCGACATCATCCTCCACGCCCCCAGCGAGTCGAGGCTGCACCGCGAGCAGTTCATCCTTCACGAACTCGCGCACATGCTGCTCCTTCACGACCGGGTCGACGACAAGGCCGAGTACGTCACGAGAAGCGTCCTCCCCGACATGGAGCCCGCCACCGTCATCAAGGCGCTCGCCCGAGACAGCATCAACGACGAATACGAGCGACGCGCCGAACGCCTCGCCGACGTCATCGCCACGTACATTCGCAGCCAGCCCGTGTCGCGGTTCTCGGAGATCTTCGGCTGATGGTCGAACTCACCGTCAGCGCCCTCATGTGGGCGCTCGTCGTCGTCCTCGTCGTCTTTCGTCGCGCCCGGAAAGAACGGTCGGTGCTGTACGCGGCCGTCACCATCGCCGTCACCATGATGCTCAACGACGACGACCTCTACGTGCTCGTCGACGGATGGTTCGGCGCCCGCGACATCGTGCACCTCTTCAGCGCCATCATCCTCATGGTCGGCGTGCATTTCCTCGCCCAGGGGATCTCCCGCGCTGGCGCGCCGCGATATCTTCGCGGCATCCCCGCGCTGATCGTGCTGTGGGCCGCCATCGTCGTCACCACGGTCGCGTTCTTCCTCGTGCCGCATCGAGGCGGAACCAGCGAGAGCTTCATGCGCGAATACGGCGACTACCCGGCGGCCGCGGTCTACTCCTGCGCGCAGTACGTCTACTTCCTGGTCGTCTTCAGCGCGCTGCTCCTGACCGCTGTGGCGGCCATCCGCCACAGCACCCTGACGAGAGAGCGGGTCGCGGGCGCGCTCCTGCTCGTCGGGTCGCTCTGCACGATGGCGCTGTCCGTGACCGTCATCGGCATGAGCACCGCTCAACTCATCGGCGGGCTCCCCGCGGCCGAGCCGTGGCGCCCCGCCTACTACACCCTTCAGGTCGGCACCTTCCTCTTCCTCACCGCCGGGCTGGCGTCGGCGCCGATCGCCCGATGGGCGGGGCAATCGCGACGAGAGCGCGATGTGCGGCGGTACCTCGACCGCATCACCCCGCTCTGGCAGGAGGCGATCGAGGCTCGAGCGTCACTCCACCTCGAGACCGCCGAGGTGGACTCGACACATCGGCTCCACCGCCGCATCGTGGAGATCCGCGACGCCGCCATGGACGGCCGCAATCACTTCGCCCTCACCGTCGACGACCGCCGACTGCTCGCCGAGGCGGAGGACCGGCTCGGCGCCGGCGCGATGTGAGCCTCGGATTCACGATCGCGCGGCGTCTCACCGCGCCGGCGCGTCCTCGGCGTCACCCTCTGACCGTCATGCCATCGGCGCCCGGCCACATCACGGTGCCGGCCACGGAATCGACCACGCGGGCGGGGGAGTGGGGCGTCTTCCTCGACAACGGTGAGCACCTGCGCGTCTCGGGCGTCCCGAGACGCAACGGACAGACCGTGACATGGCGTATCGACGGGCACGGCAGCCCTCTGTCGGGAGGCATGCGCGCGGCGTGGAGCGGCATCGTCGCGGTCGACCCCGCATCCGAAGGGCGCACCCACGTCGACCACGCGGTCCCCACGCGGGGAGGCAACGTGCCCACGTGGTACTTCGGCAGCGCACCGGGAGCCGAGCATCCGCGATGGGCCGTCCACATCTTCGGGCTCGGGTCGACCCGAGCGGGCGCCCTGCGTAGCGTCGACATCGCCTCGGATGAGGGGATTCCGTCTGTCGTTCCCGCCTACCGCAACACCCTGGAGGGTCCGACGGTGGGCGGTGGGCGGCACCACCTCGGCGCGACGGAGGTGGACGACGTCGCAGATGTGCTCGAGGCGCTGTCGGTGACAGGGGAGGAGAGGTTCGTACTCTTCGGGTGGTCGATGGGCGCGCAGATCGCCTTGCAGCTTGCCGACAGCGCCACCTGGGGTTCTCGGATCGACCGCCTGGTACTCGATTCTCCCGTGCTCGACTGGAGGAGTGTGCTCGAGGCGAATGTCGCGCGCGCGAACCTTCCGCCCAGACTCGCCCGTCTCGCCATCCCTTGGCTCGAGGGTCGTCGACGCGCTCAGGCCGTGGGGCTGTCGTCACCGGTGGATCTCGACCGGCTGAACTGGGTGCGCCATGCCGAGCTCATCACCCAGCCCGTGCTCATCCATCACGGATCACGCGACGACTCTGTGCCCCTCACGGACTCCAGGACCTTCGTGGAGCGCGCACCCCGCGCCCGTCTGGTTTCGTCTGACGGCGGCCACACGACCGGGTGGAATACCGGGCCTGCCGCCTACATCACATCCACCGCCCGCTTTCTCAGAGCCTCCTACGCCTGAGCTGCGCCGCCCGCGGCACGATCGTGGCGCGTGTTGGACATGTCCAACGCACGCCGTTAGGGTCGAAGTCGGGGGAAGCCCGAGGTATGCGACGGGGCTATCTCGGACGAACAGTGGAGGGGGCCGCCAGCGTGGGGCTTGCGATAAGGCCATTGTTCATTTGTCGGTCCGCTCCGCCCGGGGGGAGCGTGGGCGGACCGACATACCCCGCTCGCCCGCGTCGCGAGTACGCACTCGACATCCGGTTCGGCGCCCTCTCCGAATCATTGAAGGACCCGTCGGGCCGCGGCCCCTTCGCACCCGGCGGGTCCACCTCATGAAGACGACCTCCTCGAATCCGTCGGGGGATGGCGGATTCGAGGAGGCCTTTCGTGTTCCGCGCCGAAGCAACGGGGAACTCGAGCGTCCCACCGCCCCGGACTCGGGGGTAGGGGGGAAGACCCGAAACATTGTTGGACGCCGTGCAGCCGACCCCGGGGGTGTCGCAGACACCGCTCTGCTGCCGCACCGGCGAAGCAGGGCCTTCACCCGCCGAGTCCGTACTGTTGCCGCATGAGGTCTTTGCGAGTCGCGCCGATCGCCCTGGGAGCACTGATGCTCGTCGGATGCACGGGCATCGAAGCCGCATCGCCCGAGGTACCCGAGACCACCGCGAGCGCCGCGGTGCCGTCGGCCAGCACCGCGCCGTCCCCGTCGCCGAGCGCGTCGTCGTCGCCCGGCGACACGGCGCCGCCGACGTCCGGCGCGGCCGTGACCTGCGACACCATGATCGACGCGGCCGTCGCCGCCCAATATCGCGTGGAGGGTCTCGCCCCGCTGCCCAAGCCGTTCCTCACCGCCCACGGTGTCGATGTCGAGGGTGGCATCTCCTGCCCGTGGGGTCCGGACGGCGCACCGGGGCAACAGGCGACCTACGTGTATTCCTGGGGCCCGCTGGAGCCGGGCCGGGCCGCGGAGGTGATCGACGAGCTGCAGGCGCGAGAGCCCTTCGAGGTCTCGACCGGTGAGGGCGGCACCTACCTGAGCGCGACGTACTCCGACGGACCAGGGGCCGTGTTCTTCGTCACCGACCGGTCGATCCGCTTCGCCGAGACACGAGAGGCGCTGCGCAACATCGTCTGGGTGGGATGAGCCGCTGGCTCGGCTGCTGCGCGCGCTGCTCGGGGGCTCCCCGCCCTACCCGCGCAGCGCGAGCGGCACGACGGCTGCGGCGACCGTCAGCGGGCCGATGAGGCACCCGAGGAGAATGAAGCGCCGCCACGAGATCTCGACGCCCTGAGAGCGCAAGCGGTCGTGCCACAGCAGCGTGGCAAGGGAGGCCCAGGGCGTGATCAGCGGACCGGCGTTGACGCCGATGAGCAGGGCGGCGAGTCGGGCGGGAGAGCCTGCCGTCGACTCGAGGGCGAGGTAGGCGGGGAGGTTGTTGCCGATGTTGGCCGCGAGCGCGCCGACGCCGGCCACCTGCCAGAGCGAGAAGAGATCTTCGCCGCTGCCCACGACGTTCGCCAGGAGGGCCTGCGAGCCGAGCCCCTCGAGCACCCCGACCGCGAGGAAGAGGCCCGAGGCGAAGACGACGAGCTGCCACGGCACCATCTGCAACCGCAGCGTCCGTCGAGCTCGCACCGAGAACACGATCACGAGCACGACGGCCGCCACCGTCGCCGGGATCCACGGGGGGAGCCCGATCACGAGCGCGGGCAGCAGCAGCGCCGTCACGACCGCCGAGACGACGAGCAGTGGACGATCGACGGTGCGAAGCGGAGGTGCCTCCGAGAATCGCGCCGGCACACGGCGGAGGAACACCACGGCGAGCACCGCGATGGAGACGAGGGCGGCGACCAGCGCCGACGCGCCGACGAGGGCGAGGAACGGCAGGGGATCGTGAGTGCCGAGGACGTCGGCCGCGAGCAGGTTCGTGAGGTTCGACACGGGCAGGGCGAGTGACGCGGTGTTCGCGAGCACCACGGTGACGAAGACGAACGGAACGGGGTCGAGACGGTGCCGGCGAGCGAGGGCGATGACCACGGGTGTCAGGAGCACGGCGGTCGTGTCGAGCGACAAGAAGGCCGTCACGAACACGGCGAGCACGACGGTCAGGGCCCAGAGCACCCGCGCGCGGCCGCGGGCGACCCGCGCGAGCACCGCGGCGACCGCGTCGAAGACGCCGGCCGACGACGCGAGTTCGGCGACGATCGTCACCGCCACGACGAACAGGAGGATGGGCCAGACACGATCGGCGATGGTCAGTGCATCGTCGGTCGTGAGGACGCCCGTGAGCAGCCCGACGCCCCCGGCAACGAGCAGAACGATGCCGATCACCGCGAGCTTCACGGCATCCATCATCCTCTGCCGCGCAGCAGGATCGCTCCACGGCGATAGCCTGGATGCCGAGCCACTTTGGAGACCTTTCGTGACCGACGCCGCCCTGCCCGTTGACGTGTCCTATCCCGCCGACGGATTCACCCTGTTCCCCGACCGCTCCGTCGTCGCGCTCCGCGTCAACGGCGAGCTGCGAGACCTCGCGACAAAGGTCGAGCAGACGGATGCTGTCGAGCCGGTCGGCATCGACAGCCCCGACGGACTGAACATCCTCCGCCACTCCGCCGCCCACGTCCTCGCGCAGGCGGTGCAACGGATCAACCCGCAGGCGAACCTCGGCATCGGGCCCCCGGTCACGGACGGCTTCTATTACGACTTCGGCGTCGACGAGCCCTTCACCCCCGAAGACCTGAAGGCCATCAAGAAGGAGATGGAGCGCATCGTCCGCGAGGGCCAGCGCTTCGTGCGTCGCGTCGTGACCGACGAGGAGGCGCGCGCCGAGCTCGCCGACGAACCGTTCAAGCTGGAGCTGATCGGCCTGAAAGGCCCTTCGACAGGCTCAGGGACCGAGGCGGCGACGAGCGCCGCCAGCAAGGTGGAAGGCGCGAGCGTCGAGGTGGGGGCGGGCGAACTCACCATCTACGACAACGTCAACCGTGACGGCGAGACGGTCTGGAAAGACCTCTGCCGCGGGCCCCACGTGCCCAGCACCCGCATGATCGGCAACGGCTGGGCGCTCACGCGCATCGCCGGCGCCTACTGGCGAGGCAGCGAGAAGAACCCGCAGCTTCAGCGCATCTACGGAACGGCCTGGCCGACGAAAGACGAGCTGCGCGCCTACGAGGAGCGCCTCGCCGAGGCCGCCAAGCGCGACCACCGCAAGCTGGGCAAAGAGCTCGACCTGTTCTCGTTCCCCGAGGAGATCGGTTCGGGTCTGTCGGTCTGGCATCCCCGCGGCGGCGTCGTGCGCCAGGAGATGGAGCAGCACGCGCTGCGGCGTCACCGTGCCGCCGGCTACACCTACGTCTATACGCCCCACATCTCGAAGGAAGACCTCTTCCTCACGTCGAACCACCTTGTGACCTACAAAGACGGAATGTTCCCGCCCATCGTCATGGACGAGGAGCGCGACGCCGACGGGCACGTCACCAAGGAGGGCCAGGACTACTACCTGAAGCCCATGAACTGCCCGATGCACATCCTGATCTACAAGGAGCGCGCGCGGAGCTACCGCGACCTGCCGATGCGTCTCGCCGAGAACGGCACCGTCTACCGCAACGAGCTGTCGGGCGCGCTGCACGGCCTCACTCGCGTGCGCGGCTTCACACAGGACGACTCCCACCTGTTCGTCACCCCCGAGCAGCTCGAGGAGGAGACGACCCGCGTGCTCGAGTTCGTCATCTCGATGCTGCGCGACTTCGGGCTCGAAGACTTCGAGCTCGAGCTCTCCATGCGCGACGACGAGAAGTCGAAGTGGATCGGAAGCGACGACTTCTGGGAGTACTCCACGAACGCCCTCCGCAACGTCGCGCACGCCAGCGGCCTCAAGGTGACCGAGGTTCCGGGAGAGGCCGCGTTCTACGGCCCGAAGATCGACCTGAAGACGAAGGACGCGATCGGTCGCACCTGGCAGCTGTCCACGGTGCAGGTCGATGTGAACCTGCCCGAGCGGTTCGAGCTCGAGTTCACCGACCGCGACGGGCAGAAGAAGCGCCCGATCATGATCCATCGCGCCCTGTTCGGCTCCATTGAGCGGTTCTTCGCGATCCTCCTCGAGCACTACGCCGGTGCGTTCCCGGTGTGGCTCGCGCCGCTCCAGGTGATCGGCATCCCGGTGGCCGAGGAATACGCCGACTACCTCGGCGAGATCGTCACGCGCCTGCGCGAAGACGGGGTGCGCGCCGAGCTCGACACGAGCGACGAGCGGATGCAGAAGAAGATCCGCACGCACACCACGCAGAAGGTGCCGCTGCAGCTCATCGCCGGCGAGCAGGACCGCGCGGGCGGCACGGTCTCGTTCCGCTTCCGTGACGGCACGCAGCTGAACGGCATCCCCGTCGACGAGGCCATCCGCCGCATCCATTCGTCCATCGACGCGAAGACTCTCGTCGATTCCGCGGACGACCTGGCGTGAGCGGGCGCCGGAGATGACGGATGCTGCGACCCCGGGCGCTCAGGCACCGCGCCCGATCGACGGGCTCGAGTCGGCGGCCGGGTTCGCCGGTGTGCCCGACGAGTTCCAACGGCTGTGGACGCCCCACCGGATGGCCTATATCCAGGCGGGGCCGCAGCCGCTGCGCGACGAATGCCCGTTCTGCGCGGCGCCCCACAAGTCCGACGAAGACGGTCTGATCGTCGCGCGAGGGCGAACCGCTTACGTGCTGCTCAATCTGTTCCCGTACAACTCGGGACACCTGCTCGTCTGCCCGTATCGGCACATCCCCACGTACGACCTGGCGACCCCCGAGGAGGTCGCCGAGATCGGTTCGCTCACGCAGACCGCCATGCGGGTGCTCCGCGACGTGTCGCGATGCGACGGGTTCAACCTGGGGATGAACCAGGGTGCGGTCGCCGGCGCGGGCGTCGACGGCCACCTGCACCAGCACGTGGTGCCGCGCTGGGCGACCGACGCCAACTTCTTCCCGATCATCGCGCGCACGAAGGCGCTGCCCCAGCTGCTCGGCGAGGTGCGGGACGCCGTCGCGAACGCGTGGCCCGAGGAGGGTTCGACCCGCTCCGCCGCGCCTCAGCGCACCTGACGCACGGCGAACTGCAGGCGCGGGTGGGCGTAGGCCTCCTGCGACTCGACGAGCTGCAGTTCGCGCTCGCCCGACAGGTGGGTGCGCTCGAGGAGGTCGAACACGCTCGACGTCGTGCGGGCGAGGGCGTCGGCGGCGTCCCCGCTGCGCCGGTAGTGCGCCGTGAAGAGCGCCGCCGTCACGTCGCCCGAGCCGTTCGCCTTCATCGGGAGCAGAGGGGTCTGCACGATCCATGCGCCCGCGTCGTCGACGACGAGCATCTCGATCGTGCCCTCCTCGCGGTCGGGACGCTCCACGCTCGTGACGAGCACGGTCCGCGGTCCCGTCGCGCGCACGGCGTCGGCCGACGCGAGCGTCTCGTCGAGGGTGTGCGGGTCGGTCCCGGTGAGGAAGCCGAGCTCGAACTGGTTCGGGGTGATGATGTCGGCGACGGGAACCACGCGCTCGCGCAGGAGCTCCGGGATCGCGGGGGCGACGAAGCATCCCGACTTGGCGTTGCCCATCACGGGGTCGCAGGCGTAGATCGCGGACGGGTTCGCCGCCTTCACGCGCGCTACCGCGTCGATGATCACGTCGCCGATGCCCTCACCGCCCTGGTAACCCGACAGCACCACGTCGATCGAACCGAACACGCCGCGCTCCTCGATGCCGGCGATGACGTCGCGCACGTCGTCGGGGCTGATGAGCGGCCCACGCCAGGCGCCGTACCCGGTGTGGTTCGAGAAGTTCACCGTGTAGACCGGCAGCACCTCGACGCCGATGCGCTGGAGGGGGAACACGGCCGCGGAGTTGCCGACGTGGCCGTACGCGACCGCCGACTGGATGGAGAGGATCTTCACGCTCTCGATCCTCCCACCGTGCGGGACGTCATGCGGCCGAGACCAGTCGTCCAACGCAATACACTTGGCCGTCATGACCCTCAGCGACGCCCCCGAAGGCACCGACCAGACTTCCGCAGCATCCACCGGCTCCACCCGCGTGAAAAGGGGGCTGGCCGAGATGCTCAAGGGCGGCGTGATCATGGACGTCGTCACCGCCGACCAGGCAAAGATCGCCGAAGACGCCGGAGCGGTCGCGGTCATGGCGCTCGAGCGCGTTCCCGCCGACATCCGCGCGCAGGGCGGCGTCGCCCGCATGAGCGATCCCGATCTCATCGACCAGATCATCGCGTCGGTCTCGATCCCGGTCATGGCCAAGGCCCGCATCGGCCACTTCGTCGAGGCGCAGGTGCTCCAAGAGCTGGGTGTCGACTACATCGACGAGTCCGAGGTTCTCTCGCCCGCCGACTACGTCAACCACATCGACAAGTGGGGCTTCACCGTCCCGTTCGTCTGCGGTGCGACCAACCTCGGCGAGGCGCTGCGTCGCATCACCGAGGGCGCGGCGATGATCCGTTCGAAGGGCGAGGCCGGTACCGGCGACGTGTCGGAGGCGACGAAGCACATCCGAACGATCCAGGGCGAGATCAACGCCCTGCGCTCGCGCACGAAGGACGAGCTCTACGTCGCTGCGAAAGAGCTGCAGGCGCCCTACGAGCTGGTCGCCGAGATCGCGCAGACCGGCAAGCTCCCGGTCGTGCTGTTCACCGCCGGCGGCGTCGCGACGCCCGCCGACGCGGCCCTCATGATGCAGCTGGGCGCCGACGGCGTCTTCGTCGGCTCGGGCATCTTCAAGTCGGGCAACCCGGCCGAGCGTGCCGCGGCGATCGTGAAGGCGACGACCTTCTTCGACGACGCGGGAGTGATCGCCGAGGCATCGCGCGGACTCGGCGAGGCGATGGTGGGCATCAACGTCGCCGACCTTCCCGCTCCCCACCGCCTCTCCGAGCGCGGCTGGTAACCGTGGCGGGTCGTCCCCGCGTCGGCGTGCTCGCCCTGCAGGGCGACGTCCGCGAGCATCTCGCGATGCTGGCGCGGCTGGGGGCGGATGCTGCGCCCGTCCGACGCCCTGACGAGCTCGCGGGCGTGGACGGGCTGGTGCTCCCCGGCGGGGAGTCGAGCGTGATCGACAAGCTCTCGCGAGCGTTCGGCATGCAGCATCCGATCCGCTCCGCAATCGCCGGCGGCATGCCTGTCTACGGCACGTGCGCCGGGCTGATCCTGCTCGCCGACCGCATCACCGGCGCCATCGACGGTCAGGAGACGTTCGGGGGTCTCGACGCGGTGGTCGCGCGCAACGCCTTCGGCGGGCAGACCGAGTCATTCGAGACCGACCTCGAGATCGACGGGTTCGTCGGCGGCCCCGTGCACGCCGCGTTCATCCGCGCTCCGATCGTCAGCTCGGTGGGGGAGAAGGCCACCGCGATCGGCGCTCTCGCCGACGGGCGCATCGTCGCCGTCGAGCAGGGCAATCTGCTCGGAACCGCCTTCCACCCCGAGGTCTCGGGCGAGACCCGCTTCCACGAGCGGTTCCTCGCGAAGGTGCGCGCGCGCAGCTGACGCCGCGCGTGCCTCCCCGGCACCAATGCGCCACTTTCCGGCGACTGCCCGCACGAATCGGTGGGGTCAGTCGCCGGAATGCGCCACATTCCGGTCAGAGACGACGACGAATCGAAACCTCCGCACGTTGCGCAGGGTGGCGGCCCGAGCGTTTCGTACACTGGTCGTTATGTCCGGCCACTCCAAGTGGGCGACCACCAAGCACAAGAAGGCCGTCATCGACAGCCGTCGTGCGAAGTCGTTCGCCAAACTCATCAAGAACATCGAGGTCGCCGCCAAGATGGGCGGCGCCGACCTCGCAGGCAACCCGACCCTCTTCGACGCGATCCAGAAGGCGAAGAAGACCTCGGTCCCCAACGACAACATCGACCGCGCCGTCAAGCGCGGTGCGGGCGTCGGCGGCGAAGCGGTCGATTATCAGACGATCCTCTACGAAGGTTACGGTCCCAACGGGGTCGCGCTCATGATCGAGTGCCTCACCGACAACAAGAACCGCGCCGCCGCCGAGGTTCGCACCGCTCTCAGCCGCAACGGCGGCAGCCTCGCCGATCCGGGCAGCGTCGCCTACAACTTCGCGCGCAAGGGCGTCATCGTCGTGGCGAGTGAGAGCGCGAGCGAAGACGACGTCATGCTCGCCGTGCTCGAGGCCGGCGCAGAGGAAGTCGAGCCGCACGGCGACGGCTACGCGGTCGTCACCGAGGCGACCGACCTCGTCACCGTTCGCACCGCGCTGCAGGAGGCCGGCATCGACTACGAGTCGGCCGACGTCGAGTTCGTGCCCTCGCTCAAGGTCGAGATCGACGCAGACACGGCGCGGAAGGTCTTCCGCCTCATCGACGCGCTGGAGGACAGCGACGACGTGCAGAGCGTGTTCAGCAACTTCGACCTCACCGCCGAGGTGCAGGCCGAACTCGAGAACGACGAGTAGGCCCGCGCGCCTGGGTCGGGTGCCGAGGCGAGCGCTTAGCGTGGGGGAGTGACCTCCCGAACGCTCCGCGTGCTCGGCATCGACCCGGGCCTGACCCGCTGCGGAGTCGGCGTCGTCGACGTCGCCCGCGATCGGTCGGCCACGCTCGTGCACGTGGGCGTCATCCGCTCCGCGGTGGACGAACCGATCGAGCGCCGGCTGGCGACCATCGCCGCGGGCATCCGCGCCGTCGTCGCCGAGCACGGTCCGGCGGTCGTCGCCGTCGAGCGCGTCTTCGCCCAGCACAACCGCAGCACCGTGATGGGCACCGCGCAGGCCAGCGGCATCGCGCTGCTCGTCGCCGCAGAAGCGGGACTCCCCGCGGCGACCCACACACCGAGCGAGGTCAAAGCCGCGGTGACCGGATACGGCGCAGCCGACAAGCGCCAGGTACAGACGATGGTCGCCCGAGTGCTGCGCTTGGACGCCCTCCCGCAGCCGGCGGATGCTGCGGACGCGCTCGCGCTCGCGCTGTGCCACGCGTGGCGCACACCGGCCTCGATCCCCGCGGCTTCCGGCGGTCTCACCCCGGCACAGCGGGCATGGGCGGAAGCCGAGACGCGGGCGAAGACGCCGACGCGTGTCGCTCGAACAAAGATCCGAACCGGCGCGTAGGGTCAGAGGATGATCTCTTCGCTCCAGGGCACCGCTGCGTCCGTCGGCGACGACTCGCTCGTCATCGTGGTCGGCGGCGTCGGCTTCTCCGTCGCGGTCACGCCCCAGGTGGCGCGCGCGACGCACGTCGGGGCGGAGGTGCACCTGCACACCAACCTCATCGTGCGCGAAGATGCGCTTTCCCTCTACGGTTTCGAGAACCGAGAGGAGCTGGTCGTCTTCACCCAGCTCATCGGCGTCACCGGGGTCGGGCCGAAGTCGGCGCTCGGGGTGCTCTCCTCGCTCACCGTCCCGCAGATCGCCGAGGCCGTCGCGTCCGACGACGACGCACCGTTCCGGCGCGTGTCGGGCATCGGGCCGAAGACGGCGAAGCTGATCGTCGTGCAGCTGGCCGGCCGTCTCGCACCGCCCACCGCCGCCGGCGCCCCCGCAGCATCCGTCACCCCCGGCGTTCCCCTGCAGGTCACCCAGGCCCTGATGGGACTCGGGTGGTCGGAGCGCACCGCCGGCGAGGCGGTCGCCGCGACCCTGGAAGACGCGAGCGACGCCGACAAGGCAACGGTGCAGGCGCTCCTGCGGCGAACGCTGAGCACCCTCGGTCCCGCACGCAAGGAGACCGCCGGTGGATGAGGTGCGCGACGTCGGCACCCCCGTCGACGACAGCGAGCTCGCCATCGAGGGCGCACTACGGCCGGAATCCCTCGCGGAGTTCGTCGGGCAGCACAAGGTACGAGGGCAGCTGCAGCTGCTGCTCGATGCCGCGCGCATCCAGCAGCGCCCGCCCGACCACATCCTGCTCTCGGGCCCCCCGGGCCTCGGCAAGACGACGCTCGCGATGATCGTCGCCCATGAGACCGGACGCCCGCTGCGCATGTCGAGCGGACCGGCGATCCAGCACGCCGGCGACCTGGCAGCCCTCCTGTCGAGCCTGACGCCCGGCGAAGTGCTCTTCATCGACGAAGTGCATCGCATGGCCCGCTCGGCCGAGGAGATGCTCTACCTCGCCATGGAGGACTTCCGCATCGACATCATGGTCGGCAAGGGCGCCGGGGCCACCAGCATCCCGCTCGAGCTGGCTCCCTTCACCCTCGTGGGCGCAACGACGCGCTCGGGCCTGCTGCCGAATCCGCTGCGCGATCGCTTCGGCTTCACCGCGCACCTCGAGTACTACGAGCCCGAGGAGCTCGAGCTGGTGGTCGACCGCGCCGCCGCGATGCTCACCGTCACCCTGCCTCACGACGGTCGCGCCGAGATCGCACGGCGTTCGCGGGGGACACCCCGCATCGCCAACCGGCTGTTGCGGCGCGTCCGCGACTTCCAAGTCGTGCACGGCGACCGCAAGGGCGTCGACGCCGTGAGGGCCGCGCTCGAACTGTACGACGTCGACGAGATCGGGCTCGATCGCCTCGACCGCGCCGTCCTCGACGCTCTGGTGCGCAGGTTCCGCGGCGGACCGGTCGGGCTCGGCACCCTCTCGGTCGCTGTGGGCGAGGAGGCCGAGACGATCGAATCGGTCGTCGAGCCCTATCTCGTGCGAATCGGCTTCATGGGCCGCACCCCGCGCGGGCGGATCGCGACGCCCCCCGCCTACGCGCACCTCGGGCTCCCGCACGCCGACGGCGCCCTCAGATTCGACGACGTATGAATGACCTATAATCGGCGGAGGCTTTCGCCGACATCTCCTTTGGGCCGCGCTCTCTTGCGTGCCCGATCCGAAAGGTTCACCTTTTTATGGCCGAGTTCTTCGCCAATTACGGCATCATCATCCTGCTGGTGCTTCTCCTGGTCTTCATGTTCTTCAGCTCGCGTCGTCGCGTGCAGAAGCAGAAGGCCGAGCAGGAGCAGAAGGCGCGTCAGACCGTTCCCGGTTCCGAGGTGCTCCTGCAGGGTGGGCTGTACGGCACGATCGTCGAGTACGACGCAGAAGACCTCGACAAGCCCGCCGTCGTCTCGATCGCCCCGGGCGTCGAGATCCGCGTGCACAGCCAGGCAATCCTCCGCATCGTGAACCCGGCCGAGGGCTTCGTCACCGAAGACGAGCTCATCGAGGCCGAGGAGAGCGAGGCGGAGTACATCGCCGGTGTCGCGGACGGCGACATCACCTCGATCAGCGACGACCAGAAGCGCCTGCGTGCCGATGCTGTCGACGACGTCGACCCGGAGAACCGCAACAAGCCCCAGGCCTGATCCGCCTCCTGCTCCAGAGAAAGTCGACCCGTCGTGGCCACTTCCACCCCCGTCCGGCACGCCTGGCGTGCACTGATCGGACTTCTTGCGATCACGGGCGTCCTGTTCGGGATCAATGCCCTGGGCGTCTACGGCTTCCAGCAGAGCTCGTGGGTTCCTGAACTCGCGCTCGACCTGCAGGGCGGCACGCAGATCATCCTCGAGGCGCAGACCGCCGACGGGGCGAACCCGACCAACGAACAGCTGACCCAGGCTGTGTCGATCATCCGTCAGCGTGTCGACGCCTCCGGTGTCGCCGAAGCAGACGTGACGACCGAGGGCGGCAAGAACGTCGTCGTACAGCTCCCCGGCGAAGCCGACCAGGCGACGCGCGACCGGATCGAAGCATCCGCGCAGCTCCAGCTGCGCGCCGTGCTCTACGCCGGAGCGCCCGCCAACACCTTCGTGGGCGAGGACCAGGTCGAGACGCCCTACCCGACGCCCGACCCCTCGCTGGAGTCGACCCCGACGACGGCGCCCACGAACGGCAGCGACACCGCGTACATCACGCCGGCTCTGCAGGCCGAGTTCCTCGCCTACAACTGCGCCGACCCCGCGAACGATCCCGCCGCCGCACCCACCGATCAGCCTCTGATCACCTGCGACGCCACCGGCACCGCCAAGTACATCCTCGGACCGGTCGAACTCGACGGGTCGTCGATCGACGATGCGACCAACGGCCTCGAGTCCCAGACCAACCGCTGGGTGGTGAACCTCAACTTCAACGACGAGGGCACCCAGACCTTCGGCCAGATCAGCCAGCGGCTGTACGGGGCGACGTCGCCGCTGAACCAGTTCGCCTTCGTGCTCGACGGCTCCGTGCTCTCGGCACCGTCGATGAACGGCGTGATCCTCGACGGCAACCCGAGCATCTCGGGCAGCTTCACCCAGGAGTCGTCGAAGATCCTCGCCGACCAGCTGAAGTACGGCGCCCTGCCGCTGAGCTTCGAGGTCGTGAGCTCCGACACGATCTCGGCGACGCTCGGTTCTCAGCAGCTGCAGATCGGCCTGATCGCCGGCCTCATCGGCCTCGCGCTCGTCGCCATCTACTCGCTGATCGTCTACCGCGCACTTGGCTTCGTCATCATCGCCTCCCTGGCTGTGATGGGCGTCCTGACCTACATCGCGCTGTGCATCCTCGCCTGGCGCATGGGCTTCCGTCTCTCGCTCGCCGGTGTCGCAGGGCTCATCGTCACCATCGGCTTCACGGCCGACTCGTTCATCGTCTACTTCGAACGCATCCGAGACGAGCTGCGCGACGGCAAGTCGATCACCGGTGCCGTCGAGGACGGCTGGGCGCGCGCGAAGCGGACGATCTACATCTCGAAATCGATCAACATCCTCGCGGCTGTCGTGCTGTACATCCTCGCCGACGCCACGGTGAAGGGCTTCGCGTTCACGCTCGGCCTCACCACCGCGATCGACATCCTGATCTTCATCCTCTTCACCCACCCGGTGATGCAGCTTCTCTCGCGCACCCGGTTCTTCGGATCGGGCCACCCGCTGTCGGGCATGGACCCGAACGCACTCGGCGCCGTGTACCGGGGTCGGGCCGAGTTCCGCGCGCCGGTGTCGCGCGAGGGACGCACGGCCCGCTCGCGCGGCGAGGCACACCGTCGCCAGACCATCGCGGAACGCAAACAGGCGGAGCTGTCCGCCACGAACGACCGCGGCACACGCACCGCCGTCAAGGAGGGCGACGACTGATGCGTTCCATGAATCAGCTCGGCAACGATCTCTACACCGGGAAGACGTCGTTCCCCTTCGTCGGACGCCGTCGACTGTGGTTCATCATCGCCGCGGTCTTCGTGATCGCTGCGTGCCTCGTGCCGCTCGTGCGCCCGGTGCAGTTCTCGATCGAGTTCACCGGCGGGTCGCAGTTCACCGTCTCGGGCGTCAGCTCGCCCGATCAGACGGCGGCCACCAATGCGGTGCTCGAGGTCGCGCCGGGCGCCACCACGAAGGTCACCGTCATCGGCGAGAACGCCGTCCGCGTGCAGACCGAGGAGATCGCGGACGCCGACGACGTGCAGGCGGTCACAACCGCCCTCGCCGAGGCGTACGGCGTTCCGACGTCGGAGGTCACGTCGTCGCTCATCGGGCCCAGCTGGGGCGCCGACGTCACCCGTCAGTCACTGTGGGGCCTCGCGATCTTCCTCGCGCTGACGTTCGTGATCCTCGCGCTGTACTTCCGCACGTGGAAGATGTCGGTGGCCGCCATCATCGGCCTCGTCGATGTGCTCGTCATCACGATCGGCATCTACGCCCTCGCCGGTTTCGAGATCTCGCCGGCGGCGGTCATCGGCTTCCTGACGATCCTGTCGTACTCGCTCTACGACACCACCGTCGTCTTCGACAAGGTGCGGGAGAACACCCGGGAGGACGGCGAGATATCCGGCCGCACATTCGGTGAGTCGGTGAACCTCGCGGTGAACCAGACCCTCATCCGGTCGATCAACACCACCGTCGTGGCGATCCTGCCGGTCGGGGCCATCCTGTTCATCGGTGCCATCTGGCTCGGTGCACGTACCCTGAGCGACATCTCGCTGTCGATCTTCGTCGGAACGATCGTCGCCGCCTACTCGACGCTGTTCGTCGCCGCGCCGCTCTTCTCGCTCATGCGCGAGAACGAACCCGCCATCAAGGCGCGCGACGAGCGCATCCTGGCTGCGCGCGAGCTCGCTCGCGTGCCGGCCTGAGCGACGATCACCGGCCGAGTGCGGCGTAGGATTGTGAGATTCGTCGACAGGTGGAGGTGACCGGGTGACCGAGATCGTTCCTCCTGCCGCGCAGACCTCCAGCCTGCGCCGCCTCGTGCCGCGCATCTTCTCGCGCGCCGCGCGCCGCGATGACGTCGACAAGCTCGTCCAGACGGTTCGCACGCACCATCCCAAGGGCGATCTCGGGATCATCACCCGGGCGTACACGGTCGCCGAGAAGGCGCATCGCGAACAGAAGCGTCAGAGCGGCGAGCCCTACATCACGCACCCGCTGGCCGTCGCGCAGATCCTCGCGGATCTCGGACTCGGACCCCGAGCCATCGCGGCGGCGCTGCTGCACGACACCGTGGAAGACACGGGCTATCCGCTCGACGAACTAGCCGCCGACTTCGGCGACGAAGTCGCGATGCTCGTCGACGGCGTCACGAAGCTCGACAAGGTCAAGTACGGCGAGAGCGCTCAGGCCGAGACCGTCCGCAAGATGATCGTCGCGATGTCGCGCGATATCCGGGTGCTCCTCATCAAGCTCGCCGACCGCCTGCACAACGCCCGCACATGGGGCTTCGTGCCGCCCGAGAAAGCGGCGAAGAAGGCCACCGAGACGCTCGAGATCTACGCGCCACTGGCCAACCGCCTCGGTATCCAGGCGATCAAGTCCGAGCTCGAAGACCTCTCCTTCGCGGTGCTCCATCCCAAGCTGTACGCCGAGATCGACAGCCTCGTGAAGCAGCGCACACCGCAGCGCGAGCAGTACGTGCAGAACGTCATCGCCGCCGTCGACGCCGACCTGCGCGAGCTCCGCATCCGCGGTCGGGTGATGGGGCGGCCCAAGCAGCTCTACTCCGTCTACCAGAAGATGGTCGTCCGGGGCCGCGAGTTCGACGACATCTACGACCTCATCGGCATCCGCATCCTCGTGGGCACCGTGCGCGACTGCTACGCGGTGCTCGGCGCGATCCACGCGCGGTGGACCCCGCTTCCGGGGCGCTTCAAGGACTACATCGCCACGCCGAAGTTCAACCTGTACCAGTCGCTCCACACCACGGTCATCGGACCGTCAGGGCGCACCGTCGAGCTGCAGATCCGCACGAACGAGATGCACCACCAGGCGGAGTACGGTGTCGCGGCGCACTGGAAGTACAAGGAGCGGATGGCCGGAGGCAAGACCGACTCGAAGTCGCTCGACGCCGATATGGCGTGGCTGGCGCACATCTCCGACTGGCAGGCCGAGACCGCCGACCCGAGCGAGTTCCTCGATTCGCTGCGATTCGAGATCGGCGCGAAAGAGGTCTACGTCTTCACGCCGAAGGGACGCGTGGTGGGCCTGCCCGCCGGCGCCACCCCGGTCGACTTCGCCTACGCCGTCCACACCGAGATCGGTCACCGCACCATGGGTGCGAAGGTCAACGGGCGCCTCGTTCCGCTGGAGTCCGAGCTCAAGAGCGGCGACGTCGTCGAGGTCTTCACCTCGAAGAACCCCGACGCCGGCCCCAGCCAGGACTGGCTCGGCTTCGTGCGCAGCACACGCGCCCGGAACAAGATCCGCGGGTGGTTCACGAAGGAGCGGCGCGAGGAGGCCATCGAGCAGGGCAAGGACGCCATCGCGCGCGCCATGCGTCGGCAGAACCTGCCGCTTCAGCGCCTCATGAACCAGGACTCGTTCTCCGAGGTCGCCCACCAGCTCAAGTACGAAGACGTCTCGGCGCTCTACGCCGCGGTCGGCGAGGGCAACGTCTCGACGCAGTCGGTCATCGAGAAGGTCACCGCGCTCGTCAGCGCCGGCGACACGTCTACGGGCCCCATCGACATCCCGCACGTGGGCCGTAGCCACGCTCCGCGCGGCGGCGATTCGGGCGTGCTCGTGCGTGGAGCCCCCGATATCCTCGTGAAGCTCGCGAAGTGCTGCACTCCCGTACCCGGCGACGAGGTCATCGGTTTCGTCACGCGGGGGAGCGGTGTGTCGGTGCACCGTACCGACTGCACGAACGTCACGGCTCTTCGCAACGACCCCGAGCGCATCATCGAGGTCGAGTGGGCGCCGACGTCGAAGAGCGTCTTCCTCGTGCAGATCCAGGTCGAGGCACTCGACCGCTCGGCCCTGCTGAGTGACGTCACCCGGGTGCTCAGCGAGCACCACGTGAACATCCTCTCGGCCACCGTGTCGACCACGAACGACCGTCTCGCACTGAGCCGGTTCGTCTTCGAGATGGGCGACACCGTGCACCTCGACCGCGTCCTCAACGCGGTACGGCGCATCGACGCGGTCTACGACGTCTACCGCGTCACGACGTCCTGACCGAGGCCAGCAGCATCCGCGCGCCTCTTTTGTGGGGGATGCTGCGGTGTCGGTCGAGCCACGCCACGGCCTCGTCGGCGTCATCGGGTCGGTCCTTCGCCCAGCGGCGCGCGAACTCCCGACTCGACGCCTCGGGGCTGCGTGCAAGATCGGCGAGCGTGCGGGCCGGGGTGCTCACCCGAATGTCGGCGATGCTCAGCAGGTCGGCACCCTCGATCAGCGGGTCGCGGTAGAGGAGCCTGCGCGAGACGACATGGTGCAGGCGTCTGTCGACGGCACGCTGGACGCTGTGGCGTGCGGGCGGTTCGTCGAGCCGCCCCAGGATCCACGCCGCGCTCTCGTGGGTCGCCGCGAGCGCGGCGCCGAGCAGGTGCCCGACCGATGCCGCTCGCAGCACAACGGTCTCGACCACGTCAGCCGGGATGTAGCCGTCGCCGAGCGCGACGAGGTGTCCGTCGAGGCATGCCGCCGAGAGCTCCGCCTCTGTCAGTCGAACACCCGGCAGGTACACGAACGGCGAGGGCATCCTCGAAGTCTGCCGCCCTCCCGGGCGCCGCGCTGCGGATCGAGGACGATTGTGGAGAACAGCCCGGCCGACCTGCCCGGGGGAGGACTCAGCCTCCGACGGCCCGCAACCACGCGCGACGCGCCTCGAGGGCCTCGGATGCCTTCGCCGCCGCACGCTTGTCACCGCGCGCGTTCGCCTCCGACACCTCCGCCTCCAGCTTGTCGATCGCATCGGTGAGCTGGCGCGTCATATCGTTCGTGCGCGCCTTCGTCTCGGGGTTGTTGCTCTTCCACTCGGCATCCTCGCGCGTGCGCACGCTCTGCTCGATCTTGCGGAGCTCGTCGTCGAGGACGCGCTCCTGGTCTCGCGGGAAGATGCGACCGATCTCGTCCCAGGTGCGCTGGATCGCGGTGAGCGAGGCACGAGCTCGTGCAAGATCGCGCTCGTCGACGATCGGTGCGGCCTCGACGAGGAGGGCCTTCTTCTGCTCGATCTTCTCGCGGGAGTCCTCGACTTCGGCGGCCTCGCGCTCGGTGCGGGCGGAGTAGAGGGCATCGCCCGCTGCCTTGAAACGGGCCCACAGGGCGTCGTCGGCCTTCTTGCCGGCGCGGCCGGCGGCCTTCCACTGGTCGAGGAGGTCGCGGTACGAACCGATGCCGTCCTCGCCCCGGGGAGCGAGCGCCTCGGCACGCTCGACGAGACGCGTCTTGGCGTCGCGGGCGGTCTTCTGCGTCTCGTCGAGCTCGGCGTAGAACTCGCGGCGGTGACGGTCGACGGTGCCCCGGGCGTCGCGGAAACGTCGCCACAGCTGCTGCGCGAGCGACTTCGGGAGCCGCGGGCCGTTCTGCTGGTGGCTCTGCCACTGATCGAAGAGCGCCGTCATGTCGGCAGAAGCCTGCTTCCACTGCACCGTCTTGGGGTCGCGGGCGGCCAGCGCCTCGGCACTTTCGACCAGAGCCGTGCGCTCGCGCACCGCCTCGTCGACGGCTTCCTTCGCGGCGGCGGCCTCGGTCTCGGTCGCCTCGGCGAGAGCGCCGGTGAGCGTCTCGAGGCGCGTGAGCAGCGCGGCGAGATCGCCGACCGCCGAGGCGCCCTCGATCCGGCCGCGCAGCGTCGATGCCGTGCTGCGCAGATCGGAGGCCGATGCGCCGGCACGGCGATGACGCGCCTCGAGGAGCGTCACTTCGCCGGCGAGGTCGGCGAACTTGCGCTCGTAGTAGGCGAGCGCCTCTTCGGCGGTGCCGTCGGGATACTGGCCGACCACACGCCAGCCGTCGGATTCTCGAACCGATACGGTTCCGTCTTCTTCGACGCGACCCCACGGGGTCGGAGTTGTTTCGGGGAGGTCTGCGCCAGCAGTCACGTGTTGTTTACCCTCATCGCGGCTCGCGCCGTAGGCGTGCATGGACGGACCCGAGCCTAGTACGAGCGGCAGACGCTCGCAGGATCAGGGCGTAGGTGTGGCGGCAGGCTCCGTCGCATCCGGCGCCGGCGTCGGCGTCGACTCGGTGCCGGGTGCCGCGCTCGTCGACGGTGTCGGCTCGCTCGAGGCGGTGGGCTCGGGCATTCCCGGACCGGCGGTGAAGTAGGCGACCTGCGCGCCGATGGCCGCGAGCACGATGACCGCGCCGGCGATTCCTGCGATCAGGTTGTCGCGCGTGCGCCGCCGCTTCTGCGCCGCGTGCAGCTCCTGGCGGGCCTGGTAGATCCTCGCGCGCTCGCGAGCCGCTTTCGCGCTTCGGTCCTTGCCACCTGTCGCCACGCGGGCCTCCTCCGTCCGGTGCGTCCGGGCGCGAGAAATCCTACGCAGGGCGGATGCAGCGCACCAAACGCCAGCGGAACCGATGTCGTCTGTCGCGATTAGCCTTTACCCGTGACTCCCTCCGCAGCCCTGTTCCCCGGGCAGACGCCGTTGGCGGTGCGGATGCGACCGACGAGCCTCGACGAAGTCGCCGGCCAGGGCCACCTTCTTCGGCCCGGCTCACCCCTCGTCACACTGGCCTCCTCAGACGCGTCGAGCCCGGGCACCGCGGCCTCGGTGATCCTGTGGGGTCCTCCGGGCACCGGCAAGACCACGCTCGCCCAGGCGATCGCCCGGTCGTCGGGTCGACGCTTCGTCGAGCTGTCAGCGGTGACGGCGGGTGTGAAAGACGTGCGCGAGGTCATGCAGGAGGCCTTGACCCAGCGCGACCTCTACGACTCGTCGACGATCCTCTTCCTCGACGAGATCCACCGCTTCACGAAGGCGCAGCAGGATGCCCTGCTCCCCGGCGTCGAGAACGGCTGGGTCGTCCTGATCGCGGCGACGACCGAGAATCCGTCGTTCTCGGTCATCTCGCCGTTGCTCTCCCGATCGCTCCTGCTCACCCTCCGACCGCTCGAAGACGACGACCTCGCGGGGCTCGTCGACCGCGCGGTCAGCGACCCCCGGGGGCTCGCAGGCTCCGTGGTGCTCGACGACGACGCGCGCAGCGCCCTCGTGCGCTTGGCCTCGGGCGACGCACGGCGCGCCCTCACAGCGCTCGAGGCCGCAGCATCCGTCGCCCTCGACACCGACGACGCCGAACCCGCCATCACCGCCGATCACATCGCGCAAGCCGTCGACCGTGCCCTCCTGCGGTACGACCGGCAGGGCGATGAGCACTACGACGTCATCAGCGCCTTCATCAAATCGATCCGCGGATCCGATGTCGATGCCGCGATGCACTACCTCGCGCGGATGGTCGAGGCGGGGGAAGACCCCCGGTTCATCGCGCGCCGTCTGGTCATCTCCGCTGCGGAAGACATCGGCCTCGCCGACCCGCAGGCACTCCAGATCGCGATCGCCGCCGCCGACGCCGTCGCATTCATCGGCATGCCGGAAGGGCGCATTCCCCTGGCCGAAGCGACCGCCTACCTCGCCACGACGGCGAAATCGAACGCGGCCTACAACGCGATCAACAGCGCGATCGCCGATGTGCGCGCCGGCGGTTTCGGTCGTGTGCCCCCGCATCTGCGCGACGCGCACTACCCGGGTGCGAAGCGTCTCGGCCACGGCAAGGGCTACCTGTATCCCCACGACAGCGACATCGGCATCGTGACGCAGCAGTACCTGCCCGACGAGCTGCGCGGGCGTCGCTACTACGACCCGACCACGCACGGGCAGGAGCGCGACATCTCTGCGCGCCTGGCCAAGATCCGCCGCATCGTCGACGGGGAATGAGGCGAGAAGGTCGTTACAGCCCCGTCTGTTAGGCTTGATCGGCTCGAAACACAGTTTTCGGGCATCCCCTTCTTCCTTGATCACCTGCAGGTACGCCCCGACGTGCGCACCGGCAGGGCGGGAGCGGGTGATACGTCCGTGAGCTGCGAGATGCGCGGCCACGTCCCAGAAGGAGTTCTTCGTGCCTACGAAGTCCCAGGACCGCCGCAAGGTCCGTATGTCCCGAGCGCTCGGTATCGCGCTCACCCCGAAGGCCGCCCGCTACCTCGAGAAGCGTCCCTACGCTCCCGGCGAGCACGGCCGCACCAAGCGCAAGACCGACAGCGACTACGCCGTCCGGCTGCGCGAGAAGCAGCGTCTTCGCGAGCAGTACGGCATCCGCGAGAAGCAGATGCGCAACGCCTTCAACGAGGCGCGCCGCACCCAGGGCCTGACGGGTGAGAACCTCGTCGAGCTCCTCGAGATGCGTCTGGACGCCCTCGTCCTGCGTTCGGGCTTCGCCCGCACCACGGCGCAGGCACGCCAGCTCGTCGTGCACCGCCACATCCTGGTCGACGGCCAGACGGTCGACCGCCCGTCGTTCCGCGTGAAGCCGGGTCAGCTCATCCACGTCAAGACCAAGAGCGAAGGCCTCGAGCCCTTCCAGGTCGCAGCCGCCGGCGGCCACGCCGAGGTGTTGCCCCTGGTTCCGGGATACATCGAGGTCGACCTCACCACGCTGCAGTCGCGCCTCGTGCGCCGCCCGAAGCGTGCCGAGGTGCCCGTGACGTGTGACGTGCAGCTCGTCGTCGAGTACTACGCGGCGCGCTAAGCGCCACGAAGTACGGCGCGCTCAGCGCCACGCAGCGTTTTCGCTCAGAAGGGCGTCGGGGGTCACCCCGGCGCCCTTCCGCGTCTGCGCACTACGATGAAAAGAGAGCCGTGCTCGCGGCCCTCGCAAGGAAGTGGTGACATGAAGACCTTCGTCTGGTTCGTGCTGGGCATCGCCGGCGGCTTCGTCGTCGCACATCTGGTGAACAAGGATCCGCGCGGTCACGAGCTGCTCTCGCAGGTGGACGCCCGGATCGGCGAGTTCACCGACCGCATCGGCGACGCGTACCGCGACCAGGAAGCGCAACTGGTCGACCTCGTCGCCGAGGCCAAAGACGCGGCATCCGATGCGGCCGAGGCCGCCAAGAACGCCACCGCCAAGCTCACCGACTGAACCGTCGCCGCCGACGCCCATCTCGGGCGCGCACGATCCTGCCCTCCGGAGACCCCATCCCATGAAGACCGCCGACATCGCTCAGCGCTATCTCGATTACTTCGAGAAGAACGACCACACCATCGTCCCGTCGGCTTCCCTCGTCAGCGACGACCCGTCGATCCTCTTCACGATCGCCGGCATGGTGCCGTTCATCCCCTACCTCACCGGGGTCGTGCCGGCGCCGTACCCGCGTGCCGCCGACGTGCAGAAGTGCATCCGCACCAACGACATCGAAGAGGTCGGCAAGACCGCTCGGCACGGCACCTTCTTCCAGATGATGGGCAACTGGTCGTTCGGCGACTACTTCAAAGAGGGGGCGATCTCCTACGCGTGGGAGCTGCTGACCTCCGCCGAGTCCGACGGCGGCCTCGGGTTCGCCGAACGCGACCTGTGGGTCACCGTCTACGAAGACGACGACGAGGCCGCCGCACTCTGGCAGAAGGTGGCCGGGCTCCCCGCGTCGCGCATCCAGCGTCTCGGCCGCGAAGACAACTACTGGACCACCGGCCAGCCCGGACCCGCCGGCCCCTGCTCCGAGATCTACTTCGACCGTGGCCCCAAGTACGGCCGCGACGGCGGCCCGGTCGCCGATGACAACAGGTTCACCGAGATCTGGAACCTCGTCTTCATGCAGTACGCGATCAACAACGTGCGCTCGAAGGTCGACTTCGATGTCGTCGGCGAGCTGCCGAAGAAGAACATCGACACCGGTATGGGTCTCGAGCGCGTCGCGTTCATCAAGCAGGGCGTCGAGAACATGTACGAGATCGACCAGGTGCGCCCGGTGCTCGACCGCGCGGTCGAGCTGTCGGGCCGGAAGTACGGCGCCGTGCACGAGGACGACGTCCGCTTCCGCGTCATCGCCGACCACGTGCGCTCGTCGCTCATGCTGCTCTCCGACGGCGTCACGCCCTCGAACGAGGGGCGCGGCTACATCCTCCGCCGCCTCATGCGCCGCTCCGTGCGTTCCATGCGCCTGCTCGGCGTCGAGGGTGCGACCTTCCCCGAGCTGTTCGCCGCGTCGCGCGACGCGATGAAGGACGCCTACCCGATCGTCTCCGACGACTGGTCGCGGATCGCCCCCTACGCCTATGCCGAGGAGGAGACCTTCCTGCGCACGCTCGCCTCGGGGTCGACCATCCTCGATCTCGCGGTCTCCCAGACGAAGGATGCGGGCGGTTCGGCCATCACCGGATCCGAGGCGTTCCTGCTGCACGACACCTACGGGTTCCCCGTCGACCTCACCCTCGAGGTCGCCGAGGAGGCCGGCCTGACGGTCGACCGCGCCGCGTTCGACGCGCTCATGCAGGAGCAGCGTCAGCGCGCGAAGGACGATGCCAAGTCGCGCCGCCGCGCGATCGCCGACCACACGGTCTACCGCGACTTCCGCGCTCTCGGTGAGACCGTCTTCACGGGCTACACCGACCTGCAGACGCCCTCGACGATCCTCGGCGTGCTCGTCGACGGGGTGTCGGTCGACCGAGCCCGGGAGGGACAGATCGCCGAGGTCATCCTCGCCGAGACCGCGCTGTACGCGGAGTCCGGCGGTCAGGTCGCCGACAAGGGCGTCATCGTCGGACCCGGGTACGAGCTCGACGTGATCGATGTGCAGAAGCCGGTGCCGGGTCTCGTGAGCCACACCGTCGAGGTGACGGTCGGCGAGGTCGCCACGGGGCAGCCCGCGACCAGTGTCGTCGACGCCGTGAACCGCCGGGCCGCGCGTCAGGCCCACTCGGCCACGCATCTCGTCCACGCGGCTCTGCGCGACACGCTCGGCAAGAGCGCGACCCAGTCGGGCTCGCTGAACCGCGCCGGATACCTGCGCTTCGACTTCAACTGGGGTCAGGCTCTGTCGCCCGAGACCCGTTCGGAGATCGAGGAGATCGCGAACAACGCCGTGCACGACAACCTCGAGGTCACCACTCGCGTGATGTCGCTCGACGAGGCCAAGGAAGCCGGCGCCATGGCGCTGTTCGGCGAGAAGTACGGGCAGACCGTGCGGATGGTCGACATCGGCGGCCCCTGGTCGCGCGAGCTCTGCGCCGGCACGCACGTCGGGTCCAGCGCCGAGGTCGGCCTCATCAACCTTGTCGGCGAGTCGTCGGTGGGCGCATCCAACCGCCGTGTCGAGGCCCTCGTCGGGCAGGACGCGTTCCGTGAACTCGCGGCCGAGCGTGCGATCGTCTCGCAGCTGACGGGTTCGCTCAAGACTCCGCGCGACCAGCTGCCCGCGAAGATCGCAGAGCTGGCGGCGAGCCTCAAGGCCGCGGAGAAGAAGATCGCCGCCTTCGAGTCGCGCGCCCTCGCCGACCGCCTGCCGCAGCTGGTCGACACGGCCGTCGCCGCGGGTTCCGTGCGTGTCGTCGCGCAGTCGCTCGGCACGGCCGCGACCGCCGACGACGTCCGGTCGCTGGCCCTGCAGGTGCGTGACCGCCTCGGCTCGGAGCCCGCTGTGGCCGCTCTCGGCGCGCTCGTCGGCGATCGTGTCGCCGTCGTCGTCGCGACGAACGATGCCGCTCGCGCCCGCGGGGTCAAGGCCGGCGCCCTGGCGAAGGCCGCGGCAGCTGCGCTCGGCGGTGGCGGCGGCGGGCGTGACGACGTCGCTCAGGGCGGTGGGACGGATGCTGCGGCACTGCCGGGCGCCCTGGAAGCCATCGTGTCGGCGGTGAGGACGACCGCCGCGTGACCTTGCGTCGCGGCGTGCGCCTCGGGGTCGATGTCGGCCGCGCGAGGGTCGGCGTCGCACGCAGCGATCCCGACGCGCTCCTCGCGGTGCCCGTCGAGACCGTGGCGCGCGTCGGCACCCCCATTGCTCGGATCGTGGAGATCGCGAGCGAGTACGACGCGATCGAGATCCTCGTCGGCCTGCCGGTCAGTCTGAACGGCGGCGAGACGGCATCGACGGCGGATGCGCGAGCGTTCGCCGACGAGCTCGCGGCGGCGTGCGCCCTTCCGATACGGCTCGTCGACGAGCGGCTCAGCACCGTCACCGCGCACGACGCACTCCGACGGTCTGGGCGTTCTCAGCGAAAGTCTCGTAGCATTGTCGACCAGGTCGCCGCCGTTGTCCTTCTGCAACAGGCGCTCGATGTCGAGAGACAGTCCGGCAACCCGGCCGGAACCGCCGTAGCTTCGGGACAGGAGCCCGCCTGACATGCCCGATAACTCTTCCCCGTTCGACGACCCGCTCGCCGATCTGTACGGAAAACTGCCCGATCCGCGCCGCGACCGGGGCGATGCGTCCGCCCCCGACGGCACCCCGACATCGCGCCGTGCCGCGCGCGCTGCGCGAGGGGACACGGGGCCGACCGACGCTCACCCGCCGATCACCCGCCCGCCGGCGCAGCCGGTGGCGGCTCCTCGCGCGGCCGCCCAGGGCGGATCGACGGGAACGCAGACCCAAACGCGTCCGGCTCCGCCGATCCCGCGCCCCGAACCGGGCGCTGCGAGCTCGGCGCCCGCAGCGGGGACCCTCGACGACCTGTTCACCGGTCGCCGCAGCACCGACGAGCTGGGATCGACGCCGCCGCCGAAGGAGCGTCGCAAGCGCCGGGTCGGGGGCTGGATCGCCCTCGCGATCGTCGTGATCATCATCGGGGGCATAACCCTCGGCGGGTTCTGGGCCGTGAACACCTTCGGCGCTCAGATCCAGGGGATGTTCGCGCCCGACGAGCGCGAGGACTTCGAACCCGGCCTCGCGCAGGGCGAGGCGACGATCACGATCGTCAGCGGCGATGCGGGACCACAGGTCTCGCAGAAGCTGTACGACGCCGGCGTGACCAAGGCGCCGACGTCGTTCTACGACTACCTGATCGATACATCGACCGCCTTCACCTTCCAACCGGGCGTCTTCCGCTTCCAGCAGCAGATGTCGTCCGACGCCGTGCTCGCGGCCTTCCGCAATCCGGAGAACCACCTCACCAACACCGTGACGGTGCCCGAGGGGCTCACGGTGCAGCAGACGATCGCACGGACCGCCGACCTCACCGAGATTCCGCTGGCCGACCTGGAAGCGGCAACGGCCGACCCGGCCGTCTACGGCATCTCTGCGACCAACCTCGACGGATGGTTGTTCCCGGCGACTTACACGTTCGACCCGGGCACGACGGCGTCGGCGGCCATCACGCAGATGGTCGACCGTGCCAAGCAGGCCCTGGACGATGCCGGCGTGGCGGAGGCGGACCGCAATCGGGTGCTGACCATCGCCTCGATTATCCAGCGCGAGGCCCGCTTCCAGGCCGACTTCTTCAAGGTCTCGCGTGTCATCGAGAACCGTCTCGACCCCGCCAACCAGGAGACGTTCGGCAAGCTGCAGATGGACTCGACCGCCCAGTACGGTTACGGCGAACTGCACGCGGGCACGGCCAGCTCGTCGGAGGAGGCCCTCAACGACCCGAACCCGTGGAACACGTACGTGAACGCGGGGCTTCCCGTCGGGCCTATCTCCAACCCCGGCGACCTCGCGATCCAAGCGGCGCTCAACCCCGAGCCCGGACCGTGGTTGTACTTCGTGACGGTCAACCTCGACACGGGCGAGACGCTGTTCACGACGACCTATGCCGAGCACCAGGCGGGCGTCAACCAGTGGATCCAGTGGTGCCGCGACAACCCCGACTCGGGATGCTGACCGGCACGAAACTCGCGGTGTGGGGCGACCCGGTCGCCCACAGCATGTCGCCGCGCCTGCACGCGGCGGCATACCGCGTGCTCGGTCTCGACTGGGAGTACGACCGACGGCGGGTCGACGAGGCGTCGTTCGACGACGTCCTCGCCGGTCTCGACGACGGATGGCGCGGACTCTCGCTCACGATGCCGCTCAAGCGTGCTGCCGCAGCATCCGCTCGCTCGCTGGACGAGCGCGCGCGACTGACGGGAGCGGTGAACACCCTGCTGCTCACCGAGGACGGCCCGCACGGCTTCAACACCGACGTCGGGGGACTGGTCGCGACCATCCACGAGCAGGGCGTCGACGAGGTGCCGTTCGGACGCATCCTCGGCGCCGGCGCCACGGCGGGATCGGCTCTGGTCGCTCTGGCGGAACTCGGCGCGCGTCGGGTCGACGTGATCGCCCGTCGGCCGGAGGCTGCGGCCCCCCTCGTCGCCCTGGGCGAAGCGCTCGGCGTCGACGTCGAGCCCGCGGATTTCACGCGGGCTCCCTCGCCGGACGCCACCGTGACCATCGCGACACTCCCGGGCGGAACCGATCTCGGCGAGAGCGCCCAGCCGTTCGCCGCGCTCGGCGGCCTGCTCGTCGACGTCGTGTACGGGTCATGGCCGTCGCCGCTCGCCACGACATGGGAGCGCGACGGCGGCCGGGCGATCTCAGGACTCGGGATGCTGCTGCATCAGGCCGTCCTGCAGGTTCGCGTGTTCGTCTCCGGCTCGACCGGGATCGCGCTGACCGACGAGCCCCGGGTGCTGGCGGCGATGCGCGAAGCGGTCATGGGAGACTAGGGGAATGCTCCGCGTGCTCACTGCCGGCGAATCGCACGGCCCCGAACTCGTCGCCATCATGGAGGGTCTGCCCTCCGGCGTCCCCATCTCGCTCGCCGCGATCCGCGCCGACCTCGCCCGTCGCAAGCTCGGCTACGGCCGCGGCTCGCGCATGAAGTTCGAGGAGGACGAGCTGAACGTCTCGTCCGGCGTCGTGCACGGTCTGAGTCTCGGCAGCCCGATCGCCATCCGCATCGGCAACACCGAGTGGCCCAAATGGGTCGAGGTGATGAACCCCGAGCCGATCGAACTGACCGAGAAGTCCCGCGGCCGCGGCGCCGCGCTCACCCGTCCGCGCCCCGGTCACGCCGACCTGGTGGGCATGCAGAAGTACGACTTCGACGAGGCGCGCCCGATCCTCGAGCGCGCGAGCGCCCGAGAGACCGCCGCCCGCGTCGCGCTGGGCGCCCTCGCTCGGGCGTTCCTGTCGGAGTTGGGCATCCGGCTCGTCAGCCACACGGTGTCCATCGGCACCGTGGCGGTTCCGGAAGGCGCGGCGTTCCCGGCCCCCGACGACGTCGATGCCCTCGATGCCGACCCGTTGCGCTGCTTCGACGCGGCGACGAGCGAGCGCATGGTCGCCGAGGTCGACGCCGCGAAGAAGGACGGCGACACACTCGGCGGCATCGTCGAGGTGCTCGCCTACGGCCTGCCGCCCGGAGTCGGATCGCACGTGCACTGGGACCGCCGCCTCGACGGCAAGCTCGCCCAGGCGCTCATGAGCATCCAGGCCATCAAGGGCGTCGAGGTCGGCGACGGCTTCCTCACCACGACCCGCCGCGGATCCGAGGCGCACGACGAGCTCTTCACCACCGACGACGGGATCACCCGGTCGACCGATCGCGCCGGCGGAACCGAGGGCGGCATGTCCACCGGCACCGTGCTGCGCGTGCGGGCCGGCATGAAGCCGATCGCCACGGTGCCCCGTGCCCTCCGCACCGTCGACGTCGCCACGGGCGAGACCGCGGCCGCGCACCACCAGCGCTCCGACGTCTGCGCCGTCCCGGCCGCCGGCGTGGTCGCCGAGGCGATGACCGCGATCGTGCTCGTCGACGTCGTGCTCGAGAAGTTCGGGGGCGACAGCGTCGGCGAAACCCGTCGCAACATCGAGACCTACCTCGCCCACTTACCGACGACCCTCCGCACCACCGCCGACAGCGACGCGTCGCTGGCCGCGCATGACCTCGTCGGCTGAGGCGCTCGTTCTGATCGGCCCCATGGGGGCCGGAAAGACGAGCGTCGGCCGACGGGTCGCGAAGGCCCTCGGCACCACGTTCACCGACACCGACATCGCGCTCGTGCGCGAGCACGGCCCGATCCCGCAGATCTTCTCCGAACACGGCGAAGAGCACTTCCGACGGATCGAGCGCGATGCCGTCCGCGCGTCACTCGTGTCCGGCGGAGTGGTCTCCCTCGGCGGGGGAGCGATCCTCGACCCCGAGACGCGCGACGACCTCCGCGCGCACCGCGTGGCGCTTCTGACCGTCCAGCCGCGGGTGGTGGCCGCGCGCCTGCGCGACGACTCCCGCCCGCTGCTGGCGGGCGACGACGCGATGCGTCGCTGGACGGCGATCTACACCGAGCGCCGCCCCCTGTACGAGGAGGTGGCCGACGCCACCTTCGACACGAGTTCGGGCCCGCTGCAGGCGGTCGTCGACGCGATCGCGGCCTGGGCACGTACCCCCACCCCCACCGAGGAGCACGCATGACCGACCTCACCACGATCTCCGTCGCCGGCGCCGCCCCCTACGACGTCACCATCGGCCGCGGCATCCTCTCGGGCCTCGGCGACGTGCTCCCGCCCGACGCCCGCAAGGTGCTCATCATCCATGCGCCGACGCTCGCCGAGAAGGCGGAGGAGTTGCGTCAGCAGCTCGTCGGAGACCGCGAAGTGCTGCTGGCAGAGATCCCCGATGCCGAGCAGGGCAAGCGCATCGAGGTGGCGGCGTTCTGCTGGCAGATCCTCGGAAAGTCGGACTTCACCCGCACCGACGTCGTCGTGGGCTTCGGAGGAGGCTCGGTCACCGACCTCGCCGGCTTCGTGGCCGCCACATGGCTTCGCGGCGTCGCCGTCGTCCAGGTGCCGACCACGGTCCTGGCCATGGTCGACGCGGCCGTCGGCGGCAAGACCGGTGTCAACACCGCCGAGGGCAAGAACCTCGTGGGGTCGTTCTGGCCGCCGCGTGCCGTCGTCTGCGACCTCGATCTGCTCGACTCGCTCTCGCGCAACGAAGCGACCGCCGGCTTCGCCGAGGTCGTGAAGGCCGGATTCATCTGGCACCCCGAGATCCTCGACCTCATCGAGGCCGACCCCGAGGGCGTGGTCGATCCCCGCGGCGATGCGTTCCGCCGGTGCATCAAGCTGGCCATCGACATGAAGGCACGCGTCGTCGGCGAGGACCTGCGCGAGGCGGGACTGCGAGAAGTGCTCAATTACGGCCACACCGTGGGGCACGCGATCGAGCACGCCGAGCGCTACCGCTGGCGTCACGGCGCGGCGATCTCCGTCGGCATGGTGTTCGCCGCAGAACTCTCGCGCCTGGCCGGGCGTCTCCCGGATGCCGTCGCCCAGCGCCACCGCGACGTGCTCGGCGCGCTGGGTCTCCCCGTCAGCTACCGACCGGGCGCGTGGCCGCAGCTGCTCTCGACGATCCAGCGAGACAAGAAGAGCCGCGGCGGAATGCTGCGATTCATCGTGCTGGACGACCTCGCTCGCCCGACCGTGCTGCAGGCGCCCGACGAGTCTCTGCTGTTCGCGGCGTACCAGGAAGTCGCCGGCTGACCTTTTCCCTCTGGACGTAGGTAAGCTCAGGGCATGGCGACGAAGCCCCCCGCACACGACATCGACGAATCCGACGTCACCGTCGGCTCCCGCAAGAAGGTAGCCGTCGGAGTCCCGGCCGTCCTCCATGCCCTGAAGATCTCGGTCGACCAGATGGGCGTCACGCGCTCGGCGCAGACGCTTCTCCGCGTCAATCAGAAGGACGGGTTCGACTGCCCCGGCTGCGCCTGGCCGGAGGAGGATAAGCGCCACATCGCCGAGTTCTGCGAGAACGGCGCGAAGGCGGTCGCCGAGGAGGCGACGGTCAGACGCGTCGACGCCGCGTTCTTCGCGAAGCACTCCGTGGCCGAGCTCAACGAGCACGACGACTGGTGGCTCGGGCAGCAGGGACGACTCACCGAGCCGATGTACCTCGACGAGGGCGCGTCGCACTACCGTCCCATCTCATGGGACGACGCGCTGCAGACTGTCGCTGACGCCCTGCGCGAGCTCGACGATCCGAACGAGGCGATCTTCTACACCTCGGGGCGCACGTCCAACGAGGCGGCATTCCTCTACCAGCTCCTGGTGCGAGGGACCGGCACCAACAACCTGCCCGACTGCTCGAACATGTGCCATGAGTCCAGCGGTTCTGCGCTCGTGGAGACGATCGGTATCGGCAAGGGGACCGTCTCCCTCGACGACATCCACCGCGCCGACCTGCTCATCGTGGCCGGCCAGAACCCCGGAACGAACCACCCACGGATGCTCAGCGCGCTCGAGAAGGCGAAGCAGAACGGCGCCACGATCATCGCGGTGAACCCGCTGCCCGAGGCGGGGCTCATGCGCTTCGAGAACCCGCAGACCCCACGCGGGGTGCTGCTGGGCGGCACGAAGCTCGCCGACGAGTTCGTGCAGATCCGCCTCGGCGGAGACCAGGCTCTGTTCCAGGCGATCGCCAAGCACCTCTTCGAGGTGGAGGGGGAGCGCGGCGGGGTGCTCGACCGTCCGTTCATCGAGCGCCACACGAGCGGATTCGACGACTTCGAACGCGCGATGGCGAATGCATCGTGGGGCGAGTTCGAGACCGCGACCGGGATCGACGAGAAGGAGCTCCGCCGCATCGCCGAGATCGTGCGCGGCTCGACGTCGACCATCGTCTGCTGGGCGATGGGGCTCACCCAGCACAAACACTCCGTTCCCACCCTCCGCGACGTGGTCAACCTCCTTCTGATGCAGGGCAACCTCGGGCGTGCCGGCGCCGGGCTGTGTCCCGTGCGAGGACATTCCAACGTGCAGGGCGACCGCACGATGGGCATCTACGAGAAGCCGCACGAGGGCTTCCTCGCCTCGCTCGACGAGGAGTTCGACTTCTACGCCCCGCGTGAGCACGGCTACGACACCGTCGAGGCGATCCGGGCGATGCGCGACGGCAAAGCCCGTGTGTTCATGGCGATGGGCGGCAACTTCGTCAGCGCGACACCCGACACCCTCGTGACGGAAGCGGCCATGCGCTCGGTCGATCTGACGGTGCAGGTCTCGACCAAGCTCAACCGCTCCCACGCGGTGACCGGCAAGCGGGCTCTCATCATCCCCACCCTCGGGCGCACCGACCGCGACGTCCGGGGCACCGGAGAACAGCGCGTCACCGTCGAGGACTCCATGAGCGCCGTGCACGGCTCGCGCGGACGCCTACGCCCCCCGGCGGACGACCTGCTGTCGGAGCCCGCCATCCTCGCGCGGATCTGCGATCTCGTCTTCGGCGACCGCGCCGATTCGCCCAATGTGCCCCGCGCCGACTGGCGGCGTCTCGAGAACGACTACACCCTCATCCGGGATCACATCTCCCGCGTCGTGCCGGGCTTCGCCGACTACGAGTCGCGCATCGCCAAGGGGCGCACGTTCGTCCTTCCCAACGGGCCCCGCGATGACCGCACGTTCGCGACACCCGACGGCCTCGCCCACTTCACGGCGAACGCGCTGGAGTATCCGGTGATCCCCGAGGGGCGCGTGCTGCTGCAGACCCTGCGGTCTCACGACCAGTACAACACCACGATCTACGGCAAGGACGACCGCTATCGAGGCGTCCATGGCGGACGCCGCGTCGTCTTCGTGAACCGCGACGACATCGCCGAGCAGGGACTCTCCGACGGTGAGATCGTCGATCTCGTGTCGGAGTGGACCGCACGGGACGGCGCCGTCGAGGAGCGTCGGGCCGAGGCGTTCCGCGTGATCGCCTACGACACGCCCCGGGGGAACGCCGCCGCGTACTACCCCGAGACGAACGTGCTCGTGCCCCTCGACTCGGTCGCCGACACGAGCGGCACACCGACGTCCAAGTCGGTCATCGTTCGCATCGAGCGCCGCACGGTCTGAGGGTCACTCGTCGCCGTGCGCGGCGGCGAGCCGGGTGATCTCGGCCACCGCCGCGCGGACCTGCTCCGGCGAGCCACCCGCGCGACCGGCGACGAGCCCTGCCACGTACGCACTGAATGGGGCGGCCGGGCGTGCGACACCGTTCGCGACGTCTCGGGCGAGATCGAGGATCAGCGAGATCGGCAGGTCGTCCTCGGAGAGGTCGAAGCGGTCGCGGAGCACCGCGGCCCAGGCATCGAGCGCCTCGGGCGGGAGGGTGCGGGAGGACGAGTCGGCCATGGTGGTCTCCGTTCCGGCTGCGACGCGTCGCCGAGCCTCGCGCAGATGATCCCACGTATCCACGTCGGCCGCTGCCGCCGCTCCGGCCTCGATGCGACCCACGCGCAGCCCGTGCACCAGCCGGCGCGCCGGAAGCCCCTCGACGCCGTCGACGAACGTCGCGAGCCGCTCGCCCAGCGCTGCGGTGCGGTAAATGCCCGTGAGCCACTGCTCGCGCCCCTGGTCGTCCACGAGGCAGACGCCGTCGCCGTCGCGACCCGCACCCGTCAGAGCGCGCGCAGCGTCCCGCGGCGAGACGAGGTCGGCCGGCAGCACCAGCACCCAGTCGGCCGTGACGAGCTCCAGCGCGGCCGCGAGCGCCGCGACCGGCCCGCCGAACGGCGGATCCTCGCGCGCCCACCGCACACCGGACACGCCCTCGACGGGCGGACCGACGACCACGATCGCGTCGCAGCCCACCGCGCGCGCCGCATCCACGGCTCGCCCCAGGAGGGTCGAGCCGCCCAGCTGCAGGAGGGGCTTGGCGATGCCGCCCATGCGACTTCCGCGGCCACCGGCGAGAACGATCGCGGCCATCCCCGTCATGACAGCAGCATCACGTCGACGAGGTCGCCGGGCGCGACATCGGGCGACCCGGGCTCGACGACCGCGTAAGCGTCGGCGCGCCCGAGGGCGCCCGCGCGGTGCGCGCCGGAGCCCTCCGCGACGACCGTGGTGACGGTCCACTGCGCTGGATCGTCTCGGATCACCCGCACGGGCACGTACTGGCGCCGTGCCGGGGGAGTGCGCCATCCGGATGCTGCGGGGAGCCGCAGCATCGGGCGATCGAGGCCGGCTCGCCCCTGCAAGCGGAGGAGCGCGGGCCGGACGAACAGCTCGAACGAGACGGCGACGCCGACCGGGTTGCCCGGGAGCCCGAAGAAGAGCGCGCCCCCGGGGAGCGTGCCGAACGCCTGAGGGCGGCCGGGTTGCATCGCGACCGACACGAACCGGATCGAATCCGCGCCGCCGAGCGCGATCTTCACGACCTCGAACGCTCCAGCGCTGACGCCTCCGGAGGTCACGACGACATCCGCGCCCGCCGCACGGGCGCGATCGAGCACGGCCAGGAAGGCTCCGGCTTCGTCGCCGACGCTTTCGCGGAGCACGACGTCGGCGTCGGCCTCCGCCACGAGGTTTGCGAGGAGGGTGGCGTTGGACTCGGGGATCTGTCCTCTGCGCAGAGCCGATCCCAGCGGTCTCAGTTCGTCACCGGTCGACACGACCGCGACCCTCGGAGCGCGCGTGACGCGCACGGCCGAGACGCCGGCGGCCGCCGCCGCACCCATCTGCCAGGCACCGAGACGTTCACCGGCCGGAAGGACGACATCACCCACGGCGATGTCGTCGGCGCGTCTGCGAACGTGCGCGCCGCGAGCACGGGGCGCCGTGACGACGGTCGTGCCACTCAGGGAGTCCGCGAGGCCCGAGCGCGTGGCTTCGAAGGGCACGACCGTGTCAGCGGCGGTCGGCACCGGTGCCCCCGTCATGATCCGAGCGGCCTCGCCCTCGCGCAGCGGCGGGTCGGCATCCGAACCCGCCGGCACGTCGGCGACGACGCGCAGAGAGACCGGCAGGTCGGGCGAGGCGGCGCGCACGTCGGCGAAGCGGACGGCGAAGCCGTCCATCGCCGCGTTGTCCCACAGCGGCAGGTCGAGCGCGGTGACGACGTCGGCGGCGAGCGTGCGACCGGCAGCGACGGCAAGCGGCACCTCGGTCTCCGGCACCCGCCGCACCGCACCGAGCACCTGCGCCCGGTGCTCCGCAACAGTGCGCATGACCATCCCGTCAGCGTATCGACCGCACGACCGGCCGCGGACCCTCGGCGCGTTCTAGGCTGGGGGAAAGAGCCGATGGAGGCGCAAATGGGACGCATCACCGTGCGCAAGCCGATCCTCACGCTGCGCGTGGACGGGGAGGAGCGCCGCCGCCCCGACACGCTCGCCGTGGAGGAGCCCCTCGAGATCCGCATCGGCGGCACGCCGCTCGCCGTCACGATGCGCACGCCCGGCCACGACGTCGAGCTCGCGGCGGGGTTCCTCGTCTCCGAGGCCGTGATCTCTCGTGGCGACGAGTTCTCCGGCGCCATCCACTGCGGCGGTCCCGGTACCGGAGGGGTGGAGAACACCTACAACGTGCTCGACGTCACCCTCGCCCCGGGTGTGCACCCGCCCTCACCCGACCTCGCCCGCTCGTTCTACACGACGAGTTCCTGCGGGGTCTGCGGGAAGGCCTCGATCGACGCCGTCGAGACGGTGTCGAGCTACGACGTCTCCAGCGACCCGGCGACGGTGGAGCTTCCTCTGCTCGCATCGCTGCCCGACCTCCTGCGCGCCCAGCAAGCGGTCTTCGACAAGACCGGCGGACTGCACGCCGCGGGTCTGTTCGACGCCGTGACAGGCGATCTGCTCGTCCTGCGCGAGGACGTGGGTCGTCACAACGCCGTCGACAAGGTCGTCGGGTGGGCCGCCCTCCACGATCGCCTGCCGCTGCGGGGCACCGTGCTGCAGGTCTCCGGCCGCGCGAGCTTCGAACTCGTGCAGAAGGCTGCGATGGCGGGGATCCCGGTTCTCGCCGCGGTCTCCGCGCCCTCGTCGCTCGCCGTCGACCTCGCGGAGGCACGCGGGATCACGCTCGTCGGGTTCTCGCGCGGGCAGTCCCTCAACGTCTACAGCAGAGCCGACCGCATCCTGACCTCGGCACCTGCGCCCGCACCCGTCGACACGCTCGCTGATATGTTGCCCCGGTGACCACCCCTCGACGACTCCTCTTGGTGAACGGCCCGAACCTCAATCTGCTGGGCACCCGCGAGCCCGCCATCTACGGCACCGAGACGCTCGCCGACGTCGAGCGTCTCACCGCCGACACCGCCCGCACGCGGGGCTTCGAGGTGCGTGCCGTGCAGAGCAACCACGAGGGCGTGCTGATCGACGCGATCCACGCGGCCCGCCAGGACTGCGCGGGCATCGTCATCAACCCGGGCGGGCTCACGCACACCTCCGTCGTGCTGCGCGATGCCCTGTCGGGCGTGAACCTCCCCGTGGCCGAGGTGCACATCTCCGACGTCCGCGCCCGCGAGCCGTTCCGCCACCACTCCTACGTCGCCGACGTCGCCGTCGTGCACGTGATCGGCGAGGGCGTCGCGGGGTACGCCCGCGCCGTCACCCTGCTCTGCGACGTCGTCACCGGGCGAGCCGAGGGCTGATCGGGCTCCCGTCGAGCTGGGACAGCAGGTCTGCCGCATCGTCGTAGACGACGAGCGCACCGGCCTCGAGAAGCTCTTCGCGCCCGTACCCGCCGCTGAGGAGCCCGATGCACGCCACGCCGGCGCGCTGCGCTGCGACGACGTCCCACACCGCGTCCCCCACCATGACGGCTCGATCCGCCGGCACGCCCGCGCGCTGCAGAGCGACCTCGATGATGTCGGGGGCGGGTTTGGCGGTCTCGACGTCCTCCGCCGACGTGACGGCGTCGACCGAAGGGGCGACATCCAGCAGATCGAGGAGCACGTCGAGTTCGCGCTGCGGCGCCGACGTGGCGAGCACCACCCGGGCGCCACGCGACGACAGTTCGGCGAGCAACTCCCGTGCCCCCTGAATGGCGCGCAGTCGCCCGGTCATGCTCAGGTACACCCGATTGTGGTGCTCTTTCGCCTGCTCGCCGAGGCGGTCGGCGTCGTCACCGAGCGCGTGGGCGAGCAGGTCAGCGGAGTCCATTCCGATAGCGCGGTGGATCCGCCACACGTCGACGGGGTGTCCGACCGCGACGAACGCCCGGTCCCACGCCTCGACATGGAGATAGTTGGAGTCCACGAGGGTTCCGTCGATGTCGAACAGGACGGCGGTGGATTCGAGTGCGTCGGAGGTCATCCGTCCACCCCATCGCAGACAGGCTCACCGCACGAGGGGGTGGCGGCGGCCGGCCGGGCATGCAGTCCTGAACACGGGCGTCCGTAGCGCTGCGTCCTCGATCCCGTAGAATCGACCCTCGGGCCGCGCTCCGACGAGCGCACCGCCCGCAGACCCTCTTACGAACGGACTCCCCTCAGCCATGGCTTCCACCGCAGATATCAAGAACGGCGTCGTCCTCAACATCGACGGGCAGCTCTGGAGCGTGGTGGAGTTCCAGCACGTCAAGCCGGGCAAGGGCGGCGCATTCGTCCGCACGAAGATGAAGAGCATCATGACCGGCAAGGTCGTCGACCGCACCTATAACGCCGGCGCGAAGATCGACATCGAGAACGTCGACCGCCAGGACTTCACCTACCTGTACAACGACGGTGAAGGCTTCGTCTTCATGAACACCGACGACTACGACCAGATCACGGTGCCCGCCACGATCGTCGGCGACGCGGCCAACTACCTGCTCGAGAACCAGCAGGTCACCCTCGCGACCAACAACGGCAACCCGCTCTACGTCGAGCTCCCCGCGTCCGTGGTGCTCGAGATCACCTACACCGAACCCGGCCTGCAGGGCGACCGCTCGTCGGCGGGCACGAAGCCGGCCACCCTCGAGACCGGTCACGAGATCCAGGTGCCGCTGTTCGTCGAGAACAACACGAAGGTCAAGGTCGACACCCGTACGGGCGACTACCTCGGCCGCGTCAGCTGACGCGCCCTCACGATGAGTGCACGCACGAAGGCCCGCAAGCGCGCCCTCGACATCCTGTTCCAGTCCGACGTCCGCGGTGAAGAACTGCCCGTCATCCTGGCCGCCGAAGCGAAGCGCGCCGCGAACGAGCCCGCCCGCGAGTCGTCCTGGCTGTACGCGCGAGACATCGTCGACGGGATCATCGACCACGGTGACGAGATCGACGAACAGATCGTGACGTTCGCGAAGGACTGGTCGCTCGCGCGTATGCCCGCCGTCGACCGCGCCCTCCTGCGGATCGGCACGTGGGAGGTGCTCTTCAACGACGAGGTCCCCGCCGCGGTGGCCATCGACGAGGCGGTCGAGCTCGCGAAGGAGTTCTCGACCGAGGAGTCGGGCTCGTTCGTCCACGGCGTTCTCGGCCGCATCTCCCGCGCGGGCTGAGACTCGCGCTCCACGGCCGGCCTGTCGGAGGGCCCTGAGAGGATCTCCGCGTGAACGCGCCCTCCGATCGACCGCGTCACGATGACGCATCGCCGCTGTCGTGGCGTGACCTCGTCGCGACCGCCGCGACCTCGGTGCCCGCCCCGCTGGCCCTCGGGGTCGAGCTGCGCCAGCGCGAGCCGCACGACCCGCGTCGCTGGGATCCGCGCAGCATCGACGCGGTGACCCCTCGCGCGCTCGCCCGGCGGCAGGACGAGCTCCAGCTCGCGATACGGCCCCTCACGCGCGGGGCGCGGGGCGGCTGGGTGAAGAAGGACGCCGCCTGGGACGACGTGCGGCGCTCGACGTCGCGCTTCGCTCCCGAGGCCGTGCGATGGTTCACCGAGCTCTTCGCCATCGCGCGCCCCTCCTCCGCCGTGGGCGCATTCTCGTCGGTGTCGGAATGGGTGCCCCTCGGACCGGCGTCATCGTCGCTCCTCTGGATGCACCTGCGCGCCGCCCAACGCGCCGGGGTCGCGCTGGTGACGACGCACCCCCAGCAGTCGATCGCCCTGGCCGACGCGGCGTCGGTCGATGTGCTGGTCGGACCCGAGAGCGGCGGCACGCTGCGCGTCGCTGCACGCGTCGTCGTCGACGGCATCGTCACCGAGGTCTCTCGTGTGCGACCGCTCGGCACGAGCGCGGTCTTCTGTTTCACACTCGACACCGAGGTCATCGGGATCACGATCGCCCCCGCTGTTCTCGACGACACCATGACCGCCCTCCTGGGCGCCCCCGAAGGCGTCGAGGTGCCCGCCCACGAGGCGGTGGAGTTCGTGCGCGATGCCTACCCCCGTCTCGCCCGCCGCACGAGGGTGACGCCGACCGGCGGGCTCGATCCGCCGCCTGCGCCGCGGCCGAGCCTGCGCCTCACTACGGCGTTCGACGAAGATGCCGTGACGTACGCGCTCGAGTGGGTCTACCCGGGGCTCGCGCCCTTCCCGTATCCCGCGGACGAGCACCCCGAGCGCGACGCGGCGGCCGAGGCGGAGCAGGCCGCGGCGGTGACGCTCGCCTGGGCCGGCGCATCCGATCTTCCCTTCGCGGCGGCGAGCACGCTGCGCGGCGCCGACGCGGGCGAATTCTCCACGCAGGTCGTGCCCGCCCTGCAGCAGCTCGACGATATGCGCGTGGAGGTCACGGGCGTGCGACCGTCGGTGCGTGAACTCACGGGCGCCCCGGAGGTCTCGGTCACCACGGTGCCCACCGACGACCCCGACTGGTTCGACCTCGGCGTGATCGTCACCATCGAGGGCCGGTGGGTGCCGCTGGCACCCCTGCTCACCGCTCTCGCGAGGGGGCGGCGACGCATGAGGTTGTCCGATGGCGCGTACTTCTCGCTCGCCCATCCGTCGCTGACACGGCTCAAGGAGCTGCTCGACGAGGCCGCCGCGCTCGACGAGTGGGAGACCGGCGAACGCATCCATCGTCACCAGACCGCGCTGTGGTCGGACTTCGAAGACCTCGCCGACCAGGCGGAGCCCGCCCAGGCGTGGCGACAGCTCGTGCGCGGGCTCGCGTCCACCGACGGCGTCGAGGAGACGAAGGTTCCCGACGGCATCCGGGCAGAACTGCGTGCCTACCAGAAGCGAGGCTTCGACTGGCTGGCCTTCCTCTGGCGCCACCGGCTCGGCGGCATCCTCGCCGACGACATGGGACTCGGCAAGACGCTCCAGGTGCTCGCCCTGCTGCAGCACACGCGAGAGCGGGGGGAGCAGCGCGCGTTCCTCGTCGTCGCCCCGACATCGGTGCTCGCGACATGGCGCGAGGAGGCCGCGCGCTTCGCACCGCACCTCCGTGTGCGCACGATCGGGGCCACCGCGGCCAAGACGGGCAAGACCGTGACGGATGCCGCGTCAGGCGCCGACGTCGTCGTCACGTCGTACGCGATCCTCCGGCTCGATGAGGCGTCCTTCACGCAGCAGCCATGGGCCGGAGTCATCCTCGACGAGGCCCAGTTCGTGAAGAACCCCCAGACCTCGGTCCATCGTGCCGTCCAGAACCTCACGGCCGATATGACGATCGCGCTCACAGGAACCCCGATCGAGAACGGACTGGGCGATCTGTGGGCGCTGTTCTCGCTCACCGCACCGGGACTCTTCCCGTCGGCTCGGCGCTTCCGCGACGAGTACGTCCTCCCGATCGAGAACGCCCGCCGCGACGACCCCTCGGCGAGCGCGCACGGCGCTGAACGTCTCGCGCGCCTGCGTCGCCGCATCCGTCCGCTGATGCTGCGGCGCACCAAGCAGCTTGTCGCCCCCGATCTGCCGCCGAAGCAGGAACAGGATCTGCACATCGATCTGTCGCCCGAGCACAGGGCGCTCTACGACACGGTGCTGCACCGAGAGCGGCAGAAGGTGCTCGGGCTGCTCGACGATCTCGACCGGCATCGCTTCATCGTCTTCCGTTCGCTGACGCTGCTGCGGATGCTGAGTCTGCATCCCGCGCTGATCGACGAGCGCCACGCGCCCATCGGGTCGAGCAAGCTCGACGCGCTGCTCACGCGTCTGACCGAGGTGATCGCCGAAGGGCACCGTGCGCTGGTCTTCAGCCAGTTCACGTCGTTCCTGACGCTGGCGGCCGAGCGCCTCGACGCCGCGGGCATCGCGTATGCGCATCTCGACGGGTCGACCCTGCGGCGCGGGGAGGTGGTGGAGGGATTCCGCTCGGGTGAGGCTCCGGTCTTCCTCATCAGCCTCAAGGCCGGCGGTTTCGGTCTGACCCTGACCGAGGCCGACTACGTGTTCCTGCTCGACCCGTGGTGGAACCCCGCCGCCGAGGCGCAGGCGATCGACCGCGCTCACCGCATCGGGCAGGACCGCCACGTGTTCGTCTACCGCATGCTGGCGTCCAACACGATCGAAGAGAAGGTGCGCCTGCTGCAGCAGCGCAAGTCCGAGCTCTTCGATGCGGTGGTCGACGACGGGGATCTGTTCGCCGAATCGCTCACCGCCGACGACATCCGCGGGCTCCTCGACCTCTGACACGACTCGGCGGACCCAGGGCCGGCCCAGCGAGGCGACGTAGACTCGATCGGTCAGACACGAGAGGTATCCATGCGCATCACAGGGCTCGGGCACGCGGGAATGTTCATCGAGACGGCGGGCGGCAGCATCCTCTGCGACCCTGTCATCGGTCCGAGCTTCTTCGGTTCGTGGTTCCCGTTCCCCGACAACCGGGGGCTCGACTGGGAGCGCTTCGGCAAGGCCGATTTCCTCTACATCTCGCACCGCCACCGCGACCACTTCGACCCGGCGCTGTTGCGCAAATTCGTGCCCACCAGCATCCGCGTGCTTCTGCCCGACTATCCGACGGACGACCTCGAGTCCGACCTGCGTGCGCTCGGCTACGACAACATCGTCTACACCCGCGCGGGGGAGCCACTGGAATTCGGCGACCTGAAGCTCATGGTCACCCCGCTGCGGGCTCCCAGCGACGGTCCGATCGGCGACTCGTCACTGAGCGTCGACGACGGCACCGCCAGCGTGCTGAACCAGAACGACTCGCACCCGCTGGACCTCGACAAGCTGTTCGCGTTCGGCAAGCCCGATGCGTACTTCACCCAGGTCTCGGGCGCCATCTGGTGGCCGATGGTCTACGACCTGCCGCAGGACGCCAAGCAGAACTTCGCGCAGCTCAAGCGCGACGCGCAGAACAAGCGGGCGATGTACTACATCGACAAGGTGGACGCCGAGCACGTGTTCCCGATGGCAGGTCCGCCGATGTTCCTGCGCGAGGAGCTCTTCCGGTACAACGGAATGGGGCTCGAGAACGACTCGATCTTCACCGACCAGAGCCAGTTCCTCGCGCACATGAGCGAGCAGCGCCCGGCGCAGAAGGGCCACCTGTTCGTTCCGGGCACGCAGGTCGACGTGCACCACAGCGAGGTCGAGATCTCTCAGACGCTCTTCACCGACGAGGAGATCGAGCGGATCTTCACCGACAAGTGGGCCTACCTCGCCGAGCAGCGCGACAGCCGCCAGGCCGAGGTGCAGGCGGAGGAGGCCTCGCGGGCCGAGGTGCTGCCGCCCGCAGAGATGCTCGCCGCGATCAAGGAGTGGTGGGAGCCCCTCATCCGTCGGGCGCGCACCATCCGCAACGGCGTGGGCGGCAACGTGCGCTTCCGCATCGGCGAGCTCGACATGGTCGTGGACTTCCCGAAGGCCAAGGTGCGCGAGTACGCGGGGGAGGAGTGCGTGTACTGGTACACGATCCCCGCCGACCTCGTCTCGACCAACATCCGCGACCACGAGATCGACTGGTCGAACTCGATCTTCCTGTCGATGCAGTTCTCGGTCGGCCGCAGCGGCAAGTTCAACGAGTTCCTCACGACGTTCCTCAAGTGCCTCTCACGCGATCGCATCGAGTACGTCGAGAACTGGTATGCCGAGCAGTCCGACCAGACCGAAGACGCCGAGATCGACGGCTGGACCGTGCAGCGCCGTTGCCCGCACCTGCGCGCCGACCTGACGAAGACCGGCAAGATCGAGGACGGCGTGCTCACCTGCAGCCTGCACGACTGGAAGTGGGATCTGACCAGCGGCAAGTGCCTCACGACCCAGGGCCACCCGATCCGCGCGAGCCTCGTCGACGCATCCGTCCCGAGCGCCTGAACAGTCCGCCCCGCCTCGGTCGCTGCCCCGGCCGCCCTCGGTCGCTGAGCTTGCCGAAGCGTCCGCGTCCCCCTTGGTCGCTGAGCTTGCCGAAGCGTCCGCGTCCCCCTTGGTCGCTGAGCTTGCCGAAGCGTCCGCGTCCCCCTTGGTCGCTGAGCTCGTCGAAGCGTCCGCGTCCCCCTTGGTCGCTGAGCTCGTCGAAGCGTCCGCGTCCCCCTTGGTCGCTGAGCTCGTCGAAGCGTCCGCGTCCCCCTTGGTCGCTGAGCTTGTCGAAGCGTCCGAGGACCGCGATCGCGCCAGGGCAGGCAGATCGACGCCTCTTCGCTCGATGAGCGCGGACTTCTTCGCCCGGCTCCATCCCTGAACCTGCTTCTCCCGCGCGAAGGCATCATCGATGCGGTCGAATTCCTCGGCGTACACCACCTCGACGGGCCGCCGTTTGCGTGTGAAGTCGGCAGCCCACCCGTCATCGTGGTTGTGCTGCCATACGCGCTCGTCGAGGTCGAGACCGGTGCTACCGGTGTAGAACGATTTGTCCGCGCATCGGACGATGTACATCCAGGGCATAGGTCGAGGATCCACCGTTCGTCGCGAGCGCGGGGAGACCGAGGAGGAACCGTGGAGAATTCCGTGGGCGAGAAGACTCTGTGGATAAATGCCCCGGACCCTTCGACAGGCTCAGGGACCGACCACGCCACCCTTCAAGAGGCTCGGGACCGACCCGCTCCCATCCCGGACCCTTCGACAGGCTCAGGGACCGACCAAGCCACCCTTCACGAGGCTCGGGACCGACCCGCTCCCGTCCCGGACCCTTCGACAGGCTCAGCGACCGACCAAGCCACCCTTCGAGAGGCTCGGGACCGACCCGCTCCCATCCCGGACCCTTCGACAGGCTCAGGGACCGACCCCGGACCCTCCGACCAACGCAACGCCGGTCCTTCCACGGCGTCCGCGCACCCAAACACTGCTCTCTGACCGGGTAGGCTGGGGAGTGCACCACAGCAACCTTTAACACCGTCCAGAGAGGCGGAGAAGGGAGCGGCGGATGAGCACGCGCACCGTGCTTCATGAGGCCGACATCGCCCGCGCACTGACTCGGATCTCGCACGAGATCCTCGAGTCCAACAAGGGCCCCGACGATCTGGTCGTCCTCGGCATCCCCACCCGCGGCGTCACACTCGCCCATCGCATCGCCGCGCTCGTCGGCGAGTTCGGCGGCGCGGAGATCCCCGTCGGAGCACTCGACGTGACCATGTATCGCGACGACCTGCACCGCAACCCCACCCGCACCCCGCAGCCGACCCAGATCCCGCCGGGTGGGATCGACGGCAAGGTCGTGGTGCTGGTGGACGACGTGCTCTTCTCGGGCCGCAGCATCCGTTCGGCCCTCGACGCCCTGCAGGACATCGGTCGCCCCGCGGCCGTGCGCCTGGCGATCCTCGTCGACCGCGGTCACCGCGAGCTGCCCATCCGTCCCGACTTCATCGGCAAGAACCTGCCGAGCGGGCGCGACGAACGGGTCAACGTGCGCCTGACCGAGCACGACGGCGTCGAAGCCGTCACGATCGAGGGGCGGTGACGGGCGCATGAGAAACCTGCTCGATACCCGCACGCTCTCCCGAGAGGACGCCCTGCGCATCCTCGATGTCGCCGAAGACATGGCCGACACGCAACGGCGCGAAGTGAAGAAACTCCCGACGCTGCGGGGCAAGACCGTCGTCAACCTGTTCTTCGAGGACTCCACCCGCACCCGCATCTCGTTCGAGGCAGCCGCCAAGCGACTCTCGGCCGACGTCATCAACTTCTCGGCCAAAGGCTCGAGCGTGTCGAAGGGCGAGTCGCTCCAGGACACGGCGCAGACCCTCCAGGCGATGGGGGCGGATGCTGTCGTGATCCGCCACGGCGCATCGGGAGCCCCGCAGACCCTCGCCACGAGCGGATGGATCACCGCGGGCGTGGTCAACGCGGGCGACGGAACCCACGAGCATCCGACGCAGGCGCTGCTCGACGCCTTCACGATCCGCAAGCGCACATTCGGCGACGACAGTCGGGGTCGCGACCTCGACGGCCTCGCGGTCACGATCGTGGGCGACGTGCTCCACTCGAGGGTCGCGCGCTCGAACGTCTGGCTGCTGCACACCCTCGGCGCCTCGGTGACCCTCGTCGCGCCGCCGACGCTCGTTCCGCAGGATGTATCGACCTGGCCGGTGCAGATCGTCTACGACCTCGACGAGGCGATCGGCCGAGGCCCCGACGCACTGATGATGCTGCGCATTCAGCTGGAGCGCATGAACGCCGCGTATTTCCCCACTGAACGGGAGTATTCCCGGCGGTGGGGGCTGGACGCGCGGCGTGCAGCGGCCCTTCCGGACGGTAGCATTGTGCTGCACCCCGGGCCGATGAACCGGGGTATGGAGATCTCCGCCGAAGCCGCCGATTCGCCTCGCTCGACGGTGCTCGAGCAGGTCGCGAACGGTGTGTCGGTGCGGATGGCCGTGCTCTACCTGCTGCTCGCAGGGGAGCGCGCCGAGAACACCAGCAGCGCAGGGCATGCCCGCAGCGCAGGGACTAACAGGGAGGACGCACGATGACCGGAGTCCTGGTTCTTCGCGGAGCGAGCATCGAGGGCGCAGCGACGGCCGACATCGTGCTCGACGACGGAGTGATCGCCGAGATCGGCACGGGCCTGTCCCGCGCCGGCGCGACGGTCGTCGACGCCGAGGGCCTCGTAGCCCTACCCGGCCTGGTCGACCTCCACACCCACCTGCGCGAGCCCGGATACGAAGCATCCGAGACCATCCTCACCGGCTCGCGCGCCGCGGCGGCCGGGGGATACACGGCGGTGTTCGCCATGCCGAACACCTCGCCCGTCGCCGACACGGCCGGCGTCGTCGAGCAGGAGCTCGCTCTGGGGGAGGCCGCCGGGTACGTCCACGTGCAGCCCATCGGCGCCGTCACGGTCGGGCAGAAGGGCGAGCGTCTCGCCGAGCTCGGCGCGATGGCCGACTCCCGCGCCCGCGTCCGGGTGTTCAGCGACGACGGCTTCTGCGTGTGGGACCCGCTGATCATGCGGCGCGCGCTCGAATACGTCAAAGCATTCGACGGCGTGGTCGCGCAGCACGCCCAGGACCCACGGCTCACCGAGGGCGCACAGATGAACGAGGGCTCGGTGTCGGCCGAACTCGGACTCACCGGGTGGCCGGCGGTCGCCGAAGAGTCGATCATCGCCCGCGACGTGCTTCTCGCCGAGCACGTCGGCTCACGCCTGCACGTCTGCCACCTCTCGACTGCGGGATCGGTCGACATCATCCGTTGGGCGAAGAAGCGCGGCGTCGCCGTCACCGCCGAGGTCACGCCGCACCATCTGCTTCTTACCGACGAGCTGGTGCGCGGGTACGACGCCCGGTTCAAGGTGAACCCGCCCCTGCGCCGCGAGGAAGACGTGATGGCGGTCCGCGAAGGACTCGCCGACGGCACGATCGACATCGTCGCGACCGACCACGCCCCCCACCCCTCCGAGGCGAAGGCCTGCGAGTGGCAAGCGGCGGCGAACGGGATGGTCGGGCTCGAGAGCGCCCTCCGTGTGGTGCAGCAGGCCGTCGTCGACACCGGGATGCTGACGTGGGCCGACGTGGCGCGGGTCATGTCGCGGATGCCCGCCCGCATCGGCCGCCTCGACGACCACGGCACGCCCCTGACGGTCGGCAGCCCGGCGAACATCACCCTCTACGACCCGCGCGCCGCGCGCACCTTCGGCACGGCCGATCTGCGCGGGCGCAGCACGAACTCGCCGTACCTCGGACGTGAGCTCCCCGGCGACGTTCGCTGGACGATCCACCGCGGTCGCGTCACCGTCGCCGACGGCGAGCTGCGCGACGACCCGGCGGCCTCGCTATGACCCGCGAAGCGCTCCTGACGATCATGATCGGGCTCGCCGTGGTCTGTCTGGGCCTCCTCGCCTGGTCGTGGTGGCGTCGCGCGCGACGCGACGCCGCATACCCGGCACCGTTCGGCGAGCTCCCCGACGACGCCCGGACCCTGTCGACGTTCACCACCCTCTACGTCGCGACCACCCGCCACGCACAGCCGCTCGAGCGCCTGGCGATCCGCGGCCTCGGATTCCGCTCGCGTGCCGACGTCACGGTGACCGACAAGGGCATCGCCCTCGACCTCGCCGGCACGCCCCGCATGACGATCACCCCCGACCGTCTCGTGGATGCCGCGCAGGCCACCGTCGCCATCGATCGCGTGGTCGAGCGCGACGGCCTCACCCGCATCACGTGGCGCGTGTCACCCGACACCCTCGTGGACTCGTACATCCGCCCGCAGGAGGCATCGGCGCGCCAACTCGCCGATGCCATCCGCCCGCTCCTCCCGACAGGAATCGCATGACCGCCACGCCCCACACGGAGTCCGCCGTCCTCGTCCTCGAAGACGGCACACGCTACGTCGGCCGCGCCTACGGCGCCGTCGGCACGACCCTCGGGGAGGTCGTCTTCGCCACCGGCATGACCGGCTACCAGGAGACGCTGACCGACCCCTCGTACGCCGGACAGATCGTTCTGCAGACCGCACCGCACATCGGCAACACCGGCATGAACACCGAAGACCGCGAGTCGCGCCGCATCTGGGTCTCGGGCTACGTCGTACGCGACCCCTCCCGCGTGGTGTCGAACTGGCGCTCCGAGGAGACCCTCGACGTCGCGCTCGACACCGACGGCGTCGTGGGCATCAGCGGCATCGACACCCGCGCGGTGACCCGACGCATCCGTTCCGTCGGATCGATGCGCGGCGGGATCTTCTCCGGCGACGCCGCGAGCATCGACGCCGAGGAGCAGGTGCGCATCGTCCGCGAGGCACCCGAGATGACCGGCCTCAACCTCTCCGCCGAGGTGTCGGTGAGCGCGGCCGAGGTCACCGAGGCGACGGGGGAGAGGATCGGTGCCCTGGCCGTGCTCGACCTCGGCGTCAAGCAGGCGACGATCGTCAACCTCGCCGCCCGCGGGTTCGACGTGCACGTGCTCCCGCAGAGCGCGACGATCGACGACATCCGCGCGATTGATCCGGTCGCGGTGTTCTACTCGAACGGACCGGGCGACCCCGCAGCATCCGACGACCACGTGGAACTGCTGCGCGCCGTGCTGGATGACCGTCTGCCGTTCTTCGGCATCTGCTTCGGCAACCAGCTGCTCGGCCGTGCCCTCGGTCTCGGCACCTACAAGCTGCCGTTCGGTCACCGCGGCATCAACCAGCCCGTGCTCGACAAGACCACCGGTCGCGTCGAGATCACCGCGCACAACCACGGATTCGCCGTGGACGCGCCCCTCGACGGCGACTTCGAGAGCCCGCACGGCTACGGCCGGGTGGAGGTCAGCCACGTCGGACTCAACGACCAGGTCGTCGAAGGCCTCCGCGCCCTCGACATCCCGGCGTTCAGCGTGCAGTACCACCCGGAGGCCGCCGCCGGCCCCCACGACGCCAACTACCTCTTCGATCGGTTCCGTGACATGGTCATCGCCGCGAACACGAAGGACAACAACTGATGCCCAAGCGCGACGACATCCGCTCCGTCCTCGTCATCGGCTCCGGCCCGATCGTCATCGGCCAGGCGGCCGAGTTCGACTACTCGGGCACGCAGGCCTGCCGCGTGCTCCGCGAAGAGGGGGTGCGCGTCATCCTCGTGAACCCGAACCCGGCCACGATCATGACCGACCCCGATTTCGCCGATGCCACCTACATCGAGCCGATCACGCCCGAGATCATCGAGACCATCCTGATCAAGGAGAAGCCCGACGCGATCCTGCCGACGCTCGGCGGTCAGACGGCCCTGAACGCCGCGATGGCCCTGCACGACCGCGGCATCCTCGAGAAGTACGGCGTCGAACTCATCGGCGCGAAGGTCGACGCGATCCGCAAGGGAGAGGACCGCCAGGTCTTCAAGGAGCTCGTGCTCGCCTCCGGCGCCGACGTCGCCGCATCCGTCATCTGCCACACGATGGACGAACTCCTCGCCGGCGCCGAGAAGCTCGGCTACCCGCTCGTCGTGCGGCCCTCGTTCACCATGGGCGGACTCGGTTCGGGCTTCGCCTACGACGAGGCCGATCTGCGCCGCATCGGCGGCGCGGGCCTGCACGACTCGCCCACGACCGAGGTGCTCCTGGAGGAGTCGATCCTCGGCTGGAAGGAGTACGAGCTCGAGATGATGCGCGACACGGCCGACAACACGGTCGTCGTCTGCTCCATCGAGAACGTCGACCCCGTCGGCGTGCACACCGGCGACTCGATCACCGTGGCACCCGCGCTCACCCTCACCGACCGGGAGTACCAGAAGCTCCGCAACATCAGCATCGACATCATCCGCGCCGTGGGCGTGGACACCGGCGGATGCAACATCCAGTTCGCCGTCGATCCCGCCACCGGGCGCATCATCGTCATCGAGATGAACCCGCGCGTCTCGCGCTCATCGGCCCTGGCGTCGAAGGCCACCGGCTTCCCGATCGCGAAGATCGCCGCGAAGCTCGCACTCGGATACCGCCTCGACGAGATCCCCAACGACATCACGAAGGTCACCCCGGCCAGCTTCGAGCCGACGCTCGACTACGTCGTGGTGAAGGTGCCGCGCTTCAACTTCGAGAAGTTCCCGGCCGCCGACGTGACGCTCACGACCACCATGAAGTCGGTCGGCGAGGCGATGGCGTTCGGACGCAACTACGCGACCGCCCTGCAGAAGGCGCTCCGCTCACTCGAGAAGCGCGGATCCAGTTTCCACTGGGGCGACGAGCCGCGATCGGTCGACGAGCTGCTGGAGGTCGCCAGAACGCCCACCGACGGCCGGATCGTCGTGCTGCAGCAGGCAATGCGCAAGGGCGCGACGGTCGAGCAGGCTTTCGATGCCACGGCGATCGACCCGTGGTTCCTCGACCAGATCGTGCTCATCAACGAGGTCGCCGAGACGATCCGCACCGCCGCCGAACTGGATGCCGACACCCTGCGCCTCGCGAAGGACCACGGTTTCAGCGACGTGCAGATCGGGCAGCTGCGCGGCGACGACGAGGCCGAGGTGCGCGGAGTGCGGCACGGTCTCGGCATCCGTCCGGTCTACAAGACCGTCGACACCTGCGCGGGAGAGTTCCCGGCGCTGACCCCTTACCACTACTCGAGCTACGACTCCGAGACCGAGGTCGCCCCGTCCGACCGCACCAAGGTCGTCATCATCGGCTCCGGCCCGAACCGCATCGGTCAGGGCGTCGAGTTCGACTACTCGTGCGTGCACGCCTCGTTCGCGCTGTCGGACGCCGGGTACGAGACCATCATGGTCAACTGCAACCCCGAGACGGTCTCGACCGACTACGACACCTCGGACCGCCTGTACTTCGAGCCGCTCACGCTCGAGGACGTGCTGGAGGTGCTCCACGCCGAAGCGGCGTCGGGCACGATCCTCGGCGTCATCTGCCAACTCGGCGGCCAGACGCCGCTCGGCCTGGCGAAGGGCATCGAGGAGGCCGGGTACACGATCCTCGGCACCTCGCCCGAGGCCATCGACCTGGCCGAGGAGCGCGAGCTCTTCTCGCGCCTTCTCGATGAAGCGGGCCTCATCGCTCCGCGCAGCGGCACCGCGATCGACGTCGACGGTGCCGTGGTGATCGCCGAGGAGATCGGCTACCCGGTGCTCGTGCGCCCGAGCTTCGTGCTCGGCGGGCGCGGTATGGAGATCGTCTACGACACTGCGAGCCTGCGCGACTACTTCGTGCGCGTCGCCGACCAGGCCATCATCGGCCCCGGCCTGCCGTTGCTGGTCGACCGCTTCCTCGACGACGCGATCGAGCTCGACGTCGACGCGCTCTACGACGGCGCCGAGCTCTACATCGGCGGCGTGATGGAGCACCTGGAGGAGGCCGGCATCCACTCCGGCGACTCCAGCTGCACCCTGCCGCCGGTCTCGCTCGGGCGCTCCGACATCGACCGGGTGCGGGTGGCGACCCTCGCGATCGCGGAGGGCGTAGGCGTGCGGGGCCTCCTCAACGTGCAGTTCGCGATCTCGGCGGGTGTGCTCTACGTCATCGAGGCGAACCCCCGCGCGAGCCGCACCGTGCCCTTCGTGTCGAAGGCCCTCGGCATCCCCCTGGCGAAGGCTGCAGCGCGCGTGATGTCGGGCACGTCGATCGCCGACCTGAAGGCGGAGGGCCTGCTGCCCGTCGCCGACGGCTCGCGCGTGCCACTCGACGCCCCCGTGGCGGTCAAGGAGGCCGTGCTCCCCTTCAAGCGGTTCCGCACCAAGGAAGGGCACATCGTCGACTCGGTGCTCGGCCCCGAGATGCGCTCGACCGGCGAGGTCATGGGCATCGACCGAGACTTCCCGACCGCGTTCGCCAAGAGCCAGGAGGCGGCCTACGGCGGCATGCCGCTGTCGGGAACCGTCTTCATCTCCGTCGCCGACGCCGACAAGCGCGCGGTGATCCTCCCGGCCCATCGCCTGCAGGAGCTCGGGTTCGAACTCATCGCGACGGAGGGCACCGCCGAGATCCTCGCGCGCAACGGCATCCGCGTGCGCGTGGTGAACAAGTACTCGGCGACCCAGGAGTCGGGAGAGACGAACATCGTCGACCTCATCAACGCGGGCGAGATCGACATGATCGTCAACACCCCGAGCGGCGGGCTCGCCCGCGCCGACGGATACGAGATCCGTGCGGCCGCGGTCGCCGCCGACAAGGCGCTGTTCACGACGATGGCGGTGCTCGGCGCGGCCGTGAGCGCTCTCGGAGTGCTCGGCGAGGGCTTCGAGGTTCGCAGCCTCCAGGAGTACGCCGCCGACCGGGCCGCACGACTGTGACCACGTTCGGCCAGCGACTCACCGGGGCGCTCGATGCGCACGGCGCGCTCTGCGTGGGGATCGACCCCCACGAGGCGCTGCTGAAGACCTGGGGACTGGCTGCGTCGGCCGACGGGATCCGCGAGTTCGGACTCCGCGTGGTCGAGGCATCCGCCGGTCGCGTGGGGATCGTGAAGCCCCAGGTCGCGTTCTTCGAGCGGTACGGCTCGAAGGGCTTCGCGGCGCTGGAGGACGTGATGGCCGCCGGCCGCGACGCCGGCCTCCTCGTGATCGCCGACGCCAAGCGCGGCGACATCGGCTCGACCATGGAGGGCTACGCCTCGGCGTGGCTGCAGCCGGGCTCGCCGTTGGAGGCGGACGCGGTGACTCTCAGCCCCTACCTGGGGCCCGACTCGCTCGACACGACGCTGAAGACGGCGCTCCGGCACCGGAAAGGCGCGTTCGTCCTCGCCGCGACCAGCAACCCCGAGGCCGCGGTCGTGCAGCAGGCGCTGGTCGACGACGATGCTCCCCTCGAGGGCCAGCGCGTCGCCGAGCGGGTCGCCCGCGACGTCGGGTCGATGAACATGGGCCTCCCCGGGGCGCTCGGCTCCATCGGCGTCGTGGTCGGCGCCACGGTCGACCGCAAGGCGTTCGGCCTGACCGACATGGCGCTCGCGGGTACGCCCATCCTCGCGCCGGGCTTCGGTGCGCAGGGCGCCGACCCCGCCGACATCCCGCGCCTGTTCGGCTATGTCGCCATGAACGTGATCGCCAACGAGAGCCGCAGCATCCTCGCCGTCGGGCCCGACCGACTCGCCGACCGTATCGCCGAGCGCGCCGCCCTGTACCGAGGAGCCGACCGTGGCTGATGCCCCCCGACCGCCCGAGGTCGACCGGGTCGCCGCATCCCGTCGCGCCGTCGCCGCTCGGCGCGCCCGCGCCGCGCTGAAGCGCGACGTCGCCACCCGGGTGATCAGCCCGCAGGAACTGCTGCGTCGCGCGCTGGCCGACCCGGAGTCGGCGGCCGGCGCCATGCGCGTGACCGACTTCCTGACGGCCATTCCGGCGATCGGCGAGGGCAAGCGCGATCGCATCCTCGCCGATCTCTCCATCTCGCCGGTCAAGCGCCTCGGCGGCCTCGGCGCCCGCCAGCGCCGCGCCCTCGCCTCCTTCCTCGATTCCCGCTGGCCCGAGCCCGGCCCGCGCGCCGGTCGCAGCCGGCTCGTCGTGCTCGCCGGTCCGACCGCGGTCGGGAAGGGCACGGTCGCCGCGCACATCAAGGAGCACTACCCCGAGATCCACCTGTCGGTCTCGGCCACCACGCGACCGCCCCGCCCGGGTGAGATCGACGGCGAGCACTACTACTTCGTCGACGACGCCGAGTTCGATCGCATGATCGCCAGCGGAGCGCTGCTCGAGTACGCGACCGTGCACAACAAGCACCGCTACGGCACACCCCGCGAGCCGATCGAGCGCGTTCTCGACGGCGGGGGAACAGCGCTGCTCGAGATCGACCTGCAGGGGGCCCGGCAGGTTCGGGCCGCCGACCCGTCGGCGACGCTCGTCTTCCTCCTGCCGCCGAGCTGGGACGAACTCGTGCAGCGGCTCGTCGGCCGTGGCACCGAGGACGCCGAGGAACGCGCCCGGCGCCTGCGCACCGCCCGCGTCGAGCTCGCCTCGCAGAACGAGTTCGACTACCGCGTGGTCAACGACGAGGTGCCCGCCGCGGCCGACGCCGTCGTGGCGGTCGCGGCGCGCTGACCCGTCGAGAGTGCCCGTTTGCGCCGCAGGTGCCCGCGATCTGGGGCACGAACGGCAGGAACGGGCACTCTCGGCTGCCGGGTGGCGGAGGCGGTAGACTGAGAGGATGCTTCGGCGCCTGGCGCGCCGCATCCGCCACCGAACCAGGAGGTTCCGCATGCCGACTCGTAACCAGGGCATCATCGACCCGCCCATCGACAGCCTTCTCACCAAGGTCGACTCGAAGTACCAGCTCGTGATCTACGCGTCGAAGCGCGCCCGCCAGATCAACGACTACTACTCCGATCTGCACGAGGGCAACCTCTTCGACAACGTCGGCCCCCTCGTCGACTCGACCGTCGAAGACAAGCCGCTGACCATCGCGCTCCACGAGATCCACGAAGACAAGCTGCGCCTGCGCGCTGTCGAAGAGGCCGTCTGAGCGATCGCTCCTCGCAGCGATCTTCCCTCCGCGTCGCCCCGGCGGCGTGGATGACGAAGTAACAAGGGCCCCGGGCCGGCTGTCGGCCACCCGGGGCATACTTGTGCCATCCCCGACCCGCCGATCAGGAGCACCATGACCGAGCTGCGGCTTTTCACGTCCGAGTCCGTCACCGAGGGGCACCCCGACAAGATCTGCGACCAGATCTCCGACAGCATCCTCGACGCCATCCTCCGCGAAGACCCCACGGGCCGCGTCGCCGTCGAGACGCTCGTCACGACCGGGCTCGTCCACGTCGCCGGCGAGGTCTCCACGAGCGCCTACGTCGAGATCCCCGCGATCGTGCGCGACGTCGTGAACCGCATCGGCTACACCTCGAGCGAGACAGGCTTCGACGGAGACTCCTGCGGGGTCAGCATCTCGATCGGTGCGCAGTCCTCCGACATCGCCTCGGGCGTCAACAAAGCCTTCGAGCAGCGCGAGCGCGGCTCGGTCGACCCCCGCGACGAGCAGGGGGCCGGTGACCAGGGCATCATGTTCGGCTACGCCACCACCGAGACCCCCCAGCTCATGCCGATGGCGAGCTGGACCGCGCACCGCATGGCCGAGCGCCTCGCCGCGGTGCGCAAGTCCGAGCAGCTGCCGTTCCTGCGCCCCGACGGCAAGACCCAGGTGACGCTCGGTTACGACGGCCAGGTGCCGAAGACGGTGGAGTCGGTCGTCCTGTCGACCCAGCACCACCCCGGGGTGTCGCAGGAAGACCTGCGCGAGCGGGTGCGCGCCGAGATCATCGACCCGGTGCTCGAGCAGACGGGTCTCGACCTGCCCGACGTGAAGTACTACATCAACCCCGCCGGCCCCTTCGTCGTCGGCGGTCCCAAGGGCGACGCCGGTCTCACGGGGCGCAAGATCATCATCGACACCTACGGCGGTGCGGCGCGTCACGGCGGCGGAGCGTTCAGCGGCAAGGACCCCTCGAAGGTCGACCGTTCGGCCGCCTACGCCATGCGCTGGGTCGCGAAGAACGCGGTCGCGGCGGGCCTCGCCGACCGGCTCGAGCTGCAGATCGCGTACGCGATCGGCAAAGCCCAGCCCGTCGGTCTCTACGTCGAGAGTTTCGGCACCGGCCACATCGACGACGACGCGATCACCCGGGCCGTGCTCGAGGTGTTCGACCTCCGTCCGAAGGCGATCATCGATCGCCTCGACCTCCTCCGCCCCATCTACGCGCAGACCGCCGCCTACGGGCACTTCGGTCGCGAGCTTCCCGACTTCACGTGGGAACGCACCGACCGGGTGGAGGAGCTGCGCGCGGCCGCAGGTCTGTGAGGTGTCGGCACCGGGTGCTGACCTCGGCGTGACGCCGCGGCGCGTCGCGCGGGTGCTGTTCGAGTCGCCGCTGCCGCAGCTCGACCGTCTGTTCGACTACGCCATCCCCGACCGGCTCGCCGACGAGGCCGTGCCCGGCGTACGAGTGCGGGTGCCCCTGCGCACCGCAGGACGCCTCGTCGACGCCTACGTCGTCGAGACCGACGACGACCCGGGGGAGCGCCCGCTGTCCGAGATCGACGCGGTGGTCTCACCCGTACCGGTTCTCACCCCGGGGCTCTACGCCCTCGCGCGTCGGGTCGCCGATCGGGCGGCGGGGTCGGCGGCCGACATCCTGCGCCTGGCGATCCCGAAGCGCATGGTGCGCGCGGAGAAGACCTGGGCGGCGGCGCCCGAACCCGACGCGCCGCGCGTCTCCGACGACGCCCTCGCACGCGCTGACGCGGTGATCGCCGGGTTCCCTGCCCTCGGCGGTCACCTCGACTCCGGTGCGCGCATCGCCCTCGACGCGCCCCCTCGCCCCTCGACCGCGATCGCGGTCGGCGAATGGGCCGTCGTGCTGGCCGCGGCGGCCACGCGCACGCTCGCCCGGGGGCGCAGCGCCATCGTCGTAGTGCCCGACTACCGCGACCAGGCGCAGCTGACGGCCGCGCTGGCGCTCTTCGTCGACGACGACGCGGTGATCCGGCACGACGCCGACCAGTCCAACCCCGCCCGCTACGGGCAGTTCCTCCGTTCATTGTCCGACGCGCCCTGCATCGTGGTGGGGCGACGCTCGGCCGTCTACGCTCCCGCGCACGACGTCGGGCTCGTGGCCATCTGGGATGACGGCGACTCCCTTCTCTCCGAGCAGCTGTCGCCGGGGGTGCACGCGCGTGACGCGGCTCTCGTGCGTCAAGAGCTCGAGGGGTCGGCGCTGCTGTTCGCCGGCCACACCCGCACCACCGAGGTGCAGCGCCTCGTCGAGATCGGCTTCGTGCACGAGGCACCCGCCGCCCGCCGACCGTCGCCGCGCATCGTGCTCAGCGCGACGCGCGAGGGAGAGAACCGTGGCTCCCGCGTGCCGTCCGCGGCATTCGCCGCCGCCCGTGAAGCACTGAAGCAGGGCCCGGTTCTCGTGCAGGTCGCCCGGCCCGGTTACGCGCCCTCGCTGGTCTGCGGCGAGTGCCGGCGGCCCGCCCGCTGCCGTCACTGCACGGGCCCCCTCCGCGCCGCCCGGCCGGGAGCCGTGCCGGTCTGCGCGTGGTGCGGACGCGCGGCGCACTCCTGGGTCTGCCCGCACTGCGAGGCGACGACCCTGCGCATGTCTTCGTCGGGCAGCGAGCGCACGGCCGACGAGCTCGGGCGCGCCTTCGCCGGCACGCGCGTGATCGTCTCCGACGGCCAGCATCCGCTCAGCGAGGTCGAGCCCCGCCCCGCGCTCGTGATCGCGACGCGGGGCGCCGAGCCGGTCGTCGCCGGGGGCTACCGAGCGGTGATCCTCCTCGACGGAGAGCGGATGCTGCAGGCCGAGGCGCTGCGGATCGGCGAGCATTGCCTCCGATGGTGGTCGAACGCCGCCGCGCTGGCGGCACCGGGGGCGCCGGTGCACCTCGTGGGCGTGGCCGGGCCCGTCGCCCGTGCTCTCGCCACCTGGACGCAGCCCGCGTACGCGCGCGCGGAGCTCGCCGACCGGGCTCCGCTGCACATGCCGCCGGCCGTGCGGCTCGCGACGGTCGAGGGCGCCGCGAAGTCGGTCGATACGGCGCTGGCGACCCTCCGTACCGACGTTCCGTCACTCGGGGCCGCGGCGATCCTCGGCCCGGTCGTCACGGGGGAGCCGGGCGTCGCCCCGACGGCCCGTGCGCTGGTGCGGTTCGAGTACCCGCTGGGCCGCGCGGTGGCCGAGAGCCTCCGGGCATCCGTCGTCGCCGACGCTCTGCGGGCTCGTCGTTCTCCCCGCGAGCGCGGCCCGCGCCCGCGCAATACACTGAAAGTTCGGCTCGACGTCGCCGAACCCGACCTCTGAGGAGACTCATGCGCCTCGTCTTCGCCGGGACTCCCGAAGTCGCCGTCCCGTCCCTCCGCGCACTCGCGGCGAGCGGTCACGAGCTGGTCTCGGTCGTCACCCGCACCGATGCACCGCAGGGCCGACGCCGCGTGCTCACTCCGTCGCCGGTCGCTGCGGCCGCCGACGAGCTCGGGCTCGTCGTGCACAAGACCTCACGCCTCGACGAGGCCGTGACGGCCCGCATCGCGGGGGAGGCCCCCGACCTCGGGGTGATCGTGGCGTACGGCGGCCTCGTCCGCGAGCCGCTCCTGACGACCCCCCGGTTCGGCTGGATCAACCTCCATTTCTCGCTCCTGCCGAGCTGGCGGGGCGCGGCCCCCGTGCAACGCGCGCTGATCGCCGGCGACCGCGTCTCGGGTGCGAGCGTGTTCCAGCTCGTCGCCGAGCTCGACGCCGGGCCGGTCTTCGCCGAGGAGCCCTACGCCGTGCCCGAGGGTGCGACGTCGGCCGATGTGCTCGCCGCCCTCGCCGAGCGCGGTGGTCCGCTTCTCACGCGCGTCGTCGACGGCATCGCCGACGGCTCGGCGCGATCGGTCGCGCAGACCGGAGAGCCGACGTTCGCGGCCAAACTCACCCTCGCCGACGGCGTCCTCGACTGGACGGCGGACGCCGCGACAGTGCTCGCCCGCCTTCGCGGTGTGACGCCCGAACCGGGCGCTCACACGACGGTCGACGGTGCTCGGCTGAAGGTTCTCGCCGCACGCCCCTTCCCGGCCGCCGACGGCGTTCCGCTCACCTCGGGCGCCATCGCCGCGGTCGGGCGCAGCGTGATCGTGGGGACGGCCACCGACCCCCTCGAGCTGCTCACCGTCCAGCCCGCGGGCAAGCCCGCCATGGCGGCGGGCGACTGGTGGCGGGGTCTGCGCACCGACAACCCGGTGGCGGGCTCGTGAGCGTCCAGGGGGCGCGCCGGGTCGCCTTCGACGTGCTCCACGCCGTCTCGACCGACGACGCCTACGCCAACCTGCTGCTCCCGCACGAGATCGGCCGGGCGAAGCTCGACACGCAGGACGCCGCTCTCGCGACGGAGCTGACGTACGGAACCCTCCGCCGGCGCGGCACCTATGACGCGCTCATCTCGCTCGTCGCGAAGCGTCCGATCGAACAGATCGACCCCGTCGTGCTCGACGCGCTGCGCCTGGGGACGCACCAGCTGCTCTCGACACGCGTGGCCTCGCACGCCGCCGTCAACGAATCGGTCGAACTCGCCCGGGCGGATGGCTCGCGCGGCGCTCCCGGCTTCGTCAACGCCGTCCTGCGGGGCATCTCGCGCGAGACGCCCGGCCACTGGTACGAGCAGCTCGAGCACTCCGCGCGGTCCGACGACGAGCGACGGGGGATCACCACGTCGCATCCGGTCTGGATCCTCCGCGCCTTCCGTCGTGCGCTCGGCGCCGAGGGGCGCGGGGCCGAGCTCGATGCCCTCCTCGACGCCGACAACGACGCTCCCCGCGTGGGCATGCTCGCCCTCCCCGGCCTGGCGGAGCGCCCGGAGGGCGCACGGGCCACGCCCTACTCGCCCGACGGCTTCATCCTGGGCGGGGGCGACCCCGAGCGACTCGTGCGCGAGTCGGGCGGCCGCGTGCGCGTGCAGGACGAGGGTTCGCAGCTGGCCGCGTACGCGCTCACCCGCGCCGAACCCGTGCGTCCCGGCGAACGCTGGCTCGATCTGTGCGCCGGTCCTGGCGGTAAGACCGCTCTGCTCGCGGCCGAGGCCCTCGCGAACGGTGCGACGCTCGACGCGAACGAGATCATCCCGGCGCGCGCGGGACTCGTCCGCCGTGCCGTCTCCGGCGTGCCCCTCGAGGTCGAGGTGACCGAGGAAGACGGGCGCACCCGGGCCGCGCGCACACCCGACGCCTACGACCGCGTGCTCGTCGACGCCCCGTGCACCGGGATCGGCGCGTTGCGCCGGCGTCCTGAAGCGCGATGGCGGAAGGCTCCGACCGACGTCCCGGCCCTCGCCGATCTGCAGCGCGAGCTCGTCTTGGCGGCGTTCACCGCCGTGAAGCCCGGCGGGATCGTCGCCTACGTGACCTGTTCGCCGCACCTCGCCGAGACGGCGGGCGTCGTCGCCGAGGTGCGTCGGGAGCTCGGCGACACCGTCGAGGAGCTCGACGCCCGCGAGGTGGTGGGCCGCGTCTCGCGGACCCCGATCGATCTCCCGGCGCAGGAGGACGGCTCGGGACGCGCACAGCTGTGGCCCCACCGCCACGGAACCGACGCGATGTCGATCGCCCTCCTTCGCAAGCGCTGACGTCGCTCCCGACGCGGGCGACATAATGGTGCGGTGTCAGACCCCACCGGATTCCGCGTCAACCCCAGCATCCTCGCCGCCGATTTCGTCAACATGCAGGCCGAGCTCGCCCGCATCGACGGCGCCGACTTCGTGCACGTCGACGTGATGGACAACCACTTCGTCCCCAATCTCACGTTCGGGCCGCAGATGGTCGGACGCATCCAGGAGACGAGCCCGGTACCGCTCGACGTCCATCTCATGATCGACGCGCCGGAGCGATGGGCTCCCGAATACGCCGAGCTGGGTGCCGCCTCCGTCACCTTCCACCTCGAGGCAGCAGCCGAACCCGTCGCCCTCGCCCGGCGACTGCGAGAGATCGGAGCCCGCGCGGGGGTCGCCGTGAAGCCCTCGACGCCCGTGGACGGTCTCTACGACGTCCTCGACGAGTTCGACCAGATCCTCGTCATGACGGTCGAGCCCGGTTTCGGCGGGCAGTCGTTCATGCCCGACACGATGCCGAAGCTCCGCGCCCTGTCTGACGAAGCCCGGCGCCGCGGCTCCGCCGTCTGGCTGCAGGTCGACGGTGGCATCTCGGCCTCGACGATCGCCCAGGCCGCAGAGGCGGGCGCCGACACGTTCGTCGCCGGATCGGCCGTCTTCGGCTCCGACGACCCGGATGCGGCGATCCGCAGCCTCCGCGCCATGGCCTCGCGCGCACACCGACACTGACCGACCATCACCGAGGAGACGATGAGCGAGACAGACGACGCACCCGCGGGGCCCGAGCAGCCGCGCGGCATCCGCCAGACCGGAGCGCATCACGCTCGACGCCTGCTCGGCGCGTACAGCGGGGAGCACGGGGTCTACGGAATCGTGCTGGTGACCGCGCTCATCGCCGGCGAGATCGATGCCGACACCGACGACGACGTCATCGTCTTCGTGCTGGGCACGGTGGCCGTCTTCTGGCTCGCCCACATCTACGCCGCGGTCGTCGCCAGTCGCGCCACGCAGCCCGCGCCGCCGCTGCGCAGAGCGATCCGCGACGGGGTGCGGCACTCTTCGGGCATGGCTCTGGCGATGCTCATCCCCGTCGTGCTGCTGATGACCGCGGGCCTCGGCGTCGACGAATGGATCGCCTACTTCGCCGCGCTGTTCAGCGGCATCCTGATACTCGGCGCGATCGGATACCTCAACGCCCGACGCAACGGCAGCCGGTGGCCGTGGCGGATCGCGGGCGTGCTCACGACGATGCTTCTGGGCATCGTGATCATCCTTCTCAGCATCGCCGCCCACTGAACCGCCGCCCGTGGCGTCGGTGCGACGCCGACGGGCCGCGCGGTTCGATACCCTGGCAGAGTGAAGACGTTCGACGCCCTGTTCGCCGAGCTCAGTGCGAAGGCGATCGAACGCCCCGCCGGCTCCGGCACGATCGCCCAGCTCGACGCGGGGGTCCACGCGATCGGCAAGAAGATCGTCGAGGAGGCCGCCGAAGTCTGGATGGCCGCCGAGTACGAATCCTCCGAGGCCGCCGCCGAGGAGATCTCGCAGCTGCTGTACCACCTGCAGGTGATGATGGTCGCGAAGGGGCTGACCCTCGAAGACGTCTACCGACATCTTTGAGCGTTCCGCGTTCGCCCCACCCCCTCGACCCGAAAGTCTCCGCCATGCTGCGAATCGCCGTGCCGAACAAGGGCTCCCTCTCCGAGACCTCCGCCGCGATGCTCGCCGAGGCCGGTTATACCGGCCGCCGCGACCCGAAAGACCTGCACACCATCGACCCGACCAACGACGTCGAGTTCTTCTACCTGCGGCCCAAAGACATCGCGACCTACGTGGGCTCCGGCGCACTCGACGTCGGTATCACCGGGCGCGATCTGCTCCTGGACGCCCGCATGCCCGGCGCGCGTGAGATCGAAGCCCTCGGCTTCGGTGGGTCCACGTTCCGCTTCGCCGCTCGCCCTGGTCGGTTCTCCGACATCTCCGAGCTCGAGGGGCTGCGCGTGGCGACCGCCTACCCGGGCCTGGTCGACGGCTTCCTCGACGAGCGCGGGATCGCGGTCGACCTCGTCCCGCTCGACGGGGCCGTCGAGTCGGCCGTGCAGCTGGGGGTGGCCGACGCCGTCGCCGACGTCGTCTCCACCGGCACGACCCTCCGCCAAGCAGGTCTCGAGATCTTCGGCCCGGTGATCCTCGAATCCGACGCCGTGCTCGTCTCGGGCCCGGTCGAGGCCGAGGGCACGCAGACGCTCCTGCGCCGCCTCAAGGGCGTCATGGTCGCCCGCCGGTACGTGCTGATCGACTACGACCTGCCCGCGCGGCTGGTCGACGAGGCGGTCGCGATCGCCCCCGGCATCGAGTCGCCGACCATCTCGCCCCTGCGCGACCCCGAGTGGGTCGCCGTCCGCGTGATGAGCCCCCGCAAGGGCGTCAACCAGGTCATGGACGCGCTGTACGCGATGGGTGCCCGCGCGATCCTCGTGACCGAGATCCACGCCGCGAGGCTCTGACGTGTCGCTCGCGCGCCGTGTCATCCCGTGCCTCGACGTCGCCGGCGGCCGGGTGGTCAAGGGCGTCAACTTCCTCGATCTGCGCGACATGGGCGACCCGGTCGAGCTCGCCCGCCTCTACTTCGCGCAGGGCGCCGACGAGATCACCTTCCTCGATGTGACCGCGACGGTCGATGAGCGCTCGACGACGTACGACGTCGTGCGCCGCACCGCCGAAGAGGTCTTCATCCCGCTCACGGTGGGCGGTGGCGTGCGTTCGGACGAGGACGTCGCGAGGCTCCTCGGCGTGGGCGCGGACAAGATCGGGGTGAACTCCGCCGCGATCGCCCGTCCCGAGCTCCTCGACGAGATCGCCGACCGCTTCGGCTCGCAGGTGCTGGTGCTTTCGCTCGACGTGAAGCGCGCGGCATCCACCCCGTCGGGATTCGTGGTGACCACGCACGGCGGCCGCACCGAGACGACGCTCGACGCCCTCGAATGGGCGAGGGAGGCCATCGAGCGCGGCGCGGGGGAGCTGCTGGTCAACTCGATCGACGCCGACGGCACGAAAGCGGGCTTCGACCTCGAGCTGACCTCGCTCATGCGCGAGATCTCCAGCGTCCCGGTGATCGCGTCGGGCGGAGCGGGATCGGTCGACGACTTCGCCCCCGCCATCCACGCCGGAGCCGACGCGGTGCTCGCCGCATCCGTCTTCCACTCCGGCGCGCTCACCGTCGGTGACGTCAAGGCCGCGCTGGTGGCAGACGGGATCGAGATCCGCACATGACCGACACGATCGACGAACGCCTCGGCAGGGTCGTCTTCAACGCCGACGGGCTCGCCCCGGCGATCATTCAGCAGTGGGACACCCGCGAGGTGCTCATGCTGGCCTGGATGAACGCGGAGGCACTGCGCCGCACCCTCACCGAAGGACGCGTCACGTTCTGGTCGCGCTCGCGCGGCGAGTACTGGCGCAAGGGTGACACGTCCGGACACGTCCAGCATGTGCGCGGCGCACGTCTGGACTGCGACGGCGACGCGATCCTCATCGAGGTCGACCAGGTCGGAGCCGCGTGCCACACGGGCACGCGGACATGCTTCGACGCCGACGATCTCGCCCCCGCGGTCGAAGGGGCTTCATGATCCGCCGCGCGCGCCTGCTGACCGTCCTCAGCATGCTCGTGGCCGGCGCGATCGGGGTGATCGGCTCCACCCAGACGTGGATCTCCGTCGTCCTGGCCGACGGCGCCTCGGAACCGCTCCTCGTGGCGGGTGCCGACGCGCTGCCGATCCTGACACCGCTCAGCCTCGCAGCCCTCGCACTGGGCGCCGCGATCTCGATCACCGGCATCGTGCTGCGCTACCTCTTCGGCCTGCTCAGCATCGCCATCGGCGCGATCCTCGGGGTGCTCACCGCGCAGATCGCCGTCGCGGCACCCGTGTCGTCGTTCGCCGGCGCGGTGACCGATGCGACGGGCATCGGAGGAACGGATGCTGTCGCCGCGCTCGTCTCGTCGATCACGGCGACCCCGTGGCCGGGCGTCACGCTCGTCGCTCAGGTCGTGCTCGTTCTGGCCGGCGTCTTCACCCTCGTCACCGCACGGCGGTGGCGCGGGAGCGCCGACCGCCGTTACCAGACCGCGTCCGCGGCGGCCGGTGGCGACGGCTCGCGGCCGCACGACGCGATCGACTCGTGGGACGACCTGTCTCGCGGCGACGATCCCACCGCCTGAGAGCGGCACCGGTAGACTTCACCTCAGCGCGCACGATCGCGCCGACACCACCAAGGAGCCCCATGAGCAACCCCCTCGGCGACCCCGGCCACGGACACTCGCCGGCAGCCTGGACCGCCATCACGATCATGCTGATCGGATTCTCGATCGGCACCGCCGCGTTCTACTTCGATCAGCCGTGGCTCGTGTGGGCGTCGGTCGGGCTCGTACTGGTGGGCCTCCTCGTCGGTGCCGTGCTCAAGCGGGCAGGCTACGGCGTCGGCGGTTCCAAGGTCACGGTCAAAGACCATTGAGCATGCTCGCCGACCTCACGGCCGGCGCGGTGGAGGACTCGCAGGCACGAGCAGCTGAGACGCCGCTCGCCGAGGTGGAGCGCGCCGCCGCCGACCGCGCCCCGGCCCTCGACGTGCTGGCGGCGCTCGCGCCGAGCGACCGCGTCAAGATCATTGCCGAGGTCAAGCGCGCGAGCCCGTCTCGCGGCGACCTCGCGTCGATCCCCGATCCCGCGCACCAGGCGAACCTGTACGAGACCGGCGGAGCGTCGGTCATCTCTGTGCTCACCGAGGGCCGTCGATTCAAGGGATCGCTCGCCGATCTCGAAGCGGTCAAGGGTTCGGTCGGCATCCCCGTGCTCCGCAAGGACTTCCTGGCGACGCCCTACCAGGTGCTCGAGGCCCGAGCCTCCGGGGCAGACCTCGTGCTGCTCATCGTCGCCGCGCTCGACCAGCCGACGCTCGCCGAGCTGTTCGAGTTGACGAACCAGCTCGGGATGACGGCTCTGGTCGAGGCCCATTCCGCCGATGAGGTCGCCCGAGCCGCCGATATCGGAGCGCGCCTCATCGGCGTCAACGCCCGAGACCTCTCCACGTTCGAGCTCGACCGCGATCTGTTCGGCCGCCTCGTCGACGGCATCCCCGACGACGCCGTCAAGATCGCCGAGTCGGCGGTGCTCGCGCCCGCCGACGTCGCGCACTACCGCGCCGCCGGCGCCGATGCCGTTCTCGTCGGCGAGGCGCTCGTCACCGGCGACCCCGTCGCCACCCTTCGCCGATTCCTTGACGTCGGCGACACCCGAGGAGTATCCGCATGAGTCTTCGCACCGAGAACGGTCCATATTTCGGCGACTTCGGCGGGCGATACATGCCCGAGTCGCTCATCGCCGCGATCGACGAGCTGACGGCGGTCTACGAGACCGCGATCGTCGACCCGGCCTTCCTCGACGAGCTGCGTGAGCTGCTGCGCTCGTACGCCGGTCGACCCTCCGTACTCACCGAGGTTCCGCGTTTCGCCGAGCACGCCGGCGGCGGGCGGGTCTTCCTCAAGCGCGAAGACCTCAACCACACCGGCTCCCACAAGATCAACAACGTGCTCGGGCAGGCCCTGCTCACCAAGCGGCTCGGCAAGACCCGCGTCATCGCCGAGACGGGCGCCGGCCAGCACGGCGTCGCGACGGCCACGGCGGCGGCCCTGTTCGGCTTCGACTGCACCATCTACATGGGCGAGGTCGACACCGAGCGGCAGGCCCTGAACGTCGCGCGCATGCGCCTACTCGGCGCCGAGGTCGTCCCCGTGACGACCGGATCGCGCACGCTGAAGGACGCCATCAACGAGGCCTACCGCGACTGGGTGTCGAGCGTCGAGACGACGAACTACATCTTCGGGACGGCGGCGGGTCCGCACCCGTTCCCGGCCATGGTGCGCGACTTCCAGAAGGTCATCGGCGAGGAGGCGCGCGCGCAGTTCCTCGACGAGCTCGGACGCCTCCCCGATGCGGTGTTCGCCTGCGTCGGAGGCGGCTCGAACGCGATCGGCATGTTCGACGCCTTCCTGGACGACGATGCCGTGCGCCTCTACGGCGTGGAGGCGGCGGGCGACGGTGTCGACACGCCCCGCCACGCCGCATCCATCGAACGCGGCCGCCCGGGCGTGCTGCACGGCGCGAAGACGTTCGTGCTCCAGGACGAGGACGGCCAGACCGTCGAATCGCACTCGATCTCCGCCGGCCTCGACTACCCGGGGGTCGGCCCCGAGCACGCGTGGTTGTCGTCGATCGGGCGCGCCGAGTACATCCCCGCGACCGACGACGAGGCGATGCAGGCTCTGCGCCTGCTGTCGAAGACGGAGGGCATCATCCCCGCCATCGAGTCTGCGCACGCCCTCGCGGGGGCCCTCCGCATCGGCCAGGAGCTCGGCTCCGACGCCGTGATCGCGATCTGCCTGTCGGGCCGCGGCGACAAGGACATGGACACCGCCGCCCGCTACTTCGAGCTGTACGACGCCGAGAACGCTCCGGTCGTCGTGCCCGAGGCGGAGGACGACGCCAAGGGAGAGGGGATCGAGCTGTGACCTCTCGCGTCGCCGCGGCGATCGACGCCGCGCACGCAGCCGGGCGCGGCGCATTCGTCGCCTACCTGCCGGCCGGTTTCCCCGACATCCAGACCAGCATCGACGCCGCGGTGGCTCTCGCCGAGAACGGCGCGGACATCCTCGAGATCGGGCCGCCCTACAGCGACCCGGTGATGGACGGCCCGATCATTCAGGAGGCCACCCAGGTGGCCCTGGCCGCCGGCTTCCGTCTGAGCGATCTGTTCACCGTCATTCGCGAGGTCACGCGTCGCGTCGAGGTGCCGGTGCTCGTGATGACGTACTGGAATCCCGTCCTGCAGTACGGAGTCGATCGCTTCGCCGACGACCTCCTGGCTGCCGGGGGCGCGGGTCTCATCACCCCCGACATCACCCCCGACGTGGCCGAGGAGTGGATCGCCGCGAGCGAGCGCACCGGACTCGACCGCGTATTCCTGGCTGCTCCCACCTCGACCGAGGAGCGCCTCGCGCTCATCGCGCGGTCGTCGACCGGCTTCGTCTACACGGTCTCGACCATGGGCATCACGGGCGAGCGCACCGAGCTGGACGCCGCCGCGCGCACTCTCGTGGCGCGCCTGCGTGAGCACGGCGCCGAGCGCGCCTGCGTCGGCATCGGCATCTCGACCGCCGACCAGATCGAGGGCGTTCTCGAGTACGCCGACGGCGCGATCGTCGGCACCGCGCTGGTCAGGGCGTTGCGCGACGGCGGCGTCGACGGGCTCGCCGAGACCGCGAGGGCCCTGTCTGCGGGCACCGCCGATCGACTCTAGACTTCTGCTCATGACGTTCGTTCCTACGAGCGCGCCTATCAGCGTGCTCGCCAGCATCCCGAGTCCGGAGATCAACCGGTTCTTCATCGGACCCGTGCCGATCCACTTCTACGCCCTGTGCATCATCGCGGGGATCGTGGCCGCGGTGTTGCTGACGAACTACCGCCTCACCAAGCGCGGTGCCGAGCCCTGGGTCGTGATCGACATCTGCCTGCTGGCGGTGCCGCTCGGAATCATCGGCGCTCGGATCTACCACGTGCTCACGCACCCCGGCGATTACTTCGGCGAGGGCATCAACACGTGGAATCCATTCATGCCGGGCTCCGTCTGGGCGATCTGGGAGGGCGGCATCGCCATCTTCGGTGCGCTCATCGGCGGCGCGGTCGGGGCGTATCTGGGCTGCCGGTGGACGGGGATCCGCTTCTGGACCTTCGCCGACGCCCTCGCGCCGGGCCTCATCATCGCGCAGGCGCTCGGCCGTTTCGGCAACTGGTTCAACCAGGAGCTCTTCGGTCTGCCGACCGATCTGCCGTGGGGCCTCGAGATCGACAGCGACAACCCGGCGTTCCCGCCGGGTTTGCAGCCCGACACCCTCTTCCACCCCACATTCCTCTACGAGGTGCTGTGGAATCTCTTCGGCGCGCTCGTCATCATCCTCGCCGCACGAGCCTTCCACCTGCAGTGGGGGCGCGTGTTCGGGCTCTACCTGATCTGGTACGGCACAGGACGCGCGATCTGGGAGACGATCCGCATCGACCCCAGCGAGATCATCCTCGGCCTCCGCACGAACGTGGCGGCAGCGCTCCTGGGCGTCGTCGTCGGTCTGGTCATCATGATCGTGCAGAAGCGTCGCCACCCCGGCTACGAACCGTCGCCGTACATGCCGGGTCGCGAGGCCAAGGGTGCAAGGGCTGTACAATCGCCTGAACCCCACGACTTCGTCGACGTGAGCGAGCCGCCCGCGACAACATCATCCGTCGGCAGCGCCACAAGCACCTCCGTCACGAAATAAATCCTTCCAGGGCCGACGTCGTCCCATCCTGAGAATCAACGTGAGGACGGCAGGTATGCCTTCGAGCTCCCGTTCCGCCGCCGCCGTCGGCGGCGCGTTCCCCGCAAAGCAGGGGATGTACAACCCAGCCTTCGAGAAAGACGCGTGCGGTCTGGCCATGGTCGCGACGCTCCGCGGCGAAGCCGGCCACGACATCGTCGAGCTGGCGCTGACGGCGCTGCGCAATCTCGAGCACCGCGGTGCGATCGGCTCCGACGCCGGCACCGGCGACGGGGCGGGCATCCTGACGCAGATGCCGGACGCTTTCCTGCGTGCCGTCGTCGACTTCGAGCTGCCTCCGATGGGGGAGTACGCGGCCGGCATGATCTTCCTGCCGATCGAGTCCGAGGCCCGCGCCGAGATGAAGGCGGGTATCGAACGAATCGCAGCGGCAGAGAACCTCGTCGTGCTCGGGTGGCGCGACGTGCCCACCGATGACGAGCACCTCGGCAAGCTCGCCTACGAGGCACGCCCGGCCTTCGAGCAGCTGTTCGTCTCCCGCCCGGCCGTCGGCGACGCCGCGGCCCTGTCGGGCATCGAGCTCGACCGTCGGGTCTACCGGCTGCGCAAGCGCGCGACCATCGAGCTCAGCGCCTACTTCGTGTCGCTGTCCAGCCGCACCCTCGGTTACAAGGGCATGGTCACGACGCTGCAGCTCGAGCCGTTCTACCCCGACCTCCAGGACGAGCGGTTCGTATCGGAGCTCGCCGTCGTCCACTCGCGGTACTCGACCAACACCTTCCCGTCGTGGCCGCTCGCTCAGCCGCTGCGCATGCTCGCCCACAACGGCGAGATCAACACCGTCAAGGGCAACCGCAACTGGATGCGCGCGCGTCAGTCGCAGCTCGAGTCGGAGCTGCTCGGCGACATCCGGCCTCTCCTGCCCATCTGCACCGACGGCGCCAGCGACTCGGCCTCGTTCGACGAGGTGCTCGAGCTGCTCACCCTCACCGGTCGCAGCCTTCCGCACGCGGTCATGATGATGGTCCCCGAGGCGTACGAGAAGCAGGCGACCATCGCGCCCGACCTGCGCGCCTTCTACGACTACCACTCGATGCAGATGGAGCCCTGGGACGGCCCGGCCGCGCTGATCTTCACCGATGGCACGCTCGTCGGAGCCACGCTCGACCGCAACGGCCTGCGCCCCGGTCGCTGGACCGAGACGACCGACGGTCTCGTCGTGATCGGCAGCGAGACGGGCGTGCTCGACTTCGCACCCGAGCGCATCAAGAGCCGCGGCCGCCTGCGCCCCGGACGCATGTTCCTGGTCGACACCGCGCAGGGTCGCATCGTCGACGACTCGGAGATCAAGGCGCAGCTCGCCGCACAGGAGCCGTGGCAGGAGTGGCTCGACGCCGGGCGCGTGCGCCTGTCGGAGCTGCCCGAGCGCGAGCACATCGTGCACCCGATCGCCTCGATCACCCGTCGTCAGCGCACCTTCGGGTACACCGAGGAGGAAGTGCGCATCCTCCTGACCCCGATGGGTCAGAAGGGCGCCGAGCCGCTCGGCGCGATGGGCAGCGACACCCCCGTCGCGGTACTCAGCGAGCGACCCCGTCTTCTCTTCGACTACTTCACGCAGCAGTTCGCGCAGGTCACGAACCCGCCGCTGGACTCGATCCGCGAAGAGGTCGTCACCTCGCTCGCACTCGGGTTGGGCCCCGAGCGCAACCTCCTGCAGTGGGGCGCCGACCACACCCGCACCGTGACGCTCGACTTCCCGGTGATCGACAACGACGAGCTCGCGAAGATCCAGCACATCGACACCGCCCTTCCCGGGCGCTCCTCGGTGACGATCCGCGGCCTCTACCGCGTCGAGGCCGGCCACAAGGGCATGCAGAAGCGCCTCGCGCAGATGTGCCGCGAGGTCGACCACGCGATCGAGGACGGCGCCGAGTTCATCGTGCTCAGCGACCGCGACTCGAACAAAGACCTCGCGCCGATCCCGTCGCTGCTCATGCTCGCGGCCGTGCATCACCACCTCATCCGCAACGAGACCCGCATGAAGGTGGGCCTCGTCGTCGAGGCGGGCGACGTCCGCGAGGTGCATCACGTCGCGACGCTCATCGGCTACGGCGCCTCCGCGGTCAACCCGTACCTCGCGATGGAGACCGTCGAGTACCTCGTGCGCGCCGGCCGCATCACCGACGTCACCCCGCAGAAGGCCGTCAAGAACCTGATCTACGGCCTCGGCAAGGGCGTGCTGAAGATCATGTCGAAGATGGGCATCTCGACGGTGTCCTCCTACGCGGGAGCGCAGGTCTTCGAGGCGATCGGTCTGTCGCAGGAGCTCGTCGACGCCTACTTCACGGGCACCGAGACGAAGCTCGGCGGAATCGGCATCGACGTCATCGCGGCCGAGAACGCCGCGCGTCACGCCTACGCCTACCCCGAGGACGCCGCCGTGCGCGCGCACGAGCGTCTGTGGACCGGCGGCGAGTACCAGTGGCGGCGTGACGGCGAGCCGCACCTGTTCAACCCCGACACGGTCTTCCGTCTGCAGCACGCCACGCGCGAGCGGCGCTACGACATCTTCCGCGAGTACACCAAGCTCATCGACGACCAGGCCCAGGAGCTGAAGACGCTGCGCGGCATGTTCGGGCTCCGTCAGGGGGTGCGCCCTCCCGTGCCGCTCGACCAGGTCGAACCGGTGTCGGCGATCGTGAAGCGCTTCTCCACCGGAGCGATGAGCTACGGCTCGATCTCCCAGGAGGCGCACGAGACCCTCGCCGTGGCGATGAACAGCATCGGCGCGAAGTCCAACACCGGAGAGGGCGGCGAAGACGTCGACCGCCTGCTCGACCCGGTTCGCCGCAGCGCCATCAAGCAGGTCGCCTCGGGCCGATTCGGTGTGACCAGCCTGTATCTCACCCAGGCCGAGGACATCCAGATCAAGCTCGCCCAGGGCGCGAAGCCCGGCGAGGGCGGTCAGTTACCCCCGACGAAGGTCTACCCCTGGGTGGCGCGCACGCGTCACGCGACCGCGGGCGTCGGGCTCATCTCGCCCCCTCCGCACCACGACATCTACTCGATCGAAGACCTCAAGCAGCTCATCTTCGACCTGAAGCGGGCCAACCCCGAGGCGCGTATCCACACGAAGCTCGTCAGCCAGTCGGGCATCGGTGCGGTCGCCGCGGGCGTCGCCAAGGCGCTCAGCGACGTGATCCTCGTCTCGGGCCAGGACGGCGGCACGGGCGCGAGCCCGCTGAACTCGCTCAAGCACGCCGGCACGCCCTGGGAGCTGGGTCTGGCCGAGACGCAGCAGACGCTCATGCTCAACGGCATGCGCGACCGCGTGGTCGTCCAGGTCGACGGTCAGCTGAAGACCGGTCGTGACGTGATCGTCGGCGCCCTCCTCGGCGCCGAGGAGTTCGGGTTCGCGACCGCCCCGCTCGTCGTCTCTGGCTGCATCATGATGCGCGTCTGCCACCTCGACACCTGCCCGGTCGGCGTCGCCACGCAGAATCCCGTCCTGCGGTCGCGCTTCACCGGTAAGCCGGAGTTCGTCGTGAACTTCATGGAGTTCATCGCCGAGGAGGTGCGCGAGTACCTCGCCGAGCTCGGATTCCGCTCGCTCGACGAGGCCATCGGCCACGCCGAGCTCCTCGACGTCAACGGCGCCCTCGACCACTGGAAGGCGAGCGGTCTCGACCTCGCGCCGATCCTCGAGGGCCCCCGCTTCGCGGACGACGTTCCCCGCCGCCACGGCCGGGAGCAGAACCACGAGCTGGAGGAACACTTCGACGTGCAGCTCATCGAGCGCGCGCAGGACGTGATCGCCCACGGCGGTCACGTCGAGATCGACCTGCCGATCCGCAACACCGAGCGAGCCGTCGGAACCATGCTGGGCCACCGGGTCACGCGCGCCCACGGCGAGAACGGGCTGCCCTCCGGATCCATCGAGGTGCGCCTCACCGGCTCCGCGGGCCAGTCGTTCGGAGCGTTCATGCCCTCCGGCATCACGCTCCGCCTCGAGGGCGACTCGAACGACTACGTCGGCAAGGGGCTCTCGGGCGGGCAGATCGTGATCCGGCCGCCGCGCGATTCGGCGTTCGCCGCATCCGAGAACGTCATCGCCGGCAACGTCATCGGGTACGGCGCGACGCAGGGGTGGATGTTCCTCAACGGCGTGGTGGGGGAGCGGTTCTTCGTCCGCAACTCCGGCGCGACGGCCGTCGTCGAGGGCGTGGGCGACCACGCGCTCGAGTACATGACGGGCGGTTTGGCCGTGATCCTCGGCGCGACCGGCCGAAACCTCGGCGCGGGCATGTCGGGCGGAACGGCCTACATCTACAAGCTCGACGAGGCCCTCGTGAACCGCGAGGCTCTCGCCTCCGGCGAGCTCGAACTCGGACCCCTCGGTTCGGGCGACGCCGAGATGCTGCGCGACCTGCTCGAGCAGCACCGAGCTGAAACGGGTTCGACCCTCGCGGGCGAGCTGCTCGACGACTTCGAGGCAGAGCTCGCCAATTTCGTCCGTGTGGTGCCGCGCGACTACGCCGCGGTGCTGCAGACGCGTCAGACCGCCGTCGACGAGGGGCTCGACCCCGACGGAGACGTGGTCTGGAGCCGCATTCTGGAGGTGACGGGTGGCTGACCCGAAAGGTTTTCTGAAGGTCACGGACCGTGAGGTGCCCGCTCGGCGCCCCATTCCCGTGCGCATCATGGACTACAAAGAGGTCTACGAGCCGGGCGATTCCGCCGTGCTCCGGCGTCAGGCGGGTCGCTGCATGGACTGCGGCATCCCGTTCTGCCACAAGGGCTGCCCGCTGGGCAACCTCATCCCGGAGTGGAACGACCTCACGTGGCGGGGGGAGGGCCGCTCGGCGATCGAACGCCTGCACGCGACCAACAACTTCCCCGAGTTCACCGGACGCCTGTGCCCCGCCCCGTGCGAGAGCTCGTGCGTGCTGGGCATCAACCAGCCGGCCGTGACGATCAAGCAGATCGAGGTCTCGATCATCGACGAGGCGTTCTCGAACGGCTGGGTCGAGCCCGAGCCCCCGGGACGCCTGACCGGCAAGACGGTGGCCGTCGTCGGCTCCGGTCCCGCCGGACTCGCCGCCGCACAGCAGCTCACCCGTGCGGGCCACACCGTGGCGGTCTACGAGCGCGACGACCGCATCGGCGGCCTGCTGCGCTACGGCATCCCCGACTTCAAGATGGAGAAGCGCCACCTCGAGGGGCGCCTGCGCCAGATGCAGGACGAGGGCACCCGCTTCCGCGCGGGCGTCGAGATCGGCAAAGACATCACCTGGGACGCCCTGCGCGCCCGCTACGACGCCGTCGTGATGGCAACGGGTGCCACTCTGCCGCGCGACCTGCCGATCCCCGGACGCGACCTCGACGGCGTCCACTTCGCCATGGAGTACCTCGTCGAGTCGAACAAGGCCGTCGCGGGCGACCAGGTGCCGCACCAGATCTCGGCGGAGGGCAAGCACGTCGTCGTCATCGGCGGCGGCGACACCGGCGCCGACTGCATCGGCACCGCCCACCGCCAGGGCGCACTCAGCGTCACCAACCTCGCGATCGGCAAGCAGCCCCCCGAGGAGCGCCCCGAGACGCATCCCTGGCCCATGACGCCGACGCTGTTCGAGATGACCTCCGCGCACGAGGAGGGCGGCGAGCGGATGTTCCTCGCCTCGACCGTCGAGTTCCTCGGCAACGCCTCGGGCGAGGTGCGCGCGCTCCGCGTGGCCGAGACCGAGTACGTCGACGGCCGCCGCATCCCCAAGAGCGGCACCGAGCGCGAGATCCCCGCCGACCTCATCCTCATCGCGATGGGCTTCACCGGTCCCGAGCGCACGCAGCTCGAAGACCAGCTCGGTGCGCAGTTCACCGGACGCGGAGCCGTCGAGCGCGACTCGACCTACGCGACCACGGCACCGGGCGTCTTCGTCGCCGGCGATGCCGGTCGGGGACAGTCGCTCATCGTGTGGGCCATCGCCGAGGGGCGCGCCGCGGCCGCCGAGGTCGACCGGTTCCTGATGGGTTCCACCGAGCTTCCCGCGCCAGTGCGTCCGTCCGATGTCGCGATCGGCCTTCTGCCCGCGTAGGCTGGCCGAGGCCTTCCACCCGACCCCCATCTTTCGGAGAAAAATACCGATGAGACGCGCCAAGATCGTCGCAACGCTAGGACCCGCCACATCGACCTATGAGAGCGTTCGCGCGATCATCGACGCGGGTGTCGACGTCGCCCGTCTGAACCTCAGCCACGGCGACTACTCCGTGCACGAGGGCAACTACGCGAATGTGCGTCGGGCTGCCGACGACGCCGGCAAGCCGGTCGCGATCCTCGTCGACCTGCAGGGGCCGAAGATCCGCCTCGGTCGCTTCTCCGACGGCCCGCACGAGCTCGCCGCCGGTGACATCTTCAAGATCACCGTCGAAGACATCGTCGGTACCAAGGAGATCGTGTCGACGACCTTCAAGGGCCTGCCGCAGGACGTGAAGCCCGGCGACTACCTCCTGATCGATGACGGCAAGGTGCGCGTCCAGGTCATTGAGACCGACGGCGTGACCGTGACGACCGAGGTCATCGTCGGCGGACCGGTCTCGAACAACAAGGGCATCAACCTCCCGGGCGTGGCCGTCAACGTGCCCGCGCTGTCGGAGAAGGACGAGGACGACCTCCGCTGGGGTCTGCGTACCGGCGCCGACCTCATCGCGCTCTCGTTCGTCCGGGATGCGTCCGACATCGAGCGCGTTCACGTGATCATGGCCGAAGAGAACCGCACGGTTCCCGTCATCGCCAAGATCGAGAAGCCGCAGGCGGTCGACAACCTCGAGGCCATCATCGACGCGTTCGACGGCATCATGGTCGCCCGCGGCGACCTCGGCGTCGAGCTGCCGCTCGAAGCGGTGCCGATCGTTCAGAAGCGCGCGGTGGAGCTTGCCCGCCGCATGGCGAAGCCCGTCATCGTCGCGACGCAGATGCTCGAGTCGATGATCACGAACCCCGTGCCCACCCGCGCCGAGACCAGCGACGTCGCCAACGCCGTCCTCGACGGTGCCGACGCCGTCATGCTCTCGGGCGAGACCAGCGTCGGACAGTATCCGGTCGGCGTCGTCGAGACGATGGCTCGGATCGTCGCCTCCACCGAAGAGCACGGTCTGGACCGCATCGCGCGTCTGACGACCAAGCCGCGCACCCAGGGCGGGGCCATCACGCTCGCCGCGATCGAGGTCGCCGAGTTCGTCGAAGCGAAGTACCTCTGCATCTTCACCGAGTCGGGCGACTCCGCGCGCCGTATGTCGCGCCTGCGCTCTCCCATCCCGATGATCGCGTTCACGCCCGAGCCGGGCATCCGTCGCCGTCTCGCCCTCACCTGGGGCGTGCGATCGACCCTGGTCGAGCACGTCGAGCACACCGACATGATGTTCCTGCAGGTCGACGACTACTTCCTGTCCAACGACCTCGCGAAGGTCGGCGACAAGGTCATCGTCATCTCCGGTTCCCCTCCCGGAATCGCGGGGTCGACCAACGACCTGCGCGTACACAAGATCGGCGACGCCGTCCACGGCGCAGCGCCCATCTACCAGCGCGAAGCCTGATCCTTCGCACGGGCGTCCGGGGTTCTCGGACGCCCGTGCGATATGGTTCGGATGCTGAAGTGCTCGCCGGTGTGGCGGAACGGCAGACGCGGGGCACTCAAAATGCTCTGTCCGAAAGGGCGTGTGGGTTCGAATCCCACCACCGGCACTCCAGTGAGAAGTCCATCATCCGTGAATTCGGTTCCTGGCTCCTTTCCCCCACCCCGGGTATCGGCGGGTATGCCGACCCCCTGTCTTAGGATGAATACGTGACTGACCTAGATCCGGGCACCGCGCCCGTGGCATCCGCCCCCCGCCGTGTCGTGGTCGCGGAGGATGAGTCGCTCATCCGCCTCGACATCGTCGAGATCCTGCGTGACAACGGCTTCGACGTCGTCGGCGAGGCGGGCGACGGCGAGACCGCGGTGCAGCTCGCCACCGAACTGCGCCCCGACCTCGTCATCATGGACGTCAAGATGCCGCAGCTCGACGGCATCAGTGCCGCGGAGCGGCTGAGCAAGAACCACATCGCCCCGGTGGTGCTGTTGACGGCGTTCAGCCAGAAGGAGCTCGTCGAGCGCGCCAGCGAGGCGGGTGCCCTCGCCTACGTCGTGAAGCCCTTCACGCCCAACGATCTGCTCCCGGCGATCGAGATCGCCCTGGCCCGCTACGACCAGATCATCACGCTCGAGGCCGAGGTCGCCGACATGGTCGAGCGCTTCGAGACGCGCAAGCTCGTCGACCGCGCCAAGGGTCTGCTGAACGAGAAGATGGGCCTCACCGAGCCCGAGGCGTTCCGCTGGATCCAGAAAGCGTCCATGGACCGACGCCTCACGATGCAGGACGTGGCCAAGGCCATCATCGAGCAGCTCGCGCCGAAGAAGTAGCGCGGCCTCGCCAGAGCCTCACAAGAACGGATGCTGAGAACCAGCATCCGTTCTTCATTTCTGCGGTGCGTCCTTGATGTGGTTCGTGATGCGGACCGTCGAGCAGCGTCGTCCCTGCTCGTCGGTCACGACGATCTCGTGGACCGTGATCGAACGACCGAGGTGGATCGGCGTACACACTCCCGTCACGATGCCCGAGGTGGCTGATCGCGTGTGGGTGGCGTTGATGTCCACGCCGACAGCGAGCCTGCCCGGACCGGCGTAGAGGTTCGCGGCCATCGACCCCAGCGACTCGCCGAGCACGACGTACGCGCCCCCGTGGAGCAGGCCGACCGGCTGGGTATTGCCCTCGACGGGCATGGTGGCGACCGCTCGTTCCACCGTGAACTCGACCCACTCGAAGCCCATCTTCTCGGCGAGGGAGCCCATTCCGCGCCCCCGCACCCATTCGAGACCGGCGGAGGAGTCGGAAACGGTCTCGGTCATGGTCGCCTTCGCTCGGTGACGGATGAGTGTCGTCGGGCCTCGTTAGCATTGACGAGTGACGGACTCCGGAAAGCCTACCCTTCTCGTCGTCGACGGCCATTCGTTGGCATATCGGGCGTTCTACGCCCTCCCCGTCGACAATTTCTCGACGAAGGACGGCCAGCACACGAACGGCATCTACGGATTCCTGTCGATGCTCGTGAACCTGATCAAGGCCGAGCAGCCCACGCATCTCGCTGTGGCCTTCGACACCTCCCGGCAGTCGTTCCGCACCCGCGAGTACACCGAGTACAAGGCCAACCGCTCCGAGACGCCGTCCGAGTTCAAGGGGCAGATCCCGATCCTCCAAGACTGTCTGGCGGCGATGAGTATCCCCGTCATCCAGAAAGAAGACTTCGAGGCCGACGACATCCTCGCCACGCTCGCGACGCAGGGCGCCGCCGAGGGCTTCCACGTGCTGGTCTGCTCGGGCGATCGCGACACCATCCAGCTCGTCACCGACGACGTCACCCTGCTCTATCCGAACGTTCAGGGCGTCTCGCAGTTGAAGCGCTACGACCCGACTGCCGTCGTCGAGAAGTATGGACTGCCACCGGCCCAGTACCCCGAGATCGCCGCTCTCGTCGGCGAGACGAGCGACAACCTGCCGGGCGTGCCCAAGGTCGGCGAGAAGACCGCCGTGAAGTGGCTGACCCAGTACGGCTCGCTCGACGCGCTGCTCGAGAACGCCGACAAGGTGACGGGCGTCGTCGGCAACAACCTGCGCGAGCACCTCGACGACGTGCGGCGCAACCGGCGCCTGAACCGTCTCCTCACCGACGTCGAGCTTCCCCTGGCTCCCGCCGATCTCGCCGTACGGCCCATCGATGCCCAGGCCGTCCGCGACATCTTCGCGCGACTCGAGTTCCGCACCCTGTTGCCACGCGTGTTCGAGGCGGCGGGGGTAGACCAGTCGTCGGGAAGCAGCGCCGACGCGCCCACCGCCGAGGCACCCGCCTCGCCCGAGCTCGACGCCGCGGCACTGGCCGCCTGGGCCGGGTCTGCCGAGGGACAGGTCGCGGTCACCGTGGTCGTCGCCGGCGGGCAGCCGACGCGCCTCGGACTCGCGACGACGGATGCTGCGGCCGAGGGGGAGTGGACCCCCGAGCTGTCGACGGCCATCGCACCCTGGCTCGCCTCCTCCTCGCCGAAGGTGTTCGCCGACGCCAAGCCTCAGGTGAAGGCCCTCTCGCGAGCCGGTCTCGACGTCGGCGGGCTCGTCTTCGACGTCATCCTCGCCGGTTGGCTGCGGCGCCCGAGCTTCCCCGACAAAACGCTCGCCGACCTCGTCGACCGCTACCTCGGCGAGAAGCTTCCCGAGGCAGACCCGACCCAGCTCGTACCCGAGACCGAGGGCGCAACGCCGGGGCAGGTCTCGTGGTTCACGCTCCGGGTCGCCGAAGCGCTGGCCGCCGAACTGCCCGACAGCGTGCGGCAGGTGTTCGACACCATCGAGCTGCCCACCCTTCGTACGCTCGCGGCCATGGAGCTGGCCGGCGTCGCGGTGTCGCACGACAAGCTCTCGTCGTTCTCCGCCGAGTTGGGGTCGCGCGCCGACCGTCTCGCCGAGCAGGCCTATGCGGCGATCGGGCACGAGGTGAACCTCGGCTCGCCGAAGCAGCTGCAGGAGGTTCTGTTCGAAGAGCTGCAACTGCCGAAGACCCGCAAGACGAAGACGGGTTACTCGACGGATGCCGCGGTGCTGGCCGACCTGCAGGACTCCCATCCGCATGCGTTCCTCGATCTGCTCCTCCAGCACCGCGAAGCCACGAAGCTGCGGCAGATCATCGACTCCCTCGACGTCGCGATCGACGACGGCGGTCGCATCCACACCACCTACGTGCAGACCGGCAGCCAGACCGGGCGCCTGTCGAGCACCGACCCGAACCTTCAGAACATCCCGATCCGCAATGAGGAGAGCCGCCGCATCCGTGCCGCGTTCGAGGTCGGCGAGGGGTACGAGACCCTTCTCACCGCCGACTACTCGCAGATCGAGATGCGGATCATGGCGCACCTGTCGGGCGACCCCGGCCTCATCGAGGCGTTCAACTCGGGCGAGGACCTCCACCGTTTCGTCGGCGCACGGGTCTTCGGCGTGACGCCCGAAGAGGTGACCGCACCGATGCGAACGAAGGTCAAGGCGATGTCGTACGGGCTCGTCTACGGGCTGTCGGCGTTCGGACTCTCGAAGCAGCTGCGCATCGAGCAGAGCGAGGCGAAACAGCTCATGATGGAGTACTTCGCGAGGTTCGGTGCCGTGCGCGACTACCTCCGCTCCTCGGTGGAGCAGGCCCGCATCGACGGGTACACCGAGACGATCTTCGGCCGCCGCCGCCCGTTCCCCGACCTGACGAGTCCCAACCGGGTGCTCCGCGAGAACGCCGAACGCGCGGCCCTCAACGCCCCCATCCAGGGGAGCGCCGCCGACATCATGAAGATCGCGCTCTTCCACATCCACGACGATCTGGTCGCCGCCGGTATGCGTTCCCGCGTGCTGCTCCAGATCCACGACGAGCTCGTGGTCGAAGTGGCCGCGGGGGAGTGGCAGCAGACAGAAGAGATCGTCCGCGCCCGCATGGGCGACGCCGCGACGCTCTCCGTGCCGCTCGACGTACAGATCGGGCGCGGGGGTGATTGGGACGAGGCAGGTCACTAGGCTCGAATGATGACCGACGCTCCTCGTACCTCCACACCGATCGACGCGATCGCAGACGCCTGGGTCGACACTCTGGCCGAGATCTCGCCCACGACCGCGACGTACATCGGCCGATCCGAGTTCAACGACCGTTACGGCGACTACTCGCCCGACGGCCACGCACAGTACATCAGTGCCGTCCGCGACACGATCTCGAAGCTCGAGAGCGCTCAGCCCGTCGACGCGATCGACGCGGTCACCCAGGAAGACCTGCTGCGCGAGCTGAAGCTCGACGTCGAACTCGACGACGCGCAGTGGCACCTGCGCGACCTGAACGTCATCGCCTCTCCCGCGCAAGACATCCGTCAGGTGTTCGACCTCATGCCGACGGCGACCGTCGACGACTGGTCGGTGGTGGCCACGCGCATGCGAGCGCTGCCGTCGGCGATCGAAGGCTACGTCGAGACGCTCAAGGAGGGCATCGCGCAGGGCGTGGTGCCCGCCCGGCGCCAGGTCGTCGAGGTAGCGACGCAGATCGCCCGCTACACCTCCGACAGCGGCTTTTTCACCGAGTTCGCCGGTGACGCCGCCCCCGAGTCCGGGCAGCTCCCGGCCTCGCTCGCCCGGGATCTCGCCGACAGCGCGAATGCGGCGCGTGTCGCCTACGACGCGCTGGGCCGCTTCCTCACGGCCGAACTCGCCCCCGTCGCGACCGAGAAGGACGCCGTCGGACGCGAGGTGTACCCGCTGCACTCCCGTCGCTTCCTCGGCGCCACGATCGACCTCGACGAGACCTACGAGTGGGGCGTTGAAGAACTCGCCCGCATGGTCGCCGAGCAGGAGTCCATCGCGAACGAGATCCTCCCCGGCGCCACCGTCGAGGAGGCCGTGGCGTTCCTCGAGAACGACCCGGCACGCAAGCTCCACGGCACCGAAGAGCTGCAGAAGTGGATGCAGGAGACGAGCGACCGCGCCGTCGCCGAACTGGGCGCGACCCACTTCGACATCCCCGAGCCCATCCGTCGGCTGGAGTGCATGATCGCCCCGACGCGCGAGGGCGGCATCTACTACACCGGCCCGACCGACGACTTCTCGCGTCCGGGGCGTATGTGGTGGTCGGTCCCCGAGGGGGTCGACGACTTCGACACGTGGCGCGAGCTCACGACCGTGTACCACGAGGGCGTTCCCGGACACCACCTGCAGATCGCGCAGGCGGTCTATAACCGTGCGCAGCTGAACTCCTGGCGCCGACTCCTGGCCGGCACGTCGGGTCACGCCGAAGGGTGGGCGCTGTACGCCGAGAGGCTCATGGAGCAGCTCGGGTTCCTCGACGACCCCGCCGACCGACTCGGCATGCTCGACGGACAGCGCATGCGGGCAGCGCGTGTCGTTCTCGACATCGGCGTACACCTCGAGAAGCCGCGCCTGTCGGGCGACGGCGTGTGGGACCACGACTACGCGCTCGACTTCATGCGGCGCAACGTCAACATGTCCGACGAGTTCGTGCAGTTCGAGGTCAATCGCTATCTCGGATGGCCGGGCCAGGCGCCGTCATACAAGGTCGGGCAGCGCATCTGGGAGCAGGCACGTGACGAAGACCGCGACCGGCGCGGGGACGCCTTCGACATCAAGGACTTCCACAAGCGCGCGCTCGACATCGGAGGCGTCGGACTCGACACCCTCCGCAGCGCGCTCAAGAACTGACGCGGAGCGGGAATAGCCCGCGGGCACGATAGGTTCATTCAGGCGAATAGAAAAGAGGCTTGGCATGGACGCAGTGCAACTCGGGCTCGATACGTTCGGCGACATCTCGCGGGGTGACGACGGGGCTCTTCAGAGCGACGCGCAGACGATTCGGAACGTCGTCGAGCAGGCGGTGCTCGCCGACCAGGTGGGACTGTCGTTCTTCGGCGTGGGGGAGCACCACCGCAAGGACTTCGCGGTGACGAGCCCCGAGATCGTTCTGGCGGCGGCCGCTGCCCGGACGACGTCGATCCACCTCGGCACCGCGGTGACCGTGCTGTCGTCGGACGACCCGGTGCGCGTGTACGAGCGGTTCGCCACGCTCGATGCCGTCTCGAACGGTCGCGCCGAGGTCATCCTCGGCCGGGGCTCGTTCATCGAGTCGTTCCCGCTCTTCGGGTACGACCTGCGCGACTACGAAGTGCTCTTCGAGGAGAAGCTCGACCTGTTCTCGCAGCTCCTGCATGAGAAGCCGCTGACGTGGTCGGGAACGACGCGTGCGCCGCTCGACGCAGCCGACGTGTACCCGAAGACCGAGAACGGGCTCACCGCCTGGGTCGGGGTCGGCGGTTCGCCCGAGTCGGTCGTCCGAGCCGCGCGTTACGGCTTCGGGCTGGTGCTGGCGATCATCGGCGGCCCGTCCCACCGGTTCGCGCCCTTCGCCGACCTCTACCGACGCTCTCTGGAGTCGTTCGAGCGGCCCACCCTTCCGATCTCGATCCACTCACCGGGCCACATCGCCGAGACCGACCAGCAGGCCTGGGATGAAGCGTACGAGGGCGTCGCCGAGCTGAACAACGTCATCGGCGCCGAGCGCGGGTGGCCGACGTACAACCGGCTCCGCTTCCAGCACGATGTCGGCCCGGAGGGGGCTCTGTACGTCGGATCGCCCGAGACCGTCGCGCGCAAGATCGCAGACACGGTCCGAACGATCGGCGCATCGCGGTTCCAGATGAAGTTCGCGAGCGGATCGCTCGCCCACTCCAAGCTCATGTCGAGCATCGAGCTCTACGGCACCCGGGTGCTCCCGCTCGTTCGCGACATGCTGGCGTCCGACTGAGCCCGACGACTCTTACGCTGTGTCCATGAGCGACGCCCCGCCGTCCACCGCTGCGACCATCTCGGAGCAGCTCGACGACCTTCCTTTCACCCGTCGGCATCTGAAGATCCTCAGCGGATCGGGTCTCGGTTGGGCCCTCGACGCGATGGACGTCGGGCTCATCTCGTTCATCATCGCCACCCTCGCGGTGCAGTGGAGCCTGCAGCCGGGGGAGACGGCGTGGATCGCGTCGATCGGCTTCGTCGGCATGGCCATCGGCGCCAGCGTGGGCGGTCTCTTGGCCGACCGCTTCGGTCGGCGCCAGGTGTTCGCTCTCACACTCGTCGTCTACGGCGTCGCAACCGGAGCCAGCGCGCTGGTCGGCGGGCTCGTCGCTCTGCTGGTGCTGCGATTCTTCGTCGGCCTGGGCCTCGGCGCCGAGCTGCCGGTCGCCTCCACCTACGTCAGCGAGTTCGCTCCCGCTCGCATCCGCGGACGTGTCATCGTCATCCTCGAGGCGTTCTGGGCCGTGGGATGGACCGCCGCCGCGCTGATCGGCTTCTTCGTCATCCCCACGTCACCCGACGGGTGGCGCTGGGCCTTCGCGCTGGGCGCGATCCCGGCCGTCTACGCGCTGATCGTGCGCTGGGGTCTTCCCGAGTCACCGCGGTGGCTGGCCCGCCGCGGGCGGGCGACCGAAGCGGCGGCCATCGTGGCCGATCTGCAGCGGTCTGCCGGTCGCCTGCCGTCCGCACCGCCGCTGTCCGACACGACGCCCGCCGCGGCGAAAGACGCCGGGGGACGTCTGGCGGCGCTGTGGACCCCGGAGTTCCGGCTGCGCACCGCGAGCCTGTGGGTGCTCTGGTTCTGCGTGAACTTCTCGTACTACGGCGCGTTCATCTGGATTCCCACCATCCTGGTGTCGCAGGGCTACGACCTGGTGAGGTCGTTCGGGTTCACGCTCATCATCACGCTCGCCCAGCTGCCCGGTTATGCCGTGGCCGCCTGGCTGATCGAGGTGTGGGGGCGCCGCGCGACGCTCGCTGTCTTCCTCGCCGGCTCCGCCGTGTCAGCCGTGCTGTTCGGGACGGCGACCGGCGAGGTCTCGGTGATCGCCGCGGGCATGGCCCTGTCGTTCTTCAACCTGGGTGCCTGGGGAGCGCTCTATGCCGTCTCTCCCGAGACGTATCCCACGTCGCTGCGCGCCACCGGATCGGGCTGGGCCGCCGGCATCGGGAGGATCGCGTCGATCCTCGCGCCCCTGTCGGTGCCCCCGCTTCTCGCCTGGGGTGGCGCGCCGCTCCTCTTCGTGGTCTTCGCCGCATTCTTCACGGTGGCGGTGGTGGCATCGTTCGGCGTCGCAGACCACCGTGGCCGCGCACTCGACGACCGCTGACGCGCCTAGGCTGAACACGTGGCCTCCGTTCGCTTCGTCGCCATCGGCGACTCCTTCACCGAGGGCGTGGGCGACGAGCTCCCCGACGGCACCGTCCGCGGGTGGGCCGATCTCGCGGCTCAGGGGTGGGCGGATGCGGCGGGGGAGCCGATCTCGTACGCCAACCTCGCGATCCGCGGCAAACTTGCCGGGCCGATCGTCGAAGAGCAGCTGGAGCCGGCACTCGCCCTCGGACCGACCCACCTGTCGTTCAACGGCGGCGGAAACGACATGCTCCGGCCGCGGGCCGATATGGAGCGCATCGCCGACCTGTTCTCGCGTGTCAGAGACCGGTGCGACGAGGCCGGCGTGCAGCTCATCTTTCTCTCCGGGGCGAACCCGTCGTTCCATCTGCCTCTCGGCCGGGTCGTCCAGCGCCGTGGCGACCTGCTCTCGGACGCGGTGCTCGCGCGAGTGTCAGATCGCTCGGACATCGTCCGGGCTCTCAACTGGCCAGATAGGGAGTTGTCGCAGGAGTCGTATTGGTCGCCCGATCGGCTGCACATGAACGAGCGAGGCCACCACCGTGTCGCCGCCCGCGTCATCGATGCGCTCGGCTACACCCCTCCGGCCGAGTGGTGGTCGCTTCCCACCCGCGACGGGGTGGTGGTGCCGCGCGGCGCCGCGTACTACCGCGAGCACGTGGCTCCGTGGGTACGACGACGACTGACCGGGCGGTCGTCGGGCGATGGCCGTCAGGCCAAGTTCGCCGACTGGGTTGAACTCACCCCCGCGGGTTGACCCGGTATACGAGCTCGGCGAACTGCCCCCGCTGACGCACCTGCTCGAGACGGAGCCGGTCGGCCTCGAGGCGCCGGGGAAGCAGCGGCCTCCCCGACGGTAATACGACCGGGGCGACCGAGACGCGCACCTCGTCAAGACGGTCGACATCGGCGAACTGACCGACGAGGTCGCCGCCGCCGACGATCCAGACGTCTTTCCCTGCGGCCGCGGCGACGACTGCCTCGACCCACTCGGCCACGGGTCCGTGCACGAAGGTGACGTCGGCGCCCTCCGGGGTGCGGAACTGACGATGGGTCACCACGAAGCACGGAAGCGATCCGTACGTCGCCGCCCACGAGCCGGGGTTCTCCGCCTCGTCGTTCGCCCACACCCATTCGTATGTCGTCGCTCCCATGACGAAGGCCCCGACCCCGGCGAGGAATCCCGCGAAGTCGTCGGCGGCCTCGGGGGCTCCCGGCACGGCGAACAGCCAGCCGAGCGAGTCGGCGTCATCGGCGAGGAACCCGTTCAGAGTGGTGGCGGTGTTGTAGACGATCCGGGTCATGGTCGCCAGGGTAGAGCGAACCTCCGACACGCAACCGCCGCGAGGCGCTCGAAGAACGTAAGACATCCCTATCGGCTGAGACAACCCGCCAGGCGCGATGTATCGGCCGATTGCGATGTCTGACCCGTGGGCCCACGGGTGGATCCGCAGCATCCGGCCCGTGTCAAGCCCTCAGCGCTACGGCCTCCGCCCTGTCATCGTGTCGGAGTGCGGCACGTGCCGCCTCGAGAGGAGAGCTGTCATGAGCATCGGAGCCGGAATCGCGCTGTTTGTCATCGGCGCCATCCTCGCGTTCGCCGTCAACGTCGACGTGCCGGGAGTCAACCTCGACATGATCGGCTACATCCTCATGGGTGCCGGCGCGCTCGTCTTCCTCATCGGCATCATCCTCATGGTGCGTCGCCGTCAGACGGATACCGTCACCCGCACCGCCGTCGATCCGACAGCGGGGGAGCGCGTCACCCGCCAGACCACGCGTTCCGACGACACTCTCTAAGGGGTCCGGCCGACGGTCGCTCCGGTCGCGCGCGTGGGCGGCCACCCCCTTCGGGTTCGCGTGGTGCCCACGGTTGCCGTCGCTTCCCGACGCGCCGCGTCGGAGTCGGCGGCTTTCTCGTGACCACGTTCGCGGTGTACGTCGCCCACGACATGACGGCACCGGTCTCGGGCGGCGTGCTCGCCTCACTCCGCTCGCCGCGGATCGTCTCCACGCTCTTCGTCAGGATGCCGCGCAGCTACTTCGTCTGGTCGTGGACGATCCTCGCCGCGGTCGTCGCATCCGGTCTGGCCTTCGCCACCGGTTCGTTCTCGCTCACCGGCGTCGAGACCGTGGTCTTCGTGCTGATCTTCGGGTGGATCTCGCTCTTCGTGCGCTTTCTCGGTGTCGCGGGGCAGCACCCGGCGAAGCAGGACGCCGCGCCCCGCGCAGACCCGACTTCTGCGGGTCGGTCTCGGGGAGAGGCGTAGGCACCGATCCTGGACCGCGCGCGGCGGCTTGCCGACGCTATGTCGGCTGACTGCCGCGCTGCGCCACCGCTCGGCGGACGACATCGATGATCTTCGCGCGGACCTGGACACCGAGCCTCGTGGGCAGCAGGGGATAGACGTGCACGTGGCCCTGCGCCTCGTGCAGATCGATGTCGACGCCGGCCGCGGTCGCGGCATCCACCAGCAGATGCGCGTCGGGATTGAGCACGTCACGCGTGCCGGTGAACAGCGTGATCGGAGCGAGCCCCCTCATCTCTCCGAAGAGCGGACTCACCACCGGGTCGGTCAGCGCGCGGTCGCCGCGCCAGAGGTCGGCGAGCACTCGTCCACCCGGTGTCGCCAGCCACGGGTCGCTCGGCTGCACCTCGGGGATGCGGGGGTTGCTCCAGGTGAGGTCGAGCGCGGGGGAGATCAGGATGCTGCCGGCCACCGCGACGCCCGCATCGCGCAGCGTCTGCGCCGCCGACAGCGCGATCTGCCCGCCGGCGGAATCGCCGGCGAGCATCGTCGTTCCGTACCGCGAGACGCTCCGTTTCACGAGGGCGACGACGCCATCATGAGCGGTCGAGGCCGTCCCGAAGGGGACGAGCGGGTAGATGGGAACAGTGACGGCGACGCCCGACTCCGCCGCGAGCTGGGCGATGAGCTGCCAGTGCTGTGCGACGATCTCGTTGACCCACCCGCCACCGTGCACGTAGACCACGCCGCCGGACGGCTCGCGGTCGCGCGGGGCGACCGTGTAGACCGGCCAGTCGACGTGTTCGACCTCGACCCGCAGGTCGGCTCGCAAGCGCGGGGGAGGCCCGTAGGCGGAGGGCCGCAGCTCACGCTGCCGGACGCGTCGTCTCGCCCCGTCGGCGGTGACGAAGGTGCGGTTCGCGCGCAGCATCCGAAGGACGATGGGCACGAGGGGAGCGGGGACGGTCGCCATCGGTCCATCCTGTCGCAACGGGTTCGGTCAGGCGTCAGCTTTTCGGTTCGACGGTGAACGCCCTCAGTTCTCGCGCGGACGCGAGTGAGGGCGTGTGCGCGACGCCGAGTAGCGTGTGGGGATGACCGGATACGACTTTCCCGTCGCCTGGTCGACCCGGAGCGTCGCGGTCAGGGGAGCAACGATCACGGCGCAGGCCGCGGGGGAGCCGACCGCGGATCCGGCCGTCGTGCTCCTGGGCGGCTCTCGCCGTGCGAGCCACTGGTGGCCGGACGCCTTCTGCGCGGAGCTGGTGGATGCCGGGGTGCGAGTGGTGCGGTTCGATCCGCGCGACACGGGGGAGTCGGCGACTGCGCTCAGCGGTAGACACGCGTCCCCGGACGCCGATCGCACAGCTGATGCACTCGCGGTGACGGATGCCTTCGGCGCCGCCCATGTCGTCGTGCTCGGCGTGTCGTCGGGCGGCGTCGTCGCGCAGCGCCTCGCCGCGCAGCATCCTGATCGCATCGTCGGCCTCGTGCTCATGTCGACGACCGTGTCGGGCGACGTCGATGGGTCCGCTTTGACCTCGCTGCCGTCCGTCGTCGTGCACGGGTCGGCTGATTCGACCTGTCCGCTCGCGCACGGCGAAGCTCTGGCCGAGGCGATCGACGCGCCGCTGATCGTGCTGACAGACGTCGGCCACGAGCCACCTCCGCCGCGCACGTGGCCGAGTCTCGTCCCGGCCATCCTCGGCGTGGTGCGAGACGCCCGCGACGGGGAGGGTCTCTGACGCGAACCGCGCGCTGGTGCAGCGGGCGCGTTTCATCGATACTGACATAATGTGCATTATCGGCGAGCACTCAATCGCGGATTACACCGACGACGAGAACGCATCGTTGCCAGGTCAGGCCGCCTGCGCGACGACCGCACCACCCGGTACCTTATGGAACATGAGCGACGGCCGGCCCGCGGGTTACGCGACCAGTGCCGAGCTTGCCATTCTGAGTTCGCAGGCGGGCGCCGTCCTGCAGCTTGGTCGGGAGTTTCCCGAGCAGGTTTTACAGCATCCGTTGGGTTCGCTGCGCTGGACCGATGTCGAGTACCGGGGGTGGGCTCCCATCCGAGACTTTGCTCGACTACATCACGACACCGAGGTCAATCTCCTCGTTCCTCGCTACGCACCGGGCTCTCTCCGCAGTACGACAGGGCAGCCTCGCGCTGGGTTCACCATTTCAGCGGACGCGGCAACGGAGGCTTTCGAGGCGCTACGGACCGCAGATACTGGCGTCGCGTTCGGTGATACCTGGGTGATGTTCGGTCCGTCAGGCCGGTGGGGAATATTCGGGGAACGCGACCTCGCGGCGTGGTGGTCCAACCTTCCCGACGACGACCCAGAGCTGAGCGCTTGGGAGCTCAGGTACCGGCCGTGGGCGTATTCGATTACCGGCGCCGCGGAGCTTTGGTCGCTGGCGTTCACAGACCTTAAGGTGCCGGTCGAACTACTCGAAGGGTTACGACGCAATTACGGCGGATTCGACCGGCCCGACCGTGAAGCCGCGATGCCCGAGGTTCCCATTAACGAACGGTCGTTCCACAATCTCGAATGACTGACGGGCTGCAACTGGTCGGCAATCTTCATCGTTGATCTCGGATTCCAAGCTTCTCGGCAAGGAATTCATCTTCGGCGGTTGTGCGGCGTGCTCACGCCGAGGGATTGGTGGGCCGCGTCGGCGTGACCGCAGAGGCCCTGACCCAGGCTTTGTGCTTTGTGCTCGGTGCCGGCGATCGCGATGGCGCTTGACGTCCAACTGCATACCTCGGCGTCGACTCCTCGGCATGCACAGATCGCGCGCCTCGAGGGGTTCACAGAGCGTCACGCTCCGACGACCTCGGGCAGTTCGCGGGTGAGCACGAGCACGATGTCCTGCACCTTCCAATCGAGGGCGATGCACGCCTCACGAGCGGACTCGAGCATCTCCAGCGAGGGCACCGTGCCGTCGATCGGCACGACGAATGCCTCGACATGGAAGACGTGCCCCTCGTCGCGCATGCGACTTCCCGCGTCGGCTACCCAGGGAAGCCCTCGAAGGTAGTCGTCGATGCGGACAGCCAAGGGCTCGGGCTTGCGGTCATCGAAGGTGGTCGCCCGCTCGTCCATGAGGTCGGCGACGGCGCCGCGGAGGTTGCGCACGCCATCGGTGAGAATGCTGGCGGCGATGAAGAGCGCGGCCGCGGAATCCAGCCACCACAGCCCCAGGCCTATGCCCGAGACCCCGACGATCGAACCGATCCCGGTCATCCAATCCGCCTTGTTCATGTCGGCGTCGGCGTAGAGCACCTTGTTGTGCAACTCCTTCGCCAACGTGATCTTCGCGCGCCCGATGATGACGGGCGGGACCGACGTCACCGCCATGACGGCGATCATGAGCCACCCCAGCCAGATCGAAACGCCGAACAACTCGATGGTGCCGATCGTGGGGTGCTCTCCGCGCAGCAGGGCCGAGCCGGACTCGACGATGAGGAAGATGCCCATCGAGCACAGCGCAACGGCAGCGACGAGGTGCCCCACGCCCACCGATCGGTGGAAGCCGTAGGGGTGACGTTTCGTCGGCAGACGACGGTTGATGCGAACCGCGACAAGGAAGGCAATCGGCGGGATGAAGGACAGCATGTCTTCGATCCACGCCGCTCTCATCGCCTGCGAGTTGCCGACGACGAAGAACATCAGGATCACGGTGACGGTGAGAACGCCGAGGGTGATCCATTCCAGGCGCACGGCGCGCCGGAGCACCTCACGTTGACGTTCGGGGAGCTCGGTGTGTCCGAAGCGCACCACTTCCCGGCTCATCGCTCTCCCCCGTCGTCCACGTACCCGCTGGAGAAGGTTTCAAGTTCCGAGATGAAGGCGTTCTCCCCCATCGGCACCAGCATGACCAGCTTGCGGGTGGTCCCGTCAGCATCCGTGATCTCGGTGTAGGGCCGGGTGACGCCTGCCATGTCGACCCACGGCGTCTCGTCAGTGAGGCCGCCCGCGACGAGGTCGAGTTCTTCGTTTTCGAGACCCCTCACCAAAGCCTCCTCCGAACCGACCGTCCACTCGACCCGCGCGTCCAACGACTCCGCGAATGCGCGGATCGCCTCGATCTCGGTTCCCGCGGGTTCATCCCCGTCGACGCTCACGAACCCGTCGTGGGGTGACACCCCCGCGTGGAGGACGCCACCGCGCACGTCGTCGAGAGTGCCGGAGGGATCGCTCGGGATCGTGAGGCCGCACCCGGCGAGGACCGTGATCAACGCTGCAAGAACCGTTGCCCCCGCGAAGCGCGACCGAAACCCCACCAGGGAAGTTCGCCCGGGCGCAGAGGCGGCAACACCGTTCATAGCCCGAATCTATGATCATCCGCCGCGTGCACGCGTCGGCCTTGACATCGTGGCCCCACCAGGATGAGCGCAGCCGCTGCCGAGCCGACTGGCGACGCCCATCTCACACCTGCGGCGACACTGCCGGGGCATACGGGCGGGTGAAATCGTCGGGCGTGAAGCGGAGAAACCGGGCCTCCCCCAGCTCGGTAGCCTCTGCCGCCCGGTTCAGCGTTGCGGCCGACGTCGACCTCCACCGTCCGGAATCGAGGCGGCCCAGCAGCACGTCGACCGCTGCCACCTTCTCGGCATCGGAGAACGCGCAGTGCCCCACGCTCTCGACGTAGATCTGGCGGAGCAGTCCCCCATTACCGGCCGCCTTTACGAGATCGCCGTATTCGTCCTGCTGGGCGACGGTGGAGATCTGGTCACCGATGTTGCTCATCGTGAGGACCGGCACCGACAGCGCGCCGTCGAACTCGATGCCCTGCTCGAGCTGCCGAACGGCAGCCTCGTCGGCCGCGATCCGCTCACCGGCATCCACGATTCCGAGGTCTTCCTCGAGCGACAGACCCGCGGCCCGATAGAGGCGTTCGACGACCTTGCGGTCTTGCTTCGACGCCGCCGCGAACTGGGCGCGATAGTCGACGCCGAGGTTCCACGACGGGTTACCGCCGGTGATCGTCTCCAGACTGCGACGGCTGCTCATCGCCTGGCCGATGTAGGGCAGGCCGCCTCCGGCAAGCGCGCCGTACCACCCGGCCTGGTAAGCGTCGGGGTCACGCGGCGAGGGGCGCGGCTGCGATTCGGCCCACGCGGGGAGCTGGCCGATGGCCGCGGCCAGCGCGATGCGTGCCCGCCCCTCAGGTGTCCCCTGCGCCTCGGAGAGCACGGCACGCCAGGCGGACACGCTGCCGGCGACATCGGCGGGGATTCCGGTGACCGGCAGCGCACCGTCGGGGTCGAGAAGCCGCGAAAGCGTGTAAACGGTGTCCAGCTTCTGATTCCACTGCGACACCGCGCCGGAGAGACCTCCGCAGAACGACGCAACACCGTCGATAGACCCTGGTCGGCGCTGCGCCACTCCCGCCGCGACGAACCCGCCCATCGACGTACCGGTAGCGATCCGGCGCGTCGCCGGCCCCACTGCGGCCTCGAACCTCTCGAGCGCCTCGATCTGGTTGTCGATGGCTCCGGCGATGTCCCACCCGGTGACGGTCCGCGTCGTTCCCCCGTAGGCAGCTCCGGAGGCGAGAAGGTGCTCGACGTAGCCGGACACGCTCGTCGATGCGGCGAAGTCCAACTCTACGAAAACGGTGCCGTTCCACCGCTCGGGAACGACGAAGCGGTAGGGCGTCGCGTCGGCGAGCGTTCCGGAGACCTCGGTGGGCGTGGAGGCGGACGCGGGCGCCGACCCCGCGGTCATCCCCGTGGCCAGGAGAGCCGCCGCCGTGATCGCCACAAACGCCGTGCGGACGTGGATGCTGCGTGTCATCTCGGGTCTCCATCGACTCGGGTTCTGCAGGTATATCAATTACGTTGATATTATGCCGTCGACGATACCGCCCGAGTGGACCCCCGTCAACGACGGAGGCAATGACTCCAGACCTTCCCGCGCCCACCCTTCACCTCCCCAGCGACGGCTCGCGCTCCGAGTATGGTGGCACCGTGGATGACACGCCCCGAGACCCCCGAGGCGCGCCAGCAACGAGTCGGCTGAACTACACCGCCTACCGTTTTGCCCGGGCGTTGAGCCGAGCCGCAGAGAATACGGCCCTCGCACGCGGGGTCACCATGCCGCAGCTCCTGATCATGCAGGTGCTCGGCGAGGGCACCCCCCTCTCCAACGCTCAGGTCGCGCGACGGACCTTCGTCAGCGCACAAGCAGCGCACGTCGCCTCCGAAGATCTCCTCGACGCGGGCCTGATCCAGAAGGTCGAGCACCCCAGCAACCGACGGGTTCGGCTCGTGCAGCTGACCGAGGTGGGCTGGTCGGTACTGGCCGATTGCACCGCTGACCTCGTCGCGCGCGAGGAACGCCTCAGGACCGTACTCGGCGCTGACCTCGGCGACTCGCTCACCGAACTCCTCGACCGGGCGGCCGAGATCCTCGCCGGCGGCTATTTCGGCGACGCGGAGGCGGAGGCCGTTGCCGTCGCCGCGCGTCGACGGCCGGCGCAGGGCCGAGTGAACCCGGGGCCCTGACTCAGCTACGCAGCCTGGTCGCGATCGCGACGAAGGCCGCGCTGAGCAGCGCTGCCGCCCCGCCGATGGCGAGCGCCGTTCGGCCGGAAAGGGCATCCGTCACCCACCCCATGAGCAGCGCGCCGAGAGGCGCCATGCCGTAGTTCCCCAGCGTCACGAGTGACATCGCACGCCCGAGCTGCGCCGGAGCCACGCTCGATTGCGCGGCGGCGTTGATGGTTCCGTGGTAGTAGCCGACACCGAGACCGAGGAGCGGCCCCGCGAGCAACAGCAGCGGGAGGGTCGGGGCGAGGGCATTCACCATCAGGGCGAAGCCGAGCGCGGCGCACCCGCCGATCAGAGAGCGCAGCGAGACCGACGCGGGAATCGCAGCGAGGAGCCCGCCGACGATCGCGCCGACGGCGTTCATCGCGTGCACAGCACCGACCGCGGTCGCGTCGCCCGCGAAATCGAGCGTCACCGTCGACGTGAGAACGAGCATGAGGTTGAGTCCGAAGAGCGCCACGACGACGTTGACGATCGCCAGAATCACGAACGGGCGACTTCGCAATGGTGAGGCGCTCGTCCGCGGGTCGCTCCGGTCCGCGCGCGGGCGTCGATGCAGGCGCGACGGTCGAATAAGGAGAAGAGACACGAACACGATGAGAAATGACGCGGCGTTGACCACCATGCACGCGGAGGCACCCCACCCCGCGAACGCGAGACCGGCCAGACCCGGACCGATCGAACGGGCCGCAGCCAGCGCGATGGTGCTGATCGAGACGGCGCGACTCAAGGCGCCGGGCCCGACGAGCTCGAAGATGATCGCCTGCGCCGCGACACGATCGAAGGTGTTCGCGGTTCCGAGAACGAGCACGAGGGCATAGATCGTCCACACCTCGACGGTGGGGCCCGCCAGCACGATCGCCAGAACTGCGACGATGATCGCCTGCGCCCCGGCGGTGACCAACAGGATCGTGCGCGGTCGCACACGGTCGGCGAGCCGGCCCGCGGGGATGCCGAGCACGAGAAGCGGCAAGAATTGCGCGACCGTGACGCCGCTCAATGCGGATGCGCTGCCCGTGGCTTGCAGTACGACCAGCGACAGGGCGAGGTTCTGAAACCAGGTGCCGGTATTGGAGATGACCTGGCCGGTGAAGTACAGAGAGAAGCGCGGGTTCTGGAACGGCGTGAAAGCGGCGAGTCCCGGCACGGGCTCACACGCGTTCGGGCACGCGTGCTCGGATGAACTCCGCGATCCGTTCCTGCACCCGCGCCTCGTCGGTGGAGCGCGAGTCGGCGTTGTTCGCCCGGATCTCCAACACCGGGATGCCGCGTTCCTCGAGCGCCGCACTGATGAAGGCGCTCCCGGGCGTATCGTCCGCCACGAGATGCACGACGCCGTCGACGCCGTGCGCGACGGCTTCCTTCGCATACCAGCTCGACGACATGGGGGGCACGTACAGCAGGTCGGTGAGTCCGACGAACCGGCCCGCGAGTGCCCGGATCGGGTCGCCGCCGTATCGTGCGTAGCCGTCCGCGGCGATGGCGAGGTACATCGACCACACGAACACGGCGCCGAACTCCTCTTGGAACGAGCGGTACATCTCGAGGTTCGACCAGAGCCCGCGTCCGATCCACATGAGCCGCCGACGTTCGCGCGGCGCTACCGACGACCCCGCCTCGATGCGCGCCGCTACCTCGTCGTGCAGTCGCTCTGCAGCTTCGACGGCCCACGCAGTGCCGCGGTGCCACTGCGGGATCATGACGCTCGGGATCGAATCGGTCACCGCGACGGGCGCGGGACGGGCCGCTGCGAGCATGTCTCTCGTGCGGCGGTTCCATTCGGCCTGACGGTTCGCGAGGTCCATCACCTCGGCGAGCACGTCGAGATCGAGGGAACGCCCGGTGCGCTCCTCGAGCCAGGTGATCAGCTCGCGGATCTCTGCTGCCAGGAGGTCGACGCGGGCGGCTCCGAAAACAGACTCCCAGTCGTGCGGCACTCGGTCCCACCAGCCCTCGAGTGCGGGGACTGCTGCCGTCCGCGACAGCAGGAACGTGTCGGTCTCGGCTCGGCGGCCCCACAGCTCGAAGATCTTGGCCGTGACATCGCCACTGCGCTCCGCGACGGCGAACGCCGGTGTCGGCAGTCCGCCCCACGGCGCATCTTCCGTGGGAAGGTCTTGCGCGCCGAGGGCGAGCGCGTCGTACTGGCGGTTCGTGTCGGGAAGGCCCAGGGCGCGCAGGCGTGCCAGGCTCGCGGGGGCTGCGCGCTTCGCGGCAATCACCGACGCCCACCACTGATTCACGACATACGGGATTCCCATCGCCCGGAAGATCTCATGCGGCGCATCCGCGTTGACGAGCGCGATCTGCTCCCCTGCGGCACCGCGTGCCCGCACGTGCTGGAACCACTCGCGTTGGTAGCCGGTTGCCCTCACCGCGCTGTGCAGACGATCGTCGCTCATGCCGCTACCCCCTCGGCGGCATCCACCGCGATCGATCGGGCGATGGCGGCGGAGTCATCGCCGACATCCACGGTGCGAACCAGCAGCGGAATGCCCATGTCGGCGAGAGCATCGCGGACGGATGCGGCGTCCCACGCCGGGGCGTCGTCACCGGCCCGAAGGAGCGCGACGGCCACTTCCGCCTGCGCCGCGCCCGCACGATCTCGCGCAGATCGGGCTCGATCGGCGATGAGCGCGACCGGCGAGGCGAGGTCGCGCGCGAAATGGTGATCGGCGAGCTCCGCGCAGACCACCTCGAGATCGCCCGATGTCACGCCAACGCCGATCCACGCGAGATCGCCGCTGTCGTGGTCCTCCGCAACGATCGTGAACCCCTCCCTCTCGATCGCATCGTAGAAAGACGCGTCGGGATGAGTGCTCCCGGTCATGAAGAGGCGACGGGCGACGGGCTGTTCGGCGACGGCGCTGTCGAACGCCGCCACGGCGTCATCCGGCGACGAGGCCATCGCGCGCAGGTTCGCGGCGAGCGCCGTGGTCCCCGATACGGCCGCGGGCGACTGGCGGCGGCGATCCCGCATGAGAGCTGCGGCGCCACCGACGCGCGCTTCAGACTCCGCGGCAGCGAGCAGTGACGCGGCGTCGGGTCGACGCCCGGTGATGGTCGATACCACGTCGACGGTGGCGCGGAACTGCTCGGCGGTGAAGGCGCGTGCGGCCGCGCTGTCCCGACGTGGGAGATCGACGAGGTGCACCGGCGGCAGGGTTGTGCCGGACAGCATCCTCAACACGTAGAACAACCGCAGGTGCGCCTGGGAATCGTTGCAGATCACGATCGCTCCGAGATCGTCCGCCGCACCGGCGAGCAGGTCGGTCAGGATGCGCGCGACCACCGGGTCCGTGGCACCGAGCATCTCGGCCGCCGTCTCATCGATGCTGCCGCTCCATGAGCCCATGAGCCGTCGCGGGACGGCTCCCGCGGCCAGCAGCAGTTGACGCGGAACGTCATTTCCGACGACACCGACGACGACGTCGGCGCTCACAGCACTCCGTCGGCACGGAGTCTCTGAACGCGCTCCGCGTCGTAGTCGAGCAGACCGAGAAGCACCGACTCGGTCTGCTCACCGAGGCCCGGAGCGGGCCGGGAGAGGTCGGCGTGACTGCGAGAGAACACGATGGGAAGGCCCGCCCCGTACAACCCGTCGATGTGCCCGTACTCGGGATGCACGAGAGGAACGACCTCCTTGCGCTTGAGCACGACCTCGTCGCGCACGGCCTGCGCGGTGTCGCGAACCGGGGCGGCGGGCACCCCGTTGAGCTCGAACGCCGTGAGGATGTCCACGAGCAGCTTGTCCTCGCCCCATGCCGCGATCATCGCGTGCAGCTCGTCGGCGTGATGCACGCGCGCGTCACGGGTGGCGTACTTCTCTGAATCGAGGAGGTCGTCCCGATCCAGCGCGCGAAGGACGCCGTCGGCGAAGGCGTCGGTGGGCGCGCAGATGGCGAACCAGCCGTCGTCGGCTCGGAACGTTCCGAAGGGCGCGAGGCGCGGCACATACGCGCCGGTGCGCAGCGGAATGCCGATGGCTTCGAGAGCGTCGAAGGGCTCGCACGCTACGAGCGACGTGAGGCTGCCGAGCATCGACACATCGACGTGCTGCCCCTCCCCGGTGCGCTCGGCGTGAAGGACTGCGGAAAGCGTCCCGATGACCGCGAACAGCGGGGCGACGAGGTCGCCTACGGGCAGTCCGAAGCGAACCGGCGCGTCGCCCGGCTCCCCCGCCGTCATCATGACGCCGCTCAGCGCCTGGATGATCGTGTCCATCGCCTTCCCGTCGCCCGAGACTCCTTGCGCACCGAATCCGCTGATCGATGTGTACACGAGACCCGGGTTGACCGCGCGGACGGCGGCGTAATCGATACCCAAGCGCCCCGTGACGCCCGCACTGTAGTTCTCCACGATGATGTCGGCGGTGCGGGCGAGATCGAGGAAGACCTCTCGACTCTCGGGGTGCTTCAGGTTGAGAGTGATGCTCTCCTTATTGCGGCCGCGCAGCATCATCGACACCGACATGTCGTCGGGTGCGGTGCGCTTCTTGCTCAGTCCATCGGAGGTGACGTAGGGCGAGTTGTTGCGCGACGAGTCGCCACCGCGCGTCGGGTTCTCGATCTTGATCACCCGAGCCCCGAGGCTGGCGAGAAGCAGGGTCGCATACGGCCCTGCCAGCGCCGTTGTCAGGTCGAGTACGGTCTTGCCCTCCAGAGGCCCCCGTGCTTCGCTCATGCTGTCGCTCCTTCCAGATGAATCGACAGACCATCTGCGGTCTCGTCGAAATCGGTGTCGAACCCCGCGTCAGCGGTGATGCGTCGGATGTAGGTCATGACGTCGCGGCCTCGGTCGGCCCCCGCTACGGGAACGGGTCGAGCTGCATCGTCGATCCAGAACGGAATGACGGATGCGGCGACGACCTCGCCGCCGTCGATGTCGATCCGAGCGATCGCCGTGCTGCGGCTTTCGGGGTGGAATGGGTAGTCCGGCATCGCGGGGTCGGGGGTGAAGCCGAACAGTCGCATGCGATCACGTGCCCACGTCGCACGCTCGACCGCATCTCCCGGCGACGCGGAAAGCGCCTTCGTCACGGTGGCGAAATTGCCGAGACCGTGGAAGATCGGCCGACCACGATAGACCTCGACACCACGAAGGATGTGCGCGTGATGGCCGATCACGGCCTGCGCACCCGCGTCGACCAGGGCGTGGGCGATCTGCCGCTCGTACTCGGCGACCTCGACCGGAACGTGCACGAGCCCCTTGTGCAGCGCGACGATCACGACCGCGCCGGTGGCGGCCGTCTCTCGGACGGCGGCGACGGCGCGCGCGAGCGAACGCTTCTCGGCGAAGGTGAAGACGCGAGGCGGCCCACCCGGGTTGGCGTTGCGCGGCTCGTAGTGCGTGATGACCTCGACGTATGCCGCGCCCGGCTTGAGTGACGTGGCCCAGGATTCGCGAGGCCCGACGCAGTTGACGCTCAGCACGGCCACCTCGGTATCGCCGCGGCGGACGACGGCGGGGCGGAAGGCCTCGTCGATGTCGACCCCCGTGCCCGTCGTCGCGATCCCCCGGTCTGCGCAATGCGCAACCGTTTCGGCGATGCCGGCCGGTCCGAAATCGTAGACGTGGTTGCCCGCGAGAGTGAGAACGTCGAAACCGGCCGACGCCACCGCATCCAACGCCTCGGGCGGCCCGGGTAGCGCGGGCACGTCGGTCGTCAGCACCGTGCCGCTCACGACGTGCGGGATCTCGAGGTGTCCTATCAACACATCGGCACCGCGCAGAACATCGATCGACGGCGCGAGGAGCCCGGCCGCATCGGTCGTCTCCAGCACGAGGTCGCCGGTTGCGAGAACAGTCGTCATTGCTCGGCCGATACCGGCGGCGCCGTGCGGGTGAGGAAGGTCTTGAGCCTCGTCGAACGGGGAGAGGTGAAGAACTCCTCCGCGGGGCGGTCTTCGACCACACGCCCCTCCGCCATGAACACGCACCGGTCTGCGACATTGCGCGCGAACGCCAGCTCATGCGTGACGACGATCATCGTCATGCCCGTGGTCGCCAGATCCTTGATGACCTGCAGCACCTCGTCGACGAGCTCGGGGTCGAGCGAGCTGGTCGGCTCGTCGAACAACAGGATGCGCGGGTTCGCGGCGACGGCGCGAGCGATCGCGACACGCTGCTGCTGCCCACCGGAGAGCTGCCGAGGGTGCGCGCTCGCCTTGTCGGCGAGCCCGACGCGGTCGAGCAATTCGAGTGCCTGCTTCCGCGCCTGCGCTGCCGGGACGCCGTGCACCTTGATCGGCGCCTCGGTCACGTTCCGCAGCACGCTCCAGTGCGGGAAGAGGTTGAACTGTTGGAAGACCATGCCCATCCGGCGACGCTGGCGCTGGATGTCGGCGTCGGACATCGGTCGGAGGTGTCCGTTGTGGCTCTCGTGACCGAGGAGCCTCCCGTCCAGATACATCGCACCGCCGTCGATGGGCTCCAGGAGATCCACGCAACGAACGAGGGTGGACTTACCCGACCCCGACGGGCCGAGGATCGCGACGACCTCGGACTCACCGACGCGGAAGTCCACGCCGTCGAGGGCGACGTGGTCTCCGAAGGCCTTGCGGACGCCGCTGACCTCGAGGACGGGGATATCCACCTGTTCGCTCATTGCGCGACCTCCAGCTTCTGTACGGTTCGTTTCGTCGCTGTGGCACGTGATAATCCGCGGCTGAAGCGCTGTTCGACGCGCCGCTGGAGCATCGTGAGCAGAGTCACGACGACGAGATACCAGATCACGGCCACCAGCAGCATGGGCACCACTTCGTAGGTGCGGTTGTAGATGACCTGCACCGAATGCAACAGATCTCCCATCGCGATCACGCTCACCAGCGACGTGCCCTTCAACAGCGCGATCACCTGAGAACCTGCGGGCGGGATGATGACGCGCATCGCCTGCGGCAACACCACGCGTGAGAAGGTGTGCCAACGGGAGAACCCCATGGCTTTCGCCGCGTCGCGCTGGCCTTGATCGACGGAGAGGATGCCGGCGCGGACGATCTCCGCCATGTACGCGGCCTCATGAAGCGACAGCCCGATGATGGCCGCGGTGAGCGGAGTGATGATGTCGTTGGTCGGCCACGAGAACAGTTCGGGCCCGAACGGGACGCCGACGGCGATCCTCGGCAGCAAATAGGCCAGGTTGTACCAGAAGATCAGCTGCACCAGCGGCGGGACGCCGCGGAAGACGGCGACGAACGCGATGCTCGCCCAGCGCAGCGGCGCGAACTCGGTGAGTTGTCCGGCCGCGAGCAGCGTTCCCAACGCGGAGCCCAGCAGCATGGCGACCACGGTGAGGAAGATCGAGACCGTCAGACCGAGCAGCACGGTGGGGTCGAAAAGGTATGTTCCGACCACGCTCCACTCGAAACGGGGATTGGTGACGAGGAAGGCACCGAGTTGCAGCAGGGCGAGCGCGAGGAGCACGCCGACGACCAGTCGCCAGGGATGGAACCGACGACGAGAGTCGGCGACGTCGACGCAGCCGCCGGTGCGGGGCGGGGTGATGATGGGGGTGGTCACGACGTGCTCCTCGTGCGTCAGCCTGCGGTGAACGGGTTCAGGACCGGAGCGGGAACCGCGGCATCCTCGATGCCGTATTCGGCCATGATCGCTTCGTACTCACCGCTGTCGAAGACCGCTTGGAAGGCCGCGAGCATCGGCTCTGCAAGCCCGCTGTCTTTCGGCAGGAACATGGCGAGCTGGTCGACTCCGGCACCCTGCTCGTCGGTCTGCATGACGTACCCGTACCTGTCGGGCTGCGCGGCGAGCAGATCGATGGCCGACGCCTGAGTGGTGCCCACCAGGTCGGCGCGATCGGAATTGACCGCGAGGATCGTGGAGTTGGTGTCTTCGAGGCCGATGAACTCGGCCGGCTCCAGGCCCTCGTCGACGCACCACTCGTTGAGAAGCGCGATCTGGCTTTCGGTGACAGACCCTGTGACACCCGCCACCCGCACGCCGCAGACGGCTTCGCTGTCAGGGAAATCGTCAGCGCGGTCGTTCAGATACACGTATGACGTGCGCGTGGTCATCCATACGATCGCGTCGAAATCAGCCTCACGCTCGGGCGTCGAGCGGACCGGCCCATTGAAGCCGTCGTAGCGGCCGGAGAGCATACCGGTCAGCATCGCGTCGAGCCCCGAAGCGGTTTCGATCTCGAAGGGCACACCCAACTGCGCAGCGAGTGCCTTCTGCAGGTCGGGATCGATGCCGGTGAACTGGCCGTCCGCTTCGATGGTGCGGTACGGAGGGTGGGTGTCGCCGGCGAGAGTGATCTTGCCGGCGTCCTTGATCGCGTCGGGCAGTCCGTCGTAGAGCGGCGCATCCGCCCCGACGGGTCCTGACGCCGACTCCGTGTCGGCGGGGGTCGTGCCCGCGGCGCAACCCGCCAGTGCGAGGGCAAGTGCGGCCAGCGGCACGATCGCAAATCTTGCGCGCATGTCTAATCTCCACATCGTTGTGAGGGCGGTCCTCCGACGAGGAGGTCTTCGCCATAATCTCATAAACATTGATAATTGTGAAGCTCAACGATTTGAGGATGCCCGTGGAACACCGCTGCTTCGGTGGGGTGCTCTCAGGCTTCGACGAGAGTGGCTGCGAGATCGTCGCCCACCCTCGGCCGGGCCGCGCCACCGTGGCACGGACGCTCTGAGCTCAGGCGTCGGACGCCCCTCCAGCGCTGTCTAGAGTGGACGTGTGACAGCGCCCGACTCCCCCGCGGACGCCGCCGAGCTGCTCGACGGCCGCTACCGCCTCGAGACGATCGTCGGTCAGGGCGGTTACGCGCGGGTGCACCGCGCGACAGACACATCTCTCGGTCGACAGGTCGCCGTCAAGATCTTCACCGTCGAGGCAGCCGACGAGCGCGATCGCAGGCGACGCGAGTCCGAGACGCGACTTCTCGCCGGCCTGAGCCACGAATCACTCGTGACGCTCTTCGACGCGAGCCTCGAGACCGATCCGTCCTATCTCGTCATGGAGTTCGTCGACGGCCCGACTCTGCGCACCGCCATCGCCGACGGCCCGCTCCCTCCGCGGAAGGCGGCGCGGCTGGCGATCGAGCTCAGCGAAGCCCTGCAGGTCATCCACGCGGCGGGGGTCGTCCATCGCGACATCAAGCCCTCCAACGTGCTCCTCCGCCCCGCGCGCACCGAGTTCGGTGAAGACCGGGCAATGCTCGCCGATTTCGGCATCGCGTCTCTCGTCGACTCCACGAGACTCACCGGCACCGGCACGCTGGTCGGCACCGCGGCCTACCTGAGTCCCGAGCAGGCTCGCGGAGACCGGGCGGGCGCAGCATCCGACGTCTACTCGCTCGGACTCCTGCTGCTCGAGGCCCTCACGTCCGAGCGCGCCTTCGCCCAGCAGACGCCGCACGAGGCACTGGCTGCACGCATCGCCCGCACTCCCGAAATCCCGCCGCACCTGCCCGCCGACTGGCGCGCGCTCCTGAGCGCGATGACCGCTCTCGACCCCTCCCACCGTCCCGACGCGGCAGCGGTCACCCGTGCCGCGCGACGGATCGAGAGCGAGGATGCTGCGCTCTCCCCTGCCGCGCCCTCTCGTGTCGCGAGGAGCACGGAGCTCACCGGCGCGACGGCCGTGCTCGATCCCGGCGCGACCGCAGTGCTCGATCCCCGCACCCGCGTGCTCGAACCGGCGGCCGATGCGCCCGCGAGAAGCACACCCCCGCGCCGGCTCTGGTGGGCGCTCGGTGTCCTCGTGGTCGTGGTAGCGATCGCTGTCACGGTCGGGATTCTCCTTTCCACGGCCGCTTCTTCCCCGACGGATCCTGCCTTCCCCCCTCTCCCCGATCCGCTCGGCTCGCACTTCCGCGACCTCTGGAGCGCGCTGTGATCCGCCGCGCGGGGCTGCTCTCCACCGTCGCGGTCGCCGCGGCGATCGTGCTCGCGGGGTGCTCCCCCGCTCCCGAGGACGGCTGGCGCGATCAGGTCTCCCAGGCGGCCGAGCAGGCCTCGTCGGGCGACTACGCCGCCGCCGACGCGACGCTGGCGACCGTCGAACAGGCGGTGGCGGCCGCTCGCGACGACGCGCGGATCGACGCCGCACGTGCCGAAGAGATCCTCGCCGCCGTCGCGATCGTACGTGCCGATCTGTCGACGCTGGCGACGCCGTCTCCCGCGCCGTCGGCGTCGACGCCGGCGGTCGAGAGCACCACCCCCGCATCCACTCCCACGCCCGAAGAGGCGGACGAGGACGAGCCGGCCGAACCCGATACCGGTCCCGGCGACGGCAACGGCAACGGCAACGGCAAGCCGGGGCCGAAAGACGACAAGGTCAAGGGTCCCGCCGACAAGGGAGACGACGAGTGAGCTCGTGCTGAGCGTCTTGACCGGCTTCCTGGTCGTCGCCGTGGCGATCGTCGTCGGCTACATCGTCGGCCGGATCGACCTGCTCGGGCCCCACGCGCGGTACGTGCTCAGCCGGCTGACATTCTTCGTCCTCTCGCCTTTCCTGCTCTTCGTCGTGCTTGCCCGGGCCGACGTTGCGACCCTGTTCTCCGCACTCCTGCCCGTCTCGATGCTCGCGGCGGCGGTGATCTTCGCGATCTACACGGTGGTCGCGCGATTCGTGCTGCGACGGGGAGTGGGCGAATCGGTGATCGGCGCCCTTTCCGGCGGCCTGGTCAACTCCAACAACATCGGCATCCCGATCTCGCTCTACATGCTGGGGAACGCTGCGTACTCGGCGCCGGTGATCCTCTTCCAGCTGCTCATCGTGATGCCGATCGCCCTCGCCCTCCTGGACGCCGCCACCTCCGGCGCCCGGTCGGCCGGACGCATCCTTCGACAAACGGCGCGAAACCCCATGCTCATCGGCTCCGCTCTCGGTGTGCTCGTCGCCCTGCTCGACATCGACCTCCCCCCGATCGTCTTCGACCCGCTGATGCTCGTAGCCAACGCCTGCGTGCCGATCATGCTGATCTCGTTCGGCATCTCGTTGCACGGGCAGCGCGTGCTCGCCACCGGCGGGCGCCGCGCCGACGTGCTGGTCGCCTCCGCTCTGAAGCTGCTCGCCATGCCGGTCGCGGCGTGGCTGCTCGCGCTCGCGTTTTCTCTCCCGTCTGAGCAGGTACTCATCGTCGTCGTGCTCGCAGCGCTCCCGACCGCCCAGAACGTCTTCAACTACGCCCAGCGCTACGACATCGGCGAGATCATCGCGCGCGACACGATCTTCATCACCACGCTCGGCTGCGTGCCCGTTCTGTTCCTCGCGACGCTGCTGCTCGGCTGACGAGCCGGAGGCAGACGTCGTCGTGCGTCGGCACGTCCCCCACTCCCCGCCCGGTGGGTCTACAGTAAGGGTGTTCTCAGCATTCTCTCAGAAAGGCAGCGCATGTCTGCGACCATCTCGTTCGACAAGTCTGCGGTGACGGCCATCCGCACCGCCCTCGGGATCGGTGGCGTGATCTCGATCATCGCCGGCATCGTGATCCTCGTCTGGCCGGGTCACGCCGCGGAGGCGGTGACCGCGATCATCGCCGTCTACGTCATCGTCGCCGGCCTCGTCTACGCCGGTCTGGGCGTCTTCTCGCGCACCCGTCAGGGGTGGTCGCGAATCGGGCACATCGTGCTGGGCATCCTCTTCGTGATCGCGGGAATCGTCGCCTTGGTGAACCTCGCCGCGGCCACCGTCGGTCTCGCCGTCTTCATCGGTGTGCTGATCGGCATCCTCTGGCTGATCGAGGGCGTCGTCTCGCTGTCGACCCTCGGCGACTCGGGATCGAAGGGCTGGACGATCTTCTTCGCGATCGTCAGCATCATCGCCGGCGTCACGCTGCTCTTCTCGCCGCTGTACGTCGCGATCCTGTGGCTCTTCGTCGGCATCTCGCTGGTCGTACTCGGCATCTTCCAGGTGGCACGCGCCTTCACGTTCGGCAAGACCGTCCGCTGATCCGGTGAACGACGAACGCCCCGCGACCTGGTCGCGGGGCGTTCGTCGTTCACTGGGCGACGGGAAGGTGGCGATCCCACCAGTCGAGGATCGCCTCGAACCGTTCGACACGGTGCCGGGGGCGTCCCGCCCGGGTAAGCTCGTGGTCCTCCCCGGGGAAGATGAGCATCTCTGCTTCCGTGCCCTGACGCTTCAGTGCACTGTAGTAGCGCGTGGCCTGCTCGAGCGGGCACCGGAAGTCGAGCTCGGAGTGGATGACGAACGTCGGTGTGGTGACCTGCCCGACGACCGCCATCGGACTCTGTCGCGCGATCGCCGCCGGGTCGGTACCGACGTACTCGTGCCCGAAGAAGCTGCCGATGTCGCTGGTGCCGTCGAACGTGGCGGGGTCGAGCATCCCGCGCTCGACGATCGCACCGGCGAACCGGTGATCGTGGGCGATCGTCCACGCCGTCATGTAGCCGCCGTAGGAGCCGCCCATGACACCGGTGCGTGAACCGTCGAGACGGGAGTCCGCGGCGAGCACACCGTCGAGGAAGTCCTGGATGTCGGTGTAGTCCACCGTGCCCATCGCCTGGCGAATGGCCCGACCGTGCGCCCGTCCGTAACCGGCGCTCCCCCGCGGGTTGCAGTAGACGACGGCATAGCCCGCGTCGACGAGCACCTGGGTCTCGTCGAACACGCGCACGCCGTACGACGAGTACGGCCCGCCGTGGATCTGCAGGAGCACGGGGAACGGCCCCTCGCCCTCCGGTGCGGCGACCCACCCGTGCACCGGATAGCCGTCGCGCGCGGTGATCTCGATCTCACGCGGCTCCACCAGTCCCGCTTCGCGAAGCGCCGAGCCGAAGCTCGTCACGGGCCGCGCTTCGCCGTCGCTCACGACGGCGAGGTCGGAGAACGAATCGGCCGTGCCGACCGCGACGACGAGGGTGTCGCCGGATGCTGCGTGACCCGACACATCGACGTCGCCGCCGAGCACCTCGGTCACCGTCGCGTCGCGCGTCACGCGCAGCAGTCGGACCCGACCGCGGGTGCGGTCCTGGACGACGGCGTCGTCACCGTCGACCGTGATCCGGCTACCCGGTTCGCCCAGGTCGATCGTCTCGGGATCGGTGAGGCGGCGCGGCTCGCCGTCATTTTCGAGGACCCACAGCGCGCTTCCCGGTGCGACGAAGTCGACGCGGCTCTGGCCGACGTCGCTGGCGATCAGCCACACCACACCGTCGGGCGCGACGGCGACGTCGTCGATCGAGAGCGAGCGCTCCGCGCCCACGAGCTCTCGCGAGCCCGATCCGTCGGCGGCCACGGCGACGAGACGATCGCGCAGGTCGGCAGAATCGGTCTCGATCATGTCGGGGATGACGAGGATCTCGGTGCCGTCCGCGGTCCACGTCGTACCCGACCAGCTTGCGGGGCCGTCGGTGAGCTGGACGGCGGATGCGGCTACGCGAGGCGTCTCGGCGGCCTCCTCGCCCTCGGCGAGAACCCGCGGGGCGGCGTCGTAGAAGGGTTCGCTGGTCGGGTCGGGTGCGGCGATCCGGAACAGGTGCGCCGGTCGGTCGGCGATGTATCCGAGTCCGTTCGCGTGCCAACGGATGCCGGTGATGCGCCGGGGCGCCTCGTCGGAAGCATCCAGTCCGTCGACCGTGCCGTAGCGCCCGCGCTCGGCGACGCGGGCCGTGTACGCGAGGTCGGCACCGTCCGGTGACCAGGAGAAGGCCAGCACGCCTGTCTCGGCATCGGTCGCCTGCAGTGCTTCGCCGCCGTCGACGGGCATGACGAACACCTGCGCGTGCCGCGCCGCGTCCGCACGGAGGAACGCGATCCGCGTCCCATCGGGTGAGAGCTCCGGGCCGGAGTCGGCCGTACCGCGGGTGAGCCTGCGGGGCTCGCCGTCGGGCAGGTCCACGCGCCACACCTGGCCGACGGCCCGGTTCGCGCCGAGGTCGGGTCTCGAGGTCGCGAAGACAGCGAACGACCCGTCGGGAGCGATCGAGGGGCGCCCGACCGAGATGAGCGACTCGATGTCGCGGGCGCGCACCGTCACTCCCCCTGGAACGAGTCGGTGTCGCCCACCAGACGGGTGTGACCCTCGGGGATCGGCTCCACCGCGGCGAGAGCGACCTCCGCGGCGAACTCCGACACGTTGTAGAGGCGTCCGGCCGACTCGCGGCGAGCCGAGATCGCGCCGGGGTTGGCGCGCTCGAGCAGGGTCGCCGTGATCGTGCCCTCGATCATGTCGCCCGAGACGACGACGAAATCGATGCCTCGCTCTTCGAGCGCGGGGATGTGCTCGCGGAGGGCATCCTCACCGGCGCGCTTGGAGCGCGCGACGGGCTCGTACTCCGGCATCGTCGGCGTCGTGCGGATGAAGTGCGCCTGGTGGCTGGTGACGAACACCACTCGCGCGCCGCGCCCGAGGAGGGGAAGGGCCGACTCGAGCACGCCCACCTGCGCGTCGCGGTTGAGCTTCAGCGCGTAGTCCTCGGCCATGCCGGACTCCATGCCGCCCGACGCGTTCAGCACGAGCACGTCGAGGCTGCCGAACGTGCGCTCGACCTCGGAGAACATGGCCTGCACGGACGTCGGGTCGGTGAGATCGGCGCCCACCACGAGCACCCGCACGCCGAGCTCGCGCAGTTCAGCGGCGAGCTTCTCGGCGCGAGGCGCCTTGTTGCGGAAGTTGATCACGACATCGGCTCCGGCCTCGGCCAGGTAGCGGACGGTGTCGGCTCCGATGCCGCGTGACGACCCCGTCACGAGGGCGGTCTTACCCTGGAGCGAACCGGCGGCGAGAGGCTGGGACATGCGAGAACTCCTGGTCGAATCGAGGCGCGGCCGCGGGGATTCGACCTGTCATCAGCCTATCAACGGGCCCGGTCGGACCCCCGGATGTTAGGGTTCGAACACGAGCGGGAGAGGATGCCCGATGTTGCCGGATCTGACGCAGTACATCTGGATCGCCTGGCTGGTGCTGGTCCTGCTCTTCGTGATCATCGAGCTGTTGACCCTCGAATTCACCTTCCTCATGCTCGCCGCCGGGTCTCTGATCGGCGGCCTCGGAGTCTTCCTCCTCGGCGGGCCGTGGTGGCTGCAGGTCGCGATCGCTGCCGCCGTCTCGGCGCTGCTTCTCTTCACGATCAGACCTCTTCTCCTGCGTGCGCTCCATCGCGGCGAGCCGCCCGCGCGAACCAATGTGGATGCGTTGTACGGAATCGGCGGTCGCGTGGTCGCTCCCTTCCTCGACGGTGCCGGCTCCGTCCGCCTCGACAACGGCGAAACTTGGACGGCCCGGCTCTCCGACGCCCTCCCCCATCCCGTCCTCGCGGCCGGCGACCGGGTGATCGTCGACGCGGTGCACGGAGCCACCGTCGAGGTCACGCCTGCTCCCCGAACGATCCCCCCGACAGAGAGTGAGACCAACGATGGTTGACGTAGGGGCCTTCATCGGCCAGATCTTCGTGATCGTTCTTCTGGTGGTGCTGGCGATCTTCGTGGTCGTGGTGCTGTTCCGGGCGATCCGCATCATCCCGCAGGCATACTCCGGCGTGGTCGAGCGGCTCGGTCGCTACCAGCGCACGCTGAGCCCCGGGCTCAACCTCCTCGTCCCGTTCGTCGACCGCGTACGCCCCCTCGTCGACATGCGCGAACAGGTCGTCTCCTTCCCGCCGCAGCCGGTGATCACCGAAGACAACCTCGTCGTCTCGATCGACACGGTCGTCTACTTCCAGGTGACCGATGCCCGGGCGGCGACCTACGAGATCGCGAACTACCTGAGCGCGGTCGAGCAGCTGACCACCACCACCCTCCGCAACGTCGTCGGCGGCTTGAACCTCGAAGAGGCGCTGACGAGCCGCGACAACATCAACGGGCAGCTCCGCGTCGTCCTCGACGAGGCAACCGGCAAGTGGGGCCTTCGGGTCTCGCGCGTCGAGCTGAAGGCGATCGATCCGCCGCTGTCGATCCAGGACTCCATGGAGAAGCAGATGCGGGCCGAGCGCGACCGTCGAGCGGTCATCCTGACCTCGGAGGGCTCGAAGCAATCGCAGATCCTCGAGGCGGAGGGCCGCCGACAGGCCGAGATCCTCCGCGCCGAGGGCGACAAGCAGGCAGCAGTCCTGCGCGCACAGGGTGAGGCGGAGGCCATCGAGATGGTCTTCAACGCCATCCACGTCGGCGACCCCGACGACAAGCTGCTGGCGTACCAGTACCTGCAGACCCTCCCCAAGATCGCCGACAGCGCCTCGAGCAAGATGTGGATCATTCCGAGCGAGTTCACCGAGGCGCTCAAGGGCATCGGCGACGCCTTCGGCGGGCGCGCCGCGGCGACGCCGTCCTCGGCGAAGGAGGGCGTCCGCGCCACCACCGCGAGCAGCAGCACAGCCCAGGAGGCCGTCGACGCCGCACGAAAGGCGGCGAGCGAGGCCGACGACATCGCCGTGCAGGTGCGCAGCAGCATGCCCGGCGGCGCCGGCCAGTCGACGGTCGCCGACGCCGACGCCGCTGCGCCCGCGGACCCGGCGGCGTGACGCACCCCTGGTTCGCGGGGGCATCGGTCCCCCGCGTTCTGGCGCACCGCGGTCTCGTCACGACGGATGCTGCGAGCCACGGCGTCGTCGACAATTCCTTCGCCGCCGTTGCCGCGGCCCACGCCGCAGGTGCCCTCTACGTGGAATCGGACTGCCATCTGACGAAGGATGGAACAGTCGTGCTCTTCCACGACGAGGATCTCTCCCGCACGGTCGGGGATCCTCGGAAGGTCTCCGACGTCACGGTCCGCGAACTCGAAGACCTCATGTCCGGGCGCGGCGGCCTGATCACGCTCGAGCAGGCGTTGGAGACGTTCCCCGACGTGCGGTTCAATCTCGACGTGAAAGCCGCAGCCGCGGCCGAGCCCGTCGGACACCTCGTCGCGCCGGCGGCCGCGCGCGTCCTGCTCACGAGCTTCTCCGACGCACGCCGCCTGACGGCTCTGCGCGCCGCGGCCGAGGCGGGCGCGACCGTGCGGCCGGCCACCTCGGCGGGGCGCGAGACGATCGCCAAGGTGCTCCTGGCCGTGTCGCTGCACTCCCGTCCGCTGGCGGAGCGGGCGCTGCGCGGCGTCGATGCGCTGCAGATCCCGGAGCGCCAGGGAGCGGTCCGTGTCCTCAGTCCGCGCCTGATCGAGACCGCCCACCGTTACGGCGTCGAGGTGCATGTCTGGACCGTGAACGATGCCGCCGACATGCGCCGGCTCGCCGACATCGGCTGCGACGGTATGGTGACAGATTGCGCTGACGTCGCGCTGAGGATCCTGGGCCCCGCGTCACTCTGAGCATCGACTGTGAATGCGAACCGTTCACCCGGTGTTCGGATGGATCGCCCAGGCCGAGACGTTATACCTGATCAGCGACGAGAGGACCACACAATGGCAGACCGCAGCCTGCGCGGCATCCGACTCGGCGCCCAGAGCTTACAGAGCGAAGAGGGCGTCGTTTTCCATGACCGTACTAAGCACACCTACAATTGCACGTCCTGTGGACGTGACAGCACCCTGACGTTCGCCGCCGACGCGGAGGTTCCCGACAGCTGGGAATGCCGCACCTGCGGTGGCGAAGCGCTGCGCCGCGTCGGCGACACGACCGCGACGGTCGACCACAGCGACGACAAGGCGGCCCGCTCCCACTGGGACATGCTGCTCGAGCGCCGCTCGCTCCCCGAGCTCGAAGAGCTTCTGGAAGAGCGTCTCGCCTTCGTCCGTGCTCGTCGCGGCGGCGGCGACGTGGAGCGCATCAGCGCCTGACGTTCCGTTTCGTCTCCTGACGCCGATCCCCTCGGGGGTCGGCGTCAGTTCTTTTCCCGGCGCGCGAACGCGAAACCGCCCAAGACCACGAGGGCAAGCAAGCTCCCCCATCCGACCACGGCCTGCACGCCCGAGCCGATGATCGCGGCGGGGGTGAGCCCCTCGCGCAACGGCACGTCGGTGAGCATCGCCCCGGCGGTGTCGGACGGCAGCGAATCGATCGTCGAACCGTCGGGCGCGATCACCTGACTCGTTCCCACGGTGGAGATGTTCACCACCGCTCGACCGGTCTCGATCGCTCGCATGCGGGCGAACGCGAGTTGCTGCAGGTTCTCGTCGGTGTTGCGGAAGTCGGCGTTGTTCGTCTGGAACATGTAGACCTCGGCACCGTCGCGGACGCCGTCCCAGACGACGTCGTCGTAGATGACGTCGAAGCAGATGGCGAGGCCGACCCCGACGCCGTCCAGGTCGAAGAACGGCGCGTTCGTGCCCGGGGTGTACTCGCGTCCGATGAGGCCGATGAGGTCGGGGGCGAGCATGGCGAAGAAGTCCCGATCGGGCACGTACTCGCCGAACGGCACGGGGTGTGTCTTGTCGTGCAGGTCGGTCGCGCCCTCCCCGGACTTCCAGAGCATCGATGTGTTGAAGATGTCGTCCCCGCGCGCGGTCGCCGCGTTGACGATCAGTGGCGCGTCCACGCGCTCGGACAGCGCGTCGAGGGTGGCCGCCGTCGCGGCGTTCGATAGTGGGTCGGAGTCGATCCCACCCTCCGGCCACAGGAGCACGTCGAGTTCCTCGCCGAAGAGCGGGGCGGATGCGGCGAGCTGAGCGTTCAGGATCGCCCCGCGCTCGCGGCGGTCGAAGTATCCGCTCGGGCCGTTCCCCTGCACGCTGCCGACGGTGAGCGACCCCGCATCCGTCGTCGGGAAAGCGGGGACGACCAGGAGGAGGATCGCGAGCGCGGCGGCGGGCACCGCGGTGACGAGGGCGCGCCACCGCGCCTCGCGGATCCACTGGATCACCGCGGCGACGAAGAAGACCATCAGGAAGGTCAGCCCCGTGACCCCGACCCACGAAGACAGATGGGCGAGCGGACTCTCTGACTGGCTCATCCCGATCCGCCCCCAGGGGAAGCCGGTGTACGGCCACGAGCCGAGAACGAGCTCGCGCATCGTCCAGAGGCCCCCGACCAGCGCCGGAAGCCCCAGAAGACGCCCGACGGGCCCCGGAAGCACCCGCGGCATCCAGCGGTAGGCGAGGGCGATCGGGATGGCCAGCGCCCCCATGATGACCGTCTCGAGACCGGCCAGCGCGAACCACGGCACCACTCCGAGGTAGCGCGAGGTCCAGTCGACGTGGGTGAACCAGAACGACGCGCCGAAGAGCAGCCCGACGAGGAGCGCTCCTCCCGCGCGCCGCCCGATCAACGACACGAGCGAGAAACCGACGCCGACGAACGCGAGCGGCCACCACCCCACGTCGGGGAAGGACAGGTCGAGAGCGAAGCCGCCGACCACAGCGGTGAGCGATGCGGCCCAGAGCGGGAGGACGGGGCGGACGGCCGGAGTTCGGGGCACGGATCTCACCCTAGATCTCCGCACCTGAGCGCTCGCTGCGGCGCGTCACACCGTCGCATACGCGACGATGCCGCGGCGCACCGCGTCGAGGGCCTTGCGGGCCGTTCCCGCGAGGCCGGGCTCGGCGACGAGCGAGATCTGGTCGAGCAGATCGATGGTCTGCTTCGACCAGCGTACGAAGTCCCCCGCCGCCATGTCGGCGTCGGCCAGAACGCGATCCAACGGAAGACCGCGGGCCCAGGAGTGCATCGCGGAGGCGAGGCCCGCCGAGATCGGCTCGGTACCCGGAAGATGGTGATCGCGTTCGAGATCGTCGAGCTGCTGCCAGAGCGTCTCGGTGTCGGACAGCACCTTCCGGAACGCCCCCCGCGGCAGGCCGTGTTCGCCTGGCCCGGCGTCGTCTCGGCGGGGTTCATAGACCAGGCTGCATGCCAGCGCCGCCAGAGCCGCCGCATCCAGCTCCTTCCACAGACCTCGACGCAAGCACTCCGCGATCAGCAGGTCGCGTTCGCCGTAGATGCGTCGCATCGTGCGGCCGGCCGGCGTCAGAGTCGTAACCCCGTCGCGCTCGGCGACGTAATCGAGGGCGCCGAGCACGTCGACGACGCGGTCGAAGATGCGCGCGACCGTGCCGGTGCGCTGCTCGATCTGGCGTCGGATCTTGTCGGTGCTGCGCTTCAGCTTCCAGTACCGCTCCGCCCACCGGGCGTGATTCTCGCGGTCGGGACAGGAATGCGCGGGGTGGCGCTGCATGCGCTTGCGCAGGCTCGACAGCTCCCGCTGCCGTTGTTCGCGCGTCGCGCGCGAGGCGGTCGCGTCGCGACGGTTGAGCTTCTCGAGGTCGGCGAGCTGGCGCCGGATCTCGGAGTATTCGCGGAAGTCGCCCCGATCGCAGGTCATCGCCTTCTCGTACCCGGCGAGCGATTCGTCGGCGTCGCGCACCTGGCGGGCGAGCCCGACGACCGCGCGATCGGCCTGGAACTGAGCGAACGAGGACTCGAGGATCTCGCGCGATCGCGCACGTCCGAACTGGTCGATGAGATTCACGGCCATGTTGTACGTCGGCCGGAAGCTCGAGTTCAGCGGGTAGGTGCGACGTGAGGCGAGCGCCGCCACCGACTGCGGCTCCAACGCCGCGGTCCACTGGATGACCGCGTGGCCCTCCACGTCGATGCCGCGGCGACCGGCGCGCCCGGTCAGCTGCGTGTACTCCCCCGACGTGATGGCGACACGTGCCTCGCCGTTGAACTTCTCGAGCTTCTCCAGCACCACGGTGCGTGCGGGCATGTTGATGCCGAGTGCGAGGGTCTCGGTCGCGAAGACGGCCTTGACGAGCTTGCGCTGGAAGAGCTCCTCCACGACCTCCTTGAACACCGGGAGGAGGCCCGCGTGGTGGGCGGCGACGCCGCGCTCGAGGTTCTCGCGCCAGTCCCAGAAGCCGAGCACGGCCAGGTCTTCCTCGAGGAGACTCCGGGTGCGTTCCTCGACCACGCGGCGGATCTCGTCGCGCTCCTCGGGAGTGGTCAATCGCAGACCCGAGCGGCGCACCTGCTGCACCGCGGCGTCGCAGCCGACGCGACTGAAGATGAAGAAGATCGCGGGGAGGAGGTTGGCGCGCTCGAGGAGAGCGACCACGTCCGGACGGTCGAGTCTCTCGATGCGCTGCGCGTGGGTGTTTCCGATCGGGCGCGCGCCGCGCTGTGACGAACGTCCGCGCTGCGCCGCGTAGCCCGCGCGGCCCGAGCTGCGACCGGCCTGGGAGCGCCGGTTGTTCTCGTACGTCGTTCCCCCCGCGGAGCGCATGCGCAGCAGCTCCTGATTCACCTGCGCAGTGGCGACCCCGGCTCGATCGTCGAACAGCGGCAACAGGTCGCCCCGCACGAGTACGTGCTGCTCGAGCGGAACCGGGCGCGTCTCGGACACGATGACGGCGGTGTCGCCGCGCACGGTGTCGAGCCAGTCGCCGAACTCCTCGGCGTTGGACACCGTCGCCGACAGCGACACGAGTCGCACGCTCGGCGGGAGGTGGATGATGACTTCCTCCCACACCGCGCCGCGGAACCGGTCGGCGAGGTAGTGGACCTCGTCCATGATCACGTAGCGCAAACCCCGGAGCGCGCCCGAGTCGGCGTAGAGCATGTTGCGCAGCACCTCGGTCGTCATCACGACGATGCGCGCCGACCCGTTGATGTTGGTGTCGCCGGTGAGGAGACCGACCTCGTCTGCGCCGTAGACGTCGACGAGCTCTCGGAATTTCTGGTTCGACAGCGCCTTCATCGGCGTCGTGTAGAACGCCTTCTCGCCCGGCTCGAGCATGGCGAGATGGATCGCGAACTCTCCGACGATCGTCTTGCCGGCACCGGTGGGCGCGGCCACCAGCACGCTGCGACCCTCCTCCAGCGCCTGGCACCCGGCGATCTGGAAGTCGTCGAGGTCGAACCGCTGGGACGCGGCGAAGTCCGCCGTCCGCGGGTGGCGCACGCGCTCGGAGGCCCGAGCGAATCGCTCGGCCGGGCTGAGCGAACTCACGCGGTGGCTTCCGGCGGGAGCAGGGTTTCCTGACGCTTCCTGCGGCGGCGGTCGAGCAGCACGGTGAGGCCCGCCGCCGCGAGGTAGAGCACGATGAGGATGCCGGCGAGGCCGAGCATGCTGACGACGTCGGCCGCGGGCGTGGCCAGGGCCGAGAAGATCGTCGCGACGAGGATGGCGACGCGCCATCCCTTGAGGATCGCCATTCCGCTCATCACGCCGGCGAAGTTGAGCGCGACGAGGAAGACCGGGAGAACGAACGCGACCCCGATGAAGATGAGCAGCTTGAAGACGAAATCGTAGTAGTTGGCCGCCTCGAACAGCTGCGCCCCCTGCTGGGGCACGAACGTGGCCATCAGCTCGATGATGTGGGGCATGATGAACACCCCCATCACGCAGCCGCCGAAGAACAGCGGCACGGCGGCGGCGACGAAGCCGATCGTGTACCGCACCTCGGACCGCGTGAGCCCGGGAACGATGAACGCCCAGATCTGCCAGAGCCAGATGGGTGCCGACAGCAGGAGGCCCAGCGCGAAGGCGATCCGCATGCGCAGGTCGAAGCCGGAGGTGACGCCGGCGAAGTTCAGGGCCACGAGATCGGTGCCCCGCTGCTCCGCCACGATGCGGATGGGCTCGGTGAGAACGTCGATCACCGGACCCGTGATGAAGAAGGCGACGACCATCCCGACGACGAGAGCGAGAGCGGCGATCATCAGCCGCCTGCGCAGCTCGACGAGATGCTGGCCGAGCGACATGCGTCGATCGCGCCGCGGCTCACGCCCTCCCACGCGAGGGGGCTCGGTCGTCACCACGACGGGTCAGGGCTTGGGGTCGGTGGTGCCGCGCGCGGGATCCGCCGCGATGTTCGACGCATCGCGAACCTCCGGGGCGACCGGCGATGTGGTGGTCGGGTCGGCGGCGTCTTCCTTCTTCATCTCTTTGATCTCGCTGCGGAAGACGCGGGCCGACTGGCCCATGCTCTTCGCCAGCGCGGGGAGCTTCGCAGCTCCGAAGAGGAGGAGGATGACCGCGAGGACGATCAGGAGGTGCCATCCTGTCAAACCTTGGAACATGAGGGGTCCTTCCGCCGTCGGTGATGTCAGTCTAACGCGCGGTTCTGCGCTCAGGCCGATGACGCGGCTGCGGGTCGCCTATGCGCGGTGCGGGTCGCGGTACTGCGTCAGCGCCGCCTGGGCCCAGGCGGCGGCCGCCCGGCGCGCAGCGAGGGGTTCGAGGATCTCGACCTGGCCGCCCCGCCGGGCGGCGAGACGCTTCAGGCTGTGCTCGTCGGCGACGCGAACCGTCGCCACCGGCTGGTCACCCGACTCGTCGACGACGGCGCGTTCCAGGTAGACACCCAGCAGGGGTGCGACCGCCCGGTCGTACCGCACCCGCGCGACCGGGTCGTTCTCGCCGGGTTCGAACAGCGCCGGCACCGGCTCGCCGCCGTGCGTGACGGGGATGTCGGTGAGGACCACATCGCTCACCCGCTCGAGGTGGAAGGTGCGCACCGCCTCGCGGAGGTGGCACCACCCCTGCAGATACCACTGACCGCTCGCGATGTGCACCTTGACGGGATCGACCGTGCGCGTGGTGGCCGCAGCATCCGGAGCGCGATACGTGAACGAGACCGCGACGCCCCGGCGCAGGGCGTCGGCGACCACGTCGCGCACCCCGTCGACGGGGCCGGGCGCAACGATCACGTCGGCGGGGGCCGTCGCCGCACCGCGGGACAACTTGGCGAGCAGCTCCGTGACGAGGGGGCTGTCGCCCACCCCCGGCAGAGTGCGGGCGAGTTGGAGTCCGGCGAGGAGCGCAGCCGCCTCTCGCGCACTGAGCTTCGGAGAGCGCTCGAGTCCGACCGTGTTGGTGATGACGATGAGGTCGCGCTCGTCGAGCAGATCCCAATTGATGTCGAAGAGGTCGTGGGGCAGCTGCCAGAACCCACCGTCGCCGGGAAGACCGATGACGGTGAGCTTCTCGACCATCGCCCGCATCTGGTCGGGGGTGACGTCGAACTCGTCCGCCGCCTCGGCGACCGACACCTCGCCCTTGCCCACGAGGTAGGGGACGAGCTGCAGCATGAGGGCGGCCCGGTCGGTCGCCACCAGCGGGCGCGCGCTCATGATGGTCCTCCGTGCAGCGCGAGTGTCGCTTCGAGCCGCCGGATGACCTCGTCGCGCAGCTCGGCGGGCTCGACCACGCGCACCTCCGGTCCGTACGACGCGATCTCATCGGCGAAGACGTGCACGTCGACGTAGGGAACGCGGATCTCCTGCCCCTCCGTGCTCGCGCGACGGCGCAGCCGCAGCGCGGCCTCGGTTCCGGGGTGCACGGCCAGCAGCGCGCTCTGGCGCGAAGCGAGCTCGCGGAGTCCGGCCAGACCACGCTCCCCCGCGTCGGCGCGAAGCGTGGGGTCGAACGACTCCTTCGTGACGACGACATCGCCGACGATGCGCGAGAGAAGGAACGTGCGCTCGGCCTCCACTCCCAGATCGATTCCGAACACGTGCCAGCGCGCCTCGTACTCGACGAGGGCGAGAGGACGGATGCGGCGAACCCGGGCGGTCTCCTCACCGGGACGCAGGTAGGAGAACTCCACCGCGCGGCTCAGCTCGATCGCGCGCTGCAGGGGCGGGAACGACGCGTCGCGCAGACTGATCCGCGGCGCGTAGCCGATGATCGGCTCGTCGACCTCGATGCCGAGCGCCCGGATCTTCCGCAGGCCGCTGCGGGCGTCGGCCGAGAGCGACTCCGAACCCCACACGCCCCCGGCAAGATTGAGCAGAGCGACCTCGGCGGGGGTGAACTCGATATCATCCGGCAGCTCGTACTCCGCCGTCGGAACGCGGTACCGGGCCTCGCGGAGGTCGTCGGGATCGGCGTAGTCGCCGATCGTCTCGATGGGCACCCCGAGCCCGCGGAGGTTCTCTTTGTCTCGTTCGAACATCTTCTCGAGCGCGTCACGTGAGGCGCCTGCCTCGGACTGCTCCCGATAGCCCGCGACCGAAGACAGGATGGTGTCTTTGGTCAGCCCCTGCTCGGTGGCCATGAGAGCGACCACGAGATTGACGAGGCGCTCTTCCGGGGCGTTCTTCGAGGCGGGCGAGGGCACCTCTTCATCCTACGGGCGGGAGGGTTTCCGGTGGCCGCCGAGGTGTAGCCTGACGCCCGAATGCACCAGGCGGGTGCGCGCGGGGAGGGGTCGGGACATGTGCACGAGTTTCCAACTGCGGGCCAAGGACGGCAGCGTCTGCGTGGCGAGGACGATGGAGTTCCCCGACATGCTCGGGGCCCGGCTGACCGTGATCCCCCGCGGGCTCGCACTGACGTCGACGGCTCCTGCCGCGGACGGTGTCTCGTGGACCAGCCGGTACGGCGTCGTCGGGATGGACGCCGTCGGCACACCGCAGCTGCTGACCGACGGCATGAACGAGAAGGGCCTGTACGCCGGGGCCCTCTACATGCCCGGATTCGCCTCGTACGAGGAGCCGGGCGATGATGCGTCGACGACGCTCGACGTGCTGGACGCCGTCGTCTTCGCTCTCACGACGTGTGCGACGGTCGCAGAGGTCTTCGACGCCTTCGCCGGTATCCGCGTGTGGGGGCGCGACAACCCCCTGATTCAGGGCGTGCCGCCGCTGCACCTCGTGCTGCACGACGCCACGGGCGCCGCCGGGGTCATCGAGTTCGAGGACGGAGCGCAGCAGCACCGCGACAATCCCCTCGGCGTCGCGACGAACGCCCCGTACCTCGATTGGCACCACGAGAACGTGCGCAACTGGCTCCCCCGCCTCACCGCGGCCAATCCTGCGCCGGTGGCCATCCGCGGCGTGGAGTTCGCTCCCCTCTCTCAGGGGCAGGGCTTCATCGGGCTGCCGGGTGACTCCGGCAGCGCCGGACGGTTCCTGCGCGCCACCGCCTACGTCATGACGCTGCAGTCACCCGACGACGCCGACGCCCTGGAACAGCTCAGCCTGCACGCCATCAACAACTTCGACATCCCCGTCGGCATGATGAGCGGCATCAGCGGCACCGGTATCGAGCAGGACGACCAGACGAAGTGGTCGAGCATCTCCAGTCTCACCGCGCGTCGCTACATCGTGCGCACGCAGGCGAACCCGACTCCGATGGCGGTCGACCTCGGCACGACCGACTTCACCGGCGACGCCCCGCGGCAGGTCGAACTCGTCGCGGGTGGTTTCACGTCGCTGACGGTCTGACCGGAGCGGTCGGACCGGCGGGGGCTCTAGCCCACTCCGAGGACGTCGATCACGTAGACGATCGCAGGCTGAGCCTGCGCGGCGTCTGCATCGCCCGCGGGCTGGACCACCATCAGCTGCGAACCGGCCGGCTGACCGCGCAGCGCATCGGCGATCACCGGCGGCAGCGCGTCGAGCGTCTGGCGCAGCGGCTCGGAATCCCAGGTGGTGTTGACGGTCGTCTTCGGGTCGTCCCAGTCGACCGAGGTGAAAGCGAACAGCACACTGTCGTCGTCGTTGACCTCGGCGCCGTCGCCCTTCTTCAGCACCTGGACGACGGGCTCGGTCGGCGCATCGGCGTCGGGGACGATGATGCCCGGACGGCCGTCGGGCGCGCGGACGACGGTGGGAAGGCCGCGGGCGTCGTTGTACTGGTCGGCGCCGTCGGCCTTGGGCAGGTACACCTTGCGGACGTCCACCACGGCGACCGCCGACTCCCCGTCCTCGAGTCCGAGGCCCGCGACGGCGTCGGGCGAGATGCCGTCCGCCGACAGCGCGACGACGACACGCGAGCCTTCGCTCGCGCACATCAACGCGTCACCGAACTGCGGGAACGTCTGCGCCCACTGCGTCAGGCTCAACGGACGGCTGGTGTCACCGTTGTACGAGGTCGCCACGAGCGGCTGACCGGTCTCGCCGCTGACGAGGGAGAGATCGAGCACCACGAGCTGGGAGTCGGTCGTGATCTGCGGCCCGTCACCGGTCTCGAGGTCGTACGACGTCGTCTCGGCGACGTGGAAGGGGGTGCGGACCTCGATGTCGGGCGCGGTGTCGACGGCACCCGAGACGTCGATCAGGTCGGACGTCGTCGACGACGAGGACGGACGCGGGCACGAGTCGTCGACAGAGGTCGACGCACAGCCGACGAGACCCGCCGCAGCGAGGGCGGTCACAGCGACGATTACCGGGATTCTGCGCACCGGGACAGTCTACGGGTTCGACTCCGCAGCATCCTGCCCCGCCTGCCGCACACCGTCGGCCGCCTTCTGCGCCTCGCGCACCCGCTTGCGGAGATTCTTGTCGGTGATCTGGCGGTCGCCGACCGCGCCCGGGGTCCACAGTTCGACGTCTTCGTCGCCGTAGCTCGACTTCGACGCCCGCCGCTTCTGCTCGGGAGCTACGGCGCCCGGCGCCAAGCGGCGCGCGGTGAGGAGGAATCCGGTGTGGGCGATCATGCGGTGGTCTGGACGAACCGCGAGGCCCTCGACGTGCCACCCGCGCACCATCGTCTCGTTCGCGTCGGGCTCGGTGAACAGGCCCGTCGCGCGGATGAACTCGGCCACGCGGCTGAGCTGGGTCGCGGTCGCGACGTAGCAGAGCACGACGCCGCCCGGTGTCAGGGCATCGGCGACGACGTCGATGCACTCCCACGGCGCGAGCATGTCGAGCACCACGCGGTCGACCGACGCGGGGGCGACGGCCTCGGGGAGGGCCTCGACGAGATCGCCGACGACGACGTCCCACGTCGCCGGAGACTCTCCGACGTAGGTTTCGACGTTGGCCCGGGCGACCTCGGCGAACTCCTCGCGGCGTTCGAACGAGACGAGCCGGCCGGTCGCTCCGATCGCCCGCAGGAGCCAGAGCGAGAGCGCCCCCGAACCGACGCCCGCCTCGACGACGACGGCGCCGGGGAAGATATCGGCCTGGGAGAGGATCTGCGCGGCATCCTTCGGGTAGACGATCGCGGCACCGCGGGGCATCGACATCACGAAGTCGCGCAGGAGCGGCCGGAGCGCGAGGTACTCGTGACCGGAGCTGTTCACCACCACGCTCCCGTCGGGCTGCCCGACGAGCGCCTCGTGACGGAGCACGCCGTGGTGCGTGTGGAGTTCTCCGCCGTCGCGGAGGGTGATGGTCGACAGACGGCCCTTGGGGCCCGTCAGCTGCACACGATCACCGACGCGGAAGGGGCCGCTCAGCCGGGGAATCTCGCTCATCGTGCGTCCACCGCTCGCGCGTGGGCGGTGTGCAGGGCGGCGAGATCGGCCGCGGTGCGGCCCTCGAGACTCGGCCACAGCTCGTGCGCACCCACGCCCTCGAGCGGCAGCATCAGGGGAACGCCCAGGCTGACGGCTCCGCTCGCCACGGCCGATCGCAGGCCGTTCGGGGAGTCCTCGATCGCGACCGCGTCGGCGACGTCGACTCCGAGCGCTTCGCACGCCTGGAGGTAGGGGTCGGGGAAGGGCTTCGGGCGGCGGGCGTCATCGCCCGCGATGACGACGTCGAAGGCATCGAAGTCGATCAGGTCGACGACCGTATCGGCCATCCGCCGCATGGACATGGTCACGAGGGCGGTCTTCACGCCCTGCGCCTTGAGGTCGGCGAGCAGCTCGCGCGCGCCCGGGCGGAAGGGCACACCGGTCTCGGCGAGGCGCGCCATGACCGAGTCGGTCAGGTGATCGATGATCTCCGTGACGCTCATACGTACCCCGGCGGCCTGGAAGATCCGCGCGGAGTCTTCGAGGCCCAGGCCGACGAGGCCCAGCGCCTGCTCGTGCGACCAGGTTCCGCCGTAGCTCTCCACAAGCGGCGTCTCGGCCGCCATCCAGTACGGCTCGGTATCGACGAGCGTGCCGTCCATGTCCCACAGGACGGCCGCGGGCATGGTTCTGGTCATCCGTCCATCGTAACCGTGACGACCCTCGCACCCGGGTCCGCGGGCCGCTCCGACGGGAGAAGCACCTATCCTTGATGCATCCCGTCCCGGCAGAGGAGGTTGCGTGGAAGCACTGGGTCGCCGAATCATCGTCTGCGCGTTCGACGGATGGAACGACGCGGGCGAAGCGGCATCCGCCGCCGTCTCGCTCCTGCGCGAACAGGGCGAGTACGAGCCCGTCTTCTCCGCCGACCCCGAGCTGTACTTCGATTACCAGTACACCCGCCCCCACATGGTCGCCGACGGCGACGGCGGGCGGAGCCTGCGGTGGCCCGAGGCCACGCTCTACCGGCCCACCCGCACCCAGCGCGGCGCGACGCAGCTCTGGGTGCTCACCGGCGTCGAGCCCGCCCGCGCGTGGCAGGCGTTCGCCAGCGAGTTCGTCGACGTCGCCCTGCGCGAGGACATCACGGGCTTCGTCTCGCTGGGCTCGATGATGTCGGACGTTCCGCACACGCGGCCGATCTCGATCTTCGCGGGCAGCGATAACGAGAGCGTCCGCGATCAGCTGGGTCTCGAGCGCAGCACCTACGAGGGGCCCGTCGGAATCCTGTCGGTGCTCGGCAGCGCCGCGGATGCCGCGGGCATCCCGTCGGCGAGCCTGTGGGCCAGCATCCCCCACTACGTCGCCGGACACACCCCCTCGCCGAAGGCGACCCTCGCGCTCCTCGACCGACTCGAAGACGTCACCGGCGCCGAGGTGCCGCGCGCAACCCTCGCCGCCGACGCCGCCGCGTGGGAGGCTTCCATCGACGCGGCCGCGGCCGACGACGAGGAGATGACCGACTACATCCGGCAGCTCGAGCAGACCCGCGACACATGGGACTCGCCCGAGGCGTCCGGAGACGCCATCGCGCAGGAGTTCGAGCGCTACCTGCGCCGAGGCGGCGACGGACCGACGAAACCCGGCAGGGACGACACACCCCGACGCTGAGCCGGGGGTCGCCCCGCCGTTACGGCTTCGCCCCGGGTCTGCTTTCTTCCTTGGCTGCCTTCTCGGCGGCCCGCTGAGCCTCGGCCGCGGCTTTGGCCGCGTCGCGCTGCTCGGCCTTGCGGTCGTTGTCGGCCGCGACCTCCGTCGAACGGTCGGCTCCGTTCGACACACCGGGTGCGGTGCCCGGCGCGTCTACCGGAGCGGCATCGTCCGGACCGGGTGGTTGCTCGACGCCCTCCTGATCGCCGCTCGGGGCCTCCGGCTCGTTCGGCTGCGGCTCGACCACGACGCTCTCGACAGGAGCCGCCGGGACGTTACCCGTCTCGGCTTCGACCGTCTCGACGTCCAGATCGTGCTCCGCCGTGGGCGCATCGGAGGGGACACCATCGACCGCGACCGTCTCGGCGGGCGAAGGGACCGCGGCCCCGGGGCCCCCGAAGAGCCAAGCCCCGAGAACGATCACCGCGGCGGCCGCGGTCGCTCCCCCGGCGATGGCGAGGCCGTGCCGGTGCAACGGGCGGCGGGATCGTCGACGCGCAGCGCGAGAGACAGGCGGTACGAGCTCTGTTGTCCGCGCCGCGGATGCCGGGACGGACGTGTCGACCGGCGTGACGGCGGTGACCGCCGTCGACGGCTGATTCTCGACGAGCTCGAGAGCTGCGGCCGCCGTTGCGACTTCCGATGCGGTCGGCCTCTGCGCGGGGTCGAGGGCGGTCATCCGTCGCAGCAGCCCGCCCCATTCGTCGCCGAGCGAGCTCGGGACCTCGGGCGCGGAGGTCACCCGGGTGACGAGGGACTCGACGCCGCCGATCGCGCCGAAGGGGCGTTGGCCGGTGAGCGCTTCGATCACGAGCAGCCCGAGCGCGTAGATGTCGGCGGGGGGAGCCGGGGGCTCGCCTTTCACCTGCTCCGGGGCGAGGTAGGCCATGGTTCCCACCACGACCCCGGGCGTCGTCAGTCGCGAGCTGTCGGCGAGGTAGGCGATGCCGAAGTCCGCCAGGCGCGCCCGGCGCGGCCGCCCCGGCAGGGTGGGAGGCGAAAGGAGCACGTTCGAGGGCTTGACGTCGCGGTGCACGATCCCGGCCGCGTGCACGACGTGGAGAGCATCGGCGAGCTCGACGACGAGCCGCGCGGCGTCGCGCGGGGCGAGTGGTCCGTCGTGCAGCACGCCGCTGAGGGTGGGCCCGTCGACGAGCTCCATGACGAGGTAGCTCACGCGTCCCGGAGCGATCCGCGCATCGAACAACGTCACGAGTGAGGGATGACTCAGAGAGGCGAGCAGCCCCATCTCACCGCGCGCACGCTCGAGCGCAGACGCGTTCTCGGTGCCGTCTCGCATGACCTTGATCGCGACCGAGCGACCGAGCGCGTGGTCGAAGCCGCGATGAACGCGCGCCATACCGCCCTCGCCGATGCACTCCTGCAGTTGGTAGCGAGCATCCAGCAGCGCCTCGGTCGGGGCGTCGTCGTCGGGTGTCATCGATGGCCCTTCACGGCGTCGCGACGGGTGGCACGCGCCATCGCCGAACCTATCTGTACGAGAGCCGACGACATCCGCTCTTGACGAACCGGCCGGAATACGCTTGTGCCCGAGCTCGACGATCAGTAGGCCTGGAGCACCCCGGTCGACAGCAGCACGATCAGCACCACGCCGAGCACCACGCGGTAGACCACGAAGGGCAGGAAGCTGCGCTTCTTGATGTACTGCATGAGGAAGGCGATCACCGCGAGTCCGACGGCGAAGGCGACCACCGTCGCGATGGCCGTCTCACCGGCACCGTAGGGCCCGCCGGGCTCTTCGAAGCTCTGGTACAGCTCATAGAAGCCGCTGCCGAACACGGCGGGTACGGCGAGGAGGAACGCGTACTCCGCCGCGGCCGGGCGTGTGTAGCCCAGCGCCAGCCCGAGGGTGGTGGTGGCGCCCGACCGCGACACGCCCGGGACGAGTGCGAGAGCCTGCGCGAAGCCGAGGCCGAGGCCGTGCGGGAAGGTCATCTGCTCCATCTCGCGGCGCCGAGCGCCCCAGCGGTCGGCGGCTCCGAGAAGCAGGCCGAACACGATGAGCACGATCGCGACCAGCCAGAGGTTGCGGAACGTGTCGCGGATCACGCTCTGGAACGCGAAACCCAGCACACCGATCGGCAGCGTTCCGACGATGATCAGCCAGCCCAGGCGCGCATCGGGGTCGTTGCGCGGCACCTTCCCCGTCAGCGACTGCGCCCATCGCGTGATGATGCGCACGATCGTCTTCCAGAAGTAGAGCAATACCGCCAGTTCGGTGCCGATCTGGGTGATCGCGGTGAAGGTCGCCCCCGGATCGGTGGCCGACGGCAGGAACTCCCCCACGATGCGCAGGTGCGCGCTGGAGGAGATCGGCAAGAACTCGGTCAGTCCCTGGACCAGACCGAGGACGATGGCCTCGATGAACTGCATGTGCGCTCCTAGTAGGTCCGGATGAGGTCGGTCAGCACCCGCTGGCCGAACACGAGTGCGTCGACGGGCACGCGCTCGTCGACGCCGTGGAACATGCCGGTGAAGTCGAGGTCGGCCGGCAGGCGCAGCGGAGCGAATCCGTAGCCAGCGATGCCGAGGGCGGCCAGCGCCTTGTTGTCAGTGCCGGCGCCCAGCAGGTACGGGATCACGGGGACGCCGGGGTCGTGGCGGCCGAGCGACGACACCATCGCCTCCACCAGGTCACCCCGGAACGGCACCTCGAGGCCGATGTCCTGGTGCACGATCTCGATGTCGACCTCGTCGCCGACGATGTGGCGGATCTCCTCGAGCGACTCCGCCTCGGTGCCCGGGAGCACACGCACGTCGATGAGCGCTTCGGCACGATCGGGGATCACGTTGTGCTTGTACCCCGCGGTCAGGCCGGTCGGGTTGGTCGTCGTCCGCAGTGTCGAGCGGAGGAAGGCGGATGCTGCTCCCGCCCGCTCGGCGAGGGCATCGGGGTCGCCCCCGGCGGAATCGCCCGTGAGGCGGGTGACCGCATCCAGGAACTCGGTGGTCGTGTCGGTGAGGCGCACCGGCCAGGCGGCCCGGCCCAGACGTGCGACGGCCTCGGCGAGCTTCGTGACGGCGTTGTCGGGGTGGAGCCTGCTGCCGTGGCCGGCACGACCCCGGGCGACGAGCTTCATCCAGATGAGGGCCTTCTCGCCCACCTGGAGCAGGTAGGCGCGGCGGTCGTCGAACGAGATCGAGTAGCCGCCGACCTCGCTGATGGCCTCGGTGGCGCCGGCGAACCACTCGGGACGATCGCGGACCACGAGAGCCGAGCCCTCCACTCCCCCGTTCTCCTCGTCGGCGAAGAACGCCAGGATGAGGTCGCGTTCGGGCTGCTCGCCCGCGCGCAGCAGGTCGGCGACGGCGGTGAGGATCATGGCGTTCATGTTCTTCATGTCGACGGCGCCCCGGCCCCACAGCATCCCGTCGCGGATCTCGCCCGCGAACGGGTCGACGCTCCAGTCTTCGGCGATCGCCGGAACGACGTCGAGGTGACCGTGCAGGATCAGCGCGGGCTTGTCCTGGTTGCGCCCCGCGACCCGCGCGACGACGTTGGTGCGTCGCGGAATGGGTTCGTAGTACTCGGTGGTCAGCCCGAGCCCCTCGAGGTAGGCCCCGACGTACTCGGCGGCTTCGCGCTCGCCGTGCGCCGTCCCCCCGCCGAAGTTCGAGGTGTCGAACCGGATGAGGTCCGCGGCGATCCGGGCGACCTCGGGAAGGCCGTCGTCAGGCGTGGGCATGAGGGCTAGGTTATCGCCCCGCCGCGTCGGTCTTGTTTCGGCGCAGTGCGTGCGCGTCGCGAATCCGCACGGGCCCGCTCGAATCGACATCGACGGGTCGATCCGCCGTGCGGGTTCGCCCGCCCGGGTGTGGATTCGCGCGTCGGAGCCCGGCGTGGTTCGCCGTGCGTTCCGGTGCATGGTAGTGTCGTTCCTCGGTTGCGAAACCGAAAAACACCCACTGCGCGGGTGGCGGAATAGGTAGACGCGCTAGCTTGAGGTGCTAGTGCCCGTATTAGGGCGTGGGGGTTCAAGTCCCCCCTCGCGCACAGAATGACGAACGGCTCCCCGACAGGGGGGCCGTTCGTCGTTGTGCGCCCAGACATCACGATCGGCCGAGACATCGCGCCAGGCGGCGCGTCTCGGCCGATCGTGGGTGTGTCAGCCGGCGGAGACGCCGAAGAGCAGGCCGAGCGCGTAGGTGACGGCGGCGGCGCCGTAGCCGATGAGCAGCTGCCGGAGGGCGCGGCGCAGGGGTGGTCCGCCCGAGAGCAGCCCGACCATCGCGCCCGTGACGAACAGCGCGATGCCGACGAGGGCGAGGGCGAGCACGACGGCCGCGAGGCCGGAGAGCCCGAAGATCCACGGCAGCACCGGGATGATCGCGCCCGAGGCGAAGAACAGGAAGCTCGAGATCGACGCACCCCAGGCGCCGCCCACGATCTCGTGCTCGCCGGATGCTTCGTGGGCGCGCGGGTTCGGGAGCCCGGGCCGGCGCGAATCCTCGACGACGCGGCGGGCGTTCTCGAGAGCCTCCTCGGGATCCATCCCCCGTGCGCGGTAGACGAGTGCCAGCTCGTTCGCGTCGATGTCGAGGTGCGGGATCGCCGCGTCGGCGAAATCGCTCGGCTCGGTCGAGGCGAGCAGCTCGCGCTGCGAGCGGACCGAGACGAACTCCCCCGCGCCCATCGACAGGGCGCCGGCGAGAAGACCCGCGATGCCGCTGAAGAGCACGAACCCGGGCGCGACCCCGGTCGCCCCGATCCCCATCACCAGCGCGAGGTTGGAGACGAGTCCGTCGTTCGCGCCGAAGACGGCGGCCCGGAAAGTGCCCGAGAGCCGTCGACGCCCGCGCGCGGCCAGGCCCCGCACCACCTCGTGGTGCACCTTCTCGTCGGCGGCCATGGCCGCGGTCGCGTACGGCTCGTCGTCGTAGGGCGACCGCGCCTCGGCGTTCTGGGCCAGGGCGAGCACGAAGATCGAACCGAATCGCTGCGCCATCCATCCCAGCATCCGCCCGCCCAGCCCGGGCCGCGGAAGGCGTGCCGGTTCGCCGCCGAGGAGCTCGAGCCAGTGCGCCTCGTGCCGCCCCTCGGCATCGGCGAGAGCGAGCAGGATTGCGCGCTCCTCTCCCGAGCGGCGGGCGGCGAGCCGTCGGTAGATCTTCGCCTCGGCACGCTCTTCGACGAGGTATCTCGCCCACCGCCGTCGGTCTCGGGGAGTGGGCGCAGCCGTCACGGTCGTTCGGTCCTCTTCATTCATCCGGAAACTCACCTCACGCTAACGGCGCGCACGACGGCGCCTCCTCGAAAGCCCGGGATTGCCAGCATTTCGGGGCTCCGAACCGGGGGCTCAGGAGTGCACGCGCTTGCGCAGTACCTCGATGCGCGCCTGCAACTGCGCCACGGTCGCGTGCGAGACCGCCGGGCCGCCGCAGATGCGCCGCAGCTCCGCGTGAACGAGTCCGTGGGCCTCGCCGCTCTGGCGCGCGTACAGCCCGACCAGGCTGTTGAGCAGTTGCCGCTGTTCTTTGAGCGTGCGATGAAGTGCCGCAGGAGGTGCGTCGACGGGGGCCGCGTCACCCGCGGGTGCCTCGCGCTCCTTCGCCTCGCGAGCCGAGCGGTGGCGCCCCTGTTTGGCCTGCCGCGCCATCAGCACCTCGTGCACATGCTCGGGTTCGAGCAGTCCTGGAATACCGAGGAACTCCTCCTCCTCCAGGGTTCCGGGAACAGCCAGCTGGCCGAACTCCTTGCCGTCGAACAGCACTCGGTCGAAGTGCGCGAGCGAGCCCATGGCCTGGAACTGGAACTCCTGCTCGAGCGCGTCGGAGGCTTTGTCCTCGCGCTCGGCGGCGTTCATCATGTCTTCTTCGGCGTTCCAGTCGTCGCCGTCGCTGTCGCGGTCGAGGGCGTGGTCGCGCTGGCGCTCCATCTCGCCGGCGAGGGCGAGCAGGTTCGGCACGTGGGGCAGGAACACGCTCGCCGTCTCGCCGCGACGCCGGGCTCGCACGAAACGGCCGATCGCCTGGGCGAAGAACAGCGGCGTCGATGCCGAGGTCGCGTAGACGCCCACCGCCAGACGTGGCACGTCGACACCCTCCGACACCATGCGCACGGCGACCATCCACCGGCTGTCGTCGTTCGAGAACCTCTCGATGCGCGACGACGCCTCAGCCTCGTCCGAGAGCACGACGGTCGGCGCCTCGCCCGTCAGCCCCTCGAGGATGGCGGCGTACGCGCGCGCGGCGGTCTGGTCGGTGGCGATGACGAGCCCGCCCGCGTCGGGCACCTGCTCGCGCACCTCGGTGAGTCGGCGATCGGCCGAGCGCAGCACGGCCGGGATCCACTCGCCGTTGGGGTCGAGCGCGGTGCGCCACGCCTGCGACGTGATGTCTTTGGTGTTGTCCTGCCCGAGCTGGGCCTCCATCTCTTCGCCGGCCTTCGTGCGCCAGCGCATCGAGCCGGCGTAGACCAGGAAGAGCACCGGTCGGACGACGCCGTCCTCGAGCGCGCGCTTGTAGCCGTAGCTGTAATCGGTGCGCGAGATGCGGATGTTGTTGGCGTCGGGGTGGTACTCGACGAACGGGATCGGCGCGGTGTCGCTGCGGAACGGTGTTCCCGACAGCAGCAGGCGGCGGGTCGCGCGACCGTAGGCCTCGCGAAGCGCATCGCCCCAGCTGAGCGCGTCACCGCCGTGGTGCACCTCGTCGAGGATGACGAGGGTGCGGGCGTTCATGATGAGGTCGTGATGGACGGATGCTTTCGTCGCGACCTGCGCGTAGGTGACGGCGACGCCGTGGTACTGCCTGGACGGCACCGAGTGGCGGTTGCTGAAGAACGGGTCGAGGCGGATCGAGACGCGGGCCGCAGCATCCGCCCACTGGGTCTTCAGGTGCTCCGTGGGCGCGACGACGACGATGCGGTCGACGACGTTGCGACGCAGCAGCTCACTGGCGAGCCTCAGTGCGAACGTCGTCTTGCCGGCGCCGGGGGTGGCCGCCGCGAGGAAGTCGCGCGGTCCCTTTCCGACCCCGTCGGGACCGTCGGCGCCGAAGTAGATGTCGAGGGCTTCGGCCTGCCAGGCGCGAAGGCGCTGGGCGGTGCCCCAGGGGGCGCGTTGCGGGTAGGTGGGAGAGAGGTGCTCGGCGGCGAAGCTGCCGAAATGCGGGTCGTTCTCGTCTGTTCCGGGAGGGTTCGTGAGCGTTCCGTCTTCCACGTTCCTCCTTTCCGATGCGTCGAGCGCAAACATCAACGATAGGTCGTCGCGCCGACATCCGACTCCGCCGACGACGATGGAGGGAGTGCGGCCTCCCCGCTAGCCTGGAAACGGAGGTCCTGCTGATGATCGAGTCCGAGAAACTGCACCAAGACAACGCCGGCCCCCACCCGTGGCGCCGGTACGTCGCCCTCGGCGACTCGTTCACCGAGGGCATCGGAGACCCCGTGCCGGGCGGACACCGCGGCTGGGCCGACCGGGTCGCGGAGGTGCTCGCCACCCAGGTCGATGACTTCGCCTACGCCAACCTCGCGGTGCGCGGAAAGCTGATCGCCCAGATCGTCGCCGACCAGATCGAACCGGCCCTCGCGCTCCAGCCCGACCTCATCACGATCTCGGCGGGTGGCAACGACGTGATCCGCCCGGGCACCGACCCCGACCAGGTCGCGCAGCAGTTCGAAGACGCCATCGTGCGGCTCTCCGCGGGCGGAGCCACGATCGTCGTCTTCACCGGGATCGACACGCACTTCACCCCGGTGTTCCGCAACATCCGCGGAAAGGTCGCGATCTACAACGAGAACATCCGCGCCATCGCCGACAGGTACGACTGCGTCGTCGCCGACCAGTGGGGTCTCAAGGAGATCCAGGACATGCGGTTCTTCGACGACGACCGTCTGCACATGAACCCGCTCGGCCACCACGAGGTGGCCCGGATGGTGCTGCGCGCGTTGAACGTCCCGAACGACCTTCAACCCATGCAGCCCGATCCGCTGGGCGTGACGACCTGGCGTGAAGCGCGCGAGAAGGACTTCGTCTGGGCCCGCACGCACCTCGTGCCGTGGGTGCTGCGGCGGCTGCGGCACCAGTCGTCGGGCGATCTGATCCAGGCCAAACGCCCGGAGCCGACGCCGATCTTCGTCCGCGCGGTGGAGTCGGATGCCGCGAACAGCGGCGCACAGCCCGGCCAGCTCTAACGGCGCAGCGCCCAGATCGCGACGGCCGATGCGGCGGCGACGTTGAGGGAGTCCACTCCCCCGCCCATCGGGATGGTGACGACCGTATCGGCCCCGGCCAGTGCGCGCCGGCTCAGCCCGTCGCCCTCGGCGCCGAGCATCAGCGCGATGCGCTCGGGACGATCGGCGGCGAACGCGTCGAGCGTGACCGCACCGTCGGACAGCGCCAGCGCGGCGATGTGCAGCCCGGCGTCGTGGAGGGCGGCCGTTGCCGCCGGTCCTTCCGGCAGCCGCGTCCACGGCACCTGGAACACCGTGCCCATGCTCACGCGCACGCTGCGTCGGTAGAGCGGATCGGCGCAGCGCGCCGACACCAGCACGGCGTCCGCGCCGAGCGCGGCGACGCTGCGGAAGACCGCGCCGACGTTCGTGTGATCGACGATGTCCTCGAGCACGACGACGAGCCGTGCGTCGCGCACGACCTCGGCGACGGGGCGTTCGGGCGGGCGGTGCATGGCCGCCAGCACGCCGCGATGCACGGCGTACCCCGTGACGTCCTCGGCGAGGGCGGCCGGCACCACGAAGACGTCGACCGCATCGGTGTCGACGATGTCGACGGTCTCGGCGACCCACTTCTCCTGCACCAGGACGGAGCGGGGGCGGTGCCCGGCACGCAACGCGCGGGCGAGCACCTTCGCCGACTCGGCGATGTACAACCCGCCCTGCGGTTCGATCACTCGCCGTAGGGCGACGTCGGTCAGGTCTCGATAGTCCGACAGGCGCGGATCGCGCGGGTCGTCGACGGGGATGATGGGCATGATTCCTCCCCACTCTGCCACCGACCGGACACCCGTCCGCGCGGCCTACACTCGAATCGGTGACGGAGGTGGGCGCATGACGGCGGAGACGCAGGCGGATGCGGCGACGACCGCGGCGATCGAGGCGGCCGTGAAGGCCCTGTCCGGCCGCAGGATCGCGGTGCTCACCGGGGCCGGCGTCTCGACCGATTCCGGCATCCCCGACTACCGCGGCAAGGGCGCACCCGTGCGCACGCCCATGACCGTCACGCACTTCCTCTCGAGCGAGGACGCACGCCGCCGCTACTGGGTGGGCAGCCATCTCGGGTGGCGGACGTTCGCGGCGGCCAGGCCGAACGACGGTCACCGGGCACTCGCCAAGCTCGAAGATGACGGCGTCGCCGCCGGGGTCATCACCCAGAACGTCGACGGCCTGCACCTGCGCGCCGGCAGCAGGCGCGTCGTCGAGCTGCACGGGACGATGCGGCGGGTGTTCTGCCTGCAGTGCGGGCAGGTCTTCGACCGCCGCGATCTGGCCGAGCGGGTCGAGGCAGAGAACCCCTGGCTCACGATCGACGAAGACGTCCTCCTCGGCCCTGACGGCGACGTCCGCCCCGAGAGCGTCGAGGGATTCCGCGTGCCCTCCTGCAGCGTGTGCGGCGGGGTCCTGAAACCCGACGTCGTCTTCTTCGGTGAGTACATCCCGCCGGCGAAGTTCCGAGAGGCCGAACAGTTGGTCGCGCAGAGCGACGCCCTGGTCGTAGCCGGCTCGTCGCTGGTCGTGAACTCCGGTATCCGGCTGGTCGAGCGCGCGCGGCGCCGGCGCCTGCCCGTGGTGATCGTCAACCGCGGCGAGACCAAGGTCGACGCGCGCGCCACGGTGAAGATCGATGCCGGCGCGAGCGAGGTGCTCACGACCCTCGCGGAGCTGCTGCGGCCGCCGGCTCGGTAGGCTCGAAGGGTGACGATCCTCACCCTTGTGCGCCACGGCGAGACCGACTGGAACCGCGACGGACGCGTCCAGGGATCGACCGACATCCCCCTCAACGACACCGGACGGCAGCAGGCCCGGAAGGCAGGACGGGCCCTCCGAGAGGTCATCGACGCGGATGCTGCGACCGTGGTCGCCTCCAGCGACCTGCTCCGCGCCGCGGAGACCGCAGACCTCATCGCCGAAGAGCTCGGCGCCGACGAGCCCCGGCGCTACCGCGGTCTGCGCGAGCGGGCCTACGGCGAGGCCGAGGGGATGACGGCGACCGACTTCCGCATCCGGTGGGGCGACTGGTACACGGCCGACGTCCCCGGAGCCGAGACCTGGGACGACCTGCGCGTGCGCGCACTCGAGACGCTCCGCCGCGCCGTCCAGGATGCGCGTCGCGCAACGTCCCCCGCCGCTCCCGCCCTCGTCGCGGTGGCCCACGGCGCTCTGATCCGCGAAGTGATCCGCCACGCGACCGGGGGCGAGCTGCCGATCCCCGGAGAGCGGCTGCCCAACGGATCCGCGCACACGTTCCTCGTGGAGCGCGACCGATTGCAACTGCTGTCCTACGTCGCCGCACCGGTCTGACGCGCCCCGCGGATCGCGGGGTCCGCGTTCCCTGCTACCGTTTTCGCTCATGACCGCCCTCGACTCCGTCGATCTCGAGCTGCTCCGTGCCCTCGTCGACGACCCCCGCGCGACGGTCGTCGCCCTGGCCGATCGGCTCGGACTGTCGCGCAACACCGTGCAGACGCGGATGAGCCGACTCGAGCGCTCCGGCGTCTTCCACTCGTTCGAACGCACGTTCTCGACCGAGGCGCTCGGTTTCCCGATCGACGCGTTCATCAACGTGACGGTGCGCCAGGCAGAACTCCCCCGCATCAAGGCCGAGCTCGCCCGCGTCCCCGAAGTCCTGCAGGCCCACGGGCTGAGCGGACAGGTCGATCTGCTCGTGCGCGTCGCGTGCCGCGACGCGCAGCACCTCTTCGACACGGATGCGCGCATCCTCGCGATCGACGGCGTCGAGCGCACCGAGACCTCGCTCGCGATGGGCGAGGTCATCTCCTACCGCGTCGCGCCGCTCATGGGGCTGGCACGACCGGCACGATAGCCGCCTCCCCCTTCGGCGTTCCCGCACCGCGCGCGTCGAGCCTCACGCACACCACGCCCGCCAGGATCAGCGCGCCGCCGATCGCCTGCACGAGCGTCGGCGCCTCGCCGATGAGCAGCCAGGCGATCGCGCCGGCGAAAAGCGCCTCGGTGAGCCCGACGAACGACGCCAGGCGCGACCCGATCTTCGACACGGCGATCACACCGAACGCGTATCCGCACACCGTCGCGATGAGCACGACCCAGACGACCGGCACGATCCAGGGCACGGTGACACCGGCCAGCACGACGTCGACGGGCGGCGCGACGAACGGCAGCACACCCGTGACGACGAGCACCGCGAGGAGGAGCGCACCGGTCAGGAGCCCGCCGCCGGCCAGTGCCAGGGGCGGGATGGAGTCGCCCGTGCGCTCGGCGATGAGGAAGTAAGCGCCGAGACAGACCGCGGCCCCGAGCGCACACAGCGTGCCGATCAGATCGAAGGACCCGCCGGTCAGGTCGACCATGAGCAGAAGTCCTACGATCGAGGCGACCGACCCGATCACGACCACGCGCGACGGAGCGCGACGGGTACGCAGCCAGGCGAGCCCGACGAGGAGCACCGGCGCGAAGTACTGGATGAGCAGCGCGACACCGACCGGGATGCGCTGCATGGCCGCGAAGTAGAACAACTGGCACCCCGCGACGCCGGTCAGTCCGAATCCGACGATGAGCGGCCAGTGGCGACGGAGGAAGCCGCGCTCGCGGAGAACCGCCCGAAGGAACGGGTAGGCGAGGACGAGCGCGGCGCCCGATATACGCAGGAGCAACGCCGCTCCCAGCGACCAGCCCGCCTCCAGCAGCGGTTTCATGACCGCTCCGCTCGACGCGAAAGCGACGGCGGAGATGAGGCCGAGGAGCAGTCCGCCGGCGCCCGTGGCGCGGACGGTCGGAACGGGAGCGGTGAGCGAAGCGGTCATGGGTTCCGACTGTCAGGAGTGTCGAGTGGTTACGATGGTGACACTAGCGTTTGCCGATGTCAGGAGTCAACATGGTTTTCATCCATGACACCCAGCTCGCCCTCGAGGCCGCCGTCGACCTCGTCAACACCGCCCCGGAAAGGTCGTCGGAGGGCATCGACGGACTGGTCGATCTGACGGATCTCGACCGATTCCTCGACGAGCGGCCCTACTCGGGGCGCCTGCAGCGCGACGCGGAGGAACTCGCGGCCATGCGCAGCATCCGCCCCCGTCTGCACGCCCTCTGGACCGTCGGTCGCGACGGAGCCGTGCCGCTCGTGAACGCGATGCTGAGCGACGGCCGAGCGCTGCCGCAGCTCGTCTCGCACGACGGGTTCGAGCAATGGCACATCCACGCCACCGACGACCAGGAGCCGCTCGTGACCCGCGTGCTGGTCGAGACCGCTATGGCGTTCGTCGACGTCATCCGCGCCGACGAGTACGACCGGGTGCAGGTCTGCGAGGCAGACGACTGCGCCTCGGTGTTCATCGATTACTCGCGGAACAAGTCCAAGCGCTACTGCGACACCGGCAACTGCGGCAATCGCATGAACGTCAACGCGTACCGGCGTCGGAAGGCGAAAGAAAACGCGTGATCGCGCCGGCGGCGACCGCCGGCGTCTCGTAGTGGATCAGGTGACCGACGTCCTCGATCTCGACGAGCTGGGCATCGGCGAAGAGGGTCGCCAGGGTCCGCTCGGCTTCGATCGGGGTGATGTCGTCCTTCTGGGCCGCCACCAGGAGCGTCCGGGTCCCGATGCGCGGCGCGAAGGCCCGAACATCGTTCGAGACCGAGGTCAGGAACGCATCGTGCAGCACGTCGCGATCGGCGAACCGCGAGAAGTAGGCGTCGTGCTGCTCGTGCACGAACCGGCGCAGCCCCTTGTCGCGCGTCTTGACCATCGCGAGGCTCATCCCCCGAACGACCAGCCGGTTGCGCAGCAGCGCGTCACCGAGCCGCGCGGGCAGACGTGCGCCGGCCCAGTAGTAGAAGACGGCCAGGCGGGTCAGGATGCCGCGGGGGCCCTCGAGCGCCGGAGCACCGATCGGGTTGACCAGCACGAGAGACGGGGTCTGGAGCCCGTCGGCCACGGCCGCAGCCGAGACGATGGAACCGAACGAGTGCCCGAGCACCACGGAACCGGGGGCGACGCGGTCGACGAACGACGACAGCCAGTCCACGTAGAGCGCGAGGTCATGGCGACGATCCGGGATCGGCGGCGTCTCTCCGAACCCGGGCAGGTCGGGCGAGATCACCCGGAAGCCCTCGAGGTGGGCGACGACCGGCTCGAGGCCGTGGTGCTCGCCACGGAAGCCGTGGACGGCGACGATCGTTGTCGCAGCGTCCGCCTCGCCGTACTCCCAGTAGGCCGTCGTCGCACCGAGCACGTCGACCTCGTGCCGCCGGGCGGGTACTCGGTCGAGAAGGGCGGCATACGGGTTCGGCACCCGTCGAGTCTACGAGCAGCCCCGCCCGGAGTGCCGTCGCGGCGATGTCCGGGCCGCCGCATACCGTGTGAGGCATGCAGCCGGAGCCGCTCCCCCTCTTCCGGTCTCCGGAATGGGCACAGGTCGTCGGGGTCTTCGACCTGGAGACGACGGGTGTCGACGTGACGTCCGACCGCATCGTCACGGCCCATGTCGGCCTCCTCGACCAGCAGGGCGGGGTGCTCGCCGCGCGCGACTGGCTGGCCGACCCGGGCGTCGAGATCCCCACGGGTGCGGCCGCGATCCACGGCATCACGACGGCGCGGGCGCGCGCCGACGGGCGTCCCGCGCACCTCGTGGTCACCGAGGTGGTCGACGCGTTGCGCGCGCTGTTCACCGCGGGGATCCCGGTCGTCGCGTACAACGCGCCGTTCGACTTCTCGCTCCTGAAGAACGAAGCCGTCCGCCACGGCATCCCCCCGATCGAGAACCCCTCACCCGTCATCGACCCACTGGTAGTCGACAAGGCCTACGACCGTTGGCGTCGCGGCAAGCGCACCCTCTCGGTGGTCGCCGAGCACTACCGCGTGCGCCTCGACGACGCCCACGAAGCATCCGCCGACGCCGTCGCCGCCGGGCGTGTCGCGCAGGCCCTCGCGGAGCGCTATGCCGCCTGGCTGCCGCCCACGATCGAAGAACTGCACACGCGTCAGATCTCGTGGGCACGCGCGCAGGCGGCGAGCCTGACCGAGTACTTCGTCAGCATCGGCCGCCTCGACCCCGACGAGCCCCTCGACGGGTCGTGGCCCATCCGGTGAAACGAGAAACGGCCCCGCCGAAGCGAGGCCGTTGCGCGGAGATCGGGTTCAGCTGCCGCCGAAGCCCTTGAAGCGCTGGTTGAACTTCTCGACGCGACCGGCCGAGTCCATGATGCGCTGCTTGCCCGTGTAGAACGGGTGCGACGCGGACGAGATCTCGACGTCGATGACCGGGTACTCGACACCGTCGAGCTCGATCGTCTTGTCGCTGGTCACCGTCGAACGGGTGAGGAAGGTCTCGCCGGAGCCGAGGTCGCGGAACACGACGGCGCGGTAGTCCGGGTGGATGTCAGTCTTCATGGGGGTCCTTTGAGATGAGGTGCCCTGGATTTGGCCAGGACCGTCAAAGTCGGCGGCGCGAATGCACCAGCGACCAAGTCTACCAGCCCGAGGGCGGGCGACGAAACACTGTCAGGACGCGGCACGTGCCGCGTAGCGGCCAGCGTCTTCGGTCAGCACGATCGGCACGCCGAATGTGGCCTCGAGGTTGGCCGACGTCAGCGTCTCGGGGATGGGGCCCGCAGCCGCCACAGCACCGTCGCGCAGCAGCATCACGTGGGTGAAGCCGACGGGGATCTCCTCGACGTGGTGGGTGACCATGACCATCGCGGGCGTGGTGGGCGCCTGCGCATACTCGGACAGCAGCGTGAGCAGCTCTTCTCGCGCGCCGAGGTCGAGGCTGGCCGTCGGTTCGTCGAGCAGCAGCAGCTCGGGGTCGGTCATGACCGCGCGGGCGATCTGGACGCGCTTCTGCTCCCCATCCGAGAGCGTTCCGAACGTGCGGTCGGCGAGGTGGTCGAGCTTCCACTCGGCCAGCACGCGTAGGGCCCGACGCTCGTCGATGTCTTCGTAGTCCTCGCGCCAGCGCCCGAGCACGGAGAACGCCGCGGTCAGCACGACGTTCAGCACCGACTCCTCGGGCGGGATGCGGCGAGCCATCGCCGACGAGGCGAACCCGATCCGCGGGCGCAACTCGAAGACGTCGGTGCGCCCCAGCTGCTCGCCAAGGATCGTGACCGTGCCCGAGGTGGGGTGCAGCAGCGTGTCGGCGAGCTGGAGCAGGGTGGTCTTCCCCGCTCCGTTGGGTCCGAGGACCACCCAGCGTTGATCGTCGTCGACCGACCAGTCGAGGTGCGACACGATCTCTCGGGCGTTCCGGCGGACGACGACGTCGGAGAACTCCAAGACTTGCGGCATCCCCCCAGCCTATCGGCCGGTCAGCTCGCGGTAGAGCTCCTCGGTCGTGTCGGCGATCTTCTGCCAGCTGAACTCCTCCGCCGCGCGCGTCCGGCCGGCCCGACCGTACTCCGCGGCCTTCTCGCGGTCGCCGACGACCTCGATCAGCACACGCGCGAGATCGTTCACGAAGCGTTCGGGATCGACGGGCGTGCCCGTGCCGTCCTGGGCCTGCTCGATCGGGACGAGGCGACCGGTCACCCCGTCGGCCACGACCTCCGGAATTCCGCCGGTGGCGGTGCCGACGACGGCCGCGCCGCACGCCATGGCCTCGAGGTTCACGATGCCGAGAGGTTCGTAGACGGACGGGCAGACGAATGCGGTCGCCGCGGTGAGCACGGCGCAGAGGTCGTGGCGCGACAGGTGCCGATCGATCCAGACGACGCCCTCCCGCGTCGACTGGAGACCGCGCACCAGCTCCTCCACCTCGGCCATGATCTCGGGGGTGTCGGGCGCGCCGGCGCACAGGATCACCTGAACCTCGGGGGGCAGCTGCTCTGCGGCGCGAAGGAGGTAGGGGAGCCCCTTCTGCCGCGTGATGCGGCCGACGAACACGACCGACGGACGAGCCGGATCGATCCCGTTGGCGGCGAGGAAGTCGGCGTCGACGACGGGGCGCCACGCATCGACGTCGATGCCGTTGTAGATGACGCGCACCTTCGCCGGGTCGAGGTCGGGATAGCTGCGGAGGATGTCGCGGCGCATGCCGTCGCTGACGGCGATGATCGCGGCGGCGCCCTCGTAGGCGGTCTTCTCGATGTAGCTCGAGACGGCGTAGCCGCCGCCGAGCTGCTCGGCCTTCCACGGACGAAGGGGCTCCAGGCTGTGGGCGCTGACGACGTGCGGGATGCCGTGGAGGAGCGAGGCCAGGTGACCGGCGAAGTTCGCGTACCAGGTGTGACTGTGCACGAGGTCCGCCCCGGCGACATCGCCGACGATCTCGAGGTCGGTGCCGAGCGTCTGGATCGCCCCGTTCGCCGATGCGAGCTCGTACGGGACCGCGTACGACGTTGTCTGCGCCTCGTCGCGAGGCGCGCCGAAGGCGCGCACCTCGACGTCTATCGATCGGCGCAGGGCACGAACCAGCTCGGTGACGTGCACCCCCGCGCCCCCGTAGATCTCGGGCGGGTATTCCTTGGTGACGATGTCCACGCGCATGCTCGAACGCTAGTACAGCTGTCAAGGGGCGGAAAGCTGTGGTCCCCACATCGCGGACGGGCCTAGTGTGGTGCCATGCCTGCAGCGCCGAAGGTCTTCGGAATCATCCTCGCGGGTGGTGAGGGCAAGCGGCTCATGCCCCTCACCGCCGATCGCGCCAAGCCCGCCGTGCCGTTCGGAGGTCAGTACCGCCTGATCGATTTCGCGATCTCGAACCTCGTGAATTCCGGCCTGCGCCAGCTCGTCGTGCTGACGCAGTACAAATCGCACAGCCTCGACCGCCACGTTTCCCAGACATGGCGGATGTCTCCGATGCTCGGCGCGTACGTGGCGTCGGTGCCCGCTCAGCAGCGCCTCGGAAAGCGCTGGTTCTCGGGTTCGGCCGACGCGATCCTGCAGAGCATGAACCTGATCCTCGACGAGAAGCCCGACATCGTCGCCGTGATCGGCGCGGACCACGTCTACCGCATGGACTTCACGCAGATGCTCGACGCGCACATCAACTCCGATGCGCGCGCGACCGTCGCCGGCATCCGGCAGCCCATCGAGCTGGCGAACCAGTTCGGTGTGATCGACGTCGATCCGACCGACCCGACGCGCATCAGGCAGTTCCTCGAGAAGCCGCAGTCCCCGACCGGGCTCGCCGATGCGCCGCACGAGGTGCTCGCGTCGATGGGCAACTACATCTTCGACGCCGATGCCCTCATCGAGGCGGTGGAGTACGACGGAGAACTCCCCACGTCGAACCACGACATGGGCGGCGACATCGTCCCCTACTTCGTCGATCGCGGCGAAGCGGCCGTCTACGACTTCAAGCGCAACGACGTCCCCGGCTCGACCGATCGCGATCGCGATTACTGGCGCGACGTGGGAACGATCGAGTCGTTCTACGACGCGCACATGGATCTGATCTCCACGCTCCCGGTGTTCAACCTCTACAACACCGACTGGCCGATCTTCTCGCAGACCGTCAACTCGCCGCCGGCGAAGTTCGTGCGCGACTCGGTCGGGCGCATCGGCAACGCGATCGACTCGGTCGTCTCGCTCGGATCCGTGCTCTCGGGCACGCACCTCGAGCGCAGCGTCGTCGGGCCGTGGACTCTCGCCGGGGGCGGGTCGACGATCACCGACTCGGTGCTGTTCGACTACGTGCGCGTCGGAGCCGGTGCCCGCATCCACCGCGCGATCCTCGATAAAAACGTGGTTCTCGCCGACGGAGCGACCGTCGGGGTCGACCGCGAACGCGATCTCGCCCGGGGCTTCACCGTCACCGACACCGGCATCACGATCGTCGCCAAGAACGCCCGCGTCGACCCCTGATCGGGGCCGACGCGGCGTTCAGACGCCGACGCGCTCGAAGGCGTCCCGGCTGATGCCCTGACGAAGGATCTCGGCCGACCACTCGCGCGCGGAGTGCAGGCTGTGGTCGCGGTAGTTGCCGCAGCTGAAGGCGTCCACACCCGGCACGTCGGACCATTCGGCGTCCTCGGCGATGAATCGCAGACCCTCACCGATCGCGGTGACGACGTCGGCGACGGCAGGCTCTCCCCACGTGATGAGGTGGAAACCGGTGCGGCAGCCGAAGGGCGAGATGTCGATGACCCCGTCGAGCCGGTCGCGCAGGAGGCTGGCGAGCATGTGCTCGATGGTGTGGAGGCCGGCGGTGGGGATCTCTCCCTCGTTCGGCTGAACGAAACGCACATCGAAATTCGCGATGACGTCGCCGCGCGGTCCGACTTCGGTGCCGATCAGCCGCACGTACGGCGCCTTGACGGCGGTGTGGTCCAGGGTGAAGCTCTCGACGTCTGCCATGGGGTTCCTTCCTCGGAGTGCACTCCCATTGTGGACCGTCGCTCGGAGCCCTGACGCGACGCACGTCACGACAGGTCACGCTAGGGTCGAGCGCGTGTCTGCCGCCCGGTTCCTCGTCGTTCTCGACGCCGATTCCACGCTCATCCGCAACGAGGTCATCGAACTCCTCGCCGACGAAGCCGGCCGCGGTGCCGAGGTCGCCGCGGCGACGGAGGCCGCCATGCGGGGCGAGGTCGATTTCGCCACGAGCCTGCGAACCCGGGTCGCCGCGCTGGCCGGTGTACCCACGGCGGCGTTCGAACGGGTCGTCGCGCGCATCGAGCCGACCCCCGGGGTCCGCGAACTGATCGCCGGCGTGCACGATCGCGGTGGACGCGTCGGCGTGGTCTCGGGCGGATTCCACGAGATCCTCGACGTGATCGCGCCCGCACTCGGTGTCGACGTCTGGCGCGCCAACCGACTCGAGACGGCTGACGGGACGCTCACCGGAAGAGTCGACGGCACGATCGTCGACGGCGCGGCCAAGGTCGTAGCGCTGCGGGAATGGGCATCGGAGGCCGCCCTGCCGCGCGGGGCGACCATCGCGATCGGCGATGGCGCGAACGACCTTCCCATGCTGGCCGACGCTGGTCTCGGCCTCGCCTTCAACGCCAAGCCGACGGTGCGCGCGAACGCCGATCTCGTGATCGGTCGCGTCGACCTGCGCGAGGTGCTGCCTCTCCTCCCCTAGAGAACCGTCATCCGGTAGAGGGCCGTCATCCGGTCGAGGGCGGTGATGTGGTCGCCGCGCACGGAGTGGGTCGCGGGCGTCAGTGCCCCATTCCGAGACCGCCATCGACGGGGATCACTGCGCCGGAGATGTAAGCGGCAGCATCCGACGCCACCCAGGTGACGACGCCGGCGACCTCGTCGGGAGTCGCGAAGCGGCCCGCCGGGATGCTGCGCTTGTACTCGGCCTGCGTGTCTTCGGGGAGAGCGGCGGTCATGTCGGTCTCGATGAAGCCGGGTGCCACGACATTCGTCGTGATGCCGCGGGCACCGAGCTCGCGCGTCAGCGATCGGGCGAAGCCGACGAGTCCGCTCTTGGAGGCCGCATAGTTCACCTGGCCGGCGGATCCGTAGAGGCCGACGACACTCGAGATGAGGATCACGCGACCCCACCGGGCCCGCAGCATCCCCTTCGACGCGCGCTTGACGACCCGGAAGGCGCCGCCGAGGTTCGTCGCGACGACCGAATCGAAGTCGTCCTCCGTCATGCGCATGAGGAGGGTGTCCTTCGTGACGCCGGCGTTGGCGACGACGATCTCGATGGGGCCGAGGGCCGCCTCGACCTCGGTGAAGGCCGCGTCGACGGCCGCGGCGTCGGTCACGTCCGCGCGCACCGTGAGGGTGCCCTCGGGGCCCTCCCCCGAACGGGCGGTGACGGCGACCCGGTAGCCCTCTGCCACGAACCTCTCGGCGATGGCGCGGCCGATGCCGCGGTTGCCTCCGGTGACGAGGACGACGCGTTCGGTGGACATGGCACACTCCCTGGCCGGTGGACGGAACTGCCCCAGCCTAGGCGACCGGGCCACGCATGCCCGAGCGGGTTTGACACCGCATCCGCCCGCTGGAACTCTGGTCTCAGCGACAGAGAGGCTTGACGTGAGCGACGAGAACCCGAACGGCTCCCCCGCAGGTGCACCCTCGAGCCCACCGCCTCCCGGTTATCCCGGGGCTGCCGCCCCGCAGGCTCCCTACGGAGCGCCGGCGTACCCCCCGCAGCAGCAGCAGCCGTACGGTTACGGAGCGCCCTATGGCTACGCCCCGAAGACCAACTCGCTCGCGATCGTCTCCCTCGTCTCGGGCATCGCCGCGTTCGTGGTCCTGCCGCTGATCGCGTCGATCGTCGCCGTGATCACCGGTCACATGTCGCTCAAGCAGCTGAAGACCAACGGCGAGGCCGGTCGCGGCATGGCCCTCGCCGGCACCATTCTCGGCTGGGTCGGCATCGGCTTCGCCGTGATCGGCATCATCCTGCTCGTCATCTGGGTCATGTTCATCGTCGGGGTCGCCTCGAGCGGCTCGTCGTATTACGACTACTCCTGAACTATCTGACGTTGTTCCGGCGCCGCGCGCGGTTCGCAGGCGTAATCTTGAGGGATCGTGAAAACGACCACTCCCTCCGCGACTTCGCTCCCGGTCGCCCCCAAGGACGACGCGGGCTCCCGTCTCACCAAGTACATGGTGATGATGGGTATCCGTCTCGCCTGCATCGTGGCGATGGTCCTCGTCCAGCCCTTCGGCTGGTACACCTGGCTGTTCGCGCTGGGCGCGGTCGTTCTGCCGTACATCGCCGTCGTGATCGCCAATGTGGGCTCCGACGTACGACGCACGAACGTCGAGAGCCCGGAGCGGATGCTGGAGTCGCCGCCGACGGTCTCTCCGGTCGTGCCGGCGCCGGCCGGGCCCACGGTGTTCCGCATCTCCGAGACCCCTCGTCTGACGCCGGGATCGGAACCGAAGCCGTGACGGCGGAGTGCTCGCGGGCCGGCTGCCGCGACGCATCCGCCTGGGTCGTGGCGTGGCGCAACCCCCGTATCCACACCGCCGATCGCCGCAAGCTGTGGTCGGCGTGCGACGCCCACGTCGACTTCCTGCGCGACTACCTCGCCGCCCGCGACTTCCCCGTCGAGGTCTCGCCCCTGGCCCCGGTCTCCGAGGAGGGCTCACCCCGATGACCGATCGCGCACGCCCCGCCGCGCTGCGGTGGACGGGCTACGTCGCCGTCGCGATCGTATTCGCGATCGCCTGCGGTTTCCTTTCGCACTGGCAGTTCACCCGCAATGAGGAGCGCGCCCGCCAGCTCGCTCTCGTCGACGCGAACTATGACGCCGAACCCGTACCGCTCAGCGACGTGATCCCCGCCGGCGCCGACCTCGACCCCGCCGACGAATGGACGCCGGTGATACTGACCGGCGCCTATCTGCCCGACGACGAGCTCCTCGTCCGCAACCGCCCTCACGGCGGAACGGCCGCGTTCGAGGTGCTGGTTCCCTTCCGCCTCGACGACGGTCGTGTCATGATCGTCGACCGCGGCTGGGTGCCACCGGGCGACCCCGACCCCGAGCCCGACACGGTCCCTGGCCCTCCGACCGGGCAGACCACCGTCGTCGTGCGGCTGAAGCCGGGAGAGATGGTTCCCGCCTCCGGTCGATCGGCCGACGAAGGCCAGGTGGCCACCATCAATCTCCCGACGATCGCCGACGTCGTCTCCTCCGGTGACGCGGTGCTGACCTCCGCGTACGGTCAGCTCGTCTCGGAGGATCCGGCGCCCGCGGTGGTGCCCGGCGCGCTGCCGTCGCCGACGGAGGATCCCGGGCCGCACCTGTCGTACGCGATCCAGTGGATCCTGTTCGCCATCATGGGCTTCGCGTTCATCGGCTACATCATCGTGAGCGAACGGCGCATCCGTCGTGAGGAAGCCGACGAAGCCGCGGGTAAGACCCCCAGGCCCCGACGTGAGAAGCGCCGAGACAACGACGCCGACGTGGAGGACGCCCTGGTCGACTCGCGCTGACCGGTCGGGTCAGGCGAGGGTGATCAGGTCGGCGTAGTCGCGACCCCAGATGTCTTCGACCCCGTCGGGGAGGATGAGCACGCGCTCCGGGTTGAGCGCCTCGACCGCGCCCTCGTCGTGCGACACCAGGACGACGGCGCCCTCGTAGTGCGCGAGCGCGCCGAGGATCTCTTCCCGCGACGCGGGATCGAGGTTGTTGGTGGGCTCGTCGAGAAGGAGCATGTTCGCGCTGGAGACGACGAGCGTCGCAAGCGACAGACGGGTCTTCTCTCCACCGGAGAGCACGCCCGCAGGCTTCAGCACGTCATCGCCGACGAAGAGGAACGACCCGAGCACCTTGCGCGCATCCGTCGCTGTGATGTGGGGAGCCGCCGACATCATGTTCTCGAGCACCGAGCGCTTCACGTCGAGGTTTTCGTGCTCCTGGGCGTAGTAGCCGACCTTCAGGCCGTGCCCCGGCTCGATGACCCCGGTGTCGGCCTTGTCGACGCCGGCGAGGATCCGCAGCAGAGTCGTCTTCCCCGCACCGTTCAATCCGAGGATCACGACTTTCGAGCCCCGATCGATCGCGAGGTCGACGTCGGTGAAGATCTCAAGCGACCCGTACGACTTCGACAGACCCGAGGCCATGAGCGGGGTCTTGCCGCAGGGTGCCGGCTTCGGGAAGCGCAGCTTCGCCACGCGCTCCTCCTGACGCACCTCGTCCAGACCCGCGAGCATCTTCTCGGCCCGCGCGACCATCTGGTGCGCGGCGGCTGCCTTGGAGGCCTTCGCGCCGAATCGGGCGGCCTGCTGCTGGAGCACCGTCGCCTTCTTCTCGACGTTCGTGCGCTCCTTCTTGCGGCGCTCCTCGTCGGCCACCCGCTGGCGCAGGTAGTTCTTCCAGTTCATGTTGTAGACGTCGATGACCTGACGGTTCGCGTCGAGGTAGAACACGCGGTTCACCGTCTCGCCCACGAGCTCGACATCGTGGCTGATGACGATGAGCCCGCCCTTGTAGCCCTTCAGGAACTCGCGCAGCCAGACGACGCTGTCGGCGTCGAGGTGGTTCGTCGGCTCGTCGAGGATCATCGTCTGGGCGTCGGAGAAGAGGATGCGTGCGAGCTCGATACGGCGACGCTGACCGCCCGAGAGGGTCTTGAGCGGCTGATCGAGAATGCGGTCGGGCAGCGACAGGTTGTTCGCGATCGATGCTGCCTCCGCCTCGGCAGCGTACCCACCGAGCCCTTCGAATCGCTCGGTGAGCGAGCTGTAGCGCTTCATCGCCTTCGCCGCGACGGCTTCGTCGGGGTCGCCCATGAGCAGCGACGCCTCCTGCATGCCGATGGCGAGCGAGCCGAGACCCCGCGCGTCGAGGATGCGCGTGCGCGCCAGCATCTCGGGGTCGCCGCTGCGCGGGTCCTGGGGCAGATAGCCGAGCTCGCCGGAGCTGTCGACGCTTCCGGCCGCCGAGATCAGATCGCCCGCGAGCACCTTCGTCAGCGTGGTCTTGCCGGCTCCGTTACGGCCGACGAGACCGATCTTGTCGCCGTCGCTCACGCGGAACGAGACGCCCGACATCAGCACGCGCGCTCCGACGCGGATCTCGAGGTCATGCACGGCGAGCACAGCGAACGTCCGATCTTCTGGTGGGAATAGGTACACAAGCGGCCAACGGCCAGCCCCCTAGTATAAGTCGCGATGCCCGCCGAACCTTCCGCGAGCAGCTCACGAAGGAGCCTCATGTCCGTCGCCTCCCCGCTCGGCCGCCGCGTGCTGGCCGACCTCCTCGCCCGCCCGTCGACCCGCGCCCGCGCTGTCGCGCTCGACGCGACCCTCGTCCTCACGGGCGCCCTGACCGTCGCCGTCCTCGCCCAGGTGGAGGTGCCGCTGTGGCCCGTCCCCATCACCGGCCAGACGCTGGGCGTCATCGTCGTGGGCGCAGCGCTCGGCGCGCGCCGCGGCGCGCTCTCGCTGCTGAGCTACCTCGGGCTGGGCCTCGTCGGCCTCCCCGTCTTCGCCGGGCTGTCCGGGGGCCTGGCCTCCGTCGCCAAGCCCAGCTTCGGTTTCATCATCGGTTTCGTGTTCGCCGCGTTCGTCGCCGGATGGTTCGCCGAGCGGTCGTGGGACCGACGCCCCGTCCTGGCATTCGCCGAGTTCGCCGCGGCCAGCGTCGTGCCGTTCCTCGTCGGCGTGCCCTACATGGCGTTCATCCTGAACAGCGTGCTGGGCCTCGGCTACGGGCTCGGCGACGTCCTCGCCGTCGGCGTGCTGCCCTTCATAGTGGGCGGTATCGTCAAGGCCGCGCTCGCGGCCGCGATCGTCCCCGCCGCATGGGCCCTCGTCCGCGCCGCCGACCGGCGACGCTGACCTGGAGCACGACGAAGGCGCCCACCCGGCATACCGGATGGGCGCCTTCGTCGTCACGGTCAGCCCTTGGCGACAGCGGTGGCCTCGGCCAGCTGCTCGACGATCGTGGGCAGGATGAAGGGGAACGTCAGCGCGGTCGGCGAGACGGCGGCGACGTTCTCCTCGCCGACGATCGCGGCGACGGCGCCCGTGGCGACGGCGGGGATGAGACGCGTGCGGTCGGACGTCAGGAACGTCTCGAGAGCGGCCTCGTCGTCCACCTGCGTGAAGATCACGTCAGCGTCGATCGAGTCGAGATTCTCGCCGCTGACCGTCGCGTAGAAGCTCCCGGAGCCGTCGTCGAGCGCGGCGACGGAATCGGAGGTGACGAAGCCGAGGTCCTCGAGGATCTCCACACGCGGGTCGGCGGGGAGGTACAGGTAGAACGTGTCGACGCTGTCGGAGGCGTACGCGATCGTGGTGCCGGCGAACTCCGGGTGCTCAGCCGCCGCTGCGGCGACCTGGTCGTCCATGTCGGTGATGATCTGCGCAGCATCCGCTTCACGACCGAGCGCTGTGCCCGTCTCGGTGATGACGTCGCGCCACGGAGTGGTCCACACGCCGTCCGTGGGTGCGACGACCGGCACGCCGGCGCCGGTGATCGCGTCGTACTCCTCCTGGGTCAGGCCCGAGTAGGGGGCGATGACCACGTCGGGGTCGGTCGCGAGCAGCTCCTCGACCGGCACCTCGCCGGAGGCATCGAGGATCACGGGTGTCTCGCCGCCCAGTTCGTCGAGGGCGTCCTTCACCCACGGGGTGATGCGGTCGTCTCCCCCGCCGTAGTCCATCGAAGCGATGGCGACCGGAACGATACCGAGGGCGAGCACGGCGTCGGTGGAGCCCCAACCCCACGTCGCGATGCGCTCGGGGGCCGACTCGATCACCGTCTCGCCGTACATGTTCGTCATCGTCACCGGGAACGCCTCGGATGCCGCGGAGTCAGACGCTGACGAGCCGGCTCCGGTCTCGGTGGTGGCCGTCGAGCAGGCCGACAGGGCGATGGCGCCAGCGGCCAGAGCCGCGGCGAAGGCGATCGCACGGGGGGTGCGGGACATGGGGTTTTCCTTTCGAACGCGGAAACGGGTTCCGCCGGGTGGGGGTTTCGGGGATCAGGTGGGGTCGGGCGTCAGGTGCGCGCCGCCCGGGCGCGGCACGACGAGAGGGGTGCCGGTGAGCGGGTCGGGCATCACGAGGGCGTCGAGCGCGAACGCGTCCGAGACGACCTCCGCCGTCAGCACTTCGCGCGGGTCGCCTTGGGCGACGATCCGCCCCTCGCACATGACCACGAGGTCGTCGGCGTACCGCGCGGCGAGGTTCAGCTCGTGCAGCACCACGACAATCGTCGTTCCATGGGCGCGGTTGAGCTCGACGAGGAGGTCGAGCACCTCGAGCTGATGGCTCAGATCGAGGAACGTCGTCGGCTCGTCCAACAGCAGGATCTCGGGATTCTGGGCGAGAGCCATCGCGATCCAGACCCGCTGGCGCTGCCCTCCGGAGAGGTCGCCGACGGGCCTGTCGGCGAGGGCCTCGACCCCGGTCAGCCGCATCGCGTCGTCGACCTGCGCCGTGTCGGCGGCACTCCATCGCTCGAAGACGCCGCGGTGCGGGTGGCGTCCGCGCGAGACGAGCTCCCCGACGGTGAGACCGTCGGGGGCGATCGGATGCTGCGGGAGCAGCCCGACGCGCTGGGCGAACCGTCGTCGGGGAATGCTCGCGACGTCGACCTCGTCGAGGAGCACCTCGCCGCCGAGCGGGGCGTGCAGACGCGCGAGCACGCCGAGGAGGGTCGACTTCCCGCACGCGTTCGCGCCGATGATCATCGTGATGCGACCGGGGGTGACGTCGAGGTCGAGGTTCTCGATGACCCGCCGGCCCGGGTAGCCCGCGTCCAACGACCGCGCGCTCAGGCGCGGCGGAGTGGGGGAAGCGCTCATACCTGACGCCCTTTCGTCGAGGCCAGAAGCCACAGGAGGAACACGGCGCCGAGCGCCCCGGTGACCACGCCCACCGGGAGCGAGAGGCCGGGGAGCGCGAACTGCGCGATCAGGTCGGCGGCGACGAGGAGGGCTGCTCCCGTGACAGCGCTGGTGCCGATCCCCAGCGCCCCGTGGCCGAGGAGCGATCGCGCGATCGGGGGCGCGCACAGCGCGACGAAGGAGATCGGCCCTGCGAACGCGCAGGTGACGGCGGTGAGGAGCACGGCGCAGACGACGGCCACCCAGCGCACGGTCGTCGCGTTCACTCCGAGACCCGAGGAGGTCGCCGGGCCGAGCTGGGTGATGGGGAGCCATCGGGAGACGAGAGCGACGAACGGCGCGCACGCCACGGCGACGACGAGGACGACGAGCACCTGCCACCACGCGCTCGACGACAGCGATCCGGTGATCCACACCAACGCCGCCTGCGCGAGCTCGAGCTGCGCGCGGGCCATCAGGAAGTTCGTGATCGCGACGCAGAGGAAGGCCACACCGATGCCGGCCAGGATGAGGCGGAATCCTCCGTCCGAGAGCCGGCGTCCGGCCGCGAGGAGGAAGATCGCCACGACCAGGCCGCCGACGAAGGCCGCGGCGGCCAGCAGCGGCCCGGTCAGCCCGAGCACGATCAGCACGAACAGCGCACCGACGCTGGCACCACCGCTGATGCCGAGGAGATCGGGACTCGCGAGCGGGTTTCGCAGCAGTGTCTGCAGGAGCGCCCCCGCGGTGCCGAGGCAGACGCCGACGAGGACGCCCATCACGACACGCGGCGCCCGCACCTGGAACAGCACGTATGCCTCCACGCGCTCGCCTCCGCCCCAGAGGGTGCGCCACAGCTGCACGGGCGAGAGGGGGTAGTCGCCGAGGGAGAGTCCGAGCACGACGACGACGAGCAGCGCCGCCGACACTCCGGCGATCGCGACGACGCGGCGACGGCGCACGCGCCCGCGCACGAGCGCGAGGGGCGACGGAGTCTCGACGGCGGTCACAGCGCGACCCTCCGGCCTCGGAGCACGAGCGCGATCAGCGCGGGTGCGCCGACGAACGCCACCACGATGCCGGCCTGCACCTCACCGGGCAGCGCGATCACCCGGCCGATGACGTCGGCAGCGAGGAGGAGCGATGCGCCCACCGGGATGCTCAGCGCGAGGAGCGGGCCGTGGCCTACGCCGACGAGAGCGCGCAGGAGGTGCGGAACGAGCAATCCTACGAACACGATCGGCCCGGCCAGAGCGGTCGCTCCCCCGCACAGGAGCACAGCCGCCAGAATGCCGAGACCGCGCGTGCGGGCGACGTTCTGCCCGAGACCGGCTGCCGTGTCGCTCCCGAGCGACAGCAGGTCGAGTCCGCGCCCGCTGGAGAGCGCGAGGACGGCGCCCACGGCGACGGGCAGGGCGGCGACGGCCACGGTGTCGAGTCCGCGGGTGGTCAGACCGCCCACCTGCCAGTAGCGGTAGACGTCGAGGGTCGCGGCCGACGTCGTCAGCATGAACGTCGTGATCGCGATGAGGCCCGCGGTGACCGCCGCGCCCGTCAGCGCGAGCTTGGCCGGGTTGTCGCCGTCCGGGCCGCGTGTGCCGATCACGGCGACGACGACAGCCGCGACGGCGGCGCCGACGAAGGCGAACCAGACGAATCCGCTCGGCTGCGAGATCCCGAAGAAGGTGATCGCCACGAGCACGGCGACCGAGGCGCCCGCGTTGATACCGAGCAGACCGGGGTCTGCGAGGGGGTTGCGCGTGAGCCCCTGCATCAGCGTGCCGGCGAGAGCGAGGGCGGCACCGGCGATGAGTCCGATGGCGGTGCGAGGGATGCGCTGGGTGACGATGACCACGTGATCGGCCACCGTGGGGTCGAACGCCGTCAGCGCCTGCCACACGATCGTCGGCGACACCGAGCGTGCACCGATCAGAAGACTGCCCGCGACGGTGAGCGCCAGGACGACGACAGCACTGACGGCGACGAGACGCAGACGCCTCGCCCGGGACGTGGTCGTCATGCCTGCCGTTCTGCTTGCCCGAGCCGCCAGTAGCCCATGAAGGCCACGCGCTTGCGGTCGACTCCCCCGGTGGTCACCAGCATCCGGCGCAGCGTCTTGATCGTCGCCGCCTCGCCCGCGAACCACGCGTAGAACTCGCCTTCGGCGTCGTCGGGACTGTCCCAGATCAGGTCGCGGTCGACGTCGACGTCGGCGACCACCTGCGGTCGCGGCGCGGCAGCGCGCGTCAGCACGTCACCGGATGCCGCGCACCATCCCTCGAGCGCTGCGATGAGCCGCGCGCCGTGCGGGGCATCGTCGCGCGCGATCCAGGTGACGCGGTGAGTGCGGGGCACCTCCAGGGGCAAAGCGTCGCGGCCCGTCGGCACCTCGAGGAACGCGTCGACGTCGACTCCGGCCGGGAGCGACTCCAGGATCGCGCTGATGGCGGGCACGGCCGTCTCGTCACCGGCGAGCAGCAACCGCCGGGCCGTACCGGGGTGGAAGTCGAGGCCGAGCCGCGAGTGATCGCTGCGCTCGTCTGGCCCGACGATGACGAGCTCCTGGCCGGGGCGCGCGTGCGCGGCCCACTCCCCCGCCGGCCCCGCGTCGTGATGCACCACGAAGTCGACGTCGATCTCGCGGGCCTCGGGCGCGACACGACGGACCGTGTAGGTGCGCAGCGGGCTGCGCTCACCGGTCGGTACGTCGCGCCAGCGCTCGTACCACGCGCCCGTCGCGATGGCCTCGTCGTCGCGCTGGCCCACGTCGGTGATGGTCCCGTCTGCAAGCGGCAGGAGGAGCTTCACGCGCTGGTCGAGGCCGGCCGTCCCGAAGTCGGCGAAGTCGTCGCAACCGAAGGTCACGCGCACGAACGACGGCGACAGGCGGCGCACCGCGCGCACCTCGGCGCAGTAGGGCCGGTAGGACGGACGGCTCGAGACGACGACGGAGGACACCTCGTAAGGGTAGCCTTACCTGCCCGGATGTTCCAATCGACTCTCGATCGGCGCCGTGGTGCGCGTTGCGGGAATGCCGCCCGCGAGGGCGATCAGGGTCGACAGGAGGAAGGCTCCCACGAACCCCAGGACTCCCCCGCCGAGTGCCACGACGACGATCCCCGCTGCGGCGATCGCGGTCGCGGCGCCCGTCGCCTCGGCGATCGACAGGGCAGCGGAATTGCGCCCCTGGTCAGCCTCCGTCGAAGCGGCCAGCATCAGCATCGTGATCCGCGGGTACAGGAGCCCCATCCCGCCGCCGCCGAGCGTCCACGCGACGATGAGCACGATCGGCGGCAGGTGCAGGGCGACACCCGCGGTCACGACGGCCATGGCGATGATCGTGACCGCCAGTCCACCCCCGAGAATGCGCCGGTCACCCCAGCGATCGCCCACCCGCCCCTGCGCCTCCGAACCGGCCGCCCACATCACGGCGGCCCCTGTCAGGGCGAGCCCGGCCCAGATCGGCGAGAACCCGTAGAGGTCGATGAAGACGTAGGGAACGTAGATCTCCGCGCTGAAGAACGCGCCGGCCACGGCCCCGCGCAGCAGGATGACGCTCGGCAGACCGCGGCCGCTTCGTAGCGTCCGCGGGGGAAGGAGCGGTCGGATGGCCACCACCACGACGACGGCGCCCACGATGACGAGGAGGGCCGCGCCCGTCCCCGATTCGGCGGCGATGCTCAAGACGAGTACGCCCGCGGCGACGGCCACGGCCCACAACAGGCGCCCGACGAACGGAACGCGTTCGGTGTCGTCCGCGAAACGCAGCTCGGGGCGGGACAGGCGGGGCAGCAGCAGAGCGTAGGCGGCGGCGGACAGCACCACGACCCCGAGGAACACCCAGCGCCAGTGGAGAAGTTCGGTCACCGCCCCGGCGAGGAACGGGCCGACCAGCGCCGGCAGCACCCAGGCCGCCGCGAACGCGGCGAGGATACGACCGTGCAGAGCGGACGGGTAGACCCGTGCGATGACGACGTACAGCGACACGGTCATGCCCCCGGCGCCCAGTCCCTGGAGCAGTCGCCCCACGATCAACGCGACCATGTCGGGGGCGAGGCCCGCCACCAACAGACCGGCGACGAACAGCGCGACGGCCGCCGAGAGCGGTACCGCCGGTCCCGAGCGATCGGCCCACGACCCGGCGCACACCATTCCGATGACCGATGTCGCCAGCGTGCCGGCGAACGCGAGCGCGTACAGCGCCTGCCCGTCGAGGTCCGCAGCGATCACGGGCATGACCGTGGTGACGGCAAGGCTCTCGAGCGCAGCGAGGAACACCAGGGCGACCGAGCCGAGACTCACCCACCCGAACGGCGGCTGCCAGATCCCCGGTCCGTGGAGGCGGCCGCTCACCTGCTCACGAGGGCGCCGACGCGCTCGACGGCCTCACGCAGCACGTCCGGCGAGCATCCGAAGTTGATGCGCACGTGCCCCGCCCCCTCGGTTCCGAAGTACGGGCCGACGTGGAACGCCACCTTGGCCTCCCGGCGGATCTTCGCGGCCGGGTTCTCCCCCCACCCGAGCTCCGTCAGGTCGACCCAGGCGAGGAAGCCCGCGTCGGGGATGCGGTAGCGAGCGGCGGGCACATGCTCGGCCAGCAGGTCGGCGAGCAGCCGCCGATTGTGGTCGAGCGCGGCGTGTAATCCGTCGAGCCATTCATCGCTCTCGGGTGCGAAGGCGGCGATTCCGGCGAGGGCGCCGAACAGGCCCGTGCGCCACTCGACCTCCCACGGCAGCGCCTTCACGACCGCCGCGGTGCGCTCATCCGCGGTCACCATGAGCGCACACTTCAACCCGGCGAGGTTGAACGCCTTGCTGGCGCTGGTGACGGCGTAGCCGATGCGCGCGGCGTCGTCGGACGCGTCGAGGAACGGCGTGAACCGCACCCCGGGGTGGACGAGCGGCGAGTGGATCTCGTCGCTGACGACGGCGGCGCCGTGGCGTGCGGCGATGCGCGCGAGTTCGGCGAGGTCGGCTCGGGTGTGGACCGTCCCGGTGGGGTTGTGCGGGTTGCACAGCAGCACCGCGCGGGCACCGGCGGCGAGAGCCGCTTCGATCCCGGCCAGGTCGAGACGCCAGCGGCCGTCCGCGTCGTCGGGCGACGGAGCCACGAGAGGCACCCGCTCGACCTCGGCGCCGGCCTCGCGCACGGTGTCGAAGAAGGGCGGGTACACCGGCGGCGTGATCACGACCCGGTCGCCGGGCGACGTCACCGCCCGCAGGAGCTCGACGACCCCGACCATCACGTCGCCGGTGGTGCGCACCCGCGCCGGGTCGACGGTCCATCCGAACCGTCGCGCCGCGAAGCCCGCGAAGGCGCGCGCGATGCCCGGATCCGGCGGCGTGTAACCGGTGTCTCCGAGACGGACCGCCCGCTCGAGCGCAGCGGAGATGGCCGGCGCGAGCGGGAAGTCGGTCTCCGCCACGAAGAGCGGGAGGACGTCGGCGGGATAGGTCCGCCATTTGGAGCTGGAACGCTGCCGGAGTTCGTCGAGGGGAAGGGCGCGAAGGGGCGTGACGCTCATCCCGCGAGCCTACCCGCGCCCTCCGGGTCGGATGGAGTCGTGCGTCAGATGGCGAAACCGAGCGCGCGCATCATGTCGCGCCCGTCGTCGGTGATGCGCTCGGGACCCCACGGCGGCATCCAGACCCAGTTGATCCGGAATCGGTCCACCACGTTGTCGAGCGCCTGCGCGGTCTGCTCTTCGAGGACGTCGGTGAGCGGGCAACCGGCGGAGGTGAGCGTCATGTGGATGATCAACGCATCGTTCTCGTCGTCCCACGCGAGGTCGTAGATGAGACCGAGGTCGACGACGTTGATCCCGAGCTCGGGATCCATCACATCCTTCAGCGCCTCGGTGACCTCGTCGTACTTGTCGGCCGTGATCGTTGCGGTCATGTAACGATTCTACGCTTCCACAGGGCTGTCGGCCGGGATGAACCGGTCGTAACCCTCGTTCTCGAGCCGGTCGGCGAGCTCGGGGCCGCCTTCCTCGACGATCCGGCCGGCGACGATCACGTGCACGAAGTCCGGGCGGATGTAGCGGAGGATGCGGGTGTAGTGGGTGATCAGGAGCACACCGAGGTCGCTCTTGCCCTTGGCGCGATTGACGCCTTCCGAGACGATCTTGAGCGCGTCGACATCGAGTCCCGAGTCGGTCTCGTCGAGGACGGCGATCTTGGGCTGGAGGAGTTCGAGCTGGAGGATCTCGTGGCGCTTCTTCTCACCGCCGGAGAATCCCTCGTTGACGTTGCGCTGGGCGAACTTGTCGTCCATACGAAGGTCCTTCATCGAGGCCTTGACGTCTTTGGTCCACGACCGGATGCTGGGCGCCTCGCCGTCGATCGCGGTCTTCGCCGTGCGCAGGAAGTTCGTCACGGTGACGCCGGGGATCTCGACGGGGTACTGCATCGCGAGGAACAGGCCCGCGCGGGCGCGCTCGTCGACGGTCATCGCGAGGACGTCGTCGCCGTCGAGCGTGATGGAACCGCTCGTGACGGTGTACTTGGGGTGACCGGCGATCGTGTACGCGAGCGTCGACTTGCCCGAGCCGTTGGGGCCCATGATCGCGTGGGTCTCGCCCGTGCGGATGGTCAGTGTGACGCCGTTGAGGATCGGGGTGGTGCCCGCATCCGTCTCCACGGTGACGTGGAGGTCTCGGATCTCGAGAACAGTCATGTCGGTTTCCTTACTCAGTTCGTGGGACGCGTGACGGTGGGATCGACGAGCACGTCGTCTCCTTCGATCGTCACCACGTAAACGGGGACCGGCTCGTAGGCCGGAAGATTCAGCGGGTGCCCGGTGGTCAACGAGAACGCCGATCCGTGCGCCCAGCATTCGAGGGTGTCGCCGTCGACGAAACCCTCGGCGAGCGACACCTCTCCGTGCGTGCAGGTGTCGCCGATGGCGTGCACCTCGCCGTTGCCGTCGAGGACGACGGCCATCGGCACGCCCTCGACCTCGACACGCAGAGCGGTGTCCTGCTCCAGCTCGCTCAGCGCGCAGATACGGGTCGCGCTCACGCGGTGACTCCCTCTTGCAGTTCGCGTTCGATGGCCTCGGTGAGCTCGACCTGGAGGTCGGCCACGCCGATGCGCTGCACGATCTCGCTGAGGAACCCGACGACGACCAGGCGGCGCGCCTCGTCCTCGTCGATTCCGCGAGCCTGCAGGTAGAACAGCTGCTCGTCGTCGAACCGGCCCGTCGCGCTGGCATGGCCCGCGCCCAGGATGTCGCCGGTCTGGATCTCGAGGTTCGGGATCGAGTCGGCGCGGGCACCGTCGGTGAGGAGCAGGTTGCGATTGGCCTCGTACGAGTCGGTTGCGACGGCGTCGGGTCCGATGAGCACATCACCGATCCAGACGCTGCGCGCGCTCTCGCCCTGCAGCGCGCCCTTGTAGAGCACGTCGCCCTTGGTGTGGTCGCCCTTGTGGTGCAGGTAGACCTGCGATTCGAGGTGCTGACCGGCGTCGGAGAACGACAGACCGAACAGGCGGCCCTCCGACCCGGAGCCCGACAGTTCGACCGAGGGATTCACGCGCACCACTCCGCCACCGAGGCTGGCCACGATGTGGGTGAGCTTCGCGTCGCGGTCGACCCGCGCCTGATGCGAGGCCGCGTGCACGGCGTCATCATCCCAGCGCTGGACGGTGATCACGGTGAGGTCGGCGCCATCGCGGACGACGATCTCGACGTTCTGCGCGTAGGCGGCCGATCCGGAATGGTAGAGCACGACGGTGCCCCGAGCGTGCGGCATCGCCTCGATCACGATGTGGTCGGTTGCCACGAGGCCGGCCCCGAGGCCCGTGACGTCGATCCGCAGGGGCTCGGTGAGCTCCTCGTCGGCGGCCAGACGCACGTGGAGGGCGTCGGTCGAACGCTGCCACGCGGTGGCGGCGACGACGTCTTCCGGGCGAAAGTGCTCGCCGCGCACCGGGGCGTCGAGCCCCGACGAGGCGATCACGTGCGACGCCGCCGATCCGAGGTCGCGGCGGAGCGCTGCATCCTCGTCGGTCACGTCGTCGGCGAACAGTGCCCGCAGACGGTCGACGGGCGTGTGCTTCCAGTTGACCTCACGACCGGTCGGCGTGCCGAAGTCGGCGACGTCGAAGGAGGTGGGGCGCTCGGAACGCGTCTGCACCGGGACGACGGGCGCAGTCTTGTCGCCCCATCCTCCGTCGGTGTGTGCGGTGCTCCCGGGGAGGGGGACGGTGGTGGTCGTCGTCATCTAGCCGACCGATCCTTTCGTGGGCGTGGCGGCGATCATCCGACGCTGCCCTCCATGCCCATCTCGATGAGCTTGTTGAGCTCGAGCGCGTATTCCATCGGCAGCTCGCGGGCGATCGGCTCGATGAAGCCGCGCACGATCATCGCCATGGCCTCGTCTTCCGGAAGGCCGCGCGACTGCAGGTAGAACAGCTGCTCCTCGCTGACCTTCGACACCGTCGCCTCGTGACCGAGCTGCACGTCGTCGACGCGGATGTCGATCGCCGGGTACGTGTCGGAGCGCGAGATCGAATCCACCAACAGCGCATCGCACCTGACGGTGTTCGCGGAGTGGTGCGCATTCGCATCGACGCGCACCTCACCGCGGTAGCCGGCGCGTCCACCGCCCCGGGCGATCGATTTCGACACGATCGACGACTGCGTGTAGGGCGCCATGTGGATCATCTTGGCGCCGGCGTCCTGGTGCTGACCGGGGCCGGCGAAGGCGACCGAAAGGGTCTCGCCCTTGGCGTGCTCGCCCATGAGGAAGATCGACGGGTACTTCATCGTGACCTTCGAGCCGATGTTGCCGTCGATCCACTCCATCGTCGCGCCCTCGTGGGCCACGGCCCGCTTGGTGACGAGGTTGTAGACGTTGTTCGACCAGTTCTGGATCGTCGTGTAACGCACGCGGGCGTTCTTCTTCACGATGATCTCGACCACGGCCGAGTGCAGCGAATCGCTCTTGTAGATCGGAGCGGTGCAGCCCTCGATGTAGTGGACGTACGACCCCTCGTCGGCGATGATCAGCGTGCGCTCGAACTGGCCCATGTTCTCGGTGTTGATGCGGAAGTAGGCCTGGAGCGGGATCTCGACGTGGACGCCCGGCGGTACGTAGACGAACGATCCGCCCGACCAGACGGCCGTGTTCAGCGCGGCGAACTTGTTGTCGCCCGCGGGGATCACGGTGCCGAAGTACTCCTCGAAGAACTCGGGGTGCTCGCGCAGCGCCGTATCGGTGTCCATGAAGATGACACCCTGGGCTTCGAGCTGCTCGTTGATCTGGTGGTAGACCACCTCGGACTCGTACTGCGCGGCCACGCCCGAGACGAGTCGCTGACGCTCGGCCTCGGGGATGCCGAGCCGCTCGTACGTGTTCCGGATGTCTTCCGGGAGTTCCTCCCAGGTTCCGGCCTGCTTCTCCGTCGAGCGGACGAAGTATTTGATGTTGTCGAAGTCGATCTCGCTGAGGTCTGCGCCCCAGGTCGGCATCGGCTTGCGTCCGAAGAGCTGATAACCCTTCAGACGGGTCTTCAGCATCCACTCGGGTTCATCCTTGAGGGCGGAGATGCCCCGCACGACGCTCTCGTTGATACCGCGCTGCGCAACAGCACCCGCGGCGTCGGCGTCGTGCCAGCCGAACTCGTACACCCCCAGCCCCTCGAGCTCGGGCCGGTCGATCAGTACATCAGTCATGACGATCCTCTCCTCTTCGGGCCGAACGGTGTCATCCGCCCGAGCATTCCCGTTCCGCGTGGAGTGCGGCGGAGGGAGGAGGCTCGGTGGGCCCGCTATGAGGCGCAGTTACCGCGCCTAGACTGTCGGGGATGGCATCCGCGTGAGCGGTGCATCCCGAACCCCTTGATTCTACAGGTTCCCAGCCCCGTACGGGGTGCCCGGCGCCCACCCCGGCGCTCGCGGAACCCGCCTGGAGGCGAGCCCCATGTCCGCGCAGTCGACCGCCGACACTCACCGGAGCACCGACCCCACCCCGCTGTCGCGATTCGTCGCGTGGCTGCCCGACCGGGTGGATCGACGCGTCCGGGTCTTCGCCTGGCTCTCGTTCGTCGCCGAGGTGCTCATCATCGGCACCGGTGGCGCCGTGCGCCTCACCGGCTCGGGGCTCGGCTGCCCCACCTGGCCGACCTGTACGCCCGATTCGCTGGTCGCCACGCAGGAGATGGGCATCCACGGCATCATCGAGTTCGGAAACCGCACCCTCACCGGCGTCGTCGGCATCCTGGCGCTGGCCGTGGTCGTGCTCGTCTGGCGGATCCGTCGCGAACGCCGCGACCTCTTCGTTCTCGCCGCGATCGTGCTGGGCGGTGTCGTCGCGCAGGCCCTCGTCGGCGGCGTGACCGTGCTCACCGGCCTCAACCCGTTCATCGTCGGCTTCCACTACGTCGCCTCGGTCGTTCTGGTCGGCGTGTGCGCGGCCTTCCTCGTGCGGATGAACGCCGCCCCCGGCCCGCGGTCGCTCGCCGTCCCGCGCTGGTACCTGATCACGACCCATGTCACCACGCTCGTGCTCGCCCTCACCATCGTGTTCGGCGTGCTGACCACGGGCGCCGGGCCCCACTCCGGCGACGACGCGGCGGTGCGCAGCGGCTTCGACGCGCAGGTGCTCGAGCACGTCCACGCGTGGCCCGGCTACGCGTTGTTCGTGCTGACCCTGGTGCTCACGATCGTCGCCTGGGCGCGCCGCCTTCCCGTGCGTCGTTGGATCACCGCACTCCTCGCGATCGAGCTCGTGCAGATCTCCGTCGGGCTCTACCAGGCGCGAAACGGTCTCCCGGAGTGGGCCGTCGGCACCCATATGGTGCTCGCCGCGCTGACCGCCGCGGCCATGGTCGCCGTGGTGCTGAACCTGAAGACCCCCGCCGTCGCACGCTGACCGCGGGCGGGCTCTGCGCGCGGGCACCTTCATAGGGAACACATCGGAGACGCAGAAGCATCGTGGTGGCCTACGGTGCAGACTGGTCGATGCCGCGGCCGAACCGTGCCCGGAGAAAATAGGAGTTGACCCGAAATGACCTCTCGTGCCCGCCTGATCACCAGCATCCCGTTCTGGATCCTCGTCGCCGGGTCCGTCGTGGCCGGAGCCGTGGGCCTGTGGATCGTCGTGGACCGCCTCGGCACCCTCGAGCGCGGCCTCGTCGACGGCACCGCCACCACCGCCCAGGTCTACGGCGGACAGTCGTGGTCGGTCGTCGGAGCCGTGCTCCTCGGCGCCGGCGTCGTCGGACTCTTGCTCGCGCTCGCGCTGGCCGCCGCGAAGTCGCTCATCCCTCAGGGCGATGCGGCCGTCGTCGAGACGATCGACTGGACCGCCGACGAGACCGATCTCGAACCGACCCCGTTCGCGTCCGAGCCCACCGTCCCCGCCGCCACGACGGCAGCGCCCGTCATCGCCGAGGACCCCGACGTCGAGGTGCCCAGCACGACCCCGGCGCCGGCTGCGGCGACCGAGGGCGACGACAAGCGCGCCTGACGCCGCATCCGCGACGACGAAGAAGGCCGGGTCCCCGAGGGGATCCGGCCTTCTTCGTGCGCTCTGCGTCAGAAGGGCAGGAGCGGGTCGACCGCGATGGCCACGAACAGGAGCGTGAGGTAGGTGATGGAGGCGTGGAAGACGCGCATGGGGCGCGGCTCGGTGCCCCGGACGGCTCGCGTGTAGAGGCGGTGCGACTCGTAGAGGAACCAACCGCCGAAGACGAGGGCCGACACGGTGTAGACGAGGCCCATCGATGCGACGGGGATGAGCAAGAGCGAGCACGCGACCGTCGCCCAGCCGTACAGGATCACCTGAAGGCCGACCTGCGAGCCGCTGCGCGTGGCGCCGAGCATGGGCACGTCGACCTCTTCGTACTGGTCCTTGTACTTCATCGACAGCGGCCAGTAGTGCGGGGGCGTCCACAGGAACACGAGCGCGAAGAGGATGAACGGCGTCCAGCTCAGCGATCCCGTGACGGCCGACCAGCCGATGAGCACGGGGAAGCACCCGGCGATGCCGCCCCACACGATGTTCTGCTCGGTGCGGCGCTTGAGGATCATCGTGTAGATGACGACGTAGAAGAAGATGGCGCCGGCCGAGAGCGCGGCGGCGAGCCAGTTCGTGGTGAAGAAGAGCCAGACCGTGGATGCCGCGGCAAGGGTCCACGCGAAGATCAGGGCGTTGCGCGGCGTCACCTCGCCGGTGACGAGCGGACGCTTCTCGGTGCGCTGCATGTGCGCGTCGATGTCGCGGTCGAGGTACATGTTGAACGCTGCGGCGGAGCCGGCGCTGAGGGACCCGCCGATGACCGTGGCGAGCACCAGCCAGAGATTCGGCATGCCGTTCTGCGCGAGGATCATGACCGGCACGGTCGTGACCAGCAGCAGCTCGAGGACCCGGGGCTTCGTCAACGCGAGGTAGGCGCGGAAGGTTCGTCCGAACGACTTTCGAGGGGTCGCGACCGGCGTAATCGACGTCGTCGAGATGTCCATCTTCCCCCGTTTGCCGTGCTCATCAGGTCTCCCCGAGTCTACGTCATCGGTTACGGGGCCCCGGTGCGCGCGAGCCCCGTCATGTCACCCGTCGAGACGTCTCGCTTCGCTATGCTGAAAACGAACGCGCGCCTGGTGCCGGCTCCCCCTCCTCTCCATTGATGGACGACGGAGCTGCGGCACGACCAGAGGGCGCCGAGATCGAGGAAAGGCGACCGAGTGTCGGACTTGAGCTGGGATGAGATCGATCGGCGCGCGGTGGACACCGTGCGCGTACTCGCGGCAGACGCCGTGGAGAAGGTGGGCAACGGCCACCCGGGTACGGCCATGAGCCTCGCCCCGGCCGCCTACCTCCTCTATCAGAAGGTGATGCGGCACGATCCCGCCGACACCCACTGGCCCGGGCGCGACCGGTTCATCCTCTCGGCGGGGCACTCCTCGCTGACGCAGTACATCCAGCTGTACCTGGGCGGCTTCGGGCTCGAGCTCGACGACCTCAAGGCCCTCCGCACCTGGGGCTCGCTGACTCCCGGCCACCCCGAGTACCGCCACACCGACGGCGTCGAGATCACCACCGGCCCCCTCGGCCAGGGCCTCGCCTCGTCCGTCGGCTTCGCCTACGCGCAGCGCTACGAGCGCGGCCTGTTCGATCCCGAGGCCGCCGCTGGCGAGAGCCCGTTCGACCACCACATCTACGTGATCGCGTCCGACGGCGACCTCGAAGAGGGCGTCACGAGCGAAGCATCATCGCTCGCCGGCCACCAGGAGCTCGGCAACCTCGTCGTCATCTACGACGCCAACCAGATCTCTATCGAGGACGACACCAACGTCGCCTTCACCGAGGACGTCGCGAAGCGCTACGAGTCCTACGGCTGGCACGTGCAGACGGTCGACTGGAAGAAGACCGGTCAGTACGTCGAAGACGCCGCCGACCTCTACGACGCCATCGAGGCCGCCAAGGGCGAGACCGCGAAGCCGTCGATCATCATCCTGAAGACGATCATCGGCTGGCCGTCGCCCGGCAAGCAGAACTCCGGCAAGATCCACGGTTCGGCCCTCGGCGCCGACGAGCTGCGCGCCACGAAGGAGGTCATGGGCTTCGACCCCGAGCAGACCTTCGAGGTGGATGCTGCGGTGCTGGAGCACACGCGTGAGCTGGTCGCCCGCGGCGAGGCCGAGAAGGCCGCGTGGCAGGAGAAGTTCGACGCGTGGGCCGCGGCCAACCCCGAGCGCAAAGCGCTCTGGGACCGCGTGAACGCTCGCGAGCTCCCCGCCGACATCGCCGACGCGCTGCCGGTGTTCGAAGCCGGCAAGGAGGTCTCCACGCGCGCCGCATCGGGCACCGTCATCAACGCCCTGGCCGCCGAGCTCCCCGAGCTGTGGGGCGGCTCGGCCGACCTCGCCGAGTCGAACCTCACGACGATCAAGAACGCCAAGTCGTTCATCCCCGCGGAGTGGTCGACCCACGAGTGGGACGGCTCGCCCTACGGGCGGGTGTTGCACTTCGGCATCCGCGAGCACGCCATGGGCTCGATCCTCAACGGCATCGTGCTGCACGGCCCGACGCGCGCCTTCGGTGGCACGTTCCTCATCTTCAGCGACTACATGCGGCCGCCGCTGCGTCTGGCCGCGCTGATGAACATCCCGTCGCTGTTCGTCTGGACCCACGACTCGGTCGCCCTCGGCGAGGACGGCCCGACGCACCAGCCGATCGAGCAGCTCGCGACGCTCCGCGCGATCCCGAACTTCGCGGTCGTGCGGCCCGCCGATGCCAACGAGACCGCGGTCGCCTGGCTCGAGCTGATCCGTCGGCACGCCGGCCCCGCAGGTATCGCCCTGTCGCGTCAGAACCTGCCCGTGTTCGAGCGCGGTGACGGCGAAGCATCCGGTGACGTGTTCGCGTCGGCGCAGGGTGTCGCCAAGGGTGCGTACGTGCTGGCCGAGGCCCCGAACGGCACGCCCGACGTGATCCTGATCGCCACCGGCTCCGAGGTGCAGATCGCCGTCGCCGCGCGCGAGTCGCTCGCCGCGGACGGCATCAACGCCCGCGTGGTGTCGGCCCCGTCGCTGGAGTGGTTCGCCGAGCAGGACGAGGCCTACCGCGAGTCGGTGCTGCCGACGGCCGTCACCGCCCGGGTCTCGGTCGAGGCCGGCATCGCCCTCACCTGGCGGGGCATCGTCGGAGACAAGGGCCGCTCGGTCTCGATCGAGCACTTCGGCGCCTCCGCCGACTACAAGACTCTGTACAAAGAGTTCGGTATGACCGCCGAGGCCGTCGTCGCCGCGGCCCGCGAGACGATCAAGGAGAACAACGCATGAGCACCCCCACCGCACAGCTGTCCGCCGCAGGCGTGAGCATCTGGCTCGACGACCTCTCGCGCCAGCGCATCATGACCGGCAACCTCGCCGACCTGATCGCGACCCGCAACGTCACGGGCGTGACCACGAACCCGACGATCTTCGCCGGAGCCCTGTCGAAGGGCGAGGCATACGAGGCCCAGGTCTCCGGGCTCGCCGCGAAGGGCGCGACCACCGACGAGGCGATCTTCGAGATCACCACCGACGACGTGCGCGCCGCCTCCGACGTCTTCCTCCCCGTCTTCGAGGAGACCGGCGGCGTCGACGGTCGAGTGTCGATCGAGGTCTCCCCCGACCTCGCCCACGACACCGAGGCCACCATCGCGCAGGCGAAGGACCTCGCAGCCCGCGTGGACCGCCCGAACGTGCTCATCAAGATCCCGGCGACCAAGGCGGGCCTGCCCGCCATCACCGAGGTCATCGGCGCGGGCATTTCGGTGAACGTCACCCTCATCTTCAGCCTCGAGCGCTACGCGGAGGTCATCGACGCCTACCTCTCGGGCGTCGAGAAGGCGAAGGCCGCCGGCCACAAGATCGACACCCTCCACTCGGTCGCCTCGTTCTTCGTGTCGCGCGTCGACACGGAGGTCGACAAGCGACTGAGCGCCATCGGCACCGACGAGGCCACCGCACTCAAGAGCAAGGCGGGCATCGCGAACGCGCGTTTGGCCTACGAGCTCTTCGAGCGCGAGTTCGCCACCGACCGTGCGAAGGCCCTGCTCGACGCGGGCGCCACCGTTCAGCGTCCGCTCTGGGCCTCGACCGGAGTCAAGGACCCGGCGCTGCCCGACACGCTCTACGTCACCGAGCTGGTCGCCGGCGGCACTGTCAACACGATGCCCGAGAAGACCCTCGAGGCGACCTTCGACCACGGCGTGATCACCGGCGACACCATCACGGGAAACTACGCAGACGCGCACGACGTGTTCGACCGCCTCGCGGCCGTCGGTGTCGACTTCGCCGACGTCACTCAGGTGCTCGAGGACGAGGGCGTCGAGAAGTTCGTCGCCTCGTGGCACGAACTGCAGGGGACCGTTGCGAAGGCGCTCGAGGCCGGCACCGCGGAGGCCGCTCAGTGACGTTCGACATCCACGTCACGGGTCACCCGCGCGAGCTCGTCGAGACGACGCTCCCGGGCCTCGTGGCGTCGCTCGTCGCCTCGTCGATCACGGCGGGCGACAGCAGCCTGTGGGGTGCGACGGCCGAGGCCGAAGCATCCCGCCGGCTCGGATGGGTGCAGGCGGTCTCGGTCTCACGGCCGCTCGTACCCGAGATCGAGGCGCTGCGCGCCGATCTGGTCGCGAAGGGCGTGACGCGTGTCGTCCTGGCGGGGATGGGCGGCTCGTCGCTCGCTCCCGAGGTCATCGCTCAGACATCGGGTGTTCCGCTCGTCATCCTCGACTCGACCTCTCCCGGGCAGGTGCTCGCCGCCATCGACGGCGACGCCGAGTCGGGCGGTCTCGACAAGACCGTCCTGGTCGTGTCGTCGAAGTCAGGCTCCACGGTCGAGACCGATTCCGCGAAGCGCGCTTTCGAGGCGGCGTTCCGGGACCTCGGGATCGACCCGGTCGAGCGCATCGTCGTGGTCACCGACCCCGGTTCTCCGCTCGACGAGGCCTCGCGCGCGCAGGGCTACCGCGTGTTCGCCGCCGACCCGACCGTCGGCGGCCGGTACTCCGCACTCACCGCGTTCGGCCTGGTTCCGTCGGGGCTCGCCGGCGTCGATCTGAACGAGCTCCTCGACGAGGCCGAGGCCACGCTGCTCGAAGTGGCCATCGACAGTCCCGAGAACCCCGCGCTGGTGCTCGCCGCGGCGATCGCCGGCGGGGAGCCCCGTCGCGACAAGCTCGGGCTCGTCACCGACGGCACGCACATCGTGGGCCTGCCCGACTGGATCGAGCAGTTGATCGCGGAGTCCACCGGCAAGAACGGCACGGGGATCCTGCCCGTCGTGCTGCTGCCGGTGTCGCCCGAGCTCGACGCGGTGCCCGACGACCTGCAGATCCTGCGCCTGGTCGACAACGCCGCGCAGTTCCACCTGTTCGAGCGGCACGAGGGCGAGATCCTCGTCAGCGGCTCGCTCGGGGCGCAGTTCGTGGTGTGGGAGTACGCCACGGCCATCGCCGGACGGATGCTGGGGATCGATCCCTTCGATCAGCCCGACGTCGAGTCGGCGAAGGTCGCGACCCGCGGCCTGCTGGACGCACGCCCCGAGCCGACGCAGCCCGCGTTCACGCTCGACGGTGTCGAGGTCCGCGTCTCGGATCCCGCCCTCGCGGCGTCCGGCACGCTCGCCGGCGTGCTCGACGCGCTGTGGGCCCAGCTTCCGCCGAACGGCTACGTCGCCATTCAGGCCTACGTGAACCGCATCGCGATCCCGCAGCTGCAGGGACTGCGGGAGCTCGTCGCCGCGGATGCAGGTCGCCCCGCCACCTTCGGCTGGGGCCCTCGTTTCCTGCACTCCACCGGGCAGTTCCACAAGGGCGGACCCGCCACCGGCGTGTTCCTGCAGATCACCGAGCGCACCGACACCGATCTCGAGATCCCCGGCCGTCCGTTCACCTTCGGCCAGCTCATCGAGGCGCAGGCCGCCGGCGACGCGTCGGTGCTGGCCGCGCACGGCCGTCCCGTCGTGACTTTGACCCTGACCGACCCGCAGCTCGACGTCGTCGAGCTGTTCGAAGCAGCCCAGTGAGCGTGTACGCATGAGTGTCGAAATCTCCCGGGGGCACAACCCGCTTCGCGATCCCGACGATCGCCGCCTGAGCCGCATCGCCGGCCCGAGCGCGCTCGTCATCTTCGGTGTGACCGGAGACTTGTCGCGCAAGAAGCTCATGCCGGCCGTCTACGACCTCGCCAATCGCGGCCTGCTCCCCCCGGGCTTCGCCCTCGTGGGCTTCGCTCGCCGCGACTGGGAGGACCAGGACTTCGCGCAGGTCGTCTACGAGGCGGTCAAGCAGTACGCGCGCACCGAGTTCCGCGAAGAGACCTGGCAGCAGCTGCTGCAGGGCATCCGCTTCGTCTCGGGCGAGTTCGACGACCCGGAAGCCTTCGCACGCCTGCGCGACACCGTCGACAAGCTCGACGTCGAACGCGGCACGATGGGCAACCACGCGTACTACCTCTCGATCCCGCCGAAGGCCTTCCCGCTGGTCACCCAGCAGTTGAAGGACTCGGGGCTGGTCGGCGAGACCGCGGCCGACGGGAACGGCTGGCGCCGCGTCGTCGTCGAGAAGCCGTTCGGTCACGACCTGGCCTCAGCCCGTGAGTTGAACGACGAGCTCGAGAGCGCCTTCCCCGCCGACTCGATCTTCCGCATCGACCACTACCTCGGCAAGGAGACGGTGCAGAACATCCTCGCGCTGCGCTTCGCGAACGAGCTGTACGAGCCGATCTGGAACCGCAACTACGTCGACCACGTGCAGATCACCATGGCCGAGGACATCGGTGTGGGCGGACGAGCCGGCTACTACGACGGAATCGGAGCCGCGCGCGACGTCATCCAGAACCACCTCCTGCAGCTCATGGCGCTGACCGCCATGGAGGAGCCCATCAGTTTCGACGCGAAGAACCTCCGCGACGAGAAGGAGAAGGTGCTCGCAGCGGTCCGCCTCCCCGAAGACCTCGCGCACGCGACGGCACGGGGGCAGTACGCCGGCGGCTGGCAGGGTGGCGAGGAGGTGCTCGGCTTCCTCGAGGAAGACGGGATGAACCCCGACTCGACGACCGAGACGTACGCCGCGATCAAGCTCGAGGTGAACACGCGTCGCTGGTCGGGCGTGCCGTTCTACCTGCGCACCGGCAAGCGCCTCGGGCGCCGCGTGACCGAGGTCGCCGTCGTCTTCAAGCGCGCGCCGCAGCAGCTGTTCTCTCGCAGCCAGACCGAGGAGCTCGGCCAGAACGCTCTGGTGATCCGGGTGCAGCCCGACGAGGGTGTCACCATCCGCTTCGGCTCGAAGGTACCCGGCGACGGCACGCAGGTGCGCGACGTGACCATGGACTTCGGTTACGGCCACGCGTTCACCGAGGCGAGCCCCGAGGCCTACGAGCGCCTCATCCTCGACGTGCTGCTCGGCGACCCGCCCCTCTTCCCCCGTCACGAGGAGGTCGAGCTCAGCTGGAAGATCCTCGACCCGATCGAGAAGTTCTGGGAGTCGCAGGACGGACCCCTCGAGCAGTACTCCCCCGGGTCGTGGGGCCCGGCATCCGCAGACGAACTGCTGTCTCGCGACGGCCGCACCTGGAGGCGCCCGTGATCGTCGAACTGCCCGACACGACCGTCAGCAAGATCTCGAAGGCGCTCGTCAACGTGCGCGAGGAGGGCGGCGCCGTCGCTCTCGGTCGCGTCCTCACCCTCGTCATCGTGACCCGTCACGGGGCCGAGGAGGAAGTGATCGAGGCCGCGAACGATGCGTCGCGCGAGCACCCGATGCGCGTCCTCGTCGTCATGGTCGGCGGTGGTGACGCCGAGCCCCGCCTCGATGCGCAGATCCGCGTCGGCGGCGACGCCGGGGCGAGCGAAGTCGTCGTGCTTCGCGCACACGGCGCCGCGGGCTCGAACGCCGAGAGCCTGGTGACGGGCCTGCTTCTCCCCGACGCGCCCGTCGTGGCGTGGTGGCCCTCCGAGACGCCGAAGACGCCGTCGCGCTCGGAGATCGGCAAGATCGCGCAGCGACGCATCACGGATGCTTCGAGCCAGCCCGACCCGACCGCGTGGGTCGACAGCCTCGGCTCGCACTACTCCCCCGGCGACACCGACTTCGCGTGGACGCGCCTCACGCGCTGGCGCGAACAGCTCGCCGCGGTGCTCGACCAGCCGCCCTTCGAGCCGGTGACCTCGGTGACCGTCCGCGGCGGAGCGGACTCGCCGTCGACGGTGCTCCTCGCCGCTTGGCTGCGGCTGAAGCTCGACGTGCCGGTCGACTACGCGTATCTCCCCGCCGACGAGTGGACGAGCGGCATCAAGTCGGTCCGCCTCACCCGTCCCGGCGGAGACACGCTGCTGGAACGGCCGGAGCCGAGCGTGGCGGTGCTCACTCAGCCCGACCAGCCCTCCCACGAGCTGGCATTCCCCCGCCGCACGCTGCGGGAGTGCCTGGCCGAGGAGCTTCGCCGCCTCGACCCCGACGTGCTCTACGGGCGCGTGATCTCCGAGGGACTCGAACTCCTCGGTTCCGCCGAGACGAGGGAGACGCATGGCTGAGTCGATCACCGAGAAGCGGGTCGTCATCAGCCCCGACAAACAGCACCTCGCCGAGTCGGTGGCCGCGCGCTTCGTCTCGCGCGTCGAGAAGCAGGTCGCCGACGGTCTCACCGTGCACATCTGCCTGACCGGCGGATCGATGGGCGGCGCGGTTCTCGAGGCCGCCGCGCGAGACCCGCGCACCTCCACCATCGACTGGTCGGACGTGCACTTCTGGTGGGGCGACGAGAGGTTCGTGGCGCGCGACTCGGACGACCGCAACGAGAAGCAGGCGCGCGTCGCGCTGCTCGACGCGCTCGACATCCCGGCCGAGAACATCCACGCGGTCGCCGCGAGCGATGGCACCCTCGACCTCGACGGCGCCGCCACGGCCTATGCCGACGAGCTCGCGCAGTACGCGCCGGCCGATCGCACGGACGCTGGCGCCTGGCCCGCGTTCGACATCTGCTTCCTCGGCGTCGGGCCTGACGCCCATATCGCGTCGCTGTTCCCCGATCGCCCCGAGATCCAGATCACCGACCGCGCCGCCGTGCCGGTGCGCGACTCGCCCAAGCCTCCACCCGAGCGCGTGTCGCTCACCCGCCCGGTCATCAACAGCTCGACTCGCGTGTGGATGGTGCTCGCGGGTGCCGACAAGGCGTCGGCGCTCGGCCTCGCGCTGGCCGGCGCCAGCTACGCGAGCGTGCCGGCGGCCGGCGCGAAGGGCCGCCGTCGCACGGTGCTGTTCGTCGACGAGGCCGCCGCCGACCAGGTGCCCCCGCAGCTCATCGACCAGGAGTACTGAGCACGCGAACCACGTTCACACGAACGACGAAGGGCGGATGCTGCGAAGCATCCGCCCTTCGTCGTTGCCGTGGCTACTGACCGCGCCGGTCGCGGAGCTGCTGCAGCGCGTCGTCGAGGAGGGTCTCTGCCTCTTCTTCGGTGCGGCGCTCCTTCACGTAGGCGAGGTGCGTCTTGTAGGGCTCGTTCTTGGCGATCGCCGGCGGGTTCTTCTGGTCGCGACCCGCGGGAAGACCGGAGTGCGGCGAATCGATGGTCTCGGGGATCTCGTCTTCCGGGATGCCCGCTGCGAAGTGGCGGACGGTCTCGTTGCCGAGCGCGTCCCAGTACGAGATCGACACGCGATCCGCGTGGTAACCGTGATCCTGCTCGCCCATCGGACCCGCGCCCACACGGGTGCCGCGGATGGCGTTTCCCCCGGTAGCCATCAGACCGGGAGGAACTTCGTGATGAGGCCGAGGCCGACGATCGCCACGAACCAGACCAGCGCGAGGATGATCGTGAACCGGTTGAGGTTACGTTCAGCCAGACCCGAGGATCCGAGGGCCGACGTCATGCCGCCACCGAACATGTCGGACAGGCCGCCGCCGCGCCCCTTGTGGAGCAGGATGAGAAGGGTCAGCAGAAGACTGGTGATACCCAGCAGGACCTGCAGGACGAACTCGAGGATCTGCACTGTTGAAAGCCTTTCGCAGCGGTGCGAAGCAGACCGCACCGCGTCAAGTATACGGTCAGACGCCGACGTGCTTCTGGAACCGGATGATCGCCGCGAACTCGTCGACCACGAGGCTCGCTCCGCCGACCAGCGCACCGTCGACGTCGGGCTCGCGCATGAAGCTCGCGATGTTGCCCGACTTGACCGATCCGCCGTACAGCACGCGCGTGCGTGCCGCTGCGTCTTCGCCCAGCTTGGACGCGACGACGGCGCGGAGCTTCGCGCAGACCTCCTGCGCCTGGTCGGGCGTGGCCGCCTGGCCCGAACCGATCGCCCAGACCGGTTCGTAGGCCACGACGATGTCGGCGTCGGCCGACACACCCTCGAGCGCGACCTCGAGCTGGCCGACGGGAACGGCGCTCGCGCCGAACTTCTCGAGGTCTTCGGCCGTCTCGCCCACGCAGATCACCGGGGCGATGCCGTGACGCAGCGCCGCCTGCACCTTCGCGGCGACGACCTCATCGGTCTCGGAGTGGTACTGGCGACGCTCGGAGTGACCGATGATCACGTAGCCGCAGGAGAGCTTCGAGAGGAACTGTCCGGAGATCTCGCCGGTGTAGGCGCCGGAATCGTTCGTCGAAAGGTCCTGCGCTCCGAGGGCGAAAGGAATCTTGTCGGCGTCGATGAGGGTCTGCACGGTGCGGATGTCGGTGAACGGCGGGAAAACGCCGACCTCGACACTCTCGGGCTCGTGTCCGGCCTCTTTCAGGGTCCAGTGCAGCTTCTGGACGAACGCGACCGCCTGCAGGTGGTCGAGGTTCATCTTCCAGTTGCCGGCGATGAACGGGGTGCGGGTGGTTACGCCCATCCGAGGACCTCCAGTCCGGGGAGTTTCTTGCCCTCGAGGAACTCGAGGCTGGCGCCCCCGCCCGTCGAGATGTGTCCGAAATCGTCGTCGGCGAAGCCGAGCTGGCGAACTGCAGCAGCCGAATCTCCGCCGCCGACGACGCTGAGGCCGTCGACCTCGGTGAGGGCCTGCGCGATCGCGCGGGTGCCCGACTCGAACGCCGCCATCTCGAACACGCCCATGGGGCCGTTCCAGAAGACCGTGCGGCTGCCACGGATGGCCGCGTCGAAGGCGTCCGACGTGCGCGGCCCGATGTCGAGTCCGAGACCGGAGGCACCGAACGGGGTGTCCTCGAGTGCATTGGCGTCGGCGATCACGTGGTCGGCGTCGGCGGAGAAGGATGCTGCGACCACCGCGTCGACGGGGAGGATGATCTCCACGCCGCTCTCCTTCGCCGTGGCGAGGTAGCCCTTGACACGATCGATCTGGTCTTCCTCCAGGAGGCTCGCACCGACCTTGTGGCCCTGCGCGACGAGGAAGGTGAACATCATGCCGCCGCCGACGAGGAGCCGGTCGACGCGCGGGAGGAGATGCTCGATGACGCCGAGCTTGTCGCTGACCTTCGACCCGCCGAGGACGACCGTGTACGGGCGCTCGGGGTTCTCGGTCAGGCGGTCGAGCACCTCGAGCTCCTTCTCCACCAGCAGGCCGGCGGCCGACGGGAGGAGTTCGGCGAGCTCGTAGACGCTCGCCTGCTTGCGGTGGACGACTCCGAAGCCGTCCGACACGAGGGCGTCGCCGAGCTGTGCGAGCTGCTCGGCGAACGCGCGGCGCTCCCCCGCATCCTTCGCCGTTTCGCCCGGGTTGAACCGAAGGTTCTCGAGGACGGCCACCTGGCCGTCCTCGAGGGCGGCCGCGGCTTCCTGCGCCGATTCGTCGACGGTGTCGCGCGCGAACGCCACGGGAGCGCCGAGCAGCTCGGAGAGTCGCTGTGCGACGGGCTCCAGGCTGTACTTCGCGTCGGGCGCACCGTCGGGTCGACCGAGGTGCGAGGCGACGACGAGGCGCGCGCCGGCGTGGATGAGAGCGTTCAGCGTGGGGATCGACGCGCGCACGCGGCCATCGTCCGTGATGATGCCGTCCTTCAGGGGGACGTTCAGATCACAACGGACGATGACACGCTTGCCTGCGAGCGAACCCAGCGAATCGAGGGTGCGCAGTGCCATGGCGGAGCCTTAGATGCGCTCTGCGACGTACTCGGTCAGGTCGACCAGACGGTTGGAGTAGCCCCACTCGTTGTCGTACCAGGCCGACACCTTGACCAGGTTGCCGCTGACGTTGGTCAGCTCGGCGTCGAAGATCGACGAGTGCGGGTTGCCCTGGATGTCGCTGGAGACGATCGGGTCCTCGGTGTACTCGAGGTATCCGGCGAGACGACCTTCGGCAGCCGCGGCCTTGTAGGCGGCGTTGACCTGGTCGACGCTGAGGCCCTCGGTCGGGGTGACGATCGTGAGGTCGACGATCGAACCGGTGGGAACCGGAACGCGGTACGACGAGCCGCTGAGCTTGCCCTGGAGTTCGGGGAGCACGTGGCCGATCGCCTTGGCGGCACCGGTCGAGGCGGGCACGATGTTGATCGCTGCCGCACGGGCGCGGCGCAGATCGCTGTGCGGGCCGTCCTGGAGGTTCTGGTCGGCCGTGTAGGCGTGAGCGGTCATCATGAAGCCGCGCTCGATGCCGAAGTTGTCGTTGAAGACCTTCGCGAGGGGCGCGAGGCAGTTCGTGGTGCACGACGCGTTCGAGATGATGACGTGGTTGGCGGGGTCGTACTCGGCCTCATTGACACCCATGACGATGGTGACGTCGTCACCGGTCGCGGGGGCGGAGATGAGGACCTTCTTGGCGCCGCCGGCGATGTGCTTCTTGGCGTCTTCGGCCTTCGTGAAGCGGCCGGTCGACTCGATGACGATGTCGACGCCCAGCTCGCCCCAGGGGAGGTTGGCGGGGTCGCGCTCGGCGAACACCTTGATGGTGTTGCCGCCGACCGTGATCGACTCGTCGTCGTAGGTGACGTCCTGGTCGAGCGGTCCGTTCACCGAGTCGTACTTGAGAAGGTGAGCGAGGGTCTTGTTGTCGGTGAGGTCGTTGACCGCGACGATGTCGAGGTCTGCACCCTGCGCGAGAGCCGCGCGAAGGTAGTTGCGTCCGATCCGGCCGAAGCCGTTGATCCCGATCTTGACAGCCACGGATTGACTCCTGATTTGGGTAGTGCGCGATGCGCGAGTGTGTTGCGAATGCGAGAACGGACAGCGGCGTCCCGGCGGGTGTCCACCGGGACGCCCGCTCCGTTTACGACAGTACCAGCAGGCCCGCGGTCTTCTCGCGAGCGGCGGAGAAGCGCTTCTGGACGTCTGCCCAGTTCGCGATGTTCCAGAACGCCTTCACGTAGTCCGCGCGGACGTTCTTGTAGTCGAGGTAGTACGCGTGCTCCCAGACGTCGAGCAGAAGGAGCGGCACGGTGCCGGCGACGATCTGACCCTGCTGGTCGAAGAACTGGTCGATGATCAGGTTCTCGCCGATCGAGTCCCAGAACAGGCCCGCCCAGCCGGAGCCCTGCACGCCGAGCGCGGCGGCGGTGAAGTGGGCCTGGAACTTGTCGAACGAACCGAAGTGGTCGTCGATGGCCGACTCGAGGTCGCCGGTGGGCTTGTCGCCACCGTCCGGCGAGAGGTTCTCCCAGAAGATCGAGTGGTTCGTGTGACCGCCGAGGTTGAAGGCGAGGTCCTTCTGAAGCTTGTTGACGTTCGCGAGGTTCCCGGTCTCACGGGCCTCGGCGAGCTGCTCGAGAGCGGTATTGGCACCGGTCACGTACGTCTGGTGGTGCTTGTCGTGGTGCAGCTGCATGATCGACGCACTGATGTGCGGCTCCAGTGCTGCGTAGTCGTAGGGGAGTTCGGGCAACGTGTACTTCGCCATGTTCTCTGCTTCCTATCGGCGCTGCACCGACACTCCTCGGCGCAGCGAAGGATGATCGATTCATCCTATCGAGGGGCAACGCCCGTGACCCGGGGTTGCTTCCCTGGTCGTGACATCACTCGGCGCCGGCGGGGACGGCCGACTCGGTGCCGGGGACCCCGTCGACCTCGGCCTTCTTGTCGGCCATCGCGAGCAGGCGACGGATGCGGCCGGCCACGGCGTCCTTCGTCAGAGGCGGGTCGGCGTGATGGCCGAGCTCGTCGAGGCTGGCGTCGCGGTGCGCGAGACGGAGGTCTCCCGCTTCGCGCAGATGGTCGGGCACCGTGTCGCCCAGGATCTCCAGGGCACGCTCGACCCTCGCGCACGCCGCGACGGCGGCCTGCGCCGAGCGGCGCAGGTTCGCATCGTCGAAGTTCACGAGACGGTTGACCCCGGCGCGCACCTCGCGGCGCTGACGCAGCTGGTCCCACTCGGCGGCCGTCTTCTGGGCGCCCATCTCGGCGAGAGCGGTGCGGATGGCGTCACCGTCGCGCACGACGACACGCGGCACTCCGCGCACTTCGCGGGCCTTCGCGGGAATGCCGATCCGGTGACCGGCGCCCACGAGCGCCATGGCGGCCTCCGGCGACGGGCAGGCGATCTCCAGCGACGCCGATCGGCCGGGCTCGCTCAGAGAGCCGGCGGCCAGGAACGCGCCGCGCCAGATCGCGGCGAGATCGCCGCGGGAGCCGGTGGTGAGCTTGTTCGGGAGCCCGCGCACGGGGCGGCGACGCTGGTCGAGCAGCCCCGTCTGACGGGCGAGGGTCTCCCCCGACTCGATGACGCGCACGGCATAGTGACCGCCCGTGCGCCCGCCCGAGCCCTGCACGTGGACGAGCTCGGGACGCACGCCGTAGATCTCCACGAGGTCGCGGGCCGCGCGCCGCGCGAGGACGTCGGAGTCGAGCTGGGCCTCCACGGCGACGCGGTTCGCGATCGAGTGCAGGCCTCCCGAGAATCGCAACAACGCCGTCAGCTCGGCGACGCGCGCCGTAGGCCGGGGGTCGCGGACGGCGATGAGTTCGGCCTTCACGTCGGCGGTCAGCGGCACGGTACTCCTCGGGGGAAAGGGCGGGGGAACGAGGGAACAGCCTACTCGCGGCCGAGGTCGCGGTGCGTGACGCGGACCGCCACACCCGGCACCGAGCGGAGTCGTTCGGCGAGTTCCCGCGCCATGGCGACCGAACGGTGCTTACCGCCCGTGCACCCGATCGCAACGACCGACTGGCGCTTGTTCTCGTGCTGGTAGCCCTCGAGCACGGGTGCGAGCGCGGCGGCGTACGCGTCGAGGAACTCGTGAGCGCCGGGCTGGCCGAGCACGTAGTCGCGCACCCTCTCGTCTTCGCCCGTCAGGCCGCGCAACTCGTCGTTCCAGTAGGGATTGGGCAGGAACCGCATGTCGGCGACCATGTCGACGTCGGTCGGCAGCCCGTACTTGAACCCGAAGCTCATGAGATTCACCGTGTGACGGGCCGCGGCCTGCTCCCCGAAGAGCTCGACCACCCGGGTCGTCAGCTGGTGGATGTTGTTCGACGAGGTGTCGATGAGAACGTCGGCGGCCTCTCGCACGGGCGCCAGTCGCTCCCGTTCGCGTCGGATCCCGTCGAGGATCGTGCCGTCGCGCTGGAGAGGGTGGGGGCGCCTCACCGACTCGAACCTCCGCACGAGCACGTCGTCGGCAGCATCCAGGAACACCACGCGAACCTGACGCCCCGCCCGGAGAGTGCGCATGACCTCGGGGAGGTCGCCGAAAAGCTCGCGCCCGCGCACATCAACCACGACCGCGACGCGCGGGACAGCACCCGCGGCGAGCTCGGTGAGCTCGAGCAGGGGGCGCAGCATCATGGGCGGCAGGTTGTCGACGACGTACCAATCGAGGTCTTCGAGCGCGTTGGCCACCGTCGAACGGCCGGCCCCCGACATGCCCGTGACGATCAGCACCTCGCCGGTCTCGCGGCGTGTCTGGTCGGTCATGTCAACTCCTCGTAGACAGCCAGCCTATCGAGCCAAGTGGCTGTGGATGGAGTCGGCGAGCTTCGGGCCGATGCCCGGCAGCTCGGCGATCTCATCGGGCGTGGCGGCGCGCAGCGCGGTGACCGACCCGAAATGCCGCAGCAGGGCCTTGATGCGGGCGTCGCCGAGGCCGGGGATCTCCGACAGCACGCTCGAGATGTCGCGCTTGCGTCGCTTGCGCTGGTGGGTGATGGCGAAGCGGTGCGCCTCGTCGCGGAGGCGCTGCAACAGGTAAAGCGCCTCGCTCGTGCGCGGCAGGATCACCGGGTAGTCCTCGCCCGGCAGCCAGACCTCCTCGAGGCGCTTCGCGATTCCGCACAGAGCGATCTCGGAGTGACCGGCGTCCTTGAGGGCCCGCGCGGCGGCGGCGACCTGCGGCTGGCCGCCGTCGACGACGAGCAGCTGCGGCGGATAGGCGAACCTCTTGCGCTTCGGCGGTTCGGTGACGACCTCGCCGTCGGCGGTCGGCTCGGGCGCGGGGGGCTCGATCTCCTCCGGCCTGTCGAGGTAGGCCAACCGCCGCGTGAGCACCTGGTAGAGCGAGTCGGTGTCGTCGGTCGTCTCGGGGACGCCGAACGTGCGGTACTGGTCTTTGCGCGGGAGTCCGTCCTCGAAAACCACCATCGAGGCGACGACGTTGGTGCCCGACAGGTGCGACACGTCGTAGCACTCGATGCGCAGTGGCGCCTCGGTGAGGTCGAGCGCCTGCTGCAGGTCGGTGAGCGCCTGGGTGCGGGCGACGTAGTCGCTCGTGCGGCGGGTCTTGAAGATCATCAGCGCCTGCTGCGCGTTCAGCGTCGCGGTGCGCATGAGGTCGGCCTTCTGGCCCCGCTGCGCGACCTGGATGCCCACCTGCTTGCCGCGCCGCTCGCGCAGCCACGCCTCGATGTCGGCGGCGTCGTCGGGCAGCGACGGGACGAGCACCGTGCGCGGGATGTCGGCCGGCGCCGCGTCGCCGTAGGTGCGCTGGAGCACCTGGTCGACGAGGTCGGCGCCCGAGATGTCGATCTCCTTCTCGATCGTCGAGGCGCGCACGCCTCGGATGCGGCCGCCGCGGATCACGAAGTGCTGCACCGTGGCGGCGAGCTCGTCTTCGGCGATGCCGAACAGGTCGACGTCGACGTCGTCGGTGAGCACGAGCTCGCTCTTCTTCAGCACCGCCTCGATCGCCTGCAGCCGGTCACGGTAGACCGCCGCCGACTCGTAGTCCATCGCTGCGGCGGCCTCGCGCATCTTGGCGTTGAGGTCTCGGGCGAACCGCTCGTCTCCCCCGGCCATGAAAGCGACAAAGTCGTCGACGATCGCCCGGTGCTCCTCGATGGTCACCTTGTGCGAGCACGGCCCGCCGCAGCGCCCGATCTGCCCCGGGAAGCAAGGACGGCCGCTCTGCATCGCCTTCTTGTACGACGAGTCGCTGCACGTGCGGATCGGGAAGACCTTGATCATCAGATCGATGGTCTCGTGCACCGCCCAGACCTTCGGGTAGGGCCCGAAGTACTTCGCGCCGGGGATGCGGCGGTTGCGGGTGACGATGACACGGGGCGCCTCGTCGGCGAGCGTGATCGCCATGAACGGGTAGGACTTGTCGTCGCGGTAGCGGACGTTGAACGGTGGATCGAACTCCTTGATCCACATGTACTCGAGCTGCAGCGAGTCGACGTCGCTGGCGACGACGGTCCACTCCACGGATGCTGCGGTCGTGACCATGCGCCGCGTGCGCTCGTGCAGCGACCGCAGCGGAGCGAAGTAGTTCGACAGCCGGGCGCGCAGGTTCTTGGCCTTGCCCACGTAGAGCACCCGCCCGGCGGCATCGCGGAACCGGTAGACGCCGGGGTTCGTGGGGATCTCGCCGGGGTTCGGCCGGTAGGGCAGCTGCGACATCCGCTCTCGCGATGCCGCCATCAGCCCGCCTTACGCGCCTCGACCGCGGAGACGCCGAGCACCTCCGCGAGGAACTGGCCGGTGTGGCTGGCCTCGACCTTCGCGACCTGCTCGGGGGTGCCGGTGGCGACGATCGTGCCGCCGCCGGAGCCGCCTTCGGGTCCAAGGTCGATGATCCAGTCGGACGACTTGATCACGTCGAGGTTGTGCTCGATGACGATGACGGTGTTGCCCTTGTCCACGAGGCTGTTGAGCACCTCGAGGAGCTTGCGCACGTCTTCGAAGTGCAGACCGGTCGTCGGCTCGTCGAGCACGTAGATCGAGCGCCCGTTGGTGCGGCGCTGGAGCTCGGTCGCGAGCTTCACGCGCTGCGCCTCGCCGCCCGAGAGAGTGGTCGCCGATTGTCCGAGGCGGACGTAGCCGAGGCCGACGTCGACCAGCGTCTTCAGGTAGCGATGGATCGCCTGGATGGGCTCGAAGAACTCCGCAGCCTCCGCGATCGGCATCTCGAGCACCTCGGCGATGTTCTTGCCCTTGTAGTGCACGGCGAGCGTGTCGCGGTTGTACCTCTTGCCGTGGCACACCTCGCAGTCGACGTAGACGTCGGGCAGGAAGTTCATCTCGATCTTGATCGTGCCGTCGCCCGAGCAGGCCTCGCAGCGGCCTCCCTTGACGTTGAACGAGAAGCGACCCGTCAGGTAACCGCGCGCCTTGGCCTCGGGGGTCTCGGCGAAGAGGTTGCGGATGCGGTCGAACACGCCGGTGTACGTGGCGGGGTTCGAGCGCGGCGTGCGCCCGATGGGCGCCTGGTCGACGTGCACGACCTTGTCGAGGTTGTCGAGCCCCGTCACCCGCGTGTGCTTGCCGGCCACGCGCCGTGCGCCGTTGAGCTTGGTGGCGAGCACCTCGTACAGGATGCCATTCACGAGGGTCGACTTGCCCGATCCGCTCACCCCGGTGACGGCGGTGAGCACACCCAGCGGGAAGCTCGCGGTGACGTTCTGCAGGTTGTTCGCCCGCGCGCCGACGACCGTGACCTGGCGCTGCTTGTCGATCTTGCGCCGCTTCTTCGGCACGGCGATCTCGCGCCGACCGGAGAGGTAGTCGCCCGTCAGCGAGTCCTTCTCCTCCAGTAGCTGCGCGAGCGGGCCGGAGTGCACGACGTTGCCACCGTCGACGCCGGCGCGCGGGCCGATGTCGACGATCCAGTCGGCCGCGTGGACGGTCTCCTCGTCGTGCTCGACGACGATCAGGGTGTTGCCGAGATCGCGCAGGGTGATCAGCGTCTCGATGAGGCGTCGGTTGTCGCGCTGGTGGAGGCCGATCGACGGCTCGTCGAGCACGTAGAGCACGCCGGTCAGTCCCGACCCGATCTGGGTCGCGAGTCGGATGCGCTGCGCCTCGCCGCCCGAGAGCGAGCCCGCCGATCGGCTGAGGCTCAGATAGGTGAGACCGACCTGCAGCAGGAAGTCGAGCCGCGCGCGGATCTCGCGGAGCACCTGGGCGGCGATCTGCGCCTCACGCGGGGTCAGTTCGAGCTCGGCGAAGAAACGTTGCGCGTCGGCGAGGCTCAGCCACGACGCATCCGCGATCGACTTGCCGTGCACCGTGACGGCGAGCACCTCGGGCTTGAGACGCGCGCCCTCGCAGACCGGGCACGGCACTTCGCGGAGGTACTCCGACCAGCGCTGGCGCTGCGTGTCGGACTCGGCCTGCAGGTACTGACGCTCGATGTAGGGCACGACGCCCTCGAACCCCGAGGCGTAGCGCACCTCGCGTCCGTAGCGGTTCTTCCACTTCACGGTGACCTTGTAGTCCTCACCGCGCAGCACCGCCTCGCGGATGTCGACGGGAAGCTGTCGCCATGGCGTGTCGAGCGAGAACGCGAGGTCGCGGGCGAGGCCCTCGAGCAGGCGCTCGTAGTACTGGAAGAGCCCCTTGCCCTGCGTCGTCCACGGGATGATGACTCCCTCGCTGATCGAGAGGTCTTCGTCGCCGAGCATGAGGTCGACGTCGACCGACATGCGGGTGCCCAGGCCGGAGCACGCCGGGCACGCACCGAAGGGGGCGTTGAACGAGAAGGTGCGCGGTTCGATCTCGGTCAGCTGCACCGGGTGCCCGTTCGGGCACGCGAGCTTCTCGGAGAACGACTGCCACGCGTCGTCGCCCTCACCGTCGACGAAGTTGACCTGCATGATGCCGCCGGCCAGTCCGAGCGCGGTCTCGACCGAGTCGGTGACGCGGCCGAGGATGTCGGGGCTGGCGACCAGTCGATCGACCACCACGGCGATGTCGTGCTTGTAGCTCTTCTTGAGCTTCGGCGGCTCGGCGAGCTGGATCAGGTCGCCGTCGACGACGGCGCGGGCGTAGCCCTTCGCGCTGAGCTCCTGGAAGAGGTCGACGAACTCCCCCTTCTTCTGCGAGACGACCGGCGCCACGATCTGGTACCGGGTGCGCTCGGGAAGCTCCATCAGCTGGTCGGCGATCTGCTGCACCGTCTGTCGCTGGATCTCCGCCCCGCACTCGGGGCAGTGCGCGACGCCGATGCGCGCCCACAGCAGACGCATGTAGTCGTGGATCTCGGTGATCGTGCCGACGGTCGAGCGGGGGTTGCGGTTGGTCGACTTCTGGTCGATCGACACCGCGGGGCTGAGCCCCTCGATGAAGTCGACGTCGGGTCGGTCGACCTGACCGAGGAACTGACGCGCGTAGGAGCTCAGCGATTCGACGTAGCGACGCTGACCCTCCGCGAAGATCGTGTCGAAGGCGAGACTCGATTTTCCCGAGCCCGACAGACCCGTGAAGACGACCAGCGCATCGCGCGGGATGTCGAGGTCGACGTTCTTGAGGTTATGGACGCGGGCACCGCGGACGCTGAGCTTTCCGCTGTTGTTTCCGGGCAGGGCGACGGGGACGATGGGCACCCGACAAGCTTAGGCGTGGCCCCCGACACCGGCTCCGCTCGGGCGGGACGCGCGGGTCAGCGCCGACCCGCGAACGGTGCGAGCCCGTCGCGCACCGCGGCGAGCTGCGGCGCATCCATCCCGACGCTCCGCATGATGCGGCCGGGCACCTCGAGCGCCTGCTCGCGCAGCGCCTGCCCCTCCACGGTGAGGGAGATGTCGAGCACGCGCTCGTCGTCGCCGCGACGCGTGCGCGCGACCCGCCCCTGGGCCTCGAGCCGTTTCACCAGGGGTGAGAGCGTCGCGGGCTCCATCGCGAGTTCGGCGGCGAGGTCCCCCAGGGATCGGGGCGACCCCTCCCAGAGCGCGAGCATCACGAGGTACTGCGGGTGCGTCAGGCCGAGCGGTTCGAGCACGGGACGGTAGATCGACACGACGTTGCGGGCGGCCGTGACGATCGCGAAGCACAGCTGGTTGTCGAGTTTGAGCATCTCGTCGGCATCCATCGCCTGGCTCCTCCGATTAGTTAGTACACTAACCATCATGGCACACAGTGATCCGGAGGGTCCGTCGCGGAAGGACCGAGTCCGCGCGGCGGGCGGCTGGTACAACTACCTCAACGCGAAGCTCATCCGCGTCGCCGGCCCCGCGTCGGTCGGACCCTACGAGACGACACCGGAGCCCGTGCGAACGGGCCGCCCGTGCCCGCTCTGCGGCCACGCCATGACCGAGCACACGTTCGACCGCTCCGGGCCGAAACCGCTGATGCACTGCCCCTGATCGTCAGGCGTGCCCGGCCCTCTCCATCGCCCGGAGCTCCTTCTTGAGGTCTTGGACCTCGTCGCGGAGTCGACCGGCCAGCTCGAATTTGAGCTCGGCGGCTGCCGCCAGCATCTGGTTCGACAGGTCTTCGATCGTCGCCTCGAGCTGATTGGCGCCTTCCGCCGCGATCCCCGTGCGCCGCAGCTGCGGTGTCGGCGACTTGCCCTTACCGGATTTGTTGCGCGCCGACGCCCGCCCCGAGAGGAGCTCCTGAGTGTCTGACGCCTCTCGAGCGAGCACATCGGTGATGTCAGCGAGCTTCTTGCGCAGCGGCTGCGGATCGATGCCGCGCTCGAGGTTGTAGGCGATCTGGATGTCGCGACGGCGCTCGGTTTCTTCGATCGCCTTCGTCATCGAGTCGGTCATGCGGTCGGCGTACATATGCACCTCGCCCGAGACGTTTCGCGCCGCACGGCCGATCGTCTGGATGAGCGACGTGCCGCTGCGGAGGAACCCCTCCTTATCGGCGTCGAGAATGGCCACGAGAGAGACCTCGGGGAGGTCGAGGCCCTCGCGCAGCAGGTTGATGCCCACCAGCACGTCGTAGACACCGGCGCGCAGCTCGGTGAGCAGCTCGACACGACGCAGCGTGTCGACGTCGGAGTGCAGGTAGCGCACGCGCACACCGTGCTCGCCGAGGAAGTCGGTGAGCTCCTCGGACATCTTCTTCGTCAGCGTCGTGACGAGCACGCGCTCGTCGCGCTCGACGCGGATGCGGATCTGCTCGAGCAGGTCGTCGATCTGACCCTTCGATGGCTTCAGGACGATCTGCGGATCGACGAGTCCCGTCGGTCGGATGATCTGCTCGACAACGCCGTCGGCGATCCCCATCTCGTAACGGCCCGGGGTCGCCGAGAGGTAGACCGCCTGGCCGATGCGCTCTTTGAATTCGTCCCACCGCAGCGGGCGGTTGTCCATGGCGCTGGGGAGGCGGAAGCCGTGCTCGACCAGCGTGCGCTTTCGTGACGCGTCGCCCTCGTACATGGCGCCGATCTGCGGCACGGTCACGTGCGACTCGTCGATCACGAGCAGGAAGTCGTCGGGGAAGAAGTCGAGCAGGGTGTGCGGCGGAGCACCCGGCGGGCGCGCGTCGAGGTGACGGGAATAGTTCTCGATACCGGAGCAGAAGCCGAGCTGCTGCAGCATCTCGAGGTCGAACGTCGTGCGCATGCGCAGCCGCTGCGCCTCGAGCAGCTTGCCCTGGCGCTCGAACTCTTTCAGCCTCTCGGCGAGCTCGTCTTCGATCGTGCCGATCGCGCGCTGCACCTTGTCGGTGCCGGCGACGTAGTGCGACGCCGGGAAGATCGGCACGGAGTCCATCTTCTGCGCGATATCGCCGGTGAGCGGGTGCAGCATGTAGAGCGCTTCGATCTCGTCACCGAACATCTCGATGCGGATCGCGTACTCCTCGTAGACCGGAATGATCTCGATCGTGTCGCCGCGCACCCGGAAGTTGCCTCGCGAGAAGTCGACGTCGTTGCGGTTGTACTGCATCGAGATGAACTTGCGGATGAGGGCGTCGCGGTCGTAGCGCTCCCCCACCTGCAGGGCGACCATGGCGCGGAGGTACTCTTCGGGCGCACCGAGGCCGTAGATGCACGACACCGTCGAGACCACGATCACGTCGCGCCGCGAGAGCAGCGAGTTCGTCGTCGAGTGGCGCAGGCGCTCGACCTCGGCGTTGACCGAGGAGTCTTTCTCGATGAAGGTATCGGTCTGCGGCACGTAGGCCTCGGGCTGGTAGTAGTCGTAGTACGAGACGAAGTACTCGACCGCGTTGTTCGGCATGAGCTCGCGGAACTCGTTGGCGAGCTGTGCGGCGAGCGTCTTGTTGTGCGCGAGCACGAGCGTGGGTCGCTGCACGGCCTCGACGAGCCAGGCCGTGGTCGCGGACTTACCGGTACCGGTGGCACCGAGGAGGACGACGTCGGTCTCGCCCGCGTTGATGCGCGCGGCGAGTTGGGCGATGGCCTGCGGCTGGTCGCCGGAAGGGACGTATTCGCTGACGACCTCGAAGGGGCGGACGGAACGGGTGGCCTGCATGATTCCAGCGTAGGCCGGGCCACCGACACCCGGGGCGGACTTAGGCCTCGGCGGTCAGTCGCTTCCAGAGTTCGTCGGCCTGCGCCTCGGTCTGCGCGAGTGGTCCGTCGGTGTCGATGACGACATCCGCGAGACGCAGTCGCTCCGCGTCCGACGCCTGGGCGGCGATGCGGGCGCGCGCGTCGGCCTCGCTCATCCCCCGGTGCTCGCGCAGGCGCGACACGCGCACCTCGACCGGCGCGTGGGCGACCACGACGAGATCCCACGGATCCGAGGCGCGCGTCTCGGCCAGGAGCGGCACGTCGTACACGACGACCGCCCGCGGGTCGGCGGCAGCCGCCTCACGGAACCGGCGCTGCGACTCCTCCCGCACCGCCGGGTGCACGATCGCGTTGAGCTGCGCGAGTCGACCGGGGTCGCCGAAGACGACCGCTCCGAGCGCCGCACGGTCAAGCGTTCCGTCGGAGCGCAGCATCCGCTCTCCGAAGGCGTCCTCAATCTCGCGCAGCACCGGGGATCCGGGCGACTGCACGTCGCGGACCACGGCGTCCGCGTCGACCACGACGGCGCCGTGTGCGGCGAGCCGAGAGGCGACGGTCGATTTTCCCGAGGCGATGCCGCCGGTGAGCGCGATCAAGGGCATCCTCCGAGGATGCCACGACGGACGCCGCGATCGAGAAAGCCGATGTACGTTACGCTCGGTCAGAAACTGCACGCCGCCCGGACGGGCGGAGACCAGAGGTACCCGATGCCCAGCCCCCGCGTCGCGGTCATCATCGAAGACGATGCCGACATCCGCTCGCTCATCTCCGCTGTCCTGCGAGGATCCGGCTTCGACGTGCATACCGCCACCGGCGGCCTCGAGGGGATCGAGAAGGTGCGTGAGCACCATCCGGTGCTCACGACCCTCGACGTCAGCATGCCCGGCATCGACGGATTCGAGACGGCGCGCCGCATTCGCGCGTTCAGCGACACACGCATCGTCATGGTGACGGCTCGGGCCGACGAGGAGCACGCGCGACTCGGTCGCGAAGCCGGTGCCGACGACTACCTCACCAAACCGTTCCGCCCGCGCGACCTGCGCGCTCGCGTCGACGCCCTGCTCGCCGACCGCCTCGAAGACTGACCTCGCGCCCGCCGCCGTCACCCTTCGGCGATGATCACCGAGGCGTCGGGGCTCGTGACCGAGCGCGCGGCGGCCTGATCGGCGCCGTTCACCAGCGCCGCGAAGTCGTAGCCGAGCCGGTCGGTGAGGGCGATCCCGACTCCCACGACGGGCACCACCGAGATGCCCAGCGCACCGAAATCGTCGAGGAGGCGACGGTGCAGGATGCTCGCCATGCGACGGACGTCGGAGAACGACGCGGTGAGGAACGCGATCAGCAGGCTCCCGCTCTCGCCTTCGCCGACCATCGCGGCGGTGGGAGCGTACTGCCGCACTCCCGCCCGCCACGACGCGGCCACCTGTTCGGCCTCCGCCGGGCCGAAGGCCGTCGCGATGCGCCCCAGATCGTCGATCCGCACCGACACGACGCAGATGGTCTCGCTCTGGCTCGAGGCGCGGTCGATCAGCGTCGTGGTCGCCGAGCGGAAGGATGCGGGAAGAAGCACTCCGTCGATGCCGAGGCTCAGCGTGTAGACGTCGGGCTGACCGCGCAGATTCGATTCGCTCGCGCGGAGCACCGAGGTCACGACCACCGCCACGATGGTGAGCGCGATGGTGAGGAACGACGACACGATCGTGTTGAAGAAGGTGGCGAACACGTCGCTGTCGGGTCCGTAGACGACGAAGGCCAGCGTGCGCGCGGTGAACCATACGGCCTCGATCCCGAGGACCACGGTCAGACCCAGCGAGCTCCACCGTCGCCCGATCGCCCCTCTCCTCGACTCGATCGCACCCAGGAGAGCCATGGCACCGGTGCCGGTGAAAAGCGGCACCGCGCCCGCCCAGTCCCCGCCGTCGGGGCCGGCCAGCACCACCGCGAGACCCGCGATCAGCACCAGAACCGCCACCACCCCGCCCGACCACCGCAGGCTGCGGTCGTTGAAGGCTCGGCAGCCGAGCCAGATGAAACCCGCGCTGGCGACGAACCCGGCATTGCCCACCGCCACGGCGAGGTACGCGTCGGGTGCGGCCGCCCAGACGAGGTAGCTGAGCACGGTGAGGATGCCGGAGAGGAATGCGACGGCCCACAGCCGACCCGAGAGGCCGTCTTTTCGCATCAGCGTCTCGACGAGGTACATGACCCCGGAGACGATGATGACGACAGCGGCGGCGAGCGAGACGGTGAAGTTGTCCAGTGTCACGTGACGGGCTCCCTCGTCGTGGGGAGCCAGACCGTGAAGGTGGCCCCCTCGCCCAGGCGCGTGTCGACAGAGATCTCGCCGCCGTGACGCTGGACGATGTCTTCGCTGATCGCCAGCCCCAAGCCGCTGCCGTGCGTCGTGGAGTTGCGCACCGCGTCGGAGCGGAAGAACCGTTCGAACAGGCGGGAACGCTCGCCCTCGGAGATGCCGGGGCCGTCGTCGCGGACCGCGATCCGCACCCGGTCGTCGTCTCCTGAGACCTCGACGAAGACCTTGCCTCCGTCGACGTTGTACTTCACCGCGTTGTCGATCAGGTTGTCGATGACCTGGCGGATGCGCTGCGCGTCGACGACGGCGAAGGTCGAGGCGACGAAGGTCGTGTCGATCGAGATGCGACGGTCGGCCGCCTTCGGCAGCTCCGCCTCGACCGACGCGTGCACGATCGCCGCCACATCGGCCGGGGCGGGATCGAGCGTGACACCGCCGCCCGGGCGCGCGAGCGACGACACCGAGAGGATGTCGGCCACGAGGTCGAGCAGGCGTGCTGCGTTCCGCTCGGCGACTTCGAGATCGTGCCGCGAATCGCCGGAGAGGTCGTCGCGATCGAGCGCCAGCTCGAGGTACCCGATGATCGACGTGAGCGGGGTGCGCAACTCGTGCGACACCGAGGCGACGAGATCCTCACGAGCGCGCAGTGCCTGTTCCTCGGCGGTCACGTCGCGCGAGACGACGATCACCCCCGCGTTCGTCCCGTCGATCTCGGTGAGACGCCGAGCCGTGACCGTGAGCGCGCGTCGCCCCGAACCGGGCTCGCCGTACCACACCACCTGGTTCTCGAAGGTGTCACCGTCGCGGGCGCGCGCGAACGGAACGTCGGACGCGTCGAGCGGGGTGACCCCGTCGGCTGCGTACGCCACGGCCCCCGCGGCATCGTCGGACGCCCCGCCCTGGAGCTGGGCATGCGCCTCATTGGTGACGACGAGCTCCCCCTCGGGGGTGATGCGGATCACGCCGAAGTCGACGGCATCGAGCACCTCCGTGACGAGATCCTCCTGGCGGCGCGCGCGGTCGACCGAGCGCCCGAGATGCCGGGATTGCTTTTCGAGGAGCTGCCGCTGCGCATCGGCGCGACGGGCACCCAGGAAGGAGATGATCGCCAGCGCGCCCACCACGAGCGGGAGAAGCACCGTCGTGACGGTGAACTCCTGCGTCGGGTCGATCGCCATCGTGAGCCAGAACAGCGCCGACACGAGCAGAGTGCCACCGACGACACCGACGACACCGAAGGCCGCACCGATCCACATCGCGGGGAAGGCCCAGAGGAGACCGATGCCCCCGTTCGGCGCGCTGTACCGCAGGAGCGCGAGCGCGACGATGTCGGCGACCGGGAGCACGGCTACGACCCAGAACGGCAGGCGGTGCCACGGGACCAGAATCGCCGCCGCCGTCGCGCTGAACAGCAGGGTGGCGCCGAGGACGAAGGTCGTGCTGTCGACGACCTGCCCGATGAGGATCGCCACGCCCATGGCGACCAGGCCGACGCCGCTGAGCAGGGTCTGGTTCAGCAGGATCGAGCGGTCGCTGGTGTCATCGCGCTTGCGTGCACGCCGCTCGCTCTCCGACAACCAGGCCATGCGCTGAGATTATCGCGCGCGGTGCGCGGACCGGCGCATCCGCTCGGCACGCGTCTCGTGCGTCAGGATGCGTCCTCCCGCGCGTACTGCGCGATCAACTCCTGCTCGCGCGCGAACGACGGGAGACGGAACCACACGATCACTCCCCCGACGAGCACGGCCACCGCTCCGACCAGGTAGGCGCCCCAGGCGCCGGTGACGAGGCTCTGGGTGGCACCGGAGAGGATCTCGTCGCGGTACTGCGGGAACTGATCGGCCACGCGGAGCGCCGAGCCGTACGATGCCTGCAACGCCTGGGTGACCGTGTCGGAGATCGTGGATGCTTCGGCCGACGCCGATATCTGTCGCCCGAACGAGGCGGCGAACCCGGCCGCGAGGATCGCGCCGAGCAGTGCCTGCATGATCGACCCGCCCAGGTCGCGTTGCAGGTCGGATGTCGCGGACGCCATCCCGACGCGGTGCACGGGGGTGCTCTCGGTGAGGGCCCGCGACGCCGGCGTCATGGCGAAGGCAGCGCCGCTGCCGATCGCGAAGAAGCCGAGGCCGACCAGCCAGTACGCCGTCGACGGATTCCACAGGAGGGTCGTGAGGAACCCCACGAAGACGAGGGCGTAGCCGAGCAGCATGGTGGTGCGCGATCCGCGCCGGGTGAGCAGGCGGGCCGACATCGGGGCGAACAGGAGGAGTCCGACCGCGGCGGGCACGACGGCCAGACCCGCCTGCAGGGTCGAGTAGCCGAGGATGTTCTGCAGATACTGCTGTCCGACGAACATCGCCCCCATGAGCGACCCGAAGACGATCGTGCCGGCGGTCGCGGGGACCCAGAACATGCGGCGCCGCGCGACGCGGAGATCGTAGAGCGGATGCTTCTCCCGCGCCTGGCGCACGAGGAAGACGACCAGCAGCACCACACCGACACCGAGCGTCACTCCACCGATCAGATGCTGACCCGGCGCGAAGACCGTGCCGACGCCGAGCACGATCGCCGCGATCGCCACGGTCGCGAGGATGCCGCCGAGGTGATCGACGGGGTCTCGCGACTCCGCCACATGGCCGGGCACGAACGCGGCGACCAGAACGAGTGCCGCGGCCGCGATCGGCACGGCGATGAGGAACGCCGACCCCCACCAGAAGACGGAGAGCAGCAGACCCGCCAGCACCGAGCCGACGATCGATGCCATGGCGCTGACGCCCGACCACAGCGCGATCGCGCGGGTGCGTCGCGGGCCGTTGGACCAGAGCGCTGTGATGAGAGAGAGGGTGGTCGGGAAGGCCAGGCCCGCCGCGATACCGGTGAACACGCGGGAGGCGATGAGGAGTTCGACCGAGGGCGAGAAGGCTGAGCACAGGCTGGCGATGACGGTGAGGGCCAAGCCGAGCATGAGCAGCTGCTTGCGTCCGTACCGGTCGGCCAGGGCGCCGAAATAGAGCACCGACATGGCCAGCCCCAGCGAACACCCCAGGCCCACGATGTTGAGCGAGACCTGGCCGGCGCCGAACGTGCGCCCGATGTCGGGGAGCGCGATGTTCGCCGCGGCGAGGTTGATGTTGCACACCAGTGCACCGAGGATCAGTGCCGTGAGCACCAGCCCGGCGCGTGCGGGGGCTTCGGGGCGGGTCGCTGAGGCCGCTCGGGTGTCGCTCACGCGCTCACTCTAGCGAGCGCGCCGGGCGCAGCGTGGTCACCCGCGGAGCGCGAGTGCCTCGCTCGTCCACCGGGTGTAGAGCGCCCAGGGATCGGCGATGCCCGCGGCGACGGCGTCGACGTGCGCCCGCACGTCGCGCGACAACCGGAACCACTCCGTACGAGGCCACCGGTCCGCAGCGAACTGCGCGTGGCGGCGTCGCTCGAGGGCGCGGTCGCCTCTCTCGAACGCCAGGAGCTCGTCGTGCCGGATCGCCGCGAGTCGCCGGCGGGGGTTCGCCGTCGTGCCGATCTTCACCCGGTCGTCGTAGCGCAGGTAGTACACGACGTCGATCCGCGGAGGGGGAAGCTCACCGTCGACGATGTCGCCGTGTCGCCACTCGCACACGGCGCACAGCCAGCCGCTCGGCCAGCGCACCCCGAGTCGCGATCCGCAGATGCGGCACGGTGAGGGCAGCAAGTCGGTCATGCCCTGCTCGCGCGCCGACCAGTCGGCGGCCGCCGCGAGGTGCCGGTCGCAGAGAGCGACCGGAGCATCGTGCGCGGTGGGCGCGCAGCATCCGTCGACGAGGCATTCGGGCACGGCGAGAGCGTACGCGCGACCGCCGACACGACCGTCAGTGCCTCCGCAGCGCACCGACCGCCACCACCGCGGCACCCGCACATCGCGACCGCCGCTCCCCGGTCAAGCCGGTCAGTCAGGCGTCAGGCGGCGAGGACCAGCGCGACGGCGCCCGAGGCGTCCGCGATCTCGGGGCCGCCGAGGAAGTCGATCGGACCCCCCGTGACCAGGCTCGCGATCACGAGCGCGAAGACGGCCGCGATCGAGAAGAACAGGATGGCGCAGGCGACGGTCGTGACCACGAGGGGGATGCGGGCGTTCATGATCCCACGGTAGCCGAACTCACCCGGTTGGCACCGAGGGCACCACCACGTGCGACGCCTTCGGCATCATCGACGCGACCGGCGACCACCCGCACTCCGGTTCCGCAGCGCCGGCAGCATCCGCTCGGCGACGTGCGGAAACACGAAAGCGGGCCGGAACCCGGAGGTTCCGACCCGCTTCAGCGTGATGATTCAGCTCAGCGGCTGGAGAGACGCTCGCGCAGTGCGGCGAGGGCCTCGTCGTCGGCCAGGGTGCCGGCCGAGGACGACTCCGACGTGAACGACGAGCCGGTGCCGGCGCCGAAGTCGGTGCCGGTCGACGCGGGGGCGTTGGCCTCGGCCTCGATCGCCTTGGCGACCGCAGCCTTGTGCGACTCCCAGCGAGCCTGGGCAGCCGCGTAGTCCTGCTCCCACTTCTCGCGCTGCTCGTCGAAGCCCTCGAGCCAGACACCCGACGTCGGGTCGAAGCCCTCGGGGTACTTGTACTCGCCGAGCTCGTCGTACTCGGTGACCATGCCGTACAGGGCCGGGTCGAACTCGGTGCCGTTGGGGTCGACCGACTCGTTGGCCTGCTTGAGCGACAGCGAGATGCGGCGACGCTCGAGGTCAATGTCGATGACCTTGACGAAGACCTCTTCGCCGACCGAGACGACCTGCTCCGCGAGCTCGACGTGCTTGCCGGAGAGCTCCGAGATGTGCACGAGGCCCTCGATGCCGTCGGCGACGCGGACGAACGCACCGAACGGAACGAGCTTGGTGACCTTGCCCGGCGCGATCTGACCGATCGCGTGGGTACGGGCGAACACCTGCCACGGGTCTTCCTGCGTCGCCTTGAGCGAGAGCGATACGCGCTCGCGGTCGAGGTCGACCTCGAGGATCTCGACGGTGACCTCCTGGCCAACCTCGACGACCTCGGACGCGTGCTCGATGTGCTTCCACGAGAGCTCGGAGACGTGAACCAGACCGTCGACGCCACCCAGGTCGACGAACGCACCGAAGTTGACGATCGACGAGACCGTGCCCTTGCGGACCTGGCCCTTGTGGAGGTTGTTGAGGAACGTGGTGCGCGACTCGGACTGCGTCTGCTCGAGCAGGGCGCGGCGCGAGAGCACGACGTTGTTGCGGTTCTTGTCGAGCTCGAGGATCTTCGCCTCGATCTCCTGGCCGAGGTACGGCGTCAGATCGCGGACGCGACGCAGCTCGATGAGCGACGCCGGGAGGAAGCCGCGGAGGCCGATGTCGACGATGAGGCCACCCTTGACGACCTCGATGACCGAACCGGTGACGACACCGTCGGTCTCCTTGATCTTCTCCACGTCGCCCCAGGCACGCTCGTACTGAGCGCGCTTCTTCGACAGGATCAGACGGCCTTCCTTGTCCTCCTTCTGGAGAACGAGGGCCTCGACGTGGTCGCCGACGTTGACGACCTCGTTCGGGTCGACGTCGTGCTTGATGGAAAGTTCGCGCGAGGGGATGACACCCTCGGTCTTGTAACCGACGTCGAGGAGCACCTCGTCGCGGTCGATCTTCACGACGGTTCCTTCGATGAGGTCGCCGTCGTTGAAGAACTTCAGGGTCAGTTCGACCGCGGCCAGGAAGTCTTCAGCAGATCCGATGTCGTTGATCGCGACCTGCTTGGTGGCCGGGGCGGTCGTTGCGGTAGTCATGTAGTGGGTTGTCCTAGAGGGTTGGGTGTCGGGCTCCGACGCGCGCGAGTACGTGCCGAAGCAAAGCGGATTGTCGTTCTGTCACCGTGACCCGATCGCAGACATGCCAAACGAGTCACGAGAGTGACTTTCTACGGTACCAGAACGCCCCGGTCGACCGCGATGTTCCTCAGGACGGGAGCTCGAGCGGCAGTTCCTTCGCCGCATCCCACGGTTCGGTCCAGCCGAGACGGTCGAACAACCCGTCGAGAAGCATGGCGGTGAAGCCCCACACCAGGTGATCGCCGCTGTCATGCGGAACGAGGAACGCCGGCCCTCGCCACTCGTGACCGTCGCGGCGGATCACCGTCGATCCTCGACGGGCGGGGTCGAGGAGGTCGGCGACCGGCGCGCGGAAGACGTCGGCCGATTCGGCCACGTCCACCACTCGGACGGGCGACGGATGCCGCCACCACGCGAGCACGGGGGTCACGAGGTGTCGTGAGAACTCGAGAGGGACGCGACCGAGCGTGCCGAGCACCTCGACGCCGGCCGGATCCAGGCCCGTCTCCTCCTCCGCCTCGCGCAGCGCCGCCGCGACGACGCTCTCGTCGCCGGGGTCGACCCGGCCGCCCGGAAACGCGACCTGACCGGGGTGCGCGCGCAGCGTGGCGGCCCGTGAGAGAAGCAGCACGTCGAGATCGCGCGAAACGGCACGGGCCTGCGCGTCGTGATCGCTAGGCAACGCGTCGAGCACTCCGAAGAGCATGAGCACCGCCGCGGGGCGCGGATCGATGACCTTCGGAAGGCCCTCGACGAGCGGGCGATCGGCGTGCGCGGCGAGGGCGGCGAGCTGTGCCCGCGCGGTCTGCGGCGGGGACGATTCGGGCACGTCCACAGGGTACGCCCGACGCCGATGAGGGTGTCGCGCGGCCCCTGATCTGGCCTTTCTTGCGCGCGACGTCCAGGAACCGCCCAGGAAGGGCGTGCCAGACTCTCGGATTTGTGTCCGCGAGAACGGATGCTGCACGCCGCGCGACGCGCGCGGAGCCCCCATACGGAACTGGTTTTATGCACTCGAACACGCCGTCCACCGCCACCCGCCGCACCCGCCGCGCCGCCGATCGCCGCTCGCACAACCGCCGCGCGGTCGTCGCTTCGGGACTCGCGTTCGGCATCGTCGCCGCCGCAGCGTTCGCCTCGACCGCCCCGTCGGCTCCGGCCCAGGCGGAGGCGGGAGCATCGACGCCGACCTTCTCGCTCGTGTCGTACTCCACCTACTCGGCGCCGCTCACGGCGACCGTCGCCGCCGCCGTCCCCGAAGAGACCGTGGCCGCCGACGAAGCCGTCGAGGCGGCCGCATCGGTTACTTCCGCCGCCGCGAGCGTGCAGGCCGACATCGCCGCCTCGGGTCTCGACATCGGCGAGCCCGACACGTCGGTCGACACCGCCGCCCTCGAAGAGGCCGCCGCGCGCCTCGACGCCGCCGACGCGCTGCCGGCACCCCTCGTCCCCTCGATCACCGAAGAGGTCACCGCCCTCATCGCCTCGGTCGACTCCCGCGTGAACCAGCTCCGCGGAAGCCTCGACGGCGCCGCGGCGAAGAAGGCCGAAGAAGAGGCCGCCGCCGAGCAGGCGCGCCTCGAGGCAGAGGCCGCCGCCGCGGAAGCGGCCGAGGCCGCAGCATCCGCCCCCGTCTCGACGTCGTCCTCGTCGTCCTCGTCGTCGGCATCGACCGGCTCGTCGTCGGCATCGGCGCCCGCCGCTCCGATCCCGTCGGGCGGCACCGGCGGCGACAACAGCCCCGAGGGCGCGAAGGCGACCGCCTACGTCATGGTTCAGGCGCGCGGCTGGGGCGACGACCAGTACTCGTGCCTCGTCTCGCTCTGGAACAAGGAGTCGGGCTGGAACTACCAGGCCATGAACCGCTCCAGCGGTGCGTACGGCATCCCCCAGGCGCTTCCCGGCAGCAAGATGTCGAGCGCCGGCGCCGACTGGCAGACCAACGCCGCCACGCAGATCTCGTGGGGCCTCGGCTACATCTCGGGCCGCTACGGCACCCCGTGCGGCGCGTGGGGCCAGTCGCAGTCCGTGGGCTGGTACTGATCTTTCAGAACCGCTGAACGCCGAAGGGGCGCCGACATCATGTCGGCGCCCCTTCGGCGTTCCGGGTGAGACGGGGACCCCGGTCACCACCGCGCACACCGGAGACGTCGCGGCGGCCGGGACCGTGGCGTTCGAGGACCAGGTGGGAGCGTTCCGCTGAGCGATCCGCTCAGCTCGGGCCGCGTCGGTTCGTGAATCCGGCGAAGAGGGCATGCAGGAGCGGGACGAGCGAGATCGACATCAGTACCGTGCCGAATGCGGCGTCGTCGACCCGCAGCACGGCACCGGCGATGAGGAGGGCCGCGAAGAGCACGGCCGAGACGATGCGCCGCCCCATGCGTTCGAGCGAGCCGATGCGCCGATCGAGCTTCGGGGTCTGGACCGCGATGCGGCCGTCTTCGATGCGGGTCGCGAGATCGTCGAACCTCCGCGGAAGACGGGCGGCGAGTCCGGCGAGAGACACCGCCTCTTTCGCGAAGCCCTGCACCACGTTGCCGCCCTCTTCGCGGATCAGGCGGTTCGCGTAGGGTTCGACGGCGTCCCAGATGTTGAAGGCGGGGTCGAGTGCGCTGCAGTTGCCCGAGACGAGAGACATCGCGCGGATGATGAGGAGGAAGTTCTCCGGCAGCTGGAACGGCAGCGACCTCACCACGTCACCGAACTCGACGGCGAACGCGCGGAACTCCCGCGGGTCGACCTCCTGCAGCTCGGCGAAGCCCATTCCCCCGAACCGGGCGAAGAGCTGGGTCATCGCGCGCTCGAGTTCGGCGGTGTCGGCCGAAGGCAGCAGCACGCCGACGTCGCGGATGCCGTCGACGAGGCCCTTGCCGTCACGGGAGGCGGCGGCGATGAGCAGGCGCCGGAGTCCGCGGCGGAGCCCTTCGGGAACCTCGCCCATCATGCCGAAGTCGATGAAGGTGAGGTGCCAGGCGCGACCCGTCGTCGGGTCGGGCGCGTTCGGGGTGACGAAGATGTTGCCGGGGTGCGGATCGGCGTGGAAGAACCCGTCCGCGAACAGCTGATCGAACATGACCGAGGCGAACTCGATCGCGACCTCGGCGGGGTCGATGCCGGCGGCGCGCAGTGCGTCGACGTCGGTGATCTTGATCGCGGTGACGTCTTCGAGGGTGAGCACGCGACGGGTGGTGCGCTCCCAGACGATCTCGGGCACCGTGACGCGCCCGTCGCCGGCGAAGTCGTTCGCGAAACGTTCGGAGTTGGCCGCCTCGTGGAGGTAGTCGATCTCCTCGAGGCTCGTGTGCGCGAACTCCTCGACGAGGGCGTGCATGTCGACCCGGTCGGACACGAGGCGCACGCGGCTCAGCCATCGGGCGACCTGTCGCAGTGCCCGCAGATCGACGTCGACGACCTGGTCGATGCCCGGGCGCTGGATCTTGAGGACGACGCCGGTGAGCCCGGTCTCCTCCGCGTCGCCCGACGCGAGGGTCGCGCGGTGGGCCTGACCGAGGGATGCTGCGGCCAGGGGCGTCGGATCGACCGACGCGAACGCCCGGTCGAGCGACACCCCGAGCTCGGCCTCGGCCAGCGCGCGGATCTCGGCGAAGGGTACGGCGGGAACCTCGTCCTGCAGCCCCTCGAGCTCCTTCGTGATCTCGGGCGGCAGCACGTCGAGACGCGACGACATGAACTGCCCGACCTTGATCATCAGGCCACCCAGGTCGACCGCGAGCCCGTGGAAGCGCCGTGCGATGTTCTGCAGGCGCTTGGTGCGGTTGCGAGCCGAGATCCGCGCGAGCCCGAGTCGGGGCAGGAACAGTTCGAACCACCACGCCTGCACCAGGTAGCGCGCGGCGAACCGCGTGATCCTCCGGTAGCGGGCACGCATGTCGCCGGCGTCGGCCATGGAATCTCCTTGACGCCGGCGTGCCCCAGGCACCCGGTCGATCGAATGCTGCGTCAGCCCTGGGCGAGGATGGAGAAGATCTTACGGCGTGCTTCGTCGAGCACGTCGACCGCTTCCTTCACCTGCTCGGGGCTTCCCGAACGACCGACCTGAGCGACTGCCTGCGCGAGGTCGACGCCGGCCTTCGGGAGGGCGCCGGTGCGCAGGTTCTCACGCGGTCCGGATGCTTCCCAGGGGGCGGTGCGATCGGTCTCGGCACCGGCGACCTCGCGGCCCTCTTCGGTGAGCGAGTAGGTCTTCCGACCGTCCGACTCGGTGGCGAGGATCAGGCCCTCGTCGGCGAGGAGCTGCAGCGTGGGGTACACCGAGCCGGGGCTCGGCTTCCAGCTGCCGCCGCTGCGGTCTTCGATCTCGCGGATGATCTGGTAGCCGTGCATGGGCTTCTCGGCGAGGAGCGCGAGAACGGCGGCGCGGACGTCGCCGCGACCCACGCGGGTGCTGCCACCGCCGACCTTCTGCTCGAACTGCTTGCCGAACTGCTCCATCGCTTCCCAGATGCCGTTCAACGGCCAACCCTGGCCGGCGCCGCGACCGCGGCCGGCTCCGCCGAAGGCGTCGCTGGTAAAGGGATTGCTCATGATGAACCTCCTGTGTGGGCCGGGCCCGGAGAGGACTCAGCGATACTCAACGATATATCGCTCAGCATCCTTCGGGTCGGATCCTCAGACGTTGCTCAGGGTCGGGAGGGGGCCGTGCGGAAAAGATTCCGGAACGATGTCGATTCCCTTCATGCTCGTTCGACGCGATAGTGAGAGGGATGCTGGATCCCCACTGAGCGAGGAGAGAACGATGAAGCACATGCTGATCATGCGGGCCACCCAGCAGGCGGCCGACGCCTACGCCGAGATGGATTTCGAGGCCGTCATCAACGCGATGGGCGCCTACAACGAAGCCATGATCACGGCGGGGGTCATGGTGTCGGGCGATGGCCTCGCTCCCGAGCCGGGCTACGTGGTCGACTTCGCCGGCGAGTCGCCCGTGGTCAGCGACGGCCCCTACGGAGAGATCCATGAGCTCTTCAACGGCTTCTGGATCATTCAGACCGCCACGACCGAGGAGGCGCTCGAGTGGGCCAAGCGCGCCCCGCTCACCGCCGGGAACAAGCTCGAAGTGCGCCGCGTCACCGACGAGAGCGACTTCGCCGACTACGCCGACAACGAGTACATCCAGAAGGAGAAGGAGTGGCGTCCTGCCTCCGGTACGGCGTGATCCGTGACCGATGCGCGGCGCACGATCGAGGCCGTCTGGCGCATCGAGGGCGCGCGGATCGTGGCCTCGGTCGCCAAGACGACCGGTGATCTCGGCCTCGCCGAAGACGTCGCGCAGGAGGCGGTCGTCGAGGCACTGGCGTCGTGGGACCGCGAGATGCCGGCGAACCCCGGAGCGTGGCTCACGGCGGTCGCGAAGCGTCGGGCGATCGATGCGTGGCGGCGCAGCGAGCGGCGCGATGATCGCTATGCCGCGATCGCACGGACCCTCGACGAGGCGATCGAGGACGAATGGCAGCCGATCGACGACGACATCGTGCGCCTCGTCTTCACGGCCTGCCATCCGGCCCTCTCCCGCGAGTCGCAGGTGGCGCTGACGCTGCGGGTCGTCGCGGGACTGTCGACCGAGGAGATCGCGCGGATGCTGCTGACGACCGTGCCGACGGTGCAGGCTCGGATCACGCGGGCGAAGAAGACGCTCGCCGCCGCCCGGGTGCCTTTCGAGACACCCGAGCCCGGTGAATGGGCTTCGCGCCTGACGACGGTGCTCGGAGTGGTCTATCTCGTGTTCACCGAGGGGTATGCCGCGACCGGCGGCGAGCGGTGGGTGCGCCCCGATCTCGCCGACGAGGCGATCCGGCTCGGCCGCGTCGTGGCGGGCCTTCTCCCCCGCGAGCCCGAACCGCTCGCGTTGGTCGCGCTGATGGAGTTCCAGCGGTCGCGGTTCGCCGCGCGGGAGACACCCGACGGCACACCCATTCTGCTCGCCGATCAGGATCGCCGGAGGTAGGACCACGGGCAGATCGCCCGAGCGGTCAGCGTGCTGCAGAGAGCGGATGCGGCGGCGGCCGCCCGACGCACGGGTCGCGGACCCTACGCGTTGCAGGCCGCGATCGCCGAGTGCCACGCGATCGCCCCCAGCGTGGAGGCGACGGACTGGGCACGGATCGTGCTGCTCTACGAGACGCTGGGCCGCATCGCCCCGAATCCGGTGGTCGATCTGAACCGGGCCGTGGCCGTGTCGATGGCGACCGGGCCGGCTGAAGCTCTCGCGCTCATCGATGCGATCGACGACGCGGCGTTCCGCGGGTCGTACCTGCTGCCGAGCGTGCGCGGCGAGCTGCTGGCGCGAGCAGGTCGCCTCGACGAGGCGCGCGCCGAGCTGCGCACCGCGGCGTCGCTGGTGCGCAACGCGGCCCAGCGATCGGTACTCGAGGCGAAGGCCGACAGGCTCTGACGCGAACGGTCAGTCGATCGACGACGCGTCGTCCGACGTCGGCGGCCGGCCGTGCGTGTCGATCGAACGATGACGGGCGTCTCCGCCGTGCTCTTCATCGACGAGCACGTCGTGCGCCGCGGCGATCTCGTCGGCCCCGCCGGGCTCCTCGGTCGGACTGCGGTGAGTCATGCCCCGAACCTAGCGCGCACGTCCGTCGCGCTCACGGGGTGCGTTGGATCTTCTCCATCGCCTTGCCCTTGGCCAGTTCGTCGATGATCTTGTCGAGGTAACGAATCTTCTGCACCCGGCCGAGCCGGTCTCCGACGAAGCTGAGTCAGGCTCCTCTAATCGGGATCACGAGCTGCGCGTCGTACCGGCCGCCGGTGTGGAGGATCTGGGGTCCGCGGTTGATGTCGGTCTCGTGCCGGGCGTAGACAAGCGGCTTCGGATAGTGCTTGATGTCGTGCCCCTGCACGACGAAGACGAGGCTCTCCCCAGCGGCGAACCGGGTGCCCGACGGAAGGATCTCGATCTCCACCCGCGTGGGATGCGCCTCCTCGAGAGGGAGGGCTCGGCGGTGCGCGAGCACGGGCAGGTAATCGGTCGAGCGCTCGGGGTCGAGCTCACGGTGCGAGGCGCGCAACCAGCCGAGCGCTACGGGTCCGTCTTCGAACTGGGCGTAGTACGCGAACGGCACGATCTCACCGTTCACGTCTCGCTTGAAGAGTCCGACGAAGATGTCCATGTCGGATGCTTCGGGTGCCTCCACGTGCAGGATCGCCCGGGCGTGGCCCACGACGTCGACCGCGTCGGCGAAGCGATGCTCGAACACGACCCGCTCGGGGAGGAACGGGTCGCCGAGCCCGTGGTACGACGCGGTCGCCTCCGCGGACACGGGATCGTGACTCATCGCGCCCGTGGCGGCATCGAGGTGCAGGGCACGGTACTCGACCTCGGGAAGAGGCCAGTCGGCGCTGTCGACGAACGACCCGACGCCGTAGCGCTCGCGCAGCTCGAGGCGAACGCGGGGCCACGACTCGAGGCCCGAGGGCTGTGCGAGCAGGAAGTGGTCGAAGAACTGCGCCTGCATCTCGACCATCTCGGGACGGTAGTACTCGGCCCACTTCTTCGCGCCGTGCACGTACAGCCACTTCTGCGGTGACGAGATGCGACGGAAGCCCTCGAGCGTGCCGCGGGTGTGGAGGCCCTGGTCAGTCCACGAGGCGACGACGAACGCCGGCACGGTGATGGCCTCGAGGTCGGCCGCCTTCGACGCCCAGAAGTCGTCGTAGAACGGATGCTCCCGGTCTTCGCGCTCGAGGTCTTCGATCGCGCCCGTCGAGGCACCCCACCGCTCCCAGATGTAGGGCCAGAACGAGGTCTCGGGGATGCCGCCGTGTCGGGCCACCTCGCGATAGGTGTCGCTCCAGCCTTCCCAGGGGTTGATGGCCGCGAGGTGCGGCGGGGTGAGGCCGGCCACGCGCCACTGCGCGACCGTGAGGTACGAGACGCCGGTGAGGCCGACTCTGCCGTTCGACCAGGGCTGCGTGCCCGCCCACTCGATGAGGTCGGCGAAGTCCTCGGCCTCCTCCGGCGATGCGTACGAGGCCGGTCCTTTCGCGTACCAGGTACCGGGGATGTCGGCGATGACCAGCGCGTAGCCCCGCGGCACCCAGAAGACAGGGTCGGGGCCCTCGAACGTGGTGAGATCGCTCATCCACTCGGGCTTCGCCCCGCTGGTCGGGTAGATCTGCCCGATGGGCGCAGGGTCGTGCTTGCCGTACGGCGACCAGGCGATGAGCACCCCGGCGGGTTCGCCCGACTCGGGGCGGTACACGTCGGCCTGCACGGTGCGACCGGCGCGCGTCTCGATCTCCTGGTCGCGGTCGATGAGCATGCCGGGCGCGGACTCCTGGCGCGGCTTCGGCGGCGCACCCCGCCTCGATTCCGGGCTGCTGCGTGGCGGGCGGGTCGGGTAGGGGAAGTTCTCGGAAGGGGACATCGGCGTCCTTTCGTCTCGGCCACCTTACGGTCGCGAGGCCGGCTTGACCCTGACGCAACGTCAGCCTCTACCGTCAGAAGGGTGCGGTGGCTTGGGGTGAGCGGTCGTCGTCGGGCGCAGGCCTGAAGACGGGGACTTTCCGTTCCGGTCGCACCACGAATCGTCTGCCCCCGGGGGATTTCCATTCGAGTGCGCCGCCGCTGTCGGGGATCTGTCTCACGCGCCACCCGCCGTGGTGCTTGATGGTGTGGTGCCCGACGCAGAGGGGGCCGAGGTTGGTTAGTTCGGTGGTG
>NZ_QEIJ01000002.1 GCF_003095395.1 Microbacterium sp. Gd 4-13
GTCGTCGACCAGACACCGTTGGAGACGACGGCCGAACCGGTGCCCGGGATGCGGTCACCGTTCTCGTCGAGAACGTTGATCCGCGAGCCGCTGGTTCCCGTACCGGTGAAGGTGACGGTGCGCGAGTCGACCGTCTGTCCGGAAGTGGGGCTCGTCACCGAGAAGTCTGCGGGTGCGGCCTGTGCCGCGGTCGTGCCGAGAAGGGCGCCGGCCGAGCTCAGTGCGACGACGGCCGCGACGGCCGCCATCTTCTTCCATGTGGAAGTGATTTTCACGTGAATCCTTTGTATCGGGTGGGTCGGAGCACGCAACATGGAGACCGCCGCTGCGAGAAGTTTCTACGACGGAGCCAATGGTTGCTTCTGTGCAATTGTTAACCGAAGCTACCAGAGGTCATCCAATCGGATTCCGGTTTGACTTCGAAGAGGAAGTATGGCGACAGACACGAACGCACCCGACGCAGATGAGCATGACGAAGTCATGGGAGCTCTCCGCGCCGTTCTGGCGATCACCGCTCGCGCTGTCGCGAACAATGTCGAGGGAGCACGATTCGACGACGTCCGCCTCGTCGCCCTCGCATCGCAGGGCTGGCCGCTCGAGCATCTGCCCTCGCGTCTCAATCGACCCCCCGAGAGGATCGCAGACGACGTCGACCGACTCGCCGCCGAGCGGTTCGTCGTCTCTGCCGGCGCGGCCGAAGCCGCAACGCTGCGCATACTCCCTCGCGGCGTTCACCTGCTGGAAGACATCGCCGCCCGGTATCGCGCCGAGTTCGAGCGGGTGCTGCGCCGCCTCGACGACCGTCAACGCGAGGAGTTCCGCGAGGCCCTCGACACGTTCCCGGTCATAGATGCGCTCGCGCGAACCGACATCCTCACACTCGGGCTCGCCCGCGCGGAGTCCGAAGAGGTGTAGCGGCCGCGGTCAGAGCACGGGCCACGAGTCCGGCTGCGGACCCGCCTCGCCGGCCGCGGCCGCGAAGGCTCCCAGCGCGCGGCGAAGCTGCTCCTGACGCTCGGGCGGCACGTCGGCCAGCACGATCCGCAGTTCGTCCTTCCGCCGCCGCATCACCTCGTCGACGAGTTCCGCTCCGCGGGACGTGGCACGCACGAAGATCTCTCGGCGGCTCGCCGCGCTGGTCTCGCGCTCGACCCACCCGCCGCCGATCATCCGCTCGATCATGCGCGTCACGGTCGACGGAGCCACCCCGGCTCGTTCGGCCAGCGCGCCCATGCGCGTCGGGCCTTCCCGATGGAGGATGACGAGAATGCGGAACTGCGCGACCGTCACCTGTTCCAGCGCGGGTTCGAGCGATCGCGCGATGATGGCGAGCAGCGCACCCGACGCATCGATCGTCGCCTGCATGACCTCGTCAGGTACGGACGATTCGTCGACCATCGTCAGCCTCTCAGCTACTCGGACCCCCCGCGCACTGCCCTGTCGTTGCAAGGGCGACCGGCCATGCACGCTGTTCGACAGCATACAAGCGCGAGCATCGATCGTCGGCGGAGCCGGACGCACCATAGACGGCGGCAAGACGGTTCGCCAGACCGACCCCGGAGCCCCCAGGTATGCCTATGGTGAAGCATGACTGCCAGCATCCTGGGGATCGGCACCGCGGTGCCCGCAACGCGCCTGCGACAGGGCGACGTGCGCGACCTCCTCGCGGAGCAGCCCGCCATCGACCGACGCGCGCGCCGCCTGCTCGGTGCGGCCTTCGATGCCGCCGCGATCGATACGCGCTACACGGTGCTCGGCGAGCTCGGCGGCGGCGACGCATCGGGGCTGAAGCTCCGCGACGGCACCCCGGTGCTGCGCGTACCGTCGACCGGCGAGCGCAACGCCGAGTACCGCCGCACGGTGCCGGCACTGTTCGCGGCCGCCGCCCGCGACGCCCTGGCCCGCTCCGGCGTAGACCCCTCGGAAGTCACGCACGTCATCACCGTGTCGTGTACGGGGATGTTCGCTCCCGGCCCCGACTACCTGCTCGTACGCGACCTCGGGCTCTCGCCTGCGACCGAGCGCTACCACCTCGGATTCATCGGCTGCGCCGCGGCCATCCCCGGCCTCCGGGCCGCCGCCCGGATCGCGGCGGCGCAACCCGACGCGGTCGTGCTCGTGGTGTGCGCGGAGCTGTGCTCCCTCCACATCCGCAGTTCGAACGACCCCGAGCAGATCGTCGCCGCATCGGTCTTCGCCGACGGCGCGGCCGCGGCGGTCGTCAGCGCCGATCCCGCCCGACATGTCGGTCGGCGCCTCGACCTCGACGGGTTCGGCACCCGGCTCACCGAGGACGGCGAGAAAGACATGGTGTGGACCGTCGGCGACGAGGGGTTCGAGATGACCCTCACCGCCCAGGTGCCGCGCATTATCGGACGCGAGATCGAGGCGGTGGCCCTCGACCTCTTCGGCGGCACCGCGGCCGTCGACGCGTGGGCGGTGCACCCGGGCGGGCGCAGCATCCTGGACCGCGTCGAGGACGGCCTCGACCTCGACCCGAGCGCTCTCGCCCACTCGCGCGACGTGCTGCGCGAGTACGGCAACATGTCGAGCGCGACCATCCTCTTCGTGCTGCGCCGCATGATGGAGCACGACCGTCGCGAGGGCGAGCGACTCGCGGTGCTCGCCTTCGGACCCGGACTCACGATCGAGGCCGCGCGGATGTCGGTGCGCGGGGTCGAGGCACCCGTCGAGGCGGTCCGCGACCTGGTCGCGGGCGCCACCGGTCGCTGACCGCGCGATGAGCATGCGCGAACGTGCGGTCGATCTCACGGAGATCATGGACGACCCCGACTGCGACCCGGTGCGCCTCGCCGCCACCTATCGTCGTTTCGACACCGTCAACCGGCTCGTCGCCGGCTGGGGCGGCGTGTACCGCACACGCCTGCGGCCGTACCTGAGGAGCCTGGGCCGACCGGCGCGCGTGCTCGATCTGGGCTCCGGCGGCGGCGACCTCGTCGCCCGGCTCGACGCCCTCACCCGGAAGGACGGGCTCGTCGTCGACTGGACCGGGGCCGATCCCGACCCGCGCGCGCATGAGGCCGCGCGAGGGCGCAGCTCGAGCCGCATCCGTTTCGTTCGCGCCGATTCGGCCGAACTGCTCGCGGCGGGCGAGACCTTCGACGTCGTCGTGTCGAATCACGTGCTGCACCACCTCTCCCCGGCGGCGCTGACCCGCTTCGCCGACGACTCGCTCGCCCTGTCGCGGGGCACCGTGCTGCACGCCGACATCGAGCGCGGACGCCTCGCCTACGCGCTCTACGGGGTCGGGGTCGCGCCCCTCAGCCCCGGCACCTTCCTTCATACCGACGGACTGCGGTCGATCCGCCGCAGCTACCGCGCCGCCGAACTCGCCGACGCCCTCGGCCGGCCGTGGCGCGTCGACCGCCCCGCGCCGTTCCGCCTGCTCGCGACGGGAGCAGGGCGTGCATGACGTGGTGATCGTCGGCGCCGGACCGGTGGGGATGCTGCTGGCCGGGCGCCTGCATCGCGCCGGCCTCGACGTGGTCGTGCTCGAAAAGCGTCCTGAGGCGTCCCCGGGTTCGCGGGCGATCGGCCTGCACGCCCCGGTTCTCGCGGCCCTCGAAGCATCCGGGGTCACCGAGCGGTTGTTGGCGGACGCGCTGCGCGTGGAGCGCGGCGAGGCACGATCGGGCGGCCGACTGCTCGGCGAGGTGCGCTTCGACCGGCTCTCTGCGCGGTTCCCGTTCGTGGCGACCCTGCCGCAGTCCGCGACGGAAGCCGTGCTCGCCGTCGACGCGCCCGCCGTGCGCCGTGGCGTCGACGTGACGGCCGTGCGCCCGGACGGCGACCGGGTGCGCGTGTTCATGAACGGCGCCGAGCCCCTCCTCGCCCGCGTCGCGGTGGTGGCCGCGGGCGTCGGGTCGCGCGGTCTCGTGTTCCGCGAGGGCGGCGTGGCGGTGCGCGAGTATCCCGACCGCTACCTCATGGCCGATCTCACCGCCCCGGGCGGGCCGGTGGCCGTCGTGCACCTCGACGACGGCGGCGTGCTCGAGTCGTTCCCGCTGCCCGGCGGACGCCGACGGTTCGTCGCCTGGGACGCCGGTGGAAACGACGATCCCGCCGCCCGCACCGAGCGACTGCGCGCCGCGCTCGCAATGCGCGGCGAGAGCGAGGCCGCCGCGGAACTCACGGCGGCGTCGTCTTTCCGCGTACGGCGCGCCGTCGCCTCCGGTCTCGTGCGCGGCGGACTCGTGGTCATCGGTGACACCGCCCACGAGGTCAGCCCGATCGGCGGTCAGGGCATGAACCTCGGTCTGCTCGACGCGGCTACGCTCGTCCCGCTCCTGATCGAGTGGGTGCGGGCCGGTCGCCGCCCCGACGCCGACCTGCGGCGCTGGGAGCGAGCGCGCATCGCCTCGGCGCAGACCGCGGCGCGGCTCGCCGCGATGAACACCTCGCTCGGTCGTCCGATGGGGCCGACCGGTGACGTGCTCCGCCGCGCTGCCCTCCGCGTCGCACTCGGCACCCCCGCGGGCCGCGTCGTCGCCCACGCCTACGCGATGGGTCTCGATCGCGCGGCGTGAGGAGTCGCCCCGTGGCTCAGCCGCCGAGCGCCGAACCCGTCGCCACCAGTTGCGCAGCGAGCAGCAGCGCCGCCAGCATCACGAAGCGGAACACCGTGCGATCGGGTGGGCGCACGAGGGCGCGGATGCCGGTGGCCACCGCCACGACGCCCACGGCCCCCGCGAACAGCCACCCGGGCCAGGCGATCCGGCCGAGGTCGCCGCCGACGGGACCGAGGAGCACGGCCGCCGCTCCGATGAAGAGCCCCGCGACGGCGAGCAGCGCGGATGCACGAGGCCCGATGCGATGCGGGAAACCGCGCACCCCGGTCGCCCGGTCGTCGTCGAGGTCGGGGAGCACGTTGGTCAGGTGCACCGCCGCTCCGAGCGCAGCACCGGCGATCGCGGCCCAGAACGGGGCGAGGGTCGGCGCGGGAGCGGAAAGGGTCGCGAGCGACGGGAAGACCCCGAAGCTGACGAGGAACGGCACGAGCGAGAAGGCCGACGACTTCATCCCCGCGTTGTACGCCCAGGCCCCGGCGATCATGAGGGCCTGGCCCGCCAGCATCCCGAATCCGAGCACCGCCGACAGCGCCAGCGAGGCGACGACCGCCCCGACCGCGACACCGAGTGCGAGCTGCACCGAGACGACGCCCGCGGCGATGGGCTTGTCGGTGCGCCCCACGGCGCGATCACGGCCGGCGTCGATGGCGTCGTTGGAGAGGCCGACCGAGATCTGGTTGCACAGCACCGATGCCACGAGGAGGGCAATGCGCGCAGGATCGAGGCCCGTCGCGATGCCGAGAGCGAGCGAGAGCGCCGTGACGACGAGCGCCGGACCGGGATGAGTGGAGCCCCAGAGCGCCCGCGCCGTCTTCATGCTCCGACGTTACCCGCGGTCACTTCCTCTTCGCGCCGAGGGCGCTCGCGATGTCGGGAACGGAGCGGTGGAGGTCGCGCGGCGGTCGCGCGTCGTCGGCGATCGGCGGGCGGTCGGGAATCTCGATCTCGTCGGGTTCGGATCGCTCGTACGGGATGCTGCTCAGCAGATGCGCGATCGTGTTGAGACGTGAGGCGCGCTTGTCGTCGCTCTCGATCGTCCACCAGGGCGCTTCGTCGATGTCGGTCGCGTCGAACATCGCATCCTTCGCCCGCGAGTAGTCCTCCCACCGCAGGATCGACTCGAGGTCGGTGGGTGAGAGCTTCCATCGACGCATCGGGTCGTTCAGCCGGGAGGCGAACCGATCCTGCTGCACGCCGTCGGAGACCGAGAACCAATACTTCAGCACGATGATGCCGTCGGCCACGAGCAGGCGCTCCACGATGGGCGTCTGCACGAGGAAGCGCTGGTACTCCTCGTCCGACGAGTAGCCCATCACGCGCTCGACCCCGGCCCGGTTGTACCAGGACCGATCCATCAGCACGATCTCGCCCGCCGCGGGGAGACGCTCGATGTAGCGCTGGAAGTACCACTGCCCGCGCTCGCGATCCGAGGGCTGAGGCAAGGCCACGACGCGCGCGTGACGCGGGTTGAGGTACTGCATGACGCGTTTGATCGCGCCGCCCTTGCCCGCCGCATCCCGGCCCTCGAAGATGACCAGCACCCTCGCGCCGACCGCCGTCACCCACTGCTGCATCTCGACGAGTTCGATCTGCAACCGCTCGAGCTCCGCCTCGTACGCCTTCTTCGGGACCCGCTTGACCTTCTTCGACACGTGCACTCCTTCGCCGCGATGCGTCTCGATCGTCGGTCGAAGGAGGCACGCGCCAGCCTAGACCCGGGCTTCGTCCTCCGGGCCGTCGCTCGTGAGCACGAGCGTCGACCCATCGGCGGCCACGTCGACGCGAACCACGTCGCCGTCGTGCACCCCGCCCGCCAGGATCGCCATGGCCAGGCGGTCCTGGATCTCGGACTGGATGAGCCGGCGCAGCGGCCGGGCGCCGAACAGCGGATCGTATCCGCGCTCGGCCAGCCACGAACGCGCGTCGGGCGTGACGGCGAGCGTCAGCCGGCGCTCGCGCAGACGCCGCTGCAGGGCGAAGACCGACAGCTCGACGATCTGGGCGAGGTCATCTTCCGTCAGCGCCTGGAAGATCACGATGTCGTCGAGGCGGTTGATGAACTCCGGCTTGAACGCCTGGCGCACGAGCGCCTGCACCTGCGCCCTCTTCTCATCGAGCGAGAGCAGCGGGTCGATGAGGATCGGCGAGCCGAGATTCGACGTGAGGATCAGGATCACATTCGTGAAGTCGACCGTGCGGCCCTGGCCGTCGGTCAGCCGGCCGTCGTCCATGACCTGCAGCAGCACGTCGAACACCTCGGGATGGGCCTTCTCGACCTCGTCGAGGAGGACGACGCTGTACGGGCGTCGGCGAACGGCCTCGGTGAGCTGACCACCCTGCTCGTACCCGATGTATCCCGGAGGGGCACCGACCAAGCGCGAGACCGAGTGCTTCTCGCCGTACTCCGACATGTCGATGCGCACCATCGCGTGCTCGTCATCGAAGAGGAAGTCGGCGAGCGACTTGGCCAGCTCGGTCTTCCCGACGCCCGTGGGCCCGAGGAAGAGGAACGACCCGGTCGGCCGGTTCGGATCGCTGATGCCCGCACGCGAGCGGCGCACCGCGTCGGCGACTGCCTTCACGGCGTCCTTCTGGCCGATCAGGCGCTTGCCGAGTTCGGCCTCGAGGTGCAGTAGCTTCTCGGTCTCGCCCTGCAGCAGCCGCCCGACGGGAATGCCCGTCCACGCGGCGATGACCGCGGCGATGTCTTCGTCGGTGACCTGGTCGTTGACCATCCGGTCTTCACCGGCGGTCTCTTCGCCCTCGGCCGTCATGAGCTCGCGCTCGAGCGCGGGGATGTCGGCGTACAGCAGGCGCGACGCCTTCTCGAGGTTGCCCTCGCGCTGCGCCCGCTCGGCCTCCATCCGGGCCGTATCGAGCTTCGTCTTCAGGTCGCCGACGCGGTTGAGCGAGGCGCGCTCGCGCTCCCACCGGGCCTGCAGCTCGTCGAGGTGAGCCTGCTCCTTGCCGAGGGTCTCGCGCAGAGCTGCCAGCCGCTCCTTCGACGCGGCGTCTTTCTCCTTCTTCAGCGCGAGTTCTTCGAGCTTGAGCCGGTCGACGTGGCGCCGCAGCTCGTCGATCTCCAGCGGCGCCGAGTCGATCTCCATGCGCAGGCGCGACGCCGCCTCGTCGATCAGGTCGATCGCCTTGTCGGGCAGCTGGCGGGCCGGGATGTAGCGGTGCGACAGGGATGCTGCGGCGACGAGAGCCGCATCCGCGATCGCGACCTTGTGGTGGGCCTCGTAGCGCTCCTTGAGTCCGCGGAGGATCGCGATGGTGTCTTCGACGGTCGGCTCGCCCACGTAGACCTGCTGGAAACGGCGTTCCAGCGCAGCATCCTTCTCGATGAACTCGCGGTACTCGTTGAGCGTGGTCGCCCCGATGAGGCGCAGCTCTCCGCGCGCGAGCATCGGCTTGAGCATGTTGGACGCGGCGACCGACCCCTCTCCGCCGCCGGCGCCCATGAGCACGTGCAGCTCGTCGATGAACGTGATCACCCGCCCGTCGGACTCGGTGATCTCCTTGAGCACGCTCTTGAGGCGCTCCTCGAACTGACCGCGGTACATCGCCCCGGCGACGAGCGCCGAGATGTCGAGGGTGATGAGCTCCTTGCCCTTGAGGCTCTCGGCCACGTCGCCCGCGACGATGCGCTGGGCGAGACCTTCCACGACGGCGGTCTTGCCGACACCGGGTTCGCCGATGAGGACGGGGTTGTTCTTGGTGCGCCGGGTGAGCACCTGGCTGACCCGGCGGATCTCGGAGTCGCGCCCGATGACGGGGTCGAGCTTGCCCTGACGGGCGCGGTCGGTGAGGTTGATGCCGAACTGCTCGAGGGCGCTCTGCGCCTCCTCCTGTCCGGGCTGTTGCGTGGCGTTCATACGGTCTCCTGGAAATCGGTGGGCACTCGATAAAAGTTGAGTGCGTCGGACTCAACTTTATCAGCGACCCCCGTTTCCCACCAGCCCTCCCGGCGGAGGACTACGGTGATGCCGTGACGACGCCCGCACCCGCCGAACCGCGCAACCCGCCGCCGAGCTCCGCAGACCGACGCGCCTTCGGCAGGGACGCGCGGCAGCGCCTCCCGCGCCGCGATCTGGCGCGACTCACCACGACCGGCCGCGACCCGCTCGGCGTCCTCGCCTCGCAGAACGCCTCGCGGGTGCCCGAGCTCGTGCCGATGCGCGCGGAGCGCATGTCGGCCAGCGTCTTCGCGTTCTATCGGGGAGCCGCCGCCGTCATGGCCGCCGACCTCGCGCGCGACGCGAGCACGGGGATCGCCGTGGCATCCTGCGGCGACGCGCACGTGGCGAACTTCGGGTTCTACGCCTCGCCCCAGCGCTCGCTCGTGTTCGACCTCAACGACTTCGACGAGGCCGCATGGGCACCGTGGGAGTGGGACCTCAAGCGGCTCGTCACGAGCGTCGTGCTGGCAGGACAGGAGACAGCACGCGACGACCGCGTCGTGCAGGAGTCGGCGGCCGCGGCCGTGCGCACCTACGCGCGGGTGCTCGACCGCCTGGTCGAACGCGACCCGCTCGCGCGCTACTTCGAGCATTTCAGCCCGCAGGAACTGCTCGACTCCTACGACCCGCAGTCGCGGAGCGTCGTCGTCGAAGCCATCCGCGACGCCAAGCGCCGCACGGGCAAGCGGGCGGTCCGCAGGCTCACGACCGAGGGAGACGGAGGGCGCCTCGCCTTCGTCGATCAGCCGCCGACCACCGTGCACGTCGACCTCGACACCGCCCGCCTCATGCTCGCCGTCGACGGCGACTACCGCGCCTCGGTGAACGTCGACGTGCGGATGCTGCTCTCCCACTACGAAGCCGTCGACGTCGTGCTGCGCGTGGTCGGCGTCGGCAGCGTCGGCACGCGCTGCTTCCTCGTGCTGCTGCAGGACGGCGACGGGCACGCGCTCATGCTGCAGGGCAAGGAGGCGGGGCGCAGCGTTCTGGAGCAGTACGGCGGCGCCCACCAGCCCGCCGCGCTGACCGAGGTGGTCGCCGCATCCGGCGAGGGCGCTCGCGTGGTCTCGCTGCAACGGGTGCTGCAGGCGGTGTCCGACCCGTTCCTCGGTCACGTCCGCGGTCCCGATCGCGACTTCTACGTGCGCCAGTTCCACGACATGAAGGGCGGGATCGAGATGGTCGAACTCGACGACGCCCCCTTCCAGCGCTACGCGCAGGCCTGCGCGGCCACCCTCGCGCGCGCGCACGCCCAGTCGCCGAACGCCGCCGCCGTCGCCGGCTACGCCGGCGGCGGCCGGGCCCTCGCCGATCCGATCGTCGACTGGGCCTACGCGTACGCCGACCTCACCCGCACCGACCACGCCGCGTTCGTGTCCACCTGACGCCGGCGGTCCGCTCGGTCAGGCGACGGGCGCGAGTTCGGGCGTCGCGCTCGACCCTGCCCCGACGACGGCCTCCTGGGCCTCGTCGGTGCAGGCGAACCGGGCGCGGTACGCGGTCGGCGTGATCCCGAGGGTGCGCGCGAAGTTCTGACGCAGCACCGCCGCCGACCCGAATCCGCTCTCGGCGGCGATGCGATCGAGCCCGAGCCCGGACTGCTCGAGCAGCCGTTGCGCGTGGATGATCCGCTGACGCCCCAGCCAGGCGGCCGGCGTCGCACCGAAGTCGGCCTTGAACCGGCGGGCGAAGGTGCGCGGAGACATGTGCGCCCGCGCCGCGAGCTGGTCGACCGTCAGATCCAGCGCGAGGTTCTGCAGCATCCAGTCGCTCACCGGGGCGAGCGAGAGCGAAGCCTCGATGGGAAGAGGCGCGACGATGAACTGCGCCTGCCCCCCGTCGCGCTGCGGCGGCACGACCATGCGGCGGGCGATGATGTTCGCCATCTCGGCGCCCAGCTCCTGCCGCAGCAGATGCAGGCACGCGTCGAGTCCTGCGGCGGTGCCGGCACTGGTGATAATGCGGTCGGCCTGCACGTAGAGCACATCGGGATCGACGTCGATCGCGGGGTACATCGACGCCATCACGTCGGCGTACCGCCAATGCGTCGTCGCCCGGTGACCATCGAGGACTCCCGAGGCGGCGAGCACGAACGACCCGCTGCAGACGCTCAGGAGCCAGGCGCCGCGGTCGGCCGCCCGCCGCACGACGTCCGCGACGCGGACGTCGACGCACCCCCAGTCCTCGCGCGGAATCGGGGTGACGACCACGAGGTCGGCGTCGTCAGCGAACGCCAGGTCGTGCTCGACGTTGATCGAGAATCCGAGGTTGCTCGGGATGGCACCCGGCTCCGGCGTCACGATGCGGAAGTCGAACGGCTCGATCCCGTCGTCGCTGCGATCGAGCCCGAACGCCTCGCACGCGAGACCGAACTCGAAGGGCGCGAACCCGTTCTGGACGACGACGGCGACCGTTCTCATGGTGCGACCTCACGATGGGTGAATGGCAGGAAAAACGCGATGCATGTCTATCCTGCCACTCGTGGCTCGATTCGTACAACCATAGCGTTACTGCCGTGATCGTCCTTCTCGCCTCAGCCCTGCTCGCCGCCGTCGCGATCGCGGCGTCCGTCCGCTCGCTGTTCACCGACGGCTACCGCCGCCTCCCCACCGACCGCAACCGCCTGCCCTGAGGCTCGCTCACGCTCCGCGGGTGCTCGCGGCCACGCGGTCGTACAGCTCGACCATCGCGGCCGTCCGAGACGACTGCCGGAACTCCTCGGCGACGGCCGGATCGGGCCGCGGGGAAGCGCCGCGCATGATGTCCGCGGCGGCGGCGCTCAGGGCGCGGGCGAGCGCCGTGGTCGATGCGTCGGCGACCGGCCACGATCCCGAGCGCAGCTCGGCGGCGATGTCGGGATCGCTCACCACGGCCGGCGTACCCAGCGACGCCGCCTCGAAGACGGTCATGCCCTGCGTCTCGAAACCGATCGAGGTCTGCACGACCGCATCGGCGGCACCGATGCGACGCAGCGTCTCGGCGTAGGGAAGTCGCCCGGCGAACTCCACCCGCGTGGCGCCGGTGCCCGCCTCGACGATCCGACGCGCAGCGCGCAGCTGCCCGCCACCGCCGATGATCTCGACGTCGGCTGCCACCCCCGACTCGACGACCGCGCGCAGGAACGGTAGCAACCGCTTCTCGGGGCTCATGCGCCCGACCCAGACGAAGCGAGGGCGTGACGGATGCGGCGAATCGGAACGGGGGCGATCGCGTGCGGCATCGAGGATCTCGTCGTCGATGCCGTTCCAGACCACGTCGACTCTCGGGAAGACGCCGTGCTCCTCGAGACGATGCGCGAAGTGGGCGGAGGGCGCGGTGACGGCGTCGGCACCCTCCGCCAGCATCCGCAGATACGCCCACCCGTCCGTGCCGCGCCGCGACGTCGCCCCGGCCGGCAGCATCCGCCCCGCCCAGGAGTTGAGCATCCGCAGGACGAGCTTCGGGAAGGGGGCGGTGGCTTCGATGCCGACGTCGACGCGGTTGTGCATCGTGTGAACGACCGGCAGGCCGTGCCGCCGGGCGAACCGGTGCCCGATGACGGCGCCCCAGAAGTCGGCCTGCACGTGCACCACGTCGACCGGAGGCCGCCCGGTCATCGCGAGGTCGAGCCGCCGATCGGCCCGGCGACCGGGCACGGTCATCGCGTACTCGCGGTCGGGGGTGAGGGGCACCGAGGGAAGGTCGAGGTACGCCGGATCGTCGATCCGTCGCGCGTGAAGGCGCGGCGCGACGATCGTCACGGTGTGCCCGGCGCGTTCGAGGAAGCGGCGTTGCAGCCGCATCGACACCTGCGCGCCGCCCGAGGACTCGACGTGCTGGTCGCCGAACATCACGACGTGCATGCGGTTACGAGGGGAGCGGCTCGCCCCGGTAGAGGGCTTCGAAGGTGTCGAGGGTGCGGCCGATGTCGTGCACGGAGACGCCGTCGAGCGACGCCTTCTGCATGCGCAGCCGTTCCTCCGGGGAAGCGGTCAGCACGTCGGTGAGGCGCGCGGCGAGCTCGTCGTCGTTGCCCGGTTCGAACAGGAACCCGTTCTCGCCGTCATGCACGAGATGCGGCAGCGCGACCGCATTCGCCGCCACGACGGGAAGACCCGACGCCATGGCCTCCATCGTCGCGATCGACTGGAGTTCGGCGATCGAGGCGATGGCGAACACACTCGCCCGCGTGTACAACGCCCGCAGGTCGGCCTCCGAGGCGTGCCCGTGGAAGGTGACGCGCGATCTGATGCCGAGCTGGTCGCTCAGGGTCTCGAGGTTTTTGCGCTGATCGCCGCCGCCGACGAGGTCGACCGACACGTCGAGGGACGGATCGAGCTTCGCGACCGCCTTCAGGAGCACGTCGATCCCCTTCTCTGTCGTCAGTCGCCCGACGAAGAGGATGCGGTTCGCCTCACGCGGGGTGAGGTCGGCGGTGTAGTTCGCCTGATCGATGCCGCAGCTGATCGGGATCACGCCGTGGAGGTCGATCGTCGACTCGAGGAAGTCGGCGGCGTTGCGCGTGGGTGTCGTGACGGCGCGGGTCATGTCGAACGTGCGCTTCGCATCGGCCCAGGCCAGCGCCAGGATGTAGCGGTTGAGGAACGCGGGGAGGGCGGTGAAGTCGAGCAGGTTCTCGGCCATGACGTGGTTGGTCGCGACGATCGGGATGCCGCGCTTGCGCGCCTCACGGGCCAGACCGCGACCCAGCACGATGTGCGACTGGATGTGCACCACGTCGGGCTTGACCGCGTCGAGCACCTGACGCGCGTAGTGCTTCGACCGCCACGGCCAGACGAAACGGAGCCAGTCGTGGGGAGGCCAGCGCACCGACGGCAGCCTGTGCAGCGTCATCGGCTGGTCTTCGACCACCTCGGTACGCGGGGCCGCGCGACGGTACTCGGTGTTCGGCGCCACGACGTGCACGTCGTGGCCGCGGACCACCAGGCCGGCCGCGAGGCGCTCGGCGAAACGGGCGGCTCCGTTGATGTCGGGCGCGAAGGTGTCGCAGCCGATCAGGATCGTGAGCGGCCGATCGGGGTCGGGACGAACGTGGTCAGGCGTCGCGGGGGAGGTCACGGATGGCGGCCAATCTGTGCGGCGGGATGAGTCGCACGGTGCGGTGCTTGCCGGTTCACTGTACCCGAGGCGTCGATGAACGCCGCGGACGGCGGCGGCATGTCAGCGGGGCGCGGACTCCTCCTCGGTGATCGCTTCGGCGGTCTCCGAGCCCGCCGCCTGCTCGAACTGCGACTGGTAGAGGCGCCAGTAGGCGCCCTCCGCCTCGATGAGCTCGGCGTGCGTGCCCTTCTCGACGATGTCGCCGTGCTCCATCACGAGGATGAGGTCGGCGTCGCGGATCGTCGAGAGCCGGTGGGCGATCACGAAGGACGTGCGACCTTCACGCAGTGCCGCCATCGCGTGCTGCAGGAGGAGCTCGGTGCGGGTGTCGACCGACGAGGTGGCCTCGTCGAGGATGAGCACCGACGGCCGGGCGACGAAGGCGCGGGCGATCGTGATGAGCTGCTTCTCGCCCGCCGAGACGTTCGACGCGTCTTCGTCGAGCACGGTGTCGTACCCGTCTGGCAGCGAGTGGACGAAGCGGTCGACGCGGGTCGCGGTCGCAGCATCCAGGATCTCCTGGTCGCTCGCCGACGCGCGTCCGTAACGGATGTTCTCGCGGATCGTGCCGGCGAACAGCCAGGGATCCTGCAGCACCATGCCGGTGCGCGAACGCACGGCATCGCGGGTGAGCGTGGCGATGTCTTGCCCGTCGAGCAGGATGCGACCGCCGTCGAGCTCGTAGAACCGCATGATGAGATTCACCAGGGTCGTCTTGCCCGCACCGGTGGGTCCGACGATCGCGACCGTCTGGCCGGGCTCGACCCGGAACGACAGGTCGGTGATGAGCGGACGGTCGGGCGAGTACGAGAACCGCACGTGCTCGAACTCGATGACGCCCTCGCCGTCGACCGGGGCGGGAGCGTCGTCGGCGTCGGGCTCTTGCTCCTCGGAGTCGAGCAGTTCGAACACCCGCTCGGCCGAGGCGGTGCCCGACTGGATGACCGCAGCCATGCCGCCGAGCTCGGACAGCGGCTGGGTGAACTGCTGCGAGTACTGGATGAACGCCTGCACGTCGCCGAGCCGCAGGTTGCCGCTGGCCACCATGAGACCGCCGAGCACGGCGATGCCGACGTAGGTGAGGTTTCCGACGAACATCATTCCCGGCATGATCATGCCGGAGAGGAACTGCGCCCTGAAGCTCGCCTCGTAGAGCTCCTGGTTCTCGACCTCGAACTTCTCGCGGGAGTCCTTCTCGCGGCCGTAGACCTTCACCAGCGCGTGACCGGAGAACGACTCCTCCACCCGGGCGTTCAGCCGGCCGACCTTGCGCCACTGGATGCCGAACGCCTTCTGCGACCGCGGACCCACGATACCGAAGATGACGGCCATCAGGGGCAGGGAGATCAGCGCGACGATCGCGAGCTGCCACGAGATCGTGAACATCATCACGAGCACGCCGACGACGGTCAGCACGGAGGTCACCACGGTCGACAGCGACTGCTGCATCGTCTGGGTGATGTTGTCGATGTCGTTCGTGACGCGGGAGATGAGCTCACCGCGCTGCACCCTGTCGAAGTACGACAGGGGCAGTCGGTTGATCTTCGCCTCGACCGACTCGCGCAGACGCCACATCGTGCGCACCATGATGATGTTGATCACGAAGCCCTGCACCCAGCTGAGGAACGACGACGCGACGTAGATCGCGAGCACCGCGATGACGACCCCGCGGAGGCGGTCGAAATCGACACCGGCGCCGACCTGGAAGTTCTGCATCGCCGAGACGACGTTCGCCATGTCGCCCTGGCCGGAGTTGCGCAGCGACTCCACGACGTCGGCCTGCGACGTGCCGACGGGGAAGGAGTCGCCGAGCGCGCGGGAGGTGATGCCCTCGAAGATGAGGTTGGTGGCCTCGCCCAGCACGCGCGGTGCGATCACGGCGAGCACGACGCCGATCGCCCCGAGGATCGACACGAGCGTGAAGGCCACGGCGTGCGGGCGGAGCAGACCGATGAGGCGGCCGAAGCTCCTGCCGAAGTTCGTGGCCTTGCCGGGGGCGACGCTGTCCCAGTCGCCGGAGTTCTGACGCGCCTGCTCGGCGAGCTCGAGTTCGAGCCGTTCGTCTTCGGTCAGTGCGTCGGGAGCGCTCATGCCTCCACCCCCAGCTGCGACTCGACGATCTCGCGGTACGTGACGTTGTTCTCGAGGAGCTCTTCGTGGGTGCCGAGCCCCACCATGCGCCCGTCTTCGAGCACGACGATGCGATCGGCCTCGGTGATCGTCGACACGCGCTGCGCGACGACGATCTTCGTCACCTCCGGCAGCTCCCGCCACAGCGCTTGTCTCAGCCGCGCGTCGGTCGAGAGGTCGAGGGCCGAGAACGAGTCGTCGAAGACGAGGATGTCGGGCTGGTGCACGATGGCGCGGGCGATGGCCAGGCGCTGACGCTGCCCGCCCGAGACGTTGGTGCCGCCCTGCGAGATGCGGGCCTCGAGCTGCCCCTCCATCTCGGCGACGAAGTCGCTGCCCTGGGCGATCTCGAGCGCCTTCCACAGGTCTTCGTCGGTGGCCTCCTCGCGTCCGAAGCGCAGGTTGGACGCCACGGTGCCGGTGAAGAGGAACGGACGCTGCGGCACCAGCCCGATGCCCTTCCACAACTCGTCGAGATCGGCCTGGCGCACATCGACGCCGCCCACGCGCACCTCGCCGCCCGTCGCGTCGAAGAGCCGGGGGATGAGCGAGACGAGCGTCGTCTTGCCCGAGCCGGTCGAACCGACGATCGCGACGGTCTCGCCGCGGGCCGCCTCGAAGCCGATGCCCTGCAGCACGGGCGACTCGGCGCCCGGATAGGTGAACTCCACGTCGCGCAGCTGCAGCGCCCCCGGCTCGGGGAAGCGGGTGACCGGGTCGGCCGCCCGCGTGAGGGTCGACTCGCTCGCGAGCACCTCGCCGATGCGCTCGGCGGAGACCGCCGCGCGCGGGATCATGATCGTCATGAAGCTCGCCATCAGCACCCCCATGAGGATCTGACCGACGTACTGCATGAACGCGAACAGGGTGCCGATCTGCACGGCACCCGAATCGACCTGGATGCCGCCGAACCAGATGACACCGACGACCGTCACGTTGAGCACGAGCATCGCCAGCGGGAACAGCAGCACGAAGAGGGATCCGACCTTGCGACCGACCACGAGGATGTCGGTGTTCGCCTCGCGGAAGCGCTCCTCCTCGATGCGCTCTCGCACGAACGCCCGCACGACGCGCACGCCGGTGAGCTGCTCGCGCATGACCCGGTTCACGGCGTCGAGCTTCTTCTGGAAGCTGCGGAACAGCGGAACCATGCGACTGATGATGAGGCCCGCGACGACCAGCAGGAGGGGCACCGCCACACCGATCAGCCAGCTGAGCCCGACGTCCTGCTGCAGCGCCATGACGACCCCGCCGATCGCGAGGAGCGGAGCGGTGACGAGCATGGTCGCGCCCATCATCGCGAGCATCTGCACCTGCTGCACGTCGTTCGTGTTGCGGGTGATGAGCGACCCCGGCCCGAACTGCGACACCTCGCGCTCGGAGAACGCGCTGACCTTGTCGTAGACGTCGCGGCGGATGTCGCGCCCGGCGCTCATCGCGGCGCGCGCGGCGAAGTAGGTGGCGATGATCGACGCGACGATCTGGCAGAGCGAGATGCCGAGCATCATCGTGCCGGTCGACCAGATGTAGCCCGTGTCGCCCTGGGCCACGCCCTTGTCGATGATGTCGGCGTTGAGGCGCGGCAGGTAGAGCGAGGCCATGGCCGAGACGAACTGGAAGGTCAGAACGCCCGCGAGGAACCAGCGGTAGGTGTTGAGATAGCGGATGAGCAGCTTGCCGAGCACGGGATACTCCGAGGTGTGAGCACGACGATCGCCCCCGACCCGGGGGCGTGGTGAACAGCCTGCCACTTGGCTCGGACACCGCAAGACCACCGTCGACGCCTAACCTGGAAGGCATGGCGACGCGATTGCAGGCAGAGGCCGATCCCGCCCGCTGGGTGGCGGTGACGGAGTCGCTGGGCCTGCGCGGGCGACGGCACCGCAAAGCGGCGATCCGGATGCTGCTGGGGCAGGCCAACCGCGCCGTGGGAGCGACCGAGCGCCCCGGCAGCGGGTTCCTCGCGTGGGCGGCGAGCCAGGCCGCGCCGCTCCTGATGCGCCGCGCCGCCGGACGCGTGCGGGTCTGGGTGTGGAAGTCCGATCCCGAACTCGTCGTCGCGATGGCGCAGCTGCAGGAGGCCACGCCGCAGCTGCGCACCGCGCGCGCGAGCATGCCGATGGAGTACGACGACACCGAAGACTTCCGCAACCCCCACCTGGGCGTCGGCGAGAAGCTCGTGATCGACCTGCCGACCGACCAGCGCACGCCGCCCTTCGCGACCTACACCTGGGACACCGGCAGCCACTTCGTCACCCTGACCGCCGTCTGCTCCGACCGCGCGCGGATCGCCACCGTGCTGCCGGCGGTCGACGAGATCGCCCGCAGCCTGAGAGTGATCGACGACCTCTCGGTCGGCGAGTCGCCCGCCGTGCTGCGCATCGACCCCGGTCCCGCGCCGCGCTGACCCCGGTCAGACCCCGCCGGTCGCGACGGGCGAGGCGAGCGCGCGATCGATCTCGTCGCGCGACGGCATCGACTCGGCCGCGCCCGCCCGGGTGACCGTGATCGCCGCCCCCGCGATCGCGGCCTCGAGGGCCTCGTCGAGGGATCGCCCGTCGGCGAGCCACGCCACGAGCACGCCCACGAAGGTGTCGCCCGCCGCGGTGGTGTCGACCGCGCGGGCGGGGCGCGCGCCGACACGACGCACCACCGCTCCCCCGCGCGCCACGAGCGCGCCGTGCTCTCCCAGGGTGACGATGACCGTCGCGGCGCGCCGGCTGAGCTCGATCGCCGCGGACTCGGCATCGTCGCGGCCGCTCAACATCATCGCCTCGCCCTCGTTGGGCACGAGCACGTCGGCGAGATCGAGCAGCGCATCCAGGCCCGCCCCCGCCGGCGCCGGCGTGAGCACGGTCGTGACCCCGGCGTCGCGCGCGTGACGCAGGGCCACCTCGAGCAGCTCGATCGGTCTCTCGAGCTGCACGACCAGATGGGATGCCGCCGCCACCGCCGAGCGGTCGTCCTCGGTGAACGCGCGATCGGCGTTGGCCCCGGGCACGACCACGATCGTGTTCTGTCCGTCGTCGGTCACGGTGATCTGTGCGATACCGGTGGCACCGGGCACCGTCCGCAGCCCCTCGACATCGACCCCGTCGGCGACGAGCCGGTCGCGCAGGCGCTCGGCGAAAGCATCCGCCCCCACCGCTCCGATGAAGCGCACCGACGCGCCCGCGCGAGCCGCGGCGATCGCCTGGTTGAGCCCCTTGCCGCCCGGTCCGGTCGAGAAGTCCGTGCCGAAGAGCGTCTCGCCCGGCTCCGCGCGGCGCGGCTGGCGCACCACGAGATCCATGTTGGCGCTGCCGAGCACGACGACCCCCGAGCCGCTCATCGGGCGGCCCCCCAGCCGCCGGTCACACCGTCACCCGGCCGACCAGATTGACCGCGATGCCCATGCGTTCGAACATAGCGGCCTTCGCGATCAGGGCCTTGTCGGCGGTCGCGGCGTCGGGTGCGTAGACGACCTGGGCGTGGTTCGCCTTGTGCCGGGCCATGAACTGGTCGCGCGAGACATCGTGCAGCACCACGTGCGCGATGGGCCACTCGGGATTGGTCGCCTCCTTGCGCCGACGCGTCTCAGCCTCGGGCAGCTCGACCGCGCTGCCCCGGAAGATGTCGACCTGCAGGATCCCGTCGGCGATGAAGACGCGACTGATCACCAGCTCACCGGGGCGCGAGACGCCGTTGATGGTGGCGCCGCCGGCGGGGAAGAAGACCGGCCCCTGCCGCCACCCCTCCGCCTTGTCCCATCCCCCGAGGTGCGAAGCGGGAACCGATCCCGAGATCTCGTAGACCCACACGAACTCGCCGTCGTACTCCTCGCCCCACCGCACGTCGTGCAGCGTGTTGTCGGGCACGAGCCCCATCGCCGTCCAGACCCGGTCGGTGACCAGAGCGTCGACCGCGACGCCCTCGTCGGCCTCGTTGAAGTGCGGCATGGCCCGACCGGCGAACAGCTCGCGCCCGCCGTCGCGCGAGAACACCGGCGGGCGTTCGGTGGAGTTGAGCACCCCCTCGGCGAGATCCGACGCCGGCACCAGGTCTTTGAGGCCCTGCTGGTACTGGATGCCCACGGCGTCGAGGCCGAAATCATCGGCGATGCGCAGCGCCGCGATGTACATCTTCATCTGCCATCGCACCTGGCCCTCGGTGAGCTCCGTCGCCTCGTCCGTGCCGAAGCGGAAGGTCATCCCCCGGTCGATCAACCAGTCGCGCGCGGCATCCGCCTCCTCGTCGGGGACGACGAGCATCTCGGCGTACAGGGCCGACTGCGAGAGGCGTTCCTTGTAGATGCCCGTCGGATTCAGCAGCTCGTCGTCGAAGATCGCGTTGTACATGCCCATGCAGCCCTCGTCGAAGACACCGATGATGGCCTTCTCGGCGAGCAGCTGGTCTCCCAGCGCGCGACCCAGATCGCGCTCGGGCGAGGGAGCCAGCTCGGGCAGCGGCCTGACGTGCGACTCGTCGTGGACGATCCGGCCGGTCTCGGTCCACTCCCGCAGCCCGTCCCGGAACCACGGGTCGGTGAAGTCGACCGACCAGATCGTCGAGTACTCGGTGCCCATCTTGGTCATGCCGGCGTTCAGGCCCAGCAGTCCGACGAGCCCCGGCCAGTCGCCGGCGAAGTTCGCGACCGTCAGGATCGGACCGCGGTGGGTGCGCAGGCCGGCGAGCACGTGGTGCGAGTACTGCCAGACGGCCTCGGCGACGATGAGGGGCGCATCGGCGGGGATGCTGCGGAACACCTCGAGCCCCATCCGCTGGCTCGAGATGAACCCGTGGCCCGTCTCGGGATCGACGCCGTTCGCGCGCACGACCTCCCAGCCGAGCTCGGCGAGCGCCGCGGACACGTCCGCCTCCATCCGGGCCTGCGTGGGCCAGCCCGCGACGTTCGCCGACTCGCGGAGGTCGCCGCTGGCGATGAGGTAGGCGGTGCGCGCGGGCGCGGTGAGACGGGGCGGCGGGGAGGGGAGGGTGTACGTGGTCATCGGGGAGCGCCTTCCGTGTCGGTGAGGCTGCGTTGACGCGCAGCGAGATCGTGGGTGATGACGGCCGTTCCGTCGTAGAGGGAGAGGTAGAGGGTGAAGAGGTCGTCGTAGAGCGCGGCGACCGCCGGGTCGGGGACGACGGTGCGTGCGACCGGGTTCCAGTCCTCGATGCGCGGGGCGTCGTCGCGAGAGGGATCGGAGGCCGCCGCGAGGAAGGCCGCGCCGTACGATGCGCCGATCGTGACCTCGGGGACCTCCTGCACGAGGCCGGTCACGTCCGAGACGATCTGCAGCCAGAGGGCGCCCTGGGTCCCCCCGCCGACCGCGACGATGCGTCGGATGTCGGCGCCCGCGGCGCGCATCGTCTCGACGTTGTGCCGCACGCCGAACGCGGTCGCCTCGAGAGCGGCGCGGTACAGATCGCCGCGGTCGTGCTCGAGGGTGAGACCGGCGATGACGCCGCGCGCGTCGGGGTCGAGGATGGGCGTGCGCTCACCGGCGAAGTACGGCAGCATCACCAGGCCCCGCGCGCCCGGCCCCGACTCCGCGGCTTCGGCGAGGAGGCGCGGGTAGTCGGCGCCGGTGAGGGCCGCGATCCATCGGGTGATCGCGCCGGAGCTCGCCAGACCGCCCGCGAGGTTGCGAGACCCGGGGAACGCCCCGACGGTGCTCCACATCGACGGGGTGCGAAGAGTCTCGTTGCCGGTGGCGACGAGGAACATCGTCGTGCCGTACATGAGCATGAGGTCGCCGGCACCGTGGGCTCCGACGCTCACCGCCTCGGTCCACGCGTCGATGGTGCCGGTGATCACCGGCGTCCCCTCCGCGAGACCGGTGCGGTCGGCGGCGTCGCGGGTCACGAGACCCGCGACCTCTCCCGCCCACCGCAGGAGCGGCTGCTCAAGTCCCGGCGCGATGAGCCGCCACCACGGTTCGTGCCACCGTTCGTGCTCGATGTCGTAGAGCGGAGTCATCTGACTCGCCGACTGATGATCGAGCACGTACGCACCCGTCAGGCGATGCGCGAGCCACGAGGCCGGCATGAAGAGGCGACGAGCCCGCGCATACGCCTCCGGCTCTTCGTCGCGCACCCACGCGATCTTCGGGCCGCCGGCCTGCGTCGTCAGGGACGACCCCGCGATGCGCACGATCTCGTCCTCGCCGAGCGCTTCGGTCAGGCGACAAATCTGGTCGGTCGCGCGCGTGTCGACGCCGTAGAGGATCGCCGGACGGACCGGGGTCGCGTCGGCGTCGACGAGCAGCACGCAGGGACCCATGCCGCTGACGCCCACCGCGCTGACCTCCACGTCCTGCCCCGAGACGCGCGCCAGGAGCTCGCGCGAGAGCGTCACGAACTCGTCCCACCAGACCGAGCCGTCCATTTCGACCCAGCCGGTGCGCGGACGCGAGACCTCGTGTTCGACGGCCGCCGATGCGACGATCCGGCCCTGCGCATCGACGAGGACGCCCTTGCTGCTGGACGTGCCGATATCGACGCCCATCGTGCAGCGGACCGTCATGGCATCCGCCTCTCTTCCCCGTGTGCGGATCAGCGGTAGGCGGCGATGACGCGATCGATCTCGACCAGCGCCTCGTCGTCGGGCTCCACGAGCGCCATGCGGCAGCGACCGTCCGCGACGCCCATCGAGCGCAGGGCGGCTTTCATGCGGGGCATGTCGCCCCCGATGACCCGCACCACGTCGTCGACGGCCGCCTGCGCGGTCGCGATGATCTCGGGGTCGCCGCCGTCGGCGGCTGCGGCGAGCGCGCGGAACGGCTTCGGCAGCACGGACGACACCCCCGAGACGACGCCCTGCGCTCCGACCTCGCCCGCGGCGACGAGGTCGCGGTCCGCGCCCGTGTAGAGCACGAAGTCATCGTCGACGACGGCGCGGTAGGCGGCGATGTCGTCGAGGCTCATCTCGCTGATCTTCGCGCCGATGACGTTCGGCAGCTTCGCGAGACGGGCCAGGAGCGCGGGGCTGACCTCGACGCCGCTGCGCTTCGGGTACACGTAGACGAACAACGATCCGTCGCCGACGGCCTCGGACACGGCCTCGAAGTAGCTCTCCACGGCGGCCTCCGCCGAGGCGAGGTAGTACGGAGTGAGCGCCGCGAACTCGCGCGCCCCCAGCTCGCGGGCGATCTGCACCCGCCGCACCGCCTCGAACGCGCTCGAGCGACCGACGTGCACGATCACGCGCATCCGACCGCCGAGATCCTCGACCGCGGCTCCCACCAGCGCGCGGAACTCCTCCTCGTCGATGGCGGGGAACTCCCCCGTCGTCCCCAGCACGAAGGCGCCTTCGTTGCCCGACTGCGCGACGTAGCGGAAGATCGCGCGGCTCCCCTCGAGGTCCAGGCTCCCGTCGGCGTGGAAGCTGGTCGGGATGGCGGTGACGATGTCGCGACGTGACATGTGATGCGGCCTTTCAGATGGTGGAACGGATGACGCAGATCAGGCGTAGGAGGTGTTCGAGGTGGGGGTGAGGACGAGCTCGTTCACGCAGACCCGTTCGGGCAGCGCGGCGATCCACCCCACCGCCTCCCCCACGTCCGCGGCGCGGAGCATCGACTCGCGCGCCTCGGCCGAGGGCGGGTTCGGACGGGTGTCGAGGATGTCGGTCGCCACCTCTCCGGGGCACAGGTGGGTGGCGCGCACCCCGTTCGGGTGCTCCTGGGCGTTGACCGATTCGGTGAGCACCCCCAGGGCGGTCTTGCTCATCGAGTAGGCGGCCCCCGCGCCCGGGGAATGGCGCCAGGCAGCCCATGACGAGATGAGCACGATGCGGCCGCCCCCGGCCGCACGCATGCCGGGCAGGACGGCGTGCACCGCGCGGACCGCCCCGTGCAGGTTCACATCCATGACGTGGTCGATCGCCGATGGGGTCACGGCGTCCCAGAAGCGCTCCTGCACGTTGGTGCCGGCGCTGAACACGAGGGTGGCGACGGGCCCGTGTTCGGCCTCGATGGTCGCGACGGCCCCCGAGACCGCGCGGTCATCGGACACGTCGAGCGCGAGCGGCGTCGCCGAGCCGCCGGCCGACCGGACCTCGGCGACCACACGGTCGAGCTCGCGCTCTCGGCGGCCCGACACCACCACGTGACCTCCGAGCCGAGCCAACGCCCGGGCGGATGCCTCGCCGATACCGCTGCCACCGCCGATCACCCACGACGCGGGGAGAGCAGGCACGTCAGCCCTTCGTCGCGCCGGCGGTCAGACCGCTGACGACGTATCGCTGGGCGATGAGGGCGACGATCATCACCGGGACGGTGATGACGACGGCCGCGGCCATGAGCCCGCCCCAGTCGACCGCGGCGTAGCTGGTGAAGTTCACGATCGCCACGGGCAGCGTCCTCGTACCCTGACTGGACAGCACGAGCGCGAACAGGAAGTTGTTCCAGCTGAAGATGAACGACAGGATCGACGCGGTCGCGATACCCGGCACCGACAGGGGGAGAACGACCCGGACGAACGCACCGATCCGGCTGGTCCCGTCGATCTGCGCCGCTTCCTCCAGCTCGTGCGGGATGCCGTCGAAGAAGCTCGACATGATCGCGACGACGAGCGGCATCGTCACGAACAGGTGCGTGAGGATCAGCACGGTGTAGGTGCCGACGAGCTGGATCTGCGAGAACAGGAAGTACCAGGGGATGAGCAGGCTCACACCCGGGATCACGCGCGCCATCAGCAGGAAGGCCGTCGTACTGCGAACCCGGTAGCGGGCGATGCCGTAGGCGGCGGGCACCCCGATCAGGAGGGCGAGCAGCGTCGCGCCGATGCCCACGATGACGCTGTTGCCGATGATCGGCAGGAAGTTCTGCGCCCCGAAGACCGTGTCGTAGTTGCCGAGCGTCGGTTCGAAGTCGAACGTGCGGGAGGGGTCGACGACGTCGCGGTTGCGCTTGATGCTCGCCAGGAACATCCAGGCCAGCGGCACGAGGAAGGCCAGCACGACGGCGACGATGCCGACGACGCGGGCGGTGCCGCCGATGATCTGCGCACGTGTCCGCCTGCGCCGACGCGGCGTCGGCAGCGGGCGGGCGGCGGCGGGGGTGGCTCCCTGACGGGGCCGGATGGGGGCGGTGACGCTCATGAGCGGTCTCCTCGTTTGCGAAGAATGGCCAGGGCGACGAGCACGATGACGATGAGCATGAAGAACAGCATCAGAAGGGCGGACGCCTTCCCGTACTGCGAGAACTGGAACGCCTGCCCGTAGGCCAGGATGTTCAGCGTCTCGGCCTCGTGGCTCGATCCGCCGCCGATGCCCTTGGTGGCGTAGATGATGTCGAAGGTCTTCATGGCGTCGATCGCGCGCAGGATGGCCGCCGCGCCGATGACCGGCGCGAGCAGGGGCAGCGTGATGTGTCGGAAGCGCTGCCACGCGTTGGCACCGTCGACCCGCGCAGCCTCGTCCGGCTCCTCGGGGAGCGTGGAGAGCCCCGCGAGCAGGATGAGGATGACCATCGGGGTCCACTGCCAGACGTCGATGAAGATCAGCGTGTTCAACGCGGTCGCGGGATCGGACAGCCACCCCTGCGCGGGAAGACCGAAGAACTGCATCACGACGTTCGCGAACCCGATGGTGGGTTCGAAGATGAGCAGCCACATCATGCCGACCGCCACCGGGGTGGCCACGAGCGGGAGCAGGATGAAGACCCGCACGATCCCCTGGCCTCGGAAGGTCTTGCGCAGCAGCAGTGCGATCGCGAGTCCGAAGAGCAGCTCCAGCCCCAACGCGACACCGGTGAAGTAGGCCGTGCGTCCCACCGCCGGCCAGAACCGCTCGGTGTCGGTGAGCCATCCGACGTAGTTCGCCAGGCCGACGAACTCGAACGGCCGGTTGACCGACCCGGCGGAGTCCGTCAGCGACAGGAACACCGTGTACCCGATGGGGAACGCGATGAGCGCACCGATGAACACCACCGACGGCGCGATGAGGATCCACTTCAGGTGCGCGTCGACCCAGTCGACGGCGCGCGTCGCGGCGCTCGGGCGGCGCGGGGCGGTGATCGTTGCCACTTCTTCCTCCTCTGGTGAGCGGGGTCCCGGCGGTGCAGCCGCCGAGACCCCGGCCCGATCAGTTCTCAGAATCCAGGAGGTCCTGGAACTGCGTGTTGGCCGACGCCGCCGCCTCGGAGACGTCGCCGCCCTCGATCGCGGCGATCACGGGACCGCCGACGATCTCGCGCGCCGCGGCGACCTGCTCGAGTTGCGGGCGGTCGTGACCGACACCGTGGTCGGCGACGTTGCGGACGATCTCGACGAGTCCGGCCGGGAACTTGGCGACGGCGGCGTCATCGTCCCAGGCGGACTGACGGGCGCCCGGGACGGTCTCGTTCTCGAGCAGCCACTTGGTGTTCTCCTCGTTGGTCACCCACTTGATGAACTCCCACGCCGCATCCTTCTTCGTCGAGAACTCGTTGATGCCGACGGTCTGCGGCACGATGTTGTAGAACTTCGAGCCGTCGGGACCCTCGGGGAACTGCGCGAAACCGACGGTGTCGACGACGCTGCTGTTGTCCTCGTCGAGGAAGGTGTAGGCCTGGCTGTCGGCGTCGATGTAGAACGCCGCGCGCCCCTGAGCGAACAGGGCGGATGCTTCGACCCAGCCCATGTTCGTCACTCCGGGAGGGCCGTACTCGCGCAGCAGGTTGCCGTAGAGCTCGATGGCCTCGACAGCCTCCGGGGTGTCGATCGATGCGTTGCCGTCGGCGTCCTGGAAGTCTGCACCGAAGCTGTAGAGGAACGAGGAGAGCTGCGTCACCAGCGGCACGCGCGAGCCGCGCATGGCGATGCCGAAGACGCCGTTCTCGGGGTCGTTCAGCGTCGCGATCGCCGTCTCGAGCTCCTCGAGCGTGGTCGGCACCTCGAGGCCGGCCGCTTCGAGCAGGTCGGTGCGGTAGTAGACGATCTGGCGCTCGGTCATGACGGGGACGCCGTAGACGACGCCGTCGAGCTCCACCGCGTCGCGCGCGGCGGGCTGGAAGTCCTCCCAGTTCCACTCGGCGTCGGACGAGACGTACTCCGTCATGTCGGCCAGCCATCCGTTGCGCGAGAACTCGCGCATGACGTCCTGCACCTGGAAGGCCATCACGTCGAAGTCGGACGACGACGAGTTCAGCTTGACCTTGTAGTTGTCGTTGAGCTGCTCGTTGCCGTACGCCTCGATCGTGACCGCGATGCCGGTCTCTTCCTCGTACTGCGTGGCGAGGGTCTTCAGTCCCTCGGTCCACGGGCTGTTGGCGGCGACGACGGTCAGCTCGGTGACCTCGCCCTCCGCCTGACCGCCGCTTCCGCCGCCGCAGGCGGTGAGGCCGAGGGCGAGAACCGCCCCGGAGGCCAGGACGGCGAGAAGGCGCCGCGATCGCTGTGTGGTGAACATCGGTGTTCCTTTCGTGGGGTGTTCGGGTTGTGTGAAGGTCAGGCCACCAGCGCCGTGGGAACGCGGCCGGCGAAGACGTCGACGATCGCCTCGGCGGTGGCGAGCCCGATCCGCTCGTACGCTTCGCGGCTGTCGGCCGCGGCGTGCGGGGCCACGACGACCATGGGGTGGGAGAAGAGCGGGTTGTCCTGCGAGGTGGGCTCGATCTCGAACACGTCGAGGCCGGCTCCGGCGATGCGGCCCGTGGCCAGAGCGTCCACGAGAGCGCCCTGGTCGACGAGGCCACCGCGCGACGTGTTGATCAGGATGGTGCCCTGGCGCATGCCGGAGATCAGTTCGGCGTCGACGATGTGGTGCGTCGCCGCGATGTGCGGGGCGTGCACGCTGACGATGTCGACGTCGGCCACCGCCGCAGCCGCCGTGTCGACCAGCGACACCCCGAGGCGCGCCGCGGCGGCCTCGTCGGCGTAGGGGTCGTAGGCCTTGATCGAGACGTCGAAGCCGGCGAGCCGACGGGTGAGCAGCTGGGCGATGGCGCCGAAACCGATCAGGCCGATCGACGTGCCTGCCAGCTCACGGCCGACGAATCGGTCCCACCGGCCCGCCTTCGTGGCGGAGTCCATCTCGGGGATGCGGCGCAGGACCGACAGCATGAATCCGATGGCGAGTTCGGCCACCGCGGCGGCGTTGCCGCCGGGCACGTTCACGACCTTCACGTCGCGGCCGCGGGTGGCGTCGAGGTCGATGTTGTCGAGGCCGACACCGAGGCGGGCGATGATCTGCAGACGGTTCGCGTGTGAGAGCGCTTCTGCGTCGTAGACCTCCACCCCGCCGACGGCGGCGTCCGCGTCGGCGATGAGCGCGTGCAGTTCGGCCTGGGTCCACGGAACGGTGGAGTCGTTCTCGACGAGGGTGAAACCGTGGTCGATGAGCAGCTGACGGCCCGACGAGCAGAGTTCGGGGTATCGGACCGGCCCGACGATGACCGTTCGTCCCGTGCCGACAGGTATCAGGGGGGCGGTAGCAGTCATCTCGGAGGCCTTTCTGGGCGGGTCAGGATTCCGAGGAATCGATCACCGTTGAACGATTTGTTTACTGTTAACAGTCACCATAGAGGGCGGGTCGTTGGCATGTCAAGACGACGAAACGAAGGGGCGCCCGCGGCCTGATGCCACGGGCGCCCCTCTGCGGAAGTGAGCCTCAGGAGTGCGCGAGCCCGCGCAGCACGTCGCGGACGTGGCCCTTCGCCAGGGTGAGATGCAGCCTGAGCCGCCGCACCGACGCCTCGACGTCGCCCGTGCGCACCACATCGAGGAAACCCTGGTGATCTTCGGTCGCAGAGGCGATGTCCGAGGTGTCGCTGAGCTCGAACAGGATCGCGAAGATGCGCTGGTAGGGCCGCCACGCATCGAGGAGGCGACGGTTGCCGGAGTTCGCATAGAAGCTCGTATGGAAGGCCATGTCGGCGTCGGCGAACCGCTCCCCGTCGTCGTCCTCCGCAGCGGCGGCCATGGAGTCCACGATGCGCTGGACGTTGTCCCAGTCCTTCGCGCTCGCGTTCTCGATGGCGAGCCGGATGGCCAGCGACTCGAGGGCCTCGCGCACGGTGTAGAGCTCCTCGACGTCGCGGAGATCCATCGCGCGGGCGTACAGCCTCTTTCGCCGGTCTTCCGCCAGCCCCTCGGTCTCGAGTTGGCGCAACGCGTCGCGCACGGGCCCGCGACTGACATCGAAGCGGGCGGCCAGGTGGTCCTCGGCGAGATGGGTGTCGGGCGGGATGATCCCGCGGATGATCTCCACCCTCAGGCGATGTGCGATCTGATCACCCATCGCCAACGGTCGAAGATCCGACACGGTTTACCCCCTGTGAATTGTCTACTGGTGACAAAGCTAACCCACGCTCGGCGATCCGGGGCAATCCTTCACGAACGGGCGTCGGAACCGCCCGCCGCTCGCCGGTCGGTGCTCTCACGGGATGCGCGCTCGTGCTCGAGTTCGCGCATCACCTCCTGCACGTCGGCTCGGGTGGCCGGCAACTGGTCCTCGTGGCCGCGGGCGGCTCGCTCCACGACCCACGATGAGAACGACGCGACGATGAGGCCCACGAGCACCACACCCCCGACCATCAGGAACACCGCGATGACCCGCCCCGGGATCGTCACCGGCGTGTAGTCGCCGTATCCGACGGTGGTCACGGTGCAGAACGCCCACCACACGGCGTTGCCGAAGGAGGTGATCGTCGCCCCGGGGGCGTGGCGCTCGGCGTTGAGCACGGTCAGCGAGGCCATCCAGATGAGAAGCAGGGCCGCGCCCGCGCCGTAGATCAGCAGACGGGCGCGCAGCGAGCTGCCGGCGGTACGCGTGAACGACGTGAGGCGAGTGAGCGCGCCGAGCAGCCGCACGGGCCGCAGGGTCGGCACCAGCACGATGACGATGTCGATGAGGTGCCGCCGCACCCAGAGCCCGCGGGGGTGGCTGAGCAGGAGGCGCGCGAGGTAGTCGACGATGAACATCACCCACGTCGTCACCACGACGACGGTGGTCACGGTCGACCACAGGCCCCGCAGATCGCCGATGACCTGGAACGTGTAGGCGATGAGGAACGCGAGCGCGGCGACCGTCAGCGGCCAGTAGCTCGCCGCCTCCCAGCGCCGGGTCGCCGCGGTCTCCCCCGCGTTGCGTGCGCGCGGGGGCGAGGACTTCGACGGCATGATCGCACTCTAGAGCAGGCACACCCCGAAGTGCGCGAGACGTCAGTGGGCGGATTCATCACCGGGGCGACGCGGTCGCCAGAGCACCACGTCGGTGGCGCGGCGCACGCGGGCGCCGTGCCGGAGCGTCACGACCGACCCGGTGGCGCCGGCCGCGAAGACGCGCGCGCCGGGGCGGGATTGCCGCTCGGCGTTGAGCTGACGCTCGAGGTCGGTGACGCGGCGGGTGAGGGCGTGGACGTGCTCCTCGAGCGCGAGCAGCCGGGCGATCGCCGGAAGGCTCATCCCCTCGCTCGAGAGGCGGGCGACCTCGCGCAGCTGCCCGATGTGTCGGGAGGAGTAGCGGCGCGATCCGCCCTGGGTGCGGCCGGGCACCACGAGCCCGAGTCGGTCGTACTGCCGCAGCGTCTGCGGGTGCATGTTGGCCAGTTCGGCCGCCACTGCGATCGCGAAGATCGGCGCATCCGCGTCGAGTTCGTCATCCACGTCTGTCACCAGTCTTCCCCCTCTCCTCCGCTCACCTCAGCCGCGCGCCTTCGACATCAGCTCGGCGCGAGGGTTCTCCTTCGGCTCGAGCTCCTGGAAGCGCACGAGCGCCTCGCGAGCCGCATCATCCAGGTGTGCGGGCACGGCGACCTGCACCTCGGCGAGGAGGTCGCCGGTGCCCTTCGACGTCTCGACGCCGCGACCCTTCACGCGCAGCACGCGCCCCGACGGGGTGCCGGGCGCGACGCGGAGCTTCACGGGATCACCGCCGAGGGTCGGCACCTCGATCGTCGCCCCGAGCGTCGCCTCGGTGAAGGTGACCGGAACGGTGACCCTCAGATTCAGACCGTCCCGCACGAAAACGGGGTGCGGGCGCACCGTCACCTGCACCACGACGTCGCCGTTCTCGCCGCCGTCGGGCGACGGGCGCCCGCGGCCGCGGAGACGGATCTTCTGGCCGTCCGAGACCCCGGCGGGGATCTTCACCTTGAACGGCTTGCCGTCGTCGCCCTGGAGCGAGATCGTCTCGCCCTTGGTGGCCGTGACGAAGTCGACCGTCGTGCGCGCCGTGACGTCGGAACCCCGGGTCGGGCCGCCGAACCCGCGATACCCGCCCGAGGTCTGCCCGAACCGTCCGGAGCCGAAGCCGCCGGGCTCGAAGTTCGCGAAAAAGTCATCGAAGTTGCTCGACGACTGGGTGCGCGGGCCCCCACGACCCTGACCGAACATGCTGAAGACGTCTTCGAAGCCGGCGTTGCCGCCGCCCGGGGCCGTGAAGCGCGGCGCCCCCGAGCCCATGGCGCGGATCTGGTCGTACTCCGCGCGCTGCTCGGGGTCGCTCAGCACCGCGTAGGCCTCGCTGACCTCCTTGAAGGTCGCCTCCGCCTTCGCGTCGCCGGGGTTGGAGTCGGGGTGATACTTGCGGGCGAGCTTGCGGTAGGTCTTCTTGAGGTCGGCCTCCGAGATGTCCTTCGCCACGCCGAGCACCTTGTAGAAGTCCTTGTCGAACCAGTCCTGACTCGCCATACGGTGCTCCTATTCCGCCGGGACGGCGACGACGACCTTCGCGGGTCGCAGTTCGACAGAGCCGAGACGGTAACCGACCTCGACGACCTCGAGCACGGTCGGAACCGTCACGCCCGGGGTCGGCGCCTGGAAGATCGCCTCGTGCTGCTGCGGGTCGAACTCCTCGCCGGCAACGCCGTACGAGACGACACCCAGGCGTTCGGCCACGGAACGCACCTTCTCGGCGATCGCCGAGAAGGGCGTGCCGGCCTCGAGGTCGCCGTGCTTGACCGCGCGGTCCAGATCGTCGAGCACCGGGAGCAGGCCCTTCACGGCCTCGCCCTTCGCCCGCTCGATCTCTCGCTCGCGCTGGTCTTCGGTACGGCGACGGTAGTTGGCGTACTCGGCCTGCAGACGCTTGAGGTCGTTGAGCAGCTGCGACTCGAGGTCTGCCAGGGTCGTGTCCTCGGCCTGCGCCTGAGCGGTCTGCTCCGCGCCGAGGATGTCGTCCACGGTCAGCTCGTCCTGCGACGAGGGGTCGGATGCTGCGGCGGACTCAGCGCCCGCGGACTCAGCGCCCGACCCCTCCCCGTTCGGCCGAACCTCGTCGTCGCCCCGGCCGTCGTCGGCGCCGGGCTCTTCGAAGTTCTTCTTCGCCATGGTTACTTCTTCTCGTCTTCCTCGTCGACGACCTCGGCGTCCACCACGTCCTCGTCGGAGGAGGGGGCATCGGTCGCGGCGTCGGGCGCAGCATCCGGGGCCTGCTGCGACTGACCAGCGTTGTAGATGGCCTCGCCGATCTTGCCCTGGCTCTGGTTGAGCTTGTCGAAGGCGGTCTTGACCGCGTCGTCGTCGTCACCGGCGAGCGCGCTCTTGAGTGCGTCCACGTCGCCCTGCACCTCGGTCTTGACGTCCTCGGGCAGCTTGTCGGCGTTCTCGGAGAGCAGCTTCTCGATCGAGTACGAGAGGGTCTCGGCCTGGTTGCGCACCTCGGCCGACTCGCGACGCTTCTTGTCTTCGGCCGCGTTCTCCTCGGCCTCGCGCACCATGCGCTCGACGTCCTCCTTCGGCAGCGAAGAGCCGCCGGTGATGGTCATCGACTGCTCCTTGCCGGTGCCCTTGTCCTTCGCCGAGACGTGGACGATGCCGTTCGCGTCGATGTCGAAGGTGACCTCGACCTGCGGGATGCCGCGGGGGGCCGGAGCGATGCCGGTGAGCTCGAAGGTGCCGAGCGGCTTGTTGTCGCGGGTGAACTCTCGCTCGCCCTGGAAGACCTGGATCGCGACCGACGGCTGGTTGTCGTCTGCCGTGGTGAAGGTCTCGCTGCGCTTGGTCGGGATGGCCGTGTTGCGCTCGATGAGCTTCGTCATGATGCCGCCCTTGGTCTCGATGCCGAGGCTCAGGGGGGTCACGTCGATGAGCAGGACGTCCTTGCGCTCGCCCTTCAGCACGCCCGCCTGGAGAGCGGCGCCGACGGCGACGACCTCATCGGGGTTGACGCCCTTGTTGGCTTCCTTGCCGGCCTCGCGCTTGACGAGTTCGGCGACGGCGGGCATACGGGTCGAACCACCCACGAGCACGACGTGGTCGATGTCGGCCACCTTGATGCCGGCTTCGCGGATGACGTCCTCGAACGGCTTCTTCGTGCGGTCGAGGAGGTCCTTGGTGAGGTCCTCGAACTTCGCGCGCGTGATCGTCTCGGAGAGCGAGACGGGGCCCGAGTCGGTCAGCGAGAGGTACGGGAGGTTGACCGAGGTCGAGGTGGAGCTCGAGAGCTCCTTCTTGGCCTGCTCGGCGGCTTCCTTCAGACGCTGGAGGGCGATCTTGTCGCCGGAGACGTCGACGCCGGTGGTGTCCTTGAACTGCTTGATGAAGTACTCGACGAGACGCTGGTCCCAGTCGTCACCGCCGAGGCGGTTGTCGCCGGAGGTGGAGCGCACCTGGATCGTCGAGAAGTCGTCGTCCTTGCCCACCTCGAGCAGCGACACGTCGAAGGTTCCGCCGCCGAGGTCGAAGACCAGGATGAGCTCGTCCTCCTTGCCCCGGTCGAGGCCGTAGGCGAGAGCGGCCGCGGTCGGCTCGTTGATGATGCGGAGCACGTTGAGGCCCGCGATCTCACCGGCCTCCTTGGTGGCCTGACGCTCGGCGTCGTTGAAGTACGCGGGAACCGTGATGACCGCGTCGGTCACGGTGTCGCCGAGGTACTCCTCCGCGTCGCGCTTCAGCTTCTGGAGGATGCGCGCGGAGATCTCCTGCGGCGTCCACTTCTTGCCGTCGACGTCGAAGCCCCAGGTGGTGCCCATGTGGCGCTTCACGCTCGAGACGGTGCGGTCGACGTTCGTGACGGCCTGACGCTTCGCGGTCTCGCCGACGAGCACCTCGCCGTCCTTCGTGAACGCGACGACGGACGGGGTCGTGCGGAAGCCCTCCGCGTTCGCGATGACCTTGGGCTCGCCGCCCTCGAGGACGGAGACGACCGAGTTGGTGGTTCCGAGGTCGATTCCAACAGCACGTGCCATGTTGATCTCCTTCTAGGTGAGACGAGCGGATGCTGCGCCCCTGGGTTCGATTCGAGTTCTGGGGGCTCAACCGCTCCTCGAGTTCGCGAAGGGTTGAGCCGTGATGACTCAAGGCTATCGAACCCGAGAGTCGCGGTCAAACGAACTTGCTATGAATCGGCTCAACTTCGCACGATCAGATCGCGTGGGCGATCGTCTGCAAGCCGATCACGAGAAGACCGAGGGCGAGCAGCAGCAGCAGGGCGAGCAACTGCTGGCGGACGGGTAGGCGGGAGCGACGCACGCCGAGCCAGCCGATGAGGGCCAGCGTGCCGATGAAGACGAACGCGCACACCGTCAGCGCCGTCTCGATGTCGAGCACGTCGACCCAGGAGAGCACGATGATGCCACCCGGGATGATCACCGTGCCCATCGCGCCGCCCGCCACCTTGAGCATCTCCTCGACGCGGCGTCGGTCGGGGAACTCCCGGTGCACCGCGAGATGCGAGATGATCTCCGACACGAACCCCGCCGCGGTGATACCCAGAACGCCCAGCACGAGCGCGAAGAAGGCGTGGTCGGGTTCGGGGTGGAAGGCGGTGGCGGTCACGAGCACGATCGCGAGACCGGTGAACGTCGCGTAGACGCGCTCCTTGAAGTAGGTCGCGGCTGCCCGCTCCTTCTCCACGTCGACCTGCGGCGTAGCATCCGACATCTCCCGGCCCCTCTCGTCGTCGCGAGCCTAACGCCCGGCCGCACCCCCGCGCGGCGGCCGCCCGACCTGCGGCGGGGCATCACCGCGTGTTCACCGTGACGGCCTAGCGTGACCGACGTGAGCTCCCCCGATCCGGCCGAGGCCGCTGTCATCCCCCGCTCGAGAGTCTGGTCATGGGCGCTGTGGGACTGGGGCTCCGCGGCCTTCAACGCCGTCGTCACGACGTTCGTCTTCAGCACGTATCTGGCCAGCGGGCTGTTCGTCGATCCGGCGATCGTCGCCGCGGCCGGCGACGACGACCGCAACCCCGACCTGGTCGCCGCCCTCGCCGCGAACGCGAGCCTCGTCGGGGTGGCCCTGATGGTGGCCGGCATCGTCATCGCCGTGCTCGCACCGGTGCTCGGTCAGCGCAGCGACGGCAGTGGCCGCCGCAAGCTCTGGCTCGGGATCAACACCTTCGTCGTCGTGCTGGCGATGGCGGCGATGTTCTTCGTGGAAGCCGCACCGGGGTACCTCGTGCTCGGAGCCACCCTGCTCGCCGTCGGAAACGTGTTCTTCGAGTTCGCGGGCGTCAACTACAACGCCATGCTCGTGCAGGTCAGCACGCGGACGACCGTGGGTCGCGTCTCGGGCTTCGGCTGGGGCATGGGCTACGTCGGCGGAATCGTGCTGCTGATCCTGCTGCTCGTGCTGTTCATCCAGAACTTCGGCGCCGAGGGCACCGGAGGCGTGCTCGGCATCACCACCGAGAACGGGCTCAACATCCGCGTCGCCGTGGTCGCCTCGGCGATCTGGTTCGGCCTGTTCGCCATCCCCGTCCTCGTGCGCGTGCCCGAGATCGAGGCGCCGTCGCGGCGCGTGCGCGTGGGGTTCTTCCGCTCCTACGCCGTGCTGTGGCACACGCTCGCGTCGCTGTGGCACGGAAACCGCCAGGTGCTGCTGTTCCTCCTCGCCAGCGCCGTGTTCCGCGACGGCCTCGCCGGCGTCTTCACTTTCGGCGCCATCATCGCGCAGCAGGTCTTCGGCTTCTCCTCCACCGAGGTGCTCTACTTCGCTGTCGCGGCGAACCTCGTCGCCGGCATCAGCACCATCGCGTCGGGCCGGCTCGACGACCGGTTCGGCCCGAAGAACCTCATCCTGTTCTCGCTCGTCGGCCTGGTCGTCACCGGCACCGCCGTGCTGTTCATCGGCTCGGCTCAGGGCGGATTCTGGGTCGCGGGACTCATCCTCTGCGCGTTCGTCGGACCGGTGCAGGCGGCCAGCCGATCGTTCCTCGCCCGCATCACCCCCGCGGGTCGGGAGGGGGAGATCTTCGGCCTGTACGCCACGACGGGGCGCGCCGTGTCGTTCCTCGCGCCCGGCCTGTTCGCCCTGTTCGTCGGCGTGACGGGCGACACCCGCCTGGGCATCCTGGGCATCGTGCTGGTGCTGCTCGCGGGGCTCTTCCTCATGCTCCCCGTGAAGGCGAAGCAGGCCACGATCGACTGAGCGCGGCTCCCGACCGAGGCACGACCCGCGAAACCGCTTCCGCGCGCCGACACCCCGACACGATGTCAGGGTCTCGGCGCGCAGATCGGATTCTCGGTCAGGTGTTCGTCGGGCCGGCAGGGGTGTCGGATGCTGCGGGCGCAGCATCCGCGCGCTTCTTCCACGGCCACCAGTCGGGCGCCCGGAGGCCCGTATCGTCGCGCGCCTCGACCTCTAGACCGTAGTGCTCTCCGATCTGGTCGACGAACTGCGCTCGGCGCGCCCGCTCGTAGGCCCGCCGCTCGCGCTGGAACGCGATGACGGTTGCCCAGCACATCGCGAGCATCACGACACTGAACGGCAGCGCGGTCGTGATCGCCGCCGCTTGCAGAGCGTCGAGACCCCCCGCGACGAGGAGCGCGATCGCCAGGAACGCGGTGACGAGCGTGAAGAGGATGCGCACCCATCGGGCGGGTTCGGGGTTTCCCCCGGTCGCGAGCATGCCCATCACCAGCGCCCCGGAATCGGCGGAGGTGACGAAGAAGATCGCGATGAGGATGATCGCGCCGATCGTGAGGATCGCCCCGCCCGGCAGGCTGTCGAGCAGCTGGAAGAGCGCCCCCGCGACGTTGACCGATCCATCGGCCTCGGTGAGCGCACCCGGGCTGCGCATCTCGAGCGCGATCGCCGACCCACCGAGCACGGCGAACCAGAGCACACCGACGAGCGTCGGCACGAGCAGCACGCCGACCACGAACTGGCGCACGGTGCGTCCGCGGCTGATGCGCGCGATGAAGATGCCGACGAACGGCGCCCACGACATCCACCAGCCCCAGTAGAACGACGTCCACGCGGCCTGCCACTCCTGACCCGCCTCGCCCTGGAACGCGCTGACGGTGAAGCTGAGGCCGACGAAGTTCTGGATGTAGGCGCCGATCGACTGCACCCACTCGCGCAGCAGGAACGCCGTGTCACCGGCGAAGAGGATGAACAGCATCAGGAGCCCGGCGAGCACCAGGTTGATCGACGACAGCCACTTCATGCCCTTCGTCACGCCCGAGAGCACCGAGAAGAGAACCGCGATCGTGATGACGCCGATGATGACGATCTGCACCGGCAGCCCGGGCTCCGAGACGATCCCGCCCGCATCGAGACCGGCGCTGATCTGCAGCACCCCGAGACCCAGCGACGTCGCGACGCCGAAGAGGGTCCCGACGAGCGCGATCGCGTCGATCGCATTGCCCCAGCCGCCGCGAACGCGCTTGCCGAGGAGAGGCTCCAGCGCCCAGCGGATGGACAGCGGACGCCCTCGGCGGTGGATGGCATAGGCGAGACCGAGACCCACCACGACGTAGATCGCCCACGCCTGGATGCCCCAGTGCAGGTAGGTCTGGGTCAACGCCGACTGGGCGAGCTGCGCGTCGGTGCCGATGACCCCGGGGCGCGGGTTCACGTAGTGGCTGAGGGGCTCGCTCACGCCGTAGAACACGAGACCGATGCCCATGCCCGCGGCGAACAGGAGGGAGATCCACGAGCCGGTCGAGAACTCGGGCTCGTCGTCGTCCTTGCCGAGCTTGATATCACCGAACCGGCTGAAGCCGACGAAGAGGGCGAACGCGACGAAGAAAGCGGCGATCAGCACGTAGTACCAGCTGAAGGTGTTCACGATGCCCGCCTGCACGGCGGCGAACGCGACCTCGGCCTGCGCGGGGAAGATCACCGCGAACAGACTGATCAGCAGCGCGACCGCGCCGGCGGGTATCACCACCCATCTGGCGACCCCGAGCGGCGCCTTCGAGTCGGTCGATACGGGCGATGGCTTCTCGGCAGGGATTCCGTCGGTCACCGGAACACGGTATCCAAGCCTCTCCGCCCGCGCGAGGGAGGCCCTCCCGTGTTATGGACGAGGCCAGACGTCGGGCGCGGCTTCACCGCCGGGTTCGAGCGCGGTCGTGCCGCAGCATCCGAGCCGGTCGCGTAGCCTGCGGACCAGAATCCAGGACGGATCGCTGCTCGGGGGCCCGAAAGCCCCCGAGAACGCGGATCGATCCTGGATTCTGTGCGCGTACGCGGCGCGGCGGATGGAACTGCAGGGCCGAACGCAGAAGCGCCACGAGAGCGGGATGCTCTCGCGGCGCTTCTGCCCGGATGCGGCGTGACCTGCGGCTACGCGGCGCTGACGCGATCGCGTCGGCGACGCACGATCACCACGAGGACGAGCACGATGGCCGCCAGCAGCGGGAGGACGAAGCGCACCACCAGCGCCAACGGACCCCACTCCTGCACGTCGCCCTGGATGGCCGTTCCGCCGACGACGTTCCACGTCACGAGAAGCGCGGACGCGAACGCTCCGGTCCAGATCGTGCCGGTGAGGTGGAAGAAGTACGTCGACATGATGCCCACGAGAGCCAGCACCACGATGAAGGGGTAGCCGACGATCGTGAGCAGCGCCTCGTCGATCGCCAGGCGTCCGGTGACGAGGAGCGGGACGTAGTTGATGATCTCGAGCACGAGGATTCCCGCGGGGAGCACGATGGCGTTCGCCAGCATCTCCTTGCCCCGCGAGATCGACCGTCCCTGCCAGCGCAGCGAGCGGTGCAACGTGAAGGTGAGCATCAGGAAGAACGCCGTGAAGGGGATCAGGTACACGAGGAACTGCGCGAACCGCGTGATGGTCAACGGCTGCAACTGCAGCACGTAGAGCCGGAAGTCGGTCTTGAACAACCAGTCCGAGAGGACGACGAGCACGTAGGCGGCACCGACCGCGATCGTCGCGACGAGCGCCGCGCGTCCGATGACGGCACGCGCACGAGGAGCGGCGACGTCACCGTCGACCTCCGGCAGGTTCGGGAGCACCCGGTTGCCCGACGAGCGGCGTGCCAGAGCCGCACCGATCGCGTAGATGACGAGACCGATGATGCCGTTGAGCAGTGCCCATACCGCGATCCCGGTCGCGAAAGTCTGACCGAAGACGGGCCCGGCGGGGATCCACAGCGCCCCCCAGGTGTTGAACCAGAAGAAGGTCAACGCGGGGATGCCCGCCGTCAGCAGCGCCGAGACGGCCCACGGCCAGCCCCATCGGCTGCCGGCGGCAGCGGGGACGGGACGACGCATCTGCGAGAAGAAGGGAGCGCGCAGCAGCAGTCCGCCGGTGGCGAAGATCATGAGGACGGCGCCGACCATCGCCACGAACGTTCCGGCTTCCTTGAGCCACCAGATCTGTCCGGCCGCGTCGTGGCCGCCCTCGAGAGTCTGTCCGAACCAGTCGATGATGTGCTGCGTGGCCGCGAGATCGTGCGTCACGCCGGGGTGGTTGTTCACCGGACGCACCAGCTCGCGCGCGGTGCCGTCGGCGATCGATCCGTAGAGCTGGTCGGGCACCACGTCGTCGGTGGTGCCGAACGTCGCCTTGAGCGCTTCGCTCGCGGGGATGTCGCGCGTGTTGGCCTCGCCCCACATCGACCCGGAGAACTCTTCGAACTCGGCGAACTGCACGAGCAGGTTGCGCGGGAAGTCGGGGGTTCCGGGAGGGCCGAAGAACCCGGTGGCCGAATCGAGGAGGACCATCGACTGGTACCCGTCGGGGAACGCCGCGGCGGCGTTCATGATCGTCGAACCGCCCAGCGAGTGCCCGGTGAGCCCGATGTTGTCGGTGTCGACGATGTCGAGCGATCGGAGGTATCCGAGGCCGGCCGGGCCGTTGAAGGCGTTGCCGAAGGCCGGGGCGTCCGAGCGCCCGTGGCCCGACTGGTCGATGGCGAGGACGACGTAGCCGCGACGGCTGAGCTCGATCGACGGAGCCTGCTGCATCTCCCGGGAGTTCACGTATCCGTGCACGGCGAGCACCGCGGGCGCCGGCGACTCGGCGGTGACACCGTCGGGGACGAACAGGAGCCCCGAGACCGTCTTGCCGTCAGCCGACGTGAATGCGACGTCACGTACCTGGACAGACCCGAACGAGGTCTGCGCTATCGCGGCGGTCGAGCCGCCCGCGAGAACGAGGGCCAGGGCGACCAAGAACAGTGACCACAGGCGGTGGTGCCTTCGGGATGAGGGCATGGCGATTACTCCTTTGTACCGACGGGTGAAGCGACGCTCGGGTGCGTCCGGCTCACCGGCCACCATGCGGCCGGCCGAGCCAGGGTCGAGTGTAGGGTTCTGCGCCGAAGCTGAGAGAACGCTCCACACAACATGCACATACGTGCAATTGCGCGTGTCGCATACCGCCGGAACGGCCGGATAGCGGTATGGCTACCCGCCGGCCGAACCTGCGTCGGTGACCCCGACATCGGTGCGGTGGAAGTTGAGGAACGAGCGCGACGCCGTCGGTCCGCGCTGACCCTGGTAGCGGTTTCCGTAGGGGCCGGAGCCGTACGGGTTCTCGGAGGGCGAGGTCAGCTGGAAGAAGCAGAGCTGACCGATCTTCATCCCGGGCCAGAGCTTGATGGGGAGCGTGGCGACGTTGGAAAGCTCGAGCGTGACATGCCCGGTGAAGCCGGGGTCGATGAACCCCGCCGTCGAATGGGTCAGCAACCCGAGCCGGCCGAGCGACGACTTCCCCTCGAGCCGCGCGGCGATGTCGTCGGGCAGTCCGATGAGCTCGAACGTCGAGCCGAGCGCGAATTCCCCCGGGTGCAGGATGAACGGCTCGTCGGGTGCGACCTCGATCAGGCGCGTCAGCTCGGGCTGGTCCTCGGCAGGGTCGATGAACGGGTATTTGTGGTTGTCGAACAGCCGGAAGTACCGGTCGAGTCGCACATCCACGCTCGACGGCTGCACCATCGCGGCATCGGAGGGTTCGAGCACGATGCGCTTCGCATCGAGCTCACGGGTGATGTCGCGGTCGGAGAGCAGCACGGCATCAGCCTAGAGCCGCGCGACCGATCCGAGAGGATGCTGCGGCGCAGAGCCCCCTGTTATGCTGGCCCGACGCCGAAAGGCTGCCCGGGGATGTAGTTCAATGGCAGAACTTCAGCTTCCCAAGCTGATAGCGCGGGTTCGATTCCCGTCATCCCCTCCACAGAGCGAGGCCCACCGCAGGTGGCGCATCACCTCGCATCCGCCGCGGGACGCTCCTCGTCGCGGTCAGGCCGGCGTGAGGCGGCGCGTATTGGCACGCACCGAAGGCAGTCGGCGCCGGTGCAGCACGATCTCGCGCACGGCGGTGACGCGGCGACGCAGACCCCAGACGGTGACGTTCCACAGCGACTCGCGCACGATGCCGCCGCTCATCTTGCTGACGCCGCGCTCGCGCTCGACGAAGGTGATCGGCACTTCGACGACGCGCAGGCCGCGCTCGAGCCCTCGCCAGAGCAGGTCGAGCTGGAAGCAGTAGCCCTGCGACGCGACCCCGTCCAGTCCGATGGCGTCGAGAGCGCCGGCGCGGAACGCGCGGTAGCCTCCCGTCGCGTCGCGCACGTCGATCCCGAGGGCGAGGCGCGCGTAGAGGTTTCCGCCGACGCTGAGCGCCTTGCGGTGCATCGGCCAGTTCACGACGCTTCCGCCCGGCACCCACCGCGACCCCAGCACCATGTCGGCGTCGGCCAGCTCGTCGAGCATGGTCGGCAGCGATTCGGGCTGGTGCGAGCCGTCGGCGTCCATCTCGACGAGCACGTCGTACCCGCGCTCGCGTCCCCACGCGAACCCGGCGAGGTACGCGCGTCCGAGTCCGTCTTTCGCTGTTCGGTGGAGCACGTGCACGCCGGGATGCTGCGCGGCGAGGCGATCGGCGAGCGCACCGGTGCCGTCGGGCGACGCGTCGTCGACGACGAGCACGTCCGAGCGTCCGACGGCGAGCACGCGATCGACGATCGCTTCGAGGTTCTCGATCTCGTCGTACGTGGGGATGACGGTCAGCGCGGTGTTCATGACGGGTCCTTCCTTCGGCCGCGAGGCGGCGGTTCTCGACGTGTCAGGCGGCGATGGCGGTGACGACCACGTTGTCGACGTAGTGTCCGGTCTGGGGGTCCCACGCGCCGCCGCAGGTCACGAGCCGCAGTTCCGGGGTCGGCACCGGGGCGTAGATCGACTCCGTCGGGAAGCTGTCCTTCTCCACCGTCTGGATGCCGGTGACGACGAAGTCCGCCGTGGTGCCGTCGCTGCGCGCGACGGAGACGGTGTCGCCCGGGACGAGCTTCGGAAGGTCGTAGAAGACGGCGGGTGCCGTCGGGGAGTCGACGTGCCCCGCGATCACCGCCGGGCCGATGGCGCCGGGCACGACGCCGTTCTCGTACCAGCCCACGGCGTCGAAATCGGCGGGGGATTCGATCCAGCCGTCCACGCCCAGCCCGAGGCCGATGAGGTCGGAATCGACGCCGATGGCGGGGATCGATATGTGCTCGGGCGTGGCGTTCGACGCCGCCTCCGGGGCGACGGGGTCTTGGAACCCGTCGGCAGCGGAAGCCGAGGCGCCCGCCGCCGACGTCGCCGCGTCGAGCGGCGGGCATCCTCCCAGCACGTCGTCGGTCAGCATCGCTCCGGCGAGGGCGCTCCACGCGTCGCCGTAGTACGTCGGCGTCGCCACCGCCGTCTCGGTCATGCGCGCGAGATCGTCCCGCGCAGCATCCGTGCTCGAGTCGGCGGCGTACGCGGCCGCGCGCGCGGCGTAGGCGACGGGGTGCTGGTCGCTCGTCACCGCCTCGGCGCCGGAATCGAGCTCGGCCGGCAGCTCGTCGCCGTCGGGCAGGGCTGCGGCGATCCGGGCGGCCACCGCACGGTCGGCGGGGTCGCACGATTCGGCGTAGCGGATCGATGTGCGGGTGGCGTCGTATCCGTATCCGGGCTCGCCCTCGCCGCTCGCCGAACCGGCGATGGCGACCGAGCCGTCGGCCGCGACCGTGGCCCAGTTGGTCGGAAGCGCGTTGACGTCCAGGAGCGCCTCGGTCGCGGCGCGGCTGCCGGTGGCGAGTTCTTCCCACCGGGTATCGCCCGACGCGGCCGACAGGACGGCGTACGCCGCGGGTGAGGAGTACGACGGGTTATACGCGTGCGGCGAGGCGGTCGCCCACGGCCCGGGCAGGAGGATCCGCCCGGTCTCGGTCGACGCCGTCATCTCGTCGAGCAGCGCCTCGCCCAGCGCGACGCCGTCCTCGCGGAGGTCGTCTCGCCCGAAGGCGTCTGCGGCGAGCACGAGAGCGCGCGCCGCGTCGAGATCGGCGTCGGAGGCGGGCTGGTCATCGACCACGGCCCCCTCCTGCCACCGCCACGCGAGCAGGAGATCGTCGCGCTGCAGGTGGGCGGTGGTCCACTCCCAGATCTCGTCGAACGTCTCCTCGTCGTCGGCGGCGACGGCGAGCAGCAGGCCGTACGCTTGCCCCTCGCTCACCGTGTCGCCACCCTGGTCGGTGCGCACCACGCGCCCGTCGTCGGCGTACTGCTCGAGGAAGTCCGCCGCCGCAGACGCGGATCCGTCCGTTGCCTCGGAGCCCGGATCGGCGACCGGGGCCGCGCACGCCGCGGCCACGAGGGCGACCGCGACGGCGACGGACGACGCGGCGAGCGCGCGCCGGAGGCCGATCACACGGTTCCCGCGGTGGCGTGGCGACGACGCATGATGAGCGCGACGACGGCTCCTCCGAGGAGGAGTCCCGCGGCCGCGACGCCCCCGAGGGTTCCGGTCTGACCGTCGGCCGTGCCGCCCCCGCCGGTGTGGATGCCGCCGACGGGCATGTCGGCGAGAGTGGCCGAGTCGGTGATGGCCTGCGCGGTGAGCGCGCCCGCAGCGGTGTCGAGCACGAACAGCGTCGACACCGAGCCCGCGGGCAGGTCGACCGCGGAGGACGACACCACGTCGGCTCCGGTCAGCTCGAGATCCCATGCGCCGGCGGCTACGGAGGCGTAGCCGGTCGCCGCCCCGGTCGGAACCTCGCGGGCGATCGAGCGGCCTTCGACGGTGTCGACGTCGACGCGGGGTTCGACGGTCGACGCCTGCACGACGCGCACGCGCGCCTGCCCCTCGGCGGGGGCGGAGAGGTCGTCCTGGAAGACGGTGGTCTGGAGGTCGTCGTTGCGACCGTAGGCGGCGACGGTCACCGGACCCCCGGCGGCGACGTCGACCGACTGGCGCACGACCGGCTCGGCATCGTCCGCCGCATCCGACGGCACCATCGAGACGACGTACGTCCCCTCGGCGAGCGGGATGTAGTCGCTCACCGCGCCGTACGCGACGTCTTCGAGCTCGTAGACGACGGAACCGCCCGCGAGAGCGGTCATCTGCACATCGACCGACTTGGTGTCGGGTGAGAGGTGGGCGACGCGGGCCCATCCGCCGGGCTCGGCAGGAGCGGCGGATGCTGCGGGCGCGACCGCCACGCCGAGGGCGACCGGGAGGAGGGCCGCGGCCATGAGGGCCAGGCCGCGCACGCGGCGCCGAGGGGTGCGGCGCGGGGAGCCGGGAGTGGAAGCGTTCGGAATCATGGTGATCCTTTCTTCGGGGGTGTGAGGACGGGGTCGGGTGCGGCGGGGGCAGGTCACGCCGCGGGACGCGGCAGCAGGTTCACGGGTTCGACGGGAGAGAACGTGATGACCACCCCCGCATCGCTGCGCACGGCGGACAGGGGCGCCAGCTGGCCGGTGAGGGATTCGTAGAAGCGCAGCGCCGCGTCGGAACCCGGGGCATCGCCACGGGCGTCCTCGCCGGCGAACGCGCTGATGACCAGCTGACGATGCACGCCGGAGGGGTCGCCGTCGAGCTGGGCGATGTCGGCGATGTCGATGCGCCCGATCGCGGCGAGCTGTCCGAGCGTGAGCAGGATGCGGCCGTCGACGACGCCCGAGGTCAGCAGGTCCTGCTCCTCGACGGGAACGCCGACCGAGGGGTTCTGCAGCAGCTGCTGGCCGGCGATCGATCGCGCGGCGTAGAGACCGTCGTCGCTCGCCTGTGCCAGACCGGACTGCTCGCTGTCGATGAAGCGCACATCGACCTGCTGCGCGCCCTCGCCGAAGGAGGCGACGACCACGCTGTTCTCGATGGCCTGGCTCACGGTCGGGAACTCCGTCGGGAAGGTGCGCATCGAGTCGGTGGTGACGACGTAGTCGTAGTCCCGCCACCCGTCGGGGGCGAGCGCCTGCACGTCGGAGTCGGTGTCGGCCTTGTAGTACCAGACAACGTTCTCGCGGGTGAAGCCCTCGTCGACGAGATCGACCCACATGGCGTCGTCAACGAGCATCCGGGAGTCGGCCGGGGCGTTGTCGGCCATCCAGGTCTCGGCGTCGCGCAGCGGACGGTCGAGGTCGGCGAGCAGAAATCCGCGCAACTGCGCGGTCCAGAGTGGACCGCCCGCCACCAGAGCGACGACCAGGCCTACCGCGACACCGGCACCGCCCACGCGGGAGATGAGCCGATGCCGAGTCGACCGGGCGCGAATGCGCTCGACAGCGACCTGTCCGATCCCCGCGACCACGATCGCGGCGAACGGCAGCAGCATGATCACGTACGGCACGGGCAGGTACCCGCCGCGGAACATGAACGCGGTGAGCGCGAGCAGGGTGATCGCCCACGGACGCAGGCGGCGCACGAAGAGGGCCGCCACCGCCGCCGCGAGAGAGGCGACGATCAGCACGGAATCGAGCTGCCACCACATGCCGACGGTGCGCGACATGAGGCTGTCGGGGTCGAACAGTGATCCGCTGCCCTCGCGAGAGGCCAGCTGGAAGGCGAGTCCTTCGAAGAGGCTGACCCGACCGGCGCCGGGAGCGACCTCGCCCTTGACGAGTGCGAAGGCGACGTAGGTGAGGCCGATGAGAGCCAGCACCGCCGATGCGACGGAGAGCGTGTAGCGACGCGTCGTGCGGTCGGCACCTCGCCACATGAACCACGCGATCAGCGGCAGTGCGAGGAGGTAGGTCTCCTTGGTGAGGACGGCGATCCCGAATGCCGCTGCCGCTCCGATGTATCCGAGCAGTTGCTTGCGCCTGCTCATCGCGAGCAGGAGGGCTCCGAGAAGCCATGCCGTCGCGATGTTGTCGAGATACACCTGGCGGTGGAACTGCACGGCCAGCGGCGACAGCAGGAACAGCGCCGTCGCGACGGACGCGGTGAGGCGTGCGAAGCCGATGCGACGCACCAGGAACCACAGCAGGATCCCCGCGATCGCCGTCGCGACGAGCATGGCCTCGCGCGCCGCGACGACGGCGACGTCGTGCCGGTCCCATGCCCCCGTCAGACCGGCGTAGCCCGCGATCTGAATCCACCCGAGAGGGGGATGGTCGTACCAGTACGTGTAGTGGGTGAGCTCGCCGAGGTTGCCGATGGCCCAGGCCTGCGCGGTGTAGGTGCCCTCGTCGTCGATGCGTTGCGGCGAACCGCCGAGATTGATCGCGTTGACGACCATGCCGATCGCCAGGGCGGGAAGCAACCAGGCGAGGTCGATCAGTCGCGCCCGCCAGAAGCCGCGGGCGGGATCCGGCGCGGTGCCGCCGGCATTCGCGGGCGGCACGGGAGCGGACACGGTGGGCGTGCGTTCGAGCGTCGAGGTCATCGGTTCTCCTCCGAAGCGGCGGCGGCGGCGACGAGCTCGGCCGAAGCGGGGCGGGGCACGGATGTCGTCGAGGAAGCGGGGTCGCGGTGTGCTCCGGTGTGCTCCGTCTTCTCCCAGCTGCCGTCCCCACGCAGTTGGCGGACGACCGATCGCACGGCCGCCGCGGCGAGGAAGATCTGGTACGGCACGAGACCGAGCACGAGCTTGACGTAGTCGCGCACGCGCACCTTCTTGGAGTACACCCGGCCGAACTCGGTGAGACCGGCGGCTTCGGCGACGAGGGTGATGACGGTGGGCACCAGCGGGAGGAAGGTGATGAGCGCGACGACGGTCGGCACCTTGACGAGCAGGATGAAGGCCACCGAGATCGGGATCAGGATGCCGGTGGCGGCTTGCAGGAACGGCATGTTCAGGAGGTACCGGGCGTACATGCGCTGGCGAAGGGTCGGGAGCTTCTTCCACTCGCCCTTGCCCAGCACCTGCAGGAAGCCCTGGTTCCAGCGCGTGCGCTGCTTGTACAGCGATTTCAGCGTCGGCGGCGTCTCCTCACGGGTGACGTACTCGGGGTTGTAGGCAACGACGACCTTGGCCCCGTCGCTCGACAGACGCACACCGAGCTCGCAGTCCTCGGCGAGGCACTGGTCGTCCCACCCCTTCGACCATTCGAGGCGGTCGCGGGTGACGAAGACGGTGTTCCCGCCCAGGGGGATGAACTTCGACCGCGCGTGGAAGTGCAGGCGCGAACGGAACCAGAAGTAGTACTCCAGCACGTTGCGCAGCGACCACCAGCTCGTCTCGAAGTTCATCAACTGCACGCCGCCCTGAACGACGTCGGCGCCGGTCTCCTGGAATTTCGAGTCGACGACGGTGAGCAGACCCGGATGCACTTCGTCCTCGGCATCGAAAACGCCGACGACGTCGCCGGTCGCGATCTGGAGTGCGCGGTTCAGCGCCTTCGGCTTGTTCTTGGGCACACTGTCATCGACGACCACCTTGATGAGATGGGGGTGGCGCGCCGCGGCCTCGCGAACGACGAGTTCCGTGCCGGGGTCGTCGTGACCGACGATCGCGATGATCTCGAAGTCGGGGTGGTCCTGCTGCGCGAGGCGGTCGAGGGTCTGCCCCATGACCTCCTCCTCATGACGCCCGGGCACCAAGAGGGTGAAGCGATGGCGGGCCGGGCGCGGCGATGAGCTGAACTGCGTCGCGCGGAGGTCGTCGGCGGAGCGCCAGGCATGCAGCATCCACCACAGCGTCGTCGTGGCAACCGCGGTGAGCAGCAGCGCCAGAACGATGATGCCGCTGTACCCGAACCACTCGCCGATCGACCAATCGGGCAGGAATCCCCCCATGACCGAAGTGCCGGACTGCGCGGGCACGGGCACGTCGATCACACCGGAGGGCTGCTGCCCCGGAGCCGGTGCGACGGGGGTGAGGAGGGGTTCGGGGGTCTGCCCCGGTGCGGTCTGGGCGAGAAGAGACATGGGTGTGTCGAGGAGCGGGATCACGAGATACCTCCGGCGTCCGGGCGGACGAGTCGAGGGGCGGGGAGCGAGAGGCGCAGGGTGCGCGGGCGCGGGGAGACGACGAGACGGCGAGGGGCGACGGAAGGGAAGATCGCGCGCAGAACGGCGAAGAGGGAGCCGGCCTGCTCTGAGATGGACGGGGCGGCTGCGGCGGCGCTCCCGGTGTTCCTGATTTCTTCCGTATCGATATTCGTCCGCACGGGTGGTGATGCGGAACGGATGGGGAGACGGTTTGGAGCGGTCAGGTGTTTGCCAGGGTGGCGAAACCTCCTGTTCACCTTCGGACGGCCTGCTCACGGTCGCGGATCCGCTTCTGCGGAAATATGATGTGCTTCATGACGCAGATTCGCATCCGAGACGCGGCCGCGTTTCTCGCCGTCAGTGACGACACCGTCCGTCGCTGGATCGACGTCGGCGTGCTGGAGAGCACGCGGGATGCTTCGGGGCGCACCGTCGTCGACGCACTCGCGGTGGCGCTCCTCGGTCGGAAGAACGCCGTTCTGCCCGCGGACCCCTCGGAGATCGGGCGATCCGCCCGCAATCGGCTCGTCGGAGTGGTGACCGATATCCGCATGGACACCGTCATGGCGCAGGTGGAACTGCAGTGCGGTCCTCATCGCATCGTCTCGCTGATGAGCAGCGACGCGGTGCGCGAGCTCGCACTCGAGCCCGGTTCGGTCGCCATCGCCGTCGTGAAGGCCACCACGGTCATCATCGAAACCCCTGACGCGAACGCCCCGTGATGACCCGCACCTCCGCGCTCGCGGCAACGCTCCTCGCCGCCGCCGTCACTCTCGCCCTCGCCGCGTGCGCCGGGGGGACGGCGCCGACGAGCGCCGCGAAGACGGAGGGATCCATCACCGTCTTCGCCGCGGCATCCTTGACCGCGACATTCACCGAGCTCGCGGCGGAGTTCGAAGCAGCGAACCCCGGCACGACCGTGCAGCTGACCTTCGCCGGTTCCTCCGACCTGGTGACGCAGATCACCGAGGGCGCCCCCGCCGACGTCTTCGCCTCCGCCGACGAGAAGAGCATGACGAAGCTGACCGACGCGGCCCTGGTCGACGCCGACGCCCCCGTCGACTTCGCGACGAACGTGCTCGAGATCGCCGTGCCGCCGGGCAACCCCGCCGGCGTGACGACTCTCGCCGATCTCGCCGACCCGGCGGTGAAGACCGTGGTCTGCGCCGCACAGGTTCCCTGCGGCGCCGCGACGGCCGCCATCGAGCAGGCAACCGGTTCACACATCGTTCCGGTCAGCGAAGAATCATCGGTCACCGACGTGCTCGGCAAGGTCATCTCGGGCGAGGCCGACGCCGGACTCGTCTACGCCACCGACGTCATCTCGGCCGCGGGCGCCGTCGAGGGGATCGAACTCCCCGAATCGAGCGAGGCGGTCAACACGTACCCCATCGCGGTGGTGAAGTCCTCCGCCCGCCCCGTCGTCGCCGCGGCGTTCGTGGCGTTCGTCACCGGCTCGGTCGGCGAAGATGTGCTCTCCGCCGCCGGCTTCGGGAAGCCGTAACCGACCGCATGGCGCCCCGGAGAAGCTCCCCTTTCGCCGGCGTACCCGCGTGGGTCGCCGCCATCGCCGTCGTCGGTGCCGCGTTCGTCGTCGTTCCGCTGGTGGCGATGATCTCCCGCGTGAACGGGGCGGAGTTCTTCCCGCTCGTCACTTCGGAGTCGTCGATGGACGCGCTCTGGCTGAGCCTTCGCACCTCGCTCACAGCGACGGCGCTGTGCATCGTCGTCGGAGTGCCGATGTCGCTGGTTCTCGCGCGGACGCGATTCTGGGGGCAGAAGATCCTGCGGTCGCTGGTGCTCCTCCCTCTCGTGCTTCCGCCGGTCGTGGGAGGAATCGCGCTGCTCTACACCTTCGGACGCCGGGGACTCCTCGGGCAGCACCTCGAGGTTCTCGGGATCTCAATCGCCTTCTCGACCACCGCCGTCATTCTGGCGCAGACCTTCGTCGCCCTCCCCTTCCTGGTGCTGAGCCTCGAGGGCGCCCTGCGCACCGCCGGCACGCGGTACGAAGCGGTCGGCGCCACCCTCGGAGCCCGCCCCACGACCGTGCTGCGCCGCATCACCCTGCCGCTCGTCCTCCCCGCGGTGCTGTCGGGCGCGGTGCTGTCGTTCGCGCGGGCACTGGGCGAGTTCGGGGCGACGCTGACGTTCGCCGGATCGCTGCAGGGCGTCACGCGCACCCTGCCGCTGGAGATCTACCTGCAGCGCGAGACCGACCCCGATGCGGCGGTGGCGCTGTCGCTGGTGCTCGTCGTCGTCGCCATCATCGTGGTGGCGATCGCCCATCAGGCGGGCGAAACGCGCCTCCCCCGACTCGGGAAGGCGCGCTCGTGAGCTTCTCGTTCACGGCGACCGTCGCCGACCGCGGCTTCGATGTCGCCATCGACATCGCCGCCGGCGAGACCGTCGCTGTTCTCGGCCCCAATGGGGCGGGCAAGTCCACATTCCTGAACGTCACCGCCGGCCTCCTCCGACCGACCACCGGCCGCGCGCGGCTCGATGACCGCACCCTGTTCGACATCTCGCCCGGCCGCACCGGCAACCGATGGCTCGCCCCGCACGAGCGGGGCGTGTCGATGCTCGCGCAGGACGCCCTGCTCTTCCCGCATCTCACGGCCCGCGACAACGTGGCCTTCGGCCCCCGCAGCAAGAAGGTCCCGCGTGAGGCGGCGAACCGCACGGCGATGGAGTGGCTGGAACGCGTCGACGCCGGCGAGCTGCACGACAGGAAGCCGGCCCAGCTCTCCGGTGGGCAGGCGCAGCGCATCGCCCTCGCCCGCGCGCTGGCCTCCGACCCGGCGCTCCTGCTTCTCGACGAACCGATGGCGGCCCTCGACGTATCGGTCGCGCCGATGCTGCGCCGGATGCTGCGCGATGTGCTCGCCGACCGGACGGCCGTCATCGTCACCCACGACGTGCTCGACGCGTTCACCCTCGCCGACCGCGTCGTCGTCCTCGAAGCGGGGCGGATCGTCGACACGGGGCCGACGCGCGACGTGCTCGACCGCCCCGCCACACCGTTCGCGGCAGGACTCGTCGCCCTGAACCTCCTCGTCGGCACCCGCACCGACGACGGGATCCGCACCGACGACGGCCACTCGCTCCGCGCACGCGGCATCGACGCGATACCGGTGGGCGCACGGGTCGGCGTGTCGATCCGCCCCTCGTCGGTCACGGTCACCACCGGAACGCGCCCCGCACGCACCTCCGACGCCGTCACGATCTCGGGTGAGATCACCGATCTCGAGCCGCGCGGCGACCTCGTGCGCGTCCGCTCGACCGGCATCGCCGCCGACGCGCTTCCCGCTCGCGTCGCCGAACTCGATCTCACACCGGGAGCGACGGCCTGGTTCACCTTCGAAGCGGGCGACGCCCTGGCGTACGAGCTGTGACCCGCGGATCGTCGCCGTCGGCTCACACGTAGGTGTTGGCGCCGACCGCGCCGATCGGCGCGTTCGCGATGTCGCGCCAGAGCAGCGCGATGCCCGCGTCGAGGGAGGGGCGTTGTCGTGCCCGCGCCATCAGACGCTCGGCGAGGCTTCTGGAGTCGTCGCACGTCTCGGCCAGCAGCACGGTGAGCACGATCGAGCGCGCGCAGGCCTGCTCGAGGTAGGCGTGGATGCGTTGCGCCGCGCTGTCGCAGATGCGCAGCACGATGCGCTCCGGAAGCATCGAGCCGTTGAGGACGACGAGGATGTGCTGCAGCCGGTGCAATCGACCGACGAGCACCGAGCACTGGGCCTCGACGTCGCGAAGAACCGCTCGCAGCTGCCCGCGGGTGCGCGACGCGGCGACGTCCACTCCGATGACGACGGCACGGTGACGCCCCGACACCGTGCAGGCGCAGGCGAACTCCTGCGCCTCCGGCGCCGCGCGCATCGCCGCCAGACACTCCAGCCGGTCCCCGATCACCGCGACCAGGGGGGAGGGCTCCGGGGCATCGTCAGGTCCCGTCGACACGGCGCTGGCAATCGAGACAGTTCTCGGCGTGAGGGAGCACCTCGAGCCGAGCAGCGGCGATCCCCTCGCCGCAGCGGAGGCACCGACCGTAGGTTCCGTCGTCCAGGCGCGCGAGCGCCGCGGTGATCTGATCCAACACCCGCCGCGTCGCGGTGCTGGTGGCCCACGTCACCGGGTCGACGTTCGGCGCGGCGCTCGGCGCCGCCTGCCGCACGATCTCCTGCCGCTGGCTGAGATCGTGCTCGAGAAGGCGGCGAAGACGAGAGACGTCCCGCTTCGGGGCGGACGGTGTGGAGGTATCGACAGACATAAGAATCCTGAGAAAGAATGCAGCGAAAAAGGGCAGCGCGAATTCTGCCCGCGAAGATGTCGGAGCGTGAGCATGTGATCACGATGCGGCGCGAGGCGCGATAGCGCGCTGGCGATAACCGCCCCCGGGTACAAAAAAAGCCGCAAATGCGACGCGCGTGACTACCGAGAACCTGAAGACGAATCAGGGCGGCGGAGCGCGGAACGCAGAGCGGCCTCCCGGCGGAGCGATCATGGACATGCCATCACCGTAGCCCGCTTCCGGGAAAAGGCAAATCGATCCGATTGACCCCCTGCACCGTCGTCTGTCCGCATTTCGACGGAGGCGAAGTGCTTTATCGAGGTGAATGCACTATGGTCATCGGAAATCATGCCAGCTGAAGAAGGGAAGCGTGATCGACATGGCCGACAAGGCCCCTCGCGGTGGAAAAGCGAAAAAGGAGCCGAAGCTCACTCTGAAGGAAAAGCGCGAAGCGAAGCGCACGAATGCCGAGCCGGTGTTCATCAAGCCGCGCAAGGCCCGCTGAGCCCTCGCTCAGCGCGGCGGCTGGCGGCCGTGATCGAACTCCACGCGCGTGGCCCGCTCGTCGCGGCGACCGCGGACGTAGGCCGTGACGACCCGAACGGCTCCGCGGAACGTGTGTCCGTTCACGAGGAACAGCACGGCATCGGTGACGGCGTGAGTCGTCCTGCTGCCGCTCATCTTCGAGATCGCGCGGAAGGGCGCATTGAAGACGAAGACCACGGAGAGGTCGGGGCGCCCGGCCCGGAGCGCGCGCTGATGTCGACGCTCGATAGCGCGGAAGATCGTGCGCACCAGGCGGCTGCGGGCGACGTGCAGCCGGTCGATCGGATCGTTGAATCCGAGCGGGTCGACCGGCCAGTGCGATGACGGGATCGGGCGCCCGAGCAGCGCCGCGAAGTCGGCGTCGGAGACCTGACGCACGTCGGCCGCACGATAGGCCGGGAGGTCGTCGGCGCTGGATGCTGCAACCTCGTCGCCCTCGACCGTGACGGTCGCGGCGTGCGCGATGTCGCGCACGTTGGGGCCGACGTGGACGTCGTACTCCCCCGCCTCGACAGCCCAGGCACCCGTCGATACGTCGAAGTGGCGGAAGCCTCGGGGTCCGAGCGCCAGCACGACATCACGGGTCTCACCGGGGTCGAGCCGCACCTTCGCGAAGGCCTTCAGTTCGCGTCGGGGCCGGTAGACGGCGCTCGGGCTTCGCCGACCGACGTACACCTGCACCACCTCGGCGCCGGTGCGGGAGCCCGTGTTGGTGACCTCGACCCGCACCTCGTCGGGCGTCGCGCGCAGATTCGCGTAGGCGAAGGTCGTGTAGGTGAGTCCGAACCCGAACGGGAACGCGACGTCGACACCGGCGGAGTCGAAGAAGCGGTATCCGACGAAGAGGCCCTCGCGATACTCCGCCGTCCGCGCTGCGCTGGGGAACGTGTCGGCCGTCGCGCCGTCGGCGAGCGCGCGGGGGAACGTCTCGGCCAGTCGCCCCGAGGGCGCCGCCGCGCCGGTCAGCAGGTCGGCGATCGCATCCGCCCCGGCCTGCCCGCCGAGATAGGCGTGCAGCAGCGCGGTGGCGTTCTCGATCCAGGGTGCTGTCTCGATCACGCCGCCCGCGCTGAGCACGACGACGGTTCTCGGATTCGCCGCCGCCACCGCGCGCAGGAGGGCGATCTGGTCGGCGGGGATCGCGAGCGTGGTTCGGTCCAGCCCCTCCGCATCGGCGATCTCGGGGAGACCGAGCATGAGCACCGCGACTTCGGCGCGGCGTGCCGCCGCGACCGCCTCGGCGACCAGCGCCGCGTCGGGCACCTCGTCGCGGCGGAAGCCCTGGGCGACTCCGGTCGTCACGAGCCGTGTCGCGGCCACCGCGTCGCGCAGCGTGGCGACGCGGGTCGGGTTCACCATCGACGACCCCGTGCCCTGGAAGCGCGGCTCGGTCACGAAGTCGCCGATGAGAGCCACCCGGGTGCCCGGCGCGAGCGGCAGGATCGCATCGGTGTTGCGCAGCAGTACGGCCGACTCCGCGGCGGCTCGCCGGGCGAGCGCGTCGTGGGCGGCAGCATCCACCTCTCCCGGAGCGTCACGGGCGGTCACCCGCTCGACGAGCCGCAACAGCTCCCGCACCCGCGCATCGAGGTCGGCGACGGCGAGATCGCCCCGCTCCACCGCGGCGACGATCGCCCGTGCGGAATCGAACCCCGGCGACGGCATCTCGAGCGTGCCTCCCGCGGAAACGGCGGCCACCGGGTCGTCGCCCCCGCCCCAGTCCGAGATCACGGCACCGTCGAAACCCCACTCCTCGCGGAGGATCTCGGTCAGCAGGTGCCGGTTCTCGTGCGCGTAGGCGCCGTTGACGAGGTTGTACGCACTCATCAACGCCCACGGCCGCGCCTCGCGCACCACGATCTCGAACGCCGTCAGGTAGATCTCGCGCAGCGTGCGCTCGTCGACCACCGAGTCGCTGACCATCCGGCGAAGCTCCTGGCTGTTCACCGCGAAGTGCTTCGGCGTCGCGGCGACTCCCTCCGACTGGATACCGCGCACGTAGGCGGCCGCGAGGATGCCCGACAGCTCGGGATCTTCGGAGAAGTACTCGAAGTTGCGACCGCCCAGCGGGCTGCGCGTGATGTTCAGCCCCGGGCCGAGCAGCACGTCGACACCTTGCGCGGCGGCCTCACGCCCCAGCGCCGCACCGATCTGCTGCGCGAGCTCGGGATCCCAGCTCCCCGCCACCGTCGCCGCGGTCGGAAAGCACGTCGCCGGCTCGGATGCCGCGAGCCCGAGGTGGTCGGCCGCGCCGAGCTGTCGGCGCACTCCGTGAGGACCGTCGGCGAGCCGGATCGCCGGCACGCCGGCCGAGGCGACCGCGCGGGTCTGCCAGACGTTCTCGCCGCTGAGCAGCGCCGCCTTCTGCAGGGTCGTGAGCCGGGTGAGGATCTCGGCGGGATCGTCCACGAAGCCCTCTCCCGCCGGGCGGGTTCGGCGTGCGTCCCGAGCGGTGTGCAGTTTATCGCTCCGGGACGACGCTGCCGGGCTCAGCCGTCACGCCCGAGACGACCAGATCCGCACGGGAGGCGGATGCGTCGACCAGCAGCGCGTTCGCACCGTCGACCTCCCGCGCGAAGGTCGTCGCCGCCTCGCGCGTGCGCCCGTGCCGCACATGACGGTCGATGAGCCGGGCCTCGCGGTCGGCCTCGGGTGTGCGGCAGAACCAGGCCGCGTCGAGCTGGGACCGCACCCCCGCCCAGGGCGGGCGATCGACGAGCAGGTAGTTGCCCTCGACCACCACGATGTCGACGTCGGGCTCGATCGCGATCTCGCCGGCGATGCCCTCGTCGACCTCGCGGCGGAAGCTCGGGGCGTAGATCGTGTGATCGGTCTCGACGCGCAGACGCCCGAGCAACGCCACGAACCCCCACCCGTCGAAGGTCTCGATGGCCCCCTTGCGGTCTCGGAGCCCCCGCCGGTCGAGCATGTCGTTGGCGAGGTGGAAGCCGTCCATCGGCAGGTGTGCGGCGACGCCCTGGCGGCGGGCGTTGAGGTGGTCGACCAGCGCGACCGCGAGGGTGGTCTTGCCGCTCCCGGGGCTGCCGGCGATGCCGACCACGAACCGCCGTCCGGGCGTCGCCGCGGCCTCGATGCGCGACGCCAGCCCGGCCACCGCCGCGCCGGGTGGACGGCCGGTCACCGGCACCGCGTCATTCCGCCGCGCCGATGCCGGACGGGGCGTCCCCGCGAGCGACCGGGCGCCCCGGGGCGGTGGACCACTCGCTCCACGAGCCGGGGAACACGAGCGCTTCGATCCCCGCCTCCTCCAGCGCGAGGGCGGTGTGCGCGGCGGTGATACCCGAACCGCAGTAGACGGCGACCGGCGTCCCCTCGGTCACGCCCGCCGCGGCGAACGTCGCTCGGAGTTCGTCGGGGTGACGCAGTGTCCCGTCATCCGCGAGGTGCACGGGGGTCGGCAGGTTCACGGCACCCGGGATGTGCCCGCCGATCGGGTCGAGCGGCTCGACGTCGCCGCGGTAGCGTTCGGGCGCACGCACGTCGAGGAGCACCCCCGCCTCGGGGAAGGCCGCCGCCTCGTCGATGTCGATGACCCCGACGGTCGAATCGGTGAGGTGCACGTCACCCCTGGGCGCGGTGACCTCTCCGGTCTCGAGGGCGCCTCCGGCGGCGACCCACGCGGGCAATCCGCCGTCGAGGACGCGGATGTCGACCCCGGCGCGGCGCAGCAGCCACCACGCGCGTGCCGCCGCGAGGCCCCGCGCATGGTCGTACGCGACCACGATGTCGCCGTCGTGCAGCCCCCAACGGCGCGCTGATCGCTCCAGGTCGGCGGCCGCCGGCAGCGGATGGCGGCCACGGTGCGACACCGTGTGATCGGCCAGTTCGCCACCGAGATCGACGTATACCGCGCCGGGCACATGACCGTCGAGGTACTCGGCCCGCCCGTCGGGCTTGTCCAGCCGCCACCGCACGTCGAGCACCCGCACGGGGGCACCCGCGTCGAGCAGCTCGCTCAGTTCCGACACGCTCACCAGATGGCTCATGTGTCGAGGGTCGCACTCCTCGGTCGCGCGCGCACGTCCATTACCCGCGATTGCGCCGCTCCCCCGTCACGAACTGTCGATGCGCGCCGCCGTTCGTGACAGGGAAGGGTCTTCACGGGAGGGGTTCGCCGAGCGGCGGATCGGAACTGCGACGGGCGGATGCGGCGTCGCCGCGGGTGCTTGCACGGACGGCGCCGATCGACGCGACGATCACGAGGGCGATTCCGACGATCTCCAACCAGGCGAGGTGCTGCTGCAGCAGGAAGAACCCGGCGAGCGAGGCGGTCACCGGGCCCAGGCTCATGAGGATCGCGAAGGTCGACGCGGGCAGTCGTCGCAGCGCGAGCAGTTCGAGCGCGTACGGGATCGTCGACGACAGCACGGCCACGGCGAGCCCGAGCGCGAGAAGCTCGGGCCGGAGGAGCGCCGGGCCGCCATCGACGACGCCGAACGGCAGCGCGATGAGCGCGCCGACCGTCATCGCCAGAGCGAGGCCATCGAGCCGCGGGAACTCGGCGCCCACGCGGGCGGACGCGAGGATGTACAGCGCCCACGCGGCCGCCGCCCCGAGGGCGAAGAGGACGCCGAGCAGATCGAGCCGGTCCCAGCCCCCGCCCCCGAGCGCGGCGACCCCGAGGAGGGCGAGGCCCGCCCAGACCCACGCCGACGCGCGGCGGCTCGCGATGATCGAGAGGGCGAGCGGCCCGAGCACCTCGATCGTCACCGTCACACCGAGGGGCAATCGCGACAGCGCGAGATAGAACAGCCCGTTCATCAGGGCGAGAACCGCGCCGAAGGCGACGACGGAGCGCCAGGCGCCCGCGGTGTGTCCGCGCAGGCGGGGTCGCGCGATGAGCAGCAGGATCGCGGCCGAGAACACCAGCCGGAGCATGACCATGCCCAGGGGTCCGACCTGCGGGAACAGGAGCACGGCGACCGACGCCCCGACCTCCTGGCAGACGAGTCCGACGAGGACGAAGGTGAGCGCGGTGTTGGTCCGACGCGTCGTCACGACACGGCCGAGGCGAGCGTCACGCCGCGGGGGGCGCGCAGATCGCGTTGCCCGCGATCTGGTCGTGCCACTGCTGGGCCGTCCACGGCAGGCCGGCCTCGGGCGCGGTCTGCCCGGATGCCGCCGGTGCCTTCGAGGCGATCGCCGCGAGCTCCCACGCCAACCATGCGCCGATCGCCTGATTCGCGCCCGAGTTGTTGAGCACGACGGCGACCGTCATACCCGTTGCGGGGTCGGCGAAAGCCGCGGTCATGTAGCCGGGGATCGATCCGTACTGCCCGACGAGCGAGCCCGCCTGATAGGCGCCGCCGGTCGTCGTGAGCCACGTGGGCTGGTCGGCGGCCACCGGCACCGGAGTGGAGAAGCGCCCGTCGTCCTGCGACCCGAGCGCGTTCGTCGCCAGTGCCTGCGCATATCGTCCGAGGTCGTCGATCGTGGTCACGGCACCCGAGTCGGCGCCGCCGATGCTCGACGACAGAGTGGTGAAATCGGCCGGTTCGGTGCAGTTCCACACTCCCGCCGCATCCGGGGTCGACCAGTGGCCGTCGAGGACGGCGCCGTCGCCGGGGGCCTGCGCCGCCGGCGCCGGGAGCCGCGTCGACGGCAGCTCCAGCGGCTCCGAGATGTACCGGGCGATGAGCGACGGAAGGCTCTCGTTCTTCGCGCGCTCGAGGGCGAGACCGAGCAGGAGGTAGCCCGCGTCGGAGTCGCGGAACACGGTGCCGGGCTGGGAGTCGTCACGCTCGGAGAGACCGTAGGCCGCGAGCTCCCGGGCATTCCACACCCGGGCGGGGTTGCCCAGGAACAGCGACTGCAGCTGGGGGGCATAGGAGCCGATGCCGGAGGTGCTGTCGCAGAGCTGGCGCAGCGTCACATCCGCGAGCTCGGGCACGGCGGAGACGTACGTCGTCACCGAGTCGTCGACCGAGAGGGTGCCCTCCGCGGCCACCGCGTACAGCACATCGCACGTCATCGCACGCGTGACGTCGCCGGCGCGGAAGGCCATATCGGTCGTCACCGACTCGGACCCGCCGATCGACTGCGTTCCCAGCGCGCTCACCCAGGTGCCGCTCCACGGTGCCCAGACTCCGACGATCGCACCCGACGACCCGGTCGCCGTCATGGCCGCCGTGACGGCGGCCTCGAGCTGGGTCACCGTGTCGGCGGGGAGAGCGGCATCCGTCTGCGGAGGCACGTCGATATCGACCGTCTGCTGTGCGGAGCAGCCGCTCAGCGCGATCAATGCCAATGCCACGGCCGCGGCGACCGCGGCGCCGCGGCGCTTGGGAAGGATTCGCATCCTCACCCCCCGGGGGATCCTGCACGCGTCGTTTTACGCGTCCAAGAATTGAATCACACCCCTTCGCCCCCACCCCGATCATCGGCTGAGGGCAGGTCACAGGTGGATCACGAGTTTGCCTAGGCTGGGGCGATGCCGCACAGCTTCGACGACGCCACGATCGCGGGCGTCCTCCGTCACATGAACAGCGACCACACGGATGACAACATCCTCATCGCGCGGGCGTTCGGGAACGATCAGGCAGCGGTATCGGCCACCATGACGTCGTTCGACGGCGACGGTGGCCAGTGGGAGGTCACGGGGGCAGGCGGCGCGGTCGAAGCGCTGCGGGTTCCGTGGCCCGGCGGACCGATCACCGAGCGCCCCGAGGTGCGCCGGGAGATCGTCGCGCTGTACGACGACGCCTGCGAGCGACTGGGTATCGAGCCGCGCCCGCACGGCTGACCGTGCCCTCGGCACCCCGAGGAAATTCGTAGGTTAGGACGCCCTAACTTTCCCCTATGATGACCGTTATGAGCGACGTCATCCTCTTTTCCGCCGCACTTCGCGAGCGCTCGAGCAGCGCGCACTCGTCGAGCGAAGGCTCCGGCTTCATGACCGATCTCATGAAGGGCGAGGGCACCCGCGATGACTACGTCGCGCTCGTCGCCCAGCACTGGTGCATCTATGCCGCCCTCGAAGCGGCGGCGGAACGGATGCGGCGCGACCCCGTCGCATCGGTGTTCATCAGCGACCGACTCACGCGCCTCCCCGCCCTCGAAGCCGACCTCGAGTTCCTCATCGGCCCCGACTGGCGCGAAGGGATCGAGCCGCTCCCCACCACCCGCGCCTATGTCGCGCGCATCGAACAGGTCGGGGCCACCTGGCCCGGCGGATTCGTCGCGCACCACTACACGCGCTACCTCGGCGACCTGTCGGGCGGCCAGTTCATCGGCCGGCTCATGCAGCGACGGTTCGGCTTCGAGACGAACGGCATCGGGTTCTACGTGTTCGACGACATCGCCGACCCGAAGGCGTTCAAAGACGTCTACCGCGAGCAGCTGGATGCCGCACCCTGGGACGCCGCCGAGCAGCAGCGCGTGATCGACGAGGTACTGCTGGCCTACCGCTTCAACACCGAGCTGTTCGAAGACCTCGGCAGAGCCAAGGCCACTCAGGTCGCCTGAGCCCGTGCCGCGCGGACGCCGGCCATGAACCGCTGCACGTCGGGATCGACGCGGATGTCGCTCGGGCGCAGCGGTCGGGTGAGGTAGAGACCGTCGAGCGACGTCAGCCGGCTGAGCGCCACGTAGGTCTGCCCGGGCGCGAACGCGCCCGACCCGAGGTCGACGATGGCTCGATCGTAGGTCTTGCCCTGCGACTTGTGGATCGTCACGGCCCACGCCAACCGCAGCGGGAACTGCTGGAACTCCGCCACGATCTCACGGGACAGCGTCTTCGACCCGGGGTTGTAGGCATAGCGGAACTTCTCCCACACCGCCGGCTCGACGTCGTAGGTCTTGCCTTCGACCTCGACGCGAACGCTGGAGCCCGTGATCCGCTTCACCGTGCCGATGGTGCCGTTGACCCATCGCGGCGGCTCGCCGAAGTTCGAGATGTCGTTGCGCAGGAACATCACCTGCGCGCCCACCTTCAGCTTCAACTCGGCGTCGGCGGGATAGCTCGCATCGCCCCGGCCGAAGTCGCCGTTGATCTCGGCGTTGGCGGTCTGCATGCGTCCGACGAGCGCGTCGAGGTGCCGGCGGTTGATCGTGTTCACGATGTCGTTGCGGGTCGCGAGGGTGATGATCGGATGCTCGCCATCGGCCGGGTCCGGAGGTGTGCGGGCCCCGGCACCGTTGAGCACCCCCGCCATGTCGGCGGTGACGTGCCCGTACCGCACCCCGTTGAGCAAGGCCTTGAAGGCGGGGTCGGACTGGCGATGGATCTCGGTCAGCTCGCGGATGTGGAGGTCGGCGCCATGGCGGCCGAGCTCGATGAGACCGTCGCCCGCAGACTCGCCCGCCCACACCTTCGCGTCGAAGAACCAGAACGACCGGTAGTGGTCGGCGATGTACCGCGCCTCGTCGCCGCGAGGGGGTACGGGTGCGAGCTGGTACGGATCGCCGAACATCACGATCTGCACCCCGCCGAACGGCTCCGCCCGGCGGTTGCGGGCCTGACGGAGCGAGCGGTCGATGCCGTCCATGAGGTCGGCGTTCACCATCGAGATCTCGTCGATCACGAGGGTGTCGATCGCGTTGAGGATCTTGCGCGTCGCGTCGGTCTGGTCGATGTCGCCGGACGCGATGAGACCGATCGGCAGTTTGAACAGCGAGTGGATCGTCTGACCCTCGACGTTCAGCGCAGCGACGCCGGTCGGAGCGCAGACGGCGATCTGCTTCGAGGTGTTCCAGGCGAGGTGCTGCAGAAGCGTGGATTTGCCCGTGCCGGCCCGGCCGGTCACGAACACGTGCTCCCGGGTGTCTTCGATCAGCCGGAAGAGGGCCTCCTGCTCGGCGGAGAGGGCGGGAGTGCTCACCGGTTCATGTTATTCGTCCCTCGCACCGCGAGCGCAGGATCATCCCCCGCTCGGAACGGAAGCGTAACGAACGCACACGCCTCGGTGGTCGCTCAGCAGAGATTTCCTAGACTGAGGAGGTGAACCACGAGCTCGGGGGGACTGCGGCGCCGTCGGCCCCCGGCGGGACGCCTTCCGCTTCCTCCGCCCCGCCGATGCCCGAGCGGCGCCCTCGGCGCCTGGGGTTGGAGCTCGGCGTGATCGGCGTCGTGGCGGTTCTCCTGTTCGCCGCTCTGGCAGCCGGCGGCGTGACGCTCTACCGCGAGCTCTACAGCCCGACGGCATTCGTGCTTCGCTATCTCGACCTCCTCTCGGACGGACGAGCCGCCGACGCGCTCGCTCTGCCCGGGGTCGCCCTCGACGCGGCCGCCCTGGAGGCGGCGGGACTGCCGTCCACGGCGTCGAACGCGCTCCTGCGCAGCGCCGCCCTGTCGTCGCTGACGGATGTGGTCGGCGTCTCCGAGGAGGCTTCCGGCGACAGCACCCGCGTGACGGTGGAGTACGTGGCGGGCGGGCACCGCGGGACCTCGACGTTCGAGGTCGCGCAGGACGGGTGGATCGGGGTCGTGCCGAACTGGACCTTCGCGAAGAGTCCCCTCGCCGTCATGGACCTCGTCGTCACGGGATCGATGCGCTTCGCCGTGAACGGCTTCGAGGTCGACAAGCGTCAGGTCTCGGCGGACGGCGTCGATGCCGACCCGCTGGCCGCCGTCCCCCTGCTCGTCTTCTCCCCCGGCATCTACTCCGTCGACGTCGACACGCAGATCTCGGCAACCCCCGGTGTCGCGGTGCTGGCAGACCTCCCCACGGCCGGCATCCCCGTTCGCGTCCAGGCCGAGGCGACGACCGAGTTCGTCGACGTGGTGCAGCAGCGGGTCGAGGAGTTCCTCGCCGACTGCGCGACCCAGCAGGTGCTGCAGCCGACCGGGTGCCCGTTCGGGCTCACGGTGCAGAATCGCATCATCAGCCTTCCGGCGTGGTCGATCGTGCAGCACCCCGCCATCTCGGTGACCCCCGACGGTGCCGGCTGGAGCATCGCCCAGGCCGATGCCGTGGCCCACGTGGAGGTGCAGATCCGCTCGCTCTACGACGGATCGGTGCGCACGGTCGCCGAGGACGTGCCGTTCGTCATCAACGGTTCGGTCGAGGTGCTCCCCGACGGCACCGCATCGATCAAGGTCGGCGGCAACCGCACGTCGTAGACCGGTCGAGCCGTCAGCGCCCGGCGCGGGAATCCTGCTCGGCGAGAGCGGCGAGCTGCGCGTTGTACTCGTCGAGCTCGGGGTCGCCGGCGCGGTCGACCTGCCGATCGCGTCGGCGCTGCATCCTCTCGTCCGACCGGCTCCACTGGATCGCGACCGCGATCGCGAGGATCAGCGTGGGGATCTCGCCCACCGACCATGCGACGCCGCCACCGAGGTACTGGTCTTCGAGGGGCGACACACCCCAGGTGCGACCCATGGAGCCGAACCACTCCGCGACGAACAGGCCGGTCTGCATCATGATCGCGATGCCGAAGAAGGCGTGCATGGCCATGACCGCGATGAGCACCAGCAGGCGCATCGCGTAGGGCAGCCGGTACGGCACCGGGTCGATCCCGATGAGCGACAGCACGAAGAGGTACCCCGTGATGAGGAAGTGCGCCACCATCCACTCGTGACCGATGTGGTCGTAGAGCGACCACCGGAACAGGTCGCTGTAGTAGAAGGCCCACAGCGATCCGATGAACAGCCCGGCGGCGACGTAGGGGTTCGTGAGCACCTTCGAGACCGGGCTGTGCACGGCCCAGAGGATCCACTCGCGTCCGCCGCGCGTGCCGTCGTCGCGCTTGCGGATCGCCCGCGCCGCCAACGTCACGGGAGCCCCGAGCACGAGCAGGAGCGGGATCGCCATGCTCAGCAGCATGTGGCCGATCATGTGCATGCTGAACAGGTAGTCCTGGTAGGCGTTGATCGGCCCCGCGGTGACCCAGAGCAGCAGCAGCAGGCCCGCGACCCACGAGACGGTGCGGTGGATCGGCCACGCGTCGCCGCGGCGCCGCAGGCGGATGACGCCCGCCAGGTAGAAGAAGAGCCCGAACCCGACGGCGAACGCCCAGAGCAGGTCGACGTCGATCGACGTGAGCCAGGCGTTGAGATCGAGCTCGGGCGGGAGGGGCGCACCGGTGAGCACCTCTGCGGGCGTCTGGATGACCGGGATGGCGTCGCCCGGGGTGGGCGTGCGGGCCAGCGCCGCCGCCGCGCCGCTGGCAAGGCCCATGAAACCGAGTTCGAGGGCGATGAGGCCCCAGAACCGGCGGGATGCTCCGCTGTCGGGCATGCGGGAGATCAGGCGCACGCGGTACCACGCACCGAGGACTCCCATTCCCAGGAGCGCGACCACCTTCACGATGACGAGGGCCCCGTAGGGCGAGCCGAGTTGCTCCCATCCCCCGAGGCCGATCGAGGCGCGCACGGTGCCCGAGATCGCCACGACGACGAAGGCGATGAGCGCGAGGCTCGAGTACCGCAACAGGACGTCTTTCAGCGCGCCCTTCTCGAGCACGGGGCGTACGACCACGAGCAGGACGAGACCGCCCAGCCAGACCGCCGCCGCGAGGATGTGCAACACGAGCGCCGTCACGGCGAGCGTGTGGTTGGCCTCCTCGCCCGCGTGGCCCTGGGTTCCCATCGGCACGAGCGCCACGACCGCGAGGAGGGCGACGAACAGGGTGGGCGTCCACGAGCGGACGGCGAAGGTGAGCACGGTCAGCACCGCACCGGCGATCGTGGTGATGAGCCACGCGCGGCCCAGTTCGACCTCGACGAGGAACCGGCCCAGCTGCTGCCCGAACACGGCGTCGGCGCTGGGCACGGCGTTCATCGTGTTGACGAACGTGAGGAACCCGGTCGCCGCGGAGGCGAGGGTGAAGATCGCCGCGCTGATCGAGGCGGTGTCGAGGGCGGTGTCGAAACCGCGCTGGCCCGCCGGCAATGCCCAGAGGGCGAGGACGAGCGAGCCGAGCATGCCCGCCGCGGCGAGGTTGACGACCAGCTTCGCGGCGGGAAGCCCCCACCGCACGACCGGGCCGGCATCACCGATGAGCAGGGGCGCCGCGCCGCCGCCGTAGGCGAGGCCGGCGACGAGAGCGACGGCCGAGACGACGACGAGGATCGCCAGACCCGCCACGCGGAGCGTGCGGGCCGACGAGGTCGGCTGTGCCGACGTTCCGCGCGGCGCGGTGGTGCCGCGAGGAGTGGTCGTGGTCATCATGCAAGCTTATTCGCGCCGGAACCCGACCGAGCCGGAAGTGCCCGACACAGCAGAGGGGGGATGCCGAAGCATCCCCCCTCTGGAGCGCTGAGGCCGCGCGGTCGCGCGGCGAGCGTCACGTCGTCTTACTTGACGGCAGCCTTCAGCTTCGAGCCTGCGGTGACCTTGACGCGCTTGCCCGCGGGGATCTTGATCTCTTCGCCGGTCTGCGGGTTGCGGCCCGTACGTGCCGACGTCTCGACCTGCTCGAAGGCGATCCAGCCGGGGATCGAGACCTTGCTGCCCTTGGCGACCGCCTCGGAGACGGTGGAGAAGAGGGAGTCGAGCACGCCCGACACGGCGGACTGGCTCTGGCCGGTGGCGCTCGCGATGCTCGCGACGAGTTCGGTCTTGGTGATGGACTTGTCAGCCATGGGGGTTGTCCTCCAAGGCGGCAGACGCCGCCCCTTATTTCTTCGGACGGAAGCGGAATGCCTCCGGGTGGTCGGATCGACCGCCTCGAATGTATCAACGATCGTGGTGAGAACCGCGTATTTCCGGGGCTCGTGACGCATTCGGACGCCGTGTCGCGGGGCTGATGTGGCAGATGGGGCTGTTGAGGCTCGGTTCGGACCTGCCTCGCGGATCGGCGGCGGCAACGCGAAAGGGCGGGACCCCCGTGAGGAGATCCCGCCCTTTCAGAGGTTCAGTCGTTCACTGGGCCCGTAGACGTCTTACCAGCTCGACTTGGTCACGCCGGGCAGCTCGCCCCGGTGAGCCATGTCGCGGAAGCGCACACGCGAGATGCCGAACTTCGTCAGCACACCGCGGGGACGGCCGTCGATGACGTCGCGGCTGCGCACGCGAGCCGGCGAAGCGTTGCGGGGCAGCTTCTGCAGGCCCACGCGAGCGGCCTCACGCTGCTCGTCGGTGGAGGTGGGGTCGACCAGAGCCTTCTTCAGCTCGGCACGCTTCGTGGCCCAGCGGGCGACGATGACCTTGCGCTGCTCATTGCGCGCGATCTTGCTCTTCTTTGCCATGTTTAGCGCTCCTCTCGGAAGTCGACGTGCTTGCGGACCACGGGGTCGTACTTCTTGAGCACGATGCGGTCGGGGTTGTTGCGGCGGTTCTTGCGCGTCACGTAGGTGTACCCCGTGCCGGCGGTCGAACGCAGCTTGATGATCGGACGAACGTCCTGTGCTTTCTTAGCCATCAGAGCTTCACACCCCTTGCGAGCATGTCTTTGACGACTGCCTCGATGCCACGAGCATCAATGACCTTGATGCCCTTCGCGGACACGTTGATCGTGATCTTGCGACCGAGCGACGGAACGAGATAGGTCTTGCGCTGCACGTTCGGGTCGAAGCGGCGCTTCGTCCGGCGGTGCGAGTGCGAGATGTTGTGACCGAAGCCGGGAACAGCGCCGGTCACCTGGCACACTGCTGCCATAGTGATTCTCCTTAGTACCGTGACACCGGACGGTGCCACCCAAGATCCCTTGTCTGCACCCCGCTCGCGCGCAGCCGAAGAGGCCGTTCGATGAGGGAGGGGTGCGTACTGCGTGCTGGAGTGCGCGCAGACGAGGAGTCAGTCTAGCACGGGCGGCGCGTCGGCCCGGCGGGGGCCGGATGCTGCGATATGGGCGACGCGCGTTCGTTCGGTCGGAACCCGCAGCAGCTGCCGCACGACCCACACCAGCAGCACGACGAGCATGACGTTGCGCGCGGTGAGCACGAGCACGCCGATCGGGTTCGCGACACGCACGAGGTCGAACACGAGCGGATACACGCCCTGCGTGAGGAAGGCGGTGATCGCGGCGTACTGGAGTCCGCGCCGGATGCCGCGTCGGTCGACGATGACCCAGAGGACGAACGGCGCGATGATCCACGCCACGAACTGGGGCGAGCCGACCTTGTTGAAGACGATGAGCACGAGCACGAGCGTGAGGGTCAGCGGGGGGAGGAGGCGCAGCATCCGGGCCCCGGCGCGCGCCTTGAGCACTCCGACGACGCAGACCGCGGCGACCGCGACCGCCATGAGGGGCGTCAGGAGCGCGGCCATGGTGTCGACGCCCGGACCGTAGATGGCGAACGTGATGATCTCGTTGTCGAAGGCGACCTTGGCCCCGTTGATGCCGAACACGGCGAGCCAGACGAAGGGGGTCGCCGCCGTACTCTCCATCTGCAGGCCTCGGCCGACCTGGGCCGTGATGAACCCGGTGAGGTTCTCCGCGCCACCGAGCGCGACGACCACGAGCACCACGGCCGCGGCGGTCGCCCCGGCGGAGGCCACGACCACCCACCAGCGCTTGCGGGCGGCGATCGTCAGGGCGAGCACCACGGCGGCCGGCCAGATCTTGATCCAGGCGCCGATCGTGAGGATCGCCGAAGAGACGGCGGGGTGGCGGATGGCCAGGAGCAGGGCGACGATCGCGAGGGGCACGGTGATCGCATCGATGCGGTACATGCCGATCGGACCGAGGAGGACGAACAGCACCAGCCAGACGCGGGCTCCCGTCAGGCGGGCCCGGGAGCGCCCTCGGCCCACGAGGAAGGCGAACGCCGCCGCGTCGAGCACGCAGACGAGCACGGCCCAGCCGAACGTGTACCCGGCGATCCAAGAGAACAGGTGCGCGGCCAGCATCGGCACGAGCGCCACCTGCGGGTACACCCACGCCGCCGTGATGCCGACGATGTCGCCGCCGCCCAGGGCCTGGTTCGACCACGGCTCGTAGACGTTGTAGACGTCGCCCATGGGCTGGCTCCACAGCAGGAACCCGAGCGCCACGACGAGCGCGTGAGCGCCCAGGAACCACAACCAGATATTCCGAAGTTCTCGCGACACGAGAAGCCAACCTATCCGAGCGACCTGAACGCCGACCTCCCCCGGCCCCGCCCAGCACCTCAGACCGCGAGACTTCACCCGGGCTACGAGACTGCCGCCCAGGAGCGCAGTCTCGTAGCAGGGATGAAGTCTCGCGGTCGGGTCCGGCCGGGGCGGGGGTCGGGGCGGGGTCAGGCGTCGCGGGCGCCGCGGCCCCAGCGGAACGCCGAGACGGTCGGGTCGCCAGCGATCCAGAACCGCCACGGGAACGCCTCGGTGCCCGCGATGCCGGCCACGCCCACCCTCGGACCCGTGACGACGGTCGCGAGCGGCTGCTCCCGCACCGACAGTGACGCAACCGCGCCCGCCCTCTCGGACGGCACGATCGCGTCGATGCCGTCGTGGATCGGATGCTTCAACCCGACCGCGTCGCCCAGACGCCCCGGTCCGCTGGCGAGCTCCCTCGGCGAGCGCACGACGCCGCGGCGTTCGAGCCGGCGGCGCGTCGCCGCATCCGCCCCCTCGACGATCTCACCGGCGCGCAGCAGGACTCCTCCGGCGACGCCCTCCGGACCGCACACGACGTTCACGCACGAGTGGATGCCGTGGCTGAGGTAGACGTACAGGTGCCCGGGCTCGCCCCACATGGTCGCGTTGCGGGGGGTTTGACCCATGCGGGCGTGCGAGCCGGGATCGGCGATGGGGCCGGTGCCGAGGCCGTGATAGGCCTCGACCTCCGTGAGCCGGACCGCGACCCGCTCCCCCGCGATCACGGTCTCGAGCACCCCGCCGAGCAGGCGCGGGGCGACCTCGGCGGGGAGTGCGTCGAGGTCGGCGCGGCGCGCCGGGCGGAGCGTGCTCACGCCGGCGGCACCTGGCACCATGACAGGCCGAAGCCGTCGAGCACCGAGACCTCGGTGCCGGTGTCGATCTCGACGACGTGCGTCTGCAGGCGCGTGGGCAGCGGCAGGAGGTAACGGTCGTAGGGGTTGCTCGCGGCGGACGGAGCGACGAGCACGGCGGCGTATCGTCCGCTCGCCGACACGCAGGTCTGCAGCACCGAGTCGGAGGCTGATGCGTCGAGCAGCACGGTGGCCGTGCCGTCGTCGGTCACGCGCGCGACGGCGGTCGAGACGAACGCACCGTCGTCCGACAGCTCGGCGTAGGTGCGGATCGTGCCGGCGCCCTCCCCCGGCATCGGGGTCACCGCACTCAGCGACCCGATCGCCGTCGTCGGCTCGACCAGGGGCTGCTCGCTGCCGTCGGTGAGGTCGACCACGCGCATGCCCTCGAGCCCCTCGACGACGGCCTGCGACGAACCGCGCGCGATGCCGTCGATCGACAGAGCGGTTCCCAGCGGAGCGGCGTTCGCCCCGTCGGCCCCCGAGAGCAGCAGCCGACTGTCGAACGTGAGCACGAGGATGCTGTCGGTGTCGGGCACGAACCGCCACTCGGCCACACGGACGTCACCGCCGAGATCGACCTCCTTCGGAGGGGCGTCGGCCGCGCCGGTCGCGACCGAGGTCGTGAACAGGACCGCCTCGCGGCCTCCGCCGGCTCCGAGGTCGGCGTCGGAGAAGGTGAAGCCGATGGTCTCGCCGCGGTCTGCGCTCTGCAGGTTCGACACGAAGCCGTCGCCGGGCAGATCGAGTTCTCGCGGGTCTTCGCCGTCGGAACCCGTGACGAGGATCGCGGGGCGGTCGTCGTCGGTGCGCACCGAGACCACGAGGTGCGTGGCGGTGGCGCGGTAGTCCTCGATATGCGGATGCGTGAACACGGGCACGGCGTCACCGCCCAACCCCGTGCGATAGATGGTGTCGCCGTCTTCGCCGCCGCGCTGGAGAAGGTAGGGCTGCAGAGCGGGGGTGCGGAACGTCGTCGTCAGGGTGGACGCCGGTCCGACGCCGCGGCCCGAGGCGTCGGAGATCGTGACCGTGTAGTCGGTATCGTCGCGCAGGGGCAGCGTGAAGCGCACCCCGACGCTGCGGCCGGAGGTGTCGACCGTGAACGGCGCCGCCGGATCCACGGTGACCTGCGCCGCATCCACGTCTTCCAGGGCCTGCGTCGTCTCGAGGATGACCCGCGAGCCGGAGGCGACGACGGCACCCGCGGGATCGACCTGCACCTTCGTCACCCGCGGCCCCTGCACGATGCCGATCGCCGCTCCCGCGGCGCCGACCAGCACGAGCCCGCCCAGCACCGCGGCGAAGGCCGAGAGGAAGGCGCGGCTGCGACGTTGGTGCCCTCGTGCGCGGCGCGACGGGGCGTCAGTACTCATAGGGGTCCTGCGGCTCGTCGATCGCCACGACCTCGTCGGGGGTGATCTCGAGCGCGCCGCTGCTGGTGGAGCGCACCGTGCCGGTGACCGTCACCCACTGACCGGTGTCGGGAACCGCGGCCGTCGAGGCGATCGGCAGCGTCGCGGGCTGCGCGTCGATGACGCAGTGCGTGATGACGAGGCGCGTGAGGTCGAACCCGGAGCCGTTGTCGCTGGGGGTGACGAAACCGGTGAGCGAGATCGCGTCTCCGTCGAAGGTGTCGGGGTTCGTGGCGGTCGCGAACACGCTCGCCCACTCCCCGACCCCGAATTCGCCGGTATCGCCCGACGACGCCAGCGTGATGACGTCGGCCCCGGCGAACAGCGGGGGCGCCCCGACGTCTCGTGACATCGCGAGCTCGGCCGACAGCGAGGCGGGCGGCGAGACGAGCATCGTCACGACGACACCCGAGGCGACGAGGCCACCGGCGAGGGCGACGGCGCCGACCGGGCGCGCGGTGGGGTGCGGATGCGGCGCGTCGTCGTCTTCCGCGTGCGCATGCCCGTCGCCGTGGTCGTGGCCGTGGTCTTCCTCGGCGCCGAGCGGGAGCGCGAAGCTCGCGACGGCTCCGACGAGGAGGAGCACCGCCATGCCGACGGCGAACCACGCCGAGTCGGGGTTGATGTACAGCGCCAGACGCCCGGTGAGCCAGAGCGCGATGGTCACCACGGCCAGGCACGAGGCGAGGCCCACTCCGAGCCAGCGCGTGCCGACGAATCCCGCGTTACGCACCGAGGTTCACCACCGTTCCGAGGGCGAAGGCGAACAGCACCACGGTCACCGTCATCCCCACGAGCACGCGGGTCGAGAAGGTGGTGCGCAGGAGCGCCAGCATCTTGAGGTCGACGATCGGACCGACCACGAGGAACGCCACGAGCGAGCCGGGCGTGAACGACGCGGCGAACGACAGCGCGAAGAAGGCATCGACGTTCGAGCAGATCGAGACCACGAGCGCCAGCACGATCATCGCGACGATCGACAGCGCCGGATCCGATCCGATCGCGACGAGCGTGTCGCGTGGCACGAGAATCTGCACGGCTCCGGCCAGCGCCGAGCCGATCACGAGGGCCGGCATCACCGAGCGCAGCTCGACCACGAACTGGGCGAGCGAGCGGCGGCCCTTCCCGCCCGTCTCGGTCGTGACGAGCTCGCAGGTCTCGCGGAACCGGTCGGTCAGCAACGCATCGGGCGACGGGTGACGGCTGTACAGCCAGCCGATGAGGTTCGCGACGAGGTAGCCGCCGATCAGGCGGGCGATGAGGATGTTGTCGTCGAAGCCGAACGCGGCGTGCGTGGTGATGATGACGATCGGGTTCACGATCGGCGCGGCGACCAGGAACGTCAGCGTCTCCGACACCGTGAAGCCGCGCATCAGCAGGCCCCGCGCGAAGGGCACGTTGCCGCACTCGCAGACCGGGATGAACATGCCCAGGAGCGAGAGCACCGCGCGACGCGCCCACGCTCGCCGCGGCATCCACCGCTCGATCGCACCCGGCGGAACCCAGACCTGCACGACGATCGACAGCACCACGCCGAGCACGACGAACGGCAGCGACTCGATCAGCACGCTGAGCGAGAGCGTGACGGCGTCCTGCGCCCTCGTCGGCAACGAGGCGCTGAACAGCTGCGGGGCGAAGGCGTCGATCGCGAACAGGGCGGCGATCGCGGCTACGCCGAGCGCCAGCGGCACCGCCACGCGGGATCGCGAGGCGGGCCGTGTCGCGGTCGCGCTACTGCCCCGCACGCTCGCTCGCGCGGGCCTCGGTGCACGATGCGCAGAGGCCGAAGATGTCGACGATGTGCTCCGCCTGGGTGAAGCCGTGCGTCGCCGCGGTGCGCTGAGCCCACTCCTCGACGTCGTCGGCCTCGATCTCGACGGCCAGTCCGCACGAACGGCAGATCAGGTGATGGTGGTGGCCGGGGGTCGCGCAGGCGCGGAAGAGGTTCTCGCCCTCGGGGCTCTGCAGCGAATCGGCGTTGCCCTGGGCGGCGAGCCCGGCGAGGGCGCGATAGACGGTCGCGAGGCCGATGCCGGTGTTGTCGTCGCGGAGGGTGGCGTGCAGCGACTGAGCGCTGACGAACCCGCGGGCGTCGGCGAGCGCTTCACGCACACGTTCTCGCTGCCAGGTGTTGCGCTGGGTCATGGCCGGGATTCTACCGGCGCTCGCTGGACGTCGACCCGGACGCCGCGTCGCCCGGCCGAGACGCCCCTTCCGGGTCGACACCCACCGCCGGGCGAGGTGTCTCGGCCGCGGGGGCTGTCTCCCGGATGCCGGGGGCCAGGGCGTACTCCGACCCCGAGGCGGTGCGCTCGACCACATCATGGTCGACGAGATGACGACGAAGGAGGGCGACGTCGTCGGCGAAGCGCTCGAGCCGCCCGGTGAGCCCGCGCTCGGTCACGACCTCGCCGGGGCGCAGAACCCTCTCCGCCACGTGCGCGAGCAGCTCCACCCGCTCGCCGGCCTTCGACGGGTAGCGGTCGATGCGCCCGTCGGGCCGGAGGAATCGATCGATGCCGCTCGGTCGCGCGGGGGCGGTCGCCAGCATCCGCTTCGGTCCGGTCGCGTCGGCGAACAGCTCCCCCTCGCGCTCGATCACGAGGCCCGACCCGACCAGCGCGGCGATGGCGGCGTCGGCCCGCGGGGCGGCGACCCCCGCGACGGCGTCGCCGCGCGACGCGCCGAGCACGATGCGCGCGTAGACCTCGCGGGTCGTGTCGTTCGCCAGGGCGGCGATCGCCGGGCGCCAGGCGTTCTCGCCCGTCATGCGGTGCGGGTCACCCGGCCGCGGCGCGCACCGATGATGCGGCAGGCGAGGTAGATGGCGAACGAGATCGTCGTGATGTAGGGGCTCACCGGCAACGTGCCGGCCACGGCGAGCAGGATGCCGCCCACGGCCGAGACGAATCCGAACGCGGCGGCGAGCACCGGCACCGCCACCGGGCCGGATGCGACGCGCATCGCCGCTGCGGCGGGGGTGACCAGCAGCGCCATCACGAGCAGGGCGCCGATGATGTGCACCGCGACGGCGACCACGAGGCCGAGCAGCAGCATGAAGATCAGCGAGACGGCGGTGGTCGGCACGCCGCGGGCCGCCGCCGACTGCGGGTCGAGGGAGTCGAAGCGCAGGGGCCGCCAGATGAGCAGCAGCGCGAGCAGTGCGACGGCGCTCAGGGCGATGAGCCACCCGAGCTGCCCCGTCTGCACCGACACGATCTGGCCGGTGAGCAGGCTGAAACGGTTCGCGCTGCGCCCGTTGTAGAGCGAGAGGAAGAGGATGCCGAGACCGAGACCGAACGGCATGAGCACGCCGATGATCGAGTTGCGGTCTCTGGCACGCGCTCCGAGCACCCCGATGAGGCCGGCCGCGATCAGCGATCCCACGATCGAGCCGGTGACGACGTCGACACCGATGAGGAGCGCCGCCGCGGCACCCGCGAACGACAGTTCGCTGATGCCGTGCACGGCGAAGGCCATGTCGCGCTGCATGACGAAAACGCCGATGAGGCCCCCCACGAGACCCAGCACGGCACCGGCGATGACCGAGTTCCACACCAGGGCGAGGATCTCGCCGTAATCGGCGACCCCTCCGAAGAGCGCGGCGCCCACGTCGGCCCAGTTCATTCGGGCTCCTCGTCGTGGTGGTGGTGATGGGCGTCGTCGGCGTCGGGGGCACCGACCACGACGAGTCGTCCACCCGCCCGCAGCACGTAGACCGGGGCGTCGTACAGATCGCTGAGCACAGCCGAGTTCAGCACCTCGTCGGGGGCGCCGAGCATGAACCGGCCGTGGGCGATGTAGAGGATGCGGTCGACGTGCTCGAGAACCGGGTTGATGTCGTGGGTGACGAAGACCACGGCCGCGCCCGAGCGCGCCCGGTGCTGGTCGATGAGACGCACGACCGCCCGCTGGTTCGCGAGGTCGAGGCTGGTCAGCGGCTCATCGCAGAGCAGGAGCCCCGGGTCGTCGGCGAGCGCCTGCCCGACGCGCAGACGCTGCTGCTCACCGCCCGACAGCTCGCCTACCGGGCGGTCGGCGAAGCCCTCGGCTCCGACCGCGCGCACGAGCTCGCGCACGCGTTCCCGATCGCCGCGGCGCGGAAACGGCAGACCGAAGCGATGCCCGTCGACGCCGAGTCCGACGAGGTCGCGCCCGCGCAGCGAGGTCTCCGGAGGGAGCGGACGCTGCTGGGGCACGTAGCCGATACGGCGGTTGCCGGCCCGGTGCACCGCGCTGCCGAGGGCCCGGATGCTGCCCGAACTGAGGCGCTCGAGACCGAGGATGGCGCGCAGCAGCGTCGTCTTGCCCGACCCGCTCGGGCCGAGGACGGCGATGAACTCCCCCGGGGCGACGTCGAGATCGAGACCGCTCCACAGTTCGCGATCACCGCGGCGCAGGGCTGCGCCGCTGATCTGCAGCGGAGAACCCGACGTCACCTCGCCAGGGCGTCGGCCAGTGCCGCGACGTTCTCGTCCATCCACGAGATGTAAGTCTGTCCCTCGGGGAGCGTCTCCGCGAACTGGATCACCGGGATGCCGCGACCGTCGGCGTCGTCGACGACCTGCGTGGTCTCGGCTCCACCGGTCTGCGTGTTCGTGATGACGACGCGGACGTCGCCCGATGCGACGAGGTCAAGCGCTTCGAGGAGCGTGGCCGGCGGAACGTCCTGCCCCTCCTCGACGGCCTCGCTGAAGGCCTCCGGGGTGACGACCGAGAGGCCCGCCGCGGCGACGAGGTAGCCGGGGACGGGTTCGGTCACGAACACTCCCGCGCCCGCGTCGGATGCCTCGATCTGCGCCAGCGCGTCTTCGATGCCGGCAACACCCTCGGTGAAGGCGGTGAGGTTGGCGGAGATCGCGTCAGCGCCGTCGGGGCGCAGCGTCGTCAGCTCGTCGGCGATGGCCTCGGCCACGTACTCGACGGTGTGCGGGTCGTACCAGACGTGCTCGTTGAACCCTTCGACGTGGTCGTGACCGGCGTGGTCGTGACCTTCCTCGTCGGCGTGGTCGTCGGCGTGGTCGTCGGTGTCGGCGGCGGGGGTCTCGGTGCCCTCGGTCTCGCTGGTCTCCGCGTCATCGTGACCGGCGTTCTCGGGCCAGTCGTGGGAGTACTCCACGGCCGTGATGACCGGGGCGTCGACGCCCGACGATTCGATCAGCGCGTCGACGAAGGCGTCGTAGCCGCCGCCGTTCTCGATCAGGAGGTCGGCGCGGCTGACGATGAGCTGGTCCTGCGCGCTCGGTTCGTAGGAATGCGGGTCCTGCGAAGCCGACGCGATGATCGAGGTGACGTCGACGAGGTCGCCGCCGATCGCCTCGGCGATCTGCCCGTAGACGTTCGTCGACGCGACGATCTGCACGCGCCCGTCGTCGTTCGAGGGGGCGGTGCCGGCAGCATCCGTCGTTCCGGCGCATCCGGCCAGAGCGAGCGCGGATGCGGCGACGAGCGCAGCGGGGAGGAGGAGTCGGTTCCGGGTCACCCGCCCACTATAGAGCTACTGATAATCGTTCTCAAACTCAGCTGCGGCCGCCGCGTTGCCGACGGTGCCCGTTTCCGCCACGCGTGCGCGTTTTTTCGGCCTGGATCGGCGGAATCGGGCACCCTCGAGGAATGACCGCTCCGTTGCGCTTCGTCTCCGTGCTGTTCCCTCGCGTCACGCAGCTTGATCTCACGGGGCCCGTCGAAGTCTTCTCCCACCTGCCCGACGCCGTCAGCGACCTTGCATGGCATCGGATAGAGCCGGTACCGACAAGCGCGGGCTTCTCGATCCTTCCGACCGTCACTTTCGACGATGCCCCTCAGGCGGACGTCCTCATGGTCCCCGGCGGGCAGGGCGCCTTCGACCTCCTCGACGACGCCGTGGCCTTGGACTTCGTCCGACGCCAGGCTGCCGGCGCGCGGTATGTCACGAGCGTGTGCACGGGAGCATTCGTCCTCGGCGCGGCCGGACTGCTGGGCGGCCGCCGCGCGACGACCCACTGGGCCTCGCATCCGCTGCTCGAGGTGCTCGGCGCGGTCCCCGAGCACGGCCGCGTCGTCCGCGACGGCAACGTCTTCACCGGCGGTGGAGTCACCAGCGGCATCGACTTCGCGTTGAGGCTGGCGGCCAAGATCTACGGCGATAACGTCGCCCGTAGCATCCAGCTCGGCCTCGAATACGCCCCCGCCCCTCCCTTCGACGCGGGGACACCCCTCGCGCCCGAGGCAGACGCCGCGCAGGTCGAGAGGTCGATCGCTCACGCGCGGGCGACTCGCGAAGCCATCGTTCGGCGGGCGGCGGACCGCCTCGTCGGCGGGGTCAGCAGCTGACCGTCACCAAGAACCGCGGGTGGGAAAAGTACCCAACCCGCCCACCCGGCCGGCCACGCCGTCGAGATCAGCAATCTCCTCGTCCGAGAGGGCAAGGGCGGTGTACTGACCGCTCGTCCAAGACGCGGGAAGGTCGCAAGAGTCATGAGGCGGATCCCCTATGCGAATGAATTCCACTCATTTTGATAATGGCGAGTCGATTCGCGGCACTGTTGACTGATGTCACTTCCGATGACTGGCTGAGATGTTCGCCCTGCGGCCGTCTTGCAGAGCGCCAGCCTGAGGGGTCTATCTCAGATCGATAACTAGGTGGGGGAATCATGAGTATCGGGACCAAACTGACAGTGGCAAGCGCGATGATGCTTGTAATTCTGGGGGTGACACAGCCAGCGAACGCGGCAGTGGGCAGATATTGAAGCCGGCAACACAAGCGGCGGTCAATTGTCGCCAGTCTCGGCCATCCCGCAAGATGAACTCGACTTCCTGACAGCACAGTTTGAGAAGCTCGGGGTGGCGGAAGACGCGCAGCATGGGCTGCTCGAGAAGTACGCTGCCGGAGTCGCGTTCGAAGACGCATCCGGCGGGACCCCGGTCACCGTCGAGAACTACCGACTGGGTATCACTGACTACACGCGCTCCGTCTTCGCCGACGGCTCCGTCGCTTTGGAGTCGGTGGAGCGACCCGACATCCCCACGACCGGCACCGGCGGCCCCTCGGCGCGTGGCATCTCGGGTTGCGCTTACCAGTTGAGTGCTGGTGTTGCGACGTACTCGAACTGCAAAGTTGAGAAGTCGATCACAACATTGACGATGTGGTTCCGCGGCGGCCACTGGCGGTACGCGGGCGGCCATGGCGCGAGCGTCACCAACACCTGGGGCTGGGACATTCAGGCTGTAGGCGCGTCATGCGCCTTCCAGTCACTGCAGAGCGTGACGAGCACCCAGGCGCGTCTCCGCGCCAGCTGCACCGTTGCCGGCGGCTGGGGATCGACCAATCCCTGGGTCGAACTGCAGTCAACGTCTACTGGCGCTAACGTGAATGCGAATTGGTGACGGTACGGTCACTCATCTCCAACCTCGGAAGGCAGCGGTCGTGAACGAGACCTTGATTCTCTTTAACTTTGTTGTCACAGTCGCGCCGACTGTGTTGCTATTAGTCGGATTTTTGGTCACTTTCAGTAGCCTGCGGCGCATTCAGAAGCAACTGGACGAGTTGAAGGCATCGCACAATCACGAGTGACGGCGACTAGCTCAGCCCCCTGGGTCACAGCCCGGCTCTATCGTCACGCAATCCATAGAGCCGGGCTTCCCAGCTCGTCACCATTTCCCCAACTCGCCCGGCGCTGTCCGCGCCCAAGACGAGCGTAGGATTGCCACCGCTCGGACGAGGCTCGAGCCCATCGGTCAGCCCGCCCCCGGGCGGGTCAGCGGTTGACCATAGCCATGTGCTGCGGGTTGTAGCGGTCGCCCCGCACGCCGATGCGGTCGGCGAGGCCGTTCAGGTCGGCGAGGTCGTCGGCCGAGAGCGCGAGGGCCGTTGCGCCGCCGTTCTCCTCGATGCGCGGCGTGCGGCGTGTGCCGGGGATCGGTGCGAGGTGCGGATGCTGCGCGAGGAGCCAGGCGAGGGCGACCTGGCCCGGCGTGGCGCCCTTGCTCTCGGCGAGCACGCGGACTTGATCGACCAGCGCCGAGGTCGCCGCCTTCACGGGAGGCGCTGTCATTACCCCGGCGCACGTCGAGGGTGCCCGTTTCTGCCGAAGGTGCGCGTTCTTTCGGGCTCGAATGGCGGAAACGGGCACCCTCGGGAGTGTCCGCGGCTCACGCCGTCGCTGCGTCGAACGCCACGACCGATCCGTCCTGGTGGACGACGAGGAGATCGGCGGTCGCGGCCCCGATGTCGACCAGAGGCTCCGGCTCGCCGAGCAGCGCCGCGGGGACGGTCGTCACGGCGGCCACCGCCTGCGCGACGGGGATCCCGGCGCGGACGCACCGGCGCACCGCTTCGTCGAGCGTCAGGGTCGAACCGGCCAGCGTCGTGGTCCCCGCGAGATAGGGGACGCCGCCGGTCACAGTCACGTCGAGCTCCCCGATGGCGAAGTCGCCGTCGGCGCAGCCCGTTGCCGACATGGCGTCGGTGACGAGGGCGATCCGGCCGGGCGCGGCCGCGAACAGCAGCCGGAGAGCCGCGTCGTGGAGGTGGTGGCCATCCGCGATCGCCTCGAGCACCACGTGATCGCGATCGATCGCCGCGCCGATCGGCCCCGGCTCACGGTGCAGGAACGGCCGCATCGCGTTGAAGGCGTGGGTCAGCAGCGAGGCCCCGTGGTCGAACGCCTCCGCAGCCCGGTCGTAGTCCGCATCGGTGTGGCCCACGGCGACCACGACGCCCGCGGCCGTCAGCCGATCGATGGCATCGATGGCGCCCGGCAGCTCCGGAGCGATCGTGATCGAGCGGAGCCGACCGTTCGCCGCCTCGAGAAGGGTCTCCACGGCCCGAGGGGTCGGGTCGGTCAGCGCGGCCGGATCGTGCGCCCCACGTCGTCCCGGGGCCAGGAACGGCCCCTCCGCGTGGATGCCCGCGGCCGCGGGCAGCGACGGGAGGACGGCGGAGACCTGGGCGAGCCGCGCCGCCAACCGCGGCACCGGCGCGCTGACGAGGCTCAGCAGCATCCGCCCCGTTCCATGCGCGCCGTGGAAGTCGATCGCCGGGCGCACGGCGTCCTCGGGGCCGTCGTCGAAGGCGACGCCACTCGCGCCATGGCAGTGCAGGTCGGTGAACCTCGTCGTGACCACCGCGTTCCGCAACAGCACGGAGCGCTGCCCGGGCTCGGGCGCCCGCGAGCCCGTTCCTCGCGCCGTGACGACGCCGTCCCGCGTCTCGAACCAGCCGCGTTCTCCGGTGGGCGCGGTCGCGTCGAGGTAGACGGTGAGCGGATGAGGGTTTTCGTCTTCGGTCACGGTCGCGACGCCTTCTCGAGCAGCTCCAGGATGTGCGGGTAATCCTCGCCCGTGGCGCGGGTCACCCCCAACTCGCGGCGGATCGCATCATTCCCCGTCACGCCGTGCCGGCCGCCACTCGGAGATGAACTCGACGACGCTCATACGAGCGAGATCGGTGCGCGCCCGCTGCAGCAGTCGGTCCGCTTCTTCCGGAGTTCCCGCCACGATGCGGAGAACGTCTCTCCCGGTGCGTCGCTGAAAAACGGCCAGCTCGAGAGCCGACGGCCCGGCTTCCAGATCGTTCGTCAGCAGACCGGCGGCGATGGTCAGCGCCGAGCGGAGAGCTTTGGTGAGTAGTGACCCACGTCGCGCGACAATGCGTGCGTCTAGATGGGCGCTGGCCGACTCCGCCTCGTCGTCAGCCGCGGCCATGTCCGAAGTCGAGTCCACGGTCCCAGCTTCGCCGATTTCATCTCGAGCCGGGGAAGGCGCGACCTCATCCTGCTGGCCTGGGTCAGCCTGACGTACTCGGGCTGACCGCGAAGGTCGAGCTCCGGCGTCCACCGGCCGGAATCCGCTCTGGACTACCAATCCAATCGGGGGGATACTCCGAATCGAGGTTGGGCCCGCCGGTCCGCGGCCCCTTCGCAGCCGGCGGGCCCACACACCCACGCAAGGGGGCGCGGCGTCGACCTCAGTCGAGCAGCAGCGCGGGCTCTTCGAGGATCGACGCGACGTCGGCGACGAAGCGGCTCATGCCGTCGCCGTCGACCACGCGGTGGTCGAACGAACCGGCGACGGTGGTGACCCAGCGGGGGCGTACCTCACCGTCGACGACCCACGGCTTCTGGCGGATCGTACCGAGCGCGATGATGCCGGCCTCCCCGCCGTTGAGGATCGGGGTGCCGGCATCCATGCCGAAGACGCCGATGTTCGTGATGGTGATCGTGCCGCCCTTCTGGTCGGCGGGCGTCGACTTGCCCTCACGCGCGGTGGTCGTGAGGTTCTGCAGGGCACGGGCGAGCTCGCGCATGCTCATGTCCTGCGCATCCTTGATGTTCGGCACCAGGAGTCCGCGCGGGGTGGCGGCGGCGATACCCAGGTTCACGTAGTGGTGCAGACGGATCTGCGCGCCGTCATCGCCGTCGACCCAGGCGGCGTTCACCATCGGGGTGCGACGTGCGGCCCAGATGACCGCGCGCGCCATGATCAGCAGGGGTGAGACCTTGACGTCGGCGAAGTCGGGCGACGACTTGAGCCGCTTGACGAGCTCCATCGTGCGCGAGGCGTCGACGTCGGTCCAGACCGTGACGTGGGGCGCCGAGTAGGCGGTGCGCACCATGCCCGAGGCCACGGCCTTGCGCACCCCGCGCACCGGGATCGATTCCTCGCGGCCGTCGCTGCTCTCGGTGGGCTGGGCGCTCTCGAGAGGAGGTGCGGATGCTGCGGGGCGCGCAGCATCCGATTCCTCGGCGGCGACGGGGATCGTCTCCTCGCGCACCTCTCCCCAGGCGGGGGTCTCGATGTTGCGGAAGACGCTCGCCTGCGATGCGTGCTTCACGACGTCGTCGCGGGTCACCTCGCCCGAGGCACCGCTGGGCGTGACCGAGGTGAGATCGACGCCGAGGTCGCGGGCGAGCTTGCGGATCGGGGGCTTGGCGACCACCCCGGCCGACGTGCCGGCCGGGCGCGCCTCGGGCTTGACGGGGCGACGGCGCGACGCGACGTGACCCGCGCTGCCGTAGCCGACGAGCACCGCGCCTCCCGGCGCCTCGGGCTCGGGCACCACGGCCGGCGCGGCAGGGGCGGCGGGGCCCGCGGCCGACTCGTCGGCGATCGTGATGATGGCGCTGCCGACCTCGACGGTGTCGCCCTCGCCGGCGAGCAGCTCGCCGACCGTGCCCGAGAAGGGCGACGGCAGTTCGACGAGCGACTTGGCCGTCTCGATCTCGACGAGCACGTCGTCGACCTCGACCGTGTCGCCGGGGGCGACGCGCCAGGAGACGATCTCGGCCTCGGTCAGACCCTCGCCGACATCGGGGAGGAGGAACTTCTGCGTGCTCATGATCGGTCCTTCGGGGTGCTCAGTACGCCATCGTGCGGTCGACGGCCTCGAGGATGCGGTCGGCGTCGGGGAGGTACTTGCCCTCCAGGTTCGCCGCGGGGAAGGGGGTGTCGAAGCCCGACACGCGCAGCACCGGCGCCTCGAGCGAGTAGAACGCCCGCTCGGCGACCGTGGCGGCGATCTCGCTGCCGACGCTGACGAAGCCCGGGGCCTCCTGCGCGTAGACCATGCGGCCGGTGCGGCCGACCGACTCGAGGATGGGGTCGTAGTCGACCGGCGACAACGAACGCAGGTCGACGACCTCGCAGCTCGTGCCCTCGCTCTCGGCGAGCGCCGCGGCCTGGATGAGGGTCGACACCATCGCGCCGTGTCCGACGAGGGTCACGTCGGTGCCGCGCCGAACGATACGGCTGGCGTGCAGCGGCACCGCGGAGGCGTCGAGGTCGACCTCGCCCTTCGGCCAGTAACGGCTCTTCGGCTCGAAGAAGATGACCGGGTCGGGCGAGGCGATCGCCTCCTGGATCATCCAGTACGCGTCGTTCGGGGTCGACGGGCTCACCACGCGCAGGCCCGGTGTGTGGGCGAAGTAGGCCTCGGGACTCTCCTGGTGGTGCTCGATCGCGCCGATGTGCCCGCCGTACGGGATGCGGATGACGACCGGCATCTGCAGGGCGCCCTCGTGCCGGTAGGTGAGCTTCGCCAGCTGGCTGGTGATCTGGTCGAACCCCGGGTAGACGAAGCCGTCGAACTGGATCTCGCAGACCGGCCGGAACCCGCCCATCGCGAGGCCGATCGCCGTGCCGATGATGCCCGACTCCGCCAGCGGCGTGTCGATGACCCGGCGCGGACCGAAGTCGGCCTGGAGCCCCTCGGTGACGCGGAAGACGCCGCCCAGCGGGCCGATGTCCTCGCCCATGAGCAGCACGCGGTCGCTCTGCTCCATCGCGCGTCGCAGGCCCGCGTTGAGCGCCTTGCCCAGCGACATCTCGGTCGTGCTCACGATGCGCCCCCTTCGAAAGACGCCTCGTAGGCGTGGAACCAGCGGCGCTCCTCTTCGACGAGCGGATGCTGCTCGGAGTACACGTTCGTGAAGATCTGGTCGGCCTCGAGCCCGCCGAGCGCGTTGGTGCGCACACGGGTGTCGTCGGCGAGCGCCTGGGCCTCGGACTCCGCGTCGGCGAAGAAGGCCTCCCCGGCGCCGCGACCTTCGAGGTAGGCCCGCATGCGTTCGATCGGGTCGCGCCGGCCCCAGGCCTGCTCCTCGGCGGTCGTGCGGTACTTCGTGGGGTCGTCGCTCGTGGTGTGCGCGCCCATGCGGTAGGTCATCGCCTCGATCGCGCGCGGTCCGCCGCCGGCTCGTGCGTCGTCGAGCGAGGCGCGGGTGACCGCGTAGCTGGCGAGCACGTCGTTGCCGTCGACCTGCACGCTCGGGATCCCGTAACCCGCGCTCCGACGGAACAGCGGCGAGCGCGACTGCGTGGCGACGGGCACCGAGATCGCCCACTGGTTGTTCTGCAGGAAGAAGACCTCCGGTGCCTGGAAGCTCGCCGCGTAGACCATCGACTCGTGCACGTCGCCCTGGCTGGAGGCGCCGTCGCCGTAATAGACGATGACGGCTTCGTCGCGGTCGGGGTCGCCGCTGCCGCTCTTGCCGTCGAAGGCGAGGCCCATCGCGAGACCCGTCGCGTGCAGGGTCTGCGCACCGAGGACGAGCGTGTAGATGTGCGTGTTGCCGTTCTTCGGGTCGTAGGGGTTCCACCCGCCGTGCGTGAGTCCGCGCATGAGGCGGATGATGTCGACCGGGTCGACCCCGCGGATGCGCGCGACCACGTGCTCGCGATACGAGGGGAAGACGTGATCCTGGGTGCGAGCGGCGCGGGCCGAGCCGACCTGCGCGGCCTCCTGGCCCCAGCTCGGCGGCCACAGGGCGAGCTGCCCCTGTCGCTGCAGCAGGGTCGCCTGCCGGTCGAACGCGCGGATCGACACCATGTCGCGGTAGAACTGCTCGAGCTCGGCATCGGGCAGCGCATCGACGAGCGGCAGGTACTGCTCGGCGGCGGGCGTCGGCGCGACCGACCCGTCCGCGGCGAGAATGCGGACGAGCTCTGTGTCGTCGACGGGCAAGGACGCGTCGAGCGCGTCGGGCACGGTCGGATCGGGCACTGTCACGCTCTCCACGCTAGCCCTCGGCCGGAATGGCCCTCTGGGAGGGTCTGAACAACGGATGCTGCGATCCGTAGGACCTTCTCGACAGACTCCTCCTCGCCGACGGAGATACGGATGCCGTCGCCGACGAACGGGCGCACGATGAGGCCTTCCTCCTCGAACGCTTCCGCGAAGGCCGCCGTGTGCTCACCGGCGGGGAGCCAGACGAAGTTGCCCTGCGCGTCGGGCACGTTCCAGCCGCCGTCGCGCAGACCCGCGACGAGGCGGTCGCGGCGCGCGGAGATCACCCGCACCCGCTCGAGGAGCTCCGACTCCGCCCGAAGGCTCGCCAGGGCCGCAGATTCCGCCTGGCCCGTGACCGCGAGCGGGATGGCCGTCGAGCGCGCGGCGTCGAGCACGCGGCGGTGACCGATCGCATAGCCGATGCGGAGACCCGCGAGCCCGAAGGCCTTCGAGAAGGTGCGGAGCGCGACGACGTTGGGCCGGTCGAGCAGGCCGAGCACCCGCATCCCGTCGACCGCGTCGGTGGCGGTGACGAACTCGGCGTAGGCCTCGTCGAGGATCACGAGCACGTCGCTCGGAACAGCGTCGAGGAAGGCGGCGAACTCGTCATGCGTGACGGCGGTCCCGGTGGGGTTGTTGGGGCTGCAGACGATGACGACGCGGGTGCGCTCGCTCACGCTCGCCGCCATCGCCGGAAGATCGTGCCGGAAGTCGGCCGTGAGCGGCACCTCCACGGCGGTGGCACCCGCCACCCGCACCAGGGTGGGGTAGGCCTCGAACGACCGCCACGCGTAGACGACCTCGTCGCCCGGCCCTGCAGCGGCGAGGATCAGCTGCGCGAGCACCGATACGCTCCCGGCACCGATGTGCACCTCGTCGGCGTCGACCCCGAAACGCGCGGCGAGCCTCTCGCGCAGACGTCGGGCCGACGCATCCGGATACCGATTGACGTCGGCCGCGTCGCTCATCGCCTCGATCACGCCGGGGAGCGGATCGAAGGGGTTCTCGTTGCTCGAGAGCTTGAATCCGTCGTCGCCCGCGGGCTTGCCCTGGCGATACGGCGGAAGAGCGGCGATCTCGGGGCGGATGCGGACGGGGATGTCGTCTGTCACGCACCGAGTCTAGGTCGGCACCCTCCACGAGGGCGGTAGTACCATTCTGGTATGGCCATGACCGTTCGTCTCCCTCCCGAGCTCGACGCCGCCCTGGAGAAGCTCGCCGCGGCGCGCCACACCTCCAAGCACGCGCTGCTCATCGACGCGACCAGCAGGTTCGTTGCAGAATCCAGCAAGACCGAGCGCGTTCTCGCGGCCGTCGACGACATCGGAATCGACTACGCCGAGGCCATCCGTCGCCTCGAAGACGCGTGACCGAGTATCTCGAGCCGGAGCAGGCCATCGCCGTCGTCGAGCACCTCGGCCTCCATGCTCGCGATAGAGGTCTGCTGTTCTCGGCGATCGCGCGACCCGGCGCGAGCATGTTCGGCGTGGATGCGTATCCCACACTCGAGGCGAAGGCCGCCGCTCTGTTCAGCTCGCTCGCGCAGAATCATCCTCTGTTCGACGGCAACAAAAGGCTCTCGCTATTCCTCACCTTCGCCTTCCTGAGGATCAACGGGCGCCGAGTCACGTTCACCAACGATGAAGCTTTCGACCTCGTGCTCGATGTCGCCCAGGCCCGGATCGATGTCGACGACCTCGCGGAACGGATACGACTCCACACGACCGATCTCTGATCCTTCGTGCCGGAGCGTTCGCATGCCACACTCGATCCCATGGGATTCTTCGTCCGCGTCGTCGTCAACGCGTTCGCCATCTGGATCGTGACGCTGCTGCCCGCCCTCGGCGTGGTGCTGGTGCCGTTCGCTCCGGGCGAGTGGTTGCAGGTGGCCCTCACGCTGCTCGTCGTCGGCGCGATCTTCGCGATCGTGAACTCGGTGATCGGCACCATCGTCAAGGTGCTGGCGATCCCTCTCTACATCCTGACGCTGGGCCTCATCTCGTTCGTCATCAACGGCTTCCTCCTCTGGCTCACCGCGTGGATCACGGGCTTCTGGAACTGGGGCCTGCGGGTCGACGGCTTCTGGCTGACCGTGCTCGCCGCCCTCGTCATCGGCATCATCAACTGGATCGCCGGGCTCATCCTGCGCCCGCGCCCGCGGGAGCGCCGAGACTGACCCGCTCGGCGACGTACTCGGTCGCGTCGACGGCCTCGGCCCGGCCCAGAGCGGTGAAGACGTCGCGCACGGCGGCGGCCCGAGGGTCGGTGGATGCGTCGATGAGAGCCGCGGTCTGCGTGTAAGACGCCAGAGCGTGGGCGGGCATCCGCAGGTCGTGAAACCCCGCGGCCGGATCGGCGAGGCGCTCGACGACGAAGCTCCCCGGTGCGCCCACCCCGGTCACGTGCCCGCCCGACTGCAGGGCCGAGACCGGGTCGTCGGTATGGCGCACGGAGACGCCCAGGGTGTCGGCGCCGACATCGGCCTGCACCGGCGAGCCGAACGACACCAGCGTGCGGGTGTCGTATGCGCCCTCGAGCGCGAGGCGCTCGATCACCATCGCTCCCTGGGAGTGCCCGAACGCGTGCACCACGTCGCCGTCGCGAGCCCCGGCATCGTGGAGAGCCGCGCCGACCGCCTCGTAAGACGCACTGCGCCGGCCCGTGTACAGCTCGAGATTCGAGCGGTTGTCGAAGGGCTCGCTCGCACCGCCCGAGCGGGTGCCCGCGACGAAGACACCGAACTGCCGGGTGCCGTCGGCCATCGCGTAGCGCTCCACCCTCACCTGCGCCGCGCCCGCCGAGGGGATGCGGGAGGCGGCGTCGGCGAGAGAGGAGGGCGGCGTCGCCGCAGCCTGCGCGACCGGGCTGACCCGTACGGGCACCGCTCCTTCCGAGACCAGCCGAGCGGCGGCAGGGACGGCGCCCAGACGCAGGGCGTCGACGACGCCGTACAGGGAGGGGAACATCAACCACGGGTTCATCGGCCCCAGACCCTGCCCGCCGACGAACGCCTGGCCGTAGAGATCGAGATGCGCCGGCGGCCGATGCTCGAGGGCGAAGTCGGCGGCCGCCACCGCCGAGGGCTCCTGCGCCCACAGCCTCGCGAGGCGGGCGTCGATGATCCCCACCCGCGCCGTGTCGCCGGCCGCGGCAGCGGCCACGCGTTCGACGCGCAGCTCCACCGCCTCGTACAGCGCCGCCGCCGAGGTCACCTTCTCGGCGATCTCCGCGCCCTCCTGCCCCACCCGCTCGAGCACGGCCCGGAGCACGGTCGCGTCGAGCACCGCGGCGAAGGTCGACGGCTGTCCCTGCGCGATGAGGTGGACCGCCGCATCCATCTGCGCGACCGTCTCGCCGACCTCGGCGGCGAGGATGCGCAGCCCCGTCGCCACCCGGCGCACCTCGTCGGAGTCGACCTCGACGAGCGACCCGCTGCGGATGGTGATCTCGGTCACGGCATCGCCGTCGCGGCGCGAGCGAGCAGATCTGCGCGGGCACGCGCGACGGTGTCGGCGAGGTCGTCGACGCGCCCCTGGGCAGTGGCCAACGACTCCCGCCACCGATCGAGGCGTTCGTGGCACGCCTGTGCCGACGGAGCGCGCCAATCCGCCTCCGCGACGACCGGGGCGACCCGCACGGCGAGATCGCCGAGCCGCCCGTGCAGATCGCGGAGGATGCGGGACGCCTCGTCCATCGCCTCCAGAGATCTCGCCGTGCCAGGGGAGAGCGTCACATCGATGAGCATCCGTCCAGGGTGGCGGGGCCCGCGGCCTCGCCCCCGCCGGCGACCACCGCCCTGGGGAAGCCCGACGCGATAGGGCTGCCTGTGCAGGAGGCGAAGCGGGCACCAGAATGGAGGGGTGAGTGCCCGAGACGCCCAGACCTTCCGCGTCGTCTTCGTGTGCAGCGGCAACATCTGTCGCTCGCCCATGGCCGCCGAGGTCTTCCGCGAGCTGGCGGAATCGGCCGGTCTGGGCGACCGCATCGTCTCCACGAGCGCGGGCACCGGCGACTGGCACGTCGGCGAACGAGCCGATCACCGCACGATCGAGGCGCTCCATCGGCGGGGCTATGGCGGAGCGGACCACCGCGCCCGGCAGTTCACGGCCGCCGATTTCGCCGACAACGACCTCGTCGTCGCGCTCGATCACACTCATGAGCGCATCCTCCGCGGCTGGGCGCACGACGAGTCGGAGGCGGGCAAGGTATCGCTCCTCTTGACCTTCGATCCCGCGGCGAAGACGACCGACGTCCCCGATCCCTACTACGCGGGCCCGGCGATGTTCGATGAGGTGCTCGGTATGATCGAGGGCGCGAGCCGAGCCCTCTTCCGCCAGCTCGAACCCGCGATCCGTTCCGCGGTCTGAACGCCCGGCCGCTCCATCGCCCGCCCCTCTGCTCGCTCGAACGTTTCGGAGCCTCTCGTGACTTCTCTGCCCCCACAGCCGCTGAGCCCCCTCGACGGCCGCTACCAGAAGACCGTCGCGCCCCTCGCCGACTACCTCTCGGAGGCCGGCCTGAACCGCGCACGCGTCGAGGTCGAGGTCGAGTGGCTGATCGCGCTGACCGACCGCTCGCTCTTCGGCACCGAGCCGCTGTCGGAGGCCGACAAGACCCGGCTGCGCGCGCTCTACGTCGACTTCTCACAGAACGACATCGACTGGCTCGCCGAGCGCGAGGCCGTCACCCGTCACGACGTGAAGGCCGTCGAGTACCTCGTGCGCGACCGGCTCGCGGCGCTGGGGCTCGACGCCATCGCTGAGCTGACGCACTTCGCCTGCACCAGCGAAGACATCAACTCCGCGTCGTACGCCCTCACCGTCCAGCGCGCGGTCACCCGCGTCTGGCTCCCCAAGCTCTACGCGGTGATCGACACGCTGACGGCGATGGCCGCCGCTCACCGCGACGCACCGATGCTCGCGCGCACCCACGGCCAGCCGGCCACCCCCACGACGATGGGCAAGGAGATCGGCGTCTTCGCGTGGCGGCTGCGTCGCATCGCGAAGCAGGTCGAAGCATCCGACTACCTGGCGAAGTTCTCGGGCGCGACCGGCACCTGGTCGGCCCACGTGGCCGCCGACCCCTCCGTCGACTGGCCCGAGCTGACCACCGCGTTCATCGAGTCGCTCGGCATCACCGCCAACCCGGTGACGACCCAGATCGAGTCGCACGACTGGCAGGTGGAGCTCTACGACCGCGCGCGGCACGCGGGCGGCATCCTCCACAACCTCGCGACCGACGTGTGGACCTACATCTCGCTCGGGTACTTCACCCAGATCCCCGTCGCCGGGGCGACCGGCTCGTCGACCATGCCGCACAAGATCAACCCGATCCGGTTCGAGAACGCCGAGGCGAACCTCGAGATCGCGGGCGGGCTCTTCGCCACGCTCGCGCAGACCCTCGTGACCTCGCGCCTGCAGCGCGACCTCACCGACTCGACCACGCAGCGCAACATCGGCGTCGCGTTCGGCCACTCGCTCCTCGCGCTCGACAACCTCCAGCGCGGCCTCGGCGAGATCTCGCTCGCGCCCGACGTGCTGCTGGCCGACCTCGACTCGAACTGGGAGGTGCTCGCCGAAGCGATCCAGACGGTCGTCCGTGCCGAGATCGCCGCCGGTCGCTCGCAGATCACCGACCCGTACGCGCTGCTGAAGGATCTCACCCGCGGGCGTCGCGTCGGCGCGGCGGATCTCGCGGAGTTCGTGCGCGGCCTCGACATCGGCGACGCCGCCAAGGCGCGCCTGCTCGACCTCACCCCCGCGACCTACACGGGCCTCGCCTCTGCGACGGTCGACCGCCTCTGACGCGAGCGCACGGACCGCGAGACCCGTTCTGCGCGGCGAGACCCCCACATTCTGACCGGGTCTCGCCGCGCAGACGCGGTTTCGCGGTCAGGAGCGGGGGCGAACGGATGCTGCGGCGCGAGCGCGCGCTGCTACGAACGCGGCGCGGGGCCGCCGTCGGCGGGCGAGCCGGGCTGCGCGTCAGGAGTCTCGTCGTCGGGGGGAAGCAGCAACGGACGATCGAGGGTCTTGCCGACCTGGGCGGGATCGACCGCGAGCAGCAGCAACGCCACCACGACGAGCACGACGATGAACGTGACACCCGCGGCGATGGCCGCGATGACAAGAGCGCGTTCGATCTGATCGCCCGGTTTCGACTGGAAGAAGCCCATCGACACGAGCGTCACGATGCCGGCGAACAGGGCGCAGACGAAAGCCAGTCCGAGCAGCTGCACGGGCTTCATGAGGTCGCGGCGGGTGGGGCGGTCGGTCACGGGATGCTCCTATCGGCCGGGCTCGGGGCAGGCGCCCGGCGAGGTGAGAACCCCGCGATGCCGAGGAACACCGCGACGATCGCGGCGTATCCGCCGAACACGCCCACCGCGATCGTGATCCCCGTCAGGGTGAACGATCGGCCGGCGTCTTCGATGTAGTAGTCGAGGGCGTACCCGGGCTGCACGAGCAGCAGGGCGAGCCCGAGCACGATGGTGAGCACGCCGATGGTCAGACCGTCGCGCGACGCGGCGCGCGCAGCATCCGCTCGTCCTCGGAAGGCGACGACGGCCTCGACAATGCCGGTGACGAGCGCCCACGAGATCACCACCGCGAAGAACGTGGCCGTACTGCGCCACGGGCCGATGCTCGCGACGAGCCCGGCGAGCAGGGTGAGCGTGGCGAGCAGCACCGACGGGCCCCGCTGTCCGGCGGGGAAGACGAGCCACGCCGCGACGGCGAAGACGATCCCCGTCGCGATCGCGAAACCGCTGAACACCGCGAGTCCTACCGACGACGAGTGGTCGGGCGAGAAGGTCACCATGATCGCCGCGATCGCCGCGAAGGCGGCGCGGGCGAGCTGAAGATGCCGCACGTCGAGCGTGCGAGCGGATGCGGCAGAGGTCACGGCAGATCCAGGAGAGGCGGAGAGAATACCCCCAGTCTACGTCTGCGCGCCATCGCGACGTCGGGAGGTCCGTCGACGTCGAAGAGCTACGACCCGATCTCGGCGAACGCGCGCACCGGGAACGTGCCGAATCCTTCGAACGCCGGGGGCGCGGCCGTGAAGCGCGCGCCCCGCTCGGGCACGTCGCCCAGGCGGGTCAGGTGCTCCACCACGTGGATGCCCGCACCGAGCAGAAGGGTGTGGGCCGGTCGCTCGCCGCCCGACTCGGTGTCGTCGATGTTGAGGGCGTCGATGCCGACGAGGGTCACGCCCTGCTCGATCAGCCACCTCGTGGCATCGGCCGTGAGGAAGGGCGACCCGGCGGCGTAGTCGGGGGTGCCGAAGAGGCGGTCCCACCCGGTGTGGAGCAGCACAGCGGCACCGCGCACATCGCGGTCGGCGAGCGCGTCGACCCCGATGCCCCGGTTCTGCGGATCCCACGCGTCTTCGAGGTGGAAGACCTCGGCCCGCAGGCCCACGAGGGTGGCGAGGTCGAGGCCCGCCAGGTCGGGGCCGGACGAATAGCGGTGGTACGGCGCATCGAGATAGGTGCCGGTGTTGCCGATCATCGTCACGATGTCCATGGCGAACTCGGTGCCGGGCGCATAGGTTCCGCGGGAACCCTCGTGCGTCATGTGCGGCGTGATCACCGGCGCGGGCAGGCCGGGATAGGTGACGAGGCCGGCTCGGATCGGGTGGCTCAGGTCGACGACGCGGCGGGAGTTCTCGGGCATGATGCCCACGCTAGGGCTCGGGGCCGGCGCACGATGACGGCACCTCGGACAGATGTCGACCGATGCCTGCCATCCGCTCGTCTCGAGGAGGACGACAGACGGATGCTGCGCTCAGCGCGGGCGCGGCGCGGGGGGCGGCGGAACGGGCTTGGCCGCGATGATGTCGGCGACCGCGATCCGCTCGACGCCGCGCTTGCCGTCGACCACCACGGTCTCGGCGTCGGCGCTCAACAGTTCGCCGAGCGCGTCGGTCGCCTGCCCGGTGGGGAGCAGGTAGCGCACCACCACGCGGTTGCCCGGGGCGGGGAGCCTCACCACGAGCCGGGGGCGTAGTCCTTGAGGAAGACGCCGAAGAGATCTTCGCCGGCTTCACCGCGCACGATGGGGTCGTAGACCCGCGCGGCACCGTCGACGAGGTCGAGCGGGGCGTGGAATCCCTCCTCGGCGAGCCGCACCTTCGTCGGGTGGGGCCGCTCGTCGGTGATCCATCCGGTGTCGACGCTCGTCATGAGGATGCCGTCGGTCTCGAACATCTCGCGCGCGCTGGTGCGGGTCAGCATGTTGACGGCGGCCTTGGCCATGTTGGTGTGCGGGTGGCCGGGGCCCTTGTACCCGCGACCGAACACGCCCTCCATCGCGCTCACGTTCACGATGTAGGTGCGGGCCGCCGGGCTCGCCGCCATCGAGGCCCGCAGCTTCGAGATCAACAGGAACGGCGCCGTGGTGTTGGCCAGCTGCACCTCGAGCATCTCGAGGGGGTCGACCTCGTCGACGCGCTGCGTCCACGAGTTGACGTCGTGCAGGTCGGGCACGAGGCCGCCCGCGTCGATCGCCGTGCCCGCGGCGAGCCGCTCGAGCGAGCTCGATCCCGCGGCCATCGCCTGCTCGGTCAGCTCGTCGGCGCGCGACGCCGCCGCGGCGAGCACGGGGTGCGCGGCGACGGAGCGCTCGAGCGCCTGCGGGTGCTGATCGTTGGTATGCCCGAAGGTGACCAGCTCGGGGAGAGGTCCGTCGGGGAGCGGCGCGAGCTCCGCATCGACGAGCGGCTGGTAGGCGCCGGTCGAGCGCCGCACCGTCTGGGTGGCGTTGTTGATGAGGATGTCGAGGGTGCCGGATGCGGCGACGTCGTCGGCGAGTCCGATCACCTGCGCGGGGTCGCGGAGGTCGATACCGACGATCTTGAGACGGTGGAGCCAGTCGCCCGAGTCGGGGAGGCTGCTGAAACGCCGCACGGCATCACGCGGAAACCGGGTGGTGATGGTGGTGTGCGCACCGTCGCGAAGGAGCCGCAGCGCGATGTACATGCCGATCTTCGCCCGGCCGCCGGTGAGCAGCGCGCGGCGTCCGGTGAGGTCGGTGCGGGCATCGCGCTTGGCGTGACTCATCGCCGCGCAGTCGGGGCACAGCTGGTGATAGAACGCGTCGACCAGTGTGTACGGCTGCTTGCAGATGTAGCAGCCGCGCGCCTTCAACAGGGTTCCCGCGGTCGGGGCGGTGGTCGCGGTGCTGATCGGGATGCCGCGGGTCTCGTCGTCGATGCGATCGGGCGCTCCGGTCGCGGTCGCGGCGATCACACTGCGGTCGGCCTCGGCGATCGCCTCGCGGATCTCGCGCCGGCGCTCCTTCTTGGCCGCCTTGAACATGTGGGCCGTCGCCCGACGCACCTGGATGAAGTCGGGGTGCGTCTGATCGATCCGGGCCATCCTCGCGAGCACGTCGAGCGTGACCGCGAGTTCGGCGGGGTCGATTCCGCTCGGCTGGCGGTCGTCGGGGGCATCGGAGGGCACACGAGATTCTACGTTGGGCCGGCGGGGCGCAGCATCCGCCTCCCTTCTCTGCGAGATGCACGGGGTGTGGGGCGCACCGTTCCGGTCGGGGCGCGATATTCCTCGCCCCGAGGGCACTTTTCCGCCCCGAACGCCGGCCGACGGCGCGGCTACGCGGCCTTGCGCTCTTCGCGCTTGCGGCCGGCGCGGGCGACGAAGAAGAGCACCGAACCGATCGCGATGTACGCCAGGGCCCCGAGCCACACCACGCCGGTCTGCTGGGTGAGCAGCACGATGCTCGCGATGATGGCGAGCACCGGCACCACCCGCGGCACCGAGAAGTGCTTGTGGTCGACCTTGTCTTTCTTGAGCACGAGCACGCTGACGTTCGCCGAGAGGAAGACGAGCAGGAGCAGCAGCACCGTCGTCTCGGCCAACGTCGCGACATCGCCGAGGAAGGTGAGGCCGATCGTCGCCACCGCGACGACCACGATCGACACCCACGGGGTGCGACGGTTCGGGAGCACCCGGGAGAACGCCTTCGGAAGAAGTCCCGACTCGGCCAGGCCGTACCCGACGCGGCTCGCCATCACCATGAACAGCAGTGCGCCGTTGGCGATCGCGACGAGCGCGATGAGTCCGAACAGCCAGGGCGGCAGCGCGATACCGGTGGCGGCGACCACGTCGAGAAGGGGTCCGGTCGAGGTCGCCAGGTCGGCGGCCGGGAGGATCATCGCCGCGCCGAGCGCGATCAGCAGGTAGACGACCGCGGCGGTGCCGATGGCGCCGAACAGAGCCCGCGGGTAGGCCTTGGAGGGGTTCTTCACCTCTTCGGCCATGTTCGCGGCCGCTTCGAATCCGAGGAACGAGAAGAACGCGATGATGGATGCGGCGAACACGCCCTCCACCGGTGCCCTGTCGGGCGAGAACTCGAGCAGGCGGGCCGGGTCTCCCCCTCCGCCGCCGATGAAGACGGCGGCCAGCACGATGACGATCACGAGCCCCGACACCTCGATCACCGAGGCGACGAGGTTCGCACCGAGCGACTCGCGGACGCCCCGGAGGTTGATCAACGTCAGCAGGATGATGAACACCACGGCCGTCGGTGCCGCGGGCACGTCGATGATCGCGGCCAGGTAGTCGCCGGCGAACGCGTTCGCCAGCGCAGCGGCGGTCGTGATGCCCGAGGCCATCATGAGGAAGCCGACGAGGAACGACAGGTAGGGCACCCCGAACGCCCGATCGGCGTAGCGCGCCGCACCTCCCGCGTGCGGGTACTTGGTGATGAGCTCGGCATACGTGCCGGCCGTCAGCAGCGCGATGACGAGCGCGACGAGCAGCGGCAGCCAGATGACACCGCCGACATCCCCGGCCATCGAACCGACGAGGGTGTAGATGCCCGCGCCGAGCGTGTCTCCGACGATGAACGCGAACAGCAGCGGAGCGCCGACCGCGCGCTTGAGGCCGGTCGGAGCTGCGGGCCCGGTGGCCGTGGTGTCGTTGGTCATCGTGCTACTCGACCGGGTGGTGCGGGGCGATGCAACCCCACGTGCGCGGTGCGCGCGCGTGGGGTATAAGCCCACGCCGCTACTGGTCGACGAGCACGATCTCCGACAGGGGACGCCGCTCGCGCGGTGCGGTCTCACGCGCGATCAGCGTCTCGTCGCCCAGCGCCTCCGCCGGGGCGAGGACGCCGACAGCCGTGACCGTCAGAGGACGGATGCGGGCGGGCAGATCGAACGCGGCCGACACCGCGTCGGCGTCGAAGCCGCCCATGGTGTGCACGTGGAGTCCGGTCGCGTGCGCCTGGATGGTGAAGTGGGCCATGGCCTGCCCCAGGTCGTACTGCGCCCAGGGACGGGGCTCGCCCTCGGGGCCGGCCTGCTCGTAGGCGGCGACGACGAGTGCTCCCGCCGAGCCCGCCCAGACCCCGTTGAATCCGGCGAGGGTCGCGGCGATACGGGTGAAGGCCTCGGTGCCGCGGCGGGCGACGATGAAGCGCCAGGGCTGCGAGTTCGCCGCGGACGACGACCAACGCGCGGCCTCGATGGCGGCGGCGAGCTTCTGCTCGTCGATCGTCTCGTCGGCGACGAACGAGCGGGGGCTCCAGCGCTCTGCGAGGACGGGAAGGATGGGGGTGTCGGTGCGGGCGACGCGGTCGGTGACGGTGACGATGCTCATGACGTGCTCCTCGGGGCGGGTATGTCTGGATCGCGCCCCGTCGAGCGATCGGCGCTGGCGCGCCACGGTGTGGAACGCCGACCGGTCAGGTGTATTCCCGCGCATATAGAGGACTCTCGGCCCCCCGTTACACAGGAAGGGTTGCTACGGTCCAGGGGTCGGCATCTCGCGGGCGTCAGGGAAGACAGCTTGGTTTCGTCGCCTCCTCTGGGATATCAGGGGAGCATCATGACTCATTCCGCCACGGCCGTCGTCTATTGCGAAGGCAATTTCGGGCGCCAGGACGGCAAGACGGCCAACGGCCTCGTGCGCCACTCGGAGAAGTACGAGATCGTCAGCGTGATCGACAGCACCCTCGCCGGCAGCGACGCCGGCGAAGCGCTCGGCGATCTCACGTCGGGCATCCCCGTCGTCGCCGACCTCGGCGACGCGATCGTGCACGCGGGGCGCGTCCCCGACACGATGATCTTCGGCATGGCCCCCGCCGGTGGACTGTTGAACCCCACCCAGCGCACCGATCTCCTCGACGCCATCGCCTCGGGCATGAACCTCGTCAACGGGCTGCACGAGTTCCTCAACGACGACGCGGAGTTCGCCGCGGCGGCCCTCCTCGCGGGTGTGACAATCACCGACGTGCGACGGACGAAGGACAAGAAGGATCTGCGCCTGTTCACCGGCGAGATCTTCGACGTGACCTGCCCGCGCGTGGCCGTTCTCGGCACCGACGGCGCGATCGGCAAGCGCACCACGACCACCCTCCTGGTCGAGGCGCTCGTCGCCCGAGGCATCAAAGCCGTCATGATCGGCACCGGCCAGACCGCCCTCATTCAGGGCGCGCGCTACGCCGTGGCCCTCGACGCCACCGTTCCCCAGTACTGCTCGGGCGAGGTCGAAGGCCAGGTCGTGGCTGCGTTCCACGATGAGAACCCCGACATCATCGTCGTCGAGGGGCAGGGAGCACTCAGCCACCCGGCTTATCTCACATCGGCGTACATTCTTCGCGGCGCCCGCCCCGACGGCGTCATCGTGCAGCACGCGCCCCTGCGCGGCACACTCGGCGACTACCCGGCCATCCCGATGCCGACCGCGGCGAGCGAGATCGCCCTGATCGAGGCGTTCGCCCGCACCCGCGTGATCGGGGTCACCATCAATCACGAGAACATGACCGACCAGCAGGTCACCGATGCCATCGACGAGTACGAGCTCGAGTTCGGCGTGCCGGCGACTGACCCGCTGACGCGCCCGATCGATCACCTGGTCGAGATGGTCTTCCAGGCCTACCCCGCCCTCCGCGAGCGGTCGGTGCTCGCCGCCACCTGACCTCGGCCGTTGCTCGGCCGGACGGCGAAAGCCGGGGTGAGTGACCGCTGCCACCCACCCCGGCTCCCGCCGCGATCACTTACACCGGGTTCGCCGCCGCGAACACGTTGCGCGGGTCCCACTGCGCCTTCTGCTCGCGCAGGCGATCGAGCGACGCCCCGAACCCGGGCGCACGATCCATGCCGCCGTCGAGGAACGTGAGCGCCAGAGCGTCACCGGTCCACGGCTCGAACGCGTCGACGTAGGCCGTCGCCGCGGCAAGCGCCCCGGGGATGGCCTCGGGCACGGGAGCCGCGGCGACCGAGTGCGCGATGTACTCGCCGGCGACCGCCGACACCGCCCCTCCGCCCGGCACCGGCCGCGCAGCGGCGCCACCGACGTGCCGCAGCTCGGCGATGAACAGCCCCGGATCCTTGGATGCTGCGACGAAGGCGGCGACGGCGTCTTCGGGCAGCGCGCGCAGCATCCGGTGGCGGGTGACCGCCGGGGTCGGCTGAGGAGGATCCATGTGCACGTGCACGAGGGCGTCGGCGGGGATGCGCGAGAACGTGTCGATCTCGGGCCGCAGCTCGCGCAGGGAGTGAAGCAGTTCGGTCGCGCGCTCATCCGACTCCAACACGGCGCCGTCGACCACCACGACCGATCGACCCGAAAGGAACGGCGGCAGTTCGGGCAGCGGCGGGAGGTGGAGCACGCGCAGGGTCGAGGTGACAGATTCTGGCGCGGATGCCGTCCAGGTGGCCCACGCCCGGCTGACCGCCGCCGTGAACGAGGCGTCCCACAGCAGCATCCCGGCGAACACGTCGGCGTAGGGGAGCAGGTCGATCTCGAGCGACACGATGATGCCGAACGCCCCCGATCCGCCGCGGACAGCCCAGAACAGGTCGGCGTTCTCGTCGGCGCTCGCGCGGATCAGCGCCCCGTCCGCCGTCACGATCTGCACGGCGCGCACGGCGTTGATGCCCAGCCCGTGGGCGCGGGAGTAGAACGAGACGCCGCCGCTCAGCGAGTACCCCGCGACCGACACATCGCCTGCGCTGCCGTGCAGGGCGGTCAGCCCGTGCGGCGCGGCCGCGGCGAGCACGTCGTTCCAGTGGGATCCGCCGAGCACGATCGCGGTGCGGCTCTCGGGCTGCACCGTGACGCCGCGAAGACGCGCAAGACGCACGAGCACGGTGTCGGAGAGGCCGGCCTCGGCGAGTCCCGGGGCGGCGTGCCCGGTGGACTGCGGGGCCATCCGCAGGCCGGCGGCGGTCACGGCTCGCACGACGGCGACGACCTCTTCCGCCGACTCGGGGGTGACGACCGCGAACGGTCGCTGGTCGACGGCGACGTTCCACGGCATGCGCACGGCGTCGTAGTCGGGATCGCCGGCGAAGACGATGCGGGCGCCGAGCGCATCGCGCAGCTTTTCAGCGCGCTGGTCGAGGGTGATATCAGTAGAAGAAGACATGGTTTTCCGTTCTCTCGGGTGGGTGACGAGAAGACTCTGCTCTCGCCGGCGGCGGGCATCCATCCCAGAGGGCGGGGGAAATTCCTCCCCCCAGAATCCTGGGATAGCGGTGACGGGAGCGGGGGGAGCACACTGGTGCCATGGTCACCGCCCTGGCCGCCGGACGCGCGCGCAGCGACATCGATGTGCTGTCGCGCGCGGGGCTGTCCCTGGGGGATTTCATGGCGGAGTCCGCGGGTGCTCTCGCGTCCGTCGTGCCGTTCATCGCGGGCTGCTTCTCGAGCACGGATCCCGCGACCTCGATGATCTCCAGCACCCACAAGCTCGGCGATCTGTACGGCAAGAACGAGGCCGACGTCGACTGGGCGCGTATCGAGTACGGCGGCGAACCCGACCCCACCCACTACGACGCGATGGCATCGGCGGGGCGCGTCGCCGTCGGCATCCACGCGACCACCGGCGGTCAGGTCGAGCGAATCGAACGCATGGCCGACCTGGTGCTCCCCCGGTTCGGTTACGTCGACGAGGCGCGGGTGGTGTTCGCCGACCGATCTGGCGTGTGGGCGACCCTGTCGGTTCTACGCGGCAGCGAGGACGCCGTGTTCGACGCGCACGAACTGGCGTTCCTGTCGAGTGTCGCGCCGGCCCTGACGCGCGGCATCCGCACCGGTCTGCTCTCGCAGCTGGCCCGCCGCGAGACGGTGCGCCCCTCGGGCCCGGCCGTCATCATCTTCGATGCGTCTGATCATGTCGTACAGGCGAGCCCCGGCGCTCAGGAGCGGCTCGCGCAACTCTCCGCGCCCGGCGCCGACCCCCTCACCTACATCCAGGCGCTCGTGAGCGGCGCCCGCAGGTTCGCCGCCGGAGACATGCCGCGGATGCCGCGCACCCGCACGCGCACGGCCGACGGCGTGTGGCTCGTTCTGCATGCCGCACCGCTCGGCGGTCTCGGCGACCGGGCCGGCGACGTGGTCGTGACGATCGAGGAAGCACGCCCGCAGGAGGTCATCGACATCGTGGCCGCCGCCTTCGCACTCACCACACGCGAGCGCGAGGTGGTCGGGGCGGTGCTGCGCGGCGCCGACACGAAAGAGATCGCAGCATCCATGCACGTGTCGCCCTACACGGTGCAAGACCACCTGAAGTCGATCTTCGACAAGGCCGGCGTCACCAGCCGCCGCGAACTCGTGTCACGGGTGTACTTCGACCAGTACATGCCTCGGGCCGGGTCGGATCTGGGGGCGGATGGATGGTTCGTGGGGGCGTAGCCAGATGTTCGACATGACCGCCCTGTGGTCGGATGCCCTGGCCGGGAACGTCGCGCCGCTCTAGCTGGCTCTCGTCGCAGGCAGCCGCCTCCCGGGCCCGCGGGCCAATGGAGCTCGCGGCGCAATTCGCCGACACGGTCGCGAGAACGGCAGTCGAGAATCGGCCGGGCGCGCTCGCGCTCCTCGACGACTGGCTCGCTCGCCCCGCACGCTTCGTCGCCGACATCCCCGAAGACGTCTCCGACTACCTGCCCGCCTGCGCAGCGCTCGCGGCGGGATCACTCGACGCCCGAGCCCTCCTCACCCACGCCGCTTCCGACCACCGGTGGAGAGTCCGCGAGCTCGCCGCGACAGGCATGCAACGTGTGCTCACCGTCGATTGGGGCGCGGGGATGCAGACGATCGACGACTGGCTCCGCTCGGGTGACCCGCTGCTGATCCGGGCGGCGGTCGCCGCGGTGGCCGAGCCGAGGCTCGTGCGTGATGCCGCCCACGCGGCTCAGGCGTACGAGGTGGTGCTGCAAGCGACGGACGCGCTGCTCGCCACCCGCCCCGAACTCCGCCGCGCGGAGGACGTGCGCGTCCTCCGCGCGGCGCTCGGCTACGGGATCAGCGTCATCACCGTCGGTCATCCGGATGCCTGCATCGACCTGCTTCAGCAGCTCGCCGCCTCGGACGACGCCGATGCGCGGTGGATCGCGAAGGAGAATCTGCGCAAGGCGCGGCTGCGACCGTTCGCCGATCGCCTGGCTGACGCCCGGCGGGCCGTGGGGTTGAGCTGATCCGCATCGCTCGCCGGATCCCCGGCGTCGGAGTGAGCGACCCCGCGCCGTAGAGTCGCGACGTGCGTATCGTCGTCTGCGGGACCCACGCGAGCGGAAAGAGCACGCTCGTGGCAGACTTCGCCGCCCGGCATCCTCGTTTCACCGTGCTGTCCGATCCGTTCGAACTCCTCGACGAGGCGTGGGACGCCCCGAGCCCCGCCCTGTTCACGGCCCAGCTGCGAGTCTCCGCGGCACGGCTGCATCCGGGTGAGACCGCGAGCCCCGTCATCGCCGAGCGCGGCCCGATCGACTTCTTCGCGTACCTCCTGGCGTGGGAAGACCTGACCGGTGGAGAGGTTCCGCGCGACCTCCTCGACCGGCTCCTCGAGATGACACGGGATGCCATGGCCCACGTCGACGTTCTCGTCGTGCTCCCCCTCACCCCCGCCGACGAGATCTTCGTCCACACCGAAGAAGACCTCCCGCTGCGCGCAGCGATGAACGACATCCTGCTCGACCTCGTCGCCGACGACGACGTCACCGGAGGACGGCCGAATGTCGTCGAGATCACCGGCGACCGCGACCACCGACTCGCCGCTTTGGAGGCCGTCGTGGCGGATTTCGCGCGCTGACGCGGAGCGCTCGGTCCCTATTCGGCAGGCCGGTACCGCTGCACCGTGACCCCCGACCGGAACTCCCGCCGCTCGATGAGCTCGAGATTCAGCTCCACCCCGTGGAGCAACCTCGGCCCGCGCCCGGCGATCACCGGATGCACCACGAACGTGTACTCGTCGATGAGCCCGGCCGCGGCGAGCGCGGCCGGAAGCACCACACCGCCGAGCGAGATCCCTCGCCCCGACTGCGCTCTGAGTCCCTTCACCGCGGCCACGAGCTCGCCGTCGAGGAGTTCGGCATTCCAATCCACGGCGTCGAGTGACCCGGATGCCACCACCTTCGGCATCCGGTCGATGACATCGGCGAACGGCACGTCGTCGTCGCCCATCCAGTCGGGCCACTCCCCCGACTCGGGCCGGCGCCACGCGGCGCGCATCATCTCGAACGTCACGCGCCCGTAGAGCAGCGTGTCGGAGCGGCGCAGCTCGTCGGTCCAGAACGCCATCGACTCGGCATCCGGCGGGAGGCCCGCCTCGTGGTGGACGCACCCGTCGAGGGAGACGTTGATGCCATAGCGGAGGGGTTGGGTCACGGCGGTCTCCTTCGGCCCGAACGGCGGTGGCGCCAGGCTACCGGCGTGCGCGTCCCATCGACAGGCCCGACCAGCCGGCGGTCTACGACGGCGAGCGCGGGAATACGGACGACGCGTTCCTCGAGGGCTGAGATGCCGAGCGGGGCCTCGCGCGGATGGTGGGTGCCATCGCTGCAAAGCCCCGCTCACTGGGCCAGGGTCAGTGACCCACCTGCTTCTGCCGCCGTGCGGCGCTGGTCAGAACCGTAGTGAGAACCAGGAACACGACGATCGTGACCACCCCGGACGAGGACAGCGCGGCCCCCATTGCCGCCCCCACCCCGACCAGGAAACTGGCGACGACGAGTCCCACCCCGATCCCGAGGCCCAGGATGCCGAGCATCAGACCGAGCGTGAGAAATCGGTTGTCGGCGAACATGTCATGTACCTCCTCTACTGAGCCCAGCAACTGGGAATGACCACGCCGGGCACCCCACCGTTGAGGTAGATGGCGTTCAGGCTGCTGGTGTCCTCGCAGATGTTCAAGAACCCTACGCCGAGGGCGAGAACCGCGGAAACGACTCCCACGACGGCCGACGACGGCCGACCTGCGACGGTCAGCACCGAGGCCGCCGTATAGACGCCCCCGCCGGCGGCTGCGATTCGGGATGCTGACCGACCGGTTCGGCGTGACGTGGAGCGTGTCGGTCGTGGCGAGCTGACAGCGACCGCGACGTGCCCGCCCGCGTTACGCGCAGGCCGGCCGCACCGGGTTTCCCATCGGCGGCACGCCCGGGATCTCGCCCCAGGCGTAGCCGCTGATGGCCTCGCCGCCCAGCTGGGGCGCGGGCGGACGCGGGGCCGGGTGCGGCTTCGGGACGTTTCCGCCCTTCGGGCGGTGGTACGGGGCGCCGTGACCCCCGTGACGGTTCTTACAACGTGTCCGCCGGCATCGAGTTCTGGAATTCAGCTCGCACATCCCGGAGTCGGCGACCGTCTCGAACCGCCCAGAAGTACCAGCCGTTGGTTGGGCTCTGCCGGAGCGCCGCTCCCGCCGCGGACGGCGAGGCGTAGCGCCTGCCGTCGAGGAGGATTGCCCCCTCAGCGGTGAGCGTCGCCTCGCGCCCCTTGAAGTCTCGGTGCGTCGCGACGATGCTGTCCCCGGCCGCAACGATCCCAGCTTCAATCAGGTGCTTGATCTCGACCCAGTCACCGGCTTTCGTCTGGGGGTCGACGACTTTCCCGTGATGGCCCTCAGGGACCGGCCAGACGCGCAGCAGCGTCTCAATGAGCTCGGAGGTCCGCTCATCGATGAGAGTTTCACCCCAGGGTTCGGTCTCCGTGCGCTTGATCACTCGACCGGTAAGCGTGATGGTGTTGTGGTCCTGCAGAGCCGACCGCTTCGATAACCAGGCACTGTTCGACACTTTCGAGTTGAGGGATCGAGTCAACAGCGTGAGGTTGCCGAGTCGGTGGACGTGCGCCTGTCGATCTTCGGCCTGATCTCGGTCAGCGACGGGCCACGTTTCCGCCCACGCTCGCGGGAGAAGATGCTCGATCGGGTATCCCATCCGTTCGATCTGAGGCTGACCCGTCGCCTTACGGTATTCGTCTTCCGCGGCTTCGAGAATCATCCGGAGTCGACCCCTTTGGAAGCGCGTGTACGCCGACTCCGTGGCCAGCGTCTGCCGAATCTCTTCGTCGCCGGGCCAGTAGGTGCTCGTGACATTCAGGCGCGCCAGTTGACTCACGACGCGATCGACGAGTTCCGACTCGGATGCCAGGGAATTGGCGGCGATGACGTCGGTGACGATGCGGCCGAGGTCGCTTCCGGTCAGACGCAGAAGTTGTCTACGCACCATCCAGCTCTCAGCGGCGTCAATGATCCCGTTGATCGTCTCTTCTGACAGCTTTCGGCTCGGCTCATGCAGCCAGATGAGCAGTGGCTTGAGGATTTCCACGCCTGCGGCGTGCATGCGGTACACGGCCGTTTCGGTACGGGACAGGCTTCCGCCTGAACGAGCGGCAGCCTCCGTCCACGATTCGTACTGCTGCGCCTGCACCTTGATGACGCGCAGAAGCTCGGCCATCGACTCCGACGTCTCCAACTCGACGTAGGACTTGAAGCGCGTGAAGGTCGACTGTGGGCTGACGTCTTCGCCCGTTCGGGCTACAAGCCACTGATTGATAAAGAGCGAGCTGCGGCTGAGGAGGTTGCGTCCAACGCTCACTTCCTTCGCCCAGAACTTGGTTTCGAAGGGCCAGTCTTCTTCGTATGCCCTCACCATGTCGTCGCCTTGCTCCGCGAGCAGCTGGAACACGAAGTTGCGCACGAGATCCGCCGCGGTCAGCGGTGTGCCGCGCGCGTTGAGGGTCTCGAAAATCTCCTGGGAATTCTCGGAGGCCTCGAGCTCGATGGACACGAGCTGCAGCCCGTCCACGAGGACCGTGGCCAGTTCCTTTGCCTTCTGCGCGAACACTTCTGAATCCACCGGGCCGAGCCACTGCTCGACGATGCGAGAAAAGTACGCGTGCGCAAGAACGATCTGAGATTCACGGTGTGCGAGGCCGATGTGGTCGACAGGTGGTTCGGCAGTCATCACCTCCTCAAATGCGGCCCTGTCCTTATTGAGATGTCGCACCTTGAGGCGACTGCCACCCTCTTCAACGAAAACGTCGTCGTTGTGCGTGAGCCGCTCGAGTTGCGCCGCAAGCCGGAAGTCGCCGGCATCGGCCAGGATCGCCGATGTCGCATCCGCGAGGAGCTGTAACGTCGTCAGCCGCTGCTGACCATCGATGACATTCCATGTCGTCAGTCGGCCGACTCGTGCCTGATTGCTCTGAAGGACGACGGCCCCGAGGAAGTGGGTCGCCGTCGACCGCGGGTCTTCAATCCGTCTCTCCGCGACCCGACGGATGTCGCTCCATAGTGGAGCCCACTGCTCCTCTTCGCGCCACACGTAGGGGCGCTGGAATAGGGGGATGAAGAAGTGCTGCGGCAGGTTGAACAGCTGCAACGGTGTGCGTTTGAAGGTCTCCACATGCCGATACTCGCGCAACCGTCCCGTATCCGCGATGAGCACACGGTTGCCTGACCAGGCCCGTCGGACGCCGTGGCTCAGCTCTCTTCAGGCTCCTCCGGGCGGCGACCAGCGTCTTCCTTTGCCGAACCTTCTTCCCGCTGCAGGCGCTTCGCCAGCCTCTCCGCCAGACGCCCCGTTGATATCCGTGCGGTCTCGAGAACGTCGCTTCCGAAACGCCCGACCGCTTGCGCTCCGTCGGCACCTGCGCCGATGACACCGTCACGCACGTCGGCAGCCGCTGCCGACCAGCGTCGCGCTTCTACCGATGTCTGATCTTCGGCAACGCCGAGTGCCACGTAAAACTCTCCGAGTCCGCCCGCGACGTGATTCCGGGCGTTCACCACAGCCGTCGCCGACATGGGGTTGAGAAGCACCTTGGCATTCGCGCGAGCGGCGCCAGCATCCATTCTCGATAGCAACATGCCCGTCGTCTGCAGAATGACATCCCGTCGGCGTTGGCGGGCTGTCTGGAGGGCGATGCGGTGCTCATCAACATCGTCAGGAGCGATATCCAGCACACGATCCAGCTCAAGCATCCCCAGCGCCTCCTGCAGCTGAAAGCAGCGGGCAATCACGCCCAACCACTGGTTGACCGTTTCCTGCCCTTGTTTCGCGAGATCCGCGAGATCGGCGATCTTGGCGGTCTTCTCGACCTTCTCAGCGAGAGCATCGAGCTGTCGCAATGAATAGGCCTGCGTACGTGCGATGGTGGCAGCAGACCCCTGCAGCTTTGACCAGGTCACCTCCGACACCCGCCCCACAGCGTCGCGCACGACGACGGCCTCGTCGACCAGCATCTCGACACCGATCATGTCCGCGAAGACCGCGTCTTCTTGTGCTCGAAGAACGTCATCGACCTTCGCGTCGATCTTGGCGAGATAGTCGGTGATCTCCTCCATCGTCTGCTGCATCGCGTACTGCGCCATGATCCCGCCGACGCCCGCGAGAATCGCAGGGTTGGTCAGCATGGCACCAGGTTTCGCGAGCATGGCCCCGGGCTTCGTGACGAACTGGAGATTCTTGGCGAACTGACCGTTGGGGGCACGGGTCGTCGCGTGCACGAAGTGCGTGGTCGAGTTCTTCACGAGGGGCAGCGCCTGTGCGGCGCGGGCGGACTCCTCGGTGAGCTTCATCCAACGCCCTGCATTCGCGGAAACCTCCGCAGCAGCGTTGACGGCTGCGGCACCCACTGATGCCGAGGGGAGGAGCTTCCTCAGGTTCAGCGACGTGGATGGAAGATTCACGACCTCCATGAATTTCTCGACCTGTTGGGTGTCTCCCATGACGACGAGCCCCTCGCCATCGCTTATCACCTCGAGGTCGCCGAACTCCTCGTCGGCGACGATGCCCTCGCCGGTCACTGCGCGAACTCGAAGGTGACTTGGGCCGATGAATCGACGCTCGTGATGATTCCCGTGTAGAAGGACTCCGCCTGGGACTGGAGTTCATCGAGGTGGAGCTCGATGTAGTCCCGCTGGTTGTCTTCGCTCAGCACGGCGTTAACCATCTCGGTCTCTTCGATCTCCGGCGATAGCCAGCTGATGGCCCCGTTGTTCTCGATTGGATCCTCGAAGCGGGGCTTGTCGTAGCCCACGAAGACGAACTGCGGCACGCGCACGACGTATCCGCCGTCACCGTCGGCATCCAGAACCACATTCTCGCCGTCGATACCCACCTTGGCGGTGAATTCGTACTGAAGAAGCGTTGTGCGAGAACTCGCCGGCACGGCGACGCCGAGCAGTTCCCCTTGCGTGTCCTTCCGCGCTATGCCTTGAACCGCGAGGGCCAAGAGCGCGACCTCTTCCTGCCTGCTGACCGCAAGGCGGATTTGCGAGTCCGAGGACTCCTCTCGCACGGTGAACAAGTTCGGCACGGTCATGATGTTGGTCAAGACCAAAAATGCAAAGGCCAATCCGGCGCATGCGACGGCTAGGACTGGCCAGAACAGGACTTTGATGGCTTTCAACTGGCCCCTCCCCACAGACACCGCTTTGTGTCAACTGTGCCGCATCCGTCGCCGACTCGATCAATCCACGCCGATCGGGCACCTCCGACCCTGAGTTTCGCCCGCCACCCGAGTTGTACCACTTCGCCCTCGGCGGCGGCCGCCGCGCCTGCAACGCCTACGCGAACTTCGGCATCGGCCGAGGTTCCCGGCGCTGGCAGGGTCGTCTTCGCCTGGCGCGGCCGGGAACGGCTTGCCCTGGGCCACGGGCCGATACCGCTGCACCACGGCCCCCGACCCGAACTCCCGCCGCCCCACCAGCTCCAGCGTCAACGGCACCCCCTCCAGCAGCCTGGGCCCACGCCCCGCAACCACCGGGTGCACGACGAACGTGTACTCATCGATGAGCCCGAGCCCAGCGAGCACCGCCGGCACCTGCACCCCGCCGAGCGAGATTCCCCGTCCCGGTTGCGCCTTCAACCGCTCCACGGCGGCGGTCAGATCACCGGGCACGAGCTCGGCGTTCCAGTCCACGGTATCCAAGGTCGATGACACCACCCGCTTCGGCATCGCGTCGATCTTCTCGGCGAACGGGATCTCGTCCGGCCCCATCCACCCGGGCCACTCCCCCGACCCCGGTCGTCGCCACGCCGCGCGCATCATCTCGAACGTCACGCGACCGTAGAGCAGCGTGTCGGAACGGCGCAGCTCGTCGGTCCAGAACGCCATCGACTCGGCATCCGGCGGCAGGCCCGCCTCGTGGTGGACGCACCCGTCGAGAGTGACGTTCATGGCGTAGCGCAGCGGTTGGGTCATGGCATCCCCACATCGTCGTGACCGGCGAGTGTACGCGCCCCACAGCCCGCGCGGGTGAGGCGATTCAGGCTCGGGCGACGCGCTCGAGAAGGGAGACCCCCGGCAGTGAGCGAGAGGGCTGAAGAGCCTGTGGACGCATGACCCGACACGAGGCCTGGTCTGTGTCAGCGGCCGGGAGTACCGTCGGCGCCATGACACCGGACGAACTCTTCCTCCACGCCGACGCCGCGCTGCGCGATGTCATCGATCGGATCGACCCCGCCGACTTCTCCGCCCCCGTGCCGCAGGAGTGGAGCCAGCTCGAATCGCCCACGCTGCGCGGAATCCTGGGGAGCCACGCGTACGACGAAGCGTGGATCCCCGATGTGATCGCCGGTCGCGCGGCCGCTGACGGCGACCCGCTCGCCGACGCCGACCTCCTGGGCGACGACCCGATCGCCTCCTACACCGCTCTGAACGATGCGGCGGGAGCCGCCGTGCGCATGGGCGATTTCGCCGAGACGTTCCGCTTCACCTACGGCGACTACCCGGCGGCGGAAGGCTTCGCGCACCTCGCCACGTATCGCGCGTTCCAGGCGTACTCGATCGCGAAGCACTTCGGCATCCCGTTCCACCTCTCCCCCGAGCTGATCGCCGGGCTGAACGAGCACGTCGTGCCGAACGCCGACGAGTGGCGACAGTGGGGCGTGTTTCCTCCCGCGATCGAGCCGCCGGCCGATGCGGATGAGGAGACGCGGCTGCTCTGCGCGGTGGGGTACTGGGTGCCGTAGGCGAGGTTGTCGCGAGCGGTGAACGTCACGCGTCCCACGGCGGCCCCACCGCGACGCGCGACTGCGAGGATGGCACGATGAGCCATTCGCGCGAAGCACGTGCAGAGCAACGACGCCAGGACGGCTCCAACGACGCGGCGGTCGAGGAAGAGATCGAGGTCGAATTCGAGGAGGTCGTCGGCGAGGGTGCGGAGCGGCTGCACCGGACCTTCCGCGCGACCCTCGTCACCGGATTCCTGGGCGGAGTCGAGGTCGGCGTCGGCGTTCTCGTCTACCTCGGCATCCTCCACGAGACCGGCGACCATCTCCTGGCGGGGCTCGGCTTCAGCGTCGGCCTGATCGCCCTCCTCCTCGCACACAGCGAACTTTTCACCGAGAACTTCCTCATGCCGGTCGCCGCGCTCGTGGCCCGCGAGGGCACCGCGATGCAGATGCTGAAGCTCTGGGGCGGAACGGTGCTGTCCAACCTGATCGGCGGATGGCTGATCATGGCGATTATCGTCGCCGCCTTTCCCGACTGGCATCCGGTGCTCGCCGAGACCGCGCAACACTTCATCGACGCGCCCCTCAACCTCGAGTTCGCAGCTCTGGCGATTCTCGGTGGTGCCGTCATCACGCTCATGACGAGGATGCAAGCTGGCACCGAATCCGAGCCCGCGAAGATCGTGGCGGCCGTCGCCGGCGGATTCATCCTCGCCGGCTTTCAGCTCTTCCACTCGATCCTGGATTCGCTGTTCGCCTTCGGCGCGATCATCAGCGGCGCACCGATGACCTACCTCGACTGGGTGCTGTGGTTCCTCCCCGTTCTGGGCCTGAACCTCGCGGGCGGGCTGCTGCTCGTCACCCTGTTGCGCATCGTGCGGACCGGCGAGCTGTTCAAGCTCCGACGCCGCAGGAACGAAGCGCGCAACGCGAGTTAGGCAGGGATCCAGTCGGGGCCTGGATCCACTCAGACCAGACGCTTCTCGACAAGAGCAAGAAGGGCGTTCGCGCCGTCGAGCCCTTCGAGAAGGTCGAGCGCCTTCTTCCGAAACTGGCTGGAACGCGTGACAGCCTCGCGAACAGCACTGCACGCCTCCCCGAAGTCGCATGGCGCGCGGGCGTCGACCTGAACCCGATCGACGTAGCGAACCCGGATCAACTCGCCTGGCTCGAGACGCTCGTGTGGCCCGAACACACGGAGCGCCGCGACCGCCTCCACCGCGCGGCAGCACTCGTGGCCGCTGACCGGCCTCACCTCGTCGCCGGCGACATCATCGACGAGATCCCCGCCCTCATCGGACAGGCACCCACCGGCTCCCACGTCGTGGTCTTCCACAGCGCCGTGCTCGTCTACTTGACCGAAGAGCGCCGTTCAGAGTTTGCCCGTCTGATGCAGTCGATGGAAAGTGTCACCTGGATCAGCAACGAGGGTGCCGGCGTCCTCCCGTTCATCACCGAGAAGGTGACCGAAGATATCCGTGGTCGAACGATCCTCGCCCGCAACGGCAGCCCGTCGCGCTCGTCGGCCCCCACGGTCAGAGCTTCGAGCGACTGCAGTCGTAGGAGAGAACACCCGTTACCCTTCCGCGCTACTCGATCCGGTACACGCGGGTCCGCATCCACTTGCCGGCTGCGCGAGCGGCGCGGTCCATCGGGCTTCCGAGCGGGTTGTCGCTCGTCATGTACGTCCAGGTGGCGGATGGGCGGCGAAGCCCGAGCGCGGCGATGCCCTGCCCAAGCTGAGCGGCTGTGACATCACGGATGATGTCAGCGGCATGGTCATAGGCCGCAGTGAAGAATCCGTGGAACTCGCGCAGGGCGATGCGGTGGAACTCGTCGCGCGGGTTGACCCCAGCGAGGGCCTGAAGGTGGATGCCGTCGCGGATCTCGGTCAGGTTTGCCAGGTGATCGCACCATTGCTCGTCGAAGCACCACAACGCCACGTCACGGGCGAGACCCGCGACAACAGACGGTGAGGATGCTTCGGCAAGACGGTCGATCTCCTCCGGGATGCGACGACTCACCTCGACTGTGGCTTGATCGCCGTTCATGGTTTCGTCGCGCTCGGCGAGGACGGTGTCGCGCTGGCGGCTGATCGCGCGGTTGAAGTCCCAGGTGTCGCGGTGACGGTCGCGTCGGATGCCCTCGGCGATCCGCTGCGCCTGGTCGACGATTGACCCGAGCGCGGCCTGATCGAGTTGCGACCCTCGCCGTCGAATCTTCTCGAGCTGATGGTTGGTGGCGTGAGCCTGCACCAGTTCGTCGGTGGTGGCGACGAAGGTGAGCGTCGTCCCGGGATCGCCCTGCCTGCCTGAGCGGCCGCGCAGCTGGGCGTCGAGGCGGCCGGAGGGATACCGGCCGATCTGCAGCACGGCCAGGCCGCCGCTGGCCGCGACGCGGCGATGATCGTGCTCGTCAAGGCCACCGAGACGGATGTCCGTGCCGCGCCCTGACATCTGTGTGGAGATCGTGACCGCCCCGTACTCGCCTGCCTCTGCGATGACCGTGGCTTCGTGTGCGTCGTTGCGGGCGTTGAGCACTTGAGCCTCGATGCCCGCCTCGGCGAAGGCGGCCGCGAACTGCTCGGATTGGGCGACGCTCTGCGTGCCGACGAGCACCGGCTGCCCTTCGCGATGGCGCTCGCGGATCTCCGCCATCACGGCATCCATCCGGGCCTGATCGTCGAGGAAGATGCGCTGAGCAACATCCACACGCTGGTTCGGCAGCCGCCGTTCGACTCGGCCGGCACGGAGCGAGTAGAACTCGGCGAGCTCCTCGGCGACCGCGACGACTGTTCCGCTCATCCCCGCCAGGGTCGTGTAGCGACGCAGCAGATCCTGCACCGTGAGCGTGTCGAGCACGACCCCTGGCGACGAGACGGTCAGCCGCTCCTTGGCCTCGACCGCGGCGTGCAACCCATCGGGCCAACGCTGCTGGTGTGCGACGCGGCCTCGCGCTGTGTTGACAAGCTTGATCGTGTCGTCGATGACCAGGTAGTGGACGTCGCGGCGGACGAGGACGTGAGCATGGAGGGCGAGGTTGAGCCGTGTGAGCGTCCCGGTGTGTGCGGTGTCGTAGAGGTTGACGCCGCCGAGCCGGTTCTCCAAGAGATCGAGCCCGGCGTCGGTGAGCGGGACGGTGGCCTGGTCCGCGTCGATCGCGTAGTGCACGCCGGAGTCGAGCTCCTGCACCAGGGCGTCGGCCAACGCGAAGTCTTCGGGGGTCTCCGTGGACGTTCCGGCGAGAACGAGCGGCGACATCGCCTCATCGGTCATCACAGCGTCAGCCTCGTCGACGATCGCGACATCCAGCACCGGACGCACGCGGTCAGCATCAGACGTCGCGAACCGGTCGCGGAGCACGTCGTACCCGACCTCACTGACCGGTGCATAGACGACGTCGAGCCGGTACCACTCAGCCCGCGTCGACGGCGGCGTGTGCTGACCAACCCAGCCGACACTGACGTCCAGCAGCTCGAACAGGGGCTGCATCCACTCGGCATCCCGCTCCGCGAGATAGTCGTTCACCGACAACACATGCACCCGGCGCCCCGCGACCACGAAAGCTGCCGCGGCGAGAGCGCCAGCCAGGGTCTTCCCCTCGCCGGTGTCCATCTCGACCGCGTTGCCCGCTGCAAGCGCGCAGCACGCAAGCAACTGCTCGTCGAACGGTTCCTGCCCGAGAGTACGCCGGGCAGCTGTGCGCAGGACAGCCAACAACTCCGCGGTCGGTTCGACCACAGCACCACGACCAGGCGAGCTCAGTGCCTCGCGGGCGGCGCGTGACAACTCGGCGTCATCGAGATCGTCGGCCCACTGCCGATGCTCGTTCGCAGCGGAGACGATGCGACGAAAGCCCCGAAACGACGCGGAGCCAGGCACCCCGACAAGTCGCCCCATCAACCGCCTCATGCCCCCATACAAACACGACGGCCCTGAGCGTTACCGAGTGAGCCCGTCGACCGAAATGTCCAGACGGACATCGCGTGGACATTTCACCCGCGAAAAGGACATTTCCGAAAAACCTCTACAACCAGGGTCGCTACATCCCCACGGCCATGTCGGTGAAGCGCGAGTAGTGGCCCTGGAACGCCACGGTGATCGTGTCGGTCGGACCGTTGCGGTGCTTCGCCACGATCAGGTCGGCCTCGCCGGCCCGCGGGCTGTCTTTCTCGTACGCCGCTTCGCGGTGCAGCAGCACCACCATGTCGGCGTCCTGCTCGATCGAGCCCGACTCGCGGAGGTCGGAGAGGGCGGGCTTCTTGTCGGCGCGCTGCTCGGCGCCACGGTTCAGCTGCGACAGCGCGATGACGGGAACGCCGAGCTCCTTCGCGAGCAGCTTGAGCGCACGCGAGAACTCGCTGACCTCTTGCTGGCGCGACTCGACGCGCTTGCCGCTCGTCATGAGCTGCAGGTAGTCGATGACCACCATCTTCAGACCCTCGCGCTGCTTGAGACGGCGACACTTCGCGCGGATCTCGACGAGCGTCATGTTGGGGCTGTCGTCGATGTACAGGGGCGCCTCGTTGATGCGGCCCCGCGTGGCGGCGATCGTCGTCCAGTCGCGGGAGTCGAGGGTTCCCTTGCGCATGTTCTGCAGCGGGATAGCGCCCTCGGCGCTCATGAGACGCATGGCGATCTCGCTGCGCCCCATCTCGAGCGAGAAGAAGATCGTCGGCATGTTGTGCTTGATGGCCGCCGCACGGGCGAAGTCGAGCGCGAGCGTCGACTTACCCATGGCGGGCCGCGCGGCGATGATGATCATCTGCCCCGGGTGAAGGCCGTTGGTGAGCTGGTCGAGTCCGCTGAACCCCGTGGGGATCCCGGTCATCTGACCGTCACGGCCGCGGGCGGCCTCGATCTCGTTGACGGCGGCGTCGACGGCGATCGTCAGCGGCACGTAGTCTTCAGCCGTCTCGGCACCCGAGACGTTGTAGATCTCGGCCTGGGCGTTGTTGACGAGGTCGAGGGCGTCGCCCTGCCCGTTGTAGCCCATCTGCACGATGCGCGTGCCGGCCTCGACGAGGCGACGCAGGAGGGCCCGCTCGGCGACGATCGACGCGTAGTAGCCCGCGTTGGCGGCAGTCGGCACGATCGACGTGAGCGTGTGGAGGTAGTCGGCACCGCCTGCGCGTTGCAGCTCGCCGGTCTTGATGAGCTCGTCGGTGACCGCGACCACGTCGGTGGGCTCTCCGTGCGAGTAGAGGGTCAGCACGGCATCGAAGATCAACTCGTGCTTCGGCACGTAGAAGTCGGCCCCTCGCAGCGTCTCGATCACATCGGCGACGGCGTCTTTCGACAGCAGCATTCCGCCGAGCGCACTCTGCTCTGCCAGCAGGTCATGCGGAGGCGTGCGCTCGTGCTTGCGGGGTCCGCCCAGGCGTTCTTCCGAGATGTCGGCGATCGACACGTGGTCTCCGTTCATGGGCTCCGCGGGGTTGTGCGCATCGGCGCGCGGAGCGCACCGAAAAACGAAGCGGACGAGGTGCGATCCGCTTCGGGAGATGTCACCACCAACCTCCGACACGACCGGTGATCGTGCGTCTCGACGGGGCTTCTTCGGTGGGCTGCCCCCACGCTATGGAGGCGATCAGCCCCTCGCAAACCGGCCTGTGGATAACTCTGTGGAGAGATGTCGAGAAACGCCGGGCGACCTGTGTACAACACCTGTGGAGAATCTGCAGAGAACTACCTACTTGAGAGACGTAAATAAGCTCTGATCAGGCGTTTATGTATCCACATGTCGTCCTCCCCAGACGACTTGAAGTGTGGGTTGAAGGTTCTGCGAAACCTCCCGCCACATGTGTACAACTTCGGGGATAACTTCCGCGAAAACTTGACATAGGCGTCCGGAGGAGTCGCTCGGACGCCGAGCAATCGGCGCACTGCGGTACAACGACGGATGCCGCGAACCCCTGAGGGTCCGCGGCATCCGATGGTCCCGAAGGACCGACGTTCGGTACTACTTCGCAGCGACCACCTGGAGGGTGATCACGGCGGTGAGATCGTCACGCAGGCGAACGGTCGCCTCGTGCTCGCCGACCGACTTGATCGGCGACGTGATCTGGATCTTGCGCTTGTCGAGGTCGCCGAAACCGGCGGCCTTGACGGCGTCTGCGACGTCGCCGGTCTTGACGGCGCCGAAGAGGCGACCTTCGTTGCCGGCCTTGACGGCGAGCTTGACCTTGTTCGACTCGAGGGTGTCCTTCAGGGCGACAGCCTCTTCGTGGTCGTGGATCGCGCGCGATTCACGGGCCGCGCGAATCGACGCGACCTGCTTCTCGCCACCGCGGGTCCACGCCACAGCGAATCCCTGGGGGATGAGGTAGTTACGGGCGTAGCCGTCCTTGACCTCGATGACGTCTCCGGCGCTACCGAGCCCCGTGACCTCGTTCGTGAGAATGAGCTTCGACATGGTTGCTCCTTAGCGGCCGGCGCCGGCGTAAGGCAGGAGAGCCATCTCGCGCGCGTTCTTGATCGCGCGGGCGATGAGTCGCTGCTCCTGCACCGAGACACCGGTGATACGACGGGCGCGGATCTTCCCGCGCTCCGAGATGAACTTGCGGAGGGTGGCGACATCCTTGTAGTCGATGAGGCCGACGCGGATCGCCTTCGCGGGGGCCGCGTTCTTCGCGCCCTTCCGCGGCTTCCGGCGGTCGCCGGTGGCTTTTCCAGCCATAGTGCTTCCTTACTGTGAAATGTGGATGCTGTCTCTCGGCACCGTGCGGTTCTCACCGCGCTGCCGATCGGCGGGCATTTAGAAGGGGGTGTCGTCGCCGTAGCTGCCGGGCGTGCTCCACGCGTCGGCTCCGCCGGCGGCGGGAGTGCTGCCTCCGGTCGAGGACCCGGGCGTCGACCACGGCTCGTCGGCCGCGACCTGCGGACGGGACTGCCCGCCACCGGTCTGGCCGCTTCCGCCGCCCGACGCTGCGCGCGTGACCTGTGCGGTCGCGTAACGCAGCGAGGGGCCGATCTCGTCGACCTCGAGCTCGATCGAGGTGCGGTTCTGGCCCTCGCGGTCCTGGTAGGAGCGCTGCTTGAGGCGACCGGTCGCAACGACCCGTGCACCCTTCGTCAGCGAACCCGCCACGTGCTCGGCGAACTCGCGCCACACCGACGCGCGGAGGAACAGCGCTTCGCCGTCCTTCCACTCGTTCGCCTGACGGTCGAACGTGCGGGGGGTCGACGCGATGGTGAAGTTCGCCACCGGGAGCCCGTTCTGCGTGTAACGCAGCTCGGGATCGGCGGTGAGGTTGCCGACGACCGTGATGATCGTTTCACCGGCCATGGCGCTACGCGTCCTGCTTGGCGGGGCGCGCTGCCTTGCGGGCAGCCTTCTCGTCGGAGCGCTGCTTCTCGGAGGCGATCATGGCGATCGCTTCCTCGGCACGGAGGACCTTGGTACGCATGATCTGCTCGTTCAGCTTGAGCTGACGGTCGAGTTCCTGCGTGGCCTCGCTCGTGGCGGTGAAGCTGACGACGGCGTAGATGCCTTCGTTCTTCTTCTGGATCTCGTAAGCGAGTCGCCGGCGGCCCCAGATGTCGACCTTGTCGATCGAGCCGCCGTCGTTCGTGATGACCTTGAGGAAACCATCGAGCTTCGGAGCGACCTGGCGCTCGTCGACCTCGGGATCAAGGATGACCATGAGTTCGTACTGGTGCGTCACTAACCCACCTCCTTCGGACTAGAACGGCTTCCGGGCATTTCCCGGAAGCAGGAGGGTGTGTGCACGTCATCGGGACTCACGCGGACAGACCGCTGCCAGACAACCTCCTCAGTGTAGCGGATGCCCCGTCTCCCGCGAATCGCGCTCCCTCGCCCGGTCGCCCTCCAACCCGCGAGACATCATCCTGGGCACGAGACTGCGTCCGAAGACCGAAGTCTCGTAGCCAGACTGACGTCTCGCGGTTCCACGCGCGCCGGGGGCGCGTGAGTAGCGTGGACGCCATGCAGCGGACACCGGAGACCCGATGAGCGGCGTGGCGTTCGATGCGCGGCCGCTGACCGAGCCCGTCGATGCGCGCGAGGCGCGTGCCCATGCCCGGCGCATGAAGGCGGAGGGGCGCGCTCCGACGTCGAACGCCGCGGTCATCGTCGTCGCGGTCATCGTCGGGCTCGTGATCGTCTCCGCGTTCTTCACCGTCGGCGTCGGTGTCGTGACGGCGCTCGTGCGGGGCGGGCTCGGGGCCGCCGCCGTCTTCCCTGTGATCGTCGCGATCGCGGTCTTCGGCCTCATCGCCTTCCTCGCCGTGCGCGGCATCCGGGGGCAGGCCGCGCGCTGGATGCGCCTCGACCGGTTCGCGCGCGCGAACGGCCTCACCTACCTGCCGAAGCTCGATGACCCGCAGCTTCCGGGCATGATCTTCCAGCGGGGGAGCAGTCGCGCCTCGAGCGACCTGATGCGCGGAGAGCAGCCCCGCTTCGTCGAGTTCGCGAACTACCGCTACACGACGGGCAGCGGCAAGAACCGCACGACGCATCGCTGGGGCTACGTCGCCGTGAAGCTGGACGTGCCCCTGCCGCACATCATCCTCGACGCGATCGGCAACAACGGCCTCTTCGGCGCCTCCAACCTCCCCGCCGTCTACGACCGCGACCAGCGGCTGAGCCTCGAGGGCGACTTCGACCGTCATTTCGCGCTGTACTGCCCCCAGGGCTACGAGCGCGATGCGCTCTACCTCTTCACGCCCGACATCATGGCGCGCTTCATCGACAACGCCGCGCAGCTCGACGTCGAGATCGTCGACGACTGGCTCTTCCTCTACGCCAAGCGCGACCTGTCGACCCTCGACCCGGCGACGTGGGGCTGGCTGTTCACCGTGGTCGCCGCGCTGCTCGACAAGCTCTCCCAGTGGGCGCGCTGGCGCGACGACCGGCTCGCACCCCCCGCCCTCGACGCGGTCGCCTCGGGCATCCCGGGGGCGCAACCCGGACCGACGCCGGTTCTGCTTCCGCCACCGCCCGGTGTCGCAGCATCCGGCCGTCGACTCAAGACGGGCGTGCCCTGGGTCGCGCTGATCGTCTTCGGCGTGCTCGGCGCGGGCTGGCTGTTCACCGTGATGGGTGGCTGGACGGCGATCCTGGGCCGCTGACGGCCCGGCGATGCGACACCCCCGTGACGCGGAAGCGTCGCGGGTGCAGAGTGGAGGTACCGCCCTGAGAGAAGGAGAGCCATGAAGGCAGTGCAGTATCGCGAGATCGGCAAAGGACCCGAGGTCGTCGAGATCGATACCCCCGAACCCGGCCCCGGCCAGATCCGCCTCAAGGTCACCGCGGCAGGGCTCTGCCACTCCGACTGGTTCGTGATGGACCTCCCCGAGGAGCAGTACACCTACGGCCTGCCCCTCACCCTCGGTCACGAGGGAGCCGGCGTCATCGACAAGCTCGGCGACGGCGTCGAGGGCCTGAAGGTCGGAGACCCCTACGCCATCTACGGGCCGTGGGGCTGCGGGCGCTGCCACGCCTGCGCGCAGGGCGCCGAGAACTACTGCCCCTACGCGGCCGAGCTCGGCATCACCCCTCCCGGCCTCGGTGCGCCCGGCGCGATGGCCGAATACGTCATCGTCGACGACCCGCGCCACCTCGTGCCGCTGGGCGACCTCGACCCGGTCGAGACCGTATCGCTCACCGACGCCGGCCTCACGCCGTACCACGCGATCGTCTCGGCCCGAGAGAAGCTCTACCCGGGCGGCGTCGCCGTGGTCATCGGCGTCGGAGGCCTCGGCCACGTCGGCGTGCAGATCCTGCGGGCGATCTCCCAGGTCACGGTCATCGCCGTCGACGTGAGCGAGGAGAAGCTCGAACTGGCGACCGAGGTCGGCGCTCACCACACGGTGGTCTCCGGCCCGGGCGCGGCCGACAGCATCCGCGAACTGACGAACGGGCTCGGCGCATCTGCCGTCTTCGACTTCGTCGGCGTGCAGCCCACCATCGACCTCGCCCGCGAGGTCGCCGCCGTCAACAGCTTCATCCACATCGTCGGGATCGGCGGCGGCATCATGCCCGCCGGCTTCTTCTCCACGCCGATGGGCGCGGCCGTTCGCGCGCCCTACTGGGGCACGCGCGGCGAGCTCATCGAGGTGCTCGATCTCGCGCGCACCGGGTCGGTCGGCGTGCACGTCGAGCGCTACGACCTCAACCAGGCCGTCGAGGCGTACCGCAAGCTCCACCACGGCGAGGTGCGCGGCCGCGCCGTCGTCGTTCCCTGACGCACCGGCGTCGGAGGCTCACACCGAGGTCGGAGGTTTTCACGTGAAACCTCCGACCTCGGTGCGTTTCTCCGACGAACGGATGCTGCGAGCTCAGCCCTCCGCCAGCCCGAAGGCCTCCAGCTCGGCGGGCTCCAGCATCCGCGACCGGATCAGGAACCGCATGCCCGTCGGGCCCTCGACCGAGAAGCCGGCGCCGCGGCCCGGCACGACGTCGATGGTGAGGTGCGTGTACTTCCAGTACTCGAACTGCGACTCCGACATGTACACCTCGATGGGATCGATCGGCTCCGAGCCGATCGATGCCTGCCCTGAGCCTGCCGAAGGGTCGAGCCCGGCGTCGATCGCTCCGAGGTGCACGTCACTCGGCCCGGTGAGGAACATCCCCACGGGGTAGCACATGGGCGAGCTGCCGTCGCAGCATCCGCCCGACTGGTGGAACATCAGCGGACCGTGCTGCTTCGTGAGGTCGCGAAGCAGCGATGCCGCGGCTTCGGTCACGTCGACCCGCGAGTAGTCGGTCATGAGAGGTCCTTTCGTCGAGCGGATGCGGCGCCGATCAGAAGAAGCCCATCGCCCCGTCGGCGTACGACACGAGCAGGTTCTTCGTCTGCTGGTAGTGGTCCAGCATCCGCAGGTGGTTCTCGCGGCCGATGCCCGACTGCTTGTACCCGCCGAACGCCGCGTGCGCGGGGTACTGGTGGTAGGTGTTCGTCCACACGCGTCCGGCCTGGATCGCCCGACCCGCGCGATAGGCGGTGTCGCCGTTGCGGCTCCACACTCCCGCGCCGAGACCGTAGAGGCTGTCGTTCGCGATCGACATCGCGTCGTCGAAGTCGTCGAACGAGGTCACCGACAGCACGGGTCCGAAGATCTCCTCCTGGAAGATGCGCATGTCGTTCGTGCCCTCGAAGACGGTCGGCGCGACGTAGTAGCCGCCCGACAGCTCGCCGCCGAGGTCGACCCGCTCGCCGCCGGCGAGGAGCTTCGCACCGCCCTGCGTGCCGATGTCGATGTACGACAGGATCTTCTCGAGCTGGTCGTTCGAGGCCTGCGCGCCGATCATCGTCTCGGGATCGAGCGGATTGCCCTGCTTCACCTTCGCCACGCGGTCGAGCCCGTCGGCGAGGAACCCGTCGTAGATCGAGCGCTGGATGAGCGCGCGCGACGGGCACGTGCAGACCTCGCCCTGGTTCAGCGCGAAGAGGGTGAACCCCTCCAGCGCCTTGTCGTAGTAGGCGTCGTCGGTCGAGCGCGCGACGTCCTCGAAGAACACGTTCGGGCTCTTGCCTCCGAGTTCGAGCGTCACCGGGATGAGGTTCTGCGAGGCGTACTGCATGATCAGGCGACCGGTCGTCGTCTCACCGGTGAACGCGATCTTGCGAATGCGCTTGTGGGAGGCCAGCGGTGCTCCGGCCTCGATGCCGAAGCCGTTGACGATGTTCACGACCCCGGCCGGCAGCAGATCGCCGATGAGGTCGAAGAGGAAAAGGATCGACGCGGGTGTCTGTTCGGCGGGCTTGAGCACCACGCAGTTTCCCGCGGCGAGCGCCGGGGCGAGCTTCCACGTCGCCATGAGGATGGGGAAGTTCCACGGGATGATCTGTCCCACCACACCGAGCGGTTCGTTGAAGTGGTAGGCGACCGTGTTCTCGTCGAGCTGGCTGAGCGAGCCCTCCTGCGCACGGAGCACCCCGGCGAAGTAGCGGAAGTGGTCGATCGCGAGCGGGATGTCGGCGGCGAGCGTCTCGCGCACCGGCTTGCCGTTCTCCCACGTCTCGGCGACCGCGATCGATTCGAGGTGCTGCTCCATGCGATCGGCGATCTTGTTGAGGATGATGCTGCGCTCGGCGGGCGTGGTCTTGCCCCAGCCGGCGAACGCCTTCCACCCGGCGTCGACGGCCCGGTCGATGTCTTCGACGGTGCCTCGACCGACCTCGCAGAACGCCTTCCCCGTGATCGGGGTGATGTTCTCGAAGTACTCGCCCTTGACCGGGGCGACCCATTCGCCGCCGATGTAGTGGCCGTACCGGTTGCGATACTCGGCGAGCGCACCGCGCTGGCCGGGGGCTGCGTAGACGCTCGAGACGCCCTCTTCGACGATGGTCATGTTGTGTCTCCTTCGACGGTCATGAATCGCCGCGGCGGCTTCACGGCGGCGATGCCCCGACGGTACGTCGGCGCACGTTGCATCCGGTTGCGCGGATCGAAGGAGACGAACGGATGCTGCGGCGGGCACGCCGCGGCATCCGGAGAGCCGACTACACCTCGGCGTCGACGAGCACCGAGCGCAGCGGCGGCACGTTGCCCTCGTGCAGGTCGAGGCCCTCGAGGCGCTCGATCGAGACCACGCGGGGAGCGATGGCTCCGCCGTCGGCGACGATCCAGCTGCCCACCAGGAGGAAGTCGTCGTTGCCGGAGGTGACGGGGCCGGTCACCGCGAAGACGCCGTGCGTGGGCGTCTGGAAGGTCGCGCGCACCGGAGTGCCGTGCGAGAGCGAGCCGGGGTCGACGACCTCTGCATCGGCGTCGGCCTCGGGGGCGGCGACGGCGAGTTCGATGCGCTGGATCTCGGAGCTCGTCGCCAGGATCACGTCGCCGACGATCGGCTGACCGCCCACCCCGATGCGCACCGGACCCTCGACGGCGTACAGCCCGTAGCGCGGCGAGCGCACGATCACCCGCGCCACGTCGCCGGAGCGCACCTCGGCGAGCGCCTCGCGGATGCGCGCGACGTCGCGGCGGGCGCGGGCGGCCGAGAAGATGTCGAGGGTCTGTGCGTCCATGTGTTCAGCGTAACGACCGCCGCCGACGGCTCCGCGGTGATGCGCGCCGGTCAGTGCTGCTCGAGGCGTTCGATGCGCGCGACCAGCCCGGCGCGTTTGGGCGAGCGCGCCGGAAGCAGCGCCAGGCACAGACGCAGCACCTCGTCGTCGTCCCGCCCGTCGGCGGTGTCGGCGTAGGCGAGGAGGACATCGACCCCCGCCTCGGCGATCAGTGCCTCTCGAAGGGCGAGTCGCACCGATTCGCGCACGTCGGCGACGCCGGGCGATGTCGAGTCGGGCAGCACGGGCCCGCGGTAGGCGGCGAAGGCGACGCGGTGCGCACCGCGGTCGAGGAGCGACAGGACGTGGTGGGCGTCGGTCTCGAGCGGCGAGGGAAGGCGGTAGGGCCGCGAGGTCGGCACGAGACCCGGTGCGATCGGCTCGAGCACGCGGCGCAGGCGCACCATCTCGGGACGCAGGGTCTCGGGCGTCGCGTGGTCGTAGACGAGCTCGCTCAGGGCCTCGGCCGACAACCCTTCGCGGTGCACGGCGAGCATGAGGAGGATCTCGGCGTGGCGTGCCGAGATCTCGACGACCGTGTCGACACCGTCACCGGTCACCTCCAGCAGAGCGCGGTCGCGGCCCAGGGTGCGCAGCATCGCGTCCTGGCGAACCGGCGGTCGGCGCCGCACCGGTGCGCGACCGGCGGCCGCGGCCCGCGCCCGCAGGCGGGCGACGAGCAACTCGCCCTCGACCGCCCGAGCCGTGGCGTCGACGAGCAACTGGGCCTGCGGTGTGACCGCCTCCACCCCGCCCGTCACGTCGATCACTCCGAGCAGCTGTCTCGTCTCGGGATCGTGCACCGGGGCCGCCGTGCACGACCACGGCTGCACGAGACGGTTGTAGTGCTCCGCTCCGCGGATCTGCACCGATCGGCCGAGCGCGAGCGCCGTCCCGGGGGCCGACGTGCCGACGGCGTCCTCGGCCCAGTTCGTCCCTTCGACGAAACCCATGTCTCCGGTGAGGGATCGCACGTGCCGGTCGCCCTCGACCCACAGCAGTCGTCCCGCCGCGTCGCCGACCGCGACGACCACCCCCGACTCCTCGGCCGTGCCGGGCAGCAGCAGAGCCCGCACCATCTCCATCACGCTCGCCAGCGGGTGGGTGCGGCGGTAGGCCTCGAGCTCGTCGCCCACGAGCTCCAGCCGGGGCAGGGCCTCCGCCCCCACCAGTGACGCGAGCGAACGGCTCCACGATTCGCGCACGATGCCGCGTACGTCGCCGACACGGAGGTCGTCGGCGTTGCCCGAGAGGAACTCCTCATGAGCGCGCTCGATGAGCAGGCGCGAGGTGTCGGGCGCCACCCGCGGTCGGGGAGACCACGATGAGGACACGATGCTCCGATCAACGGTGATGGGGCTGACGCCAGTGTAGGCGCGGCCCCGACGATCAGCTAGGTCGCCACCGTTCCGCTATTACGCAGTGCGTGGTACCGTTCGATCGAGAGGAGCAGCATGGACACGACACAATTGCTCAAGGGGGTGCTCGACGCGGCGGTGCTCGCCGTCGTCCAGCACGACGACGGGTACGGCTACGACATCGTCCGCCGTCTGCGCGATGCCGGACTCGGAGACGTCGGAGACGCCTCGGTCTACGGCACCCTCCGCCGCCTGTACAGCGCGGGAGCGCTGTCGAGCTACGTGGTGCCCTCCGACGGCGGCCCGCACCGCAAGTACTACGCCGTCACGCCGCAGGGTCGCGACATGCTCGCCGCCCAGCGCAGCGACTGGACGGACTTCAGCATCGCCATGACGCGCCTGCTCGACGAGAAGGCCCCCACGAAACTGCGCACGATCGGAGAAGCCCGATGAGCACGATCGACATCTCACCCGTCGAGGCAGACATCGCGGCCTTCGCCGCCTCGGTGCGCCGTCATCTCGACGATCTGCCGGCCGAAGAGGTCGACGAGCTGGTCGACGGCCTCCCGGCCGACATGGCCGATCAGGCAGCCGACAGCGGTGCCGCCTTCGCACTGCCGGATGCTGCGGCCTATGCCGACGAGCTGCGCGCGGCGGCGGGGCTTCCGCCGCGCGTCGAACCCGGTCGGGGCCCCGGACTCGTCGAGCGTGTCGCACGACGATCGAGGACGCTGACGGGCCGGCTGCGCGCCCACCCCGCGGCGGCGGCGACCTGGGACTTCCTCTCCGCGTTGCGCCCGGCGTGGTGGCTCATCCGTGCGGTCGTGATCTTCGAGGCGATCACGGTGTTCGGTCGCGGCCAGTGGCTGCAGCTCGACCTGGTGGGTGTGGTGATCCTCCTCGCCTGCGTGATCGTGAGCGTCCAGTGGGGCCGCGGCCGATGGCTCACGAGGAAGTGGGGGCGCGGCATCCTCCTGACCGTCAATATCTCCGCGTGGGTGCTCCTGCCGATGCTGGTCTTCGGCGCCATGTCGTCATACGCCCAGTGGCGCGCGTACGGTTCGATGGCATCCATCGACTACTCGTCGACCCCGGGTCTCGCGATCGACGGCGAGCGCGTGCGCAACGTCTTCGCCTACGACGCGGAGGGAAACCCCATCGAGCGGGTGCAGCTGTTCGATCAGAGCGGCCGCCCACTCACCACCGTCGGGCGGGGCGGTCAGAGCGACGAGTTCGACTGGTACTTCTACGGCGGCGGGGGGCCGACCCCCGTGGGCGAACGCGAGATCGGCCGACAGCCGGTGTGGAACATTTTCCCGCTGCAGGAGGTCACCGCCGACGACTGGCTCGACGGCGAACCCGCGATCGACGACGCCGTGGAACCCACGTTCCCGTTCCCGCGGGTACCCTCCCTGGCCGACGGCTCGGACGGCGACCCGTCCTCGAGCGCCTCGCCCGCTCCGCAGCCGACCGTCTACGCCGACCCCACGGCATCGCCGGCGCCGTAACCCGCCGCATGCTCAGCCGCGGGCGGCCCACCATTCGCGCAGGCGCTGCTCCGCGGCATCCTCGCCGAGCGGCCCCTCGTCGAGCCGCAGGTCGAGCAGGAACCGGTAGGCCTCGCCGACCTCGCGACCCGGACCGATCCCCAGGATCTCCTGAATGCGGTTGCCGTCGATCTCGGGGCGGATCGCATCGATCTGCTCCTGCTCGCGCAGGGTGGCGATGCGCGCCTCGATGTCGTCGTACGCGAACGAGAGGCGGTCGGCCTTGCGGCGATTGCGCGTGGTCACGTCGGCGCGGGTGAGGATGTGCAGCCGCTCGAGCTCGTCACCCGCATCGCGTACGTACCGGCGCACGGCCGAATCCGTCCAGGCACCCTCGGCGTAGCCGAAGAACCGCAGGTGCAGCTCGACGAGCCGCGAGACCACGCCGATCGTGTCGGAGTCGAACCGCAGCTCCTGCAGGCGCTTGCGCGCGAGGCGCGCGCCACGCACGTCGTGGTGGTGGAAGGTCACGCCTCCGCCGGGCTCGAGCCGACGGGTGGCCGGCTTGCCGATGTCGTGCAGAAGAGCCGCGAGACGCAGCGGAACGTCGGGGGGAGAACCCGGATGCCGCGACCGCTCGAGCTCGATCGCCTGCCGCAGCACCGTCAGCGAGTGCTCGTAGACGTCCTTGTGGTGGTGGTGCTCGTCGACCTCGAGGCGCAGCGCCGGCACCTCCGGCAGGAAGCGGCCGAGCAGGCCCGTCTCATCGAGGATGCGGATGCCCCGCACCGGATCGTCGCTCTGCAGTAGTCGGACGAGCTCGCCCTGGATGCGCTCGGGGCTCACGATCCGCAGCGATTCGCCGAGCTCTCCCATCGCGTGGAGCGTCGGCGGCGCGACGTCGAAACCGAGCTGCGCCGAGAAGCGGGCGGCGCGCAGCATCCGGAGCGGATCGTCGCCGAAGCTCACCGCCGGATCGGCAGGGGTCCTCAACGTCTGCGCCAGGAGGTCTTCGACGCCGCCCGTCGGGTCGACGAGGGTCTGCGCCGGCACCCGCAGTGCCATGGAATTGACCGTGAAGTCACGGCGCACGAGGTCGCCCTCGAGGGTGTCACCGAACTCGACGGTCGGTTTTCGTGTCACCCCGTCGTAGCTGTCGGCGCGGTAGGTCGTGACCTCGACCTGCTCGGTGCCGCCGTCAGGCAGACGCACGCGGGCACCGATCGTGCCGAAATCCCGCCCGATGTCCCACCGCGCCGTCGAGATCGGCGTGATGATCCGGAGGATGTCGTCGGGGAGCGCGTTCGTGGTGAAGTCGAGGTCGTTGACGGCGCGGCCGATGAGCGCGTCGCGCACGGGCCCGCCGACGATCGCCAGCTCGAAACCGGCGTCGGCGAAGGCGCGCGCGAGGGTCGCGACGGTCGGGGAGGTGGCGAGCGCGCCCAAACGCGCGACGCCCTCGGCCATGTTGAGCATTGAACGAGCCTATCCGCGGGTCCAGCCGAGAAAACCGGTGAGCACCAGCTCGCGCACCCGCGGCAGCAGGTCGGCACGCAGCGCGATGGCGTCGACCTCGAGCAGCTGGGCGATCGCATCGATCAGCGAACCGAGCGGAAGGTCGCCGTCGCAGGCTCCCACGAGCGCCGCGAGCCCCGGATCGACCGAGAGCGCACGGCCGAAGCCGCCGCCCTGACGCAGCTCGATGACGGTGGGCTCCTCTTCACCGGGGCGGTGGTGGCGTGCCTCGGTGACGTCGGGGGCGACGACCAGGCGTTCACCGGCGAGTGCGTCGTCATCGAGCCCGGCCAGGCGGTCGTGGGCGGCGAGCACCGCGTCGACATGGGCGCCGAGTGCGCCGTCCCCCGCACCGAAGGCCGTCTCGTACCGGGCGAGGGGTGTGGCGCCCACGGCCGCCCGCCGCAGCACGATGTAGCCGAACCCGATGCCGGTCACGCCCCGGGCGGCGAAGTCGTCGAGCCACGCGTCGACCAGGCCGGCGAAGCGGGGTGAGCCGGGAAGAGTGCCGCCGTCGCGGATCCACAGCTCGGCGTAGGCCACGGGATCGAGCCACTCCCGCTCCACCACCCACGCGTCCAGCGCGACGGGCGAGGCCGCCACCCACTCGCGCACGCGCTCGAGTCCCTCGACGCCGTCGCGGGTCTCCCAGTTGCCGAGCAGCTGTGCCACGCCGCCGGGCGCGAGGCGCTCCCCGACACCCTGGACGAAAGTGGACACGAGGGCATCGCCCACCATGCCGCCATCGCGGTACTCGTACGCGGGCACGCCGGTCACCCGCGGGGTGATGACGAAGGGCGGATTCGACACGATGCGGTCGAAGACGTCGTCACCCGCCGGGTCGAAGAGGCTTCCCAGGCGCGTCTCGATGCCGTCGACGCCGTTGAGCAGCGCGTTCAGTTCCGCGAAGCGGAGCGCCCGCACCGAGACGTCGGTGGCGACGACGCGGTCGACCACTCGCCGCATGCGCAGCGCCTGGATGCCGCACCCCGTGCCGATGTCGAGACCGGATGCTGCGGGGGCGACCGATTGCAGACGCGCCAGGGTCAGCGACGCTCCCCCGACGCCGAGCACGTGATCCTCCGGCAACGCCCCGCCCAGGGCCGCCTCGTCGAGGTCGCTCGCGATCCACCACTCGCCGTCGCCCGTGTCATCGGAGAACGACTGCGGGCGCACCAGCACGGCGGGGCGGACCGTGTCGTCCTCGATGGTCGCGAGGCCCAGCCCGGCGAGCCCCTCGGCTCGGGTGACGGGGAGGGCGGCATCGACATGCGCGACGGGCTGGGGGATGCCGAGCGCGAGCAGACGGGCGAGCACCGCCAGAGCGTCTTCGCGCGAGCCCAGCGCGCGAAGCGCCGGCGTGCGCAGGCCCCGGGCGATGGCGTCGTCGGCTTCCTCACCCCACGCGCCGCGCACCGCCTCGGTCGTGAAACCCGCCGCGGCGAGATCGGCGGCGAGCGCGGGAACCGCGACGGGATCGGGGTGGGGAAGCATCCGTCCATTCTCCCGTTTCCCGCCGCGCGCGCAGGGCTCGCAGAGCCGTGGACCGTACAATCGCACCGGTGTGGCCTCCATCCGCACCCGAGCAGAAGCCCCGCATGATCGAGACTCCTCACGTCCCGCGCGTTCGCGCGTCGCGCCGCCGACCCCTGCGGCGTCTTGCGGCGACCGGTGCGATCCTTGCGATCCTTCTCGGCGGAGCGGCACCGGCCTTCGCTGCGGCGACCCCCGAGCCGGCCGCCACCGCAGCGCCCGCGCCCGCCCTCACGCTCGTCCCCGCCGACAACGGCGTTCTCACACCGGGCGCCGATCTCGCCGTGACGGTCTCGCTGACCGCCGGGGGCGGCCCCTCGACCGTGTCACTGGCCATCGGAACGCAACCGCTGGCCGACCGTGCCGCTCTCACGAGGTGGAGCGCCGGTGAGCGCGACGGGGTCGCGGTCGCCGACGTCGGCTCCGTCGCGATCGACGCGCAGGGGACCCCCGGTGCGGCGAGCGCCCCGATCCGCGTCGCGGCGGCGAATCCCACCCTGCTCGGCCGCCCGGCCGGGGTGTACCCGATCGTCGCGACGACCACCACGGCGAGCGGCGCGACGCTCGTCTCCACGAGCGCTGTCGTCATCCTCGGCCCGCGCGCCCCGGTCAGCATCGGCGTGGTGGTGCCCATCACCGGGCCCGCCATCTCACGCGGCCTGTTGACCTCCGACGCCCTCGCCGAGCTCACCGCCGCCGACGGAGACCTCACCGCGCAACTCGACGCGGTCGCCGGCACTACGGCGATCCTGGCTGTCGACCCCGCCATCCCCGCGGCCATCCGCGTGCTGGGAGATGCCGCCCCGGGCACCGCACGTGACTGGCTCGACCGACTCATGAACCTGCCGAACTCGAGGTTCGCGCTGCAGTTCGGCGACGCCGACCTCGCCACCCAGGTGCAGGCGGGACTCACCGAGCCGTTGAGCACCCTGCCCCTGGTGTCCTACCTTCCCGAGGGAACGGGTCCCGACACCGCGCCACCGACGCCGAGCCCGACAGGAACACCCACCGCCGACCCGACCAACCCGGTGCCCGACCCTGCAACGCTCACCGACATCGGAGACGCCCGAAGCAATGTCTACTGGCCGGCTACGGGGTCTGCAGGAACCGCAGTCGTCTCGACACTCGGTGCACTCGGCACCGCCGAAGAACCCGCGATGACCCTCATCCCCTCGTCCGGCACCTCGGCCGGTGCCGACGGCACGCGCATCGGAGCGAGGGTCGACTCCGCAGCATCCGCTCTGCTGGCGTACGACTCGACGATCTCCGATCTACTCCGGCAGGCGAGCAGCGCCGGCGACGCTGCGCAGCGCGATGCCTCTCTGGCCGAGGTCACCGCCCAGTTGGCGTTCGTCGACTCCTCCACCCCGCTCCTCGTCACGGTCGACCGCGGTCAGGATCGCTCGCGAGGGAGCCTCCGCGCCGCGATCCTGGCAGCGTCCGGAGCACCCGGCGCCGTCCCCGTCGGCCTCGACGAGATCGTCGCGTCGCCGGCATCGGCCTCGGTCGACGTCACCGAAGTGCCCGCCGACGAGGTGCGCGTCGCCGACCTCACCGCGCTGTTGGCCGATGAGGCGACGCTCACGCGCTTCGCCACGATCCTCGACGATCCGGCGCTCCTCACCGGTCGTGAGCGCGCTGAGATCCTGCAGCTCCTGGGCATCGCATGGCGAGCGGATGCTGCGGCCGCCCAGACGTCCGTCGCAGAGCACAAGGCAGCCACGCTGACCACGCTCGACTCGGTGGGAATCCTCGCGTCGGACGTCAATCTGCTCAGCTACGACGCTGATTACCCCCCTTATGTGCGTAACGCGTTGCCCTGGCCGATCAACGTGACGCTCATCGTGGAGCCCAACGACCCGAGGCTCATCATGCAGACGCGAACGGATGCCACGTCGGTCCCCGGTGACAGCATTACCCGCGTTGCCGTGCCGATCGAAGCGCAGATCGCGAACGGAACGGTCACGGTCGACATGCGCCTGGTCAGCCCCACCGGCGAGCCGATCGGCGCACCGACGAGCATCGCCGTCGAGGTGCACGCCGACTGGGAGAACATCGGACTCGGCATCCTGGGAGGTCTGCTGGTGGTCTTCGTCGGCGTGGGCATCATTCGCACCGTGCGGCGTCGGCGGCGAGCCGCGCATATCGCTGCCGCGGTCGACGAGACCCCCGGAGAGACCGAGTGAGCGGCCTCGGACGCGCCAGCGCCCTCATCGGGGCGGGCACGATCATCTCGCGCCTGACCGGGCTGCTGCGCACCATCGTTCTCGTCTCGGCGATCGGGAGCGTCAGCCAGGCCGCCGACGCGTGGGCCGTCGCCTACTCGCTGCCCAACAGCGCATACGCGATCATCTCGACGGGGCTCCTGACCGCGGTGATCGTGCCGCAGATCGTCAAGGCGGCGTCCCATGCCGACGGCGGCCACGCCTTCATCTCGAAGCTCTTCACCCTCGGCGCCACGATCCTCGTGGCGGCGACGGGCGTGGCGGTGCTGGTCGCACCACTCCTCGTCGGGCTCTATGCGCGGGAGTTCCCCCCGGAGCAGCACGCCCTCGCCACAGCCTTCGCATACTGGCTGCTTCCCCAGATCTTCTTCTTCGGGCTGTTCGCCCTCCTCGGCGAGATCCTGAATGCGCGGCGGGTGTTCGGTCCATATACCTGGGCGCCCATCGTCAACAACATCGTGTCGATCGCCGGCTTCCTCGTCTTCATCGCCCTCTTCGGCGGCCCGATCACGGTCGTCGAGGAGTGGACCCCCCTGATGATCGCCGTCCTGGCGGGGTCGGCCACCGCGGGGATCGTCATCCAGTGCCTGGTGCTCGTGCTCTTCTGGCGCCGAGCAGGGCTGCGGATTCGCCCCGACTTCCGGTGGCGCGGTGTGGGATTGCGCCATATCGGCCGCCTGGCCGGCTGGACGTTCCTGATGGTCGTCGTCGGCCAGATCGCCGGCATCGTGCAGTCCAACGTCCTGGCACCGGCGTCCGGCAACGCCGTGGCGAACTTCGCGTCGGCGAACGCGTGGCTCGTCTTCATGCTCCCGTACTCGATCATCGTGCTGTCGATCGGTACGCCCTACTTCACACGGTTGAGCGAGCACGCGAACGCCGGTCGGCACGACGAGGTACGGGCCGACATCGTCAGCAGCATCCGTATTCTGGGCCTCTTCACGGTCGTCGCCGCCGCGGCTCTGGCCGTCGCCGCCGTTCCCGCCTCGCGCATCTTCACCGACCAGGCCTCGACGGCCCCCGCGGTCGGAGCCGTACTCATCGCGTACCTCGTCTCCCTCGTTCCCCTGGCCGTACTCTTCGTGGTCCAGCGCACCTTCTACGCGTATAACGACACGCGCACACCGTTCTTCTTCACCCTCTTCCAGGGTGTTCTCGTCGTCACCTCGGCGGTCATAGCGGGTGCGACCTTGCCGCCGCAGCACGTCGCCGTCGGCGTGGCTCTGGGCCAATCGATCGCCAGCATCGCGCAGGTCGTCGTCGCTACCTGGCTGCTCAACCGTCGGCTGGGCGGAATCGGCGTCGGGTCGTGGACGTCGTCCATCGCCCGCTTCGCCCTCGCCGCCGTCCCGGCCGCCGCGGTCGGCTGGGGCGTGTTCCTCCTGACGGGGGGCATCGACGGCTGGACCACGACCGACAAGATCTTCGGTGCGCTCGGAGCGGCCCTGATCGGCACGGTCACCCTCGTCGTCTACGTCGGCGTCCTGGCGCTGTTCCGCACGCCCGAGCTGCGGCCCGCGATCGCCATCGTGCAGCGCTTCCTCCCGAAGCGCTGACCACCCGCTGATCCGACCTTCCGCTCTCCGGATGAGCGCGAGGGTGCGGAATACCGCCGGGCTACGATGAGTTCATACGCCGTAGGACCAACGAAGGGGGCGACGCACGTGCGTCACGTCATCATCATCGGATCGGGCCCGGCGGGATACACCGCCGCGATCTACGCAGCTCGAGCGAACCTGGAGCCGCTCGTCGTGGCGAGCTCCGTCGAAGCCGGCGGCGAGCTCATGAACACCACCGACGTCGAGAACTTCCCCGGATTCCCCGAAGGCATCCAGGGTCCCGACCTCATGACGAAGATGCAGGAGCAGGCCGAGCGCTTCGGCGCCGAGGTGCTCTATGACGACGTCGTGTCGCTCGACCTCAACGGACCGATCAAGAAGGTCACTCTGGGCAGCGGCAAGGAGTACGAGGCCTACTCGATCGTCTACGCGACCGGCTCGGCCTATCGCAAGCTCGGTCTGCCGGGCGAGGAGCGCCTGTCCGGCCGCGGCGTTTCGTGGTGCGCCACGTGTGACGGGTTCTTCTTCCGCGACCGCACGATCGCCGTCGTCGGCGGCGGCGACTCGGCGATGGAGGAGGCGACGTTCCTCACCAAGTTCGCCTCGAAGGTCTACGTCATCCACCGCAAGGACAGCCTCCGCGCCTCGAAGATCATGCAGGAGCGCGCCTTCGCGAACGAGAAGATCGAGTTCATCTGGAACACCGAGGTCGCCGACATCCTCGGCGACGACGCCGTATCGGGCGTCGAGCTTCGCGACACCGTCGACGGCTCGACTCGGCACCTCGATCTCGACGGTCTCTTCGTCGCCATCGGCAACGACCCGCGCACCCACCTCGTGCACGGCACGCTCGACCTCACCCCCGAGGGCACCATCTGGGTCGACGGGCGCTCCTCGCGTACCTCGGTGTCGGGTGTCTTCGCCGCCGGTGACGTCATCGACCCGACCTACCGTCAGGCGATCACCGCTGCAGGCACCGGAACCATCGCCGCCCTCGACGTCGAGCACTACCTGGCCGCGCGCGGCGAGGCCGGCGCGCCCGAAGTGACGGCAGACCAGATCGAGAACCTCCCCGACGCCGACGCTGCCTGAGGAACATTCGGGCCCCGACCGGCGTTATCACGAGCAGAACTTCCCACTAAGGAGATGCAATGACCGCTAAGGCGACGACGTCCGCCACATTCGAGCAGGACGTCCTGAACGCAGATGGACCCGTCCTGGTCGACTTCTGGGCGGAGTGGTGCGGCCCGTGTCGCATGGTCGGACCGATCCTCGACGAGATCCAGTCCGAGAACTCCGAGAAGATCACCGTTCTGAAGCTCAACGTCGACGAGAACCCTGATCTCGCCATGAAGTACCAGATCACGTCGATTCCGGCGATGAAGGTCTTCCAGGGTGGCGAGGTCAAGACGACCATCATCGGTGCGAAGCCCAAGTTCGCGCTCGAGAAGGATCTCGCCGCGTTCATCGGCTGACACATTCCGTCTCGCGCATACTGCTGCGCGCAGCATCCGAGAATCCCTCGTAACCCCCGTGGTTGCGGGGGATTCTCGCATTCCCCCACGGGCATCTCCTGTTTCGAGATCAGCTCACGGGGATCGGGTCACTGCGCGTCGAGACGGATCGCCGCATCCCATCGACGGTGGTTCTCCTCATTGCCCAGCAGACGCCACACGGCTCGGGTCAGTGGAGGATAGTCCAATGCGATCTGCCGAAGAACCCGGTAGTGCCGTGCCCGGTTGGGCCGCGCTCCACCGTTCTCGGCGATGTTCTCGGCCCGGAGGATGAGCACGACGAGCTCGTCGACCGTGGGGAGGTCCTCCATGAAATCCCACGGATCCTCTCCGTCACGCAACCTTTCGTGGACGAGAACGGAGAGTTCGTCGGCTGCCTCTGCGCGGAGCAGTTCGAGGCTCGCCCTCCTCCGGGGCTGGTCGTCATGCGTGGCCATCCATCAAGGGTACGCGGCGAGAACACCCCTCGGCGCCGCCGACGGCGAATGCGTGGGGCGAGCTTCCGGCCTCAGGCGCCGTAGCCCTCTTCGCCCATCTCCGAGAGAATCCGGTTGAGATCCTGGATGGTCGCGAAATCGATGCTGATCTGGCCTTTACGTGCTGTCAGGGCGATTCGGACCTTCGTGTTCAGCCGGTCACCCAGCCGCTCCGCGACCTCGTCGAGGTGCCCTCGCCGAGCGCCGGCCTTCGGAGCCGCTCGCTTGAGCTCGGGAGTCTTGGCCGCGGCCTCCGCCGCGCGCACCGAGAGGTCTTCGTTGACGATCTTGTCGGCCAGCCGCTGCATGGCATCGGGCCCGTCCACCGAGAGGATGGCACGTGCGTGACCTGCCGTGAGAACGCCGGCCGCAACCCGTTGCTGCACCGGCACAGGCAACCGAAGCAGACGGATCGTGTTGCTGATCTGAGGACGGGAGCGTCCGATGCGGGTCGCCAGCACGTCTTGGGTGATACCGAAGTCTTCGAGCAGCTGCTGATACGCCGATGCTTCTTCGAGCGGGTTCAGCTGCGAACGGTGGAGGTTCTCGAGGAGAGCGTCACGCAGGAGATTCTCGTCGGAGGTCTCTCGCACGATCGCCGGGATCGTCTCGAGCCCGGCCTCACGCGAAGCGCGTGTGCGTCGCTCCCCCATGATGAGCTCGTAGGTTCCGTCATCCAGCGGTCGCACGACGACCGGCTGCAGCACCCCGAACTCACGGACGCTGTGGACGAGCTCGGCGAGGTCGTCGGGATCGAAATTGGTTCGCGGCTGCCGGGGATTCGGAACGATCTTGTGGGGGTCGACCTGAATCAACCGCGCTCCCGGCACCGTAACGAGCTGCGCGGCCTCATCCTCTGCGCGTGCTACCGCCGCCTGATCGGCCGCCGCCTGCGCCTGCCCATCGGGGAAGAACACGTCGACGGGACGCGACTCACTCTGCTCCGCCGTCGGGATCAGCGCGCCGATCCCCCTGCCCAGGCCAGTCCTCTTCGCCATCAGGCTTCCTTCCGGTCAACGGCATCTCGCCGGATGATCTCGATCGCGGCTTCGCGATAGGCAATGGCGCCGGCCGACTGCCCATCGTAGGCGATGACGGTCTGTCCGAAACTCGGCGCCTCCGATACGCGCACCGATCGCGGGATGACGGTGCGCAGCACCTCGTGGGGAAAATGCTCTCGCACCTCCTCCGCCACCTGCTGAGCGAGGCGCGTGCGTCCGTCGTACATGGTCAGCAGGATCGTGGACAGTCGAAGGCTGGGATTGAGGTGCTTCTGAATCATTTGCACGCTACCGAGCAGCTGGCTCAGACCTTCGAGGGCGTAGTACTCGCACTGGATCGGAATCAACACTTCGCGGGCCGCGGTGAAGGCGTTGATCGTGAGGAGACCGAGCGACGGAGGGCAATCGATGATCACGAAGTCCATGCGGTGATCAGGATCGTTCACGTACTCATCGAGGGCGGTGCGCAAGCGGTGCTCGCGTGCGACGCGCGAAACGAGCTCGATCTCGGCACCGGCGAGATGAATCGTGCTCGGCGCGCAGAAGAGATGGGGAGACTCCGGGCTCTGCTGCACGATGTCAGCGAGAGGGACCTCGTCGATCAGCACGTCGTAGATACTCGAGACCTCAGCGTTGTGGGGCACGCCGAGGGCCGTGGAGGCATTCCCCTGCGGATCGAGGTCGATGACGAGCACACGGGCCCCGACCTGAGCCAGAGCGGCAGCGACATTGACGGCACTCGTCGTCTTTCCGACTCCGCCCTTCTGGTTCGAGACGGTGATGATGCGGGTCTCGCCGGAAAGCTGCACTTCGACGCTCTCGAGAGCACGTCGTCGGGCGGAGAGGTTGGCGATCTCGCGGGCGATGGGCGAGTCCTCGAAAGCATCCATCGGCGACCGGTCATCGGGATGTTTCACGTGAAACTCTCTCCTTCTCGCCGGTTCGGCACACTCGATCGAGTCTACGTCAGGGGGCGGACAGCATCTATTCCGGGTGGGTTTCACGTGAAACATCGTCGCCGCGGGCATGCGTCCGTCGTGCCCGCGACGACGGCCGATGTTTCACGTGAAACGGGGGCGGGGTCTACGGTTATGCGCGGACGAAAGCGCGAATGACGCGCGTGGGCTCGTCGAGCAGATCGGCACCCACGACCTCGACTCGAGCATCGGTCACCCTATGAGCACGAAGCTGTTTCGTCGCGGCGCTGATCTCGTTCTGCGCATTCGCTCCTTTGAGAAGCACGAGCTCGCCGCCACTGCGAACGAGGGGCGCCGTCCAGGGGAGAAGCGTCTTCAGAGCGCTGACTGCGCGAGCCGTGACCATATCGAGAGTCCCGGCTCCCGACCATTCCTCACCGCGCGAGCGAACGATCTCGACATTGGTCAAGCCGAGCGTGTCGACCTGTTCCGCCAACCACACGGTACGGCGCTCCATCGGTTCGATGAGAACCCACTCGACGTCGGGGCGTGCGATCGCGAGCGCGATACCAGGAAGGCCGGCGCCGGATCCGACGTCGCCGACCCGTCCCGTGAAGAGCGGTGCAACGACGGCACTGTTCAGTACGTGGCGCGTCCACAACCGGGGGAGTTCGAGGGGTCCGATCAGACCGCGTTCCTCCCCGTGCTCGGCGAGAGCGTTCGTGAACCGACGGGCCTGGTCGATCGTGTCGCCGAAGATGAGAGCGGCAGCCGCCGGCTCGGCTTCGAGAGAGGTCATCGATGTTTCACGTGAAACGCGTCAGGCGCGGCGGATGACGGGGTGACGGTCCGCGCCCTCGCCGAACGACTCGGACGCATATCCGCGGTCCGCTGCGATGTCGTGAATCAGTTTCCGCTCATAGCTCGACATCGCCGGCAGCGAGGCCTGCGATGAGCCTTCGTCGATGCGCGCGATCGCACGATCGACGAGCACCTCGAGCTCGCGCTGGCGAGCATCGCGCGATCCACCGACGTCGAGGATGAGACGCGAGAATCGCCCGGTACTGTTCTGCACAGCGAGCCGCGTGAGTTCCTGCAGGGCGCGCACCGTCTCAGGCTCTGCGAGGCGGGCGATAGGTCCCGCTGCATCCGCCTCGACGGAGACATAAGCGCGACCGGCGCGGACATCCATCGCCAAGTCGCCGTCGATGTCGGCGATATCCAGAAGCGCTTCGAGATAGTCGGCGGCGACGTCGCCCTCCTGCTCGAGCTGCTCATCGGTAGCGGGGGCGGGTGCTTCGGTCTGCTCGGAAGTCGTCATGATCGTCTTTCAGGTGGTGCGGTCAGCGAGGTGTGGGCGCGTCGGGCGCATCGGGCGACGACGGCGGGGATGCTGCCGGACGAGCGGCCGTCGGCTTCGTGCCCTGCTTCTTGGCGCGCTGCTTGCCGACCGGCTGCTGGCGCTTGGGGGCTGCGGCGCGTGCGCGCTCGGCCTCCTCGAGCAGACGCTGCTGTTCGGCCTGGTACTTCTCCATGGGAACGACCTTGCCGTTCGAGTCGATCGCCTTGCCCTTGCGAGCGAGGCGCTCCTCGCGGGCCTTCGCAGCCTCGGACCCGGGAGTCGGCATCTCGCGGATGACGATGAACTGCTGAACCATCGTCCACAGGTTGCTGGCGAACCAGTAGATGACGACGCCGAGGGGGAAGAACACACCCGAGAAGATGAAGCCCAGCGGCAGGATGAAGAGCATGATGCGCTGCATCTGGTAGGCCTGGCCGGTCTTGGCCTCGGGGGACAGGTTCTTCGAGATGATCTGCAGCTGGGTGAAGAACTGCGACGAGATCATGAGCACCACGAGGATGATCAGGATGATGACCGACACCTGGCCGTCGGGCTGGCTCCATGCCGTCGTCAGGTTGACGTGCAGCGAAGCGACGTCGAAGAGCTTGGCGTCGTAGAACTCCTGCGTGAGCCGGTTGTCGAGGAGCCCGACACCACTGAAGCTGGGATTGGTCGCGATCTTCTGCACGTCGTTGAGCACGCTGAACAGCGCGAAGAACACAGGCATCTGCACGAGCAGAGGCAAGCAGCTCGACACCGGTGTCGTGCCATGCTTCTTGTAGAGCGCCATGGTCTCCCGGCTCATGGCCTCACGAGAGAGCTGATCCTTCTTGCCGCGATACTTCTCCTGGACTTTTCGCAGTTCAGGAGCGATTTCCATCATCTTTCGCTGGCTCTTGATCTGACGGACGAACAGCGGAATCAGCGCGGCGCGCACGACGATCACCAGACCGACGATCGAAAGCACCCACGTCAGGCCCGCTGCGGGCGCCATGCCGATCGCCGTGAACACCCAGTGCCACGCGACCAGCACGAGTTCGACCAGCCACTTCAGTGGCCAGAGGATGGTTCCAATCAGGTCGAAGCCCAAGAGTCAGTCCTTTCCAGGGGGCACGACGAAGCCGTGCCGGGTGAGCTCATAGCGGAAGGCGCGGTGAGGCGGCACGTCGTCGATGCCACCCTGAGCCCAGGGATGACATCGGGCGAGTCGCGCGGCCGCCAGAACCACGCCTTTCACGACCCCGTGCTGCTGCACCGCACCAACCGCGTACGCCGAACAAGAGGGGTAGTACTTGCACACGTCGCCATAGACGTGGGAGATCGTCGCGCGATATGCGTGGAGAACACTCAGCGCCGTGTTGCGCGGCACGAGAGGAACCGAGCGCACGAGATCGGATGCGACCCAGTGTCCGTTCCCCGTCGACGAGGTCGGCAGAGTGGAGGTGCTCATACGGCCCTCCGCTTCAGACAGCGGACGACGTCGTCACGCAGTTCCGCGAAGTCTGCCGTCGCTGAACCGGGCAAGGCACGGATGACGACATCTGCCCCGGGGCGAACGACCTCGAGAGCCTCCGCGCACACGGCCTTCAGCCGACGCCGGACGAGATTGCGCGTGACCGCCGAACCGACCTGTCGGCTCACGATGAAACCGAACCGAGCCGGCGCGTCGCCGCCACCGCCCACGTAGGTGACGGTGTGCGTTCCCGCACACCGAGCACCGCGCCGGACGATGGCTTTATAGTCCGATCCGCGCGTGAGTCGGTTCGGCTTCGCGAGCACGGGGTGGGTGAGACCGAGTGAGGTCAGGCCGAGAGCTCGGTGCGCCCCTTGGCGCGCCGAGCCGAGAGGATGGCGCGACCGGCACGCGTGTGCATGCGGGCACGGAAGCCGTGCTTCTTGGCGCGACGGCGGTTGTTGGGCTGGAACGTACGCTTGCTCATGAGATAACTCCGGTATCGGATGCCGCCCGGGCGATCATCCGGGCCCAGACGGTGGGGACTGCCACGAGGGCATAAGTCAACCGACTAAGACTAAGCCGGACTTCCTGAGAACTCAAACCCGATCGAGGCCAAAGAGCGATTATCCCCAACCTGTGGGGTTCCCCCTGGCAATGACACGCCGCCCGGATCTACAGTGGGTTTTGCTCTCGTGACGACCGCTGACTAACGTGTGTCTCCGATAGTTATCCACAGGTTCGGCGCGCCCGTCGATCTGAGACGCGCGAGCTCCCGGGGGGACGATGTCACCGAACGAGGTCGCCGACGTCCCTATTTGGCCCGCGGTTCTCGAGATGCTCGACCGGGACGACCGCGTGACTCCCCAGCTCCGGGGGTTCCTCAACCTCGTCGTGCCCAGCGGTGTCTACGCCGGCGTTCTGTACCTCGACGTACCGAACGATCTGACCGCAGCGCAGATCAACAAGCGTCTTCGGCTGCCCCTGCTCGAGGCCCTCACCCGGGTCGAGGCACCCGAGCCCGCCGCATCCTTCCGGGTCGCCGTGAACCCCGACCTCATCGACGCTCATCTCAGCTCGCCGGCGAACTCCCCGCATCCGGAGATCGACCACGAGCCGGCCCCCACGCCCGCGCCCGCGACGGTTCCCCACTCGCGACCGAACATGGACGATACGTCCGAGTCCGCGTCCCCCGCCTCCCGCAACGACACCCGCCTCAACCCGAAGTACACGTTCGACAACTTCGTCATCGGGCAGTCCAACCGTTTCGCCCACGCCGCGGCGGTCGCGGTCGCCGAGGCCCCCGCGAAGGCGTACAACCCGCTCTTCATCTACGGCGACTCCGGACTGGGCAAGACACACCTCCTGCACGCCATCGGTGACTATGCCGTGAGCATGTACGCCGGCATCCGCGTGCGCTATGTCTCCAGCGAAGAGTTCACGAACGACTTCATCAACTCGATCGTGAACAACCGCGGCTCGGCCTTCCAGGCCAGGTACCGCGATGTCGACATCCTGCTGATCGACGACATCCAGTTCCTGCAGGGTCGCGCCGAGACCCAGGAAGCGTTCTTCCACACCTTCAATACGCTCCATGACCACGACAAGCAGGTCGTGATCACGAGCGATGTGCCACCCAAGCACCTCACCGGCTTCGAAGACCGCATGCGCAGCCGCTTCGAGTGGGGCCTCATCACCGACGTCCAGGCACCCGACCTCGAGACACGTATCGCCATCCTGCGCAAGAAGGCACAGAGCGAGCGACTGCAGATTCCCGACGAGGTCATGGAGTACATCGCGACCGTGGTGTCGTCGAACATCCGTGAACTCGAGGGCGCACTCATCCGTGTCTCGGCGTTCGCCAGCCTGAACCGCTCGACGCTCGACATGTCCCTCGCCCAGACGGTGCTGCGCGACATCATCGATCAGGACGACCAGAACGTCGTCTCACCGACCGACATCATCACGGCGACCGCTCAGTACTTCAAGCTGTCGGTCGACGATCTGTACGGGTCGAGTCGCTCGCAGTCGATCGCGATCGCCCGTCAGATCGCGATGTACCTGTGCCGGGAGCGCACGAGCCTGTCACTGCCGAAGATCGGTCAGCTGTTCGGGAACCGCGACCACACCACCGTGATGTACGCCTATAAGAAGATCAGCGACCTCATGAAGGAGCGCCGATCGATCTACAACCAGGTGACGGAGATCACCACGCAGCTCGGCCGGTCCCGCTGATCCTCTCCGACTGAGCCCCTGTGACCCCCTTCCATGGGTCTCGGGGGCTTCTTCGTGCGCGGACGACCCCTCAGAGGGGTTCTCGAACGACGTTCTGCACATGTGGAAAACGTGTGGATAACTACGATTTCCCGTGCGCGGGATGTGTACGGATTCGACAGACCTGTGGACAGAGCCTCGGATGCTGTGACCCCGACGACGACATGTTGGGGGCGGTTTCCGCACCGAGTCCACATCTCACACGCGTGTAGTTCCCATGTCGCGACAGGTATCCACCGAGTTGTCCACAGTTTCCACAGCTGTTAACAAGATGAAGAACAAAAATTGTTAAGCAAGCCGGGTCCATCACCTTTACGGCGGCAACGGGCTTTCCGGATCATCCGGGAGCGGGCACTAGCATGAGTAACCCAAGCCCGACGTCGAGGGAGCACCCGTGAAATTTCACGTCAATCGTGATGTGTTCAGCGAAGCCGTGTCGTTCGTCGTCAAGCTCCTGCCGCAGCGGAACCCGCAGCCGATCCTTGCGGGAGTCTTGATCGAAGCGAGCGACGAGGGTCTGTCGCTCGCCGCTTTCGACTACGAAGCATCCGCCCGCACCACCATCGAGGCGACCGTCGACGAACCGGGCACGATCCTCGTCCACGGGCGTCTGCTGTCCGAGATCGCGAGCCGCCTGCCCAACGCGCCGATCCAGATCGTCGTCGACGATGACGGCGGAATCGTGCTCACCTGCGGTTCGGCACGTTTCACGCTGGCATCGATGCCGGTTCAGGAATATCCCGCCATTCCCGAGGTCAATGGCGAGTCCGGCCTCGTTCCCTCCGAAGACTTCGCGACGGCCATCGCGCAGGTCGCCTTCGCCGCGTCGCGCGACGATGTCACCCCGGTTCTCACCGGCGTGCAGCTCGAGGTGTCGGGAACGCGCTTGAGCCTGGTGGCCACCGACCGCTACCGCGTTGCGCTCCGCGAGATCCCCTGGGACGGCGGAACCTCGGCCTCCGACGAGCCGACCACGGCCCTCGTCCCGGCACGAACCCTGCAGGAGGTCGGCAAGACCTTCGCCCACGGTGGTGACATCTCGATCGCCTTCTCCGGCTCGGGCGACCGCGAGATCATCGCGTTCACCGCGGGCAACAAGACCGTGACATCGCTGCTGATCAAGGGCAACTTCCCCCCGGTCCGCCGGCTTTTCCCCGAAGCTACTGACCACCACGCGGTGGTCAACACGGCAGAGCTCGCCGAAGCGGTTCGTCGTGTCGCGCTCGTGCTCGACCGCTCCGCACCGCTGCGTTTCACGTTCACCGCCGACGGCGTCTCGATGGATGCGTCCGGCACCGAGCAGGCGCGCGCCTCCGAATCGGTCGACGCGACTCTCGTCGGCGAGGACGTCACCCTCGGGCTCAACCCGCAGTACCTGCTCGAGTCGCTCGGCGCGGTCCGCAGCGAATTCGCGCGCGTCACCTTCACGTCGAGCGAGAACGCCAACAAGCTCAGCCCCGTGCTGGTCACGCCCCAGACTTCGGGCGGCGAGGAGTCGTTCAAGTACCTGCTGCAGCCGAACCTCCTCCTGCGCTGACGTCGGACGTCGCGGGTAGGCTTCCCCGGTGATCGTGGAGCAGCTGAGTCTCGTCGACTTCCGCAACTACGCGGTCGCCGACGTGTCACTCGGTCCCGGGGCCAACGTGTTCGTTGGTCGCAACGGTCAGGGAAAGACGAATCTCGCCGAGGCGATCGCCTACCTCGCCACCCTCGGGTCGCACCGGGTATCGAACGACGCCCCGCTGGTTCGCGACGGCGCGGAGGCCGCCATCGTCCGAGCGCGCCTCGCGCACGGCGAGAGAAGCGTGCTGCTCGAATTGCAGGTCAACCGCCAGGGCGCCAACAAGGCCCGGGTCAACGGCGCGGCCGTGAAGACGGCGGAGCTGCCGCGGTACGCGCAGGTGATCCTGTTCGCTCCCGAAGATCTCCAGATCGTGCGAGGAGACCCGTCTGCCCGTCGCAAGTTCGCCGATCAGCTGCTCGTGCAGCGCGCTCCCCGTCTTGCCGGCGTACTCGGCGACTACGACCGCGTGCTCAAGCAGCGCACCGCACTGCTCAAATCCGCGAAAGCACGCGGCGTGCGCGGCGATGCTCTGTCGACTCTCGACGTGTGGGACGACAAACTCGTCGCGCTCGGTACCGAGGTCATCGAAGCGAGGCTCTCGCTGGCCCGTGACCTCGCGGCGCCCGTCGCCGGCGCCTACACCGCTATCGCGGGTGCCGATCACGATCCGCGGCTCGAGTGGGCGCTCTCGGTTCGCGGCGGAGATCCTGAAGACGACGAATCGATCGACGGTGAATCGACCGACTCGGGTTCTCTGGCAGAGCAGTTCCGCGCCGCGCTCGCGGCGCGACGTCCCGCGGAACTCGAGAGAGGGCTGACCCTCGTCGGCCCGCATCGAGATGATCTGGTGCTGCGCGTACGGGGCCTGCCGGTCAAGGGCTATGCCTCGCACGGCGAATCGTGGTCGGTCGCGCTCGCCCTGCGACTCGCGTCGGCCGAGCTGCTGCGCGCGGAGTCGCGTCTGGGTGATCCGGTGCTCATCCTCGACGACGTCTTCGCCGAGCTCGACGCCGGCCGTCGGTCGCGACTGGCCGCTCTGGTCGGCGGCTATGAGCAGGTCATCGTGACGTCGGCGGTGGAAGAAGACGTGCCCGACGCACTCCGCGCGCGTCTGGTGCGGGTCGATTCCGGACGGATCGTCGAGGCCCCCGATGCCTGACGAGGCAGATCTCCCCGAATCGATGGCGACATACCTCCGCCTGCGCGGACTGGAGCCCTCTCCCTATCGGCGCAAGCGCCGGCAACGACGCTCGGCCGATTCCGAGGAGAACGCTCCGTTCACGGCGGGTCGCGATCCCCACGGTGTCGGCGACGTGCTCGCCGACTTGACCCGGACGGCGGGATGGAACTCCGCCCTCGCCCGCGAAGACCTCGTCCGCACGTGGGATGACGTGGCCGGCGACGAAACGGCCAAGCACACGCGACCGGTGGCACTCGACGCCGGGATGCTGACGGTGCAGGCCGATTCGACGGCCTGGGCCAAGCAACTCCAGCTCATGCGCGCGCAGATCCTGTCGGAGATCGTCCGGCGGTTCCCGGAGGCGGGGGTCGACAGCATCCGCTTCATCGGACCTGACGTCCCCTCTTGGAAATGGGGTCCCAGAGCGATTCAGGGCCGTGGTCCGCGCGATACCTACGGTTGAGCTAGGTCCGATCTTGGTTACGGCATTTTCATCGCGTCACAGAGGCGTATAAGCGTCGGGATCCTGCCGGCACAGGGTAGACTGGCCGAGTTACCGATGACCGATGTGGAGCGCGCGAAACCTATGACGTCCGTGAACCCCGACAGCGTTCCTGAAGAACCCGAATCCCGGCCCGCAGAGAAAGTTCACAACGACTACGGCGCCGATGAGATCCAGGTACTCGAAGGGCTCGAGGCGGTTCGCAAGCGCCCCGGCATGTACATCGGCTCCACCGGTGCTCGAGGACTCCACCACCTGGTGTACGAGATCGTCGACAACTCGGTCGATGAGGCCCTGGCCGGGTACTGCGACACGATCGAGGTGACGATCCTCGAAGACGGCGCTGTCCGCGTCGTCGACAACGGTCGAGGCATCCCCGTCGACATGCACCGCACCGAGGGCAAGTCGACCGTCGAGGTCGTTCTCACCGTGCTGCACGCCGGCGGAAAGTTCGGCGGCGGCGGATACGCGGTGTCGGGTGGTCTGCACGGTGTCGGCTCGTCGGTCGTCAACGCCCTCTCCTCGCGTCTCGAGGTCGCCGTGCAGCGTCAGGGCTACTTCTGGCGTCAGTCGTACCGCAACGGCGGCGTGCCCGAGGCACCCCTCGCCCAGGCAGAGCCGAGCGACGCGACCGGTACGACCATCACGTTCTGGCCGGATGCCACGATCTTCGACACGGTCGACTTCGACTACGAGACCCTTCGCACGCGCTTCCAGCAGATGGCCTTCCTCAACAAGGGGCTCCGCATCACGCTGCGCGATGAGCGTCCGGATGCCATCTCGGTCGAAGCGAGCGAAGACGGCGAAGAAACGCCGCACCACCCGAACGACAGCTTCCTCTACGAGCGCGGGCTCGTCGACTACGTCGAGTACCTGAACAAGGTGCGCCGCGCAGACGTCGTCAATGACGTGATCATCGACTTCGAATCCGAAGACACCGAGCGCAAGATCGCGCTCGAGATGGCCATGCAGTGGACCACGAGCTACACGGAGAACGTCTTCACGTTCGCCAACACGATCAACACCCACGAGGGCGGAACGCACGAAGAAGGTTTCCGTGCGGCCCTCACGGCTCTGGTCAACAAATACGCACGGGCGAACAACCTCCTCAAGGAGAAAGACGAGAACCTCTCCGGCGAGGACGTTCGCGAGGGTCTCACAGCCGTCATCTCGGTGAAGCTCTCCGAGCCGCAGTTCGAGGGTCAGACGAAGACCAAGCTCGGCAACACCGAGGCGAAAGCGTACGTGCAGAAGGCCGTGGGCGACCGCCTCGGCGACTGGTTCGATCGCAATCCCACGCAGGCCAAGAACGTCGTCCGCAAGGCGATGGATGCGAACACCGCTCGCCTCGCGGCACGCAAGGCGCGCGAGACCGCGCGTCGCAAGAGCGTGTTCGAGTCGGCGTCCATGCCCGACAAGCTCAAGGACTGCACGAGCAAAGACCCGAAGATCAGTGAGATCTTCCTCGTCGAGGGAGACTCGGCCGGCGGTTCGGCGGTGCAGGGTCGCGACCCGCACATCCAGGCGATCCTGGCCCTCCGCGGCAAGATCCTCAACGTCGAGCGCGCGCGTCTGGATCGTGCTCTCGGCAACAACGAGGTGCAGGCGATGATCCAGGCCTTCGGCACCGGCATCGGCGAGGACTTCGACATCGAGAAGGCGCGGTATCACAAGATCGTGCTGATGGCCGATGCCGACGTCGACGGCCAGCACATCACCACCCTGCTTCTCACGCTGCTGTTCCGCTACATGCGGGGCCTCATCGAGGCGGGGTTCGTCTACCTCGGCCAGCCGCCGCTCTACCGCTTGAAGTGGTCGAACGCTCCGCACGAATACGTGTACAGCGATCGTGAGCGCGACGCATTGCTCGCGGAGGGCATCGCCAGCGGCAAGCGTGTGCCCAAGGACAACGGAATCCAGCGCTACAAGGGTCTCGGCGAGATGAACGCCAAGGAACTGTGGGAGACCACGATGGACCCCCAGACGCGCACCCTCCTCCAGGTGACGATCGACGACGCCGCGGCGGCGGACGAGATCTTCTCCGTCCTCATGGGCGAAGACGTCGAGTCGCGTCGCGGCTTCATCCAGCGCAACGCCAAAGACGTGCGCTTCCTCGACATCTGACGCGTTCACTCGCGCCCCCGAGCTCGCTCAGGGACCGATCAACGGAAAGAACACATGGCTGACGAAGAACGCTCGATCCCCGAGCACAACCACGGCCGCATCGACCAGGTCGATCTGCAGCTCGAGATGCAGCGGAGCTATCTCGACTACGCGATGAGTGTCATCGTCGGTCGCGCGCTGCCGCGTGTCGAAGACGGCCTCAAGCCCGTGCACCGCCGCGTCATCTACGGCATGTACGACGGCGGGTTCCGCCCCGACAAGTCGTTCTCGAAGTGCGCCCGTGTCGTGGGCGAGGTCATGGGGCAGTACCACCCGCACGGTGACGCCCCGATCTACGACGCCCTCGTGCGCCTCGTTCAGCCGTGGTCGTTGCGTTACCCCCTCGCTCTCGGACAGGGGAACTTCGGATCCCCGGGCAACCAGGGTGCGGCCGCCCCGCGCTACACCGAGACGAAGATGGCTCCCCTCGCGCTCGAGATGGTGCGCGACATCGAAGAAGAGACCGTCGACTTCGAGGACAACTACGACGGGCAGACCCAGGAGCCCGTCGTGCTCCCGGCGCGCTTCCCGAACCTGTTGGTCAACGGCTCGGTGGGTATCGCCGTCGGTATGGCGACCAACATCCCGCCCCACAACCTGCGTGAGGTCGCCGCCGGCGCGCTCTGGGCGCTCGAGCGCCCAGAGGCCAGCCGCGAAGAACTGCTCGAAGCGCTCATGGAGCGCATCCCCGGGCCCGACTTCCCCACCGCGGCGCAGATCCTCGGAACGCGGGGCATCAAAGACGCGTACCGCACGGGCCGCGGCTCGATCACGATGCGCGCCGTCGTCAACGTCGAGGAGATCCAGGGCCGTACGTGCCTCGTGATCACTGAGCTGCCCTATCAGGTCAACCCCGACAACGTCGCGGTGAAGATCCGCGACCTGGCGCGCGATGGCAAGATCACCGGGATCGCCGACATCCGCGACGAGAGCTCCGACCGCACCGGTCAGCGCCTCGTGATCGTGCTGAAGCGCGACGCGGTGGCCAAGGTCGTGCTGAACAACCTGTACAAGCACACGCAGCTGCAGGACAACTTCGGCGCCAACATGCTCGCGATCGTCGACGGGGTGCCCCGCACTCTGCCTCTCGACGGGTTCATCAGCTACTGGATCGCGCACCAGGTAGACGTCATCGTGCGGCGCACGACCTTCCGTCTGCGCAAGGCCGAAGAGCGCGCTCATATCCTGCGCGGATACCTGAAGGCGCTCGATGCCCTCGATGAGGTCATCGCGCTCATCCGGCGCTCCCCCACGGTGGACGACGCCCGCACAGGCTTGATCGAGCTGCTGGATATCGACGGTCTCCAGGCAGACGCGATCCTCCAGATGCAGCTGCGTCGACTGGCTGCTCTCGAGCGTCAGAAGATCATCGACGAAGCGACCGAACTCGAGCTGCAGATCGCCGACTTCAAGGCGATCCTCGCCGACCCCGCCCGCCAGCGTTCCATCATCCGCGACGAGCTCACCGAGATCGTGTCGAAGTACGGCGATGACCGTCGCACCGAGATCCTCCCGGGCTACGACGGCGACATGTCGATCGAAGATCTCATCCCCGAGGAAGAGATGGTCGTCACCGTCACGCGCGAGGGCTACATCAAGCGCACGCGCAGCGACAACTACCGCTCGCAGCACCGCGGCGGCAAGGGTGTGAAGGGTGCCCAGCTGCGCGCGGACGACGTGGTCGAGCACTTCTTCGTCACCACCACGCACCACTGGCTGCTCTTCTTCACGAACAAGGGTCGCGTCTACCGGTCCAAGGCCTACGAGGTTCCGGAAGCCGGTCGTGACGCGAAGGGTCAGCACGTTGCGAACCTTCTCGCGCTGCAGCCCGACGAAGAGATCGCCCAGATCCTCGACATCCGCGACTACGACGTCGCGACCTATCTCGTGCTCGCCACGCGCGGCGGCCTCGTCAAGAAGACGCGACTCACCGAATACGACACCAACCGTCAGGGCGGTGTCATCGCGATCAAGCTGCGCGGCGCAGACGAGGAGGGCGGCGACGAGCTCGTCAGCGCCCTGCTCACCGATGAGGGTGATGACGTCTTCCTCATCAGCCGGCACGGCATGTCACTCCGGTTCACCGCGACCGACGACTCGTTGCGTCCGATGGGACGCGCGACCGAGGGCGTGAAGGGCATGTCGTTCCGTGGCGACGACAGCCTGCTGTCCGCGTCGCTCGTCAGCGACGACGGATTCGTCTTCGTCGTGACCGAGGGTGGCTACGCCAAGCGCACCGCGGTCGACCAGTACCGCACCCAGAGCCGCGGCGGACTCGGCATCAAAGTCGCGCGTCTGAGCGACGATCGAGGCGATCTCGCGGGCGGCCTCATCGCCTCCGCGGACGACGAGATCCTTGTGGTTCTTGCCAGCGGCAAGGTGGTACGCTCTGCCGTGGCCGAGGTGCCCGCCAAGGGTCGTGACACGATGGGAGTCGTGTTCGCACGTGCCGGAGGCGATGATCGCATCATCGCGATCGCCCGGAACGGAGAGCGCGGCCTGGCTGAAGCATCCGAATCCGACGGAGATGCCGACGTGGTCGCAGATCCTGCACCCGAGCCCACAACCGAGTCTGTCGAAGAGCCGACCGAGACACCTGAGGAAAGCGCGGACGAATGAGCACGGTAGCCGACAAGCTCGCCAAGAAATCGACGCACAAGACGACCGCGAAGCAGGTTCGCCTGCGTCTGGTCTACGTCGACTTCTGGTCGGCGGTGAAGCTGTCGTTCCTCGCGGCGGTCGCGCTCGCGATCGTCACCGTGGTGTCGTTCTTCCTGGTGTTCATGGTCGTCAACACGACGGGTCTGATCGATCAGGTCGACGAGTTCTTCACGAGCTTCTCCGACGGCGGTGTGTCGATCAAGACCTTCATCGGCCTGCCGCAGGTGATGGCTTTCGCGGCGATCGTCGCCATCCTGAATCTCATCGTCGTGACCGTGCTCGGCGCGGTCATCGCGGGTATCTACAACCTCGCCGTCAAGGTGAGCGGCGGTCTGCTCGTCGGCTTCACCTCGAACTGATCCTGTCTCGGCGTCACACGACGCCGGTGGTCCCCAGGAGTGCACCGATCGCATAGGTGGCAGCAAGTGCGAGCGCGCCGCCGACGACCAGTCGCACGACGGCGCGAGGAGCGGACGATCCACCCAGTCGCGCGCTGATGGTCCCCGTGATCGCCAGGGCGACCAGCACTGCCACGGCCGTCACGGGCACGCGCCACTCCGGCGCCGGAAGCAGGATCGCCAGCAGCGGGAGCAGCGCGCCGACGGTGAAAGCGAGCGCGGACGACGCGGCGGCCTGCCAGGGACTGACGAGGTCGTCCTGGTCGATGTGGAGCTCGACCTCGAGGTGCGCGGCGAGTGCGTCGTGCGCGGTCAGCTCTCGGGCGACCTGTTCGGCGGTCGCCTCCGACAGCCCGCGTCGGCGATACATCAGCGCCAGCTCCGCCAACTCCTCCTCCGGCATGTCCCGCAGCTCGCGTTTCTCCTGCGCGATGAGCGCGCGTTCGCTGTCGCGCTGACTGCTCACCGAGACGTACTCGCCCAGGGCCATCGAGATGGCGCCACCCACGAGCCCCGCGATACCCGCCGCCAGGATCGCGGGTATGCCGGCACCGGCGCCCGCGACGCCGACGACGAGCGACGCGACGGAGACGATGCCGTCGTTCGCACCGAGCACGCCGGCTCGAAGCCAGTTGAGCCGGCGGCCGATCCCCGTGCCGTGTTCTTCGCCGTCGTGTGTGGGAGTTTCTGAGGTCACCTGATCAGTGAACCAAACCGCGGCGTTGCACAGCGGACCGGCGCGGTACCGATTCGTGAATTCGTCGCGGTTCCGGTAAAGTCTTCGAGGTTGACGACTTGTTGCGTCAATGTAGTTCGGGGCTATAGCTCAGGCGGTTAGAGCGCTTCACTGATAATGAAGAGGTCCCAGGTTCAAGTCCTGGTAGCCCCACAACAGCCCCGGGGCCTTAGCTCAGTTGGTAGAGCGCCTGCTTTGCAAGCAGGATGTCAGGAGTTCGAATCTCCTAGGCTCCACAGATAGAAAAGCGGTCGCCCGACAGGGCGGCCGCTTTTCCCGTCTTCGGGATCGGGGATTCGAACGGCGAGCGAAGCGAGCGTTCGATGGGCCCCGGCGCCGAGGCTCCGCGCGCTGCGAAGCGGCGCGTGGAGAGCGCAGGGCCCGTGCCAGTAGGCACGTTAGACAGGGCTTGTGGGCCTTCGTGTTTGCTACCGGAGGAGCGCGATCGAAGCGAGGACTACAGACCCGGCGACGACGACGGTGATCAGTGACCAAACGAGGGCGGGTATCCACTTGCCGGAGGCCGCGCACCACACTGCCGTCGTGAGCAACGCGACCACGAGAGCCCACCCCCCCAGGGCGGTCCACCACTGTGCGATCAATTGCACGTCGCGGGCACCGGCGACCGCAAAGCCGAACACCACCACCATGCACACGAGGGACAGCGCCACCCAGATGGCCCAGACGATGAAGAGAAGTACGCCCCACGACCGCCACCCGTCGTCCGGGGCTCGACCCTCAATCGCATGCATCACCTGATCCGGCAGATTGACCTCGGCAGTGACGAGACAAAGTCTGCGCGTCGTGGATTCGTCGGCATTGAGTGCCCGGACCATTGCGGAGTAGGCGCGCACCTCCTCGGGTCTTGGTCGTTCGTCCAAGCCGATGGCGAAGCGACCTGCCTGGTCGGGGTTGCCCAGTTGACGGTACGCATTGACGATCTGTCCGCGCGTGGATTGATCAGCCGGGTTTGCTTGCAGCCGCGCTTTGAGCGCGCCGAGCGCTTCTCGACGCGTTGGCCGGTCCAAGGCCGTCCAGTCAACGGGGGAGGGCGGCGGCATCATCCGGTCATTATCGCGGAACCACGACACCCTACGAAGTCCCACCTGCCCTGGTGAGTCGGAGGATCGGCTCCGCGGCGGTTTCGAGTGGACTGAGGGACAGACTGTGCGGTTGACCGAGCACATCGAGCCCCGCCGCGATGGCCGTGTCTGGCACGGGTTCGATCCGATGAGCCCGTCTCGGACGGCTGTGGCGAGGATGGGGCGGAGGAGCGTGTAGCCCTGGCGGAGTGGGGACTCGCCGGTCTGCGCGGCGGGTGAGGGCGGGGGTGGGAACCCTCGACGCTCGGCGGTCGCGAGGGCGCGGGCGTGAGCGGCGTTCGCTCGTTTCCGGCCCGCGTCGTGGAGGTCCATGCGGGTGCGGGTGTCGCGAGGACTGCCATACTGACGCCCGGGAGGAGGGCGTTACGTGCCTAGGAGACGTGAACTCGCCGACGTTGCAGACGGCATCACCGGACACTTCATTTTTGACTCCCCAGCCAACCCCGACTGGCCTCTCGCGCACGTCTCGTTCGCGGTGCGGGCCGGTCACGGGGTCGCGTATTCATTCGACCTCCTTGACGGCACAGTGGATCCCCCCGCGAAGGAAGTCGAGTCGGTGGCGCTCTTTCTGCGCGGTGACTTCACCAGGCACCTAGCGGTGCGCAGGATCGATCCCGCATGGGTGAGCGCGGCGAGCCTTTCGGTGAGCACTGAGGGGGCGAGTCATGGGACCCGTGCGCTGGTGCGGTGCCAGGTGCTGATCCGAGATGACCGCGGCTTCGTCCACACGTCCACCAGGCGGGGCTCCATGGAGGTTCCCGGATGGGGCATCGGCCAGCGGCTGTCCTCGTGGCTGCGACGCCACTTCACCGCGTAGACGAAGCCACGCGACGATCACGCTTCGAGGCTTGCAGGCTTCGCACCTGCGAGGTCACTTCGGAAGCGCGACGAGCTTCGGGGCGTTACGCCCGCGTCGAGGTCGTGTCATTCCCTCGAAACAACCGCCCCCTACCGTGTGAACTGATCGATTCATTTCGGGTCGGTCGCTCGGCACCCTCTCGTCACCGACCGCTTCGTCGGTCGGGCGAGAGAGAGCGAAGGAAGGATCGCGACATGGATCGGATCTCGATGGAGGGCGCGCGGTGAGCCTGCATTTCGGAGTCTTCGAGGTCTACGGACCCCAGATCGGGGGAACCCTCAGCTGGCCGCACCCGCTGAGCGACTCGATCGACTTCGCCGACCCGCAGCACTGGGTCGAGATTGCGCGGATCATGGATCGGACCGGTTACGACTTCCTCTTCTTCGCCGACGGCTTCGGCTATCCGATCCTCGGTGACGACATCGCCCTCGGTGCGGTGGAACGCGGGATCAACTTCTCGGGCTACGACCCCGCGGGGCTCGTCCCGATCCTGATGCGTGAGACCACCGAACTCGGGTTCGTGATCACGGCGAACACGGGGGTTGACCATCCCGTGCAGCTGGCACGGCGGTTCTCCACCCTCGATGCGATCTCGAACGGACGGTTCGGCTGGAACGTCGTGACCGGCTCCTCGCAGAACGCCGTCGCCGAACTCTTCGGGCACACCGAGATGGTGCCGCACGACGTGCGCTACGCGATCGCGGCGGAGTACGTCGAGCTCGCGAAGAAGTACTGGGAGGAGTCGTGGTCGGATGACGCTCTCGTCGCCGACCCGGTGCGCGGGATCTACGCGGACCGCGCGGGGATCACGCGGGTGACCTACGACGGGGAGCACTACCGCAGCGACGGATACTTCGGGGCGCCTCCGACGCGGCAGCGGACGCCCGTCATCTTCCAGGCGGGGACGTCACCGGCGGGTCGTGCCTTCGCGGCGACCCACGCCGAGTGCGTCTTCGTGCAGGCCACGGTTCCCGCGCACACCGCCCGCAACGTGGCGCACATCCGAGAGGTCGCTGCAGAGCAGGGGCGCGAAGACCCGCGGATCATGTCGGGGCTCACCGTCGTGGTCGCCGAGACGTCGGAGGAGGCGCACCGCCTGGCTGCGGAGTTCGACGCGATGCAGACCGATGATGTCGTCGCGACGCTGTACGCCGGCAATACGGGCATCGACCTCCTCGCCCTCGATCCCGACCTCACCCTTCACCAGGTGCTCGAGGCGGGCGGACCCGTCGGCCAGATGGGTACGAGCAACATCGAGCGGTTCCTCGGCTCGAACGGCGCGCCCGCGCCGACCGTGCGCGAGATCATCGACGAGTTGAAGGGCAAGGGAACCCGGGGGTTTCGCATCGTGGGCGATCCGCACGAGGTTGCCGACGGCATCGAGTCGCTGGCTGCAGAGACCGGGCTCGACGGCTTTCTCATCGAGCCCGTCTTCGGTACCCGCGACATCGCCGCTTTCGGAGAACTCGTGCTCCCGATCCTGCGAGAGCGCGGACGCCTGGCCGACCGTGTCGACGGCGAGACGCTCCGCGAGCGGATGCGTCGGTGAACTCACCCTTCTGAGCGCTCGGTGCGTCCTCCGCCGCCGAACATCGAGGCGACCGCGCGGTCGTGGGCTTCGTCGAGTTCGGCGATATCGGTGCCCTCGAGGAGCGTGAACTGCAATCCACGCCAGAGGGCGAGCAACTGGGTGGCTTCGCGCCGCGCCACAGCGGGTTCACGCCCGTGTGCGAGGAAGAGATCGGTGAGACCGGCCGGCCATTCGGCTCCGACCGCCGCGATCTGGCTCCTGTTCTCGGTCGGCTCACGCACGGCGATCGAGAACGACTCGAACAGCAACGCGACGTAGGCCCGATGCTCCGCCGCGCGTATGGTGCGCCACCCGTAGGCGATGCGCTCCTCGAGTCCGCCGTCGCCGTCTCTCAGGGCGGCCATGAGGCCATGAAGACCGGGGAATCGCTCGTACGCCCGGAGAATGGCGGCCGTGAACAGTTCGTCCTTCGAGCCGAAGTAATACAGAAGCATCCGATTGTTCGATCCGATGTCTTTGGCCAGGCGCGAGAGTGAGATTCCGCCGACGCCGTGTCGCAACATGTAGTCGGCCGCGAGCGAGAGAAGCCTGGCGGCTTCGGGTGAACGCGGTGCCATCACACTCGCCAGCATAGGAGCCTGAGTAATGTGGATCGGATGGATACCAGAGTCGCCGCCTACGCCGTCGTCATCGACGCCGATGATCGGATGCTGCTGGCGCACTGGAACGAGGGACGCCGGGCGGCGTGGACGCTCCCCGGTGGGGGTCTTGAACCCGGTGAGGATCCCGAGCACGCAGTGCGCCGTGAGGTGCGTGAAGAAACCGGCTATCGGGTTTCGGTCGAGAGCCTGCTCGGTATCCATTCGCGGGTGATACCGGCGTCGAGTCGCCTGACGGCCGACGCTCCGGGTCCGCTGCACACCCTGCGGATCGTGTATCGAGCGCGCATCACCGGCGGACGCCTGCGCAACGAGCTCGACGGTTCCACCGATCGCGCAGCCTGGTTCGACCTGCCCGATGTACGGCATCTGCAGAAGGTCAAGCTCGTCGAGATCGGCCTCAAGATGGCCGGTCGCTAAGACGCCGGAAGGTCAGCGGAGATGTCGGCGACCGTTGCGCCGTACGCTTCGATCAGGGCGTCGGCGTCGACGAACAGACTGAATCCGTGGGCGCCCGCGCCCATCGCGATTCGAGTGCCCGCGATGCGCTCGTCGGCGAAGACGGGCCACGCGGTGGAGCTGCCGATCGGAACGATCGTTCCACGCTCATAACCGGTCGCCTCGAGGGCGAGCTCCGGTTCGGGAAGGCGGAGCTTGTTGACGCCGACGATAGCCCGGAGCTTCGGCCAGGAGATGGCCCGATCGCCCGGGATCAAGGCGAACAAGAACGTGTCGTCAGACCGCTTGACGACCAGCGTCTTGACGATATCGGCGGGACGGATCCCCAGGAGCGCGGCGGCGTCGACGAGGCTGTGGGCCGCGGGGCGCTCTCGCACCTCGATGTCGAGCCCGCGCTCGGCGGCTGCCGTGCGCACGCGCTCCGTGGGGTCCGGTGTCACGCGTCGGGGGCGCGCAGCGGGTCGTCGGCCACCCACAGCTCGTCGTCGGCGCGCAGGGTCTGCCACGCGGCGTAGGCCACGCCCACGGCAGCGGCGACACCGAGGATGATGGCGATCACGCCACCGGCGCTGATTCCGTCGTGGCGGGGCTGCACGGAGAGCTTCTTCGAGAGCTTCCGGGTCGCCTTCTTGCCGTACTTGTCGGCGCGCTTTGCATACTTCTTCGCGTTGGGGAGTTCGAGGCCGCGTCCCTTGGCGATGCGGTCGCGGGTGTCGTGCGCGGCATCCCACACCGACAGCGCGGATCCGACGACGGCGCCGGCGGCCGGCACGACCTTGTCGGACAGCACGTGCTTGGAGTAGTCGACGCTGCGGTCGACGTAGGGAGCGGCGTACTTCTGGTACGAATCCTGAACGGTGGGTACGACCTGCTCGCGACCGAAGTAACCCAACTGGCGTCCGGCTTCACGCGCGACGTGCGCGCTCTCCCCGACGAGGACCTGCTGCGATTCCCACAGCTTCGATGCCTGATCCTGAAGCTTGCGGAGTTGCTTTTTGCGCTTACGGCTGAGGCTCACGATGATGCCCTCCCGGATAGATGGGACGTGTGCACCCATACTGCCAGAAGCGGGCTTCTCCGGGCGGAGGGGCTTGCTTATAACTCTGCGAGAATGTACCCATGCCTATCCACAGCGCGGTTGCGACCATCCACACCAACCACGGCGACATCGTCGTGAACCTCTTCGGAGACCAGGCACCCCGCACGGTGCAGAACTTCGTGGGACTCTCCGACGGTTCGCAGGCGTGGACCGACCCGGGCACCGGCAAGCCGGGCGAAGGCGCGCTCTACTCCGACGTGATCTTCCACCGCATCATCCCCAACTTCATGATCCAGGGCGGCGACCCGCTCGGACAGGGCATCGGAGGCCCGGGCTACAACTTCGACGACGAGATCAGCCCCGAACTCGACTTCGCCGCTCCCTACAAGCTCGCGATGGCCAACGCCGGCCTGCGCCGCAACGCCATCACCGGCAAGGCCGAGGGCACCAACGGCTCGCAGTTCTTCATCACGACCGACCCGACCCCGTGGCTCCAGGGCAAGCACACCATCTTCGGCGAGGTCGCCGACGACGCGTCGAAGGCCGTCGTCGACGCGATCGCCGCTGTGCCGACCGGTGCCGGCGACCGTCCGGTCGAGCCCGTCGTGATCTCGTCGATCGACGTCGTCTCCGTCTGATCGCACACCGGTGACCACGGACGAGTTCCGTCGCAACCGCGACAACTTCTGCTACCGGCATCCCGACCGGCAGAGCTTCGTGCTGTGCCAGCGATGCATGCGCACGATCTGCCCCGAATGCCAGACGCAGGGTGCCGTGGGAGTGATCTGCCCCGAGTGCATGGCGGAGCAGCGGAAGGCTCGAACGCCCGTGCAGCGGAAGGCCGAGCGTCGCTGGGCGCGGAGGCCCCAGGCCCTCGCCGCCGTGTCGAGCGGACGACCCGTGGTCACCCTCGCGATCATCGCGATCACTGCGCTGTTCTACATCCTGACGCTGATCCCGGGTTACGGCCCGGTGATCCAGTCGACGCTGGTGTTCAACAGTGGATTCGTCACGCCCGGCTACCCGTTCCAGCCGTGGCGTGTGCTCACCGCAGCGCTCGCGCACGCGAGCTTCCTGCACCTGGCCCTCAACATGTTCACTCTGTGGATCCTCGGCCGCAGTCTCGAGCCGATGCTGGGTAGGGGCCGTTTCCTCGCGCTGTACCTGATCAGTGCGCTCGGCGGATCCGTGGCAGTGACCCTGCTCGCGCCGCTGACCAGTGTCGTCGGAGCTTCGGGCGCGATTTTCGGTCTGTTCGGCGCGCTGCTCGTCATCGGACGCCACATCGGTGCCGACATCCGCGTGATCGCGGTGCTGATCGGCATCAACTTCGCTTTCCCGTTCGTGCTCGCGCTGATCAACTCGATCGGCTCGGGATCGTTCGTCGCGGAGCTGAACGCCGTCGGCATCTCCTGGCAGGCGCACCTCGGTGGCCTGGTCGTCGGAGCACTCGTCGGTTTCGTCTACGCGAGAACGCGAGCGCCGAAGCAGCGCCCCCTGCAGATCGGGTCGCTCGTCGCTGTCAGCGTCGTGCTCATCGGTCTCCTCGCCGTGCCGTCATTGGTCGGCTGAGAAGTTATCCACAGTTCCATCCACACCTGGGGATGAATCACACGGGTGTAATTCGGTGTGTCAGCGCCAGCGGGTCGTCATGAGGAACCCGATGAACGCGATTCCGAAGCCGATGACCAAGTTCCATGCGCCGATCCCGGGAATCGGGTACTGCATGTTGCTCAGGTAGAAGAAGAGAACCCAGACCAGCCCGACGAGCATGAGCCCGATCATGACGGGCTTGAACCACACCGGATTCGGTGCGGCGTCGCTCTCACTGCGCTCGGCGATCGGGTCTTCGCCACTCGTGGTTCGTGCCATGCCGTCAGTCTAACTCCACGGTGCCACTCATCACGGTGTGGGAGAATCCCTGCGTGCAGACCCTTGAAGACGCCCCACCGGCCACGCGCCGCGAGCGTCGCGCGACGCCGCCTCCGAAGCGCCGTCGTCGGGTCTCGGTCATCGGTGTCGTCGGTGAACTGCTGATGACCGCCGGTGTGATCATCTTCCTCTACGTCGCATGGCAGATGTGGATCGGCGACGTGATCACGGGCGCGCAAGCCAATGCCGCCAGCCAGGAGCTCTCTCAGAGTTGGGCTCAGGAGTACGACCCGGCTCCGCCGGTCGCCGATCCCTCGGTGCCCGAGGCCGAGCCCGTCACCGCCGAGCCGCCGATCCTGCCGCAGCCGGCCGACGCCGAGACGTTCGCGGTGATGTATATCCCGCGCTTCGGGGCGGACTACTCGCGTGAGATCGCCGGCGGAACCACGCGAGCCCGCACGCTCGACACCGATCGCATCGGTCACTACACGGATGCCGCCATGCCGGGCCAGGTGGGCAATTTCTCCGTCGCCGCGCACCGCACGACCTACGGTGCCCCGTTCAACCGTCTCGCGGAGCTGCACGTCGGCGACGCGATCGTGATCGAGACGCAGGAGGGGTGGTACACCTACCGCTTCCGCACCCTTCAGTATGTGAAGCCCACGGAGGTCGACGTGCTGCTCGACGTGCCGCAGGCCCCCGAGGTGCCGGCCGGTGAGCGATACATCACGCTTACCAGTTGCAGCCCGATGTTCTCCCTCGCGGAGCGCATCGTCGGGTACGGACTTTTCGAATCGTTCACCCCGAGAGCGGACGGCACCCCGCCCGCCTCACTCACGGAAGCGGTGGTGTGATGTACGGCGCGTTGTGGCGGGTGCTGCCCGGGCCGTGGTTCGTGCGGTTGTTGATCCTCCTGATCCTGATTGCTGCGGCGCTCTACGGGCTCTTCTTCTACGCTTTCCCGTGGGTGAGCTCGTTCGTCAATCCGCAGGATCCGACCTTCGGGTGAGCGCGCTGCGCGTCCTCGTCGTCGACAACCACGACAGTTTCGTCCACACCCTCGTCGACTACCTGGCTGAACTGGGTGCGATCGTCACGATGGTCGAGGCTGACGCGATCGATCCGGCGGTGGAGCTTTCGCATCACGATGCGGTGCTGGTCTCGCCGGGCCCGGGTGATCCTGCCGACGCCGGAGCGTCGATCGCCGTGGTCACGAACGCGGCCGAACGCCGCCTCCCGCTCCTCGGCGTCTGCCTGGGGCACCAGGCCATCGGTGCGGCCTACGGCGGGCGGGTCGTCCATGCTCCCGAACTCATGCACGGAATGACCTCCGAGGTGCGGCATGACGACAGCATCCTGTTCGCCGGACTCCCCGACCCCTTCACCGCGACGAGGTATCACTCCCTCGCCGTCGACGAGGCCTCGCTCCCGAGCGAGATCGTCGTGACCGCCCGCACCGAGTCGGGCGTCGTGATGGCCCTCGCCCACCGCAGCCTGCCGATGTGGGGCGTGCAGTTCCATCCCGAGAGCATCCTCACCGTCGGCGGGCATCGTCTTCTCGGCAACTGGCTGGAAGCAGCCGGGAGCGTCGGGGCCGCAGACCGAGGGCGGATGCTGCGACCGCGGCGGTCGGACTCCGCTCAGCGCGAAGTCAGCCGGAGCAGCTGATCAGCACGATCTCCGAACGCACGGGAACCTCACCCGGAGCGAGCGACTGCGTGCGCACGGTCGGCGGGTTCGTCGTGGGGCAACTGGGGTCTTGCTCCGTCAGGACGGTGAGACCGATGTCGGCGCTCTCGAGCAGGCGCTTCGCCGCGTCCACCGTGTAGCCCGTGTAGTCGACGATCACCACTCTGCCGCTGGCGACGACCAGGTTGACGGTGCTGCCGACGCCGACCTTCGCGCCCGCGACCTGGTCGGCCTCGAGTACCGTGCCCGCCGCCGCCCCGGGGTCGTTGCGCTGGGTGATCGTGCCGATGGTGAGTCCGGCTTCGGCGAGGGCGGTGCGTGCCGCGTCTTCCGAGATGCCGGTGAGAGGGGGGACGGTCGAGGTGGCCTCGCCCTGCGAGACGTAGACCGTGATCAACTGCTGCGCACTGACGGACTCACCCGAGCCGGGGTCGGTGCGGATGACGTTGCCCTCCGTCACGGAGTCGCTCGGTTCGTTCACGCGAGACGCACGAAGATCGTTCTCGCCGAGCACGTCTGCGGCGCGGTCGTAGGCCATGTCGACGATGTCGGGCACGACGCGTGCGCTGCTCGGGACCTCGTCGGCCGGCCTGATCGAGAGCACCCAGAAGAGCACCGAGACGAGGAGCACCGCGAGCAGCGCGACACCCGCCCACACCCACGCGACCGGGGGACCCGCCTGGGTACGACGCATCGTGGTGTCGGTGCTGAGCTGACGGAGCGATCGTGCCGTCTCCGCGGCCTGCCGCGGATTGGGCCCGTACAGTTCGCTCGTCAGCGCGCCGAGCTGTCGTTTCGTCGGGGCCTTGCCACCGACCGCGGCGTCGAGTGCCTCGCGGAAAGCCGCAGCATCCGGGTACCGCTGGAAGGGGTCTTTCGCCAGCGCACGGAGCACCACGGCGTCGAGGCCGCGGGGCACCGACTCGTTCAGCTCGGACGGCGGTACGGGGGTCTCGCTGACGTGCTGGTAGGCGACGGCCACCGGGGTGTCGCCCCGGAAGGGCGGGCGTCCGGTGAGGAGCTCGTACAGCACGACGCCCGTGGAGTAGAGGTCGGCGCGGGCGTCGACCGGTTCGCCCTTCGCCTGCTCGGGCGAGAAGTAGGCGGCCGTTCCGATGATCGCGGTCGTCTCGGCGACGGTCGACGACGAGTCGGAGACGGCCCGGGCGATGCCGAAGTCCATGACCTTCACCTCGCCGCGCTCGGCTTCGGCGGTCGACCCGGAGCTGTGCTCCTCGGAGGCGTCGGTGATCATGACGTTGCCGGGCTTGATGTCTCGATGTACGACGCCGGCGCGGTGCGAGTACTCGAGCGCCTCGAGGATGCCGTCGACGTAGCGGAGGGCGTCTGCGGTCGGCACCGGCCCCTGGTCGATGACGTCTTTCAGCAGGGAGCCGTGCACGAGCTCCATCACGATGTAGGGCACGGGTCGCGCCTGACCGTCGGCGCCGACCTCGGTGGCCTCGCCCGCATCGAAGACGCGAACGATCGTCGGGTGCGCCATGCGCGAGGCCGCCTGGGCCTCGAGGCGGAACCGCGTGCGGAACGCGGCGTTGTCGGCGAGTTCGCGCTTGAGGATCTTGATCGCGACCGCGCGTCCGAGGGTCAGGTCGTATCCGCGATAGACCGTCGCCATCCCGCCGCGACCGATGAGGTCGTCAACGCGATAGCGCCCTGACAGGACGCGCGGTTCCGAGGTCACGGAGTGGAGCTCGTGGTCGGGCTCGGAGTGTTGGGCGCGGCGATCGGCGCGTTGGCCTCCGCCGACGATCCCGAGGTTCGCTCCGTGTTGCTTCCCGTGCACGTGACCGTGTAGCTGACCGTGAGCGTCTGGCCGGGCGCGTTGGCGACCTCGATCTGCGCGTTGCGGTCGTTCGGGCCGAAGACGGCCGTCGACTGCCCGTTCGTCGCGAACACGCCGTTGATGGCGGTGAGCGTGTAGGCGCTGACGGTCGGCGTTCCGGCCGGGCAGCTGTATCCGGTCCAGTTCACCGTCGCCGTGCTCGACGGGGTCACCGACGCCGGCAGCGTGGGGTTGCCCGGGGTCGGCATGGGGGTCTGCTCGGCGTAGGTGGTGACCGTGATCGTCGCGCCCTCTGCGACACCGCCGGTCGGGTTCACCGAGTAGACGACGCCGACCTGGTCTTCGCTGGTCGCGGCGTTGCCCGGCTGGCAGTTGGCGACGAGCCCGGCTTCTTCGAGGATGCCTCGCGCCGCGTCGCACGTCTGGCCGACGAGGCCGAGGGAGCTCACGTCGACCCGGGTCTCGGAGGGGGACGGGGCCGGAGTCGCACTGGACTGACTAGGACTCGGCGAACGCGGCGGGGTCGCCGAAGACGTGGTCGGATCGGGTGCGGGGTCGTTGTTGACGACCATCGCGAAGATCGTGCCGCCGATGACGAGCACGAGCAGCACGATGAGCGCGATCAGTGGCCACGTCCACGGGCTGCGCTTCTTCTTCGGCTCGTCGGTCAGCGTGTCGTCCGCCACGTCGACGACCGCGGGCGCGGCCATCAGGCGCGTGGCGGCGGACGTGTCGGAACCGGGGGTGAGCAGCTGCGTGAGTTCGTCTGCGCCGGCGGCCCCCGCGATGGCGGGGACGGCGGCGGTGGCTGCCGTGAGATCACCGCGACGCAGAGCGGATGCTGCGCGGGCGACCGCCGCGGCGGAGGCAGGGCGCTCCTCGGGCTTCTTCGCGATCATCGCCATGACGAGGTTCTGCACCGGCACGGCGACGGTCGGCGGAAGAGGTGCCGGCGTCTCATTGATCTGCGCCATCGCGATGGCGACCTGCGACTCGCCCGTGAAGGGGCGCTTTCCGGCGAGGGCTTCGTAGGCCACGATGCCGAGCGAGTAGATGTCGGTGGCCGGCGACGCCGCGTGGCCCGAGGCCTGCTCGGGCGAAAGGTACTGCACGGTGCCCATGACCTGACCGGTAGCCGTCAGCGGCACCTGGTCGGCGATGCGGGCGATGCCGAAGTCGGTGATCTTCACGCGACCGTCGGGGGTGATGAGGAGGTTCCCCGGCTTGATGTCGCGGTGGACGAGACCCGCGGCGTGGGCGGCCTGAAGTGCCGATGCGGTCTGCGCGACGATGTCGAGCGTCTTGTCGGTCGACAGGGAGCCCTCGCGCTCGATGATGGTGGACAGGGCTTCGCCCGGAACCAGTTCCATCACCAGGAAGGCGCTGCCGTCTTCCTCGCCGTAGTCGAAGACGCTCGCGATGCCTTCGTGGTTGACGAGTGCGGCGTGGCGGGCCTCGGCGCGGAAGCGCTCGAGGAACCCCGGGTCGCCCATGTACTCGTCTTTGAGGATCTTGATCGCGACCGTGCGGCCGATGACGTGGTCGGTCGCTTCCCAGACCTCGCCCATCCCGCCGATAGCGATCCGCGAGTCCAGTTCGTAGCGTCCTCCGAAGGTCGCACCCTGTGTTGGTCTCATCTTCCCAGCACCGCCTCCATGACCTTCTTCGCAATCGGTGCCGCGAGGGTGTTCCCGCTGCCCGACTGTCCCTTACCACCGCCGTCTTCGACGACTACCGCTACCGCGACCTGGGGGTCGTCCGCGGGGGCGAATCCGGTGAACCACAGCGTGTACGGCGAGTTGTCGCCGTTCTCCGCGGTGCCAGTCTTTCCGCCGACCTCGACCCCGTCTATTCTTGCACCGGACGCCGCGCCGTCACTGACATTGGCGAGCATCATGCCGACCATCTCGTCGGCGAGAGCCTCGTCCAGAGCGCGGCCGTACTCGCTGTCGGTGGCCGTTTCCTGCACCGACAGGTCGGGTGCGATGACCGAGTCGATCATGCGCGGATTCATCACGACGCCGCCGTTCGCGATACCCGCCGACACCATCGCCATCTGCAGTGGCGTCGCGCGCACATCGCCCTGGCCGTAGCCGGACAGCGCCGTGCGTGCGTCGTCTTCGAGGCGCGGGTACGCCGAGGCGGTCGTTGCCAGGGGGATCTCGAACGTCGAGTTGAATCCGTACTTCTCGGCCTCGGTGCGGATGGCGTCTTGACCGAGCTCCACGGCGAGTTCCGCGAAAGGAATGTTGCAGCTCAGGCGGAGCGCGTCGGCGATCGTGACGGTGTCGCCGCCGCCGCACGCGCCGCTGCCGGCGTTGCTGATGGAGGTCGACGTGCCCGGGAGCGTGTAGCTCGACACGTTGGGCAGCGTCGACTGCGGTGTCCATTCGCCGCTGGCGAGGGCGGCCGAGGCGACGACGAGCTTGAACGTCGAACCGGGCGGGTTCAGGTTGCCGCCGATCGCGCGGTTGAACAACGGATTGCTGGGGTCTGCCTGCAGTTGAGCGTCGGCCGCGTTCACGGCGGCGACGTCGTGGGATGCCAGGGCGTTCGTGTCGAAGCTCGGGCTGGTGACCATTGCGAGGATGCGTCCGGTGCTCGGCTCGATCGCGACGACGGCGCCCTGCAGGTCGCCGAGGGCGTCATAGGCCGCGCGCTGCACCTCGCCGTCGAGCGAGAGCACGATGTTCGACCCGCGGGCCGCCTGCCCGGTGACGATCTGGTCGATGCGCTGCAGGAACTGCTCGGGCGCGGTGCCGCTCAGGGCCCTGTTCTCGGTCTGCTCGAGACCCGTGCGCGAATCGAGCACGGGGTTGAGGTAGCCGGTGACCGGCGCCCACATGTCGGCGTCGACGTAGAGGCGCTGCCAGCGGTACACGTCGTCGGCGGGCACGGAGGAGGCGATCGCGGTGCCGTCGACGATGATCGACCCCCGCTGCACTTCGTAGGAGTCGTAGCGTGCGCGGGTGTTCTGGGGGTTCTCGGCGAGCGACCCCGACTGGACGACCTGGATCACGCTCGTGGAGGCGAACAGCGCGATGAACATCAGGAGCATCACGATGCTCAGACGGCGGAGTTCTTTCGTCATCGGGTCGTGCCTCCCTTCGTCGTTCGGTGCGTGGTCGTGGTGGGCTGCACGTTCATCCGATGACCACCCGGGGGCGGCTGCGCACAGCATCCGAGATTCTGAGCAGGATCGCGACGATCAGCCAGTTCGCGATCAGCGACGAGCCGCCCGCGGCGAGGAAGGGCGTCGTCAGACCGGTGAGCGGGATGAGCCGGGTCACGCCGCCGACCATGATGAACACCTGCAGCGCGATCGTGAACGACAGGCCCACCGCGAGCAGCTTGCCGAAGTCGTCTTGACCGGCGACGCCGATGCGGATGCCGCGGCTGGCGAACACCATGTACAGCGCGAGGATCGCGAAGACGCCGACGAGGCCGAGTTCTTCGCCGAGACTCGGGAAGATGTAGTCGCTCTCCGCGACGGGCGTGAGGTAGGGGCGGCCCTGGCCGAGCCCGGTGCCGATGAGACCGCCCTGAGCAAGGCCGAAGATGCCCTGCACGAGCTGGAAGCTCCCGCCGACGCGGTCGATGATCTCGGTGTCGAAGGCGTTGAGCCAGTTGGCGAACCGCCAGCCCACGTAGGTGAGCACCTGGGAGGCGAGCACGGCTCCTGCCACGGCGAGGGTCACACCGATCACGACCCAGCTCGTCTTCCCCGTGGCGACGTAGAGCATGGCGACGAACATGCCGAAGATGAGCAGTCCCGTGCCGAGGTCGCGCTGGAGCACGATGATGCCGAGCGAGATCAGCCAGATCACCAGGAGCGGGCCGAGCTCGCGCGCGCGGGGCCACGTCATGCCGAGGAAGCGGGTGCCGACGGAGGTCAGGCTCTCGCGCGTTCGAACGAGGTAGCCGGCGAAGAAAATCGCGAGGGCGATCTTTCCGAGCTCGCCCGGCTGGAACTGGAAGAGGCCGCCGACCGAGATCCAGACGCTGGCGTTGGCGCCGGCGAGACCGAGTCCGGGGATGAAGGGGAGCATCAGGAGCGCGATGCCGGCGAAGCCGAAGACGTACGTGTAGCGGAACAGCACGCGGTAGTTGCGCAGCAGCAGCACGATCGCGAGGGCTCCGGCGGTGGCGATGGCCGCCCAGACGAGCTGCCGGGCCGAGAAGGCGTCCCAGCCGAGCCGGTCGTTCGCGATGTCGAGACGGTAGATCTCGGCGATCCCGAGGCCGGTGAGCAGCGTCGCGATCGGGAGGACGAACGGGTCGGCGGCGCGCGCCCGCAGCCGCAGCACGATGTGCAGCGAGATCGCCAGGGCCGCGGGGATGCCCGCGTAGTAGAAGATCTGCGGGTTCAGGGTGCCGGAGGTGCCGAGCTCGACGAGTGCGACGGCGCCCGCGACGATCACGAGCGCGAAGACGAGCAGTCCGAGCTCGCGGTTGCGCTGCGTCTGCGGCACCCGCAGGCGCCGCAGCGCCTTCATGACGGTGGTGTCGGTCGTGGGCTTGCCGTCTGTGGCCGTGGTCATCATTCCCCCACCCCCGAGGTCTCGCGCAGTCTCGCGACGATCAGCTGCGCGTCCGACAGCGAGCGCGCCGAGATGGTGCCCTCGACGGTCGCGCGGTCGAAGTCGGGCAGGTCGGCCAGAGGGATCTGCGTGTCTTCGTACGGCGTCGAGAGCGTGATCGGGCCGATGGATTGCTGGATGCCGCGGTAGACGACGACCGTGTCGTCGTCGGCTCCGACGAAGTAGCGCGTCTGCGTCCAGTTGTAGGCGAGCACCAGGCCGACCACGATCGCGGCGACCACGAGCGCGAACCCGACGAACCAGCCCACGCGCCGCAGCCGCGCGCGACGGCGGTCTTCTTCGATGAGCTCCTCGAGGAACTCGGCGGCGGGCTCGAAGTGGGTGGGCTCGTTCGCGGCCTGACGGTTGGGGTGCAGCCACCCGCTGCGCCCGACCCGTGCGGCCGGCACCTCGATGCCGCTGGGGTTCGACGCGGAGCCGACGATCGTCGGGGTGCCGATGAAGACCGGATGCTGTCCGCCGACGTCGACGAGCACGATCGTGACGTTGTCGGGGGCGCCGCCGTCGAGGGCCTGCCGCAGGAGGAGGTCGGCGGTGCGTCCGGGCGCGAGGCCGCCGGCCATCGCCTTGGCGGTGTGCGAGTCGTCGACGACACCCGACAGGCCGTCGGAGCAGAGCAGCCAGCGGTCGCCCGGCTGCGTCGGCATGATGAACGTGTCGACCTCGGGATCGGGGTCCATGTCGCCGAGCACGCGCATGAGCACCGAGCGACGCGGGTGGTACCGCGCCTCCTCGGGCGTGATGCGACCCGAGTCGACCAGTCGCTGCACGAACGTGTGGTCGGCGGTGATCTGGGTGAGCGCGTCGTCGCGGTAGAGGTAGATGCGCGAGTCGCCGATGTGACCGATTACCGCGTAGTCGTCGACCATGATGAGGGCGCTCACCGTCGTTCCCATGCCCGAGAGCTCCGGCCGCTGCGCGACCGTGTCGATCAGGGCGACGGCGGTGTCGGCGATGCTGTCGCGCAGAGCGCGCTCGGCCTCGGCGGTGGAGGTGTAGGGCCGGTCGAGCTCGGCGAGGCGGGCGATCGCGAGACTCGACGCGACATCGCCGCCGGCGTGACCGCCCATGCCGTCGGCGACGACGAAGAGGTTCGACCCGGCGTACGCGGAGTCCTGGTTGTTGGACCGCACCTTGCCGGTGTGCGAGATCGCCGCGCTCGAGCCCTGGAAGACCATCGTGAGGAGTCCGCCGCTTACTTCCGCAGTTCGAACGTCGTCGCGCCGACCTTGATGGGCGCGCCGACGTCGATCGCCACCGGCGACGAGACGCGTGAGCCCGCGTGCCAGCTGCCGTTCGTGGAATCGAGGTCTTGCAGCATCCACTGCTCGCCCCACAGCACGAGGCGCGCATGGTGGCTCGAGGTGTAGTCGTCGCGGATGACGAGGCCCGACTCGCTGGATCGCCCGATCGTCAGCGGCTCGGTGCCCAGCGGAAGCTCGAGGCCGGCCTTGGGGCCGCTGGTGATCACGATGCGTGAGACGGTCGCGGTGGTCGCCTTGCCGGTGGGTGCCGCCGAAGCGCGCGGTGCGGCGTTGACGATCTCGGTCTTGTCGCTCGGACGGCCGGGTGCGACCGGTGCCGACGGCGCAGCCGCAGCGGGTGCCGGCTCGGGCATCTTTCGCACCTTGACGCCGAAGAGGTCGGCGCGCAGCGAGTAGACGACGGCGAACACGAAGAACCACAGCAGAACGAGAAAGCCGATCTGCAGCAGGAGGTAGGTGAGGTCGGTGACCATCAGCGCGAGTCTCCTCGTCGAGTGTCGAAGGCCCGCGTCGCATCGGGAACCGGCGGTCGCGGCGGTGTCGATGCCTCGGCGACGATGCGGAACACGATGTTCGTGCGGCCGATGGTGACGGTGGCGTCAGGGGGAAGCGGCGCTTCGGTGACCTTGCGGCCCTGCAGCTGCGTGCCGTTCGTCGAGCCGAGGTCGCGCACCATGGCGCGCTCGCCGTCCCAGAGGATCTCGACGTGCTTGCGGCTGGTTCCCGCGTCGGGGATGGTGATGTCGGCATCGCTTCCGCGGCCGATGACCGTGCGTGCCGCGACCAGCGGGTGCCGCTTGCCGTCGATGTCGACGACCGCGCGCCACGAGACGCTGCCGACGCTGGCGGTCTGCGATTCGACACGCAGCGTTCCGGTCGACAGGCTCGCATCTCGTTCGATCGTGATGGTCACCGGGCCGGCGAACGAATAGCCCTGGGTGCGGGCGTGCTTCTTCACGAGGCCGTCGAGCTCTTCGACGAGAGTCTGCCCCAGGGCGCGCATCTTCTCGTCGTCGGCGGCGGAGAGCCGCACGAGGAACGTGTTCGGCGCGAGGATGCGGTCGCGGCTGACGACGGCGGCCTTCGTGTCGAGTTCGCTGCGCAGCGCAGAGGCGATTTCCACGGGCTGGATGCCACTGCGGAAGGTCTTCGCGAACGCGCCGTTGACGGCACGTTCGAGACCCTTCTCGAAACTGTCGAGTAGCCCCACGAGACTCCTTCGGGCAGGCAGATGGTGGCTACATCGTAGTTGCCGCGGCTGGATGCCCCGTGGACGCGCGTCATTGCGTGCGTGTGCGGGGGTGTTCGGCGGTCTCACCGAGCGCCGCACCGATGCGAGATGTCGTTCAGGGGTGGGGTTCGTGACGCAGCATCCTCGGTCTCGTACACCTCCTCGATTCGGCAGGGCTCGGCGCGTGATATTCTCGGGAAGTTGAGTGCGCGGTATCTCGGATGCTGCGCCTCGCGCGAGTGGCGGAATAGGTAGACGCGCTGGCTTCAGGTGCCAGTGCCCGCAAGGGCGTGGGGGTTCAAGTCCCCCCTCGCGCACAGACGGGCGCTCTCAGTTTTTGTGAGAGTTGCCTTTCAACAAATGTGCGAAAAGGGCCGGTCGAGGGAAGAATCCTCTACCGGCCCTTTGCTTTGGGGCCTGAAGGATCGACTTCGTTGCCTGAATCACCAGGGTCGTGAGCGCGGCCGTGTGGAGACTGACGGTGGCACGTGAACTCGAACATCCAGGACGCGGGGGTCCCGCCTGGAGACGGGCGCGAGAGCGGGACGTTCAGCGTTCGGTGGGTCGGGCACCCAGGAGATCCGCGCGATGGATCAGCGCTGCGGCGCCCACGAGAGGCGACTGCGAACCGAGCGCCGCCGCCTGCACGCGCAGCTTTGCGGCGTAGGCATTGACGGCGGCGGGAGCGATCTGCTCCTGGACGAGGGCGACGTAATCGTCGGCGACCGCCACGAAGCCGGCGCCGATGACCGCCACCTCCAGGTCGAGAAGAGTGGTGGCGCTCACCAGGCCGTAGGCCACGGCCCTCGCCGAGCGCCGCACGGCGCGCCGCGCGACGTCATCGCCGCCGGCGTACGATTCGGCGAGCTGCTCGCCGGTCGACCCCGACCATCCGTGCGACCGGGCCCAGGCGATCGTCGCCGGCCCGGATGCGACACCCTCCACGGTTGCGCCGCGGAGGTCGTGATCGGGATCACCGATGAGCATCTGGCCGAGGTGGCCGGCGTTCCCGGTGAGCCCGCTGACCAGTCGCCCGTCGCTGATCAGGCCGCCGCCGACGCCGGTGGAGACCACCATGACCAACGCGTTGGCGGTGCCCCGCGCCGCTCCGTAGGCGTATTCGGCGAGAGCGATGCACGTCCCGTCGAGGCGGACGGAGACGCGGTCGAGTCCGCTGGCGGCGCGGACGACGTCGGCGAGAGGGTAGTCCACGAGCGCGGGCAGGTTGAGGGGACTGACGGCACCGCGACCGAGATCGATGGGGCCGGCAGAGCCGACGCCGACGGCCGCGACGTCGGTCGCGCACGCGAGGGCGCTCGCCACGACGGTGCCGATCGCCTCGGTCGCCACCGCCGCGTCGCGCGCGGCGGCCGCGCCCGTCTCGGCGCGGAACCGCGAGCCGGAGACCACTTCACCGTCTTCACGGACGAGAGCGGCCTCCACCTTCGTGCCGCCCAGGTCGATGGCGAGGACTTCTGTCATGGCGTCAACGATCTCAGAAGTTCGTTTCGGCGAAGGTGCGGCCGGTCCCAGCGGACAACCGATGCCGCCGTTCGCCGGTGTGCGGGTCTACCGGTCTTTCGCGAGGTCCGTCGGGCGCCGGAACGGTATATCCACCGAGGCGATCGTCGCGACGAGGGCCCAGCATCCTGCCAATGCGAATCCTCCGACAGCTGCTGTCGCGGGGTCGTACAACTGAGGCAGGAGAAGTAAGGCCGCCGCGCCGCTCACCGCTGCCGCGGTGCCCGCGAGAAGAAGATTCTCGAGAAGGAGAAGTGTCAGCAGCGAGGTCGTTGACGTACCGGAGAGACGGTAGACGGCCAATTCGCTGGTCCTTGTTCGGGTGATGAGGGCGGTGGCAAAACCTCCGAGCGCGCCGAACGCCATTGGCGCGAAGCGACCCAACCGTCCTAGGTAGCTGTCTACGGGATCTGACGCCGCGGCGAGTACTTCTTGGCCGCTCACCGTGTTGCCGGTGACCTCGAGCTGGGCGATGAGGTCTGAGGTGAGTTCGGACGCCGTGGCGAATGGGTCCAGAAGTACCGCGCAGCGAGAGGCGGACGTGTCCGCGGGAAGGAGTGGGAATGTCAGCGTGAAGGCGCTCCCGGTCCCCTCACGCGAGGGCGGGGCCACTATCGCGTCGAACGGTTGGTCGTAAACGAGCGTTCGGAAGGGGCCTTGTTGGCTGGCGAGGGTGTCCCCGACAAGAACGTCTACCTCCCCGAGCTCGGGAAAGAGGGTCGTTGACGCACGGCGAGCGGGTGCATCGACGGCGAACGGCGTGGCGTCAGCTCGACCTGCGTCGACGATGATGCCGGCGCGCTCGACCCGCGGATCTTCCGTGAGTGCCTCGCAGGAGTTCCGCGATATCGAGGCGGGTCGGTCCGGGGAGGCTCCGCCGATGAAGACGACCCCTCGGCCCTGCGAGGTGAGGGCAGCGATCTGAGCGTTCAGCGCCGACTGCTCAAGTGTGAGCACTCCCACTGCCCCACCACCGAGCACTCCGGCCAGGGCCAGAGCCGGCAGCAGTCGCGCGCTTCGACCGAACACGTTCCGCATAGCCTCGCGAGTCAGATCGGCGAACCTCCACGAGTCAGCCAACGGTGGAGACCTGCTGGCGCATGTGAACCGCGGCATGGGATGAGCTGACGAGGATGGGGTCGTGGGTGGCCACGATGATGGTGGCTCGGGAAACCAGCCGGTTGAGGATGGCCGCGACCTCGTTGGTGTTTCGTTCGTCGAGATTCGCTGACGGCTCGTCCGCGAGGATCAGATCCTTCCCGGACGCGAGCGCGCGGGCAATGGCGACGCGCTGCAACTCACCCCCTGAAAGACGTCGTGCCTGTTCCCCCGATCTGGTCATGAGATCGACCTGAGACAACGCGTCCTCCGCGACATCGACGGCCTCGCGCATTGCCAAGCCGGCCGCCAGCGAGGCGATGAGTACGTTGTCGAGGACGGACCGTCGAGCAAGCGCGTTCGACCCTTGCGGAACCCACGACACCAGGTCCGCGTGCGGACTGAGGGAGGTGCCCTGATCCACGATCGTGATAGAGCCGTCGCGCAGACGGACGTACCCCGCCATCGCAGCGAGTAAGGATGATTTCCCGCTTCCGGAGGGACCGACCAGCGCGGTCACCTGACCGGCCTCGAAGCGAGCCGAGAATCCATCGAAGACGGTGAATGAGCCGAACGCGATGGACGCGTCCGCCACGATCACCTGCACGTTCGGTCCTTCTCCGCGAGGGCGGACACGTCGCGCACCACCTGGGCGCCGATCGCCGCCTCGTCGACGACGATCGTTCCGAGTTCGTTTCCCGCGGTCGCCGTTGTCAATGGAAGCGGAGTGAGGTCCTCCAGGCCACCACTCGGACCCACCGAGAGCAGGCACGCCACCGAGGTCGCCTCGATGAGTACAGCCGTTGAGGGCACGGTCCCCGTCGTCTCCGGCGCGCGCAAGACGAGGATGCCGCCGCTGTACGTCGAGGGAGCCCCGTCCGAGATCTCGACGCGGGCGGCTCCGGTACGCACGGCTTCGTCCAGCGCCGCAGCGACAACTGCGGCCTCTGCTCCGGTCACTTCGACACCCGAGACGTCGACAGCCGACGACCCGAGGCGAAGCGCGAGGTCGACGCCGTCGTACGCGGCGAGGTTGCCGGCAGATACCGGTGTGAGGACGACGGATTCGACGGGTGCGGCTGCAACCAGTATCGGGTCGCCCGAGCTCACCTGGTCCCCCAACTCAGCGACCGCACCGACGATCTCTGTCGCACCTTCCGGAACGTAGGAGATGTATTGCAGGCGGAACACGCCATCCTGAGCAACACCTAGTCGTTGCTGGAGGGCGCGTACCGAGGCTTGGACGGCGGGACCGAACGTGTCGCCTCCAGAGGCTGGGTCCAGCAGGCCGAGCGAAGAGAGATAGCTGCTCAACGCGGCCACGTCGGCACCGCGGTCGTCTCGGTTCAAGTCACGGTGCAGCACCGGTCCGCGGTACGCGAGTACGGCAACCCCATTCACCGCGAAGACCTCAGAGCCGGACACGACTGGGCCGGGCGCTCCAATGCCGGTGAGCACCCCCACAGCGGTGGTACGGATCTCCGGCTGCGCAGCGAGGGTCGCGACGGCGTTGACGGCGATTGCTCGGTCTACCTCTCGAGATCCCACGGTCACTGTGAGGGGGGCAGGGATTTCGACGCTTCGCGCGTCCAGTGCTGCGGATAACGGGACTGCGAGCCCCACCGCCACGACTGGCGCCACCCACAACCCCACGAGTGCGATCACTCGGCCCGTACCAAACCGTTGCGCGCGACTCGTCGCGCGGCGGGTGCTGTCTGTGGTCGTCACACAAGCCTCCTCGCTCGCGGGTGAACCTCATTCTGCCGCCACTCGTCAGGCACAATCGTCGACGCTGTACCCCGCCTCCTGAATGGCGGCTCTGATCTCGTCCATCGTGGCGGCGCCCGAGCTGGCGACGAAGTCGAGTCCGAGTTGCGAGACGCACTCCGCCAGCTGAGTGCGTTCGTCCCCGACGTCAGCATTCTCGACCGATTGCCAGATCGTGTCCACGGCGGCGTATTCACTCGCGTAACAGGGCCCATCCACGCCGGATTCGACTGCGGCGGCAGGGATGCTGAAGTTGATGAACGGCCCGTCGCGCTTTATCCCGAATGGTTCGTAGCCTGCCGCACGTAGACACGATCGGTATCGCTCGAAGGCAGCCATGGCGTCAGCCTCCGTCACACGCCCGTCCAAGAGATCCTCGCGCTGCGCATCGGACATCGGAGCTTCCTGGGCCCACATCTCGATGCCTTGTGCCATGTCGGCTCCGTACAGGCTGCTCCATTCGGATGGCGGTGCGGGTGCTCCCGAGCAGCCGGCCAGCAGGAGGGTGCAGCCCGCCACCAAGGCGGCGAGCTGCACCGTCATCGAGCATCGAACGGTCACGGCGTGGTATAGAACAGGGCTCGCCGTTGCGCGTAGTGGTCGCCTCGGTTCACATTCGGCAATCCGCTTTGCGTCGTTATGGAGGCGCTGCTCGTGTAATTCGTGAACGCATTACCGCCAGGCGTTCCATAGCGGGCTCGCACGTACACGGTGCCGCAGTTGACCTCATTCACAGACCGGACCGTGGTGGTGTTCGAGACGCCCGTCATCGAACCGCCGTTCGTACAGCCCACTGTCAATACGCCTGCGGCCGCCGGCAGTGCCGGAAGTAGTGCGAGCGCTAACGAAGCAGCGATGGCTGCGCCGGCGAACTTCTTCTTCATCTTCATTGACAACTCCGTTCGTTTACCGAACGCCCTCGACGCGTGTTCACAGAAGGCGACAGCACCGGATCAGTGCGGTAGCGGGGAGGCTAACAGGTCACGCGGAGCTTTTGTAGTGTCTCCCTACAAACTGTTCTCCAGCCGCAGACTGCGGCAGAGCCAGGCCCACAACGCCGTCGCACGGCCCTTCAGTCCAGGCTGTTCGCGATGAGGCGCACCGCGGCGTCGGGGTCGTCGACATCGACGACGAGCTTCTCGTACTCGTTGTCGCGCAGGATGACGATGATCGCCTTGGCCTGATCGTCGACCGCCCAGAAGGACTTCTCGTCGTCGTCTTCGTCGCGATGGATGCCGGGGGATGCCCGGACCCCTTCTACCCGAAAGAAGGGGTCCGGGTCACGCACAACTCCCACGATGTGCGCGAGCGGGATTCTGAGTTCCCGCTCCTGAGAGAGGATCCGCACGGCGCCTTCCATCCGCACGACGAGCGAGTCGTCGATAACGGTCAGGTCGGCCATGTTTCTCCTCGAGACCTTGGCGTACCCACCCCACGTGAACCCGCCACGGACGTTGACGAGCTCGGACCTCGGGCTGGAGGTCCGAGCTCGATAAACGGGTCGAGGTCCGCAGTCACGACTCCGTCCACCACGCACGTTAGGTCAGGGCGGATGCTGCGCGCATGTCCCCCGAATGGGGGACACATCGGGCTCATCGCGGCCCTCGGGTGACGGCCGAGAACTCAGCGCAGGCGGCCACTTGCCTGGGGAGACAAGGGAGTTCGCGGGATGGGGCCCGACTCGCTTCCGTCGGACGGTCGTGCGCCGCATCCGCTCGCCGTCGCAGATTGCCGTCGGAAGTTCATACATATGAGTGAGGGCCCACGATCGGGGGAGTGGCTCGCCTCGCGACTCCACTCCCCGCGACCGTGACCGACGTCTATGTCAGCAGACCGACGCCGATGCCGTGCTCACGCAGACGCTGGCACTGAAGGTGCTGGCGAACTGTGTTCCCCGCCCTTCGCCCGACGCGTCGTCGAGCGTCTGGAGTGACAACAGATATCCCATGGATCTCACCTCCCTCGTTGCGAAGGGCGCCGCCGGAGCGAGCGCATCTCGATATCGCGGGGGGAGAGCAGGTACGGCAGACCCAGCAGCACGGGGGTCTCGCCGCGAAGGTGTGCACGGTAGGCCACCAGGGCCGTGAGTACTCCCGCCGACCCGGTGGCGAGGTCGCAGGATGCGCGGAGTAGCCCGTTGCCCACGAATCGGATGCCATCGGGGGAGGAGAGAGAGTGCAGGGGCAGCTGAGCGGCGTGCCGGTGCAGGGCCTCTGTCGACATGGTGTCGGAGCGTCCGACAGCTTCGAGGAGGAGCAGGAACTGCATGAGACCGGCCCGCCCCTGCACGAGACCGGACTGGATCGCGAACGGCGCTGACGCCGCGCGCACGATGCCGTCGAGCGACTCGAGATGGCGTTCGCTCTCGCCGAGGTGGGCGAGCGCGAGGGCGATCACCGCGCCGATGCCCGCCGACCCGTGACCCAGGTAAGGGAGCACGCGCCAGCCCTCGTTCACCTGCAGCGATGCGTCGGTGGACCGGGTGAGCGAGGCCATGTCGTGGTCCAGGGCGTCGCTCGCGAGCCGGAGGTGGCGCACGTCGCCCGTGCGTTCGTACAGGCGCACCGCGAAGAGCGCGGTGCCCGTCGCACCGTGCAGCAGCCCGCCGCGGCCGGTCGCGACGCGGGTCTGCGGTGCGGCGTCGGCCAGACGACTGCGTAGATCATCGGCGATGCGCACCGCCGCATCGAGCATCGCGGGGCTCTCGTCGCTCTCGGCGAGAAACGCCAGACCCACGCCCGGCAGCCCCGAGTAGAGGTCGCTGCCGAGACCGCTCAGCTCGTCGGCGGCGAGCCACGCCGTCGCACGCTGCGCTGCGGATCGATCGCCGAGCAGGCGGAACGCCCACGCCGACCCGGCCGCGCCGTCCATCAGCCCCGCGCGCGGTGCCTGCTCGCGGGCGAGAGCGCGTTCGACCCACGCCCGCTCGAGAGCGAGGTCGTCGTGCCCGGCCAGCCGCAGGGCGCTCATGACGCCGAGCGCCCCGTGCGCGACGCCGGTCGCGGGCTCGGCGAACTGTGCGGGGTCGCCCGGCCACAGGCGGTCGTCGCGCCCGAGATCGAGGTCGGCGCGCACCGCAGCGACGACCCCGTCGATCGTGCGCGACAGCGCAGCATCCGTCGTCTCGGCAGGGTCGTGGATGCTGCGCGGAGCGCGGTCACGGTCGCGCAGGGCCAGGGCGCCCGCCGAGCGCTCGACCCAGGCAGGGTCGAGGGAGAACTCCGCCGCGGCCGCGGAGATCAGCTGCGCGGCCTTCGCGTCGTCCAGGGGAAGGAGGGCCGTGAGGGGGAGGAAGACGAAGAGGTCGATGCAGGCGAGCGCGTAGAGATCGCGTGCGGTTCCGCCCCGGCCGTCGGGCGGCACGAAACCGGGGACGCCGATGCCTGCCGAATCGGGCGCCGAGACGTCTCGTGCCATCTCGAGGTCGATGAGCACGACGGAGTCGTCGGCCCGCACCATCACGTTGCAGGGATGGAGGTCGCCGTGAACGAAGCCGGCGGCGTGCAGCTGCGAGATCGCGCGCCGGACCGCGGCGCTCACGGTGAGCGCCCAGTCGCGGTACTCCGCCCGCGATGCCGCGTCGGCGCCGGTCCGCACGAGCGGGTGGCGGGCGACGACGGCCGCGTTCAGGGGCGTGCCGTCGATGCGCTCCATGGCGAGGAAGCGGTGGCCGTGGGCCTCGAAGACATCGACGACGTCGGGGGTGGGGAGGCTCGCGAGCTCGCGCAGCACGTGCTCCTCGTCGCGGAGCCGGGTCACCGCGTCGCGGCCGTCGGGAGTGCGCCCGGTGTGGGGGCGGGCCTCTTTCACGATGACGGATGCGCCGCCGACGGTGGCCTCGTAGACACCGCCGGCGTTCGAATGGTGCAGCGCTCCCGTGATGGTCGGGAGGCCAGCCGGAGGTGTCAGGTCGAGCGCGCCCAGCTGCTCGCGGAGGAAGCCGGGCATCCGCACCCAGGTGGGCACCTGGAATGCCGCCGACCGCACGTCGGGCCGCCATCGCCCCGTGTCGAGATCACGGACCGCGAGGACGGGCACGCCGTCGATCGTTGCCCACCGCTTCACGAAGGCCCCGTACCGGACGAACAGCGGGCCCTCGCGCCAGCGCAGGTCGGAAAGGATGTACGGCGCCGGGGCTCCACCGAGTCGCTCGTCGAGCTCCACGAGCGCCTCGTGCAGGGACCGCTCGTCGGGCGGATACACGGTGAGGAACTTCCCCGCGGACGACCGGTCGGCATCCTTGCTGAGGGATCGCTCGAGCTGGCCCTGGTCGACGAGAAACTTGAAGGCGATCCCGCGGCGGTGACAGAACGCGGCGGCCTCGCGCAGCATCCGATCGGCCGTCTCCAGCGTCGCGCCGACGTGCATCTTCCACCCCTGCTCGGGAAGGACGGAGCCCCGGGGGCGCCAGAACGACCACGGCCGCTCGACGAGGTGGTCCCACCCGCTCCAGTCGAGATCGGCCGGCACGACGAAGCATCGGCCGGTCGCCGCAACCGCTCGGGACGGTGCGTCGTAGAACCGTGGGTGGGCGTTCGCGAACGCCGAATAGTTGGTGTCCACAAGCCCCCCTTGTCACCGTGAACCCCGCGCAGGTCAGTCTGCGATCACGGTCCCATCGAAGGGCAGGCGGTGGATCGGCCGCCAGGGTGACGCGGTGCTCCCGGGGCGCCGCGTTGCGGCCCGGCGACTCGACACCGAACGGACGGACGCCCCTGCGCCACCGGAAAACTCGTCGTCGAACTTCATACATATGTATGAGGTGCATTTTCAGGACAGGTGGTTGCGCGCTCCCCACAGGGCAAGCTGCGTGCGGTCTTCGAGCCCGACCTTCTTGATCGCGGAGTGCATGTGGGAGCGCACCGTGTGCACCGAGACCCCCAGGTGCTCCGCGATCGCCTCGCTGCTGGTCACGCCCTTCGACAGCACCGCGACCACCCGGCGTTCCGACGCGGTGAGCCGATGGGCGATGGCCCGGTCATCGCGCGACGAGCCCCGGCGCACGAACTCCTGCAGCATGGTGGCGGTCACGTGCGACGACACGAGGGCGTGCCCCCGCGCGGCCGCGTGGATCGCCTCGAGCAGCACGTCGGAGTCGTGGCTCTTGAGCAGATAGCCGACAGCTCCGGAGTCGAGTGCTTCCGAGACGTAGCCGTCGATCGCGAAGCTGGTCATGACGATGACGGCGACGGACGGATGATCGGGCGACGTCGTGAGTTCGCGGGTGGCTTCGAGTCCGCTCATCCCCGGCATCTGCAGATCCATGAGCACGACGTCGGCGTGTTCCGATCGCGCCGCGGCCACGGCATCCACCCCATTGGTGACCTCGCCGACCACCGTGATCCCCGCGGCGCCCTCGAGCTGGAGACGCAGGCCCTTGCGGACGGTGCGGTTGTCGTCGGCGATCAGCACGCGGATCGTCGTCTTGCCGCCCATCGGCGTCTCCTCGTCTAGTCGATGTGTGCGACCGGGATGCGCACCCGAACACCCCAGCCGCCGTCGGCGGTGTCGCCGCTGGTCATTGTGCCTCGCAGGAGGTCGATGTGTTCGCGCATTCCGGTCAGACCCCAGCCCAGGTTGAGGCCGGGGAGCGGTTCGGTGCCGGGTCGCGGAGGCTCGTTCCTCACGTGCAGCTCGAGCATCCCGGGGGAGTGCGCGAGATCGACCTGGACCGCCGCGCCGGGCGCGTGCTTGGCCGCGTTGGTCAGGGCCTCCTGCAGCGCTCGGTAGGCGGTGGTGGAGACGACGGCGGGCAGCTCCTCCAGAGGACCAGACGACTGAATGGTCAGCGGCATCCCGCGCTTCTGCCAGTACGAGACCAGTTCATCGGCACGGCGGAGGTCGCGCGTCGCCTCGATCGGCGTGGCACCCACCGCTCGGAAGTCGGCGAGGGCGCCCGCGAGGCTGGCCGCGGCGAACCTGCCCTCGTTGCGCACGTCCTCGACGAGTTCGAGAGCCCGCTCGGGGTGTTCCGGTGCCAGGCTCATGGCGGCGTCGGCGAGGGCGATGAGACCGGCAAGGTGCTGGCCGGCGACGTCGTGCAGCTCCTGCGCGATCCTCGCCCGCTCTCTTCCGCGGGCCTCTTCCACGCGCTTCTCGTGCTCGCGTCGAGCGGTATCGGCGCGGTGCCGCTCCAGCAGCAGTCGTCGAGTTTGCGCGCCCCACCACACCCCGAGCACGGCGGCACCGCCGGCGATCGCGACGATGGCGATCGACTCGGCGACGATGAAACCGATCGCGACCCCGAGAGGCTCGCCCAGCGAGAGCACCCACAGCAGCATCCCCACGACGAGGACGACCACGACGACCACGAGGGAGAGCAGACCCCTCAACGCCGTGGTGCGAGTGGCGAGCAGGAACAGAGCGATCGCGATCACCGCCTGCATCGGCACGAGCCACTTCGGCACCCCCAGTCCGATCGCGAGCGCGAGATAGATCGCCGTCGCTCCGGCTACGGCGAGAGCGGGGTGTCGATCGCTCACGAGCAGCATCGCCGACTGCGCTGCGCACCCCGCCACCAGCAGGCCGAGTGTGAGCGCCATCGGTACCGGGAAGTCCCACTGGCCCTGCGTGGCGACGAGGGCGGAGATCGGCACGGACAGCACGGGGATCACTGTCGCGACGAACACGGTCAGGGCGAAGATCAGGGCGGAACGGCGGCTGCCGAGGATGCGGCGCTCGATCGTCTGCGGCTCGATGAGCGCGCCGCCGATCGACGTCGGCGACGTCAGCGAACTCGAAGACCTGGTTCCGGCTTGAAGAGACACCCCCTCATTGTCGGGGTGCCGCGTGATTCCCGCTCGGTTACTCCAGAGTGGGTGGGAGCGCGAGCACGATCTCCTCGGCGGTGCGTTCGCTGCCCGGGACGGACGAGGCCGTGCGCGAGACCTCGATGAATCCGAGCTTCGACAGCAGCGATGCGGATGCGTCGTCGTCCGCCCCCACGCGGACGTACAGAGGGCGTTCCGCGGTCGTCGCGACGAGCTCGGAGATCGTGGCTCCACCGTCGTCGGGCAGGTGTCGAAGGTCTATCGGGTCCACGTCGTCACCCTACGCCGGGAGGTCGCCTCGACCCCAGGAGAAATTCCCAGAAAATGCTGTCGCCGGGACACTCCGTTCATCAGTAGAGTGTTCGCAGTCACGCATTGCGTGGCCTATCCGGGGGGATCCGTCGACGCCCGGGCCTCAGAGCTTCAGCTCGGCCCGGGCGTCGTATGGTTTCCGGGCGCGTTTCGCCGCCGTAACCGCATGCAACGTTTCTGTCACCATCCTTTCGGCGACGACACGTCGACCGTTAGCGTGTCAGAGGACCGACGCAGAAGGCGTCGGCAGCAGCAGAACGGCACGCAATGAGCACGCAGGGCACGGTCAAGTGGTTCAACTCGGAGAAGGGTTTCGGATTCATCGCTCCCGATGACGGCAGCGCGGACGTCTTCGCGCACTACACGGCGATCCAGGCCTCGGGTTACCGCTCCCTGGAGGAGAACCAGCGGGTCGAGTTCGACGTCGCGCAGGGTCCGAAGGGCCTGCAGGCGGAGAACATCAACCCCATCTGAATCACCGCCCGCTGAGGCGGGTTTTTCGCGGTCCGCATCGCCGCGTGATCATCGGCGGCGGTGCGGATCGTCTCGAACGCGGTGTGGTTTCCGCCAGGGCTGAGCGGTCGGCTCAGCGCTCGCCGTTCGGGACGAGCAGCAAGGCTCGCAGCTCGTCGATCGTCTCGACGGCCGCCTGCGCCCCCTCCGACTCGTGGGGCCAGCTGAACCCCCAGCGCACGAAGATCACGGGCACCCCGTTCTCGAGACCGCCCTCGACGTCGTGGTGCCGGTCACCGATGAGCACGGGGCGATCGGTGTCGACACCGGCGACCTCGAGACGACGGAGCGCCTCGGCGACGATGTCCGACTTGGCGCTCAGCGTGCGTTCGTCGAGGCTCGCGCCCACCATTGCGGTGAACGCGGGCGAGAGGTCGAAGTGCTCCATGAGGGCCGTCACCTGAACTTCGGGCTTGGAGCTCGCCGTGGCCTGGGGAATGCCCGCCGCGGCGATGTCGTGGATGAGCTCGCCGACACCCGCGAAGAGCGTCGCACTAGAGGTGTAGCCCTCGGCCTTGTTCAGCGAGCGGTAGTAGGTCACGGCCTCGGTGGACTGCTCGGGCGTCATGCCCACGTTCACCTGGAATGACTCGAACATGGGCGGACCGATCCAATGCGACAGCTCGTCACGAGTGGGCGGGCGCCGGTCGAAGTGGGTCAGGGTGGCGGTCAACCGTCGGAGGATGCCCTCGGACGCATCCACGATGGTGCCGTCGACATCCCAGAGGATGCACGAGAAGGGGGAGCGTTCGGGCATGACTCCCACGCTACCGGCCGCCGGAGGTCAGAAGAGGCGGGGGGCTCCGGAGTCGATGCCCTTCATCTCGTCGTAGTCGAGAGTGACGCAGCGGATGCCGCGATCGGCGGCGAGCACGCGGGCCTGAGGCTTGATCTCCTGGGCGGCGAAGACGCCGGTCACCGGGGCGAGTCCAGGGTCGCGGCCGAGGAGCTCGAGGTAGCGCGTCAGCTGCTCGACGCCGTCGATGTCGCCGCGTCGCTTGACCTCGACCGCGACGGTGCCTCCCGCCGCATCGCGCAGGAGCAGGTCGACCGGGCCGATCGCCGTGGGATACTCGCGGCGCACCAGGCTCAGGCCGTCGCCCATGATCGAGACCTGCTCTGACAGCAGGCGCTGCAGATCGGCCTCGACACCGTCTTTGATGAGTCCCGGATCGATGCCGAGCTCGTGATTCGAGTCATGGAGCACCTCGTGGATGCGAACGATCAGGGCGTCGCCCGATTTCGCGTGCGTGACCCGCCACTGCTGCACGACGCCGTCCTCGGCGGCCTCAGCATCCGGCACCTCCAGCGTGAGGGTGCACGGCGGGCTCATCCAGTTCAGCGGCTTGTACGAGCCGCCGTCGGAGTGCACCAGAAGGCTCCCGTCGCCCTTGTGGACGAGCAGACGGGTGGCCAGGGGCAGATGCGCGTTGAGGCGGCCGGAGTAGTCGACCGAGCAGCGGGCGATGACGAGACGCACGTACCCAGAATATGGGGCCGGGTGAACGTCAGACTGCCATGAGGCCGCGGATGAGCAGCTCCACGGCGTCCCGAGACTCGGACTCCCAGTGCTCCTCATCCCGTTCAGCATCTTGTACGAGCCGCCGTCGGAGTGCACCGGCCGGGCGGGCGAGGCGGGGGGTGTTCGCCACACTTTCCGGCGAATGCCCCCACCAATTGATGGGGTCCTTCGCCGGAATGTGTCACATTTTGTGCTCGGGGAGGGGCTCGCGAGCTGTCGGGACGAGCGGGCGCGCGGCGCCCGAGAAGAGTCCGGATGCCACGATCAGCCCGACGACGATGAACAGCGTCTCGAGCAGACCGATGTGCTCGCTGATGAAGCCGAGGACCGGCGGACCGCAGAGGAAAGCGACGTAGCCGATGGTCGCGGCCGCGCTCACACGTGCGGCGGCGTGGGCGGGGTCGTCGGCGGCGGCCGACATTCCGAGAGGGAAGCCGAGCGAGGCCCCCGCGCCCCACAGCGCCGCACCGACGAACACGAGCGGCAGAGTGGGCGCGAGGATGAACAGCAGCAGGCCGGCGGCAGCGGTGAGGGCGAGGACGCGGAGCACCGTCACCCGACCGAATCGATCGACGAGCGGTCCGCCGAAGACGCGGAACACGGTCATCGCGATCGAGAAGACGGCGAGGCCGGCGGCGCCGAGCGCCTGATCGGCGTCGTGGCCGTCGACGAGGGCAAGGGGCAGCCAGTCGTTCGCACCGCCCTCGGCGAAGGCCATACCGAGCATGACCACGCCCAGCGCGTAGGTGCGCGGCTCGCGCCACGCCGACATCGCGGTGTGGAGGCGGTCGCGCCAGCCCTGCGGCGCGCTCGTCGCCTGCTCGTCGCCGGTGATCTCGCGCGCAGGCACGTTCGCGACGCTGAGGACGGCGATCACGACGATGAGAACGGCGATGATGCTCGCGTGGACGACGACCGCGAGGTCCATCGCCACCGCGGCGACGCCGAGCCCGGCCCCGATCACAGTGCCGAAACTGAAGAACGCGTGGAAGAGGGGAAGGATCGTCTTCCCGGTCTGCTTCTCGATGGCCGCGCCCTCGACGTTCATCATGACGTCGACCGATCCGTTGCCGAACCCGAACAGGGCGAGCCCGAGGAGCACGACGGAGTACGAGTGCACGAGGTCGGTGCCGACGCCGATGACCGTGACGCCGACCGCGACGAGCAGCAGCCCTCCCAGCATCCCTCTCTTCGCGCCCAGCCGCGCCAGCACGATGGGCGCGACCGAGAGGCCGAGGATCGAGGCGACGCCCATTCCCAACAGCAGCAGGCCGATCTGGATGTTGTCGACGCCGAGCGATTGCTTGATGGCGGGAACGCGGGATGCCCAGGTCGCGATGCTGAGCCCGCTCGCCAGGAAGATCGCGAAGATCGCGGTACGCCAGCGCACGATCTGCGATCGCGAGAGGTCGGTGTCCATGTCTGGAGCGTACCGAATCGATTCGATGATTGTCACGCGCGCGAGTACGATCGGGGGATGCGCGCGCGCCGAGCCACCATCGCCGACGTCGCCCGTACCGCGGGCGTCTCGCCATCGACGGCGTCGGTGGTCTTCAGCGGGCGGACCCCGGTGTCGGACGCCACCCGCCAGCGGGTGCTCACCGCCGCCGCCGAACTCGGGTACACGGGTCCAGACCCGCGGGCGGCGTCTCTGCGGCGCGGCCGGTCGGGCATCGTGGGCGTGGTCTTCGACTCCCCGCTCAGCTCGGCGTTCCTCGATCCGGTGACGACGCAGGTCATGGACGGGCTCACCGAGGGCGTCGCCGAGTTGGGTGCCGGGGTGCTGCTCCTGCGCGACAACTCCCAGGATCCGGATCTCGCCGACGCGCAGCCGACTCTCATGACCGCGCCCATCGACGCGGCCGTACTCATCGGGTGCAGCACGGTGATGCGCGAGTCGCTCGACGTGATGCGCGCGCGCAACATCCCCGTCGTGGTGATCGAGGGCGACGCCGGCGAGGGCGTGCCCCAGATCCGTCTCGACAACCGCGAGGCCCAGCGGCAGGCGGCCAGCCACCTCGCATCTCTCGGGCACCGTCGCGTGGCGATCGTGACGCTGCCGAGCGGTCTCGAGCGTCCCGGGCGATGGATGAGGCCGGCCGAGGAGGCGCGGATCAGCGTCGACGTCACCCGCGATCGGCTGTTCGGAGCCCGCGACGTCTACCCCGAGGCCCCCGCCTACGCCGCGGCGGCGAGCTCGATCGACGAGGGCTTCGCGGCGGGCCGGGCGATCTTCGCCGCACGCACGTATCCGACAGCGGTCATCGCGCAGAGCGATCTCCTCGCGGCAGGCGTGATCCGTGCCGCCGAGGAGGCGGGGCTCCGCGTTCCCGATGACGTGAGCGTCACCGGGTTCGACGGCGTGGTCGTCGACGGCCTCGCCCCCTACGCGCTGACGACCCTGATCCAGCCCTCGACCGAGAAGGGGCGGGCGGCCGGCGATGCTGTCGCGGCGATGCTCGAGGGACGGGATGCTGCGTCGCTGCGGTTCACGTGCGTGTTCCGCGAGGGCAATACGACCGCGCCCGTCGCGCGAGAGGCCTGATCGGCTCGGTGGCTGAACGCCGGGCGCGGATGCGCCCGGTAGAATGGGTCAGACACCCCGAGCGCCCGGGCAGCCGCCCGTCGACCCCCGAGGAGGCCGCATGTTGGTACTCCTCGCCGCGTTCGCGGTCGCGCCGCTTCTGCTCCCGTTGCTCGTGAAGAGGCTGGGCGCACGGGCTTTCTACGTCGCCGCTCTTCTGCCCGCCGCCGCATTCGTGCAGGCAGCGGTCGCGACCCCCGCCGTGCTCGACGGCGACATTCCTTTCGAGGCATACGAGTGGATCCCGTCGCTCGGCATCTCGCTGTCGATGCGGATGGACACCCTCGGATGGGTGATGGCGCTCGTCGTGAGCGGCGTCGGTGCGCTCGTGATGATCTACTGCCGCTGGTACTTCCGCGGCAAGGACGAGGGGCTCGGACAGTTCTCCGCCGTCCTCCTCGCCTTCGCGGGCGCGATGTACGGCCTCGTGCTGACGGACGACCTCGTGGTGCTCGTGATGTTCTGGGAGGTCACCAGCATCCTGTCGTACCTGCTCATCGGGTACTACCACCGGCGCGGAGCGAGCCGTCGTGCCGCGCTGCAGGCGCTGCTGGTGACGACCCTCGGCGGCCTCGTCATGCTCATCGGCGTGGTGCTGCTGGTCGTCGACACCGGCACGTCGAGCATCTCCTCGATCCTCGCCCTCGCACCGACCGGTCCGATCGTCGACGCCGCTCTGGTGCTGCTGCTGGTCGGAGCGCTCAGCAAGTCGGCCATCTTCCCGTTCCACTTCTGGCTTCCCGGAGCCATGGCCGCGCCGACACCGGTCAGCGCCTACCTGCACGCGGCCGCGATGGTGAAGGCGGGCATCTATTTGATCGCGCGTCTGGCGCCGGTCTTCGCGTTCGCCCCGAGCTGGCGCCCGATCGTGCTCGCGCTGGGCATCTTCACGATGCTGCTCGGTGGGCTCCAAGCGCTGCGCGAGACCGACCTGAAGCGCATCCTGGCGTTCGGAACCGTCTCGCAGCTCGGTTTCCTCACCGTCGTGCTCGGCTACGGCACGCAGGAGGCCGCCCTGGCCGGGCTCGCGCTGCTGCTCGCTCACGCCCTCTTCAAATCGTGCCTGTTCCTCGTCGTCGGCGTCATCGACCGCCAGCTCTCCACTCGAGACATCCGGGAGCTCAGCGGCGTCGCGCGCCAAGCGCCCGTGCTCACGGTCGTCGCGACGATCGCCATCGCCTCGATGGCCGGCATCATCCCCACGCTCGGCTTCGTGGCCAAGGAGAGCGCGCTCGCCGCGTTCGTCGAAGAGGCCCTCCACGGCGAGACCTGGGGTCTCGTCGCCCTGATCGGCGTTTCGCTCGGCTCGATACTGACCGCCGCCTACGGAGCCCGGTTCGTCTGGGGCGCATTCGGCACCAAGAAAGACGATGAGGGCCGCGTGGTTGAGCGCACCGAGTGGCCCGATCCGCCGATCGGCTTCCTCGCATCGCCGGTCGTGTTGTCGCTCATCACACTCGCCGGCGGGTTCGGGGCACCGCTGCTCGACCTCGTGCTCCAGCCCTATGCGCAGACGGCGGCCGCCGCGAGCCCCGGACTGCCCGAACCCGAGAGCACCCCCTACCTGGCGCTCTGGCACGGACTCGAGCCCGCGCTCTTCATCTCGCTCGGCACGCTCGTCGTCGGTCTGTTCGTCTTCTGGATCACCCGCCGTGCCACCCCCGCCACCGCGCGCCGCGTGCTCCCGTTCACCGCGGTCGACGTGTACAACGCGGTGCTGCGGTTCATCGCCCGCGCCTCGGTGTTCACCACGAGCCTCACCCAGCGCGGTTCGCTGCCCGTCTACGTGGGCATGATCTTCCTCGTCTTCGTCGTGGCCGAGGGCACCGTGCTGCTGTCGAGCCCCGGCTGGCAGGCCCAGCTCGACGCGTGGCACACGCCCTCGCAGCTGGCGGTGGCCCCCGTCATGATCGCCGCGGGCGTGCTCGCGGTGAACGCCCGCAAGCGCTACAGCGGTGTCGTACTCGTCTCAGTGACCGGTCTCGGCATGGTCGTGCTCTTCGCCACGAGCGGGGCCCCCGACCTCGCCCTCACGCAGATCCTCGTCGAGACGGTCACCCTGATCGCCTTCGCCCTGGTGCTGCGTCGCATCCCCGCTCGGATGGGCGACCACAACGCGTCGGTCTGGCCGCTCGCCCGCGCCGTGCTCGCGATCGGCGCCGGCGCGACCATGGCGCTCGTCGCGATCGTGGCGACCGGCGCCCGACAGGCGCGACCCATCTCCGACAGCTTCCCGATGCTGGCCTACGAGATCGGCCACGGGCGCAACGTCGTGAACGTCGCCCTCGTCGACCTGCGCGGATGGGACACGATGGGCGAGCTGTCGGTGCTCGTGCTGGCGGCCACCGGTGTCGCATCGCTCGTCTTCGTCACGCACCGCTCCGACACCCTCTCGAAGCTGACGACGCGGCTCCCGCGGCTCACCAAGCGCGGACGCGGAGCGCTCGTCGAGACCGCTGAGGGCGTGCGCGCGCGCACCGATGACACGAGCAACCGTCCGCAGGCCTGGCTGTTCGCCGGTCAGCGGGTGCGGCCCGAGAATCGCTCGATCATCCTCGAGGTCATCGTGCGGGTGCTCTTCCACTCGATCATCGTCGTCTCGCTGTATCTCCTCTTCGCCGGTCACAACCTCCCCGGCGGCGGTTTCGCGGGCGGCCTCGTCGCGGGCATGGCGCTCGTCATGCGCTATGTCGCGGGTGGTCGCTACGAGCTGGGGGCCGCGGCTCCCGCCGACCCGGGCCGCCTGCTCGGCGTCGGGATGGCGCTGGCGGTCGGCTGCGCGATCGTGCCGCTGCTGTTCGGTGCGGCGCCCCTGACCAGCACGTTCTGGGAGTTCGAGATCCCCGTCCTCGGCCACGTGGAGTTCGTCACCTCGACGATCTTCGACGTCGGCGTCTACCTCGTCGTCATCGGGCTCGTGCTCGACGTGCTGCGCAGCCTCGGCGCCGAGGTCGACCGCCAGACGCAGGAGCTGCGCGCCCAGGGGGCGAGTGCCCGATGAACGTCTCGCTCGTCCTCATCATCATCATGGCGGTGCTCTTCGCCTGCGGTGTCTACGCGATGCTCGAGCGCAGCCTCACCCGCGTGCTCATCGGTTTCCTCCTCCTCGGCAACGCTGCGAACCTGATGCTGCTCATCGTGATGGGCGACCCGGGGGTGGCTCCGTTCTACCCCGACTCGTCGACCCCCGAGGGATACTCCGACCCCCTGCCGCAGGCGCTGATGCTGACGGCGATCGTGATCACCTTCGCCGTCTCCGCCTTCCTGCTGGCCCTGATCTACCGGTCGTGGCAGCTCGGTCAGGCCGACACGGTGGAAGACGACGCCGAAGACGTGGCCATGCGCGCACGCACCTCGCAGGACGAGGAGGCGATGGACGTCGAGGTCGACGAGGAAGACGACGACGCAACGACCGACTTCGTGGGGGTCGAGAGCTCTCCACTGCGCCTGCTCGGCAACCGCGACTACACCGACCTGCGCGACGATGCGCCGTCCGACCGCCCCGCAGCATCCGAACGGCCGGCCCGGACCGACAGACCCGACAACCGAGATGACGAGAGCGAGGAAGACCGATGAGCTCCCTCGTTCCCCTCCTCGTCACCCTGCCGCTGCTGGGCGCAGCGATCGCCCTGATCGCGGGGCGCCATCGGCGCACCCAGATCATCGTGTCGATCGCGACGCTGACGCTGACGATGGTCATCGCCACCGTGCTGCTGGTCTACGTCGATGCGTCGAACGTGCCGATCGCGGTGTCGGTCGGCGGGTGGCCCGTGCCCTTCGGCATCGTGCTCTACGTCGACCGGCTCGCCGCGCTGCTCGTGCTGGTCTCGAGCGTCGTGCTGCTCTCGGTCCTCCTCTTCTCGGTCGGACAGGGCGCCGAGGACGGTGACGAAGACACCCCGGTGTCGATCTTCCACCCGTCGTATCTGATCCTGGCGGCAGGGATCTTCACCGCCTTCATCGCGGGCGACCTGTTCAACCTCTACGTCGGGTTCGAGATCCTGCTCGTGGCGTCGTACGTGCTCATCACGCTCGGCGGCACGGAGAACCGCATACGCACGGGCGTGGTCTACATCGTCGTCTCGCTCGTCTCGTCGATCCTCTTCCTCGCCGCGATCGGTGCGATCTACGGCGCGCTGGGCACGGTCAACATGGCTCAGCTGTCGGAGCGCATGGTCGAGCTGCCCCAGGAGACGCAGCTCGTGCTGCACCTCATGCTGGTCGTCGCTTTCGGCATCAAGGCGGCCGTCTTCCCGCTGTCGTTCTGGCTGCCCGACTCGTACCCGACCGCGCCGGCCCCGGTGACGGCGGTGTTCGCGGGCCTTCTGACGAAGGTCGGCGTCTACGCGCTGATCCGCACCGAGACCGAGATCTTCCGCGACAACGACATCAATCTGCTGCTGCTCATCGTGGCGTTGGCGACGATGATCGTCGGTGTGCTGGGCGCCGTGGCGCAGGCGGAGCTCAAACGCATCCTGTCGTTCACCCTGGTCAGCCACATCGGGTACATGATCTTCGGCCTGGCCATCGCGACGCCGGCAGCCATCGGGGCGACGATCTACTACATCGTCCACCACATCGTGGTGCAGACGACCCTCTTCCTCGCGATAGGACTCGTGGAGCGCCGGGCGGGCAGTACGTCGGTGCTGCGCGTGCGCGGACTCATGCGCGCCGCCCCCGTCATCGCGGTGCTCTACTTCATTCCCGCGGTGAACCTCGGGGGCCTGCCGCCGTTCTCGGGGTTCATCGGCAAGTACGCGCTGTTCGATGCCGCCGCCGAGATCGGCACCCCGATCATGATCGTGCTGATCGTGGGCGGTATCGTCACCTCGCTGCTCACCCTGTACGCGCTCATGCGTGCCTGGAACCTCGCGTTCTGGCGCGAGGACGAGGACTCGGCGGAGTCCGACGAGCGCATCTCGTACCTGGGCGACTCGCCCGAGGCGGGTACGAAGACCGAGCGTCGCGCGATCCCCAAGATCATGACCGCGTCGACGGCGGGCATGGTCGCCGTCACCGTCGCGCTGACGATCTTCGCCGGGCCGCTGTACGAGGTCTGCACGCGCATCGGCGAGTCGCTGCTGCAGCCCGTCTCGGTCGTGCAGCTCGAGCAAGAGGCCGTCTCATGATGCGCGAGAAGAAAGACGCGCTGCACCAGCTGTGGCGGCAGCTGCCGTTCTTCGTCTGGCTCGTCGCACTGTGGATGCTGCTGTGGGGCCAACTCACGATCGTGGCCTTCCTGACGGGCCTGGTCGCCGCGGTGATCGTCACGCGCGTGTTCCGCCTCCCGCCCGTGCAGCTGTCGGGCCGGTTGAACCTCTGGTACGGGCTCGTCTTCGTGGTGACCTTCTTCGCCGCCCTCGTGCGCGGTTCGCTGCTGGTCGCTTGGCAGGTCGTCGACATCCGCCGCCAGCCGAGCAGCGCGGTGATCGCGGTGCACCTGCGGACCGACGACGATCTCATCATGACCCACACCGCGGTGACGGCCTCGTTGATCCCCGGCTCGCTCATCGTCGAAGCCGACCGCGACCGCCGCATCCTGTATCTCCACGTCATCGGCGTCGACAGCGACGACGACGTCGAGGCGCTTCGGAAGTCGATCCTCGGCTGGGAGGCGCGTATCGTGCGCGCGGCCGGCTCGCGCAGCCAGCTCGAGATGATCCGCAGAGCTTCCGTCGACACACCGCGTCAGGGAGGTACGCCCCTATGAACGTCCTGCTGCTGGTGATCTTCGTCGTCTTCGCCGTCGCCGCTCTTCTCACGCTCTGGCGCATCGTCATCGGCCCGTCGATCCTCGACCGGGCGGTCGCGTCCGACGTGCTCCTGACCGAGGTGATGTGCGTGCTGGGCGCCGAGATGGCGATCAACCAGCACACCCGCACCCTGCCGGTGCTGCTCATCATCGCCGCGGTGGGGGTGTTCGGTTCGATCTCGATCGCACGGTTCGTCGCGAGGAAGGACAACGCAAGCCAGTGATCCTCGCAACCGCCCCCATCGAAGTCACCGCGTCACCGCTCGACGCGGTGCTCGACACCGTCGCCCTCGTGCTGATCCTCGTCGGCGCCCTGCTGTGCCTCACGGCCGCGATCGGCCTGCTGCGTTTCCGTGACGTGCCGACGCGGCTGCACGCGGCCACGAAGCCGCAGGTGCTCGGCCTCATCGTGATCTGCATCGCGATCGCCCTGTCGCTGCGCTCGTGGGCGGTGCTCGCGTTCATCGTCCCGGTCGTGCTGATGCAGCTCGCGACCGCGCCGCTTTCGGCGCACATGGTCGGGCGGCAGGCCTACCGCAACGGCACCCTCGACCGCACCGCTCTGTACACCGACGAGCTGCGCGCGTCGAAGGAGACCCCGCCCGCGGCGGGCGGCTGACCCGAGCGCAGGAGATGACGCGGGCGTAGGACGATCCTCGCGGAATCGGCCTACCTCCGGCACGTCGCCTACCTCCGGCCCGCCGCCTCCCTCCGGTTCAGCCGATCACGCTCGGCTGAAGGTCGCGCAGGGTGCGGAAGCGGGTCATGCGCGCGACGCCGATGGCCGCGACGACGCCGGCGCCGACGAGCCACGTGCCGAGGACGGCGAGGTCGAGCCACACGCGATCGAGGTCTCCGCCGTACATGACCTGTCGCATCGCGTCGACGACGTAGCCCATGGGCAGCACGTGATGCAGCGCCGCGAGAGGCGCGGGCAAGGTCTGCCAGGGGAACGTGCCGCCCGCGGTGACGAGCTGCAGCACCATCAGCACGAGACCGAGGAACTGCCCGACCGACCCGAGCCACACGTTCAGTGCGAGCACGATCGCCGCGTACGTGGCCGTCGCCAGCAGAAGGATGCCGAGGGTGGCCAGCGGATTCGCGAACGAGAACCCGAGCGCGAGGGCGAGGACGCCGAACAGCCCGAGCATCTGCACGCCGCCCAGCAGCGCGGGCGTCAGCCATCCGGCGAGAGTGACCCGCACGGGAGAGTGGAGGGCCGTGACCGCGCGACGCGATACCGGTTTCACGATGAGGAACAGGGCGTAGATGCCGATCCAGGCCGCCAGTGCGGCGAAGAACGGGGCGAGTCCCGCGCCGTAGTTCTGCGCCTGGGTGAGGGCGCTGGTCGAGACCGCCACCGGGTCGGACAGCGTCGACGCCTGGCTCGCCCGGGTCGCATTGTCGGTGTCGGGGATCTGGCTCACGCCGTCGGCGAGTCCGGTCTGCAGCTGCTCGGCGCCGTCGGCGATCTGCGCGATGCCGCCGTCGAGACTGCTCGCGCCGTCGCTCAGCTGCGCGGCGCCGTCCGCGGCGGAAGCGGCGCCGTCGGCGAGTCCGGCGGAACCCGAGGCGACCTGCTGCGCTCCCGCCGACACCTGCTGCGCGCCGGCGGAGAGCTGATCGATCTGGGCGACCGCGGTCTGCACGCGCGTGTCGGCCTCGCTCAGGCGCTGCCCCACGGGGTCGAGGGCGGCGAGCACCTCCGCGACGCGGGCGGGGTCGACGCCGGCGTCGGCGAGCCTCTGCGCGATGTCGGCGCGGGCGGTCGGCAGGAGCGAAGCGGCGTCGGCGGATGCTGCGGCGACGCGATCGGCGACGGTGGCGACCTGCTGCGTGCCGTCGGCGACCTGCTGTGCGCCCGAGCTCACCTGGGCGGCGCCGTCGCGAAGCGTCGCGGCACCGTCGCGCAGCTGCGCCGTGCCGGAGGCGAGAGCCCCGGCGCCGGCGGCGAGCCGCGTGGATCCGTCGCGCGCGGTGCCGAGGCCGTCGACGAGCTGCTGGGCTCCCGACGCCGCATCCGTCAGCTTCACGCGGATCGTGGAGAGCGCGTTCAGCAGCGTGAGGCCGCCCTGGTCGACGACCTTCTGCGCGACGGTCGACTGGATGCGGGCGACGGCCTGCGTGCCGATCGTCGAGGCGAGGTAGTTGTTCGCGTCGTTCGTGCGCAGCACGATGTCGGCCTGACGGGGCGCGTCGGTCGAGATCGAGGCGATCGACGCCGAGAAGTCGGCGGGCACCTCGACGATGAAGTCGAAGTCGCCGTTCTCGAGTCCGGCCGTTGCGGCGTCGGACGACACCTGATGCCATTCGAAGGTGTCGCCGCCGAGCAGCTCGTCGGCCACCTCGTCGCCGAAGTTGCGCTGCTGGCCGTTCACGGTCGCGCCGGTGTCGTCGACGACGAGGGCGACGGGCACCCGGGAGAGGCTGCCGTACGGGTCTTGGTTCGCCCACAGGTAGAGGCCGCCGTAGAGGATCGGCACGAGCAGCAGCGCGACGAGGGCGATCAGCGACATGCGCGATGAGGTGAGCCGCCGCAGCTCGGCGGCGATCATCTGCGGGACCTTCATCGTTCGTCCTCCGTGGGTGCGGATGCTTCGCTGTCGGGCGCGTCGGCGCCGGTGTCGGGGACGGGGTTCACGGCCGCGGGGTCGTCGCCCGGGGTGGACGCGTCGTGCTCGACCGTGAGCACCGACATCGACGCGCGGCCGGCGATCGCGAGCACCGCGTAGCCGCGCTCGGCGAACTCCGTCGCGACACGCCACCAGTTCTGCGGTTCGCCGCCGTGGCGGTCGGGGGAGGTGAGCACGATGCCCTCCACGCCCTTCCTGAGCGCGGCCAGCTCGAGCAGGATGCGAATGCGCGCCGCCGGCTCGATGTTGCCGATGGGGGTCGCGGCCAGCTCGCCGAGGCCGAGATCGTCGAGCCAGCGTCGGGCGGCGAACGGGTTCGGGGAGGCCCCGGCGAACATCAGCTCCTCGGCGACGACGCCGGCCACGGTCACCGCGGGTGCGGGCTCGGACACCTCGAGCGCATCGACGAGCGCGACCCGGCGGCGGATACCCGCCGCATCCTTGCGTCCGTCGAGCAGCACCTCGCCCGTATCCGCACGCATGCGGCCGGACGCCAGCAGCCCCAGCACGGTGGGGCGCTGCTCGGTCTCGGCGACCGCCAGGGTCACCCGTCCGGTCTCGAACGTCAGCGACGTCTCGGGAAGGGCCCGCTCGGCGCGCCCCTTGCTCACACCGCGCAGCTCGATCCTCATTCGCTCGTCTCCTCGGATTCGTCAGCCAGCAGCTCGATGCTCTCGCGCCACGAGAGCCCGGCGATGCCCAGCACCGCTTTGACCGCGAGCTCGCCCCCGTCAGTCGCATCCACGTGCAGGTGCGAGACCACGGCGCGCCCGGTGCCCTCGATGAGGTCGGTCAGCACAGCGGCGGGGATGTCGGTGCGCAGCGACCCGTCGGCCCGCCCTCGCGCGACGATCTCCGCGATCTTCGCCCGCAGGGGCGCGAGGGCCGCGGCGGTGTGGGCGACGTGGGTCTCGTCGAGGGCGATCGCGGCAGCGGCGCGTACGTGCGATGCCTCGTGCCACAGCGCGGCGGCGAGGAGGGCGAGTGCCCGACGCGGGTCGGGGTCGTCGATGCGGGCGGCGATCGCGTTGAAACGGGCGGCTCCGGTGACGATCACTTCGGTGACGAGGGCGTCGCGGTCGTCGAAGTGTCCGTAGAGGGCGCGGCGAGACAGGCCCGCCGACCGCGCGATCGCGTCGAGCGAGGCGTGGGGGTCGCGGGCGATCTCGACGGCGGCGGCCGACACGATGCCCGCCCGGTTGGCCTGGGCGTCGCGGCGCGGCCGACGCGCAGCAGGAGAAGTCATGCCGCTATTGTGGCACGAAACTGCACACATGTGTGCAGTTTAAATCTCCGCCCTCGGGTCAGTCGGTACCGGAGTCGAACGCCGCGGCTTCGCCCGCAGCATCCGTCGCCTCGGCGAGGCGTTGGTCAGCGGCATCGGGGCGCTTCGCGGGTTCGGTGACACCGTCTGCGCCGCCGGCCGTGACGCGACCGACGAGTTCGCCGGTGGGGCCGCCGAGGAGGCCCAACCCGGCGTACTGCTCGAGACGCGTGCGCGAGTCGGCGATGTCGAGGTTGCGCATCGTCAGCTGTCCGATGCGGTCGGTGGGGCCGAAGGCGGCGTCGCCGACGCGCTCCATCGAGAGCTTCTCGGGTCCGTACGACATGGTCGGCGCGGTCGTGTCGAGGATCGTGTAGTCCTCTCCGCGACGCAGGCGCAGCGTGACCTCGCCCGTGATGGTCGAACCGACCCACTTCTGGATCGACTCGCGCAGCATGAGCGACTGGGGCTCGAGCCACCGGCCCTCGTACATGAGGCGGCCGAGCCTGCGGCCCTGCTCGTGGTAGGTGGCGAGGGTGTCTTCGTTCAGGATGCTGTTGACCAGCCGCTCGTAGGCGATGAACAGCAGTGCCATCCCCGGCGCCTCGTAGATGCCGCGCGACTTCGCCTCGATGATGCGGTTCTCGATCTGGTCGCTCATGCCCAGTCCGTGGCGACCGCCGATGCGGTTGGCCTCGAACACGAGGGCGACCGGGTCGGTGTACTCGATGCCGTTGAGGGCCACCGGGCGCCCCCGGTCGAAGGTCACCGTGACGTCTTCGGTCGCGATCTCGACGGACGGATCCCAGAAGCGCACGCCCATGATGGGCTCGACGGTCTCGAGCGAGACGTCGAGGTGCTCGAGGGTCTTGGCCTCGTGCGTCGCGCCCCAGATGTTCGCGTCGGTGGAGTAGGCCTTCTCGACGCTGTCGCGGTAGGGGAAGCCGTGCTCGACGAGCCACTCGCTCATCTCTTTACGGCCGCCGAGCTCGGTGACGAAGTCGGCGTCGAGCCACGGTTTGTAGATGCGCAGGGCGGGGTTGGCGAGCAGGCCGTAGCGGTAGAACCGCTCGATGTCGTTGCCCTTGTAGGTCGAGCCGTCGCCCCAGATGTCGACGCCGTCTTCCTTCATGGCGCGCACGAGAAGTGTGCCGGTGACGGCACGACCGAGCGGCGTGGTGTTGAAGTACGTGCGTCCGCCGGAGCGGATGTGGAATGCGCCGCACGACAGGGCGGCGAAGCCCTCCTCGACGAGCGCCGACTTGGCGTCGACCAGGCGCGCGACCTCGGCGCCGTACTCGAGCGCGCGACCGGGGATCGATGCGATGTCGTCTTCGTCGGGCTGGCCGAGGTCGCCCGTGTAGGTGCAGGGCACCGCGCCCTTGTCGCGCATCCACGCGACGGCGACGGAGGTGTCGAGTCCTCCCGAGAAAGCGATGCCGACGCGCTCGCCGACGGGCAGGGACTGAAGGACCTTGGACATGCTCTCGATTCTACTGAGCGCCGGTCTCCCGCCTTGCGCGCGTGTCTGGCCGGAATGTGGCGCATTCCTGCGACTGCGCACACCGGTTCGTACTGTCAGTTCGCAAAACCTGTCGCGGGCGCCGCATTGCGCGCCCCGCGATCTGAGGGGCGAGCGGATGCTGCGTTGGGTGCCCGTGCGGCGGTGGCGCAGCATCCGTTCCCGGCTCCGAACGGGAGCGCTCCCGGCCGCCAGCCGCCCGGGCCGCGGCCGATACCAAGTTGTGACCAGAACGGAGGGAGAAAATGCGTGACGAGCCCTCCACGCCGCGGGTATGTTGACCCACGCAACGTATGTCCTGCAATCGGGATCGGCGGTGCGCCACAAGCAGCAACCCGGAAGCCAGCGTCGTCTGCGGAACCAGATACCGGCGTCTCCCATTCCCCTCGATGGACTCGAGAGGGATGAGCGATGCGGGTCGACGCCGACTCGTATTCCTCGGAAGGATTCTCATGTTCAAAGGCAGAACACTCATCACCCTGGTCGTCACGGGCGGCCTCCTCGCTTCCCTCGCCGCGTGCGCACCGGCCGGAACCTCGGGAGGCACGGGCGGTGACGCCGGCGGAACGGACTGCAACGTGGGCATCGCGATGCCGACCCGCAGCCTGGAGCGCTGGATCAACGACGGTGAAGGGTTGAAGACGAAGCTCGAGGGCGACGGCTGCACCGTCGATCTCCAGTACGCCGACAACAAGACCGATCAGCAGATCAGCCAGATCCAGAACCAGGTCGCCGGCGGCGCGAAGATCCTCGTGGTGGCCGCGATCGACGGCGAGACGCTCGGACCGGTGCTCGAAGATGCCGCGGGACAGGGCGTGACGGTCATCGCTTACGACCGCCTGATCAACGGCACCGAGGCCGTCGACTACTACGCGACGTTCGACAACTACAAGGTGGGCACCCTGCAGGGCGAGTTCATCGAGGAGCAGCTCGGTCTCGCCGACGGCGCCGGCCCCTTCAACCTCGAGCCCTTCGCCGGAAGCCCCGACGACAACAACGCCGGCTTCTTCTTCCAGGGCGCGTGGGACGTTCTCCAGCCCTACGTCGAGAGCGGCCAGCTGGTCATCCCCTCGGGCAAGCTGTCGGCGACCAACGACGACTGGAAGTCGATCGGCATCCTCGGCTGGGGCTCCGATGACGCCCAGGCCGAGATGGACAACCGTCTGCAGTCGTTCTACACCGGCGGCCAGAAGGTTCAGGTCGTGCTCTCGCCCAACGACAGCCTCGCCCTCGGTATCGAGCAGTCGCTGCTGTCGGCCGGGTACACCCCGGGTTCGGACTGGCCGATCATCACGGGCCAGGATGCGGACAAGGCGAACGTCCAGGCGATCCTCAACGACCAGCAGTCGATGACGGTCTGGAAGGACACCCGCGAGCTCGGAGACCAGGTGCAGGCCATGGTGAAGTCGATCGTCGCTGGCGAGACGCCGGAGACGAACGATGACACGACCTACGACAACGGCGTGAAGGTGGTTCCGGCTTACCTGCTCGACCCGCAGGTCGTCGTCAAGGACGACGTGGAGTCGGTCCTGATCGACTCGGGCTTCCTGAAGGCGTCCGACGTCGGACTCTGATCACCCCACCCCGATCGGCGTCGGCCACCCCGCCGGCGCCGATCGGGGTCCGTCGAGCAAAGGGACAGAATGAACAACGCCATTCTCACGATGCAGGGCATCGTGAAGGACTTCAGCGGCGTCAAGGCACTCAACGGCGTCGACCTCGAGGTCAGGCGCGGCGAAGTGCACGCCGTGTGCGGCGAGAACGGCGCGGGGAAGTCGACCCTGATGAAGGTGCTCAGCGGCGTGTACCCGCACGGGTCGTTCGACGGCACGATCACCTTCGAAGGCAAAGAGGTGGCGTACCGGTCGATCAACGACAGCGAGCGCGACGGCATCGTCATCATCCACCAGGAGCTCGCCCTCAGCCCCTACCTGTCGATCGCCGAGAACATCTTCCTCGGCAACGAGAACGCGCGCGGCGGGGTGATCGACTGGAACCAGACCAACGCCGAGGCCGCGAAGCTCATCGCCCGCGTCGGGCTGCAGGAGAGCCCGGCGACCAAGGTGCTCGAGCTCGGCGTGGGCAAGCAGCAGCTCGTCGAGATCGCGAAAGCCCTGTCGAAGCGGGTGAAGCTCCTCATCCTCGACGAACCGACCGCGGCGCTCAACGACGACGACTCGGCCCATCTTCTCGACCTCATCAAGCACCTGCGCGGGCAGGGCATCACCTCGATCATCATCTCGCACAAGCTCAAGGAGATCCGGGCGATCGCCGACACCGTCACGGTCATCCGCGACGGCTCGACCATCGAGGCGTTCCCCGTCGAAGACTCCGACGCCATCGAGACCCGCATCATCCGCGACATGGTCGGCCGGTCGCTCGACAGCCAGTTCCCCCACCGCGATCCGCAGATCGGCGAGGAGAAGTTCCGGGTGGAGCACTGGAACGCCTACCACCCGGTCGACCCCACCCGGAAGGTCGTCGACGACGTGTCGTTCTCGGTGCGTGCCGGCGAGATCGTCGGATTCGCCGGCCTCATGGGAGCGGGGCGCACCGAGCTCGCGATGAGCATCTTCGGTCGTTCCTACGGCACCGACATCTCGGGAAAGGTGTTCAAAGACGGCGTCGAGATCTCGACGAAGACCGTTGACGAGGCCATCCGCCACGGCATCGCCTACGCGACGGAGGACCGCAAACGCTACGGACTCAACCTCATCGGCAGCATCACGGTCAACGTGTCGGCGGCGGCCCTGGGCAAGCTCGCCCGGCTCGGCGTCATCGACCGAAACCGCGAGTACGCCGTGGCCGAGGACTACCGCAAGCAGATGAACATCAAGACGCCGTCGGTGTCGACCCTCACGGGCTTCCTCTCCGGCGGCAACCAGCAGAAGGTCGTGCTCAGCAAGTGGATCTACTCGGGTCCCGACGTGCTGATCCTCGACGAGCCCACTCGAGGCATCGACGTGGGGGCCAAGTTCGAGATCTACGGGATCATCAACGAGCTCGCCGCGCAGGGTAAGGCCGTCATCGTGATCTCGTCCGAGCTGCCCGAACTGATCGGTCTCGCCGACCGCATCTACACGATCGCCGAGGGCCGCCTCACCGGCGAGATCGCCCGTGCCGACGCAACGCAAGAAGAACTGATGCGGCATATGACCGCAGGCAGACCCGAAGGAGTAAAGCCGTGACCGTCACCGCGCCCGAGCAAGCCACCCCGACCGGTCCGATCGGGCCCGGCAAGCCGCGTCGACGGCTGCGCATCGATATGCGGCAGTACGGGATCCTCGCCGCGCTCGCGATCATCATCCTCCTGTTCCAGGTGCTCACCGGAGGACGACTGCTCTACCCCGGCAACGTCAGCAACCTCATTCAGCAGAACGCGTACGTGCTGATCCTCGCGATCGGCATGGTGATCGTCATCATCGCGGGCCACATCGACCTCTCCGTCGGCTCGATCGTCGCCGTCGTCGGTGCGGTCGCGGCGCTCTCCATGCAGTCGTGGGGGTTGCCCTGGTGGGCCGCCGTCGTGGTCGCCCTCATCACCGGTGCGGTGATCGGGGCGTGGCAGGGGTTCTGGGTCGCTTTCGTCGGCATACCCGCGTTCATCGTGACCCTGGCCGGCATGCTCGTCTTCCGAGGTCTCGCGCTCGTGCTTCTCACCGGCGGCACGATCAGCGGTCTGCCGGCGGAGTTCAACGCCATCGGCTCGGGCACACTGCCGACCACCGGAACCCCCGACCTCATCACCTTCGCGATCGCGGCGCTCGCGGCCGTCGCGCTGGTGGTCCAGCAGGTGCGCACCCGGGCGACGCTGCGGCGGCTCGGACTGCCCCGCGAGCGCGCCGTGTCAGCTTGGATCAAGGTGGGCATCGCCGTTGCCGCGATCATGTACGTCGCCTACCTGCTGGCCTACAACCGGGGCACGCCGATCATCCTCATCATCCTCGCGGCGCTCATCCTCATTTACTCGTTCGTGCTCAGCCGCACGGTGTTCGGCCGTCACGTGTACGCGATGGGCGGCAACCTCTTCGCCGCTCAGATGTCGGGCGTCAAGACGAAGTGGGTCACCTTCTTCATCTTCGTCAACATGGGGTTCCTCGCCGGACTCGCCGGCGTGGTCAGCACCGCGCGAGCCGGAAGCGCGGTCGCCTCGGCCGGTACCAGCTTCGAGCTCGACGCCATCGCCGCCGTCTTCATCGGTGGTGCTGCGGTGCAGGGCGGTGTCGGCACGGTCGTCGGCGCGGTCATCGGTGGTCTGGTCATGGGTGTGCTCAACCAGGGCCTGTCGATCCTGTCGGTGGATGCCGCGTGGCAGCAGGTCATCAAGGGACTCGTGCTGCTGCTCGCCGTCGCGTTCGACGTGCTCAGCAAGCGGCGCTCGGGGCGCTGACCCCGCAGCGACGACGAAGGGGACGGCCTGCCGGCCGTCCCCTTCGTCGTTCCCGCAGGTCGCGGATCAGTCGACCGTGACGCCCGTGATCACGACCGGCGTCACGGGGGCGCCGTCGCCGGAGCCGCCGTCGGAACCGGCGGCGGCGACCTCACGCACGACCGCGAGCCCCGCAGCATCCATCTGTCCGAACACGGTGTACGACGGGGGGAGCTGGGAGTCCTCGTACACGAGGAAGAACTGCGAGCCGTTGGTGTCGGGGCCGGCATTAGCCATCGCGACGGTGCCGGCGGGGTAGGTCTCGCTGCCGTCGAGCTCGTCGTCGAAGCTGTAGCCGGGGCCGCCCATGCCGGTGGCGGAGGGGTCGCCGCACTGCAGTACGTAGATGCCCGACGCCGCGGTGGTCAGACGGTGGCACTCGGTGTCGTCGAAGTAGCCCTGCTGGGCGAGCGAGACGAAGCTGTTGACGGTGCACGGCGTGCGCTCGGCGTCGAAGGTCATCGGAATCGCGCCGGCCGACGTCTCGAGGGTCACGTTCTGCGCGGCGACGGGTTCGGCCGGAGGAGCGGTGACGTCGGCGGCGGCCTGGCCGCCCGCGACGTAGGAGCACGCGCCGTCGGCGGTCGGCTCCGCGGCAGGTGTCGCGGGGCTCGCGCACCCCGCCAGGACCAACAGCGAAAGGGCGGCAAGAGAGACGGTGGCGAAGCGGGTGCGCATGCTCCCAGATTAGAGCGGCCGCCGCCTCGTCCGCCGCCGTGCCGCCGTGCCGCCGTCCCGCCGCCGTGCCGCCGCCGTCCCGTCGCGAACTTCGCCCGTACTCAGGCTGAGGTGGGGCGCATCCTGCGGGTGGCCCCGGAAATGTGCGCCTCCGCGGGGATCGCTCGACCAACCATCCTGAGTTCGGGCAGGAGGGGGGGGAGACCGGAGAGCCGGTGCGACCTCCCGAAGCGACGCGGCGCCCGTCCCGCACCCGTTCCGCCCGCCTCGCCGTCCCGCCCGTCCCGCCCGTCCCGCCCGCCTCGCTATCCCGTTCTGCCCGCCTCACCGTCCCGCCCGTGCGTCCTTGCCCTTCTCGTCGGCGTCCCCGCCCGTACTCAGGCTGAGGTGGGGCGCATCCTGCGGGTGGCCCCGGAAATGTGCGCCTGCGCGGGGGCGCTCGACCAACCATCCTGAGTACGGGCGGGAGGGGGCCGAGACCGGAGAGTCGGCGCGACCTCCTGACGCGACGCGGGGCCCGTCCCGCCGTCCCGCCCGCCTCGCCGTGTCGCCTTCCCGCCCGCCTCGCCGTCCCGCCCGTCCCGCCCGCCTCGCCATCCCGTCCAGCCCGTGCGTTCTCGCCCTTCTCGCCCGGGTCCTTGCCCGTACTCAGGCTGAGGTGGGGCGCATCCTGCGGGTGGCCCCGGAAATGTGCGCCTCCGCGGGGGCGCTCGACCAACCATCCTGAGTTCGGGCAGGAGGGGCGGGTACGGACAGGAAGGGGCGAGTACGGGCAGGAGGGGGCGGGTACGGACAGGAGGGCGCGAGTACGGGCAGGAGGGGGCTGGTTCGGGCGGAAAGGGGCGGGTTCGGTAGGAGGGGCGAGGGCCGAGAGTCGGCGCGACCTCCGGGGCGCGACGTGCCGTCGGTCAGCGCGGCAGGCGCGGCACCGCGGCGACGAGCTGACGGGCGTACGCCGTCGTGGGGGAGGAGAGGATGCTGCGCGTCGCGCCCGCCTCGACGATCCGCCCGTGCTGCAGCACCACGGTGCGCTCGCAGACCGAGGCCACGGCGCTGAGGTCGTGCGAGACCATCACCAGCGTGAGGCCGTTCTCGCGGCGGAGGCGGGCGAGTAGGTCGATCACCTGAACACGGGTCGTGACGTCGAGCGCGCTGACCGGTTCGTCGGCGAGCAGCACGCGCGGGCGCGAGACGAGCGCCCGCGCGATCGCGATGCGCTGACGCTGGCCTCCGGAGAACTCGTGCGGGTACCGGCTGAGGGTGTCGGGGTCGAGGCCGACGGCGGAGATCGCCTCTTCGACACGGGATGCGGCGTCGGCGCCGCGGGCGAGGCCGAGGGAGCGCAGCGGCTCGCCGACGATCCGGTCGACGCGCTGTCGCGGATCGAGCGACGAGTACGGGTCTTGGAATACGGGTTGCACGCTGGCGCGGAATCGCCGCATCAGAGCCCGGTCGCGGAGGTCAAGGGGCGCCCCGTCGAAGAGCACCGAGCCGTCGCGCGGGGCGGACAGGCCCAGCATGAGGCGCAGGATCGTCGACTTCCCGGCGCCCGACTCGCCGACGAGGCCGACCGACTCGCCTTCGGCGACGGCGATCGACACGTCGTCGAGCACGGTGCGCGACCCGTACGAGAATCCGGCCTCGCGCAGTTCGATGACGCTCATTCGGCACCTCCGACGTCGGGGTCGAGGGCGGCGTCGAGCGCACGGGCGCTGGCGACGAGGGCGCGGGTGTACGGATGCTGCGGATCGCGCAGCACGCGGTCGACCGGCCCCTCCTCGACGGCGACGCCGCGCTGCAGCACGACGATGCGCTCGACCATCCGAGCGACGACGGCGAGGTCGTGGCTGACGAAGAGCAGCGCCATGCCCCGCTCGGCGATGAGTCTCTCGAGGAGGGTCAGCACGGCGTCCTGCACCGTGACGTCGAGCGCGGTGGTCGGCTCGTCGGCGATGAGCAGCTGAGGGCGAGCGGCGAGGGCGATCGCGATCGCGACGCGCTGACGCTGACCGCCTGAGAGCTCGTGCGGGTAGGCACGCGCGATGCGCGGGTCGGTCAGGGCGACTTCCGCCAGCGCGGTCGAGACGGCCTCCCCGAGCGCACCTCCGCGCAGGTCGAGGTGGCGTCTCAGCGGCTCAGCGATCTGCTTCCCGACGCGCATGAGCGGATCCAGCGCCGTCAGCGGCTCCTGGAAGACGACCTGCGCAACCGGACCACGGAGTGCGCGCAGCCGCGCGTCGGGGGTGCCGACGATCTCGTGCCCGTCGAGCCGCACCGAGCCCGTGAGGCTCAGCGACGTCGGCAGCAGCCCGACCGCGGCGAGCGAGGTCAGCGACTTTCCCGACCCCGATTCGCCGATCAGCCCCACGCGGTCTCCGGCGTCGAGGGTGAAAGAGACGTCGTCTACGAGGGGCGCAGCATCCGCCCTCACCGTCAGGCCCGTCACGTCGAGGAGGCTCATCGCGCCCTCCGTCTCGTCGGATCGGCGACGTCGCGCAGGCCGTCGGCGAGGAAGTTGACGCCCAGCACCAGGGCGACGATCGCGAGGCCGGGCGCGATCGCGCCCACGGGGGCGTTCAGCACGGTGCCCTGGGCCTCCTGCAGCATCCGTCCCCACGAGGCGTTGGGCGGTGGGGCGCCGAGGCCGAGGTACGACAGGCTCGCCTCCGCCAGCACGGCGACGCCGAACTGCAGGGCGAGGCTCACCGCCAGGGTGGGGGCGATGTTGGGCAGCACGTGGTGCCACACGATCCCGAGCAGACGGGTGCCGCTCGTGCGGGCGGCCGTGACGTACTGCTCCTGCAGCACACGCCGGGCGAGGATGCGGGTCAGTCGGGCGACGACGGCCGACATCGCCAGCCCGATCGCGAGGGTCGCCGACCACAGCGACGCGCCCTGCACGGCGACGACGAGCATCGCCAGCAGCAGCACGGGGAACGCGATCACGACGTCGAGGGCCGAGGAGAGCGTGTCGTCGAGCCAGGGGCGCGAGAACGCCGTCACCAGCCCGACGAGCGTTCCGAGCACGCCGGCGAGGAGCACCGCACCGGCACCGACCAGCAGTGCGATGCGGGCGCCGACCATCAGCTGCGACAGGAGGTCGCGGCCGAGGCGGTCGGTGCCGAGGAGGTGCGCCGCGCTCGGTCCGTCGAGCCGCCCCCCGCTGATGTCGTCGAGCGGGTAGGGCAGCCAGAACAGCGACACCAGCGCGACGACGACGACCAGGGCGGTGAGCACGATCCCGACCACGAGGGTGATCGAGCGTCGCCGGGATGCTGCGGGCGAAGCATCCGCGATGTTCTGCTCGACGACGGCGCTCATCGGTTGCCCGAGACGCTCGTGCGCAAGCGCGGATCGATGAGGCGCTGCGCGATGTCGGCGGCGAACCCGACGAGCAGCACGAACAGGGTGCTCACCACGAGCACGCCCTGGATGTTCGCGTAGTCATGCTGCTGGATTCCGGTGAGCAGCAGGCTGCCGAGACCGGGGAGCGTGAAGACGCTCTCGACCACGACAGCGCCGAGGAGCGTGGTCGACAGCTCCACGCCGAGTACCGCGACGACGGGTACGGCGCCGTTGCGCAGACCGTGGCGCAGCAGCGCCTCGGTCATCCCGGCGCCGCCCGCGCGGGCAGTGCGCAGGTAGTCGCTGCCGAGCACGTCGAGCGTCGCCGAGCGCACGTAGCGGCTGAGCGAGGCGCTCATCACGATCGCGATCGCGATGACGGGGAGCGTGAGGGCGCGAAGCGCGGCGGCCGGGTCTTCCCAGTCGCTGCGCGGGAAACCTCCCGAGGGGAGGAGTCCGAGCTGCAGAGCGAAGATCCACACGAGGATCACACCGACCCAGAACACGGGCACGGCGACGCCGAGCTGAGAGAAGCCGCTCAGCACGACCCCGTACCAGCGGTCGGCCTTCACCGCGGCGGTGATGCCGATGACGAGCGACAGGACGAGCGCGAGCCCGAAGGCGAGCAGCGTCAAGGGCAGCGTGATCGCCAGGCGCGAGGCGATCTCGGGGCCGACGGGCCGCGAGCTGATGTACGACTCCCCGAGATCGAAGCGCACGAGCTGCGCCGCCCAGGTCGCGAACTGCGTCAGCAGCGGCTGGTCGGAGCCGACCTGGGCGCGTGCGGCGGCGATCTGCTCGGGCGTGGCGTCGATCGACAGCAACGCGTTCGCCGGATCGCCGGGCAGCAGCCGAAGCAGCACGAAGATCACGATGAGGGCGACCACCAGCGACACCAGGAGGAACCCGGAGCGGCGGAGCACGTAGGTGAGCATCGGATCTCGGAGGGGAACGGGTGGGGGGATGCTGCGGAGCCGAGCGGCCCGCAGCATCCCCCGACGGATGAGCTAGGTGATCAGAACCTCACGGTCCCGGGGCGGCGCGAAGGCTAGGACTTCACGATGTCGTAGGCGAAGAACTGCGAGTTCAGGCCGTTGACGGGGTAGCCGCTGAGGTCGCTTCCGGCGACCACGATCTGCGGGTACAGGTACAGCCACACGCTAGCCGCATCCTCCGCGATCTGCTCGTTGACCTTCTTCAGCAGCTCGGTCTGCTCGTCGGTGGTCTGGGCCTGCTCGGCCTCGGACACCCACTGCTGCACGTCGGCGTTGTCGTAGCCCCAGTAGAAGTCGGGGTTGCCGTACCAGACGACGTCGCGGTCGTTCACGTGCTCCTGGAGCGTGGCGGTGAAGTCGCGCTCCTTGAACACCTTCGAGTACCACTCGTCGGCGCTGATCGTGTTGATCTCGACCGTGATGCCGATCTCGGCCAGCTGCGACTGCAGGAACTCGGCGACGGCCGGGTGCGGGTCGTAGCTCGGGGTGTCGAGCGTGAACGTGAACCCGTCGGCGTAGCCGGCTTCGGTCAGCAGCTGCGTCGAGAGGTCGGGGTCGTAGGGGTTCACCTGGGTGAGATCGACGTACCAGGGGTCGGTCGGGGGCACCATCGAGCCGATGAGGGTGCCGTAGTCGCCCCAGATCGAGGTGAGGAGCTTCTGGGTGTCGATCGCGGAGTAGACGGCCTTGCGCACCAGCGCGTTGTCGAAGGGGGCGACGCGGTCGTTGAACGCGAGCAGTTCCTTCGTGGTCGACGTGCCCTCGCTGACGACGTAGTCGGCGTTGCCCTCGAACTGGGTGAGCGAGTCGGGGCTCTGCACGCTGGTGATGAGGTCGATCTCGCCGGTCAGCAGCGCGTTGTTCTCGGCGGTGGCGTCGGTGAAGTACGTGAAGACGACCTCGGCGTTCTTCGCCGGCTCGCCCCAGTACTCGTCCCAGCGCGTGAGGGTGAGGGTGCTGCCCTGGCGCCACTCATCGAGCGTGTACGGGCCGGTGCCGTCCTCGTCCTGCGTCAGGTCGCCGGCCTCGGCGTTGACGATCCAGACGTAGCTGAGGTTGTAGAGGAACGAGATCGAGCGCTGCGAGAGCGTGAAGACCACGGTCTGGTCGTCGGGGGTCGCGATGTCGGCGATGGTGGCGAAGCTCGACTTGCGAGCCGACTGCGAGTCGTCGGCGGTGACCGCCTCGACGCTCGCCTTCACGTCGGCCGACGTGAGCGCCTTGCCGGAGTGGAAGGTGACGCCCTCGCGCAGGGTGATCGTGTAGGTGAGGCCGTCGTCGCTGACATCTTCGCCCTCGGCGAGGAGGGGTTCGACCTGGCCGTCGTCCGTGAGCTTGTAGAGGCCCTCGTACACGTTGCCGTTGAACGCCTCGGTGACGCCCTGGCCGCCGCCCTGGGTGTTGCTGAGGTTCTGCGGTTCGTACAGCGAGCCGATCGCGATGGTCGCGTCGTCGGAGCTCTCGGCACTCGTGCCGCCGCCGGTAGAGCAGCCGGCGAGGACGAGCGCTGCGGCGAGGGTCGCCGACACGGCGATGAGGGGTCTTCTCATGGGGGTGACTCCAGGGTGCGGTGGGAGGGTGCTGTGGTTCGGGTGCGGCTCAGGCCGCGTAGATGTCGAAGCCGTCGCGGAAGACGACGGTCTTCTCCCCGGCGCGGACCGGAACGGGGAACCGGTTCGAGGCGGGAGGCAGGGGGCAGTTGTACTGGGCCGAGAAACCGCACGGCGGCACGAACGCGCGGTTGAAGTCGAGGATCACGCGCTGCGGGTCGTCGGCGTGGTGCTCCACGAAGAGGAACCGGCCGGCGCCGTACGTCTCGTCGCCGTTCGTCGCATCGCCGAAGACGAGCAGGAGCTTCCCGCCGTCGTCGAAGGCGGCGAGCGTGTAGTCGCGCCCGTCGAGGGTCAGCGCGATGTCACCGGGGACGACGAGGTCTCGGGTGCCGCCGTTGTCGCGGATGTGCTCGAAGGGCACGGTGCGGCCTTCCGCCACCGGGGTGAAGGTGCCCTCGAGCACCCACGTCGGGTCGTAGGGGTAGGCGTCGATGCGGTCGAACGCGCGGATCGCGGGGGCGTCGGCGTCCCAGAACCGCAGGCCGTGCTCGACCGCGCCGCTGCCGTCGATCGCGGTGCGCTGGATCGGCGTGACCTCGACGGTGCCGGATGCTGTGGATCGGGCGGCGTCGATGTCGGGGCGCTCGCCGGTCCAGCGGGTCTCCACGAGGGAGAGGTTGCCGGTCGGCGAGGCGACAGCGCGCTCTCGGGCGGCGTGCCAGCGGGCGTGGTCTTCGGGTGCGGCCATGGTTCGAACATTCTCGGTCGGGGGGAGTCGACGGCCGAATCGACCGTCACGAAGAGCAATGCGCGCCGACCGCGATGTATTCCCCCGCATGCAGGGGGCGGGCGTCGCGCCGCCCCCGGGCGAGGGGGCGGCGGCGTTCGACGCCCCCTCGGTAGAATGGGACGGATCTGTGCCATCGACGCGAGGAGCGCCCATGCCTGGAATCGTCATCGTCGGAGTCCAGTGGGGCGACGAAGGCAAGGGGAAGGCGACCGACCTCCTCGGCGAACGCACCGACTGGGTCGTGAAGTTCAACGGCGGCAACAACGCCGGCCACACCGTCGTCATCGGCGACGAGAAGTACGCCCTGCACCTGCTGCCCTCGGGCATCCTGTCGCCCGGTGTCATCCCGGTCATCGGCAACGGCGTCGTCGTCGACCTCGAGGTGCTCTTCTACGAGCTCGAGGCGCTGAACGCCCGCGGCCTCGACACGTCGCGTCTGCGCGTCAGCGCCAACGCCCACGTCATCACTCAGTACCACCGCACGCTCGACAAGGTCACCGAGCGCTTCCTCGGCAAGCGTCAGATCGGAACGACCGGCCGCGGCATCGGTCCGGCCTACGCCGACAAGATCAACCGCGTCGGCATCCGCGTGCAGGACCTCTTCGACGAGAACATCCTGCGGCAGAAGGTCGAGGGCGCCCTCGACGGCAAGAACCACCTCCTGGTGAAGGTCTTCAACCGGCGCGCGATCGCCGTCGACGAGATCGTCGAAGACCTGCTCTCGTACGCCGAGCGGCTGCGGCCGATGGTCGCCGACACCTCGCTTCTGCTGAACGAGGCGCTCGACGCCGGCGAGGTCGTGGTCTTCGAGGGCGGCCAGGCGACCATGCTCGACGTCGACCACGGCACCTACCCCTTCGTCACGTCGTCGTCGGCCACCGCCGGCGGCGCGGCGACCGGTGCCGGCGTCGGACCCAACCGTCTCGACCGCATCGTCGGCATCGTGAAGGCCTACACGACCCGCGTCGGGTCAGGCCCGTTCCCCACCGAGCTCTTCGACGAGCAGGGCGAATGGCTGCGCTCGCGCGGCTTCGAGTTCGGCACCACCACCGGGCGTCCTCGCCGGGTGGGCTGGTACGACGCTCCGATCACGCGGTACGCGACGCGCATCAACGGCATCACCGACCTGGTGCTCACGAAGCTCGACATCCTGTCGGGTCTCGAGCAGATCCCCGTGTGCGTCGCCTACGACGTCGACGGGGTGCGCTTCGACGAGGTGCCGGTGAGCCAGACCGACTTCCACCACGCGAAGCCGATCCTCGAGTACTTCCCGGGCTGGAAGAGCGACATCTCGGGTGCCCGCACCTTCGATGACCTCCCGAGGGAGGCGCAGGACTACGTGCTCGCGCTGGAGGGCATGAGCGGCACGCGCATCTCGGTCATCGGAGTCGGCGCCGCCCGCGACGCCGTGATCGTGCGCACGCCTCTGGTCGACTGATGCGCCTCTGGGTCGGCGGGTACTCCGCGAGCGGCAAGGGCGAGGCCGAAGGCATCGGGCTGCTGCAGGCGGGCGAGGCCGACTCACCCTGGGCCTCCGGCCCGCTCGGGCTGGGACCGACGGCCGTCGTCGAGCCCGGCTCACCCTCGTGGATCGCCCGTCACCCCTCGCTCGACGTGCTCTACGCCGCCCTCGAAGGCGACGGCACGGTGCAGGCGTACCGCCTCACCGGCGAGACGACTCTCGCGCGCCACGGGCGTCCCGTCGAGGCGGGCTCGGCGGTGTGCCACGTCGGCGTCTCACCCGACGGCGCTTTCCTCCTCGCGAGCTGCTGGAACGACGGGCGCGTCGTGCGGATGGCGCTGGATGCGGAGGGGCGGCCCTCGTCGCCCTGGATCGCCCCCGCCGCGAGCGATCCGTTCGGACCCGACGCCCCCGCGGCGGTCGCCTCTTCGCCGGTGAGCGACCTCGCTGCCGCGACCCGAGCGCTGCGGGAGGCCGCGGGTGCGGAGTTCGCGCACCTCGTTCCGGATCACGACGAGCCGGATGCGGCGGAGCCTCCGACGGCGGGCGACGGCGCAGCATCCGACGGCCCCTCCGAGCCGCGCCCCTCCCGGGCTCACCAGAGCGTCTTCCTCGGCGGAGGCCTTGTGGCCACCACCGACATGGGGCTCGACCTCGTGCGCTTCTGGCGGGCGACGACGGGCGGGCTTCGGCTGGTGCAGGAGGTCGTGCTCCCCCGGGGGAGCGGCCCCCGGCACACCGTCTGGCACCCGAGCGGGCATCTGTACGTGCTCACCGAGCTCAGTTGCGAGGTGTTCGCCCTGCGCGCGGGCGTCGACGGGGTGTGGCGCATCGTCTCCGGTGTCTCGCTGTCGCCCGACGTGCAGCTCGGGTCGGACACCGCCGCCGAGATCACCCCGAGCCATGACCGCGAGATGCTCTACGCGGGGGTACGCGGAAGCGACGCGCTCGGCGTCGTGCGCATCACCGGAGATGGCAGCGGTCTCGTGCCGCTCGCTTTCGTGGAGGCGGGCACGCACTGGCCGCGCAACCATGTCGTGGTGCGCGACACCCTCCTCGTCGCCGGCCAGCGGGCGAGCGAGGTCGTCTCGCTCCTCATCGACGAGCGCACCGGCATTCCGGGACGTGTCCGTCACCGCACTGCGGCTCCGACCCCGACCTGCCTGCTGCCGACACGCTGACCGAACGTCGGAGATCCACGCCGAGGTCGGAGAATCGGCCTCGCACGCTCCGACGACGGTGACGTTCTCCGGCGGTGGCGCGTGCGCGACGGCTACTTCTTCGCGTCCTGGCGCGGCACGACGACCTGCTTCACGATCAGCAGGATCGACGCGGTGACGGGGATCGCGACGAGGGCTCCGAGGAGTCCGAGCAGTGTTCCGCCGACCAGCGCTCCGATGACGACGAGCGCTCCGGGCACCGAGATGGTGCGGTTCATCACGCGCGGTGTGAGCACATATGCCTCGAGCTGCATGTACACGAGGTAGATGCCGGCGAAGATGAGCGCGTCGATCGGATCCACGAACAGGACGAGTACGGTTCCGATCGCCCAGAAGAGAACCGAACCGACGAGCGGGATCAGCGTGATGCAGAACGCGACAACGGCCATCAGCGCGGGGAACGGGAAGCCGAGGAAGAGGAGGAGGAAGAACGCGACGACCGCGTTGCAGAACGCCAGCACCACCATGCCCATGAGGTACCCGCCGACGGAATCGGTGATCTGCTCCGTCATATCGGCGACGCCCGAGCGGTTGCGAGCCGGCACGAGGCGGACGAACGCGGTCTTCATGTTCGGCAGCGATGCGAGGAAGTAGAGGCTGAGGACGATCACGATGATGACGCCGGAGATGCCGGTACCGATCGTGATGCCCACCTGGAGCACGCCGCCGCCGATCGCGGCGATATTGCCGGGATCGGTGAGGAACTTCTGCACGTCGGCGACGATGTCGGTCACGCTGTCGCCGAAGTTCGCCTGGAGCCACTGGTAGACGTCGCTGCGCATGAATTCGCTGACGAGCCCGGGGGCGTCGGTGACGAACTGGGTGACCTGCCGGACCACGGTGGGGATGATCAGCAGCAGGATGCCGATGAGCACCCCCGCGAAGGCGATCGACACCACGACGATCGACCACGCGCGCGACAGCCCGCGACGCCCGAGGAACCGCACCAGGGGGTCGAGCCCGAGAGCGGCGAACAGCGCGAAGGCGACGTAGATGATGACCGTCGAGAGGTTCGAGATGGCGATCCCGAGCAGCACCGCGGCGAGTCCGCCGAGGGTGATGAAGAATCCGACGCCGAAGGGGCTGGCCAGATTGGCCCAGATCGGCTTGTTCGGAGAGCGGCCCTCGGAGTGCACGCCGTCGGCGCCGGGCGAGGTCGGATCCGCGTCTGAGGCGGACTTCTTAGGGGTGACGCGCATGGGTCACACTCTAGGGCTGCGGCGGCGCGACCACAGGGAACGCGGCACTGCGGTGTGCGCCCGGCCAACCGGTATCGTCAAAGCCGGAGGAAGCCATGACCGAACCCACATCGACCGAGTCCGACCCCGCCGTGGTTCTGGCGGGGCTCCGCGGGAGCATCGACAACATCGACGCGGCTCTGATCTTCCTGCTCGCCGAGCGCTTCCGCTGCACCAAGCAGGTGGGGGTCCTCAAGGCCAAGCACGACATGCCGGCGTCGGATCCGACACGCGAGGAGCAGCAGATCGCGCGCCTCAGGAGGCTCGCCGAAGACGCCGACCTCGATCCCGCCTTCGCTGAGAAATGGTTCAACTTCGTCGTCGCCGAGGTGATCCGCCACCACCGCAACGAGGCGGCCGCCCAGCAGTCCTGAACCCCGTCACCGAGCCCGGCCCGGACGAGTGGTCGGGGGGTGCAGGTGCGCCCCGCGATGCGCTTTGTGCTCGCCGCGGTGAGCTTATACGTATTCATGTTACAGCCGGGTGTCGAAAGATTTCGCGTGAATTAGGCTTCCCTAAGCGGTATGCATACGTATACGGTGTGGCCATGTCATCCACCAAGAAGCGCGCATTCGCCCTCATCGTTGCGGCGGCCGTGGGTGCACTCGCTCTAGCAGGATGCGGCGCCGGCAGCCGCACCGGCAACGCGAATGCCACCGAGGTCACTTGCGATTACACAGCCCCCGATTCGGCGACCACCGTCAACGTGCTCGCCTACAACTCCTCCGCCATCGACCCGTTCACCGACACCATGGTGTCGAGTTGCTCCAAGGACGATGTCACCGTCAAGCACGACCCCATCGACTTCGGTGGACAGGTCACCAAGACGACCGCCACCCTGGCGGGTGACACCGGCACCTACGACATCATCGAAACCTACGGATTCGTCATCCCCGGCCTCGCCACCGACGAGAAGCTCGTACCCCTGAACGACCTGTACGACAAGTACGCCGCCGACTACGGTCTCGACAAGATCAGCGAGTCGATGCGCACCGGAATGTCGTTCGACGGCGAGCTCTACGCCCTGCCGATGCAGGCGCAGATGTTCGTCATGGCGTACCGCACCGACATCTTCGAGGAGCTCGGCATCGAGGTGCCGACCACGTTCGACGAGATGATCGCGGCTGCCGAGAAGATCAAGGCCGCGGGCAAGATGGACTACCCCATCGCACTGCCGTGGCTCGCCACCTCCGACGTGTCCACCAGTTTCCAGGCGGCGATGAACTCGCTGGGCGCCGACTTCGTCAACGACGCCGGCGATGTCACGCTCGACACCCCCGAGGCGCAGCAGGCGCTCGAGGGAATGCTGGCGCTCAAGCCGTACATGGACCCGCAGGTCACCACCTTCGACCAGCCCAAGGTGCAGCAGCAGATGTACAACGGCACCGCGGCGATGTCGATCATGTTCTCCGGACGCATGAGCGACCTCACCCTCGATACGAACAGCAACCTCGCCGATTCGTTCGCCTTCGCGGGACCGCCGAAGCTCACCAGCTCCGCCGAATACGCGTACAACCGTCTCTCCATCGACGGGTGGTCGATCCCCTTCAACACCGAGCTCGACCACGACATGCTGTTCGTCATGATGGCCTCGGCCGTCAGCGAGGAGGCATCGACAGCATCCGTCCCCGCGGCCTACCCGGCGCGCGAGGGTATGGTCACCGCCGAGAACTCGCCCTACGGCGAGGCTGCCAACGAGTCGATCGCGGCCGCGATGCCGCCCGTCGTCTCGCCGGTGCTCGCCGACCTGACGAACGAGATCCGTCCGATCCTCGTCCAGATCCTGGCGGGCAACGTGTCGGTCGACGAGGGTATGGCGCAGATGCAGGCCGCGGGCGAAGCCTTCGTCGGCTGATCGACGTCCACCCACAACCACCGACGAGTGCGGCCCGGATCCTGGTCCGGGCCGCACTCCGGCGAAGGGAGTAACGCCCATGAAAGCGCGCGAGTTCTGGCTGCTTTTCGCTCCGAGTTTCCTCATCATGGCGGGGCTGCTGGTCATCCCGCTGGTGCGGACGATCCAGTGGAGCTTCGAGAGCGTCCGCTACGGCACCCCCGGCACCTTCGTGGGTCTCGCCAATTTCGCCGACGCCCTGACCGACGTGCGGTTCGGGAAGGCGGCGCTGTTCACGGTCGTCGTCACCGTCATCACGACGGCCATCCTGCTGGTTCTGGGATACATCATCGCGACCGGCATCAACCGGCTCACCACCTCTCGGCCGCTGGTGCTCGGCATCATGCTGGTGTCGTACGTGCTGCCGAACCTCGTCGGCGCCGTCGCCTACTCGTGGCTGTTCGACGACAACTTCGGAGGCGTGGCCAATCGCTTCATCGGTCTCCTGGGCGGCAGCCAGGTGCTGTGGTTCACCGATCAGGTGCCGAACGCGATCCTCGTGATCTCGAACACCGTGTGGCACATGCTGCCCTTCGCGATGCTGATCATCCTGGCGGGCCTGCAGGGCGTGCCGGCCGAGCTCAAAGAGGCCGCGAGAATCGATGGGGCGAACGGTCTGCAGACCCACCTTCACGTCATCATCCCGACGATCAGGGGCGTGGTCGGGTTCGTCACGCTGATCTCGATCATGGACGTGCTGCGCATGTTCGACAACCTGATCCCGTTGTCGCCACAGGCCGCGGCGATCGGCAACGAGTCGATCATGCTCTACGTCTACTCCGTGGCCTTCGCCGACGGAGCGCAGAACCTCGGACTCGGCAGTGCCATCAACGTCCTCACGATCGGGCTGATCCTGGTCATGCTCATTCCCTTCATCCGCGGCATCTTCAAGGAAGCGAGGGTCGCACGATGACGCTCACCAGTGACGGACTCTCCACCCGTGCCATCACCACCGGAGATATCGAAGGCAAGGGGCCCCGCCGGCGCCGCGGTCGCTGGGGGCGTCCGCCCATCGTCACCGGGCTCCTGCTCGCCATCCTCTGCGTGGTGATGCTCAGCCCCTTCATCTGGATGACCCTCTCGGTCACGAAACCCACCAACGTGGCTTTCGCCAATCCGCCGGTGGTGTGGGGGTACGAGCCGACGGTTCAGGCCTTCGTCGACCTGTGGCAGACGACGTACTTCGCCGACTACCTCGTGAACACCGTCGTGGTGGCCGTGGTCTCGACCGTCGTCGCGCTCATCATCGGCATCCCCGCGGCGTATGCGCTGTCGCGGTTCCCGAGCTACGTCTCCGCCCTTCTCCTCGTGCTCGCCCTCATCTTCCGAGCTCTCCCACGGTTCGCCGTGGTGCTGCCGATGTACGACATCAGCCGCGCACTCGGGATCTACGACACGACGTTCGCCCTGGCGATCGCACTCGTGGCGATCAATCAACCGTTCACGATCTGGCTGTTGCGCAACTTCTTCGCCGAGATCCCACGCGAACTGGACGAGGCCGCGATGATCGACGGATGCAGCAGGATCGGGATGCTGCGTCGCGTGATGATTCCGCTGATGGGCCCGGGAATCCTCACGGCCGGGATCTTCGTCTTCCTGTTCGCGTTCCAGGAGTACCTCACGGCGCTCGTTCTGACGGACTCGTCGTCGAAGACGGTGCCGGTCTTCATCGCCACGCAGCTGGGCCAGACGCTGCCGATGCTCCAACAGGCGGGAGCGGCCTCCATCCTCCTGACCATTCCGGTGGTGGTGATCGCATTCATCGCGCAGAAGTACCTCGTCGCCGGGCTCAGCGACGGCGCGGTGAAGGGCTGAGCGGGGTGTCGGCCGTGCCGCTCGTCCTCCTGGCGGGGATGAACTGCACGGCCGACCTCTGGGCGGGGTGCGGTCTCGACGATGCGCTCACTCCCGAGCTGACCGAGGAATCCATCGACGCCCAGGTCGAGCACCTGCTCGATACGCTGCCCCCGATGTTCGCGCTGGGCGGGCTGTCGCTGGGGGCGATCGTGGCGATGGCGCTGATCGCCCGGGCGCCCTCCCGTGTCGCCGGGCTGTGCCTGGTGTCGACCAATGCCAAGGCGCCGACCGACGAGCAGCGACGATCGTGGCGGGGCTGGATCGATCGGCTCGACCGCGGCGAATCCGCCCGGTCGCTCCAGGAGTCGATCATCGACGCGCTGCTCACACCCCGGACCGTGGCCGATCGGCCCGACCTGGTGGCGCGCACCGCGGCGATGGGAGAGTCGACGGGAGCGGAGACCCTGCGCGCGCAGTTGCTGATGCAGGAGACGCGCACCGACCAGCGACCGGGCCTTCGGGCCGTCCGCGTGCCGACCCTCGTGGTGTCGGGGGCGCACGACACGGTGTGCCCCCCGTCATTCCACGTCGAGATCGCGAACGAGGTCAGGGGTGCGCGGGTGGTGTCACTGGATGCGGGGCACCTGCTGCCCCTCGTGCAGCCGGCCGCCTTCGGCGCCCTCGTCCGTTCGTGGCGCGACCGGCGCCTCACCCCCGCGGGGTCAGCAGCGTACGCAAGTGGCTCATGAGGGCGTGGGCCAGGTTGTAGACGACCAGGTGCGCTCCGTCGTCGAACGCGGCGGTCGCAGCATCCGTCGTCCCCACGATGTCCATGCGGAGCTTCCCCGCCGACGCGATCGACGCGTTGACGCGGGCGGAGGCTTCGGCGACGGGGAGGTCGTCGGCATGCGACGACGCGGCGAGGTCGGCGGGGCCGATCATGATCCCGTCGAGCCCGGGTGTCGCCACGATGTCTGCGGCCGCCGCGACCCCCGCGGGGGATTCGATCATGCCGATCACGAGGGTGTTCTGGAGGAACCAGTCTTTGTGAGCCGCCGCGTCGGCCTCACCGAAGCGACCGGCGCGGCTGTAGGTGGCGAACCCCCGGGCTCCGAGCGGCGGGTAGTGCGCCGCGGCGACGAGCGCGGCGGCGTCGCGGGCGTCGTCCAGATGCGGCGCAACGACCCCGACCGCTCCCTGGTCGAGCACCCGGAGGATCGAGCCCCCGTCGCCTTCGCCGACGCGGACGATCACGGGAACGCCGTGAAGGCCGGCCGCGGCGATGTGCTGGCGGAGGGCGAGAAGGTCGGCCGGGCCGTGCTCGCAGTCGATCAACACGAAGTCGTAGCCCGCGACCGCGGTCATCTCGACGAGCTCCTCGGCGGGCATGCGCAGCAGAACGCCGAGGAGGCGCTCGCCGGCCAGCGCGCGAGCGCGCAGAGACTCGGGCATCACGCGACCATCCCGGCGGACAGGTCGATGTCGGCACCGCACATGCCCGACATGCCGAGCATCGCCACGACGGCGCCGCCGACCTCCTCCTCGGTGACCATCCGGCCCAGCGCCGCGCGCGAGACGAACGCCGCTTCCGCGTCGTCGACCGTGCTCCCCGAGCGCTCCGCCTCGAGGCGGAAGTTGCGCTCCATCCGAGGCCCGGCGACCGGACCCGGCGAGAGGGTGTTGACGCTGACGCCGGCCGGACCCACCTCGAAGGCGAGAGTGGACGTGAGCCCGAGGACGGCCATCTTCGAGGCGGTGTAGGGCGTCCGGTGGGCCAGCGGCCGCTTTCCCGACACCGACGCGATGTTGATCACGTCGCCGGAGCCGCGGGCGGTCATGGCGGGCAGGAAGGCCCGGCACATGAGGAACGTGCCGCGGACGTTGATGTCGAAGACCTCGTCCCACTGCTCCACCGAGATGTCGGTGAGAGCGGCGACAGGACCGGCGATGCCCGCGTTGTTGACGAGGATGGAGATCTCGGTGTCGGCCAGCGCATCGCGCAGTCGGTCGACCGACGAAGGGTCGGCGACGTCGCAGACGACGCGCCGCGCCTTCGTCCCCAACCGGTCGACGATCGCGTCGAGCTTCGACGGATCGCGGCCGACGACGACGACCTCGGCGCCCGCCTCGTGCAGCGCCGTGGCGATGGCCGCCCCCAGTCCGCTTCCGCCGCCCGTGATCACCGCGGTGCGGCCGCCGAGGTCGGTCATCGGGCGCCGGTCTCCGCGCCCACGCTCTCGTCGATCCACCCGAAGGTGGCGCCGCCGTGTCGCCACGCGCGCGCGTCGCCCGAACGGGCGTGTCCTTCGAACAACTCCACGCGCGCCGCACGTCCGCACACCTCTCCCAGGAGGGCCGAGGAGGACGGCTCGACGATCTCCTGGTAGGTGACCGTGCGCAGGTACTTTCCGACCCAGAGTCCGCCGGTGTAACGGGCCGCGCCGAGGGTCGGGAGCACGTGGTTGGTGCCGATGACCTTGTCGCCGTACGACACGCACGTGTTCTCGCCGAGGAAGAGGGCTCCGTAATCGTGCATCTTGGTGAGGGCCTCGCGGGGCTCCTTCGTGAAGATCTGCACGTGCTCGAACGCGAAGGAGTCGGCCAGCTCGTAGGCCTCGTCGATGTCGTCGACGACGATCACCTGACCCCAGTCACGCCAGGCGGGCTCCGCATAGTCTCTCGTCGACATCCCCGGCAGCAGGGCTTCGATGTGGGCGATCACCTTCTCGCCGAGCGTCTGCGAGGTGGTGATGAGCACGGCGGGCGACTCCGGGCCGTGCTCGGCCTGCGACAGCAGATCGACCGCGGTGAAGAACGGGTCTGCGTCGTCATCGGCAACGATGAGGATCTCGGTCGGACCGGCGAAGAGGTCGATGCCGACCTCGCCGAAGAGCTGACGCTTCGCCTCGGCGACGTAGGCGTTGCCCGGGCCGGCGATGAGGTTGACCGGGTCGATCGTCTCGGTGCCGACCGCCATCGCCGTGACCGCCTGCACTCCGCCGAGGATGTAGATCTCGTCCGCGCCAGCCAGCTTCATGGCCGCCACGGTCGCCGCGGGGATCTCACCGCGGATCGGCGGCGTGCACGCCACCACGCGGGGGACCCCCGCGACCTTCGCCGTGATGATCGTCATGTGCGCCGAGGCCGTCAGGGGATACTTGCCGCCGGGGATGTAGGCGCCCGCGGCCTGCACGGGGACATGCTTCTGTCCGAGGTGCACACCGGGCAGGGTCTCGATCTCGATGTCGGTGAGTGAGTCGCGCTGAGCCTGCGCGAACCGGCGAACCTGGGTCTGGACGAAGACGATGTCGTCGATCACCTGCTGATCGAGGGTGTCCATGATCTCGGCGATCTGCGCGTCGTCGAGACGGAAGGACTCCGCGGTCCATTTGTCGAACTGGTCGGCGTAGCGGCGGACGGCCTCATCGCCGTTCGAGCGGATGTCGGCGATGATCGAGCCCACCCGGGCGGCGACGTCGGTCTGCGCGGTGTCGGTGAACGATTTCGTCGGGGCGCTCTTCAAGTAAAGGGGCATCGGTGCATCCTCTCGTGCATACGTATGTGCTCATCATGACTGCGTATGCATGGACAGGTCAAGCGGTCGGATAGACTTTGACGCGTCGTGGCGAGACCGCAGGGGGTGCAATGGCTGTCACCAGCAGAGACGTCGCCCGGCTCGCGGGTGTCTCGCAGCCGACCGTCTCTCGAGCGCTCCGCGACGACCCGCGTGTCTCGTCCGAGACGAAGAAGCGCGTCAGGGAGGCCGCCGACCTTCTGGGCTACGTCCCCAGCGAGGCCGGCCGTGCCCTCTCGTCGGGGCGCACGCGGCGCATCGGTCTGCTCGTCACCGATCTGGGCAACCAGTTCTACTCCCACATCATCGCGCCGGTGCACCACGAGCTGGAGGGCATGGGCTATCAGCTCGTGCTCCACACCGAGACGGCCGACAACGAGACGGTCGCAGAGCGGCTCATCGCCAACGGGCTCGACGGGGTGATCCTCGCCACGGCGACCGTCGATTCGGTGGCCCCGTTGCGGTTGCGCGACCGCGGTCTGCCGTTCGTCTATTTCAACCGGACGGCCGCCTTCGTCGACGCGGACGCGACGGTGGTCTCGCCGATGGCAGGCTTCTCGGACGCCGTGAGGCGCGCTGTCGAACTCGGCCACCGGCGGGTGGGGGCGGTGCTCGGTCCGAGCAACACCAGCACCGCGCAGACGCGCGAGGTGGCGTTGCGGGCCGCGCTCGCCGAGCGCGGGGTGGCGCTCGATCCCGCATTCGTCCGTCGCGGCAAGTTCGACACCGCCTGCGGAGACTCCGCGACCACGGAGCTGCTCGCCCTCCCCGATCCGCCCACCCTCATCTTCTGCGGCAACGACGTCGTCGCCTACGGCGCGCTGAACGCCGCCCGACGGGCGGGGGTCGCTGTGCCCGATGACGTGTCGATCATCGGGTTCGACGACCTGCCCCCCGCGGCGTGGCCGATCATCGAGTTGTCGACGATCGCGTACGACTTCACACAGATGGCACGAGAGGCGGCGAAGCTCATGGCCCGGCGCATCGAAGACCCCGACGCCGACGTCTCGCACGTCGAGTTCCCGACCTCCTTCGTCGAGCGTCGAACCCTGGCGGTCGCGCCTCGTCGCTGACGCCGGAACCCGGTCAGCGCATGCGCTGACATCCCCTTGCGGGCTTGTTGTGCATACGCATACACTGCCAACAACGACACCCCGCCCGCCACGCAAGACGCGGCCGGGACCAACCCCAAGGAGTTCACGCGTGCCTCTCGATCCGGTGGCCTACCAGCCGTATGCAGACCCCGACGATTTCATCCGCGAGGTCACCGACCTCATCTGGGTGGACCGTTCGATCAGCTACATCCGCGAGAACTATGAACCGGACTCGATCGTGCACGGGGCCTACGGAACCTCGACGTCGCGCGACGAGGTGATCGAGGGCACTCTCATGCGCATCTCGGCGACGCCCGATCGCACCGGCCAGGCCGAAGACGTCATCTGGGAGGCGCGCGGCGATGACGCGTTCCTGAGCTCGCACCTGGTGCTGTCGGGTCACCTGCAGGCGCCGGAGTACAGCCGTACCATCGCCAACTGCCTCTACCGACGAGGCCGCATGGTCGAGGAGTGGGTCGTGCGCGACACCCTCGCCGGGGCGCTCGAGCGCGGCGACGACCTCGACGAGCTCGCCCGTGCCCAGGCCTTCCGGGGCTACACGGGGTCGTGGACGGAACCCGCCCCCGTCGACCCGATCGCCCGGGGTGATTCGGGTCCGCGCGCCGACGATCACCGCTCAGAGGTCGAGACCGTGATCGACATGATCCAGACGGTCTGGAACGACCGTGACCTGCAGAAGGTCGAGAAGTACTTCGAGCGCGACCTCGTCCTCCTGACCGTCGGCAACCGCCTCGTCATCCGGCCCGAGGGCTACCGCCGCTCCCTGCTGCGCTTCCTTGAGGCTTTCCCGGCCGGGCAGTTCGAGATCCGCGACATCCAGACCAACTACGACGTCCGCTACGCGGGCCTGCGCGTGGCCGTCACGTGGAAGTTCGTCGGCGACTACTCCGGCAAGCCGAACTACGGGCCCCTCACGGGCAAGCCCGTCGACCTGCTGGGCATCTCGCAGTTCACGTTCCACAAGGGGGCGTTGACGAAAGAGGTACGGCTCTGGGACGACATCGCCCTTCGCGCCCAGATCGCCGGCATGCGCGGCGACGAGAGCGTCGGCCCCTCCAACATCTACTGATTCGCACGACACAGAGAGAGAAGACGAAAATGAGCACCGATCATCTGAGCCAAGACGTCACCGTCGATGAAACAGAGATCGAGCGTCGCACGATCCGCAAGACGGATTGGGCGCCCCACAACGCGGCTTTCATCGACTGCCGCACCCCGGGCTCCGACCGCAAGGAGAACTACGCCTTCATCGGTGGCGGCGTCTCGCAGAATGCCGGTCAGGTCATCAACCTCACCGAGGAACACGGATTCAACACCGGTGCCGCGGGCATGCCCAAGGGCATCTCGAACAACCTCCACCTGCACTTCACCGCCGAGGTGTTCGTGAACCTCGGCGGCGAGTTCCGGCTGCGCTGGGGGATCGACGGCAAGCAGGGCGAGTACGTCAGCACCGACGGCGACATCATCTCGATCCCCACGTGGATCTTCCGCGGCTTCACGAACGAGGGTCCTGACGACGGCATCCTGTGGACCGTGCTGGGTCGCGACGTGACGGGCGGCATCATCTGGGGCCCTTCCGTGCTCAAGGAGGCGGAGTCCTACGGCCTGCACCTGACGGCGGACAACCAGCTGATCGACACGGTCGCCGGTGATGTGCTCCCCGAGGGCGTCTCGCTGATCAAGCCGATCCAGCAGAAGTACGTCGACGAACTCAGCACCTACTCGGTCGAGCAGATGCGCGGCCGCGTCATCCAGCCCGGCGACCGCGTCTACAGCAGCAACGCCCTGCTGTGCGCCAGTCTCCCCGGCGGTGGCGCCGAGCTCAGCCTGGCCATCGGGTACGGCATGAGCGAGGATCGGCGCCAGGTGCCCCGCATCCACGAGCCCCACTCGTTCAACATGGCATGGGTCCGCGCGGCGGAGGACGAGGGAATCCTTCGCCACCGTCACGACAAGACGCAGGCACTGCTGGTGAAGTCCGGCCGGTGGGCCGTCACTCTCAACGGCGACCCGGCCACCACCGTGGAGATCGGTCCCTCGGACTCGTTCTCGGTGCCCGTCGGAGCCTGGCGGGCGTTCCGTTGCATCGAGGCGGGGGAGTCGGGCCACGGAGAACTCCTCGTCGTCAACTCCGGCGACGACCGTGTCTACATCGACTGGGCGCCCGAGGTCGTCGACGCCGCCCGCGACGCCGACTGGATGATCGACCCCAACGGATACCTCGCACCGGTCGGTGTGATGATCACGGCCACCGAGGACGACTGATCTCCTCCCCCGACGTATGACACGTACTCTCAGGGTCGCCGCGACCTCGCCCGACATTCGTGTGGGCGAGGTCGCCGGCAATTTCGCGCGTATCCGCGACGCCGTGCTCCGCTCGGGCAGTGACGGCGCGGGTCTCATCGTCGTGCCCGAACTCGCCACGAGCGGATACGTGTTCGCCGATCGCGCCGAGGCCTTCGCCGCATCCGTCGCCCGCGACGATCCGCGGTGGCGCGACCTCGCCGCCGCGCTGCCGCGCGGGGCGGTCGCCGTCGTGGGGTACGCCGAGCGAGACGGAGAGCATTTGTACAACACCGCCGCCGTCCTCACCCGAGACGAGCGCATCGGTGACTACCGCAAGGCGCACCTCTGGGGGATGGAGGCGGACTTCTTCCGCACCGGGGATGCTGCGGGGGCGCTGTTCGAGACACCCGTCGGGCGTCTCGGCGTCGCGATCTGCTACGACAACGAGTTCCCCGAGGTTCCGCGGCGGCTCGCGCTGGCCGGTGCGGACGTGCTGGCGCTGCCGGTGAACTGGCCGCTCGTCGCGCGCCCGGAAGGAGAGCGCGCCCCGGAGACGATCCAGGCCATGGCGGCGGCACGGTCCTCACGCCTGGCCACCGTCATCGCGGATCGTCGCGGCGTGGAGAGGGGGGTGCCGTGGACGGGCGGCACCGCGGTCATCGACGAGGACGGCTGGGTCGCGGCATCCGCAGACGTCGACGGCATCGCCGCGACGACCATCTCGTTGCGCGGTGACAAAGGTCTGCCACCTCGCAACGACCTCTTCGCCGACCGCCGTCCCGACCTCTACGCGTGAGGTCAGGCGGGGGAGCGGCCGGCATGGTCGCCCACCCTGGCCATCAGCAGCTGTTGGGCGAGCTGCGCGAGCCGGCGCGTCGCGGGTGAGAGGTAGGCGCCGTCGCGCTGCACGAGGGCGATCGTGTCGTAGATCGGATCGGCGAACGGGGTGACGGCGACCCCCGGCGGGAACGAGGGCGACTCGGCGATCGTTCGCGAGACGATCGTGTCGGCGGCGCCGGTGGCGACCAGGCTGATCGCCGTCTCGACGTGTTCGACCTCGATCGCCGGCTCGATGGTGAGCCCCTCCAGTCGCGCCCGAGCGAGAAGTTGCCGTCGCGTGGGGTCGTTCCACGCGGCGTAGGCGTCGTAGAGCACGAGCTTCGCCGACGACACCTCTGACGTCGTCACGGGGCCGTCGGCGGGGCGACGGTGTGCGGATGCGTAGAGCACCTCGTCGCGGAAGAGCGGGGTGATGCGCAGCCCCGATTCCTCGACCGGCAGCACGACGAGACCCGCTTCTATCTCGCCGGCGGCGATCGACTCCGCGACGAGCGCGGAGTTGAGTCCGACGAGGCGCACCTTCACGTTCGGGTGCTGCGCGTGGAAGCGCTCGACCAGGTCGGACAGGTCGTAGTAGGCGGCGTTGCGCAGCACCCCGAAGGTGCACGTACCGCCCTCGAGCGCGTGGAGCGCGCGGACGGTCTCGAGACCGTTGTCGATCGCGCTCACGGCCTGCTCGGCGTGAGCGCGCAGGGCGAGGGCGGCATCGGTGGGGGTGAGTCGTCGACCGCCCCGGGCGAACAGCTTCACCCCCAGCTCTCGTTCGAGACGCGCCACGAGCTCCGAGACGGAGGCCTGAGCGCTGTCGAGCTCGACAGCGGCCGCGGTGAACGAGCCGAGGTCGAGGGCGGCGAGGAATGCCTTCAGCTGCGCGATGGTCACAGCCAATGGTAAACCCGATGGTTCACATCGTATCCACTGGGCTTGTGGGGTATCAGCGCGAACGCTTAGCTATCTGTCATGCGCTTCACTCCCGTTCTGCTGCAGAGCCTGCAGGGCTCTTTCCACCACCTCAAGACTCCGCTCGTCGACGCTCCGGCCGCGCAGCGCGATCCCGCCGTGATCGAGACGGTTTCGGCGATGCTCTCCGACATCCAGCGCCGCGGGATGGACGCCGTGCGCGACTACGCGCGCACCCTCGACAACGACACCGGCGGCGAGATCGAGCTCACCGCGGCGCAGATCGCGACGAGCGGCGACCGCCTCCCGGCCGATCTCCGCGCGGCGATCGAGCTCGGCGCGGAACGGACGCGGGCCTTCGCCGGGGTTCAGCGCTCCCACCTGAAGGACTTCGAGACCGAGCTGGTCCCGGGGCTGGTCACCGGCGCGCGCTACGTACCGGTCTCCCGCGTCGGGGCATACCTCCCGGCCGGGCGCTTCCCCCTGACGGCCAGCGCGTTCATGACCGTCGGTGTGGCCAAGGCAGCCGGCGTTCCCACGGTCATCGCGTGCACCCCGCCGCAGCCCGGCGGTGGCGCCAACGACGCGGTCGTCTACGCGGCCCACCTCTCCGGCGTGGACCGCGTGTTCGTGCTCGGCGGAGTGCAGGCACTGGCGGCCATGGCGTACGGGCTGCTCGGAGAGCTGCCGATCGACATGCTCGTCGGTGCGGGCAACGCCTACGTCGCCGAAGCGAAGCGCCAGCTCTTCGGCACCGTGGCGATCGACCTGCTCGCCGGGCCCTCCGAGGTCGCGGTCATCTCGGACGAGACCGCCGATCCCGAGATCGTCGCCGCCGACCTCCTCGGGCAGGCCGAGCACGGGCCGAACTCGCCCGCTGCCCTCGTGACGACGTCGGAGGAGCACGGACGTGCGGTGATCGAGGCCGTCGAGCGACAGCTGAGCGGACTCGCCACGGAGCCCATCGCCGGGCCGGCGTGGCGGGACTACGGCTCGGTCACGGTCGCCGCCGACCGCGAAGCAGCGGTCGTGCTGATGGACGATCTCGCCCCGGAGCACCTCGAGGTGATCACCTCGGACGACGCGTGGTACCACGACCACCTGCGCAACTACGGCTCGATCTTCCTCGGCGCGTGGAGCACGGTCGCCTACTCCGACAAGGGCATGGCGGGGACGAACCACGTTCTGCCGACCGCCGGCGGCGCCAAGCACAGCGCGGGGCTGTCGGTCTCCCGCTTCCTCAAGCCGTTGACCTACCAGCGCATCACCCGCGACGCCACCCCCGAGCTGGCGCACGCGGTGCAGGTCATCTCCGACTCCGAGGGGATGGCCGCGCACAGCGCCACCGCCACGATGCGCCTCGATACCTTCGCCACGTCGGAGTCGTGATCTCGGGCGCGACGACGGCCGGCGCGCAGTGGTGGCGCTCGGCCGTCATCTACCAGATCTATCCGCGGTCGTTCGCCGATGCGAACGGAGACGGGGTCGGCGATCTCGCCGGCGTGACGGCGCGCCTGTCCGCCCTCGAGGCGCTGGGGGTCGACGCCATCTGGCTGAGCCCCTTCTACGTGTCGCCGCAGAAGGACGCCGGGTACGACGTCGCCGACTACTGCGACGTCGACCCGCTCTTCGGCACGCTCGACGACTTCGACGTGCTGCGGGCGGCCGCCCACGCTCGGGGCATCCGTGTGATCGTCGACCTCGTGCCGAACCACTCGTCCGACCGGCATCCGTGGTTCCACGACGCGCTGCGCGCCGCCCCGGGCAGCCCGGAGCGCGCGCGATACATGTTCCGCGACGGCCGGGGGCCGGGCGGCGACCTGCCGCCCAACAATTGGCAGTCGCTGTTCGGGGGGCCGGCGTGGACCCGGACGCTCGACGCCGACGGCGCTCCCGGCCAGTGGTACCTGCACCTGTTCGACACCTCGCAGCCCGATTTCGATTGGACCAGCCAGGATGTGCGGGCGGAGTTCCGCCGCATCCTGCGCTTCTGGCTCGATCGGGGCGTGGACGGCTTCCGCGTCGACGTCGCGCACGGGCTGGTGAAGGCCGAGGGGCTGCCCGATTACACCCCCGACCCGCACGCGGGGTCGATGGGCGGCGACGAGTACGGCGTGCCGTACTGGGCGCAGCCGGGAGTGCACGACATCTTCCGCGACTGGCGCTCGCTGCTCGAGGAGTACGACGGCGACCGGGCCCTCTGCGCCGAGGCCTGGCTGCCCTCGATCGAGATGACGAGTCTCTGGGTGCGCCCCGACGAGATGTCGCAGGCGTTCAACTTCGCCTATCTCGAGACGCCCTGGCACGCCGGCAGGCTCCGCGCCGTCATCGACGAGTCGTTGCGCGCCTACGGTGCGGTCGGCGCGCCCAGCACGTGGGTGCTGTCGAATCACGACGTGGTGCGGCACACGGCCCGTCTCGCGCTCACCGCCGAGAACCCGCAGGGGCACGGGATCGGTCCGGACTCGCCCGGTCGCCCCATCCCCGAACTGGGCCTGCGACGCGCGCGAGCGGCGACGACCGTGATGCTGGCGCTGCCCGGATCGGCCTATCTCTACCAGGGCGAGGAGCTCGGACTCCCCGAGGTCGTCGACCTTCCCGCCGCTGCACGTCAGGACCCGACCTGGGCCCGCTCGAACGGCGAGCGGTACGGGAGGGACGGATGCCGGGTTCCTCTGCCGTGGGAGGCGGACGCGCCCTCGTACGGCTTCGGTGCGACTCATGCGCCGCCTTGGCTGCCGCAGCCGGAAGGGTGGGCGCCGTTCGCCCGTGACAGTCAGGAGCGAGATCCCGACTCGACACTGCACCTCTATCGACGGCTCCTGGCGGCTCGTCGCGAGGCGCGACTCGGTGCCGGGACGCTCGAATGGCTCTCCCTGGGGGAGGATTCGGTGGCCTTCCGTAACGGGAAGGTCACGATTGTCGCCAATCTCGGGCAGACGAATGTGCCCCTTCCCGCGGGTCGGGTGATCGTCGCGAGCGAGCCCTTCTCGGGGGCCGAGCTGCCCCCCGACGTCGCCGTCTGGATCGCCGCCGAATAAGGGATCCCGCGGCCTTCCGGCGGGGGCTCCGCGTGCTCCGTCGGCGACGCCGTCTCACGCGCCGGCGTACCCGGATCGAGGCTCGCGGCACCGTGCAGGTCGCCTCGCGGCCCGATTTGCCAACGCCCCCGAGGCCGTGACACGTTGAGATGTGCCCGTTGCCGGGCCACCCGACCAGTCCGCGGTCGCGGTGACATCTCCCGAGGGTGTCAGACCGCGATCGTACGGTCGGCGGTCTTTGCGTGCGGGTCCGACACCCGCCGCCCGGCCGCGCCTCGACCCGAGGTGCGCGTCTGCGACCGCCACCCGGGCGTGACCGATGCCGTCCCCGCGCGGGGCAGCCGAGGTACACACTGTGACCGTTCTTCCGCCTGCCCTCGAGGCGCGCAATCTCTTCAAGGTCTTCGGACGCAGTCCCCAGAAGGCCGTCCAACGCCTGAAAGCCGGCGAGAGCCGCACCGACGTCGCCGACGCGGGAACCGCCGCCGTCATCGACGCGAGCTTCGACGTCGCCGAAGGCGAGATCTTCGTCATCATGGGCCTGTCGGGTTCCGGCAAGTCGACGATCATCCGCATGCTCAACGGGCTCCACGACGCCACCGCCGGGTCGGTCCACGTGCACGGCGAGCCGGTGACCGGCACCACCGCGGCGAAGCTGCGGGCGTTGCGCCGAGACCGCGTCTCGATGGTGTTCCAGCACTTCGCGCTCCTGCCGCACCGCTCGGTCGCCGAGAACGTCGCGTACCCGCTCGAGCTGCGGGGCGTCGCCAAGACCGAGCGCCTCGCGCGCGCCGAGGAGATCCTCTCGCTCGTCGGGCTCGAGGGGTGGGGCGACAAGCTCCCCGACGCGCTGTCGGGCGGCATGCAGCAGCGCGTCGGCATCGCCCGTGCCCTCGCGGCCGATCCCGATGTGCTGCTGATGGACGAAGCCTTCAGCGCCCTCGATCCCCTCATCCGTCGCGAGATGCAGGAGCAGCTGCTCGCGCTCCAGCAGAAGCTGCAGAAGACGATCGTCTTCATCACGCACGACCTCAACGAGGCCATGCTCCTGGGCGACCGCATCGCCGTGATGCGCGACGGTCGCATCGTGCAGATCGGCACGCCGGAAGACATCCTCACCGACCCGGCGAACGACTACGTGGAGCAGTTCGTGCAGGACGTCGATCGCGCACGCGTGCTGACCGCCGCCAACGTCATGGAGCGCCCGCGGCCCGTGGTCACCGAGACCGCCGGACCCCGCTCCGCCCTGCGCCAGATGCGCGACGCGTACATGTCGGCCGCGTACGTCGTGGGGCGCGACCGCCGCCTCCTCGGCGTGGTCACCGATCGCGACGCGATCGCCCTGGTCCGACGCGGCGAGGGCTCGGTCACCTCGGTGATCCGCCCCGCCCCGCTCACCGTCTCGCAGGACGAGGTGCTGATGAATCTCTTCGTCCCCGCGGTCGAATCGCCCGTGCCGCTGGCGGTGACCGACGCCGAGGGCAGGCTCGTCGGCGTGATCCCCCGCGTCACCCTTCTCGCGGCGCTCGGCCCCGGCCCCGGGGCGACCGACGAGATCACGATCCCCGTCGTCCCGCTTCCCGCGACCGTCATCGACGAGGCCCTCGCGGAGTCGGCCGACGATGCATCCACCACCACAGGAAAGGCGGCAGTGTGATGGAAGACTTCCGTATTCCCGTGGGTTCCTGGGTCAAGGGCGGGGTGGACTGGATCCGCGACAACCTCGACGGACTGCTCGACGCGATCGCATGGATCGTGCGCCTCCTCGTCGACACGCTCACCGACGTGCTGGTGAGCACCCCGATCCCCGTGGCCATCGTCGTCGCGGCGCTCATCGGCTGGCTGGTCCGATCGTGGCAGCTCGGTGTGGGCACCCTGGTGTCGTTCACCCTCATCGTCGGCATGGCCCAGTGGACCGCCTCGATGCAGACCCTCTCCCTCGTGCTCGTGGCCACCCTGATCGCGGTCGCGATCTCGGTGCCGCTGGGCATCTGGTCGGCGCGCAACGCCCGGGTGCGCTCGATCCTCAAGCCCGTGCTCGACTTCATGCAGACGATGCCCGCCTTCGTCTACCTGATCCCGGCGATCACGTTCTTCAGCATCGGCGTGGTCCCCGGTCTCGTATCCACGGTGATCTTCGCCCTCCCGCCCGGCGTGCGGCTGACCGAGCTCGGCATCCGCGGCGTCGACTCCGAGACCGTCGAGGCCGGCCACGCGTTCGGCGCCAAGCCGGGGCAGATCCTCCGCGGCATCCAGCTTCCCCTGGCGATGCCGACGATCATGGCCGGCGTCAACCAGGTCATCATGCTCGCGCTGTCGATGGCGGTCGTGGCCGGCATCGTCGGGGCCGACGGCCTCGGCAAGGAGGTCGTCTCGGCGATCTCGACCGTCAACCTCGCGAAGGGCGTCGAAGCGGGCCTCAGCGTCGTCATCATCGCGGTCTACCTCGACCGCGTGACCGCCGCGCTCGGCAACCCCTCGGAGTACCGCGGCTCGCTCCTCGGTCTGATCTCCCGTCGCCGCGCCGCTCAGCGGGCGATCGCGCCCTCGGCCGACGACAAGGACGCCACGGCGGAGGCCGACCGCATGAAGGCATCGCCGCGTCGCGCCCCGATCAGCACCAACGGCTGACACACGGGCCTCGGCCCGACCTCACTGAACCCATACGGAACGCAGCAGAACATACGAAAGGAACACCATGCAGATGTCCCGCAAGATCACATCCCTCGTGGCTCTCGGAGCCGCAGCATCCCTCGCCCTCGCAGGTTGCGCGAGCGGAGCCGGTGACGGCGACAGCAACGCCGACTCCGGCGACAAGGGCACCATTACCCTCGGCTTCCTCCCCTCGTGGACTGACGGCCTCAGCACCGCCTACCTCCTCCAGAACCAGCTCGAGGAGCTCGGCTACACGGTCGAGATGGAGACGCTCACCGAGGCGGGCCCGCTCTACACCGCGCTCGCCCAGGGCGACATCGACATCTACCCGTCGGCATGGCCCGAGCTGACCCACGCGTCCTACATGGAGGAGTACGGCGACTCGATCGACGACCTCGGCGCCTACTACGACAACGCGAAGCTCACGCTCGCGGTGCCGAGCTACTCCGACATCGACTCGATCGAAGACCTCGCCGGCCAGGCCGACCGCTTCGACGGCAAGATCTACGGCATCGAGCCCGGCGCCGGCCTGACCAAGCAGACCCAGGAGGTCGCACTCCCCGGGTACGGTCTCGACGGCGAGTTCGAGCTCGTCACCTCGTCGACCGCGGCGATGCTCACCGAGCTCGACAACGCGATCGCCGCGCAGGACGACATCGTCGTGACGCTGTGGCGTCCGTTCTGGGCCAACGACGCGTTCGACATCAAGGACCTCGCCGACCCGCAGGGCCTCATGGGCGACCCCGAGGCGCTGCACTTCCTCGGCGCGTCGGGCTTCGCCGAGAAGTACCCGGATGCTGCGGAGCTGATCTCCGGCATCAAGCTGGACGACGAGCAGTACGGCGCCCTGGAAGACATGGTCGTCAACGAGTACGGCGAGGGGCGCGAGGCCGAGGCCATCACCGCGTGGCTCGAGCAGTACCCCGACGTGATCCCCGCGGTCGCGGCGCGCTGACCTGAGTTCGATGAGCGGGCGGGTTCCTTCCGGGGAGCCCGCCCGTTCTCTCGTTCACGCACGGGGCGCGGCCACGAGCGGAGGAGACCTCACGGGCGGAGGACCGTCGGGGGCGCGGCGGTCAGCCGCTCGTGAGATGCCCTCCGGTCGTCACGGGCGGCGGCGTCAGACGCGGACGGGTGCTCCGAAGCGGGTGAGGAATCCCGCATGCTGCGACGGCATCGCGAGCACGGAGTCGGGCGGGCGCCTCGCGAGGTCGGCGAAGCCGCTGTCGCCGAGCAGCTCGTCGTCGAGGGCGAGGAGTTCGCCGTCGACGAGCGGCCACGGCTCGTGTTCGTTCGCGGCCCAGATCGTGCGGCCGAGGTGGGACTGGTGGAACCCCCATCGCGCGGTCAGGAACCGCGACAGGTCGGTGTCGACGGGGGTCGCGCCGGGAACGACCCGGATGCGCGTGCGCGGCCTCGGGCCGGGGCCGTGCCGGTGTGAGCGGTACTCGATCGCTTGCTCGTCGGCGCGGAGACCGGCTCTCGCCCAGCGATAGGGGAGGCCGAAGAGCGCCCGCGCGCCGGCGACCGGAAGCAGGTGCTCGGCCTCCAGTGTGAGGAAGACGACACCCCGGCGCCCGCGCTCATCGACGGCGTACGTGCGCACGTTGATCTCGACGAACGATCCGACCACGGGCACCGGCGGCAGAGGCAGGAAGCGGAAGTCGCCGAGGACGAAGGGGATCAACCCCACCCAGGCCGACCCGTCGAAGAGATCGGGGCGCGTTCCGGGCGGAAGGCGGCCGGCGATCGCGGCGGGGTCGACCCGCCAGTGCAGGAAGAGCGCCGTGCTCCACCGCTGCTCGATGATCGCGCGTCCGCCGAGCGGCGGTGCGCCGTCGTCGACGGTCACCGGTCGTACGGCCGGTCGCGGCCAGGCACGGGCCACACGGGGTCGCTCGGAGGCGTCGGGTCGTCGCCGCCCGAGGGCCGACGCGGTGCGTCGTCGGAGGACGCGCGAGACGATCGGGCGCGATCGAAGCGGTCTTTCGCCGCGCGGCTCATCGCCCGCACGGAGTCGGAGACGGCCCGTTGCGCGTTGTCGCCGAGGGTCTGCGCCATCTGCGACCACATCTCCGATGCCGCATCCGTCGTTCGCGGGGGTGCCTCGCCGGCCTGTCGACGCGCCTCGCGCTCGGCGTCGTCGAACGCGTGCCCGGCCCGACGCACCGCATCGCGGTAGGCGAGGAAGTCCGCCGGTGTCACCCGCACACTGCTCGAGCTGGGGCGCAGCCACTGCGCCTGCGACTGCTCGCGGAGGAACACCGCGAGCAGGGGCGAGCGGGCGTCGCTCATCGCGGGGTAGGCGAGCTGCAGGTCGATGTCGGTCTCGTAGGCCAGCCACCGGGCGTTCAGAGCGTCGTGCTGGGCCATGAGCCGGTCGAGCGGCAGCATGGCGCGCCCGGCACGGATGGCGGGCAAGGTGGCCTTCGCGGCCTTCAACCCCGCGCGTCGTGCGCGCAGGTCGGCGCCCGCGGCGCGCACCTGCCGCTGAGCGGCCTGCACGCGCGCCCGGGCGGCGGCGATGGCACCCGGAGCGACGCGGGATGCTGCGCTGTCGGCCTGCACGCGGGCGAGCTCGGCCTGCGCCACCTGCACCTCGGCGCGGCTGCGCGCGACGGCATCGCGCGAAGACTGCAGATCGAGTACGGCGGCGTCGAGCTCGAGCCGACGCGCGGCACCCTTGCTCATGGTCTTGCGTCCGAGGCCGCCCGCCGCCGCCGGCCGCTTCGCTCGCTCCCGCTGTGTGAGCACGCCGATCCAGCCGAGAGTGGCTGTGCCGGCCGCCGCAGGACCGATCCACCACCAGTCGGCCACGAGTAGCCAGAGCGGATCCACTCCTTCATGCTACGTCGCTCGTCGCGGCGGCGCCTCGTGACGGTCGCCGCGCGCGCACGCGGGGTGGCGGCCGCATCGGTCAAGGTGCTCAGGAGCTGCGTCATGCGCGCCCCGCGACCGGAGCCCGAGCCCGGTCTCAGCGCTGGACGAGCAGCGCGAACACCGTGGCGCCACCGCCGGTGATGATGAGGGCGGCGATCACGACCCACGCGATCACCTTCACGCGTCGCTGACGGACGCCTACAAGATCGCCGTAGTCCTCGTCGTTGCTCATGGCGTCAACCCTACGCGGCGGGCTCGGTGACGGTGGCGCCGAAGGCGGCGGGCAGCGTCGCGGTCGACACGGCGCGGAGCTCCGAGATCGGCAGCGTGAAGACGCCCTGGATCTCGAGCGCCGCCTCTTCGCCGTCGGCGGCCGGATCCGTGACGCCGATGCGCAGCACGGGGTAGCCGCGGCCCGCGCAGAGCCCGCGGAACTTCACGTCCTCCTCGCGCGGCACCGACACGATGACGCGGCCGGTCGACTCCGAGAAGAGGGCGGTCGCCGCATCCACCCCGTCGCGTTCCATGATCTCGGTGAGCCACACCCGGGCGCCGACGCCGAAGCGCAGCACGCCCTCGGCGAGGGCCTGGCCGAGCCCGCCGGCGGAGAGGTCGTGAGCGCTGGAGACGAGCGACTGGTCGGATGCTGCGCGCAGCAGCTCGCCCAGTCGCTTCTCCCCGGCGAGGTCGACCTGGGGCGGGCGTCCGCCGAGGTGGTCGTGGATCGTGTCGGCCCAGGCCGAACCGTCGAGCTCCTCGCGCGTGATGCCGAGGAGGTAGAGGTTCTCGCCGGCGTCCTGCCACCCGCTGGGGATGCGCGCGGCGACGTCGTCGATGATGCCGAGCACTCCCACGACCGGGGTCGGGAAGATCGGGGCGTCACCGGTCTGGTTGTAGAACGACACGTTGCCGCCGGTGACCGGGATGCCGATCTCGAGGCACGCGTCGGCCAAGCCCTCGACGGCCTGCGAGAACTGCCACATGACCTCGGGGTTCTCGGGGCTGCCGAAGTTGAGGCAGTCGGTGACCGCCGTGGGGGCGGCGCCGGTGACGGCGACGTTGCGGTAGGCCTCGGCCAGGGCGAGACGCGCCCCCTGGTAGGGGTCGAGCTGGCAGTAGCGGCCGTTGCAGTCGGTGGCGATCGAGAAGCCGAGACCCGACTCCTCGTCGACGCGGATCATGCCGGCGTCGTCGGGGAACGACAGGGCGGTGTTGCCGAGCACGAAGTAGTCGTACTGGTTCGTGATCCACGAGGTGTCGGCGAGGTTGGGGCTGGCGAGCAGGCGCGTGAACTGGTCGCGGAGGGTGGCGGGGTCGCTCGAGCGGGGAAGCGCGCTCGCCGAGTCGGCCTGCAGTGCGTCGATCCACGTCGGGTAGGCGACGGGACGCTCGTAGACGGGGCCGTCGACCGCGACGGTGGAGGGGTCGACGTCGACGATGCGCTCGCCGTGCCAGTCGATGACGAGGCGGCCGTCTCCGGTGACCTCGCCCAGCACGCTGGTCTCGACGTCCCACTTCGCCACGACCGCGAGGAACGCGTCGAGCTTCTCGGGAGCGACGATCGCCATCATGCGCTCCTGGCTCTCGCTCATGAGGATCTCCTCGGGCGTGAGCGACGGGTCGCGCAGCAGCACCTTGGACAGCTCGACCTTCATGCCGCTGTTGCCGTTGGCGGCGAGCTCGCTCGTGGCGCACGAGATGCCGGCGGCGCCGAGGTCTTGGATCGCCTCGACGAGCTCGGCCTTGTAGAGCTCGAGGCAGCACTCGATGAGCACCTTCTCGGCGAAGGGGTCGCCGACCTGCACCGCGGGGCGCTTGGTGGGCCCGCCGTCGGCGAAGGTGTCGGAGGCGAGGATGGATGCTCCGCCGATGCCGTCGCCGCCGGTACGGGCGCCGAACAGCACCACCTTGTTGCCGACGCCCGACGCGTTCGCGAGCTTCAGGTCTTCGTGACGGAGGACGCCCACCGCGAGGGCGTTGACGAGGGGGTTGCCCTGGTAGACCGCGTCGAAGACGGTCTCGCCGCCGATGTTCGGCAGCCCGAGGCAGTTCGCGTAGAACGAGATGCCGCTGGTGACGCCGTGCACGACGCGGGCGGTGTCGGGGTGGTCGATCGCGCCGAAGCGCAGCTGGTCCATGACCGCGACGGGGCGCGCGCCCATCGAGATGATGTCGCGCACGATGCCGCCGACGCCGGTCGCGGCACCCTGGAAGGGCTCGATGTAGCTCGGGTGGTTGTGCGACTCGACCTTGAAGGTCACGGCCCAGCCCTGCCCGACATCGACGACACCCGCGTTCTGGCCCATGCCGACCATGAGGCGCGTCTTCATCTCGTCGGAGACCTTCTGGCCGAACTGGCGCAGATAGATCTTGCTCGACTTGTAGGAGCAGTGCTCCGACCACATCACGGAGTACATCGCCAGCTCGCCGCTCGTGGGGCGGCGGCCGAGGATCTCGCGGATCTTCGCGTACTCGTCGGACTTGAGGCCGAGCGCGCCGTAGGGCTGCTCCTTCTCGGGCGTCGACGCGGCGTTCTGCACGGTGTCGGCGAGGGATGCTGCGGGGCTGGTCACGCGGCTGAACTCCAGAGATCGCGGGGATCGGGGATAGCGCCCATCCTATCGGCGCGCGTGGACGCCGCCCGGTCGGCTGTCAGCCGCGCGGTGAGTACGCGCGCCAGAGAAGCGCGGCGTGCTCGGACTTCGCCCGGGCGACGCCCCGCTCGTCGCCGCGGAGGGCGCTGATCCACTCCGCGCCGCGGGAGGCGAGCGCCGCGACGAACATGCGGATGTCGGCGTGCCGGGCGGGAGGCACTTCGGCCTCGTCCGACGGCATCTGTCCACGGCGCGGCAGGTCGTCGTCGAGGTGGCGGATCACGAGTTCGGCGACACCGACGGCATGGCCGTTGATGATCGAGTGGGCCGCCCCCTTCATCTCCCAGCGCCAGGCATCGGGGAGGGCGTCAGCGAGTCGGGAATGGAAGCGACGGGGTGACGATCGATCGAACTCGCCGCGGATGAGCAGGGTGCGCGCGTTCACGAGACGCACCCGGTCGGTGATGCGGTAGCGGAGCATGTGCGGCAGCACGGTGAGGAAGTAGACCATGCCGCAGAGGATGTAGGCCGACAGGGCGGTCATCGCGAGGTGGAACGACTCGCGCGCCGCCGACTGCGCGAAGCGCACGCCCTGGAGGAGGGGGGTTGATTCGGCCTCGTTGACGACGGGGCTGACGAGCACGCCGCGGCTGAGGCCCGTGCGCCGCACGAGCACCTCGGTCACGACCTGGGTGCCCATCGAGTGGCCGATCAGCACCGGGTCGCGCAGGTCGAACCGGTCGAGGACGGCCTCGACCTGATCGGCGAAGAACGCGGCGGTGGGGGCCTCGTCGGGGCGGCGCACGCCCGCGAACCCCGGGAGGTCGAGGGCGTAGACCGCACCCGTGCGAGCCAGGAGCGGCGCGAGGAACTCGAAGTAGGTCGCGGCGACCCCGATCCCGGCGACGAGCACGAAGGCGGTGGCGTCGTCGCCGCTGTCGGTCGTCATCCGGGTGACGCGCGTGACCGCGTCGCCGGTGTGCACGTGCTCGACGGAGACGTCGATCGGGGCGTCGTCTTCGCTCATCGGTACAGCCTGCCAGGCCGCGGCGGGCGCAGCATCCGTGCTCTGGTCGGCTCAGCGAGCGACCGCGAGGGCGAAGGGCACGAATCCGAGTGAGCCGAGGAGGCTCGGCACCATGAGCGCCATGGCCTCGGTACCGCGGGCGGTGTTGATGCCTCCGAGGTCGATCACCCAGTCGTCCTGCCAGCCCAGGCTGCCGAGGACGGCGTGGACCGTGCTCTTGGCGGAGGCATCATCACCGGAGAGGTATGCCGTGGGAGGCGTCTGAAGCGCTCCCGGGGCGGTCATGACGGGGAACAGCATCGTGTTCAAGCTCTTCACGACCATCGTGTCGGGCAGCGCCTCCTGCAGGAGCTCGCCGAGGCTCCTATCGGGGTAGACGAGTCCGCCGGGCAGGCCGTCGGCGCCTCGGACGGTGGCATTGCTCACGTCGAGCAGCACCTTCCCGGATAGCAGTCCGCGGTGGGCGGTGAGGAGGTGCAGGGTGGTGTCGCCCGGGGTCGCGTTGATGACGAGGTCGCTGGTGGTGATCGCGGTGGCGACGTCGGTGACGGTGATGTCGGATGCGGCCTCTGCGGTGTCGGTGTCGCGCACGCCGAGAGTGACCCGGTGGCCGGCGGCGGTGAGGGCTGCGGCGAGGTTGCCGCCGACGCGGCCTGCACCGAGGACGGCGATGGCGATCGTGCTGGTGGGGGTCATGATGTCTCCTGACGTATGCGGATCTCGAGAAAGGGGTGGATCAGCGAAGGACTGCGGCGATATCCGCTGCGAGGCCGGGGGCGGTGGCGATGAAGTCGTCGCTGGTCAGCGCCCACGGTGCGCCCGTGGAATCGATGACGGCACCCTGGGCTTCCTGCACGAGCAAGGCGCCGGCGACGAGACCGGAGCGGACCTGGCCGAACTGCCAGAACGCGTCGGTGTGTCCGGCAGCGACCTGGACGAGCTGCAGTGTCGCGGGGACGGTGACGGACACGAGCAGCGCGGCGTCAAGCATGCGGCCGATCGACGCGCTCGTACGCCGCAGGACGTCGCGTTCTTCGCCGGGCTTTGCTTGCCCAGTGCCGACCAGCGCGGCGCGCAGGTCGGATTTCGTCGACACCGACACGCGAGAGCCGTTGAGGAACGCGCCTCGGCCTCGGACGGCGGTGAACGTCTGACCGAGCGCCGGCAGGAATACTGCGGTGACGACGGGGACGTCGTCGCGGACGAGGGTTGCGGTGACGCCCCAGTTCACTCCGCCGTGAATGTGGTTCACGTTGCCCTCGGCGGCGTCTGCAACCCACCACTCACCCGGACCGAGGGCGCCGTGTCCCTCTTCGTCGTCGTCCCACCGCGCTTGCGGACGCAGGCGTTCGAGAGCCGGCCGGAGCACGGCGGCTGACGCGTCGTCGTTGCCGCCGATCGCGGTGAGGAGCGCGTCGAGCCCGTCGACGCGGTTCTCCGTGGAGAATCGGTCGAGCAGGACGTTGCCGGCCTCCGTGACGGCTGCGGTCACAGCCTCGAGCAAGGCGAGATCGTCGGTGGTCTGGACCGACGCGGTGGTGTCGTTCATGGGGGTTCTTCTCCTTCGCCGCGGCGGTCATCGTCGCTCTGGCGGCAACGGTACAAGCGCCGGTACGTGCGCTCAAATGCAATCCATGCACATATAGATTGCTTCTCATGCACTTGGACCTGAACCTCTTGATCGCCTTGGATGCGCTGCTGGAGGAGGAGAGCGTCACGGGCGCCGCGGACCGTCTGCACCTTTCGGCTCCTGCAATGAGCCGCGCGCTCGGACGGATTCGGCGGGCGACGGGCGACCAGATCCTCGTCCGCGCGGGTCGCGCGATGCAGCCGACTCCGCGGGCGTTGGCGTTTCGGGATGAGGTGCGAGCTCTCGTCCTTCGAAGCGCTGCGGTGCTGGCACCGGAGCAGGAGCTGCACCTCGATACGTTGCAGCGCACGTTCACGCTGCGGGCGCACGATGCGTTAACGACGGCCGTGGCGCCGGTGCTGGCGCAGCAGGTCGCGGCCGTCGCGCCGGGGGTCAGGCTGCGGTTTCTGGCCGAAACGGCTGATGAGACTGCAGACCTTAGCCGCGGGGTCATTGATCTCGAGATCGGGTCCGCAATGCCGACGTCGCCGGCGGTCGATCATGATGCCGTCGGAATGGACGAGTTGGTGGGGATAGCCCGGGCCGGCCACCCGATGCTGGCTACCGCGATCGACCTCGAGGAGTTCGTCGCCGTTCCGCACGTGCTGGTGTCGCGGAGAGGCCGATTGCGGGACCGTGTCGATGACGTCCTCGAAGCCGCCGGCGTTTCTCGCACAGTGGTGGCAGCCGTGGCAGCGACCGGCGCGGCGATCGATATCGTCCGCGCCACCGACGTGGTCGCCGTCGTGCCGAAGTCCGTGGCAGTCCGCCTTGACGCCGGAGTAGCGCGGTTTCGCCTGCCCGTCGATCTGCCACCCGTGCCGATCATCCTCGCCTGGCATCGCCAGTTCACCGATGACATCGGACATCAGTGGTTCCGGACGCTGACCCGCACGCTCCTGCACGGAGGAAGCGCATGATCCGCAGCGCCGAAACGAGTCTTGACGGCGGGGCGGGGCGGAGCTAACGTACAACCAAATGGTTGTAGAAACGGAAACCCAGAACGCGCAGCTCGATCGCATCTTCCGGGCGCTGGCAGACGCGACGCGACGCGACATCGTGCAGCGCACCATCCGCGGTGAGCAGTCGGTGTCGGCGCTCGCCGCCGACTACGACATGAGCTTCGCCGCCGTGCAGAAGCACGTGGCGGTGCTCGAGGCCGCCGAGCTCATCGTCAAGCGCGCCGACGGGCGGGAGCGCCTCGTGCGCGCCAATCCCGCCACGATCGCCCGCGTCCGCGAACTGATGACGCGCTACGAAGCCCTGTGGCGCGCCCGCATCGACAGGCTCGACGCGTTCCTGGCCGAGCCCGAGCGACTGACCGAGAAGCAGCAGGACCCCGAGAACTGAGGAGAACTCCATGCCCGTCACCGCCGTCACCACCGATCCCGAGTCGCTCACGATGACGCTCGTCGCCGAGGTCGAGGCCTCGCCGTCGCGTGTCTGGCGCGCCTTCACCGAGCCCGAGCAGCTCGGGCGGTTCTGGGGCCCTCCCGGCTGGCCCGCGACCTTCGAGACGTTCGACTTCACCGTCGGCGGGCGCGCCGAGTACGCCATGACCAGCCCCCGGGGCGAGAAGTCGCGCGGCGCGTGGGAGTTCCTGCGCATCGATCCGACCAGCGGGTACGAGGTCATCGACTCGTTCGTCGACGAGGACGGGCGCGCCGCAGAAGGAATGCCGTCGATGCGCATGACCTTCGCGTTCGACAGGACCGACACCGGCGCACGCGTCACCACCGTCACGTACTTCCCGTCAGCCGAGGCGCTGGAGCAGCTCACCGCGATGGGCATGGTCGAGGGTTCGACGCGCGCGATCGGCCAACTCGACCGCGTCGTCGCCGACCTCCGCGACTACGCGCGGGGAAACGGCACGCAGACCGAGCTGCTCGACGACACCCACGTGCGCATCACCCGAGCGATCGACGGGCCCCGCGACCTGGTGTGGCGGGCGCACCATGACCCCGACCTGATGAAGAAGTGGCTGCTCGGCCCCGACGGCTGGCGCATGACCGTCTGCGAGCCCAGCGCGGAGGCGGGCGGCCGCTACCGCTACGCGTGGGCGCCCGAAGCGGGTACCGAGGGGGAGCCTTTCGGCTTCGACGGCGAGGTGCTCCTGTCGGAGGCCCCCTCGCGATCGGTCACGACCGAGCACATGACCGGCACCGACTACCCGTCGACGACGAACGACATGTCGCTCTACGAGGAGGACGGCGTGACCCTCCTGACGATCCTCATCGAGTACCCGAACAAGCAGACGCGCGACATGGTGCTCGCCACGGGCATGACCGACGGCATGGAGAGCAGCTACGTGCGCCTCGAAGGCGTGCTCGCCGACGCCTGAAGCCGCTCCCCGGGGTTACGCTGATCGGGGGCGGTAAGGGGTAGGGCCGATGGATGCTGCGCGGGCCATGACAGCATTCTTCGACGCGCCCGTGAAGGGCAAGAACCTCGATGATCTCCGCCGCACGAACCTCGCCACGGCCCTCGGTCTGATCCACGCCGCCCGCTCGATATCGCGGGCCGACCTGACGCGCTCGATGGGGCTGAACCGCTCGACCATCGCGACGATCGTGGCCGACCTCGAGGCGCGCGATCTGATCGTCATCGGCGGAGCGCGCGACACCAAGCGCATCGGTCGCCCCAGCCTCGAGATCTCGACGTCCGATCGTCATGTGGTGATCGCGGTCAACCCCGAGCTCGATGCGACGACCCTCGGGATCGTGGCGATGGGCGGGCGTGTGCTCCGCGAGGTGCGCATGGATCACGAGCGCCCCCCGTCGGCCCGCGAGGTCGTCAACTCGGTGCGGGCCCTCGTCGCGGGCATGCAGCCCGAGCTCGGGCAGCGACACGAGGTGCTCGGCGTCGCGCTCGCGGTGCCGGGGCTCGTCTCGGCCGTCGACGGCTCGGTGCGTCTCGCTCCTCACCTCGAGTGGGTGGACGAGCCGATCGCGGCGATGCTCGCCGAGGCACTCGGGGTTCCGGCGTGGGCGGTCAACGACGCGAGCTGCGGGGTCGTGGCCGAGGTGCTGTTCGGGGCGGGGATCGGCAGCGGCAACGTCGTGTACCTGAACGGTGGCGCGAGCGGCGTGGGCGGTGGAGTCGTCGCCGAATCGCGTCTCATCCAGGGCCGCGGGGGTTTTGGTGGGGAGATCGGACATACCCTGGTGCGCTCCGACGGGGCCGCGTGCCGGTGCGGGTCGCGGGGGTGTCTGGAGGCCGAGGTGACCCGCAACGCCTTGCTCGCGGCGGTCTCCCTCGAGCCCGCCCGCGCGCACGAGCTGGAGGCGTTGCTGTCCGAGGCCTACGCGCAGAGCGATGACGTCCGCGCGCTCGTCGACGCGCAGCTCTCGTGCCTCGCGGTGGCGTTGCGGACGACCGTGAACATGCTCAATCCCGAGGTCGTCGTGCTCGGCGGATTCCTCGAGATCCTGGGGCGGATCGGGGGCGAGAGGCTCGAACGGATGCTGCGCGAGGTGGCCCTTCCCGGGCCCGGCCAGCAGGTACGTCTCGAGGGTGCGCGGCTCGGGCGCATGAACCTCCTCATCGGGGCGGCGGAGCTCGCGTTCCGCCCGCTGCTGAGCGACCCGGCGGCAGCTCCCGTGGTCGCCGGCCGCGAGTACGTCGGCGGCGCCCTCTAGAAGCGCGGCCGCGCGCGCTCCACCCTCTGCTGCCGCCGATGCGGGCAGCGCGGGCTGCGCGATGTCGTCACCGGCGACCGCTCGACAGGTATGTCTTGACAGACAACAAATGGAACTCATAGGGTTGCCGCAACCACCGGATGCACCGTCGCTCCCTTGGCGCCCCGCCCCACGCGGGTGATCCGACCACACCGACGGTGGCTCGGCTCGAGAGGATGACCCCTTGTACACAGCTGTACGAAACCGCCGATCTCGCGTCATGGCGAGCCTCACCGCTGCCGCCCTCGCGATACCCCTCGCACTGATGAGCGCACCTGCTGCGACGGCCGCGCCGCCGGCACCCGCCGCCGCTCCCGTGCAGGCCGCAGCCGAGGAGGCGGGCGAGTTCCGCGCCCTCGTCTTCTCGAAGACGGCCGGCTTCCGGCACGACTCCATCCCCGCCGGGATCGCGTCGATCGAGAAGCTCGGTGCCGACAACGGCTTCGACGTCGACACGACGGAGGACGCCGCGGCGTTCACCGATGAGAACCTCGCCGCCTACGACGTCGTCATCTGGCTGTCGACGACCGGCGACGTGCTCAACGCCGACCAGCAGGCGGCGTTCGAGCGGTACATCCAGGCCGGCGGCGGCTACGCGGGCGTGCACGCGGCCTCCGACACCGAGTACGAGTGGCCCTGGTACAACGAGCTGGTCGGCGCCTACTTCCAGGGCCACCCCGCACCCCAGAACGCGGAGGTCAAGGTCGAAGACCACGCGCACCCCTCCACCGCGCACCTCCCGGAGGTCTGGCCGCGCTACGACGAGTGGTACGACTTCCGCACGAACCCGCGTGACGACGTGCACGTGCTCATGTCGCTCGACGAGTCGACCTACACCGGCGGCGGCATGGGCGTGGACCACCCGCTGGCCTGGTGCCAGACCTACGACGGCGGCCGCGCCTGGTACACCGGCGGCGGGCACACGAACGAGTCGTTCGAAGACGCCGCGTTCGTCGAGCACCTGCTCGGCGGCATCCGCACCGCGGCGGGCGTCGAAGACGCCGACTGCAACGCGACGCAGAGCGAGAGCTTCGAGCTCGTCGCCCTCGACACGAACACCGGCAACCCGATGGCCCTCGAAGTGGCCGACGACACCACGGTGTTCTACGCCGAGCGCAACGGTCGCGTGCAGCGCATCGACCCCGAGACCCAGCAGACCACCACGGCGCTGAGCCTGCCGGTCACCCTCGGAAACGAAGACGGTCTGCTCGGCCTGGTGCTCGACCCCGACTTCGCCACCAACAACTGGCTCTACGTCTACTGGTCGCCGACGACGGTCACCCCGGAGGACGGCCCCCACAACCGCATCTCGCGCTTCACGTACGACCGGGAGACCCAGACCTTCGACGCGGCGTCCGAGAAGGCGCTGCTGAAGGTGAAGACCCAGCGCAACACCTGCTGCCACGCGGGCGGCGACATGGTCTTCGACCTCGACGGCAACCTCATCCTCGCCACCGGCGACAACACCAACCCGTTCGAGTCCGACGGCTACACGCCGATCGACGAGCGCTCCGGTCGCAGCGACTACGACGCGCAGGGCAGCGCGGGCAACACGAACGACCTCCGCGGCAAGATCATCCGCATCACGCCGCAGGACGACGGCACCTACACCGTCCCCGAGGGCAACCTCTTCGCCGAGGGCACCGCCCAGACGCGCGCCGAGGTCTACGCCATGGGCTTCCGCAACCCGTTCCGGATCGGTCTCGACCCGTACACCGGCAACGTGCTCGTGGGCGACTACGGCCCCGACGCGGGCGCGGCGAACCCGTCGCGCGGCCCGGCCGCGACGACCGAATGGAACATCGTCGACGAGCCCGGCAACTACGGCTGGCCGTACTGCGCCGGTGTCACCTGCTACAACGACTACAACTTCGGCACCCGCGTCTCGGGCGCGGTGTTCGACCCGCAGAACCTCGTCAACAACAGCCCGAACAACACCGGGCTGACGAACCTGCCGCCCGTCATCCAGCCCGAGTACTGGGGCTCCAGCGGCGCCGACAACCCCTTCAAGGAGATCGGCAACGGCTCGGGCTACAGCGGCGCCCCGATGGGCGGACCCGTCTACCAGTTCGACCCCGAGCTCGACTCCGACGTGAAGTGGCCCGCCTACTGGGACAACAAGGCCATCTTCGGAGACTGGAACGCCGGTCAGGTCTTCAGCATGCAGCTGAACACCGACACGACGGATGCGGCGCGCAACACCGAGATCGTCGACGTGAACCGTGTTCTCCCCGGCATCCTCGACCCGGCTCAGGGCTTCTACCGGGCCATGGACATGACGTGGGGTCCGGAAGGCGCCCTCTACGTCATCGACTGGGGCCAGGGCTTCGGCGGCGACAACGCCAGCTCGGGCATCTACCGGATCGACTACGTGCAGGCGAACCCCTCGCCACTGGCCCGAGCGAGCTCCGACGTCACCAACGGCGCGGGCGACACCCTCGCGGTGAACTTCTCCTCCGAGGGCACACGCCACCCGGCGGGCAAGTCGTTCACCCTCGAGTGGGACTTCGGTGACGGATCGCCGACGTCGAGCGAGGCCGACCCCGCGCACACCTATGAGGGAGTCGGCCAGTACACGGCCACCCTCACGGTGACCGACGAGGACGGACGCACCTCGATCGCCACCATCAACCTGGTCGTCGGCAACGCCGAGCCGAAGGTGGAGATCGTCTTCCCGCAGTCGGGCGGATTCTTCAACTGGGGTGACGAGGTTGCGTACGAGGTCGTCATCACCGACCCGGATGCGTCGGAGCCGATCGACTGCGCCAAGGTGCAGGTGCTCCCGGCCCTCGGCCACGACTCGCACCAGCACCCCTGGGGTGAGCTGAGCGGCTGCTCGGGCAGCATCCCCACCGGCCGCGACGGCGGGCACGGCATCACCTCGAACATCTTCTGGGTGGTCGACGTGCGCTACACCGACGACGGCGGAGCCGCGGGCGTGCCCCTCACCGGGTACGGCACGAACATCCTGAACCCGAAGCACTTCGAGGCCGAGTTCTTCGCCGCCACCGGCAACGTCGACGGACCCGGTGGTGTGCAGACCGAGACCACGGGCGACGAGGGCGGCGGACTGAACCTGTCGTACGTCGAGCCGGGCGACTGGTGGTCGTACGAGCCGATCAACTTCACCGGGATCGACGGGCTGCGCGCCCGCCTCGCCTCGCCGGACGCGGGCGGCTCGATCTCGATGCGGTGGAATTCGCCGACCGGGCCGGAGATCGGCACGATCGACTTCACCGCGACCGGAGCCTGGCAGACCTACCAGTATTTCGACGCCGAGCTCGGCGATCTCCCCCAGGAGACCGGCACGCTGTACTTCGTCCTCAACTCGGGCGGCGTCAACGTGAACTACTTCGACTGGGTCGGCGACGGAGTGGAGAGCAACGGACTCCCGGTCGTCACGCTGAACGTCGACGCGCGATCGGGCGCAGCGCCGCTCGTCGTGAACGCGACGGCAGCGGCGACCGACCCCGAGGGAGGCCCGGTGACCCTGCAGTGGGACCAGGGCACGGGTGACGGTTTCGTGGCGGGCGAGGGTGAGAAGCAGTTCATCTACGAGACGCCGGGCACCTACCTGCTGACCGTGCGCGCTACCGACGAGCAGGGCGCCTACCGCGACGAGGTCGTGCAGATCACCGTGTCGACGCCGGGCGGCGAGACCTGCCTGTCGGGTCGCTCCGACGGGTTCGACGGCGACGCGCTCGACACCGACCGGTGGAACCGCAACGTGCGGGTCAACCAGGACCTCCGCGTCGAGAACGGCAGCCTCGTGATCCCCGCGAGCAAGACCGACATCTACGGTGCCGGTGGTGACACGCCGAACATCGTGCTGCAGGACCTCCCGGAGGGGGCCTGGCAGGCCACCGCCAAGGTGACGCTGCCGGCGCGGGCGACCTACCAGCAGGCCGGTCTGCTCGTCTACGGCGATGACGACAACTACGCCAAGATGGTGCTCCAGGCGCGTGACGCCAGCGCCGCCGGACGCGTGTTCCAGTTCATCCGCGAGGAGAACGGAACCCCGAACGAGGTTGCGGCCTCGAACACGTCGCCCCTGGGCGAGGCGTTCCCCGACACCTACTTCGTGCGGTTCACGAGCGACGGAAGCAACCTGCAGGCGTCGTACTCCGCCGACGGTTCGACCTTCACGTCGATGACCGAGACGAAGCAGCTCGCCGGCATCACAAACCCGCGCATCGGCCTCGCGGCCTTCGCGAACAGCGGGTCGGCGCCCAGCGTGATCAACGCCCAGTTCGACTGGTTCCACATCACGCCGGACGACACGGCCTCGGCCGCCACGCCCGACGACGAGTTCGACGGCACGTCACTCGACGCCTGCCGCTGGACCGTCGAGAACCCGCAGCCCGAGGGCTACCGGGTCGCCGGGGGCGAGCTGCAGATCGACACCACGCCGAACGACATCTACGGTGCCGACACCGGTGTGCCGAACTTCGTGACGCAGGCGCAGCCCGACGGTGACTGGGTCGTCGAGACGAAGGTCGACGCCTCGCGCCTGGACCGGGCCTACCAGCAGGGTGGCCTGATCCTTCGCGCCGACGACGACAACTACGTGAAGATCGACATCCTGGCGACCGGTTCGGGGGGTGACAACCCGCCGCGCAACCTCGAGTTCCGCAGCGAGGTCGGTGGCGTGGTCCAGAACCCGCAGCCGAACGCGGCGGCGCCGTCGAACGGCATCGTCTGGCTGCGACTGGCCAAGACCGGCACGACCATCTCCGGGTCGTACAGCGCCGACGGCACCACGTGGAGCGCCTTCGCCGAGACGTTCGAGAACCAGCCGGCGGCAGCCGGTCGGGTCGGCCTCTACGCACTGGGCAACTCCGCGCAGGGCCAGGTCTCGAAGACCGCGCACTTCGACTACTTCCGGGTGATCGACACCGCCGCCGAGCCGATCTCGGTGAGCGCTGCGCTCGACCCGGCGGAGCCGACGGGCGAGAACGGGTGGTACACGGATGGCGTAGACGTCACGGTCACCACGACCGGTGGCGGCGAGAGCACGGTCTACCGTGAGATCAACGTCGACGGGGCCGGCTGGGTCGAGTACACCTCGGCCGTGCGGGTGACCGGAGACGGTGAGCACACGGTGCAGTTCCGAGCGTCGGCCCCGAACCAGGAGCCGATCACCGACGAGGTGTCGTTCAAGATCGATGCGCTCGCACCGGTGAGCACGGCGGTCGTCGACGTCGTCGCCAGCCCGCGGACGCTGACCCTCGCGGCGACGGACGCCACGAGCGGTGTGGAGTCGATCGAGTACCGCATCGGCGAGGGGGAGTGGACCGCGTACGAGTCGGTCGTGTCCCTGACCGACGAGGCTCAGACGGTCTGGCACCGCGCCACCGACGAGGCCGGCAACACGTCGGAGGCCGTCAGCGTCGAGGTGCCGGCAGTCTCGGAGGAGACTCCGGTGATCAGCCTCGAGGTCGGGCTCGACCCGTCGCTGCCGAACGGCGAGAACGGGTGGTACGTCGACGAGGTCGAGGTCAGCGCAACGGCCACGACCACGGGTGAGGAGCCGGTCTCGGTGGAGTACTCCACCGATGGCGAGACGTTCGTCGCCCTGGGCGAGTCGCTCGTGATCGACGACGAGGGCACGACCACCCTGTGGATTCGTGCCACCGACGGCGAGAACGTGTCGGTGACCGAGCAGCGGATCATCCGCCTCGACACGGTCGTCCCGACCGCGTCGGCCGAGGTCGCGACGCGCACCGTCACCCTCGCGGCGACGGACGCGACGAGCGGCATCGACCGGATCGAGTATCGCCTGAGCGCCGACGGCGCGTGGGTCTCGTACGCCGAGCCGATCGTCGTCCCCGGTACCGCTGCCGCCGCGGTCGCGTTCCGCGCGGTCGACGTGGCGGGCAACGTCGGTGCCGACCAGGCCGCCGAGGTCGCCGAGGTGATCGTCGATCCCGAGCCGCAGCCCGACCCGTCGGTCGTGGTGAACCCCACCGGGGTCGCCGTGGGCGGACAGGTCTCGGTCACTGGTGCGCATCTGCCCGCCGACACCGCGGTGGAGATCTGGATCCTCTCCGAACCGCTGCGGTTGGCGACCGTGCAGACGAACGCCAGCGGCACGTTCTCAGTGAATGTCACCATCCCGGCAGGCGTCGACCCCGGCGTGCACCACATCGCCCTCCGTATCGACGGCGCCGAGGTGGCCCGCAGCGGTGAGCTGACGGTCACGGCGGCACCCGGTGGCGGCGGCACCGACCCCGGTACCGGCCCGGGCACCGACCCCGGCACCGGTCCGGGAACGGGTCCCGGCACGGGCACCGGACCGGGCACCGGCACCGGCGCAGGTTCGGGCAGCGGTGGCGGCACGGGTGGCGGAAGTCTCCCGGCGACCGGTTCGGACGCCTGGCAGCTGCAGCTCCCCTTCGGAGCGGGCCTGCTGCTCCTGGGAGCCCTGGTCTACCTGGTCACGCGCCGTCGCCGCGGAGCACAGGACTGACCCCCCACCGAGGGAAGCCCCGGGCGCGATGCGTCCGGGGCTTCCCTCGGGTCTCGGCTTCCCCCTCGATCACGAGAGAAGATGACACCATGACGAAGACTGTCCTTCGCCCATTCGGTGCGGCCCTCGCCTTCCTGCTGGCCGCCGCTTTCGTCCTCTTGGCACCCGGCGCCGCACGCGCGCACGGCGGGCCGATCCAGCTGACCATCGGTCCGGACGGCATCGGAGGCGTGTCGCTCTATGCCCAGTACGCGCGGGACGGGCACATGGTCGACGAGATCATCGATCCGCTCGTGACGGCGAAGGCCGACGACGGGCGCACCGCCGGGCCCATCTCGCTCGTCTCGTCGTCGGAAGGACAGGGGCGCTGGGTGAGTGAGCAGCCCTTCCTCGGCGAGGGCCGGTGGACGGTCACGGTCCGCACGACCACTCCCGACGTCGCGGAGACGACCGCGGTCTTCACCGTGGCCGAGCTGGACGAGCCGATCAGCGCTCAGACCACATCCGCGGTGGCAGACGACGACGCATCTTCCGCCCTCGGAGTCGGAATCATCGGACTCGGCGCGGGGGTGCTCCTCGTCGGTAGCGTGGTGGGGGCGATCGTGCTCCGCCGCCGCACGAAAGACCGAACGGTCTGAGATGAGCGCGACGAGCATCGAGTCCCCCGTCCGGTCGGCCGTGCGTCGGAGTACCGGAGCCGTAGCCGTCGAGTCGAAGGTGATCTTCGTGTCGTTCGCCGTCGAGGACGAGCATCGCGAAGCATCCTTCCGCGCGCAGACCTTCCGCACCCGCGACCCCTTCGTCTTCGTCGACCTGGCGGTCAAGCGACCCGATGACCGCACCTGGGTGCGTCGCGCGCGTCACCGCATCGAAGGGTGCGACGCGGTGATCGCGCTGGTGAGCCGGCACACCCCGTCGTCCGAGGGGCAGACGTGGGAATTGCATCGTGCGCGCGAGGCGGGAAAGCCGATTCTCTGCGTGTGGGCAGACCCCGAAGACCAGTCGCCCTTCGCCGGCCTGGCGATGGCCGAGTGGGGTTCGCCCGAGATCGCTGCGTTCATCGACGCGATCGAGTGCTGCAAGCCCGCGTGGGGCGCACGGCTGCCGTGATCCCCCGGCACACGGGCGACGGGTAGCGGGGACCGCGCTCCGCCGCTGGCGGACGATGCGGCGAGGCGGTCTCGCTCAGGAGCGTCGCAGGGCGTCTTCGAACGCGACCCACGAGAGCATCGCGCACTTGACCCGGGCGGTGTACTTCGACACCCCCGACAGGGCGGTGGCGTCGCCGAACTCTTCCTCGTCGAGCTCGAGGGTGCCCTTCGAGCGCATCGCCTCGCGGAAGCCCTCGATCAAGCGTTCGGCTCCCGTGCGATCGAGGCCTTCGGCTGCGAGCTCGGCGAGCATCGAGGCCGACGCCTGCGAGATCGAGCAACCCGCGCCCTCCCACGTGAGAGAGGCGACGCGATCGCCCTCCATGCGCACGCGCACGGTGATCTCGTCTCCGCAGATCGGATTGCGCTGGTGGCTCGTCGCATCCGCGTCGGACCCGGCCAGACCGAAGCCGCGCCGGTTCTTGGCGTGGTCGAGGATGAGCTCCTGGTAGAGCGACTCGAGCCCGCTCATCGGTCGGCTCCGAAGAACGGGCGCACGCCCGAGAGCGCATCGAGGAACACGTCGATCTCGTCCTCCGTGTTGTAGAGCGCGGCGCTCGCGCGCACCGATGCGGTGATCCCGAATCGGCGGTGCAGTGGCTGCGCGCAGTGGTGGCCGACGCGCACGGCCACCCCGCGTGCGTCGAGGAACTGGCCGACGTCGTGCGCGTGCACGCCGGCGACGTCGAACGCCCACAGCGCGACGCGGTCGACCCCGTCGGCATCGCCGAGCAGACGGATGCCGGGAATCTCGCGGAGTCCGCGCAGCATCCGCTTCTCCAGCGCCGTCTCGTGCGCATGGACGGCGGCCATGTCGAGACCGCCGAGGTAGCGCACGGCAGCGGCGAGGGCGACGGCTTGCGACACGGGCTGCGTGCCGGCCTCGAACCGCTGCGGCGGCGGCAGGTACTCGGCGCGGTCGAGCGTCACGGTCGTGATCATCGACCCGCCGGTGAGGAACGGCGGCAGGGCCTCGAGCACGTCGGTGCGTCCGTAGAGCGCGCCGATGCCGTAGGGGCCGAGCATCTTGTGGCCCGAGAACACGGCGAGGTCGACCCCGAGCGTCGGCAGGTCGAGGGGCAGATGCGGTGCTGACTGGCACGCATCGAGTACGGTCAGGGCCCCCGCCGCGCGGGCGAGGCCCACCAGTTCGGCGACGGGGTTCACGATGCCGAGCACGTTGGAGACGTGCGGGAAGGCGACGACGCGGGTGCGCTCGCCGATGACGGATGCGGCGACCTCGAGGTCGAGCCGGCCGTCGTCGAGAACGGGGACGTGGCGCAGGATCGCACCGGTGCGGGCGGCGAGCTCCTGCCAGGGGATGAGGTTCGCGTGGTGCTCCGACTCGGTGACGACGATCTCGTCGCCGGGGACGAGGGCGAATCTCCGGCCCTCGGGCCCGCCGCGTCCGATCGAGGCGTTTCCGATCGCGTAGGCGACGAGGTTGATGCCCGCCGTGGCCCCGCTCGTCCAGACGAGCTGCTCGGGACGCGCGCCCACGAAGGCCGCGACCGTCTCGCGGGCGTCTTCGAAAAGCTCGGTGGCTTCGGCGGCGAGGGTGTGCGCGCCGCGGTGCACGGCCGCGTTCGCGCCGGTGAGGAAGGCGGCCTCCGCGTCGATGACCGCGCGGGGCTTCTGGCTCGTCGCGGCCGAGTCGAGATACGCCAGGGGCGCGCCGTCGATGTCGCGCGAGAGGATCGGGAAGTCGCCGCGGACGGCGACCGGGTCGAAACCGGCGGCCAGGATCGCACCGTCAGGAGAGCTCATCGCTCCAGGCTATGCCGAAGCATCCGTCCCCGGGTCGTGGGGCCCGCCCCGTTGACCGCGAGACCGCTCCCGGTCGACGAAACCCGGGCTCTATGTCGGGGTCTCGCCGGCGGAAAGCGGTCTCGCATCGGGGGTCGTGCTCAGACGCGCTCGGCCCGCCGGCGGCGCAGCACCACGGTCGCGGCGCCCGCCGCGACGAGCAGCGCGGCCGCGAAGGCCGCGACACCGAGCGGGGCGACATCGCCCCCCGTCGCGGCGAGGCCCGCTGAGACCGGGGCTGTCGACGGGGTCGCCGTGGGCAGCGGCACCGTCGGGGCGGTGACGAACGCGATCGGCGCGCTGAGAGAGGAGACCGGATCGAAGCCCTCGAGCGTGCCGGTGACGACCACGAGAAACGCGTAGCCTGCGTCGCCGGGCTGAAGGGTGTAGGTCGCACCGGTGGCCCCCGCGACGGGCTGGCCGACGAATCCGGGGTCGACCGGCTGGCCCGTCATCTCTTCGTACTCGCGAGCGTCGTCAGCCGTGAAGCGGAGCCACTCGTACGTCAGCGAGGTGCCCTCGGCCCAGACGCCGGGGTCGGCGGTGAGGGTCTCACCGACGATCGCGGTTCCCGAGATCGTCGGCATGCCGAACGGGTCGATGGCCACCGAGACGCCGACGCTGGACTCGCAGGGCAGGCAGTCGGCGCCGAAGTCGACGGCTGTGACCGAGACATTCAGCTGCCCCGTCGTGGCGTCGTCGTCGACGGTCGCCGAGAAGGTGACGGATGCTGTCAGCGTGCCCTGTTCGACGGAGGGCACGGCCCAGGTGAGAGTGTCGTCGCTCCGGGTGAGACCCGCCGCGAGCGACTCGGACACGGTCGCAGAGTCGACGAGGCCGGTGAGGTCGATCTCGACCGTGCCGCCCTCCAGGTCGGTGGCACCGACGTTGCCCACCTCGACGGTGTATTCGACCTTGTCGCCGCGCTGGAGCTGCTCCCCGGAGAGCGTGCTCGACGAGATCTCGAGCGTGCGGGTGAGCGGCCAGGCCGGCTTGTCCAGGTCGAAGAGCCAGTCCCGGAAGAACGCCTCGAGGTCGAGGCCGGAGATCTCCTCCGACAGGGCGATGAAATCGGCCGTCGATCCGTCTCCGCCGTTCAGGCGCAGGTACCACTGCGCGAAGATCTCGTCGAACTGGTCGTCGCCGATGGTTAGGCGTAGGGCCTCCAGCGCCATCGCGGAGCGCGAGTACGCCTGGAAGCCGAAGAGCTCGGCGGGGTTGTCGAAGCCGGCGACCGGGGTCGTCCATGCCGCGTCGTCGGCGGCCGTGTCGTTCCACGCGGAGTACCAGACCGCTTCGGTCGCGTCGCTGCCGTAGAGAGCGGCCTCGACCTGCGAGCCGATGTGCTCGGCCGGTCCCTCGTTCAACCAGATGTCGCTCCAGTCGGAGAGCGTCACGGCGTCGCCGAACCACTGGTGCACGAGCTCGTGGATGAGCGTGCCGCGGCTCGCGGAGCGGTCGAAGAAGGAGCGGTCCTGGGTCTCGAGCGCGTAACCGACCCCCACGTTGTCCACGACGATGCCGGTGCTGTTGCCGGGGTAGGGGCCGTAGGCGGTCTCGAGCCACCCGAGCACCGGTCCGATCTCGGCCCGAGACGCGAGCGACGTCGCCTTGCGTGCGTCGGAGAGGTCGGAGTCGATGAAGCTCCACTCGGGGATCGTCCGACCGCTCGGCAGCGTGATCGTCGATTCGTGCACGTCGTACTTGCCGATCGATGCGAGGGAGAGGTACGTCGTCATCTGTTCGTGCTGCTGCCAGACCCACGTCGTCGTGTCGTCCCCGTTGGCCGTGCGCGAGACCAGCTCGCCGTTGCTCACGGCGGCCGCCGGGCCCGTGCCGGTCGACGTCGTGATGGTGGTGGGGATCGTGAAGGAGAAGTCGAACGTCGCTTTGTCGAGCGGGGTGTTGTTGCTCGGGAACCAGGTCATGGCGCCCACCGGCTCGCTCACCGCGGTGGCGCCGTCGGCTGTCGCGACCCAGCCCTCGTAGCTTCCGTCGGGGTCGGTGTGACGGGTCGGCACGCCGGAGTACTCCACGACGGTGGTGAACGTGCCCGTCACCGGCGTCGCCGGGGCGACGATCAGCTTGTGGGTGGTGGACTGCAGGTCGGCGATGCGGCTGAAGGTTGCCGCGACGCCGTCGACGGTCACGGATGCGACGGTGAGCCCCTCGAGGTCGAGGCTGAACGACGACAGCTCGACGCTCGCCGTCGCTGTGATCTCGGTCGTCGCAGCGATCGCCTTCGTCGCGTGGTCGTACGCGAGATCGATGTCGTAGTGCTGCACGTCGTAGCCCGTGTTTCGGACGTTCGGGAAGAGCGAGTCGGCCGTGCCCTGCCCGCCGGCCTCGGCGGCCTGGGCGGGCGCGGTGGCCAGCACGCCGGCTCCGACGAGGCTGAGGGCGACGGCGCCGGCGGCGATGCGGGCGGCGCGGTGGCGGGTGGGATGAGCGGCGGTGCTGATCGGCGACATGGCGCCCCTTCGTGCGACGGTGAGAAGGATGCTGACCGCACGGCGATGCGCGCGATCGTGACGACTGTAGGAGACGCGGGTTTCCGTGACGTTTCCCCCGTCGTCTCCGCGCGTCACGCCCGCGGGCACCGCGCAGCATCCGCCCCGGTCGCGTGCGGAGGCGCGGTCAACGGATGCGGCGCGACGGGGTCACGCGATGCGGGTTCCCGGCGGCATGCGCTTCGCGGGGGTGCGGGTGCGCACTGCGGCGCGCCACAGCAGCAGCGCGGCGAGGGCGATCTGCACCGCGAGTCCGACGAACCAGCTCGGCGTGGTGCCCTCGATGCGGTCCTCGGACGTGATGACGCCGTCGCTGGAGTTCTGCACCGCGCATCCGTCGTACTCCGACCTCACCTCGGGCGACAGCTGGGCCGAGCGGATGAAGACCTTGATCGATCCGAAGAGATCGCGGGGGTAGCCGTCGACGAACTGCGACGGCGTGGCATCGGCCAGCACGATGAACGGGTTCGCCGCCAGCAGCCACCACACGTGGTCGCTGCGCGTGGTGCGGTACTCGCTCGTCGTCCACTCGCCGCACACGTACTGCGGCTCGATGAACCCCGAGCCGCCGGTGCACTGGGGCAGCGGTTCGGTCTGCCCGGGGGCGGCCGTCATGCACTCCGGCGCGACCGTCGGCACGTCCGTCGGGTAGACGGGCTCGAGGTTTCGCGATCGCGACTCGACGGTGGTGTGGCTGGCGGCGGTGGCGAGCCCGAAGGCGATCGGCGTGCCCAGCACGAGGGCGGCGACCGTCAGGTAGGTCACGGCCACCGAGAACAGGGGGCGGGCGAGGATGCCGCTCAGCCCGACGCCGATCGCGGCGACGACGCCGACCTCGACGACGAGCACCAGGAGGGAGACGAGCAGCACGGCGATCGACACCCCGCCCGAGACGGTGGCGAGCACGAGGAACGGAACCGCGACCGCGAGGAACGCCAGACCCGTCACCCAGGCCGCGAGCAGCTTGCCGACGAGGATGTCGCCCGTGGTGGCGAGGGTGACCTGCACGGGGGCGAGGGTCGCCGCATCCCGGTCGCCGTTGATGGCGTTGCCGCTGAGCGTCGGCGAGACCAGCACGACCAGCAGCAGCACGAAGTACACGACGATCGAGAACACGGTCGCGCCGGCGGTGTCGTCGGGCGCCATCCCCGTCGCGCTGAACGACAGGGCCGTGACCGCGACGAGGAGCACGGCGAAGACGCCGAGCAGCACGTACCAGGCGACGCTGCGCACGCGCTGCGTCAGTTCGAGTCGGGCGATGACCCCGATGCGGGCGGCGTTCACGTCGGGCTCCCGTCGCGGAGGTCGAGCAGGGTGTGTTCGAGGGTGCCGGTCGCCGGCGCGAACTCCACGACGGGGAGACCCGCTTCGACGAGCGCGCGCAGCGCCGCCGCTGCGTCGTCGTCGGATCCGACCGGCACCATCACGCCGAGACGCTCAGCCGTGAGGGTCCACGCCTCCAGGCGCAGGGCCGAGGCGATGGGCTCGATGGATGCGGCGGCCGCCGTGTTCGCGAGACGCACGCGCCACGCACGACGGCGGTGGGTGGCGGCGGCGACGCGGTCGGGGGCGACCGTCGCGCCGTCGACGAGGAAGACCGCGTCGTCGACGACCTCTTCGAGCTCGGAGAGCACGTGGCTGGAAACGAGGACAGCGCGCCCCTCATCGGCGAACCGGCGCAGCAGCACGCGCAGCGCGACCCGGGCCTCGGGGTCGAGTCCGGAGGCGGGCTCGTCGAGGAGAAGAGCCTGCGGGTCGTGCACCAGGGCGCGGGCGAGCCCGAGGCGTTGCTTCTGTCCGCGGGAGAGCACTCTCGCGGGCGACTCGGCGAGGGAGGCGAGGTCGACGAGCTGCAGCAGTTGCTCTGCCCGCTCAAGCGCGGCCTCGCGCGTGGCATCGTAGAGACGGCCCGTCACGACGAGCGTCTCGCGGGCGGAGAGCGAGCCCCACGCGCCGAGCGCGTCGGGCATCCAGCCGAGCAGCCGCCGCACCTCGTGGGGTTCGGTGACCGGGTCGAATCCGCCGATGCTGATCTCTCCCGCATCCGGCGCCAGCAGTGACGAGAGCATCAGCATGAGCGTCGTCTTGCCCGACCCGTTGGGGCCGACGAGGCCGGTGACCCGCCCCGCCTCGGCCCGCAGGCTGACGTCCCGCACGGCGGGCACGTCGCCGAACGAGCGACGGACTCCGGTCGCGACGATGGTGGCGCTCATCGTTTCACCCTATCGGGGCGCTTCTGCAGGCCCCGGGCTCGGTGGTGCCGGGTCAGAGCGCGGCGGTCAGAGTGCGGGCGGGGGTGCGTCGGTGACGAGGCGGTAGCCCATGCCCGACTCGGTCAGCAGATGCGCGGGGTGGGCGGGGTCGCGCTCGAGCTTCTTGCGCAGCTGGGACACGTACAGGCGCAGGTAGCCCGAGTCGCTCACCTGCTCGCTCGCCCAGATCTCCTTCAGCAGGGTCTGGCGGGTGACGAGCACGCCGGGGTTGCGGGCGAGGAACTCCAGCATCCGCCACTCCGTCGGCGTCAGGTGCACGGTGGCTCCGGCGCGGGTGACCGAGGTCGCGGCCAGGTCGACGACCACGTCACCGAAACGCACGGTCGGCTCGTCGGTCGTCGCGACCTGGCGCCGCGAGAGCGCACGCAGCCGCGCCAGCAGCTCGTCGATCTGGAACGGCTTCGTGACGTAATCGTCGGCGCCGGCGTCGAGCGCGTCGACCTTGTCGGCCGACCCCGTGCGACCCGAGACGACGAGGATCGGCACGCTCGACCATCCGCGGATCGCCTCGATCACCTGAACCCCGTCGAGCCGGGGCATTCCGAGGTCGAGCAGCACCAGATCGGGATGCGTCTGCGCGGCCGCGGCGATCGCCGCCGCGCCGTCGGCCGCGGCCACGACGTCGTACCCGTGCGCGGCGAGGGTGATGCGCAGCGCCCGCACCAGCTGCGGGTCGTCGTCGGCGATCAGCACCTTCACGGCGCGACCGCCTCGGGTGATGCCACGGGGAGCGCGATCACCATCGTGAGCCCTCCTCCGGGTGTGTCCTCGGGCGCGAGCGTACCGCCCATGCCCTCGGCGAAGCCCTTCGACAGGGCGAGGCCCAGCCCGAGACCGGTGCTGTTGTCGGTGTCGCCGAAGCGCTGGAAGGGGGCGAACATGTCGCTGCGGCGATCGGGCTCGACCCCGGGCCCGTGGTCGACGACGCGGATCTCCGCGGTTCCGGCGAGGCGGCTCGTCGCCACTCGCACGCGCGCGTCGGTGGGCGAGTGCCGCGCGGCGTTCGCCAGCACGTTGACGAGCACCCGCTGCAGCAGCACGGGATCGGCCGAGACCGCGGGCAGGTCGGGATCGAGCGCCAGCTCGACGCTGTCGGGGCCGAGGCCGAGCTCATCGACCGCGGCGAGCACGACGTCGGCGGCATCGACGGGCGCGAGCGATACCGCCAACACCCCCGCCTGCACGCGGCTCACGTCGAGGAGATCGGTGACCAGCGCCGTGAGCGTGTGCAGGCTCTCGTCGGCGGTGGCGAGGAGCTCGGCGCGGTCGGATTCCGACAGCCGCACGTCGGTCGCCCGCAGGCCCCCGACCGCGGCGACCGCGGCGGCGAGAGGGCGTCGGAGATCGTGGCTGACGGCCGAGAGCAGCGCGGTGCGCACGTGGTCGGTTTCGGCGAGCATCCCCGCCTCGCGAGCGGTCTCGGTGAGGTCGGTGTGCTCGATCGCCGCCCCGAGCTGCGCGACGATGACGTCGAGGAGGCGGCGTTCGGCGGCATCGAGGTCTCCGCCGTGCAGCTCGAGGGTCGCGCGACCCGCACCGACCCGGATGGCCACGACCGCGTCACCGCGCAACGGCTCACCGTCGGTCGCGAGCACCTCGCCCGACGCATCGACGAGACGCACGCCGGCCATGCCGAACGCCTCGCGCGTGCGGCTGACGAGGGCGGGCACCGCGCTCTCGCCGCGCAGGATGCTGCCGGCCACGGTCGCGAGCAGTTCGGACTCCGCCAGCGCCCGCCGCGCTGCCCGCGCTCGACGGGCCGCCTGGTCGACGATGTAGCTGACGAGGATCGCGATCACGGCGTACAGGAAGAGCGACAGCGCGTGCGCCGGGTCGTCGATCGTCACGGCGAACAGCGGATCGACGAACAGGAAGTCGAGCGTGAGTCCCGACAGCACGGCCGCGAACAGCGCCGGCCAGATGCCGCCCACGAGCGCGACGATCACCACGAGCAGCTGATAGGCGAGCACGTCGGCCGTGATCGACTCGTCGGAGCTGGTGGCCAGGAGCAGCCACGACAGGAGCGGCCCTCCGGTGACGGCGACGACGAAGCCGAGCACGCGGCGCTTGAGGCTGAGGGCGCCGCCGGTGAGCCGCGGGAGCGCGAAGCGGTCACCGGCGGCGGCGTGCGTGACGATGTGCACGTCGATGTCGCCCGACTCGCGGATCACGGTCGCACCGATCCCCGGCCCGGTGAGGGCGGCGGCGAGCCGACCGCGCCGGCTGACCCCGACGACCAGCTGCGAGGCGTTGACCGATCGCGCGAACTCGACCAGCGTGCGCGCCACGTCGTCGCCGACGACCTGGTGGTACGTGCCCCCGAGCGATTCGACGAGCGCACGCTGCGCCGCGAGGGCCCCGGGCGCGGCCTGCCGGAGGCCGTCCTGGCTGGTGACGTGCACGGCGAGCAGTTCGCCGCCCGCCGAGCGCGCTGCGATCCGGGCGCCGCGCCGCAGCAGCGTCTCGCCCTCGGGGCCGCCGGTCAGGGTCACGACGACCCGCTCTCTCGCCTGCCACGCCCCCTCGATGCCGTGCTCGGCCCGGTACGACTTCAACGCGCTGTCGACCTCGTCGGCGAGCCACAGCAGTGCGAGCTCGCGCAGCGCCGTGAGGTTGCCGAGGCGGAAGTAGTTCGACAGGGCCGCGTCGATCCGCTCCGCCGGGTAGACCTGGCCCGCGGCCAGGCGGTCGCGCAGGGATGCGGGGGAGAGGTCGACGACCTCGATCTGATCGGCGCCGCGGACCACCGCATCCGGCACCGTCTCGCGCTGCTCGACGCCCGTGATCTTCTGCACGACGTCGTTCAGCGATTCGATGTGCTGCACGTTCACGGTCGTGATGACGTCGATCCCCGCCGCGAGCAGGTCGTCGACGTCCTGCCAGCGCTTGTCGTGCCGGGATCCGGGGGCGTTCGTGTGCGCGAGCTCATCGACGAGGGCGAGCGAGGGGCGTCGCTCGAGGACGGCGTCGAGGTCCATCTCGGTCAGCTCGACCCCCCGGTGCACCACCGTGCGCCGGGGCACCTCGGGGAGTCCCTCAGTCTGCGCCGCGGTCGCCGCGCGGCCGTGCGTCTCGACGACGGCGATGACGACGTCGCGCCCGTCGTTCCGCAGGCGCCTGCCCTCCTCGAGCATCTCGTACGTCTTGCCGACGCCGGGTGCGGCCCCGAGCAGCACCCGCAACCGCCCGCGTTTCATGTCGTCACCCTAATCTCTGCCGTTCGCGGGGTGCGCGTGCGCGCAGCATCCGTTCCCCTGTCGCAGATGGCGCAGGAGACCCGCTGTTCGTGACAGGGGAGCGGAGTGGGGCGGCGCAAGACGCACCTCAGCGCGCGTCGAGCGCGAGGTTGAGCTCGAGCACGTTCACGCGCGGCTCGCCGACGAACCCGAGGTCACGGGGGCGGATGCTGCGCTCCACGAGATCGCGCACCTCTGCCGCGTCGAGGCCGCGGGCCCCGGCCACGCGGTCGACCTGCACGAGGGCGTACGCGACGCTGATGTCGGGGTCGAGACCGGAGCCGGAGGCGGTGACCGCGTCGGCCGGGATCTCGCCCGCCGCGACCCCGTCGAGGTCGGCGATCGTCGCCTGGCGCTCGCCGATCGCCGCGATGAGGTCGTCGTTCTCGGGGCCGTAGTTCGACCCGCTCGAGGCCCCGGCGTCGTAGCCGTCGCCCGCGGCGGACGGCCGCGACTGGAAGTATCGCGCGAGCGGGGCGCCGTCGGCGTCGGTGAACGACTGACCGATCAGCGACGAGCCGACGAGGTCGCCGTCGGCGCTCCGGATGAGCGAGCCGTTGGCTTGGGCGGGGAAGGCGAGCTGCCCGATCGCGGTGATCAGCAGCATGTAGCCGACGCCGAGGACGACGGTGAAGACGAGCATCGCGCGGACGGCGACGCCGGTGGTGCGGAGTGTGGTGCGCATGGCTGGACCTTTCAGAAGCCCGGGATGAGGCTCACGACGAGGTCGATGAGCTTGATGCCGATGAAGGGCGCGATCACGCCGCCGAGGCCGTAGATCACGAGGTTGCGGCTGAGTGTCGCCGAGGCGCTCGCCGCGCGGTACCGGACTCCGCGCAGCGCCAGCGGGATCAGCACGATGATGACCAGCGCGTTGAAGATGATCGCGCTCGTCACCGCCGAGGCCGGCGAGCTCAGCTGCATCACGTTGAGCGCGGCCAGGCCGGGGAAGACCCCCATGAACATCGCGGGGATGATCGCGAAGTACTTCGCGATGTCGTTCGCGAGCGAGAACGTGGTGAGCGCGCCGCGCGTGATGAGCAGCTGCTTGCCGATCCGCACGATGTCGATCAGCTTGGTCGGGTCGGAGTCGAGGTCGACCATGTTGCCGGCCTCCTTCGCCGCCGACGTGCCGGTGTTCATCGCGACCCCGACGTCGGCCTGGGCGAGGGCGGGGGCATCGTTCGTGCCGTCTCCGGTCATCGCGACGAGGTTGCCGCCCTCCTGCTCGCGCTGGATGAGGGCGAGCTTGTCTTCGGGCGTGGCCTCGGCGAGGACGTCGTCGACGCCCGCCTCGGCGGCGATCGCCTTCGCGGTGAGCGGGTTGTCGCCGGTGATCATCACCGTGCGGATGCCCATGGCGCGCAGCTCGTCGAAACGTTCGCGCAGCCCGTCCTTGACGACGTCCTTCAGGTGGATCACGCCGAGGATCGAGCCGGTCGCCGAGCCTGTCGACCCTTCGACGAGCTCAGGGACCGGGGAGAGGGTCGCGACGACGAGCGGGGTGCCGCCCGAGGCGGCGATCGCATCGGTCTCGCTCATCAGCTGCGCCCGCAGCGAGGTCGAGGGGGCGGCGGCGGATGCTTCGAGCCACGCGAGCACCGCCGAACCCGCGCCCTTGCGCACCTGGGTGCCGTCGAGGAGGTCGAGACCGCTCATGCGTGTCTGCGCGGTGAAGGGCACGGGCGCGGCCCCGTCGGGGAGGATCGCGACGACGCCCTGCGCCGCGGCCAGCTCGACGACCGAGGTGCCCTCGGGCGTCGGATCGGCGAGCGACGAGAGCGAGGCGGCGCGGGCGAGCTCGTCGGCGGGTACTCCGGGCATGCGCACGAAGTCGGTCGCCCGGCGGTTGCCGTAGGTGATCGTGCCCGTCTTGTCGAGGAGCAGGGTCGTCACGTCGCCCGCGGCCTCGACGGCGCGGCCCGACATGGCGAGCACGTTGCGCTGCACGAGGCGGTCCATGCCGGCGATGCCGATGGCGCTCAGCAGCGCCCCGATCGTGGTGGGGATGAGGCAGACGAGCAGCGCGATGAGCACCGGGATGCTGACGGGAGACGCGGCGTACGAGGCGATGGGGTTCATCGCCAGCACGACGATGACGAACACGATCGACAGGCTCGCCAGCAGGATGTTCAGCGCGATCTCGTTCGGGGTGCGCTGGCGCGAGGCGCCCTCGACCAGGGCGATCATGCGGTCGACGAAGGTCTCGCCGGGTTTCGAGGTGATGCGCACGATGATCCGGTCCGACAGCACGCGGGTGCCGCCGGTCACCGCGCTGCGGTCGCCGCCCGACTCCCGCACGACCGGGGCCGACTCGCCCGTGATCGCCGACTCGTCGACCGTGGCGATCCCCCAGACGATGTCGCCGTCGCCCGGGATGACCTCGCCCGCGGTCACCACGACGACGTCACCGAGGGTGAGGTCGGCCGACGGCACATCCGTGACGGATGCTGCGGTGGCCGCCGCATCCGACGACCCGTCGTATGCGACCACGCGGCGGGCGCTCGTCGTGGTGCGGGTCTGTCGCAGCGCCGAGGCCTGCGCCTTGCCGCGACCCTCGGCCACCGACTCGGCGAGGTTCGCGAACAGGACGGTCAGCCAGAGCCAGACGGCGATGCCCCACGTGAAACCGGCGGGCACGGGGGTGCCGCCGGAGGCCTCCGGTCCGCCGAGCAACGGTTCGGCGATCGCGATGGCGGTGGTCAGGGCCGCGCCCACCCACACGAGGAACATCACGGGGTTGCGCCAGAGGGCGGCCGGGTTGAGCTTGGTCAGCGCCCCGGGGAGCGCCTCCGCGAGCTGCGCGAGGCCGAAGCCGCGCTGAGGGGCGCGGCTCGCCGACCCCTCGGCGGGAGCGGGGGCCGGCGTGCGTCGTTCGACGGGGTCGGGGGCCGGGATGGCGGTGGTGGACATGTCAGGAGAGTCCTTCAGCGAGGGGTCCGAGGGTGAGGACCGGGAAGTAGGTGAGTGCGGTGATGATCACCGCGACGCCCGCGAGGAGCCCCGCGAACTGGGGTCGGTGCGTCGGGAGTGTTCCGGCGGTGGACGGCACCGTGTCCTGCGCGGCGAACGAGCCCGCCAGCGCGAGGACGAGCACGATGGGCACGAGGCGGCCCAGCAGCATCGCGACGCCGAGCGCGGTGTTGAGCCACGGGGTGTTCGCGGTGAGACCGGCGAAGGCCGACCCGTTGTTGTTGGCCGCCGAGGTGAACGCGTAGAGCACCTCGCTCAGTCCGTGGATGCCCGGGTTCCAGATGGACGTCGACTCGACGTCGGCGCGCACCGCGGGGATCGCGAAGCTCAGCGCCGTGCCGACGAGCACGAGGATCGGGGTCACGAGGATGGAGAGGCTCGCGAGCTTGATCTCGCGCGGGCCGATCTTCTTGCCGAGGTACTCGGGAGTGCGCCCGATGAGGAGACCGCCGACGAACACCGCGATGACGGCGATCACCAGCATCCCGTACAGACCCGAGCCGACGCCGCCGGGGGCGATCTCGCCCAGCATCATGTTGATCATCGGCAGCATGCCGCCCAGCGCCGTGTAGCTGTCGAGCATCGAGTTGACCGCGCCGGTGGAGGTGAGCGTCGACGTCGAGTCGAACAGCGTCGAGCCGAAGAGTCCGAACCGCACCTCCTTGCCCTCCATCGCGGCACCGGCGAGCTGGGGAGCGGTGCCCCCGGCGGATGCTTCGGCCCACGTGACGAGCATGAGCGAGGCGACGAAGATGCCCGCCATCACGGCGACGATCGCGTAACCCTGACGGTCGTCTCCGACGATACGGCCGAACGCGCGAGGCATCGCGAACGGGATCACGAGCATGAGGAAGACCTCGAACAGGCTCGTCCAGGGCGCCGGGTTCTCGAACGGGTGGGCGGAGTTGGTGTTGAAGAATCCGCCACCGTTCGTGCCGAGGAGCTTGATCGCCTCCTGGCTCGCGACCGGGCCGCCCGGGATCGACTGCGTGGCCCCGGCGACCGTGGTCACGTCGGTGAAGCCCGCGAGGTTCTGGATCACTCCGCCGGCGAGCAGCACGATCGCCGCGACGATCGAGAAGGGCAGCAGCACCCGGTAGGTGCCGCGCACGAGGTCGACCCAGAAGTTACCGATCGTGCCCGACCGGCGGGAGGCGAAGCCGCGCACCAGAGCGATGGCCACTGAGATGCCGACGGCGGCCGAGACGAAGTTCTGCACGGCGAGGCCGGCGAACTGCACGGTGTAGCCGAGGGTGAGCTCGGGCGAGTACGACTGCCAGTTCGTGTTCGTCACGAACGACACGGCCGTGTTGAAGGCGAGCGGCTCGCTCGGCGCGGGCAGCCCCAGCGACGCGGGAAGGAACGACTGCAGTCGCTGGAGGCCGTAGACGACCATCACCCCGACGAACGAGAACAGCAGTACGCCACGGAGGTAGGCCTGCCAGGTCTGCGCGGAGCGCGGGTCGACGCCGATGAGGCGGTAGGTGCCCCGCTCGAGGGTGAGGTCTTTCGCCGAGGTGTAGACGTGGGCGATGTAGTCGCCGACCGGACGATACGCGAGCGCCAGGAGGAGGGCGAGCGCGCCGGCCTGGAGGACGGCGAACCAGAACTGTTCCGCGGTCACCTCAGAACCTCTCCGGTCGCACGAGGGCGACGACGAGGTAGACCACGGCGCCGATGGCCAGGACGCCGGCGAGCAGAGTGAAGAACGTCATAGCCGCTCGACCCCCCGAGCGATCAGGGCGACGAGTGCGAACAGCACGATCGTCGCGGCGATGTAGACGGCATCGAGCACGGGAGCTCCTCCAGACGGTGCGGCCGCGCTTGTCCGCGCGGGCGACCCGGCGGGATCCCCGGGCCGCGGTTCCGATGCAACCGCGCCGCGGCGCAGCATCCGTCCGTCCTCACGGAATCCATACGCCCCCGGCGCAACCCCTCACGAACCGCCTACGAGACGGGGCGATAATGGCAACCGACAGGCCGAGTCGAAGACTGGGGGAGGCCCTGGTGGACGATGAGCGGTCGACGCCGATCCGCGGCTCCCGTGTGCGCGCGGCGCGGCGCAGGATCGCCACCGCGCTGCGCTCGAACGAGGGGGCGCAGGCCTGGACGGTGCTGCGTGTGGCGGTGGCCATCACGGCCCTCGTCGGCGTCGCCGCTCCCGCGGAGGTGGTGATCCGCGGCGCCATCGAGGGCGACCGCCACGTGCCGACGGTGGCGGCGAACTACTTCGGCTTCTTCACGATGGTGTCGAACTCGGCGGCGGCCGTCGTGCTGCTGTGGGCGGCGGTCTGGTTCTGGACCACCCGGGGCGGGCGCCGTGAGTCGGCACCGCTCGCGATGGTTCTCGCCGTGGCGACGGCGTGCATCTTCGTCACCGGGGTCGTCTACAACGTGAACGTGCCCGGTATGCCCATGGCGCGCAACGCGATCCTGCCGTGGGCGAGCGTCATCCTGCACGGGATCGTGCCGGCGTTCTTCGTGTTCGACCTGTTCCTCGGCCCGAACCGGCGGGCGCTGCCGTGGTCGCGCGTCGCGTGGATTCTGGCCTTCCCCGCCGCGTGGGTCGTCTACACGCTGGCGCGCGCGAATCTGGTGACCAACACCCTGACCGGCGTGCCGTACTGGTATCCCTACCCGTTCCTCAACCCGTATCAGCCCGGCGGCTACGTCACCGTCGCGGGCTTCGTGGCGCTCATCGGGCTCGTCGTGCTGCTCGCGGCCGTCGTCGTCGTCGCCGTCGGACGCTGGCGCGATCGCGACGCTACTCGGCGGGCGGCGGCGTCTCGTCGGAGCCGCGCGACAGGTGGTGGGGGCGCTGCCCTACCTCCGGCACCGGCTGGCCCCCGCGCTGCTGACCCGGGAGCGGGCGGGATCGCCGACCGTAGATGATCTCCGACGAGTCGAGCAGCCACGGCACAAGGGTGATGGAGACACCGTGCAGCAGCATGAGCTGGTTCGCCAGGCGACGAGCCCTCCGGTTGTGCAGGAACGTCTCCCACCAGTGCCCCACGATGTACTGCGGCAGGTAGACCGTTACCACCGACGAGCCGTGCTTCTCGCGGTACTTCTCGATGAAGCCGGCGACCGGCGACGTGTAGGCCCGGTAGGGCGAGTCGATGATGACGAGCGGCACCGGCACCTCGTGCTCGGCCCAGTCCTTCTGCAGCCGGGTGGCATCGGCCTCGTTCACGGCGACGTGCACCGCGAGCGTCTTGTCGTGATTGGCGGCGAGGGCGTAGTCGATCGCCTTCACGATGGGCTTCTGCAGGCGGTTCACGAGCACGATCGCGACATCGCCCTCGGAGCCGAAGTGCACCGTGTCGTCCATCTCGATCTCGTGCTCGACGTCGCGGTAATAGCGGTTCACGCCCACCATCAGCACGGCGATGATCGGGATGGCGAGGAAGACCAGCCACGCACCGTGGGTGAACTTCGTGATCGTGACGATGATGAGCACGGCCACCGTCATGCCGGCGCCGATGGCGTTGATGACGAGGCCGCTGATCGCCGAGCGGCGTTCGTACTGCGCCGAGCCCTGCTGCGCCGCGTCGGGGGTGAGATCCTTCAGGCCCCGCAGCGCCCGACGCCAGTGACGCACCATGCCGATCTGGCCCAGGGAGAACGACACGAAGACGCCGATGATGTAGAGCTGGATGAGGTCGGTCTGGTCGGCCTGATAGACGATCAGCACGATGATCGCGACGATGCCGAGAACGATCATGCCGTTGGAGTAGACCAGCCGGTCGCCGCGGGTGTTGAGCGACTTCGGCGCGTAGCCGTCGCGCGCGAGGGTCGACCCCAGCAGTGGGAAGCCGTTGAAGGCGGTGTTGGCCGCCAACAGCAGCACACAGGCGGTCGCCGCCTGGATGACGAAGAACGGGATGCTGCCCATGCCGAAGGTCGCCGCGGCCACCTGCGCCATGAGGCTCGGCTGCGGCTGCGTGCAGTCGAATCCGACGAGGTTGCAAGGGTTCTCGGCGTAGCGCACGCCCGAGACGAGCGCGACGATCGTGAGTCCCACGAACAGCACGATGGCGATGATGCCCATGAGGCTCAGCGTCGTCTGGGCGTTGCGGATCTTCGGCTTTCGGAACGCCGGCACGCCGTTGGAGACGGCCTCGACGCCGGTGAGGGCGGAGCATCCGCTCGAGAAGGCGCGCAGCACGAGCAGGATCATCGCTGCTTGCGTCAACGACTCCGCCTGCACCGCGTAGTCGTGGCTCGACGCGACCGGCGGATCGCCGGCGACCGTGCGGGCCAGGCCCACCACGATCATCAGCGCCACAGACCCGATGAAGAGGTAGGTGGGGATCGCGAAGACCGCGGATGCTTCGCGCACCCCGCGCAGGTTCACGATGACGATCAGCACCACGAACCCGACGGCGAACTCGATGCGGAACGGGTTCAGCTCGGGGATCGCCGAGATGATGTTGTCGACGCCGGAGGCGACGGACACCGCGACGGTCAGGATGTAATCGACCAGCAGGGCCGCCCCGACGATGACGCCGGGTATCTCGCCCAGGTTGGTGCGCGCGACCTCGTAGTCGCCGCCGCCCGAGGGGTAGGCCTTGATCAGCTGCCGGTAGCTCGTGACTACGACCACGAGCACGAGCACGACGGCACCCGCGACCCAGGGGCTGAAGGTCAACAGTGCCGTGCCGCCGATGAGCAGGATCATGAGCAGTTCCTGCGGCGCATACGCCACCGACGACAGGGCGTCGGAGGCGAAGATCGGCAGCGCCATCTTCTTCGGCAGCAGCTGGTCGTCGAGCTTCTCCGACGTCAGCGGATCACCGATCAGCAGGCGTTTCGCCATGGGGGTTTGCGCGACCGGCACGTGCTCGCCGGAGTCGCGACCTTCATCCGTCACGACGCGCGACACTACGCCCGTATCTCACCCCTGCGCAACGCGGCGCGCACGGCGCGGTGTGCGGCGGCGGAGGGCGACTGGCAAGCTGTGGTCGTGAACGGGGATCCGACGCGGCCATTGGAGCCGGACGACGCCCGCATCCTGGCGCTCGAATCCGACGCGGTGCTCGGCCACACCCTGAAACTGCTGGTGCTCGAACCGGGTGCTCAGCTCGACGTCGACGCGGTGGGTCGGCGCATCCTCGCCGGCCTCGACAGCTTTCCCCGAGCGCTCGATCGCGTCGTGGCCGGGCCGGCGGGTCCGGTGTGGCAGAGGGTCGAACGCATCGACCTCGACCACCACGTGCGGCGCCGCACGGCGGGGACGCCCCACGACCTCCGGCGCGTGGTGGGGGAGCTCATGTCGCAGCACCTCGATCGTTCGCGACCCCTGTGGACGGTCGACCTGATCGGCCCGCTCGACGACGGCAGACACGCCCTCGCGGTGCGGCTGCACCACGCGATGGTCGACGGGATGGGCGGTGTGCGGTTCCTCGATGCGGTGCTCTTCGATCCCCACGACGCGCCGCTGCATCCGGTCGGGGTGCGAGCGGCGGCACCTCCGATCCCCCGCTGGCTCGAATGGGAGCGCATGCCCGGAGCGCTCGCGCGCGAGCTCGGCCGCCCGGGGGCGCGCTCGCCGTTCGACCGGCCGATCACCCGCGAGAGGGCGCTCGCCTTCGCCGACCTGCCGCTCGACGTGCTCCGGGGCGTCGGCGCAGCTCGTCCGGAGCACGCGACCGTCAACGACGTGCTGCTCGCCGTCGTCGCCGGGGGGCTGCGCCGGTGGATCGGCGGGCTTCCGCAGGCCCGCGGGCACGCCCTTCCGCGCCTGCGCGCGCAGATCCCGGTGAGTCTGCGCGTCGAGGGGGAAGACGAAGCGGCGGGCAATCGCGATTCGTTCCTGAACGTCGACCTGCTTCTTCACGAAGGCGATGATCTGCGACGCCTCGACGGCATCAGCGCCCAGACTCGCGTGCGCAAGCTCGACCACGACGCGGCATTGATGGACGATCTCTTCCGCGCGCTCGGTCGGGCGGGGAGTCTCGCACGGGCCGTCGCCGACAACCCGCGGGAGTTCGGTGTCGCGATCTCGAACGTGCCGGGGCCCCGTACCACCGTCGTGGTGGCGGGACGGCGGGTGGAGCGGCTCTACACGTCGTCGGAGCCCGCGGCCCACCACGCCCTGCGCATCTCGGCCATCTCGAGCGCCGACCGGATGGGCATCGGCTTCTGCGTCGACCCGACCGCCGTCGCCGACGTCACGGGCCTCGCCGACGCGACGCACGACGCCTTCGACGCGCTCGCCGCCTCCTGACGGGGTCTTTCCCCGGCGCCCGGTTCAGAATCCAGGAAGGACGGCCGCCGCCGACACCCCGGGGCCGTACCGACGTCGATCCGTCCTGGATTCTGAACAGTCAGGACGGTGAATACACTCGCAGGGTGGATGATCAGGTGCGCAACGGCATCCTCGCGATCGTCGCAGGGGGTCTCGTCGGGGTCCTTCTGTTCGTTCCCTTCGTCGCCCTCAGCTATCGGCGGCGCGGCCGGCTCACCGCCGGCAGGGCCGTCCTCTGGGCGCTGGCGCTGGTGTACTTCTGGGCGATCTGGACCTACACGCTCCTCCCGCTCCCCGACCCCGACACGATGCGCTGCGCCGGGGTGAACCTCGACATCTGGGCCTTCGTCGACGACATCCGAGGCGCTGCGCGCCGACCCGGCCCGTTCGTGACCGACCCGGCCATCCTCCAACTCGTGCTGAACGTGCTGCTGTTCGTGCCGCTCGGGTTCTTCCTGCGCGTGCTCGGCGGCCGCGGCATCCTCGTCGCCCTGCTCGTCGGCCTCGCCACGTCGGCGTTCGTGGAGACCACCCAGGTGACCGGCGTCTGGGGCATCTACCCGTGCGCGTACCGGGTGTTCGACGTCGACGATATGCTCACCAATACCCTCGGCGCCGTGGCCGGTTCGCTCTTCGCGCTCGCTGTCCCGTCGCGCTTGCGCGGGGCCGAGCGCGCCCCCGACGCCGACGTTCCGCGCCCCGTGACCCGTCGGCGTCGGGCGCTCGGGATGCTGTGCGACGCGGTCGGCCTGGGGCTGGTGATGTCGATCGTCGGCGTGGTCGGGCAGCTGTGGCTGCAGTTCGTCGTGGGCGATCAGGAGGCCGTTGCCGACGGCACCGTCTCGTCGGTGGCCGGTGTGGTCGTCGGCACCGGTTTCTGGCTCGCGGTGATCCTGGGAACGGGACGCTCGGTCGGTGATCTCGCCGTGCGTCTGCGGTTCGCGGGAGGGGTGCTGCCGATGTGGCTCGCCCGGCCGGTGCGGTGGCTCACCGGGGTCAGCGGATACACGCTGCTCGACGCCCTGCCCGACCCCTGGAGTCTTCTGGCGCTGTTGTTCGTCATCGTGACCGCGGTGATGCTGTTCGCTTTCCGCGACGGTCGGGGGCTCCCCGGCGTCTTCGGCGCCCGCGTCGTCGACGACCGCGAGGCGCCGGTGCTCGTGGAGTAGGCCTCGCGAGCGCACGGCTTCCCCCCGACCACACGGCCCGGGTACGCGAACAACTCGTGCGCTGGGTCGCAACCCGTGCGCTCAGGCGACGGATGCTCAGGAGGCGACGGGATGCTGCGCGGCGGGCGCGCGGACGTTGACTTCGGCCCAGACCTCGTCGAGCGAGAGGTTCAGCACCCCGGCGATCGCGGCGATCGTGGGGAAGGCGGGGGTCGCGATGCGGCCCGACTCGATCTTGCGAAGGGTCTCGGGCGAGACGCCGGCGTCGAGGGCGACGTCGAGCATCGGGCGTCCGGCGCGGGCGTGCCGCAGCAGCGTGCCGAGGCGCCGCCCGCGTTCGATCTCCTCGGGGCTGAGGGGAAGTCTGACCATGGCCTCGAGTGTAGACGGGATGATATGGCCGGTATAGTTATTGGGTGATTGAGATCCTGAACCCCGACCAGATCAGCCGCGCGCGGGTGACCGGCGCCCTCGTCGCCGACATCCTCCACACCATCAAGGGCCGCGCGACCGTCGGCACGAATTTGCTCGAGATCGACCGGTGGGCGCAGGAGATGATCGTCGAGGCCGGCGCGACGTCGTGCTACGTCGATTACGCGCCGTCGTTCGGGCGCGGGCCGTTCGGTCACTACATCTGCACCGCCGTCAACGACGCCGTGCTGCACGGTCTGCCCCACGACTACGCGCTCGCCGACGGCGATCTGCTCACGCTCGACCTCGCCGTGGTGAAGGGCGGCATCGCCGCCGACTCCGCCATCAGCTTCATCGTCGGCGAGGCGCGGTCGGCCGACGACCTCGCGCTGATCGACGCGACCGAGCGCGCGCTGGCCGCCGGCATCGCCGCCGCCCGTCCGGGTGCCAAGGTCGGCGACATCTCGCGCGCGATCGGCACGGTGCTCAAAGACGCGGGGTACCCCGTGAACGTCGAGTTCGGAGGGCACGGCATCGGTTCGACGATGCACCAGGAGCCCCACGTCGCCAACACCGGTCGTCCCGGCCGCGGCTACACGTTGCGCCCGGGCCTCCTCCTCGCGCTCGAGCCCTGGGTCATGGCCGACACCGCCGAGCTGGTGACCGACCCCGACGGCTGGACCCTCCGCAGCGCGACGGGCGCGCGCACCGCGCACACCGAGCACACCGTCGCGATCACCGATGCGGGCGCCGAGATCCTGACCCTGCCTTCGCGCTAGTCCCTTCGCCGAGACCGCACGGCCTCGCCGAACCCGCACGCTCCCACGCGCGATCGCGTGCAGGTTCGACGACAGCGCCTCAGGCGAGGAACTCCCGAGCCGCGACCACGAGGTTCTCGACACCGCGGTCGAGGGTCGGCTGCAGCACGGGGGCGAAATACGGCGAGTGGTTCGTCGGAATGTCACGGTCGATCGTGCCGCCGGCGACAGCATCCGCGAACTTCTGGGGGTCGACGCCGCCCCAGAACCAGAACACCAGCGGCACCCCGGCCTCGCGGGCGAACCACGACACGTCCTCGCTGCCGGTGAACATGCCGGGGTCGACGACGCTGTCGTCGCCGAACGCGCGCTGGAAGGCGCCCGTCAGCCGTGCGGTCGCCGCCTCGTCGTTGATCGTGGGCGGCAGCGTGTGGTCGGTCGTGATCGTGGGGGTCTGATCGGCGCCGGATGCTGCGGCCTCGGCCCGGATGACGCGCTCGACCTTCTCGAGCACCTTGGCGCGGGCTTCGTCGTTCGGGTAGCGCAGGCTCAGTTCGAGCTTCGCCTCGGCGGGGATGATGTTGTTCTTCAAGCCCGCGTGGATCGAACCGACCGTCACGACGGCGACGTCGCGCGGGTCGATCTCGCGCGAGACGATGGTCTGCAGGCGCATGACGGTGGCGGCGGCCATGACGATCGGGTCGATCGTGGAGTGCGGGCGCGAGCCGTGTCCGCCACGGCCGTGCAGCACGACGGTGAGTCCGTCGGAGGCCGCCATCTGCGTGCCGGGGCGCACCCCGATGACGCCCGCCGGCAACGGGGTCACGTGCTGGCCGAGCACGATGTCGGGGCGCGGGTATCGCTCGAGCACGCCGTCGGCGATCATCGCCTTCGAGCCCGCGCCGTACTCCTCGGCGGGTTGGAAGACCGCGACGACGGTGCCCGACCACTCGCCCTTCGTGCTCAGGAGGCGCTCGAGAGCTCCCACGAGCGAGGAGACGTGCATGTCGTGGCCGCACGCGTGCATCACGGGAACCTCGAGCCCGGCGGGATCGGTGCCCTTCGCGGTGCTGGCGTAGTCGAGGCCGGTCTGCTCCTGCACGGGGAGGCCGTCCATGTCGGCGCGCAGCCACACGACCGGCCCGTCGCCGTTCACGATCGACGTGACGAGTCCGGTGCGGCCGACCCCCTCCTCGACCTCGAGTCCGAGCTCGGTGAGGTGGCGCACGATCACCCCGGCGGTGCGGGTCTCCTGGAACGACAGCTCCGGGTGCTTGTGCAGGTCGACGTACAGGGCTTCGAGGTCGATCGTCATGACCCGAGCCTACGGGGGCGTGCGGCGCGGCCGTCGAGAGGCTGTTGTCTCGCCGAGGCAACACGCTTCCTGCGCGAGGATCGTGCCTTCTCGGCGAGACGATGGCGACTCGACGAGCAGGGCGGATGCTGCGCGGTGGAGCGGAATCCGCTCAGGCCAGCCAGACCGTCGTGTCGGGCGGGAGCTGGCGGCCCTCGAGCGGCTCGCTCGCGACGACGACGGTTCCCTCGGGCAGCTCGATCGGCGTGGCGCCGATGTTGGTGACCACGTGCAGGTCGCCGTTGCGGAACGACAGGACGCCGGATCCTGCGCCGTCGACCCAGCTGAGGGTGCCCGCACCGAGGCCGCGGGCGCGACGCTCGGACAGCATCGTCTCGTAGAGGGAGAGGGTCGAGGTCGGCTCGCCCTGCTGCGCGTCGCGGGCGAGGGCCGCCCACTCGGCGGGCTGGGGGAGCCACGAGGCGCCGGTGTCGTTGAAGCCGAAGGCGGGGCCCTCGCTGGTCCAGGGGAGAGGGACGCGGCATCCGTCGCGCCCGTACTTCTCGCCGTCGGTGCGGAACCAGGTGGGGTCTTGGCGGGCTTCGTCGGGCAGGTCGATCGCTTCGGGCAGTCCGAGCTCCTCGCCCTGGTAGATGTAGGCCGAACCCGGGAGTGCCAGCATCAGCGCCGACGCGGCGCGGGCGCGGCGCAGCCCCAGCACGGGATCGGGCTTGCCGACGGTGTCGGGGCCGATGCCCGCGCCCTGCGGGATGTCGGCGGGCAGGCCCAGGCGCGACGCGTGACGCACGACGTCGTGGTTCGACAGCACCCACGTGCTCGGCGCGCCCACGGCGCCGTACGCGCGCAGCGACTCATCAATGACGGAGCGGAGGTCGGCCGCATCCCAGTGGGTCTCGAGGAAGACGAAGTTGAACGCCTGGTGCATCTCGTCGGGGCGCACCCACAGCGCGGTCTTCTCGATGGTCGGGAGCCACGCCTCGGCGCACAGGGCTCGGTCGCCGTCGTACTGCGCCAACACCTCGTGCCAGTCGCGGTAGATCTCGTGCACGCCGGGCTGACCCCAGTACGGCACGTTCGCTTCGTCGCCGCCCATCGAGCCGCCCTCGGGGGAGGGCGTGTAGTCGGGCAGGCCCGCCTCCTTGACGAGGCCGTGCGCGACGTCGACGCGGAACCCGTCGACGCCCCGGTCGAGCCAGAAGCGCAGCACGCCGCGGAACTCCTCGCGCACCTCGTCGTTCGACCAGTCGAAATCGGGCTGCGAGGTGTCGAACAGGTGCAGGTACCACTGGCCGGGGGCGCCGCCCGCTTCGGTGACGCGGGTCCACGCGGGGCCTCCGAAGACGGAGTCCCAGTTGTTCGGAGGAAGCTCGCCGTGCTCGCCGCGGCCGTCGCGGAACATGTAGCGAGCGCGCTCGGGGCTGCCGGGGGCGGCGGCCAGTGCCTCCTGGAACCAGGCGTGCTGGTCGCTGGAGTGGTTGGGAACGAGGTCGACGATGATGCGGATGCTGCGGGCGTGCGCCTCGGCCAGCATCCGGTCGAAGTCGTCGAGCGTGCCGAAGAGCGGGTCGACGTCGCAGTAGTCGGCGACGTCGTAGCCGGCGTCCTTCTGCGGAGACCGCTGGAAGGGGCTCAGCCAGATCGCGTCGACGCCGAGCTTCTCGAGGTCGTCGAGGTGCCTGGTGACCCCGGGGAGGTCACCGATGCCGTCGCCGGAGCTGTCGGAGAACGAGCGGGGGTAGATCTGGTAGATGACGGCGGTGCGCCACCACTCGGATCCGGTCTCGGCCGGTCGGTCGTCGGGCGTCGGCACGGTCTCAACGGTCGTCATGCACCCAGGCTACCGAATCGGTTCGATCCGTTGCTGACAGCGGTTTCCGACCGCGAGACCGCAGCTGCGCGTCGAGACACGGGTTTTCCGTCGGGGTCTCGCCGCGCAGACCGGGTCTCGCCGTCTGCGGCGGCTCGCGTAAGGTCGTACGGTGCCCGACGCCTCCGCCCTCGCCCGCGCCGAATCGCTCATCGGCTCGATCCCCGATTACCCGCAGCAGGGGGTCGTGTTCCGCGACATCACGCCGTTGCTGGCGGATGCTGCGGCCCTCCGCGCGACGATCGATGCCCTCATGGAGCCTTTCGCCGGGCAGTTCGACGTGGTCGCCGGCATCGAGGCCCGAGGGTTCCTCCTCGCCGGCGCGGCGGCCGCCGCCGCCGGGGTCGGGTTGGTGCCGATCCGGAAGGCCGGGAAGCTGCCGCGCCCCGCAGCATCCGTCTCGTACGCCCTCGAGTACGGCGTCGCTGCGATCGAGATGCACGACGATCTGCCCCGCGGAACACGCGTGCTGCTGCTCGACGACGTGCTGGCCACGGGCGGCACGCTCGCCGCGGGCCGCGAGCTCGTGCACGCCCTCGGCAGCGAGGTCATCGGCACGGCTGCCCTGCTGGAGATCGACGTGCTCGGTGGTCGTGCGGCTCTGGGTGACGCCCCGCTGCACTCCCTTTTCCACGTCTGACAACGACCTTCCGCTGAGAGGCCAAGACACCCGGAAGCCCCCACAGGGTCGTCCGGGTGTCTTGGCCTTTCAACGCTCCCCGGCGCCGCGGTCAGACGAACGCGGGCAGGTCGAGCCAGGCGTCGGGGGCGGGGGCGGCGCCATCGCGCGTGACCGTGCCCTCGATGAGGCCGTAGGGGCGGTCGGCGGCGAAGAAGACCTCGTTCGGATTCTCGAGGCCGAACGACGACAGGTCGACGACGAAGTGGTGCTTGTTCGGCATCGCGAAGCGCACCTCGGCGATCTCGGGGCGCGCCTCGATCGCGGCCCTGCCCATCTCGAACAGCGTCTGCTGCAGCGCGAGCGAATGCACCGACGCGAACGTGGCCAGCAGCACCTCGGTGACCTCGGCGTACAGGCCGTCGTAATCGATGCCGGCCTCGACCGCTTCGGGAAGGAAGCGCCAGCGTCCCGTCACCGAGGTCGCCATGATGCGGTCGTCGGTCTCGACGAGGGTCGTGTAGCGATCGCGCGGGAAACCGGCGAACTCGCTCCCGGTGGACTTCAGCACCGTGAGGTCTTTCACCCCGCCGGTCACGTGCACCGCGCCGTCGATCGACTGCACGGTGGCGAGGCGGGTGCCCTGCCCCTGCCGCACGAACGAGTGGTCGTGCGGCACGCCGTCGACGAGGATGCGCTCCCACGCGTACTGCTCGGCCTGGAAGAGTCCGCCCTCGATCCACTCGAACGACGAGGTGAAGTGCTCGGCGAGCAGCAGAAGGAATTCCTCGGGCGAGCGGATGCCGTGTTCCTTCGCGAAGGCGAAGACGGTGTTCTTCTGCGTGTCGGTCGCCACGACCATCGAGTTGTCGCCCGTGAGGTACGCCGACGCGAGGGCGGCCCCCCGCAGCTGCGACGTCACATTCAGGTCGACGATCTCGTGCCGGGCGGAGTCGCGCACGACGCGCACGACCCGGTTCTCGGCCTTGCCGTACTTGTTGGCGCCAAGACTGACGCTCACTTCCGTCATAGTCAGCTCCCGCGGTAGGTCGAGTAGGCGAAGGGGCTCAGCAGCAGCGGCACATGCAGGTGCCGGCCCGAGCCGTCGACCGTGAAGGTCACGGCGACGTAGGGGTGGAACGTCGGTGTATCACGGGCGGCGAAGTACTCGCCCGTGAGGAAGGTCAGCGTGTAGTCGCCGGGCTCGAGGGCCTCGGGGCCGAGTGCGAGCCTCCCGTCGGCGTCGGTGGAGCCGTGAGCGACGATCGCCCCGGCGGCCTCCGCGGTGACGGCCCCGCCCGATGCGTGGGCGAGCACGACCGACACCTCGGCGGCGGGGTTGCCCGTCGCCGCGTTGAGCACGTGCGTGGTGAGGTGGGTCATTCCTGCTCCTCCGGAAGGGTGGGCGCCGCGAACGTCTCGCGCAGTCGCAGCAAGGCGATCTCGGCCAGCTGCGCGGTCGCTTCGCGGGTCTCGGTCTCGGGGTCGTTCGACAGGCGGCGTTCGAGCTCGGCGAGCATCTCCGACGGCGTCCGGCCGGCGGCGCGAATGAGGAAGACCCGGCCGAACCTCTCCTCGTATCGGGCGTTGCCCTCGGCGATCGCGCCGACGACGTCATCGCCCGCGGCCGACATCGAGGCCTGCTCGCGGCGCGAGGCCGAGGCCGCGGCGTCCGCGCCCGTCACGCGAGCCCCGATGCGGGGGTGATGGGCGAGGGCTGCCTCCAGATCGGCGGGCGTCCACTGCTGCGCGAGCGCACCCGCATAGGCCGCGAGGGCGTCGACCGAGCCGAACGGGCGACCCGTCACGATGGCGTTCACCCACCCGTCGACCTCGGCCCAGACGCGGGCGGTCGCGGTCGCTGAGGCCTCGTCGGCCGCGTCGAATTCGCTCAGTTCCATCCCGTCACCGTATCGAGCGCACATTTCGGGCGAACGGCGGAAATGTTGCCCTGGGTAACATCCGGGAAACGCAACGCACCTAGCGTGGTCGTCATGACCGCGTTCCCCGCCCTGCCCACCACGGTCGCCGCGCGCCGTGTCTGGACGGGCGCCGCCTTCGTGCCGGCCACCGTCCACACCGTCGGCGGGGTGATCGCCGCCGTCGACGCCTTCGACCCGCGCGCCGACCTCGTGCTCGCCGACGAGACGATGCTGCTTCCCGGCCTCGTCGACTCCCACGTGCACCTCGACGAGCCCGGGCGCACCGAGTGGGAGGGCTTCGCGACCGGCACGGCCGCCGCGGCCGCCGGCGGGGTGACGACCCTGCTCGACATGCCGCTGAACAGCGTGCCGGTGACCACCACGGTCGACGCTCTCGCCGACAAGCGCGACGCCGCGCGGGGCAAGCTCGCCGTCGACGTGGGGTACTGGGGCGGGGCGGTCCCCGAGAACCTGGGGGCCCTGTCCGAGCTGGATGCGGCGGGAGTGGTCGGCTTCAAGTGCTTCCTGTCGCCATCGGGCATCGACGAGTTCGGGCATCTCGCGCTCGACCAGCTCGAGGCGGCGCTCGCCGAGATCGCCGGGCTCGGCAGCATCCTCATCGTCCACGCCGAAGACCCCTCGCACCTGCACGCCGACGGCCCGCTCGGCGAGGTGTACGCCGACTTCGTCGCCTCGCGTCCGCCGCAGAGCGAGCGGGAGGCGATCCTCGCGGTGATCGACGCGTCGCGGCGCACCCGCGGCCGGGCGCACATCGTGCACGTCTCCGACGGCGGGGCGCTCGATGCGGTGCGCGCGGCCAAGGCCGAGGGCGTGCCCCTCACGGTCGAGACGTGCCCGCACTACCTCACGCTCCGCGCGGAGGACGTGCCCGCGGGGGCGGCGGAGTTCAAGTGCTGCCCCCCGATCCGCGATGCCGCGAACCAGGATCTCCTCTGGGAGGGCCTCCTCGACGGCACGATCGACGCGATCGTCAGCGATCATTCCCCCTCGACCGTCGACCTCAAGTCGTCTCCCGACTTCGGCCTCTCGTGGGGAGGCATCTCGGGTCTGCAGACCGGATTCGCCGCCGTCCACACCGAGGCGCGCCGCCGGGGCGTGCCGATCGAGCGGCTGCTTCCGCTGTTCACCACCGGCCCCGCCCGCATCGGCGGCCTCGCCGGGCGCGGGCGGATCGCGGCCGGCGAACCCGCGCACCTCGTGGTGTTCGATCCCGACGCCGTGCGGACGGTCGACGCCTCCGCCCTCGAGTACCGCAACAAGATGTCGCCGTGGCACGGGCAGGAGCTGCGGGGCGTCGTCGAGGCGACCTACGTGCACGGCGGGCTCGCGTACAGCGCCGACGGTGTCGTCGAGCGGCGGGGGCGTGAGATCCTGGCCGGATCCGCGTCACTCGCGGAGTGAGGAGCGAGCGGTGACGATCGAGATCCTCCAGCCCGGCACGGGTGAGACCCCGGGCGACCATTACCTTCCCGCCTCGCCCGAGACCGTGCGGTGGGGCCGGCTGCCGTGCGAGACGGATGCTGCGGTGCTCACCATCGCACCGGGCGAGACCGTGACGATCGACACCGTCTCGCACGAGGGCATCCTCGATGACCAGGGGAAGGATCCGCTCGCGTTCTTCGCGGCCCACGGGGTCGCGGCCTCCGCGGTGCTCGACGATGCGGTCGAGATCGCCGCATCCGTCACCCGAGACCCGGCCGCCGACGGCCCGCACGTCGTCACCGGGCCGATCAGGGTCGAGGGCGCCGAGCCCGGGGACCTGCTGAAGATCACGGTCGTGAAGCTCGTGCCGCGCGTGCCGTACGGCGTGATCTCGAACCGTCACGGCAAGGGTGCCCTCGTGGGGGAGCTGCCGCGCGGGGCGGGCAACGTCAGCGTCTTCAGCCCGGTGGTCGAACGCGACGGCGAGCTGTTCGGGAGCCTCCCCGTGGTCGAGGGCGGCGAGCGGGTCGTGACGTTCCCGCTCGCACCGTTCCTGGGCACGATGGGCGTCGCCGTCGCGGGATCTGACCGCCCGCACTCGGTGCCGCCCGGGGCGCACGGCGGCAACATCGACATCAACCTGCTCGTCGAGGGCACCGTGCTCTACCTGCCGGTGCAGGTGGCCGGCGCCCTCGCGTACGTCGGCGACCCGCACTTCGCGCAGGGCGACGGCGAGGTCGCGTTGACCGCGCTGGAGGCGTCGTTGCGCGCGACCCTGCGGTTCGACGTCGTCGCGAGGGACGACGCCCTCGCCGAGTTCGGCGAGATCACCGGGCCGCTCGTGCGAACGGCCGAGTTCCTCGTTCCCACCGGGCTCGATCCCGATCTGGATGCGGCGATGCGGGCGTGCGTGCGCGCCGCCCTCTCGCTGATCCGGGCGCGGTGGGGTCTCGACGAACACCTCGCGTACGCCTACCTGAGCGCGGCGACCGACTTCGACATCTCGCAGGTGGTCGACATCGTGTGCGGCGTGCACGCCCGCATCCGCGAGTCCGACTTCGCGGCGGTAGCGACGGCGGGAGACGCGCGATGAGCGACCCCGATCTTCCCAAAGGCCAAGACACCCGGACGACGCCCGACCCCGCCCCGGGTGTTGTGGACTCTCACGCGGGGAGCGAGATCCCCGCCGACCTGCTCGCGGCGTTCGAGGCCTACGAACGGGCGCTCATGAGCGACGACGTCGAGGTGCTCGACGCCGCGTTCGCCTCGGGTCCCGAGGTCATGCGGGGGGATGCTGCGGGGCTGCTCGTCGGCGACGACGCCCTCCTGGCCTTCCGGAAGCTGCGCGGCGGGGTCGCCCCCCGCACGATCGAGCGCGTCGAGTACCGTCCCCTCGCCGAGGGGGTGGCGCTCCTAGTGTCGGTGTCGCGCTTCGGGGGCGGCGGAACCGGGCTGCAGACGCAGGTCTGGCAGCGGCTCGAAGGACGCTGGGTCATCACGGCCGCGCACGTCACCGGCCGAGCCCAGGCGCTCGACCGCGCCGTGTGGCGTCAGGTCGGCGACCCGTTCCTCCAGGGCGCCTGGGAGGGGCCGCTGGCCGGGCTCACCGTCGCGGTGAAAGACCTCTTCGCCATCAAGGGCTTCCGCATCGGTGCGGGAAACCCGGCGTACCTCGAGAGCGCGCGGGCCGAGGCGACGACCGCCGCCGCCGTCTCCGACCTGCTGCGCGGGGGTGCGTCGTTGCGCGGGATCGCCCGCACCGATGAGTTCGCGTACTCGATCGCGGGCGACAACCCGCACTACGGCACCCCGCCCAACGGCGCCGTCCCGGGGGCTCTCCCCGGCGGCTCGTCGAACGGGCCGGCGTCGGCGGTCGCGACCGGCCAGGCCGAGATCGGTCTGGCCACCGACACCGCCGGATCGGTCCGCGTGCCCGCGTCGTACCAGGGGCTGTGGGGGCTGCGCACGACCCACGGGCTCGTGCCGCGCCAGGGTCTGCTGCCGCTCGCGCAGTCGTTCGACACCGTCGGGTGGATCACCCGCGACGGCGAGACCCTGCAGCGCGTCGCCGACTGGTGCCTGAGCTACGACGGGTCGGAGTCGACGGAGAGCGTGTGGGGGGAGTCCGGGCCCGACCTGCCGTGGCGTCTGCGCGTGCCGGCCGAGATCCGCGCCGACGCCGACCCCGCGACGGGCACCGCCTTCGACGCGCTGGTCGCGGCTCTGGCCGCCGTGCCCGACGGTCCCATCGTCGACGAGGTGCCGATCGGCGACCTCGCCGCGCCCGCGGCGGCGTTCCGCGCGGTGCAGGGCGCCGAGGCGTGGCGCAACAACGGCGAGTGGCTGGAGGCGCATCCCGGTGCGGTCGGCCGCGCTGCGGCCGAACGCTTCCGGGCGGGTTCCGCCGTGACGGCCGAGGGCGAAGCATCCGCCCGCTCCTCCCTGGCACCCCTGCGCGACCGCCTCGAGTCCCTCGTGCGCGACGCGGTGCTGATCTTTCCCACGGTGCCCGGCCCGGCACCCGCTCGCACCGCAGACCCTGCCGGCATCGACGCGACCCGCGCGGCGACGCTGCGCATGACCGTGCCCGCCGCCGTCGCGGGCCTTCCCGCCGTCTCGGTGCCGCTGCTCACCGTCGCCTCCCCCCTGGGCCCCGCCCCGGTCGGGGTGTGCCTCGTCTCGCGCGCCGGGACCGACATCGCCCTCGTGCGCCTGGCCCGCCGCCTCGCATCCCTCGCCCGTCGAACGGAGACCCCATGACCTTCCCCGCACCGATCGATCCGCCCGCGCGTCTGCTGATGGGCCCGGGGCCGATCTCGGCGTATCCGAGCGTGCTGCGGGCGATGTCGGCGCCTCTCGTCGGTCAATACGACCCGTTCATGACGGCGACGATGACCGAGACCCAGGAGCTCTACCGCCAGGTCTGGGCGACCGACAACGACGCGACCGTGCTCGTCGATGGCACCTCTCGCGCGGGGATCGAGGCCGCGATGATCTCGCTCGTGCGGCCGGGTGACCGCGTGCTCGTGCCGATCTTCGGTCGCTTCGGGCACCTGCTCGCCGAGATCGCCGAGCGCGCGATGGCCGAGGTGCACACGATCGAGGTGCCGTGGGGTGAGGTGTTCCCCGTCTCGGCGGTGCGCGAGGCGATCGAGCGCGTGAAGCCCCACCTCCTCGCGCTCGTGCAGGGCGACACGTCGACGACGATGCTGCAGCCCCTCGAAGAGATCGGTGAGCTGTGCCGGGCGAACGGGGTGCTGTTCTACACCGACGCGACCGCCTCGCTCGGCGGCAACGCGTTCGAGATGGACGCCTGGGGACTGGATGCGGCGACCGCGGGCCTGCAGAAGTGCCTCGGCGGGCCGTCGGGGTCGGCCCCGATCAGCCTGTCCGAGGCGGCGGTGGAGGTCATCCGCTCGCGCACCCGCATCGAGGCCGGCATCCGCGAGGCCGGGGACCCGACGGCGGCCGACTTCGTGCGCTCGAACTACTTCGATCTCGGCATGATCCTCGACTACTGGGGCCCGCGTCGCCTCAACCACCACACCGAGGCGACGACCATGCTCTACGGCGCCCGCGAGTGCGCCCGCGTGCTGCTGCTCGAGGGCCGCGACGCCGTCATCGACCGGCACCGTCTGCACGGCGAGGCGATGCTCGCGGGGGTGCGCGGGCTCGGCCTGACCGTCTTCGGCGACGTCGCCCACAAGATGAGCAACGTCGTCGCCGTCGAGATCCCCGAGGGGGTGCCGGGCGATGCGGCGCGCACCGCGATGCTCGACGACTTCGGCATCGAGATCGGCACGTCGTTCGGCCCGCTGCACGGGCGAGTATGGCGCATCGGCACGATGGGCTACAACGCCCGCACCGACGCCGTGCTGCAGACCCTCGCCTCGCTCGAGACGGTGCTGCGCCGCTTCGGCGCCCCGGTGCCCGCCGGCGGCGGGGTCGAGGCCGCGAACGACGTCTACCGGGCGGCGAGCTGACGGGTGCAGAGCCGACTCCGGGTGGAGCCCGACCGCCTCGCCGCTGCCGCCCGCCGGGTGATGCAGCGCTGCGACGAACTCGCGCGCGTCACCTCGACGCCCGGGCGCATCGAGCGGGTGTACCTCTCCACCGAGCACGCCCGCGTCAACAGGCTCGCCGCCGAATGGATGCGCGAGATCGGCATGACCACCCGCCAAGACGCCGCGGGCAACCAGGTCGGCCGCCTCGCCCCATCGACCGGCTCGGCGACCCCGCGCGATGACGCGCCCGCCCTCATGATCGGCTCGCACCTCGACACCGTGCCCGACGCGGGGCGCTTCGACGGGATCGTCGGCGTGCTGATGGGCCTGGAAGTGGTGCGGATGCTGCGCCGCATCCGAGACGACGGACTCGCCGTCTCGCCGCTCCCGTTCGCTCTGGAGGTCGTGGCTTTCTCCGACGAGGAGGGCACGCGGTTCGGCAAGGCGCTTCTCGGATCGTCGGCGGTCGCCGGCACGTGGGACGACGCCTGGTGGTCGCTCGCCGACGCCGACGGTGTGACCCTGAGACAGGCGTTCCTCGAGTTCGGCCTCGATCCGGGCAGGGTCGGGGAGGCCGCGCGCCGCCCCGACGAGCTCGTCGGCTACCTCGAGGCGCACATCGAACAGGGGCCGGAGCTGCACCGCCGCGGCGAGGCGCTCGCCGTGGTGTCGTCGATCGCCAGCGCGCGACGGTTCCAGCTCGTCGTGGAGGGCGAGGCGCGGCACGCCGGCGGAACCCCCTACGACATGCGACGCGATGCCCTGCTCGGGGCGAGTGAGATCGCCCTCGCCGTCGAGCGGATCTGCCGCGGCGAGCACCACATCATCGGCACGGTCGGGCAGCTGGAGGCCTTCCCCGGGGCGGTCAACATCGTGCCCGGCGAGGCCCACCTCTCGGTCGACCTGCGCGGGGAGTTCGACGGTGCGCGCGACCGGGTGTGGGACGCCATCTCGCGCGAGGTCGACGAGGCGATGGGTCGCCGCGGACTCCGCTGGCACGCTCGTGAGGTGCACAACGCCCCGGCGGTGTTCTGCGCGCCGCTGCTGCAGGACGTCGTGCGCGCGGGCATCCGGGGCCCCGGGGCGGAGGAGCCGCCCGAGATCTTCAGCCGCGCCGGGCACGACGCGATGTCGATCGGCGCCATCACCGACGTCGGGATGCTGTTCCTCCGAAACCCCGACGGGATCAGCCACCACCCCGACGAGTCGGTGTCGACCGCCGACGTCGAGCGGGGGATCGCCGCGCTCGCCGAATCGGTGCTTCACCTCGCCGCCGAGCCCCGCTGAATCCGAGAGATCGACGCGTATCGACCCGCACACCTGTAACGGCGGCGAAACATCGCGCCAGTGTTCGTGAAATCTACATCGCCTAGCGTCGGGGTCACGCGCAGTGTCGAGGCCCAGGGCGTGCGCGTTCCCACCCGAAGCACCACATCCGTCAGGAGTGTTCATGTCCTTCCTTCTTCCCCGGCGCGCCAAGCGCCTCGCCGCAGCCCTCGCCGGTATCGCCGTCGCGGCCGTCGCCCTCTCCGCCTGCGCGGGCAGCACGACCGAGACCGCCGGCGGCGGCGAAGCATCGGCCAGCGCCGACGGCTTCGGCGACATCACGCTGCAGCTCAGCTGGATCTTCAACGAAGAGTTCGCCGGTGAGTACATCGCTGACTCCAAGGGCTACTACACCGACGCCGGCTTCTCGTCGGTTCAGCTGGTCCCCGGCCCCTCGGGCGGCGTTCCCGAGCTCCTCAGCGGCACCGCCGACATCGCACTGAGCGACTCGGTGCAGGTCGGCGCGGCCGTCGCGAACGAGTCGGCACCGCTGAAGATCATCGGCGCGACGTTCCAGGCGAACCCCTTCACGGTGCTCTCGCTGAAGGACGGCGGCGACATCGCCACCCCCGAAGACCTCAAGGGCAAGAAGATCGGCGTCCAGGACTCCAACCTGACGCTGTTCAACGCACTGCTGGCCGCGAACGACATCGACGCCTCCGAGCTCACGATCGTTCCCGTGCAGTACGACCCGGCACCGCTGATCAACGGCGAGGTCGACGGCTTCGTCGCCTACCTCACGAACGAGGCGATCTCTGTCGAGATGGCGGGCACCGCCACGACCAACCTGCCCTTCGCCGACAACGGCCTGCCGTTCGTCGCCGAGACGGTCACCGTGACCGACGACACCATCGCGAACAACCGCGAGATGCTCAAGGCGTTCCTCGTCGCCGAGATCAAGGGCTGGACCGACGCGCTCGCCGACCCGCAGGCAGGCGCCGACCTCGCCATCGAGACCTACGGCACCGACCTCGACCTCGACCCGGCCAAGACCCTCGCCGGCTCCGAGGCCCAGAACCTCCTGGTCGTCTCGGACGAGACCGAGGAGAACGGCATCTTCACCATCTCCGATGCGCTGCAGGCGGAGACCATCAAGAGCCTCGAGGGAGCGGGGATCATCCTCGAAGCATCCGACCTCTTCGACCTCAGCCTGCTGGCCGAGGTCTACGAGGAGAACCCGGATCTCGTCGCCTACGCGGGCTGAGATCCCTTTGGGAGTGCAATTGTGACCGATACGGCCACCGAGACCGGTGCCCAGGGGACGACCCTGGGCACCGGCCTGCAGATCACCGGACTGAACAAGGTCTTCAGCGTCGGACGCAAGAGCGTCGTGGCGCTGCAGGACGCCAACCTCCACACCGACCAGGGAACGTTCCTGGCCCTCCTCGGTCCATCGGGGTGCGGCAAGTCGACGATTCTTCGGATCCTCGCCGGTCTGGAGGACCCGACCAGCGGCACCACCCGTGTCGACGGCAAGAGCCCGAAAGAGCTGCGCCGGGGCAACGAGCTGGGCATCGCGTTCCAGGACTCGGCGCTCCTGCCGTGGCGCAGCGTGCAGTCGAACATCCAGCTGCCGTTCGAGGTCGCGGGCAAGCCCGTCGACAAGGCCTACGTCGCCGAGATGATCGACCTGGTCGGGCTCAAGGGCTTCGAGAAGGCCAAGCCCGCGCAGCTGTCGGGCGGCATGCGCCAGCGCGTGTCGATCGCGCGCTCCCTGATCATGAAGCCCTCGGTGCTGCTGTTCGACGAACCGTTCGGCGCCCTCGACGACATGACGCGGCAGAAGCTCAACCTCGAGCTGCTGCGCATCTGGACCGAGAAGCCCGCGACGACCCTCCTGGTCACGCACGGCATCTCGGAGGCGATCTTCCTCTCCGACCAGGTGGCCGTCATGAGCCCGCGTCCGGGACGCATCAAGGAGGTCATGACCATCGACCTCCCGCGTCCGCGGACCCCCGAGATGATGCGCACGCCCGAGTTCCACGCCTACGTCGATCACGCGCAGGAACTGCTGTTCGGCGTCGGAGGCGCCGCCGCCGATGACCATTGACGCGCCCGCGACGAAGAGCCCGGGCGCTCCCGCCCCCCAGGGCTCGAAGCCGCGCGCGATCCAGTGGGAGGACATCGCGCTCCCCGCGTGGCTGACCGGAGCGATCGGCGTCGTCGGCATCATCGCGGTCTGGTGGATCCTGGCAGCGACGGTGTTCTCGAACGTCGGCCCCGGCGGGGTGCAGGCCATCCCGACCCCGCTGCAGGTCGTCGTGGAGTTCTTCGACACCGGGTGGGAGTTCTACGCCAAGAACTTCGGCATCACGCTCACCGAAGCGGGCATCGGCTACCTCTGGGGCAACGGCCTCGCCCTCGTGCTGGCCGCGCTGGTGCTGATCGTGCCGCGCCTGGAGGGCGTGGTGATGCAGATCGCGATCATCACGTACTGCATCCCGATCGTCGCGCTGGGTCTGCTCCTGACCGTCATCGTGCCGATCCCGACGGCCGGGCAGCCCTCGACGACGGCCGTGTTCCTCGCAGCGCTGAGCTGCTTCTTCACGACCGTCGTCGGTGCGCTCCTCGGGCTGAAGGCCGCCGACAAGGCGAGCCTCGACCTCATCACCGTTTACGGAGGCTCGCGGCTCACCCAGCTGCGGAAGGTGCGCCTCATTGCCTCCCTCCCCGCGATCCTCAACGCCCTCCAGATCGCGGTGCCCGCCGCCTTCCTCGGTGCGGTGCTGGGAGAGTTCTTCGGAAAGATCACCGTCGGCGTCGGTCCGGCGATGATCGCCGCCCAGCAGGCCCTCAACTCTGCCCGGGTGTGGGACATCGCCCTCGCCTCCGGAGCGGTGGCCCTGCTCGGCTACGCGCTGCTCGGTCTCATCTCGCGGGCCGTGGCGCCCTGGTCGAAGGGAGCATCCCGATGAGCATGGACACCCTGCCCGCGGTCACCGTGCCCGGCGGCGCCGAATCGATCGCGAAGCTGAACGCCGAGATCCGTCGTGAGGCGACGAAGTCCACCGTGCGCGCGCTCACCCGTGCGCTCCTGACCTTCGTGCTCACGATCGTCGCCGTGCTCGTCATCTGGGTCGGAGCCCTCGGGGTCTTCCAGGTGTCGGCCTACGTCGGCAAGGGACCGATCGACGTCTGGAACTTCCTCTTCACGGTGCCCAACGCCGAGGCGAACCGGGCGCAGCTGTTCGGCCAGCTCGGGGTGACCCTCGGTCACTCGTTCGTCGGGTTCGCCGCGGGCCTCGTGGTCGCGCTGCTGGTGGCGATCGTGTTCCAGCTGAGCAAGGGCATCGAGCACGCGCTCATGCCGATGGCGATGCTGCTGCGCTCCGTGCCCCTGGTTGCGATGGCGCCCGTGATCATCCTCATCTTCGGTCGCGAGTTCGCCTCGGTCGCCGTGATCGGCGGAATCGTCGTGCTGTTCCCGGCCCTCGTGAACATCGTGTTCGGCCTCAAGTCGGCCTCCCCGCAGATGAACGACCTCATCGCCGTGTACGGCGGCAACTCCTGGACGCGACTGCGCAAGGTCGCCCTGCCGAGTTCGCTGCCGGAATTCTTCGCGGCGGTGCGCATCTCGGTGCCCGGCGCGATCACCGGCGCGCTCCTGGCGGAGTGGCTCGCGGTCGGCGGCGGCATCGGCGGTGCCGTGGGCGGCTACATCGCCGGGGCGCAGTTCTCGGCCGTGTGGACAGCCGTCGTGCTGGTCACCGGCACCGCGCTCATCCTCTACAACCTCGTACAGATCGTCGAGTCGGTGGTGCTCGCCCGCATGGGCATGGCAGACCGGTCCTGACGCATCCCGCCGTCTCCGCCGCATCCGTCCGCCCGAAAGGACACTCCCGCATGACCTCCCTGACCGACTTCGCCCTCGGCCTGCCCAAGGCCGAGCTGCACCTGCACCTCGAGGGAACGCTCGAGCCCGAGCTCAAGTTCGACCTCGCCGCGCGCAACGGCATCGAGCTCGCCGAGAAGACCGTCGACGCGGTGAAGGCGACATACGACTTCACCGACCTGACGAGCTTCCTCGCGGTGTACTACCCGGCGATGAACGTGCTGCAGACGGCCGACGACTTCCACGACCTCGCCTGGGCGTACCTGCTGCGCGCGAAGGAGCAGGGCGTCGTGCACGCGGAGATGTTCTTCGACCCGCAGGCGCACACGAGTCGCGGGGTGCCCTTCGGCAACGTCATCGGCGGCTACCGTCGGGCAGCGGTCCGCGCCGAGAGCGAGCTGGGCATCTCGGCCGAGCTGATCCTCTGCTTCCTCCGCGATTTCTCGGCCGAGCACGCGATGACGACGCTCATGGAGGCGCTGCCGTACAAGGCGTGGATCATCGGTGTCGGCCTCGACTCCGACGAGCGCGACAATCCGCCCGGAAAGTTCGCCGACGTCTTCGCCCGCGCGAAGGCCGAGGGGTTCTTCCTCACGATGCACTGCGACATCGACCAGGTCGGTTCGGTCGACAACATCCGCGCGGTCATCGAGCAGATCGGGGTCGACCGCATCGACCACGGGACGAACATCGTCGAAGACCCCGCGCTCGTCGCCCTCGCGAAGGAGCGCGGCCTCGGGTTCACCACCTGCCCCGTGTCGAACTCGTTCGTGACCGAGCAGATGAAGGCCGACGAGATCGTCGGGCTCCTGCGCGAAGGACTGCGCGTGACGGTCAACTCCGACGACCCGGCCTACTTCGGCGCCTACGTCGGCGAGAACTACGTCGCCCTCGCCGAGCAGGCGGGCCTCTCGCAGACCGACCTCGTGCAGCTCGCGATCAACTCCTTCGAGGCGTCGTGGCTCACTCCCTCGCGCCGGGCCGCTTTCGTGGCCGCGGTGGAGGCGTACGCGACCGACCACGGAGTGGCGCTCCCCGCCTGAGGCCGACATGACGACGACGGTCGAGGGAGCGGTGCACGACGAGAGGGCCGCGAGTCTGCGCCTGGGCGCGCACATCCGCCTCCTGCGTCACGCCCGCGCGATGACGCTGGTGCAGCTCGCCGACGCGACCGATCTGTCGCATCCGTTCCTCAGCCAGCTCGAGCGCGGTCTCGCGCAGCCCAGCCTGTCGACCCTTCGACGTGTGGCGGTGGCACTGGAGACCAGCCCGATCGAGCTGATCGCCGCCGCCGACGCCCCCGACGAGAAGGCGGCCGAGGTCGAGGTGCATCGATCGGACGAGCGGCTGGTCGACGACGGGTTCGCCGCGGCCCCGGCCCGCACCCTCGCGCACGGGACGAGGCCGATGCATCCGCTCGAGGTCGTGGGCGAGAACGTCTCGGCGGGCGAGGCGTACGTGCACGCCGAGGACGAGTTCGTCTACGTGCTGGCGGGAGCCGTTCGCGTCGACCTCGCCGGCGAGATCCAGACCCTCGGTCGAGGCGACTCGGTCTACTACCGGGGCGGGGTGGCGCACCGCTGGTGGTCGGCGACGGGGGAGGCCTACCGGCTGCTCGTGGTCAAGCAGGGGCCGAGCGGATGGCGCAGCGCATGATCTCGTACGCCGATTACCTGCAACTGCTGCCGAAGACCGAGCTGCACTGTCACTTCGTCTCCACGATGTCGGCCGCGCTGTTCGTCGAGCTCGCCGCGAAGCACGGCGTCGACCTGCCGTCGAGTGACCCGGCCACACTCTTCGACTTCGACGATCTCGTCGACTTCCTCGTGGCCTTCCGTTATGCGCACGACGTCATCCGCGACCCCGACGATTTCGAGCGGGTGGCCTATGACGGCGTGCGCTCCGCGGTCGCCGACGGCAACCTCCGCTACCGCGAGTACTACGTCAATCCGCAGTACTTCGCCGAGCGGGGCCTGTCGTACACGCAGGTGATCGATCCGATCATCACGGGACTCGAGCGGGCCGAACGCGATTTCGGCGTCGGCTTCCGCATCGTCGTCGCCATCAACCGTCGCGAGTCGGGGGATGCGGCGGTCGAGCTCGTGCGGCAGATCCTCGCGCACCCGCGTCGGGCGGTGGTCGGGCTCGGACAGGACGACCTCACCCCCGAGAACACCGAAGACCCCACGCGGTTCGCCGACGCCTACCGCCTCGCCGCCGCGCACGGCCTGCTTCTGACCGCCCACGTGGGCGAGACGGATGCGGCGTCCCCCGCGGCCGTCCGCGAGGCGATCGAGGTGCTCGGCTGCCACCGGCTCGACCACGGCTACCGCATCGTCGACGATCCGGAGGTGGTCGCGCTGGCACGGGGCCGCGGCATCCGTTTCACCGTCACCCCGGTGTCGACGACGATCTGCTCGGGATGGACCCTCGACCCCGCCCACCGCATCCGCCGCATGATCGACGCGGGGCTCGCCGTAGCGGTCTCGACCGACGACGCGATGTTCTTCCGCACCGACCTCGGCCGCGAGTACCGCGAGGGACTTCTCGCCATGGGCGTCGACGCCGAGACGGCGAAGCGCATCGCGCTCGACGGCATCGACGCCGCGTTCTGCGACGACGAGCAGAAGCGGATGCTGCGCGCCGACTTCACCGCGCAGTTCCTCGCGCTCGACGCCCTCCTCGAGCGCTGACGCCGGTCGGGCGGTGCGCCGCATCCGTCCGTGGTTCACACGGGAGGAGATGTGCGCACGGGAGGTGCGTTCCGCCGCATCCGCCCTCCGGACTGCACATCCCCTCCGGTGTGCGCGGGCGCTCAGGCGCGCAGCAGCTCGGCGGCCCGCTCGGCGATCGCGACGGTGGGAGCCTGGGTGTTGCAGGTCGGGATGGTGGGCATGACCGAGGCGTCGGCGATCCACAGGCCCTCCAGGCCGCGCACCCGCAGAGCCGGGTCGACGACGGCGAGGTCGTCGGTGCCGATGCGGGCCGTGCCCGAGCAGTGGAAGAACGTGCCGATGTTCTCGCGCACGAAGCGCACCTTCGCCGCGTGGTCGAGGCCGTGCGGCGGGGTGATCGGGCCCTCGGCGAGATCGGCGTAGGCCGCCGTGGCTACGAGGTCGTGCACCGCGTCGACGGCCTCGACCATGGCGGCGAGGTCGGTCGGGTCGGCGAGGTAGTTCGGGTGGATATCGGCGGATGCTGCGGGGTCGGCCGAGCGCACGCGCACCCACCCGGTGCTCCGCGAGCGGTACAGCCCCGGCACGAGCGCGAACACGCGGTTGCCGGAGAGGTCGTGCGCGGCGTGGAGCGCCTCGTCGCCGCGCGAGCCGTGCGCGATGACGGTGTGCAGGTCGGGCCCGGCTTCGGCGTGGGTGCTGCGCCAGTTCAGCATCGCGCCCCCGCCGTTGCCGATCACGGGGCCGAGGTCGGCGCGGGCGCGGAAGTTCATGCCGAGGATCAACGGGTGGTCCTGGAAGTTCTCGCCCACCCCGGGCAGGTCGTGCACGGCGTCGATTCCGGCGGCGGCGAGGCGCACCGGGTCGCCGATGCCCGAGAGCTGCAGCAGACGCGGGGTGTCGAGGGCGCCGGCGGCGAGCACCGTGCGCGCGGCCGTCGTGGTCACGAGCGAGCCGTTGACGACGTGCCGCACGCCGGTGACGACACCGCCTCTGACGACGACTCCGTGCACGGCGCTCCCGACGAGCACGTGAAGGTTCTCGCGCGCGAGCGCGGGCTCGAGGTAGGCCCGGGCGGTACTCCACCGTTCGAAGGCCCCGTCCGCTCCGGCGACCGCGTTGTAGTCGGCGTAGACGGCTCCCTCGTTCGTCGCGCCGTTGGCGTCGTCGAGCACGGGCAGGCCGCGCTCGGCCGAGGCGGCGATGAGGGCGTCGGCGATCGGGTGCACGTCGGCGAGCGGGCCGACGCGCATGGGTCCGTCGGTGCCGCGGAAGGCCGGGTCGCCGCCCGCCCGCGACTCCGAGCGCCGGAAGGACGGCAGGAGGTCGTCGTACCCCCACCCCGTCGCCCCGGCGGCCGCCCACGCGTCGTAGTCGGCGCGGTTGCCGCGGTACCAGAGCATGGCGTTCGTGCTCGAGCTGCCGCCCAGCACCTTGCCGCGGGGCATCGCGAGCGAGCGCCCGAGCACGTGGTCTGTCGGGGTGGAGCGGTAGCCCCAGTCGTACGGCCCGCCGATCATGGCGTCCCAGTGCGCGGCGTCGAGGATCTCGCGCACCCCGCGGTGGTCGGGCCCCGCCTCGATCAGCAGCACCCGCCGGTCGGGGTCTTCCGAGAGGCGGGCGGCCAGCACGCTCCCGGCCGCGCCGCCGCCGACCACGATGAGGTCGTAGTCGGGCGCCGGCGCGGTCACCACGGGCATCAGTTGTGCTCGCTCGGGCCCATGATGCTGATGCCCTCGGTGGCCTCGACGTGTCGGACGAAGATGTACTTGTCTTCTCGGCCGTCGGAGTGCTTGCGTTTGATGCCGGGCTCGAGGATCCCGTCGGTCTTGGCGACGACGATGTACGGCTCGGATGCGGCGAGCCCGGCGGCGCAGTGCGCGTCGAACTCCTCGAGGATCTCGGCCGTGTGCGCCTGGTCGACGCCGGCGCCGCGGGCGATCGCGGCGAGGTCGACGCGCCCCTTCGCGGTGTGGGTGGCCGGCCCACCGATGGATTGGTATTGCTCGTTGTCCCAGACCACGATGAAGAGGTTCTCGGGGCGTTCGTTGCCGAGGGTGGCGAGGATGCCGAGGTTGAACAGCAGTCCGCCGTCGGTGTCGAGCGAGACGATGCGGCGGTGCGGGAGGCCCACCGCGAGGCCGAAGGCCTCGGGGGTGACGCAGCCGAGCTGCTGCTGGAACAGGCTCGCGTCGCGCATGTGCGGGGCGGCGTTGTACCACTCGTCGACCGCGCCGCCGAGGGAGAGGATGACGAGCTCGTCGGCGAGACGCGCGCCGAGGAGCTTCATGGCTTCGAATCGGGAGTAGCTCATCGGACCAGGTCTCCTCCGAGGACGATCGCCGCGTGGTAGTACGAGGCGTAGGCGGTGTCGTAGGCGCGCACGATCGCGGTCTCGAGCTCATCGACGTCGCGCACGATCGTGTAGGGGGTGCGCAGTGCCTGCAGCAGCGGTTCCATCGTGATCCCGTGGGGGATCGCCCACCAGTTGTTCTCGCCCATCTCTCCCCGGTAGCTCATGATCATCACGACCGGGATGCCGGCGCCGAGTCCCATGCGGGCGAGGTGCTCGGTGGCGGCGCGGAGCCCGGAGTTCTCCATCACGAGCACGGCGCGCTTTCCCGAGAGGAAGACGCCGCCGGCGATCGCCGCGCCCTCGCCCTCGTTCGTGACGGGGATGGTGCGGATGTCGGGGTCGGCGTCGAGCGCCGGGTAGAGCTCCTTCAGGAGCGAGTCGGGAAGATAGGTCGCGACGCTCACCCCGGCCCTCTTCAGGCCGCGGATGACCGCGTCGACGGCGTCGGCTCTCATTTCTCGGTGGCTCCCATCTCGTGGTCGTCGGCGGCGCGGGCCGAGAGCCCGTGCGCGCGGTGGGTCGGTGCGAGGCGCGGAGCGCCGGTGAAGCGCTCGCGCAGCGTGAGGGGCGCGGCGGCGGTGGACCGTGGTCCGGTCGCTGAGCCTGTCGAAGCATCCAGACCGTTCCGTGGTCCGGTCGCTGAGCCTGTCGAAGCGTCCAGACCGTTCCGTGGTCCGGTCGCTGAGCCTGTCGAAGCGTCCAGACCCTTCGACAAGCTGAGGGACCGGACGCGTGGATCGGGACCGCCCGCGCGTCCGCGGTCGACGAGGATCGGCAGCACGAGCTCGATGAACGCGCGGTAGGCGTCGAGGCCGCCGAAGGTCGGTTCGAGCATGATCCCGTCGATGCCGGAGCCGTCGACGATGCGCTCGATCTCGTCGGCGACCTCGACCGGCGACCCGGTGACCTGGAAGCCGCGGATCGCCTTCGTGCGGAACTGGTCGAGGATCTGCCCGACGCGCATGTCGGGGTCCTGCCGCGCGTAGCGCTGCACGAGCGTCTGCCCGAGATCGGTCTTGAGGTCCGCGACCCGCATCTCGGGGTCGAGGCCCGTGAGGTCGAGCCCGGTGATGCCCGCGAACATCACGGCCGCGTCGTCGAGGCCGAGGAGCGCCTCGTACTCGGCGCGCAGCATCCGGGCCTCCTCCGAGGTGGGCGCCACCGTCACGGTCATGCCGGTGACCACGGCGACGTCGTCGGCCGCACGCCCGTTCTTCACCGCCTGCTCGCGGATGTCCTGGACGTGGGCGGCGGCCGAGGCGATCGTCTGCCCCTGGATGAAGACGGCCTCGGCGTTGCGGGCGGCGTACGCGCGGCCTCGGTCGGAGGTGCCGGCCTGGAAGAGCACGGGCGTGCGCTGGGGTGTCGGCGGCACCGCGAAGATCCCGCGCGAGCGCTGGAAGCGCCCCTCGACCTCGACGGGCCGCAGCTTCGCGGGGTCGGCGTAGACGCCGCTCGCCCGGTCGCGCACCTCGGCGTCGTCGTCCCAGCTGTGCTCCCAGTACCGCAGGCACGTGTCGAGGAAGGCGTCGGCGGCGTCGTACCGCTCGTCGTGAGTGAGCTGCTCGGTGACGCCGAACAGCTCGTCGGTCGTCGCCTGCGAACTGCCGGTGACGATGTTCCACCCGATGCGTCCGCCGGTGAGCCGGTCGAGGGTGGCGAAGCGGCGGGCCGTGGCGTACGGGCGCTCCACGGTGGTGGGCGACGTCACGACGAAGCCGAGGCTCTCGGTCTCGCGGGCGAGGGCCGCGATCGCGAGCATCGGGTCGAGGGCGGGAAACTGGATGCCGTGCGCCGCCACCTCTTCGGGCATCCGCCCGTCGAGGGTCGCATAGCCGTAGGTGTCGGCGAAGAAGAGGAAGTCGAACCCCGCGGCGTCGAGCTCGCGCGCGAGCGTCACCCAGTGATCGAGGTCGTCCCAGTCGACGCCGCGGCCGCGCGGGTCGGTCCACGTCGGCATCCCGTTGCTGGGGTTCATCATCTCGAAGACCCCGAGCCTGATCCGTTTCATCACAGCACCATCACCACCGTCTTCGTCTCCAAGTAGTTCTCCAAGCCCTGGGCGCCGTTCTCGTAGCCCCATCCCGATTCCTTGTGGCCGCCCTTGGGGAGCTCCGGTCCGAGGAACGAGTGGCAGTTCACCCACACGGTGCCCGCCTGCAGGCGCGCCGCCACGCGGTGGGCGTCGCTGAGACCCTCCGTCCACACGCTCGCCGCGAGGCCGTACGGCGAGTCGTTCGCCCACCCCACCACCTCGTCGAGGTCGTCGTAGGGGGTGACGACCGCGACGGGGCCGAAGATCTCCTCGCGCATCAGGCGCATGTCGGCCCGCACGTCGGTGAGCACCGTCGGCGCGAAGAACGTGCCGGCGTCGCCCGAGCGCTCGCCGCCCGTGACGACGGTCGCGCCCTGCGCCCGGCCCTCGTCGATGAAGCCGGCCACCCGCTCGGCCTGGGCGAGGCTGACGAGGGGTCCGAGGTCGGCGTCGGGGTCGAGACCGTGTCCGAGCCGCAGCTTCTCGCCCGCCGCCGCGATCCCGTCGACGACATCGCGGTAGACCGAGCGGTGGGCGTAGACGCGGGCGCTCGCGACGCACACCTGGCCGCCGTTGTCGAAGATTCCGCGCGAGATGCCGTCCACGGCCTGGGCGAGGTCGGCGTCGGGGAGCACGAGAGCGGGTGACTTGCCCCCGAGCTCCAGGGTGAGCCGCTTCAGGCTCCCGGCGGCGGTGGCGACGAGGCGCTTTCCGACCGCGGTCGAACCGGTGAAGGCCACCTTCGCGACCCCGGGGTGCTCGGCCAGGGCCTGCCCCGCCTCGCCGCCGAAGCCGGTGACGATGTTGACGACGCCGTCGGGCACGCCCGCCTCCTGCAGCAGGCGCCCGAGGTACAGCGCCGTCAGCGGGGTGTTCTCCGCCGGCTTCAGCACGATCGTGCAGCCGGCAGCGAGCGCGGGGGCGAGCTTCATCGCCGTCATGATGAGCGGCGAGTTCCACGGCACGATCGCCGCGACCACGCCGACGGGCTCGCGCCGCGTGTAGGCGAAGACCTCCTTGCCCGGCGGTGTGCGGCTCAGCGACGTCGGAATCGTCTCGCCGACGATCTTCGTCGGCCATCCCGCGTAGTAGCGGAACTGGTTGATCGCGGCGGGCACCTCGCCGAAGCGTGAGGTGCGCACGCTCTTGCCCTGGTCGAGCGTCTCGAGCTCGGCGAGGTCGTCGAGGTGCTCCTGCATCAGGTCGGCGATGCGCCACAGCAGCGCACCCCGGTCGGCGGGCCGCATGTCGGCCCACGACGCGCGGGCGGCGGATGCGGCGGCCACCGCAGCATCCGCGTCCGCACTCGATCCGCGCGCGACCATCGCGAGCGTCTCGCCGGTGGCGGGATCGAGCGTGGCGAAGGTCGCGCCGTCGTGGGCGGGGGTCCAGCGGCCGCCCACGAGGAGGCGCCCCGGGTCGTCGGCCAGGAACGCGGCGACGCGCTCGCGGAGCGCGCCGCGGGTGATCTCGATCGTCATGGGCTTCTCCGTCGCGAGGTGGGGGGCGTGGTCGTGCACGCGGTTGTTCGAGAGGCTACGAAGGCCGTGTTACGGCCGTTCGCTTCTCGTGTGTCAGCCGTGGAAGAGGCCGGTCGGGTCGTCCTGGGCGTCGAGCCAGGCCGAGCGGCGGGCGAAGAGGTCGGGCACGAGCGAGCGCACGCGGTCGATGATCTCGCCCAGGTCGGCGTGCACGAGTCGGCCGTCGCGTACGACGACGTCGCCCGCGACCATGGTCAGGTCGACGTCCGATCCGCGTACGGCGTGCACGAGGTTGTGGTGCACGTTCGCGTATCCGCCCGACGGCAGCAGCGGCGTCATCCGCGGGGTGTCGGTGCGGACGGCGACGAGATCGGCCTGGAAGCCGGGCGCGATCGCTCCGATGTCGCTGCCGCGGCCGATGGCCGCCGCGCCGCCGCGGGTCGCCATCTGCAGCACCTGCCAGGAGTCCATGGCCGCCGCATCCATCGTGCGGAGCTTGCCGAGGAGGGAGGCGACCTTCATCTCCTCGAACATGTCGAGGTTGTTGTTCTCCTTCTCGCCGTCGGTGCCCAGGCCCACGTTCACGCCCGCCGCGAGCATCTCGGCGATCGGCGCCATGCCGCTGGCGAGCTTCATGTTCGACACGGGGTTGTGCGAGACGCCGACCCCGCGCGCGGCGATGAGTTCGACCTCGGCCTGGTCGAGCCACACCGCGTGGGCGATCATCGCGCGCGGGGTGTCGAAGAAGCCGAGCTTCTCGAGCGCGAACATCGGCCGCACGCCGTAGCGCGAGACGAAGTCGGCGACCTCGATCTCGGCCTCGCTGCAGTGCGTGTAGATGCCCGTGTCGTACGCCTTCGCGAGGTCCACGGCCCGGCGCTGCCCGGCTTCGTCGGCGTAGAACGGGTGCTCGAGGCCGACCCACGGCATGATGCGGCCGTTCGCCGCGCCGGCCCACTGCGTCAGCATCCGCTCGTTGTCGTCGAGGGTGTCGAAGTAGTCGAAGTCGGGGTGCTCGCCGACGTAGTTGACCGTGACCAGGCGGTTGCCGAGGGCGGATGCCGCGCGCGCGGCGCCGTCCATGTAGCGCCACATGTCGACCACCGTGGTGGTGCCCGACAGGAGCCCCTCCGCGTAGCAGAGCCAGGCGGCGGCCTCCGCCTCGTCGGGGCGGAGCACCCGGTGCATCGGGTCGATGTGCAGGCGCAGCCACTCCCACACCGGCAGATGCTCGGCGGTGCCGCGCAGCATGCCCGAGTGGTGGTGGGCGTTCACCAGGCCCGGCATGAGCACCCGGTCGGGCAGGTCGATCCGGGCGGCGCCGGGGTAGGCGGCCTCGAGGTCTGCCCGCGGACCGACGGCGACGATCGCGTCGCCCTGCACGGCGACGGCGGCGCCCTCGAGCACCGAGCGCTCGTCGTCCATCGTCAGCACGACGTCGGGGGTCAGCAGGATCGTGGGGGTGATGCTCATGGAGGTGCTTCCTGGGTGGGGTGCGGGATGCGGCGGAGGCCGGGCCGGGATGCGCTCCCGGCCCGGCGGCTCAGCGCGGGGAGGCGACGAGGTCGGGGTTCTCGGCGTAGACCTCGTCGAGCAGGGTGAGGTCGAACAGGTCGGCCGTGGTGAGCGCGTAGCCCGACGTGGCCAGGCTCGCCAGCGTCTGCTCCTGCAGGTCGGCCGAGATGGTGAACAGGCCATTCTCGACCGTCTCGTCCGAGACGACGAGCAGCTCCGCCTGGGCGGTCGCGCTGGCCGTCGAGCTCTCGAGATCGAGCCCGAGGTCGGTGCCGTACTCGTCGACGGCGAGCTGGGCTCCGACGCCGGGGTCGGCCACGGCGTCGTTCCAGCCGCGGATCTCGGCCGTGAGGAAGGCTTTGAGGGCATCGCGGTCGGAGGCGATGGTGTCGTCGGTGACGGTGATGACGTGTCCGACGAACGGCAGGCCGTTGTCGGCGAAGAGCAGGTCGGTGACCTCGATCCCCTGCAGCTCGATCGCAACGGACTGGCTCGTGACGAACGCGATGAGCCCGTCGACTTCGCCGGTGGTCAGCGGTGCGGGGTCGTACTGCACGGGCACGATGTCGACCTCGGAGGTGTCGATGCCGTTCGCGGCGAGGAACGCGTCGAAGACGGCCCGGTTGGAGTCCTGCACGCCGATCTTCTTGCCGATCATGTCTTGCGGCGTCGTGATGTCGGCGCCGTCGGCGAGGGAGGCGATCGTGAAGGGGTTCTTCTGGAACGTCGCGCCGATGATCTTCAGCGGTGCCGCTTCGTTCGCGACGGCGGCGCCCACCGAGAGGGCGTCGGTCAGCGACAGATCGGCGGTGCCCGAGAGCAGTTCGGGCACACCGCTCGAAGGACCGGGTACGAGTTGCACCGAGGCGAGCCCCGCGTCGGCGTAGTAGCCCTCCGCGTCGGCGATGAGCTCGCCCGACCACTCCTCGTTCAGGATCCAGCTGAGCTGCACGGTCAGGTCGCCGAGGCCCGCGCTGTCGGCGGAGCTCTCCGACGGGGCGGATGCTGCGCCGCCGGCGCAGGCGGACAGCAGCAGGGCGCCGACGGCCACGGCTGCTCCGGCGGCGAATCGGCGAAGCAGGGGACGGGTCGAGGTCATGGCTCTCTCGCTCTCCTCGCGGCGCCCGGCAGGCGGGCGCGGCGGAACGGTGTCATCGCTGCGGGTGAAGCGACGAGGACCCGGGGAAGGCGGCCCTGCTCCGATAGTAAATACCTATCGTTGATTGCAAATAGCGATCACGTTACGTGTTCGTTTCGCGATGCGGGGATCTCAGTGACCGCCGGCGTAGACCAGCAGGATGCGCACGGGGTCGTCGCCGACGACCGACCAGCGGTTGCGCAGGGCCCCCGGGTGGGCGATCGCGTCGCCCGCACCGAGCTCCCATTCGCCGCGCCCCTCGATCGAGACGGTGATGCGTCCGGCGACGACGTAGACGGTGAGGTCTCCGTCCGACTCGAACCAGTCGCCCATGTACTGGCCCGGTTCGATCCGGTACTCCTGCACGGTCGCGGCGCGGGCGCCGGCCGAGGAGATGACGCGATGGACCCCCGTGTGGGCGACGTCGGCGATCGGCGCCCAGGTGCCCGCATCCGCCCTCGAGAGGTGCACGACCTCGGGCTCGGGCATCGCGGGCAGGAGCGCCGACGGAGAGATGCCGAGCACCTTCGCGATCCGGTAGAGCGACGCGAGCGACGGCATGGTCTGCCCGTTCTCGATCGTGCTGAGGAACGGCTGGCTGATTTCGGCTTCGGCGGCGAGGGCGCGCATCGAGAGTTTGCGAGCCGTGCGGGCCTCGCGGATCGCACGCCCCAGCGACTGCCCGATGAGGGCGTCGTGGTCGGGGGCGACGGGCACGGGCTCCACGATAGGCGCTGTCGTCACGCGGTGCCCTGCGCCAGCCGCCACACGCGGTCGCGCGAGAAGGGCTGCTCGTAGCCGCGCGTGCCGAGCGCGCGGGCGATCGCGTTGCCGACGGCGGGGGCGACGGGGTTGTAGGGCGACTCGCTCATCGACTTCGCCCCGAACGGTCCGATCGCGTCGTCGGTGTCGGCGAAGTACACCTCGGTGTCGGGGATGTCGGCGAACTGCGGCACCCGGTAGGTGCGGAACACCGGGTTCTCGACACGCCCGTCGGGCTGGATGTAGACCTCTTCGTAGAGCGCGCTGCCGTAGCCCTGCGCGACGCCGCCCTCGATCTGGCCGCGGCACTGCGCCGGGTTCATGACGAACCCCGCGTCGGCGGCGTGCACCGACTGCAGCACCTTCACCGTGCCGGTCTCCACGTCGACCGCCACCCGCACCGCGTGCACGTTGAACGCGAGCGAGCGCACGTTGCCGTGCTCGCTCCCCTCGGCGCGCAATCCTTCGTCGGTGCTCTCGCCCGCAGCATCCACGATCTCGTCGAACGGAACGAGTCGCTCTCCGACCCGCACCCCGCCGGCTTCGAGCCGCGCCTCCTCCTCTTGCGTCGAAACCGCACGCTCTCGCGGCGTGGGGGAGGCGATCTCCCGCGCGACCTGCAGCAGGCGGTCGCGCAGCGACAGGCACGCGGCGTGGAGGGCCTTGCCGGCGACCGTGATGCCGGCCGAGGCGAACGCGCCGGTGTCGTGCGAGACGAGGTCGGTGTCGGCGGTGCGCAGGTCGAGGCGGTCGAACGAGGCCGACAGATCGGATGCGGCGATCTGCCGCAGCACGGTCGTGGTGCCGTTGCCGAACTCGGCCGTGCCCGCCCGCAGCGCGAACGTGCCGTCGCGGCGGAGCGTGACCGAGGTGTGGGAGATGTGTCCGCGGGGGGCCATGGTCGCGATCATCGCGATCGCCATGCCCTCGCCGACCCGCCAGTTCTCGCCCGCGGGGGCTGCCACGCCGTTGCCGCGCTCCATCGCCGCCTGCGCGAGGTCGAGGCACTGGTCGAGGCCGTAGCTGCCCCAGACGAGGTCTTCCTCGTGGGGCACGTGGTCGGGGTGGAGCCGGTCGCCCTCGCGCACCGCATTGATGCGGCGCAGCTCGAACGGGTCGATGCCCAGGCGCTCGGCGAGCATGTCCATCGCCGACTCCACGCCGAGCATGACCTGGCCGAGTCCGTACCCGCGGAAGGCCCCCGACGGCACGTTGTTCGTGTAGACCGCCTCCGCGTCGATGCGCCGCACGGGGCAGCGGTACACCGTGGTCGACTCGGCGACGCCGTGGAACATGACGCCGATGGCGTGGTTGCCGTACGCACCGGTGTCACTCAGCACGTCGACCCGCATCGCGGTGAGCACCCCCTCGGCCGTGGCTCCGAGGGTCACCGAGACGCGCATCGGGTGCCGCACCGAGGTGCGCTGGAACTCGTCGGTGCGCGAGAGCTCGTACGCGACGGGGCGGCCCGTGCGCAGCACCGCGAGGGCGACGAGGTCTTCGGCGAAGATCTCCTGCTTCCCCCCGAACCCGCCGCCGACCCGGGCGGTCAGCACCCGCACGCGCGACGGGTCGAGGTCGAAGATGCGGGCGAGTTCGTCGCGCGTGAGGAACGGCACCTGCGTGCTCGCGCGGATCACCAGCCGCCCCTCGTCGTCGAGCCAGCCGATCGCGCCGTGCGTCTCGAGCTGCGCGTGCGAGACGCGGGCGTTGCGCCAGGTTCCGCTGACGGTGACGGCGCTCGCCGCGAGCGCGGCCCGCGTGTCGCCGTGCTCCTCGTGGAACGCCGCGACCACGTTGCGGCCGGCCTCGGCGACGCGGTCGTCGGGGGTGCGGTCGGGATGCAGCAGCGGCGCGCCGGGGCTCCGCGCCTCCTCCGGCTCGAAGACGGCGGGCAGCGCGTCGTAGGTCACGGCGATCGCGCGGCACGCGGCCTCCGCGGCGGCGGAGGTCTCGGCGACGACGGCCGCAACGCGCTGTCCGATGAAGCGCACCGTGTCGTCCAGCATCCGTGTGTCGTCGGGGTCGTCGGTGCGGTGCTCGTGACGCCCCGTGGAGTAGCGCGTCGACGGGACGTCTTCGTGCGTGAAGACGGCGACGACGCCCGGGATGCTGCGGGCGGCCGTCGTGTCGATCGCGACGATCCGCGCGTGCGCGTGCGGCGAGCCCAGCACGCGCAGGAACAGGGCGCCCGGCACCGGTTCGTCGAAGGTGTACGGCTCGAGCCCCTGCACGATGCCGCGCGCCGCGGGCGGCACGGGTGACGCGCCGACGCCCTGGGGCTCGCTCGCGTCGTCTCTCGCCTGAGAGTCCACGACACCCGGAGCCGCGCCCTCGAGCGTCCGGGTGTTGTGGTCTTTCGACGTCAGGCCCGCGCCGGTCTCGCGCACCGGACCCAGAACGGATGCTTCGATCGCCTCGCGGATCGGACGATAGCCCGTGCAGCGGCAGAGGCTGCCCTTCATGTGACGGTGCAGGTCGGGCAGGTCGTCGGGGGAGAGGGTCGACGCCGTGACCGACATGCCGGCCGTGCAGAACCCGCACTGGAACCCGAAGCCGGTCGCGATCGCCTCCTGCACGGGGTGCAGGTCGTCGCCGGGAGCGAGGCCCGTGGCCGTGGTGACGGCGGCACCCTCGACCCGCATGGCGGGGATGATGCACGAGTGCACGGGCGCGCCGTCGAGGATCACCGCGCACGCGCCGCAGTCGCCCGCGTCGCACCCCTTCTTGACCTCGGTGTGGCCGTGCTCGCGCAGCAGGGTGCGCAGCGACTGGCCCGGACGGGGCTCCGCGTCGACGCCTGCGCCGTTGACCTCGAACCTCATGCGTCCTCCTCCAGCGCCGCGCGGATGCGCTCGGCCAGCACGATGCTGACGCCCCGGCGCCAGTCGGCCGAACCGAGCGGGTCGGCGTAGTAGCGCGATGCCGCACCCACCGCGGCGGCGAGGGTCGCAGCATCCGGGAGCCCCTCGAACCGCAGCACGGTCGGCGCCTCGGTCGCCGCGGTGATCCCGAAGACGCACGCGCCGTCGGGATCGATGCGGCCGGTGACGACCGCGCCCGAGCGGCCGAGCTCGGCGAGCGCGATCTTCTGCAGCAGCATGCGCGAGCGGAGGGAATGCGCGGGGATCTCGATCGCCCGCAGCACCTCGCCGCGCGCGAGGGCGTTCTCGGCGTTCCCGGTCACCAGTTCGGCCACGGGCAGGCGGCGCTCGCCGCCGTCGGGCGTCCACACCACGGCGGTCGCGTCGAGACCGGCGGCGAAGGAGGTCATCGAGCCGGCCGCGAACGACTGGCAGACGTTGCCGCCGACGGTCGCGGTGTTCCAGATCTTGAAGCTCGCCAGCAGGGCGTTCGCCGCATCCGGCACCCGGGCGATGGCGGTCCAGTCGGCCGGCGCCTCTGCGCTGCGCGACCACGCGACGAAGCGGGCGATCGTGCAGGTGGCGGCGATCCGGAGGCCCTCGGGGGTGATCTCGAGATCGGGCCAGGGCATCGTGGTGAGGTCGACGAAGCCCGTGGTCCCGGGCTGCGGCTCGCTCATGAGCCAGGTGCCCCCGCCGAGGAACACCTCGCCGGGCGCGAGGACGAGCTCGTCGCGCGTGCGAGCGCGGCGGAAGCTCGTCACGGTGTTGATGTCCATGCCGCGCCCTTCTCCTGTGCGGTGCGGTCAGTCAACCACTCGCGGATTACTCCAATGTTTCCTGGGTCAACATCGGCGGGTGCTTCGGAGGTTCGGACGCGGATGCTGCGGGTCGGGGCGGGCTGCGCGGTGCGATGGTCCGTGCCGCATGCCCCGAGTCGTCGGCCTGCGGCCGTCGGCTCCCCGCCCGTCCCGGTGCCGGCGACTCGATCCACCGCACCGCTTCGCCGTCCGGGCGGGGGCGGTCCCTGAGCTCCCCGCCCGTCCCGGTGCCGGCGACTCGATCCACCGCACCGCTTCGCCGTCCGGGCGGGGCGGTCCCTGAGCTCGTCGAAGGGTCCGTGGGGTGCTCCGGGGTCGGCATCCTCTCCTCCCCAGGGGAAGATTCGACGGGTTATCCACAGCGCGTGTTTTGGCGCCTGATCAGGGGATGGAATGTCGCACCCCCTCGTCAGAATGGAGGCATGACACACACCGCTGCGGCGCTTCGCGACCTCGATGCGGCGCTCGCCGCCGTCGTCGACGCTCAGCTGCGTGACGGCGATGTGCAGGGCCTGGGTGCGCGCGATCTCTTGTCGGTGATGGATGCTGCGGCGTCGATCGTGCGGCGTGCCGAGGCGCTCGTGGTCGACACGATCGGTGAGGTCGACGCGCGCTCGGATCAACGTGACCTCTCGGTGCGCATGACGACGGCGTACGGGTGCCGTTCCGTGAAGGAGCTCGTCCAGCGCACGACGAGGTTGTCGTCGCGCCGTGCGGGTGAGGTCGTGACGGCGGGTCGGAGTGTGCGCCGGTCGACCGCGCTCGCGACGGGCGAGGTGTTGCCCGCAGTCTTCCCGGCGATCCGCGATGCGCTGACCGACGGGTTCATCGGCGTGGACGGCGTTGTCGCCGTCGCGGGCCCGCTCGCCTCGTTGCCGGTCGGGCGCGAAGCGATCCTCGCCGCCGACGAAGAGCTCGCGGCGGCAGCCCGGGGCGACGGCGCCGACGGCATGCCGCCGCTTGCAGCCGACGACCTGCGGGCGCAGGCCCTGGTGTGGGCGGCATATCTCGACCAAGACGGCCCCGAACCGCGCGATGCACGCGCGATGCGCAAACGCGGTCTCACCCTCGGGGTCTGCCGCGACGGGCTCGTGCCGGTGAGAGGCGCCCTGCTTCCCGAGACCGCGGGTCAGCTGCAGCGCATCTTAGACAGCGTCAACAACCCGAAGCTCGAGGGTCCCGCGGGCCCGCGCTTCGTGGAGCACGACGGCGCAGAAGATCCCGACGCGCGCTGCGACACCCGTACCCGCGCTCAGAAGCAGCACGACGCGCTGGCGACCGCCCTGACGGTGGCCGCCGCATCCGGTCAGCTACCGACCATCGGCGGCGCGGCGCCCACCCTGGTGGTCTCGGCGCGCGAGGCCGATGTCGCCGACGGCGTCGGCACTGCGCACGTGCAGGGGATCGACGAACCGGTGTCCATCGCGGTCGCCCGTCAGATCGCGTGCACCGGCGGCGTGCAGCGGGTGCGGTTCGACGCGAACGGCCGGATCATCGCGATCACGGTCAACGACCGGGTCTTCACGCATTTCCAGCGCAAAGCGATCGTGCTCCGCGACGGGGAGTGCGTGATTCCCGGCTGCCACGTTCCGGCCGCCTGGTGCGAGATCCACCACGTCATCGAGGCGGCTCGCGGCGGACCCACGCACACCGACAACGGCGTGCTGTTGTGCTGGTTCCACCACCGAACGATCGATACGGGCGGCTGGAAAGTGAGGATGAGAAACGGGGTCCCCGAGGTTCTCGGACCGGTCTGGTGGGATCCCGGCCAGCGCTGGCGGCCGACCACGAAATCGCCGGTGAGGCGCCGAGACCTCGTCGAGGCCGCGCGTTCGGGGTGACGCAGGTCAGTCCTCCGCCAGCATCCGCATCATGTATTCGACGAACCTCCCGCGGTCGATCGCCTCGATCGCTGTGGCGTTCACCGGCGGCGCCACCGCGCGCCAGTCGAACACGGTCGCGCCGCGGGTGAGTTCGCCCTGCGTCTCGACGGCGACGAAGTATGCGCGTTCCTCGAGCACGAGAGCGGGCTCCAGAGCGACCAGCACCGACAGCGAGTCGCAGTGGATCGAGCCACCCACCCCCACAGCCACGTCGAAGTCGAAGGTCTGTTGGTTCGCCGTGACGAAGAAGTCGCTGCGGCGGGTGCCGAGGGCACGGATGCTGTCGATCCTCGCCTGATCGAAGACCACGTCGCGCAGCGACAGTGGGTCCCACGTCACGAACCGCACCGACGCGAAACCGGCGTCGAGCACGATCTGCGCGGCCTCGGGATCGACGTAGATGTTGTACTCCGCGGCCGCCGTGATGTTGCCGCGCGCGTTGATCGAGCCGCCCATGATCACGAGCTCCGCGACGTTCGCGGCGAACCCCGCATCGCGCTGCACCGCCAGGGCGATGTTCGTCAGCGGACCGATCGCGACCACCTTCAGCGCCCCCGCGTGCTCGCGCGCGAGCCGCACCAGCGCGTCGGGCGCGGGTTCATCCGCGGCCGGCTCCGACCCCTCGCGCTGCTGGCCGCCGACGCCGTCGCCGTGCACGTCCGACGCGCTCGCCCATTCGCGCTCGAGCGGCTGCCGTGCGCCGAGGTGCACGGGCACCTCGCCGCGACGCCCGATGACCTCGAGCGTGAGGAACGCGTTCTCGACCTGCTGCTCGAACCCGACGTTGCCGGCGACCATCGTGATGGCCCGGAGGTCGGCGCGCGGATCGGTGAGCCCGATCATCAGCGCGAAGCAGTCGTCGGCGGCCGTGTCGGTATCGATCACGAGCGGAATGCGGTCGGTCATCGTCATAGCCTTCCCGCCAATTCTCTGGATGCTGCGGCGACCTCGGCCGCGATCGTGTGCTCGTCGGCGGCCGTCAGCATCCCGCCGTCGACCACGACGCGCCCGTTCACGAACAGGCGCTCGACAGGCGGCATCGCACCGAGACCGAGGGCGGCCACCGGATCGAGGATGCCCGCGTGCTCCACCCCGTCGATCCGCCACACCGCGATGTCGGCGAGCTTTCCGACCTCGAGCGATCCGATCTCGGCCTCGCGCCCGAGCACGCGCGCCCCGCCGATCGTGGCGATGCGCAGCCCATCGCGCACCGAGAACGAGTCGGCGCCGGTGCGCAGGCGGTTCATGAGCACCGCCTCGCGGATCTCGATGCCCAGCTGCCCCGATTCGTTCGACGCCGACCCGTCGACGCCGAGACCGACCGGAACCCCCGCGCGCAGCATGTCGTGCACCGGGGCGATCCCCGCGGCCAGTCGCGCATTCGACGACGGGCAGTGCGCAACGCCCGTGCCGGTCTCGGCGTATCGGCGGATGCCCGCGTCGTCGAGCCGCACGGCGTGCGCCATCCACACGTCAGAGCCCAGCCACCCGAGGTCGCCGAGATGATCCGTCGGTGATTTGCCGAACGTGGCCAGGCAGTACTCGTCCTCCTCGGCGGTCTCCGACGCGTGGGTGTGCAGACGCACGTCGAGAGAGCGGGCGAGCATGGCGGCCTCGCGCAGCAGATCCTCCGTCACCGAGAACGGCGAGCACGGCGCGACCGCGACGCGCACCATCGACTCGAACGAGGCGTCGTGGTACCGCTCCACCGCCTCCTGCGATGCCGCCAGCGCAGCATCCGTCGACTCGACGGCGAAGTCGGGCGGCAGCCCGCCCTGCGACTGACCGCGATCCATCGAGCCGCGGGTCGCGTGCAGCCGCACGCCGATACGAGCGGAGGCGTCGACGATCGACCCCACGATGTCACCGCCCCCGCGGGGGAAGACGTAGTGGTGGTCGCCGACCGTCGTGCAGCCCGAGCGCGCGAGCACCGACATCGCGCCGGCCGCGCCCGCCCCCACGAGGTCGGCGTCGATCCGCGCCCAGAGCGGATAGAGCGAGGTGAGCCAGTCGAACAGGATCGAGTCCTGCGCGTAGCCACGCGTGAGCCACTGGTAGAGGTGGTGGTGGGTGTTGATGAGCCCGGGCGTCACGAGGCACCCGCGGGCGTCGACGACACTCGCACCCTCGCGCCACTGGTCGGGCGCACGGCCCGGGCCGACCGCGACGATGCGGGTGCCCTCCACGACGACGTGTCCGCCGTCGTACTCGGTGCCCACCGCACCTGCGCTGAGCTCCGTCGACGCGTCCACCACCGCGACGTAGCCGCCCTCGATGATCGTGCGCGCCATCACAGCTCCAGTTCGACCGCGGTCTCGAGCGCCGCTTCGATCGAGCGCATCCACCCGCCCTTGAGTGCGGCGTTCTTGTCGGAGTAGAGCGAATCGCCGTCGACCAGGTTGCTCGAGCAGGCGCAGATCATGCCGGCGCGCAGGCCCCGCAGGCGCGCGACGACGTACATCGCCGAGGCCTCCATTTCGATGTTGAGCACGCCCATGGCGCTGAGCTCGGTGATCAGGGCGGGCGTCTCGGCGTAGAACGCGTCACTCGACGTGCTGATGCCGGTGAACGACCGGGTGCCGGATGCGGCGGCGATGCGCTCCGCGTGCCGGGTCAGCGCGACGGTGAGCCCGAGGTCGGGAACGGCCGGGAACCCGCGCGGCACGTAGGCGTCGGTCGTGCCGTCGGCGCGGAGGCTTCCCTCGCTCACGAGCAGGTCGCCGGGGGCGATGCCCGGCTGGAGACCGGCAGAACTTCCGACGCGGATGAACGAGGTCACGCCGACGCGGGCGAGCTCCTCCACGGCGATCGCCGTGGACGGGCAGCCCATGCCCGTCGAGGTTGCCGTGATGTGGCGGCCCTTGTACCAACCGGTCATCGTGCGGTGCTCGCGATTGTGGGCGACCTCCTTCACGTCGGTGAGGAACTCGGCCACGAACGGCACGCGGAACGGATCGCCCGGCAGCAGCGCGACCGACGAGACCTCACCCGGCGCGATGCCGATGTGGTACTGCCGTTCGGTGAGTCCGGCCTGGGATTTGTCGACGGTGGACATGGTTCTCCTTCGAGGATGCAGTGACGTGATGTCGCCGCAGTCCCCGCCCTGAGCCGGCCCCGCTCGCGAGGAACCGGTCCGGTCATGGTGATAGGACACGCAGTGCCGCCGAGCCTACCGACCGCCTGTTGCGGTGTTGTTTCGGTGCCGCCGTCAGTCCCAGAAGCCGGCGTGCACCTCTCGGGCGCCCTCGACCTCGACGGGGCCGACGACCTCGATCGCGCGGCCGCCACGGGCGAAGACCTCGCGGCAGGGCATCGCCATCGTCGGCACGCCCTCCTGCTCGCGCACCATCTCGATGAGCTCGTCCTCGCCGATCGCGTACACGACGCGCCCGATCCCCGACCAGTAGATCGCCCCCGCGCACATCGCGCAGGGCTCGGTGCTGGTGAACAGAGTGGATGCGGCGAGCTCGACGCTTTCGAGCGCCTGACCCGCCGCGCGCACGAGGTTCGTCTCGGCGTGACCGGTGGGATCCCTCTGCGTGAGCACCGAGTTCATGCCCTCGACGATCGTGCCGGCCGGGGTCACCACGATCGCGCCGAAGGGATGGTCGCCGCGGTCGCGGGCGGCCTGGGCGAGCCGCAGAGCGTGGGCGAGGTGGTCGAGGTCGTTCATCGGGTCACGTCCTGGAGAGAGGGGATGCAGACGGCGTCGGTCGTCATCGGGCTGCGACGGTGGAGGGGGCCGTCACCGTCGCGGAGGGAGGAGCCGGGCGCGCCGTGCCGGGCGGCGACGATCTCGGCGAGCACCGCGACGGCCGTCTCTGCGGGCGAGGCGCCGCCGAGATCGAGACCGAGCGGGCTGTGCAGACGGGCGATCTCGCTGTCGGCGACCCCGCTCTCGCGGAGCAGGCGCGCGCGGTGCGCGACCGTGGAGCGTGCGCCCATCGCGCCGACGAAACCGACGCCGAGACGCAGCGCCGCGGCGATCGCCGGCACGTCGACCCGCTCGTCGTGGGTGAGCACGCACACGGCGGCGCGCGCGGGGTCGGAGACGAGCTCGCGCAGTTCGTCGGACGGCAGCCCGACGACGCGGTGGTCGGCCGTGGGGAAGCGCTCGGCGGTGACGAGCCGCTCCCAGACGTCGCAGACGGTCACCGCGAAGCCCGCGGCGCTGCCGACCCTCGACAGAGCCATGGCGTGGTCGCCGGCGCCCACGATCACCAGCGCCGGGCGGGGCCGGTGCACGACCGCGAGCACGTCGCAGCCGTCATATGCGTTCTCGAGCATGCGTGTGTCGTCGAGCGCGTCAGCGCCGGCGAGTTCGACGATCCTCCCCGCGTGAGGCCCCGACGAGACGAGCCCGACGGCGGTGGGTTCGTCCGCGGCCGCGGACACGAGCGCGGCGATCGCCGCCGCATCCGTCGGCTCGATCCGGTGCACGACCACCGCGACGCTGCCGCCGCAGGCGAGCCCGGCGGCGTGGGCGGCGTCGTCGCTGAAGCCGAGGTCGGCGGTGCGCGCGCGCCCCGTGGCCAGCACGTCGGTCGCCAGCAGGATCGCGTCGCCCTCGACGCAGCCGCCCGAGATCGACCCGATCACGTCGCCGCCGCGGGTGAGCGCCATCGCCGTTCCGACGCCGCGCGGCGCGCTGCGGGTGACCCGCACCACGGTCACGACGGCCACGGGCTCACCGCCGCGGAGCACCGCGAGCAGGGCAGACGCGATTTCGAGCATGCTCCACGGTAACCCCGTGATGTTTCGGCCTGGCGACGCGCGGCTGCGCGGGTAGGGTGAGGCGCCATGGGCGAGGCGGGGCGGATCTGCGGCATCGTGCTCGCCGCGGGCGCCGGAACGCGCTTCGGTGGGCCCAAGTCGCTCGCGCGCACTGCCGGCGGCGAGTCGTGGACGGTGCGCGCCGTCGACGCGCTCCGTGACGGCGGGTGCGACGAGGTCGTGGTGGTGCTCGGGGCGGGAGCGGATGCGGCGGCCGATCTCGTACCCGACGGCACCCGCGTCGTCGTCGCCGCCGACTGGGCGGGCGGGCTCTCCCGCTCGCTGCGGGCCGGGCTGCGAGCCGCGGCGGGGGCGGACGCGGCGGTCATCGTGCCGGTCGACACCCCCGACCTCCCGGCCGCCGCCGTGGCGCGGGTCATCGCCGAGGCGGGCCGGGCCCCGTTGGTCCGCGCGGAGTACGACGGCCGGCCGGGCCACCCCGTGCTCGTGCGCGCCGACCACTTCGCCGCCCTCGCCGACGCGGTCTCGGGCGACGCCGGCGCCGGCCCGTACCTCGCGCGACACGGTGCGCTGCGCGTCGACTGCTCCGACCTGTGGTCGGGCGAGGATCGCGACCGACGCTGACCCCGCCGTCGCGAAGGTAGGACGATCACGCAGGCGCAGGAGGATCGGCGCGAAACCGTCCTACGCCGGCGTCACCTCCTACCCCGGCGCCATCCGCCGGCGCCGCATCGGGCGGCTCAGCCTCCGATGACGACGTTCAGCGGTGGCTCTCCCGCCACCAGCCGGTCGATCTGGCGCCGCACGAGTCGCGCGATACGCGGGCCCATCGCGCTCGATGCCCCGCCGACGTGCGGCACGACGAGGGCCCCGGGCAACGACCAGAGGGGGTGGTCCTCGGGCAGCGGCTCGGGGTCGGTCACGTCGAGCGCCGCCCGCAGGCGCCCGGAGCCCACCTCGGCCACGAGCGCGTCGGTGTCGATCAGCGGGCCGCGGCCCACGTTGACCACGAGCGCGCCGTCGGGGAGAGCGGCCAGCGCCGCGGCATCGAGCACGTGGTGGGTCGCGTCGCCGCCGGGGAGCGAGGCGATGACGATCTCGGTCTCGGCGAGCACCTCGTGCAGGTCGTCGATCGCGCGGACGACGATGCCGTCTTCCTCCCGCGCCCGGCTCGCGACCGCGGTCAGCTCGACCTCGAACCCCGCCAGACGGGCGGCGATCGCCTTGCCCACCCCGCCGAAGCCGAGAAGCGTCACCCGACGATCGGCCAGGCTCTCCGAGAAACGCCCGCGCCAGGAGTGCTGGTCTTGTGCGCGCACGAACTCGGGGATGCGGCGCTGGGCGGCGAGGGTGAGGGCGACCGCGAGCTCGGCGGTCGACGCCTCGTGCACGGTGGAGGCGTTGGCGAAGGGGAGCCCGGGCGGGAGCAGCTTCTCCATGCCCTCGTACCCGATCGACTGGCTCTGCAGCAGGCCGATCTGCACTCCCCGCACCCGCTCGATGACGTCCGTCCTCGTCATGTACGGCGGCACGACCATGTCGAAACGGTCGCGGGGCGCCGGGCCGTCCATCGGCCAGACGACGAGATCGACGCCCTCCGGCAGTGGCTGGAGGTCGGCGGCGAGCCGATCGGTGGGCACGGATACGACGATGCTCTCTCGGGGGGTCACCCTCTCACGCTACGGCGTGCGCCCGTCGACGTCGGGCATCTCGAAGTCGGCGAAGTCGAAACCCGGAGAGACGAGGCAGCTCACGAGGGCGTCATGATCGGCCGGGATGGTGCGTTGCCACACGTCGGGCGGCACCACGGCCTGCGGGGCGAGGCCGGCGCCCGCGTCGCCGACGACGAACGTCTCGCCCGGTGCGGGTTCATCGCCGTCGCCGCCGAGCTGCAGCGCCACCGGGCCCACGCCGCTCGCGATCCAGATCTCGCTCGACGAGACGCGGTGCCATCCCGAGGCCTCGCCGGCCGGCAGCAGGAAGAGGATGAGCGTGGCGGCGGGACGCGTCTCACCGCCGACGGTGACGGTGGCCGGAGACGTCCAGGTGCGCCGATACCAGCCGCCCTCGGGGTGCGGCTCGAGCGCGAGTTCGACGGCCAGGGAGGGCCGCGCCAGGCGCTCGATGAGCCGCCCGTCGAGCGTGCGGCGTTCGGCGAGCTCGTCGTCGGACACCGGATGCGGCGGGGTCAGGCCGCGGTCGCCACGACGGCGGCGATCGCTGAGGCGAAGAAGCCGATCCCGTCGACGCCCGAGCGCATCGCGAGCGACGTGGACGGGCCGAAGCCGGGCTCGACGGCGTGCTCGGGGTGCGGCATGAGGCCGACCACGTTGCCGCGCTCGTTCGTGAGCCCGGCGATGTCGTCGAGCGAGCCGTTCGGGTTGACGCCGAGGTAGCGGAACGCGACGAGACCCTCTCCGTTGACGCGGGCGAGCGTCTCGGCGTCGGCGATGTATCCGCCGTCGGCGTTCTTCAGCGGGATCACGATCTCATCGCCCTCGGCGAACTCGCTCGTCCACGCCGTCGATGCGTTCTCGACCCGCAGGCGCTGGTCGCGACGAATGAACTGCTGGTGCGCGTTGCGGATCAGCCCGCCCGGCAGCAGGTGCGCCTCGACGAGCATCTGGAAGCCGTTGCAGATGCCGAGCACGGGCATGCCCTTGGCCGCCGCATCCTTGACCTCGCTCATGATGGGTGCGAGGGCGGCGATGGCCCCGGCGCGCAGGTAGTCGCCGTAGCTGAAGCCGCCCGGGAGTACGAGGGCGTCGACCCCCTGGAGGTCGTGGTAGCCGTGCCAGAGCGCGACGGGTTCGGCCCCGGCGATGCGCACCGCGCGCTGCGCGTCGCGGTCGTCTAGCGAGCCGGGGAACGTGATGACGCCGATCCGCACCGTCATTCGACGACCTCGATGCCCACGACGTCTTCGATGACGGAGTTGGACAGGATGCTGTCGGCGATCTCGCGAGCGGCCGCGAGCGTCGCGTCGTCGACGGGTCCGTCGACGGCGAGTTCGAAGCGCTTGCCGATCCGGACGGACGAGAACCGCGTCTCTCCCTGGCGGGCGAGGGCGCCGGCGACGGCCTTCCCCTGCGGGTCGAGCAGCTCGGCCTTGGGCATGACGTCGACGACGATGGTGGGCATTTCGGCTCCGAGTGTCGCGGGAAGAGGGGCACCGCCCATCCTACGGGCGCGGGGTCGCCCGCATCGAATGTCGTGGGAGCGCTCCCTTGACGTGATGGGAGCGATCCCATACGGTGGCCTCGAGCAATGAGAGCGCTCCCATGACCGCTTGCTCGCACCTGTTCCGATCATCGAAGACCCGAACACACCAGGAGTGAACCGTGAGATCACCTGCACTGCACCGCACCGCCATCGTCGCGGTGGCTCTGACGTCGTCCGCCCTCGTCCTCGCCGGCTGCTCCGGCGGCGGCTCGACCGGGGAGGGGGCCGACGGTGACATCACGCTGACGGTCACGACCTTCGGCACTTTCGGATACGAAGACCTCTACGCCGAGTACGAGGAGCTCAATCCGAACGTGAAGATCGAGGCGACGAACATCGACACCGGCGGCAACGCCCGCACCGACGCCTTCACCAAGATCGCCGCGGGCTCGGGCCTGTCGGATGTCGTCGCGCTCGAGGAGGGCTGGCTCGGCGCGATCATGGAGGTCTCCGACCAGTTCGCCGACCTCCGCGACTACGGCATCGAAGACCGCAAGGCCGACTGGGTCGACTGGAAGTACGCCCAGGGCACCGACCCGTCGGGCCGCGTCATCGGCTACGGCACCGACATCGGCCCCGAGGGGCTCTGCTACAACAAGCCCGCCTTCGAGGCCGCCGGTCTCCCGACCGACCGCGAGGAAGTCGCCGCCCTGTTCGACGGCGACTGGGAGAACTACTTCGACATCGGCCGGCAGTACCACGAGGCCACCGGCAAGGCCTTCTACGACCACTCCGGGTTCGTCTGGAACGCGATGGTGAACCAGCTCGACGAGGGCTACTACACGAGCGACGGCGAACTCAACGTCGAGGGCAACGCCGAACTGCAGGAGCGCTTCGAGCTGCTCGGGGCGGCCACCGAGGGGGGCCTCTCAGCCGCGCAGACGGCGTGGGATTGGAACGGCGGCAAGTCGTTCCTCGACGGCACCTTCGCCACCTTCGTCTGCCCCGGCTGGATGCTCGGCACGATGCAGGGCTCGATCGAGGGCGCCGGCGGCACGGCCGACAACGGCTGGGACTTCGCCGACGCCTTCCCCGGGGGCCCCGCGAACTGGGGCGGCGCGTTCCTCGCGGTGTCCGAGACCTCGCAGCACAAGGAGGAGGCGGCCAAGCTCGCCGACTGGCTGACCCAGCCCGACCAGCAGGTGAAGCAGTCCGCCGCGGCGAACAACTTCCCGAGCACCGTGGCCGCCCAAGAGACCCTGGCCGCCGAGGCGACCCCGAACGAGTTCTTCGGCGACGCGCCGACCGGCGCGATCCTCGCCGAGCGCGCGAAGGGCGTTGTGGCGCAGTTCAAGGGCCCGGACGACTCGGTGATCCAGGAGAACGTCTTCGGCCCGGCGCTGAAGGCCCTCGACCTCGGCAACACCGACACGCAGGGCGCGTGGCAGCAGGCACAGGACCTCCTGAAGGAACTGGTCGGCTGATCCGTCTCGGAGGTCGGGGCCTGCTCGCATCGCGCGCGGCGGGCCCCGACCCCCGCCAGCGAGAGGACCCCTCATGACCGCCACACTGCCATCGGTGGATGCTTCCCCCACCGCCCCCGCGCCACGCCGCCCGGCCCCGCACCATCGCCCCGCGTGGCGGATGCGCCTGTCGAAGGCCGATCAGAAGGGCGCTCCCTACCTCTACATCGCCCCGTTCTTCCTCCTGTTCGGACTCGTCGGGCTCTTCCCGCTCGTCTACACGCTCGTCGTCTCGCTGTACGACTGGGACCTCTTGAAGGGACAGGGCGACTTCGTCGGGCTCGGAAACTTCGTCGAGATCCTCACCGACGGCATGTTCTGGAACTCGGTGTTCAACACCGTCAGCATCTTCCTGCTGTCGGCCATCCCGCAGCTGGCAGTCGCCCTCGTCGTCGCGTACCTCCTCGACCGGGGTCTGCGCGCCCCCACCTTCTGGCGGATGAGCGTGCTCGTGCCGTTCGTCGTCACCCCCGTGGCCACCGCGTTGATCTTCTCGAGCATCTTCAACGACGCCGACGGCCTCGCCAACAACCTGCTGAACCTCTTCGGCATCGCCGATCAGGCCTGGAAGCAGGACCGCTACCTCAGCCACCTCGCGATCGCGATCATGGTCAACTTCCGCTGGACCGGATACAACGCCCTCATCCTCCTGGCCGCGATGCAGGCGGTACCGCGCGACCTGTACGAGTCGGCGGCGATCGACGGTGCGGGTCCGGTGCGACGGTTCTTCTCCATCACCATCCCGACCATCCGCCCGACCCTCATCTTCGTGATCATCACCGCCACGATCGGGGGGCTGCAGATCTTCGCCGAGCCCCGCCTGTTCGACGTCTCCACGGCCGGCGGCATCGGCGGCAGCGACCGGCAATTCCAGACCACCGTGCTGTTCCTGTGGGAGCTGGCGTTCTTCCGTCGCAACCTCGGCGAGGCCTCGGCGGTGGCGTGGCTGCTGTTCCTCCTCATCGTCGGCTTCGGCCTCGTCAACTTCCTCATCGCGCGACGCATCTCCACCGGCGATGCGCGCGTCTCACGCCGTGCGCGACGGGCCGCCGCCCGCCGCGAGAAGACAGGAGCGTCGTCATGAGCGTCGTCGTGCCCGAACCCCTCCCCGCCGTGCAGGTCGACGCGCTCGACACCGACCCGCCCCGCCGACCCGGTCGGGGGCGCCGCCCGCGCGAGACGGGTACGGCCGGCATCGGCAGCCGCCCCGGATTCCTCACCTACGGCCTCCTGGCCGCGTTCATCATCGGCAGCGTCTACCCGCTCTGGTGGTCGGTGGTCGTCGCCTCCGGAACCAACGCCACCCGCGGTGAGACCCTGCCGCTCGTCCCGGGTGGGAACTTCCTCGCCAACGCGGCCACCGTGCTCGATGCGATCCCGTTCTGGCTGGCGCTGGGCAACTCCGTGCTCATCTCGGCGATCATCACGCTCTCGGTGGTGACGTTCTCCACGATCGCGGGCTACGCGTTCGCGAAGCTGCGCTTTCGCGGTCGAAACGGTCTGATGCTCTTCGTGATCGCGACCATGGCGATCCCCACGCAGCTCGGCATCATCCCGCTGTTCATGGTGATGCGCGAGCTCGGGTGGACCGGCACGATCGGCGCGGTCATCGTGCCGACGCTCGTCACCGCCTTCGGTGTCTTCTTCATGCGGCAGTACCTCGTCGACGTCATCCCCGACGAGCTGATCGAGGCGGCGCGAATGGACGGCGCGAACCAGTTCCGCACGTTCCTGACGGTGGGGCTGCCCGCGGCCCGGCCGGCCATGGCGATCCTCGGACTGTTCACCTTCATGACGGCATGGACCGACTACCTCTGGCCCCTCATCGTGCTCAGCCCCCAGAACCCGACCCTGCAGACGGCGCTCAGCCAGCTGCAGTCCGGCTACTACATCGACTACTCGATCGTGCTGGCGGGAGCGGTCATGGCGACCCTTCCGTTGCTGGTGCTCTTCGTCCTCGCGGGGAAGCAATTGATCAGTGGGATCATGGCCGGGGCGGTAAAAGGATGACCGTGACCGTTTCGACGCCCCGACCGATGGGATCCCGCTCCATGACCCTCACCGACGCCACCACCGCAACGCCGCTGCGGCCTTTTCCCGCCGACTTCCTGTTCGGCGCGGCGACCGCCGCCTACCAGATCGAGGGCGCCGCGGCCGAGGACGGCCGACGCGACTCGATCTGGGATGCGTTCGCGCGAGTGCCCGGTGCCGTCATCAACGGCGACAACGGAGACGTGGCCTGCGACCACTACCACCGGTACCGCGACGACGTGGCGATGATGAAGCGTCTCGGTCTCCAGACGTATCGCTTCTCGACGTCGTGGTCGCGCGTGCGTCCCGACGGGGGAGCGCTGAACCCGAAGGGCGTCGACTTCTACGAGCGTCTCGTCGATGAACTGCTCGCGGCCGACATCCTGCCCTGGCTGACGCTGTACCACTGGGACCTCCCGCAGGCCCTCCAGGAGGAGGGCGGGTGGGCGAACCGCGACACCGCCGAGAAGTTCACCGAGTACGCCCTCGACATGCACGACGCCCTCGGCGACCGGGTCGGGGTCTGGACGACGCTCAACGAGCCCTGGTGCTCGTCGTTCCTCAGCTACACCGCGGGCATCCACGCGCCGGGTCACTTCTCGACGGGTGAGGGGATGCTGGCGTCCCACCACCTGCTGCTGGGCCACGGTCAGGCCGTGCGCGAACTGCGTGCGCGCGACGCCTCGCTCAACCTCGGTCTCACGCTCAACCTCACGGTCGCCGATCCCGTGGATCCCACGGTCGCGGCCGACGTCGACGCCGCCCGCCGCATCGACGGGCAGTTCAACCGGTGGTTCCTCGACCCCGTGTTCCGGGGTGCGTATCCGGCCGACATCGTCGAGGACTTCCGCCGCGTCGACGCCGAGGCCGTCACGACATGGGAGGCGGCGGTGCGGCCGGGCGACCTCGAGATCATCTCGACCCCGATCGAGACCCTCGGTGTGAACTACTACCACGGCGAGTTCGTCGGTGGCACTCCGCCCGTTGCCGCGCCGGGCGGCGGAGACGCGCCGACCGACCGCGTCACCCGATCGCCGTTCCCGTCGATCGACGGGATCTACTGGCACGACCGGGGTCTTCCCCGCACCCCGATGAACTGGGAGGTGCAGCCCGAAGGGCTCACCCGTCTCCTGCGTCGCGTCGGCGAGGAGTACTCGGCCGCCGCGGGCACGGCGCTGTTCGTCACCGAGAACGGCGCCGCCTACGACGACGAACCGGTCGTGGAGGACGGCGAGCGCCGCGTGCACGATGGCGGCCGGGCCGATTTCGTCAGCGCCCACCTGGGCGCCGTGCTCGACGCGATCGAGCACGGCGTCGACGTGCGCGGCTATTTCTACTGGTCGCTGTTGGACAACTTCGAGTGGGCGTGGGGCTACGAGAAGCGGTTCGGCATCGTGCGCGTCGACTACGACACCCAGGAACGGACGCTGAAGGATTCGGCGCTCCAGTACAGTCGCATCATCGCCGCGCGCGCGCTCGAGGGCTTTCCCGCGTCCTCGTAGCACTCTCCGCCGGTCGGGGAGGAATGTCATGGTCATCAGTGCGTCGACCATCGAAGAGGTCGCGGCGCGCGCCGGGGTGTCGCGCTCGACCGTCTCGCGCGTCGTCAACGGCTCGCCCGCGGTCTCGGAGGTCGCCCGGGAGTCGGTCCGTCGTGCGATCGACGATCTCAACTACGTGCCGAATCGGGCGGCGCGCGCGCTCGCGAGCCGGCACAGCCAGGCGATCGCGCTCGTCGTCCCGGAGGATACGGCGAGGTTCTTCGGCGACCCGTTCTTCGCGGCGGTCGTCTCGGGTATCCAGGCGCGATTGGCGAGCACCGACTACATCCTCAACGTGATCCTCGCCACGGGCGATCCGGGCGACAAGACCACCGGGTACCTCCGCAGCGGCAGCGTCGACGGCGCGATCATCGTCTCCCACCACGACAACGACACCTTCATCGACCGCATCGCCGGGGCGATCCCCGTCGTCTACGGCGGGCGACGCGTTCGCGTGCGCGAAGAGGACCACGTCGTCGACAGCGACAACGTCGGCGGTGGCCGCGCGGCCACCGAGCACCTCCTCGAGCGGGGCCGGCGGCGCATCGCGACCATCACGGGGCCGCCGTCGATGCGCTCCTCGCTCGACCGGCTCGACGGGTTCCGCGCCGTGCTCGACGACGCAGGGCTCTCACCCGTGGCCGTCGAGGACGGCGACTTCTCGGAGGACGGCGGAGCCGCCGCGATGCGCCGCATCCTCGCGAGCGGGCACGGGGTCGATGCGGTCTTCGCCGCGAGCGACCTCATGGCGCGCGGCGCACTGCGGGTGCTGCGCGACGCCGGGCTCGCGGTGCCCGACGACGTGGCCGTCGTGGGCTTTGACGATTCGATGATCGCAGCGACGACCTCCCCGGCCCTGACGACCATCCGTCAGCCCTCGCGCGGTCAGGGCGAACGCCTCGTCGAGATCCTCCTCGAGATCCTCCGAGGCGGTGCGCCCGAGCACGCCACCGTCCTTCCGATCGAGCTCGTGGTGCGCGCGTCGACCTGACCCGCGTCGGTCAGAACCAGGTCGTGAGCACCGGCTGGCGCGCAGAACGCAGCAGGCCGTCGGAGGCCGCCGCGTCGCCGGGGGCGCGCTCGGTGATGCGTCCGGCCGCGGCGAGGGTCGCCGCCGAGACGCCGCCGAACAGGAGCGGTGCGAGCAGGTCGACCGGAAGGTCGATGAGCGGGCCGGTGGATGCTTCGCCCTGCGACACCTGCGCCGTGCCCGCCGAATCCGTCTCGATCGAGAAGACGCCGTCGGCGAACCCGAGCGGGTCGTGCACGCGCAGGGTGAGGGAGCCCGCCCCGCCGTACGTGCGCGAGCCCAGCACGGCGGGCGCGTCGAGCACGCGCGCCCACAGATGCTCGCGCAGCTCGAGGGTGCGGATCATGCGCGGGTTCGCCACGAGCCAGGTCAGCGGTTCGTCGGTCGAACGCAGCGACGCCTTGAGCGTGCCGATGAGGTCGAGTTCGAACAGGTAGCGCCAGAGCGCGCGGTAGGCGTCGTCGGTGGTCGTCGCAAGGTAGTCGACCTCGAGGATCTGCGCCGACCAGTCGTGCGGGTCTTCGCTCACGTGGTAGACGCCGAGCCCTCGAGGCGTGCCCGACTCGTCGTCGTAGCGCACGAAGCGGCGCTTGCGGCGCTCGGTGGCGTCGGAGGGGGCGCCGAAGAGGCGGTCGAACCGGTGCCCGACGATGCCGACGTCGCCGGGCGTCGCCCGACGAGCCTCGTCGAAGAGCGTGCGAGCGGTCGTCATGGCGATGTCGCGGCTGACCAGCTGCACGCGCCCCGGGGCGTCGGCGCCGACCCAGCCCGCGCGGCGCACGTCGACCTCGAACCGGCTCGCCCAGGTGACGGGGCCGAAGCCGTACCGACCGTAGATCGTCGCCTCCGACACCGTGAGCACGGCCATCGGCAGCCCCGCTTCGACGGCGGTGCGCAGCTCACCCTCGAGCATGGCCCGCGCGATGCCCCGGCGTCGGTGGGTCGGTGCGACGGTGACCGCGCTGATCGCCCACGCGTCGACCTCCCCGCCGGGGAGGGTGACGGGGGCGGGCCAGCCGGCGACCGTCGCGATCGGGATCGCGGGATCGGCGAGGGTGTCGTCGAAGACGCCGACGGTGCGCTGCAGCACGAAGTCGTCGCGCAGCTCGGCGAGGAACTCGTCGGTCGGAGCGCCGTCGTGGAAGCCGCGCGCGTCGGCTTCGACCCAGGCGCGGACGGCGGCGTCGTCGGAGGCGTCGATCGCGGACATCCGCAGACCGCGACCGGCCAGCGCGGCGGTCGACGTCGGGTCGGCGGGAAGGGTGGTGATCTCGGCGGGCATTCCCCGAGCCTAGCCGCGGGGCCTGCGCCGCTCCAGGGCGGCCGGCGGAGCCCGCCGGCCGCCCCGCGGGTCAGACGAGCGGGCGCAGACCCGCGACGAGCGGCGTCGTCGGACGCCCGATGAGGCGCGTCAGCGTGCCGTCGGCATCGGCGAGGGCTCCGTCGCGGATGCCCGCCTCGAGCGCGGTCACGAAGCCGATCGTGCCGGCGTCGAGGCCCGCCGCCTCGAGGGCCGCGCTCTGCTCCTGCGTCGTCAGCGGCTGGTAGGCGACGGGGCGGCCGGTGATCTCGGCGGCGGCCGCGGCGAAGTCGTCGAACGTCCAGCTCGTGTCGCCGCTGAGTTCGTAGACCTCGCCGACGTGTCCGTCTTCGAGGAGCACGACCGCTGCCGCGTCGGCGAAGTCGGCCCGGGTGGCGGACGCGATGTGGCCGTCGCCCACGCTCGACGCCACGACGCCGGTCTCGGCGGCCCGTGCGAGGTCGGCGGCGTAGTTCTCGGTGTACCAGTTGTTGCGGAGGATCACGGCGGGGAGCCCCGACGCGGCGATCGCCCGTTCGGTGTCCTGGTGCTCGGGGGCGAGCGGCAGCACCGACGTGTCGGCGTGGGCGAGGCTCGTGTAGACGAACTTCGACACGTTTGCGGCGACGGCGGCGTCGATGACCGCCTGGTGCTGCGCCGTACGCTGGCCGATCTCCGACCCGGAGATGAGCAGCACCGTGTCGACGCCCTCGAGCGACGACGCGACGGTCGCGGGCGCCGAGTAGTCGAGCGCCCTGACGGTCACGTCGCGGGCGGCGAGGTCGGCGGCCTTGGCCGTGTCGCGCGCGCCGGCGACGATGCTGTGCGGTTCGGCTCCGCGGGCGAGGAGGCTGTCGATGACGAGGCGGCCGAGGTGCCCGGTCGCGCCGGTGACGAGGATGGTCATGGGGTGCCTTTCGTGTGTGGACACGAGCAAGAACCGACGGATGCGGAGAAACCATCCCTCACGGAGGTACCCACTTTTGCGTAAGGTACTGGCATGTCGGTGAGTTTTGCGGAAATCCGAGGCGCGACCGAAGGGGTCTTCTCCGAGGGGTGCAGCACCCGGACGGTGCTCGATCACATCATGAGCAAGTGGGGTGTCCTCGTGCTCTCCTCGCTGTCGGACGGGACGCTGCGCTGGGGGGCGCTGCGCCGAGCCATCGACGGCATCAGCGAGAAGATGCTCGCGAGCACCCTCAAGACCCTCTGTGATGACGGTCTCGTGCACCGGGAGTCGTTCCCGTCGGTGCCGCCGCACGTCGAGTACAGCCTCACGCCCCTGGGACGTGACCTCATGGAGCGCATGCTGCCGCTGGTGGAGTGGGTCGCGCAGAACGCCGAGACGATGATCGGTCCCGAGACCCGCCCCGCGGCTTAGAGCGGATCGCCGCCGAGGGGGCCGACCGCGGGGATCGGTCCGCCGTCGTCGGCGCCGGTCTTGCGCAGGCGCGCGATCGCGTTGCCGAGGTGGTAGATCACGAGCGCGGCCACCGAGCCGAGCACGATGGCGCCGAGCTGGAAGTCACCCCACTGCATCGTGAAGCCGGCGATCGCGAGCACGAGAGCGACGGCGCCGGTGTACTGGTTGACCGGGCGCGAGAAGTCCACGCGGTTGTCGACCCAGATCTTGATGCCGATGATGCCGATGAGCCCGTACAGGGCGGTCGTGACGCCGCCGAGAACCCCGGGCGGAATGGTGTTGAAGACCGCGCCGATCTTCGGCGAGAGGCTCAGCACGATCGCCGCGGCTCCCGCGACCCAGTACACCGCGGTCGAGTAGACGCGGGTCGCCGCCATGACGCCGATGTTCTCGCCGTAGGTCGTCGTGCCCGAGCCGCCGAAGAGGCCGGCGAGGGTGGTCGCCGCGCCGTCGGCGATCAGCGCGCGGCCGGTCGAACGGTTGACCGACGCATCCGTCATCGTCGCCACACCGCGCACGTGGCCGACGTTCTCGGCGACGAGAACGAGCACGACGGGGAGGAACATCGCGATGACCGACCAGGTCTGCGGCGAGGTGACATCCGCGAGCTGGAACGCGGGGAAGCCGATCCACGCCGCATCCGCCACCGGGGTGAAGTCGATCTCGTTCTGGATGAGGGCGGCGATGTACCCGACGATCACGCCGAGGAAGATCGAGATGCGCCCGAGGAAACCGCGGAACAGCACGCTGAAGAGGATCACCGCGGCGAGCGTGATGGTTCCGGTCAGCGGCGCCTCGCGGAACGACGTCCAGGCGACGGGGGCGAGGTTGAACCCGATGAGGGCGACGATCGCACCGGCGACCACCGGCGGCATGAGGCGATCGACCCAGCCGAGGCCCGCGAACTGCACGATCACACCGACGGCGGCCAGCAGCAGCCCGACCGCGACGATGCCCGCGAGGGCCGACCCCGTGCCGGCGGTAGCGGTCGCCGCGGTGATCGGAGCGATGAACGCGAACGACGACCCGAGGTAGCTGGGCAGCTTGTTGCGGGTGACCACGAGGAAGAGCAGCGTTCCGACGCCCGAGAAGAAGAGGGTCGTCGAGACGGGGAAGCCGGTGAGCACCGGCACGAGGAACGTCGCGCCGAACATGGCGATGACGTGCTGGATGCCGATCGCGACGGTCGCTCCCCAGTTCATGCGCTCATCGGGGGCGACGACGGCCCCGGGGGCGACGGTGCGGCCGTTTCCGTGCAGCTTCCATAGCGCCATGGTGTTCCTCCCGGAGATTCGCTCACGTCACCTTACCGACGCGGGCGGCCGCCGCCGTGCGAGAGCACGGACCGCCCCGCGAGCGCACGGCATGCGGCCGCGCCGATCCCGTGCGCCCGGGGGTACCCCGTGCGCTCGGCGTGCCCGATCGGTGCTCTACGGTATGCGGATGGAGATGCGTCGTCGGGGATCGTTCGTGCTCGCGGTGGGGATGCTCGCGTCGGCCGGTCTCTTGTCCGGATGCGCGCCGCTGATGACGTGGACCGCCCCGCCCGCCGCGCCGGCGGCCGGGGCGACCCCGGCCGAGAGTGTCGCGCCCGCGGACGGTGAGGGCGACGATTGGGTGGTCGTCTCCTTCGACGATCGGGAGGCCGAGTCCGATCTCGATCCGATGGACGAGCTGCTCGAGACCGAGCTCGCAGCCGACCGGGCGCTCGCCGACGCGGACGCGGGATGGATCGACGGGAACGACGTCGGCGACGGCACCTACGAGCTCTACTTCGTCGGGGACGACACGGAGGAGATGTGGATGCTGCTCGAACCGGTCTTCGCCGACGCCCCGGTCCCGTGGTCGGAGGTACGGCTCTACGACGGGTTCGACGACCCGACGCCTCGCGTGATCACGCCGCGGTGAGGCGCTCGAGCAGCTCGGCGTAGCGGTCGCGGGTGCGCTCGACGACGTCGGCGGGGAGCGCGGGCGGCTCGCCCTCGCGGTCGGACCAGTTCGCGGCGAGCCAGTCGCGCACGATCTGCTTGTCGAAGCTGGCCATGCGCTCCTCGGGCGTGGTTCCCGAGGCCCAGGCCGCCGCATCCCAGTATCGCGACGAGTCGCTCGTGAGCACCTCGTCGGCCAGCGTCAGGGTGCCGGCCGCGTCGCGACCGAACTCGAACTTCGTGTCGGCCAGGATGAGCCCGTGCTCCTCGGCGGTCGCCGCCGCGCGCCGGTAGATCTCCAGCGACGTGTCGCGCAGCTGCGCCGCGCTCTCGGCGCCGACGATCTCCACGGTGCGTTCGAACGAGATGTTCTCGTCGTGCTCGCCGAGGGGTGCCTTGAACGCGGGGGTGAAGATCGGCTCGGGCAGCCGGTCGCCGTTGGACAGGCCCGTGGGCAGGGCGATGCCGCACACGGTTCCCGACGCCCGGTACTCGGCCCACCCGGATCCCGTGAGGTAGCCGCGCACGACGCACTCGATGGGCTCCATCTCGAGCGAGCGCACCAGCATCGATCGGGCGACGACCTCTCGCGGGATGATCTCGCGAGGCTCCTCACCGACGAGCACGTGGTCGGCGATCAGGTGGTTCGGGATGCGAGGGCCCCCGTCGCCGCCGCCGAGACGGTCGAACCACCACAGGCTCAGCGCGGTGAGCAGCTCGCCCTTCTGGGGGATGCCGGGGGAGAGCACGTGATCGAAGGCGCTCACGCGGTCGCTCGCGACGACGAGCATGCGGTCGGTGGCCCCGTCGGAGCCGTCCGGCACGTAGAGATCGCGCACCTTCCCGGAGTAGACGTGACGCCAGCCGGGCAGTTCGGTCGTCGAGCTCATGCGCCCATTATCGCGGGGGCGGCGCGGTGCGCGATTCGGCGAGCCCGCCGGTGCGGTGGTGTCGCGCCGCCCGAAGGCGTATAGTCCACGTGGACTAGTCGAGATGGAGTGACCGAATGAGCGACGCCGCCCGCCTGACGCCCCTCGGGGTCGTCGTGCTCGCGCTCCTGCGCGAGGGCGAGATGCATCCGTACGAGATGATGCGGATGCTGCGTCAGCGCCGCGACGACCGGCTCGTGCGCATCCAGAACGGCACGTTTTACCACACCGTCTCGCGGCTCGAGCGGGCGGGGCTCGTCATCGAGGTGGGGGTCGATCGCGACGGCAACCGCCCCGAGCGCACCACCTACCGGCTCACCGATGCGGGTGAGACGGCCGTCGTCGAATGGGTGCGCCGAGAGCTTCCTCGCATGGATCGCCCGGCGGAGTTCCGCATCGCGCTCGCCGAGGCCCACAACCTAGACCGGAACGAGGTCGTCGCTCTCCTCGCGGAGCGTCGCATCGCCCTCGTCGCCGAACTCGACGGGCATCGGGCGGGGCTCTCCGACTCCGCCACCCGGGGCGTCCCCGATCAGTTCCTCGTCGAGGTGAGCCGCCAGGCCGCCGTCCTCGACGCCGAGCTCGCCTGGCAGGACGCCCTTCACGCGCGCCTCGTCGACGGCTCGCTCCCGTGGGGGGTCGATGAGATCCCCGACCACGTACGTCACGCCAACGCCGCTATCCGAAAGTCCCTGTCATGACTTCACCGCGCACCGCGCCCGTCGCCACAGCCGCCCCCGAGAGAAGCCCCTGGCCCGCGCTCTTCGCGCTCGTCATCGGATTCTTCATGATCCTCGTCGACACCACGATCGTCTCGGTCGCGAACCCCGCGATCAAGGCGGCCCTCGACCCCGCCACGACCAACCTCGACAACGTCGTGTGGGTCACCAGCGCGTACCTCCTCGCCTACGCGGTTCCGCTGCTGATCACCGGACGCCTCGGCGACCGCTTCGGCCCGAAGAACATCTACCTCATCGGTCTCGCCGTCTTCACCCTCGCCTCGCTCGCGTGCGGCCTGTCGGGCTCGCTCGAGGTGCTCGTGATCGCGCGCGCCGTGCAGGGGCTCGGCGCCGCGATGATGACTCCGCAGACGATGGCCGTCATCACCCGCACCTTCCCGGCGAACCGCCGAGGCGCCGCCATGGGCCTGTGGGGAGCCACCGCGGGCGTCGCGACGCTCGTCGGGCCTCTCGCCGGCGGGCTTCTCGTCGACGGATTCGGCTGGGAATGGATCTTCTTCGTCAACATCCCTGTCGGCGTGATCGCGTTCGTCGCGGCCTGGCGTCTCGTCCCGAAGCTCACGACGAGCCCGCACCGGTTCGACATCCTCGGCGTGATCCTCAGCGCGATCGCCCTGTTCCTGATCGTGTTCGGCCTGCAGGAGGGTGAGCACTACGACTGGGCGGGCTGGGTGTGGGCGATGATCGCCGCCGGCGTCGTCGTGCTCGCGGTCTTCATCTGGACGCAGGCCCGCACGAAGGCCGAGCCGCTCGTGCCTCTGGCGCTCTTCCGGGAGCGCAACTTCTCGGTGTCGAATCTCGCGATCACCACGGTCGGATTCACCGTGACGAGCATGACGCTGCCGCTGTTCTTCTTCATCCAGCTCGCCCGCGGGCTCACTCCGACCCAGTCGGCGCTCCTGCTGATCCCGATGGCGGTTCTGTCGGGCGTGCTCGCGCCCTTCGCCGGCCGGCTGCTCGACCGCACCGACCCGCGTTTCCTGCTGGTGCCCGGACTCGCACTCGTGGCCGGATCGCTCGTCTGGTATTCGACGCTGATGAACCTCGACACCCCGATCTGGATGTTCCTCCTGCCCTCCGCGATGATGGGCATCGGCAACGCGGGCATGTGGGGCCCCCTGGCGACCACCGCGACGCGGATGCTGCCGCGCGATCAGGCGGGCGCCGGCGCGGGCATCTACAACGCCACCCGCACGATCGGTTCGGTGCTCGGCTCGGCTGCGATCGCCGCGTTCATGCAGTCGCGGCTCGAGGCCAACCTCCCCGGCGCGTCGGATGCGACCAGCGGGTTCGCCGGCGGAACGCTGCCTGCCGCGGTGGCCGGGCCCTTCGCCGAGGCGATGTCGCAGACGATCCTGCTTCCGGCCGCCGTGATGGTGGTCGGCATCGTCGCCGTGCTCTTCCTCCGGCGCCCCACGGTGATCCCGGCCCGCGGGGCCGCGCGGGCCGATCGCGCGGTCGTCGAGAACTGACGCGATGCCGGATGCGGGGGGCACGGCGCCGGGGCGTCGGTCCTCAGCATCCGGGATCGGCTCGTCTCACTCCTGGTCGGTCAGGGCGAGGAAGTCGTCGACGGCGGCGAGGTCGCGGCGGAGCTTCTCGCCGCGTGATCTCGCCGCTTCGGCGAAGTGGGTGCGGCGCTCGGGGCTCAGGGCGGCGAGCGGATGCTGCGGCGAGGCGTCGCGCGAGGCGGCGAGCTCGGCGATCTCGTCGAGGCTGAAGCCGAGCGGCTTCATGAGCATGACGAAGCGGCCCTTCTCCTCGTCGGCCTCCGAGTACACGCGGAAGTTGCCGTCGCTGCGCCCCGAGGGCGTGAGCAATCCGATCTCGTCCCAGTGCCGCAATGAGCGCTGCGAGAGACCGAGGCGGTCGGCGAGCTCGCCGATGTGCATCGTGCGGTCGCCCATGTCGCTCCAACCAACCCTTACGTAAGGGTAGAGTTTCTCCCGGCGGTCTCTCCGCCTCCTCCATTCTCTTCGCCCGGCGTGCTCGCGCCGCCCCGGCGCGCGACCCCATCCCTTCAGATCCCCGGGAGTCTCCATGTCCATCGCCCTCGCCGGCCCCGCGCGGCCCCGCATCGAACCCACCGTCCTGCAGGCGCTGCGGAGCCCGCGCCTGCTCACCCGCGAGGTGCTGGCGGGGCTCGTGGTGGCGATCGCGTTGATCCCCGAGGCCATCGCGTTCTCGATCATCGCGGGCGTCGATCCGCGCGTCGGACTCTTCTCTTCGTTCGTGATGGCCGTCGCCATCGCGTTCCTCGGTGGTCGTCCCGCGATGATCACGGCGGCCACCGGCGCGGTTGCGCTGGTGATCGCCCCCGTCGTCCGAGACCACGGCATGGACTACTTCATCGCGACCGTGCTGCTGGGCGGGGCCATCCAGATCGTGCTCGCCGTGCTCGGGGTGGCCAAGCTCATGCGCTTCATTCCGCGCAGCGTCATGGTGGGCTTCGTCAACGCGCTCGCGATCCTCATCTTCATCTCGCAGGTGCCGCACCTCATCGGCGTCCCCTGGGCGGTCTATCCCCTGACGGCCGCGGGCCTTCTGGTGATGTTCCTCATGCCGCGTCTCACGCGTGTCGTGCCGGCGCCGCTGGTCGCCATCGTGCTGCTCACGGCGGCCGTCGTCGTCTTCTCGATCGCGGTGCCGACGGTCGGAGATCAGGGCGAGCTGCCGCGGAGCCTGCCCGAGCTCTTCCTGCCGCAGGTGCCCCTCACCCTCGACACGCTCGCGATCATCGCGCCGTACGCCCTGGCGATGGCGGTGGTCGGACTCCTCGAATCGCTGATGACGGCGAAGCTCGTCGACGAGATCACCGACACCCACTCGCCCAAGACCCGCGAGGCGTGGGCACAGGGCGCGGCCAACATCCTCTCGGGAGCCTTCGGGGGCATGGGCGGCTGCGCGATGATCGGCCAGACGATGATCAACGTGAAGGCCTCGGGCGCCCGCACGCGCATCTCGACGTTCCTGGCCGGCGTGTTCCTCCTGGTGCTGGTGCTCGTCTTCGGCGACGTGGTCGCGATCGTCCCGATGGCCGCGCTCGTGGCCGTCATGGTGGTCGTCTCGGTCGCGACCTTCGATTGGCACAGCGTGCGCCTGTCGACCCTGCGGCGCCTGCCCAAGAGCGAGACCGCCGTCATGGTGCTCACCGTCGCCGTGACCGTCTGGTCGCACAACCTCGCGATCGGGGTGATCGTGGGCGTGGTCGCCGCCATGGTGCTCTTCGCCCGTCGCGTGGCGCACTTCGCCACCGTGACCCGCAGCGACGCCGGCGACGACGCGGTGCGCTACACCGTCGACGGCGAGCTGTTCTTCGCGTCGAGCAACGACCTCACGACCCAGTTCGACTACGCGTCCGACCCCGATCGCGTGGTCGTCGACCTCTCACGCTCGCACGTCTGGGACGCCTCGACGGTGGCGGCCCTCGACGCGATCGAGACGAAGTACGCCGCGCACGGCAAGAGCGTCGTCTTCGAGGGGATGAACGAGGCGACGACAGCGTTCCACCGTCGGCTCAGCGGGGGCCTCGGCGCGGGCCACTGAGGCCGGGCGTTGCCGCGCGATCAGTACGCGGCGACCCGCGCGGCGATGTCGGTGCGGTACTGACCGCCCTCGAGCTCGATCGCTTCGATCGCGCGGTACACGCTGGCACGCGCCTCGGCGAACGTCGTACCCAGCGCCACGACGCTCAGCACGCGGCCGCCGGTGGCGACCAGGCCGTCGTCGACGCGGGCGGTCGCGGCATGCGCGAGGTGCACGCCGTCGACGTCGGCCGCCGCATCCAGCCCGCGCAGGGTGCGCCCGGTGAGGGGCGCCTCCGGGTAGCCGGCGCTGGCGAGCACGACGGTCACCGCGGTGGCGTCGGCGAAGGCGGGCCGCGGGTGGCTCTCGAGGGTGCCGGAGGCCGTCGCCAGCAGCAGCTGCGACAGCGGGTCGACGAGGCGCGGCAGCACGACCTGGGTCTCGGGGTCGCCGAAGCGCGCGTTGAACTCGATCACGCGGACCCCGGCCTCGGTGAGGATGAGGCCGGCGTAGAGCAGCCCGATGAACGGCGTGCCCTCGGCGTCGAGCTGGCGGACGACGGGCTCGGCCACCTCGCGGGTGACCAGGTCGACGAACTCCTCCTCGCCGCCGAAGCGCTCCGACAGCCACGGCAGCGGCGAGTACGCGCCCATGCCGCCGGTGTTCGGGCCGGCGTCTGCGTCGCGTAGGCGCTTGTAGTCCTGCGCGGGGCTGAGGGGTCGAACGGTGTCGCCGTCGGAGAGGAAGAACAGCGACACCTCCGGGCCCTCGAGGAACTCCTCGATCAGCACGGGGCCGCGGGGGAGGAACGCCTCCGCGTGGCCGATGGCCTCGGCGCGGTCGCTCGTGACGATGACGCCCTTGCCCGAGGCGAGGCCGTCGGCCTTGACCACGTAGGGCGCGCCGAACTCGTCGAGAGCTGCGGCGACGGCGGCGGAGTCCTGGGCGCGCAGGGCACGGCCGGTGGGCACCCCCGCCGCATCCATCACCCGCTTCGCGAACGCCTTGGAGCCCTCGAGCTGCGCCGCCGCCTTGCCGGGGCCGAACACGGGGATGCCACGCGTGCGCAGTGCATCGGCGACGCCGGCGATGAGAGGCGCCTCGGGGCCGACGACGACCAGGTCGATCGACTCGTCGTCGGCGAAGGCCGTGACGGCGTCGGGGTCGTTCGGATCGAGGTCGACGAGGTGCGCGTCGGAGGCGATGCCGGCGTTGCCGGGCGCGGCGAAGATCGCGTGTGCCTCATCCTCCGAACGCAGGGCGAGGATGATGGCGTGCTCGCGCGCACCGGAGCCGAGGACGAGGATTCTCACCCGCCCACCCTATCGACCGCGTTTTCGCGCGCGCTTGTTCAGAACGCAGGACGAATCGACGCGTAGGCGGTGCAGGGGCCGCGGCAGCGCCGTCTCTCCTGCATTCTGCGCGTAGCGTGGGGGCCATGGCGCGACGCATCGAGACCGGCGACGGACGCGCGGCACTGGGGGCGGTCTCGGCCGCCGATGCCGCCGGCCACCCGCCGGCGCGCACCGACCTCGCAACCGCCGTGCGCTACCTGCTGCAGCTGCTGGTCGAGAAGGCTCCGGGCAACTCCGTCGAGGTGCGGGTTCCTCCGTTCGGTGCGGTCCAGGTGATCGAGGGGCCGCGGCACACCCGCGGCACGCCGCCGAACGTCGTCGAGACCGACGCCGCGACGTGGATCGCCCTGGCCACGGGCGGCGAGGAATGGGTGGATGCTGCGGCCGCGGGCCGCATCGTCGCGTCGGGCGTGCGAGCCGACCTCTCAGCCCTGCTTCCCCTGCGCCCCTGACGGCGCGCCCTCGGTCGTCGCCCCGGCCGCGCGCCGACGGTGGACGAGCATCACGGCGGCTACGACGAGCCCGGCGACGACCACGAGGAGCGCGACGAGGCTCCACGGCACGGCGGGCGCGGAGAAATCCGTCACGACGGATGCGAGCTGCCCCGCCCCGAGCCCGACGCCCTCGGGGTCGATGACGACCGCCCCCGATACCCACCCGAGGGCCGAGACGGGGAGGGTGCGGCGCACCTCGATCGTCGAGCCCGGGATGACCTCGTCGAGCTGCTCCGCGGGCGTGCGGCTCGCGAACAGTCCCACGGGGCCCGCGGCCTCGATCGCGCCGACGCCCGTCAGGCGGGTGTTGCCGGTGTTGCGGAGGGCGTAGTCGACCGTCAGCGTTCCGGCCTCGAAGGGGTTCCACGACGGGGTGTACGCGGCGCGCACGTTCTCGACCTGGGCGGCGGGCAGCAGGGCGCCGGCCACGCGGACGTTGATGCGGGTGCCCAGGCGGCGTTCCACCGACAGGATGGCCGAGGCGTCGGCGCCCGCGAGCGACGTCACGAGGCCCGCGGCGTGGTCGCCCGGCTGCGCGCCGTCGGGCACGGTGAGGGTGAAGGGGATCTCGGCCTGGGCGCCCGGTTCGAGCACGATCTCGGAGGTCGTCACGCTCACCCAGAGGCCGGCGTCATCGGAGTCGGACGCCTCGGCGACGAGGTCGATGTCGCCCCCGGCCGTGGTGAAGGCGTCGGCGGCGTAGACGTCGAGGGGCAGGGCGACGGTACCCGTGTTGACGACGACCATGGCGTCACTGACGGTGGCGCCCGGTTCGAGGTCGTAGCTGAAGCTGCCCCGCCCCGTCCCGTTTTCGCTGTCGACGGTCTTCACCGTCCACGCGACGCCGCCGCTGTCCGCCGCGATCGCGGGGGTGGCGAGTCCGAGGACGAGGAGGGCGGATGCGATCGCGGCGGCGAGCATCGTCGTGGAGCGCTGAGCGGGCACGGCGGGTCTTTCGGGTCAGGGGTCTGCGGGGGCGGACGCGGGGCCCCGGCGGTGGCCGGGACCCCGCGCACGCTCACTCCGACAGGGCGGTGATGGTGATGGTGCTGGTGTACTGACCCGCCGGGGTCGTGCCGGGAAGCACGAGCGACAGGTCGGCGCCGACCGTGGCGGTGACGGCCGCGGTCGACGATGCGAGGGCGCGCGAGGCCGCGAGCCCGGTGCCGCCGAGCTGGCCCGAGGTGACCGGTGCGCCCGCCGAGACGAGGCTGCCGCCGGCGACGATCTTCGGGGTCCAGCCGAGGAAGCCGGCCGTGAAGGTCTGCGCACCCGAGGTGAAGTCCGACGCCTGCCCGGCGATCGACCAGGTGTACGGCGACGTTCCGCCGGCGCGGGTGTCGGTCACGACGATGTCGGTGAGCGATCCGGAGGCGACGAAGTTCGTGCCCTCCTGCGCGGCGACGCCGAGGTTCGCGGGGCTCGAGCCCGCGAACGCCCAGCCGAACGAGCCGGTCGCCTCGTCGACCCACTCGGGGATCTCGACCACCACGTCGTCGGCACCCGTGAAGGTGAGCGGCGTGAACGTCTCGAACGGGGCGTACACGGTGCCGCTGCCGCCGTAGGTGTAGATGCCGTAGTTGCCGGCGAGCAGGTCGTTCGCCTCCGAGGCCGAGACGGTGATCTGGGCGGAGAAGGATCCGTCGGCCTGCAGCGTGATCGCACCGGCGTTCGCGCCGCCGATCGTCGCCGCGCTCGCCTCGGGGACGGCCCACTTCTGCGTCAGCACCTTGCGCGCCGAGCTCGCCGCCCCCGCGGAGGGCTTCCACGCGTCGAGGAACTTGCCGAACACGACGTAGGCGCCGCTGAACTGCCCGGCCAGCGGCGGGCGGGTGCCGTCGGTGGCGGTGCCGCTCGGCACGAAGCCGGACCCGGTGACCGTCAGGGTCTCACCGGCGCGAGAGATGCCTTCCGTCTTCGAGACCGACACCGACGGTGCGGCCGGAGCGGCCGCGACGGAGTAGCTCACGCTGATCGGGCTGGCCGGCTTGGCGGCGTCTCGCGATCCGCCCGAGGAGTACCAGTAGCTCGACTGACCTGTGAGGTTCTGGAAGTCGACGTACGACTGCGGGAACGACCCCCAGTTCGCGCCGGTGCGCGCCTGAGCGGTGCCCGTCGTGGTGACCTCGACGCCCAGGTAGGCGGGCGTCGCCGTGAAGCCGGTGTCTGAGACCTGGCCGGCCGCGATGTCGGCGAGCACGATCTGCTGGTCGGCGATCGGCACCCACTGCGTCTGGTCCTCCATCGACGTGCCGTAGCCGCTGGCCGTTGCCGTCAGCTGACCGTTGCCGTCCGCGTCGAGCGAGAGCGTCGGGTCGGACGCGGTCCAGTACGTCAGGCCCCCGTAGAAGGCGACCGTGAAATCGCCGTCCCACGCGACCTGTACCGAGCCGTCGGAGGCGACCTGGCCCTGGCCGTCGGAGATGGTGACCTGGATCTTCGTCAGCGACGTCGTCGACGCCGCACTCACGGCGGTGCCGGAGGGGTTCTTGCACTTGTCGGCCCAGGCCACGGGCACCTGCGTGCCCGTGGCGTCGGGCTTGGTGACGGTGACGTTGCCCGCGGTGGTCTGGAAGAAGCCGTCGGCCTCGGTCCAGACGCGGGAGCTGCCGGTGTTGCCCGCCTTGCCGGCGCTGAGGAAGTTGCAGCCGCCGAAGAACGCGCCGCCTCCCGCTTCGCCGCTCAGCCCCCAGCTGAGGGTGGCGTTGGTCACCGCACCCGCGGTCGCCGCCTGCGCGGGCGCAGCGAAAGCCACCGCGCCGCCGAGGGCCAGCGCCGCGGCCGCGACGACGGCGGCCTCGCGGTTGAACCGCCGACGCATGGTCGAAGAATCCACGTTCGTTCCTTTCGTGATGCCATCCCGTGCCGCGCGGCGATGTCGGGTGCCGGGCGTCATCCTGAGAAAAGGATGTGGGATAGTAGGTGAGGCTTACCTAACCACGACCGAGCTCACTCGGGCAACATGGAAGTAAGCCTTACCTAACTTCGACCACCTTCCGACCCGCCCGGGGGCCGTCATGACCATCACCGAGAGACGTCGCTCGTTCTCCCTGTCCGCCGTGCTGCTCGTCGCGGCGCTGGCACTCGCCGGGTGCACCGGTGCCGCAGCCGGCCCCGGCGACGCGGCCCCCGCGACCCTGCCGCTCGCGGAGGCCTCGCCGATCGCCGACCCGTTGTCGTGGCAGGGACCGTCGACCGCGGTCGCCGCCCACAGCGCGTTGGATCCCGTGACCGACGGCGCGGCCGCACTGCCCGCGACCGTCGTCGATGCGCAGGGGACGACGGTCACCGTCACCGACACGTCGCGCATCCTCGCGCTCGACATCTACGGGTCTCTCTCGCGCATCGTCTTCGAGCTCGGACTGGGCGAGTCGGTCGTGGGGCGCGACGTGTCGAGTGCGTTCCCCGAGGCATCCGATCTGCCCCTCGTCACCGCGAACGGTCATGAGCTGAGCGCCGAGGCCATCCTCGACGCCGCCCCGACCGTCATCCTCACCGACACCAGCCTCGGTCCGTGGGACACGATCCTGCAGATGCGCGACGCGGGCATCGCGGTCGTCGTCGTCGACTCGCACCGTTCGATCGACACCGTCGGCGCACTGACCCAGCAGGTCGCCGACGCCCTCGGCGTGGCCGAGCGGGGGAAGACGCTCGCCGCACGCACCACGGCGGCCGTCGACGCGAAGGTCGCCGAGATCGCCGCCGTCGCCCCGGCAGACCCCTCGCAGCGGCTGCGCATGATGTTCCTCTACGTGCGGGGGCAGTCGGGCGTCTACTACCTCTTCGGCGAGGAGTCCGGCGCCGACACCCTCATCACGGCCCTGGGCGGCGTCGACATCGCCGGCGAGATCGGCTGGCAGGGGATGCGCCCGGTCACCGACGAGGCGCTCATCGACGCCAACCCCGATCTCATCCTGATGATGACCGACGGGCTCGCCTCGGTCGGAGGCGTCGACGGGCTCGCCGAGCACCTCCCGGCCGTCGCCCAGACCGACGCCGGCCGCAACCGCCGCATCGTCGACATGGCCGACGCGACGATCCTGAGCTTCGGTCCGAACACCGCGCAGACCCTCGACGCGCTCGCCGTGGCGATCTACGCGCCGGAGTCGGCGGGGTGAGCGCCGCGACCCAGGCGGTCGCCGTCGCCGCCCCCGTCGCCGTCCCGAGTCGTCGGGATCGCCGTGCGGTCACGATCACGACCTTCGTCGCGATGGGCGTGGCGCTCGTCGTGCTGACGGTCGTCTCGGCCGGCACCGGGCAGCTCTCGATCCCTGCCGCTGAGGTGCTCGGGTCGTTCGCCCGAGCGTGGAACGGATTCGTCTCCTCGGTCGGCGCGGGCTGGATGTCGCTGCCGAGCGGTGCGGTCATGACGCACGTGAACGGCGAGGCGACCCTCTGGCTCGTCCGCCTTCCGCGCCTGCTCATGGCGGTGCTCGTCGGTGCCTCGCTCGCGACCGCCGGTGCCGTCATGCAGGGCGTGTTCCGCAATCCGCTCGCCGAGCCCGGGGTGATCGGCATCTCGTCGGGCGCGGCCGTCGGCGCATCTGCGGTGATCGTCTTCGGGCTGTCGTTCGCCGGGCCTCTGACCCTGCCGCTGTTCGCCTTCCTCGGCGGACTCGCCGCGACCATCGTCGTCTACACCTCGGCGCGCGCCGACGGGCGCACCGAGGTGGTCACGCTCGTCCTCACCGGCATCGCGGTCAACGCGATCGGGGGCGCGGCGATCGCCCTGTTCACCTACCTCGGGTCGACCCAGGAGCGCGAGCAGATCGTGTTCTGGCAGCTCGGGTCGCTCAACGGCACGCGGTGGCAGGACGTCACGATCGTCGCACCGCTGGTGGCCGTGGGCGTCGTCGTCTGCCTGCTGCTGTCGGCAGACCTCGACCTGCTCGCACTCGGCGAGCGGCAGGCAGAGCACCTCGGTGTGCGGGTGGAGCGGTTGCGCGTCGTCGCGATCGTCGTCATCGCGCTCCTCACCGGGGCCGCGGTGGCTTTCTGCGGCATCATCGGCTTCGTCGGACTGGTGGTGCCTCACCTGATGAGGATGCTGCTCGGCCCGGGCCATCGGCTTCTCCTTCCCGCCAGCGCACTGGGCGGAGCGGTGCTGCTCGTCGCCGCCGACCTCGTCGCGCGCACCGTCGTGCCGAACTCGGAGCTTCCTATCGGCATGATCACCGCCCTCATCGGCGGCCCCTTCTTCTTCTGGCTGCTCCGGCGCACGCGGCGCCGCTCCGGGGGGTGGGGGTGATGGCCGCCGTGCTGCGTGCCCGCAACGTCGGCGTGTCGATCGGCGGCCGACGGCTGCTGGACGGCGTCGACCTCGACCTGCACCCCGGCGAGATGCTCGTGCTCGTCGGACCCAACGGGGCCGGGAAGTCCACGCTCCTGTCGGTGCTCGCCGGCGACCGCGTGCCCGACGACGGCGAGGTCGAACTCGACGGTCGGCGCCTCGAGCGCCACCGCGTCGAAGATCGTGCCCGTCGGCGGTCTGTGCTCACCCAGAGCAACGAGGTGTCGTTCCCCTTCCTCTCGGCCGAGGTGGTCGCCATGGGGAGGGCGCCGTGGCGTCGGCGGCCCGAGGCCGACCGCGACGATGATGCCGTCCGCCTCGCGCTCGCCGCGAGCGAGGTCGAGTCGTTCGCGGCGCGTCCGGTGACCTCGCTCTCGGGCGGCGAGCGGGCGCGCGTCGCCTTCGCACGCTCGTTCGCACAGGAATGCGCGATCGCGCTGCTCGACGAGCCCACCGCGAGCCTCGACATCCGGCACCAGCACCGCGTGCTCTCCCACACCCGCGCCCGTGTCGCAGCCGGTGGCGCGGCGGTCGTGGTGCTGCACGACCTCGCGCTCGCGGCGGCCTACGCCGATCGCATCGCGCTGCTCGAGGCCGGGCGGCTCATCGCCGTGGGCGCCCCCCGGGAGGTGCTCGATCCCGACCTGCTCACGCGGGTGTACCGGCATCCCATCCACGTCGTCGACGGGCCCGGGGGTTCGCTCCTGGTGATCGCCGACCCGTCCGCCACCCCCTCCGACTCTTCCGAGGAGCGCATCGCATGACCGCCAGCACCCACCGCCGAGTCCGACCGCTCGCCGCCCTCGCGATCGCCTCGGCGATCGCGACCTCGGCGATCGCGGCTGCGACGCCTGCCTGGGCGGCCGCGGGCGTGACGGTCACCGGTCCCGACGGCAGCGGCCTTCTGTCTGCCGAGTACGCGACGGAGGTGACGGTGAGCGGCACCGGCTTCCAGTCGATTCCGAAGGGCTTCGGCGGCGTCTACGTGCTGTTCGGCTGGGTCGATGACGCCGCCGGCGGGTCGTGGCGCCCGTCGCAGGGAGGCGAGGTCGGCAGCGACTACCGCTACGTCCCCGATGCGGAGTCGGCCGACAACGCCGGCTACCAGCGATTCCTCGCGTTCCCGGGCAGCCAGACCGAGTCCTCGGCCAACGGAGTGCTCGCCGCCGACGGGTCGTGGACCCTGTCGATGGTCGTGCCCGGCGCCATCTTCGAGAGCCAGGACCGCGACGGCCGGGTGTCGGAGGTCGACTGCCGCGAGGTCACCTGCGGAATCATCACGATCGGCGCGCACGGCGTGAAGAACGCCAACAACGAGACGTTCACGCCGGTGCGTTTCGGTGCGGCACCGGCGCCCGCCGCGGGCGGGGCGGATGCTGCGGCGGCAACTCCCGCGGCGGCTCCCGCAGGCTCCGTGCGGGTCGGACTCGCGTCGGGCTTCGTCGAGGCGGGCACCTCCATCGTCTTCACGGGTCAGGGGTTCACGCCCGGGGAGCAGGTGGTGGCCTCGCTCGACTCCGGACTCACCGCGGTCGGGCCGCTCACCGCCGGTTCGCTCGGCGAGGTCGCGGGGGCGCTCCCCGTGCCGTCCGACGCGCGCGACGGCACCCACCTCGTGAGCCTGCGCGGCGCGGCATCCGGGGTCGTGGCCGAGGCCGAGGTCACCGTCACCGGCAGCAGCGCGACCGCGGGCCTCGTCTCCGCGGAGACGCCCGAGACGCCGCAGTGGGTGGTTGTCGTGCTGCTGTCGAGCATCGTGCTCGCCGTCGTCCTCATCGTCACGAGCGTGATCGCGGGGTTGCGTCGTCGTCACCGGCGCAAGAAGGCGCGGAAGGCGGATGCCGCGGTCGCGGCCGCAGCTGCGACGGCCGCAGCATCCGAACCCGTGGCCCCGTCCACGACGGCGATGGAGGTCGTGCGATGACCCGCCGTCTTCTGGCAGCCGTCGCCGCCCTCCTCGCCGCGGGCGCCCTCTCGCTCGGGGGCGTCGCCCCCGCGGTCGCGGCGCCGGATGAGATCACCGTCACCGTTCCCGAGTTCGTCGAGGTGCCGGTGAGCCCGGGCGGCGGCACGACGATCACGAACGCGCAGCTGCGCTGGGGCCTCAACACCGAGGCGGGGGCCGGTGCCTTCGCCGGCGGGTGCAACTTCCTCAGCGCGGGGCGCGCCGGCGACGCCGGCAGCGCTCGCGTCTGGGGCGCGGGCGACGGGCTGTATGCGGCCCGTGCCGGTTCGGTGCGCATCGAGAAGCCCACCGCCGCCGGCGAGTGGGTGCCGGCGTCGTTCGACACCCGGTGCCTCGACCCGGAGGGTCGTGCGGTGACCACGTCGAGCGTGACCCGCGCCTCGGGGAACGCCGTGGTGATCGACGGCGGAACCGGCTCCGTCCGCGCCGACGGCGGCATGGATCTGCGCTGGCGCGGCTCGTTCACGGTCGTCTTCTACGGGGGCATGACCTACTGGTCGGTCACCGACCCGGTGCTCACGATCGACGCCTCCGGCGCGGGTCGCCTTGTGGGCACGGCCAGCGGGTGGGGCACGTCGATGGACGACACGACGAAGTGGGAGAAGCTCCCCGACCAGTCGATCGTGCTCGCCGAGGTGCGCGGCGTCGACTCCTCGGCAGGCGCCGGGTTCTCGGTGGTTCCGGAGTACCTGGGCGTCACCGTCACGGAGGGCCAGGCGCCCCGCACCGCGCAGAACCAGGCGTACTGGGGATCGTTCCCGCAGAGCTTCGTCGACTACCAGAGCCGCACGGGCCAGCGCGCATACTGGCTGACCTCCGGCGGGGTGCGCGACCCCGCCAAGCCCGCGACCGCGCTCACCGTCAGCTACGACGCATCCGCCCCGGTCACCGCCCCCGCGGCGGGCGTCGGCGCCGGCGCGCAGGCTGCCGGCGCCACGCCTTCCAACCCGGTGCGCAGGGCCCCGGCGATCGCGTCGCCCCTCGAGGTGCCGTCCGTCCCGTCATTGCCGATCGTCGCCACGGCCGCGCTGACGACCGTGCCGTCGCCCCGCGGGCTCGTGCCCGACGCCGCGACCGCGATGTCGCCGGTCGTGGTGCCGCTGCTCGGCACGGCCGCGGCACTGGGGCTGTCGATCATCGCCGTGCTCGGTCTCATGCAGCTGCTGCCCTGGCAGCGCAGGACGATCTCCTAGGCGTCGAGACACCGGCGGCGCCACGCGGGGCGCGCGGTGCGACAATAGGGGTATGGCCGCCCAGCCCGAGTACGCACCGCCTCCCTCCGTCACCGACGAGGTCGAGACGGTCACCGTGCGCCGGGCCCCGAAGTACAGCGTCTTCCTCGTTGCGGGCGCCGCGCTCGGCATCGTCATGGCGATGATCCTGACGCTGGCGTTCTCCCGCCCCGCCGAGACCAGTCAGTACACGGGAATCGAGTACGCGCCCATGCAGGTGTTCGGCTTCATCGCCCTCATCTGCGTGCCCGCAGGGATCGCGATCGGCGGTGTCGTCGCGCTGATCTTCGACCGCACGGTCGGGCGACGAACGCGCGAGGTGGTCGTCGACCACGAGCGGGTGCAGCTGCCCGACTGATCAGGCGAGCTCGGCAATGATCGGGTGGATGGCCGCGTCGAACGCGACCACGTCGCCGCGCAGTCCGTCGGTCACGGCGACCGTGAGCGAACCGATCCACCACACCCCGCGCTGGGTCAGCGGAAGTACTTGCACGTTGAGCTCGAACGAGTGCGCGCGCCGGCCGACGCGACGCTCGTGCTCGGCGATCGCGCTGGCGTAGGCGCGATACGACACCCCGGGCCTGCCGCCCGAGTCGGACGAATACCGTTCGTTCTCGGCCCGCGCGTAGGCGAGAGAGGCTCTCGCGTGCGGCACGATCGCGGCCCGCAGATCGGCCGCTCCCTGGGCGGGCAGCGCGATCATGGTCTCGAAGTCGTCGACGAGCTCGAGCGGCACGGGCGAGGGGTGGGCCTGCGGCTCCACCGTCATCGCCCAGTACTCTCGCCACTGCCGCTCCAGCCGGGACTGGGTCTCGTCGTCGCGCTCGGGGCCGGTGCGGGCGGGCACGCCGCGCAGGTGGGGCAGCTCGTCGGGGGAGCGCACCCCGATGGCCTGCCGGAGGTAGAGCGCGAGCAGCACCGCGACCCCCGCGTCCTCGCGGATCGTCCACTCCGGACCGCCGGTGCCCGCCATGCCGCCATTGTAGGTGTGCGCCCCGCCCCCGGCGGAGGAGATCTCACGAGCGGAGGATGCTGCGGGCGCGCCGGGTCAGCCCCCGGTGAGAACTCCTCCGTTCGCGACACCGCCCGCTCCTCCCCAGCCGCTGCGCGCTGCGGTTCGTCCCCATCCCTCCGGCGCGTCGAGCGGAGGGATCCTCTCGTCGGTCAGGGTCGGGGGATGCGTGAACGCGATCTGGCACGACTCGTGACGGCTCTGCGGGCGGGAGGCGGTCTCGCCCGCAGCATCCGTCTGGTCCAGGAGGGTCATCCGCACCGCACCATCACTGCGGCGATCGAACGCGGACTCGCCATCCGGGTCCGGCGGTCGTGGATCGCCCTGCCCGACGCCGACCCCGCCCTCCTCGAGGCGGCTCGGGCCGGGGTGGTGCTCTCGTGCATCACCCAGGCCCAGCGGCTCGGGCTCTGGGTGCTCGATGCATCCGAGTGGCACGTCGCCGCCCCTCCGAATGCGGGCCGCGTCGATGTGCCCGCCGGGGTGCACGTGCACCGGGCCCGGCCCCTTCTCCCGCGAGCCGCCGACGTGCTCGGCGATCCGATCCAGAACGTGCTCGCCCTCGTCGCGGCCTGCCAGCCGTTCGAGACGGCGCTCGCGGTATGGGAATCGGCGCTCCGCACGCAGCGGGTCGACGCTCTCGAGCTGCAGCGTCTTCCCTTCGGGGCGCGGGCGCGCGAGATCCTGGCTGTGGCCCAGCCGTTCTCCGATTCGGGGCTCGAGTCGTTCGTGCTGCCGAGGCTGAGGTGGATGCGGTTGCGCATCATCGCGCAGGCGTGGATCGCCGGGCGCCCCGTCGACTTCCTCATCGGTGACCGCCTGGTGCTGCAGATCGACGGCGGCCATCACGTCGGCGCCCAGCGCGAACGCGACGTGCGGCACGACGCCGAGTTGGCACTGCGCGGGTATCACGTGATCCGCGTCGGGTACCGGCAGGTCGTCGACGACTGGCTGTCGGTGCAGGATCTCCTCTCTCGCGCCATCGCTCAGGGACTCCACCTCGCCGCCTGACGTGCAACCACGGGAGGAGATCTCACGAGGGGAGGACCCTTGGGGCCTGCAGCATCCTCCCCTCGTGAGAACTCCTCCGTTCGACGGCGGCGGTCACGGCGCAGACCGCGCCGCGGCGCGCCGGTAGGCTGTCACCGTGGCTGAAGCTCCCCGCAATCCCTACTCCGACGCCGGCGTGGACACGGCTGCGGGTGACCGCGCGGTAGAGCTCATGAAGGCCGCCGTCCGCCGCACGCACGGCCCCGAGGTGCTCGGCGGCGTCGGCGGTTTCGCCGGCCTGTTCGACGCCTCGGCACTGCTCGGCTACAGCCGCCCGCTGCTGGCGTCCAGCACCGACGGCGTCGGCACGAAGGTCGCGATCGCGCAGGCCATCGACAAGCACGACACGATTGGCCTCGACCTGGTCGGCATGGTCGTCGACGACATCGTCGTGGTGGGAGCCAAGCCGCTCTTCATGACCGACTACATCGCGTGCGGCAAGATCTTCCCCGAGCGCATCGCCGACATCGTCGCGGGTATCGCACGCGGCTGCGCCGAGACCGGCACCGCGCTCGTCGGCGGCGAGACGGCGGAGCACCCGGGCCTGCTCGGTCCTCACGACTACGACGTCGCCGGCGCGGCCACGGGCGTGGTCGAGGCCGATCGGATCCTCGGCGCCGAGCGCGTGCGCCCGGGCGACGTGGTGCTGGCCCTCGCCTCCAGCGGCCTGCACTCGAACGGCTATTCGCTCGTGCGTCACATCGTCTCGGGCCGCGGCATCCAGTACGGCGACGTCGCCGCCGACTTCGGCGTGACGTGGGGTGAGGCGCTCCTCGAGCCGACCCGCCTCTATACGACCCCTCTCCTCGGACTCGTCGACGCCCTCGGCGACGGCGTGCACGCGCTGACCCACGTCACCGGTGGGGGCATCGCCGCGAATCTCGCGCGCGTGCTGCCGCGCGGCACCTGGGTCGACGTCGATCGCTCGACGTGGTCGCCGCCGCCGGTCTTCCGCGTGCTGGCTGACCTGGGGGCTCTCTCCCTCACCGAGACCGAGGGCACGTGGAACCTCGGCATCGGCTTCCTCGCGGTCGTCTCGGCCGAGAAGGCGGATGCTGCCGCCGCCCATCTGACGGCCCTCGGCATCCAGACGTGGCCGGTCGGCACGATCCACGACAGCGCCCTCCCCGACGGCGACTTCGAACAGGGCGCCAAGGGCGTCGACGGGGGAGCAGTGCGGCTCGTGGGCGCCTACGCCGACGGCTCATCCGAAACCGGAGCGAACTAACACCACATGTGCGGAATCGTCGGAATGGTGGGCCAAGGCCCGGTCAACCAGGAAATCTACGACGCCCTCCTCCTCCTGCAGCACCGCGGGCAGGATTCGACGGGTATCGCCACGGCCGAGTCGAACGGCATCTTCCACATCTCCAAGGCGCGCGGCATGGTGCGCGAGGGCTTCCGCACCCGTGACATGCGCACGCTGCTCGGCGGCATCGGCCTCGGGCACGTGCGCTACGCCACGAAGGGCACCGCGTCGAACGAAGAAGAGGCGCAGCCGTTCTACGTGAACGCGCCCTACGGCATCGTCCTCGTGCACAACGGCAACCTCACGAACACCCGCGAGCTCACTGACGAGCTGTTCCACCGCGACCGCCGCCACCTCAACACGAGCTCCGACACCGAGCTGCTCGTGAACATCCTCGGCTCCGAGCTGCAGTCCGAGATCGGCGGCCCCGATCTCGACCCCGCGCAGGTCTTCGCCGCGGTGACCCGCGTGCACCAGCGCGTCGAGGGCTCGTACGCCGCGATCGCGTTGATCGCCGGATACGGCCTGCTCGCCTTCCGCGACCCGTTCGGCATCCGCCCGCTGATCCTCGGCACCCGCGCGGCCGACCCGTCGGCGCCCGTCGGCGAATCGATCGGCGTGGAGCCGGTCGGGCACTCCGGCGCGTACGAGTGGGTCGTCGCATCCGAGTCGCTCGTGCTCGAGAACGCGGGCTTCGAGGTCGTCCGCGACCTGCTGCCCGGTGAGGCGGTCTTCATCACCCTCGACGGCACGCTGCATACGCGGCAGTGCGCACCCGACCCCCAGCTCGTGCCGTGCTCGTTCGAGTACGTCTACCTCGCCCGGCCCGACTCGGTGATGAACGGCATCGCCGTGTACGAGTCGCGGTTGCGCATGGGCGACCGCCTGGCCGACACGATCGCGAAGTACACACCGATCGAGGCCATCGACGTGGTCATGCCCATTCCCGACTCGTCGCGCCCGGCGGCGATGCAGGTGGCGCGCAAGCTCGGCATCGAGTACCGCGAGGGCTTCTACAAGAACCGCTACGTCGGGCGCACCTTCATCATGCCCGGGCAAGCGGTGCGCAAGAAGAGCGTGCGACAGAAGCTCAACGCCATGTCGAGCGAGTTCAAGGGCAAGAACGTGCTGCTCATCGACGACTCGATCGTGCGCGGCACCACGAGCCGCGAGATCATCCAGATGGCCCGCGACGCCGGTGCGAAGACGGTGACGTTCGCGTCGGCGGCGCCGCCCGTGCGCTACCCCCACGTGTACGGCATCAACATGCCCTCACGCGAGGAGCTCGTCGCCCACAACCGCACGATCCCCGAGATCGCCGAAGAGCTCGGCTGCGACTACCTCGTCTACCAGGAGGTCGACGACCTCAAGGCCGCGATCCTCGAGGGCTCCGACGTCACCGACCTCGATATGAGCTGCTTCGACGGTCGCTACATCACCGGCACGGTCTCGGCCGAGTACCTCACCTGGGTCGAGGGTTCGCAATCCTCGTGACCCGGTCGCGGTCGTGAGCGGTTCCTCCCGGCCGGTCGGCCGTGTGCTCGTCGTCGTCGGCGTCGTGCTGATGGCCGCGACCCTCCGCATCGCCGTGGCGTCGTTGTCGCCCGTCATCGATCGCATCGATCGCGATTTCGCCCTGCCGGCCGCGCTCGTCGGGCTCATCGGCATGGCGCCTCCGGCGGCTTTCGCCGTGATGGGGATGCTGACACCCGCCATCGAGCGGCGGGTCGGCCTCGAGCGACTCGCACTGGCGGCCGTCGCCGTCGGGGCCGCGGGGCTCGCCGCCCGCGCCCTCGCCTTCGACGCCTGGTCGCTGTTCGCCGTCACCGCCGTGCTGTTCGCCGCCGTCGGCGTCGGCAACGTGCTGCTCCCCGGCATCGTGAAGAAGTACTTCCCCCGCAGCGTCGGTGCGATGACCGCGGTGTACACGACCGCGATGACCGTGGCCACTTTCGTGCCGCCGTTGTTCGCCGTGCCCCTGGCCGACTCGCTCGGCTGGCGGCTGTCGTTCGCGGTGTGGGCGGCGGTCGGGGCCGCTTCCCTCATCCCCTGGTTCGTGATCGCGCTGCGCGCCCGGCGCTCGTCCCGTGACGCGATGGCGGGGCCGCGCGTCGACGTGGTGCGTCGGCTCGTGCGTCTGCCGCTCGCCTGGGCCCTCGCCGGCACCTTCGCGGTGAACGCCTCGATCGTCTACGCGGCCTTCGCGTGGCTGCCGGCGATCCTCGTCGACGTCGCGGGCTCATCGTCCGAGGCAGCGGGAGCGTTGCTCGCGCTGTTCGCCCTGGTCGGGCTGCCCTGCACGCTTCTCGTGCCCCTGCTCGTCGCCCGCTACCGCGTGATCCGCAGCCTCTACGCGGTGGCGGTCGGCGGTGGTCTCGTCGCGATCGCCGGACTGCTCTTCGCGCCGGCCGCAGCGACGGCGCTGTGGGTCGTGCTCCTGGGGCTACCGCCGCTGTTGTTCCCGATGATGCTGGTGCTGCTGGGGCTCCGCACGCGCGCGCACGACACCGCCGTGGCGACGAGCGGGTTCGTCCAGAGCGTCGGCTATGCCTTCGCGGCCCTCGTGCCCTTGGCGATCGGGGTCACGCATGAGGTCACCGGCGGCTGGACGGCCGCGCTGGTGATCCTCGGCGTCGTGATCGCGATGGCCGCGCCCGCCGCATTCTTCGTCGTGCGCTCCGGCACGGTGGAAGACGAGTGGGAACGACGACACGGTCCCTGGTGAGGAGTCGAGAAGCCTCAGCGGCTCACGTGCGGGGTGGACGACTGAGGAGTGTCTTCCTCTTCGCCTTCTTCGTCGTCGTCGAACTCGTCCGCCCACTTGTCTTCGTAAGCGTTCTCGTCGGCGTCGGGGTGCCCGAGCTCGCGCTCGAGTGCCGAGTAGTTCACCGACGGGCTGAACGACTTGAGTTCCCGGGCGATCTTGGTGTGCTTCGCCTTTTGACGGCCACGCCCCATGCGAGACCCCCTCATTTGACTGACGCGGGCTTGTCCAGCCCGGTATTCGCGGATCCGGATTGAAGCCGGTAAGAGTAGCATTCAGGATATCACGGTGGCCTCCTGCGCTTCCCGCGCCGGGGGGCGAGAGGACGCGAGCGATGAGCGACGAAGCATCCCTGCTGCCCGACGGGCCGGTCTCCGGCTCGCCCGACGTGCCGCGCGGCGCGGTGATCGCCGGTGTCGCGCCGGGCGTGAGTCCCCGGGTCGTGGTCGAGGCCGCGCGATTCGCGAGGCTGTCGTCGGCGCCCCTCGCGGTCGTGCACGTCGATGTCAGCCGGTTCGTCACGTTCGAAGATCCCGACGGCTACGTCCACTCCTCGCAGGTCGAGCTGGCCGCCGACGCCGCCCGGGCCCAACTCGAAGAGGTCGAGGGAGCCGCCCGCCGCGCTCTGGTCGACACCGACGTCGCGTGGTCGGTGCACCAGCTCGTCGGAGATCCGGCGACGGCGCTGGCGCGACTCGGCGATCGGATCGACTCTCCTCTGCTGGTGGTCGGCACCCGCCGTCGGGGTCTGGGCGAGTCGATCCGCGAGTTCTTCACGGGATCGGTCGCCGCCCGGCTCACCCACCGGCAGCACCGGCCGGTGCTGGTGGTCCCGCTGGGTGAACCGGTGCCCGACGACCAGGAGATCGACTGGGGACTGTGACACTCAGCCCTGCATGGCCCGGGTGAGGGCTCGGGATGCGTCGTCGAGTGCCGCTTCCAGGGCGTCCACCGTCGAGGCGGTGAGCGTTCCGCCCCGCGCGACGCGGGTGCGCAGGTCGCTGCGGACCCGCGCTCGGAACTCGCTGACGAGGGCGTCGGCCCGGTGCAGCTGCTCACGGCTGCGGATGCGGGGATCGTCGTCGGCCGAGGGCGGCGCGGGCTCGGCGCGCTCCTCGCGCGAGGCGGCGGCGAGATCGGCGCGGAGGCTTCGCATCGCGTCACGGACGCTGCCGCGCACCTCCTGGGCGATGAGCCTCACGCTGTCTGCGAGGTCATCCTGGATGCCGCGGAGGTCGCCGGCGCGAGCGGCCACCTCGGTGCGACCGGCGTCGGTGATCTCGTAGACGGTCTTGCGCCCGTCGACGGTCTTCGTCACGAGTCCCTCCTCCTCGAGCTTGGCCAGGCGGGGGTAGATCGTGCCGGCCGAGGGTGTGTAGGTGCCGCCGGTGCGGTCGGACAGCGCCTGCATGAGGTCGTAGCCGTGTCGCGGCGACTCGTCGAGCAGACTCAGCAGATAGAGGCGCAGATCGCCGTGCGAGAACACCGGGCTCATCGCTCTTCCTCCGAGTCGTGCTCGTGTGCCGCGGGCGTCACGGCGGGCGACTCGGTCGAGGCGAGCGCCGGGCGGCGCAGCACCGTCAGATCGCCCGAGACGGCGTTGGTGCGGATGTCGACGAAGTTGCCCGCGAGCTCACCGGACGAGCCGGTGTAGTTGGTGGGCCCGGAGCCCGAACGCACGACGCCGTCGATCTGCACGCGTCCGCTCACGGTGCGCACGACGTAGTTCGCGGCGAGCCCCTCGTCGAGGCGCACGGTGGCGTTGCCGCTGACGGTGTTGACGTTGATGGCGTGGACGGGGCCGCTCGGGTCCACGAGCACCGATCCCGAGACCGTGTCGACGGAGGTCCGGGTGATCTCGCCGGTGGCGGCGACGTCGCCCGAGACGCTGTTGGCGGTGAGTGCACCGCGGAGCTCCCGCACCTGCACGTCGCCGGAGACGGCGTTGAGGGTGAGATCGCCGTCGAGTCCGTCGACGATGATGTCGCCCGAGACGGTGTTGAGCCGCGCCGAGGTCGTGAGGCCCGCCACGAGGGCGCTCGCGCTCACGACACCGAGGGTGAAGGCGATGTCGCGGGGTACGGCCACGCTGATCTCCGCCTTGGGGCCGCCGGCCCCGAAGTTGCGGAACACTTCGAGGAAGTTGTCCCAGCGCAGCTGAGGGTGGTCGATCTCGAGCGCGTCGCCCGACATCTCGATGCGCAGGTCTTTCACCGTCACGCCGTGCACCTCGATGCGCACGCCCGGTTCGTCATGGGCGACGACGTCGATCTGGCCACCGACGAGGCCGGCCTTCAGCGAGCGCACCGTCTCGATGTCGATGACGCGCGTCTCGCCCGGGTGGATGATCCACTTCTCCACAGTCATGGTCGACTCCTTCACATAGTCGCGATATATCGCGTTGCGAAGAAGGTAACACGATATATCGCGTCTTGCCAGAGTCATTGTCGATGAGTCGCGCGCGGTGGCTCGCGTGCGACGGGCGGCGCGTCAGGCCGGGCGGGTGAGGTGGATGCTCGCCCAGTCGCGGATCTGGTCGAGCGCGGGAACGAGGGCGCGCCCGCTGTCGGTGAGGTCGTACCGGACGCTCACCGGCGGGCCGGCCGCGACCGTCCGCGTGACAAGGCTGTTCGCGGCGAGTTCGCTCAGGCGCTCCGAGAGCATCGAGTCGCTGATGCCGTCGAGGGCTCTCCGCAGATCGGAGAAGGATGCTTCGCCGCCGCCCAGGACGGCGAGGATCATGCCGTTCCAGCGCTTCCCCAGCACGACGAACGCGTGGGTGAGCGCGGCGTCGCAACTCCGCGCGTCGTGAGGGCTCGCCGCATCCATGGAGTCAGTCTACTGTGCTATCTTTTGCGTGGTCACTAGTAATTAACGAGTGACAAGGATTCGAGAAGTGGAGAGTGCCATGGTTCTGTTCCGGTTGGATGCGAGCATCCGTCAGGAGGGGTCGCTCAGCCGTGAGCTGGGAGACGTGGTCGAGGCCGAGTGGTCGGCGTCGCACCCCGATGCCACGATCGTTCGTCGTCACGTGGGTGTCGATCCCGTTCCCGCGCACGCCTGGGCTGCGGCCGTCTCGGCCGGCGTCACGGCGCCCGAGCAGCGCACAACGGCGCAGCGCGACGCGGTCGCGCTCGCCGCGACGTTCGTCGACGAGCTGGTCGAGGCCGACGCGTTCCTCTTCGCCGTACCCCTGTACAACTTCGGGGTCTCGCAGCACTTCAAGTCGTGGGTCGATCTCGTCGTCACCGACGAGCGGATGCAGCCCGGTGCAACGACCCTGCGCGACCGCCCGGCCGTCCTCGCCACCGTTCAGGGCGGCAACTACCGCGACGGCACCCCGCGCGAGGGATGGGACCACGCGACAGGATGGATGCGGCGCATCCTCGCCGACGTCTGGGGAATGGACGTCCGCGTCGTGCAGCGGGAGTTCACCCTCGTCGGCGTGAACCCCGCGCTCGACCAGTTCGCCGATGCCGCCGCCGAGATCGCGCGGGAATCGCACGCTCAGGCACTCGAGCACGGCCGGTTCCTCGCCGACGCGCTCTCCCGCGCCGCCGCGTGAACGTGCTCGGCGCCGCGGTGTCAACCCCGCGGCGCCGAGCACGCTGCTCGCTCTACTCTCGGGCTCAGTTCGGTGACGGAAGGAGCCGCCATGCCCGGTGAGCGCGGATCGAGTCTCAAAGATCCAGACATGTACGAGGAGCTGCGCAAGGACGGCGCGTCGAAGGAGAAGGCCGCTCGCATCTCCAACGCCGCCGCGGCGCAGGGGCGCTCGCGCGTGGGATCGCGCGGCGGCCAGGCCGAGGACTACGAAGACCGCACGGTTCCCGAGCTGAAGGCCCGGGCCAAGGAGCTCGGTCTGAGCGGATACTCGGGCAAGAAGAAGGCGGAGCTGATCGCGATGCTCCGCGAGCACTGACCCCGTGGCGCGACTCCTGCGGGTGCGCCCGTACGAGGATCCCGGTTTCCGCCGGGTGCGGTCGGGCAGCGGATTCCGCTACGTCGATCACGCCGGCGGCACCGTCGCCGCGCACGACGCCGAACGTGCGCGCACGCTGGTGATCCCGCCGGCGTGGCGCGAGGTGTGGATCTCGCACGAGCCGCTCGCGCACATCCAAGCCGTCGGCACCGACGAGGCGGGTCGGCGCCAGTACCTGTACCACGCCGAGTGGTCGAAGCGCCGAGACAAGGGCAAGTTCGCCCGCGCCCTCGCACTCGCCGACACCCTGCCGCGCGCGCGAGGGCGCGTCACGCAGTCGCTGCGGCGCCCCGAGCTCGACCGTGAGCGCGTGCTGGCGGTGTCGTTCCGGCTCCTCGACCAGGTGGCGCCGCGCGTGGGCTCGGCGCGCTACTTCACCACCAACGGCAGCCGGGGCCTCACGACCCTGCAACGCCGCGATGCCACCGTCGAGGGATCGCACGTCGAGCTGTCGTTCCCAGCCAAGAGCGGCAAGCGGGCCTATCTCGAGCTCGACGACGACGACCTCGCCGCGGCCCTGGGCGAGCTGGCCGCCGGGCGGCCGCGTGCACCCCTCCTGAGCTTCCGGAGGGGGAGACGGCGTGTGGCTCTGCGCCCCGGCGACGTGAACGCGTACGTGCGGGTGCTCACCGGCGGGTCGTTCTCGGCCAAGGACTTCCGCACGCTCCGCGGCACGGTGCTCGCCGCGGAGGCCCTGGCCCGCATCGGCACCGTCGATACCGCGGGCGAGCGCAAGCGGGCGGAGCTCCTCGCGATCCGGGCGACCGCCGAGGGGCTCGGCAACACCCCGGCCGTCGCGAAGAGCAGCTACATCGACCCTCGCGTCTTCGAGCGCTACCGCACGGGCACGCTGCTGAACCTCGAGGGCTCGCGCGACAACGCGATCCGCGCGCTCATCCTCGGTTGACCCGGAGTACCCGTAGGGTGGGGCCGTGTTCTCGTGGTCGCACCTGGGGCTGGTCGCCCTCGGCGGTGCGCTCGGCACGTCCGTTCGGCTCGCGCTCACCCTCGCTCTCGGCGATGCGCTGGGGGTGGCCCTCGTCCCCGTGATCAACGTGGTCGGGGCCTTCGCCCTCGGATTCGTCATCGGGTCGCTCGCCCGCCTCCCCGCCGGCCCCCGCGCGCGAGCCGCGCAGATGTTCCTCGGCACGGGCGTGCTGGGCGGGTTCACCACGTACAGCGCGCTGGCTCTGGAAGCATCCGATCCCTCGCTCCTCGCCTGGGGGATCGGATCGGTCGTCTTCGGCGCGGTCGCCGCGTGGGCGGGCCTGCGCGTGGGATACCGGGGCCGATCGTGAGTCCGCTGGTGTTCGTCGCCGCGGCCGTCGCCGGGGGGATCGGCGCAGCTGCGCGCTACCTGCTCGACCTGGCGGTGACACGGATGCTGGGCACCCGGGTCCCGTGGGGGATCCTGCTCATCAACCTCACCGGGTCGTTCGCGCTGGGCCTCGTGTCGGCCGGTGTCGTCGGAGCGACGGGCGTGTGGGTTCTCGGCGCCGGACTGCTCGGGGGGTACACGACCTTCAGCTCGGTCGCCGTGACCACCGTCGTGCTCGCGGACGAACGCCGTCCGACCGCCGCGACCCTCTACGCGATCGGCACGTTCGTCGGATCCACCGCCGCCGCTTTCGCGGGGTCGGCGGTCGGTGCGATTCTCGGCTGATCCCCCGGCCGGACCCGATGCCCGCGTGGAATACTGAATCCGATACATCTCTGTATCGTCCCGAAGCACCCGCGATCCGCGAAGGACCCCCGTGTCGAACCTCGCCGTCCTCAGCCTGAAGAACCGGGCGCTCATCGCCCTGGTCACCATCGTCGTCGCGGTGTTCGGAGGCCTGGCGCTGACGAGCCTGAAGCAGGAGCTCATCCCCTCGATCGAGCTGCCCGTCCTCTCGGTCGTGACGACCTATCCCGGCGCCTCGCCCGAGGTCGTCAGCAACGACGTCTCGACGCCCATCGAGACGGCCATCCAGGGGGTCCCCGGCCTCGAGTCGACGACCGCCACCAGCACGACCAACGCCTCGATCGTGCGGGCGTCGTTCACGTACGGCACCGACCTCGCCACCGCCGAGCAGAAGATCACCCAGGCGATCAACCGCATCACGGCGCAGCTCCCCGCCGATGTCGAGCCGAACGTCGTGTCGGTGAGCATCGACGACTTCCCGGTCATCCAGATCGCCGTGACCGGCTACGCCGACGCCGACACCGCACAGGCGACGCTCCAGTCGACGATCGTGCCCGACCTCCAAGACGTCGACGGGGTCAACGCCGCGCAGGTCGTCGGCGGCGTCGGTCAGCGCATCACGATCACCCCCGACCAGACAGCGCTCGCCGAACGCGGGTTCTCGCAGCAGGCCATCACCGACGCTCTCGATCAGAACGGCGTGCTCTTCCCCGGTGGCGAGATCACCGAGGGCGAGCAGACCCTGACGGTGCAGACCGGCGCGAAGATCACCTCGGTCGACGACCTCTCCGCCCTCCCGCTCGTCCCCACCGACGCAGCTCAGGTCGCCGCCGGGACGACGACCATCGCCGACGTCGCCACCGTCGAGCTGCAGGCCGACCCGGTGACCTCCATCTCTCGCGTCGACGGTGAGCCGGCGCTGACGATCGCGGTGACGAAGCTCCCCTCGGCGAACACGGTCGACGTCTCCCGTGGCGTGCTCGCGGCGCTCCCCGGGCTCGAATCGTCGTTCGAGGGCGCGACCTTCACGGTCGTCTTCGATCAGGCTCCGTTCATCGAGCAGTCGATCGAGTCGCTCGCCCTCGAGGGATTGCTGGGGCTCGTGTTCGCCGTCCTGGTGATCCTCGTGTTCCTGCTGTCGGTGCGCTCGACCCTCGTCACGGCGATCTCGATCCCGACGAGCGTGCTCATCACCTTCATCGGCATCCAGGCCTTCGGCTACTCCCTCAACATCCTCACGCTGGGCGCGCTCACCATCGCCATCGGGCGCGTGGTCGACGACTCCATCGTCGTGATCGAGAACATCAAACGCCACTACGTGCGGGGTGCCGACAAGACCCAGGCCGTCCTCCTGGGCGTCCGCGAGGTCGCCGGCGCGATCACCGCGTCGACGCTCACGACCGTCGCCGTCTTCCTCCCGATCGCCTTCGTCGGCGACCTCACGGGTGAGCTGTTCCGACCGTTCGCCCTCACCGTCTCCATCGCGATGGCCGCCTCGCTCTTCGTGGCGCTGACGATCGTGCCGGTGCTGGCCTACTGGTTCCTCCGGCCCGGCAAGCCGGTGACCGACGCCGACGGCCGCTCGATCGATCCCGAAGACCCCGCCGCGCCGCCCAGCGGGCTCCAGAAGCGCTACCTCCCGGTGCTGCGCTGGACGCTCGCCCACAAGGCGGTCACGCTCGTGCTCGCCGCGGTCGTCTTGGTCGGCACCGGATTCCTCGCTCCGCTGATGAAGATCAACTTCCTCGGCGACTCGGGCCAGAACACCCTCACCATCACCCAGGAGGTCGCCCCGGCGGCGAGCCTGGAGGCAGAGGACGCGGCCGCGCAGCGCGTGGAGACGGCCCTCGAGGGCGTCGCCGGCATCCGCACCGTGCAGGTCTCGATCGGCTCGACGGGTTCGGCTCTGCGCGATGCGTTCAGCGGCGGGGGAGCAGGCATCACCTACTCGGTGACGACGGACACCGATGCCGACCAGGAGGCCGTGCGCCGCGACGTGCAGAACGCGATCGCCGATCTCGACGACGTCGGCACGGTGTCGGTCGCCGCATCCGGTGGCGGGTTCGGCTCCAGTGACATCGAGATCGACGTGACCGCGCCCGACGGGTCGACGCTGCAGGAGGCCACCGACGCCGTGGTGACCGCGCTCGACGCGCGCGACGACATCGGTCAGGTCACGAGCAACCTGTCGGATTCGCTGCCCTACATCGCAGTGTCGGTGGATCGCGATGCCGCCGCGCAGCGGGGGTTGTCGGAAGTCGCGGTCGGCGGCCTCGTCTCGAACACGATGCAGCCCCGCTCGGCGGGCACGGTCGAGATCGACGAGACCTCGTTGACGGTCTACATCGCGGCCGCCCAGAGGCCGCTCACCATCGACGAGCTGGGGGCTCTCAGCATCCCGACCGCGACGGGCATCGTGCGACTCGACGAGATCGCCACGGTCGCCGAGACCCAGGGGCCGACCTCGATCACCACGGTGCGCGGTCAGCAGACCGCCACCGTGACGGTCGCGCCGGACGGCGACGACTTGACCGCGGCGTCCGCTGCGGTCAACGCCGCGCTCGCCGACGCACAGCTCCCCTCGTCGGCGGACGCCGAGGTCGGGGGCGTGCTCACCCAGCAGCAGGAGGGCTTCGCACAGCTCGGACTCGCGATGCTCGCGGCGATCCTGATCGTCTACATCATCATGGTGGCGTCGTTCCGGTCGTTGCTGCAGCCGCTGCTGCTGCTCGTGTCGATCCCGTTCGCGGCGACCGGGGCGATCCTGCTGCAGATCGTCAGCGGGATCCCGCTGGGCATCGCGTCGCTCATCGGCGTACTGATGCTCATCGGCATCGTCGTGACGAATGCGATCGTGCTGATCGACCTGGTCAATCAGTACCGGCGGAAGGGCCTCGACGTCGCCGACGCGATGATCGCGGGAGGCTCACGGCGACTTCGTCCGATCCTCATGACCGCGCTCGCGACGATCTTCGCGCTCACCCCGATGGCCCTGGGAATCACGGGGCACGGCGGGTTCATCTCCCAACCGCTCGCGATCGTCGTGATCGGCGGTCTGGTGTCGTCCACGGTCCTGACGCTCCTCGTGCTGCCGACGCTGTACGCCCTCGTGGAAGGGGCGCGTGAGCGGCGCGCAGCACGGCGGGGCGCACCGGCTGGGGGCGACGCGGAACGCGTGTCAGCGACTGCGTCCGGTTCTGCGGGCGGCTCGTCGGCCGCAGCGCACGCCGGTGCGAGCGCACCGCACGGTGACGACGCGGCACCGGCGTCGCGGCGGAAGTACCGACGGGAGCACCCGGAGAGCTGACGGTCTGCACGCGAGCCGTGAGGCTCCGCGTGAAGATTCCCGACCAGGCGAACATCGCGCTGGTGGCGATCACCTCGAACAACGCCAGGTTGATCGTCTCGGTGACGAAGAGCCACGCGCCGATGAAGATCACCACGAAGACGATGCTGGTCGTCAACAGCAGGCGCTTGGGCATGCGGTGCAGGAAGATCGGCGACGTCAGCAGGAGAGCGGCGAAGCCGAGCACCATGGAGCCGGCGACGTTGTCGTGCAGGGTCTTGTTCACGTTGAGCGGGATGCATCCGACCAGCGAGAGATTCACGCCCACGACCGACAGGCAGATCTGCGCCACCAGGGGCGCACCGCGGCGGACGTAGACACGACGGATCCGCCGCAGATCGCGCCCCACGCTGCGGGCGTACAGGGTCACCGTGATCCCGGCGATGATCAGCGTGCCGTTGAAGAAGCTCCCCGAGGTGTCGCGGTACGTGCCCAGCTCACTGAAGTGCAGCTGCCACCACAGCGGCTCGGTCGTCGTGAGGACCGACAGCAGGATGCCGCCGACGAGGATCACGAGGGATGCTGCGCCGAAGTGCATCGTCGTCAGCCGCGCCGCGGCGGCGCGGGCCGACGGCACGGAGAATCGGAGGGGCAGGGGTGCAGCGACGCTCGACGCGGGCATTTTCCATCCAGGACTAACGGGGCGTTCTCCCCCCGCGGGACCCCCAGCCCCTTCTACCCCTACGGAAAGCGAACGCCGGGTTCCATCCAGAATTCGCTCCCCAGCGCGACGGCAAGCCGTCGTGCACATGGTACCGCCCGGATGAGTCGGGCAGATGACGGGTCGACATCGAATCCGTGCTCGGCAGCGTGCGCGGCGGGTCATGGCCCCCGCGAGAGCGCGGAGCTAGGCGGTGAGCTCGATGCCCCACTCGAGGGCCCACGTCTCGCCCGGTGCGAGACGGCGCAGGTCGGTGCCCGAGTTGAACGCGTTCGCCGGCGCCGTCATCGGCTCGATGGCGACGGCCAGGGCTCGGTCGGGGTAGCGGTCGGTCGTGAACACCTGGGCCCACTCGAAGCCGACCCCCTGCCACAGCGTCGACACCCGTCCGTCGGGCGCGGTGAGGGTGTGCCGGATGCGTCCGTCGGCGTCGCGCGCGAGCCCACGGTAGGCGGTGTCGAGCGAGAGGTCGCCGATGCGCCGTCCGTCACGCAGATCGGTGCCGGCGTCGACGGGCTGCTCGTCGACCGGGATCTTCCGATCGTCGAGGACGAGTCGGGTCGTGCCGCTGGAGCGGATGACGAGGTCTGCCGTGTCGACACCGCCGATCTCCAGGAACGGATGCGTTCCGAGCGCGACGGGCGCAGACCCCGTTCCCACGTTCGTCAGCTCGTGGGACACGTGCACACCGGTCGCGGTGAGGGTGTAGGTCACGGTGGTCGCGAGGTGGAACGGATATCCGGTCTGGGGGTAGACGTCGGCGCGGAGCGTCACTCGATCGGTCGCGTCGGAATCGGCCGCGTAGGGCGCGAACCGCAACAGGCCGTGGCTGGCGTTGCCGAACGCGGGCTCGCTCACCGCGAGGCGTCGTTCCTCGCCGTCGTCGTGCCAGACTCCGTCGCGGATGCGATTCGGCCACGGCACGAGCACGACACCCGACGCCGACGGCGTCGGAAGCTCGTCGGCGTAGCGGGAGACGAGGTCGGTGCCCCCGACGGTGAGGGCGCGCAGTGATGCGCCGACCTGCGCGATCTCCGCGATGACGTCGTCGCGGCGGAGGACGAATCGGCGTCCGGTCGGATCGGCGGTCATGGGGTGCTCCTCGGTTCGGGCGGAGTGCGAAGCATCCGCTCACCACAGCGTAGGAGGTGGCGGGCGCCGCCCGGGGGAGCCGCGTCGTCAGACCGTCGGGCGCCTCACAGGCAGCTGGGGTAGCGTTGGCAGGTCGGCGGAGGACACCGCGCCTCGGGCGCGGGCATCTTGTGTGAGTCCTCGGGGCCGATTCTCGGGGCCCGATCCGCGGCCCCGGACCATCTACTGGAATGGCCCCCCGGCCGACGACCGCCCGGGTTTCCCGCTGCGCGCGGGCGCTGTTCTCGTGTGAGAACCGAGAAGGACAACCTCCCATGCCCAAGAGCAAGAAGCCGGCCGGCGGCCGGCCCGCCAAGAACTTCGAACCGCGCTACGGCGACAAGCCCGCGTACCAGGATCGCAAGCGCCACGGCGACGGGGCCTCCGCCTCGAAGCCCGGAAGCAAGAGCCCGAGCCACCGCGGATACCGCGCGGCCGAGTCGACCGAGGCGGCACCCAAGCGTCGCTGGACGGCGCAGGAGCGCGCCGGCCGCGACGAGTCGCGCGGCATCCGCACCCAGGCCGGCGGCGCGGGTCGCAGCGACGACCGCCCGCGTCGCTCGTTCGACGACCGCCCGGCCCGTTCCTACGACGATCGCCCCGCGCGGTCGTCGGAGCGTCCCGCCCGTTCCTACGACGACCGCCCGGCCCGGTCGTCCGACCGCCCGTCCCGCTCGTTCGAGGGGCGTCCGGCTCGTTCGTTCGATGACCGTCCCCGTCGCGACGACCGCCCCGTGCGCACCGACCGCGTCGACCGCACGGAGCGTCGCACCACGGGCGACGCGCGTCCGTCGTACCGCGACGACCGTCCCCGTCGTTCGTTCGACGACCGTCCGGCGCGCTCGTCCGATCGTCCGGCTCGGTCGTTCGGCGACCGCCCGGCGCGCGATGACCGTCCGGCGCGTTCGTTCGATGACCGTCCCCGTCGCGACGCCCGTCCGGCACGTTCGTTCGACGAGCGTCCGGCACGTTCGACCGATCGTCCGGCTCGGTCGTTCGGCGACCGCCCGGCGCGCGATGACCGTCCCGCCCGTTCGTTCGACGACCGTCCCCGCCGCGACGACCGTCGCTCCGAGGGTCCGGGTCGCTCCGACTGGTCCTCGGCTCCGAAGCGCAGCGCGCAGCAGGAGCAGCACGTCGACGTCGTGCACGAGCGGCTCCAGGCCGACGCCGTCGACGCGGCGAGCGTCACCGAACTGGGCTTCGCCGAGCTCGGCCTGGGCGAGAACATCGTCCGGGTGCTCGCCGACCTCGGCGCGTCGAGCCCCTTCCCGATCCAGGCCGCGACCGTGGCTCCGATCCTCCAGGGCCGCGACGTCCTGGCACGCGGGCGCACCGGTTCGGGCAAGACGATCGCCTTCGGCGCCCCGCTCGTCGAGAGCGTGCTGCGTGCCGGCGCAGGAACGAAGCGGGCCTTCGCCCGTGCGCCTCGTGCGCTGATCCTCGCGCCGACCCGTGAGCTCGCGCTGCAGATCGACAGCACGGTGCAGCCGATCGCGCGCAGCGTCGGACTCTTCACCACGCAGATCTACGGCGGCGTTCCCCAGGGTCGCCAGGTCGGTGCGCTCCGCAAGGGCGTCGACATCGTCATCGGCACCCCCGGGCGCATCGAAGACCTCGTCGAGCAGGGCAAGCTCGACCTCTCCGAGGTCAAGATCGTCGTTCTCGACGAGGCCGACCACATGTGCGAGCTCGGGTTCCTCGAGCCCGTGCAGCGGATTCTTCGCCACACCGCGGCCGGCAGCCAGAAGCTGCTCTTCTCGGCCACCCTCGACCGCGAGGTCGCCGCGCTCGTCGACGAGTTCCTCGTCGAACCGGCCGTCTACGAGGTCGCCGGCGAAGACCAGGAGTCGGGCACGATCGAGCACCGCGTGCTCGTGATCGATCACCGCGACAAGGCCGAGATCCTCGTCTCGCTGGTCGACCGCGCCGGGAAGACGCTCGTCTTCGCCCGCACCCGTGCGTACGCCGAGATGCTCGCCGAGCAGTTCGACGATGCCGGGATCTCGGCCGTCGCGCTCCACGGCGATCTGAACCAGGCCAAGCGCACGAGAAACCTCGAGAAGATGACGTCGGGCCGCGTGGCGGTGCTCGTCGCGACCGACGTCGCGGCACGCGGCATCCATGTCGACGACATCGACCTGGTCGTCCAGGCCGACGCGCCCGACGAGTACAAGACCTACCTGCACCGCTCGGGCCGCACCGGTCGCGCGGGTCGGTCGGGTCGCGTCGTGACGCTCATCCCGCGTCAGCGCCGTCGCCGCATGGTCGAGATGCTCGAGCGCGCCGAGATCGACGCGCCGTTCGAAGACGCCCGCCCCGGCGACGACCTCCTCGAAGAGATCGCCGGCCGCCAGATCGCGAACGTCACCGGCTGACCCCTGCCCCGGTTTGGGGCGCGATCTTCGGGTTGGGGTGTGCAATTCTGCGCCCCAACCCGATTTTTGCGCCCCGAGCCGGCCGCGAGAGGCTCAGAACAGGGTCGCCGGTGCGACGGCGGACCGCACGGTCGGCGTCGCCAGCGGCGTGCGGGCGGCGAGACCCGGCTGCGGTCGACCGCGCGGATGGTCGTCCTCGTCGTGTCCGTCGAGGCGGTGCATCCGCAGCAGTGGCCGCACCCGCTTCGACAACCACGTGCGATAGGCCTTCGGCGCCGACGTCGAGACCCCCGGGTACAGCCCGCGGTACGACGAGACGAGCTCGGGGTGCTCGCGCTCGAGCCACTCGAAGAACCACGGTTTGACGCCCGGACGCAGGTGCAGAGCACCGTAGACGACCCGCACTGCTCCTGCCTCGCCGATGCGCCGCAGTGCGTCGTCGAGCGCCGCGATCGAGTCGGTCAGGTGCGGGATCACCGGCATGAGGAACACCGTCACCCGAAATCCCAGCTCGGTCGCGGCCCGCACGGTGTCGAGTCGCGCCTGCGCGCTCGGGGTGCCCGGTTCGATCGAGTGCTGCAGCGCGTCGTCGAACACGCCGATCGACATCGCCAGCGAGACGCGCACGGATGCTGCGGCATCCGCCAGCAGCGGAAGGTCGCGCCGCAGGAGCGATCCCTTCGTGAGGATCGAGAACGGTGTTCCCGTCTCGGTGAGCGCCGACGCGATCTGCGGCATCAGCCGATAACGGCCCTCGGCGCGCTGATAGGGGTCGGTGTTGGTGCCGAGCATCACGGGCTCCCGGGCCCACGAGCCGCGGCGCAGCTCTTTCTTGAGCACCTCGGCGACGTTGATCTTCACGATGATCTGATTGTCGAAGTCGTTGCCCGCGTCGAGATCGAGGTACTCGTGGGTTCCGCGGGCGAAGCAGTTGTGGCTGATGACACCGTTGGCGATGAAGTCGCCCGTTCCCGTCGTGATGTCGATCATCTCGATCTCAGTTCCGAGGTCGTCCACGCCGGTCACGCGGAGATCGGCGAACGTCTTCACCGCCGTTCCGACGATGTCGAGCTTGCGGGTGATCGAGGGAGTGGTCAGCGAGAAGAAACGCTGGCGCACGGGGAGCCCTCCGAGCAGGCGAACCGTCGATTCTCCGTTCGCCCGCGGAGGCTCCTGCACGTAGGGAAGGTCGAGTGAGGTCAGGGCCTCGCGCACCATCCGCAGGATGTCGGGGTCTCCGTTGGAGATGCGCACGATGCCGCGGGAGCACGACCCTTCTGCGTCGAACATGCCGCTCAGGTATCCCGCGTGCCAGTCACGCGAACGTACGGCGGGCTCGGCGGTGAGCTCTTCCACCCGCCGCACGTCGGCGCCTTTCGCCGTGTGAATGGCGGTCATCTCTCGTCGAGCCGAGGACGCCTGGCTGAACGGGCGGGTGTTCGTCGCGATCCCCTCGTCGGCGAGCAACGTGCGGGTGCGGTCGAGTGCTTCGGTGTCGGCGAGAGCGAGGCGGAAGCGATGCACCGTCCGCACGCGGCGTCCGTCGTCGTAGGTGCGGTGGAAGATCATCCCGTCGCCGCGGATCATCCCCGCCAGGTATCCACGGCGGAAGTCTTCTCCGAGAGGCGGATCGATCATCGGGGGGCCGCCGATGCCGAATCCCTGCAGCCGGTTCTGCGGTGTCAGGTAGGGGCGCCGGGCGGCTCCTGCCATCGTGCCGGTGACGTACTTCCAGCCTCGCTCGCTGAGGAATCGGTGGTCGCCGCTCGCGACGATCTCGGTACCGTCCGCGAGGGTCACCCGATGAGCGCGCTTACGCGTGCGCCAGGTCGCTCTCACCGTGGTGCGCACGTACCTCCGGTAGGCGCCCGACTTCTCGGTTCCGATGATCTCGTCGCCGGGTCGCAGCCCGGACAGAGGGCGTTGCCGACCGTCGGCCATCATGATCAACGTGTCGGGGGAAAGGCAATACGTGCACGCGTGGCTGCACCCCCGATACGGGTTCACGGTCCAGTCGAACGGCATCGCCGAAGCGCCCGGAACGCGGTTGAGCGCCGTCTTCGCGAGCACCTCGTGGAAGGTCATGCCGGCGAACTCCGGGGTGGTGACCGATCGCACCAGTCCGTCCATGCGCTCCAGGCCGGGCAGGGCCGCAGCATCCGTCACGCCCAACTGCTGTCCCTGCCATCTCATGTCTCCATGGGAACAGAAATGCGAATGTTAAGCAACCTTGCGGCGGTGCAGTCTCGAAGGGCGCGCCGCTCCTTCGTTTCGTCCCGACCGATCGGCGACAATGGGCAGGTGACGGAACCCGGCCCGTTCTCCCCCCGCACGCGCCGAGAGGCGCGGGTGGCGGCCGAGCGCGCGTCGAGCGCGCCGCGCACCCTGGCCCGACATGCGCGGGGCCGCCGGGCTGCCCGACTGAGGACGATCTTCGCCGTCGCGGCCTCTGCCGCACTGCTCTTCGGTGGGGCGGGAGCCGTCACCGCCGCCGTTGCGGGAGGGGTGATCACCGAGGGTGCGGCCGTCTCCGCGCCCGATCCCGTCGAGACGTCGAGTGAACCGTCGCCGAGCATCGACGCGATGATCCAGGCGATGCCCGTCGAAGGGCTCCCGTCGCCGACGATGGACGCGACCACCGCCGGACGCGCGCTCTGCGATGACCCGGCGTTCACCCAGGTGCTGGCCTCCGGAGGCGACGGCGCGGTGATCGCCGCCGCGGGCGGCGCCGAGGCCTTCCGCTCGGCGGTCGCTGCGGGCGCGGCGCCGTGCATCGCCCTCGGCGACCCGAACCGCACCTGGGTCGTGGTGAACAAGCAGCGACCGTTCTCGCCGATCGACTTCGGTCCGTCGCCCCTCGCGCTCCCGGAGGGAGTGAAGAGCCTCTCCGGCGGAGAGTTGCGGGCGGATGCGGCGACCGCCCTGTCGGCGATGATCGGCGCCGCTCGTGAAGCGGGTGTGGGAGATCTCGCGATGGAGAGCGGGTACCGCTCCTACTCCACGCAGCAGTCCACCTACCGCGGCCACGTCAGGGACCGCGGTGTCGCCGGCGCCGACCTCGTGAGCGCGCGCCCCGGTTTCAGCGAGCACCAGTCGGGCCTCGGTGCCGACGTCGTCGCGTGCGATACGTCGGGATGCGGCTCGCTCGACGACCTCGCCGCCACCCCGCAGGGCGCGTGGGTCGCGGCGCACGCCTGGGAGCACGGCTGGATCGTCCGCTACACCGACGGGCGCACCGACGTCACGGGCTACCTCCCCGAGCCGTGGCATCTGCGTTACGTCGGCCCCGAGCTCGCCCGGGCGTACCACGACGGCGGCTGGACGACGCTCGAGGAGTTCTTCGGCCTCCCCGCCGCCCCCGGCTACGCGAGCTGACCCCCGCCCGGCGCTCCTCGCAGCATCCTTCGCCCCGGCCCCGGCCCCGGCCCCGGCCCCGGGCCCGAGAGCGTGCGGGTTCGCCGCTCAGGCGGTGCAGTCGCGACCTTCGGGTTGACATACGCGCCGGTTGGTGGAAACGTTTACGCCGCGGGTGTAAACGTTTCCATCCACGCATCTCAAGGGAGAGAATGTGCCTCGAGCCACCATCACGCAGGTCGCCGCCCTCGCCGGCGTCTCGATCGCCTCGGCGTCCAGGGCGCTGAACGGCCAGATCGCGAGTGCCGAGACCGTAGCGAAGGTGCGGCGAGCCGCGGAGGAGCTGGGCTACGTCGCCGACGCCGCCGCGCGCTCGCTCAAGCTCGGTCGCACCCAGCAGCTGGCGTACGCGGTGGCCGATATCGGCAACCCCGTCTACGTCGAGATGATGAGCGCGGTCGAGCGGGTCGTCTCCGACTCCGGGTACCGCCTCGTGATCTCCTCGACCGGCACCGCGTCGTCGTCTCTCGACGTCGTTCGCGACCTCGGTCGCGGGTACGTCGACGGCATGATCCTCTCGCCCCTGCGGGTCACCCCCGAGCTTCTCCAGGCGCTCGCCGACGTCCCGGTTCCGGTGGTCATGCTCGGTGTCGCCTCGGAGGGGTCGGGCCTGGACACCGTGCAGGCCGACTCCGTGACGGGCATGCGCCTCGCTGTCGACCACCTCATCGCGGAGGGCCGCCGGAGCATCGCCTTCATCAACGGTCCGGTCGACACCACCCCCGGTCGCCTGCGCCTTCGGGGTTTCGAGGAGGCGATGCGCGATCACCCGGGCATCGGCAGCCGCACCGTGATCGCCGACGACTTCACCATCGCCGCCGGTCATCGCGCGGCCCTCGAGGCGCTGGGCGACTCCGAGAGATTCCAGCCCGACGCCGTCGTCGCGGCCAACGACCTGATCGGCATCGGCGTGCTGCACGCCGCCGATGACCTCGGCCTGTCGGTGCCCGACGATCTCGCCGTCACCGGCATGGACAACACCGAGCTCTCCCGCGTCGCCCGCCTCGGGCTGACCAGCGTCGACCTCGGCGCCCATGAGCGTGGCCGGGTGGCCGCCGACCTGCTCCTCGCCCGCATCGCCGAACCCGGGCGCGCCGCCCACACGGTCACCGTCGCGCCCTCGCTGGTCGTGCGCGGGTCGAGTCGTCGCGGGCAGGCATCGCTGCGGATCGTCGAAGAGGAGGACGCGGTATGAGCGCGTCCACGCGGGAACGTCCGGCACCGACGAAGGTGCGCCGGATCGGCCCGCGAGCGCGGGCGGAGCGGCGCGAGGCGATCGCCCTCGTCGTGCCGGCGCTTCTTCCGATCCTCATCTTCTCGGTCGTCCCGCTGGTCAGCGGTGTGGCGCTCGGCTTCACCAACGCCACGCTGCGCCGTGACGCCGAGATCGACTTCATCGGGCTCGGCAACTTCTTCGAGCTCGCCGGCGATCAGCGCTTCTGGGGTTCCTTCGGCATCGGACTGGTCTGGGCGGGGTCGGTCGCGCTCCTCACCCTCGTCTCGGCGATGGGGCTCGCGCTGCTTCTCAACAGCAACCTCCGGTTCAAGACCCTCACCCGCGTGCTCGCGCTCATCCCGTGGGCCATGCCGCCGGTGGTCATCGCGATCGTGTGGCGCATGATCTACAACCCCAACTCCGGCCCCCTCAACGCGACGCTCGGGTGGTTCGGTCTGCCGGGGGTGAACTGGCTGGGCGACTTCTCCACCGCGCTTCCCGCGGTCATCGTCGTCGGCGTGTGGTCGGGAATCCCGCAGACCACCGTTCTGCTCTTGGCGGGCATGCAGTCGATCGCTCCCGAGCTGCACGAGGCCGCGGCGGTCGACGGCGCCGGCGCGCTGCGGCGCTTCTGGCACGTGACGCTGCCGGCGCTGCGCCCGATCATCATCGCGGTGACGATCCTCGACTTCATCTGGCAGTTCAACTCCTTCGGGCTCATCTACGTACTCACCGAGGGCGGCCCGGGCGGACGCACGATGATCCCGCCGCTGTTCACCTACCTCGAGGCGTTCCGCAACCGTGAGATCGGCTACGCCTCGGCGATGGGCGACGTGCTGGTCATCGCGATCATGCTCTTCCTGTCGATCTACCTCGTGCATCAGTTCCGCCAGGCGAAGGGCGGTCGCTCATGACGAAGCGTCCCTGGTACACCACCGGCATCATGTACGTCGCCCTCGCCGGGTACCTCTTCTTCCTGGGGTTCCCGCTCCTGTGGCTGCTCTCCGCCTCGTTCAAGACCTCGTCCGAGCTGAACTCGCTCGCGGTCAACCTGCTGCCCGCGGTGTGGGAGTTCGGCAACTACGTGACCGCCCTCGAGCGGCAGAGCCTCATCTCGGCTGCGGGCAACTCGCTGCTGGTGTCGGTGAGCACGATGGTGATCACCGTGCTGCTGTCGATGCCGATGGCTTACGCGCTCGCGCGGCTGAAGGGCAAGCTGCGAGCCGCGGGCACGGTGTGGATCCTCACGAGCCAGGTCTTCCCGTCGATCCTCATCATCATTCCGCTGTTCCTCGTGCTGCGCACGATCCAGCTCAACGACACCCTCCTCGGCCTGATCCTGGTCTACGTCACCTTTACGATGCCGTTCACCCTGTGGATGCTGCAGGGGTACGTCGCCGCGATCCCTCGAGAGCTCGAGGAGGCCGCCGAGATGGACGGCGCCGGCCGGCTGACCATCCTGCGACGGGTCGTGCTGCCGCTGCTGGCCCCCGGTCTGGTGGCCACGGCGATGTTCACCTTCGTGTCGGCGTGGAACGAGTTCTTCCTCGCCCTCGTGCTCATCCAGAGTCCTGAGCTGTACACCCTGCCGATCGCTCTGCGCTCGTTCCTCGGCGCCGAGGGGCAGACGCAGCTGGGTCCGCTCGCGGCCGGGGCGATCCTCGCCACGATCCCGTCGCTGATCATCTTCAGCATCCTTCAGAAGAAACTCACCGGCGGAATGCTCGCCGGTGCCGTCAAGGGCTAGTCCCCCCACTGGGAGAAAGAAAGGTCATCATGTTGAGAACTACCCGAGGCATCGGCGCCTTGGCCCTCGCGGGCATCGCCGCCCTCGCCCTCAGCGCGTGCCAGCAGGGCAGCGCGAGCGGCGGATCCACCAGCGAAGACGGTGTCGTCACGCTGCAGTTCCAGTCGCTCTCCGACCAGCCGGCCACGCAGGCCGCCATCACCGAGATCGTCGACACGTGGAACGCCGACAACCCCGATATCCAGGTGCAGATCGTGCAGGCCGGCTGGGACGGCACGTACGACAAGCTCATCACGCAGTTCACCGGCGGCACGGCGCCCGACATCATCCACTACGAGGCGTCGTCGATCACCTCCTTCGCGCTCGATGGGTACCTCGCCGACCTGACCGATCTGATCGATCCCGAGCTGCGCGACGACATCTCCGACGGCATCTGGGATTCGGTGACGGTCAACGACCAGATCATCGCCTACCCCTCCACGCTGCAGTCCTACATGGTCTTCGCGAACACGGCGCTGCTCGAGCAGGCCGGCGTCGAGATCCCCACGGGCGACTCGATGACGTGGGACCAGCTGCAGGAGATCGCCCGGGCGACCACGACCGACGGCCAGTACGGCCTCGGGTGGGGGCTCGCCTCACCCACCGCGACGATGATGAGCCTCTCGCTGGGCTTCGACGGCGGCTACTTCGACGGCCAGGGCGAGGGCGCGTCGATCGACGTCGGCAGTGACGAACTGGCCGTGCCCGAGCGCATCCACGCGATGGCCTACGACGACCTCTCGCTCGACCCGACGTCGCTCACGCAGTCGGGGTCGGAAGTGCTCGCCTCCTTCTACGGACAGAAAGTGGCCCTCACGGTGCAGGGCTCGTTCCAGGCGACGAACATCGCCAGCGACGCACCCGAGGGCTTCGAGTGGACGGTGCTGCCGCCGCTGGAGGGAAGTGCCGGTGCCATCCAGGCGGCGAACCCGCAGACCTACTCCGTGAACGTGGACTCGGAGCACGTCGAGGAGTCGGCGCAGTTCCTGAACTACTTCATGGGCGCCGACAACCTCGCTGAGATCGCGTACGCCGACGCGCTCATCCCCTCTTCGCAGGGCGCTCGCGACCGCGTCACCGAGCTCGCCGGCGACGCCGTGGGCTGGGAGCAGATCCTCGCCTCGGGTGACGGTCTGGTCGGTCCGCCGTTCCTCAAGGTCGACGGCTACACGGAGTGGAAGGACACCATCGCCACCCCCGCGTTCCAGCAGTACCTCGCCGACCAGATCTCGGCGGATCAGCTGGGCACGCAGCTCAGCGACGGCTGGTCGGAGATCACGGGTTAGACGCGCACGACACGGGGGACGGGCGCAGGGCTCGTCCCCCGAGCAAGCCAGCAGGAGACGAACGGATGAGGGATTCAATGGATGCGTTGCAGGATCGGGTCGCGGGCGTGCTCGCGGGCGCGGCGGTGGGAGACGCCCTCGGCGGTGCGACCGAGGGGTGGACCCCGGAGCAGATCGAGGAGAGGTACGAGGGTCGGGTCACCGGGATCGTCGGTCCGTTCCTGGCCGATTGGCGTACCGCGCGTCCCATCGCGCCGTACCACAAGGGCGACGGGCACGTCACCGACGACACCCTCATGACGCACGCCCTCGTGCAGGTCTACGACGCACGGCGCAGGCACCTCGGCGCCTACGACGTCGCCAGCGACCTGGTGCCCCTGATGATCGGCGAGCGCCGCTGGGTTCCCGAGCTCGAAGACGACGTGCTGATCCTGCAGCGGGTCTTCCTCGCCGAGAAGTGGATCGTCGCCAAGCTCCACTACGGTCACGTCGACCCGCGCGAGGCCGGGGTCGGCAACATCATCAACTGCGGCGCCACCATGTACATGCCGCCCGTCGCGCTCGTGAACATCGGCGACCCCCGCGCGGCGTACGCCGAGGCGATCGACATCACCGGTGCCCACCAGGCCTCCTACGGCCGCGAGGCGGCGGGCGTCTTCGCCGCGGCGGTCGCCGCCGCCGCCGCGCCCGGTGCCACCGTGGCCTCGGTGCGCGAGGCCGCACTGTCGGTCGCGCACGACGGCACGGCCGCCGCCCTTCGCGCGGTGCTCGACGCCGTGGACCGCTATCTCGCCGCGGGCGGGTCGGATGACCCCCGCGAGCTCGGCCGGGTGGTGCGCGCGGCCGTGTCGCCCTTCGACACGGTGGGCGACGCGTACCGCGCGCCGGCGATGGACGCGCGCCTGCCCTCGCGGACGAAGTCGATCGAGGAGCTGCCGGTGGCGCTCGCCTTCGTCGTCGCGCACGGCGGCGACCTCGCCGCATCCGTGCTCGATGCGGTGAACTACGGACGCGACTCCGACTCGATCGCCGTCATGGCCGGCGCGATCTGCGGCGGTCTCGGCGGCCGCGCCGCGGTGCCCGACGAGTGGGTGTCGGGGGTCGCCGAGGCGAGCCGTCTCGACCTCGACGGGGTGATCGAGACGATGACCTCCGTCGTGCGCGAGGTCGCCGCCGCCGACGCCGAGCGCGCGAAGACCCGCGGTGGCGCGCTCGAGGCGATGCTGTCGGGGCAGTGGGACGGCGGAGCCTCCGCATGAGGTTGACGTGGGCCCAGCCCGAGGATCTCGTCGCGGCCGAACTGGTCGCCCTTCGCGAGCAGGGGGTCGCCGCCGATGACCTCGCCGACGTCGCGCGACGGTGGCACGACGCCGGGGGCTCCACCGTGCTGGCCCCGAGCGGGGCGAGCGCGCTGCCCGCGGCACCGCCGGTGCGCGAACTCGCGAGGCGGTTGCTCGATGAGCTCGACACCTACCGCGTCGACAGCGCCGAAGAACCCGACGACTGGGACGCAATCGCGGCGTCGATCAGGGCGCGACGACCGGATGCTGCGCGGCGGGCCTCGTTCGACCGGGTGCACGGCGCGTGGCTGGGGCGCGCGGCGGGCTGCCTCCTGGGGAAGCCGGTCGAGAAGATCCCTCGTGCAGGAGTGGAAGAGATCGCGCGCAGCACCGGCAACTGGCCCATCGCGGGCTACTTCACCGCCGTGGGGCTGCCCGAGGACGTCGCCGAACGGTGGCCCTGGAACCGGCGCTCCGCTCCGACCTCGCTCGTCGAGAACATCGACGGGATGCCTGAGGACGACGATCTGAACTTCCCGTTGCTCGCGCTCGACCTTCTCGAGCAGCACGGACGCGCGCTGACGACCGACGACGTCGCACAGGCCTGGCTGGCGTCGCTTCCGGCCGGTCGGGTGTTCACCGCGGAACGCGCGGCGTATCGCAACCTCCTCGACGCGCGCCCCGTGCCCGAGACCGCGACGCACCGCAATCCCTTCCGCGAGTGGATCGGCGCACTCATCCGCGCCGACGTGCACGGGTGGGCGAACCCCGGCGACCCGCTCGCGGCCGCCTCCTCGGCCTGGACCGACGCGCGACTGAGCCACACCCGTAACGGGCTGTATGGCGCGATGTGGGCCGCGGCCCTGTGCGCCGAATCGCTCGTCGCGGACTCCGCCGCCGAGACCCTCGACGCCGCTGACACGGTCGTGCCGCCCGGGTCGCGCCTCGCCTCCGCGGTGCGCCTGGGTCGCGAGCTCGGTGCCGACCTCGGCGCCGGCCGGCGCACGACGAACGAGGCGCTCGACGTGCTGCACGGGGAGTTCCGCGGCATGCACTGGGTGCACACCCTCAACAACGCCGCCCTCATCGCCTGCGCGATCGAGGGCGCCGACGGCCGCTTCGGAGCCGGTGTGGCGCTCGCGGTGGCCGGTGGGTGGGACACCGACTCCGCCGGTGCCACCGTCGGGTCGGTGCTGGGCGGTCTCGTCGGATCGGAGGGGATCGACCCGCAGTGGACCGCGCCGCTGCGCGACAGCATCGCGACCTCTCTCCCGGGCGGGGCGGAGCGCTCCATTCGCGCGCTCGCCGAGCGCACGGCCGCACTCCCGGAGAGGATGAGGGCATGAACGTCGTCGTCGTCGGAAGCGTGAACCGCGATGTGGTGGCGCGGGTGGCCCGCATCCCCGCCCCCGGTGAGACGGTGCTGGCCTCGGGCCTTGCCCGCACCGGCGGAGGGAAGGGCGCGAACCAGGCGGTGGCGGCGGCGCGCGCGGGAGCTGCAGAGGTCGCCTTCGTCGGCGCCGTCGGCGACGACCCCGACGGCACCGCGCTGCGCGACGGGCTGAGCACCGACGGCATCGACGTCGCGGGGCTCGAAGTGGTCGCCGATGCGACGGGGACGGCGCTCATCTCCGTCGCCGACGACGGAGAGAACGCCATCGTCGTCGTCGCGGGGGCGAACGCCGCACGGACGCGACTGAGCGAGAGCCAACGAGCGATCGTGGGCGGCGCCCAGGTGCTGGTCACCCAGCTGGAGGTTCCGGTGCCACTCGTCCGTGCGGCTGCTGCGGCGCGGGGCGACCGTGCGTGGCACGTGCTCAACGCCGCACCGTCCTCGCCGCTGGTCGCCGACGGGAACGCCCTCCTCGCGGAGGTCGACGTGCTCGTCGTCAACGAGCACGAGCTGCGCGATATCGCCGGCGCTGCGGAGTTCGACCACGCGGTCGACTCCCTCGCCGCGCGCCTGCCGGCGCTCGTGGTCACCCTCGGTTCGCGAGGGTGCCTCATCGTCGTCTCGGGCGCGCGCCGCACGGTCTCGGCGCACCCGGTCACGGCGGTGGACACGACCGGTGCGGGGGATACGTTCTGCGGAGTGTTCGCCGCATCCCTCGCCCGCTCCGGTGCGCTCCCGGGTGACGGCGCCCTCCTCGAGGTCTTCGCGGAGGCGGCGCGGGTCGCCAGTGCCGCGGCGGCTCTCGCTGTCGGACGCCCGGGCGCGCAGGACGCGGTGCCCACGGCCGCCGAGGTCATCGCACGTTCGGAGGAGAGCCGATGAGCGGTGGATTCGACCCGCTGCATCCGCGGGAGATCGACCTGCCCACCGCCGTGCCGCTCGACGGCGACCTCTCCGAGGGCGAAGCGGCCGAACGACTCGACGATGCCAAGATCTTCGCCGCTCCCGACGACCCGGCCGACATCCCGCGCTGGCGGGCGCAACTGGCGGCCTGGCGCGAGGGGGCGCGTCGGCGGTACCCCGCGCCGACGCGCTACGACGACCCGGCCTCGGCCTGGGCGAGCCGGTGCTTCACCGTCGCGCAGGTGTGGCTGTGGGACGAGCTGTTCTTCGATTTCGATACGCAGCGCTTCACGCCGGAGCGGTTCCTCGACGACGCCCGCGAGCGCTTCGGGGGGCTCGACGGGGTGGTGCTCTGGCACGCCTACCCGGTCATCGGCATCGACGACCGCAACCAATGGGACTACTACCGTGTGCCGGGGCTCGAGGAGGCCGCCGCGGCTCTGCGGGACGCGGGGGTCGCGGTCTTCGTCGACTACAACCCGTGGGACACCGGCACGCGCCGGGGCGGTGACGACGCGGCCGAGCTCGCCGAGGTGGTCGTTCGTCTCGGCGCCGACGGGGTGTTCCTCGACACGCTGAAGAAGGCCGAACCCGAGCTGGTAGCCGCCCTCGACGCGGCGCGCCCCGGCATCGGCCTCGAGGGGGAGTCGAAGCTCGCCACGGCGCGCATCGCCGACCACACCCTCTCGTGGGCGCAGTGGTTCGCCGATTCCGAGACCCCGGGAGTCCTTCGGGCGAGGTGGTTCGAACGGCGACACATGCAGCACCACATCCGGCGCTGGCATCGCGATCACGCCGGGGAGCTGCGCTCGGCCTGGCTGAACGGAGTCGGTGTCATGGTGTGGGAAGTCGTCTTCGGCGCGTGGGTCGGGTGGAACCGCCGCGACGCGGCGACGCTGGGGCGGATGCTGCCGGTGCAGCGACTGCTCCACCGCTGGTTCGTGGAGGGGGAGTGGACGCCGCTGTCGGTGCTCGAGGGCCCCGTGACCGCCTCCGACTTCGCTCTCGACGGGGTGACTCTGACGGTGCTGGCGAACTCCGGCGACGCCGACGCCGTCTACGTGCCGTCGATCGACGTCGGGCAGGCTTCCCCGAGCGCGCGGGAGGTGCCGGCTCCCGTTCGGTGGATCGCCCTTCACGAGCCCGATGCCGCCCTGACGACCGACCCGCCGGCCGTCACCGTACCGGCGCAGGGGATCGCGGCCGTGCTCCGTATCGAGGGCGACGCCCCGACGCCGAGCGAGCTGCGCGACCTGGTGATCGCGTTGGCCGGTCGCCCCCACGTGGCAGACTCCGCGTTCCCCCACCGCAGGGCGCGTCGACTCTTGCCCGCCCCGCGCGAGGCCGGGTCGGCCGATGCCGACGAGATCGCCCGAGCCTCGGCGGGGGCACTCGTCGTCGCACCGGGCGAGCACGTGCTGACCGTGCGGTACCGCGCCCGGGAGACCGGCATGCACGAGGGCGCCCCCTACGTCGACGAGTGGAAGCCGCTCCCGCCGCGCCTGCACGATCAGCGCACGCTCGAGCGCGTCGCCGTGCTCCCCGCCCCCGTCCGCGTGGCGGTCGCCGAGGTCACCGAGGCGGCGTTCGGCCGCTATCTCGACGCGATCGGGGAGGCCGGAGCATCTGACCACCCCCGTTCGGAGCGCCCGGTCACGGGGGTGACCCTCGCCCGCGCCCGCGACTACGCGGCCTGGGTGGGCGGACGCCTTCCCAACGAAGACGAGTGGCAGCTCGCGGCGGAGCAGCCGGGCTTCGAGCGGCGCCGGCCCCTGGTGTGGAACTGGACGGAGTCGGAGCACAGCGACGGCCGCACCCGCTTCGTCATGCTCAAGGGCGGGAGCGACCATCGCTCGGAGGGGTCGGACTGGTACTTCGACGGCGGCGCCCAGCATCCGACATTCGCGGCGAAGTACCTCTTGCCCGGGCTGGGGATCGATGCATCCCCCTCGATCGGCTTCCGCGTCTGCTGGGACGGCGAGCGATGACGCCCCTCGACGGACTCCGGGTCATCGACGTCTCTACGCTGTTCGCCGGGCCCATGGCGGCCATGCACCTCGGCGACATGGGCGCCGAGGTGATCAAGGTGGAGCACCCCACCCGCCCCGACCCCTCGCGCGGTCACGGGCCCAGCAAGGACGGGCACAACCTCTGGTGGAAGACGCTCGGGCGGAACAAGCGCACGGTCACGATCGACCTGCACACCGAGGGCGGCCGGGAGGCGTTCCTCCGTCTCGCGGCCACCGCCGACGTCGTGATCGAGAACTTCCGCCCCGGAACGCTGGAGCGCTGGGGCCTCGGTTACGCGGAACTCTCGGAGGACAACCCGGGTCTCGTTCTGGCCCGGGTGACGGGGTTCGGCCAGATCGGTCCGTACCGCTCGCGGCCCGGGTTCGGCACCCTCGCCGAGGCGATGAGCGGATTCGCCGCCGCCACGGGCGAGCCGGACGGGCCGCCCACCCTTCCTCCGTTCGGCCTCGCCGACGGGGTTGCGTCCCTGGCCACCGCGTACGCGGTGATGGTCGCGCTGCACGCCCGCGATGCCTCGGGGCGCGGGCAGGAGGTGGACGTGGCGATCATCGAGCCCATCCTCGCCATGCTGGGTCCGCAGATCACCCGGTGGGACCAGCTAGGCACCGTGCAACCGCGGACGGGCAATCGTTCCGGCAACAACGCACCGCGCAACGCCTACCGCACCGCTGACGGCTCGTGGGTGGCCGTGTCGACCAGTGCGCAGTCGATCGCCGAGCGCGTCATGACGCTGGTCGGAAGACCCGAACTCATCGATGAGCCCTGGTTCGCCTCGGGCGCCGAACGCGCCGCGCACGCCGATGTGCTCGACGAGGCGGTGGGCGGGTGGATCGCCCGACACGACCGCGCGGAGGTGATCGCCGCCTTCGACGCGGCCGAGGCGGCCGTCGCGGCCATCTACGACGCGAGCGACATCGTCGGTGACCCCCAGTTCGAAGCCATCGGTACGATCCGCCGCATCCATGATCCTGACCTCGGCGAGATGGCGATGCAGGGGCCGTTGTTCCGTATGTCGCAGAGCGAGTCGCGTGTGGACTTCACCGGCCGCGGCCACGGAGCGGACACCGAACGCGTGCTCGAGGAACTCGGGTACACCGCCGCGCAGATCGCTGCGTTGCGCGACGAAGGGACGATCTCATGACCATCGTGGCGCTCTACGTTCCGAGCGATCGTCCCGAGCGGGTCGTGAAAGCGCTCCGCTCCGGGGCGGACGGCGTCATCGTCGACCTCGAAGACGCCGTCGCGCCGGCGCGCAAGGCCGTCGCGCGAGAGATGCTGGCCTCCCTCGCCGGCGAGATCGACGCCGCTGCGCGTGAGGGATCGGTCGTGGCGGTGCAGGTGCGGATCAATGCTCGCGGCTCCGCGTGGCACGATGACGATCTCGCGGCGCTTCGGCCCCTCCCGGCCTCGATCGGCGTGCGCTTGTCGAAGACGCAGTCCGCAGACGACGTCGTGCACGTGCGGCAAGCGCTCCCGGGCCGTGATGTGCACGCCCTCCTGGAGACGGCGCTCGCCGTGGAGCGGGCGTTCGAGATCGCCACGTCGGGAGCGGCGTCCATCTCCACGGGCGAGGCAGATCTGCGCGCCGAGCTCGCCGTCCCCGAGGGCGAGGAGGGTGAGGCGGGGCTGCGCTGGTCGCGCAGCCGCGTCGTCAACGCCGCGGCTGCGGCGGGTCTGCCCGCCCCTCTCCTCAGCGTGTACGCCGACGTCCGCGACCTCGATGGGTTGGAGCGCAGCTGCCGGGAGGGGGCACGTCTCGGGTTCGGCGGACGCACGGCTATCCATCCGCGCCAGCTCGCGGTGATCCGCTCGGTGTTCACTCCCACCGAGGCCGCTGTGCGACGGGCGGAGGAGATCATCGCGAGGGTCGGCTCCGCTGCGGGCGACGGCTCGGGAACGGTCGTCCTCGAGGACGGCACGTTCCTCGACGTCGCGATGGTGCGCGCGGCACACCGCACCCTCGCCGCTGCGCGCCGCTGATCCGCCGTCTTTTTCGCCGCTCAGGCGGTGCAGGTGGCCTGGTCGGCCTTCGAGCCGTTGACGTTCCCCGGCAGCGCGACCGACTCGTCGGACGGTGCAGAGGTCGCCGCATCTGTCGGCTCGGGCGCGTCGGACGGGGGTGTCGTCTCGGTCGCGTCGGACGGGGGTGTCGTCTCGGTCGGGGCTGCCTCGACGACGCCCCCGTTCGCGCCGAGCTGCCCGGTGAGCTCGAGCGGCCTGTTCTGCGCGAGGGCATCCCAGAGCTCGGCGGCCGCCTGCTGATCGGGGATCACGTGGTTGGTGTTGCTGGGGTCGTCGAACACCGGGAACTGCACGAAGGTGATGTCGGAGGTCGGAACGTCCTTCGCCGCGAGCGCGAGCTGCATGATGCGGATCGGGTTGGCCAGGCTCGAACTGGGCGTGATGTTCTCGGATGCGGCGGTCGCCAAGCGCAGCACCGCCGCGGGATCGGAGAGTACGCCGCCCGTGAGCTTGCGGGAAAGGCTCGACAGGTACTGCTGCTGGTTGCCGATACGGGCGAGGTCGCTGCCGTCGCCGACGCCGGAGCGCACGCGCAGGAACTGCAGCGCCTCCGCGCCCTGAACGGTGCGGGGGCCGGCCGGCCAATCGATCCCCGTGTTCTTCGGGTCGCGCAGTCCGCCCTCACCGATGCAGACCTCGACCCCGCCGATGGCGTCGGTGATGGCGATGACGTTGCCGAAACTGGCCTTCGCGGCGAACGGGATGCTGAGCCCGCTCAGTGCCGACACCGTGTTGACGACGCAGTTCAGACCGCCCTTTCCGTAGGCGGCGTTGAGTGACTCCTTGCTCACCGCGGCATGCACGACTCCGTCGTCGTCGGTGCATTCGGGGATCGCGAGCTGCAGATCGCGGGGGAACGACACGACGGTCACGCGGCGGGGGGCGTCTGACACGTGCACGAGCATGTTCACGTCGTTCAGGCGACCGTCTGCGTCGGGTCCTGTGCACCGACCCGGGAACAGGTCGATCAGAGCGGGCTCGCACTCGTCGGTGCCGACGATGAGCACGTCGAACGGTCCCTCGTACGCCCCGACGCTGGGAGGCTGAGCCACCTCGGTGTCGAGGTCGACGGAGTTCTCCTCGATGGAGGCCGCCAGGCTGTACGCGGTGTAACCGATCGTGCCCGCGCCGGCGACCAGCACCACCGCGACGATCACGCCGACCAGCGTGAGCAGCTGGGCCGCCAGGCTCGGCGATCCGAGGCGCGCGTGCTGCGCCACGGTCTTGCGTCGTCGAGCCATGGTTCCCCTCGTCGGTCTCGAACGAGTCTATGCAGAGGTCATGGCGGCGTCCCCGCTCAGCCGACGAGGGGCGTCGCGCCCGCCCACACGAACAGGGCGGCGGATGCTGCCCAGAACGCGACGACGAACACCACGTCTCGCGCGCGGAACGGCACGAGATGGCGCTCGGTGCGCGTCGAGTGGGCGCCGAAGGCCCTCGCGTCCATGGCGAGCGCGACCCGCTCGGCATGCCGGATCGCTCCGGCCAGGAGCGGCACGACGTAACCTCCCCAGCGCGCGGCGGCGGCGAAGGGCCCTCGGCCACCGTGTGCTCCGCGCACCCGATGCGCCTGGCGGATGATCTCCAGCTCGTGCCCGAACCTCGGCACGAAGCGGAACGCGGCCAGCGCCGTATATCCGATCCGGTAGGGCACGCGCAGCTGCTGCACGAGCGAGCGCACCAGGTCGGGGCCGGTCGTGGTGAGCCCGCCGACGAGCGCGAGCGCGACGATCGCGCCGAGGCGCAGCGCCGTCGAGAAGCCGGTCACGAGAGCGCCGCCGTACAACGTCCAGCCGCCGAGCTGCAGCACGGTCACCGACTGGTCGATGCGCGCGGCGTCGGCCCAGACCGAGAATCCGAGGCCGATCACGAGCACCGAGGCGGGGATGGCCAGGGCGAGCAGCCCCAGCATCCGACCGCTCAGCCGGGCGCCCACCAGCAGTACGGCGTACGCGAACACGAGGAACGCCAGCGGCGTGGCGAGATCTCGCGCGAACACCAGCGCGATCATCGCGGGCAGGGGCGCGGCGATCTTCGCGAGCGGGTTCAGCGCGGGGAGGAAGCGCAGCCCGCGTGAGGGAGCGGCCTCGGCGTACGGATCGATGACGGCGGTCATCCTCGCGCCCCGGGGAGATCGGCGATGCGCGCCACGGACGACAGCGACGGATGCTGCGTCAGCCCCCGCAGCGCCCGCCGCAGCGGAGGCGGGCGCAGGCCCGCCCGTTCGATGAGCGCGTCGTCGGCGAAGATCGCGGCGGTGGGACCTGCGGCCGCGATGCGCCCGTCGGAGAGCACCACCGTGCGGTCGGCGTAGTCGGTCACGAGCTGCATGTCGTGCGTCACCACGACCACGGTGGTGCCCTCCGAGTGCAGCCCCTTCACCAGCGACAACAGCTCGTCGGCGCGGGCGCGGTCCTGCCCGAACGTCGGCTCGTCGAGCACCAGCAGGCGTGCGCCGCCGATCAGCGCCGTACCGACCGACAGTCGCCGTTTCTGTCCTCCCGACAGCAGGAACGGATGCGCCTGCGCGCGGTGCTCGAGCCCGAACCGCGCGAGCATGTCGTCGACGCGGCGGTGCACCTCGCCGTCTGGCAGGCGCTGCATCCGGAGTCCGTGGGCGAGCTCGTCGAACACCGAGTTCGCCACGAACTGGTGCTCGGGGTTCTGGAAGACGAATCCGACCGAGGCGGCGAGGGTGCGCGCGTCGGTGCGGTGCACGTCGCGCCCGGCGAGCTCGACCGTGCCGCGGGGTGGTCGCACGACACCCGCGAGCGCTTGCACGAGGCTCGTCTTGCCGGCGCCGTTCGCGCCGACGATCGCGACGAACTCGCCCGCGGCGATGTCGAGGTCGACGTCGTGCAGCACGGGGGTGCGCCCGCGTGTCAGGGTGAGCCCGCGCACCCGCACGAGGGGGGCGGATGCGGCGGTCGACGCAGCCTCTCCGGCTCCACCCGGATCGGCCGCCATCGGGGCGCGTGTGGCCGCGGGCGGCGTGTTCCCGCCGATCGCACCGATCTCGCCGGGCGCCTCGATGGCCGGTTCGACCTCGAGCGCGGCGTGCAGCTCGGCGGGGGTGAGGGGAAGCGGATCGAGCGACATCCCGGCGCGGCGTAGGCGCATCGCGGCCAGCGTGGAGGTCGGCAGCCACACCCCGAGGGAGAGCAGCTCGTCGGCGCGCCCGCGCATCACGGCGTCGACGGTGCCGTCCATGACGAGGCGGCCGAGGGCGTCGATCACGACGACGCGGTCGACGAGCCCGACGGCGGCGTCGAGGTTGTGCTCGACGAGCACGATCGCGCGGTCGCCCTCGGCGACGAGCTCCGCGAGCGCCGCGTAGACCTCTTCGATGCCACCGGGGTCGAGGTTCGCCGTGGGCTCGTCGAGCACGAGCAGGGGCGACCCCATCGCCAGCGCGCAGGCGATCGCGAGACGCTGACGGCCGCCGCCCGACAGCAGATCGGGGTTGTCGGTGCGGCGGTGCCAGAGTCCGACGCGCCGGAGTGCCGTCTCGGCGCGCGCGAGCACGTCGTCGGCCGGCAGCCGCAGGTTCTCGGGTCCGAACGCCACCTCGTCGAGCACGGTGCCCGTGACGAGCTGCGCGTCGGGGTCTTGGAACACCATGGCCACCCGCGTGCTGAGCTCCGCCACCGGGGTGGTCGCCGCATCCGCGTCTTGGACCCGCACCGTGCCGACGACGGTGGCGGGAACGGCGTGGGGGATCAGTCCGTTCAGGGCGAGGGTGAGGGTGGATTTGCCCGAGCCGCTCGGTCCGAGCAACAGCACGACCTCGCCCGGTGAGACGTCGAAGGTGACGTCGGCGGGGGTCGCCGTCGACGCCTCGTCGTGGGTGATGCCCACCCCGCGCACGCGAAGGAGCGGAACGGACGTCATTCGTCCAACTTAGCCCACCCTAAGTTCGCGGGTCGGGGCTCAACGATGGCCGGGGACCCGGCCGACTCCGGTGCGGCGGAGGGCGGCGCCGACGGCGAGAGCGACGGCCGTCCACGCCACCGGTCCGAGCACGGCCAGCACGAGGTAGGACACGCTCGCCCAGGGCGCCATCGTCGACAGGTGCGCGATGAATCCGACGGCGACGGCGATGACGGCGCCGATGATGATCGCCGAGATGAAGAACCGCCACGACCGCCAGACGCGGTAGCGGGTGAGCGCTGCGACGCCCTCTTGGATGCCGCCGAACAGCAGCGCCGTGCCGAGGAACGACAGCGCGAACTGCGGGGCGACGGCGCTGGAGACGAGAGCGGCCAGCACGTGCGTGATGAGGGCGACGAGAGGAAGGCGCAGCACCTCCTGCGAGATGATCCCGGGGATCACGTGCACGCCGAGCACGAAGCCGTAGATCACCGGAATGCCGGCGATCACCGCCGGGGTGACCCAGCCGGCGACCGCACCCAACAGACCCGTGGCGACGCCGATGGCCGCGCACACCAGCAGGACGCGCGTGGAGAGTCGGGATGCTGCCACCACGGCTCCAGCGTATCGCCCGCGGTCTGGCCGCGGGCCGGGCGGCCGGGTCGCTCGAGAGTGCCCGAATCGGCCGGTGGTGCCCGAAGTTTCGCGCACGATCGGCAGAATCGGGCACCCTCGGTGCGGATCGAAGAGACGGATGCGGCGTGGTCAGCCGCGGGGCCGGTCAGGGCGACGGCGCGGGGTGAGGCGCACGCCGGGGAGGGGCGGGGCGGGGATGCGCTCGTCGGCGTGGTCGACGACGTGGCCGAACCGGGCGGCGGCCGCCTCCCAGTCGTCGCGGGCGTCGACGATCTCGTCGTGGGTGCGCCCGACGAAGTTCCACCACATGACGATGTCGGCCTCGAACGGCTCGCCCCCCAGGAGGAACACCGTCGCGTCGGTGTCGCTCGAGACGTCGACCCCGTCGCGCGACGTGCCGAGGTAGAGCAGGTGCGTGCTGTCGAGCACCACGGATCCGGTCGGCTCTGACGCGACGCGCGCCTCTCCGAAGCATCCGACCACCGCGTGCTCCCAGTCGGGGCGCAGCGGGATGCGCACCGTGGATCCGGCCGGAATGCGCACCTCGGCTCCGACGATCGGGGTGTGAACGGTGGCGGGCGACGAGACGCCGGCGAGCTCGCCCATCACGACGGTGGCCTCGCCGCCGGCGCCGGCGCCGAGGGCCTCGAGCGCGACGATCGGCAACTCCGCGTGCTGCTCGAACGCGGGCGCACCGTGTCGGCGCGATTCGGGGAGCGCGACCCACAGCTGGAGGGCGTCGAGGGGCACGGGGTCGTCACCGACCGAGTATTCGGAGTGCGAGATGCCCGCGCCGCTCGTCATGAGGTTCAGCGCGCCGCGTCGGACGACCACGTCGCTACCCACCGCGTCGCGATGCCGCACGTCTCCGACGAACGGCCAGGTGACCGTTTGAAGCCCGATGTGGGGGTGCGGCTCGACGCGCATCTTCGTCTCCTGCGGACCGAATCGGTCGAGGAAGCACCACGCCCCCACCATCGGCAGCGCGCGCTGCGGCAGGCTGCGATGAACCGACATCGCCCGCACCCCGCCCAGCGGCACTTCCCGTGCCTCGAGCAGCAGGCTGCGGGGTCCGTCGCAGGCGACGGGGCCCTCGGTCTCGGGCGACCGGCCGGCGGCGCCGTCGGTGTCGAGCCGGGTCATGACGACTGTTCGCCCGGGGTCGCCGACTGCGCGGCGTCGGCGTCTTCGGGCCAGTCGACGACGAGGCCGGCGACCTCGTTGCCCGTGAGGTAGTGCGCGATGAACGGGCATCGCGGAACCACGACATCGCCGCGACGGGCGAGGTCGGCGAGCGCCTCGCCGGCGAGGATCGACCCGAGCCCCTGGCCCTTGAACTGCGGGTCGAGCTCGGTGTGGGTGATGATGACGCGGCCGCTGCGCGAGGTCAGGAACTCGGCGAAACCGCCGACGGCGTCTCCGACGTGGATCTCGTACCGCGACGTCTCGTCGTTGCGGGTGACGCGGGTCTCGAGGGTCATGCGGATTCCTTCCTCAGGCGGTGGTTCCACCGTAGGCGCGTGGTCCGACATCGCGCCAGAGCCGCGCGCCCTCGGGCGACTCGTCACGGCGGGAGGGGATGTCACGGCGGGAGGACCCGTTCGCACCGAGCGGTCCTCCCGCGGTGAGATCTCCTCCGCTCGTGACCGCGCGCAGGTCGGTGTCGGGGCGCGGGTTATCGTGGGCGGGTGACTCCCGGACCCGATCGCGACCCCCAGGCGGGCGTGGCGATCGACCCGTACGACGGCTACGAGTGGAATCCCGACGAGCTCGCGCCACCCGACGACTTCGACGCGCCGCCCCCGCCCGAGCCCGAGGGCTTCGGCGGTGCTCCCGCCCGGAAGACCGGGCCGGGCGATGCCGGCCGCCGCGCGTCGAACGCGCCCGAGTCCGCGGCATCCGTCGCCCGACGGGCCACCGCCCGCCGCGACTTCACGGGGCGCGACCCGCGCGAGGTGCTGCACGAGGTCTACGGCTACGACCTGTTCCGCGCCGACCAGGCCGACATCGTCGCCCAGGTCATCGGCGGAGGCGACGCCGTCGTGCTCATGCCCACCGGCGGAGGAAAGAGCGTCACGTACCAGGTGCCGGCACTCGTGCGCCCGGGCACGGGGCTCGTGGTGAGCCCTCTCATCGCGCTCATGCACGACCAGGTCGAGGCCCTCATCGCCAACGGCGTGCGTGCCGCCTTCCTCAACTCCACCCAGGGCGCCGACGAGCGCCGCGCGACCGAGCAGGCCTACCTCGCCGGCGAGCTCGACCTGCTCTACGTCGCACCCGAGCGGTTGAACACCGCGTCGGCGCTCTCGCTGCTGCAGCGCGGAAAGCTCAGCGTCATCGCGATCGACGAGGCGCACTGCGTGTCGCAGTGGGGCCACGACTTCCGACCCGACTACCTCGCTCTCGGCGACCTCGCCGAGCGGTTCCCCGGCGTTCCGCGCATGGCGCTCACCGCCACGGCGACTCCCGCCACGGCGCGAGAGATCGTCGAGCGACTGCAGCTGCCGAACGCCCGTCGCTTCGTGGCGAGCTTCGATCGGCCGAACATCCAGTACCGCATCGAGCCGAAGGTCGACCAGCGCCGGCAGCTCGTCTCGTTCATCCGCTCGGTGCAGCAGACCGAGGGGGCGGATGCCGCGTCGGCGCCGGCGGGCATCGTCTATGCCCTCAGCCGCAAGAGCGTCGAGCAGACCGCCGAGTACCTCCGCGGCCAGGGCATCGATGCGCTGCCGTACCACGCGGGGCTTCCGACCGAGGTGCGTGCGGCGAACCAGTCGCGGTTCCTCCGTGACGACGGGGTCGTCATGGTCGCCACGATCGCGTTCGGGATGGGCATCGACAAGCCCGACGTGCGTTTCGTCGCCCACATCGACCTGCCGAAATCGGTCGAGGGCTATTACCAGGAGACGGGCCGAGCAGGTCGAGACGGCGAGCCGTCGGTCGTGTGGATGGCGTACGGCCTCGGCGACGTCGTGCAGCAGCGGCGCATGATCGACCAGTCGCCGGGCGACCGCACCTACAAGATGCGCCTCGGCCAGCATCTCGACGCGATGCTGGCGCTGTGCGAGACGGTGGCCTGCCGGCGTCAGAACCTGCTCGACTACTTCGGCGAAGCATCCGAACCCTGCGGCAACTGCGACACCTGCCTGCAACCCCCCGAGACGTGGGACGGCCTGGTCGCGGCGCAGAAGCTGCTCTCCACGATCGTGCGCCTGCAGCGCGAGCGGGGGCAGGCGTTCGGTGCGGGCCATCTCATCGACATCCTGCGCGGCGCGAAGACCGAGCGCATCACGCAGCAGGGGCACGACAAGCTCGCGACCTACGGCATCGGCGCCGACCTGTCCGACCAGGACTGGCGCAGCGTCGTGCGGCAGCTGCTCGCGAGACAGATCCTCGTCGCCCAGGGCGACTACGGCACGCTCGCCCTGAGCGAGGCCAGCGGGGGAGTCCTGCGTGGCGAGGCGCCGGTGCCGCTGCGCCGAGATGTGCTCGGCCGCAGTGCCGCGGCGGGCGGTTCGCGGGTGCGCAAGTCGTCGTCGGCCGATGCCGTCGACGCGGGCGACCGCGACCTCTTCGAGGCGCTCCGGGCATGGCGCGCCGAACAGGCCCGCGAGCAGGGGGTCCCCGCCTATATCGTGTTCGGCGACGCCACGCTGCGCGCGCTGGCGGCGGCGCGCCCGGCGTCGCTCGCCGATCTCGACGGGGTCACCGGCATCGGCGCGAAGAAGCGCGAAGCCTACGGCGAGGGCGTGCTCGCCGTCGTCGCCGCGCACGGAGCGACACCCCGGTGATCGCTCCGCGCGCTCGCTAGACTCGGGCTCGAGCCACCCGACCGACGAACCGCTGAGGGGGACCGGTGAGCGACCTCGAGCTGGACCTCACGGAGCTGCGTGCGGCCAAGAGCCGGGTCGTCGGTGCGCTGGCGACGTTCCAGAGTGCCGATCGGGTGGGTGATGACCTCGGGGCCCTCACCGGCGAGTATCGCCTGGAGCGCACCGTGCGCGACTTCGCCGGCAACTGGGACTACAACCGCGGCAAGCTCGAGGAACAGCTCACGACCGTCCGTGACTGGCTGCAGGCCATCGACGAGACGATGACCGAGCTCGACCAGAGCATGGCCGAGGCAAGCGATACGGACGGCGCCCCGTGAGCTCGGGACTCGCCGTCGACTACGAAGACGTCTTCGCCGGGCGTCCCGCCGAGCTCGAGACGCGCGCCCGAAACCTCCAGCTCACCGCCGAGGCCATCTCGCGCGCCGCCGAAGCTCTGCTCGACCTGGTCGACGGGCAGACCGCCCAGTCGATCGATGCCGTCCGAGGCTCGGCGGACGACGCATCGGCCGGGCTCCGGCGCGCACACGGTCGTTACGACGGAACGGCGACGGCGCTGACCACGTTCGCCGTCGAACTCGAGACGATCCAGGCGACGGCACGCAGCGCGGTCAGCGATGCCGACGCCGAGACCGACCGCTCGTACCGGCTCGAATCCGAGATCGGCGACCTCCGCAACGAGCTCGTCCAGGCCGAGGCGGCGGGCGAGTCCACGACCGCGCTCGACGAACGGATGCTGTCGGCGGCGGGTGATCTCGCCGATGCCCGCGGTGCGGTCGACGCTGCGCGACGGGTGCTCAACGATGCGCGTCAGCAGATCTACGACGCGGCCGACCGGGCGATCGGCGCGATCGAGACGGCGATCGAGGACGGCGCCGACTCGTTCGGAGACAACTGGGACCAGTTCTGGTCGCCGGTCGGGGATTTCTTCGAGATGGTCGGCGAGTGGGCGTCGCAGGTGCTGTCGGTCGTCGTCGACGCGCTCATGGAGGCACTCAGCGCGCTCGTCTCGGCGCTCGTGGTGATCGCTCTGCTGCTGGTCGCCGCGCTCGTGGTCGGGCTCGTCGTCGCCTCGTTCGGTCTGGTCGGTCTCCTGCTCCTCGGAGGTCTGCTGGCTGCAGCGCTCCTGCTCGCGGTGCTCTCCGAGACGGTGGGGCGGCCCCAGCAGACCTCCGGCGGATGGACCAGCGGGGCGCCGACGGACGATGCCGATGCCGACGCCGACAACGATCGGCTCGAAGCACGCGACTACCAGGGCGTCATGGCGCAGCTCGCCGAGCAGGATTCCGCGAGCGCCGACGGCACCAGCACCGAGATCCGCGTCGTCGCCGTCCGCAACGCCGCGGGGGAGATCGTCTCGTGGCGGGTGCAGCTGCCGAGCACGCAGAACTGGAACCCGCTCAACAGCGGCGGCTCACTCAACGATCTGCGCGCCGACGTCATGCTCTCGATGTTCCCGGGCGTTCCGACCCAGTACGAGCACGCGGTATGGGATGCGATGACCGAGGCGGGCGTCTTCGAGAGCGACGCGCCCATCATGTTCACGGGGTGGTCGCTGGGCGGCATGATGGCGGGCGACCTCGCCACCGACCCCCGCGTCGTCGATCGGGTCGACTCGGTGTTCGCCGCGGGCTCGGCGATCGACAAGCACTACTCGGCGATGCCGCCCGACGTGCGCGTCACGCAGATCAACAACGGCATCGACCCCGTGCACACGCTCGAGTTCCTCGGCCTCGAGCCCGTCGACTACGTGCGCCTCGACAACGACTGGCAGACCTACCGCCCGCTCGTGTGGCCGATCCACGACTCGACGATGTACGGCGCCGAGGCGGAGCGGTATCTTCCCGAGCCTCGTCAGGGCGACGAGATCTTCTTCGCCGACCCCGACGAGGGAAGCTATGAGGACGTCTATTCGGCGTCCTACACGAGAGGTTCCTAGACGCATGAGATCCATCCGAGTCGTCCTGGGCGTTGCACTGACGCTGGGTGCCCTGTCGCTGGCGGGATGCGCGGCATCGCCGGACATGGGCGATCTCGCGGCCCACCTCGAGGAGGTCGACGGCGTGAATGCGGTCTCGGCCGACGTGGGGCATCCGGGGGCACCGTGGAACACCGAGGTCGTCGTGCGGCTGTTCGTCGACGACCCGAGCGACGCCGAATTCACCTCGGTCATCCGAGGAGCGATCCCCGCCCTGGCCGATGACCCCACGACGGCCCGTCACGGGGCGACGGTGATGTTCATCGACGGTGTCCCGGGCGACTACGACAACAGCGGCCAGGAGCTTCGCGGCAAAGTGAGGCCCAGTTCGAAGGTCTACGACGAGCTGGGGCTCGAATTCGGCGAGTCGATGCGCCTGTCACCCGAAGACATCGCCCGTCTGGCCGAGGGCTCATGAGGTCGATCCGCGCGCTGATCGGCGTCGTGACCGTCGCCGGGATGCTGGCGCTGTCGGCCTGTGCGGCCGCCGATGTCGAACTCGGAGACCTCGAGGCCGAGCTCGCGGGTATCGGCAACGTCAACGACGCGACCGCGACACTCAGCCACCCCGGCGCGGGGCGCACGGAGGTGGCCGTCGCCCTCTACCTCGACGACGTGACCGATGCCGCCGTGGTCGGTGTGGTGCGCGCGGCGGCGTCGGTGCTGGCCGCCGACCCCGAGGTCTCACGCCACCGCGTCTCCATCGGTCTGCTCCAGGGTGCTCCGTCCGATTTCACGAGCGATCAGCAGAGGTCGCACGCCCGGATCCGTCTCGACGACACGACCGCCGCAGAGCTCGGCCTGCGGTCGGGCCACGAGCTCATCGTGCTCTCGCCCGACCGGCTCTCCCGGCTGGCGGGAGAGGGATGAGCGGTGCGACCCCGACGCGTCGGCCGCCTGCGCTGACCTTCCAGCTACCCGGGCGCTGGCTGGCGCTCGACCCGCGCGACGGCGCGTCGGCCGCGGTCGAGGTCGATGCGGTGACCCGCGAGGTGGTCGGGGTCGCCGACGACGCCGTCCTCGCCCGTCGACGCATCCGCGACGCGCTCGAGCGGGCAGTGGATGCGGCGAGGGATGCTGAGGCGCACGCTCTGTTCCTGTGCCTCGAGATCGTTCCCGACCTGGCCACCCCGGCTGCGCTCACGGTGCACGCTCCGTCGGGCATGCGGATGAGTCCCGCCGTCGGTACCTCGCCCGACGCCGTACTGGGTGCGCTGCTGCGCAGCTTCGAGACGCTCGAGGTCGACGGCGTCGAGACAGCCGCGAGGCTCGACGGCCCGCGCGCGAGCATGCTGCGTCTGGAGCGGACCTACGACGAGACCGTCGTCGACGCAGACGTCACGGCGACGGCGACCCGGTTCGAGGCGGACTACTGGTTCGCGGTACCCGGTTCGAAGCAGGTCGTGCTCGCGAGCTTCACCACACCACTCGGCGAGATCCGTCACGCGATGCGCAACCTCTTCGATTCGGTGGCGCTCGCCGCCTCGTTCGCGAACGCGCAGTAAGCGGCGCGCATCTGTCGGGACCGCACAACCGGTCCGTTCGCACGGGTCCGAGGGCGTTGTAGGGGGTAGCCAAGGGTGTTGATGGAGCGTTGTGGGAGTCCTACCGTTGGACCATCCCGTTTCGCCGAAGAAGGTGCTGTATATGACCGACGCCGCAGTCCGTCCTGAAACTCCGTCCACCGCGAGGCGCACCCCGGCCGGAGGCGCGCCGACCGCCGCGCACACCGCGGCCGAAGCATCCGAGCCGCGCATCGACACCGAGCGCGTGACCGATCTGCTGCTCGGCACCTGGGGGCACGTCCGCCGCCAGGCGCGCGAGATGATCAAGGACCCCGCCTTCTGGCGGATCGACGGACAGACCGTGGCCGAGCACCGCGAGCGCGTGCTCGGACAGTTGCACCTCCTCGTCGAGAACAAGGCCGTGCACCGCGCCTTCCCGACGCGATTCGGCGGTGACGACGACCAGGGCGGCAACATCGCCGGCTTCGAAGAGCTCGTCGCCGCCGACCCGAGCCTGCAGATCAAGTCGGGCGTGCAGTGGGGACTGTTCGGCGCGGCGATCTACCAGCTGGGCACCGAGGAGCACCACGAGAAGTGGCTGCCGGGTGCGATGAACCTCGAGATCCCGGGCGCGTTCGCGATGACCGAGACCGGCCACGGCTCCGACGTCGCCGCCATCGGCACCACCGCGACCTACGACCCCGAGACCGAGGAGTTCGTCATCCACACCCCGTTCCGCGGGGCGTGGAAGGACTACCTCGGAAACGCCGCCCTCCACGGCATCGCAGCGACCGTGTTCGCGCAGCTGATCACCAACGGCGTCAACCACGGCGTGCACTGCTTCTACGTGCCCATCCGCGACGAGAACGGGCAGTTCCTGCCGGGCGTCGGCGGCGAGGACGACGGTGTGAAGGGCGGCCTCAACGGCATCGACAACGGCCGGCTGCACTTCGACCAGGTGCGCGTCCCCCGCACGAACCTGCTCAACCGCTACGGCGACGTGGCCGCCGACGGCACGTACTCGAGCGCGATCTCGAGCCCGGGGCGTCGTTTCTTCACGATGCTCGGCACGCTCGTTCAGGGCCGCATCTCGCTCGACGGCTCCGCCGCCTGGGCGTCGGCGCTCGGTCTGAACATCGCCGTGACCTACGGCAACCAGCGGCGCCAGTTCGACTCCGGCCTCGGAACGCCCGAGGTCGTGCTGCTGGACTACGGCAAGCACCAGCGCCGGTTGCTGCCGCGCCTGGCCACCACCTACGCCGAGATCTTCGCGCACGACGAGTTCCTGAAGAAGTTCGACGGGGTCTTCAGCGGTCGCACCGACAGCGACGCCGACCGCGAAGACCTCGAGACCCTCGCCGCGGTGCTCAAGCCCCTCTCGACGTGGCACGCGCTCGACACCCTGCAGGAGGCGCGCGAGGCGTGCGGCGGATCGGGCTTCCTCGCCGAGAACCGCCTCACGGGCCTGCGGAGCGACCTCGACATCTACGTCACGTTCGAGGGCGACAACAACGTTCTGCTGCAGCTGGTCGGAAAGCGTCTGCTCGCCGATTACGGCCGGCAGTTCAAGGGCAAGGATGCACGCGCACTCGCCGCGTACGCCGTGGGGCAGACCGCGGGCAAGCTCTTCCACGGAGCCGGGCTCCGCCAGCTCGGACAGGCCGTCACCGACTTCGGTTCCACCGCCCGCGCGGTCGAGCGGGGTCTTCGCGGCGACCAGCAGCACGAGCTGCTCACCGACCGGGTGCAGCAGATGGTCTCCGACGTCGCCGGACGACTGCGCGCAGCATCCAAGCTCCCCCGCGATGAGGCAGCGGCCCTGTTCAACCAGAACCAGGCCGAGCTCATCGAGGCGGCACGCGCGCACGGCGAGCTGCTGCAGTGGGAGGCCTTCACCGACGCGATCGAGAGCATCGACGACGCGGGGACGAAGAAGGTGCTCACCTGGGTGCGCGACCTCTTCGGGCTCAGCCTCGTCGAGAAGCACCTCGCGTGGTACCTCATCAACGGGCGCCTGTCGACGCAGCGGGCGGGGGCCGTGTCGAGCTACATCGACCGGCTGTGCACGCGTCTGCGCCCCCACGCGCAGGACCTCGTCGACGCCTTCGGATACGAGCCCGAGCACGTGCGGGCACCGATCGCCTCGGGCGCCGAGGGCGAGCGTCAGCGCGAGGCGGAGCGGTACTACGCCGACCTCGAGGCGTCGGGCCGGGCGCCGATCCCCGAGAAGAAGGCCACGGCGAAGTAGGCACGAAGACGGCGGATGCTGCGAGCAGGGGAGGGCTCGCAGCATCCGTCATTCGTCGATGAGCCTCCAGGAGCGCACGAACTCCTCCACCGTCATCGTGGCGAGGTCGCGCCAGGTGTGCTCGAGCAGGTGGCCGGCCTCCTCGAACTGACCCGCCCTGACCCGCAGCACCTCAGCGCCGGTATCGCGCCTGCTCACCACGAGTTCGAGGCCCGGCAGCAGGTCGTCTCCCGCCCCACCGCTGACCGTCGACACGGCGAAGGCGAGGGCGTTGCGCCCCCACCGCAGGGCGGTCGGCATCTTCGCGCGATCGAGGCGCGCCTCGAGGACGTCTTCGGCGCGGGTGCCGGGTGCGTCGTTCATCGCTCTACTGTGCCCGATTCCGGCTCGGTGCTCGCCGAGAGTGCCCGAACGGGCCGAAGGTGCCCGACTATGCGGGCACTCTCGGCGCGAACGGGCACCTTCGGCGGTGGCCGGTGGCCGGTGGGCGTCGGGGAAAGGGCGGCGGACGGGTGGGTGAACAGGTGGTGCCGAACGGACAGCCCACGGCGCTCCGTTCATAGGTTGGGAGGGTCGCTATGTCCGCGGCGCCCCCTGTCGACCGAATCACAGGAGTCACTGGTGCGAAACGCACGAATCACCGGATGGGGCGCAGCGGCGATCGCCGCGGTCCTCGTCGCCACCGCAGCAAGCCCCGCCGGCGCTTCCGTTCTCGAGGATGCCGCGACCGAGACGCCCGCTCCGATCGAGACCGCGGCTCCCGAGGCGTCGGAGTCTCCCGAGCCCGCCCCCTCTGCCGAGCCCGTCCCCTCTGCCGAACCGATCGAGGTCGCGGTCGAGGACGTCCCCGCCGCTCCCGCATCGCTCGCCGAGGCCGCGGAGCGCACCGTCAACGCCGCGATCGCCGCCGCCGCGGTCGGAGACCTCACCGTGACGGTCTTCGAAGACCGCTACCAGGACGGCGTGTTCGACGCGTCGAAGGTCGGCCGGACCGGCCAGAGCGACGCCATCCGGCAGTACCTGGGTGCCCCCACGCTCATCGCGTCGGACGGTTCCACCTGGACCGCCACCCCGCTCGGCGACACGTGGTTCTTCGACGACGTGCCCGCCGGCGGCGCCCGGCTGCAGGTGCAGTACCCTACCGTCCCCGTCAACGCCATGCTGTTCGATGCGACCGACCCGGCGAACCTCCAGAAGCTGACCCAGGTGGGCAGCAGCTGGGACCCGAGGGCCGAAGCATCCGTCACCGTCGGCGACGGGACGAACACCGCGCGCACGATCGGCATCTCGGGCATGCGCGTCGTGGCCGATGTGAAGCTGCCCGACGGCAGCCCGGCGACGGGCGCGACGGTCGAGCTCGGCGCGAACGGGGAGTGGCTCCCGGCGACCGAGTACGACTTCCAGCCGGGCAGCTACGAGCACCTCGACGGCGGGTACGTCTACCTCCTTCCCGGCGAGTTCGGAGTACGCGTCACCGCACCGGCCGGTTACCGCGTCGGCGAGGTGACCGCCGTCTCCTCCGGCGGCAACATCGACCCCATCCCGGTCACGTCGAGGGACGGTGCGTACTGGCTGCAGACCACCGACGCCTCGACCTACACATCGAACCCCACCTTCACGGTCACGCTCGAGGAACTTCCGACCGCCGACCTCGTTGTCACCGAGTTCCACGACTACTACGCCGACGGCGTGTACGACCCCTCCAAGACCGGACGCGACGGACGTTCCGACGCGAAGCGCGACCTCGGCCCCCGCATCCGCCAGTCGGACGGCACCTGGCTCCAGGCCACCCGCAACGCAGACGGCGACTTCGTCTTCGCCGACCTGCCGATCGGTGAGAAGAAGGTGGAGTTCCTCGATCCGAACAGCTACGTCAGCGCCGCCTTCTTCGACGCGACCGACGCCGCCAGCGCCGATGACATCGAGCGACTCCCGCTCGGCGGCTCGACCGGCTCGCCGACGGGGGTGGCCACGGTCGATCTCGACGAGGACGGCGCGAAGCTCGTCGTCGGCATGACGGCACTGCGCGCGGTCGCCGCGGTCGAGTACGCCGACGGCTCGCCCGTGCGGGGGGCGACGGTCGAACTCGGCTCGGCGGGGGAATGGTTCCCCGCCACCGAGTACGACTTCGCGGGCGGCCAGGGCACCTACGAAGCCTTCGACAGCAACGGCTACGTGCGCCACCTGCCCGACGAGCTCGGCGTGCGCGTGACCGCGCCGGCCGGCTACCGGATCGGCGCGGTCACCGCGGCGGACGGCGGAGCGATCGACGTCGTTGAGCGCGGCGGTGCCTACTGGATCGACACCGTCGACGCGTCGTCGTACTTCTCGAACCCCACCTTCACGGTGACGCTCGTCGAGGTGCCGACCGCCGACGTGCGCATCACCTCGTTCGACGACCGCTACGCCGACGGCGTGTTCGACACCTCCAAGGTCGCGAAGGACGGCCGCTCCGACGAGACGAACGCGCGGATCTCGCGCCTGGTCACGGCACAGGGCGCGATCATCTCGCCGACGACCGAGGCGAACGGCGACCAGGTCTTCGAGGACGTACCCGTCGGTGAGGCGAAGGTGTACTTCGTCCACCCGAACTCTGCCTTCGACAGCATCTTCTTCGACGCGACGGACGCCGAGTCGGCCGACGACATCGAGCGCCTCCCGAACGAGAGCGGCTCGGCGTACGCGCAGGCCGTGGCGACCGTCACGGTCGACGAGCAGGGGGCGGCGCTCGAGGTGGGCTTCACCGCCCTGCGCGCAACCGCCGAGGTGGAGTACGCCGACGGCGCGCCGGCATCGGACGTCGAGGTCGAGCTCGGTTCGGACCGCCGGTGGTATCCGGCGACGGAATACGACTTCACCGGCGGCGAGGGCACCTACGAGGCGTTCGCCGATTCGTACTACGTGCGCCACCTGCCCGATGAGATCGGCGTCCGGGTCACGCCTCCGGCCGGGTACGCGGTCGCCGAGGTGACCGCTCGCGAGACCAACAGCGAGGGCGCCGGCGAGATCGACGTGCGCGACGAGGGCGGCACCGTCTTCTGGCTCGACACGGCCGACGCCGCGTCGTACTTCTCCGCTCCGACGTTCGTCGTCACGCTCGAGGAGATCCCCACGGCTTCGGTCGATGTGGCGTACTTCCTCGATGTGGCGCTCGACGGCGTCTACGAATCGGGCACCGACACCGCGGTGCCCGGCGCCGAGGTCTACCTGCAGGATGCTGCGGGCGACTGGTGGGCGACGACGTCGCTCGACGGCACCTACGCCTTCAGCGGCATCGCGCCGGGCGAGGCGACGGTCTACGTCGAGATCCCCGAGACCGTCGAAGCTCCGGAGGCCGCGGGGCTTCCCGGCCTCGAGCTTCCCGAGGCCGCTCTCGCGGTCTGGGACGCGACGGATCTCGCGTCGTACCGAGACGTGGTGGAGGCCGAGACGACCACCGTCTCGTTCGAAGGCTCGCTGATCGCCGCGGACGGCACGACGACTCCGATCGTCGTCGAGGATGCCGCGGTCGGCGCGATCCCGATCGAGGTGGCAGCCGACACCGAGGACTCCGACGTCACGCAGGTGTTCGTGGGCGCAGCCGCGGTGCTGCAGACCGCCGCGGTGGTCGATGCGACCTCGCTCGGCTCGGTGCCGGGCGCGCAGGTCGAGTTCCTCGCGAACGGCGCGACGGCCGCGGGGTCGGAGCTGGCACCGGGTTCGGGTGCGTTCATCGCCGCCGAGGACGACGGTGAGGTCGCCGTGTTCGGCGCTGCCGAGTACGGCATCCGTCCGACGGTTCCCGCCGGGTTCCGGGTGGTCGACGTCGCGGCGGTGAGCCTGACGGGCACCGTCCTCGAGGTCACCGAGCAGCAGGCGGCTCCCGCGACGGGCCGTGCGGCGCTGTTCGCCGCCGCCAGCGAGTACCGCGTGGCACCCGGGGAGGTCGGCGGCCCCGTCGGCGGCATCGTCTGGGCCGTCGCCGTCGCACCGATCACGGTCGCCCCGCCGGTGGTCCCCGGCGTCGACCTCCCGCCGACGGTCGGCCTGCCCGCGGGGTCGCCCGCGGTGCTGCCGGCCACGGGCTCGGACGTGAACCTCTGGGCGCTGGTGTTCGGCGCGAGCCTCCTGCTCGCCGCCGGCCTCGGCACGCGGATGGTCGCCCGACGCCGCGCGGCCTGACGCTGAATCACCGGCTTCGGGCTCGCCGAGAGTGCCCGTTCCTGCCGAGAGTTCCCGAACTTCCGGGCACTCTTGGCGGAAACGGGCACCCTCGGGCCGTGTCGTTGGCCGGGGCTAGGGTGGCGGGCGTGGACGAAGACGTGCGGGTCGGCAGCGACGGTGTCGCGCGCTGCGCGTGGGCGGGCGACGACGGCGAGTACCAGCGGTACCACGACGAGGAGTGGGGCACCCCGCTCCACGGCGATCGCGCGCTGTTCGAGAAGATGAGCCTCGAGGGGTTCCAGGCCGGCCTCAGCTGGATCACGATTCTGCGCAAGCGCCCGCGGTTCCGCGAGGTCTTCGCGGGGTTCGAGCCCCGCGCCGTGGCCGCGTTCGACGACAGCGACGTCGAGCGACTCATGAGCGACGCGGGCATCATCCGCAACCGCGCCAAGATCCTGGCCACGATCGCGAACGCGCGGCTCGTCGAGGCCATGGCGCCGGGCGAGCTCGACGCCTTCGTGTGGTCGTTCGCCCCGCAGCATCCGTCCGCGCCTCCCGCCACGTTCGCCGATGTGCCGGCGACGACGCCCGAGTCGGTCGCGCTGAGCACGGCGCTGCGCAGACGGGGGTTCCGCTTCGTCGGCCCGACCACGATGTACGCCCTCATGCAGTCGGGCGGAATGGTCGACGACCACGTGGCAGGATGCTGGCGCGCAGCGTCACTCGTCGCCGACCGCTAGACTGGAAGCACTGCGGAGCGAATTCTGCTCCCTGCGTCGTCGAACGCAGCGGCGATCCCGCCCTTGACTTTCTACGGCGAACGGATGCGTCGACCCGACGCCTTCGCCATTTTCTCGCTCGCGCTTCTCGTGCGCGGCGAACCTATCCCGGACTGCGTGCGTTCGCGCGTGCAGCCATGGAGACGCATGTCCATCGATACCCCCACCACTTCTCCCGCCACGTTCGCCGAGCTCGGGCTCCCCGCCCCGCTCGTGCGCGTGCTCGCGGAGCAGGGCAAGAACGAACCGTTCCCGATCCAGTCCGACACCCTCGTCGACACCCTCGCGGGTCGCGACGTGCTCGGTCGCGGCAAGACCGGCTCGGGCAAGACCCTCGCCTTCGCGCTGCCGCTCGTGGCCCGCCTCGGTGAGAACAAGACCGCGCGCAAGGCCCGCCGGCCCCGCGCCCTCGTGCTCGCTCCGACCCGCGAGCTCGCGAACCAGATCGACGCCGTCATCGCGCCGCTCGCCGCCGCCTACGGCATGAACACCACCACGATCTACGGCGGCGTCACGCAGTCGCGCCAGGTCGCCGCGATGAACGCCGGCGTCGACATCCTCGTCGCCTGCCCCGGTCGCCTCGAAGACCTCATGGGCCAGCGCTTCGTCTCGCTCGAAGACGTCGAGATCACCGTGCTCGACGAGGCCGACCACATGGCTGACCTCGGGTTCCTCCCCGTCGTCACCCGCATCCTCGACAAGACGCCGAAGAACGGGCAGCGGCTGCTCTTCTCGGCCACGCTCGACAACGGCGTGGACAAGCTCGTGCGCCGCTTCCTGCAGAACGAGGTTCTGCACTCGGTCGACGAGGCCACCTCGCACGTCGCGGCGATGACCCACCACGTCTTCGAGGCCGCCGACGCCGAGGCCAAGAAGCACCTGGTCAAGACCCTCGCATCGGGCTCGAGCCGCCGCATCCTCTTCACCCGCACGAAGCACCAGGCCAAGAAGCTCGCCCGCACCCTGACCGACGCGGGCATCCCGTCGGTCGACCTGCACGGCAACCTCTCGCAGCCGCAGCGCGACCGCAACCTCGCCGCGTTCAGCGCCGGAACCGCCCGCGTGCTCGTGGCGACCGACGTCGCCGCACGCGGTGTGCACGTCGATGACATCGCGCTCGTGGTGCACGTCGACCCGCCCGTCGAGCACAAGGCGTACCTGCACCGCTCGGGCCGCACGGCTCGGGCCGGCAGCGCGGGCGACGTCGTCACGGTGATGCTCCCCGAGCAGCGCCGCGACACGCAGGACATCCTGCGCAAGGCCGCCATCAAGGTGACCCCCACCCCCGTCACGCACACCTCGCCCCAGGTGACCGCGCTCGTCGGAGACGTCGCCGAGTACGTCACCCCCGCGCCCCGTCAGGAGCCCCCGCAGCAGGGTGGCGGCGGACGCTCGCAGGGCGCGAACGCGCAGCGCAAGCGCGCCGTCCGCTCCGGTGAGGCCCCCGCCGGACAGGGCGGCGGCCGTAGCCGCCGCGGCCGCGGTCAGGGCGGCGACGCCGCTCGCACCTCTTCCGACGCGCCCCGCGGCGCAGCATCCGGTCGCTCCGACTCGTCTGCCGGCCACGCCGGTCGCGGCGGCTCCGGCGGCGGACGCTCCGGCGGCTCCGGTCGCGGCGGCGCGGGTCTGAAGGGCGCGGGCGCGCAGCGTCCGGCCGCCGGTCGCTCTGCCAGCGGTGCCCCCACGACCGGCATGGTCGTCGGCTCGCGCAGCCCCCGCACCAACCGTCGCGCGCAGGGCTGACCTCGCGCGCTCGCACCGCTCACGCGGTGAGATGCCACAACACCCGGACGTGCAGCACGCTGCGTCCGGGTGTTGTGGCATGTGAACGGGGAAAACGCCGGGAGCGGATGCGGCGAACCGGTCACGAACCGAGAAGCACGGCGTCGGCGGGGTGCGTCACACTGTGGGGATAGGACGAACCCGGGAGATCCCATGGCCGCCGCATCCGAAGCATCCGTCCACGTCGCCGACGCGCATGAGGTGATCCGCGTGGTCGGCGCGCGTGAGAACAACCTCAAGAACGTCGACGTCGAGATCCCCAAGCGACGGCTGACGGTGTTCACGGGCGTGAGCGGGTCGGGCAAGTCGTCGCTCGTGTTCGGCACGATCGCGGCGGAGTCTCAGCGCCTCATCAACGAGACCTACCCCACCTTCGTGCAGCAGTTCATGGGGCAACTGTCGCGCCCCGATGTCGACGCGCTCGAAAATCTCAGCGCGACCATCCGCGTCGACCAGGAGCGCATGGGGGCCAATGCGCGCTCGACCGTCGGCACGGCGACCGACGTCCACGCGATGCTGCGCATGCTCTTCAGCCGACGGGGCACGCCGCACGTCGGTTCGCCTCAGGCGTTCTCGTTCAACGTGCCCTCGGTCAAGGGCGCGGGGGCGATCACGATCGGCACCGGACCGAACAAGGGCAGGAAAGAGCGCCGGTCGTTCGAGATCACCGGCGGCATGTGCCCGCGCTGCGAAGGGCTCGGCGAGGCCACCGCGATCGACCTCGACGAGCTCTACGACAAGACGCTCTCGCTCTCGGGCGGCGCGATCAAGGTGCCGGGGTACACCGCCGACGGGTGGATGGTGCGCGTGTTCAGCGAGTCGGGGTTCGTCGACGCCGACACGCCGATCCAGCACTACACCGAGCAGGAGCTCGCAGACTTCCTCTACAAAGAGCCGGTCAAGGTCAAGATCCAGAACACGAACATGACCTACGAGGGTCTCGTGCCGAAGATCACGAAGAGCATGCTGCAGAAAGACCGCGATGCGCTCCAGCCGCACGTGCGCGCGTTCGTCGAGCGCGCCGTGACATTTCGGGCCTGCCCCGAGTGCGGCGGCACCCGGCTGAACGAGGGCGCCCGGTCGTCGAAGATCGGCGGGGTGAACATCGCGGATGCTGCGGCGATGCAGATCACCGATCTCGCCGCCTGGCTGCGCACGGTCGACGCGCCCGAGGTCGCCCCGCTCATCCAGGGTCTGCGCGAGACGGTCGACTCCTTCGTCGACATCGGCCTCGGCTACCTCTCACTCGACCGCGCGAGCGGCACGCTCTCGGGCGGCGAGGCGCAGCGCACGAAGATGATCCGTCACCTCGGCTCGAGCCTGACCGACGTCACCTACGTCTTCGACGAGCCCACGGCGGGCCTTCATCCGCACGACATCGAGCGCATGAATGCGCTGCTCCAGCAGCTGCGCGACAAGGGCAATACCGTTCTGGTCGTCGAGCACAAGCCCGAGGTCATCGCCATCGCCGATCACGTGATCGACCTCGGCCCGGGTGCAGGCCGGGCCGGCGGCGAGATCCAGTACGCCGGCGACCTCGCCGGTCTCCGCGCCTCCGACACCCTGACCGGGCGGCACCTCGACCATCGCGCGCAGCTGAAGCCCTCGACGCGGGCACGGAAGGGGGCGCTCGAGATCCGCGGCGCCACCCAGCACAACCTGAAGAACGTCGACGTCGACGTGCCGCTCGGGGTGCTGACGGTCGTCACCGGAGTGGCCGGCTCGGGCAAGTCATCGCTCATCCACGGGCACCTGCCGCGCTTGGACGACGTGGTGGTCGTCGACCAAACGGCGATCAAGGGGTCGCGGCGCAGCAGCCCGGCGACCTACACGGGTCTGCTCGATACGATCCGTGCCGCCTTCGCCAAGGCGAACGGCGTGAAGCCGGGCCTGTTCTCGGCGAACTCCGAGGGCGCCTGCGTCGCGTGCAAGGGGCTCGGGGTCATCATCACCGATCTGGGGTTCCAGTCCACGGTCGAGACGCTCTGCGAGGTGTGCGAGGGCAGCGGCTTCTCGGATGAGGTGCTGGAGTACACCCTGGAGGGCAAGAACATCGCCGAGGTGCTCGACATGTCGGTGGGTGAAGCCGCCGAGTTCTTCCCGAAAGGGCCCGCACAGGTGACGCTCGCGCGCCTCATCGACGTCGGACTCGGCTACATCACCCTCGGCCAGGCTCTCAACTCGCTATCGGGCGGCGAGCGGCAGCGCCTGAAGCTCGCCATCAACATGGCGAAGAAGGGCGCGGTGTACGTGCTCGACGAGCCGACCACGGGCCTGCACCTGGCCGACGTCGACAACCTGCTCTCGCTGCTCGACCGGCTGGTCGACGCCGGCAACAGCGTGATCGTCATCGAGCACCACCAGGCGGTGATGGCTCACGGCGACTGGATCATCGACATCGGCCCCGGCGCCGGCCGCGACGGGGGAGAGGTCGTGTTCGAGGGCACACCCGCCGATCTCGTCGCCGCGGGGAAGACGCTCACGGGAAGGCACCTGCGTCAGTACGTCGGTGCCTGAGCGATTACCACGCCGCGCGGAGGCATGACAAGGAGTCGCCCTCGGTTCCCCGGCGTCGATGTCGGAGGTTAGGCTGTCCGGGCACATCACCGCCCGCGCTCCTCTGCGGGCCGCAGAGTCTTTTTCAGGCCCCCGGGGGAGGACGCCGCCATGAGATCTTTCGCATGGCTCCGCCGACGACGCCGCGCCATCGCGTCCGCGAGCATCGTCACGGTGTCGGCGGTCGCGATCGCGACCCTGGCGGTGGTCTACGAGGGCAACCCGACCACCGAGGTGGATCTCCACGACGGCGGCGTCTGGATCACCAAGCAGTCCTCGCTCATGGTCGGCCACTTCAACCACGAGTCACGCGTGCTCGACGGAGGCTTCCGCGCCGGCAGCGACGACTACGACGTCGCCCAGAACGGCTCGACGGTGCTCGTCACCGACGAGCAGAGTGTGACCACGGTCGACCCGGCGATGGTCGTGCTGACCGACTCCGCCGACATCCCCGCCGGCGCCAAGGCCGTGCTGGGCGGCTCGACTCTCGCGGTGCTCGACCCCTCGTCCGGCTCCGCGTGGGTCCTGCCGTCGGCGGGGGTGTCCGGATTCACGGTCGAGGGCACCGAGCCCACGATCGAGCTCGGCGAGGGCGCCGACATCACGGTCGGACAGGATGGCACGGTCTACGCCGTCTCGCCCGAGTCGCGCGAGATCGTCACCGTGCCGCTCGACGACGCCGGTGAGCCCGGCGACCCGCAGCGACGGGGTCTGGACGGGATCGAAGCCGACGCCGAGCTCACGGTCACGGTCGTCGGCACGACCGCCGCCGTCCTCGACGAGAGAACGGGCACGGTCTACACCTCGGGCGGCACCCGCACGGAGGTGCCCCGCGCAGGCACGGCCGTGCTTCAGCAGCCGTCGCCGGCGGCGACGTCGGTGACGGTGGCGACCGCGACACAGCTCGTGAGCGTGCCGCTCGACGGATCCGAACCGGTCGAGACCGATGCAGGCGGCGACGGCACGCCCGCGGCTCCCGTCTTCCTCGGCGGCTGCACCTACGGCGCCTGGGGCGGGTCGGCCCGGTTCGTCCGCGACTGCTCCGACGAGTCCAACGACCTCGCGGTCGACATCGAAGACATCGATCCGACCGCTCAGCTGACGTTCCGTCAGAACCGCGACGTCGTGGTGCTCAACGACATCATCGGCGGCGCGGCGTGGATGGCCAGCGACAGCATGCAGCGCGTCGACAACTGGGAGGACATCACTCCCCCTGAGGGCGACTCCGAGGAGGACGAGCAGACCACCGAGCAGACGGTGGAGACGACGCTGCCCGAGCGCACCGAGAACAACACCCCGCCCGTCGCGACGGACGACGACTTCGGGGTGCGCCCGGGTCGCACGACGGTGCTGCCCGTGCTCGACAACGACACCGATGCCGACGGCGACGTGCTCACTGTGACCCTGCCCAACGGCAGCCCCGGGCTCGGCAACGTGCAGCCGATCAACAACGGCGCAGCCCTCCAGATCGCCGTGCCCGAAGACGCCTCGGGAAGCGATTCCTTCGTCTACCAGATCGACGACGGTCGGGGCGGCACCGACACCGCGACGGTGCGGCTCGACGTGCACGGCTGGGAGATCAACTCGCCCCCCGTGCAGAAGCGGGTCACCGCGGTCGTGGTGGAGGCCGGTGCGGCGGTGTCGTACAACGTGCTGCCCGACTGGACCGACCCCGACGGCGACGAGGTGTTCCTTCGCAGCGTCACTCCCGACGGCGGCGATGAGGCCGACTTCACGTCCGACGGGCGCATCTCCTATCGCGCCATCGGCGGCGCTCAGGGGCGCAAAGACGTGCCGATCGTCGTTTCCGACGGCACCGACGTCGGCGAGGGCGTTCTCCGGGTCGACATCCGTCCGCCCGGGTCGACCGTGCCCGTCACGAACGCCGACCACGTCGTCGTCCGCGTCGGCCAGACGGCGACGGTCGCACCGCTGACGAACGACACCAGTTCCAGTCGTGAGCCGTTGCGCCTCACTCGCGTCGACGAGGTCGCCGGCGCCGAGATCGTCCCCGACTTCGCGAACAAGACATTCACGTTCCGCTCCAACGCCCCCGGCACCTACTACGCGCAGTACCTCGTGTCGTCGGGCGCGAACGCCGTACCCGGCCTGGTGCGCGTCGACGTGCTCCCCGACGCGGACACCGATCTCCCGCCGATCGCCGTCCGCGACGTCGCTCTCCTCACGAGCGGCGCCGACGTGCTCGTGAACGTGCTCGCCAACGACATCGACCCCTCCGGCGGCATCCTCGTCGTGCAGTCGGTGACCGTCGACCCGAACAGCGGAATCTCGGTCGCCGTGCTCAACCACGAGACGCTGCGCATCACCGATCAGGCGGCGCTCGGCGAGCAGACGCGCATCGGCTACCGCATCTCGAACGGGTCGCAGACCGCCGAGGGCGAGGTGGTCGTGATCCCCGTGCCCGCGCCCGAGCAGCTCGAGCCGCCCGTCGCCAACGACGACCAGGCGGTCGTCCGCGCGGGCGACATCGTGACCATCCCCGTGCTCGACAACGACACGCATCCGAACAGCGACACGATGCACGTGGCTCCCGACCTCGTCGAGCCCCTCCCGACGCCCGAGCAGGGGCAGATCTTCGTCTCGCAGGACACCGTGCGCTTCCGCGCGAGCGATCAGCCGGGCACGGTCTACGCGACCTACGAGGCGGTCGACTCCACGGGGCAGAAGGACGCCGGGTACATCACCATCCAGGTGCTCCCGGCGAACCTCGAGACGAACCAGGCGCCGCGTCCGCGCGACATCACCTCGCGCGTGCTCAGCGGCTCCGAGGTGCGCATCGCCGTGCCGCTCGACGGTCTCGACCCCGACGGCGACTCCGTCGAGCTCGTCGGCCTCGACTCCGCGCCGACGAAGGGGCGCGTCTCCGAGACGGGCGCGAACTTCCTCGTCTACCAGGCCTTCGACGACGAGACCGGGGCCGACGCCTTCACCTATCGGGTGCGCGACCGCGGCGGGGCGGAGGCGACCGCGTCGATCCGCGTGGGAATCGCTCCGACCGAGGTGACGAACCAGGCGCCGTATGCGGTGAAGGACTCCGTCATCATGCGCCCGGGGCGCGAAGTCGCCGTGCCGGTGCTGGCGAACGACTCCGACCCCGAGGGCGACGCGATCTCGCTCATCAGCAACGGTCTGATCCTCCCCGAGGTCGACGGCATCCAGGCGAGGGTCGTGGGAGACCGCGTCGTCGTCACGTCGCCGAACGAGCCGATGGAGACCTCGCTCCAGTACACGATCCGCGACGCCCGCGGTGCCGAGGCGCGCGCGGTGCTGCAGGTGACGGTCGCCGATGACGTGCCGTTGCAGCGACCCATCGCCCGCGACGACCGGGTGCGCGCGCAGGACGTGCAGGAAGACGAGTTCGTCGACCTCGACGTGCTCGCGAACGACGAAGACCCCGACGGCACGACAGACGCCCTGCGCATCACCGTCGACGGCTCGGCGACCGTCAACGCCGACGGCATCGTGCGCATCCCGATCCTCGACGAAGCCCAGCTGCTCACCTACTCGTTGACGGACCAGGACGACCTGACGGCCTCGGCCTTCATCTTCGTGCCCGCGCTCAGCGATCTGCCGCCGACGCTCATCTCGACCGAGGGCATCGAGGTGCAAAGCGGTGAGACGGTCGACGTTCCTCTCGCCGACCATGTGCGCGCCGCGGGAGGGCGCACGGTCGTGATCACCGAGGCGGCGAAGGTCGCCGCATCCCACGCCGACGGGTCCGACCTCGTCAAGGATCAGACGACCCTGACCTACACGTCGGCGGCCGGATATTTCGGTCAGGACGCCATCACCTTCGAGGTCACCGACGGCACCGGGCCCGACGACCCGGAGGGGCGCAAGGCCACGCTGACCCTCCCGGTGACCGTGCTCCCGCCCGACAACCAGCAGCCGACGTTCGTGAACGGCCAGATGGATGTCGCGCCGGGGGAGGACCCCACGGGCCTCGACCTGCGGGCGCTCACGACCGATCCTGACGAGGGCGACCTCGACGGGATGCAGTACTCCATCGTCGGCGGTGCGCCGTCGGGCTTCAGCGCCTCGGTCGACGGGCAGACCCTCCGCGTCGGCACCGACTCCGGCACGCCCAAAGGCACCACGGTCGATGTGCGCCTGCGCATCGACGACGGCGAGACCGAGCCGATCGAGGGCACCGTGACGGTGCGGGTGACCGCCTCCACTCGTCCGCTCGCGACCGCCAACGACGACATCGTGCCGCAGTCCGACCAGGGCAAGACGATCACCGTGCCCGTGCTGGCGAACGACTTCAACCCGTTCCCCGAGACGGCGTTGAAACTGACCTCGGCCGTCCCCGAGACGGGCAGCGGCACGGCCGATCTCGCCGGTGACCAGGTGGCCGTCACCCCGGCGGCCGACTTCTTCGGCACCATGGTGGTTCGCTACCGGATTCAGGATGCGACGGGCGACCCCGACCGCGAGGTCGAGGGCCGCATCCGCCTCACGGTGCAGGGCAAGCCCAACGCTCCCGGTACGCCGACGGTGTCGAGCGTGCAGGACCGCACGGTCGTGCTGTCGTGGACGCCGCCGGCGAACAACGGCGCCGACATCACCGGATACACGGTGACCTCCACCTCGGGCGCGTACACGAAGCAGTGCGCCTCGACGACGTGCACGCTCGACGGCCTCACCAACAACGTCGAGTACAACTTCGTGGTCACCGCCACGAACCGCGTCGGCGAATCCGACCCGTCGGCGCCGTCGGCCGTCGCCCGTCCCGATGCCCGCCCCGACACCCCGCAGCCCCCGACCCTCACGTTCGGTGACAGATCGCTCGAGGTCGCGTGGGTCACCCCGTCGACCCCCGGCTCGCCGGTCGAGTCGTTCACGCTCGAGATCTCGCCCGCCCCTCCGTCGGGACTCACGCAGCGGGCGGGCCTGACTGGCAACACCGTGGTGTGGGATGGTCTGGAGAACGGCACGAACTACCAGGTGCGCGTGCGCGCCCACAACCGCGCGCCCGAGCCCTCGAGCTGGAGTGGCTACTCGGCGGGCGAGGTTCCGGCCGGGCCCCCGTCGGCCGCCTCGGCGCCGACGACCCAGCGGCTCCAGCCCGTCGGGAACCAGGCTCAGATGCAGGTCACCTGGAACGCTCCCGCCTCGAACGGCGACGCGATCAGCGGCTACCGCCTGAACGTGATCCGCGGCGGTTCCGTCATCAACACGATCTCGGTCCCCGCGGGTCAGACCTCGCAGGCCGTCGCGGTCGATCCGAACCAGACCGACTACACGTTCACCGTCGCGGCGAAGAACAAGGCCGGATGGGGCGCCGACAGTTCTCCGTCGGCACCACGACGTGCCTTCGTCGCGCCCGGGCAGCCGACCGGGGTCTCCGCGGCGACGCCGACCAACGACAGCGCGATCGTCGTGTCGTACACGCCGGGCTCGACGAACGGTGCCAACAGTTCGTCGGTGAAGTACCAGTACAACGTCGGCGGCGGATGGCGCGCGGACTGGGACGGCTCGCGCATCACTGCGGGGATCTCCAACGGCACCCAGTACACGGTGCAGGTGCGCGCGGTGACGACCCAGGACGGCGCGACGTACGAGGGCGCTGCTTCCGCCGCATCCAACGCCGCGACTCCGTACGGACCCGTCAACCAACCGGGCGCGAACGCCGAACGTGCCGGCCAGTCGGTGCGCGTGTCGTGGAGCCCGCCCGCGGAGAACGGACGCCCCATCAACCGGCTGGAGATCCGCATCGACGGCGGCAACTGGGAGAACGTCGGCCCGGGCGGCGGGTCGCGCAACGTCGGCAACGGCTACGACCAGACCCACTCGATCACCGTTCGCGCGATCGACTCGGAGGGCAAGATCAGCCCCGAGAAGTCGGCGTCCGCGTCCACCGAACCCAAGCCCCAGCCGCGGGCCTGGGTGACGAAGGGCTCGTCGGCGCAGGGGCAGACCAACTGCACGTCGTCGTCGTGCGCCTACCTGGTGCTCAACACGAAAGACTTCCCCGCCGGCACGTACACGGTCTCCTGCGTCAACAGTCGGGAGGGCCGGTTCACCAGCGGCAAGTCCTACCGCATCGAGGCCACCGCGAGCATGCAGCTCACCTGCTACTTCGGCTACCCGGGCGAGCAGGCGTGGGTGCAGATCGACGGATTCGGCGAATCCGAACGCCAGACCTGGTAGCGCGAGAAGACAACGAGAAGGACACGACACCGATGACCATGACACCCGAGCAGGCCGCGTGGTTCGAGAGCACCTTCACGAGGCTCGTCGACAACGTCGACCACGCCCTGATGGGAAAGCGCGACGTCGTCGGGCTGGTGCTGGCCGCGATGCTCGCCGAAGGCCACGTGCTGCTGGAAGATGCGCCGGGTACCGGCAAGACGAGCCTCGCCAAGGCGCTCGCGGCGACCGTGCAGGGAACGAGCCAGCGCATCCAGTTCACCCCCGACCTGCTGCCCTCCGACGTCACCGGCGTCACGATCTACGACCAGGGCACGCACAAATTCGAGTTCCACAAGGGGCCGATCTTCGCCTCGATCGTGCTCGCCGACGAGATCAACCGCGCCTCGCCCAAGACGCAGTCGGCCCTTCTCGAGGTCATGGAGGAGTCGCGCGTGACGGTCGACGGCGTCACCCACGAGGTGGGCCGGCCGTTCCTCGTCATCGCGACGCAGAACCCCATCGAGCAGGCGGGCACTTACAAGCTGCCCGAGGCGCAGCTCGACCGCTTCCTCATCAAGACCTCCATCGGCTATCCCGACCTCGACGTCACCGAGCGCATCCTCGCCGGTGCCGCCGACCGCAACCCCTCCGCCGCGCTGACGCCGATCATCACGACGAACGCCGTGGGCGACATGGCCGACCTCGCCGCCTCCGTCCACGTCGAGCCCGCGGTGCTCCGCTACACGGCGCAGCTGGCCGAAGCCACCCGCACCGACCCGGCCACCCGGGTCGGCGTCTCGGTGCGCGGCGCGATCGCGATGATCCGTCTCGCGAAGGTGTGGGCCGCGGCATCCGGTCGTCATTACGTCATCCCCGACGACGTGAAGCTGCTCGTCGAGCCTGCCTGGACCCACCGCCTCGTGCTCGACCCCGAGGCCGAGTTCGCCGGCACGACCGCCGGCTCCGTCATCTCGCGCGTGCTCGAGGCGGTCGCAGCTCCGCAGGCGAGGTCTGCCGCCGCATGACGACGGAGTCGCTCGGGTCGACCGTCCCCGCCGGGACGACCCGCACGGCCCTGCGGGAGGTCGCAGCTCCCCTCGCCGCACGCGCCCTGCGCCGTGCCCGCGGCATCCTGCGCGTCGCACGGCCTCTCGCGTGGGTGCTGCTGGCGACGGCGGTCGTGCTGTTCGTCGCCGGCCGCATCCTCGGGTGGCAGGAGCTGGTGATCGCCGCGGTGGTCGTGGCGACAGTGCTCGTCCTGTGCACGTTCTTCCTCATCGGCCGCACCGACTACGACGTGGGGCTCGACCTGAACCGCACGCGCGTCGTCGTGGGCGAGCGCGCGGTCGGCGCGCTGTCGCTCGCGAACACCGGCACGCGGGCGATCCTGCCCTCGCGCATCGTGCTCCCCGTCGGCGCGGGCCGCGGCGAGTTCGCCGTGCGGCGGCTCGCCCCCGGCGACGAGGCGGAGGAGATCTTCGCCATCCCCACGCAGCGCCGCGCGGTGCTGAAGGTCGGGCCCGTCAGCGTGGTGCGCGGCGACCCCCTCGGGCTGTTCGAGCGCGTCCAGCGCCGCGACGAGCCCGTCGACCTCTTCGTGCACCCGAAGACCGTTCTCTTCGACGGGCAGTCGCTCGGTTTCCTCCGCGACCTCGAGGGCATGCCCGCGACCGATCTGTCGCGCGACGACGTGTCGTTCCACGCCCTCCGCCAGTACGAGCCGGGCGATGACCGCCGTCACGTGCACTGGAAGTCGACCGCCCGCACCGGCGACCTCATGGTGCGCCAGTACGAGGAGACGCGCCGCTCGCACTTCGTCATCGGGCTGTCGCGGCATCCGTCCGATTACCGCGACCCCGAGGAGTTCGAGCTCGCCGTCTCGGCGGCCGGTTCGCTCGGGCTGCGCGCGCTGCGCGACTCGCAGCGCGTCGACGTGCGCTCGCAGGGGGGCGCGATCGCGGCCGAGAGCGGCAAGCGCTTCCTCGATTCGCTCTCGGGCCTGGTCTACTCGCGCCCGCGAGAGGTCGACGTGGTCGGGCTTGCCGGCCTCATCGCCTCCACCCTGCCCCTGGCGAGCATCGTCGTGCTGGTGTGCGGGAGCACGGTGGATGCGGCGCGCCTGCGCGTCGCGTGCAGCCGGCTGCCCTTCGGAGCTCGGGTGCTCGCGGTGGTCGCCGAGACCGGGGCGTCGCCGTCGCTGCGGCGCATCGCCGAGGCCGACGTCGTGACGGTCGGAACCCTCGACCAGCTGCCGGTGGCTCTGCGGAAGGTGCTCGGATGAGTGCGCTGACCGCCCGCCGCTGGGCGCTCGATCTCGCCGCGACGGCGGCGCTGCTCGCGGTGCCCATCATCGGGTTCGCTCCGACGTTCGACAGCCCGGTGTACCTCGTGGCCGCGGTCGGTGGTGCCCTGCTGGGGCTGGCGGTCGCGGCCGTCGGGGCGTGGCGTCGTTTCGGCGTACTGCTGATGGCGGCGCTCACGATCGGCGTCTACTTCGTCTTCGGCGCCGCCCTCGCTCTGCCGCACACCGCGATCCTCGGGGTCATCCCCTCGATCGACACGCTCGCCCAGCTGGGCGCGGGGGTCGTCACGTCGTGGAAGGCCCTGCTGACGACGGTCGCGCCCGTGGCCGCATCCGACGGGCACCTGCTCGTGCCCTACCTCATGTCGCTCATCGCCGGTGTGTCGACGGCGAGCCTCGCGCTGCGCGCCCGCCCGCCGGCGTGGGCACTGATCCCCGCGGCCGCGTTCCTCGCCGCGCAGATCGCCCTCGGCACCGCGCAGCCCGCCGCGCCCCTGGTGCAAGGACTCGTCTTCGCGATCGTCGCGATCGCCTGGCTCGCGGTGCGTCAGGCCTGGCAGCCCGCGCGCGCCGCGATCTCGATCGGCGAGGAGGGCGAGCCCGCGTCGTCGGGCGTGGCCACCCGCCGGCTCGTCGCCGGCGCCGTCGTGCTGGCCGTGGCCGCCTCGGCCGGTGTCGCCACGAGCGCGCTCGCCGCGGCGAACGAACCCCGCTACGTGCTGCGCGACGTGGTCATCCCGCCCTTCGACATCCGCCAGTACCCGAGCCCCCTCCAGTCGTTCCGCGCGTACGTGCGCGACTTCCCCGACGAACCGCTCTTCAGCGCGACCGGACTCCCTGAGGACGCTCGCATCCGTCTGGCCACCATGGACGCCTACGACGGCACCGTGCTGAACGTCGCCGACGACAGCGGCGCCGGCTCGTCGAGCGCCTTCTCGCCGGTGCGGGGCAATATGTCGCCCGAGGCGACCGGTACGCCCGTGACGATCCACGTCGAGGTCGACGCCCTCGACACCGTGTGGCTTCCCGATGCCGGGCAGATGACGTCGGTGGCCTTCGAGGGCGACCGCGCGGAAGACCTGCGCCGCAGCGCCTATTACAACGACGCCACCGGCACGGCGGTCGTCACGGCCGGGGTGCAGCGCGGCGTCGCCTACACGTTCGACGCGCTGCTGCCGGCGACACCGAGCGACGAGCAGCTCGCCGACGCCGATTTCGCGCCCGTGCGCATGCCCGATCAAGACGACGTCCCCACCGAGTTCGCCGAGATCGCCTCCGACATGGTCGCCGATGCGAACACGCCGATCGAGCAGGCCCGGGCCCTGCAGCAGAGCCTGTCGCAGGACGGTTTCTTCAGCCATGGCCTCGAGGGCCAGGTGCTCTCCCGCGCGGGCCACGGCGCCGAGCGCCTCACCACGCTCCTGGGCGGGCAGCAGATGATCGGCGACGACGAGCAGTACGCCGTCGCGATGGCGCTCCTCGCGGGCCAGTTGGGCATGCCCGCCCGCGTCGTCATGGGCTTCTACCCCGACGAGGATCAGGCCGGGCCGGTCTTCACCGCGACCGGCGACACCCTCCACGCCTGGGTCGAGATCGCCTTCGACGGGTTCGGGTGGGTGCCGTTCGATCCCACCCCGCCCGAAGACCAGGTTCCCAACGACCAGACGACCAAGCCGCGCGCCGATCCGAAGCCGCAGGTGCTGCAGCCGCCGCCGCCCGAGCAGCAGCCCGTGGACCTGCCGCCGACGGTGCCGGATGAGCGCGGCTCGGAAGACGAAGAGAACACCATCGCGAGCCTCATCGGGTTCATCCTGCTGATCATCCTGATCGTGCTCCTCGTCGTCGCTCTCCTGCTCGCTCCGTTCGTCGTCATCGGCGGGCTCAAGAGGGCGCGCCGCCGTCAGCGTCTGTCGGCCGACAGGTCGGCCGACCGCATCAGCGGCGGGTGGGACGAACTGCTCGACCGGTCGTCCGACTACGGCACCCCGGTGCGCCCGGGCGGAACCCGCACGGAGGACGCCGTCGTGGTGGGCACCGCCTTCGCCGCACCGCAGGTGAGCACGCTCGCGCGCCGCGCCGACGCCGACGTGTTCGGCCCTCGCGACCCGTCGCCCGAAGAGGTCGAGGAGTTCTGGCGCGAGGTCGACGGCATCGTCGGCGATATGCGCCAGCGGGCGGGATTCTGGCGCAGGCTCCGCGCGCTGCTCGACGTGCGCTCGCTCCTCGCGGGCACCCGGTTCGCGCTGCCGGAGCGACGTCGAGGCCGTGCGCCCCGGAGCGACGCGGATGCGGCGCCCGAGCCCGTCGACGCTGATGCGGCCGATGCCGATGCCGACGGCGCTGCGACCGACGGAGCGCGGTCGTGACCGCGGGTCCGGTGACGCTGGCCTGGGGTGCGGCGACCGACGTCGGGCTCCGTCGATCGCTCAACGAAGACAGCCACCTCGCCGCGCCGCCGCTGTTCCTCGTCGCCGACGGCATGGGCGGGCACCAGGCGGGCGAAGTGGCCAGTGCCACCGTCATCGAGGAGTTCGCGCGCCTCGTCGGGCGCCCCAGCCTCACCGTCGACGACGTGCAGTCGAGCGTCGCGGAGGCGCGTCGTCGCGTCGACGCGCTGCCCGAGGGCGGCGGCGCGGGTGCCGGTACGACGCTCGCCGGGGTGGTCGTGGCCGACATCGACGGCGACGGGTACTGGCTGGCGGTGAACCTCGGCGACTCACGCACCTACCGGTTGAGCGAGGGAGTGCTCGAGCAGGTGAGCGTCGACCACTCGGTCGTGCAGGAGCTCGTCGACGCCGGGGAGCTCGACGCGGCCGCGGCGGCGGTCGATTCGCGACGCAATGTCATCACGCGTGCGCTGGGGGCCGGCAGCGACAGCGAGCCCGACTATTGGCTGCTGCCCGCCGAGGAGGGCGACCGCCTCCTCATCTGCTCCGACGGCCTGCCCACCGAGCTCGACGACGCGCGCATCGACCAGATCCTCCGCTCCGAGCAGCATCCGCAGACCGCCGCCGACCGCCTCGTGCGCGAGGCCGTGGCCGCGGGCGGCCGCGACAACGTCACGGTGCTCGTCGTCGACGCGCTCGATGTGCGGGCCCGCGAACGCCGAGACGCCACGGCGACCATCCCCGTCGCGGAGTTCGGCGAGGATGGGGAGGAAGACACCCTGCCCCGGGTGCGAACGCGCGACGAGGGAGAACGCTCATGACCGAGGTCCGTTACGCGCCAGGCACGCTTCGCGTCGTCGTCGCCGGTCGCGGTGTCGCCGTCCTCGGCGACGGGACGACGGATGCGGCGACCCTCGCCATTCGCGACCGGCTCGTCGCCGGTGAGGGCTTCGGTGCCGTGGTCGACGTGTTGGCGGCCGGTGGGTCGCTCTCCGCGCTTCCCGCGTTCGTCGTGGTCGTCGACGAGGACGACGTCTGGCGCGTGAGCGCGCGCGGCGACCTCTCGGCCACTGTCACGACGTCGTCGGGAACCGAGACCGTCGACGGGACGACCGCCTCGACCTGGTTTGAGCGCAGCATCCGCGATGTCTCGCGCCTCGAGATCGGCGATGCCGGGTCGACGATCCTTCCGATCACCGATGGCGTCGTGCTGGCGTCGGCCGTTGTGGTCTCGGCTCGCGCGTTCGACCGCGAGAGCCCGGCCGTCGCCGCACCCGAGCACCCGGCTCCCGCCGACTCGTACCGGCCCGTCGAACCCGTGCAGCCGCACAGCGTCGACGAGGTGCTCGACGTCGCGCATGAGCCGGCGGATGAGGTGCGCGGGCTCGAACTCCCCGCCGCCGATCCCGAACTCCCGCCCGTCGTGCCCGCGCTCCCGGCCGCCGAGGAGGGCATGCTCATCGACTCGATCCCGCCGTTCATCCGCGGCGATGCGCTGCCGGTGCGACCCGCACCCGTGGTGGCGAAGAAGCCGACCGCGAGCGCTCCCGCGGTGCCGGCGGCCCCTCTCGACGATGTCGAGGCGACGACGGTGATCGGCAGGGGAGAGCGTGACGTCGTCGCCGGGCCCGCCCCCACCCCCGCACTCCCCACCGACACGGGCGCGCCGGCCCCCGGTGACCACGACGGTGAGACGCTCTCGCTCGAACAGGCCCGCCGATTGCGTGCCGGCGGAGGACTCCCCGTCCCGCCGCCCGCTCCCGCCATTCCCCCGGTGCCGCCGCCGCCCCCGACCGGACCGATCGGCCGGCTGCGGCTGTCGACCGGGCAGGTCGTGCCGCTCGATCGCACCGTCATCATCGGGCGGCGGCCGAAGTCGGCCCGTGCCTCCGGTGCCGACCTGCCGCACCTCATCGGCGTCGACAGCCCGCAGCAAGACATCTCGCGCAACCACGTCGAGGTGCGCGCGGAGGGCGACAGCATCCTTGCCGTCGACCTGCAGACCACGAACGGCACGACCCTGCGGCGGCAGGGGTCGGCGCCCACGCGCCTGCACCCCGGCGAGGCGACCATGCTCGTTCCGGGTGACGTGCTCGACCTCGGCGACGGTGTGACGGTGCTCGTCGAGGCACTGTCGTGACGAGGACCCCGTCGTGAGCGGTCGTCGCGCACCCCAGGCGCCCCCCGAGCTCGCCGGATTCACCCCCGTCGAACTCCTGGGCTCCGGCGGCTTCGCCGACGTCTTCCTCTACCAGCAGCAGCTTCCGCGCCGCCGGGTGGCGGTCAAAGTGCTGCTGCCCGACCGCTTGGCGACGGGATCGATCGACGAGTTCACGGCCGAGGCGAACGTCATGGCGATGCTCTCGACGCATCCGGCGATCGTCACGATCTACCAGGCCGGTGTCGCCGAGGACGGGCGCCCGTACCTCGTCATGGAGTACTGCCCGAAACCGAACCTGCAGGTGCGGTACCGGGCCGAGCTCTTCTCCGTCGCCGAAGCCCTCCGCATCGGCGTGCAGGTCGGCGCGGCGGTGGAGACCGCGCACCGCGCCGGTGTGCTGCACCGAGACATCAAGCCCGCGAACATCCTCGTCACCGAGTACAACCGCCCGGCCCTCACCGACTTCGGCATCGCCTCGGCAGCCGGAGCCGGCGACGCGGGAGGTCTGTCGATCCCGTGGTCGCCGCCGGAGGTCGTCGCCGAGAAGCCGACGAGCGACGCGCGCTCCGACGTCTGGTCGCTGGGGGCCACCGTCTACAGCCTGCTCGTCGGGCGTTCGCCGTTCGAGCTCCCCGGGCAGCGCAACAGCGGTGTCGAACTCATCACCCGCATCGAGTCGGCGCCCCTCGCGCCGATCGGTCGCTCGGACGTGCCCCCGTCTCTGCAACGGGTGCTGCAGCGCGCGATGTCGAAATCGCCGGCCGACCGCTATCCGACGGCTCTGGAGTTCGCCCGGGCGTTGCAGAAGGTGCAGATCGAACTCGCGCACTCGGTCACCCCCATCGACATCCTCGACGACGGCGCCCCGGCCGGTGTCGTGGACGACGCCGACGACGGACTCACCCGCGTGCGTGGCGTGGTGAGCATCGACCCCGCCCCCGCTCCCGTGCCGGCCCCGTCCGCGCCCGAGCAGTGGGCGCCCGACGACGCGACCCGGCGCTCACGTCGTGAGGCCGCGGCCCCGCCACGCTCCGGCGACGGCGACGCCACGGTCGTGCGTGTGGCGGCGATCGACCCGCTGCCGGCCGGTCCGTCGCGGTTCGAGACGGTGCCGCCGCCGTCCGCCGCGCAGACGGCGGCGCCCGCGGCACCCCCGTTGCCTCCGACGAGTGCGACGGCCGCGGCATCCGCGCCCCCCGTGGCGGCCCGGTCGAAGCGTGGACTCTGGTTCGCACTCGGGGCCGCCGCGTTCGTGGTCGTCGTCGGGGTGATCCTCGCGCTCTCGCTGCCGGCCGTGCTCGGCGGCCCGGCCGCGCCCACGCCCGAGGCCTCCCCCTCTGACCGGCCGATCGACGTGGTGCCCGTCGCGCCCGGTGCCCCCGAAGGACTCGCCGGCTCCGCCGGTCCTGACGGCGTCACCTTCACGTGGACGAACCCCGCCGCCGAGGACGGCGACGAGTACCTCTGGGGGGTCGTTGCGCGTGACGGCTCCGAACCCGTGCTCGAACGCACGGCCGAGACGAGCGTGACGGTCGCCGCCGACCCCTCGGGGACGACCTGCATCCAGGTGCTCACGCGCCGTGCCAATGGCCAGGCCTCCGCACCCAGCACGGCCTGCACGAGCTGACGCGGGAGCGATCCCGCTCCTCGGTCCGCGTCACTACACTGGCATTCGGCTTCCCCGGATACACAGTGACTTCCCACACCAGCACCTCTTCCTCTTCTCGCACGCCCGTCCGACGCGACCTTCAGGGTCTGCGAGCACTCGCCGTCGTCGCCGTCGTGCTCGCCCACCTGATCGGCTGGCCCCGCGGCGGGTTCGCGGGTGTCGACGTGTTCTTCGTGATCTCGGGGTTCCTGATCACCGGTCTGCTGCTCCGCGAACTCGCGGCGACGGGGCGCATCTCGCTCCGCGACTTCTTCGCGCGGCGTGTCCGCCGCATCCTGCCCGCCGCCGTGGTCGTGCTGGCCGCGGTCGTGATCGTCGCCTTCGTCGTCTTCAACCGCACGCGGGCCGACCGCACGCTGTTCGACGCGCTCGCCGCCCTCGCTCTCGTGGCCAACTGGCGGTTCGCCGCCGAGGGCACCGACTACTTCCACGCGGCCGACGCCGTCTCTCCGCTGCAGCATTTCTGGACGCTGTCGGTCGAAGAGCAGTTCTACCTCGTCTGGCCGGCTCTGCTGGTTCTGCTCGTGCTGTTCCTCCCGGTCGCGGCGAGGCGGACGGGTGCGGCGCGCGCCGTGGTCGGGGTCGCCGCGGCCGCGATCGTCGTCGTGTCGGGGGGATGGGCGATGGTGCAGACGGCGGGGGATCCCACCGTCGCCTACTTCTCGACGGCGACCCGCGCGTGGGAGCTGGCGATCGGCGCGCTCCTGGCCGTCGCCGTGCCCGCGCTGGCACGCATCCCCGCTGCCGTCCGCTGGATGCTGGGGTGGTTCGGCGCGGCGGGCGTGGTGTGGTCGTTCCTGATCGTCGACCCCGACACGATGCCCTTCCCCGCGCCCTGGGCTGCGCTCCCGGTGGCGGCTGCCGTGCTGGTCATCGCGGGCGGCGTCGGCGGCGACCCCCGTCAGCGTCACCTCTTCCCCCTGACGAACCCCGTCAGCGTGTTCGTCGGCGACATCTCGTACTCGCTGTACCTCTGGCACTTCCCCGTCATCGTCTTCGCCGCGGTGCTCCTGCCGGTCGGGGCGGAGTCGACGCTCATCGTCGTGACGACGATCGTCGTGCTCACGGCGAGCGGGTACTTCCTCGTCGAACAGCCCCTGCACCGCTCGCCGTGGTTGCGCGGGACGGCGGTGGATGCTGCTCCCGCGCCGTCCGCTGTCGAGCCCGACGCCGTGTCGCCGGCCGTCGAGCCCGAGGCGGCACCGGTCATCGCGCGCCTGCCGTCGACGCGTCCCGAGGGGTGGACCCCGGGAACGCGGTACTACCCCGGCTCGCGCCCGCGCCCGGCCGCCCGGCTCGCGATCGAATCGGGGGCGTCACCGGAGGCCCACCTCGCACGACCTCCGATCGTGGAGCCCCCGCGCGCGCCGGAGACGGTGGCGCGCGCCGTCGTCGCAGCATCCGCGTCGTCTGATCCCGGCACACCGCCCACCTCCTCCGCGTGGGCGCAGTGGCGTGCGCGTTTTCGACCGCAGTTCGGCCTGGGCGCGGCCGGACTCGCGATCGGTGCGGGCGTGGTCGTGCTGATGACGATGGTGACCTTCGGCTCGCCCACGATCGCCCCGATCGCTCCCGTACCCGCCGACACTGTCGCGGCTCCGGCGGACGACCCCGTTGCGACCGTGCAGGCCGAGCTCGCCGCGGCGGTGTCGGCGACGCAGTGGCCGGCGCTGCGGCCGTCGCTCGACGAGGTGATGCAACGCTCATCCAGCGCCAACCCCGCGCGCGACTGCTTCTCGCCCGACAGCGGCATCGAGCTCGGGCGCTGCACCTGGGGCGACGGCGGTGCGCCCCGGCACATGTACCTCGTGGGCGACTCGAGCGCCATGGCCTACGCGCCCGCGTTCAAGAAGCTGGCCGAGGAGAGCGGCGGTCAGTGGCGCGTCACGACGGTCGGCCTGTACGGATGCCGCTTCACCGACGTGCTCGTGCAGAACGACGGCGCGGGCGTGATGGCCGCGTGCCCGCAGCGCAAGGTCGACGTGCGCGCCATGATCGCGGCCGACCCGGCCGACCTCGTGGTCGTCTCGAACGCCTACACCCTCGCCCACACGATCGACGGGCGCAACCTCTCGGCCGGCGACCTCCTCCGCGCCTCGCGGGCGGAAGTCGGTGCGTACGGTGCGGCCGGGCGCACCGTGTATCTGGCCCCGCCGCCGAGGGGCGGTGACCTGTCGCGCTGTTACTCGCCGCTGTCGGCTCCCGCGAACTGCACCACGGCCGTCGACCCGACGTGGAACGACATGCAGGCCGCCGCCGAGGCCGTCGCCGCCGAGACGGGCGACCACGCCATCGCATCTCTCGACTTCAGCTGCGTCGACGGGGTGTGCCCGGCCTTCGCGGGCGGCATGCCGATCCGCTACGACGAATCGCACCTGACGGTCGCGTACGCCGAGCACATCGTGCCCGTGCTGCGCGCCGACCTCTCCGCCACCGGGCTCTTCTAGCCGCGGCGCTCACGTCGCTTCGATCGACCGTGCGTTCGGGAGGAGATGTGCGTTCCGGAGGGCCGTTCCGATGCGCGCACCCTCCCCAGTGCGCATCTCCTCCGACACTGCTCGCAGCCCGGGCGCCTTCGGGATACCCCGAAGAAGCGCTCCGGATGCCTCGGCGGCCCCGGCGCGGCACGCGTCCTACCGTGGGGGTATGAGTTCGCAGACGACCGCCCCGCCGCCGCTCCCGGCCCCCGCCGCGGCTTCCCCCGCAGCATCCGCCCCCGTGGCGACCCGGCTCGACGACCCCGCCGTGTCATCGACCGCTCGCCCGCTGCGCGTCGCGGGTGCCGCGGCGCAGCTCGCCGCCCTCGGGGTCGTCGGACCGTTCGTCTTCATCGGCCTCTTCGCCGCACTGGCGAGCGGGTTGGGTCTCGTCTTCGCCGCCGGTGTCGGCATCATCGTGCTCATCGCGCTGGCCTACGTGCTGTTCGCCGTCGCGTGGCTCGAGAACGCCCGGATCGACGGCCTCTACGGCTTCGGCCTCCCCCCGCTGTCGGCTCGCAGACCGACGCAACCGGGCTTCGCCGGGGTGCTCGGCATGTTCTGGCGTCAGGCGATCGACCCCTCGGTCTGGCGAGCGATCGCGAACCTCGCCATCTCGACGATCCTCGGTGCGTTGGTCGTCACCCTGGTGACGGTCGCGGCCACGGGCGTCACCATCGCCTTCGCACCCCTCTACGCAGAGACGGTCTCGATGTTCGGACTCGACGTTCCCGTCACCTGGGCGCCGCTGGTCGGACCGATCGTCGCGCTGTTCTCGGTCGCGGTGATCATCGGCCTCGCTCTACTGCACGGCGTGCTGTCGCGTCTGATCATGGTCCCCTCGCGAGAGACCCAGCTGGCCGCCGAGGCGCGAGAGGCCGGGGCTCAGCGTGCCGGCGCGATCCGGGCCTCCGAGGTCGAGCGCACGCGCATCGAGCGCGACCTCCATGACGGCGTGCAGCCACGGCTCGTCTCGGTGGGAATGACGCTGGGACTCGCCCGGCAGAAGATCGACGACGACCCGACCGCGGCCAAAGCGCTCATCGAAGAGGCGCACACCTCGACGAAGGCCGCCATCACCGAACTCCGCCAGCTCGCGCGGGGCATCCACGCCTCGGTGCTCGACGACCGGGGGCTGGATGCTGCGCTCTCGGCGCTCGCTGCTCGCTCGCACGTGCCCGTGCATCTCGACGTCCGCATCGACGGGCGATGCGGACGCACCGCCGAGGCCGCCGCCTACTTCGCGATCGCGGAGTCGCTCACGAACGCGGCGAAGCACTCCCGGGCGACGGGCGTGCGGGTGGTCGTGCGCAGCCGCGAGGACGGCAGCCTCTGGGCCCGCGTCGAGGACGACGGACTCGGCGGCGCCCGCATCCTTCCGGGCGGAGGCCTCGACGGCATCGCGAACCGCATCGCCGCCGCCGGCGGAACCTTCCGCCTCGACAGTCCGAACGGCGGCCCGACCGCCCTGGAGGTGAGCGTCCCGTGCGCATCGTGATCACCACCTCGCTGACCGAAGCCGACGCGACCGACGTGAGGACCGTGCGATGCGTATCTTGATCTGCGAGGACTCCGTGCTCCTTCGTGAGGGCCTCGTCCGTCTGCTCGACGACTCCGGCCACGAGGTGATCGCGGCGCTCGCCGACGCCGACGGGCTCGACCAGACGGTCGCCCGGGATGTGCCCGACCTCTGCATCCTCGACGTGCGGCTCCCGCCGTCCTTCACCGACGAGGGCATCCGCGCCGCGGTGCGGCTGCGTGCGCAGCATCCGACCCTCCCGGTCGTCGTGCTCTCGCAGTACGTCGAGGAGCGCTATGCCAGCGACCTCATCGCGGGGGGAGGGGGCGCCTTCGGCTATCTGCTGAAGGACCGGGTCGCCGACGTCTCCGACTTCCTCGATACGCTCCGCCGCATCGCCGAGGGGGCGACGGTGCTCGACCCCGAGGTCGTCGCCCAGCTGCTCGGTCGGCGCAGCCGCGATGCGCGGATGCAGCGGCTCACCGATCGCGAACGCGCGGTTCTCGCGCTCATCGCCGAGGGGCGCTCGAATCAGGCGATCGCTGGCGCGCTGTTCGTCTCAGAGGCGAGCGTGGAGAAGTACATCACCGCCATCTTCCAGAAACTCGGACTCGAGCAGGACGAGTCGGGCAATCGCCGAGTGCAGGCAGCGCTCGTCCATCTCGAGCACGGCGGCACGACGCCGCAGACAGGAGCAGCACGATGACCACCGAGATCTCCCCGCCGCCGCCGGCGGACAGCCCGCCGATGCGGGCCCCCCATCACGGCGGGCGCACCGCGCCGAGGGTGATCGCGCTGCTCACCGCCGCCCTCGGGGTCGCGGTCGTGGCGGCCACCGTCGCGAGCGCCGCGGTGCCCGCTCTCGCTTCCGCTTCGGGGCATACAGGCACGACGTCGCTCGACGTCGCGGGCGTGCGCTCACTCGATCTCGATGTCGATGCGACGTCGTTCTCGGTGCGTTTCGGCACCGCCGCCGAGGCGACGCTCGATCTTCAGAGCGTGCGAGGCAGCGACTGGCGTCTCGAACGGCAGGGCGACACGCTCCGGGTGGTGTCGCCGAATACCTTCGGGCTGTGGTTCGGCGGGGGCGGCGGCGGTACGGCGACCCTGACGCTGCCTCGCTCGCTCGAGGCGAGCGGCATCGATGCGAAGGTGTCGTTCGGCGGGGGCGGGCTCAGCCTGGAGGGGGCGTTCGATCGGCTCTCTATCGACATGGGCGGGGGGCAGGTGACCGCGTCGGGAAGTGCCGAAGACCTCACCGTCGATCTGGGCGCCGGCGCTGCCGACCTGGAACTCGCGGGGGTGCGCACCGCCGACCTGTCTATCTCGGCGGGCAGGCTTCAGGCCGTGCTCGATGGCGCGGCGCCCGATGACGTGCGGCTGTCGGTGAGTGCGGGCGCGGCGACCCTGACGCTGCCCGACGCGGAGTACGCCGTCACCGCGAACGTGGAGGCGGGCTCGTTCGACAACCGGCTGCGGACGAACACCGGTTCATCTCACTCGGTGAGCGTCGACGTGGCGGCGGGCACGGCCCGCGTCACCTCCGACTGACGAAGCGGTCAGCGGCCGGTGTCGAACAGATGCCGGCCGCCGTGGCCGAGCACCTTCACCATGACGCCGCGGGCGTGCAGGTCGGCGACGGCCCGGGTCTCCTGCTCGAGCGTCGCGCCGAGGGCATGCACGTTGGCGACGACCAGCACGTCACCTCGCGACAGGGTGTCGAAGAAGCGGGTCAGGCGGTCGGGCCACACCTCGAGCGTCTCGGGCGCCGGGTGCCGGAATCCCTCGATCGGCACCCCGAACCGCGTCAGGTCGTCGCGCTGCTCGACCACGGAGGGCATGCCGGGGCGTGAGACCACGAGGCCGACGAGCCGAGATCCGGCCGGACGGGCGAGCCACCAGTCGCGGTCGCGCTGCAACTCGGTGAAGCACTTCGGGCAATCGGCCGCGACGTGGGGCAGGTGGAGGGGACTCGTCAGTGCGTCGTCCGTCACCGGATCGTGCGACTGCGCAGCATCCGTCGTCTTCGTCATGACACCCTCCCGCTCCCTCCATTGTGCGGGACGCCACCCCCGATCGCACTATCGAGCAGAGGGGGTGATGCTATTCGGCGTTGTCGAGGCGCAGCTCCAGGCTGAGCTGGTCGGCGTCGAGCTCGGCCAGCGCGTGTCGGAGCGCCGCTGTCGCGTGTCGGCCGTCGTGCGAGAGCTCCCCGAGGCGTGCGCGCATCACTTCGATGATCGCGAGACGCAGCTCGAGCACCTCCTGCGTGCGCGCGTCGACGTCTTCGTCGGGCGGCTGCGTCATGCGCGCCCCGACGACCCGCACGATGTTCTCCGGGAAGGGCCGCCCGTCGCGTCGTTGGAGCTTGCCGGCGGCGACCGCCTCGCCGGCGGCCACGCGCAGTTCGGCGTTCAGCGCCTGCTGCTCCTCGCGTGTGGGGCCCTCGGCCTTGTCGTCGGTGAGGCCGAGCATGCGCACGAGCCCCGGCAGCGTGAGCCCCTGCAGCAAGAGGCTGAAAACCGCGACGAGGAACGCGACGAAGATGAGCAGGGGCCGCTCGACGGTGTCGCGGGGCAGGGTCTGGGCGGCCGCGAGCGTGACAACGCCGCGCATGCCGGCCCAGACGATGACCGAACCGTGCCGCCAGTTGAGCGGGGTGTCGCGGTAGTAGTCGAGGTCGGCGACGAGACGCCGCAGGCGCGAGCGCCCCATCTCGAGACGGCGCCGCGCGTGGGCCATGTCGAACCGCCGCGTCGGACGATCGGAACCACGACCCTGGCCCCGACCGACCTCCGGCGGGCCGGCGTCGAGTCTGGCTTCGAACTGGTCGAGCCGGCCGTCCATGGCCTCGACGCGTTCGCGGGTGCGCCCGTGACGCCTCCGCCGTCGCCCCTGCAGCCAGATGAGCATCGCGACGTATGCGCTCCGCACGATCAGCACAATGGCGAGAGCGGCGACGGCCAGCCACGCGCCCTGCCAGAGACCCTGGTCGCGCTCGAGGTTGCGCTGCACGATCTCTTTGAGTTCGAGACCCATCACGAGGAACACCGCACCCTCGAGCAGCAGCTCGACCGTTCGCCAATTGAGGCGGTCGGAGATGCGTTCATCGGGGGTGAACCAGCGTGCCGCGCCCTGTCCGGTGACGATGCCCGCGACCACCGCCGCGACCAGTCCCGATCCGCCCAGGTGCTCCGACGGCAGGTAGGCGATGAAGGGGATGGTGAAGCTGAGGGCCGTGTTCGCCGCGGAGTGGGCCACCCAGGCCCGCACGCGCAGGTTCACCCAGCCGACGACCGCGCCGACGAGCACGGCCACGAGTACGGCCTGGGCGAAGGCGAAGACGGTGTCGCCCAGGGCGAATCCGCCGGCCACCGCCGCGATCGCGGTGCGCAGCAGCACGAGGGCCGTGGCGTCGTTCAGCAGACTCTCGCCCTCGAGCAGGGTGACGACCCTGGTCGAGATGCCCAGACGTTTCGCGATCGAGGTGGCCACGGCATCCGTGGGGCTCAGGATGGCGCCGAGGGCGATCCCGAGAGCGATGCCGAGGCCGGGGATCAACCAGGCGAAGAACAGGCCGAGCACGATCGAACTGACCACCACGAGAAGCACCGAGAGCCCGGCGATCGGTCCGAAGTCGCGGCGGAACTCGATGGCCGGCAACTGCACCGCGGCCGAGTACAGCAGAGGCGGCAGCACGACGACCAGGATGAGCTCGGGGTCGATCTCGAGCGCCGGCACGAACGGCAGCAGGCTGACGCCGAGGCCGAGCGCCATGAGGATCAGCGGGCCGGCGAGGTTGAAGCGCGGGCCGAACGCGGTCGCGAGGCAGATCACGACGACCGCGCCCACGAAGATGAGGAGGGGGTCGAGCACGACACGAGCATAGGACCCGCACGCGCGCGGCGTTGTGACGCGTCGACCCCGGAGTGTGGTCGAGTTCACGCACACAATGCAGGAGAAATCGCCGTCGGGGGTGTCTGCCGTGCCCCCGAGGCCCGATTACTCCTGCATTCTGAGGGACGAGGGCGCCTGCGGTATGCGGGGAGCCTCCGGCGGGCCGCTAGGCGCGGAAGGCCCGAGCAAGGGTCATGAGCAGACCGGGCCAGCTGCGGCGGGCGCGGAAGTGCGCGAGTCTTGCGCTCACCGCGGTTCCGGTGCGCGCGGTCACGAACCACGGTGGCTTCGGCAGCACGGTGAAGACGCCCTTGCGCTGGGTGAGCGCTCCGATCGACCGCGGGAACGGCCGGAAGGGTCCGCGCAGCACCGACCGCTCCACACGATCGAGCAGCAGCGCGTTGTGAACGACGCCGAGGCCGCTGCCGACGTCGTGCAGAGAGCCGCCCGGGAAGGCGCCCCAGCTCAGCTGCGGCACGGTGAACGACACGCCCGTCCACGCGTTGATGGCGATGCCGCCGTACCGCAGCGACGCGATCGCCCGATCGAAGCCGGCGCCGAGCGATGCCTCGGTCGCGGGGTCGATGAGCACGTTCGCGCCGAGGGTGCCGGTGAGACGCTCGTTCGCGTGCGTGACGGCCGCGTCGAGGAAGCGCTGCCCGGTGCCGGCGAGCGAGACCACCCCGAGAACGGGGGCGAAGTACTCGGTGGTCTCCAGGGCGGTCGGGTCATCGCCTGCATGCAGTTCCACCAGCATCCGCGACCCGTCTGCGTCGCGCCGTGCGGTCGGGTAGTCGGATGCCGCGGAGTGCACCTTCTCGTCGCTGCGCGGGTACCAGACCGGTCGCGCAGGGGCGGCGTCGTAGGCGGTGCGGAGTGCGTCGAGGAACGCCGCCCGCTGCGGCCACTCGGAGCTCACGATGACGACCTGTCCGGCGATGCAGTTGTGCCCGCTGTTCTGCAGTCGCATCGTCGCGATGTGCTCGGCCTGGAAGCGCAGGTCGGCGTCGCTCCATCGGCCCGGCACGACGATCACCGGCGCGACCCCGCCGAGCTCGGCCGTGATGGGCGTGGTCAGTTTCGGGTCGTCTGCCTCGCGTCGACGGGCGGCTTCGTCGCCGGTGCCCCACACGATCGCGTCGAATGTGGCCGCCGACCCCGTGATGTGCACGTGAGAGAAGGCCGGATGCTGCGTGAGGTACGCGCCCACGTCGCCGCCGCCGCGGACGATCCGCAGGAACCCCGGCTCGATGAGCGGCGCGAGGGCGCGCTCGAAGACGGGCACGAGGGCGTCCTGCGTCGGGTTGACCTTCAAGAGCGACACCCGGTTGGCCGACAGCAGCTCGTACAGCACGTCGAGCACCGGGATCGATGTGACGTTCCCCGCGCCCAGCACGAGCCCGACCCCGCCCGACGCGTCAGGGTGCAGCTGTGCGAGGCCCGCGGCATCCCGGGCCTCTGCTCGCGAGGTTCCGGGTTCGAGCCAGACGTCGCCGCGGAACCCCGAGAGCAGCAGTCGGTCGATCGGCTGCGCGGGCAGCACGCGCGCGCGGAGCCGGCCGCCGGGGGCGTCGTCGAGGCGCACCCCGTCGAGGGGAGCGCGGCCCGCGGCGAGCTTCTCGAGCGTCGCCCGGGCGGCCTCAAGCGCGCCGAGCGTCGCATACGGGCCGGTGAGCCATTCCTCGCCGCGGAGCGGGTGCTGCCGACCGAGCTGCTTCGACGTTGCGGCGACGTCGGCCCACTCGCTCGCGACCGCGCCGACGGTCTCGTGCAGACGGCCGAGCAGTCGCGCGCGCTGGGCGACCGTCAACACCGTCCACAGCCGGGCACCCGTCTCGAGCGCGGCGATGTCGGCGTCGATCCGATCGGCGTAGGGGACGATCTGCGCTGTCGATTCCGCCATCACGCGCTCCGGGTGTCTCCGGCGGGAGCCTCAGATGAGGGCGAGCTCGCGGAGCTTGGCCTCGACGTCGGCGTTCGACGGCTCGACGTGGTGCGACGAGTCGGGGTAGACCACGACGGGGATCTGCGTGCGGCCCGAGATCTCGCGGGCGACATCAGCGGCGGCGGGGTCGGCCTCGAGGTCGACGTATTCGTACGAGATGCCGAGCTCGTCGAGCTGCTTCTTCGTGCGGCGGCAGTCGATGCACCACTGGGCGCCGAACATCTTCACGGGAGTATCCGAAGTCATCGCTCCAGGCTACGCCGGGTTGGACGCCCGCCGGGCGATCGGCCTCAGCCGAGGAACGCGCTCGGGTCGAACTCGTCGATCGGGATGACGCGGATCCGCGGCAGCGGGGCGTCGAACACCCGGGCGTCGTATTCGAGGTCGAACTTCTCCAGCCCCGGGATGGAGGCGAACCCGGCGTTTCGGAACTCCGAGAACGCGGCGATGCCGACCCGCCGAGGAGAGCCGATGAGGTCGGACAGGTCGTGCAGGAAGTCACCGTCGTGGCTCACCAGCATCACGTCGGCGTCGCGGTCGCGCATCGCCCGGAGCGTGCGCTGGATCGCGATGTCGACGATCTTCTCGTCGGGCCCGCCCGACAGCGGCACGACGACGTAGTCCATCGCCTTCAACGCCTGTACGAACGGCATCGGGATGCCGGCGGAGGCGTTGAGGAAGAACACTCCCTGCGCGGGCTGCGCCCAGACGCGTTCCGAGAAGGAGACGAGGCGGTCCCACCGGGGCCGCTCGTCGGGCTGCGGCCGCCGGCCGAGGATCGAGGCGCCCAGGGTGGCGTCGATGTTCTCCCCGTCCACGAGCACCCAGGTCGTCCGCGAATCCGTATCCGGCACTGCGTCCCCTTTCGTGGGAGTTCCAGCCGCATCCTATGCGCGCCGCTCCCGTGGCAGCGATTCGCGTCGCGCACGCCGGTCGAGCCGCGGGCTGTCGGGCGGGGCGCGGGCACTGCGCGCGGCGAAGCCCGCGTGCGGGCCGATTGCCCGCGTCTGGAGGAGGGCGAACGCGGGGCGTGATCAGCCGCGGCGACGCTGTCGTCGGCTCGGGTCGTGCTGCCGTCGGGGCGGTGCGAAGTCGGTGTCGGTGTATCGGCCGAAGGTGTGGATGCTGGTGGCCGTCGTCGTGACGTAGCTGCCGCCGAGCGGGGTCACCTCGACAGGTTCGGCGTCGTCGGTGGGCAACGATTCGTCGATCGTGTGTTCGCGCATGGCTCTCCTTGGGGTGCGCGGAAGGTGGGGCGGGCCTCAGTAGAGGGTTTTCGCGTACTCGATCTCGAGGTCAGCGTCGATGGCGCGCATCTCGTCGTCGGTCTGTGGAGCGCCGGTGGTCTGGTCGAGGATCATCTTCGACAGGGAGGGCAGCTCTGCGCGGTCGCGGAAGCGCGATGCATCCCACAGATGCGACCGACGGAATGCCTTGGCGCAGTGGAGGAAGACCTCTTCGACCTCCACGATCATGGCGAGCTTGGGGGCGCGGCCCTTCGCCTCCAAGCCCGAGAGGATGCCCGGATCGACAGTCAGCGTCGCTCGCCCGTTGACCCGCAGTGTGTCGTCGAAGCCCGGGATGATGAAGAGCAGCCCTACGTGGGGGTTGGTAAGGATGTTGACCTGGCTGTCGAGCCGGTTGTTCCCGGGGCGGTCGGGTATCGCCAGGGTGGTGGGGTCGAGCACCTTCACGAAACCCGCCGGGTCTCCGCGAGGGCTGACATCGGCGTCACCGTCAGCGTTCTGCGTGCCGATGCACAGGAACGGCGACAGTGCGATGAACGCTCGCGCATGCGCATCGAGGGAGGGAAGGCTCTTCAGCGTCGCGAGCGGAGTGACGTCGTGGAACCTGCTTCTGAGGAGTGCTTCGTCGGTGATGACGAAGTTCGGATCGATGAGTGACGAGTTCATGGAGCATCTTTCGCGGGTCTCGGCTGCACTGCCGTCTATTCGTTGTGCTCCACAACTTATTCGTCGACGGGTCGTTTGTCCAGCGCGAACCTCCGGCGATCGAAGCCCGTCGTCGGGCTGCCCGCAGGCCCCGTCTCGCCGGCGTCGCGAGACGCGGGCTTTCGGGCGGGGCGCGGGCATTGCGCGCGGCGAAGCCCGCGTGCGGGCCGATTGCCCGCGTCTGGGGGAGGGCGCAGCTCGCGAAGCCCTCGTGCGGGCGACGGCGGCGTTAGAGGGCGAGTTCGTCGGCCAGAGGAGTCTGCGACTCCTCCGCCTTCGCGCCGCGCTGCTTGCGGGGTGCGTAGACCACGAGCGCGTGGAAGAGGAACCGCACGACGAACGCGGCGACGAGCGTGAGGGCGGCGGCCAGAACGCTCGGGATGTGCGTGCGCTCGACGAGCACCCACAGCACGGGGATGCGGACGATCGCCTCGAGGCCGTTGAACGTGAACGACTTGAGGAAGCGATGCCGCATGAGCCCCGAGTCTTCGCGCATGTCGGCGAAGACGAGGTACTCGAGCAGCAGGAAGTTTCCGATGATCGTCACGATGCTCGCGACGATCGAGGCCCAGATGTACTCCATGCCGAAGCCGATGAGGGCCCACATGATGCCGAGGTTCGCCAGCGCGCCGACGCCGCCGACGAGCGCGAAGGCCGACATGCGGCCGAAGCGCAGCATCGTCAGCTGCGTGAGGAAGCGGATGCCCTGCGTGAACGACGCCTTCGACTCGCCCGCGTAGCGCTCGGCGAAGTCGAACGGCACCTCGGCGACGCGCATCTGCTTGCGCGCGAGGATCTCGAGGAGGATCTTGAATCCGCGCGGGCGCAGCGATTCGACGTCGATGGCCGGGCGGTTCACGAGGAAGAAGCCGGTCATCGGGTCGGAGCAGCCGTGCAGCTTGCGGGGGAACATCGCCTTCGTCAGCAGCGTCGACGCGCGGGAGACCCCGGTGCGCACCGCGTTGGCGAGTCCGTCTGACGTGCCGCCGGCGGTGTACCGCGAGGCGACGACGACGTCGGTGTCACCGCGCTGGGCGCGGGCGAGCATGTCGGGGATGACCTCGGGCGGATGCTGCAGATCGCCGTCCATGACGAGGCACCACTCCGACGTCGACGCCTGGATGCCCTCGACCACGGCGCCGCCGAGGCCGCCGGTGGGGTGCTCCCGGTGGATGAGCCGCACCGGGGTGTCGGTCTTCGCCGCGGCCTCGCGGATGATGTCGGGGGTGCTGTCGGTGGAGTCGTCGACGAACACCACCTCGAACGCGGTGCCGGTCAAAGCTGCGTCGAGGCGTCGGAGAAGCTCCCGAACGTTCGGCCCCTCGTTGTACGTGGGGACGATGACGGACACATCCATAAAGGACTCTCGATCTGCTGGTGCCAAGGACGGTTCAGCCTAACGGGGGTTCCTGAGACGCGGCTATGGGCGCCCACAGGTGGGAAAAGGGCGTCTTTCCGCGGGCGCGGGCGATCAGCCGATGAGACCGGCCAGATCGTCGACGGTCATTCCGTAGTTGATCCGGATGCAGGGGAGGGCGAGTTTGTCGGTGCCGATCCGCACGTATCCCTGCTCGATCGTGCGCCCCATCTCGAATCCGGCCTGGGCGACACCCCGCTTCGTGGTGTCGTTGTAGTGCCCGAACGGGTAGGCGACGACCTCCTTCACCCCGAGGATCTGGGCCGATTGCTCGAGGTCGGCGGCGATCTGGTCGGCGGTCCAATTGACCATCCGGCCCTTGCCGTTCTCACCGGCCTCGTGCATGTCCTGGGTGTGAGAGCGCTGCAGCACGTAGGGGTTGGGCGATCCTTCGGTGCGCCACTTCGTGATGACGAACGACGTCGTCATCACCTTGTACTTCTCCACGACGGGAGCGGCGAGGTCGAGCCACGTCTGGTGCGCGTCATCGTCGGTCACGATCACCGAGTGCTCGGGCAGGAAGAGCGCGCCGTCGATGAACGCGCTCAGTTCGTCCCAGGTCGGGAGGTAGAACCCCGACGAGGCGATGTAGGCCATCTGCGCATCGAAGTCGCCGATGTAGGCGTAGTTCAGTTTGAGCGAGTTGTTCTCACCCTCGGGGTTCGCCGTGAACTGGTGGTACATGAGGATCGGGATCCCCGCGTCTTCGGCGGCGTTGACCTCCGGGGTCGTCCACGCGCCGTGCAGCGTGACCTGCCGGTCGACGCACGACACCGCGTCTGAGCCGTTCACCCGCGCCGCCGTCGTAAGGGCCGCAGCATCCGCCTCGCTCGCGTACCAGCCCGCGAAGACCTTGCCCTCCGCGCGGGGGATCGGGAGCGCGGAGTACAACGCCCCCTGGGTCTGCAGCACGGGGTCGTGCGCGATGGCCTCGCCGGCGAACTGCACCGCACAGGCCTGCGGGTCGGTCGTGGAGGCCAGCAACGTCTGGGCGGGGGTGAGGGGCGTCTCTTCGGGAACCGGAGTGGACGACTCGGATGCTGCGGGCTCGGCCTCTGCCGTCGCACCCGACCCCGCGGACTGGGCAAGGGCCATGGCGGTGAAGATGCCACCGGCCGCGAGCACGATCACCGCGGCGAGCGATCCGAAGACCCACAACCGGCGCGCCCGGTAGACGGCGCGTCGCGCGCGCACCCGTTCACCGCGTGACGACGTCATCGTTACCCCCCCATTTCCCGCCCCGCGATCATATCCGCGCGGGTCCACCGAGCTCGGCAGGCGTGCGGATGCGGCGTCACGTCGCCCGAGTCCGGTGGCGCGTTTCTCAGCTGCCGAGCACGGCCCAGCCGTGCGGCGCGAGCTCGACCTGGGCGCCCGCGATCGTCGCCGTCCCCGCCGCCACCGACGTCGCGCCGGCCGCCGGGAGCGATACTGACTCGTCGGCCAGGTTCAGCACGGTGACGAGCGCGTCGGTGCCGGTGGCGGTCCGCAGCGACACCGCGGTGTTCGCCACGTGCACCACGTCGGTCTGCGCGGTGCGCAGCCACGGGTGCCGTCGTCGGAGGGCGACCAGCTCCTGGTGCACCGCGAGCACGGTGGCAGCATCGGCCTCCGCGCCCGGCAGCGTCGTCGGATCCGCCGGGGGTGCCGGGGGGAACTCCGGGCGTACCGCGTCGTCGCCGCCGAGGCGTTCCTCTTTCACCGCGCGCAGCCCGTACTCGTCGCCGGCGTAGATCATCGGCGTGCCCGCGAGGATGCAGAGCAGCACGACGGCGTGCGGAACGTGCCGCGCGTCGCCGACGGCGGAGGCGATGCGGGTCACGTCGTGGTTGCCGATGAACGTGGTGGGCACGAAGGTCTCGAGCAGCGCGTTGTTGCGCTCGATCGCGTGCGTCGTCTCGAAGAGGTTCGCGTCGGAGAGGCCGTGCCAGATCCCCTGCCACAGCTCGTACTGCGTGAGGGAGTCCATCGTCGATTCCGTCACGATGGCGGCCGCGTCGCCGTGGATGACCTCGCCGGTGATCCAGACATCCGGATGCTGCGCGCGCACCCGGGGGAGCACGCGCGCCCAGAACGCGGGGTCGACCGCGTAGGCGGCGTCGAGACGCCACCCGTCCGCGCCGCGGTCGAGCCAGTGCGTCATCACGTCGACGACGAGCTGTTCGACGGCCGGCGAGGAGTGGTCGAGCACGACGAGGGCGTCGTGCCCCTCGAACACCTCCGCCGCCACGGGGGCGCCGGGCTCCCACCCGTTCCAGTCCACGCGGAACAGGTCGGCCGTCGCGGCATCCGGTCCGTTCTGCTCGAGCGCACAAAAGGCGGGGTGCGCCCGACCGACGTGGTTGAAGACCCCGTCGAGCAGCACCCGCACGCCCTTGTCGTGCGCGGCGGCGACGAGTCGGTCGAAATGGGCGTCGTCGCCGAGACGGGGATCGATGCGGAAGTGGTCGATCGTGTCGTAGCCGTGCGTGGTCGAGGCGAACACCGGGCCGAGGGCGAGACCGTTCAGCCCCAGCTCGACGATGTGGTCGAGCCACCCGCCGATGCGGTCGAGACGGTGTTGCGCCGCATCCGTCTCGTCACCCTCCGGACGAATGGGGGCTCCGACGAAGCCGAGCGGATAGACGTGCCACCACATCGCGTGGTCGACCCAGAGTGCCATCGGGCCAGTCAACACGGTGATCGCGCCCGACCGCGCAGGGTTGCGCCGTCGGCCCGCGCGACCTATCGGGTCGCGTCGGCAGGGTCAACCTCCACCTGCTCGCGTCTCGCGCGCGGATACGATCGTGACCACCTGAATGCTGTGCTGTGCTGCCTGGGAAGGACCCTCCGTGGACGAACCCATCGAGCGCGACTCGACACCCGTCGAGGACGAAGACATCGTCGAGCGTGATACGACCGAGATCAGTTACGACGAACAGCGCTACCCGGCGAGACCCCGCCGGCTCCGCCCCCGCGACCAGATGCGCGGCGGCACGCTGCGGCGCTTCGCGACCGACCCGCGAACCGCGAACGGAACGAACCCCGCCTACATCGAGTGGCTCGTGCGGCAGTCGATGCTGAAGGACGCCGATGTGCTCGGACGGCAGCTGTCGGGCCAACCCTCGATGTGGCGCAACCCCTACGCCCGCCCCGATGCCCGACGGGCCATCGAGACGAGCGACGTGTGGTTCACGGCCTATCCGCTGTCGCTGATCACCCGCCCGGGCGAGTCGTTCCTGCACGCCCTCGGCGACGAGGCTCTGTGGGAGGCCTTCGAGCAGGTCGGCATCACCGGCATCCACACCGGTCCCGTCAAGCGTGCCGGCGGCATCACCGGCTGGCAGGAGACCCCGAGCGTCGACGGGCACTTCGACCGGATCAGCACGCAGATCGACCCGGAGTTCGGAGACGAGGCCTCGTTCCGGCGTCTCGCCGACGTGGCCGACAGCCACGGCGGCAGCGTCATCGACGACATCGTGCCCGGGCACACGGGCAAGGGTGCCGACTTCCGCCTCGCCGAGATGGCGTACAAGGACTATCCGGGCATCTACCACATGGTCGAGATCCCGCCGGAGGACTGGGGGCTGCTCCCGGTCATCCCCGACGGTCGCGACTCGGTCAACCTCGACCGCGACCAGGAGCGCGAGCTCAGCGAGCGCGGGTACATCATCGGCGAGCTGCAGCGCGTCATCTTCTACACGGTCGGTGTGAAGGAGACGAACTGGAGCGCCACCGCGGCCGTCACCGGTGTCGACGGGGTCGAGCGCCGGTGGGTCTACCTCCACTACTTCAAGGAGGGGCAGCCGTCGATCAACTGGCTCGACCCCACCTTCTCGGGCATGAAGCTCGTGATCGGTGACGCGCTGCACTCGCTCGGCGATCTGGGAACGAGCGCCCTGCGGCTCGACGCGAACGGCTTCCTCGGTGTGGAGAAGAGCACCGAGGGCCTCCCCGCATGGTCGGAGGGGCATCCCCTCTCGCACGCGGCCAACCACATCATCGCGAGCATGGTGCGCAAGGTCGGCGGGTTCACGTTCCAGGAGCTCAACCTCACGATCGAAGACATCCGCGACACCGGAGCCGTCGGCGCCGACCTGTCGTACGACTTCGTCACCCGGCCCGGCTACCACCACGCTCTCGCGACCGGCAACACCGAGTTCCTGCGTCTCGCCCTGAACACCGCGCTCGAGATCGGTGTGGAGCCCGCCCAGCTCGTGCACGGCCTGCAGAACCACGACGAGCTGACGTACGAGCTGGTGCACTGGGCGACCACGCACCGCGACGACGTCTACACGTACCGTCACCGCGAAGTGACCGGGCTCGAGCTCGCCGAGGAGGTGCGCGCCGACCTCACCGACAGCCTCACGATCGAGGCCGACTACAACCTCGTCTTCACGCAGAACGGCATCGCGTGCACGACGGCGTCGCTGATCGCCGCCACCCAGGGCAAGGCGCGACTCGACGACATCACCGACGACGACATGCCCGCCATCCGCGATGCGCACCTGCTGCTGGCGAAGTACAACGCCTGGCAGCCCGGTGTCTTCGCGCTGTCGGGGTGGGACCTCACCGGCACCCTGACCCTTCCGTCCGAGCAGGTGGGCTCGCTCATCGCCACCGGAGACACGCGGTGGATCGAGCGCGGCGCGCACGACCTTCTCGACGTGGCCCCCGAGGCGACGAGGTCGCTCGCAGGGATGCCGCGGGCCCGGTCGCTGTACGGATCGCTGCCCTCGCAGCTGACCAACCCCGAGTCGTTCGCGGTGGGTCTGCGCGACGTGCTCTCGACGCGCCGCGCGCACGACATCGCGATCGCGTCGCAGATCGACATCCCGCAGGTCGCCCACCAGAGCATGCTGGTGCTCGTGCACCGGCTCGACGGCGGCGACAAGCGGCGAGACGACGCCCCGCTGCAGATCACGGTGCTGAACTTCTCGGGAGAGACCATCGAGGGCACTGTGCGCTCGAAGAGCCTCACCCCGCGCAGTGGAGTGATCGACGCCGAGAGCGGCGAGACGCTCGCGCGCGTCGACGACCTGCAGAGCTTTCCGATCGAGCTGCCGCCCTACGGGGGGCTGTTCCTGCTGTTGGGTGAGCCGGAGCCCGAACCCGAACCCCGGCCGATGACTCGCGCGATCCCGATCATCACGGGTTCGTAAGCGAGAACGACGAGAGGGCGACCCCGGGTGGACGGGGTCGCCCTCTCTTTTCGCGGTGCGTCAGCCCTGGGCGAGCTTGGCCACGTCGTCCCACTCCTCCCACGTCTTCAGACGCGAGGAGTAGTCGGCCTTGGCGATGTCGATCGGAGAGGCGCCGAAGAAGACGCGCAGGGGAGGCTCGGCAGCATCCACGATCCTGAGCACAGCGGCGGCGGATGCTGCGGGGTCGCCCGGTCCGCTGCCGGCGCGCGCGCTGCGGGCCTTCTCGCTCGCCTCGCGCAGCTCGTCGTACGCCGGGTTCTGGTCGGAGTGGTGCGCGCTCGGGCCCGCCCAGTCGGTGGAGAAGCCGCCGGGCTCGATGAGCGTGATGTGGATGCCGAAGCCGGCGACCTCTTGCGCGAGCGCCTGCGAGATGCCCTCGAGCGCCCACTTCGACGCGTGGTAGGCGCCGACGTTCGGGAACGCCGAGATGCCGCCGATCGACGAGACCTGCAGGATGTGGCCGTGGCCCTGCTCGCGCATGATCGGCAGAGCCGCCTGTGTCACCCAGACCGCGCCGAAGAGGTTGGTCTCCATCTGGTCGCGGAGTTCTTGCTCGCCGACCTCCTCGACCATGCCGAAGTGGCCGTAGCCGGCGTTGTTGATGACGATGTCGAGCGAGCCGAACGTGTCGTGCGCCTTCTTCACCGCCGCGAAGTCGGCATCGCGGTCGGTCACGTCGAGGGAGAGAGGGAGGATTGCGTCGCCGTACTTCTCGACGAGGTCGTCGAGCGAGGAGGTGTCGCGGGCGGTGGCCGCGACACGGTCGCCGCGGTCGAGGGCGGCGATGGCCCATTCGCGTCCGAAGCCGCGGGAGGTGCCGGTGATGAACCAGGTCTTCTGTGTCATGGGGTCAATGACGCTGCCGGAGCCCGCGGTATTCCCGCCCGGCTGCCGTCAGTTGCCCCGAGCCGGGCTGTCCGGCGTCGCGGAGGGGCCCGAACGAGGCAACTGACGGAGGTCGGCCGGTGTCAGTGGGCCGAGTAGCCGCCGTCGACGAGGTGGTAGCTGCCCGAGATGAAGGATGCGGCGTCGCTGAGGAGGAACAGCGTGAGCGCGGCGACCTCCTTGTCGGTGCCGAGGCGGCGCGAAGCGTGCTCGCCCTCGAGAGCGGTGAGCGCGTCGGCGGAGAGGCTGGAGCGCACCAGCGGGGTGTCGATGAAGCCCGGGCCGACCGCGTTCGTGCGCACGCCCTGGGCGGTGTACTCCAGCGCTGCCACCTTCGTGAGGCCGACGAGCGCGTGCTTGCTCGTGACGTAGGCGGCGTTCTGGGCGATGCCGACCGAGCCGAGCACCGACGCCATGTTGACGACCGCACCGCCGCCGGCGGCGACGATCGCGGGGAGCTGGAACTTCAGGCCGTAGAAGACGCCATCGAGGTCGACGGCGCGCACGCGGTCCCACGCGGCGATGTCGTAGTCGCCGATCGTCTGCGGGGGAGCACCGATGCCTGCGTTGTTGACGGCGAGGTGCAGGGCACCGTAGGTCTTCGTCGCGAAGGCGACGGCGGCCTCGGAGTCCTCCCACTTCGCCGTGTTCTGCGTGAAGGGCGACGCCGTGCCGCCCGCGGCGGTGATCTCGTCGACGACCGTCTGCGCCGCATCCAGGTTGATGTCGGTCACCACGACGCATGCGCCCTCCGCCGCGAGTTCACGCGAGATCTCCGCGCCGATGCCGCTGCCGCCACCGGTGACGATCGCTACCTTGCCGTCGAAACGAGCCATGAGACTACTTCCCTTCACTGCCACGGGGAGCGGATCTCACACCCCGCGCTTTTCATGCGTGTGTATAGAGATGCAACGTGCTCGCTCGCCGTGCATTCCGTGCGCGGACGAGACGGATCGGCGCCGTCGGGGTCAGAGGGACGGCCGGCGGTCCGCCTCGGTCCGGCGTGCCCGGCGCGTACCGGACGGCGCCCGGTCGTCGCTGCGTCCGGCTGACGCGCTCGCCACGTGCGCGGGGCCATCGGCGTCGGGCACGGTCGGGGTGCGCGGCCACCAGAAGGTGTCCTTCGTGATGAAGGCCAGGGCGGGAACGACCACCGTCCGCACGAGCAGGGTGTCGATCAGCACGCCGATGCAGACGATCGTGCCGATCTGCGTGAGGGTGATCAGCGGCAGCACGCCCAGCACGGCGAAGACGGCGGCGAGAAGGATGCCCGCGCTGGTGATGACCGCGCCGGTGGCGGCGAGGGCTCGGATCATCCCCTCGGTGATGCCGAGGTGCTCCGACTCCTCCTTCGCTCGCGTCACCAGGAAGATGCTGTAGTCCACGCCGAGGGCCACGAGGAAGAGGAAGCTGAACAGGAGCACGTTCGTGTCGATGGCGGGGAAGCCGAACAGCGGCGACTGGAAGATCCACCAGCTGAGTCCGATCGCCGAGAAGAAGCTGGCGACCACCGCGAGCAGGAGCAGCAGAGGGGCAACGATCGCCCGCAGCAGCACGACGAGAACGATGAAGACCAGCACCAGGATGAGCGGGATGATGAGCGCCTGGTCGCGGGCCTGCGCATTCGAGACGTCGAGGGCCTGGGCGTCGAGGCCGCCGACCAGCCCTTCGCCGCCGCCGACGTCGTCGAGGGCCGCGCGCATGCTCTCGACCGTCGCGAAGGCCGCCTCTGTCTCGGCTCCCGCGTCGAGCGTGACGTTGATCTGGGCGAGATCGTCGGTCGTCTCGCCGACGGTGGCCGCATCGACGCCATCGAGATCGGCCAGGGCGCTTGCCGCTTCGTCGGCATCGTCGAGGGGCACGATGACGACGGCGGGCGACGTGGTGCCGGCCGAGAACGCCTCGGCGAGCACCTCCTGGCCCTGCACGGCCTCGGGCTTCTGCAGGAAGCGGTCGTTCTGCGACAGCCCGGTCTGCACGAAGAACAGCCCGCTCGCCATCGCGCCCAAGACGACGAAGCCCGCCGTCGCGACCACCACGGGTCGCCGCGAGACTCCCCGACCGAGCTTTCCCCACACGCTGCGCGAGATGGCGTCGGCGGAGCCGTACCGCGGAATGTAGGGCCAGAACAGGCCGCGGCCGAACAGCACGAGCGCTGCGGGGAGCACGAATAGGGCGAAGATCATCGCGACGACGATGCCGACGGCGCAGGCGAGGCCCAGCGCGCGGTTGCCGGCGAGCTCGGCGAGAAGCAGGGTGAGCAGCGCCAGGGCGACGGTAGAGCCGCTGGCGATGATGGCGGGCCCTGCTCCGCGCAGCGCCTCCTGCATCGCGATCCGGCGGCTCTCGTAGAGCCGCAGCTCGTCGCGGTAGCGCGCGATGAGCAGCAGCGCGTAGTTCGTTCCCGCGCCGAACACGAGCACCGAGAGGATGCCGGTGATCGACGCATCGAGCTGCACGCCGACGGCGCTGGCCACCTGGCGCGCGACGATGCCGGCCAGAGAGTCGGCCAGACCGATCACGACGAGCGGGACGAGCCAGAGCCAGGGGCTCCGGTAGGTGACGAGCAGCAGGACGGCGACGACGATGACGGTGGTGAGAAGCAGGGTGAAGTCGGCTCCGGCGAAGACCGCGGCGATGTCGACCTCGAACCCCTCGGCTCCGGTGAGGTACACCCGCACGCCGTCGAGATCGGCGGCAGCGGCGTCGCGGATCTGCTGCGCGCGCTCGGTCTGTGCGGCGACGTCGGGCTCAGGTTCGAGAGGAACAACGAGCAGCGCGACGGTGCCGTCCTCCGATACCTGCGCGGGCGGCACGAATCCGTCGCGGGAGACGTCGGCCAGCTCACCGAAGGCTTTCGCGTCGATGAGGGCGAGGGTCTCATCGTCGAGCTCGCCGGAGTCGGAGGCGAAGACGAGGAGGGCCGAGGTGCTGTCGGCGCTCGGGAAGTTCTCGCGCAGCTGATCGACCTGCACCGACTCGGCGCTGTCGGGGAGGCCGACCGAGGGTGCGGTCTCGGACCCCTCCGACCCGGCGACGCCGAACAGCACGGCGGCGGCCAGGGCCGCCAGAACGAGCATGATCCACGACGTCTTGGCAGATGTCAGGAAGCGACGGAGTGCGCTCATGGTCTGTCTCCCGGCTGGTAAGAACGTTTGAGCGTCGGATTATTCGACTATCGAAAGAGATTAGCGATATCGTGGAGCCCATGCAACCGACCGGTTCGCTTCCCCCCGATGCCGACGTGGCCGCCTTCGCGCCCACGCGTCCGGCGACGGTGCTGCTGCGGGAGTTCATCGAACTCAGCGAGCAGTTCGAGCGGTCGATCGGCGAAGAACTCGAGGTCAACCCGACCGACCTCCAGGCGATGGAGCATCTGCTCATGGGCGGTCCGCTCGCGCCCGGCGAGCTCGCCCGTCGGGTCGGGATCTCGGCGGGGGCCACCACGACCGCGATCGACCGCCTCGTGGCGCTGGGCCACGTCACCCGCGAGCCGCACCCGACCGATCGGCGCGGAATTCTGGTGGTGCCGCAGGAGTCGTCCCGGCAGCGCGCGATGGGGCGCCTCATGCCCATGATCATGGGGGTCGACGCCGAACTCGACGCGTTCACGCCGTCGGAGCAGGAGACGATCACGAGGTATCTCGCCCAGGTGGTCGAGCGATTGCGGGGTCACGCCGAGAGGCGCGCGCCCGAGGAGTGAGGTGACCGGCGTCGGTGCAGACGCCCTCCGCAACGCCCAGCTCCACGACGCATGAGTTCTCGCGCGATCGGGCCGCTCATGCGCGGGTCCAGGTCTGGTGCGTGACGCCGGAGGGAGACGAGACGACCTCCACCGTGAACCGGCTTTCGATCCCTTCGAGGCCGTGCCAGAGGTTCTCGCCGCGACCGAGCACGATCGGCACCACGGCGAGGTGCATCCGGTCGACGAGATCGGCCTGCAGGAACTGGCGGACGGTGTTCACGCCTCCGCCGATGCGCACGTCGAGTCCTCCGGCCAGTTCGCGCGCGATGGCGAGGGCCTCGGCGGGTTCGGCGTCGACGAAGTGGAAGGTCGTGCCGCCCTCGAGCTCGAGCACCGGGCGAGGATGGTGCGTGAGGACGACCACCGGGGTGTGGAACGGGGGATTCTCGCCCCACCAGCCGATCCATTCCTCGTCGGTCCACGGCCCGCGCTGGGGTCCGAACTTGTTGCGGCCCATGATCTCGACCCCGATGCCGGTGCCCCAGTTGCTGGCGAAGGCCTCGTCTATGCCGAACGATCCGGCATCGCCGCCCTGCATCGCCTGTAACGTGCGGGTGCCGAAGAACCACGGTTGCATGAGCCGCGCCTGCGCGTGGCCGAACGGAGCCTCGAGGGTCTGTCCCTCGCCCGTGCCGTACCCATCGATCGAGACGGCGAAGTTGTGGACACGAACCTGCGACATGGGCACTCCCGAGAGGACGGATGCTGTCTGCAACCGTCTCGGAGCGTAGCCGCCCCCGCGTGGGCGTACCAGGTGCCCGAGCGCAGACCGCAGCATCCGAGCGGCATATCTTCGACGAAGAGGTCAGCGCACACGAGAGGAACCTGATGCGGGCTGTGGTCTTCGAGAAGTTCGGCGAGATGCCGCGGGTGGCCGACGTCGCGATTCCCGAGCCGTCGCCGGGCGGAGTCGTCGTGCGGGTCGAGACGACCGGGCTCTGCCGCAGCGACGTGAGCGCGTGGCTCGGGCACGACTCGGGCGTGACGGTGCCGCACGTGCCGGGGCACGAGTTGTCGGGAGTCGTCCATGCCGTCGGCGAGCGGGTGACGCGCTTCGCGGTCGGTGATCGCGTTACGGTGCCGTTCGTGTCGTCCTGCGGGTCGTGCGCGCAGTGCCGTGCCGGTCAGGGGCAGGTGTGCCCGAACCAGACGCAGCCGGGGTTCACCCACTGGGGCTCCTTCGCGGAGTATGTCGCCCTGCATGACGCCGAGGCCAACCTGATCGCCCTGCCCGACGACGTCGACGGCGGCGTCGCGGCGCTTCTCGGATGCCGCTTCGCGACCGCCTTCCGGGCTCTCGTCCACCAGGGTGAGGTGGTCGCCGGCGAGACGGTCGTGGTGATCGGATGCGGCGGGGTCGGTCTCAGCGCGATCATGATCGCTCGGGCGCTCGGGGCGACCGTCGTGGCCGTCGACATCAGCGCCACCGCCCTCGCTCGGGCTCGCGAGCTCGGGGCGGCGTTCGTGATCGACTCGTCGGGGCTGTCGCCCGAAGCGATCGCCGCCCGTGTCCGCGACGCCGTCGACGGCGGCGTGAATGTGTCGGTCGACGCGCTCGGACGGGAGGATGCGGTGGTCGCCGCCGTGCTCTCCCTGGGCCTGCAGGGGCGGCACGTGCAGGTGGGTCTCCTCGCGGAGGATCCGCGCATCCCCATGTCTGCCGTGATCGCGGGGGAGCTCACCCTGCGCGGATCGCACGGGATGGCAGCATCCGCCTATCCCGAGCTGATCGAGATGGTCGTCTCGGGTGCTCTACGACCGGCGGATCTCATCACGCGGCGCATCGGCCTGGACGAGGTGCCGGAAGCGATCGCGGAGATGGCCGAGGGTCGCGCCCCCAGCGGGATCACCGTGATCGACGTGGGTGCGCGAGAACGACCCGTGGCTTCGTCCGACTGAGCGCCCACACGACGGCGCCGGAGGCGACGATCGCGGCGATGAGACCGACGATGTGCGCCGTCAGCGACGGGAGCCCGCGCCCGGGGAGCAGGAACCCGTAGGGCACCCACCCGTCGGTGACCCCGCGGATGAGGACGACCGTGAGCCAGACGGCCGGGTAGGGAAGGAGCACCCACAGCATCCGCCACGGCAGTCGGGGCCGGTCGCCGATGAGGATCCAGCCGAGCAGCATCACGACCGGGAACACCCCGTGGAGCAGAAAGCTCACCCACGGGGGTGCCGAGCCCGTGCCGGGAACGAGGACGTTGTAGACCACGGCGACGACGATCAGGTAGGCCGTCACGACAGCGCGGGCGGTCGTGAGCCAGGACGGGACGGGCCGGCCGGCGACGAGGCGGCCACCGACGGTGCCGAGAACGATCGCGGCGAGCAGGCTCGTCTGGTTCGTGAAGTACCCGAAGAAGTCGAACGGGTTCGAATCGCCGGCTCCGATCCGCAGCGCGTAGGCGTACACGAGCACCAGCACGACAGCTGCGGCGATTCCGACCCTCATCGCCCCGATCGTGCGGCCGCCGACGCGGAGGAGTGGCCGGTGCGTCACGAGCGCCAGCCTACGTCGGCGCGTCGGGGTCCCGAATGGGGTCGTTGGCTGGGGCGATCCGTCTTTCATAGGGTGGCCGGTATGGATATCGCATCGATGATCATGGGCGGCTCGATCGCGTCCATCGCCTGGATCGCGTTCTACCCGTGGGCGAAGCTGCGTCGTCTGCGCGAGCTCGAGGCCGCCGAGGACTGACTCCGGCGCAGCGGCGAGCTCGGTCTATGGCTGCGGCGTATGCGCCTCGCTGTGCAACGAGGCGAGGCGGGCCGCGGGTGGTGAGCCATTCGCGTCGACCGCACAAGCGAACTCGCTGACAGGGAAAAGCAAAACCCCCGCCATGTAGAAGCTAGGCGAGGGTTTCTGGGATGACTGTAACGGTCATCCGTGTGGCTCCGACGGGCGTCGATCCCGTGACCTCACGATTTTCAGGCCCCCCGGGGTGTGTCTGACCATGTTGAGTCGTCCCCGAGGGTACGGCGGTCGTTCCTAGTTGTGCTCAGCCGTGCCACAGCGTTTTGCGACGTTTGTGACACCGATGTGTCACGCGGCACAACCGCGAGGTGACTACATTCGACGCAAGGGGGCTACATGGTCGGTGCGTCAGCTGTCTATCGCTACACCGAGGAGTTCTGGGGCGACTTCTTCGATACTTCTCTGATCGAACGGATCACGCGCGCGCCGGGCGCGAAGCTTCGGGAGTACGCCGAGGGGTGGCCGTTCTTCGACTTGGACCCTCCTCTGATGAACCGGGGCGCACTCAGACCGCTGATAGACACGCAACGCGAGTGGGGGGTGGGGTCGATGACTCCAGAGGGCGCTGCGGAGCGCGATACTTCGTTCGCTCTATTCACCCTTCTGTACGCGCCTGAGATCCTGGTCGATCGAAGCTACGTGAACGTGTTCGACGGGGTGGAGATCCAGGGATTTGGGAGCGCCTCCTATAAGCAGTTGCAAACGCGAGCGCGGGACCTTGGCGATCGGGTCGGTCGGCTTGTGCAGGATCTGCACAAGCCGAGAATGGTCTACTTTGCGGGCTTAGCTCCGAGAATCGAGCAGATCAAGAAGGAGGAGACGTTCGCCAAGCGGCTCTTGGGCGCGCTGTCCTCTGTTGAGGACTCCCTCGCGCCGGATCTCGCAGCCGCCGTCGATGAGCTCAGTGGCGATCTCCCGGAGCGAATTCCCGTGCCTGTTCACATGGCATGGATAACGGGCGGTCGCCCCGGCGACAGCACGGGGGTGTACATTCGGCGACGCGAGATGTACCAGTCCTATTTAGGTGCGCTACGGCTGGCCACGCACCGTCCCACGGACCGGGGACATGACGTTTCGATCGAGCGGTCCGTGCGAGAGTTGTCGAGGCGATGCCGATGGTTGGCGCTAAAGCGCGCAGACCTGGAAGCGGCAGAAGCAGCCGTACCTGCGCACATCTCAAGTGGGTTCGTCGAGCTGTCCCGCCAACACCACAGAGTGTCCGATCAGCTGTCGTTCACTCGACGAAGGCTCAGGTTTGAGGGACCGACCCGTGAGCTGATCGGGCACCGGTTGCACCGGATGCAGGTAATCCGACCGTTCGTAGAGGACGGCTCGATCCACTTTGCCGACCTCGTTTCCGGTGGCCAACGTGCCTTCGCTTTCGATGCAGCGTTGAAAGTCGCTCCGACTCTCTCCGCGGAGGAAATCAGGGAGCTGCCTTCGTCTGGGGTCTTTCGTGGCGACACCAGCATCGAGGGCCGGTTGGCTGTCGTCACAATCGGACTGGAGGCGTCACTTGAAATGGCGCGCAGGCGGTTTGCGACGCCGATCGCGCGCACTCCCATCGAGTCCGCGATTTGGGAACGGGTTGTCGGGGCGCTTGCCGACGACAGAAGGATCGGCGCAGTTAGGCAGCTGGCTCGCGTCGGTCTGCCTCGCTACAAGGCAGACCATCAGACCCTGATTCGTTTAAGACAACAGAGCGACGTTTTCGCCGGATGGCGGGACTCGCTGGAGAAGGCGTTAGTCGCAGCCCAAGATATTCCCGACGGGCCTGACGGCACCGCTGACGCCCGTGCGCTCATGTTTCAGGTCTTGGAGGACAGCATTGCGTCGTTCCCGATCGAGGAGCGAAAAAGCGCGGTCCTGCGCTCCCTTCGTGAGGGAGCGATGACTTTTTCGCTGTCCGGGCTTGTCGGCGCGGGTTTGGGTGTCGCGACAGGTCAAACCCTGGAGGCTGCCGCCGTGGGGACCGCCACCGGCGCAGTTGGTGGAGCCGGTGTCGAAGCAGTTCGGGCTTACCACGCCTCTATGCGGCAGTCACGGAACGGCCGGCTTCTTCGCGACGTCTACCTCGGCATGTACTTGGAGACTGACTGACCCGCGGTGGCATCAGCCGAGACGTCCCCGATGCATCTTGCGCCCGGTGAGAGTGGTGCCATTCTGCAGAAGCACCATATGGAGCCTCGCCAGGTCTGCTGAGTCATAAACGCGCGGGGCCGAGCGTTCGCAGTCGCTTCTAGATACGGCCCCGTGACTTCGCAAGTTTGGGACGATTCGAGACCGGTGTCACTCCGCGGCGTGCGCGTAGGAGCGCTTCATCCTTCGAGTTCTCGCGGATCGCAAGCCGACTCAACATACGTTGCTGCGCTTCCGCGGACCAATACAACTTCAGCTTCTTTCGCGCCCTCGTGATGGCGGTGTACAAGATCGCGTGCGAGATGTTCTCCTCGTTCGCGTCCGTGATTACGACCTTGACAGAGTCGTACTCCAGGCCCTGGGCCTTATGGATGGAAACGGCGTAGGCAATCTGGAACGGCACCAGTGTGACAGACGCATCGTCATCCTCATCAGTTGTCTGGCGTTGCGAGACCTCGAACTGAACCACAGAGTTTCCGAGCCAGCGGAGGTCCGTGAACCGAACGTCTGACTCCTTCACTTCCCGGTCTATGTCCACATCGAACGTGATGCGGCCTGCTTCCTTTTGAATGCCAACGATCGTGCCCTTCAGATTGTTGAAGATGACGTCGCCGAACCGTGTGGTGTCGTGAAAGAGGATCGGATCATCGACCTTGAAGATTGCCTCGTCCCACTCGACTGCGGGATGGGGGTTACTTGCCTGGAGGAAGCGGTTAACGTTATTGATCCCGTAGAGCCCGTCGTAGTTGAGGCAAAGCACGATCTCATCGTCCTCGCGTTGCTCAAAGAGGGAGTCCCCTAGTGGTGCGGCGTACTCGCTGTGCGAAATTGCTTCCTCGATGCGATCGTCCAAGTTCCGCACACGGTCCCAGAGTGTCAGCAGAGCGGCATCGCTCGTGCGAAACGGCTTTGTGAGTTCGAACACTGACTCGGCGGGGATGTAGGACCGGATTGTGGAGAACCAGTTACCAAACTCAATGGACTCGATCTGGTACACGTCCCCGACGAGCACCAGTAGGTCGAACGACGTGGTTTCGAGAACTTTCAGCAGGCTTGCGTTGCTGACGGTGCTGCACTCGTCGATAACGAGGACGTCGTAGCGCACGCCACTACCCCCGCGGCGCACGTGCGATGTGATGGTGCTGAACGTCGAGTTCGCAGCCTTCACCCGGTGCTCGAGATTGTCCACCGCTGGGTTGGTGTGCGCGAGGAACAGCTTTTGCTTGTTGGAGAAGTAGCGTGCGATGTGATTGACCATCGTGGACTTGCCGGTACCTGCGGCTCCATAGATCAGCGCCACTCTCGATTGCTCAAAGAGGGCCGTGAGAGCGGCGGACTTGAGCGGGTCGTCGAAGTCATTGGGGTTGGCATTGATCCAGGCGAGGACATTGGTGCTGTGGTTCGGTACGCCGCTCGAGGAGATCGCCTGTAGCTCGTCGATGATTGCGACCGTGCCATCTTCGTATCCGACGATGAAGACATGACCCTTGTCGCGGACAAGCTTTCGCGGCGCGTGCCGATCCGTTGGCGGAAGCAGCCCGTTGTAAGTCGCGATGAGAAGGTCGAGGTCTTTGAACCCAGACAAGTCGGAGTCGGCTGTATAAATCACCCCGTGATGTTGAACGTTGGTCTCAATGCGACGCGCCAGCAGCTCGTGTTCTCGTCCCTTTGGGGTGATCGCTTCGAGTACATCCGCGAAGCGGGGGTTGTGGCCGCGGGGGGACGTGCAAAACGGCATCGTGTCGAACGGCTTGCTCTTGGACGTGATCCTCAGTCCCGACATCCAGTAATTTGGGGAACTTTCCCGCTGAGCCTTGATCACTTCGTTCCTCATGCGCAGCAGAAGGTAGCGCAGTACCCGCGACCCGGGCGCATCCTGACGAATCAGGTCGCGAGCCCTATCCAAGGCCTCAAAGATCAGGGGGGAACCCTTGATGCCACGCAGTGCCCAAGTTCTCACCTGGTCGTAGGCACCGTCCGTGAGGTCTACAAGGTCCAGGAGGCTAGAGCGGGTGGTCGTCAGGTACTGCATCAAGTTGCGGTACTCGGTCTGCGAGGTTGATACCTTGCCTGTGGTTGGGGCGAGCAGCGAGCGGAAGTTATCAAACTCGCACGGGCGGATGGACACCGCCCACGTACGGATCAGGGTTATCGGCATGGTCCGACCGAAGACCTCGATGGTGTCGGTCGATAGTTCGAGGTTTGCCGCGTATTTGTCCGTTATGTCTATGTCGGTGAAGGCGATCTTTCGATCAAACTTGTTGGTCCGGTTGTGGGCAACAGAGAAGGTTGCTTCGTAGTAGATGCGCCCCTCGACAAAAAATGGCCGGGAACTGTGAACGTAGTACCGCTCCACTCGCGGCTCTCTCGCGCTGAGTGTCAGCCGGTCGTCGACTCGTGCGGCGATCTTGCTGTGGTACTCACGCATCGCCGGATCGGTGTTCAGCGGGAACTTCTGCAGGTTCTGAAGAATGGCAACGCCCAACTCGGCTTCAGCCAGGTCCCGCGTCCGGAGCATGTACTCGTAGTACTTGAGCATCAGCCGTTCGGAGGGGTCGCGATCCATCGTGTAGTGCGACACGCTTGCCTGCAGTTGGTCGTGAAACCGTACTAGCACCCGGAATTTTGCTCTCGGTCTGACAGCCTTGCTCGCGAGTCCGACTTTCTCCCAGTGGAAGTCGGCGGCTGCATCGCCACTCGCGACCCACACCAGGAGCCCCTCGACCAGGTTGCGAAGCTGGCTCAGTACGTTCTGAGACAGGAATCCTCGGTCGTTTGGCCACGTTTCGATGTTTTGTGCGATCACGCTGTCCGCGTTGAGTACCTGTTGCGTTACGGTCGCCATCACTACCCCCCCCAGGTCGACGTCGACCTACATGCTCGCCAGAACAGGAGCTTATCCAGGAGCATGCTCTTTGTGCAGCTAAAGGCGGCGATCTTGGTAGCCACGAGGGACCCCGATCCGGACGGCGCAGGGCACAGTATTTCCGTTTCCGCTAGCAGCCCACGGATAGCGGTGGTAGTCGAGGTCAGCCCACCCGGGTCGGGGGCGAACCGTGGGGGTCGTTCTTCCTATTGAATTCCGAAGTGCGCCCGGACAGCCTTTTCGAGCTCCTCGCTGCTACGCGCCAGCTCCCTCGCCGCTTTTTCAACGGCTTGCCTTCCTTGGGCTTCCATGAGGAACGTGGCGTAGTGGTAGGTCTCTGTGGCCGCGTTACGCACAGCCAGGGGGGCGATCAGTTGGATGGTCGTGAACTCCTCATTGAACGCTGAGAACGTATCGGAGAGCGTACTGAGTGTCGGCTTTGCGACGGGCAACGGATCGACAGGCTCCCCCCGCTGCATTTGATCGACAGCTAGCTCCGTGTACGTTCGCGTCCAAGTCTCGTGATCGTAGGCGGCGCTATTCAGCTGCCGCACAAGCGTGATCATGGTCGATGATCGGCTGAGTAAGTTTTGATCCCACTGATATGAACGCTCTCGTGTTGCCTTGCGCTCGTCCTGCAGCCGGTTGAACCAGAAGCCGAGAACCGCGCCAAGGATGAGGAAGGCGCCCGCAATCGCCGGTACGCCCCACCACGGGGCCGTCTCCCCGCTGCCCGTAATCTCGATAAGTATTGGCGTCCGCGTCGGCGTCGGGTGCATGGCCACAATCTAGCGGGCAGCTACAGTGCTGATGTGGCGGACAAAGATGAGCAGCCGGGCGATCGGCGAACAGGCTATCGGAACGTTGGGGTGCACGGGAAAGCCACCCGTGGCTCGAAGTCCGGCCAGTACGAGTCTGTCGACCCGCGTGGCGGGTATGAGATAGCCCTCACCTCGTCCGGCGCACTCCGCATTCCGGGCTACGGAACACCGAGGAACCTTCCGCGAGTACGCGACACGGACAAGTCGAGCCGGCACCCGCTGCGACGTCGGGTAGCAAGAATTTACATCGGCACTGATGATGCTTACCAAGCCATGCGGGTCGTGCTCGCTTTTCAAGCCTTACTGAAAGATCTCGGCGCCGAGGCTCTGGAGATCACAGACGTCAAGCCTGGCTCCATACTGCTCACCATCAAACAGTGGAGCCGGAGCTTCGCGCAAAAGCGCAAAGTGCGCGTCCTGGCGACCCAGCTGTTGCAGGTTGCTGAGTCGATGACTGTCGAGAAGGCGCAGGCGGAGAACACCGCGCTTCACTCCAAGTCGGTTGCCGGTATGGCTGACTCGACGAAACACCTTAAGTCCTTCTCATTTGACTCCGGACCGCTCCAGTACGTGCAATACGAAGACGAGAATGGAGACCAGCATGGTCGGGCGCGTGTGCTGAACTCGAAGGAGATTGCCTCAAACCGGCTGGGTGACGATCTCCTCAGCGATCCGAGCCGCATGTTCAAGCAGCTAGAGGGCAAGCCCGGAACCATGGATGCAATTAGCGACTAGCTGCTACGGGACCCGTTGCGTCTATCGGTCGGCACTGGCGCTTTGGGATCGATCTGTGGTGCCCCAGCGCGCCGGTGCGCTTACCGCACACGAGCTCTTCATACCGCTGTCGAGAAAGGTGTAGCCTGCGACAATGTTAGGCAGAGCAGCCTGCTGCACGACCGCACCACTGAAACCATTCGCAAAGCGATCTCTGGCGGATCGTTCATGGGGTCGAGCTTGACCTACTCACTCCCCTCGAGGTCGAGCCGGAGTACTACGCTGACCTCGAATCAGCCAACCCTATACCCGCCGGATAGGTCTCCCCATAGGCGCGCAAGCCGTTCTGGTTTGTGCCCTCAAAGAACGCAAGAGAGGACGCGGTGTGGCGGACGAATCGATCGAACCGGCGCGCATTCACGCGATCAGTGAGCAACGGTTCAACGCGCACGTGGTCTGGGCTAGGGGCGCGGGGCCAGTGGTCCCGATCAAAGAGGTGGAGTGGCTAGAGATCAAGCCGGGACGTGTCCTCGGGACACTGTTCGTTGATCTTACTGATCAGGAACTGCACAGCGCCGTAATTGCGCCCGACCTAGCTGGTCGGTATCGAGCAGTTGACATTCTGGGTCCGCACTCCAATGTCCGTGAAGCCGCACACAAGACGGCAGAAAGCATGGCTCGCGTTCATAACGACTACGACGCGGAGCGAGCCCAAGGCGACGAGAAGGCATCCGAGAACTTCTTTGCTGCGGCCGCGAACGAGAGCAAGCTCCATACTCGGTACACGTATCTTCGCGATCAGACAAGCGCGGTGGCAGCGCGACGTCTCATCGAAATTGCGATGCGCTGGTATGAGAACCAGGACGGAACGTTTGTTGAGCAATTTCAGACGACCGCCTTCGATGCTCGAATCTGGGAACTCTATCTATGGGCCATGCTGCGGGAGTCAGGGTTTAGGGTTGATCAACCGAAGCCTGCGCCAGACTTCCTCGCTCGCGGCCTCCTTGGAGACTTCTACGTCGAGGCGACCACGGCGAACCCTCCGCCAGCGGACAAGGTCGTTCCGCTTCCCCGGTCCGAAGAGGCCATCTTCGATTATGTCCACAATTACTTGCCGACTCGCTTCTCTGGCCCGCTCGACGCGAAGCTTAGGAAGCGCTACTGGGAGCGCGCCGGCGCCGAGGCCATTCCATTCGTCATCGCGGTCCAGGACTTTCACCAAGACCTTTCGATGACATGGAGTCAGTCCGCCCTCTACGAGTATCTGTACGGAGTGCGAATCGACGAAGTCGAGTCGAACGGCAAGGTACAGAAGGTCGAGGTGCCCGTGGCAGATCTCAAGTGGGGCGATAAGAAACTCCCGTCGGGCTTCTTTAAGCTCCCGGACTCCGAGCACATCAGCGCAGTCGCGTTCAACGCCGCCGGGACACTCAGTAAGTTCAATCGCATGGGTATAGCGGCGGGCTTCGGCGATTCGTCCGTGACCGCGCAGCACGAAGGGACTCGCTTCTCGAAAGACAACACTGGCGAGACCCAGCGGTTCTCGCAGCCGGTAACGGAGGAATCCGAAGAAGATTGGATCGACGGCCTGACAGTGTTCCACAACCCGAATGCACTCCACCCGCTCCCTTTCGAAGGTCTACCTGGAGCTGCGCACGTCTTCGAGGAGAACGGCATCCGCACTCAGTTTGCTCCGGCGGGCCACCTTGTCTCTAGCACTACGAAGTTGATCGTCAGGGTGGGTTCCGCTTAGCTGCGCGCACCGACGAGCGTGGTCCAGAGAGCGCCGTCGCGCAGATGTGGCGGAGCGCCATGCCCCGTGTCGGTGGGCCCCGGGTAACCTCTTTGAGAGGAAGGGCGGGTAGGCAAACATGGCGCTCACATCGGTAGAAATTTGTGCAGGCGCGGGCGGTCAGGCTCTAGGCCTCGAGCAGGCCGGATTCGAACACCTCGCCGCTGTCGAAATCGACGCACACGCGTGCAACACGCTTCGCGCGAACCGTCCGGAGTGGAACGTGGTCGAGGGTGATGTTGTCCGCTGGATCAAGGACCACGCCCACGAGTACGAGGGTGTGGACCTCGTCGCGGGTGGCGTTCCGTGCCCGCCGTTCTCAAAGGCGGGCAAGCAACTGGGAGCGTCTGATGAGCGCGACCTCTTCCCCGCGATGCTCGACCTGGTGAAAGTCACGCACCCGAAGGCTGTGATGATCGAGAACGTTCGAGGTCTGCTCGACCCGGTTTTCGAGGACTACCGTGCGGCGGTCACGCACAAGCTGCGCACGATGGGCTACACAACGCAGTGGCGTTTGCTTCAGGCTGCTGACTACGGAGTCGCTCAGCTCCGTCCCCGCGTCATTGCCGTGGCTGTTCGCGACGACCTGGGCGCGGGCGTGTTCAACTATCCGGCTCCGCGCCGCGAGGACGCTCCGACTGTCGGCACCCTATTGCATGACCTGATGTCAGCGAATGGGTGGGAGGGCGCGGATGCATGGAAGGCTCGCGCTAACCGCATCGCCCCTACTCTCGTCGGCGGCTCGAAGAAGCACGGCGGTCCGGACCTCGGCCCTACCCGCGCTCGTCGCGCGTGGGCCGAACTTGGCGTGAACGGCTCGACCATCGCCGAGGAAGCTCCGGAACCTGGCTTCGAGGGTGACCCCCGATTGACGGTTCGCATGGCGGCACGCGTGCAGGGCTTCCCGGATGACTGGCACATCACGGGGGCGAAGACAAACGCCTATCGCCAAGTCGGCAACGCGTTTCCGCCGCCCGTCGCGAAGGCCGTGGGTCTGCAAATCGCCGAGGTGCTCGCGTCGGCGAATATTGGGTCCGTCGCCGCATGACCGAAGACAAGAGTCAGGCCTTCCTCGCTCAGGCTCGTCGCGACTTTCACGCTGCACTGCTCGCAAGCGGTGTGCTCACGGTCAACGACAAGGGCGTCGCAAGCAACGCGGACGGCAGCCAACGGTCGAGCGTCGCGTACGCAAAGCGCATCGCAGAATCGCTGTTAGTTGAGACCATCGGAGAACGGCTCGCAGGTCAGACCTCGGGCGGGGAGTTCGAGACAGCATGCGCCGACTTCGTGCGCACCACGTTCCTCCGCCTCGGCATGCTGCGCCCCGGCGATTGGTCCGTGACGAAGGTTGCGGGACGGAAGAGCACCGAGTACATCGCGAAGTATGACCAGTACTCCCACCTTTTCGACCTCGACGTAGCGGTCAAGCAGAACCCGGAACTTCGAGCCATCCTCGGCAACGCGTACGTCATCGCGCCCGATGTCGTTGTAGTTCGTCAGCCCGTCGAAGACGACGTCATCAACGAGAACGAACTCATCGTCGATGCGAGCGTCGGCCGACTCGCATCCATACGGCGGGCGAACCAGGAACGCGGCATCCTCCACGCCGTCATCTCCTGCAAGTGGACGCTCCGCTCGGACCGCGCTCAGAATGCTCGTTCCGAGTCGCTGAACCTGATTCGCAACCGCAAGGGGCGACTCCCACATATCGCCGTCGTCACGGCGGAACCGTCGCCGTCGCGCCTCGCCTCCCTCGCGCTCGGTACCGGCGATATCGATACGCTCTATCACTTCGCGTTGCCTGAACTCATTGAGGCCGTGCACGCAGAGGACAACGATGAGGCCATCTCGATGCTCGACACGATGGTGAGCGGTAAGCGTCTAAAAGACATTGCCGACCTGCCGCTCGACCTGGCTATTTAACCCGTGGTCGATTGGGTCTACGACGAGCTGGTACTTGCCGCTGACCTCGTGAGCCGGAACGGCTGGACCGGCGTGCGCGCTGCGTCGCCTGAAGCCCGGTCGCTCTCAGCCCTGCTGCGCCGCGGCCAACTCCACGGCGGAGAGCAGTTGCCAGCCAACTTCAGGAGCGGGTCCAGCATTCAGCGGAAGACCTACGACCTCGCGACGGCCGACGAAGCATACGCCGGGAAGCCGACGCGAGGCGGGCGACTCGACGCACTTGTCATCTCGGCCTTCCGTGCTGACATCACGGAGATGCAAGCGCGCGCCGCTGCGATAGGCACAGCCCTCAACGCCGGTGAGACGCTGCCTCTGGAGCCGGATGAGGTTGATGATGTGTCCGTGCGCGAGGGCGGAATCCTCGAACACATTGCGCGGCGGCGCGAGCGTGACCGGGGGCTTCGCTCGCGAAAGCTACGCGCGGTTTTAGACGGGGGCGGACTCATCGCGTGCGAGGTCTGCGGCTTCGACTTCGGGCAGGTCTACGGTGAACGGGGCGAAGGGTATATCGAGGTGCATCACGTGCGTCCGCTGCACGTTAGCGGTGAGACGGATACGAAACTCGACGACCTTGCATTGCTCTGTGCGAACTGTCACCGAGTGTGCCACCGTGGTGCGTGGATCACGCCTGCCGAGGTTCGGTTGCTGGTCACCGCCGCCGAGAAGACGTCTGCCCTCTAGATTCGGGGCGACAATCAGCCCTGTCTAGCATACGGAGGGGTGGCGCGCGCTCGATCTGGATGTCTCCGCCGTTGAAGACCCACGACACCTCGATGACGTCGCCCGTGTTCGACGCGACTTGATAACTGTCCTCCGACACGGCGTTGGTCTGAGTCCACTCGCCGGTCGGGTCGACGGGCTCGACGACCTCCGGCTTGGGCTTCTCCTCGGCGATCTCAGGCGTGGACGACTCGACCGTGCCCCTGGGCTCGGCCCCGGTGCTCGCCCGGCTGTCGGCGGAGCATCCGCTGAGCCCCGAGGCTCAGCAGCGCTAGGAGTCCAACGGCAATTCGTGCGTTAGGGGTCTTGTTCATGGCGTTCCCCCTGTGGCTTGAATCTGCCGGTTCGACCATAGGTGGGACGCCGGGGGGATCACGTCGCCGAAGCCCGGTCGTTACAGCCCCAACTGTTGGCTTTAGCGCGCTACGGTCGCAACCATGCGTAACCTCCTCGAAGGCTGGTGCCCCCGCGGCCCGTCAATCGATGAGGCGGCGCACACGCTCCCGGCCCCGACTATGCCGTGGTGGGAGAGTGACGAGTTCGTCGGTTGCCCCTCTGACGACTGGCGTGCCGCCCTGTACGCCTGGGTGCTCACCGGCCTGACGCCCGAGCGCCGCGACACCAAGGGTGCGGGTGACGGCTTGGTCGACCTGCTTCTGCGTCCCGAGCAGGGCCCGCCCCAGCCGCTGGAAGTGCTGTCGACCATTGATCCGGCGTACCAGGCGGCCGTTCCGCACGCCTTGGCACTCATTGCCGAATTGAACGGCGATGACCCGCCCCCGCGACTGATTCCCGTGAGCCTCGGACGCGAATGGCGGCCACCGCTGACGAAGAAAGACGCGGCGACCCGGAAGCGGTGGCGTGCTGCGGTGGAGCGTGCCCGGAATGATGCCCAGACGGGGGACCTGAGTGCCGACACGGTCGCCGAGCTGCAGGCGGTCTTTCCGGGCCTCGAGGTGGGCCAATGGGTGGGCGAGATAGAGTCGGGCGGTTTCAAACTGAGCTCATGGAACGCCGCTGTGGCACCCTCAGGCGACGTGCCGTACCTCGACCGGCTCACCACCTACCTTTCGACCGATCGACAGGCTGTGCGGCATGTCGACAAGCTCAGGCGAGAGGCTGAGACGCTCGGAGCAGAGCGAACGCACCTTTTCCTGCTGGTCGCATCCTCGGGAACGTGGGGGAATCTCCTGCCGACGTCTCCAAGTTGGTTTACGGAGGGAGTCTTCGTAGCGCCGGACGGCCTCACCGACATCTGGATGGACGGCGGGACGGGCTATCTAATGCGATGGCGGCGTGAAGACGGCTGGAGCTACCACGAGACCGAGAGCAAGTCCCGCGACACCTCTCACCCGTGACGCAGGATGGTGAGAGTTCCCGCCGTGTCGGCCTCGGGCATGTTGCGGCGGTTGCCCGGCCCTAACGAATAATCGCCGATCGTCACGAGGGCCTCGATCACTACACGCCGCCTGCACGTTGGCAGCGCGACCAAGTCCCCCAGCGGCTCAACGACGGCCTCGGTGATCTCATCGGCGTTCAGGTCGGCGGCGAGGGGATATCGCCGCACGCTGGCTTGTTCTATCTGGACCACGAGCTTTACCCAGCCCGTCGACACCCCCGTGTTCGCATGCGTCGGCTTCATTCGATGGCACCGCACGGACGGTTGAAGACATCGGGCAGGATCGGTTCATGGAGTTCGACGTGGTTGCCTGGACCGACGAAACGATGTGCCTTGCCCATATCCAGGACGCGCACCTCTTGCGTCGACTGGAATCGTCAGCGGAGGAGGGCGAGTGCACCATCTGCGCGAGCAAGAGCCTCACCTCGTCAGGGCCGGTCGTGAACCTGGAGCACTTCGCGCGCGTGGTCTTGCGGGTGATGGCCGAGCGCTTCGACCACGAGGGATTCGTGATAGAGCGCGAGCAGATGTTGCAGCCGATGAACAACGACGAGGTTGTGGCATCTCTTCTTGATGGGAAGGTTGAATTCGACGCCTTTGACCAGGTGGTTTCCTTGACGGCGGAACTCATCCAGGAGGAAAGAGACTGGTTCGTCCCATATGACCTCGACCACGAGGCGGGTATCCAGTTCGAGTGGGACGACTTCGAGTACAGCGTGAAGCACGTGTCACGGCTGCTGATTCCGCCGAGAAGCGCGAGGCCAGAGACCGCGCCTGAGAAGAACCACGCGTTCGTGAGTTCACTGCTCGTGTTCGCCGAAGAGCGAGCGGGTTTGGTTCGGACACTGGAAGCCGGAACGGAACTGTACCGCGCACGTATCGAGCGTGATGCCAGACGGTTCGAGAAGAGTGTTCGCGCCGACGCGGCGAAGGAACTCCGCCCTGCCCCGCTTGAAAAAGTAGGCGCAGGCCGCATGAACCCGCAAGGAGTGCCTGTTCTCTACGTGGCTCTGGACCCGGAGACGGCTGCCGCTGAAGTGGCTTCCCACAGCCCATACGACGAGGCGGTGGTTGGAACTTTCATCCTTCAGGAACCGCTCCGCATTCTGGACCTCGCTACCATCCCTGCACCGCGCAGTGAGTTCGACGACACGTATGAGGAGGGGGACGCCCGGCTGAACTCACTCAGTTTCTATGTGGACCGCATCACACGTCCGGTCATTCTTGATGACCAGCACCCGGTGGACTATGCGCCGACGCAGGTCCTGACGGACTATTTCCGCTGGGCTTCAGAGCCCCGACTCGACGGTATCGCCTACCCCTCGCGCATCCACGGTGGGACGAACGTCGTGTTCTTCTTCGGAGACAAGATCTGGTTCGAGCAGGCCGGTGTTGATGCGTCTCGGTCGTTGGCCGGACACAAGCGTTGGGCCGAGCGCGGGAATGACGCGCCCATCTTCGTCATCGACCCCACCACCGTCAGGCGGTACCGGGTGGGCCGCAGGCTGACGGTTGAGCGGACGAAGATGTGGGGGCAATGAGGCGTGAGTCTCACCGGGACGAGGCTTACAGCCACACTCTGCCCCGTGGTCGATAAGCCCGGGGCAATCGAGCCTGCGCCCTTCGCACCCTTCGCACGCTTCGAAGATGACAGGGATTGGCTACAGCTTCGGGTGCTCACCGTTGGCATCTGTAGTGCTTCCATATCCGAGCGAGTGCAACTGCGGTTCTGTGCTCCACCACGGTTCATCGAAGGACGGACCGAGGGTGACTAGTTCTCCGCGCATGTAGAGACGGTACCGACCGCAGCGATTGCCCGCTTCAGTTCTCCACACGCGCCGCCTGCGGCTTCCGTTGTGGCGGCATCACACCAGAACTGTGCGCACCCATAAGGGAAGGCGCGATAAGGCGAGGCGCGCACCTACTCGACGTCTTCAAGGAGCAAACTCGGTCGCACCCTCAAGGCCCGGGCGACCAGCACGTATTTTGATATGCCGGTGTCAGATTCGCCACGTTCCATCCGCGCAACCTGAGCCACCGCCACCCCTGACACGTTGGCGAGCGCCTCCTGGGTCAGCTCGCGGCGAGCGCGCTCGGCCTTGATGTTCCTACCGATCTGCCGCAGAACGTCGCCCGTCTCCGTGTTTGCCATCCCTTCAAGGCTCGTTGGAAGCGATGCGTCGCTACAGAGCGAATGCGATGTCGCATGAATCAAATATGTTGTGTCTGTCGAATTGACTGGGGGCAACATGGCCGACACTGATCACAATCTCAAGCTGGATGCGCGAGCTGCAGGGCACCTTCGCGACGTCGCGAAGGAACTAAGTCTCGACGCTGCCGGGCTCGCCGACGGCGAACTCGCGCGAGCCGTCCGCAATGTGCCGGGCGGCGAGAAGCTCCTGGTCGGTAGCGATCCGCAGATACATGTCGGAGTTCGGGCGCTGTTTCGGGCGATGGCGCGTGAGGACGGTTACATCGCCAACGGGCCAGATTGGATCGCCTTCAACTCGGATGATGCGTACATCGAAGCGTCGGCCAAACGCGGGTCCCGCGCGGGTCTTCTTCTTAGCGTTGATGCTTACCTACTGAGCACGGATGACGCCGCACCGACCGAGGGTGACGTCCGAGAGTGGGTAGATAGGCAGCCGATACCGGCGCTCGGACTCCTGTTTGCAGGTACCCGCGATCTGGGGGACGGCACCGTTCAATACTGTCCGGTGATCTCGGTTGATCTGAGGGTCGACGGTGTGGTGGGCGAGTTCTTGACTGAGCTGATCTTCCCGTTCGCGGAGGCATGGGATAGACGCTCGGTCGCGGAGGGGACTGATGAGCTGGAGTTCGGCCCCGAGGGTCGTCCATACCGCGTGAGCGACCCCCTCGAGATCGAGCCACGAAACGCTTGGCTCCTGGTGGGAACTGAGGCGAGCTACCCGACTCCCGAGGCTCTTGTCGACTCATGGGCGGAGGCAAGCGCTGGCATCTATGACGTGATGTGGACTGCTCCGAAGAACGGCGAAGTAGGCGACCTCGTTCTGATTTACTTTCTGAGCCCTCGGAAATCTGCTCACTTCGTTGCGCGGCTAGCGTCAGAACCGTTCTGGCGGACGGACATCGAAGTCACGGCGGACAATGCCGTAGACCAGCATCAGTGGTGGGCCTACATCACGCCGATGGTCGAGATCGAGCCCATCCCGTACAAAGCCCTCCAAGCGGCCCACAACGGCTACCTACCGCTCCGAGGGCGGTCGGGGCATTACCTGCTGCCCGAGTCCATCTCGCAGCTCACGTTCGAGCCAGTCCGCCATGCACAGCAGCCGGATTTGGAAAGGATCGTCCACCCGCCTACGGGTCGCGCCGAACTGCCAGACCCGGAAACGGTGACCCTTGCGGCGTGGAGGGAGATGCCAAGTGGACCGCTCGCTCTGGAGGCTCACGTCTCTATGTACATCGTCCGGCCGCTGAAGCACCTGGTCTATGGACCGGGCTGGGAGTGGACTCAAGGGGAGCGTGAACCGCGAATTGAACCAACGATCGGTCCGATCTTGGTTCCCGAGCATCGCACGTCTAGCGGATACGCGGACTTCCTCTTCATGTATCCGGCATCCATCCCCGCGCTCGCGGTCGAGGTCAAGCTGACGATCCTGCGGCCCTCGTCGGGTGTATGGCTCGATTCCCCAGACTTCCAGCAACTTCGGCGGTACATGGATTCCTTCAGCACGGCAGGGCTTCTTGTGGATGCGCAGCACCTTCTCTTGGTGAGGCGAGGAGCGGATGAGCCGTTTGCGGAGATCGTACGAGCTGAAGCCACCTGGAACGATATCGCTATGATTCGCGATCTGCTCTTGGAGGCTGGGGCGGAGAGAGGCGGGTTGACCCCCGCCGTTGCCGTGCGGCCGCGACGTGTTCTTCGTAGGGACTGAGGCGGCACCGCCGGGGCTGAAACGGCAGCGACGGAAGCCCACCCGAGGTCAGTGTGACGCCGGGAAGCTTCCGCCGCTGGGACGCTGATCAGGAACTGAAGAGGTAAGGAAATCCTCGTTGCTGGTTGAGCTGCTCGGCCTTGAGTTCGAGCTGGCGTTCGCCGAGGTAGTCCACCACCTTCGTGAGGGACCCGTCCTGATGGTGCTCGGGTCTCAGGCCCTTGATGAGGCCCGTGACCTTCGTTAGCTCGCCCTCGATACGTAACATCTTCTCTTTGGGTGTCATTGTCTGTTTCAACTTCCTTCGATTCAGGTGGCCGCGGTGCAGCGGATGGCATGGGGCCGTGATCTTCTTGTTCTGCCTGTAGTTCGAGCGCTTACACCTCCCTCCTCCCGCGTGGTTTCGGCACCCTCACCGTTCGACGGGCCGCTGAAGGGAGCGCGCTCAACTCCGAAGCGGGTGAAGAGGGCAGGTCGCCGCTGGCCGCACCCTTCGTGCGCTCGTTGGGGAGTGACCAAATCCAACTCCCGGTCATTCCGTCCTTCCTGAGGGTCGCGACCCGTTTCCTTGCGCGCTTGGTCTGGTCGATGCTGAAGCCCGCGGCTTCGGCCTGCCGGTACACCTCCGTCGCAGGCACAGGGCCATCGGACAGCAGTGTTGCGAGCCACCCATCAACGGCGGCGACGGAAGGGTGGTCGTCTCTGGAAGTGGAGCCAAGGATCGCGCTGGCGGTGTACTCGACAGGTTCCGGCTCCCATTCCACCCGGGCGCAGCCATGAGCAGGAGAGTCCACCAAGCGGTAGGCCAAAGTAGGAGGTTCGGCGGCGAGGTTGGATTTCGTAGGTGCGAAGAACCGTCGTTCGGGGTCGTCCGGGTCGCGAGCCACGAGGAACGCAGCCCGTGCCGCTCCAATGATCCCGATGGACCCTCCGCCTCGGTAGAGAGCATTCGAGCCGCCCGCCTTGTTGAGATGGCGGACGAGCACAATGGTGCAACCCGTCTCATCCGCGAGATTCGCCAGTTCGTGCAGTACGCGACGAATGTCCTGATCCCGGTGCGAGTCAACTTGCCCGCTGAGAAAAGCCATGAGCACGTCGATCACAACGAGCCGTACGCCGTGGTGGCGAATGAGCCGCCTGATGGTCGGGATGTCGCGGGGGAGTGTCGGCGGGGCCATCCGAGTCTTGCCGTCGTCACCGATGATCGGCACCTCGGTGAGCGCATGGACGTGATCCATGTCAGCTCCCGCTGCTTCTAGACGCGGCGCGATGGTGTCGGCGATGCCATCCTCGGCGGACAGCAACAGCACGTCACCGGCATTGTTGAGCGCCCCGTCCGGCCAGGGGGTACCGCTGGAGAGGCGGGCCGCCAGGTCCAGTGTGAGGGTGCTCTTGCCTGCGGAGGGGTCGCCGTCAAAGAGGACGAGCTTCCCCTCCGGGATTCTTCCGGTCCAGAGCCAGGCAACGGGTTCTATCTGGACTGACGACATGGTGATGACAGTTGCAGCGGCCATCTAACGGATTTCCCTCAGTCGTTCGTGGTGCCGTTGAGGAGCTTGGCGAGCGCAGCAGCGGGCACCGCGATCTTGCCGCTCTTCGCACCAACTCTGATGGAGTCGAGATCGCCGGTCTTCACCCGGCGGTACACCTCGGAGCGTGAGAGCCCCGAGATGCGGATCACCTCAGTGACCGGGTAGGTGAGGCGGTCGAGCGTGACGGTGGTGGACATGAGGGGCTCCTTTAGGACGGTGATGTCTCTTGCTGTTCCACAACGTATGACCCTCTCTACTAGATGCGGAATGGAGTTTTCACCTAAGGTGGGCGTATGACACAAGACACGCCGCAGGCTGGGGCCGATGTGCCCGGTGCCGTCGCACGGAACGTCAAGAAGCTCCGCCTTCTGAAGGGGATGACCCAAGCTGACCTCGCTGCCCTGGTCGGATTGGAACAGAGCCTGATCGCGCGCGTCGAGAACGAGAAGAGGCAGGTTTCCGTGGGGGAGGCGTGGACGCTCGCTGCAGCGCTCGGCGTCAGCTTGAGCGAACTGGTCAACTACCCCGGCGAGTACTACGACGGACGGTTTATCACACTCATCCGCACCCCCTTGCGAGAGGTGATGATGCGACTGAACGACGTGGAGCGATTCGCGTCCGAAGATGACCCCGCGGGCATAGGCGTGTTGATCCGCCGGGTAGCGGACGGAGTGAACACCTACCTTGCAGAGGTTCCAGATCCGTACGAGACGACCTCAAACGAAGTCGCGATGAACATGAACCTCTCCTTGGCGCTGGTCGCGCTTCGCGAGCTGCCCGGAGTACGGGGCGCGCTTGCAGACGCGCTCGCGGCGTTCGAGGACGCGCGGACGAAGCGACAGGCGCTCGACCCACTTGACGACCTCGGCGAACTGCGGGCGCTTGGCCAGGCGCTCGGCAGCGGGACCATCCACCGCTAGCCCATCACAAAAGTGGTCCCCGCTCGCTGCAACGAAACGGGGACCGGAGCCCAAACCCTTCGAAAGGAAAGACCCATGTCTATTCTCACCCACTCCTCCGCTGAACACGGAGGCGCCTCTGCGAAACGTCAGCGGGGGTCTAGCCTTCAGCGCGTCGTCCTGAAGAACGGTTCGGTCCGGTGGCGGTTCCGTCTCGACCTTGCTCCTGACACCAAGACCGGCAAGCGGCGTCAACGCACCCTCACCTTCGCGACGGAGCGCGAAGCCGTCGAAGCGCAGGCCAGGGCGAGAAGTGAGGTCCATGCTGACACTTACATCGAACCCGTCCGCGTCACCGTCGCGGAGTGGCTTCAGACCTGGCAGGACATCAACGCTCGAACCTGGCGACCGGCCACGGCGCAAAGCTACCGGCACACGCTTGTCCCTGTGATCGCAGCCCTTGGCCCTCGTCGCCTGCAAGAACTGCGGCGGGAGCACGTAGAAACCATGGTGCGGCACCTCGAGCGGCTGCCTACACGGACAGGCGGGAAGCGGTCGGCCCGCTCGACGGCGTACGCGCTGCGCCTATTGACTACCGCTCTAGATGCGGCCATCGCCGAAGACATCCTGAAGCGGAACCCCGCCAAGCACGTTAAGGCTCCGACGCAGCGCGCTCAGGAAATGCAGACCTGGACGGCGACCGAGGTGCGAGCCTTTCTCGACCACGTCGCCGATGGCCCGCTTGTCGGCGGCTGGCACCTCACCGCGGTCGGGCTGCGTCGTGGTGAAGTGCTCGGGTTGAGATGGTGCGACGTGGATCTGGACGCGGCTGAAGTGCACGTCCGCCAGTCCCGGACCCCGGCCTTCGGTGAGGTGGCCGTCGTCGAGCCCAAGACAAAGCGAGGACGCCGAACCGTGCCTCTCACGCCCGAGGCGGTGGCCGCCCTGCGACGCACGCGCCAGCAGACGCTGCTCGACAACCCTGTGATTCCGTTCCAGGCGAAGAGGGATGCTAACCGCCTGGTCATCGTGAATCAGGCGGGGGACCCCATCCACCCATCCACCTGGGGCCACTGGTTCGATCGCCACGTCGAGGCGGCAGGGCTCCGAAGGATTCGACTGCACGACATGCGTCACACGGCCGCGACCCTCATGCTTCAGGCGGGCATCACGCCGGTCGTAGTTGCAGGCATCCTCGGGCACTCTCCCGCGGTCTTGCTGACCACCTACGCGCACGCGCTTCCGAACGCGAAGAGGGATGCTGTCGATCTGCTCGCGGCCATGTATCGCGCCGGGTCCTGAGGACCGATTTAGGGTCCTGCGGCGAGCGCTAGTGACAGAATGCCCCGGTTTCGTGTCAAACGGAGCGGGGGCTTTCGCGCACTCAGCGCAAAGAAAAGTGCCCCAATCCCGGGGAGACGCCTGGGATAGGGGAAAGTGGGTCCGACGGGCGTCGGTCCCGTAACCGCTTCTCACCAGGGAAAAGCAAAACCCCCACCATGTTAGAAGCTAGGTGGGGGTTTCTAGGATGACTGTAACGGTCACCTTGTGGCTCCGACGGGCGTCGATCCCGTGACCTCACGATTTTCAGTCGTGCGCTCTACCAACTGAGCTACAGAGCCGCGCGGCATGTGAAACGCCGCGTCCTAGACGAAAGGCTCTCTGTCTTCCCTCGAAAAGGAGGAACAAAGAGCCTGTCGCTCGGAGCGACCCTGACGGGACTTGAACCCGCGACCTCCGCCGTGACAGGGCGGCACGCTAACCAGCTGCGCTACAGGGCCATGCTTATTCAGTTATATCGGTTCGAGTGACCCCAACGGGATTCGAACCCGTGCTACCGCCGTGAAAGGGCGGCGTCCTAGGCCGCTAAACGATGGGGCCGAGCGACTCTGCAGGCTTACGCTTGCCGACGCTCAAGCATACGTAATCTGTCGCCGATGCGCCAATCGAGGGCGCGTCGTGCGTCGATCCGCGGGTTCGGCGCCCAGGATGAACCTGGCACGCGCCCGATAATCCGCCCTGTTGTCGGTGTGACGGGTGTTGCTAGTGTGTTCGAAGTTAAGACCCCCTCGACGATAGGCATCTTGTGACGCTCGAGCGCTTGGACGACGCAGACGACTGCGGTTGCGCGCCGACCGAACGCGAGCGCCGCACTCTGTGGCCCGCGGTCAACCGGCGCACCCTCCTCACCGCCGGCGGCCTGAGCGTCGTCGCGCTCGGCGCGATCGGCGGAGCGGTGGGCGGTCCGATGATCCCCAGCGCCTTCGCCGCGACCTACCCCTCGTGGGCCGACGTCGAACGCGCGAAGGCCAGCGAGGCTGCGAAAGCCGCCGAGATCACTCGCATCCAAGGCCTCATCGCGGGCCTGTCGGCCGACGTTGCGCGCACGGAGGCCGAGGCGAGGACGGCGTCCGACGTCTACTACGCCGCTCAGCAGGCCTTCCTCGACGCCGCGTACGAGGCCGACCAGCTGCAGGCCCAGGCCGACGCGCAGGGCGCAGAAGCGACCGCTGCGGCGAACCAGGCCGGACGCGTCGCAGCCCAGCTGTACCGCAAGGGCGGCGACGACGCCTCGCTCGAACTGTTCTTTGCCGGCTCCGCAGCATCCGCCGATGACCTGCTGTCGCGCCTCGGCACGATGGACAAGCTTCTCGAGCGCAACCAGTCGGTGTACGCCAACGCGGTCGCCGCCCGCAACGCCGCGCAGAACCTCACGAACCAGGCCGAAGACAAGCGCGCCGAGCGCGACCGCCTCAAGCAGGAGGCCGAGTCGAAGATGGTCGCGGCCCAGCAGGCGTCGGATGCTGCGCAGGCAGCCCTCGCGGCGCAGCAGGCCAACCAGGTGACGCTCACGGCGCAGCTCGCGGCCCTTCAGGACAATACGGCGAAGACCGTCGCCGACTACGAAGCCGGTGTCGAAGCCGAGCGCCAGGCCCGCCTCGCGCGGGAGGCCGCCGAGCGCGCAGCCGCCGAACAGCGCGAGCGTGAGCGTGCCGCTGCTGCAGCCGCCGCCGCTGCCGCAGCAGCCGCCGCAGCTGCAGCCAACTCAGGCGGTGGCGGAGGTGGCGGTGGCGGAGGCGGCGGAGGTGGCGGCGGCGGCGGCAACTCCGGTGGAGGCGGCGGCGGAGGCGGTGGAGGCGGCGGCCAGGTCGTCGGGTCCGGCTGGTCTCGTCCGTCGTCGGCGTGGGTCAGCTCGTGGTACGGCCCGCGTTCCTCGCAGTGCACGCCGAGCTACTGCTCGACGTCGTACCACCTCGGCCTCGACTTCGGTGCGGGATGCGGAGCATCCAACTTCGCGGCCAACAGCGGCACGGTGACCTACGCCGGCTGGAACGGCGGCTACGGCAACTACGTGCGCGTCGACCACGGCGGCGGCCTCGCCACGGGGTATGCCCACAACAGCCGCATCCTCGTCTCGCGCGGCCAGTGGGTGTCATCCGGGCAGGCCGTCGGCCTCGTCGGCCTCACCGGCAACGTCTTCGGCTGCCACCTGCACTTCGAGGTCTACCAGAACGGCAGCACCATCGACCCCGCGCCGTTCCTGCGCGCCCGAGGCATCTCGGTCTGATCGTCGAAACGAGAAGAGCCCGGTCGTCGCCGACCGGGCTCTTCTCGTTCCGACGTGTGTCAGAGCGTGCTCGGAGCCTCGCCCGCACCCTGCGTCTTGGTCTGACCCTCGTGCTCCTCGAAGCGCGCGAACGCCTCCTGCACGAGACGCTCGGCCTCGGCCGCGCCCGCCCACTCGTCGACCTTGACCCACTTGTTTGGCTCGAGGTCCTTGTAGTGCTCGAAGAAGTGGCCGATCTCGTTGCGGAGCTCCTCGGCGATGTCGCCGACGTCCTGGATGTGCGCCCAGCGGGGATCCTTCGACAGCACGGCGACGACCTTGTCGTCGCCGCCCGCCTCGTCGCTCATCTTCAGAACGGCGACGGGGCGAACCTTCGCGACGACGCCCGGGTAGATGTCGTGGTCGAGCAGCACGAGCACGTCGAGCGGGTCGCCGTCCTCACCGAGGGTGTTCTCGAAGAAGCCGTAGTTGGTGGGGTAGCCGAAGGCGGTGAAGAGGATGCGGTCGAGGAACACGCGCCCCGTGCCGTGGTCGACCTCGTACTTCACGCGGCTGCCGCGCGGGATCTCGATGACGGCGTCGTACGCACCCATGCTCGTGCTCCTTAGATCAGTGGATTTCCGCCGCCCAGCCTAGTGCGGCCGACTGTCGTCTCTCAGGCGGCGAACGACTCGGCGATGACGCCGATCGCGCGCTCGCGGTCTTCGGGTCCGCCGCCCTCGTGCCCGTTGTAGGGCCACACGTCGATCGTCTTGTCGGCCGAGGCGTTGACGTTGAACCCGGCGAAGACCGTCGACGGCGGGCAGATCGGGTCCATCAGCGCGACGGAGTAGTGGATGCGGGTGCGCACCCGCCGAGCGAAGTTGACCCCGTCGACGTACGACAGCGTGCGGGCGACCTGCTCGACGCGCGACCGCTGCGAGGTGAGGTACCCCGCGATCTCGGAGTAGGGCGCGGCATCCGTGATGAGCGTCGCGCGCGCGGCGTCGGACAGGAAGGGCACGAAGGCGACGGCCGCGCTCACGTCGGGTCGGAGCGCCGCGGCGGCGATCGCCTGGGCGCCGCCCTGGCTGCCCCCGACGACGGCCACACGATCGGGGTCGATGCCCGGCAGGTCGCGCGCGATGTCGACGGCTCGAACGGCATCGGTGAGCAGGCGGCGGTAGTAGTAGGTGCGCGGGTCTTCGATGCCTCGCGTCATGACCCCCGGGTGCGCGGGCGCCGAGCCGTGCGGGTCGGGGGTCGCGCCGACCGCCGATCCGCGTCCGGCGCCCTGACCTCGCACGTCCATCACCAGGTGCGCCCACCCCGAGGCCGCGGCCCACAGGTGGGTGATCGGGCGCCCGCGTCCGCTGCCGTATCCGGCGTACTCGATCACGACCGGCAGCGGCTCGTCGGCGTCGGCCGGCGTCACGAGCCAGGCGCGCACCGGATCGCCGGCGTAGCCGCTGAAGGTGACGTCCGAGACCCTCACGCGCCGCATCCCCGTCTCCGCCGTCTCGAGCACGGTCGGGGTGGCACGGTCGGCCGCCTCTTGGAGGGTCTGCGCCCAGAAGTCGTCGAAATCCGCCGGATCTTCGACATCGGACTGGAACGTACGCAGCTCGGAGAGCGGGCGATCGGTGAGCATGCCTACATCTAACCGTGGGCTCGACCCGGGGGTGTGTTGCGCGGTCGCGCGCCGTAATTCAGGCTGATCGCGCCGCCCGGCGCCGGCCGGCCCGCGATCCCGGCGATGCGCCCGAGGGCCGCCCCATCCAGCCTGAGTTGGTGCGGGAGGCCGGTTGCCCCGGCCGTGCGTCGTGGGCGCGCGAGCGGGCCGGTACCGTGAGCGGATGCCCGTTCGTCCGAGCCTCGACCCCGCGGTCGCCGACGTGCGCCGTGCCGTGCGCACTGCGCTGCAGACCTCCCGCCCCGCATCCGTCGTCGTCGCCCTCTCGGGCGGACCCGACTCGCTCGCGCTCGCCGCGGCCGTCGCCTTCGAGGCGCCCAAGCTCGGCATCGCCGCCACGGCGGTCACCGTCGATCACGGGCTGCAGGAGGGATCGGCGGATGCTGCGGAACGCGCCGCCGCCGCCGCTCGCGCTCTCGGCCTCGACGCCGTGGTGGTCGCCGTGCAGGTGGGTGCCGAGGGCGGCCCCGAAGCATCCGCCCGCCGCGCCCGCTACGCCGCGCTCTCGCACGCCGCCCGCGAGCGCGGCGCCGAGGCGGTGCTGCTCGGGCACACCCTCGACGACCAGGCCGAGACGGTGCTGCTCGGGCTGGCGCGAGGATCCGGGGCCTCGAGCCTCATGGGCATGGCGCCCGAGCGGGTCGACGACTCCGGACGGTGGTGGCGTCCGCTGCTCGGGGTGCGTCGTGCGACGACGGTGGCCGCGTGCGCGGCGGAGGGGCTCGATCCCTGGCACGACCCCCACAACGCCGAGCCCCGCTTCTCCCGGGTGCGGGTGCGCGAGCGCGTGCTGCCCGTGCTCGAGGCCGAGCTGGGCCCCGGCATCGCCGAGGCGCTCGCGCGCACCGCCGAGCAGCTGCGCGAAGACGCCGAGGCCTTCGCCGAGATGATCGACGAGACGATCGAAGACATCGTCGAGCACGCGGAGGCGGGCATCTCGGTCTCGGCCGCGGCGCTGGCCGCGAATCCGGCGGCGCTGCGCCACCGCATCATCCGCCTCGTCGTCTCGAGCGAGTTCGGCGAGAGCCTCACGCGGTCGCAGACGCTCGATGTCGCGCGTCTCGCCACCGACTGGGCGGGGCAGGGTCCGATCGATCTGCCCGGCTGCTCGGCACGCCGCATCGGCGGGCGGATCGTGTTCGCGGCCACGGGGCACGCCCCGGCCAGCGCCTAAACTCGATCCATGCGCGCCGACCAGATCTCTGACGACATCACCGAGGTACTGATCACCGAGGAGCAGATCCAAGACAAACTGGCCGAGCTCGCCGAGCAGGTCGCCCGCGACTACGAGGGCGAGAACCTCCTCCTCGTCGGTGTGCTGAAGGGCGCGGTCATGGTCATGGCCGACTTCGCGCGCCACCTCCCGCTGCACATCCAGATGGACTGGATGGCGGTGTCGTCGTACGGCACGGGTACGCGCTCGAGCGGTGTCGTGCAGATCCGCAAAGACCTCGACACCGACCTCCATGGGCGCCATGTGCTCATCGTGGAGGACATCATCGACTCGGGCCTCACCCTCAGTTGGCTGCTCGAGAACTTCGCCTCGCGGGGGGCGGAGTCGATCGAGGTGCTGGCGCTTCTGCGCAAGCCCGACGCGATGAAGGTGGAGGTCGACTGCCGCTACGTCGGGTTCGACATCCCCAACGAGTTCGTCATCGGCTACGGCCTCGACTACGCCGAGAAGTACCGCAACCTGCGCGACGTCGCGGTGCTCGCGCCGCACGTCTACAGCTGAGGCGCGTACGCCGTGGGCGAATGCACAGTCCGCCCATAGAGACCCCGCTGTACCCTGATTTCACCGTAAACCGGTGGAATCCTGACGAAAGGGGCCCGGGCGTCGCCCCGCACCATGGACTTCAAGAAGCTCACGCGCAACCCGATCCTCTACATCGTCGTGATCGGTCTGCTCCTTCTGGTCGGCTTCTGGCTCATCACGAGCCTCAACGGCGCTCGGCAGATCTCGACCCAGGAGGGCCTCGAGCTCCTCAAGGGCGGCACCGTCTCCGAGGCCACCACGACCGACGGCGACCAGCGCGTCGACCTCACGCTGAACCAGCCCTATGAGGGCGCCAACGAGGTGCAGTTCTACTACGTCTCGGCGCGCGCGATCGAGGTGGTCGACGCGATCGACACCGCGAACCCCGCTGACGGGTACAACGACGTCGTGCCGCGGCCGTCGTTCTTCGACGGCATCCTGTCGCTGATGATCCCGCTCCTCATCCTCGGTCTGCTGTTCTGGTTCCTGCTCTCCAGCGCTCAGGGCGGCGGCAGCAAGGTCATGCAGTTCGGCAAGTCCCGGGCGAAACTCGTCTCGAAGGAGAGCCCGACCGTCACGTTCCAGGACGTCGCGGGTGCCGAAGAGGCGATCGAAGAGCTCGAAGAGATCAAAGACTTCCTGAAGGATCCCGCGAAGTTCCAGGCCGTGGGCGCCCGCATCCCGAAGGGCGTGCTGCTGTACGGCCCTCCCGGAACGGGTAAGACGCTCCTCGCCCGTGCGGTCGCCGGCGAGGCCGGCGTGCCGTTCTACTCGATCTCGGGTTCGGACTTCGTCGAGATGTTCGTCGGCGTCGGCGCGAGCCGTGTGCGCGACCTGTTCAACCAGGCCAAGGAGAGCGCCCCGGCGATCATCTTCATCGACGAGATCGACGCCGTCGGCCGTCACCGCGGCGCCGGCATGGGCGGCGGGCACGACGAGCGCGAGCAGACGCTGAACCAGATGCTCGTCGAGATGGACGGCTTCGATCCGAAGGCGAACGTCATCGTCATCGCGGCGACCAACCGCCCCGACATCCTCGACCCCGCTCTTCTGCGCCCGGGCCGCTTCGACCGTCAGATCGGTGTGGACGCGCCCGACCTCAAGGGCCGCCAGCGCATCCTCGAGGTGCACGGCCGCGGCAAGCCCCTCGCCGACGGCGTCGACCTCGAGGTCGTGGCCCGCAAGACCCCCGGCTTCACCGGTGCAGACCTTGCGAACGTGCTGAACGAGGCGGCGCTCCTGACCGCGCGCTCGAACGCGCAGCTGATCGACAACCGCGCCCTCGACGAGGCCATCGACCGCGTGCTCGCCGGTCCGCAGCGCCGCACCCGCGTGATGCGCGACAAGGAGAAGCTGATCACGGCCTACCACGAGGGCGGTCACGCTCTCGCGGCGGCGGCGATGAACCACACCGACCCGGTGACGAAGGTGACGATCCTTCCCCGCGGCAAGGCGCTCGGCTACACGATGGTGCTGCCGCTCGACGACAAGTACTCGATCACCCGCAACGAGCTGCAAGACCAGCTCACCTATGCGATGGGTGGCCGCGTCGCCGAGGAGATCGTGTTCCACGACCCCACCACGGGCGCGTCGAACGACATCGAGAAGGCGACGAGCATCGCGCGCAAGATGGTCACCGAGTACGGCATGACCACCGACGTCGGGCCCGTGAAGCTCGGGTCGTCGTCGGGCGAGGTCTTCATGGGCCGCGACATGGGCCACGGCCGTGACTTCTCGGAGCGCATCGCCGAGCGGGTCGACGCCGAGGTGCGCGCGCTCATCGAGCAGGCGCACAACGAGGCGTACGAGGTCATCAACTCGAACCGCAAGATCCTCGACCGCCTCGCGCTGGAACTCCTCGAGAAGGAGACCCTCGATCACCTCGAGCTCGCCGAGATCTTCACCGACATCACCCGCCTGCCCCCGCGTCCGCAGTGGCTGTCCTCCGACGGCCGCCCCGTCTCGCAGCTGCCGCCGGTCGACGTGCCCCGTCGCGCTCAGCCGGCAGGGGTCGCGGCGAACACCGAGGCCGAAGCGCAGACCGAGAAGGCCCCGCGTCGCCAGCCGAGCGGACAGGCTCGACCGGCGACCGCGTAGGCCCGGCCGATGACCGTCGACCGGGAGCGCGTGCGCTCTCTTGTCAGGGAGCTGCTCGAAGCGATCGGCGAAGACCCCGAGCGACCGGGGCTGCGCCAGACGCCCGAGCGGGTGGCCGACGCCTACGGAGAGTTCTTCGCAGGGGTCGGTGAGGATGCTGCGGCTCCGCTCGCGCACACGATCTCGATCTCGCGGGGTCCGGCGCCCGAGACCGTACCGTCGGGCGCGGTGATGCTGCGCGGGGTCGACTTCCGTTCGATCTGCGAGCACCACCTGCTGCCGTTCCGCGGGGTGGCGCACCTCGCCTACCTTCCGGGGGAGCAGGTCGTCGGCCTCGGCGCCCTGTCGAAGGTCGTCGAGGTGCTCGCCGCTCGCCCGCAGGTGCAGGAGCGCCTCGGCGAGCAGATCGCCGACACGATCGCAGCGTCGCTCGACGCGCGCGGGGTGCTCGTCGTGCTCGACGCCTCGCACGAGTGCGTCACGATGCGCGGTGCGCAGCAGAAGAACGCCACCACCGTGACGATCGCCGCCCGAGGCGAACTGGCAGACCCCGCCGCGCGCGCCGAGCTCATCGCGCTGATCTCCCTTCGACAGGCTCAGGGACCGCAGGTGCAGGCTCAGGGACCGCAGGTGCAGGCTCCGGGGCCGCAGGTGCACGCTCAGGGACCGGAGGCGACGTGACGCTCATCATGGGGATCGTCAACGTCACCCCCGACTCGTTCAGCGACGGCGGCCGCTACGTCGACCCCGACGTCGCCATCGGTCACGGCGTCCGGCTGCGCGCCGAGGGCGCTCACATCCTCGACATCGGCGGTGAGTCGACCCGACCGGGAGCAGAGCGGGTCGCCCCGCGGGTCGAGCAGCAACGCGTGCTGCCGGTGATCGAGGCGCTCGCCGCCGCCGGTGCCGTCGTCAGCATCGACACTCTGAACGCCGACACGGCCCACGCGGCGATCGCGGCCGGAGCCCGCATCGTCAACGACGTCTCGGGCGGACTCGCCGATCCGGCCATGCTCGAAACGGTGGCCGTGACCGACGCCGACATCGTGCTGGGGCACTGGCGTGGCCCGTCGGCCGACATGTACGCCCGCGCCGACTATGTCGACCTCGTGCGCGAACTCTCGGCCGAGCTGATCGAGCGCGTCGACGCGGCCGTCGCCGCCGGCATCGCCCCGAGCCGGATCGTGCTCGATCCGGGAATCGGTTTCGGCAAACGGGGGCCCCAGAATTGGGAGACCCTCCGCGCCCTGCCCCAGCTCGTGGGCCTGGGCCCACGGGTGCTCGTCGGCACCAGTCGCAAGAGGTTCCTGGGCGAGGCGCTCGGCGACGACGCATCCCTGGCTCGTCGCGATCTCGCGACCGCCGTCACCAGCGCGCTGTCCGCGCGCGATGGAGCCTGGGCTGTGCGGGTGCACGACGTCGCCGCCACCCGAGACGCACTCCGCGTCGCGGCGCTCTGGTCGGATGAGAACCTGGAGGGAATATGGACCCCGTAGACGAGATCACCCTGACCGGCGTGCGCGCGTGGGGTCACCACGGCGTGTACGACGACGAACGCGCGCAGGGTCAGGAGTTCGTCGTCGACCTCACGCTGCGGATCGACACCGCCCCTGCCGCAGCATCCGACGACGTCGTCGACACGGTTCACTACGGCGAACTGGCCGAGCGGATCGTGGCGCTCGTCGGCGCGGATCCCGTGAACCTCCTCGAGACCCTCGCCGCGCGGATCGCCGACGACGCGCTGACCGCCCCCCGCGTCGAGCAGGCCGTCGTCACGGTCCACAAGCCGTCGGCGCCGATCACGGTGCCGTTCGCCGACGTGTCGGTGACGATCCGCCGTACGCGGCCCGCCCCCCGCGCCCTGCCGTTCGGATTCGGAGTCGCGCCGTGAGCGACGTCGCCGTCGAGGGCCGGCCGCAACCCGCCATCGCCGTCGTAGCTCTGGGCGCGAACCTCGGCGACCGCGAGGCGACCCTCGATGCCGCGCTGACCGACCTCGCGGCACTGCCGCTGACCGACCGGGTGCGCACCTCTGCCGTCATGGAGACGGTGGCGGTCACCACGAGCGGGCCGGATGCTGAGGCGCCGCGCTATCTCAATTCCGTCGCTCTGGTCGCGACCCGGCTCGCCCCGTCGGTGCTGCTGACCTACCTGCACCGGATCGAGGCCCGCCACGGACGCGAACGGGGGGAGCGGTGGGCCGATCGCACTCTCGACCTCGATCTCGTCTCGTACGCAACGGTGGTGTCGGACGACGCCCGGCTGGTCCTTCCTCACCCGCGCGCCGCCGAGCGCGAGTTCGTGCTCGCTCCGTGGCACGAGGTGGACCCGGAGGCGGAGCTCCCCGGCGTCGGGCGCGTCGAAGATCTCCTCGCCGATCTTCGAGCAGACCGGTGAAGCGCACCGGCGCGGGAGTTCTCGTCGGTGCGGCCATTCTCGGCATCGTCGTGGGGTTCGTGCTCGACACCGCGCTGAGCTCGGCGGGTCGGCCGACGTTCGCACCGGCCGTGACGCTGCCGATCCTTCTCCTCCTGGTGGGAGGAGCCGTGATCGCGCTCGCCATCCCGATCCGGCGGGCCACCCGCGGGCTCGCCACCACCGCTGTCAATCCGTTCCGGGCGCTGCGCATCGCCATCCTGGCGAAGGCGTCGAGCATCGTCGGCGCGGCCATCGGCGGCGTCGCGGTCGGGCTGCTGCTCTTCCTCTTCACCCGCCCGGTGACCCCCTCGGTAGGCTCGATGGGCACGACGATCGCCACGGTGATCTGCGGCGGCATCCTCGTCGCCGCGGCGCTGGTCGCCGAGCACCTGTGCACCATCCGGAAGGACGACGATGACGAACAACCCGGAGGCGACTCCGCAGGCGTCGCCCACTGAGCCCACCGACGACGCGCGTGTCCGCGAGACGGCGGCCGTTCTCGACGAGGACTCGTTCACCCGCATCATCGAGCCCCGCTCCGATGCTCGCCTGCCGCTCGGCGACGGGACGTGGCACCAGCTCGCCCGCGCCTACGTCTGGGTGCAGATCATCTCGACCGGCGTGTTCACCCTCGTCGTGCTCGCGGTGGCGATCGGTCTGCAGCTGTGGCTCAACCAGCCGTGGACGTGGATCCCGGCCGGCATCGTGCTGCTCGTCTGTCTCTTCTCGCTCGCGATCACGCCGCGTCAGGCGCGTTCGTACGGGTACCAGCTGAGGCGCGACGACCTCGTGTTCCGCCGCGGCATCCTCTGGCAGCGCATGGTGGCGGTGCCCTACGGGCGCATGCAGCTGATCGACATCACGCACGGTCCCCTCGACCGCGGTTTCGGGATCGCGCAGCTGAAGCTCGTCACCGCCGCAGCCTCCACCGGCGTGACGATCCCGGGCCTGACGCAGAAGGCCGCCGAGAACCTGCGCGACACCCTCGTCGACGTCGCCGAGACCCGTCGGACCGGCCTGTGAGCGAAGCATCCGCCCCGTCCGCGCCCCCGGCAGACGAGGTGCGCTCGCCGCTCAGCGACGGCGAGTGGCACCGGATGCATCCGCTCACCCCGCTCCTGCGCGGGGGACTGTTCCTGCTCGTGGTCGGGGGTATCGCGATCGCGAACCTCCGCGAGCGGCTCGTCGAGTGGCTGCTGCCGGCGTTCGCCCCGGAGTTCGGCGACGGCGAGTTGCCGCCCGACCCGATCGACTACCTCGTCAGCCGCAACCTGCTCCTCATCGCCCTCCTCGCGGTGCTCGGCACCGTCGTCGTGCTGCTGCTGCTGTTCTCGTTGTCGTGGCGGTTCCACACGTTCCGCATCACCGACGACGACGTCGAGGTGCGCTCGGGCGTGCTCTTCCGCACCCATCGGCGGGCCCCGCTCGACCGCGTGCAGGGCGTCAACCTGACCCGGCCGCTCGTCGCGCGTCTGCTCGGGGTCGGGAAGCTCGAGGTCGTCGGGGCCGGCACCGATTCGAACGTGAAGCTCGAGTACCTCTCCACGTCGGACGCCGAGACCATCCGCGCCGACATCCTGCGGTTGGCCTCGGGCCGACGTCTCGGCGGAAGCGCGGCGGCACGCAGCGGCGGAACCCGCGTGCGGCAGGCCGCCTCGGCGGTCGGAGCGGGTCTGTCGGGTCTCGTCGATGGTGACGACCAGGGCGACGTCGAGCCCGAGTCGGTGGTGCACATTCCGGCCGGCCGACTCATCGCCTCGCGTTTGCTCAGCGGCACGACCCTCGTGCTGATCGCGCTCATCGCGGCGATCGTGGTCGGGTCGATCGTCGGATCGATCTGGGTGCTGTTCTCGTTCGTGCCGGCCGTCCTCGGTTTCGGCGCCTACTACGTGAGGTCGGTCACGCGGGCGCTGCGCTATTCGATCGCTCCCATGCCGAGCGGCACCCGCATCACCTTCGGTCTCTTCACGACCGTGAGCGAGACCCTGCCGCCGGGGCGCGTCCACGCCGTCGAGGTGCGCCAGTCGATCTTCTGGCGGCCCTTCGGCTGGTGGTCGATCACGGCCAACCGCCTCTCTGGCCGGTCGTCCAGCGACACGAACGCCGATCAGTTCACGACCGTGCTGCCGGTGGGCACACGCGCCGACGTCGAGCGCGTACTCAAGCTGCTCCTGCCGGCCCTCCCCGACGAGGACTGGCCGTTCGTCTTCGACCAGGGCATCCTCGGCCCCCGTGCCGACGATCCGTACGCGACGACGCCCGCGCGCGCCCGGCTCCTGCGCCCGCTGTCGTGGCGACGCAACGGCTACCTGCTGACGCCCGACGCGCTCTTCTTGCGCCGGGGTTTCGTCTGGCGCGCGCTCGGCGTCTTCCCTCTGGCGCGCATGCAGAGCGTCGGGATCGCGCAGGGCCCGGTCGACCGCATGCTGGGCGTGGCGAACCTCACCGCGCACGTGGTCGCCGGATCGGTGACGACCACCGTGGGGATCCTCGAGCGCGATGATGCGCTGCGAGGATTCCAGGATGCTGCGCACGGGATCGTCGCCGCCTCCGCCGGCGATCGCAGCCACCGGTGGGCGTCGTCCGAGCCCGATCAGACGCCCGCGGGCGAGCCGGTCGTCGAGCCGGGTGCGGCGCCCGCTGACCCCGCGGCCCCGGCATCTGACCCCGCGGCCCCGGTCGCCGACCCCGTCGAAGCGCCGGATCGGACTCCCCGATGAGCGGGCCGGGACGCGACGGACGACTCGGCGTCGGCATCATCGGGGCGGGGAAGGTCGGTCCCGTGATCGGATCGGCGCTCGCCGGCGCGGGGCACGCTCTCGTGGGCATCACCTCGGGGTCCGACGACGACCGGGTCGAGGCCATCCTTCCGGGGGTGCCGGTGCTGGCCGCCGACGAGGTCGTGCGCCGTAGCGAGCTCGTCGTGATCGCCGTGCCCCACGACGAGCTCGCCGGGCTCGTCGCCGGTCTCGCGGAGGTCGGAGCGTGGCAGCCGGGCCAGCTCGTTCTGCACACCGACGCCGCGCACGGCATCGCGGTGCTCGAACCGGCTCTGCGATCCGGCGCGATCCCGCTGGCGATCCATCCCGCGATCAGCTTCACGGGCACCTCGATAGACCTCCGGGCTCTCAGCCAGGGCTATGCCGCGGTCACCGCTCCGGGGCCCGTGCTGCCCATCGCGCAAGCGCTCGCGGTCGAGCTGGGATGCGAGCCGGTCGTGGTCGCTGATGCCGATCGGCCCGCGTACGCCGAGGCGATCGCGACGGCCACGGAGTTCTCGCGCTCGATCGTGCGACAGGCGGCGGGCATGCTCACCCGCCTGGGTGTCGACAACGCGGGAGGCTATCTCTCCGCCCTCGTGCGTTCGACCGTCGACCAGGCGCTCGCCGAGGGAGCGCCCCCGCACAGGGACCCGCTCGGTCCCGACGCTACGATCGACGGATGATCCGCTCCCTCGACGCGCTGCGTTCCCGCCTCACCGAGCTGCGCTCGGGCTCCGAAGGCGGCACCGCGTCGGTCGCACTGGTCTCGACGCTCGGCGCCCTCCACGAGGCCCATGTCGACCTCGTCGAGCGGGCGCGAGAGAGCGCCGACCTCGTGGTCGTCGCATCGTTCGTGAACCCTCTGCGCTTCCGCACCTCCGCAGACGTCGAGGCCTACCCGGTGCGACGCGCGCAGGACGACGCGCTCCTCGACAGGCTCGGCGTCGATGTCGTGTTCGCACCCGACGCGGCGGAGCTCCTTCCCGCGGGTATCGCGACCACGCGCGTCTCGGCCGGAGACCTCGGTCTGCGCTACGAGGGGCGCACGAGGCCGTACTACTTCGACGGTCTGCTCACGGCCGAGGCGATCCTCTTCCACCTGATCCGGCCCGATATCGCGGTCTACGGCGAGCGCGATCTGCAGCGCGTCTTCCTCGTGCGACGGATGATCCGCGACCTCTTCTTCGACATCGAGGTCGCCACGGTGCCGACCGTGCGCAGCGACGACGGGCTGCCGATCTCCAGCCGTGTCGACCTTCTCGAACCCGCCGATCGTCGAGCCGCCGCGCTCCTGCCCCGCGCCCTCGAGGCTGCCGCCTCGAACGCCGATCGCGGTGTCGACGCGTGCATCGCGGCGGCGCAGTCGTCGCTCATGGGTGAGGAGCGCATCCGCCTCGAGTATTTGAACGTCGTCGATCCGGCGACCTTCCTCCCCGTCGACGAGGCGCACTCCGGGCGCGCTCTCGCGCTCATCGCGGCGACCGTTGCCGGGCACCGCTTCATCGACAACGCCGAGATCTCGCTGCCCTGAGGCGGCACTGCGGCGAGGGGCCGCGCCCGAGTCGGTCGACGCCGCTCGGTAGGATCGAGAGCATGACCGACGCGCCCGACGCCGCCCCTGAAACGCCCGACGACGACGTCATCGAGCAGAAGGCCGTGCGTCTCGCCAAGCGCGAGCGGCTGCTTGCCGAGCGGACGGATGCTGCGGGCGGGCCCTACCCGGTGACCGTGCCCGTCACCGACACCATCCCCGCGCTGCGCGAGCGGTTCGCCGATCTCGAGGCGGGCGACGAGACGGGCGTGACGGCCGCCGTCGCCGGGCGCATCGTCTTCAGCCGCAACACCGGCAAGCTCTGCTTCGCCTCGCTGCAGTCGGGCGACGGCAGCCGCATCCAGGCGATGGTCTCGCTGGCGTCGGTGGGCGAGGAGTCGCTGCAGGCCTGGAAGGATCTCGTCGACCTCGGCGATCACGTCTACGTCTCGGGCGAGGTGATCTCGAGCCGCCGCGGCGAGCTGTCGATCATGGTGGCCGACTGGCGCATCGCCGCGAAGGCCGTGCTGCCGCTTCCGAACCTGCACTCCGAGCTCAGCGAGGAGAGCCGAGTGCGCAGCCGCTTCCTCGACCTCATCGTGCGCGACCGCGCCCGCGAGACGGTGCTCGCCCGCGCGAAGGTCAACGCGAGCCTGCGTCAGACGTTCTCGGGTCACGAGTTCGTCGAGGTCGAGACGCCCATGCTCCAGGTGCAGCACGGCGGCGCCAGTGCTCGCCCGTTCGTGACGCGCTCGAACGCCTTCGACACCGAGCTCTTCCTCCGCATCGCTCCCGAGCTCTTCCTCAAGCGCGCCGTCGTCGGCGGCATCGACCGCGTGTTCGAGATCAACCGCAACTTCCGCAACGAGGGTGCCGACTCCACCCACAGCCCCGAGTTCGCGATGCTCGAGGCCTACCAGTCGTATTCCGACTACAACGGCATCGCCGATCTGACGCAGGAGCTCGTGCAGAACGCGGCGATCGCGGTGGCCGGGTCGACCACCGTCACCTGGGCGGACGGCACGGAGTATGACCTGGGCGGTCAGTGGGACCGGATCTCGATGTACGGGTCGCTGTCCGACGCATCCGGTCGCTCCATCACCCCCGAGACGACGGCCGATGAGCTTGCCGCCTTCGCGTCGGAGGTCGGCGTCGACGAGCCCGCGCACCCGACGCACGGCAAGTGGGTCGAGGAGCTCTGGGAGCACTTCGTGAAGCCCTCGCTGACGCGCCCCACCTTCGTCATGGACTTCCCCGTCGACACGAGCCCTCTGGTGCGCGAGCACCGTTCCATCGCCGGGGTCGTCGAGAAGTGGGACCTCTACGTGCGCGGCTTCGAGTTGGCCACCGGGTACTCCGAGCTGGTCGACCCGGTGATCCAGCGGGAGCGGTTCGTCGAGCAGGCGCAGCTCGCGGCTCGCGGCGACGTCGAGGCGATGCGCATCGACGAGGAGTTCCTGCGGGCGCTCGAGCACGGCATGCCGCCCACCGGCGGCATGGGCATGGGGATCGACCGTCTGCTCATGGCGATCACGGGCCTCGGCATCCGCGAGACGATCCTCTTCCCGCTCGTCAAGTAGTCGCACCCGCGCGCCTCAGATCACCTGCGTGACCGGCCCGCGCGGCACCGGGCGTTCGAAGACCCACTCGGGCAGGTGCGCGTTCGCGACGAAGGTCAACACGATCTCGCTGAGACCGTGCGCGGGGTCGATCTTCACCGCCTCTCCGGCGTAGGCAGCCGCGTGGGTCGATCGCCCGAGCGCCCACGACAACCAGGCGCACGCGGCCAGCGCGCCCGGCCGATCGTCGCGCGGAACGGCGGCGGCGATCCGCCGCGACAGTTCGAGGGCGTGGCTCAACCTCTCCGGATCGGGCCGCGGCCCTTCGCCCCACATCGACGCCGCGAGCTCGTCGGGATACGCCTCGCCGTCCTGCCAACGAAGCTGCGCCTCGGCGGCACGGTCTCCGGCCTCGAGTCCGCGGCACCACTGCGTGAGCGCGATGTCGCGCAGCGCGGGCCGCGCGAGCGACCACCCGAGGGTGGCGGCCTGGAAGGCGTCGAGATGGGAGGGATCCCAGTCGAGGGCATCCTCGAGGAGGAGGGGGAGATCATCGAGAGCCTCCGCGGCGGCGAGGGCGCGCGGGTCGATCCGCGCGGGGTCGTCGGGCAGGTCGGGGTCGGCCCAGGTCTCGTTCTGCAGCACCGACACCGCGAACGACAGATCGTGAAGCGCTCGCCCGACGCGCTCCTTCTCGGCGAGATCGACCGGCGGCAGTGCGTGGCCGGCCGACTGATCGCCCGGGTCGAGCGGAAGGTCGTCGAGCTCCGCGCGATCCAGACGGAGCTCGGCGAGGTCGCGCCCCTCCGGTGGGCACCCGGGATCGATGTACGACCCCCAACCGTCTGACGCGACGCAGAGCGCGTCGCGCACGTCGAGACCGCAGATGTCGGCCCGCGCCAGGAGGGCGCTCATCAGGCGGTCGTGGGGGAGGCCCTCGGACTCTGCGAAGCCGGCATCGGTGTAGACGACGGGTGCCAGGGCGTCTGCCGTGGCGATCCGACAGATCAGCCCGATGAACGTCGACGCCACCCGTTCGACGTCGTCGGTGTCGTCGGGCAGATCGAGTCGCATCACACCGAGCGTGCGATTGCCCGCGAACGGTACGAGAACGAGGCTTCGCGAGGGGGAGAAGCCCGCGAGGCGGGGGACCAGGGCGAGGAAGTCGGCGGCGGTGGTGGCCTTGAAGATCGGGGTCATGCACCCACCGTCGTGCGCGGCGCGCCCGCCCGAGTCGGTGCGAGGCGCGGATGTGGAGGAGTGCGGGGATCGCGAGCTTGGGGAGGAGGCGGCGAACTGCGCGTATCCTTGGGATGTGGACTCCTACGCCGCCGCCGTGATCTGGTCGCTTCTGCCGACCGTGGTGGTCTCGGTCGTGTTCTACTTCGTGATCCGCAACGTCATCCGCATGGATCGCACCGAGCGCAAGGTCTACGCGAAGATCGAGGCCGAGGAGCGCGCCAAGCGCGGACTCGCCCCCGTCTCCTCCTCCGCGCCCTCCGCCGACAGCTGAGTCGGCCGACCCCGCCCGCTGTGCGGGCTCCCTCCCTCGCGCCGCTACGCTGAGGGCAGCAGCTCGCCGGGAGGTCTCGTGATCAGCATCACGTTCGATGCGACGTGGTGGGTCGTCGCGATTTTCGTCGTCGATCTGATCATTCGCATCACCGCCATCATCGTCGTGCCCCGCAATCGACGGCCCACGGCCGCAATGGCGTGGCTGCTCGCGATCTACTTCATCCCGTTCATCGGGGTGCTGCTGTTCCTCCTCATCGGGAACCCCCGGTTGCCCAGGAAGCTCCGGCGCAAGCAGGCGGCGATCAACGAGTACCTCCACGACACGAGCGACTCGCTCGACTTCGGAACGCTCCGCCCGGATGCCCCGCACTGGTTCACCGCGCTGGTGGGCATGAACCGCAACCTCGGCGCGATGCCTCTGGCCGGCGACAACGACGCGCGCATCATCCACGACTACCAGGAGAGCTTCGACGCGATGGCCGAGGCCATCGGTCGCGCCGAACGCTACGTGCACGTCGAGTTCTACATCCTGCAATCGGATGCGGCGACCGAGGGCTTCTTCCGCGCCCTCGAGCAGGCCGCGGCGCGAGGTGTCGTCGTCCGCGTGCTGCTGGATCACTGGGCGAACCGCGGCAAGCCCTTCTACAAGCAGACCCTCCGGCGACTGGACGCGATGGGGGCTCGTTGGCACCTCCTGCTGCCGGTGCAGCCGCTGAAGGGGAAATATCAGCGACCCGATCTCCGTAATCACCGCAAGCTCCTCGTCATCGACGGCGACCTCGCCTACATGGGTTCGCAGAACGTCACCGACTCCACGTACAACCTGCCGAAGAACATCCGCCGGGGCCTGCACTGGGTCGACCTCATGGTGCGCGTGCAGGGTCCGGTCGTCGCGAGCATCAACGCCGTCTTCCTCAGCGACTGGTACAGCGAGACCGACGAGATCCTCACAGAAGAGATCGACATCGCCAGCGTGCAGTCGGGCCCGGGCGACCTCGACTGCCAGATCGTGCCGTCCGGCCCGGGGTTCGATTTCCAGAACAACCTGAAGCTGTTCCTCGGCCTCCTCCTCGCCGCCGAGAAGAAGATCATCATCGTCAGCCCGTACTTCGTGCCCGATGAGGCTCTGCTGCTGGCGATCACGACCGCCTGTCAGAAGGGCGTGCACGTCGAGCTGTTCGTCTCCGAGGAAGGCGACCAGGCCATGGTCTACCACGCGCAGCGGAGCTACTACGAGGCGCTCCTGCGGGCGGGCGTGAAGATCTGGATGTACCGGAGGCCCTACATCCTCCACTCCAAGAGCCTGACGATCGACGACGACGTCGCCGTCATCGGATCGAGCAACATGGACATGCGCTCCTTCGGTCTCAACCTCGAGATCTCGATGCTCGTCCGCGGCGACGAATTCGTCCGCGACCTTCGTGCCGTCGAGGACATGTATCGCGATCTCAGTCGCGAGCTCACGATGGAGGAGTGGCGCACGCAGCCGCTGCGCTCCACCGTGCTCGACAACCTCGCCAGGCTCACCTCCGCGCTGCAGTAGCGCGCAGCATCCGCGGCCCTGCGTCGTGCGTCTCGGGGGCTTTCTGTGCAGGATGGGAGGACGCCCCCACCCGGAAGGTCCGCCTCCATGACACGCACGACGTCGATCCTGGCCGCAGCCGCCTTGCTGCTCCTCACGGGCGGAGGCCTCGCCGCGTGCGCGACCCCCTCCGGCTCCGGGGCGTCCTCAGAAACCTCCGCGGCATCGCCGTCGAGCGAGACGAGTGCGCCGGTCGACGCCGACATCGACGCGGCCTGGCTCAGCGGCGGAACGATGATCGCCGTCCTCACGCGCGGAAGCTCGACGTGCGTGCCCGTGGCCTCCGACGTGGCCTTCGCCGACGGGGTGCTGAGCGTGGAGCTCGCCGATCCGCCCGCCGATCAGGCCTGCACGCGCGACTTCGTGCTCCGCGCTTTCGCCGTGGTCGTGCCCGAGGGCGTCGACCCCGCCGAAGATATCGAGATCGCCGTGTCGGGCTCGGAGGCGAGCGGGTCGGTCGAGCTCGCGGGGGTCGCCGGGCTCGTCCCGTCCGACGGTGTCCAGGACGGCGGCGTGCCCACCGCGGGGTGGAGCACCGCCGACGGCGTGTTCGCCCTGCTCACCTGGGGGTCATCGGGATGCCCGCCCGTCGTGCAGGACGCCCTCGTGAGCGCCCCGGGCGAGATCACCGCCACGCTGGCCGAGTCGCCCGCCGACCGCATCTGCACGAGCGACTTCGCCCCGCGGGTCACCCTGGGGGAGGTTCCCGGCATCGAGAGCGGCACCGCCTACGAGCTGGTGCTGCAGGGCGACGGGATCGAGGGAACCCGCGTCCCGATCGCCGGCGTGAACTGACCGCGACGACCAGGACACGCGTCAGGCGCCCGGCGCCTCCTCGGCGTCGGTCGTGTCGTCGGCGTCTGCACCCGTGCGGATGACGGCGACCTCGGCCACGCGGCGCCTCTCCATCTGCTGCACGCGCAGGGTCGCATCGGGCACCGCGACCGTGTCGCCGACGGCCGGGATGCGACCGAGACGATCCATGATGAAACCCGCCAGGGTGTCGTAGGTTCCGCGTTCCAGCTCGACCCCCGACGCCTCTTCGAAGTCCTGCAGGTTCAGGCGCCCGTCGAACGTGCCGCCGGCCGGGTCGTCGGGATGGGCGGCCGCCTCGACGTCGTACTCGTCGAAGATCTCGCCGACGACCTCCTCCACGAGATCCTCGAGGGTGACGATCCCGTCGGTTCCGCCGTACTCGTCGACGACGACGGCGATGTGCAGCTCTTCGGCGCGCATCTTCGTGAGCGTCGGCAGCACCCGCGACGACGCCGGCAGGTAGCTGATCTCGCGTGCGATCTCCGACACGGGGCGCTTCGGGTCGGGGGATGCGGCGTCGTACAGGTCGCGCACGTGTACGAACCCGATGATGTCGTCGATCGACGAGTCGGTGATCGGGTAGCGGGAGTACGGGAGATGCTGCACGCGTTCGACGGCGTCGGCGATGGTCATCGCGACGTCGAGGGCGATGACCTCGAGCCGCGGGCGCATGACCTCGCTGATCTGCCGATCGCGCAGCGACAGCACGTCGTCGAGGATGCGACGCTCGTCTTCGGGGAGTCCGCCGTGGCTCGAGACGATGTCGCGCAGCTCGTCGTCGGTCATCTCGTCGGCGTTCTTGTCCGGGTCGCCGCCGAGGAGTCGCACGAGCGCATTCGTCGACACCGAGAGCAGCCAGATCACCGGGCGCATGAGCACGGCGAACCCGTTGAGCACGGGGGCCACGGCGTAGGAGAACTGCGCGTTGCGCTGGATCGCCAGGCGCTTGGGCACCAGCTCGCCGAGCACGAGCGAGAAGTAGGCGATGACGAGCGTGAGCACGACCGTCGAGACACCGTCGGCGACCTCGGGGGTCATGCCGATCGCGACGAGCAGGGGTTCGAGGTAGGGCGAGATCGACGACGCACCGTACGCGGCCGAGAGGAACCCGGCGACGGTGACGCCGATCTGCACCGCAGAGAGGAAGCGGTTGGGGTTGCGCGCGAGGGATGCCACCTTCTCGCCGCGCTTGCCGCGCGCGGCGATGGCGTTGAGCTGGCTCTCGCGAAGCGTCACCAGCGCCATCTCGGTGGCGGCGAAGACGCCGCCGATGAGCACGAAGATCAGAACCAGAACGATGTTGAAGATCAGGTCGCCGCTCACAGCGCGACTCCGATCGTGCGGGATGCGCCCGAATGGGCGCCGGCTCTATGGCTGTCGGGGTCTCGCTTTGCGCGTCGATTCATGGGGCAACGATATTCGGCCGCGGGTGCGAGTAGCCGAGTATTCCCCGACAGCCCGCCCGTGCGCTAGTGCGCAGCATCCGTCGCGGTCCATCACCCACCGCGGCGCGTGCGCTCTGCTGTCGCAACGGGCGGGTGTGACGCGCCATTCTCGGCAGGGGAACCTGCAGCACTCCGCTCCCCTGCCGCGAACGGCGAGTTCGGCGCACCATTCGTGACGGGGGAGTGCACTGGGCCGTGGGACCGTGCGCTCCTCCACAGCTGAGAATCGCGGGCGGTCTGTCCACGATGACGGCGGAAGGAGTGCATCGGCGGCGGATGCTGCGCCACAGTCGCCGCATGAGAAGAACAGGCCTGCCCTCGTCGCTGGGCGATCGGTTCACCACAGCGGATGCCGCGGCGGAGGGAGTGCCGCCGAGCCGGCTGAGGGCGAGCGACCTGCGGCGCCCCTTCCACGGTGTTCGGGCGCGCGCAGCCGATCTGCCCGAATTCCTCCTCACCGACTCGCGCGGCATGCCTCGGGGCCGTGCAGAGGTCGACCATCTTCGGCGCGCGCTCGACTATCTTCCTCGGATGGCCGCCCACGAGTTCTTCTGCAGCGTCACGGCGGCGATCGCTCACGGACTGCCCCTACCCGCTGCGGTGATCGATCGTGCCATCGATGTCGCCGTGTTCGCACCCCGGCGGCTGCCCCGCACGTCGGGAGTGAGAGGGCACGAAGCGTCGACGAAGACGGTGCGATCGTTCATCGACCCCGTGTCGGGCCTGAGGATGACGACCCCCGCGACGACATGGGCGATGCTCGGGGCGGTGCTGACGCATCCGCACGACCTCATCGCGGCCGGCGACGCGGTGGTTCGGCAGTGGCGAGTTCCTGCGCCGCTCGCGACGCGGGCGCAGCTGCAGGCGGCGGTGGATTCGGGTCGTCGAGTGGGGGTCGTCAAGCTCCGCGAGGCGCTCGTCCACGTGCGAACGCGGTCGGCGTCCAGGCCCGAGACGAGATGTCGCCTCGCCCTCACCGACGCGGGCCTTCCTGAGCCCGAGTCGAACTTCGATGTCATCGAGCTCGGAATAGCGCTGGCGTGCGTGGACCTGGCCTACCCTGCGCTGAAGATCGCCATCGAGTACGAGGGTGAGCATCACTTGCTCGACCCCGAGCAGTGGGCGCACGACATCGATCGCTACGACCGTCTGCGAGAAGCCGGGTGGATCGTGATCCGGGTGACGAAGGCGGAGCTCTTCGGTGCTCCGTCTCTCGTGGTCAGGCGCGTGCGTCGTGCGATCGCCTCGCGCTCCTAGCCCATTCCCTTCGTGCTCCCACCCTGCGCGGCTCGCGCTCCCACCCCGCTTCCACCCCGCTCCCTTCGCGCTCCCACTCTGCGCTCCCCTGTCGCATCTGGTGGGTGCACCTCGCCATTCGCGTCAGGGGAGGGCGCTCTTCATCGTTCCCCTGTCGCGAAGTGCGGGTTGGAACCGCCGAACGTGACAGGGGAGCGGGGTGCGTGCGACGCGGCCGAGCGGATGCTGCGGGTCAGTCGCGCGCGAGCACCAGCAGGTCGCCGGGCTCGCAGTCGAGGGCACGGCAGACGGCCGAGAGGGTGGAGTATCGGATCGCGCGGGCCCGATCGTTCTTGAGCACCGAGAGGTTCACGACGCTGACCCCGACGATCTCGCTGAGGCGGGTGAGGGTCATGCCGCGCGCGGCGAGCAGTTCGTCGAGCCGGCAGTGGATCCCGGTGGGGCCCTCGTCATCGACAGGGCTCATACAAGCCTCCGGTTCTCGCGCTGCAGGCGCGTTCCGATCGAGAACGCGGCCGCGACGAGGGCGATCCCGAGCCCCCACCCGACCGGGCCGAGGTCGAGAGCGAGCGACGACGCGACGAAGCCGCCGGGCCCGGTGATGTCCCGCGGATCGCCGAGGAACGCGACCGTCTCGGCCCGAGCGGTCGAGCCAGCGATCTGCGAACCGAGGCCCGAGCCGATCACAACGATCGCCACGACGCCGAGGGCGTTCGGGAAGGAGCGGGTGAAGGGGGTTCCGCGCAGGAGTGCCATCGCCAGCCAGGCGATGGCCACGGCGATCACAAGACCGGTGACAGCGGGCAATGCGGTCTCCAGCCACAGCAGCATCCGCGTCGATCCCGGCAGGTTGGCCACCTCGATCCACGCCGACTCGTACCCCGCATCGACGGGAGCGTCCGACGCGACGAGGACGGCCGGGTAGTCCCCGCTCATCGGCACATCCGTCACCCTCACCGAGGGTGAGGTGGCTAGGAAGATGCCCGACGCGATCAGCCCGTACACCGAGAGCGCGATTCCCATGAGACCGCCCGCCCCTACGAGCGACACGGCCCAGGTCTCCGCCCTACCGAGCGTCGGGCGTTCCGTGCCGGTGTCGCTGCGCAGAGATCGGCGCATCGACCAGATCGCCACGGCCGTGGCGCCTGCGGCCGTCAGGACCGCAACCACGACGAGGAAGGTGTTCACGAACGTGACGTCGTTCATCCGCATCCCATCGATAATCGTTATTATCGACTATCGTTATGCATCGATCTCGACACGTCAAGACGAACGCCGCTATGCCCCCAGCGAACACGGGTCCTCAGCTGTCGGGCCGTCGTTACTCTCGATGTACGGCGCGGGGCTGTGCGCCTGCCACCCCCACAACGCCTGTCAGCCCACACCGGAAAGGGACTGAGGATGTTCGAGAGATTCACCGACCGTGCTCGTCGCGTGGTTGTGCTCGCCCAAGAAGAGGCGAAGATGCTCAACCACAACTACATCGGCACCGAGCACATCCTGCTCGGGCTCATCCATGAGGGTGAGGGAGTCGCCGCCAAGGCGCTCGAATCGCTCGGCATCTCGCTCGACGCGGTGCGCGAGCAGGTACAGGACATCATCGGCCAGGGTCAGCAGCAGCCGACCGGTCACATCCCCTTCACGCCCCGCGCGAAGAAGGTGCTCGAGCTGTCGCTGCGCGAAGCGCTGCAGTTGGGCCACAACTACATCGGCACCGAGCACATCCTGCTCGGGCTCATCCGCGAGGGTGAGGGCGTCGCCGCGCAGGTGCTCGTCAAGCTCGGCGCCGACCTCAACAAGGTGCGCCAGCAGGTCATTCAGCTGCTCTCCGGCTACCAGGGCAAGGAGCCCGCCGCCGTCAGCGGCGCGGCGAACGAGTCGGGTCAGGCCGCTCAGGGCGGTTCCGCCGTTCTCGACCAGTTCGGCCGCAACCTGACTCAGAGCGCCCGCGACAACAAGCTCGACCCCGTGATCGGGCGCGAGAAAGAGATCGAGCGGGTCATGCAGATCCTCTCGCGTCGCTCCAAGAACAACCCGGTCCTGATCGGTGAGCCCGGCGTCGGCAAGACCGCCGTGGTCGAGGGCCTCGCGATCGCGATCGTCAAGGGCGACGTGCCCGAGACGCTCAAGGACAAGCAGGTCTACTCGCTCGACCTCGGGTCGCTCATCGCCGGATCCCGCTACCGCGGCGACTTCGAAGAGCGCCTGAAGAAGGTCACGAAAGAGATCCGCACCCGCGGCGACATCATCGTGTTCATCGACGAGATCCACACCCTCGTCGGAGCCGGCGCCGCCGAAGGCGCGATCGACGCCGCATCCATCCTGAAGCCGCTCCTCGCCCGCGGAGAGCTGCAGACGATCGGTGCCACGACGCTCGACGAGTACCGCAAGCACTTCGAGAAGGATGCTGCGCTCGAGCGCCGCTTCCAGCCGATCCAGGTGGCCGAGCCGAGCCTGCCCCACGCGATCAACATCCTGAAGGGGCTGCGCGACCGCTACGAGGCGCACCACAAGGTGCAGATCACCGACGGCGCGATCGTCGCCGCGGCGAACCTCGCCGACCGGTACATCTCCGACCGCTTCCTCCCCGACAAGGCCATCGACCTGATCGACGAGGCCGGCGCCCGCCTGCGTCTGTCGATCCTCTCGAGCCCGCCGGAGCTGCGCGAATTCGACGAGAAGATCGCCAAGGTCCGCCAGGACAAGGAGGTCGCCTCCGAGGAGCAGGACTTCGAGAAGGCCGCATCGCTGCGCGACGAGGAGAAGTCGCTCCTCGCCGAGCGTCTGCGTCTCGAGAAGCAGTGGCGCACGGGCGACGTCGCGTCGCACGCGATCGTCGACGAGGGTCTCATCGCCGAGGTGCTGGCGCAGGCCACCGGCATCCCGGTCTTCAAGCTCACCGAGGAGGAGTCGAGCCGGCTCGTCTTCATGGAGAAGGCGCTGCACCAGCGCGTCGTGGGCCAGGAAGAGGCGATCTCGGCCCTCGCGAAGACGATCCGTCGTCAGCGCGCCGGCCTCAAGGACCCCAAGCGCCCCTCGGGCTCGTTCATCTTCGCCGGCCCCACCGGTGTCGGTAAGACCGAGCTCGCCAAGGCGCTCGCCGAGTTCCTGTTCGACGACGAGGGCGCGCTGATCTCGCTCGACATGTCGGAGTACGGCGAGAAGCACACCGTCTCGCGTCTGTTCGGTGCCCCTCCCGGGTTCGTCGGATTCGAAGAGGGCGGCCAGCTCACCGAGAAGGTGCGGCGCAAGCCCTTCTCGGTCGTGCTCTTCGACGAGATCGAGAAGGCGCACCCCGACATCTTCAACTCGCTGCTGCAGATCCTCGAGGAGGGTCGTCTGACCGACGGTCAGGGCCGCGTGGTCGACTTCAAGAACACGGTCATCATCATGACCACCAACCTCGGTTCGTCGGCCATCGCCGGCGGCCCGGTCGGGTTCCAGGTCGAGGGCAACGCGCAGACGAGCTACGAGCGCATGAAGGGCAAGGTCGACGAAGAGCTGAAGCGGCACTTCAAGCCCGAGTTCCTCAACCGCGTCGATGACGTCATCGTCTTCCCGCAGCTGTCGAAGGACGAGCTGGTGCAGATCGTCGATCTGTTCACCAAGCGTCTGGCCGACCGCCTGCTCGACCGCGACATGACGATCGAGCTGTCGCAGGCCGCGAAGGAGAAGCTCATCGAGATCGGGTTCGACCCGACGCTCGGTGCACGCCCTCTCCGCCGGGCGATGCAGCGCGAGGTGGAAGACCGCCTCAGCGAGCAGATCCTGCACGGCGAGCTGAACTCGGGAGACCACGTCAAGGTGGAGCTCGAGAACGGCAAGTTCACGTTCGAGACGACTCCTCGCGGCGACAAGGTGGCCGTCGGTGTGGCCACCGGCGGAGAGATCACCGCGACGCCCGACATCACCGCGTCGAGCTGACACGACCACAACGAACGAAGGGGCGGATGCTGCGAAGCATCCGCCCCTTCGTCGTTCCGGTCTGTGCCGGGCGTAGGGTTGCAGGATGACTTCGTACACCGTGCGTCCGGCTCGCACGGGTGACGTGCGAGCCATTCGCGATCTGCTCGAGCCGTTCGTGCAGCGGCGGATCCTTCTGGGCAAAGACCTCGTCGTGCTGTACGAGGCGGTGCAGGAGTTCGTCGTCGCCGAAGACGCCGACGGTCAGATCATCGGATGCGGCGCCCTCCACGTGATGTGGGAAGACCTGGCCGAGGTGCGCACCCTGATCGTGGCCGATGGATGGCTGCACCGCGGCGTCGGCCGGCTGATCGTCGATGCGCTCGAGGATCGTGCGACGACGCTCGGTGTGCGACGCCTGTTCTGCCTCACGTTCGAGGTCGGCTTCTTCGAGCGACGGGGATTCGCCCCCATCGGCGAGCAGGTCGTCGATCCCGACGTGTACTCGCAACTCATCCGCAGTCCCGACGAGGGTGTCGCCGAGTTCCTCGATCTGGCGCACGTGAAGCCGAACACGCTCGGCAACACGCGAATGCTGAAGACGCTCAGAGCCTAGGCGCGCCGAACAGGTGCGGCGCGCTTGCGCGCCTACCCTGAAAGCATGAGTGGTCCCACCCCTCGGCGCAGAAAGCACTCGCCCGCCGTCTACCGGCGTCGACGCCTCGTCGTGCTGCTCACGGCGTTGATCGTGGTCGCCGGTCTCGTGTGGCTTTTCATCGCGCAGCCGTGGCAGAGTTCCGCATCGACAGAGACCCTGCCGGTGCCGTCGTCGTCATCATCGTCGTCACCGCCATCATCGTCGACGAGCGAGTCGGCCGCACCCGAGGCTGACGCCGAGACGCCTGTGCCGGAGGCCGACGCCGAAGAACCGGCGCCCGACCTCACCCCCAGCGCGGAACCCTGCATCGCCGCCGATCTGCTCATCGAAGCGGTGACCGATCAGGCCGTCTACGCCGCCGGACAGAATCCGCAGCTGTCGATCCGTTTGACGAACCAGAGCACGACCGACTGCACGCTGAATGTCGGCACGAGCGCTCAGGCGTTCACGATCTCGAGCGGGCCCGACATCTGGTGGCGCTCGACCGACTGCCAGACCGAGCCGAGCGACATGACGGTACTGCTGTCGGCCGGTCAGCAGGTCACCAGCGCGACCCCGCTGACGTGGGATCGCACCCGCTCCTCGGTGGACACGTGCCAGGGTGACCGACCGCCGGCCGCCGGCGGTGGGGCCACTTATCGACTCAGCGTCGCGATCGGCGGCCTTTCGTCGTCGAACACGGCTGCTTTTCAGCTCAACTAGCTGTTTTGTCCCCCAAACGGAGGACAGACGGGCCGGATGGCCGTAGATATTCTTGGGGTGTTCCCCGCAACGGGCGTCTCGTCACTGTCCCCAGCAGGTAGCACTCGACCGTCCCCAACGGCCCGAGTTCGAGCGTTCGCGGGAAGCAGTGGGCCCTCTCGAATCTTTCAGCCCCCAACTGGGCGATTCGAGAGGGCCTTTCGCGTCGTACGCAACGATGCGATCGGGTCGACGGTACACGCCGCCTCCGGCCGTGTCGAGGGGGCCCGTCGTCGCCGGAGGAGCCCCGCGCCTCCGCGGGTAAGTTGGTGTGATGCCCGGAAAGAAGCGCGGAAGAAAAGCCTCCGACCTCGAGTTCCGCAATACCGCCCTCACCGACGCCCTGCAGACGCAAGACATGGCCGCGGTCGCCTTCGCGCTGCGGCACGGTCCGACCGTGGCGCCGCTGATCCGGGTGGGTGCGCTCGACGACCCTCTCGACGCCGGTGACGTGTGGACCTATCGCGACCCGAACACGGGCGACGTCGCGCTGCTGCTGTTCAGCGACGCGGCGCACAAGCCCGAGACGCTGCCGCCCGACGTCGCGCTGCAGTCACCCGCGTGGCTGCGGGCGTTCCTCACCGCTCACGAGAACGAGATCACGACGGTGTTCCTCGATATCGCGGGGCCGCACCCGCTGCAGTCGTCGCCGACCGATCTGCTGGCAGCGCTCGAGGCCTGAGCTCGCCCCGGGTCGACCCCGCTGCCCGTTCGTGGCAGACTCGGCCCAATGGAGTTCCTGATCGTGGGCGCCGTGTGCGCCGCAGGCCTCGTTTTTCCGGTGGCGCTGAGTCTCGCCGATCCGCGACGGCGGCGTCCGGGGCGCAACTAGCCCCCACCGCATCACCGACCCGCGTCGATCAGAAGTCGGGCGTATCACCGCGCCGAGGGGCGTGACGCACCTGCAGGTCGTTCAGGGCGCCGCTGAGACTCTTCGACCTGTCGTCGACGAGATGGCGGTAGCCGAGTCGCGCGGCTTCCGACCTCCGCTGCGCCGACTGCGTGACCGGGCGGATCTCACCGGCGAGGCTGAGCTCGCCGACCGCGGCGGACTGCGGCGGAGTCGCCCGATCGTTCATCGCTCCCGACACGGCGATCGCGATCGCGAGGTCGGCGGCGGGCTCCACGAGCCGGACCCCGCCAACGGTCGAGACGTAGACGTCGTTCTTCGAGACGTCGAGACCGGTGCGCTTCTCGAGCACCGCGAGCACCATCGCGACCCGGGCCGCGTCTACGCCGCTGACGATCCGCCGTGGGTTGGGGGCCTGGGTGGGGATCGTCAGAGCCTGCACCTCGACGGGCAGCGCGCGGCGCCCCTCGAGGGCGATCGTCACGCAGGTGCCGGGCACGGGGTCGCCGTGGCCGAGGAAGAGACTGCTGGGGTCGGGCACCTCGGTGATCCCGTCGCCGGTCATGTCGAAGCATCCGACTTCGTCGGTGGGGCCGAAGCGGTTCTTCAGCGCCCGCACGAAGCGCAACGACGTCTGGCGATCGCCCTCGAACTGGCAGACCACGTCGACGAGGTGCTCGAGGATGCGCGGGCCCGCGATGGAACCGTCTTTCGTCACGTGGCCCACGATGATGACGGGGAGCCCGCGCTCTTTCGCGGTGCGGATGAGGGTCGAGGCGACCTCGCGCACCTGGCTCGGCTGACCAGCCGCGCCGTCGGACATCGACGACGACACCGTCTGCACGGAGTCGACGATGAGGAGCTCGGGCGCGACCTCGTCGACGTGACCCAGGATCGTCGCCAGGTCGGTCTCGGCGGCGAGATACAGCTCGTCGTGCAGGGCGCCGGTGCGCTCGGCGCGCAGGCGCACCTGTGCAGTGGACTCCTCAGCGCTGGCGTAGAGCACGCGTCGGCCGGCACGGGCGCTCTGGGCGGCGACCTCGAGAAGCAGCGTCGACTTGCCGACGCCCGGCTCACCGCTGAGCAGGATCGCGGCACCGGGAACGATGCCGCCCCCGAGCACCCGGTCGAACTCGCCCACGCCGCTCGTGCGGCGGGGTGCATCGGTGGTGTCGATCTGTGTGATGGGTCGTGCAGCGCGTGATGCCGTGGGGGCGACGGCGCTGATGGAGCGCAGGATGCCGGTCTGCTCGGCGACCTCGACGACGGTGCCCCATTGCTGGCATTCGGCGCAGCGCCCCGCCCACTTCGACGTGGTCCACCCGCACTCGGTGCACCGGTACGGCGCGGGCGGAGCGGAGCGTCGGGTGGCCATGGGATCAGGCTAGCCCGCGCCTGCGACATCACGGCCGGTGTGCCGCCGCTCTTCGATCGCTCGCCGATGCGCGAGCGGGCCGCAGGACGTGGTTTGCTCGAGGGGTGCCGGGTCACGCACGCGGCCGGCAGATGCGCGGAGGTAGATGATGGGGCCCACGGCCGAACTGCACGTACACATAGAGGGCACCCTGGAGCCGGAGCTTCTCGTCCGTCTCGCGCGCCGCAACGGCATCGACCTGCCGACCTACGACGTCGACGAGCTGCGGGCGACCTACGCGTTCACCCGTCTGCAGGACTTCCTCGACGTCTACGAGGCGAACACCGCGGTGCTCCGCACCGAGGAAGACTTCGCGGAACTCGGCGATATGTACTTCCGCCGCGCAGCGGCCGCGGGAGTGGTGCGCGCGGAGGTCTTCTTCGATCCTCAGGCCCACGTGCGGCGCGGAGTCCCGATCGAGGCGGTGGTCGGGGGCCTCGGAGCGGCCGTCGATGCGGCGCGCTCGCGGGGGATGTCGGCCGATCTCATCCTGTGCTTCCTCCGCGATCTCGGACCCGAGGCCGCGATGGAGATCTTCGAGGCAGCGCTGCCGTTGCGCGACCGGTTCATCGGGGTCGGGCTGGACTCCACCGAGGTCGGCTATCCGCCGTCGCTGTTCCGCGACGTCTATGCGCGCGCCGCCGCAGAGGGACTCCACCGCGTCGCGCACGCCGGCGAGGAAGGCGGGCCGGACTACGTATGGGAGGCGCTCGACGTGCTCGGAGTGGAGCGGATCGACCACGGCAACCGTGCCCTGGAAGACCCGGCGCTCGTGGCGCGGCTGCGCGACGACGGCGTCGCATTGACCGTGTGCCCGTTGTCGAACCTCGCCCTGCGCACCGCCCCGCCGGAGCTGTCGGCGCATCCTCTGCCCGTCATGCTCGAAGAGGGGTTGCTCGTCAGCATCCACAGCGACGACCCGGCGTACTTCGGCGGCTACGTCGACGACAACCTGCGGCAGGTGCGCGATGCCCTGCACCTGGATGACGAGACCATGCGGCGACTCGCGGAGAATAGCTTCGTGTCGAGCTTCGCCCCCCGCGCGCAGGTGGAGGGGTGGATCTCGCAGATCCGCGCCGGAGCGGTGGGCTGACGTGCGGGCGGCGAAGGTCACGCTGGGGCGACGGTGGATGCTGGTGCTGGAGCCCGGTGACGAGGTGCTCGCAACGGTCACGCGGTGGGCGGAGCGGGAGGGCGTCACCTCTGCCACGGTGGACATGTTCTTCGGCGCGCTGCGCAGCGCCCGCCTGATCGCGACGAACGGGTCGATGGACGACCCCGAGCCGCCGCTCCCCGACCAGGTCGAGGTCGCCTATCTCGAGGGCGTGGGAGCCGGATCGATAGGAACGGTGGGCGGTCGGACGGTCGTGCATCTGCACCTCGCCGCCGGCGCGAAGGGGGAGGGCGGGGCCGCGTACGCCGGCCACCTTCTCGCGGCCGAGACCCACTACACGCTCGAGATGGTGGTGCAGGAGGTGCTCGATCCGGTGTTCCGGCTCGAGCCCGACGCGGTGTTCGGCATCAACTGCCTGCACTTCGACGAAGCGACGGCGGTGTCGTGAGCAGACGGCGTGGCAGACCCGCCCTGATCTGAACCCTCCGACGAGAGACTTCGGACAGCGCCCCGGGCTACGCGCCGCGCAGCGACTCAGCCACCGTCGACAGGGCGTCGGCCGAGCGCCGCAGCAGCGTGTGCTCGTGATCGGAGAAGGAGGTCTCGGGAATGGGGACCGCACCGGCGGCACTCACGATCGAGGGCACCGACAGGGCGACGCCGTCGAGGCCGTGGAATCCGTTCAGCACCGTGCTGACGGGCATGACCGCGTGCTCGTCTCCGAGGACGGCCTCGACGATCCGCGCGCTGGAGAGGCCGATGGCGTAATTCGTCGCGCCCTTGCCCTGGATCACCTTGTAGGCCGCGTCGCGCACGTCGATCGCGATCGCGTCGAGTTCGTCCTGTGTCATGCGGGGGTGGCCGGGGGCCTCCCACTCGAGGATCGGCACCGTGCCGATCGTCGCGCGCGACCACAGCGGGAACTCGGTGTCGCCGTGCTCGCCCACGATGTAGGCGTGCACGCTCGACGTCGACACCCCGGCGCGCTTGGCGAGGATCCACCGCAGCCGCGAGGTGTCGAGCACCGTGCCGGAGGCGAAGATCCGCTCGCGGGGGAGGTTCGTCGCCTCCTGCGCGAGCACCGTGAGAACGTCGCAGGGGTTGGTGACGATCACGTAGATCGCGTCGGGTGCCGCTTCGAGCAGCTGCGGCATCATCGTGCGGAGGATGCCGGCGTTCGTGGCGGCCAGTTCGATGCGCGACTGCCCGGGGTTCTGCTTCGCGCCCGCCGTGACCACCACGACGTGCGAACCCTCGACGACCGACAGATCGCTGCCGCCGATGATGTCGCTCGTGCCGGTGAACTGCGTGCCGTGCGCGAGATCGAGCACCTCGGCCTCGACCTTCGCGGTGGCGATGTCGTAGAGGGCGACGTGCCGTGCCGACCCCCGGATCAACGCGGCATAGGCCACGCTCGATCCGACGCTCCCGGCACCCACGACGGTCAACTTCGAGTTCTCGATCACGCTCATGCGCTCAGTTTCGCAGGGGGCGGGTCGCGGCGCAGGTCTTTTGTCTCGACGGTGACCGACCGCCCCGAGGCCCAGGGCCGTGGGCTCGTGTGGCGGAGTCCGTCCCTGTCCGTGCGGCGTGATCGCGGGGCGGCGGAGGTCGTCGAGATGGGCTGAGCGGATGCTGCGCTCGCCCCGGTTCGCGCGAGCCCGTGGCGTGTCGTAAGCTGGTCGGCGGTGACGTGTCCGAGCGGCCGAAGGTGCAACTCTCGAAAAGTTGTGTAGGGTAACCCCCTACCGTGGGTTCAAATCCCACCGTCACCGCCAGTTTTACCAGATCAGCGCCCCTTTTGCGGGCGCTTTTCTGCGTCCTGGGCATGGAAGTGGGCAAATCTTTACCCAAATCTTGCCCACGAGGCCATCGCGAGGCGGTCTCGATGCTTCTGAACCCCGGAATTACGCGGTTGCGCCCTCGCATATGAAAGGGTCGACACGCCGTACCTGCGGTGGGACGGGCACTCTCAGCCAGTCGGCCGACTCGTGGTCAAACGGGTGCTGCCATGCCCCCACCGCTCAGCCAAGCGCCACCAGCCCGAGGGCCCCGGCTGCTTCGGGTTCGGCGAGCAGCATGCGGTAGGTCAGGTGCTCGCGGTTCAAGAACCACGCCAGCATCCCCTCGTCGACCCACGTGCCGGGGTAACCGCCATCGGTCGCCACCCTTCGCACTTCGCTGCGCCGCTGGCTGAAGCTGCGCTGGGTGAGGTTGCGTAGCGTCGCATCGGTCAGCGGGCGGGGCGAGACGCAGGGGCGCAGGCTCAAGAACTCGCGGAAGATGTGGGCGATCGTGGTGAGATGCGGTGGGGTGAGCTCGACACGGGTGTGAACGACGGGCGGCGAGATCGCGAGGTCTCCGGTTCCCGTCGAAATGCCCTGCGGCGCGGGAATCGGCTCGCCCGAGCTCATCACCTCGAAGAGAAGCCAGCAGGAATCTTCGTTACGCGGATGCTGAAGCTGAAGCGTCTGAGTCCGAGCCTTGCCGTTGCGCACCCACCAGAGGCCGTCGCCGAGCGCGCGACGGGCCGCGTGTCCGTGCAGACCCGCGGGGATCTCGGTGTCGTTGGCCTCGCCGAAGCCCCACCGGCGGTACACGAGACCGTGCGTCTGCGAGAGATTCTCAAGATAGACCACGCCGTCGAATAGGGCGAGGCGCCCGGCCCGCGAGCTGATGTGCGTATACGTCTCGCCCTCGGCGTTGACAAGGCGCACGCGACTGCGCGATGACGAACCGAACTCGACGGCGTGCCCGTGGTTCGACAGCACGGCGGCGCCCTGCCGATGAGCGCCCACGTGCGGAATGACCCGTGCGTGTCGCATCACGTCACCACGAAGACGCAGTCAAGGTCGGCGAAACGCACGACGGCTCCGTCGGCGAGGCGCGCGGTGGTGTCGCGGCCGACCCGCCCGCCCTGCACCCAGGTGCCGTTCGAAGAGTGGTCGGTGACTTGCCACCCGCTCGTGCTCCACGCGATCGTGGCGTGACGGCCGCTCGCGTGACGGCTGGTGAGTCGGATGTCACACGTCTGCAGCCTGCCGACGACGGCGCGCTCGGTGATGCGCTGTCGGGTGCCGTTCATGATCAGCCAGGCGCGGTGCGCGGCGTCGGGCTTCGGCGCGCTCAGCAGTGCGCTGCGCACGTCGGCACCCAGCACGACCGTGGCCTTCTCAGAGCTCGCAGAGATCACGACCGCTCCCCCGTGGCGCACTGCGGGCACCTCGCGCAGTAACAGCCGCACGCCCGCGGTCGGCACACCCAATTCGCGCAGACGTTCGTTCACCGCTGCTTCAAGGCCGGAGCGCTGCGCACGCACGGCACGGTAGTCGCGGTCGGACACCCCCACTTCCACGCCGGTGGGCAGCTCAACGGCGTTTCGTGCACGCGTGAGCACCGTGTCGGCGGCGACAGCCACCACACGCGCTCCCAATGCGCCGTACTCCTCGGCGGATGTTTCGTCCCCCGACATTCGCGAACCCCCCGGGTTGCGACGATAGCGCGACTTTAGCCGCATCGCTGCGTAGATGACTCCCGCCAAGATCAGCGAGATCACCAGGATGCCGATCACGGTCTCGAACACGACTGCCTCCTTCGTCGGCGCGATTGTTCACTGCCTAATCTGGCGACGAATCGGGGCACGGCAGCCGGTCGGCGGGGAATGCCCCGCAAACGGAGGATGCCGGCAAATCCGCGGGCAGGATGAGCGTCGTGAACACGCCACGACAGATGATCGCCTGGCCGGTTTCGACCGCGTCGGGCTCGATCCTCGGAGCCCGCTCGGTCAACCATGACCGCGTTCTCGCCACGCCCGATGCGCTCATCGTCGTCGACGGCGCGGGCGAATCGCGCGAGGCCGCCGGCACCGCTACCGCGGGTCTGGGCGGTGCCCTGCTCGGGCTGACCAAGGCCACCCAATCGCAACAGCCGAGCGCGCTGGCGATCGTGCAAGAGGCGGCGAGCGCGGTTGCGACCTTCGGCCCGTCGGGCGCGTCGGCGACGATCACGGCACTGCAGCTGGTCGCCACCGACCTGCCGACCGCGCAGGTGGCGTGGCTGGGCGACAGCCCCGCGTTCCTTCTTCGCGACGGCGTGCTGCAGCAGCTCACCCGCCCGCACAACCGCGCGCAGGAGATGGCCGAACGACACCTGCTCACCTTCGACGAGGCGAAGGTCAGCCCGATGTCGACCGTGCTGACCCGTGGCATCGGAGCGCTCGACGGGGCGCCCGAGAGTATCTCGGTGGCGCTCGCCGAGGGAGATCGGCTGCTCGTCGCATCGGACGGGGTGCTGGCGATCCCCGACGCGCGGCTGGCGTGGGCGCTGTCGCAGGGCGACGATGCGCGTGCAGCCGTGGATGCCGTTCTTGAAGCCGCCGTGGACCACCGCGCGAGCGACAACGTCGCCGTCGCCGTGCTCGTCGTCGACGTCGCGCCGTGGTCGGCATCCGGGGTCTTCGTCGCGTCCGACCCGCGCGAACGCGCGGCCACCTACGACACGGACGAGCTGTTCCTCGATGCGCCGCTCTCCCCTCCAGCGGAGGCATCCGGCCTGCGCTCGACGCGCGAGTCGAAAGCGTCGCTGCCAGACGGCCACCCGGGCCGGCGCCCCCGTCGCGAGATATTCGGACGTGGCTCGCGTCGCTCGGGTAACAACCGGGCCACGGGACCGCTGCCCGACTGAGCTCCACAGGCCGCCTCCTCGCCTCCTGCCTACTGCTGACCTGAAAGGCCTTCTGATGAGCCAGCCGCTGCCGCCCGCATCGCCCAACGACGACACCCCTGACGAGCCCGGCGACCTGCCCACCGCCCCGCTGCCGACCTCGGACGGCGAAAAGTCGCACACCCCGACCGCGCCGCTGCCCGACAGCCCCGTCACGCGCGCTTTCGCCATCACGCCTGACCGCATTCTGGAAGAGTTGCCCGCCGAGTCGGGCGAGACCGCATCCGAGGCCTTGCACTACATCGCCTTTGCGTCGCGCGATGGACGGCTCGACCGCGTCGGTCTGGGCACGTACAGCGACGTCTACGCCGGGCACGACCGCGACGGCGCACCGGTGGCGATCAAGATGTTTCGCGGCGACGACGCTGAGGCCATCCGCCCGCTCGTGGCGAAGGAGTGGCGAGCGTCGCAGCGCGACTTCGGCCCACGCGTCGTGCACTCGTATGCCGCGTACCTCGTGAGCAACGACCTCGGCGATCGCGCGTGGGCGCTCATAATGAACCTCGTGCCGGGGCAGAACCTCGCGCAGGTGATGACCGATGTGGCGCTCGGCGCAAGCCTCGACCACGAGACCCAGGTGCGCTGGTTGCGCGCAGCCCTCGACGGCCTGCAGGTGCTCGCCGCGGCGCAGCACCAGCTGCGCGACGTCAAGCCCGAGAACATCGGGCTCGACCACGAAGACCTGGAGCAGGCGCTGCCGGTGTTCTTCGACCACGGCGCCGCCAAGCGCGAGGGCACGATGACGCTGATGTACGCGGGCACCCCTGCCTACGCCGCGCCCGAGTGGACCCGCCGCACAGAAGATGGCGACCTGAGCAAGGTCGATATCTACTCGCTCGGCGCCTCCCTCATCGACGTCTTCACCGGCGGGCAGGGCTTCGAAGGGGGCGTGATGGATGACGAGCGCGGACTCGTCGGTCGCCCTCGACTCGACGATCTCCGCCTGTCTCCCGACGTCGCACGCGTGCTGCGCGGTGCGCTCGTGAAAGACCCGGCGCTGCGTCCCGGCGTCGACGAACTACTCGACGTGCTGACGATACCCACACTCACGACACCGCCTTGGGATCCGTACCGCCCCTACGCCGCCGGAGCGGGCACCGCAGCGCCCGAGGCGACGACGCCCCTGCTCGCCGATCGCGCGGAGGCGTCGTCAGAATCGGACACCGCGCCCCTTCCCGACTTGCACGGTGCCGCATCCGGGTTTACCACCACCCCTTCCCCGCCGCTGCCCACCGGACTGCAGGGGCGGCCCGACCCGGTGCGCGTCCCCGCGGCCCAGCCCGCCTCGCCGCTCGCTGACGTGCGTCTGTTGCCGCTCACGGAAGAAATCGCGTCGCTCGAGCAGCGCGGCACGATGACTCCGGTTCGGGGTCGGTGGCTGGAGAAGTTCGCAGGCGTGGACCCCCGCTACGTCGTCAAGCGCAGCAACCGCGTCGTCTACAACATCGTCGGGCTGCTGCTCATCATCTACGCGGTGTACGCGACATCCGCGATCACGGCGCTGGTCACGATGGCCACCGGCGACACCAGCGCGTGGCGGGTGGTCGTCGGCATCCTCATCGGCGCGCTCGTGGCAACCGTCGTGGTGAGCGTCGACCGCTCGATCATGGCGATGTCGAGCGCCAATCTGAAAGACCTCGACGACCCCGCGCTCGATGACAACCCGATGGGGAAGCGGGTGAGCGCGACGATGATCCTGCGCGTGCTGTTCGCCGTGCTGTTTGCTGTGCTCGTGGGTGAGGCCGCGAACCAGGTGATCTTTGAGCGCGACATCACCGCGCACATGGCCGACGTGAACGAGGCGCGCGTCGCCGAGCGGCAGGCCGGTATCAGCGCAGACTACGCCGCCGAGCGCGCCAACCAGGAGGCGAAAATCGCCGCCGCCGACGCCGCGATCGCCGACTACCAGTCGCAGATTGACGCCGCCCAGGCCCGCGCCGCTGGCGAGGCCGCCGGCACGTTCGGCACCATGGCCGCCGGATGCGAGGAGCAGTGCTTGCTGCACCTCAACCAGGCATCTGCGCTCATCGCTGGCCAGGCCACGTTCAACGAGCTGCGCAACGGCGAGATCGTCGACGCACGTGCTGAGCTCGACACACTCGACGCCGCTGCGGCCTCCGATCTCGACGAAGCCCGCGTCGACATCGGCAACGACGACGGTCTGCTGTCGCGGGAAGAGGCGCTGTGGGAGATGCTGACGGCCGACCCGTGGATGCTGGCCCGCTACGCGCTCGTCAGCCTGCTGCTGCTGTTCGTCGAGCTCGCGGCGGTGCTGATCAAGTTCGCGACCCGCGGCAACAACTACGAGCGCGCGCTCGCCCGTGCGCTGCGCCAGGAGGAGCGCGCCGACCGGCTGCGCCACGGAATGCTGCGCAACCTCGCCCGCCGCCGGGCTCGCGACAACGAGAAGGCGCTTGCCGACGCGGATCGGGCGTTCTACACCTCGCCGGCGCGGCGCACCGCGACCTGGGGATGAAGCCGGGCCGCCCGGAAGAGGTCGAGCGCGAGGATTTGACCGCCAGGTGATCCACAATTGCTTCTTAGTCCTAGCAAACGCTGCCGCCACGCGAACGCGTCATTAAGCGCGGAGTTCAGGACGCCGTAGAGGTCGCCGCACGGCGATGCGGCGCACACTCGAAGATGCAGTTCGTTGACCTCAGCCTCGCGCGCTACGGTGAACTCGTGCCGGTCCCCTTGGGCGGAGATCCCGCTCGGCAGATCGACCTGACCGGTGAGCCCGGGCAGGACGACGAGCCCAGCGAGCTGTGAGTCGTGAGACGGTTTGCGCTTCCCGCTTCCTTGGACGCTCTCGGTGATGTCCTGAGGGCTGGTCCCAACCCCGAGGCGGTCTTCGTGGCTCTCCACGCACGTTCCGTCATCCGTCGAGAGCAGGATTCCCAACGGGCGGACTTGATGCCGCAGTTCGCCTGGCAGGCTGGGCACATCGTGGCGGTGGCGGACCACATGCTCGAGCGACTCAACACCCCATGGCATATCGACGAGGTCGGAACGACGGAAAGCGAGCTCTGGGCCGCTCAACTTCGTGAAGGGCTTGATGTTTTCGCGCGAATCTGTTGGTGCCTTCGATTCGGACACACCTTCGCCGCCGTCGCGCTAACTCGTCGCTTCATCGAGCGTTGGACGTACAACCTGGCGTTCTCAACCGACGTCGCGCAGGACGCTAAGGAGCGCGATCAGGACTACGTTGAACGAGTGTGGTCCGCTTACGCGGCGCGGGTCGATCCTCGTCGCGTCGCGAGCGACTGGTCCGCCCTGTCTGAGCTTCTTCACGGTCGAGCTGCCACGCTCGGAGCCAACCCGTTGTCGCGGATCACCCTTGCAGCTCCTGTCGATCCCCGACGTGCGGTGCATGACTTCGTCGTGCGCGCTTGCGAGGCGCCCTTTTTTCAGGTCTGCGCATCAGTGAACACGGTTGCGGCGGAGCACGGGGTGATGACACCGGAGACGCACGCGCTCTTACTCGCACGCCCAGCCGACTTCCCATCCGAGCCTTTCCCCAAGTCGATGGATCCGGAGGCTTTCCTCAGCGTTTTTCATGAGCCGCTGACCGTCGAGTTTGTTCGCTCGGAGGGGGCGGATGTTGCCCTCTCCTGGGGTGAGACTTATCGCAGCATCATTCGCGCTCGGGCAGAGCGGCCGCTGGCTTTGACACAGTTCCACTCTTGGATGTCACTCGAGGAGCGCTGGGTCAGAACCATCGAAGTTGCTCGCTATGCCTTTGAACTCGAAGAAGAGATCCTCGGCAGCGACTTCGATCCTGGCCGGCTTCGGACTCGCGTGCTTTGGTATCAGGTCATCACTGAGGTGACCGAACTGGCCGCAGGTGAGGTCGACGACGCTGAGCACGCGAACGCGTTGCGGACGGCCGCCGCTGCGCTTGAGTCCGCATGGATCCTGTGGTTGCAGGACGTTGACGATTCCTTGACCTGCATGCGCGGCGTTCTAGAAGCTGTCGCGAAAGCACGGACCTATCGGCTGAAGCCCCGGCTCGCTGAGAAGCTGACCTTGCGAGGAAGAGGCGCCTCGCCTCACCGGTGGCTCGACGCGGCCGGGTGGGGGAGGCTGAGCGCCTTTGCACGCTCGCTCGGAGAGTTCGCGCACATCCAAGAGCGCTCGCGTCACAGCGGCTCGCGCGAACTGCTTACGAGCATTCAAGAGAACGCACCCGTCGAAACTGCTGCGTTGACTGGCCGGGGCAGCGCCCTCGAGCGGGTAGCAATGCTGCTGGGGACGGAGATCGCGGCGACGCTCGAGACACTCGACCCCGAGGTGGCAAGTGCTTGTCAAACCGTCGTTCTGGGAGAGACGTCGACGGAAACCGAAGCGAGCCTCGCCGAGTGGTTGGATCGTGTCTTCCGACACCGAGATCACAATTTCGGAGATGCCGACTACTCGACGGCCGAGGTATACGAGCGGTGGCTTCAGAAACGAAGCACGGTGCAGGACGGCGGCGAGGCCCCGCGTCCCTCAAAGAAGTAGATCGGGTCTGCTCTGATGTCGCCCAACTCGGTTCTCCGGGTGATCCCCAACCTCACCACTCATAGGCCCAGGTGCGGGCGCAGCTGTCGGGTCGCTTGGTTCGGGAAGTTCAGAAACCGCGTCCGCGCGGGTAGCCAGCGTCCCTGACAGCACTGGGAGAAGTCACGGTCCAAGCCGCAAGGGCACCTATCGGTCGCGCTGACGTAACGTCCTGGAAGGCGCGGCACGTCGAAGGCGTCCTCCGGGAGGATGCCCGGCTCGTAGATGAACTCCCCGATGCCAATCCGCCATTCTGTTTCGCCCGGGCGAAGTGACGGCATTTTGTCCTCGAACTCGAATCGATCCACAGCGCCGACGTGAACGAAAAAGCTGAATCCTCCGAACCGGAGGGCGGCGCCGACACCGGGTCCGAACGTTCGCAGCTCCGCCTCGATCCGGGCTCTCGGATTCACGTCCGGCACCGTCAGGTTCACGATCTTCAACGCGATAACAGAGAACCTGCTCCGCGAGTAGACGTCCTGCTTCAATGCTGCGAGGACTTCGCTAAGAGCCCAGGCGGGAAGGCGAATGTGGCGAAAGATGTGGTGAGGACTCATATGGGCCTTGAACAGCACCCCCAACAGCGCCCGCAACGCGAGGGTCGAATCGACGCTGTCGAGACGGACCAACTCATCGGTTTCTCGATGCAGAGTGAGCGAGCGCGCGGCGAGTTCCTCTCGCGTGCCGCGAACGATGTTCGCGAGATACCCCTCGGCCGCGCCGAGGAAATTCTCGCACGTGCGGCACATCATGTAGTGCTTCTCGATGTCTTGACTGCGGGTGTGAACACCGAGCGAGTCGTACTTTCCGAGTACGTAGCCCTCGTCCTTCAGCCACCTGCCCGCCCAACGAGGCACGACGTGGCCGAGCTCAAGCTGGGCGTAGGTGCCGCACAGGATGCAGGTGCCGTACGTGGTCTGCTTCGCGTCGCTCCCCGCCACGAGGATGCGCCTGCCTGCAATTGGAGTTTCGACGGTACGACGAACGTCGTGGGGTAGGCGAGGCGGGGCGGTCTGCTCTGCCCTGAACCGTTTGCTTCGTCGTCCGCTCACCGCTTCGCCCCTTCCATGCCTCGACATCCCATTTTCCCGTAGGTCAATCGTCCGTCACGCGCGGAGCAGAGCAGCAACGCGCCAGACTGGGGCATTTGAATGGGCATGGCGCACTGGGCGTGCCCCGGGTGCGCCATGGCGCTGTTCGGCAGTTGCTGCTGAATGCTGGCCAGAATGTCTGGGCTGAAAAGCTCGCGCGGTGCGGGCGAAGGCCCGTCTCGTCCAACGGAGCACGTTATGAAGTCACGCTCCTACTCGGCAAGACGTCCGCTCGACGGCCGCGAACCGCCTGTCGCCGGCCGCGCGAAGCGAGAGCGGTGGAACGCCCACGGACTCCGCTGGGCTTCGTTCGTGTTTTTCGCACTCGCCGTTGTGGTGGGTGCGTGGGTACTATGGCTCGCGATCGACAAAGACTTCACGCTGACCGTCGGGGACGGTGTCCTTCGAGGCGCTCTCGTGCTGGCCCTCGCCGGCGTCGGCTCTTTCCTCACCATCGAAGCGCGCAGGCACTTCCGTGAGGCAGACAGCGCCGAAGACGTGAAGCTGGCCCTCGCCGCGCTCGAGCCCTTCTACGCGGGCGCGGGCGATGTCGAGCGCACCGAGGTGCGCCGCGAGCTCGGTGACACGGTCTTTATCAAGAACACCCTTTCCCGATTCAACAGCCGCGACGCCGCCAAGCACGCCGGGCCCACGAACGATCAGTTGAATCAGATCGTCGACCTGATCTCGAAAGGTGCCGACGCGACGTCCAAGGTGACGAAGCAGGCCGGAAGTATGCCCGGAGCCTGAGCCGGTGCCCGGTCGGCTGTGATCCGTGGCGTGGTCGCCAGGTTGTGCACGTCCCCGCGCGCAGGTCGCCGAGCAGAAACGGGGCCCAGTAGAGGTCGGATGTGGTCGGTGTCGAAGCTCGTCCGGCGCGAAGGACAAGGAACGCGCATCAAGTTCGGCCCGAGAAGCGAGCTGCAAGTGTTCACTCCACAGTCGCCGTCATTCCCAGATCAGCTCTTCTCCTGTGAGGTCCTGGGTGAGATCGCTGCGCTCGAAGCGTGGCGGTCATATTGGAACGTCGTCTGCCACGCGTACTCTGTTGATATGGACCCGCGAGCTGATGATGCAGCCGCGCTCCTGGCGCTCCTCCGACTAAAGCGGCGGGGTGAGTCGTGGGGGGCGATCGCTGCCGACGTCACCTATGAGGGAAGCGCGTCAACTGTCTTTGACGCTCGGTTCAACGACGCTCTGCTTGTCTCGCCACAAGCGGTCAGCGTGCTAGAGGAAGCAAGAGCCTTGGTCTCCCTCTGGCGTGACGAGAACCTCGAGTTCGTCACTGTCCTCGATGACCTATACCCGTCGCGGCTTCGAGACATCCATGAGATGCCTCCATTCCTCTTCTATTCAGGAGAGTTGCGCTCGGCAGACGACGGGATGTCGGTCGTAGGCTCGCGCAGCGCTTCTAGGCAGTCTCAGGAGCTTGCGGCCGAGATCGCACGCTTTCTTATCGCGGAAGATCTGACAGTCATCAGCGGGCTCGCAGAGGGGATTGATGCCGCGGCTCACAGAGCGGCGCTGGATGCGGGGGGTCGAACTGTCGCGTTCATCGGGACAGGGATCACAAAGTTTTATCCGGCCCGCAATGCCGACCTCCAGCGGGAGGTCGCCGAGCGTGGCCTTCTTATCTCACAGTTCTACCCAGACGCGCCCCCCACTAAGCAGTCGTTCCCCATCCGCAATGCCGCTATGTCCGGCTATGGTCTGGCCACGATCGTCGTGGAAGCCGGAGAGCACTCAGGTACGCGGATTCAGGCGCGGGTTGCGGGAGACCATGGTCGACCGGTCATCCTCACTTCAAGGGTCGTCGATGACACGACGTGGGGGCGTGCCCTCGTGGGAAAACCAAACGTCTATGTGGCCTCGACTATGGGCGAGATGAAGGAAGCTATCCGTTCAGTCAGGAGCGTTCCCGACGAGCTCCAGCGAGCGCTTGGTGCGCTCGCGGCCGGTGTCGCGTAGCTTTACCCCGGCTGTCGCCCAGGTTGGCGAGGCGCTCCACCGCCAGGCCGGGTCGTACCTTCGAAGCATCATTCGCTGCGACGGGCTGACCTGTCAGGTTTGCGCGACGCCGATAGACGAGGGCGCCGCGCTTTGTCAGCAGTGCGACGGACACCAGAGGGCTGGGCTACCACTCGCCAGCCGGACTGGATTCGTCGTCTATGCCCCGTTCGGGACACAGGCCTATCAGGTGGTCAGCCAATACAAGAGCGAGAGGCCGGGCCCGGCAATCACATCAACGATGGCTGGCATCCTCGCAGTCGCACTGAGAGGGCACTATTCCTGTTCCGCCGGTCTCTCCGGGTTAGGAGATACCTATTGGGCGGTCGTGCCCTCGACGCGCGGTCGGCTCGCCCTCAGCTCGATGGTGGAAAAGCTCGCCCGGTCGACGACCAGACGTGTTCAGATCTCCTACTCAGGGGAGGAAGGCCGCCGCGTTCTTGACCCGTCGGTATGGGCGCCGGAGACGACCGTTCCACCGCGCAGCCACCTGCTGTTGATTGACGACTCCTGGGTCAGCGGAGCCAGAGCCCAATCAGTCGCTTCCGCCATGGTCGCTGCTGGCTTCGAGCAGGTGTCTGTGCTGGTCGCGGCGCGTGTGATGACTCCGGGATACGGCTCAAATCAAAGCTTCATAGAAGATCACCTCACGTCGTTTGACTGGCAGAGATGCCCCTGGACAGGTGACGCTTGCCCCGACTGACGGGCGGCGTTCAGACGAGAATTAGCAGCCTCGACAAGCTCGGCGCGCTGGGCCTGCGACGCTGGGTTCACGCCACCCCGGGTCGGGCTCGATCGCGGGCAAGCGCGTGGGCAAAGTCGACGAAAGTTCTGATGCCGTCGGGCGCTTTTAGAAAGGTCAAGACCCGCGGAACGACAGCGAACTGACAGCCCCGCGCACCGTAGAAATGCGTCCAGATAAGGGTTCAAATCCCACCGTCACCGCCAGTTTTACCAGATCAGCGCCCCTTTTGCGGGCGCTTTTCTGCGTCCTGGGCGCAAACTGGGCAAGATCTCCACCCGAATGGCCGGCCAGCTGCCGGCCGATGAGCTCGCCGGAGCGGAGCATGTCGCGGACACGTTGATCATTGACCTCCAGCCGCCTCGCGGCTGCGCGGACAGCAATATCGACCAGGTCAAAGGCCTTTCGCGCTCGAAATGTCTATATCACCGACGTGTGCGGTGTGTCCTGAGCGCGATGCGTCACGCACGAAGAGGCATCTCAGGTGTTGGTGGCGGTAGAAGTTCCCTCACGGGCGATCGCGCCTATTTCCGCCGATGACCCCATACCTCGTTCCAATAGGAGGCGTCGACGCTCGAGACACGGAGCACCTCGTCGAGAGCACGGGGAGCAAGCCAAAGTTGAATCAGGTACCGGTCGACCACACCGTCAGCGAACTCACCATTTGTTCCGGCATCACGGCCCTGCGCACTCACTCGTACCCGGTAGCTCCCTGACGGGATCGGCAGGGAGCCCGCCGACTCACCGGCCCACGTCTCCCACCCGATAGGCGAGCTCGGGCGGAACACAGTCGACACCTCCACCACGTCCTCCCAGTCCTCCAGGGGAGGTTCCTCTTCCCATCGTTCGATCCGAACCTCGGACCCTCCGGAGCGCCTCGCCAACACGACATGCACGACCCCCGGAACGCCAGCACCTACCCAACCGTTCACCTGCCCGGCAAAGAAACGGTCTGCGTCACCGTCGAACGACTCCCTGCCCTGCCCCAGAGTGAACTGCCCGTAGTCCGTCGACACGACCGTGTCCATCAGCACCGACATCACGGCCGAAGCCTAACCGCACGCTCATCGCCGCCCGAGGATCGATCCGTCGCCGAAGTGGGTTGACGGGGTTGGCGACTCGAGCCGCTGCCTGGTGGTATCTCTCTGGCTGCAATCACACAGCTGAGCTGGCGCGCTCTGGAGCGATTGATTCGCTGATCCCTCGCCGTAGGTGCGACTAGGCGCGAAGTGCTCGCGCTGCGTGTTCGAGAGCTTCAGGGGCGACGCGGTAGTAAGCCCAGCGGCCGCGTTGTTCACGTGTGGCGAGCCCCGCATCGACGAGCAACTTCATATGGTGGGACACGGTTGGCTGGCCAAGACCGACGGGTTCGGTGAGGTCGCAGATACAGGCCTCGCCGCCGTCCGACGCCGCGATGAGTGAGAGTAGTCGCAACCGTGTGGGGTCGCCGAGCGCTTTGAAAGTGCGGGCAATCCGCTCGGCCTCGCCCGGGCTCAGGACTCCCGCAGTGACCGGGGTGCAACAGGTGGCCACAGGTGGAAGAGGGAGCGTCGTGGGCATGCGAAGAGTCTGCCAGGTCACATTGACATCTGTCGATACATCGACAAGCATCGATGTACCGCCTACCCAGTGATGCCTAGAGGGGCTCTCATGAACATTCTGCCTGTCGTCGTGATCGGTGCCGGGCCGCAGGGGCTCGCCGCCGCAGCCCATCTCGCGGAGCGCAATATCTCGACCGTGGTCTTGGAGGCTGGGAGCGGTCCGGCCGCGGCGGTGGCCGAGTGGGGCCATGTGCGGTTGTTCTCTGAGTGGCCGGAGCTGGTTGATCGCGCCGGGGCCCGTCTTCTCGAGTCCACGGGGTGGTCGACGCCCACGACGGGATATCCGACGGGTGCCCAGTGGATCGCGGGGTATCTCGCGCCCCTGGCCGCAGCCATGAGTGACCGGATCCGTTACGGGGCTCGAGTCGTGGGGGTGTCGCGGCTGGGCCGCGATCGTCTTGTCGACGCGGGCCGGGGTTCGCAGCCTTTCACCGTGCACGTCCAACCGGCTGACGGGGAGGAATACCGGTTGCGGGCTCGAGCGGTCATCGATGCCTCGGGCACCTGGTCGTCCCCGAATCCGGCCGGCGCTGATGGTCTGCCGGCGCTGGGGGAGAAGGCGGAGTCTGACCTCTTGTCGTACCGCATCCCTGACTTCCGCGATCGCGGAGGATTCGAGGGCAAGCACACCGTCGTCGTCGGCTCGGGTCACTCCGCGATCACCGCGGTCCTCGCGCTGGCACGGATGGCTCGACGTGACCCGAATACAACCGTGACATGGGCGCTACGTCGCGCCACGACGGGCAACGCCTTCGGTGGTGGTGAGGCGGATGAACTGCCCGCCCGCGGTGCGCTCGGGATCAAGGCGAAGGAGTTCGTCGACGCCGGCCTCGTCTCCCTCGTCACCGGTTTCCGCGTCGAGCGCGTCGTCCGTGACGGCGAACGCCCCATCCTGGTCGCAGAGGATGGCCGTACCCTCGCCGCCGATCGCGTCGTCGTGCTCACCGGGTTTCGGCCCGACCTCTCCTTCCTTTCGGAGCTGCGGCTGGAGCTGGACCCCACCCTGCAAGCCCCGGTGCGGATTGCGGCGGAGGTTGACCCCAACCTGCACTCCTGCGGTTCGGTCGCCGCGACGGGTGCCGTCGACCTCGCGCAGCCTGAACCTGATTTCTACCTGGTGGGCGCGAAGTCGTACGGACGCGCCCCGACGTTCCTCGCGCTGACCGGGTACGAGCAGATACGCAGCGTGGTTGCAGAGCTCGCGGGGGACCGGGAGGCCGCTCGGCGTGTCGAGCTCGTGCTGCCAGATACCGGTGTGTGTGGTGGGGCGGGCTTGTTCGATGCCACGGGGGCATCGCTCGGCGGCGCCTGCTGCGCCCCACCGGCCCAGGTTCTCCAGATCGGGCGCATCCCAGCATCCGTCTGATACAAGAGCGGGAGGGCGGCGCGCACGCGCTCGGCCCTCCCGCTGTTGCAGTTATCGGCTGAGGATCGTCGTCTGGATCTTGTCCGACACGGCTTCGCGAAGCGGCCGCACGGCGTCGGCGTCCCACGCCTGCGGATTGGGGAACGACCACTCCAGAACCTCGCCCCGCGGGGTTGAGGGAAGCGCCAGTCCGGGCTTCATCAGAACCACCACGTCGGCTTCATCCAGATCTGCCACCGTGACGGCGCGGGGGACGCGGCTGGTGATGTCCATGCCCAGCTCAGCGACAGTCGCGGCAACGGCAGGGTTCACCTCGTCGGCCGGGGCCAGGCCCGCTGAGGTCGCGGTGAATCGATCGCCCGCGAGGTGCTCGAGGAGCGCCGCCCCGAGCTGCGAGCGGCCCGCGTTGTGCTGGCAGATGAACAAGACGGTGGGGTTGTCGTTCACGGGTGTGCTTCCTTTGTGGGGTGGCTGAGGTCGGTCGTGAGTCGGGGAGCGAGTTCGGCAATGCGGCGCTGCAGTTCGCTGTAGGTCTCGTCGAACGCGGCGTCGCTCCCCATTCGAACGGGATCCGGGATAGACCAATGCAGGTGCCCAGACACGCCGAGTTCTTCGTGGGCGTTGTCGCAGACGGTTACGACGAAATCAGAGTCCGTCAGGACGTCGTCGAGCGCGTGGGGGTGCTGGTCGGCCAGGGAAAGGTTGCGTCGGGTGGCAACCTCGAGGGCTCCGGGGGCGATTTCGGCGGCGGGGTGGGTCCCACCCGAGGCGGCTGGAATGTCACTCACCGTGGCCCACAGCGCCGCCGCGAGTTGCGACCGCGCTGAGTTTGCCGTGCAGACGAACACCACGCGTCGCGCTCGCGCGACCTGCCCGGGGGTCAGGCCCTCGAGGGCGTCGTCGGTGAGATGAACGTAGCTGCGCCGCCTGTCGGCCTCGGACCGGGACCGGGCGATCATCCCTGCCGATTCCAGCACGTTGAGGTGATGGCTGATCAGGTTCGAGGGAATCGCGAGGGCAGTCCGAATCTCGGTGGGGGACAGATCCCCCATCGTCAGCAGATCGATGATCCGTAGGCGCGATGGATCGCTCAGCGCCGCGTGCTTAGCTGCCCGCGCCTCCAGCTTCCGAGTTCGCTCAATGTTCATTGGTTCAATCTTGACTGAAACAGTTCGGCCGGTCAAGATGGGCGAGCCATGAACATCTCTGACTCCTCCGCCGCGCCGCCGCGCCCACATGTCTTGCGCCGTGCGTCGGCCGAGTTCCTTGGAACAGGTCTGCTGGTCACCGTGGTGGTGGGTTCGGGAATCGCCGCACAGCGGCTCTCCCCGGACGACGTCGGACTGCAGCTACTGGAGAACAGCCTCACCACAGCCCTCGGGCTCGCTGTGCTGATCCTCATGCTCGGGCCGGTTTCCGGTGCGCACTTCAATCCGGTGGTGTCGATCGCAGACTGGCTGCTGGGCCGTCGCGAGGGCACCGGCCTGCCGCTACACGACGTGGCGCCGTATCTCATCGCGCAGATCCTGGGCGGGGTTGGTGGGACGCTGCTCGCAGGCGTCATGTTCGACGTCGCGCCCGCTCTGTCATCGAATGCGCGCGCAACGGGCGGGCATCTTGTCGCAGAGGTGGTCGCTACCGCGGGTCTGGTGCTCTTGATCTTTGCTCTCGCCCGTACGGAGAAGGGCGCGGTCACTGCCGCGGCGGTCGGTGCATATATCGGCGCCGCGTATTGGTTCACCAGCTCGACGTCGTTCGCGAATCCCGCGGTGACGATCGCCCGCATGTTCACCGACACCTTCGCCGGCATCGCCCCCGGATCGGTGGCGCCGTTCATCGTCGCACAACTCCTCGGTGCCGGCGTTGGCCTGGCTCTCCTGCTGGTCTTCTACCCGGCGGCCGCCCGCACAGCGAGCGACGTCCTCGTTCCTCGTCATACCGAAACTCAGCCCTGAAAGGCACAGCCATGCACCTCGTAGCGATCGGCGGAAGCGACGCCGGAATCTCCACCGCACTCCGAGCCCGCGAACTCGACCCGTCTGTCGACGTCACCGTCGTCGTCGCGGACGCCTACCCCAACTTCTCGATCTGCGGCATCCCGTACTACTTCTCGCGGGAGGTGCAGCCGTGGCAGTCCCTCGCCCACCGCACCCATGCCGACCTCGAGGCCACGGGTATGAATCTGCGCCTGAACACTCTCGCCACCGGGATCGACGTAGGGGGTCGCACGCTCACCGTCCGCGACGCCAACGGCGCCGAGTCGACCATCGCGTACGACGAACTCATGGTCGGCACCGGTGCGGGACCGTCGACGGCGGGAATATCCGGCCTCGATGACCTGGGCCCCGAGGACGGCGTGCACCTCCTCCACTCGATGGGCGACACCTTCGCGCTCGAGCGCTATCTGGATGAGCATCAGCCGGAGACGGCGATCATCGTCGGCGCGGGCTATGTCGGGCTGGAAATGGCTGAGGCTCTCACTGTCCGAGGCCTGAAGGTGACCCAACTGCAGCGTGGTCCCGAGGTGCTCTCCACTCTGGACCCGGAGCTGGGGGCTCTTGTCCATGACGAGCTCACCCGCCACGGCGTCGAGGTCATCACCGGAACCCGCGTGGCCGCTGTGTCCCGAGATGGCCGGAGGCTCGCCGTCACGGGCACCCGCGAGGGGGAAGAGTTCTCACGCAGCGCCGAGCTGGTGCTCGTCGTCGTGGGCGTCCGACCGAACACCAGCCTCCTCACCGCCGCCGGTGCGACCACCGGTGCGGGTGGGGCGGTCGTCGTCGACGAGCAGATGCGCACCGGCCTTCCCCACGTGTGGGCAGCCGGAGACGGAGTCATCACGCACCACCGTCTCTTGGGCGTGACGTACCTTCCGCTCGGCACCACGGCGCACAAGCAGGGCCGCGTCGCCGGCGAGAACGCGATCGGCGGTGACACCCGCTTCGCCGGGAGCCTCGGCACACAGGTCGTGAAAGTCTTCGACGTCGTTGCTGCCCGCACCGGGCTACGCGACCACGAGGCGCTGGCGGCCGGATTCGCACCTCGCAGTCACACCGCTGTCGCGGATGACCACAAGCGCTACTACCCCGGCGCGACACCCATCAGCATCCGTATCACCGGCGATGACGGCGACGGGCGCCTGCTCGGGGCGCAGCTCGTCGGTACCCGCGGGGCCGAGATATCCAAGCGTGTCGACACGTACGCGACCGCACTGCACCACAGCATGACTGTCGAGGCGATGAGTGACCTGGACCTCTCCTACACGCCCCCGCTCGGCTCCCCGTGGGACGCAGTGCAGGTTGCGACCCAGGCGTGGTCCCGCTCGGCGAGCACCTCGCCCATGGGGTGACGCCGCGTGCCGGGGTGGTGGGCGTCGTGCCCCCCACCCCGCCCCTATGGGGTGGAAACGGCCGAGTTCGGGCGTCCTCGCTCAACGTGGGTGGGCGCAAGATCGAAGACCAGATCTTCCACGAGAAGCTGAACCTCGTCCCGAAGCGCCCTCACTCCGTCGAGGGAGAGATCGGCGGGGTCCGCCAGGTGCCAGTCGAGGTAGCGGCGGCCCGGGTAGATTGCGCACGCGTCGCCGCATCCCATCGTGACCACCGCGTCGGCGGCCCGGATCACGTCGTCGGTGAGCGGCTTGGGGAACTCCTCCGACACGTCGATTCCCTGTTCGCGCAGAGCGGTGACGACGTTGGGGAGCAGTGCCTCCCCGGGCTGTGAACCTGCGGAACGAACGTGGACCCTGTCGCCCGCATAGTGCCGGGTCAGCGCGGCGGCCATCTGACTGCGGCCCGAGTTCTGGACGCAGACGAACAGGATCTCCGGGACGCGCTTAGCGATCAGCCCCCTGGATTGAGCCAGAGCGGTGAGTCGGTCGCGAGCGAACTTCTCCGCAAGCGACGGCAGGAGCGTCGACACCTTCGCCGTTCGAGCAAGTGCGGCATAGGACTCGAAGACCACGCGTTCGACCGTCTCGCCGCTGACCATGCCAGCAAACTGGCGGGCGAGTTGCTCGGCAGCGCGTGTGAGGACAGCATCCGGTGCGAGAAGGCCCGCTTGACCGCGCCCCTCGTGGATGTTGCGGTGGCCCTCGGATCGCTCTGGAGGACGTTGTGGGGTGGTGGGCGGGTTGTTCGACATTGGACCTCCTTCGCCATCTAAATGATAGATGTTCGTCTATATGTTTCGCTAGGGTGAGCACGGTTTCCATAGATCGTCGTCTATCTCTCCGTAGGATGTCGCTATGCCGTTGTCTGCACCGATGCCCGCCGCCTCGGAGCCGGGGCGCTCGCCGTTGGGCCGGTCTTCCGCGGAGGAATTGGCACGGACGCTCCGCGCGGTCGCTGATCCGACGCGGTTGCAGTTGTTGAGCGTCGTACTCGGTTCTGCTGATGGCCGCGCCACGGTGGGGCAGGTCGCCGAGGCGTTGGGGTTGCGGCAGCCGACGGTGACGCATCACGTGCGCATTCTGGTGGAAGACGAGCTTCTGGTGCGCGAGCGGGAGGGGAAGTACGTGTGGCTGTCGGTGGCCGCTGACCGGCTTGCCGCAATCGAAGATCTGCTGCGATGACGGAGCAGGCCGCGCACCATCGAGTGGGTCGACCGCTGGATGCTGAGGCGGCTGAGAGCCGGGCAGCGCAGGCAGCGGTGCTGGCGGACGTGCTCGCGCTCCGAGCGCTCAGTGCTCTGGCTGCGGGCGCACCAGAGGCAGACTTGCCGGGGTTGTTGCACGTTGAGCAGTCGCAGGTTCGCGCCGCAGTGGGGCGGCTCCGCATGGTGGACATCCTGCATATCGACGGTGACGGCCGCCCGACGCTCACGGCTGAAGCGTGGGTGCGTTTCGGCAGACTCCTGGTCGGCGGCACACCCGCCCTCCCCGCTGTCGCGGACGGCCCGGCAATGGCTGCTCTCCCCGCGGCGATCGAAAGCGTCGCTCGCGATCTTTCCTACCGGTTCAGCTCGACGTTCGGGGCGGAGACTGTGTCGCGATACGTCGCGGATAGCTACAGATTGCTCAGCCGACGCGCGCGCGTTCACTCTCAACTCTCATCGCTCACGGCGCGCTACTCAGCGGATCGCCTCGACGCCCTCGCCTCCGCGCGAGGATTGGTGCTGCGCGGAACCCCAGAGGTCCTCTTCGTCTGTGTGCAGAACGCGGGGCGATCTCAGCTGGCGGCTGCCTACCTGCGTCATCTGGCCGGGCCTGCCGTACATGTCCGGACTGCGGGGTCGGAGCCGGCCGGGGAGGTGGATCCGCGCATAATCGAGACGCTCGCGGAGGTAGGGGTGCCGCTGACGGACGAGTATCCCAAACCACTCACGGACGAGGTTGTGCAGGCCGCGGACTACATCATCACGATGAGCTGCGGAGAGGCGTGCCCGGTGTACCCGGGGCGCCGTTACATGGACTGGGATCTGGCCGATCCCCTCTCGCTCGATGACGCTGGGCTGCGCGGTGTGAGAGACCGCGTGCGCGAGCTCGTCGAAGATCTTCTCGACGAGATGCGTGTGAACCCCGTCGCGTCTTGAGGCGGTAGCCAATCCCGCGGATCGTTTCGATGCCGACCGTGCCCTCGCACGATCCATCAGGGTGCGACGGACGGCCGTGTCCAGCCGGCCCGATCTCTCTCTTGCGGAGCGCTCTTCTGGGATTCGGGCACCATCCGTGGTCGAATGTCACCGGAGCGTGCTCACGGGTCGAGTATCGAAGCATCGAGAAGGGTTGATCATGGCAACGATCGCGATCGTCGGAGCAGGTCCTGGTCTGGGTGCGGCCGTCGCCCGCCGGTTCGGTCGGGAGGGCCACGCGATCGCACTGATCGCGCGCGATGCCGCGAAGCTCGACGACCTGGCCGCGCAGCTGCGGAGCGAGGGCTTCGAAGCGCGGGGCTACGCGGCGAGCGTGCTGGATGCTGACGCCCTCGAGAACGCGTTGGCGAGCGCGGCCGCCGATCTCGGCCCCATCTCGGTGCTGCAGTACAGCCCGCTGCCCTCGCGCACATACCTCGAGCCCGTGCTCGATCTCACGCCCGAGCTGGCCATCGAGGCGCTGCGCTTCTCAGCCATCGGCCTCATCCATGCGGTGCGGGCCGTGCTGCCCGCGATGCGCGAGGCGCGCGCCGGCAGCATCATCCTCATCAACGGCGGAACCTCGGTCAAGGCTCGTGCCGGTTTCTCCGGAACGTCCGTGGCGTTCCCCGCCGAGAGCGCCTACGGCGAGATGCTGCACGACGCGCTCGCCGACGAGGGCATCGGCGTCTCGCAGCTGGTCATCCCCGGTGCCATCCCGAAGCTGAACCTCGACAACGGCATCGACGACGTCGCCGAACGCATCTGGGAGCTCCACACCACGCCGGGTGATTTCAGGACGATGCTGATCCCCCTCGAGGACGGCCGAGAATAGCGGTTCCGCGCGTGGGCTGACGCGCGGTCGAATGATCGGTCAGCCTCCCGGGCCGCCCGGATCGATCGGAGCCCCGTCGCCGTTCTCGGGGAGGTCTCCGCGCTCCACGGGTGTGGAAGGAACCTCGGGGGCATCCGAGAAGAGGAGGTCGAGTTCGGCCTCCGACGGCACGTGCACGGCCCTCGCGGCCGCCCGCAGGTCGGCGGGCGGCGCCTCGTTCATCCCGGCGACCCAGATCGATGCGCCGTCTCGGGCGGCGACGTACTCGTCCACGCCGCCCGCCGCTCGGTGCCAGATATCGCCCTCCTCCTCTGCGCACGTCACGGGCGCACCGGGTGTCTCCCACAGCGGCGTCTCGGCGCAGGTCGCGGCGTTGAGCTCCGTGCGATCCGTTCGGATGGTGATCATCGACCCGGTGGCCTGGGCGAACCATGTCGCCGACATCCCGTCGATCGCGCCCGGGCCGACGGACTGCGGTGCCAGGTCGTAGCCGTCCACCTCGGTCGTGTAAACGAGGTCCGCCGCGATGCCGACCGCGCTGGCGCGCTCAGCGATCACTTCGGCGGCCGCCGCGTCGGCATCCGGTGCCGCCGACGCGCATCCGCCCAACGTGACGGCGAGCGCGACTCCGGCCGCGTGGATCGTGACGGTCGATCGCGACGAACGATGTCGGGGCATGGCAGCATCCTCGCCCATGATGCGCGGTTCTATCCAGCGATGACGCGACGCGCGGCGACGTCGCCGATCGCGGCGGATTCGTGGCGGTCGGGATCGGGTCGAGCAGTCGCGTAGGCGCCGACCCGACGTGGCCCGGTGGCGGAGCAAGACCGCGTGACGGATGTTTACGACTCGGATTGCGGGTGCGAGACCGACTGGTGAGGATCGGAACCGTGCGTCTCATCTCTCCGTACTCTCCCGCTTTCTCCGTCGAGCGCACCCGCTTCGACGTGGACTACCGACCCTCGGGCAATACCCGGATCACGACGAACTTCGCCAACCTCGCTCGGGGCGAGTCCCGCGAGCAGAACCTTCGAAATGCGTTGCGGATGATCGACAACCGTTTCAATGAGCTGGCCCACTGGGACAACGAAGACGGGGATCGGTATTCGCTCGACCTCGACATCGTGTCCGTGGAAGTGGATCTCGACGAGCACGGCGCAGGCGATGGTTTCCCCATCATCGAGATCCTGCAGACGACGATCGTCGACAGGGTTGCGGGCGCGCGTATCCCGGGTGTCGTGGGCAACAACTTCTCCTCGTACGTACGCGACTACGACTTCAGCGTCGTCCTCCCGGCACACAACGAGGGGCGTTCCGACCTCGTCGTGCCGGCGGGTTTCGGGGAGTTGCACGGCACTCTCTTCCAGAGCTTCCTGCGCTCCGATGTGTACGCGCAGCACTTCTCGAAGCGACCGGTCATCTGTCTGAGCGTCTCGAGCGAGAAGACCTACCATCGCACCGACAACCGCCATCCCGTGTTGGGCGTCGAATATCGCCAGGACGAGTTCTCGTTGACCGATGAGTACTTCGCGAAGATGGGCATGCAGGTGCGGTACTTCATGCCGGCGGGGAGCGTCGCACCGCTGGCCTTCTACTTCATCGGTGATCTGCTGAGCGACTACACCAACCTCGAGTTGATCTCGACGATCAGCACGATGGAGACCTTCCAGAAGATCTACAGACCGGAGATCTACAACGCCAATTCGGTCGCGGGCAAGAGGTATCGACCGAGCCTGAGCACCGCGGACTACTCCACGACCCGGATCGTCTACGACAGGGTGGACAGGAGCCGGCTCGCCGTGGAGCAGGGGAGGTTCGCCGAGGAGAGGTTCATCGAGCCCCATCGGGAGGTTCTGGAGGAATGGTCCTCCCGCTTCCGCGAGCAGCAGGGAGGGCAGTCATGACGAACCTGCTCCCCACATCGACTGCCGGGAGCCTGCCCAAGCCGTCATGGCTCGCCCAGCCCGAGACCCTCTGGTCCGAATGGAAGCTGCGCGACGACGAGTTGGCGGAGGGCAAGCGCGACGCTCTGCGTTTGTCGTTGTCGGATCAACGAGCGGCAGGCATCGACATCGTGAGCGATGGCGAGCAGACGCGGCAGCACTTCGTCACCACCTTCATCGAGCACCTCGGCGGCGTGGATTTCGAGCAACGTGAGACCGTCCGGATCCGCAATCGCTATGACGCGTCGGTTCCCACGGTCGTCGGGGCGGTGAGCCGCGAGAAGCCGGTGTTCGTGGACGACGCCCGCTTCCTGCGCTCGCAGACCGATCAGCCCATCAAGTGGGCCCTGCCCGGCCCCATGACGATGATCGACACCCTCTACGACGCGCACTACGGCAGTCGGGAGAAGCTGGCGTGGGAGTTCGCGACCATCCTCAACCAGGAGGCCAGGGAGCTGGAGGCGGCCGGCGTCGACATCATCCAGTTCGACGAGCCCTCCTTCAACGTCTTCTTCGACGAGGTGAAGGACTGGGGCGTCGCCGTGCTGGAGCGGGCCGTCGAGGGCCTCACCTGCGAGACCGCCGTCCATATCTGCTACGGGTACGGGATCACGGCGAACACCGACTGGAAGAAGACCCTGGGATCGGAATGGCGCCAGTACGAGGAGACCTTCCCCCAGCTCCGGGGGTCGAGCATCGACATCGTCTCGTTGGAGTGCCACAACTCCCACGTCCCCATGGATCTCTTGGAGCTCATTCGTGGAAAGAAGGTCATGGTCGGGGCCATCGACGTGGCCACCGATGCCGTCGAGACGCCCGAGGCCGTCGCCGACACCCTGCGGAGTGCACTGCGGTTCGTCGATGCGGACAAGCTCTACCCCTCCACCAACTGCGGCATGGCGCCGCTGCGCCGGAGCGTCGCTCGCGCCAAGCTGGTCGCGTTGGGAGCCGGCGCCGAGATCGTCCGACGAGAGGTCTAACTCTCGCTCGGTTGGCTACCATTCGGGGATGGCATCTTCTGGTCCCGTCGACGACGTATCGATCGGCGGTGACGGCATCCGTCTCGGGCAGTTCCTGAAGTTCGCGGGTCTTCTCGACTCCGGGGGTGACGTGAAAGAAGCCATCATCGATGGCTACGTGGCCGTGAACGGCGAGGTCGACCGCCGTCGGGGCCGTCAGCTGCAGCTCGGCGACATCGTCACCTTCCAGGGGCGCGGCGTCCGCGTCTGCCCGTGAGCGCCGCACCATGGCGCCCTCGCGCGCGTCGTAGGCGGCCGCCCGCGTCACGCAGTGTTTACATGAGCGGTGCATGACGCAACATCCCCGAAACAGGGGATGTGGGGGATGGAAACGGTGATTCGTCACTCTGTGTAGACCCGACGCACTTCTTGCGTCCCCGCAGAGAGGTCCTCGAGATGGATCAAGGCAATACCGCATTCATTCTCATCGCAGCGGCGCTGGTGCTGTTGATGACACCCGGGCTCGCGTTCTTCTACGGCGGCCTCGTGAAGGCCAAGAGCGTGATCAGCATGATGATGCTGAGTTTCGGCGCCATGGGTCTGATCGGCGTCCTCTGGGTGCTCTACGGCTACGCGATCGCGTTCCCGGGCGCTGAGGGAACCGTCGCGCCCTGGGCGATCGACTGGTCGGCCGTCGGACTCACGAGCCTCCTCGAAACGCCTGAAGGAGCGGCGTACCCGCCGCTGGCGTTCGTCGCCTTCCAAGCCACCTTCGCCATCATCACCGTCGCGCTGGTCTCCGGCGCGATCGCCGACCGGGCCAAGTTCGGGTCGTGGATGATCTTCGCCGGCATCTGGGCGACGGTCGTCTACTTCCCGGTCGCCAGCTGGGTCTTCAACTTCGGCCTCGCCGAGGAGGGTGGCTTCGCGTACGGCGGATGGATCACCCACGGTCTGCAGGAGTGGATCGGCGTCGGTGCGATCGACTTCGCCGGCGGAACGGCTGTGCACATCAACGCCGGAGCGGCGGCCCTCGCCCTCGCGCTGGTGCTGGGCAAGCGCGTCGGATTCCAGAAGGGCGTCCACGTCCCCCACAACCCGCCCTTCGTGCTGCTCGGCGCGGGCCTCCTGTGGTTCGGCTGGTTCGGTTTCAACGCGGGCTCCGAGCTCGCCGCCGACGGCACCGCGGCACTCGCCTTCGTCAACACGATCGCGGCCCCCGCGGCAGCCCTGCTCGCCTGGCTCGTCGTCGAGAAGATCAAGGACGGCAAGCCCACGTCGGTCGGCGCTGCATCCGGTGCGGTCGCCGGTCTCGTCGCGATCACCCCGGCCTGCGGTTCGCTCACCCCCGTGTGGGCCATCGTGCTCGGCCTCATCGCCGGTGCCGTCTGCGCCCTCGCGATCGAGCTGAAGTTCAAGCTCGGCTTCGACGACTCGCTCGACGTGGTGGGCATCCACCTCGTCGGCGGCATGATCGGAACCCTGTACCTCGGCTTCTTCGCCATCGACACCGGCCTGTTCATGGGCGGCGACGGAACGCAGCTGCTGGCACAGGCGATCGCGGCCTTCGCGGTGCTGATCTACTCGTTCGTCCTCGCCTACATCATCGGCTTCGCCATCGAGAAGACGATCGGCTTCCGCGTCAAGAACGAAGACGAGATCGCGGGCATCGACACCGTCGTCCACGGCGAAGAGGGCTACGTTCTCGCCGACGGCAGGGCCTGATACACACACGCACGACAACGGTGCACCGGGTGGCTTCGGCCGCCCGGTGCACCGGTCGTCGGTGGGCGCGACGGGCGTCCGCCTCCCCTGCGACTTCAGAGGATCGACCCCGTGGACGTTCTCTCCTTCCTCCGGTTGCCTCCGCAGCATCTGAGTGACGGCATCGGCACCCTGCGCGACATCTGGACCGACGGCGGCTCCGGAGCGAGCCTGCGCTGGCTGCTGCGCCTCGTCGAGCTGCGGAGCCCTCACGGGAAGATCTATGCGCCGGCCGGCACAGAGCAGCTGATCGTCGGCATCTCGGGTCCGCAGGTGCGGATCGGAGCCGGTCGGGGCGTGCCCCTGCGTCGCGACAGGGCGCTGGCACAGGACGCCGCCCTGATCGAGATGCATCGGCCGGTCGACCGGCCGGGTGGCACGAGCCGCTTGCTCGTGCTGGCCTTCGATCCGCGTGTCGTCTCGGCCAGCGCCACGTTCGACGATCTCGACGGAGACCGCGCCGTCGAGATCGGCACCGAAGCGATCGTGGTTCTGAAGGGACACGTGGAGCACGACGGCAAGCGTCTCGATCCGCAGTCGGTGTCGATCCTGCGCGCCCCGGTCTCCGATGCTCTGCACGCCCAGGGCGCCCGCATCCTCGCCCTGAAGTTCACAGACGTGCGGGAGACCGTGCGGGGCTGACGTGCGAGCGGATCATCGCTCATTTCGACGCAGTGGCGATCCACGATCGCTGCGTGTACGCGATGTCCATCGTCGGTCGGCGGGTCTCTGGCGAGAATGGCGGGGAGTCACTGTCGCCCGCGTTCCAACCGAAGGAGTCCCGTGTCAGACAACAGAGAGTCCGAGCTGCTGGCATCCGTTCCCGACGGGCTCTTCATCGCCGGGGAGTGGCGCACCGCCGAAGGCGGCAAGACGCTCGATGTCGTGGACCCCTCGACCGGCGCCGTCATCCGAACGATCGCCGACGCGTCGATAGCCGACGGCGAAGCAGCGATGGATGCTGCGGTCGCAGCTTTCCCCACGTGGGCCGCCACCCCCGCGCGCGAGCGCGGCGAGATCCTGCGTCGCGCGTTCGATCTGCTTCAGGCGCGCAAGGAGGACGTCGCGCTCCTGATGACACTGGAGATGGGCAAGCCTCTCGCCGAGGCGCGAGGCGAAGTGGTCTACGGCGGTGAGTTCCTGCGCTGGTTCAGCGAGGAGGCGCCGCGTATCCAGGGGCGCTACGGGCCCAACCCCGAGGGCACCGGACGGATGATCGTGTCGCAGCATCCGGTCGGCCCCTGCTTCCTCATCACCCCCTGGAACTTCCCGCTCGCCATGGCCACGCGGAAGATCGCACCGGCCCTCGCCGCCGGGTGCACGGTCGTGATCAAGCCGGCCGAGCTGACCCCGTTGACCACCCTGCTGTTCGTTCGCCTGCTGGAGGAGGCGGGTCTGCCCGCGGGGGTCGTCAACGTGATCACGACCTCGACGTCCGGAGCGGTGTCGGAGCCCATCATTCGCGACCCCCGCCTCCGGAAACTCTCGTTCACGGGTTCGACGCCGGTGGGACGCAAGCTCCTGGAGCAGGCGTCGGCGGGCGTGCTGCGGACGTCGATGGAGCTCGGCGGCAACGCACCCTTCGTCGTGTTCGACGACGCGGATCTCGACAAAGCCGTCGACGGGGCGATGGCCGCGAAGTTCCGCAACATCGGGCAGGCCTGCACGGCGGCGAACCGCTTCATCGTGCACCGCTCGCTCGCCGGGGAGTTCGCGCGGCGGGTTACCGAGCGTGTGGAGCAGTTCCGCATCGGTCGCGGGACCGAGGACGGCGTGACGATCGGTCCGCTCATCGACCAGCGGGCGGTCGACAAGGCATCCGCGCTGGTGGGCGACGCCCTGGAGAGAGGCGCGACCCTGAACACCGGTGGCTCCGCGATCGCGGGATCCGGCACGTTCTACGAACCCACGGTGCTGAGCGACGTCAGGGCGGGGAGCGACATCCTGCGCGAGGAGATCTTCGGACCCGTCCTCGCGATCGTCCCGTTCGACGACGAGGACGAGGCCGTGCGGTTGGCCAACGACACCGAGTACGGACTGGTGTCGTACGTGTACACCGGGAGCCTCGCCCGAGGTCAGCGAATGATCGAGAAGTTGGAGACCGGGATGATGGGCCTGAACGTGGGCGTCGTCTCGAACGCGGCGGCGCCGTTCGGCGGGTGGAAGCAGTCGGGGCTTGGCCGAGAGGGGGGCGCGGAGGGCATCCACGAGTACCTCCAGACCAAGTACACGCTGACCCCGAACCCCTCGGCCTGAGGCGCGACACGCCCGGGACGCACCGTGATTGGACGAGTGCGGGATCCCGCCTTAGAGTTATATCTGTTCGCCCCAAAGGGTTGAGCGGAGAGGCCGACAGGCCCCGCCCCCTCAAGTGGACGAACATCCCGATCTGGTCAGGCTCTTGAGCGTGACCGACCGCAAGGTCTATGATCAGGAGCCCGGTCACTCCGACCGAGTCAACCAACACTCTTCTCGCTTCGGCGGCTGAGACGCGGATTTGACAGTCGGTGTGGGTGGGATAAGGTAGTGAAGTTGCCCTGCGGGCGAGGCTGATGAGGCTGAGTTGCAGGT
>NZ_QEIJ01000003.1 GCF_003095395.1 Microbacterium sp. Gd 4-13
ACCTGCAACTCAGCCTCATCAGCCTCGCCCGCAGGGCAACTTCACTACCTTATCCCACCCACACCGACTGTCAAATCGACGTTTCCGACTCCGTAAAGAGCCGAGAGCGCGCCGAATAGACGCCCATGTGGCGGGCAACCCGATTCCCTGACCTGACGGCCAGCCGCACTCTACGTGCGAAGGATTCGGGAGGTGTTCTCCGCTTGAGGGTGGGGCAAGTCTTTCGGACTTTCCGCTCTTCCCTGTGGGGCGAACAGATAGAAACTTACGCGGGATGCGGCGTCTCGGCGAATCGTGCTGCATCCCGGGCGTGTCGCGGCGTCGGAACGGCCGTCATCCGGTAGTAGATCCGCGTGATTCCGCGGATCGAGAGCGAATCACCGTCACCACTGCGGCGAGCACGAGCGTTGCCGCTCCCCACGCGCCGGCAGCCGCCGGAAGAACGCGATACGCCAGGTGCTGGATCGTCCACTCCGGCGTGATCGGTCCGTACGTGACGAGCCCCACCGCCCACGCGGAGACGAGGACGAGCGGCAGGGACAGCCACCACACCGCACGAACAGCCGACGGCAGCATCCGGTGCACCTCGCTCGCGTCGCGACGGCCGATCCACACCGCCGCCCAGATGCCGATGATCACCAGGCCGATGACCGACGAGCCGTGCTGGAGCCACTTGTAGCCGATCATCGGACCCCAGGTATCGGCGAGCGCCGGGAACAGCGCAACGCCCCACCGCCCCTCGTGGGTGAAGAGATCCCAGACGATGTGCGTGATCACGCCGAACAGCAGCGACACGACGAGCAACACCACCGACGGCACCGTGATCCTGTCGCGGGCGTCGGCGAAGGTTTCGCGGAGCGCGCCCCGCGGGCCGGCCGACCACGACGCCGGAAGCCGCTCGGCGACCCATCGCGGCGAGAGCTCCCCCGCCGCCGGGCGCAGCACGCAGCGCCACACCAGCAGCAGCACCAGGGCGACGGCGACCGTCACCGGGAGTGCCGACGCGCTGTGCGTGATGCCGTAGAGCGGGAGCCCGGTGCGGACGAACAACGGAAGATCGGGCGTCATGGCGCCGATCGCGATGGCAGCGGGGATCAGCGGAGTGCGCACGAACGGCAGAGCCACCACGGCATGGCTCGGCGTGAACGGCATGATGCGCCCCGGTCAGCCCGCGACGAAGAGGCCGGCGAGGGTCTTCTTGCCGCGCCGGAGCACCGACACTCCCCCGGGCAGGCTCCCGGTGACCACCGCGTCGTCGGCCTCGATCCGTTCGCCGTCGAGCGAGACGCCGCCCTGGGCGATCGCCCGACGCGCTTCGCCCAGGCTCGAGACGAGTCCGGTCTCCACCAGCGCCTGCACCACCGTCGTCCCCGGCGCGACCTCCGCGTGCGGCAGCTCGTCGAGGGCTTCGCGCAGCGTCCGCGCATCGAGACCCGACAGGTCGCCCTGCCCGAAGAGGGCGTCGGATGCGGCGATCACGGCCGCCGTCGCATCTGCACCGTGCACGAGGGTCGACACCTCCGACGCAAGACGCTTCTGCGACGCACGCCGGAAGGGCTCGGCCTCGACGAGACGCCCGTACTCCTCGATCTCGGCACGGGTCAGGAACGTGAACACCTTCAGTCGCTCGACCACGTCGGCGTCGTCGGTGTTGAGCCAGAACTGGTAGAACGCGTACGGGCTCGTGAGATCGGCGTCGATCCAGATCGCGTTGCCCTCGCTCTTGCCGAACTTCGTGCCGTCGGAGTTCGTGATCAGCGGTGTTCCGATCGCGTGCACCGAGGTGCCCTCGACGCGGTGGATCAGATCGGTACCGCTGGTGAGGTTGCCCCACTGGTCGCTGCCGCCGGTCTGCAGCACACAGCCGTACTGGCGGTGCAGCTCGAGGAAGTCGAGCCCCTGCAGGATCTGGTAGCTGAACTCGGTGTAGCTGATCCCCGCCTCGGAGTTGAGACGCGCGCTCACGGCGTCTTTCTTCAGCATCGTGCCGACGCGGTAGTGCTTGCCGATCTCGCGGAGGAAATCGATCGCGCTGAGGGGCGCGGTCCAGTCGAGGTTGTTGACCATGCGCGCGGCGTTCTCGCCATCGAAGCTCAGGTAGCGCTCGACCTGCTCGCGCAGGCGTTGCACCCACTCCGCGACGGTCTCGCGGGAGTTGAGGGTGCGCTCGGCCGTCGGTCGCGGGTCGCCGATCAAGCCGGTCGATCCCCCGACGAGCCCGAGCGGACGGTGCCCGGCCAGCTGCAGGCGTCGCATGGTGAGCAGCTGCACGAGGTGGCCGAGGTGCAGACTTGGAGCCGTCGGGTCGAACCCGCAGTAGAAAACGATCGGCGGCCCGGCGAGCGCCTCGCGCAGGGCCGACTCGTCGGTCGAGACGTGCACGAGTCCTCGCCAGACGATCTCGTCCCAGACGTTGTCGAAGGTCGGATCGATCATCGGTTCGGCGGCGTCAGACACGACGTCGAGCGTATCAAGCGGGACGGTGACCGCCCGACGTCACAGCCCGAGCTCGTGGGCGAGTGTCTGGGCGCGGGCGACGAGCTGCGCGCGCTGCTCGGCGACGCGCTCGGGAGCGGTGCCGCCGACCCCGGTGCGACGGCCGACCGAGCCTTCGATGGACAGCACCTCGCGCACGGCCGGCTCCAGCAGGGGCGAGACCGACGCGAGCAGCGCGTCGTCGGCGTCTTCGAGCCCGATCCCGCGGTCTTCGCACGCGCGCACGAGCTCGCCCGACACCTCGTGGGCGTCGCGGAACGGCACGCCGCGGGTGACGAGCCATTCGGCGACGTCGGTCGCGAGCGAGAAGCCCTGAGGGGCGAGTTCGGCCATGCGGTCGGTGTCGAAACGCAGGGTCGCGATCATCCCGGTGAAGGCGGGAAGCACCGTCTCGAGGGTGGCGACGGTGTCGAAGACCGGCTCCTTGTCTTCCTGCAGGTCTCGGTTGTACGCGAGCGGGAGCCCTTTCAGCGTGGCGAGGAGCCCCGCCACGTTGCCGATCAGGCGACCCGACTTGCCGCGCGCGAGCTCGGCGATGTCGGGGTTCTTCTTCTGCGGCATGATGCTCGAGCCGGTCGAGTACGCGTCGTCGAGGGTGACGAAGGAGAACTCCCGCGTGTTCCAGAGGATGATCTCCTCCGACAACCGTGACAGATCGACCCCGATGAGCGCTCCGACGAAGGCGAACTCGGCCACCACGTCGCGCGCGCTCGTGCCGTCGATCGAGTTCTCGGACGGGCGGGCGAGACCGAGTTCGTCGGCCACCAGCTGCGGGTCCAGGCCCAGCGTGGACCCGGCGAGCGCACCGCCGCCGTAGGGAGAGACCGCCGCGCGCGCCGACCAGTCGCGCAGTCGTTCGAGGTCGCGCACCAGCGGCCAGGCGTGCGCCTGCAGATGGTGTGCGAGCAGCACCGGCTGCGCGTGCTGCAAGTGCGTGCGCCCGGGCATGATCGCGTCGGCGTGGGCGTCGGCCTGCGACACGAGGGCGTCGATGAGCCGCACGACGTCGCGGGCGATCACCCGGGCGTGGTCGAGGAGGTACAGACGCACGAGGGTCGCGATCTGGTCGTTGCGGCTGCGCCCGGCGCGGAGTTTGCCGCCCAACGCAGGACCCACGATGTCGATGAGGGCTCCTTCGAGGGCGCCGTGCACGTCTTCGTCGTCGGGTGCGGCGACGAGCGAGCCGTCGGCGACGCGGCGACCGAGCTCGTCGAGCCCCTCGTGCATGGCGGCGGCTTCGTCGGCGGTGAGGTAGCCGGCGGCGGTGAGCGCGGTGGCGTGCGCGTGCGATCCGGCGATGTCGTACGGCGCTAGCACCCAGTCGAAGTGGGTCGATCGGCTCAGGGCGGCGAGCTCGGGCGACGGCCCCCCGGCGAATCGGGCGCCCCAGAGCGCTCCCTCGTTCGTACCGTGACCGCTCGTCGTGCTCATCCTCTCAGCCTACCGAGGGCGCCACGCGGCTCCCGTCCGGGTCGCGCACCATCCAGCGCGCCGCGCGGTCGATCGCCGCCTCCAGCGGCCCGCGCCCGATGAGGAGCGCCCACAGCGTGCACCCGACGATGAGGCCGAGGGTCAGCGGCCAGAACGGTTCGAGCCCCCGGAAGGCGGTCAGCGCACTGGTCTCGCCGAGGACGGATCCGGCCCAGAGCGCCCACACGATCAGCTGTGCGCTGTACGCGGTGAGCGGCATCGCCCCGACTGCGCGCAGCGGCACGACGACCCACCGCAGCGGTGTTCGACACAGCAGCAGGCACCCGGCGATCACTGCCACGGCGAAGGCACCCGAACCGACGACCTCCAGCAGACCCGTCGAGTGCGCTTCGGCGGTCCAGACCGAGGCGAGGTAACCGCGATCGAACGTCGGGTCGGCCCCCGTGGTCACGGCGAGCGCCGAGAAGACGGTGGCGATCCCGGCCCCGACGGCGAGCATCGCCCCTTGCGCGGACAGGGAGCGCAGATCGATGCGGCCGAGGGCCATTCCGGTGAGCAGGAAGGCGATCCAGGTCGGGAACGGGTAGGCCCATCCGATCGAGACGGCCACCGTCTCTCCCAGGGTCGTCTCCCAGAACGGGAGGGCGTCGAGCCAGGCCTGCGCGAACGGCATCACCACCGCGACCGCCGCCGCGATGCCGAACAGCGCTGGCGCACGAAGGCCCAGGAACGGCAGGGACAGCAGGAAGAGGATCGCGTAGGCGGGAAGGATGACGTAGACCGGAACGCCGGTCGCCGCGAGCAGGAGACCCAGCACCCACAGCACGCCCGCCCGCACGGCGAGCCTGCCCGACGCACGGGCGCGGGCCCCGCCGCGCAGCGGCGTGCGCCCGCCGGTCACCAGCGCGATCGACACTCCCGCGAGGGTCGCGAACAGGATCGACGACCGCCCGTTCGCGATGTCGACCCACGTCTCGGGGCGCGCCGAATCCCACGGCTCGATCGACAGGAGGTGGGCGGCCAGCATCCCGACGACGGCCAGGCCACGTGCGAGGTCGAGCCCGGCCAGACGGCCGGGCCCGTCGAGGCGCGCCCATCGCGAGCGCACCCAGGAGGTCATTCCTGCCGCAGCAGCCACACCAGGAGGGCCTTCTGCGCGTGCAGACGGTTCTCGGCCTCGTCCCAGACCACGCTCTGCGGTCCGTCGATGACCTCGGCCTCGACCTCGTACCCGCGGTCGGCGGGCAGGCAGTGGATGAAGATCGCGCCGGGGTCGGCGAGCGTCATGAGCTCGCGCGTGACCTTGTAGGCGCCGAGGTCGCGCAGGCGCGCCTGCTTCTCCTCTTCTTTGCCCATCGACACCCAGGTGTCGGTGACGACGACGTCGGACCCTTCGGCCGCGCGCACCGGGTCGGCTTCGAGCACGACCGAACCACCCGTGCGGGCGGCGATCGCCTGCGCATCGGCGACGACGTCGGCCCGCGGGGCGTACTCCGCGGGAGAGGCGACCCGCACGTGCATTCCGGCGGTGACCCCGGCCAGGAGGTACGAGTGCGCCATGTTGCTGCGCCCGTCACCGAAGAACGACAGCGTCAGCCCGGTGAGCTCCCCCTTGTGCTCGCGGATCGTGAGCAGGTCGGCCAGCAGCTGGCACGGGTGGAAGTCGTCGCTGAGGGCGTTGACCACCGGCACCCGCGTGCCCCGCGCCATCTCCTCGAGCCCCGACTGCGCGTAGGTGCGCCACACGATCGCGGCCACCTGACGCTCCAGCACGCGCGCGGTGTCGGACGGGGTCTCCTTGCCGCCGAGCTGGCTGTTCGCCGTGGAGATGATCAGCGGCGAGCCGCCGAGATCGGCGATGCCGACCGCGAACGAGACCCGCGTGCGGGTGGAGGACTTGTCGAAGATCACCGCGACCGTCTGGGGTCCGGCGAGCGGCTTCTGCGCCCACCGGTCGCGCTTGAGCTCGATCGCGAGGTCGAGGATCTCGGCCTGCTCGGCCGGGGTCAGGTCGTCATCGCGAAGCAGATGGCGGGTCACGCGGGTACCTCCGCAGGTGTATCGGGTGTGGCGTCGGGCGTCTCGTCGAGGATCAGGGCGTCACCCACGGTCGCCAGCGACGCGGCGAAGAGGGCGAGGAACTCGCTCACCTCGGCATCGCCGATCGTGAGCGGTGGGGCGAGGCGGATCGTGTCGTCGTTCGCGGCGTTGACGATGAGCCCGTGCTCCTGGGCCGCAGCGACGACGGCCTTGGCGACCGGGTGGGTCAGCGCGACGCCGAGCAGCAGACCCGCCCCGCGGATGCCGCCGACGAGCGGCGACCCCAGGCCCATGATGCCTGCGCGGAGCTCTTCTCCGCGCGCGGCGGCGTTCTGCACGAGACCGGCCCGCTCGATCTCGTCGAGCACGGCGCCGGCGACGGCCGTCGCCAAAGCGTTGCCGCCGAAAGTGGAACCGTGGGTGCCGGGGAAGAACAGGTCGCTCGCGTGGCCGAAGGTCACGAGCGCGCCGATCGGGAACCCGCCGCCCATGCCCTTGGCGAGCGTGATCGCATCGGGCACGATGCCGGCGCGCTGGAAGGCGAACCACTCCCCCGTGCGCCCGGCGCCGGTCTGGATCTCGTCGATGATGAGCAGCGATCCGGATGCTTCGGTCAGCCGTCGAGCGGCCTCGAGGTATCCCTCCGGCAGCTCGACGACGCCGGCCTCGCCCTGGATGGGCTCGACGAGCACCGCGGCGACGCGCTCGTCGAGCGCCGCCTCGAGCGCCTCGATCGTCGGGTCGATGTGCTCGACGCCCGGGGTCATCGGCAGGAAGTCGGCCTGGAGCGCCGGCTTGCCGGTCAGCGCGAGGGTTCCCATCGTGCGTCCGTGGAAGCCGCCCTTGAGCGTCAGGATGCGGGGTCTGGCCGAGCCGCCGTGCAGGCGCGCCAGCTTGAAGGCCGCTTCGTTGGCTTCGGCCCCGGAGTTGCCGAAGTAGACCCGGCCCTCCGGCCCCGTGCCGGCGAGACGCTTCAGCCGAGCGGCAAGCGCCAGCTGCGGCGGGGTGGCGAAGTAGTTCGACACGTGCGCGAGGGTCGCCGCCTGCCGTGACACCGCGTCGACGAACACCGGGTGCGCGTGCCCGAGCGAATCGACCGCGATACCGGCGAGGAAGTCGAGGTACCGACGCCCCGTGTCGTCGAAGAGGTGGGAGCCTTCGCCGCGCACGAACAGCGCCATGCGGTCGCCGAAGCTCCGCACCAGGTCGCGTCCGGCGTCTTCCTGCCAGGTGGTGTCGGTCATGCGACGACCTCCGTTCCGATTCCCTTGCTGGTGAACAGTTCGACGAGCACCGAGTGCGGCACGCGCCCGTCGACGATGGCGGCCGTCGGAACGCCCCCGTCGACGGCATCGAGGCATGCCTGCATCTTCGGAATCATGCCCGACTCGAGCCGCGGCAGCATCGCGCGCAGTTCGGTCGAATCCAGGTGCGAGACGAGCGACTCCCGGTTCGGCCAGTCGGCGTACAGGCCCGCGACGTCGGTGAGCACCACGAGCTTCGTCGCGCCGAGCGCGACGGCGAGGGCCGCGGCCGCAGCATCCGCGTTCACGTTGAGCGAATGACCCGGGTGATCGAGATCGGGGGCGATGCTCGAGACCACCGGGATGCGCCCGGCGTCGAGGTGGTCGAGCACCGGGCGCGGGTCGACCGACACGACGTCGCCCACCCGTCCGAGGTCGTGCTCGACGCCCGCGACGGTGACACCGCGGCGCCGTCCGCCGAAGAGCCCGGCGTCCTCGCCGCTGAGCCCCGTCGCGAGGGGCCCGTGTGCGTTGATCTTCGCGACGAGCTGCGGATTGATCTGACCGGTGAGCACCATGCGCACGACGCTGATCGCCTCGGTCGAGGTGACGCGGTAGCCGCCCTTGAACTCACTCGGGATGGCGAGCCGGTCGAGCATGGACGAGATCTGCGGACCGCCACCGTGCACGACGACAGGCTTGACGCCGACGTAGCGGAGGTAGGCGATGTCTGCGGCGAAGGCATCCTGCAGCTCGTCGCTAACCATCGCGTTGCCGCCGTACTTGACCACCACGATCTGGTCGCGGAACTTCTGCAGCCAGGGCAGCGACTCCACCATGGTGGCCGCCCGCGCACTGGCGGTCGCGGGATCGGTGTCTTGCAGGTCGATGTCGCTCATGAGGAGTAGGCGCTGTTCTCGTGGACGTAGTCGTGCGTGAGGTCGTTCGTGTAGATCGTCGCGGTGGCATCGGCGACCTTGAGGTCGATGACGACGTCCGTCTCGCGCGGCGTCAGGTCGACCTCCTCTCGGGGCCGGTCGGGCCCGCCGTTCGAGCACACGCGCACCCCGTTCATCTCGACGTCGACCGCGTAGGGATCGAACTCCGCCTGGGTGGTGCCGATCGCGGCGAGCACCCGGCCCCAGTTGGGATCGTTGCCGAAGATCGCGGCCTTGAAGAGGTTGTTGCGGGCGACGGAGCGCGCCACCTCGACGGCTTCGTCTTCGGTGGCGGCGTGCACGACGGTGATCCGGATGCTGTGGCTCGCACCTTCCGCGTCGGCCTGCAGCTGCACGGCGAGGTCGAGACAGACCTCGGTCAGCGCACGCCGGAACGCGTCGGGGTCGGGGACGACGCCGGAGGCGCCGCTGGCGAGGAGCGTGACCTGATCGTTCGTCGACATGCAGCCGTCGGAGTCGAGCCGGTCGAAGCTGACGCGAGTGGCGGCACGCAGGTGCGCGTCGGCGTCGGCCGCGTCGAGGACGGCATCGGTCGTCAGGACGACGAGCATCGTGGCCAGGCCCGGCGCCAGCATCCCGGCACCCTTCGCCATACCGCCGATGGTCCATCCGTCGTGGCTGCGCACGACGGTCTTCGAGACCGAGTCGGTCGTCATGATCGCCTCGGCGGCGGCCTGACCGCTCTCGGCGTCCAGCGCCGCGACGCTCTGGGCGACACCCTCGAGCACCTTGGCGCGGAAGACCTCGTCACCGGTGCCGATGAGTCCGGTCGAGCAGACGAGCACGTCGCCCGCGCCGACCTCGAGCAGTTCACCGACGCGCTCGGCCGTCAGGTGCGTGGTCTGGAAACCGAACGCCCCCGTGAAGCAGTTGGCCCCGCCGGAGTTGAGCACGATGGCTTCCACGACACCGTCGCGGATCACCTGCTCCGACCAGAGGATGGGGTTCGCCTTGGCCCGGTTGGAGGTGAAGACGGCAGCGCCGACCTTGAGCGGTCCGCGGTTGACGACGAGGGCGACGTCGCGCTTTCCGGTCGACTTGAGGCCGACGGCCACTCCGGCCGCGTCGAATCCTGCGGGGGCGGTCACGCTCACGGGGCGACTCCGTTCACGGTGAGGGCACGGCCTTCGGGAAGACCGAGCGCGATGTTGAGCGACTGCACGGCGGCGCCGGCGGTGCCTTTGACGAGGTTGTCGAGCGCGGCGACGACGACGACGCGGTTCGCCGCCCGGTCGATCGCGAGGCCGAGAAGAGCGGTGTTCGCACCCAGCACGTCGGCGGTGCGAGGGAATTCGCCCTCGTCGAGCAGCTGGACGAAGGTCTCGCCCGCATATGCGTCGGCCCATGCCGCACGGATCTCGGCGTCGGTGACACCGGGGGCGATCGGCGCGGTCGAGGTGGCGAGGATGCCGCGCGCCATCGGGACGAGGACGGGCGTGAACGAGATGCGCACGTCGCCGACGGCTCCGGCGCCCACGAGCGCCTGCCGGATTTCGGGAATGTGCCGGTGCGAGCCCCCGACGGCGTAGGGGTTCGCCGACCCGAGGATCTCGCTCGCGAGCAGGTTGGTCTTGAGGCTCTTGCCCGCACCCGACGGGCCGACGGCGAGGACCGTCACGATGTCGGACGCATCGATCACTCCCCCGGCCACGCCCGGCGCGAGGCTCAGAGCGACGGTGGAGGCGTTGCATCCCGGGGCGGCGATCCGCGTCGCACCCGCGAGGAGGTCGCGCTGCTTACCGCCGTCGACGATGAGTTCGGGGACGCCGTACGCCCACGGCGCGTGGAACTCGCCGCCGTAGAACTGCGCCCAGGCCGACGCGTCGGTGAGGCGGTGGTCGGCACCCGCGTCGATCACGATCGGTGTCTCGGCCAGCGCGTCGGTGTACTGACCCGACTGCCCGTGCGGGAGCGCGAGCACCACGATGTCGTGGCCGGCGAGCACCTCGGGCGTGGTGTCCTGCAGCGTGAGGTGCGAGAGGGAGCGCAGGTGCGGCTGGTGACGAACGAGCGGCTGGCCGGCGTTCGAGTGCGCCGTGACGGTGCGGATCTCGATGTCGGGGTGCGCGGCGAGCAGGCGCAGGATCTCGCCGCCGGCATAGCCGGATGCGCCGGAGACGGCGACCGAATAGGTCATGCTTCCACCTTATTGTCTGGGTTCACGGGCCAAAGACGGCGACGCCCGTGCCGCACGACGGCGGGAAGCGGGGTCGCCTAGAGTCGGCGGCCGCGGCGCACGCCCACAACGCTCGTGACGAGCGAGACGGGGGCGGCGGAAAGCATGTCCCGACGATAGCCGCGCGGCCGCAGCATCCGCAAATCCTGCCACCGAAGCGGCGAATCCACACTCACGCGCTCGAATCCACACCCACGCGCTGCCGCGGAGTGCGGATTCGAGCGAGATCGGGTGGATTCGCTCGCGTGATGCTATTCGCGCAGGGTCGCACCGAAACGCTCGGCGGCGACGGCCACGCCCGCCAGGCGCGCCTCCGACGCCTCGGCCGCGGTAAGGGTGCGGTCGGGCGCGCGGAAACGCAGTGCGAACGTGAGGCTCTTGCTGCCGTCGGGGAGCCCCTGACCGCGGTAGTCGTCGACGAGGCGGAGCGACTCGAGCAGGCCTCCGGCCCCCTCGACGAGGGCGGCGCGCACGTCGCCCGCGGGAAGGGTCGCATCCACGACGAGCGAGACGTCCTGGGTCGCGGCGGGGAACCCCGAGAGCGACGCGGCCACAACGCGGTCTCCGCCGAGCGTCAGGAGCAGATCGAGATCGAGCTCGGCGACAACGACGCGACCGGGGAGGTCAGCGGCTTCGGACACGGCGGGCAGCAGCTCGCCGACGTAGCCGACCTCGGTCGCGCCCACCGTGACCACGCCCGCGCGCCCCGGGTGCAGCGCCGCACGGGTGGTCTGCGCCAGCTCGATCTCGACGCCGGCGGCCCCGGCGATGATCCGCACGGCGTCGATCGCGTCGGCGAGCCCGGCCGTGACGGCCGGCTGACCGGGCTGCTTGTCGACGATCGGCCCGGTGAGGAGCACGGCGACGTGACGGCGCTGCGGCGGGATGGATGCGTCGAGCGCGACGAGCGTCGCCGCGTCGGGACGCGCGCCCAGCGGCGGCACCGAGTCGGTGCCGTAGGTCACGCCGGGCTCGGGGAGGAACACCGCGCCGGCTTCGAAGACCGCGAGGTCGGTGAGACCGCGGGCGACGTTGCGGTGCGCCGCCTGCAGCAGAGCCGGCACGAGCGAGCGCCGCAGGAACGGCGCCTGCCCGTCGAGCGGGTTCGCCATCTTCACGCTCGGCAGGTGCTCACCGGTCGGCGAGCCGTGCAGATCGTTCTGCTCCTCCGTGGTGAACGGGAACGAGGGCGTCTCGACGTAGCCCGCAGCCGCGAGAGCGTTCGAGACCCGGCGACGACCCTGCTGCGCGGCGGTGAGGCCACGGCCCGAGGGCGGAACGGGCAGCACCGAGGGGATGAGGTCGTACCCCTCGATGCGCGCCACTTCTTCGGCGAGCGTCCACTTGTCGGTCACGTCGGGGCGCCACGACGGCGGCACGACGGCCCACGGTTCGACGGAGGTGTCGACGTCGCAGCCGACCAGGCGCAGGGCCGCGGCGATCTGCTCGTCGGTGTAGTCGACGCCGATGAGGCCCGAGACGAAACCGCGCGGCAGGGCGATCGCGTCGCGCTCGTACGTCGCTGACAACGATCCGCCGAGTTCGGTGTCGAGCGTGCCGCCGGCCAGCTGCACCATGAGCTCGGCGACGCGTTCGGCGGCGACGAACGGCACGAGCGGGTCGACGCCGCGCTCGAAACGACGGGATGCTTCGGACGGCAGCTTGTGACGGCGTGCGGTGCGCGCGATCGAAACCGTGTCGAAGGTGGCCGCCTCGATGAGCACGTTGCGGGTCGCGTCGCCCATCTCGGTCGTGCCGCCGCCCATCACCCCGGCCAGGCCGATGGGGCCCGACTCGTCGGTGATCAGGAGGTCTTCGGGGTGGAGCGTGCGCACCTGGCCGTCGAGGGTCTTGAGCGACTCCCCCGGCTCGGCGCGACGAACGGTGATGCCGCCGGTCAGGGCGTCGAGGTCGTAGCCGTGGATGGGCTGGCCGAGCTCGAGCATCACGTAGTTGGTGATGTCGATCAGCACGCCGAGCGAGCGGATACCCGCGAGCGACAGGCGCGCGATCATCCACGCCGGCGTGGGCCTGGTCGCATCCACGTCGCGGACGATGCGGGCGACGAACTCCGTCGCGCCCACACGGCCCCGGATGGGGAGGCGGTCGTCGACGACGATCGAGAATCCCGAGGGGGTGCGTGACGCCGCATCCGCGTGCCCGGCTCCGGGATCGCGGAAGGCGGCTCCCGTGGCGTGGGAATACTCCCGCGCCACACCGCGCATCGACAGCGCATACCCGCGGTCGGGGGTGACGTTGATCTCCACGGCGACGTCGTCGAGCCCGAGCAGCGCGATCGCGTCGGTACCGGTGGCCGCGTCGATGCCCAGTTCGGCCAGACGCAGAATGCCCGAGTGCTCCTGGCCGAGCCCGAGCTCCTTCGCCGAGGCGATCATGCCGTCCGAGACGTGCCCGTAGGTCTTGCGCGCCGCGATCGGGAAGGGCCCGGGAAGCACCGAACCCGGGAGGGTCACGACGACCTTGTCACCGGGGAAGAAGTTGCCCGCGCCGCAGACGATCCCCCGCGGGGAGTCCTCGCCGACGTCGACCTGGCACCAGCGGATCGTCTTGCCGTTGGACTGCGGTTCCTCGACGAACTCGAGCACCTGTCCGACGACGATCGGCCCCTGCAGCTCGAAGCCGTGGACGTCCTCCTCCTCGAAACCGACGCGCACGAGCGAGGCGAGCACGTCTTCGGGCGTGGCCTCGGGGGCGACGTCGACGAACTCGCGCAACCAGGAGAGCGGGACGCGCATCAGACCACCATTCCGAACTGTTCGCTGAAGCGCACATCGCCCTCGGCCATGTCGCGCATGTCTTGCACGTCGCTGCGGAACATCAGGGTCCGCTCGATGCCCATTCCGAACGCGAAGCCGGAGTAGACCTCGGGGTCGATGCCCGCCGCGCGCAGCACGTTGGGGTTGACCATCCCGCATCCGCCCCACTCGATCCAGCGCGCACCGCCCTTGAACGTCGGGTGCCAGAGGTCGAGCTCGGCGCTCGGCTCGGTGAAGGGGAAGAAGTTCGCACGGAACCGGGTCTTGGCCTCCGGGCCGAAGAGCACGCGGGCGGCGTGGTCGAGGGTTCCCTTGAGGTTCGCCATCGTGATGCCCTTGTCGATGACGAGTCCTTCGAACTGCGTGAACACGGGCAGGTGGGTCGCATCGAACTCGTCGGTGCGGTAGACCCGCCCCGGGCACAGCACGTAGATGGGCAGATCGCGCTCGAGCATCGATCGCACCTGCACCGGCGACGTGTGCGTGCGCATGACGAGGTGGCGATCGACCGGGTCGACGAAGAACGTGTCCTGCATCTGACGCGCCGGGTGGTCGACGTCGAAGTTGAGCGCGTCGAAGTTGAACCACTCGTGCTCGAGCTCGGGGCCTTCGGCGATCTCCCACCCCATGCCGACGAAGATGTCGGAGATCTGCTCCTGCAGGAGCGAGATCGGATGCCGCGCGCCCACGCGCGCGCGGCGCGGCACAGCGGTGATGTCCACGCGCTCGGCCTCGAGCTTCGCGGCCGTCTCAGCCTCGGCGAGCTCGGTCTCCCGGGCGCCGAGCGCCTGGGTCACGCGCCCGCGGGCTTGGCCGACCAACTTGCCGAAGGCGGCCTTGTTCTCGGGGGCGACCTGGCGCAGTCCCGCGTTCAGCCGCGCCAGGGGCGAGCCTTCTGCGGTGTGCGCCGCTCGCGCGGACTTGAGTTCGGCGGTGGTGGTCGCGGCGGCGATGGCAGCGAGGGCTGCATCGACCGCGGCGGCTACCGCTTCAGGGGTGATCTCGGGGGCATCGGACACGAGAGACGAGTCTACCGACGGGCGGATGCTGCGTTCCGCGCACCGTCCGCGGTCCGGCCCTCGGCGATCGCTTCGCGCCGCACCCGACCGCGGGCCGGACCGTCGCCGGCCGGGCTTTCCCGGTCGCGACGATCAGCGAGCGTTCGCGCCGCCGCCGAGTCCGCCGCCGCCCAGACCGCTGCCGCCCATGTCGTACTTGCCGAGGCCGCGCTGCGCCACGATGAGCTCGGTGTCCGTGACCTCCTGGGTCGCCTGATTCGCTCCGGCGACGTTGCCGCCGGTCTTCGCCGAGCGACGCAGTCGCTTCTCCACGGTGGTGGCGACGAGCGAGAGGAGAAGGCAGAGTCCGATGTAGATGGCGCCGATGATGATCGTAGCCGGCACGATGGGCGAGCCGTAGGTCGCCTGCCCGCCGATGTAGCGGGCGTAGAAGAGCAGCTCGGGGTAGGTGACGATGAAGCCGAGGGCGGTGTCTTTCAGGGTGACGACGAGCTGGGCGATGATGACGGGCATCATGGCGCGAACGGCCTGCGGCAGGAGCACGAGACGCATGACCCCGGCTTTGCGGAGTCCGATCGCGTAGCCCGCCTCGTGCTGGCCCCGCGGCAACGATTCGACACCGGCACGGATGACCTCGGCGAGCACCGAACCGTTGTAGGCGACGAGGGCGATGACGACCGCCCAGTAGGGCTCCATCCTGATGCCCAGGACGGGCAGCCCGTAGTAGAGCAGGAACATGAAGATCAGCACCGGCACGGCGCGGAGGACCTCGACGATCGCCGTGAAGGGCCAGCGGATCCAGCGGTGGTTCGACATGCGTCCGATGGCCAGCACGAAACCGAGCACGAGCGCACCGACGGCCGCCGAGGCGAAGGCACCGAGGGTCGCCAGCGCGGCCTGGCCGATGCTGAGCCAGACGTTGGAATAGGTGAACGCCGACCACTTCTGCGCGGTGAACTGGCCCGTCACGGCCAGGCGCCAGACGAAGAACCCGAGGATCGCCAGAACCACGAGCACGGTGACCACACCGAAGATGCGGTTGCGCGCGATCGCGCGCGGACCCGGGACGTCGAACAGGACACTGCTCATCGCGCCACCCTCCATCGGTTCTCGAGACTGCGCTGCAGCCAAGACAGAAGCAGCACGAGCGCGACGAAGATGACCGCGACCCAGAGGATCACGAACAGCTGATTCTCACCGCGCTCGCTGAGATAGCTGCGGACGGAGCCGAGGTTGATCACGCTGAATCCGGCGGCCACGGTGGTGTTCTTGAGGAGGGCGATGAAGACGCTCATCATCGGGGGGATCACCGAGCGGAATGCCTGCGGCATCACGACGGAGCCCATCACCTGGCCGAACGTGAGACCGAGGGCGCGTGCGGCCTCCGCCTGCCCGACGGGCACGGTATTGATGCCCGACCGGATCGTCTCGGCGACGTACGTCGCCGTGTAGATGCCGAGCGCCGCCACACCGAGGATGAGCGGGTCGATGCGAATCTGCAGCAGGGGCGGAAGGGCGAAGGCGAACCCGAAGAAGACGAGCGTCAGCGGGGTGTTGCGGATGGTGTTCACGTAGAGCGTGCCCATCCAGCGTGCGATCGGAATCGGAGAGACCCGCATGCCGCCCACGATGATGCCGAGGACGAGAGCCAGGAGACCGCCGCCGAAGAAGAGGATGAGCGTGCCAACCAGGCCGTCCCACCAGATGTCGGTGTTGTCGGTGATGATGTTCACGACATCGCCTTCCTACGTGTTCGAACGGACGAGGGTGGGGGCGGCCGGAGCCGCCCCCGGGGATCACTCGTCGACCGCGGGCTGCGTTCCGGCGATGCCGGCCGGCTCGAGGTGGAGGTCGAACAGGGACGTCCAGACGTCGCCACCGTCGGTGAGGAGGGTGTTGATGTGGCTCTTCAGGGCGGTGTCGCCCTTCTCCAGGCCGATGCCGTAGCGCTCCTCGCTGAACGGCTCTCCGGCGATCTTCAGGGCGTCGGGCTCGAGAGCGACATAGCCGGCGAGGATAGCCTCGTCGGTCGTGATCGCGTCGACCTGACCGCCCTTGAGCTGCTCGACGCACTGCGAGTAGGTGTCGTACTCGACCGTGTTGCCCGGGCTGTACTCGTCGCGGATACGCTGCAGCGGGGTCGAACCCGTCACGGAGCAGACCGTCTTGCCGGCGAGGTCGTCGGGACCGTTGATCGAGTCGTCGTCAGCGGCGACGAGCAGGCCCTGGCCGGTGATGAAGTACGGACCGGCGAAGTCGATCTGCTCTTTGCGCTTGTCGGTGATCGAGTAGGTGCCGACGTAGTAGTCGATGTCACCGTTGACGATGGCCTGCTCACGGTTGGCCGACGGGATCGTCTGGTAGGTGATCTTGTCTTCGTCGAACCCGAGCGAGGCGGCGACCCAGCGAGCGATGTCGACGTCGAACCCGGTCCGATCCCCCGAGGCTGCGTCTTCGTAGCCGAGACCGGGCTGGTCGTTCTTGACGCCGATGACGACGCCGTCGCGCTCGACCATGCGGTCGTAGGTGGGGCTGTCGGTCAGGGAGACATCGGTGGCAACGTCCCAGAGTGCGTCGTCGCTGCCCGCTTCAGGCGCGCCGGGACTGGTGGGTGACCCGCTGTTGCAGGCGGTGAGCACGAGGGCCGCGACGGCCGCGAGGCCGAATCCGGCGATCATTCGTGTCTTGCGCATGGAATCTCCTTGGTGTGGGTGCTGTGTGGTCGCGGATCTGTTGTGCAGATCCGACGTCAGGGAGGGAGGTGCCGACGTCCTCCGAAATCAGTGGGTGATGAGCTTCGAGAGGAAGTCCTTCGCTCGCGCGCTTTCCGGTCGCGTGAAGAACTGCTCGGGCGCGGCCTCTTCGACGATCTGGCCGTCGGCCATGAAGATCACGCGATCGGCGGCCTTACGCGCGAAGCCCATCTCGTGGGTGACGACGATCATCGTCATGCCGTCGCGAGCGAGGCCGACCATGACGTCGAGAACCTCGTTGATCATCTCGGGGTCGAGGGCGCTCGTCGGCTCATCGAAGAGCATCAGCTTCGGCTTCATCGCGAGGGCACGCGCGATCGCGACGCGCTGCTGCTGCCCGCCCGACAGCTGCGCGGGCAGCTTGTCGGCCTGCGCGACGATCCCGACCCGCTCGAGCAGCACGCGCGCCTCGCGCTCGGCGTCGGCCTTCTTCATCCCGCGAACCTTGATCGGTCCGAGCGTAACGTTCTCGAGGATCGTCAGGTGGGCGAACAGGTTGAACGACTGGAAAACCATTCCCACGTCGGCGCGCAACTGCGCGAGGCCCTTCCCTTCTTTGGGAAGCTCCTTGCCGTCGATCGTGATCACACCCGAGGTGATCGTCTCGAGACGGTTGATGGTGCGGCACAGGGTCGACTTGCCCGAACCCGACGGGCCGATCACGACGACGACCTCACCGCGCGAGACCGTGAGGTCGATATCTTTCAGCGCTTGGAAGTCGCCGTAGTGCTTCTGCACATCGCTCATCACGACGAGCGAGTCGCCGGCCGGCCGTGGATCAGAGGTCGCCATGACTTCACCCTACGAGTCCTGTGAGACCCGCGACACGTATTGACGCGAGCCTTAACCGATCTGTAACAGCAGCAGTACGCGTCGTGTCACTGATTCGCGCGCTGCGCGAACGCCGTCTCGTACAGGCAGACGCTCGCCGCGGTGGCGAGGTTCAGCGACTCCGCCCGACCGTAGATCGGCAGTCGGAGCGCCAGGTCGGCGTGGGCCAGGGCCGGCTCTTCGAGCCCGCGTGCCTCGTTGCCGAACAGCCACGCGGTGGGCTCGGCGAGCAGGTGCCGTGAGGCGAGGAAGTCGGTGCCGTCGACGTCGGCGGCGACGACCCGCATGCCGGCGGCGTGGGCACGCTCGACCGCCGCCTCGAGCTCGCCCCCCACCGCGATCGGCAGGTGGAACAGCGATCCGGTCGTCGACCGCACGACCTTCGGGTTGTAGGGATCCACGGTGCGCCCGGTGAGGACGACGGCGTCTGCGCCCGCAGCATCCGCCGCTCTGATGATCGTGCCCAGATTGCCGGGGTCGCGCACCTCTTCGCAGATCGCCACCAGCCGCGGGTTCGAGGCGAACACCTCGCGCATCGACGTGGGCTGCTGACGCGCGACGGCGACGATCCCCTGCGGGGTCACCGTGTCGGCCATCGCGTCGAGCACCGCCTCGGTGGTGTACTCCACCTCGAGGTCGGCGGCGCGCGCCGCGTCGCGGATGTCGGAGTGCTTCTCCATCGCCGTCGGCGTCGCGAAGAGGTCGACCAGCGACTCGGGCGCATACTGCAGCGCCTCGCGCGCGGCCTGCGGACCCTCCAGGAGGAAAAGACCCGTCTCTTCACGCGCACTGCGCTTGGCCAGCTTCGCGACCGCGCGGACGCGCGGCGAACGGGGATTCTCGAGCACGGGGCCAGCCTAGGGCTCCCGCGCCGTCCGCCCCGCGACCGACGCGGTCGGTGCAGCAGAAAGGGCGCCCTCCCGGAGGAGGACGCCCTTTCGCGGAAACGGATGCTTACGCGGTCTTGGCTGCGTTCACATCGGCCGGGAGCGCGGCCTTCGCGGTCGCGACGAGCGACGCGAAAGTGGCGGGCTCGTTGACCGCGAGCTCGGCGAGTATGCGACGGTCGACCTGGACACCCGCGAGGCCGAGGCCCTGGATCAGACGGTTGTACGTGAGGCCGTTCTGACGCGATGCCGCGTTGATGCGCTGGATCCACAGACGACGGAAGTCGCCCTTGCGCTTGCGACGGTCACGGTACGCGTAGACGAGCGAGTGGGTGACCTGCTCCTTCGCCTTGCGGTACAGGCGCGAACGCTGTCCGCGGTAACCGGAGGCGCGCTCGAGGATGACGCGACGCTTCTTGTGGGCGTTTACTGCCCGCTTGACTCTAGCCATTTCTTATCGTTCCTAACGTGCGTCGGCGCTCAAAGGCCGAGGAGCTTCTTCGCGACCTTGGCGTCGCCCTTGGCCAGGACCTGCTCCTGGTTCAGACGGCGGGTCCGCTTCGAGGCCTTGCCCTCGAGGTTGTGCCGCATGCCGGCCTGCTGCTTCATGAGCTTGCCGCTACCGGTCAACTTGAAGCGCTTCTTGGCACCCGAGTGGGTCTTCTGCTTCGGCATCTGTCTTTCCTTCGTTGGGTTTCCCGCGAGGCGGGAGTCTGGGGGCCTACTCGGCGGATGCCGCGGCAGGCTCGGAGTCGGAGGAGTCCGGGCGCGAACCCGAGCGGGCCGCTTCCTTCGTCGCAGCGCGCTGAGCGTTCTGCTCCGTCTTGACCTCGGACTTGTTCTTGTGGGGTGCGACCACCATCACCATGTTGCGGCCGTCGATCGTCGGGTTCGACTCGACCGTGCCGAACTCGGCGACATCCTCCGCGAACTTGCGGAGCAGGCGCACACCCTGGTCGGGACGCGACTGCTCGCGACCACGGAACAGGATCATCGCCTTGACCTTGTCGCCCGCCTGGAGGAAGCCCTCAGCGCGCTTGAGCTTGGTTATGTAGTCGTGGGCCTCGATCTTCAGACGGAACCGCACCTCTTTGAGGACGGTGTTCGCCTGGTTGCGACGCGCTTCCTTTGCCTTCTGCGCAGTCTCGTACTTGAATTTGCCGTAATCCATGATCTTGACCACGGGCGGCTTCGAGTTCGGGGCTACCTCGACGAGATCGAGGTCGGCCTCCTGGGCCAGGCGCAGTGCCACCTCGATGCGGACGACGCCGACCTGCTCACCAGCGGGACCCACGAGGCGGACCTCGGGGACGCGGATGCGGTCATTGGTGCGGGGATCGCTGATGCGGGACTCCTCTTACGTTGCGGGAGACCACCGCGACACGGGAGCGTCGCGGGCGGAAGAAGACGCATTCCACCCGACTCGACGTGCGAAACGCCGGCTCTACACCCGTGCAACCCCGGGCGACCGGAGCGGAGTGCGTGGACCCGGTAGCCTTGAGCGGCAAGCGCGGGTGGGATGTGATCCTCTTTCGTTCGGAACAGAAAAGCTCCGAAGCCCGCCACAGTCTAGCAGAGAGAAACACGTGCACACGATTCCCGGTAACGACGCCCCCTCCGACTCCCCCGAGGGCGGCGACGAACGACTCACGCGATGGGAGGAGGACGGCGAACGCTCGGCCGAATCAGCGGGACGCGACCTCGCCGACGTCCCCGCCGTCGAGGTGATCACCACCACCGCCGTGCACCTCATGAGCGCCGCCGCCGTCAAGGTCGGTCTCGCCGACGACCCGGCGCACCAGACCGACCTCGACGAGGCCCGCAAGCTCATCAACGCACTCGCGGGCCTCATCACCGCCGCCGCGCCCGAGATCAGCGACATGCACGCGCGCTCGCTCCGCGACGGCCTGCGCTCACTGCAGCTCGCCTTCCGCGAAGCATCCGTCATCCCCGACCCCATCGGCAAAGGTCCGGGCGAGAAATGGACCGGGCCGGTCAACTGACTCGTCGTTCCAGGAGACCGTGACGGGGTTCCGGTCTGCGGGCTGCGACTCCGGGCTCCGGGATGTCGCCCCCGAACCAAGAGAGGGGCCCCTACCCCGATTGGCTCGGGGACGACATCCCTGCACCCTCCGGCGCGGCCCGCAGACCTCGCCGCGTCGCGCGCTCCCGGCCGCGATCGTCCACCTCGGGAGAGAGGCGGATGCGGTGCATCCGATTGGCTCGAGGGGAACATCCCTGCGCCCTCTGTCGGAGTCCGGGGCGCTCCGTCGTGCCACCCACCCCCGGCCGCGATCGTCGACCTCGGGAGAGAGGGGCGGATGCGGCGCATCCGATTGGCTCGGGGACGACATCCCTGCACCCTCCGGCGCGGCCCGCAGACCTCCCGCGTCGCGCGCTCCCGGCCGCGATCGTCGACCTCGGGAGAGAGGCGGATGCGGCGCATCCGCGGGCGTGGGAGCGGGGCTACTCGCGGTGGAGTTTGACCGTGAGGGAGTCGACCAGCACGGCAATGCGGTCGTCGGCGGCCCAGCGGCGGGCGAGACGGGCGAGGACGGCGTCGAGCTCGTCCTGCTCGAGACCCTGCATGAGCTGCAGGTGGACGATGAGCTCGGGCCCCCGGAGGCGATCGGTCGGGTCTCCCGGCTCGACGGCGAAGTCGAGCACCGCGAGCTCGGCTCCGACGCTCTGCTGCAGCCCCGTGAACACCTCGGCCGACGTGTGACTGGGCTCCCACGCGATGCCCTGGCCGATCGCCCACACCGCTGGCCGACGAAGCACGAACTCGGTGTCGGAGCCCGGGTCGATCACGATCAGCTCGGTGTCGTCTCCGGCCGCGGCGACCGCCGTGCGCACGCCGTCCGCGGGGATGGGCCTGGCCACAGAATCCCACCGCTTCATCGCGTCCACCGACGTGAAGACCGGCAGCACCTTGCGCCCGTCGGGGGCCGCCACGGTGACGATGGAGAGTTCCTGCGTCTTGTCCACGACGAGACCGTGCTGACCTACGCCCTCGTCGCCCTTGTCGGCGACCAGCGGAATGAGCAGGCGAGCGGTGCGATAGGCCTCGACGACCGCGCGCGCATCCCGCGCACCGTCGGCGTCGGCGGTCAGCGCGACCAACAGCGCCGGATCGGCGGAACCGTCGTCGGCCGCGTGGCGATTGTCTTCGAAGCGTCGCCCCTCCCAGGGGACCCCTGCGGAGTCGCCCGCGGGAGTGTCAGCCTCCGGCGACATCCAGTGCCTCGGCCAGGGTGAACGCCCCGGCGTAGAGTGCCTTGCCCACGATCGCGCCTTCGACGCCGAGCGGCACGAGTTCGCGAAGGGCCGCGATGTCGTCAAGGCTCGAGACGCCGCCCGAGGCCACGACAGGCTTGGGTGTGCGCTCGGCGATCTCGCGGAGAAGGTCGATGTTCGGGCCCTTGAGCGTGCCGTCCTTCGTCACGTCGGTGACGACGTATCGGCTGCAACCGGCGTCTTCGAGACGCGCGAGGACGGTCCAGAGGTCACCGCCGTCGCGGGTCCATCCCCGCGCGGCGAGTGTCGTCCCACGCACGTCGAGGCCGACAGCGATCGCGTCGCCGTAGCGGCCGATGACGTCGGCGGCCCACTCGGGGTTCTCCAGCGCCGCGGTACCGAGGTTGATGCGGCTGGCGCCGCTGTCGAGAGCGGCCTCGAGCGAGCGGTCGTCTCGGATGCCCCCGGAGAGCTCCACCTGGACGCCGCGCACCTGCTTGATGACTCGACGCATCACCGCGGTGTTGTTGCCGCGCCCGAAGGCCGCATCGAGGTCGACCAGATGGATCCAGCCCGCGCCCTGGCGTGCGAAGTCGGCGGCCGCATCGACCGGATCGCCGTAGTTCGTCTCGGTACCCGCCTCGCCCTGCGTCAGCCGCACGGCCTTGCCGCCTGCGACATCGACGGCGGGGAGGAGGATCAGCTCGGGTGTTGACGCGAAATCGTTCATGGCTCCTCGTGCACGCGGACGCCGGTCGCTCGCTGTGGCACGAGGTTAGACAGTAGCGGCGCCGAGGCCGTCGATCCAATTGGCGAGCAGGCGGATGCCCGCATCCCCCGATTTCTCGGGGTGGAACTGCGTCGCGGCCAGCGGACCGTTCTCGACCGCGGCGAGGAACGGCTCGCCGTAGTCGCACCACGTCAGCGACGGCGCCGGGAAAGGCGGCTGCACGTCGAGTTCCCAGCGCTGGGCGGCGTACGAGTGCACGAAGTAGAAGCGCTCGTTCTCGATGCCGGCGAACAGGCGCGACCCCGCATCGGGGCGAACGGTGTTCCACCCCATGTGCGGCAGGACAGGCGCCTCGAGCTGGGTCACGGCACCCGGCCACTCCCCCAACCCCTCGCTGTCGACGCCGCGCTCGACGCCCCGCTCGAACAGCACCTGCATACCGACGCAGATACCGAGCACGGGGCGGCCTCCGGCGAGGCGCCGATCGATCAGATCGCCCCCGCGGTGAGCGCGCAGCGCCCCCATGACGGCCTCGAAGGCACCGACCCCGGGCACGACCAGGCCGTCGGCCTCCAGCACGAGGTCGCGATCACGAGTGAGGCGCGCGTCGGCACCGGCTGCCACCAGAGCCTTGACGGCGGAGTGGACGTTGCCCGATCCGTAGTCGAGCACCGCGACGACGGGACGCGCGCTCACAGGGCGCCCTTCGTGCTCGGGATGCCGTCGACCAGGGGGTCGAGCGCCTTCGCCTGGCGGAATGCACGCGCGAACGCCTTGTACTCCGCCTCCGCGATGTGGTGAGGGTCACGGCCGCCCAGAACGCGGACGTGCACGGTGAGGGCGCCGTTGAACGCGATCGCCTCGAACGTGTGGCGAACCAGCGAGCCTGTGAAGTGCCCTCCGATGAGGTGCTGCTCGAAACCGTCGGGTTCACCCGAGTGCACGAGGTAAGGGCGTCCGCTGATGTCGACGACCGCCTGAGCGAGGGCCTCGTCGAGCGGCACCAGGGCATCGCCGTACCGCGAGATGCCGGCCTTGTCGCCGAGGGCCTCGCGGATCGCCGTGCCGAGCACGATCGACACGTCCTCGACGGTGTGGTGGGCGTCGATGTGCGTGTCACCCGCCGCGCGGACGGTGAGATCGGTCAGCGAGTGCTTCGCGAACGCCGTCAGCATGTGGTCGAAGAAGGGAACCGACGTGTCGATCGAGCTCTTGCCCGAGCCGTCGAGGTTGAGCTCCAGCTCGACGCTCGACTCGCTGGTCGCGCGGCGGATCGAGGCGGTTCGGGAGGGGCCGGTCATGAGCCCGATCCTACCGAGGCCAGTGCGTCGAGGAACGCGGTCGTCTCGTCGGCCGTGCCTGCCGTGACTCGCAGGTGGTGAGGGATGCCGATGTCACGGATCAGCACTCCACGGTCGTACAACGCCTGCCAGGTCGCTGCCGGGTCGGATACGCCCCCGAACAGCACGAAGTTCGTCCACGACTCGTGCGCCTGATATCCGAGGGCTTCGACGGTCGCGGAGATCCGGTCGCGCTGCGACACGATCTCGTCGACCATGCCGAGCATCGTGGCGGCGTGTCCGAGAGCCGCCGTCGCCGCCGCCTGGGTGAGCGCACTCAGGTGATACGGCAGCCGTACGAGTCGTAAGGCGTCGATCAGCGCGGGATCGGCCGCGAGGTATCCGACCCGTGCTCCCGCGAAGGCGAAGGCCTTGCTCATCGTGCGAGACACGACCAGGCGCTCTCGCCCGGGGAGGAGGCTGACCGCCGAGGGCGCGTCGTGCGGGGCGAACTCCTGATACGCCTCGTCGACGATGACGATGCCCTCGGTCGCGTCATAGGCGGCCTCGATCACGTCGAGCGACATCGGGGTTCCGGTTGGGTTGTTCGGCGCGCAGAGGAAGGTCACGTCAGGGCGCACCTCCGAGATCTGCTCGGCCGCCGAGGCGGCCGACACGGTGTAGTCGTGCGACCGCGCACCCGACACCCATCGGGCGCCCGTGCCTCGCGTGAGCAGCGGGTACATCGAATACGTCGGATCGAACGAGAAGGCGGTGCGACCGGGCCCCGCGAAGGCCTGCAGCAGGTGCTGAAGTACCTCGTTCGACCCGTTGCCGGCCCAGATCTGCTCGCGAGTGAGCCCCTCGCCCAGGTAGTCGGCGAACGCTTCGCGAAGTGCGGTGAACTCGCGGTCGGGGTAACGGTTCACATCGCGCAGGGCACGTGCCACCGCGTCGAGGATGTCACCGGCGACGTCGTCGGGCACCGGATGCGTGTTCTCGTTCACGTTCAGAGCTACCGGCAACGCCGCCTGGGGCGCACCGTAGGGTTTCATTCCGCGCAGATCGTCGCGGAGCGGAAGGTCATCGAGCCTCGTGGTCACCCTTCGATGGTAGGGCGGGCTCAGGGGGCCGAGGAGTACTCCGCCGGAATGGCGAGCCGCTGGCCCGCGGAGAGCGCCACCCCATCGAGGGCGTTCAGCCGCACGATCGCGTCGACCACGTCGCGCGGATCGGCGGACGGCGCGACCTCCTGGGCGATGCCCCAGAGCGACTCACCCGCCATGACGGTGACCTCGGTGAACGTGCCCGCTGGCGCACCCGCATCGCGGGATGCCAGCGCAGAACCGCCGCTGATCGCCGCGACGGCGATGGCCACCACGAACGGGAACGCGGCGAGACCGGTGAGCACCCGGCGACCGCGCGCAGTCAGACGAAGACGCGTGGTCGGGACGACGGGGGCGATGCCGATGCTGGTCATGGGGTTCCTCCTCAGGTGAGAGATTCGCATCCGGCGCTCGGGCCGGAGTACCGGATGCGAAGCTCTCTTCCGAATCTATCTTCGATACAGTCAGGGTGTCAACACCGTTCTTCTCGGAGATGGATCGAACGCGACACGCGGCAGGCAGCCGCTGAGTGCGTGCGAATCCGTATACGGTTTCGACAGGGAGACACCATCACGGACCTCCGACATTCGAAGACCGGCGCCCCTCGGGCGCGAGAGGGAGCAGCCAGAATGAGCGACGCGATGCCGTCCGGCGCCCGGGACAAACCGCAGACCCGCCGCCGCAAGAGCCTGAGCGACAAGCAGATGGCGATCCTCGAAGTGATCCAGCGCTCGATCAGCCGTCACGGGTACCCGCCCAGCATGCGAGAGATCGGCGACGCGGTCGGACTCAAATCGCTCTCCAGCGTCACGCACCAGCTCAACCAGCTCGAATTGAGCGGCTACCTCCGTCGCGACCCCGGCAAGACGCGCGCGATGGAAGTGCTGATCGACCTCCCCGGCACGTCGGTCGAGAACCCCGCCGACAACGCCCCGGCCGTGGGTGACGCCGCGCTCGTCCCCCTCGTCGGGCGCATCGCCGCCGGGGTTCCCATCACCGCCGACCAGCAGGTGGATGAGATCTTCCCCCTGCCCCGACAGCTCGTGGGCAAGGGCGATCTGTTCATGCTGAAGGTCTCGGGCGAGTCGATGATCGACGCCGCCATCTGCGACGGCGACTGGGTGGTCGTGCGTTCGCAGCAGAACGCCGAGAACGGCGAGATCGTCGCGGCGATGCTCGATGACGAGGCCACGGTGAAGACGTTCCGCCGACGCGACGGCCACACCTGGCTCCTCCCGCGCAACAGCGCCTTCGAGCCGATCCTCGGCGACGACGCCGTCGTCCTCGGCAAGGTCGTGGCGGTGCTGCGGGCCGTCTGATCCCCGTCCGACCCCCGCCCTAGGGTGAGGGGATGGATTCCCCGCTCCCCTACGGTTCCTGGCCCTCCCCCTTCCGTGCGACGTCTGTCGCCGCTGCGTCTCCGCGCACCGACGGAGCACGTTTCGTCGGCGACGACATCTGGTGGGGTCAGACGATGCCCTCCGAGGGCGGACGAACGACGGTCCTGCGCCGGCGACCCGACGGATCGATCGACGATCTGCTCCCCGCTCCGCTCAGCGCGCGCTCGCGCGTCCACGAGTACGGAGGCGGTGCGTGGACGGCCGCCGACGGCGAGCTGGTCTTCTCCGAGAAATCCGACCAACGCGTGTGGGCACTCACGCCCGGCGGTCGCCCGCGCCCGCTCACCCCCGATGACCCCTCCGCGCGATTCGCGGGACTCACGTGGGGCGCAGGGACGCTGCTGGCCGTCCGCGAACGCCACGAAGGAGCCCCGGTACCCGCTCGCGACATCGTGCGGATCCCGCTCGACGGGTCGGCCGCCGACGATGCCGATCGCCTCGTGAGCGTGGCGGGCGGCACCGACTTCGTCGCGCAACCCGCGATCTCTCCCGACGGCGCGCGTCTGGCCTGGGTCGCGTGGAACCACCCCGACATGCCCTGGGATCGCACGCAGCTGCGCATCGCCGAGATCGTCGACGGCCGCGCATCCGCTCCGCGGACGATCAACGCCCGCGGCACGGCCGCGCTGCAGCCGGTGTGGACGGCCCCGAACGAGGTGACCTACGCCGATGACCCGACCGGACGGTGGAACCTCTGGCGTGCAGACGGCGACGCCGCGCCCGTCGCCCTGGCTCCGGCAGACGCCGACACCGGCGGCGCGCTCTGGGTGCTCGGTACGCGCTGGTTCGGAGCGCTCGACGACGGTCGCCTCGTCGCGGTCCGCACGAACGGGGCCGACGAACTCGTCATGGTCGACGGCGACCGGGTCGACCCGCTGCCGGTACCGATCGTCGCCGGCGCTGCCGTCGAGGACGTCTCGACGACGCGCGCGCTCGTCTCGGGTGCGACCGCCTCGGGCGGCGCAGGTCTCTGGCTCGTCGACGCGAGCGATCTCGGTGCTCCGACGGTGGAACGCCTCGCCGGCGGCTCGAACGGCCCGGGCCCGGAGTGGTTCCCGACCGCGCGGTCGATCACCGCCCCCGGACCCCACGGGCCGGTTCACGCCTTCGCCTACCCTCCGACGAATCCCGAGGTGACCGCCCCGGCGGATGAGAAGCCGCCGTACCTCGTGCTGGTGCACGGGGGTCCGACGTCGCACGTGGGTCCTGCGGCGTCGGCCAAGATCGCGTACTTCACAAGCCGCGGAATCGGTGTGCTCGACGTCAACTACGGCGGTTCGACCGGCTACGGACGCCCCTACCGCGATCGCCTTCGCGGGCAGTGGGGCGTCGTCGACGTCGACGACGTGGCCGCCGCCGCGACCGCTCTCAGCGACGACGGGCTCGCCGACCCGTCGCGGATCGCGATCGAGGGCGGCTCCGCCGGCGGATGGACGGTGCTGTCGGCCCTCGTCCGCACCGACGTCTTCGCGGCCGGTATCTCGCGGTACGGCGTCGGGGACGCCCGTGCCCTCGCCGCCGACACGCACGACTTCGAAGCGCGCTATCTCGACGGCCTCATCGGCCCGCTCCCCGAGGCCGAGCCGCTCTACATCGAGCGCTCACCGCTGACGTCGGCCGACCGATTCCGTGTGCCGATGCTCATCCTTCAGGGGTCGGAAGACGCCGTTGTACCGCCCGCGCAGGCCGAGGCCATCCGCGATGCCCTCGTCGCGCGAGGGGTCCCGCACGCGTACGTCCTGTACGACGGCGAGGGGCACGGCTTCCGCACCGCCGAAACGATCGTCCACGCTCTCGAGAGCGAACTGGCGTTCCTCGGTGCGGCCTTCGGATTCGACACGCCCGACGTGCCCGAGCTCACTCTCGACTGACGACTCGTCCGCAGCATCCGGCCCCGGCACAGACGGATGCTGCGGAGACGGATGCTGCGGAGAGGTCAGGCCAGGAACGGCTGCAGGTCGGAGGCCAGCTTCGCCCCGACGTGGGCGTGCAGGAATGTTCCTTCGGCCTGGTGCTCCTGCGAGACGATGATGCCGCTCTCGTGCGCCGCGGAGACCAGATCACCGCGGTCGTACGGCACCACGGCGCGCACCTCCACGGCGGGCAGAGGCAGGGCCTCCTCGATCACCGCGCGCAGCTCGTCGATTCCCTCGCCGGTACGCGAGGACACGAACAGCGCGGAGGACTCGAGGCCGCGCAGCACGAGACGCGAGTCGGCATCGATGAGATCCGCCTTGTTGAAGACGACGATCTCGCGTGTCGATCGCGCACCGACGTCGCCCATGACATCGCGAACCGTCGCGAGCTGCGCGGCGGGGTCGGGGTGCGAGCCATCCACCACGTGCACGATGACGTCGGCGTCGCCGACCTCCTCGAGCGTGGAACGGAACGCCTCGACCAGCTGGTGCGGGAGGTTGCGTACGAAACCGACGGTGTCGGTCAGCGTGTACACGCGCCCGTCTGCGGTCTCGGAGCGGCGCACGGACGTGTCGAGCGTGGCGAACAGCGCGTTCTCCACGAGGACACCGGCGCGAGTCAGACGGTTCAGGAGGCTCGACTTGCCCGCGTTGGTGTATCCCGTGATCGCGACGGCCGGAATGGTGTTGCGCTTGCGCTCGGCCCGCTTCGCTTCGCGCGCGGGCGCGAAGTCGCGGATCTGGCGGCGCAGCACGGCCATCTTGGTGCGGATGCGCCGGCGATCGAGCTCGATCTTCGTCTCACCCGGACCACGAGACCCCATACCGGCACCGCCGGCACCGACCTGGCCACCGGCCTGGCGGCTCATCGAGTCACCCCAGCCGCGCAGGCGCGGAAGGAGGTACTCGAGCTGGGCGAGTTCGACCTGCGCCTTGCCCTCGCGGCTCTTGGCGTGCTGGCTGAAGATGTCGAGGATGACGGTGGTGCGGTCGATGACCTTCACCTTGATGACGTCCTCGAGCGCGCGCCGCTGGCTGGGTGCGAGCTCGGTGTCGACGATGACCGTGTCGGCGCCGACCGATGCGACGATGTCGCGCAGCTCCTGCGCCTTCCCACTGCCGATGTAGGTCGCGGGGTCGGGGTTCGGACGCCGCTGCAGCACGCCGTCGAGAACGACCGCGCCCGCGGTCTCCGCGAGGGCGGACAGCTCGCGCAGCGAGTTCTCGGCCTCTTCCTGCTGTCCTTGCGGGTGCACGCCGACGAGAACGACGTTCTCGAGGCGCAACTGTCGGTACTCGACCTCGGTGACGTCTTCGAGCTCGGTGGACAGACCGACCACGCGGCGCAGGGCGGCGCGGTCCTCGCGGTCCCACTGGTCGCCGTCGGTGTCACCGTACGAAACGGTTCTGTCGTCCTGGAGCGCCTGGGCTGCTCCGAACACACGCACCCCGGAGTGCGCTTCGGCGCGCGCGAGCACTCGATCCACCGGGTCGACCGGCATCTCATCCGCGCTCTGGGGGATTGTGGTGTCTGTCATCTGTTCCTTCCATCGCGCCGCCCTCGGCCGAAGGCCGGGGCCGCAGCATCCATAAACTCTAATCCTCCCGTCGGGAGGACGATCTCTCCGATACGCTCTCCGCATGGGGAGCGACCACTACTTCACCGGGTCTCCCTCCAGCGCAGAGAACCTCCGGCGCCTGCGAGTGACCCTCGCCGGCCGCGATGTCGAGGTTGTCACCGCTGGTGGCGTCTTCAGTCCCGACCGTCTCGATGCCGGCACCGCCGTGCTGCTGGCCAACACGCCGTCGCCCCCTGCAGGCGGCGATTTCCTCGACCTCGGGAGCGGGTGGGGGCCGATCTCGCTGTCCCTCGCACTCGACGCCCCGCACGCCACGGTGTGGGCGGTCGATGTCAACGAGCGAGCACTCGACCTCGTGCGTCGCAACGCGGAGATTCTCGGGCTCACCAATGTGAACGCCGTGCGGCCCGAGAATGTTCCCGCCGACGTGGCCTTCCGCACCATCCGCTCGAATCCCCCGATCCGAGTGGGCAAGAACGAACTGCACGGAATGCTGGAAACCTGGCTCCCCCGGCTCGAGGAGAGATCGGACGCGTGGCTCGTCGTGCAGCGCAACCTCGGCTCGGACTCCCTGCAGCGCTGGCTCGGTGCCACGCTTCCGCGGGGCTTCAGCGTTCAGCGCGCGGCGACGGGGCGCGGGTACCGCGTGCTGAAGGTGCGCCGACACGGTACGCCCGCGACCGCGGCGATCGACATCGTCTCGGCCGACGACGGCGACGTTCAGACCAGCGAGACCTCACCCGAGTAGACGAGCACCGCCGGTCCTGACAGCAGGACGTGCTCGCCGTCGGACGCATCGACGATGCGCACGCCCAGCGTGCCGCCGGGTACGTCCACCTGCCACCGTCGCGGAGCCGCAGGACCCGCCCAGTGCCGCACCGCGAGAGCGGCGGCCGCGACGCCCGTGCCGCACGAGAGGGTCTCGCCGACGCCCCGTTCGAACACGCGCATCCGCACTTCGCCGACCCCGTCGCGCACCAGCGGGTCGCCGGGCACGACGAACTCGACGTTCGCACCGTGGCGCGGCTCGGGGTCGAGGATCGGGCGGTAGGCCAGGTCGAGCGCATCGAGCTCGGTGTGCGACGACAGAGCGACCACGACGTGCGGGTTGCCCACATCGATGCCCGTGCCCGGCCGGGCGACGTCGAGGCCGCGTGCGCGCACCAGGATGTCGTCGGGCTCCGCACGCCAGACCCCGAGGTCGACCTCGAATCCGCGGTTACTGCGGGTGAGCGTCTTCACGCCCGCTCGGGTGCCGATGCGCAGGCCGCCGTCGATGGAGGCGAGACCGGCGTCGACGAGGTAGCGGGCGAACACTCGCGTTCCGTTGCCGCACATCTCGGCCTTCGAACCGTCGGCGTTGCGGTAGTCCATGAACCACTCGGCCCCGGATGCTGCAGCCTCGGCTCCTTCGTCGATCGCCGTGGAGCGGACGACGCGGAGGAGGCCATCGGCGCCGATGCCCATGTGCCGATCGCAGAGCGCGGCGATTTGGTCGTCGGTGAGGTCGAGGGAGCCGTCAGGGTCGGCGATCACGACGAAATCGTTGCCGGTACCGTGACCCTTCGTGAACGGGAGGGTGCGCGACATGCGACCCAGTCTACGAGTCGTGCGAACCGGGGTCGGGAGCCTGGGTCGCGCCGACAAGAGTTCGCTCGACGAGCGCCGCGGTGTCGACTGAGCGGGAGTCGACCCACGCGACGTCGCGATAGCGCCGGAACCACGACACCTGTCGTCGGGCGTAGCGGCGGGTCAGCGCCTGCGTCTGGGCGATCGCCTCCGACTTGGTGAGTTCGCCTCTGAGTTGCCCGAGGGCCTGCGCGTAACCGATGGCCCGACGCGCCGTGACGCCATCCTCGAGCCCGCGTTCGCGCAGCGCCGCGGCCTCGGCGACGAGGCCGTCGCGCCACATGCCCTCCACGCGCGCGTCGAGCATGGGCACGAGCTCGGCGCGTTCGATACGTGTTCCGACGGCGGTGGTCGCCTCGTGCCACAGCACCGGCTCGTCGGGCAGCGCGGCGCCATGGGTGTCCTCGCCCTGCGCGAGCACCTCCAGCGCGCGCACGATGCGTCGGCCGTTCTTCGGATCGACGCGTGCCGCCGTGACCGGGTCCTGTTCCTGCAGCCGGGCGAAGAGCATCCCGGGTCCGAGACGCTCGAGCTCGGCCTCGAGCTCGGCGCGGACGGCGGCGTCGCGGGGCGGGAACGCGAAATCGAACACCACGCTGGAGACGTAGAGCCCCGAACCCCCGACGAGCACCGCGTCTGCTCCGCGGGCGTGGATGCGACGCACGACATCTCGCGCAGCATCCTGGTACCAGGCCACGGCGGCTTCGTCGGTCACCTCCAACGCGTCGAAGAGGTGGTGCGGGATGCCACGTCGTTCGTCGTCACGCAGCTTCGCCGTTCCGATGTCCATGCCGCGGTACAGCTGCATCGCGTCGGCGTTGACGATCTCGGCCGCCGTTCCCCGGGCGGCGAGCGCCTCGGCGAGCGCGAGGGAGAGCCCGGTCTTGCCGGTGCCGGTGGCACCGACGACGGCCCAGAGCCTCGGCGGGCGGCTCACACCCCGACGCGCAGCGACGGCAGGCCGAGCGAGATCGCGCGAGGCGCGCCCGCTTCGCCGGCGGGGGCCGGTACACCGCACGACTCCGCCTGGGATCGATCCCAGGCGTCGCCCGCACGCGTGCGCCGGATGCGCAGCGGCGCACCGTCGGGCGCGTCGGCGAGGAGGTAGTACGGTGCCGCGCGGGTGATCCCGACCGTCACGATGTCGCCCGGGCGCGGGACGGCAGATCCGGCCGGCAGTTCGAAGTGCACGAGGCGGTTGTCTTCGGCTCGACCGGTCAAGCGGTGCGTCGAAGCGTCTTTCTTGCCCTCGCCCGTCGAGACGAGCACCTGGACCTCCCGGCCCACCTGCATCGCGTTCTCCTCGAGCGAGATGCGGTCCTGCAGGGCGAGGAGACGTTCGTAGCGCTCCTGCACGACGGCCTTCGGAACCTGGTCCGCCATTGTCGCCGCCGGGGTGCCCTCGCGAATCGAGTACTGGAAGGTGAAGGCGCTGGAGAACCGGGATGCTTCGACCACCCGCAACGTCTCTTCGAAGTCGGCCTCGGTCTCGCCCGGGAATCCGACGATGATGTCGGTCGTGATCGAAGCCTGAGGGATGAGCGCGCGCACCCGCTCGAGGATGCCCAGGAACTTCTCGCTCCGGTACGACCGGCGCATGGCTTTGAGAACGCGGTCGCTTCCCGACTGCAGCGGCATGTGCAGCTGCGGCATCACGGCGGGCGTCTCGGCCATGGCGGCGATCACGTCGTCGGTGAAGGCGGCCGGGTGCGGGCTCGTGAACCGGATGCGCTCGAGCCCTTCGATCTGACCGGCTGCTCGGAGCAGTTTGCCGAACGCGAGGCGGTCACCGAACTCGACGCCGTACGAGTTGACGTTCTGCCCGAGCAGCGTCACCTCGATCGCGCCGTCGTCGACGAGCATGCGGATCTCGTTGAGGATGTCGCCCGGACGGCGGTCCTTCTCCTTGCCGCGGAGGCTCGGCACGATGCAGAACGTGCAGGTGTTGTTGCACCCGACCGAGATGGAGACCCAGCCTGCGGCGACGCTGTCGCGTTTGGTCGGCAGGGTCGAGGGGAAGACTTCGAGCGCCTCGAGGATCTCGAGCTCCGCATCGCCGTTGTGACGCGCGCGCTCGAGCAGGCTCGGCAGCGATCCCATGTTGTGCGTTCCGAAGACCACGTCGACCCAGGGCGCCTTGTCGAGCACCGCCTGCTTGTCCATCTGAGCCATGCACCCGCCGACCGCGATCTGCATGCCCTCGCGGACGTCCTTGCGCGATTTGAGGTGACCGAGGGTTCCGTAGAGCTTTCCGGCGGCGTTGTCGCGTACCGCGCAGGTGTTGATCACGACGACGTCGGCGTCCGTGCCCGCCTCGGCGGGCAGGTAGCCCGCGCTCTCGAGCGAGCCCGAGAGGCGTTCCGAGTCGTGGACGTTCATCTGGCACCCGAAGGTCCGCACCTCGTAGGTGCGCGGCTGACCGTCGAGGCGCAGGGCCGCGGGCGACCGATCGATCACCGTCGGGGTGCGAGAAGGCATGCTCATGATGGGCCCATTCTACGAGCCGCGCCCCGTGCGGGCCCGCGACCCGGTCGGCTCGACCGGGTCGCTCACGGTGCCGTGACCGGCCCTGCAGAAGCCGTGCCGAGGGTGACGCGCGCCATGCTCGAGGGGGTCAGCGCATCGGCCAGCCCGATCCGCAACGCCGAGACGAGGTACTGCGGCGTGGAGTCGTCGGTACCGGCGATGTACGTCGATCCGGGCGGTGCGCCCGGGCGGTCGGGTTGCACGTTGACCATCAGCGACAGGATCGACGGCAGCACGTTCACGACGGAGCCCACGCGAGCGACGATCGTGTTCACGGCGGTGGAGAGCGTCGCGCCGAGCGCGGTGATCGCGCCGAGCGCGGTTGTGGTGATCTGGTTCGCCACGGCGGCGACCAGCACGGACGAGAGCAACTCGACCGAGGCGATCAGCTCGTCGACGGTCGGAAGGCCCAACCTCTGGAGGAGGATGTTGATCGCCCCCACCGCGCCCGCGGCCTCCGCATCGATCGCGAACGTCGCCGTGCCGTCGAGCACCGCGCCGACCGTGCCGACATAGTCGATCGACACGTCGAGCACGTCCAGACCGGGCAGGATGCTGATCCCCGGTGCGCCGATGACGGCGCTCAGATCGATCGTCAGGGTGGCCGCACGCAGGTTCTGCTGCAGCGCTTCGGTGATCTGCGACGTCCAGGTGTTCAGCAGATCGCCGACCCGGGTGACGATCGGCGCCAGCACGTCGGAGTTCACGACGATCTCGGTGTTGGGTGGGGCGTCGTTGAGCGACGGGAGCACAGCATCCAGATCGATGTCGACCATGCCGCTCTGCAGATCGACCGTCACCACGCCGTCCGTCAACGGCGTGGACAGCAGCGACGCCACCGCTCCCCCGAGATTCAGCCCGGAGAGGGTGACGTTTCCGCCGATGCTCGTGGTCAGGATGCCGGGAAGAGCGAGATCCAGGCGGGCCCCGATCGCCGACGAGATCAGACCCGACGAACCGAGGAGCGAGGCGATCGCCGAGTTGACGTTCGTGATCCCCGTCGTGGCGGTGCCCGCCAGCTCGCCGACAGCCGGCACCTCGACGTCGAGACCGAGGCCCGCGACGGCATAGCTGCGCGTGCTCCCCGTGACCATGCCGTCGCCCCACGTCGACGACCTCAGCGCGGCGCAGCCGTCCAGCTCCGAGCTCGCACCGACGGCGCCCACCCGCAGATCCGCGCCCGCGATCCCCGTGAGGAGGGGAAGCAACTCGTCTAGGCGGATGGTCGCCGGCGACGGCAGGGAACCGCTCGGAGTCGTTCCGGCCGTGACGACGCCGCTGTCGTTCACCAGGCCCGAGGCACCGGCGGCTGACCCGAATCCCGACACCCGCGCGTACTGGTTGGCGGCGCCGAGCGCCGCGCCGGGCACCGGCACCTCGAATCCGCTCATGTCGACCCCCGCGATGCCCAAGAGGTCGACGTCGAAGGGATTGGCGTAGGTGAGGGCGGCGAGATTCACGGCGTCCGGGGGCTGAACCGACAGCACGCCGTCGGCCCCGAGCACGAGCCGCATCTCTTCGAGGTCGGCCACAGGGTCGAGGTCGGCGCCGAGCAGATCGCCCGAGAGGAAGCGCCCGTGCGACGTCGACGCGAAGCCGGCGTATTCCCCGCACCGCAGCGACGACGTGCCGATATCTCCGTTCGCCCACTCCTCGTCGGTCCACGCGGCGGTGGTCGCCGTGACCGACAGCGGAACGACGACGACCGCGACCGCGGCGAACGCGAGCGCCGTGAGCGACCGTCGCATCACCGCTCCCCTCGGAACGGTCGCATCCGCAGGGCCGCACCGAGACCCAGAAGACCTGCCGCCATCGAGCCCACCGCCACCCAGAGCCACACGTCCGCCCCCGTCGCGGGAAGAACGCCGCCCCCTCCCGGCGGACCGACCGCAGGATCGACCGCGACGGCGGTGAGGCCGATGCCCATCGTTCCGACCAGGCCCATCAGCGACGCATCCGCTCGCGCATCGGTCGAATCCTCCACGGCCAGGGTCACGAGCAGGAACACCGGGGCGGATGCTGCGCGCGACCCGAGCTGGAACGTCGGGCTCGACGCCGCGTACTCGTCGGACCGCGTCGCGACGGCGACCGGTGTTGCCGCGCCGGCGCACACCGGGGCCTCGCCCAGGCCGGTCCAGGGGACGTCGCATTCGTCCACGGTCATCTCGAGCCCCCGCGGGTGCGATACGAGTTCGCCGGTCTTGCGCAGTTGCACCGAGAGTGTGGCTCCGACGGCGTCCTCGAGGCGGGCGGCCACCTGCCAGTAAGACGGATCGCCCGGGCTGAGATCGAGGAACTCCGCGGGGTACGGATCGGAAGACAGCACCAGTCGGCCGGGATGCCCCGTGGGCGGGACGTCGACCAACGCCGCGCGGGCAGCGGCGCCGGCGATGAGGCCCCCGCCGACCAGCAGCGCGAGTGAGACCACGGCGGTCAGCACCGCCGCGACGGTGCGTCGCAGAGGGAGGCGTGGGAAGGGCATCCGGGGTTCCTCTACTGCGGTCGCGGGACGCGAGAAGCGGGGGCAGGCCACAGCGCCCACGCGACCGCGGCGGCGACCACGAGAGTGATCCCCCCCATCGCGGCGGGAGTCTTCGCCGCGATCACCACCCACCCCGCTCCGGGCGCACCGACCATGACGCGACGCACGTCCTCGACGATGTACGGGTCGGGATCGTCGATCGTGTTCGCGTCGCCGCGAAGCACGAGGCTGCGGGCCTGCGCGTTGCCGGGTACGCCGTCGATCGCCACGACCCGGTGGGTGACCGGCGCCGTGGAGTTCGGGCGTGGCACCGTGACGATATCTCCCACCGCGAGTTCCGACGCCGCGACCTCCCGGACCACGGCGGCCGATCCCGTCGGCAGCGACGGGCCCATCGATCCCGTCACGAAGACGATGATCGACAGCCCGAGCGCGGCGGACGCGACGAGCCACACGATCGTGAGGATCCCGACCACTCCGAGCACCGCGATGACGGCATCTCGAACGACGTCCCGACGTCGCGGAGTCGCTGCCGCGTGCGCCGCGACCGGCCCGCCGGCCCGCGCGTGGTGCGCGGGTCCGCGGGCCGGCGCCTCGGTGAGAGAGGGCACGACGGGTGTCAGGACGTGGCCGCGAACTGCCAGGCGGGAGCGCCGGTGAGGCCCATGTAGTCCTCGACGTCCACGCCTGCGGCCGGGACGAAGGGGTCGGGCAGCGAGACCTCGAAGCAGTAGTACTGGGTGGAGTCCGCCGCAGCGAGGAGCGACTGCGCAGACGTGCCGCCGGACGCGAGCAGCGGCCCGTCGGCGATGAGCACGGGCGCGCCGGGTGCACCGCTGAATGCGGTGGCGTCGCACGTGAAGGGGGCGTCGTCGGTGACGACACGCACACCGAGGGCGGCAAGGAGCAGGTCGTCGGGGTCGGTCACCGCCACCCCGGCGGCGGGGACGGCGGGCTGGAGCTCCACCTCACCGGCAACCGACGCGACAGTCGTTCGCAGGGCGACCGGCGCGTAGACCGCGTCGCCGGGCGAGAGCGCCAGCGCGGCGAGGCCGAAGACGATCTCGCCGCCGGGGTTCTCCTCCTCGTCGGTCCACGTCGCGTCCGCGAAGGGTGGCACGGTGTTCTGCTGAACCTCGAACGTCGACGTGCCGACCCCGGGCCCGCCGGCGCCGTTGCCGCCGAACACCCACTCGGTGTCGGTCCACGCGGCCAGCGTGGCCGATACGCCCAATCCGAGCACGGCGGCACCCGCCGTGACCGCGAAGACCTTCCGTCGCGTCGCTCGACGCCGCTCCTGTGTTTCCATGTCTACTCCCGCTCGTCTCCTGCGTCCGGAGGGCCCTACGCACACCGGCGATCGTGTGATCTGTGAGGACGCTAGAGCGCGGTGGGCCGACGCACGCGCCCCGCGCAGCGTTCCCGGTGAAAGATGCGAAAGCCGATCCGGATAGGGAGCGCAACCCCTTGGACCCAGAGCACGATGCGGGTAATTTTCGCGGTACTGGTGTCGTACCCCAGTGGTCGGTTGGGGGGATTCTTCCGCTACCGGGTAGTACGAGATCAGTAGGGTTGAAGATCCGCGCGGCAGGGCTGAGCCGCGACTCTCTCTGTCAGGTGCACAAGTGGGGGCCGCGAAAGCATGAGAACTCATCGAGATGACGACGGCGTCATAGGTGACGATCGCGATGTAGCGCGCGTCATCGATCTGCTGGAAACGGGCACGAGCATCGTTCTCGTCGGTCCGCTCGGAAGTGGGAAGAGCCACTTTCTCCGGCAGGTGATAGGCCGGTTGTCGACGACCTCGGACGAGCCTGTCGTCCTGCGCTCGATCGGGCCGCACGCCGCGGTGCCGCACGGAGCGCTGACGGCGTCGAGAGACCCGCGCGCCGCGCGCCTCCGCGACGGCCGGCCCGAGGAGACCGAGCGTCCGATCGTCATCATCGACGACGCGCAAGAGCTGGATTCGGCTTCGGTGTCTGCCGTCGTGCGTGCGGTCTACAGCGGGCACGCGACCGTACTGTTCGCTCTCACGGTGTCGCGCGAAGGGTCGACACGGCCGGCCGACGGCAACCCCGATGCGGCTCAGATGGCAACCGATCTCTGGCTGCGGGGCCTCGCGGAACGAATCGACCTCGCAGCCCTCACACCACGTGACGCAGATCTTCTCCTCGACCAGTTCGCTGCACCCGAACTCGACGCCATGACGCGTGCGTCGATCGTCGCCCTGGCCGACGGTTCCCGGATGCTGCTGAGAGAACTCGCCGCCGAGGCCGGTCACGCCCTCCGGCGCGGCCGGGATCCCATCGATGCGATGCGTGAGAGCCTGCCCAACGGGCGTCTCTCCGACGCCCTCGCGGCACACGGCGCTCAGCTGACGTCCGTGGAGAGGAGCACGCTGGCGACGCTGGGCAGGGTTCCCGGCATCTCCCGGGCCGACGCCGCGCGGTTCCTGCCCACGGCCGCCCTCGACTCACTCGTCAACGCGCGCCTCGTGCACGACGACGCGACCCCGACCCATCGCCTGACGGCCAACGCCGCACTTGCTCACGAGGTCGAGCGACGAAGGGGAGCCGACGCGGTCACGCCGCTCCTGGACGGCGCGATTCGTCGAATGTTCGCACCGTCGAGCGAGTGGTGGTGCCCGCCGCTCGCCGTGCTCGCCGCACAATCATGGCTGCAGGAGGGCTCCCTCGGACCCGACTACGAATCGGTACCGCCCGCGATCCGCAACAAGGCCTCGCTCGAGGCGGCCCGACGGGCGAACGACCAGGGCGAGCCCGCGCAGGCCGTCGCACACGCGAGCCTCGGCCTGCGGGACGACGATGACGCCTTCCTCCTTCTGGAGCATGAGTTCGGGCGGGCGGCTCAGGGCGGCACCATCGACGTCGATGCGTTGATCGAGAGTCTCTCGGGGGTCCTCGTCGACGCCACGACCCTCCTTCGGTGCGTCCGCGTGGTGGGGCTCGCCGGACCGACGAACGCCGATGCCCTCGAGGCAGCCGTCGACCGGGTGGCCGCGGTGGAGTGCCCCGACCCCCGCGGCTCCGCAGAACTCGCCATGATGCGCGCCGACATCCTCGGCGCGCGTATGGAGTGGTCATCGGCCGTGGCGATCGCCGAGGCGGTCTTCGCCCAGCAGAGCAACTCGGCGTCCCTGCGCGTTCGAGCGGCCGCCCTCGCCGGGCTCGGGCACTCGTGCCTCGGAGCCGTGAGTGAGGCGCAGACATGGTTCCTGCGGGTTCACCGCACCGCCGGAGAGCGTGGAGGCATCACACCGATCACGACGGTCGACCGGCTGCGGATCGCCTGCAGCGAGATCGTGGCGGGCGCGGTGGCTGATACCGATCTCGGTCCGGTGCTGGCGAGGCTCGGCGGCGAGGTCGACGCGGCCGCCCGCCAAGGCGATGCGGAGTCGATTGCGACGGCCGGCCTCGTGCTGTCGTGCGCCTACGCCGTCACCGCAGACCCCGAACGCGCCGCGCGCGAGCTGGATGTCGCGGTGCGCCGGGCACGGCCACCCGCCGCCGCAGACCTGGTGCCGCTGGCGCAGATCGCCGTCGCGCATTCGCTCGCGCTCTTCGACCACGCCCACGAAGCGCGCCAGCTGCTCGACCGTATGGACCCTGCGGCCTTCGACGGTCTGCCGACCCTCGAGCACGCGCGAATGGTCGCGCAGACGTATGTCTTCACCGCACTCGGTCAACCCACCGAGGCCCTCGACGCCGCCCGCTCCGCTGTCACGGCCTCCGAGACAGCACCCGCGCTCCAGGCGCGCGATCTCTTCCAGATGGTGGCCCTGGGTGCCGATGACGACGCCCTCCCCCGGATGCAGCGGATGGCCGCGTCCTCCGACGCACCGGCGACGCAGAGGCTGTCCGCCGCAGCCGAAGCGTTGTCGGCACTCGACGACCCCGAGCGCGACCTCGTCGCGGCCATGCGACGAGCGACGACGTGGGGCGACAACGGTCCCACGCGCGGCATCGGTATCGCGCGCGACTCACCGGCACCGAACGGCGCTCAGCGCGGCGCGTCGTCTGCCACCACCGACGTGGAGCTCACGCGTCGCGAACGCGAGATCGCGCTGCTGGTCGCAGAAGGCCTCGGCAACCGCGAGATCGCCGAGCGTCTCTATCTCTCGGTGCGCACAGTCGAGTCCCACGTCTACCAGGCGCGCACGAAGCTGGGCGCGGCGTCGCGCGTGGAACTGGGGCGGACCGTCGCTCCGCGCGGCGGCACGTCGCAGAAGACGCACACCGTGCGAGGCCTCTGAGACGAGTCGATCGACGCGAGGTCGGATGCCTACAGCTCGTCGAGCGCCTGACGAGCGGCAGTCATCGACACCGACGAGGGGTAGCCGCGTCGGGCGAGCTGACCGAGAAGCCGCCGCAAGGCCGTCTCTCGGTCACGCGCTCCCAGAGAACGCGCCTTGGTGCGTGCGAACTCGAGAGCGCGTTCGAGATCGTCATCGGGCATCTCCGACAGGACGGTCTCGACGACGTCACGCGGGATGCCTCGCCGTGTCAGAAGTGGCGAGATGGCCTGCCGCCCCTGCCCCTTGCGCTCGACGGCCGCCCGCACGAGCTGCTGGGACAGCGACACATCATCGAGGTACCCGAGGCGTTCGAACTGGTCCAAGAGCTCGTCGGCGGCACCGCCGGTCATTCCCGCAGCGATGAGCACACCCCGCGACTCGGAAACGGACAACTGCCTCGTCCGGAGCTTTCGAAGCAGACTCGCCTCAGCCGCGTCGCGCACCTCGCTCGGATCGACCGCCTCGGCACCGGGCGCTCCGTCGTCGGCCGACACCTCGGCGGCCCTCCGGCCCTCCGACGATCGCCGAGCGTTGGATTCGGGGGTGACCCAACTCGCGTGCCACGGGATCTCGGTGTCGCCGCGGGATGCCTCCGCCCGTGGCGCCTCCGGTGGCACCGAACGCGGGCGGTCGCTGCGCGGGGCTTCCCGGCGCCCGGAATACTCACCGCCGAAAAGCGGGATCACGGGGGCGAGAGCGGATTCCTCGCTCTCACCCCCGTCGATCGGCGCCATGTCAGGCGGGGCGGCGAGCCGCGAGCTCGTCTGAGACGGAGGCGTCGTCGCGGGCGCCGCCGATACCGAGCTTGCTCTTGATCTTCGACTCGATCTCGGTGGCCATGTCGGGGTTCTTCAGCAAGAAGTTGCGGGCGTTCTCCTTGCCCTGCCCGAGCTGCTCGCCGTCGTAGGTGTACCACGCACCCGACTTCTTGACGATCGCGTGTTCGACCCCGAAGTCGATGAGGCTGCCCTCGCGCGAGATTCCGATGCCGTAGAGGATGTCGAACTCCGCCTGCTTGAAGGGCGGGGCCATCTTGTTCTTGACGACCTTCACACGCGTGCGGTTTCCGACCGCCTCGGTGCCGTCCTTCAGGGTCTCGATGCGTCGGATGTCGAGGCGCACCGAAGCGTAGAACTTCAGCGCCTTTCCGCCGGCGGTCGTCTCGGGCGAACCGAAGAAGACACCGATCTTCTCGCGCAGCTGGTTGATGAAGATCATCGTCGTGTTGGTCGTGTTCAGGCCACCGGTCAGCTTGCGCAGTGCCTGCGACATGAGACGTGCCTGCAGACCGACGTGGGAATCGCCCATCTCGCCTTCGATCTCGGCGCGCGGCACGAGGGCTGCGACGGAGTCGATGACGACCAGGTCGACGGCACCCGAACGCACGAGCATGTCGGCGATCTCGAGGGCCTGCTCACCGGTGTCGGGCTGCGACACCAGCAGGGAGTCGATGTCGACACCGAGCTTCTTCGCATAGTCGGGGTCGAGGGCGTGCTCGGCGTCGATGAACGCGGCGATGCCACCGGCTCGCTGGACATTGGCGATCGCGTGGAGCGTCAGGGTGGTCTTACCCGAAGACTCGGGACCGTAGATCTCGATGATGCGGCCGCGCGGGAGTCCGCCGACCCCGAGAGCGACGTCGAGCGCGATGGATCCGGTGGGGATGACCTCGACGGGAGCACGGTCGTCGCTGCCCAGTCGCATGACCGAGCCTTTTCCGAACTGCCGATCGATCTGGGCGAGTGCCGATTCCAGGGCCTTCTCGCGGTCTGCGGGTGATGGCATGACGTGCTCCTCTTGTTCGCGTTCCGTCGCCTGTAGGCTGTCGCGCTCCTCGCCGACGGCGGGGATGCAGAGACAAGGCGTGGGTGTCATCCGACGATGTCCACGCTAGGGAGGGCCACCGACATCGAGCCGGGGCTGCGCCCGAACGCGGACACTCACGTCCTCGAACACCACTGTGCAGGAGACTACGCCGGTATCGAACACTTCTTCGATGACACGCCGACGGGAGCGAGGTCGGATTCGTCGGTGATTTCCGTCAGCGCCGACGCGGTTCGAGGCGTCCTGCGCCGTACCGGCGACTCTCGGGGACGTCGGTCTCGGCGCACAGCGCCAGCCAGACGTCTCGCGGAGGCACGCCCGCCGTCAAGGCCTCACGCGCGGTTCGGCCGCCGAGCGCCATCAGCGACAGGTCTGCGGCGAGCGAATCGCCTTGCGGGCCGAACTCGTCGGAGACGGCTCGATCGAACTCGCTACGACGCACAGTCGACGAAGAGTGCGCTCAGCGCAGGGACAGCTGGGGCTCGACAGAGGCCACCAGGTCGTCGGGAACGACGTCGGGGAAGGTCTGCAGGCCCTCGATCACCGAGAGCCGGTCGCCGACCTCGCGCATGATCGTGGAGATGGGCACGTCGAGTGCCTCTGCAACCGAAGCGAGGATCTCGCTCGACGCCTCTTTCTGACCCCGCTCGACCTCGCTGAGGTAACCCAGCGCCACACTCGCACGGCTCGCGACCTGACGAAGGGTGCGACCCTTCTGCTGGCGGAGATCACGAAGGACTTCACCGATCTCTTGACGTACCAGGATCATTTGGGGCCCCTCCTCACTTCGATTCCGCCGTCTATCCGAGTGGACAACGGTACAACACCTGCTCTGCAAATCTAGCGCCGTGCGCTGGACAAAGGGTGGGAATCGCCGAATGTAACGGAGCAGAAACACGTTCTGTTCCCGCTGCTCGCGGCGGATCTCACAGCGCCGCGAGAGCGCGACGCACAGCGATGCGCGCGGACTCCTGCCGGATGGCCTCGCGGTCGCCGGTCAGCTCGAGGGAATCGACGCGGGTTCCCAACGGGGTGGAGATCGCGATATGCACCGTTCCGACCGGCTGCCCGTCGGGCGACTCGGGGCCGGCGATACCCGTCGTCGCGATGCCGACGTCGGCGGGTCGCCCGCCGACGACCAGCGCGGCGCGGACGCCCTTGGCCATCTGCCGCGCGACGCGGGGGTGCACCGCGCCGTGCGCCTCCAGGAGCGTGGGATCCACACCCAGCAGCGACTGCTTGATCGCCGAGTCATAGGCGACGATGCCTCCGCGCAGCGCCCGCGACGCACCGGGCACACCGACCAGCGACGAGACGACCAGGCCGCCGGTGAGCGACTCGGCGACCGCCACCGACCAGCCGAGTTCGGCGAGCCTGTCGATCAAGCGTGCGGCGCTCTCCTGCGGATCACGGACGAGCGTGGACTCGAGATCGTCGGGCAGCCCGTCGATCACGCGGTACGACGCTTCCGGGCGCCGCGGACCTCGGATACGACGTAGTCGAGACCGCTCGCGATCGTCAGGATCACCGCGGCCCACATCGTGACGATGTTCAGCCACACGATCCAGTCCCCCACGACCGCCGCGAGCGGAAGGAGCGCGAGCGAGAGGGCGATCGACTGCGCGACCGTCTTCAGCTTGCCCATCCATGCCGCGGCCAGGACGTGATCGCTCACGACCATGAATCGGTAGACCGTTATGCCGATCTCCCGCACGAGGACGATGATGGTCACCCACCAGTCGAGCTCGCCCAGGATCGACAGCCCGACGAACGCGGCGCCCGTGAGCACCTTGTCGGCGATCGGATCGAGCAACTTGCCCAGATCGGTCACGATGTCGTACCGGCGGGCGATGTACCCGTCGATTCCGTCGCTGGCGATCGCGACGATGAACAGCACGGCCGCCCACCAGCGAAGGGCTCCGTCGTCACCACCGTCTGCGAGCAGCATCCAGAGGAAGATCGGCGCGCACAGGATGCGCACGATCGTGATCGCGTTGGGGAGTTGACGGGGCACGGACATCAGTCTCTCCCGGTCAGCTGCCACATGTCTTCATCGCCCTCGTCGCCGTCGACGACCTCGAGCCCTTCGAACTGCGCGTCGACCGGGTCGGGGGCCGGTGCGTCCTGGCCGCGCAGGCGCGCGAGCACGGCGGGGAGCTGCTCGTTCGTCACCAGCACGTCACGGGCCTTGGACCCCTCGGACGGGCCGACGATCTCGCGCGACTCCATGAGATCCATGAGACGCCCTGCCTTGGCGAAGCCCACGCGGAGCTTGCGCTGGAGCATCGAGGTCGACCCGAACTGGGTCGACACGACCAGCTCGGCGGCCGCGAGCAGGAGCTCGAGGTCGTCGCCGATGTCGGCGTCGATCTCTTTGCGCTCGGCGGATGCGGCGACGTCGGAGCGGTACTCGGGACGCGCCTGGTTCGTGACGTGGGCGACGACCTTCTCGATCTCGGACTCGCTGACCCACGCGCCCTGCACGCGCAGCGACTTGTTGGCGCCCATCGGCAGGAAGAGCGCATCGCCCTGGCCGATGAGGCGGTCGGCGCCGGGCTGGTCGAGGATGACGCGCGAGTCGGTCACGCTGGTGACGGCGAACGCGAGACGCGAAGGCACGTTGGCCTTGATGAGCCCGGTGACGACGTCGACCGACGGGCGCTGGGTCGCCAGCACGAGGTGGATGCCGCTGGCGCGGGCGAGCTGGGTGATGCGCACGATGGAGTCCTCGACGTCGCGAGGGGCCACCATCATCAAGTCGGCGAGCTCGTCGACGACCACCAGCAGATACGGGTAGGGCTTCAGCACGCGCTCACTGCCGACAGGCAGCGTGACCTCGCCAGAGACGACGGCCTTGTTGAAGTCGTCGATGTGCCGGTACCCGAACGACGCGAGGTCGTCGTACCGCATGTCCATCTCCTTCACGACCCACTGCAGCGCCTCGGCCGCCTTCTTGGGGTTCGTGATGATGGGCGTGATCAGGTGCGGAACGCCCGCGTACGACGTCAGCTCGACGCGCTTCGGGTCGATGAGCACCATGCGCACCTCGGAAGGTTTGGCGCGCATCAGCAGGCTCGTGATCATCGAGTTCACGAAGCTGGACTTACCCGAACCGGTGGAACCCGCGACGAGGAGGTGAGGCATCTTCGCGAGGTTGGCGACGACGTAACCGCCGCCGACGTCCTTGCCGACACCGATCGTCATGGGGTGGGTGGATGCTGCGGCGTTGCCCGAGCGGAGCACATCGCCGAGCGTGACGATCTCGCGGTCGGCATTGGGGATTTCGACACCGATCGCGCTCTTGCCCGGAATCGGCGCGAGGATGCGCACCTCGTTCGAGGCGACGGCGTAGGCGATGTTGTTCGTGAGCGCGGTGATGCGCTCGACCTTGACTCCGTGCCCGAGCTCGATCTCGTACTGCGTGACGGTCGGTCCGCGCGAGAAGCCGGTGACCCTGGCATCGACCGAGAACTGCTGGAGAACGCTCTCGAGAGCCTTCACCACCGCGTCGTTCGCCGCGGAGCGTTCTTTGTGCGGCGGGCCGGCAGCCAACGCCGTGTCGGACGGCAGACGGTAGTCGGATGTCGGCGGCATGCCGGCGCTGTCGCCGCCGAGCCCCGAGATCGTGCCGAGCTCGTCGTCGGCGCTGTCGGAATCGTCGCGCAGGCTCACGGCCGCGGCAGGCGGCGTGGCGATCGTCGGACGCGCGAACACCTCTGTCAGCGCGTCGGGCATCGGCGGGAGCGGCGGCGCCTCCGGCGCCTCGAAGACCTGCTCGAACCCGCCCTCGGACGTCCCCGGGGTGAGCAGTTCGGTCAGATCCTGCGAGCCGAGCGCACCGTCGGCGTCCTCTTCACGACCCGATCGATTGCGACGCCACCACGGGCGCGCCTCGCGGCCGGACTCGTCGTCGTCGGTGTCGACGGCGGCGTCTTTCGAGCGGTCGGACGGAGCCGCCCGTTCGGCGTCGAACATCCAGGCGTACAGGTCGCCGAGACGGGTGCCGATGCGGTTCGGCGGAGTCTTGGTCAGAATCAGGATGCTGAGGATACCCACGAGCGAGAGCACGATGCCCGCGCCGATCGGCGTGATGAGCATCGCGAGAGGTTCGCCGGCCATCCAGCCGAAAAGACCTCCGGCGGAGCTCAGGGCGGGGAGCCCGGCACTCGGCTGGGGACGATCGCCGAGAACGTGGCAGAAGCCCGCCACCGCGATCACGAAGAGGGCGAAGCCGATGCCGATGCGACCGTTGTCGTGCACGGATGAGGGGTGGCGGAAGAGCCATCCCGCGAGCAGCAGCAGCAGCACCGGGAAGACGAAGGCCTCACGACCGATGAGACCGCCGACCGAGTAGGCGCTGATGGCGGCGGCGACGTCGGAGCCGATGAAGAACCACTCGACGGTCGCCCCGGCGGCCGCGAGCAGCACCAGGAGGAAGGGCAGGCCGTCGCGGCGCTGATCCTTCTCGAGATTCTCCGGGCCGAACGCGCGGAACACACCCCCCACGGCGTGGGCGACGCCGAGCCATGCTCGGACGGCGACGGCCGGCTTGTCGGGCTCGCCGACGTACTTCTTGGGTGCGGGCGCGGGCTTGCGGGCGCGTGAGGCGCTCTTCGCGGGCGCGCGACCGCTGGTCGCCGGAGTACTGCGGGGCATGCCTCCACGGTAGGCGTGACCTACGACGTTTGCCCGGAACGACGCGGCGATCAGCGCAGGAGCTTGACCATGGTGTCGCGGCCGATGCCGCTCTGGGTGACCGCGAACCCCTCCGATCGATAGAGCGCGACGGCGTAGTTGCCCCGCTCGACGCTGAGGCTCAGGCGCGCGTACCCGCGGGCCCGTGCCTCGTCGGCGAGACGGTGCAGCAGCATCCGCCCGATCCCGTGCGCCCGCCAGATCGGGCGGACGCCGATGACGAGCTCGGGCACCCCCGTGCCGACGTACCCGAACCCCGGTTCGCTGCGCGGGAAGAGCCGGAACCACGCCGCACCGACGGCCTCCCCCGTCGGCACCTGGGCGACGACGCCCACGTCGGCCGGCCGCATCCAGCCGGTGAGATAGCGCTGATAATCGGCGGAGGTGAGCACCTCGTGCCGCGGGCGGGCCGCGCCCTCCCTCCAGTTCGCCGCCTCCACGACCATGTCGGCCAGGAACGCGCCGTCGGACTGCGTGGCGGCGCGAACGACGAAGGCGGGCATGCCCGGAATACTAGCGATCCCCGGCCTGCCCGCCTCGGCGGATTTCTACGCCTCGATGACGAGGGGCACGATCATCGGTCGACGGCGCAGCGACTGGTTGACCCAGCGGCCGATCGTGCGCCGAACGATCTGCGACAGCGCGTGCGGGTCGCGGACGCCCGACTTCGCGGCCTCCGCGAGAGCGGCGGCGATCTTCGGCTTCACGGCCTCGAACACCTTGGTGTCTTCGGCGAAGCCTCGCGCGTGGATCTCGGGCCCCGTGACGACGCGGCCGGTGGCCGAGTCGACGACGACGATGACCGAGATGAAGCCCTCCTCGGCGAGGATGCGGCGGTCCTTGAGATCGGCGTCGGTGATCTCGCCGACGGTCGACCCGTCGACGTAGACGAAGCCGATGTCGAGCTGGCCGACGACCGTGGCGACACCGTCGCGCAGGTCGACGACGACACCGTTCTCGCCCAGGATCGTGCGCTCGGCGGGGATGCCGGTCTCCTGTGCGAGTTTGGCGTTCGCCGTCAAGTGGCGGTACTCGCCGTGGATGGGGAGCACGTTCTTCGGCTGCAGGATGTTGTAGCAGTAGATCAGCTCGCCCGCGGCGGCGTGGCCCGAGACGTGCACCTTGGCGTTGCCCTTGTGCACGACGTTCGCGCCGAGCTTGGTCAGGCCGTCGATCACGCGGTACACCGCGTTCTCGTTGCCCGGGATGAGGCTCGAGGCGAGGATGACGGTGTCGCCGGGGCCGGGCTCGATCTCGTGATCGAGGTTGGCCATGCGACTGAGGACGGCCATCGGCTCGCCCTGCGAACCGGTCGACATGTAGACGATCTTGTCGTCGGGGATATCGCGGGCCTTCTTGTAGTCGACGAGCACCCCGTCGGGCACCTTCAGATAGCCGAGCTGCTCGGCGATCGTCATGTTGCGCACCATGCTGCGGCCCATGAGCGCGACCCGGCGCCCATTGGCTGCCGCCGCATCCAGCACCTGCTGCACGCGGTGCACGTGACTCGAGAAGCTTGCGACGATCACCCGGCGCGGAGCCTTCGCGATGACCTGGTCGAGCACGGGGCCGATGCTGCGCTCGGTCGGGGTGAACCCGGGCACCTCGGCGTTGGTGGAGTCGACCAGGAAGAGGTCGACGCCCTCCTCCCCCAGCCGGGCGAAAGCGCGGAGGTCGGTGATGCGGCCGTCGAGCGGCAGCTGGTCCATCTTGAAGTCGCCGGTGGCCAGCACCAGGCCCGCGGGCGTGCGGATCGCCACGGCGAGGGCGTCGGGGATGGAGTGGTTGACCGCGATGAACTCGAGGTCGAACGGGCCGACCTGCTCGCGCTGCCCTTCCTTCACCGTCAGCGTGTACGGCTTGATGCGGTGCTCCTTGAGCTTCGCCTCGATCAGCGCGAGCGTCAGACCCGAACCGATGAGGGGCAGGTCGCCCTTGCGCTTGAGGAGGTACGGCACGGCGCCGATGTGGTCTTCGTGACCGTGGGTGAGCACGATGCCGACGATGTCGTCGAGGCGGTGCTTGATCGGCGAGAAGTCGGGCAGGATCAGGTCGACACCGGGCTGGTGCTCCTCGGGGAACAGCACTCCGCAGTCGACGACGAGGAGCTTCCCCTCGTACTCGAAGACGGTCATGTTGCGTCCGACCTCGCCGAGTCCGCCCAGCGGGTACACGCGGAGCGTGCCGGGGGCGAGGGCGGGCGGGTCGTAGACGGTGGTGGGCATGGATTGCCTCCTCGGGACGCCGCGTGCGCAGCATCCGCTCTCTGTGCCCGCGCAGCTCTTCCGCGCGAGCGTCGTTATCTGGTCGTGCCGTGCACCTTCGGCAGTGCGCCACCGGCGGCGGCGTTGCGGTCGGGGCGGAAGTTGGAGAAATCGGCGCCGGGCACGTCGCGCACGAGGTCGAGCTCGTCCTCGATCGCGGCGGCCTCCCACTCCTCGGGACCGACGAGCGGCAGGCGCACGCGCGGACTGCCGATGCGGCCGAGGCCGTGCAGGATGTACTTCGCCGACACCGTGCCGGGTACGTGGGTCATGACGGCGCGCACGAGGGGCTCGAGGCGCTGGTGCTCGGCTGTCGCCGTGGCGAGATCACCGCGGTTCACCGCGTCGACGATCGTGCGGTACGGGGCAGCCGCGATGTTCGCGGTGACCCCGATGAGGCCCGTGGCGCCGATCGCGAGGTGCGGGAGCACGTTGGCGTCGTCGCCGGAGAAGTACATGAGGTCGGTCTGGTTGAGCACGCGGCTGACCTCGCTGAAGTCACCCTTGGCGTCTTTGATGGCGAGGATGTTCGGATGCTTCGCCAGGCGCAGGATCGTCTCGTACCGGATCGGCACACCCGTGCGTCCGGGGATGTCGTAGAGGATCACGGGGAGATCGGTGGCGTCGGCGACGAGGCGGAAGTGGGTGAGGATGCCCGCCTGGGTGGGCTTGTTGTAGTACGGCGTGACGATCATGATGCCGTCGGCGCCGGCCTTCTCGCTCGCGCGGTAGAGCTCGATGGCGTGGGCGGTCTCGTTCGAGCCGCCGCCGGTGACGATCTTGGCCCGACCCGCGGCGACGTCCTTGCCGACCTCGACGAGGCGGATCTTCTCGGGGTCGGTCAGGGTCGACGTCTCGCCCGTGGTGCCCGTGACGACGATGCCGTCGGCGCCCGCCGTGATGACGGCGTCCATGTGCTTCTCGACCGCGGGCCAATCGACTTCGCCGTCGGCCGTCATCGGAGTGACGAGCGCGACGAGAACCTGTCCGAAAGGATTGCCCGTGTGCGTCATGGGTCCAGGCTATCGGTCCGCGGGCCGCTGGCTGGAGGCCGACCCCGCACGAACTGAGGAGATCTCACCGGCGGAGGACCGGCGTGCACGATATCGTCCGCCCTCCGTGACATGTCCTCCGGGGATCGCGCCGGACTCAGCGCCCGCGTTCGGCGGCCCGCATCACCAGCGCGTCCGGCAGCACGCGCGACAGCGCGACGAGCGCCCTGTACCGTGCCGACGGGATGGAGACGGACCGACCGCGCGCGACGTCGCGGAGCGCTTCGGACACCACCGCCGGCGCCTCCAACCACATCCCGTTCGGAACGCCCTCTTCTCCCGGCGGCAGTCCGAGCCGCTCGTGGAAGTTCGTGTGCACGAATCCCGGACACACCGCGGTCACGGTGACCCCTCGCCGTCGATAACGGGCGTTCGCCCAGCGACTGAACTGGATGAGCCAGCCCTTGACCGCACCGTAGGTGCCGCGCGGCACGAAGCCGGCGACGGAGGCGACATTGACGATGCGCCCGCTCCCCCGCTCGAGCATGCGCGGCAGCACCGCGTGCATCAGCCGCATCGGCACCTCCACGTGCAGAGCCAGGTGCCGCGCCTCGTCGTCGACGTCGTTGGTCTCGAACGCGAGGTCGAGTCCGTACCCGGCGTTGTTCACGAGCATGTCGATCGGATGCTGCGGGTCGGCCAACCGCGCCGCGACCGCGTCGCGCTGGTCGGGGTCGAGGAGGTCGGCGACCAGCACCTCGACGGCGGCGCGCCCACCGCGCACCTCGGCAGCCACGGCCTCGAGCGCCGACCGGTCGCGGGCGACCAGCACCAGTCCGACCCCGCGCGCCGCGAGCTGGCGGGCGAACTCGGCGCCCAAGCCCGAACTCGCCCCCGTGATCAGTGCCGTGCGCGCCATGGCGGCCAGCCTAGGCCTGTCGATAATCTGGCGCGATGACGCGTGCCTGGCTGACCGGATGGGAGTGGAGCTGCTGCGGGGATCCTTTCCGGGTCGGGGATGCCGTGGACTTCGGCGTCGCCCGTCGCGGGGCCTCTCACGAGTTGACGCAACTGCTCGGGGCGGATCTCGCTGCCACGATAGATGCTGTCGAATCACACCACGAAGAGGAATTCCTCGACCGCGTGCGCGGCAGAGTCACCGCCATCGCGGCCGTCCAGGTGGAACAGATCGAGCACCATGAGCTCCGGCGCCCGGGCTTCGGCGCACCCCCTCACGCCGTGGCGCCGCCGACGGGCGAGGACTGGCCCTTCGTCGGTCGAGAGCTCGAGAACGGGATGCGTATCGGCTCGTATCCCTCTCGGTACGTCGTCGTGGCGGAGCCGGTGCCCGAAAGCACCACGACGCGTCCCGTCGACGGCATCCGCCTCACCGACGATTCCACGCCCCCGCACGAGCAGCCCGCTTCGCCTACCGGCCCTCCCCCGGACCGCCGGGTACTGGTCGGGGTCGGGTGGATCGTCTCGATAGACGAGGACTGACTACGGCGAGACGCGGCCGTTGGCGTTGAAGGCCGCGTGGGTGAGCGGCATCAGCCCGGTCCAGATGGATTCCATCTTCTCGGCGCACATCTCGATCTCGCGCTGCGGGAACGACGGGAAATGCGTCCCCTCGACCTTCGTGCGGAGGGAGAGGAAGTTCATGAGCGCTCGCGAGTTCATCGTCACGTACATCGACGAGTAGATGTTCAACGGCAGCACGATGCGAGCGACCTCGCGGGCGACGCCGGCGTCCAGCATCCGCTGGTAGGCGAGGAAGGCGAACTCCGACGCATCGCGGGTGGCGGTGTCGACCAACGCGTGCTGCTCGGGCGTGCCGGGCAGGAACTCGTATGCGCCGGGCTTGCCGACCTGCAGGAGGTTGCGCTCGGGCGCGGGGACGTAGAACACCGGCCGCAGCTCGCGGTAGCGGCCCGATTCCTCGTTGTAGGAGGCGATGCGGTGCCGCATGAACTCGCGGAACACGAAGATCGGCGCCTGGATGTAGAACGTCATCGAGTTGTGCTCGAAGGGCGAGCCGTGGCGGTCGCGCATGAGGTAGTTGATGAGGCCGCGGTCTTTCGCGGAGGCCTCCGTGCCGGCCTGAGCCTCGCCGAGGGTCTGCTCACCCTGCGTGGACACTCGGGCGGCGAACAGGACGTCGGAGTCACTGGCGCTCGCGCGCACCAACTCCACCGTCACATCGCTGCGGAACTGGATCTCGGTCGCGGGGCTGGCTTCGACGTCGCTCACGGGTGCCACTTTATCCGCCACACCGCGCCCTCTGTTACGCCACTCGCGTCATAAGGGGCATCACCGGCCTCCGACGCCCGCACAGCCATTAGCGTGGACTGCTATGACTTTCGTGGAAGCCCTGATCGGCCTCGCCGCCCTCCTCGCGGTAGCCGTGCTGGTGGGCGTGGTGCTGCAGGTACGGCAGGGACGCGCCCGCTCCCACGTGCGATCCGAGATCGTGGAGCCGCAACGTCTGGGCGCCGACAGCCTCGGCGAGCAGGCGACCCTCCTGCAGTTCAGCACCGAGATGTGCTCGCGCTGCCCCGGAGTGCACCGCACGCTCTCGGCTCTGGCGTCCGAGCACGACGGGGTGCGTCATCTCGACGTCGACCTCACCCACCGTCCGGACATCGCCCGGCACTTCCAGGTGATGCAGACTCCCACCACTCTCATCCTCGACCGCCGCGGCGCGGTGCAATCCCGCATCGGCGGGGTGCCCAACCTCCACGTCGTGCAGCTCGAGCTCGCCCGTCTCGCCGAGGAGACCGCCGATGTCTGACTCTCCCGCCCGCGGAATCGATCCGCGCGGACCGCGCTTCGCCGCATCCGTGACGACCGTGCTTCTCGCGATCGCCGTCGTGCTCTCGCTGGTCGGGCTGTCGACGGCTCGCGGCATCGGGAACTTCGGAGCGTTCGCCTCGGCGCCGGCGGGCGACTTCGCGTTCGTCGCCGGATCCGACCCGTGGGCGCTGCCGGCCGCCTCGGTCGCCCAGCGCGTGCTCGACCCCGCATTCCTGCTGCTGCTCGTCGTCGCGCTCCTGTTCGTCTGGGGCGTCGTCTCGCCGCGCACCGCGCCGTGGGCGGTGCTGTTCCGCAAGGTCGTGCAGCCACGCCTCGCCCCGCCGCGCGACCTCGAAGACCCCCGCCCGCCGCGCTTCGCGCAGGGCGTCGGACTCTTCGTCGTGACCGTGGGCCTCATCCTGCAGCTCGCTGGCGTGCCGTGGGCGCTGCCGATCGCGGCGGCGATGGCCTTCGTCGCGGCCTTCCTCAACGCGGTCTTCGGCCTCTGCCTCGGTTGCCAGCTGTATCTGGTGTTCCAGCGCGCGGGTCTGATCGGTCGGGCCCGCGCGGCCGTCTGATCACCGCGAGTACCACGGGCGCTCGCCCGCTGTCGAGGCACGCCCGTGACAGCCACCCGGTGGCTAGGCTGGCGCTCGACGTGCCGTGCCGCGCGGCGCGAACTATCGGAGGTCACGATGTCGGTCACCAGCGAAGCCACCACCGCCTGGAAGGGCACCCTGTTCGAGGGCTCGGGATCCGTCGCACTCGCGTCGTCGGGTGCCGGAACGTTCGACGTCGATTGGAAGGCTCGCAGCGAGGGTTCCAATGCGGTCACGACCCCCGAGGAACTCCTCGCCGCGGCGCACTCGTCCTGCTTCAGCATGGCGCTCTCCAACGCGCTCACCGAGAACGGCACTCCGCCGGAATCGATCGATGCGACAGCATCCGTCACCTTCACACCGGGCACCGGCATCACCGGCAGCCACCTGAACGTCAACGCCGTCGTCCCCGGTATCGACGCTGCGGCGTTCGACGCGATCGCTCAGGACGCGAAGGCGAACTGCCCCGTCTCCCAGGCGCTCGCGGGTATCGAGATCACGCTCGAGGCAACGCTTGCCTGAGCCTCGTCGCGTCGTCGTCGCCGGCGCTTCCGGACTGATCGGCGAGGCCCTCGTCGCCTCCTTGCGCGCCGACGGCGTGGCCGTGACGACGCTCGTGCGCCGCCCGCCGGCACGCGATGACGAGGTGCAGTGGCTCCAGGATGCGACTCCTCTCGCGCCGTCCGTCCTGGAAGGCGCCGACGCGGTCGTGGGCCTCAACGGCGCGAGCATCGGGAAGTTCCCGTGGACGCGGTCGTACAAGAGCACGCTGCTGTGGTCGAGGATCACACCCACGCGCACGCTCGCCAGCGCGGTCCGCGCGCTGGGCGAGGACGCCCCGGCTCTCATCAACGCCTCGGCGACGGGCTTCTACGGCTCGGCGCCGGGCGCCCGCCTCACGGAAACCTCGCCCCGGGGCGAAGGGTTCATGGCCGATCTGACCGGCGAGTGGGAGAACGCCGCTCGCGGAGCCGGCGGGAAGGCCCGCGTGGCGCTGCTGCGCACCGCGCCCGTGGTGCACGAGCGGGGCGTACTCAAACCGCTGCTGCTGTTGACGAAGTTCGGAGTGTCGGGCCCGATCGGGCGGGGCACGCAGGTGTGGCCGTGGATCTCGCTCGATGACGAGGTCGCCGCCATCCGGCACGTCATCGCCCGCGACATCGACGGACCGGTGAACCTCACCGGCCCCACGCGCGCCACGGCGAACGACCTCGGCTTCGCTCTCGCCCGCCGCATGAACCGCCCGTACGTGCTGCGGGCACCCGTGTTCGCGGTGAAGCTGGCCCTCGGGCGCGACGCGACCGAGGGGCTCCTCACGAACGACGCGCACGTCGTGCCCGAGGTGCTGGAGGCGTCGGGTTTCACCTTCTCGCAGCCGACCGTCGAAGACGCCGTCGCGCACGCGGTGCCCGGCGCCTGAACCGGCTTCAGGCGCGGCGGGTGGCCGACTCGAGCTTGATGGCGGTTCGGATGGCTCCCCGGGCACGGCGGCGGTCGCCCGAGCCGTCGTAGGCCAGGCCGAGCCGGTACCACGAGCGCCAGTCGTCGGGGTTCTTCTCGACCTCTTCCCGGTAGGCGGGGAAGACGGCGTCGGCGTCGTCGCGCACGACGCGGCCGCTGGGGCGCACCTCGAGCTCTTCCGCGGGCAGCGCATTGTCGGCGGCGAGCCGCTTGCCGAGCTGTTCCGCCCGCACGCCGAACCAGAGTTCGCGCCCGAGGCCCCAGATGGCCACCACGGGCAGCACGACGAGGGCCACGCCGAGGCCGATCCCGACGCCGTCTCCGCTGGAGAGAAGCACCCAGGCGCGCTGGCCGACGAGGCCGATGTACAGCAGCAGAAGCACCGCCATCACGGCGACGCCGATGCGAGCGGTCATGCGTCGGTCGCGCGGTCGAAGGCCGTCGCGCTGGCGACCTGGCCGGGCACTCCCGAGTCGTCGATCGGCTTCGTCTCGCGCTCGCGGGGCGTGCGCAGGCCGAGGTCGATGAAGGTGTCGAGGCCGACGATCACCCCGCGGGCGTCGCGGGCGGCGGCGAGGGCGATGCGGATGCCCGGGGCGTAGGCGAGCGCCGGTTCGATCGTGTCGTGGACGATCGTGACCGACTCCCCCGGGCCCGACAGAACCGTCTCCTGGCGGGCCACCACGCCCGGGCGGCGCAGCGAGTGGATGGGCACGCTCGCGACCTGCTGACCCCGCGCGCGCTGGTCGGCATGGGGCGACTCGACCGGGCCCGCCGACGAGCGCGCGGCCGCGATCATCTCCGCGGTGCGCACGGCCGTGCCGCTGGGCGAGTCGATCTTGGTGTCCCGGTGCGCTTCGACGATCTCGATGGATGCGAAGAACGGGGCCGCGGCGGCCGCGAGGGCCGAACCGATGATCGAGCCGAGCGAGAAGTTCGGGATGAACACGACGCCCGTCCCCGCCTTCTCGACCAGGGGACGCACCAGCGCGATGCGCTCGTTCGACCAGCCCGAGGTTCCGACGAGAACGTTGATGCCCCGCTCGACGGCGGCCCGCACCACGTCGAGGGAGACAGCGGGCGTGGAGGCGTCGATCACGAGGTCGGACCCGTCGAGGTCGGCCAGGTCGGAGCGCGACGTCAACACGCCCACGACCTCGAACCCGGGCTCCGCCTCGACGACCTCGCGAATCACGCCGCCGAGCTTCCCCGTACCGCCCACGATGGTCACGCGCGTCGTCATGCCCCCAGCCTACGGCGCTACCCTCGACCCATGACCGAGATCCGCCCCGTGCCGGTCGATCACTCCGACGCGCACGGTCTGCTCGAGGAGTACTTCGCCCTCCGAGCATCCATCTTCCCGGGTGGCACGTACCGCACCGTCTTCCCGGAGGCCGCCACTTTCACCGAGCCGGCCGGCGTCTTCGTGGTCCTGTACGACGGTGACGAGCCTGTCGGATGCGGCGGTATCCGCCGTCTCGCCGACGGCCCGCACGGCACCCGCTACGAGGTCAAGCACCTCTACGTGTGCGACGCCGGCCGCGGCCGCGGGTGGGGCCGGATGCTGCTCGCCGACCTCGAGACCAGAGCCGCCGCTCTCGGCGCCGCCGAGATGGTGCTCGACACCCACCACACCCTCGACGCCGCCGGCGCGCTCTACGCGCGGTCGGGTTACGAGCAGATCGACCCTTACAACGACAACGCGAACGCGACGCGCTGGTACGCGAAGGCGCTGGACGCGTAGCGAGAACCCTTCCGACGTCGCCCCGCTAGGTTGAGCGGGTGCCCATCGTCACGCCGCCCGTCGCGGATGACTCGCTCACGCCCTTCGACGGTGGGGTCGGAGTGCTCACTCGCGGCGGTGAGGTCATGGGCCACGTCGCAACGACGCTGGGCTCGTTCTGGTCGCCGTTCAGCCCGCTGCGAATGCAGTGGTGGGTCTGGCACATCGTGGCGTGGAGCGATGGCGCACGCGAGCCGTCTACCGAGGATTATCCGCCGTTCCTCAGCGTGAGCGAGATGAAGGCCGGGCACCTCGAAGTGCTCAGCCGCGATCCGTCGCGGACCGGTCGGTACGACTTCGCGTGGTTGGGCTCCGCGGAATCCGCCGCGACGCTCGCCCGGCTCCGCATCACTCCGGAAGATTTCTGAGGCCGGTCACGCACCCCACGAACGCGCCGCGAGGTTTCGGGCACGCTCGGCGCGCAGCATCCGCCCGCGCGGCGACGGTCGAGACGCGGGCTATCGGCCGGGGCGCGGGCTTTCGGGACGGGATTGCCCGCGTGCGGGCCGAAAGCCCTCGTGCGGGCGGGGCGAACTAGACGGGGATCGTCTCGGGAAGGCCGGTGCGCAGCTCGAACGGAAGGTGCGCGAGATCGTTGTGGGTGAGCATCGACCAGGGGCGGCCCTTGCGCTGCGACAGCACCGTCAGGCCGCAGTGCGCCTGGTTGAGCGTCATCCAGCGCCAGTCGGGCGTCTGGAGCACCTCGCGCACGAACCACGCGATCACGAAGTTGTGCGTGATGAGCAGCTCGTGAACCTCGCCCGGCTTGCGCACGAGGAACTCGCTCGTCGCGTCCGCCATCTGCGCACTGCCGGCCTCGACCTCGGCCTCGGTGACGCTGCCGAAGAAGGGCTCGTAGGCCCCGGGGGTGTCTTCGGTCATGCCCGTCGGCACACAGTCGAACAGCAGCGCCGAGGGCTGCGGTGAGACCGACGGCAGGCGCTCGGCGACTGCGGCGGCGGTCTGGGCGGCCCGTTCCAGCGGCGAGTGCCACACGGCGTCGAGAGGCACCCCCGACAGCCGATCGGCGATCAGGGCGGCCTGGCGCATCCCCCGCGGCGAGAGCGGACCATCGGTGAGACCGTGCTCCGCGTCTTGATGCTCGCCGTGGCGCACGAGATACAGGTAGTGCGTCACGTCAACTCGATTCGTCGTCGGGCGGCGTACTCCGTGCCACGCATTTCAGCCTACGACACGGGTCGCGGCAGCGCTCGGGTTACTCGACGGCGCGTGCGATATCGGCGAGGTGCGCACGACTCAGTCGCGCGCCGACTCCCTGGATGAGCTCGACCACGTTCTCGGGCGCCACGGCGTTCACGATCGGAGCGGTGACGACCTTCTGCGCGAGCAACCACGCGACGGCGACGGCGGCGTCGGGAAGGCCCAGCTCGGCACCGACCGCGTCGAGGGCGCGCAGGGCGCGGCTCCCGCGGCGGTTCAGGTTCGCGGTGAGCTGCGCACCACGGACGGAGCGCACGACGCTCGGGCGCGTGCGGTGCCCGCCGGCGAGGAATCCGTGCTCGAGGGCGTGGGACGGCGTGAAGGCCATGGCCTGCGCGCCCGCCACCAGACGCAGGTCTCCGGTGAACTCCTCACGACGCAGCAGGTTGTACGGCGCGTCGAGGACGGTGACGCGCGGGTATCCGGCCGACGAGAGGATGCGGGCCTCCACCAGCTGGGCGGCGGTGTACCCGTAGGCGCCCACCGCTCGGACCTTGCCCGATTCGACCAGCCACTCGGCGGTGGCGAGGGTGTCTTCGAGTACTGCACCCCGGTCACTCGTCGCGTCGAGGTACAGGACGTCGATCCGGTCGGTCATGAGGCGCGCGAGGGATGCTTCGACCGCGCGTACGAGCGACACCGAGCCCAGCCCCGGGTTATCCGGGTGGCCCCCGACCCGAACGGCGACCACCGTGTCATCGCGCATTCCGCGGGAGTGCAGCCACTGCCCCACGATGTACTCGCTGCGTCCTGCCGAGTAGCTGTCTGCGGTGTGGATCGCGTTGCCACCGAGCTCGGCGTAGGTGTCGAGGATGGCGTGACTGGAGGCGATGTCGACGTTCCAGCCGAACTCGGCAGCCCCGAGGAAGAGGGGGAAGACGTGGAAACCCGAGTCGCCCAGGGCCACGCGCACGACGCTTCCCACGCCGGCGCCCTGCACCGGGATCGGAGCCGACGGGTGGGGGAACCCGGCTGCGGGCGAGCCGAAGGGCGCCGTACCTCCGACGCTCAACCCCGACATCACGCGACTCCCTGCTGATCGGTTCCGCTGCGGGGGGCGTTCTCGACTTCGCGACTCGTCCTGGATTCCCGCGTACTTCGAGGGTAGAGCAGACAGCGCACGCGGCCTCCGCCCGTCCCACCCGCCCGATAAATATTCGGTAACGCTTTCAGACGGCGAATGCCCGCCCCGCCGAAGCGGAACGGGCATTCACGATCGTCCGGTCAGGAGGACCGGACGGAGGATCACCCCTCGGCGGGAGCCTCCGGGCCCTCGCTCGCGGCTGCGGAGCCCTCCTGATCGGCGGCCTCCTGGTCGTCGGTCACGGGCTCGAGCGACAGCTTGCCGCGGTCGTCGATCTTCGTGATGCGCACGAGGAGCTTCTGACCGACCGAGAGCACGTCGTCGACGTTCTCGACGCGCTTCCCGCCGGCGAGCTTGCGCACCTCGCTGACGTGGAGCAGCCCGTCCTTGCCCGGGAGCAGCGAGACGAACGCACCGAACGTGGCGATCTTGACGACGGTTCCGAGGAACTGCTCGCCGACCTCGGGGTTGGTCGGGTTCGCGATCGCGTTGACCTGGGCGCGAGCGGCCTCGGCCGACGGACCGTCGACGGCGCCGATGTAGACCGTGCCGTCCTCCTCGATGGAGATGTCGGCGCCGGTCTCGTCCTGGATCGCGTTGATCGTCTTGCCCTTGGGGCCGATGAGCTCACCGATCTTGTCGACCGGGATCTGCACGCTGATGACGCGGGGCGCGGTGGGCGCCATCTCGTCGGGGGCGTCGATCGCGGCGTTCAGGACACCGAGGATCGTCAGGCGGGCTTCCTTGGCCTGGGTCAGCGCGGCGGCGAGCACCGACGACGGGATGCCGTCGAGCTTCGTGTCGAGCTGGATCGCGGTGATGAACTCGCTCGTACCGGCGACCTTGAAGTCCATGTCGCCGAGTGCGTCTTCCGCACCGAGGATGTCGGTCAGCGCGGCGTAGCGGGTCTGACCGTCGACCTCGTCGGTGACGAGGCCCATCGCGATGCCGGCGACCGGCGCGCGCAGCGGCACACCGGCGTTCAGGAGCGAGAGGGTCGAGGCGCAGACCGAGCCCATCGACGTCGAACCGTTGGAGCCGAGAGCCTCGGACACCTGGCGGATGGCGTAGGGGAACTCGTCGCGCGCCGGCAGAACCGGAACGAGCGCGCGCTCGGCGAGGAAGCCGTGCCCGATCTCGCGACGCTTCGGGCTTCCCACACGGCCGGTCTCACCGGTCGAGTACGGCGGGAAGTTGTAGTGGTGCATGTAGCGCTTGCGCGTGATGGGCGACAGCGAGTCGATCTGCTGTTCCATCTTCAGCATGTTCAGCGTGGTGACACCCAGGATCTGGGTTTCGCCGCGCTGGAAGATGGCCGAGCCGTGGACGCGCGGGATGACCTGCACCTCGGCGTCGAGCGGGCGGATGTCGGCCAGGCCGCGGCCGTCCATGCGGACGCCCTCAGACAGGATGCGTCCGCGCACGATGATCTTGGTGACCGACTTGTATGCGGCCGAGAACTCCAGCGTCGCGACGGCGGGCAGCTCGCCGGCCTCGACGGCGGCGAGCAGCTCGGCCTTGACGGCCGCCTTGAGCTCGTCATCGGCGTTCTGGCGCTCCTGCTTGTCGGCGATCTGGTAGATCGGGACGAGCTTGTCGTAGGCGCGGCCGGCGACGAAGTCGTAGGTCTCCTGGCTGTAGGCCGGGAAGACGGGGAACGACTGGATCTCCTTGGCCGCGGTGTTCGCCACGGCGTTCTGGGCATCCACGAGCTGCTTCAGGAACGGCTTCGCGGCCTCGAGGCCCTCGGCGACGACCTGCTCGTTGGGCTTGACGGCGCCGCCCTTGATGAGGTTCCAGCTGCCCTCGGTGGCTTCGGCTTCGACCATCATGATCGCGACGTCTTCGTTGCCGTTGGCGTCGGTGATGACACGGCCGGCCACGATGAGGTCGAAGACGGCCTCCTCGAGCTGCGACACGGTCGGGAAGGCGATCCACTGGTCGGCGGTCTCACCGGCACCGGGGATGAGCGCGAGGCGCACACCGGCGATCGGACCCGAGAACGGCAGACCCGAGATCTGGGTCGAGAGGGATGCGGCGTTGATCGCGAGCGCGTCGTAGAACTCGCCCGGCGCGATCGACAGGACGGTGACGACGATCTGCACCTCGTTGCGGAGGCCGGAGACGAACGACGGGCGCAGCGGCCGGTCGATCAGACGGCAGACGAGGATCGCTTCGGTCGAGGGGCGGCCCTCGCGACGGAAGAACGAGCCGGGGATCTTGCCCGCGGCGTACGAGCGCTCTTCGACGTCGACGGTCAGCGGGAAGAAGTCGAAGCCTTCGCGCGGGTGCTTGCCGGCGCTGGTGGCCGAGAGGAGCATCGTCTCCTCGTCGAGGTACGCGGCGACCGCGCCCTGCGCCTGCTGCGCGAGACGACCGGTTTCGAAGCGAACGGTGCGGGTGCCGAAACGGCCGTTGTCGAGAACGGCTTCAGCGGCGGTGATTTCAGGACCTTCCAAGAGGTCTCTCCTTCTGTTTTGTGAGAGCACGTTGTCGCGCTCACGCGCGACGGTGCCGTCGTCTTTGTTTAGACTCGCGTGCCCGAATGACAACGCGAGGCAATCGAAGGAGCAGGAACAGGCAGAAAAGGGCACGCGGACAGCATCCGTGTGAGATCCCGGCGACTGGCCACCAGTAGACGACCACCCGGCTATCGCGACGGGGAGTCCACCACAGGGGACCAGCGTCCTGCCGGCCTGCTCCATGAGCTCATATGTAATTGAGCGGATTGCCGAAGCAACCCGACTCAGCCTACCAGCGCGCTGCTCGCCGCCGCCGCTCCGCTGCGGGGCGCGCCCCAGGATTCGGGATAGCGCCGAGACCGCGCGACCGTTTACCTTTGCCCCATGCGTCCCGTTCGTCACACGAGTCACAGCGCGCTCGTCGTCGCGCTGGTGATCGGGATGCTGCTGACCGCTCCGAGCCCCGCCCGTGGCGCGACCGTCAACGAGATCGAGGCCGAGCTCACGGCCGTGGAAGAAGCGGCCGCGTCGGCGTCGGACGACGCCCTCGTCGCAGAAGCTGCCGCGCAGGATGCGCGCGGGGCCGCCGAGACGGCGGCCGCGCGCGTCGCCGCCCTCGACACGCAGGTCGATGCGACGGAGGCGGAGGCGACCGCGCACGCCGCTCGCGTGGTCGCTGCGGTCGTCGCCATCTCACGAGCGACGGCCGACAGCCCCCTCCTCGCCCGGGTCCTCACCTCTGCCGACCCGGAGAGCCTGCTCTCGGGACTCAGCACGGCCGAGAGGACGGGTCGGCTCTCGGCCCAGCTCGCGCGATCGGCCCGAGAGTCGGCGAACGCGGTCACCGCACAGCGCTCTCAGGCCGACGTCGTGCGCGCCGAACGAGACCGGCTCGCCACCGAGGCCGAAGCGGCCGCAGCCCGGGCCCGGAGCCTGGTCGACGCCGAGACCTCCGCCATCGCGTCGGCTCGAAGCGAGCTCGATGCCCTGTACACCCGGCTCGCCGCAGCGCAGCGCACAACGGTCGAGCGCGCGAAGACCCAACGCGAGCAGCGCACCATCGCCCAACAGGCGGCGCAGCCGGCGGCCGGGGTGCCCACGTCGCCCTCCCGCGCGCCGGTGACGCCCGTCACATCTCCCCCCGCTCCCGCAACTCCCCCGGCTCCGGTAACCCCCGCGCCTCCGCCGGTGGTACCTCCCGCGGGCACGCCGATCGCCTCGCCCGCCGAAGCCCAGGCGATCGCCCGCCAGATGTCAGCCGCCCGCGGCTGGGGCGACGATCAGTTCTCCTGCCTCGTGCGCCTCTGGAACCGCGAGTCGGGGTGGCGCGTGCAGGCCCGGAACCCGTCCAGCGGCGCCTACGGGATCCCCCAGGCGTACCCCGCCGAGAAGCTCGCCGCCGCCGGCCCCGATTGGCGCACGGATGCGGCGACGCAGATCTCCTGGGGATTGTCCTACATCGCGTCCCGCTACGGGTCTCCGTGCGGGGCGTGGGATCACTCCGAGCGCACCGGGTGGTACTGAGCGGCCCGGCCGACCTAGGGTGGGGACATGAGTACCGAGGAAAAGCCCGCAGGCGCAGCATCCGATGACATGAAGCGCAAGTTCCGCGAGGCTCTCGAGAAGAAGAACGCCCACCAGCGTTCGGGCGAGGCCCACCTCGACGGAGACTCCGCGGTGCACTCCACCAAGGGGCCGGCCAGCGGCAACCGCGACTTCAGCCGCCGCAAGAGCGGCTGAGTCCGACCGTAGTCTTCGCGGCCGTCCTCGGCGCGGGCGCTCAGGTGCTCGACACGCGCTTGCGGCGCCCCCGTCCGGGAAGCTCGACGTAGGTCAGGTGCTTCGCGATGCGTCCGTCGCCGGCGGTGCGCCCGTGCAGCCGCCGCCAGACCCACGGCAGCGCGTCGCGACGCAGCCACGACCCGGGCATCGGCATCTCGTCGGAGTGGAACGCCTCGTCGAGGTCGCTGAGCGCCTCGGCGTCGGGCACCCCCAGCACGTCGGCCGCGCGGTAGGCGACGAGGCGGTGCCCCGCCGGACGCAGGTGCACCCGGTCGTCCGACCACAGGGGCAGCTCACCGAGCGCCGGCGTCGCTTCCAGGTCGAGCAGGATGGCGCCCGTCTCGGCCGCGATCCGACGCAGTTCGGAGTTGAAGGTCGCGAACCGTCTCGCGAAGATCACGGCCGCACGCCGACGCGGGAGGAACACCGTGGCCAGGAGCACGTCGGCGCCCGTCGCCCGCACCTCGCGCACGACCCGCTCGAGCTGCGTCACCAGCGCGGGGATGTCGACCTTCGGCCCGACGAGGTCGTTCGACCCCATGAGGATCGAGACGAGGTCGGGGCGCATCCTCAGCGCGTGCGGCACCTGTTCCTCGACGAGGTCTCGCATCTTGCGGCTGCGAACGGCGAGGTTCGCATAGCGGAATACTCCGTCGCTCGATGCCGCGAGCAGTGACGCGAGCCGGTCGGCCCACCCGCGGTACTCGCCGTCCGGCATGCGCGAGCCATCGCACAGCCCCTCCGTGATCGAGTCGCCCAGCGCGACATAGCGCCGCCACGGCCGTGAGACCGCGGGCGCGGCGATTGCCGGCCGATGGCGGCCTCGGGCGGGCAGGCCGTCGTCCATGGGTCGCAGCGCGATCGCCTCGCGGTAATGCCCGACGAGCTGCGCCCCCAGGGCATCCCAGGTGCGGCCCGCGACGCTCTCCCGGGCCGCGCGGGCGAACGCGCGGCGCTTGGCGGCGTCGCCCACGAGGTCGGACACCCGCGCGCGCAGGTCGTCGCGATCGCCGGGTCGGTACAGCCAGCCGTCGATGCTGCTGCGCACGAGGTCGAGAGGTCCGCCCACTCCGGTCGCGACGACGGGGACACCGCTGGCGAGAGCCTCCTGGATGGTCTGCCCGAAGGTCTCGCTCTCGCCGGGGTGCACGAACACGTCGAATCCGGCCATCACCTCACCGAGCTGCGCCCCCGACAGGTGTCCGGTGAACACGGCGTCCGGCAGCATCCGCTCCAGACCCGCCCGCGACGGGCCGTCGCCCACGACGACCAGGCGCGTGCCCGGCAGGTCGGCGAGCGCGCGGAGGTCGTCGACCTGCTTCTCGGGGGCGAGACGGCCGACGTAGCCGATGATGACCTCGCCCGCGGGAGCGACCGCGCGGCGCCAGGCCTCGTTGCGGTGGGCCGGGTCGAACCGCACCGCGTCGACGCCTCTCCCCCACCGTCGGATGCGGTCGACGCCGAGCTCTTCGAGCTGCGCGGTCGAGGCCGACGAGGGCGCGAGCGTCAGGGTCGCGCGACGATGCAAACGGGACACGTGGGAGCGGGCGAACGCGGTGGCCTGCGACACCCCGTACTTCTGCGCGTAGGCGATGACGTCGGTCTGGTAGACGGCCACCGTCGGGATACGCAGCGCGTCGGCCGCGGCGATCCCCTGCCAGCCGAGCACGAACGGCGAGGCGAGGTGCACCACGTCGGGCCGGAAACTGCGCAGCAGCGCGGTGAGCCGAGCCGCACGCGCGAACACGACCCGCACCTCGGGGTAGGACGGCAGCGGCACCGAGCGCAGCAGCTCGGTGCGGGCACCGTGGAGGTCGGTCGTCACCTCGCCCGCCCGCGGGGCGATGACGAGCGTCTCGTGGCCCTGCGCGTTCAGGTGACGGAGAACGTGGAGCACGGAGCCCGTGACCCCGTTCATGTGCGGGAGGAAGGATTCGGCGAGCAGCGCGACTCTCACGCCTCCAGGGTGAGGGCATCTCGGCGTCCACGGACGCCAGGAACGCCCCGATCGCCGAGAGTTCACCTGATCAACCCCGGGGCGTCACCGGCCCGTCGACGGGACGTTCGGAGTTCACACGGACGTGGTAGGCAATGCGGGTGATCGACGAGGTGCTGGCCCAGGTGGCCTCGAGCCCCTGGGCGCTTCCGCTGATGTTCGTGCTCGTGCTGGGCGATGCGTTCCTCGTGGTCATCCCGGGCGAAGCCGCGGTGACCGCTTTCGGGGCGCTCGCTGTCTCCAGCGGCGCCCCTCCCCTCGTCGCGGTCATCGTCGTCGCGACCGCGGGCGCTCTCCTCGGTGACGTCGGCTGCTACCTCGTGGGGCGGCGGATCGGACTCGATCGATGGCGGTGGATGCGGCGACCCCGCGTGCAGGCAGCATTCACCTGGGCGCGTACGCGCCTGGATCGACGCACCGCGCTCGTGCTCTTCACCGCCCGGTTCATCCCGTTCGCGCGCCTCGCGGTCAATCTGACCGCCGGCGCGTCGCGCGTGCCGGTGCCCCGCTACGTCGCGGTCGCCGGGCTCGCCGCGCTGGGATGGGCCGCCTACCAGGCGCTCATCGGCGCGGTCGTCGCCTCGATCGTCCCCGGCGGACCGGTCGTCGCGGTCGTGGTCTCGGTCGTCGTCGCGATCGGCATCGGTGTCGTCGTCGACGCCTTCCTGGCCCGTCGCGGGCGGCGCACCGGTCGGCTCTAGACGAGTGCGAGCGTGCGCCTGGCGGCGCGGACGAGAGCGGACCCGTAAGCCGGCCCGTGCCCGGCGGCGTGCACCGCGAGCGGATGCAGCTGGTGCAGCGGTATGCGTTCGTGCCACCCGGGGCGGAGCGCATGCTCGGCGTCGTACGCGGCGAGGACGCGATCGAGGAAGGGACACCCGAAGAGGTCGAGCATCGCCAGGTCGGTCTCGCGATGACCGCCGTGCGCGGCCGGGTCGATGAGCACCACGCCCCCCGATGCCCACAGGACGTTTCCCGACCACAGGTCGCCGTGCAGACGAGCCGGCCGGTCGCCGTCGTCGAACGCGCCCGCGGCGATGAGGTCGCAGACGCGGTGGACGACCTCGACGTCGGCCGTCGAGAGACTGCCCGCGGCGACCGCCGGACCGAGGAAAGGACGCACGCGCTGCTCGGCGTAGAACGCGCCCCACGCGGAGGTCGGGTGACAGGGCTGGCGTCGGCTGCCGATGAAGACCGGGCCGTCCCACCCGTCGGGCGGCGCCCCGAAAGCCGGCGCCCCCGCGTCGTGCATCACGGAGAGAGCGCGACCGAAGGCGCTCGCGGTCGCCGCATCCGGTCGGGTCTCGGTGACGCGCTCGAGCGAGATGCGATCGGGGGCGACGTGGTGCACGCCCACCACCCGCGGGCCGCCGTCCACCTCGCGCAGCCAGGCGAGCCCGGCGGCTTCGGCCTGGAAGAATGCGTCCGGGGCTCCGGAACGCTCTTTGACGAAGAGCACGGCTCAGTGGGGGGCGTCGTGCTCGTCGTGGGGCTCGCCGGGATCGTCGGGTTCGGCCGCGGTCGTGGTGTCGGGCTCGGGTCCGGGTGTGATGGGAGGTTTGCCATCCTTATCCATGCCCCCAGTCCACACGAGCGTGCGATCGATCGCGAACCGTTGACAGGCCGGTTCTGCGCCGTGTCGGTGGCTACCCGCAGGATGAGGACATGGATGCTGCGTCCCCGACCGATGGCTACGACCCGCTGTTCCTGGGCATCACCGTGCCGCTGCCGATCTCGTCGGTTCCCTCGCTCGTGATCGACTACCCGCGGTTCAGCGTCGTTCTCGACCCGTCACGGCGCTTGGCGCGGGCGACGGCGGTGAACATCGACGGCACACGGCTGCGCGAGGTCCCTCGCACGGGCGACTGGCGGCTCGACCCCCGCGCACCCGCAGACGCGCAGACCGGGCCGGAGGTCTACGCGCGCAACGACCTCGATCGCGGGCATCTCGTGAGGCGCCGCGACCCCGGCTGGGGCGACGTCGACGAGGCACGACGGGCGACCGAGGCAACCTTTTTCTACACGAACGCGGCACCCCAGGCGGCGGGCTTCAATCAGTCGAAGGAGCTCTGGCTGGGTCTCGAAGACCACGTGCTCGACCACGCCGAGGCGCAGGACGTGCGGCTCTCCGTCTTCACCGCCCCGGTGCTGGGCGACGACGACCCGCCCTATCGCGGCATCCGGGTGCCCCTGCGGTTCTGGAAGATCGCAGCCTGGGCGACCGGCGACGCCCAGCGCCCGCTCGCGGCCGCCGGGTTCGTGCTCGATCAGACCGATCTCGTCGACACGCGGCGAGAAGCACGAGCGGTGGCCCCGCTCGGGGGGTTCCGCACCTTCCAGGTGCCGATCTCCGACATCGCCCCGGTGAGCGGACTCGACCTGGGCCCTCTCGTCGAGGCCGACGTGCTCCCGCGCGAGGGAGCACGTCCGACGCCGTGGCACGAGATCTCCACGACGTCGGACGTCTCACTGGGCTGAGCCCGGCGGCGGAGTCACTCCCCCGCGAGGCCACCGAGCAGGTGACCGAACGATCGGCCTTCGCCGAGATAGGTCGCGGGGTCGTACGGATCCTCATCGCGCACCGGCATGCGAGCCGCGATCGCGTCGGCGATCTCGCGCGCCCCGCGATCGATGCGGGCGCCGAGAGGGGCGACGCCGTCGGCGTTCGCTCCCCAGTCGCTCGATGCGGCGAAGACGCCGGTGGGCACCGGGTTCGCGTGCAGGTAGGTGAACAACGGCCGGATCGAGTAGTCGATCGCGAGCGAGTGGCGGGCGGTACCCGCGTTCGCACCGAGCAGCACGGGGACACCCGCGAGGGCATCGGGGTCGAGGATGTCGACGAACGACTTGAACAGTCCCGAGTAGCTCGTGGAGAAGATCGGCGTGACCGCGATGATCGCGTCGGCCGACACGACGGCGTTGACCATCGCCTCGAGGGCAGGTGGAGCGAACCCGGTGAGCAGGTTGTTCGTGATGTCGTGCGCGTAGTCACGCAACTCGAACACGTCGACCTCCGCGGCGATCCCCGTCGGCTCGCTCGCGGTGCTCTTGGCACGCAGAGCGGCGACGGTCGCATCGGCGAGGCGGTCACCCAGCATCCGGGTCGTCGAGGGATTCGACAGTCCCGCGGTCACGACCGCGATACGGCGCGCGCTCACGTCAGGCTCCCGTCCGCGTCGCCGCAGCGCCGAAGGCACTGCCCGCGGCGACCGGGGCGTCGCGGTAGGGCGAACCGTCGGTCAGGTTGTCGCCGCGGTTGGCCTTCGGCACCGCCTGGCGGGGCGCGCCGTCGGCGTAGGCCTTCGCGACGAGGTTCGCATGGGTCGGCGCGTCGGGCACCTCGGCCGGGCGGTTCTTCTGCAGCTCCTTGCGCAGCACGGGTACGACCTCCCCGCCCAGGATGTCGAGCTGCTCGAGCACGGTCTTCACCGGAAGGCCGGCGTGATCGATGAGGAACAGCTGACGCTGGTAGTCGCCGAACGTTTCGCGCATGGCGGCGTACCGGTCGATGACCTGCTGCGGCGAACCCACGGTGAGCGGGGTCATCTCCGAGAAGTCCTCGAGGCTCGGGCCGTGACCGTAGACGGGCGCGTTGTCGAAGTAGGGGCGGAACTGCCTCACGGCGTCCTGCGAGTTCGCGCTCATGAAGACCTGGCCGCCGAGTCCGACGATCGCCTGCTCGGCCGTGCCGTGACCGTAGTGGGCGAACCGCTCGCGGTAGAGCGTGATGAGGCGCTGGTAGTGCTCCTTCGGCCAGAAGATGTTGTTCGCGAAGAAGCCGTTGCCGTAGAACGCGGCCTGCTCGGCGATCTCGGGGGTGCGGATCGAGCCGTGCCACACGAACGGGGGCACGCCGTCGAGGGGGCGCGGCGTCGAGGTGAAGCCCGACAGGGGGGTGCGGAACTGCCCCTCCCAATCGACCACGTCCTCGCGCCAGAGGCGGTGGAGCAGGTTGTAGTTCTCGATCGTCAGCGGCAGGCCCTGGCGGATGTCCTTGCCGAACCACGGGTACACCGGGCCGGTGTTGCCGCGCCCGAGCATGAGGTCGGCGCGACCGCCCGAGACGTGCTGCAGCATCGCGAAGTCTTCGGCGATCTTCACCGGGTCGTTCGTGGTGATGAGCGTGGTCGACGTGGTGAGGATCAGTCGCTCGGTCTGGGCGGCGATGTACGCCAGCGTCGTCGTGGGCGAGGACGACCAGAAGGGCGGGTTGTGGTGCTCGCCGAGGGCGAAGACGTCGAGACCGACCTCTTCGGCGTGCTTGGCGATGGTGAGGGTGTTCTGGATGCGCTCGGCCTCGCTCGGCGTCTGCCGAGTGGTCGGGTCCTCCGTGATGTCGCTGACCGTCATGATGCCGAACTGCATCCCGGGCCAGGTGGTGGTGTCGTTCACGATCGCTCTCCGTATCTCACGCTGTGTTCGAAGTGTATTCGCGTGAATGTACTGTGTGCAACGCTGCGGTCCCGAGACTATTCCCGCGTTCCGTCCGGGGCGCGGGTAATCCTCTGCAACATTGGCCGACGCGCACTCGAGCCCGCCTAGTCTCGGCACATGTCCGATCTGAATCTGCCCGTTCTCGACCTCTCGCTCCTCGATCAGGGGCCGGATGCTGCGGCCCGGTTCCGCAATGAACTGCGCGCCGCCACGCACGATGTCGGCTTCTTCTATCTCGTCGGCACGGGAGTGACACCCGAGCTCGAGGCGCGACTCAACCGCGTCGCCCGCGAGTTCTTCGAGCTGCCCGAGGCCGACAAGCTGGCGATCGAGAACGTCAAGAGCCCCCACTTCCGCGGCTACACCCGCATCGGCGGCGAACGCACCCAGGGAAAGGTCGACTGGCGCGAGCAGATCGACGTCGGACCCGAGCGGGCCGCGATCGAGACCCCCGGTCCCGACTACGAGCGACTGACCGGCCCGAACCTCTGGCCCGACGCCCAGCCCGAGCTGCGCGAGGTCGTCTCCGAGTGGCACGACCGCCTCACCGGCATCGCTCGGAAGCTGCTGCGCGCCTGGGCGCTCGCGCTCGGCGCCGACGAAGAGTACTTCGACCGCCACTTCGGCGACCCTTCGACTCTCATCAAGATCGTGCGCTACCCCGGCAAGGACGACCCGACGCCGCAACAGGGTGTCGGCGCGCACAAGGACTCCGGCGTCCTCACGCTGCTATGGGTCGAGCCCGGCAAGGGCGGACTGCAGGTGCAGCGCGACGGGCAGTGGGTGGACGCCCCGCCCGTGCCCGGGTCGTTCGTCGTGAACATCGGCGAGCTCCTGGAGTACGCCACCCAGGGCTACCTCATCGCGACGAACCACCGGGTGATCTCGCCCCGCTATCCCGACGACCGCATCTCGGTGCCGTTCTTCTTCAACCCCGCGCTCGACGCCCGACTTCCGATCATCGAGCTCCCCGCCGAGCTCGCAGCCGTCGCCCGCGGCGTCACGGAGGATCCGACCAACCCGATCCACGCGACCTACGGCGAGAACGCGCTGAAGTCGCGGCTGCGCGCCCACCCCGACGTCGCCGAGATCCACCACCCCGACCTCGTGGCCGCCCGCGCGGCGTCCGCGACCGCGTAGCCCCGCAGCATCCGCTCGTCCTCTGACCGCGAGACTTCATCCCAGCTACGAGACTCCCACTGCAGTGCGCAGTCTCGTAGCCCGGATGAAGTCTCGCGGTTCTTCAACGCCAGGGAACGACGAAGGCCTCCCCACACCTGGGGAGGCCTTCGAAGAAAGCGATTGAACGCTAGGAGCGCGGTGCCTTGGCGGCGGCTTCGGTCGGCATACGCCGACCTTCGCAAGAGGCTGTGCCTTTTGCGACTCCGCCTAGCGGCGGAGTCCGAGACGCTCGATCAGCGACCGGTAACGGTTGATGTCGATGTCCTGGAGGTAGCCGAGCAGACGACGGCGCTGACCCACCATCAAGAACAGACCACGACGCGAGTGGTGGTCGTGCTTGTGCTCCTTGAGGTGCTCGGTGAGGTCCTTGATGCGCTGCGTCAGCATCGCGACCTGCACCTCGGGGGATCCGGTGTCACCGGGGTGCGTCGCGTACTCTTCGATGATCGCCTTCTTGGCGTCAGACTCGAGTGGCATAGATGGGATCCCCTTTCAGCTTGTTGCGCGGCGCCCGACGCCGAATGCGTGGGCTCTCTTTCTCCGCGGCCGATCCAACGGCAACCGCATGAGTCTACCAGCGAACGGATGCTGCGGCGAACCCGCTCCCGCAGCCCCGGGGTAGCCTCGAAGGATGCGTATGCATCGCCCCTTCCCCCGGACGAAGTGGTGATGGCCACCCGCCTCAGCCGCAGCTCGTTCATGGACCTGCGTCCGCTGCGCGTCCCGGCGTTCGCACGCCTGTGGATCGGGTCGCTGCTGGCCGGGCTCGGCGGCCAGCTGACGGTCGTCGCGGTGATGCTGCACGTGTTCGCCCTCACCGGCGACACCTTCGCCGTGGCGATGATCGCCGTCGCGGGTCTCCTCCCGATGATCGTCGCGGGCCTGTACGGGGGAATGCTCGCCGACGCGTTCGACCGTCGCACCGTGGCACTGATCGCGGCCACCGTCACGTTCGCCTCCACGGCACTGCTCGCCGCGCTCGCGTGGACGGGGGCCGAGACCGTCTGGTGGCTGTACGTGCTCAGCATCGTCAACTCCGCGGCCAATTCGATCGTGCTGGCCACCCGCTCCGCGATCGTCCCGCGGCTCATCCCGCGCGAACTCCTCCCCGCCGCGGCCGCGCTGCAGGGTGTGAGCACCGGCGTGATGGTGATGGCCGGCCCCGCACTCGCGGGCGTGCTCGTCGCCGTGGCCGGATACGCGTGGACGTACAGCATCGACGTCGTCATGATGCTGGGTCTGTTCCTCGGCCTCTGGACCCTCCCCCGCATCCGTCCCGAGGGCGCGGTGGTGCGCGCGGGCATCGAATCGCTGCGGGATGGATGGCGATTCCTCCGGCGCGCATCGAACATCCGCCTGCAGTACATCCTCGACATCGTCGCGATGACCTTCGGCCAGCCGCTCGCGCTGTTCCCGGCCATCGGTGCGGTGCTGCTGGGCGGCGGCGCGATCACCACGGGTGCGCTCACCGCCTCGATCGCCGCGGGAGTGCTGATGTCGAGCCTCTTCTCCGGACCCATCGGGCGGGTGCGGCGCCAGGGGCTGGGCATCGAACGCGCGATCTACGTCTACGGCGGCGCCATGGCGCTCTTCGGCCTCGTGCTGCTCGCCGCCGCTCTGGGGTGGCCGGCGACCGCGATCGTCGACGAGTCCTCGCCGAATCTGGCCGCGATCGCGCTGGCGACCGTGGCACTCGCGATCGCCGGTGGGGCCGACAACGTCAGCGCGATCTATCGCTCGACGATGATGCAGTCCGCCGTCCCCGACGCGATCCGCGGACGCCTCCAGGGCATCTTCATCGTCGTCGTGGCCGGCGGCCCGCGCCTCGGCGCGCTCTACGCCGGCACTCTCGCGACCTTCACCGCGCTGTGGTTCCCGCCGTTGATCGGCGGCATGATCGTCATCGCGCTGGTCGGCCTGCTGGTGCGACTCAACCCGCGCTTCCGCTCCTACGACGCCGACCACCCCGAACCGTAGGGCGAGCGACAGCGATCGGCGGAAAACGGACGACGCAGTCCGACCGGGCTCGCCACGCCCGGGCCGCGGTCTAGAGTCGGCGGGTGCCCTCGCCCTCAGCCGCTCCCTCGCAGACCTCCGTCGCCGTGCAGTTCGCCCTGACCGGCATCGTCTGGGGATCGAGCTTCCTGTTCATGAAGGTCGCCCTGACGGGCCTGGCCCCGGGGCAGGTCGCGTGGGGCCGCCTCGTGCTCGGAGCCCTCACCCTCGGTGCGTTCATGCTCCTGCGGCGCGAGAGCCTCCCCCGCCGCCCGATCATCTGGTTGCACCTCGCCGTGGTCGGTGTCGTCTTCTGCGTGCTGCCCTTCCTGCTCTTCTCCTGGGCGCAGCAGCACGTCACATCGGGGCTCGCGAGCATCTACAACGCCACCACGCCGATCATGACGGCGGTGATGGCCTGGGCGGTCTTCCGCGTCGAGAGCCTCAAACCCGTGCAGATCACCGGCATCGTGCTCGGGATCCTCGGGGTGCTCGTCATCGTCGGTCCGTGGCAGGGGCTCGATCTCGACCAGAGCCTCGTCGCCCAGTTCGCGATCCTCGGGGCGACCGCCTGCTACGGCGTCGGCCTCGCGTACATGCGTCGCTTCCTCGCGAACAGCGGGCTCTCACCCCTCAGCTTCGCCTTCACCTACATCGCGCTCGCCGCGACGGTCATGCTGGTACTCACTCCCGTCATCGCCGTGGGTCCGGTCGAGTGGAGCCCGTGGGTCATCGCCAGCATGCTCATGCTCGGTTGCCTCGGCACGGGAGTCGCCTACATCTGGAACCAGAACGCCCTGCGCGCCTGGGGACCCACGCGCGCCTCCACGGTGACGTACATCACCCCCGTCGTCGGGGTGGTGCTCGGAATGGTCGTGCTCGGCGAACCGCTCGCGTGGAACGAGCCGGTGGGGGCGCTCATCGTCTTCCTCGGCATCCTCCTCGCCCAGGACCGCCTGCGTCGGCGACGGCCTGCGCTCGCCTGACCGGGCACGCGAAAGGGGCGGATGCTGACAGCATCCGCCCCTTCGCCGTGCAGAGTCTTACGCCTGGAGCGCACCCTGGAGGTCGAGCTCGATCGTGACGTCCTTGCCGACGAGGACCCCACCGGTCTCGAGGGCGGTGTTCCACGTCAGACCGAAGTCCTCGCGGTTGATGACCGTCTTGGCGGTGGCGCCGGCCTTGTAGTTGCCCCACGGGTCGGTGCCGAAGCCGCCGAACTCGAACGAGAACGTGACGGGCTTGGTGGTGCCCTTGATGGTGAGGTCGCCGTCGACGAGCATGTCGCCGTCCTCGACGCGCACGCCGGTGGAGCGGAACTCCATCGTCGGGAAGTTCTCGGCGTCGAAGAAGTCGGCCGAGCGGAGGTGGCCGTCGCGGCCCTCATCCTTCGTGTCGATCGATGCGACGTCGACGGTGGCCTCGACCGTCGACTCGAGGGGGTTCTCGGTGGTGACGAACGTGCCGCTCTTCACACCGAAGGCGCCGCGCACCTTCGAGATCATCATGTGGCGGACGCTGAAGGTGACCTCGCTGTGCGCGGGGTCGAGAGCCCAGGTGCCCGCCTTGTAGCCGGGGACGTCGAGCGTGGTGGTGTCGGTCATGGTTCTCCTCGAGTGGTGGGGGTGCCGGTTCGATCGGCTCCTGTCGACTGAACCGTGGCAGTGTCGAATGTATTCCACCGAATATAGAAATGACGAAACCCGGGCCGCCGAAGCGCGCCCGGGTCTCGTGATGAACCGGTGTCAGCCGACCTTGAGCAGGTCGATGATGAAGATCAGGGTCTTGCCGCCGAGGAAGTGTCCGCCGGCGGGGCCATAGGCGAGGTGCGGCGGGATGACGAGTTCACGGCGCCCGCCGACCTTCATGCCCGGGATGCCGTCCTGCCATCCCTGGATGAGGCCGCGGAGCGGGAACTGGATGCTCTCCCCACGTCCCCACGACGAATCGAATTCTTCACCGGTGTCGTACTCGACGCCGAGGTAGTGCACCGTCACGGTGTCGCCGGGCTTCGCCTCGTCGCCGTCGCCCACGGTGATGTCGCGGATGACGAGGTCGGTGGGCGCCGGGCCCTGGGGGGCGTCGATCTCGGGCTTTGTCGCATCAGTCATGCGTCCATCCAAGCACGATCGGAGTCCGTCCGACTGCCCTTGACACCACTCAGCGCCCGGTGCCGCGGCGATGCCTGCGTGACTCCCGAGCGCTGAGTTGGTCTGCAATCAGGATGCTCCGAGCCTCCGGCCCTGTCAAGACCCGGCCGCGCGCACGCCCCGCATCGACGATCCCTCGCACCGCGTCGCATGTGCAACGATGGGTCCACTGGCACGGGGTGCCCCTCACGACGAGGGGCTGAGATCACACCCGGAGAACCTGCTCTAGTTCGTACTAGCGAAGGGATGTCGAGCGTGACGATCACGCCTGCACTTCTGCAATCCGTCCGAGACGCTGTCGGAGAGGTGCGCTCCGCCGCGCCCCTCGTCCAGTGCGTCACCAACAGCGTGGTGGTCAATTTCACCGCCAACGCCCTGCTCGCCATCGGCGCGTCACCCGCGATGGTCGACATCCCCGAGGAGTCGGGGGTGTTCGCCTCCGTGGCCGACGCCGTGCTCATCAACCTCGGGACGCCGAATGCCGAGCAACGGGCGGCCTCCGTCGAGGCCGTCGGTGCCGCCCGCGCCGGCGGCACGCCCTGGGTTCTCGATCCCGTGGCCGTGGGCGCACTGCCCGTGCGCACCGCTCTGGCCCACCGCCTGCTCGAAGAGCGACCGTCGATCGTGCGCGGCAACCCGTCCGAGATCCTCGCGCTGGCGGGCGCGGGTGCCGGCGGCCGCGGCGTCGACAGCGCCGACGGCGTGGACGATGCGCTCGAGGGCGCGCTCTCGCTCGCGCGATCCACCGGGGCGGTCGTCGCCGTCTCCGGGGCGGTCGATCTTCTCACCGACGGCGAGCGGGTCGTCCGCATCGCCAACGGTGATCCGCTGCTCACCCGGATCACCGGCGGCGGATGCGCTCTCGGCGCGGTGCTCGCCGCCTTCGCCGGTGCGCACGCCGACCGCTTCGAAGCCTCCGTCGCCGCCGTCGCCGCCTACACGGTCGCCGCCGAGCTCGCGGCGCCCGGAGCCGACGGGCCGGGGTCTTTCGCCGTGAGGTTCATCGACGCCCTCGCCTCGCTCGACGGCGCGACCGTCGCCGAGCGGGTGGTTCTCTCATGAGTGTCGACCTGGCGCTGTACCTCGTCACCGACGCCGTCATCGCGACCCGCGCCGGGCACCGGTTGCCCGATCTCGTGGCCGCCGCGGTCGCCGGCGGGGTGACGGCCGTCCAGGTGCGCGAGAAGCACGCCCCCGCGCGCGCGTTCCTCGACACCGTCCTCGCGGTGGCCGCCGCCACTCCCCCTCACGTGCCGGTCATCGTGAACGACCGGGTCGACGTCTACCTCGCCGCGCGCGCGGCCGGCGCTGCCGTGTCGGGCGTCCACCTCGGGCAGTCGGATCTCCCGGCGTCGATCGCACGCACGCTCATCGGCCCCGAGGGCATCATCGGCGTGAGCGTGTCGACGGACGCCGAGATGCGCGAAGCCTCAGCCCACGCCGACTACCTCGGAATCGGACCGTTCCGCGCGACGAGCACCAAGCCGGATGCAGCGCACCCCCTCGGCGCGGGTGCGACCGGCCGCCTAGCCGATGTGAGCACCCTGCCGGTGGTCGCCATCGGCGGCATCACCGCGACGGACGCCGCGGTGCTGCGGGCGGCGGGTGTCAGCGGCATCGCCGTCGTGTCGGCGATCTGCGGCGCAGCCGACCCCTCCGCCGCCGCCGTAGCCCTGCGGTCGGCCTGGGAGGCCGGCCGATGAGCGCCGGCGTCCCCCGGGTGCTCAGCATCGCCGGCACTGACCCGACGGGCGGGGCAGGGGTGCAGGCCGACCTGAAGAGCATCGCCGCCAACGGCGGATACGGGATGGCCGCGGTCACCGCACTCGTCGCGCAGAACACGCGCGGCGTGCGGTCGGTGCACCGCCCGCCGACGTCGTTCCTCGCCGAGCAGCTGCACGCGGTCAGCGACGACGTAGCGATCGATGCCGTGAAGATCGGCATGCTCGCCGACGTGGGGGTGATCGCGACGGTGCGCCAGTGGCTTTCCGCGGTGCGCCCACCCGTCGTGGTCCTCGACCCCGTGATGGTGTCCACCAGCGGGCACCGGCTGCTCGACCCGGGGGCCGAAGATGCGTTGCGCCTGCTCCTCCCCGTGGCCGACCTCGTCACACCCAACGTGCCGGAGCTCGCCATCCTGCTCGCCTGTGAGCCGGCATCGGACGGCGACGCCGTCGTCGCCCAGGCCCGGGAACTCGCCCGGCGTCACGGTGTGCGGGTCTTGGCGAAGGGCGGGCATCTCGAGGGTTCCGACCTCCGCGACGCGCTCGTGGAGCCCGACGGCCGCGTCAGCGACTTCCGCTCGCCGCGCATCGAGACAGGGAACACCCACGGGACGGGGTGCTCCCTGTCGTCCGCGATCGCGACCCGCCGCGCGGCGGGCTCGACCTGGTCTGATGCGACGGATCTCGCCCTGCGCTGGCTGTCGGAGAGCATCCGGCACGGGTCAGAGCTCGCCGTCGGGGGCGGGCACGGGCCCGTGAGCCACTTCGCCGGGCTCTGGGCGCGCGGCGGCCTCGACACCGCGCCGACGCCGGGCGAGATCGCCGACGAGTGGTGGCAGGACACGGCCGACGTGCGGGAGGCGATCGACGGGCTCGACTTCATCCGGTCTCTCGGCGACGGAACGCTCGATCGGGAAGCGTTCGCCTGGTACCTCGCGCAGGACGCCGTGTACCTCCGCGAGTACTCGCGCGTGCTGGCACAGGCGTCCCGTCTCGCGCCCACCGCCGAGGAGCAGACGTTCTGGATCACCGGCGCTCACGCCGCCGTGGCCACCGAGCTGACCCTCCACGAGCAGTGGCTCGATCTCGGCGACGGATCGCGCGTACAGGCGAGCCCCACCACGACCGCCTACCTCGACCATCTGGGGGCGGCCGCCGACAGCGGCGACTACGAGCGGCTCATCGCGGCGGTCCTCCCCTGCTACTGGCTCTACCACGACGTCGGAAGCCGGCTGCATCCGCTCAGCGGCGACGCACACCCGTATCGCGACTGGCTCGACACCTACGCCGCGCCGGAGTTCGCCGACGCGACGCTGACGGCGATCGAGATCGTCACCGCCGCGGCCGCTCGCGCGGCGCCGCGTCGTCGCGCGGTGATGGCGGAGGCGTTCCGGGCGTCGGCGACGCACGAACTGTCGTTCTGGCGCGCCCCCCTCGACGCCGTGGCGGTCCGGTGAGGGCGGGGCCCTTTCCTCAGGGGGCGAACAGTTCCGTCCTCGCCCGCGTCGCACGCTCGAGCAGCTGACGCTCGACGGTGGCCGCGTGAGGGTCACGGCCCGACAGCGCCCGCTGTCGGGCCGCGGCGAGCGCGGTCGCATCGGCGATGAAGCGCCGCATGACGCGCGTGCGGTCGCCGTTCAGCGTCTTCGCCCAGCGGAGCGCCGCGCGGCGGCCGGGCCCGGTCGCCAGCATCCCCACCTCCTGCTCGGTGAACCATCCCGCCGCGGCGTATTCACCGAGCCGCACCCGGGTCAGGCGCGACTCCTCGCGGCGCAGCAGCAGCACCCCGAGGATGAAGAGAACGAAGAGGGGCACCTGCACGGTCACGTAGAGCGCGAAGAAGTCAGCGAACACCGCCGAGCCGTTCCAGAGCGCGTGCAGGAGGATCGCTGCGACCAGCCCGGCGAGCCCATAGCCGAACGCGGCACCGGCGGGCAGTGACCGCCGGGCGGCCAATCCGAACGCGAATCCGATCAGCGCGGTGAACATGACGTGCGCGAAGGGCGAGAGGATCGCGCGGAGGAAGAACGTCGTCGACGCCTGGGAGAGGCCCCCCTCGATGAGACTGATGGCGAAGTACTGGATGTTCTCGGTGAAGGCGAACCCTGCGCCGACGAGCGCCCCGTAGACGATGCCGTCGACGGGTCCGTCGAACGACCGCCGGGCGGCGACGTAGATGAGGAAGACCCCGAGACCCTTCGCGACCTCCTCGACCACGGGGGCTTGCACGACGGAGGAGAACTCGGCCGGCAGCGGACCGACAACGAACGTCAGCGCGAGGTCGACGCCCAGCGCGATGGCGACCGCGGCGATGGCTCCCCAGGCGACGGCGAACACGACGATTCCGCGCGGTTCCGGCTCCCACCGATCGATGAGGCGCACGACCGCCGCTACCACCGCGAGCGGCACGAGCGCGAGGATCATCCCCACGGTCGACGCGCCCGGCCCGAGGAAGTTCACGAAGTACGCGACGAGGGCCACCAGCACGAGCGCGAGCACGCCGCCGATCCACACGAGCGCACCCCCGGTGCGTCGGGAGCCGACGGGTACGGTCGCGGGCACGGACCCCGCGGGCGAGATGGGGGCGCCGGCCCCCGGATGCGGCTGCGACAGCGGCGAGGGGTAGGCCATGCGATCAGCCTAGAGCGGGGTGCCCCACGCCGCCGGGTAGCGTGGACGCATGCGGTTTGCCCACGTTCAGTCAGCGTCGTCCGAACTCTCCCCCCGCCTGGTGGTCGTCAGCGACGAGGCGATGACCTTCGTCGACGAGTTGTTCGACGACGCGCCCGGCACCCTCGAGGCCCTCATCGCCGGCGGCGACGAGCTGCTGGAGCGGGTGCGAGGCGCGGCCGACGCCGCATCCTGGATCTCGATCGACGGGGCGGCGTTCGCATCGGCCGTCCTGACACCGCCGGTGATCCTGGCGATCGGATTGAACTACTCCGCGCACTCGGGCGAGCTCGGGCTCAAGACAGACTCGACGCCCACCGTCTTCGTGCTGTGGCCCAACTCGCTCGCCGGGCACGAGGCGACCACGTCGTGGCCGCGAACCCTCAGCGAATCGGTGGACTACGAGGCGGAACTGGGCGTGATCATCGGACGAGCGGCGAAGGACGTCGCCACGGAGGACGCCCTCGACCACGTCTGGGGCTACACGGTGGTCAACGACATCACCGCCCGCGACATCCAGTTCTCCGAGGCGCAGTGGTCGCGCTGCAAGTCGTTCGACGGGTTCACACCGACCGGCCCGTTCGTCGTGACCGCCGATGAGATCCCCGATCCGCAGAACCTCCACATCTGGACCGTCGTCGACGGACACACGGTGCAGGACGCCTCCACCGGCCAGATGGTGCGCTCGGTCGCGACGCTCATCTCGCACTTGTCGCAGTCGGTCACCCTGCTGCCGGGGACGCTCATCTCCACCGGCAGCCCGGGCGGGGCGGGCTACTCCCGCGACCCGCAGATCTTCCTCCGCGACCGTTCGACCGTCACGGTCGGCGTCGACGGGGTGGGCGCACTCACGACGCACTGCCGGATCATCGGCTGACCCGCCGTCTCGCCAGCCGCTCAGCCCTCGGGAGGCGAGACGACGTCGGTCGAGGAGCGGATGACGGGGATCGCCTCGGTGATCGCCTCGAGCCCCGACAGGCGCATCGGCGAGATCTGCTTCGTGACCTCGGCTCGTGACATCAGGCCCGCCTCGACGACGAGGTCGGCGACGTTGCGTCCCGTCAGCAACGCGGTCTTGGCGAGGGCCGCGGCCGCCGCGTAGCCGATGAAGGGCGTGAGAGCGGTGACGACGCCCACCGACGAGCCGACCATCGCGCCGAGTCGTTCCCGGTTCGCGGTGATGCCGTCGATGCAGTTCACCCGCAGCGTCCACATAGCCCGCTGCATCCAGGTCATCGACTGGAAGATGGAGTGCGCGATCACCGGCTCGAAGGCGTTGAGCTGCAGCTGACCGCCCTCGACCGCCATCGTGACGGTGAGGTCGGCGCCTGCCACCGCGAAGGCGACCTGGTTGACGACCTCGGGGATGACGGGGTTGACCTTGCCCGGCATGATGCTCGAGCCCGCCTGACGGGGCGGCAGATTGATCTCGCCGAACCCGGCCTGCGGGCCGCTGGAGAGGAGACGGAGGTCGTTGCAGATCTTCGACAGCTTGATCGCGTTGCGCTTCAGCGAAGACGAGAACGACATGAACGAGCCCGTATCGCTCGTCGACTCCACGAGGTCGGTCGCGGTGTCGAGGTCGAGCGCGGTGATGGAGCGCAGATGGTGCAGCACGGCCTTCGCGTAGGTCGAGTGTGCCGTGATCCCCGTGCCGATCGCGGTCGCTCCCATGTTGACCTCCGCGAGGAGGTAGGCGTTCTCGGTCAACCGGTTGTAGTCCTCCCCGAGCGTCGTGGCGAAACCGTGGAACTCCTGTCCGAGCGTCATCGGCACGGCGTCCTGCAGCTGGGTGCGCCCGACTTTGAGCACGTCGTGGAACTCGACCGACTTCGCGAGGAACGACTGCCGCAGGAGCGAGAGCTCTGCCAGCAGGCTCTGGAGGTTCAGCGCGAGCCCGACCTTGACGGCCGTCGGGTACACGTCGTTCGTCGACTGACTGCGGTTGGTGTGGTCGATCGGCGAGAGGAAACCGTAATCGCCCTTCGCACGCCCGGCCTCTTCGAGGGCGATGTTGGTCAGCACCTCGTTGGCGTTCATGTTCGTCGACGTGCCGGCGCCGCCCTGGATGACGCCCACGACGAACTGATCATGGAACTCGCCGTCGATGACCCGCTGGGCGGCGCGATCGATCAGCTGCCCCCGCTCGGCGTCGAGCACGCCGATCTCGATGTTGGCGCGGGCCGACGCCTGCTTGACCATCGCCAGAGCCCGGACGAGATCGGGGTAGACCGAGATCGGACGCTGGGAGATCGGGAAATTCTCCAGCGCGCGGGCGGTGTGGATGCCCCAATACGCCTCGGCGGGGATCTCCAGCGATCCCAACGAATCGGTCTCCGTGCGGGTGCGCTCGGTGGTGTCCTGGAGCTTCGTCGCGTCCTGTGGCATGTAGATCCTTTTGGGTTACGGCCGGTCGAGGTGCGTCGAGCCTACCCGCGCGGGCTGAGCGCCCCCGGTGGACACCGGGGTGACCGACGGTCACCGCACGGGCCGCGGCGTACAGCCGTCAGGAGCGCTTGCGCGAGAACGCGTCGAGTCGTTCCTCGGGGGTGAGACCGGCCATGCGCTCGGTCCACTCCGCCGTGAAGTACTCCCCCGTCTGCGCATCGTCGACGACGGGTACCACCGCGTGGGTGATCGTGTCGTCGTAGACGTGCACGAGGTGAAAGGACTGCCCGGCGTCCATCCCGTTCACCTCGACCGCCGGGCGGGCGAGATCCATCGTGTAGCAGGTCGCCGCCGCCACGCTCACCGGCACCCCGGCGAAGGTGCCGCTGGTCGAGTAGTGCAGGTGGCCGGCGAGGATGCCGCGCACGTCGGTTCCGGCGACCACCTCGGCGAGCGCGTGCTGGTCGCGGAGCTCGAGGATGTCGAAGAAGGGGATGTGCGACGGGAGCGGCGGATGGTGCAGAACCAGGAGCGTGCCCAGCGGGGACGGATCGGCGAGGACGCCGGCGAGCCAGTCCCGTTGGGCGGCATCGATCTCGCCGTGATGCCATCCGGGCACGGTCGAATCGAGGGCGACCAGCCGGAGGCCGTCGAGGTCCCACACCCCCGTGATCGGCTCCTGCGTCGCCTCCGTGTCGAGGAGGTGCTGGCGCATGGCAGGACGTTCGTCGTGGTTGCCGGCCACCCACACCACCGGCGCCCCCAGTCGTTCGGCGACCGGCTCGACCTCTGCCCGGAGAGCCGCATAGGCCTCGGGTTCGCCCAGGTCGGTGAGATCGCCGGTGAAGACGAGGGCATCGGGACGGATACCGAGGTCTTCGACCGCGCGCATCGTGCGCGCGAGGTTCGCCGCGACGTCGTACCGACCGCCCAGCCGGCGGTCGCCGGCGAGGAGATGCGTATCGCTCAGATGCACGATCACGCGCCGCGCGGGCGGGTACTGACCGAACTGCGGCGATGCTCCGACCATGCCCCCAGCCTAGAGCGCACATCCGAATCGTCGGCGGCCGCGAATAGGTAGCGACCACGACGAGACGGGGAGGCCCAGCCATGGCCGCACGACGCAAGACCTTCACCGCCTGGTCGGCGGTGGCCGGCATCGTCTCGGCTGCCGCGTTCCTCGCGGCCGCCGAACTCATCGCCCTCTTGGTCGCGCCCCAGGCGAGTCCGCTGCTGGCGGTGGGGTCGTTCGTGATCGACATCGTGCCCCAGCCGCTCAAGGAGTTCGCGATCTCGACGTTCGGGGCGAACGACAAGATCGCTCTGCTCGTCGGCCTCGGCCTCGCGGTCGTCATCGCGTCGGCGATCGCCGGAATCCTCGAGTACGTGCGACCACCGCTGGGCGCCGTGCTGCTCGTCGTCGCCGGAGTGCTCTCCGGCGCGGCGATCCTCACCCGCGCGGGTGCGGGCGTCCTCTCCGCGCTTCCTCCGCTGGTCGGCACGATCGTGGGGGTCGTGCTCATCCTGATGCTGGGGCGACGTCTGCGGGCCTGGCGCGACCGTGCGGCGGCCGCTCCCACGGAGTCGGACCCTGAGGAGGGCGCTGAGACCGCGGGGGCGAGCCGGCGCGGATTCCTCGGGATGACCGCCATCGCCGCCGCCGCCTCCGTCGTGGTGGGTGTGGGCTCGCGGGTCATCTCGGCGACGACCTCGTCGATCGCGGCCGTCCGCGACGCCATCCAGCTTCCCGCGGTGCGCTCCACGGTCACCGTGCCGGCCGGCGCGGAAGCCGACGTGGAGGGCCTCTCCCCCCTGTTCACGCCCAACGCCGAGTTCTACCGCGTCGACACGGCTCTGACCGTTCCCTCGATCGACCCATCGACCTGGCGCCTCGTGATCGACGGCATGGTCGACCAGCGCATCGAGCTCTCCTTCGACGACCTCGTCGGGATGGGTCTCGACGAGTACGGCATCACCCTGACGTGCGTCTCGAACGAGGTCGGTGGCGGCCTCGTCGGCAACGCGATCTGGCAGGGCGTTCCCATTCGCGACATCCTCGCGATGGCGGGGCCCCAGGCCGGCGCCGACATGGTGCTCTCGCGCAGCGTCGACGGCTACACCGCGAGCACTCCTCTCGACACGCTGACCGACGACAACCGAGACGCCATCTTCGCGGTCGCCATGAACGGCGAACCGCTTCCGCTCGAGCACGGTTTCCCGGTGCGGATGGTCGTCCCCGGTCTCTACGGCTACGTCTCGGCGACGAAGTGGGTCACCGAGCTGAAGGTCACCACGTTCGCCGCCGACGAGGCCTACTGGACCCCGCGCGGGTACGCCGCTGAAGCCCCCATCAAGATGTCGTCGCGCATCGATACCCCGCGTTCGGGAACGCCTGTCAACGCCGGCACCGTGCCGATCGCGGGCATGGCGTGGGCGCAGACCACCGGCATCCAGAGTGTCGAGGTCTCGATCGACGACGGCGACTGGCAGCAGGCGAACCTCTCCACGCCGGTCAACGCCGACACCTGGGTGCAGTGGTGGATGGAGTGGCAGGCCGAGGCAGGCACGCACTACGTCACCGTGCGTGCCACCGACAAGAACGGTCAGGTGCAGATCGAGGACCGCGCGCCCATCGCCCCCGACGGCTCGTCGGGGTGGCAGCGCACCCTCGTCACCGTCCGCTGACGACCGGCCGGGGGGCGGTGCTCCTCGGCTAGCGTGGGATCGTGAACGACGCTCAGGCCCTTCCCGATCCCCCCGTCGCCGAGCGCCGCTCGACGATCCGCTCCCACCACGGCGACACCTTCGACGACCCGTACGAGTGGTTCCGTGCGAAGGAGGATGCGGCGGTCCTCTCGCACCTCGACGCCGAGAACGCCTACACCGACGCCCGAACGGCTCACCTCGAGGGGCTTCGCGAGCAGGTGTTCCAGGAGATCAAGGGCCGCACCCTCGAGACCGACCTGTCCGTCCCCAGCCGCCGCGGCGCGTGGTGGTACTACGGCCGCACCGTCGAAGGCAGCCAGTACGGCATCCAGTGCCGCGCTCCCCTGGCCTCGCCCGACGACTGGACGCCGCCCGAACTCACCCCGGGAGAGCCCGTCCCCGGCGAGCAGGTGCTCCTCGACGGCAACATCGAGGCCGAGGGCACCGACTTCTTCTCTCTCGGCAGCTTCGAGGTCTCCACCGACGGAGGGCGCATGCTCTACGGCGTCGACGTCGTCGGCGACGAGCGCTACACCCTTCGCGTGCGAGACCTCACCACCGGCGAGAACCTCGCCGATGAGATCCCCGACACCTTCGCGGGTGCCTCGTTCTCGCCGGACGGTCGCTACGTGGTCTACACGACCGTCGACGACGCCTGGCGTCCCGACACCGTATGGCTCCACGAGATCGGCACGCCGGTCGACACCGACGTGAAGCTGTTCACGGAGCCCGACGAGCGGTACTGGGTCGGCGCGGGCTTCACCCGCAGCGACCGCTATCTCGTCATCGATGTCGGATCGTCGATCACCTCCGAGGAGTGGATCCTCGACGCCGACGACCTGCGCGGCGAACCGCGCGTGGTCTGGCCGCGCCGCGAGGGGGTGGAGTACTCCGCCTCCGACGCCGTCGTGGACGGCGAGGACGTGCTCTACGTGCTCCACAACGACGACGCTCTCGACTTCGAGGTGGTGCGGGTCACCGCATCCGACCCCCAAGGCGAACGGTCCGTCGTCATCGCCCACCGGCCGGGTCAGCGACTGCTCGGCGTCGACACGTTCCGCGACTGGGGGGTCGTCGGTTACCGCCGCGACGGCCTGCCCCGACTCGGCATGCTCGACTACGCCGATGGTGCGGTGCGCGAGATCGAATTCGACGAGCCGCTCTACAGCGTCGGTACGGGCGGCAATCCCGAGTGGGCGCCGCCCCTCCTGCGTGTCGGTTACGGCTCGTTCGTCACCCCCGGCACCGTCTTCGACTACGAGATCGCCACCGGTGAGCTGCTGCTGCGCAAGCGCCAGCCCGTGCTCGGCGGCTACGACGGCGCCGACTACGGCCAAGCCCGCGTGTGGGCCACCGCTCAGGACGGCACCCGGGTGCCGATCTCGCTGGTGTGGAAGCGCTCGTTCGGCGAGGTGGGCTCGGCCCCGCGTCCGCTCCACCTCTACGGATACGGGTCGTACGAGCACTCGATCGAGCCCGGCTTCTCGGTCGCGAGGCTGTCGGAGCTCGACCGCGGCGTGGTCTTCGCGGTCGCGCACGTGCGCGGCGGCGGCGAGATGGGCAGGCAGTGGTACGAAGACGGGAAGACGCTCGCGAAGCGCAACACGTTCACCGACTTCGTCGACGCCGCGCGCCACCTCGTCGAGGCGGGCTACACGACCCCCGACCGGATGGTCGCGGAGGGCGGCAGCGCCGGCGGTCTGCTGATGGGCGCCATCGCGAACCTCGCCCCCGAGCTGTTCGCCGGCGTGCTCGCGAGCGTGCCCTTCGTCGACGCGCTCACCACGATCCTCGACCCCTCGCTCCCTCTGACCGTCATCGAGTGGGACGAGTGGGGCGACCCGCTGCACGACGCCGACGTCTACGCGTACATGAAGTCGTACTCGCCGTACGAGAATGTGCGCGAAGGCGTCGTCTACCCCCGCATCCTCGCCGTCACGTCGCTCAACGACACGCGCGTGCTCTACGTCGAACCGGCCAAGTGGGTCGCCCGTCTGCGCGAGGTGGGTGCCGACGCGATGCTCAAGTGCGAGATGGTCGCCGGTCACGGCGGAGTCAGCGGTCGGTACAACTCCTGGCGTGAGCGGGCGTTCGAGCTCGCTTGGCTGCTCGACGTGCTCGGCGTCGCCGACGCGTCCTGACCGCGCGCGACCGGCGCGCAGCATCCGCTCGCCGGTCGCGCAGGTAGGAGAAGGGCCCGGCGTAGGACGATCTCGGTCGGATCGTCCTACGCCGGGCCCTTGTCCTACGTCGGGCACAAGAAGGGATCAGCCGAAGAGCGCGGCGGCCTCTTCGTAGCGGTACAGCGGCACGGTGTTGAGCTCGCCGAGCGCGTCGGCGAACGGCACGCGAACGATGTCGGTGCCGCGCATGGCCACCATGTGACCCCAGTTCTGCTCGAAGAGCGCGTCAGCGGCGTGGAGCCCGAGACGCGTCGCGAGCACGCGGTCGAAGCCCGAGGGCGACCCGCCGCGCTGGATGTGGCCGAGCACCGTCGAGCGGGTCTCGATGCCCGTGATGCGCTCGATCTCGGGGGCGAGCACCTCGCTGATGCCGCCGAGACGGGGACGGTTGAACGCGTCGAGGCCCTTGTCGCTGAACGCCTCGCTCATGCCCTTGAGCGTGAAGCCCTCGGACACGACGATGAGCGGCGCACGACCGCGGTCGTGGGCGCGTGTGACCTGGTCGACGATCTCGTCGAGCGAGAGCGGCACCTCGGGGATGCAGATGACGTGGGCCCCCGCGGCGATGCCGGCGTGCAGGGCGATCCAGCCGACGTGGCGGCCCATCACCTCGGCGACCATGCACCGCTGGTGGGAGTCACCGGTCGTGCGCAGGCGGTCCATCGCGTCGGTGGCGATGTTGACCGCGGTGTCGAAACCGAACGAGTAGTCGGTCGCGCGCAGGTCGTTGTCGATGGTCTTCGGCACGCCGATGACGTTGATGCCGTCGTTCGAGAGGCGGTCGGCGGCCGCGAGCGTGCCCTCGCCGCCGATCGCGACGATGCCGTCGATGCGGTGACCGTAGAGGGTCTTGGCGATGTTCTCGGCGCCGCCGCGGGTGCCCTCGTAGGGGTTGGTGCGGCTGGTGCCGAGGATGGTGCCGCCGACCTTGGACAGCCCCTTCACCTCGTGGCGGGTGAGGGGGAAGAAGTCGGCGTCGACGACGCCTCGCCAGCCGTCTCGGATGCCCACGAACTCGATGTCGTAGTTCGTCGTGCCCTTGAGCACGATTCCGCGGATGACGGCGTTGAGACCGGGGCAGTCGCCGCCGCTCGTCAGAATGCCGATCTTCATAGCTGTGGTCCTCGCTGTGTCGGGTGGGAGAGCCGGCGACGTTGCCACACCGACCATAGCGTCGGAGGCGATGCGTCAGCCACTTGGCGGGCGCGTGTGCGGGTGCGGCGGCCGGTCTCCCGCCGCCGCACCCGGGATCACTCGCCGCCGAGAGTGCGTCGCAGCACGTGCATGAGCGCGCTCAGCTGCACCGAGTCGCTCGATGCCGGGTCGACCGCTTCGCCGTCGAGGGCGCGAGCGGCCAGACCCTGCTTGGAGTCGATGAGCTCGGCGATCTTGGTGTCGATCGTGTGCGCAGCGATGATCCGCCAGGCGGTCACGGGCTCTTCCTGACCGATGCGGTGCACGCGGTCGATGGCCTGCGTCTGCTCGGCGGCGGTCCAGCTCAGTTCGGCCAGCACGACGTTCGACGCGGCCTGCATGTTGAGCCCGACACCGGCTGCGGTGAGCGAGCACACCGCGATCCCGACGTCCGGGTCGTTGTTGAACGCGTCGATCGCGAGCTGCCGTGCGGGGGTCGTCTGGTCTCCGCGGATGGAGACGGTGCGAAGACCCGACGCGGCGAAGTGGGACTCCGCAGCATCCATCACGTCGATGTGCTTGGCGAAGAAGACCACCTTGCCGACGGAGCGCTGCAGCTGCACCGCGTAATCGGCGGCGAGGTGCGCCTTGGCCTGGCCGATCTTTCGCACCATCGTGAACACGTTCTCGGAGCCCGTGCCCGCGGCCTTCGACTCTTCGAGCTCGTTGTGCGCAACCAGCCGCACGATGTCGTCGTCGATCTCGCCGGGAGCGAGGCCGCGGTCGCCGCGAGCCTCGAGGATGCGGCGATACCGCGCGGCGAGTCGTTCGCCCAGCTCGCGCTCGGCCTGGCGAACGGAACGACCGAATTCGTCGTCGAGCTCGACGGGGAGGTCGGCGATGAGCTTGTCGGGCAGGTCGGCCGCGACGTCCTTCTTCTTGCGGCGGACGATGCCCATCGAGATGACGGCCTCGCGCGCCTCCGGGTAGAACGCCTTGTCGGCCGGGGTGAGGCCGGTCGACTCGAGCTTGTCCATGAGCTCGGCACCGGGCTTCTCGCCCAGCGTCCAGCCGAGGAAGCGCCAGATCGCGTCGAAGTCTTCGACGTCGTTGATCAGCGGCGTGCCCGTGAGAGCGAGCATCAGAGGATCGCGAACCTGTTCGCGGATGCGTCCGGCGAGCGCCAGCACGTTCTGCGATCGCTGCGACGTGAGGTTCTTGATGAAGTGCGCCTCGTCGACGACCATGCCCTTGAGCCCGATCGAGCCCAGCCATGACAGGTGGCGATCGAGGATCTCGTAGTTGACGATGAAGACGTCGGCGAAGGCGTCGACATCGCGTCCATCGCCGCTGACGACCGTGGCCCGTCGCTGCGGAGTCCACCGGCCGACCTCGCGCAGCCAGTTCATCTTCACGACGTTCGGCACGACCACGAGCAACGGATAGGCGCCCGCCACCGACGCGGCGAGCACCGACTGAGCGGTCTTTCCGAGGCCCGGCTCGTCTGCGAGGAGGAAGCTGCGGTGCCCCTCGCGCACAGACTCGAGGAAACGGGACTGATGCGCCATGACCTCCAGGCCCTTGGGCGACAGCCGGTCGAACTCGGGCACCTCGGGAAGAGTCATGGATGCGGCGGATCCGCCCGCGCCGGTCTCGAAGGCCTTGAACAGCGGGCCCATGAGCTCCCAGCCGTCGAGCCGACGGCGCGGCGCGCTCTGGGACACGGCCGCGGTCAGGTCGGGCGCGAGGAAGGGGTTGGCCATCTGGCGCGACTCGATCGCGGGCGGCACGACCTGGCGCTCGGCCAGCGCGGCCGGCACGACCGGCTGCGAGACAGGCGCGACGTCGGTGATGATGAGCTCGTCCGGCGGCAGCTCGGCGCCCGACTCGATGAGCCAGTCGCGGCGCATGCGCCGCGCCACCGGCGACGTGGCCTGGTCGACCTCGAGCAGCTGGATGAGCGACGTGTCGCGCGCAGCGGTCTTGGCGAGGATGGTCGCCACCCCATCGAGACGCTTGAGCAGCTCGGCGCGGGCTCCGGCGTCGAGGTCGGCCTCGGCCTTCACCCGCGCACGCTCTTCACGCACCAGGAAGGCGATCACCTGGAACTTCACGCGATTGGTCGGTCCGAGCTTGCCTCGCTGCGCCTTGGCCTCGACCTCGCGCACCTTGCGGGCGAGGATCGGGATGAGGGGTGCTTCGTCGTCGCGGCGTGCCGCGGAAGTCTTTCTGCGCCGCGATGAATTGTTCTGCGCGGCGGGTGCCGTGGTCGGCATGCTCCTCCTGAGCGTGTCAGCCGGATGACCCGGCGATGACCGGTCGAGCCGGTGTTGTCTACGATCCCGCGGGGGCGGTCAGCCGTCACGCACGCGGGGAGGAACCGTCGAACGGACGCGGATCGGCATCCTGGCCGATTCGTTCCGGCGAGTGCGGCACATTCCCGCGAGTGGTCCCCGACGCCCAGTCTAGCGTCTGGTGCCGATACATCACTCCCCCGCGGCGAGGATGCCCGTCGCGGGGCCCCGGAGACACCGCTCGTTCTCAGCCGATGGGCGCGGCGCCCCCGGTCGGCGTCACCGAGCGCGTCGCAGGCGCAGGCTGTTGAGCACGACGAACACGCTGGAGAACGCCATCGCCGCCCCCGCCAGCATGGGGTTCAGCAAGCCGAGCGCCGCCAGGGGCAGAGCGGCGACGTTGTACGCGAACGCCCAGAACAGGTTGCCGCGGATGACCCCCATCGTGCGGCGGCTGAGCCGGACGGCGGCGACGATCGCGCGCGGGTCGCTGCGGACGAGCGTCACGTCTCCGGCGTGCATCGCCGCATCCGCTCCCCCGCCCATCGCGATCCCGAGGTCGGCAGCGGCGAGGGCGGCGGCATCGTTCACACCGTCTCCGACCATCGCGACGACGCGACCCTCGGCGCGCAGGCGCTCGATCTCGGCGAGCTTGCCCTCGGGGAGCACCCCCGCGCGCACCGTGTCGATACCCAGCTCGTGGGCCACCGCCTCGGCGACCCCGGCGTTGTCGCCGGTGAGCAGCACGACGTCGAGACCCAGGCCGCGCAGGTCGGCCACGGCCCCGGCGCTCTCGGCGCGCACCGTGTCGGCGATCTCGAAGACGGCCCGCGCCCGCGGGCGCTCCTCGCCGACGGCCCAGCCCGCGACGACCACGGTGCCCCGGCGCTCGCCCGCGGCGACCGCGTCGGCGAGCGCCGGGGACAGCTCCGCGCCCTGCTCCGTCGCGAAGGCCGGGCGCCCGGCGAAGACGGCGACGCCGTCGACCGTGCCGATCACGCCGCGACCCGCGAGCGAACGGACGTCGTCGGCCACCGCACCGGCACCGGCCGCGGAGACGATCGCCCGGGCGACGGGGTGCTCGGAGCCGCGCTCGACCGCCGCGACGAGCGCGAGCGCCTCGGCGGCGTCGGTCGCCCCGTCGGTCACGACAGAGGCCACCGTCATGCGGCCCTCGGTGAGGGTGCCGGTCTTGTCGAGCACGACCGTGTCGATCTTCTCGGCCGACTCGAGCGCTTCGGGGCCGGTGACCAGAATCCCCAGCTGCGCGGCACGACCCGTGCCGACGAGCACGGCGATCGGCGTCGCCAGGCCCAGCGCGCAGGGGCAGGCGATGATGAGCACCGCGACCGCGGCGGTGAAGCCGGCGGCGAGGGGCTGTCCGGCCAGCATCCACGCCGCGAGGGTGGCGACGGCCAGCACGATCACGATCGGCACGAAAATCGCCGACACGCGATCGGCGAGGCGCTGCACGCGGCTCTTGCCGAGCTGGGCGTCTTCGACGAGACGGGCGATCCGAGAAAGCCGGCTCTCGCTGCCGACCGATGTCGCCCTCACGACGAGGCGCCCGTCCGCGGAGATGGTGCCACCGGTGACCGGGTCGCCGGGGCCGACGTCGACCGGCACGGACTCGCCCGTGAGCATGCTCTCGTCGACCGACGCCGTCCCCTCGACCACCGCGCCGTCGGCGGCGATCGTTCCGCCGGGGCGGACCACGAAGAGCTCACCCGCGGCGAGGCGCTCGATCGGCACGGTGGTGCCGTCGGGGAGCTCGACGGTCTTCGCGCCGAGTTCGAGGAGCGAGCGCAGCGCCGACCCGGCGCGCCGGGTCGCGCGCTGCTCGACGAAACGGCCGAGGAGGAGGAACACGGTCACGGCGGCGACGACCTCGAAGTAGACGAGGGCGGTGGCATCGTGCACGGGGCCGAAGAGCACGACGTCGTGCCGCAGGCCGAGCTCTCCGGCATTGCCGAAGAAGAGCGCCCACGTGCTCCAGAGGTACGCGGCCACCGTGCCCAACGTGATCAGCGTGTCCATCGTCGCCGCGCCGTGGCGGGCGTTCGCCACCGTCGCACGGTGGAAGGGCCAGCCGCCCCAGAACAGGATCGGGGTGACGAGCACGAACGAGACCCATTGCCAGCCGGTGAATTGCAGCGCGGGCACCATTCCGAGCACCACGACCGGCAGCCCGAGGAGGGCACTCACGATCAGCCGGGTACGCAGCGACGTCGCCCCGGGGCGGTCCTCGGTGTCGTGCACGTGGCCCTCGGCACCGTGGGCGTGGTGGTCGGGGGCGGATGCTGCGCCCGCCGCCGTCTCGTCGCGCCGTACCCGCGCGTCGTATCCGGCGCCGCGCACAGCCGCGACGAGCGCGTGGGCGTCGAGGTCGTCGGGGAACGTGACCCGCGCCGACTCCGTGGCGAGGTTGACCGCCGCATCCACGCCGTCCACGGCGCGCAGCCGCTTCTCCACGCGCGCCACGCAGCTCGCACAGGTCATGCCCTCGATGTCGAGAACCGCGGTGCGTCGTCCGTTCTGGTCGTGCTGGTCCATCACGCCTCCTTCGTCCACGTACACAACCACGATACCCCCCTGGGGTATTCCTGTCTCGTCGCGCAGACGGCCGTACAGTGAGCAGATGGCCGAGCAGATGACCCGCGATCAGAGAATGGTGCTGACGATCGCGATCCTGTCGTCATTCGTGTCATTCCTCGACGGCACCGTGGTGACGGTGGCGCTGCCCGCGATCTCCCGCGACCTGGGCGGTGGCCTCACCACCCAGCAGTGGGTCGTCGACGCCTACCTCATCACCCTCGGCGCTCTGATCCTCGTCGCGGGGTCGCTGAGCGACGTCCTCGGCCGACTCGTCGTGCTGCGCATCGGGCTGATCGGCTTCGCGGTGACCTCGATCGCGATCGGGGCCGCTCCCACCGCGGAATTCCTGATCATCATGCGCGCGCTGCAAGGTGTCGCGGGGGCGCTCCTCGTGCCCAGTTCCCTCGCGCTGATCACCGCGAACTTCCGCGGCCCGGCGCAGGCGAGGGCGATCGGGGTGTGGACGGCGGCGACGACCGGCGCGATGATCGCCGGCCCGCTCGTCGGAGGACTCTTCGTCGACCTGCTGTCGTGGCGCCTGGTGTTCTTCATCAACGTGCTCCCCATCGCCCTCACCCTCTTCCTTCTCGTCAGGCTCGGTCACCCCGATCACCGCCGAGAGGGCGCCCGGGTGGACTACCTCGGGGCGATCCTGTGCACCGCCGGGCTCGGCGGTTCCGTCTTCGCCCTCATCGAGCAGTCCGCGCTCGGGTGGGCCTCCCCGGTGATCTGGGGCTCGATGACGATCGGCGTGCTCTCCTTCGCCGCCTTCCTCCTGCGGCAGCGCTTCGCGCGCGACCCGATGATGCCCCTCGACCTCTTCCGCGCCCGGAACTTCTGGACCGGCAACGTCGCGACCGCGTTCATCTACGGCGCGCTGTCGCTCAACGGCTTCGTCCTCGGCGTGTATCTGCAGCAGGGCGCCGGCCTCCCCGCCACTCTCGCCGGCCTCGCATCACTGCCCGCGACGGTGCTCATGATCCTCTTCAGCTCGCGCGTCGGCGCTCTCGCGGGCACGTGGGGGCCTCGACTGTTCATGACCATCGGTCCACTCCTCGCTGCGGGGGGCTCTCTGCTGCTCCTCTCGATCGGCGAGGACTTCGACTACTGGTGGCAGGTGCTCCCCGGCATCATCGTGTTCGGCTTCGGGCTGACCCTCACCGTCTCCCCCCTCACCTCGGCGATCCTCGGCGCGATCGACACCAGTCGGTCGGGTATCGCCTCGGCCGTCAACAACGCGGTCTCGCGCGTCGCCGGGCTCATCGCGGTCGCGATGGTCGCGCTGATCGTGGGCGGGTCGATCGACCTCGACGGCTTCCACCGCGCCGCCGTCGTCACCGCAGCTCTCCTCGCGATCGGCGGCGTGGTCTCGTTCCTCGGCATCCGCAACGCCCCTCGCGCGTAGGCTGGGAGCCATGTCGAACCTCTCCGAGCGCGAGCTCGCCGCCACCATCGATCACGCGATCCTCAAGCCCGAGCTCGTCCGCGCAGACGTCGACGCCGAGCTCGACATCGCCGCCGAGTGGGGCGTTTTCAGCGTGTGCGTCCGCCCCTCCGACATCGCCTATGCCGTGCAGCGCCTCGACGGCACGGGCGTCGCGGTGGGAACGGTCATCGGCTTCCCGCACGGCACCACGTCGACCGCGGCCAAGACAGCCGAGGTCGCGCAGGCCCTGGCGGACGGGGCGAGCGAGGTCGACATGGTCGTGAACATCGGATTCCTGCGCTCCGGCTTCGACGACGCCGTCGCCGACGACATCCGCGCTGTCGTGAGCGCCGCGGAGGGGCGCATCGCCAAGGTCATCCTCGAGACCTCCTACCTCGACGACGAGCAGATCGCCCGCGGCAGCCGCCTGACCGAGGCCGGCGGCGCCGCGTTCGTGAAGACGTCGACCGGCTTCGGCGGCGGCGGCGCGAGCGTCGAGCACGTGCGCCTCATGCGCGCGAGCGTCGGTCCCGCCGTGCAGGTGAAGGCATCCGGGGGCGTCCGCAATCTCGCCACCGCCCTCGCGATGATCGACGCCGGCGCCACCCGCCTCGGCACGAGCGCGGCCGCGACGATCCTGGGTGAAGCCCGCGCGATCGAGCGGGGCGACGGCCCCACCGGCGCGACCGACACGGCCTCGTACTGATCCTGCTGCGCTCAGCCTGCCGCTGAGAGTCCAAGACACCCGGGCCGCCCGAGGGCGCCGTCCGGGTGTTTTGGACTCTCGCGCGCGCGGCGGCGGTGTCAGTGGGCGCCGAGCACGGCCCGGACACGCTCGACGTCGTCGGCCATCTGCGCCTTGAGAGCCTCGACGCCGTCGAAGGCGACCATGCCGCGGATGCGCTCGACGAAGCGCACCTGCATCAGGTGCCCGTACAGGTCGAGGTCGGTCTCGTCGAGCACGTAGGCCTCGACCTGACGGACGAGGACATCGTCGAAGGTGGGATTGACGCCGATGCTGATCGCCGCCGGATACCGGGTACCCGGGCGCAGACCGTCGGCGGAGCCCTCGTCGATGAGCCAGCCGGCGTAGACCCCGTCGGCGGGGATGAACCCCTCGAGGTCGGGCGAGAGGTTGGCGGTCGGGTAGCCGAGCTCGCGGCCGCGCTTGAGTCCATGGACGACCTCGCCCCACACCGACGGGGCTGCCCCGAGGAGCTTGCCGGCCGACGCGACGTCGCCCTCGGCGAGCAGCTCGCGGATCCAGGTCGATGACACGCGCCGGTCGGAATCGATGGCCCGCACGTCGTCGACGATCTGCACGACGAACCCGAAGCGCTCCCCCATCGTCCGCAGCAGCTCGGCGTCACCGGCCCCGCCTCGCCCGAACCGGAAGTCGCCCCCGACCAGCACGCTGCGAACGCCGAGCGCCCCGACGAGCACATGGCGCACGAACTCCTCGGCGTCGAGACTCGCGAGTTGCTCGTCGAAGGTGAGCATGAGGGTCGCATCCACACCGGCGCGTTCGAGCAGTTCGATCTTCTGGGTGACGCCCACCAGGCTCACGGGGCACAGATCGGGTCGCAGCACGCTCAAGGGGTTGCGATCGAACGTGACGGCCACCACCTTCGCGCCCGTGGCCGCAGCATCCACCTTCGCCCGGTCGATGACGGCACGATGCCCGGCGTGGACGCCGTCGAACTTGCCGATGGCGACGACCGAGGGCCCGAACCCGGCGGGAACCTCCGAGGGGTCGCGAAATGTGATCACCAGGACGACCTCTCCATCGGCTCGGACTCGGGCACGGCGACCTCACGCCCGGGGCGGTGCGTCACGAGCCACCAGATGCCGACGAACGGCAGCACCAGCGGGACGAAGACGTACCCCGACCCGAACCACGACCACACGGTCTCCTCCGGGAACAGGTCGTGCCGGATCAGGCTGAACACTCCGACCACGAGCACCCCGACGAGCTCGAACGAGATCGCCGCCCACGCGACCAGGTACCAGACGCGGGAGGCGGAGAAGATCAGGGCGAGGGTCGCGACGATATAGACGGCCGCCGAGATGGCCGAGAGCGTGAACGCCAGCGGTGCGTGGTCGAAACGCAGCACGATCTGCACGAAGGAGCGCCCGGTCGCGGCGAGGGCCAGGATCGCGTAGACGACGACGAGAACCCGGCCGACGCCGGTCATGTTCCGGGTGCGAGTGCGGGATTCCATGGCTCTTCGATCTTAGAGTCGCGCGGGGCGGGTGCTCTCCGTGCGCGCAGGATGAGGCGACGCCTCACCCGATCTGGACGGTCCAGATCACGTGCATGCGCCACACCATGATCGCCACCGAGGCGGCGCCGATGCCCATGATCACGGTGCTCCACCGGCTGCGTTCCACGAGCGCCCACGCGACAGCCGCCGGCGGGATCAGCACCGCCGAGACCAGGTAGACCCAGAACTCCAGCGCGCTCCCCGTCGGAGGGTTGCCGGCGAACGGGGCGATGATCGCCGTCACGACCTGCGCGATGAGCAGCACCTCGATCAGCGCCAGGCTGCCGACCGTGACGTCGCCGGGACGCCTTCCCGCGAGCCCGGCGATCACGGCCACCAGGGCGGCGACCGATGCCACGGCGACCTGTGCGAGCGTGAACCAGAGGATCATGCGTTCTCCCCCGTCGGCAGGTTCATCACGCTCTTGACGTCGACGCCGCGTCGTTCGACGACGCCGATGAGCACGCCCTCGGGATCGATCGCGGCGGCGGGCGACGCGGGCAGACGGGATGCTGCCCCCACGAGGCGCTTGCCGTGCCGGAGGTCGCGCGCCTCGTCGGCCGAGACCTGGAACGCTCCGAGAACCGTCGCGCCCGCATCGGCCGGAGTGAGGAGCGGAACACCCGCCAGGGCGTCGAGCTGCGCCGCATCCGTCACCGAGAACGGGCCGATCCGCGTGCGCCGGAGTGCGGTCAGGTGACCGCCGACGCCGAGAGCTGCACCCAGGTCGCGCGCCAACGCACGGATGTACGTGCCGCTGGAGCAGTCGACCACGACGTCCAGCTCGATGCGATCGTCTTCGCGCCGGCGTTCGATCACGTCGAATCTCGAGACGACGACGTCGCGGGCCTTGAGTTCGACCTCGACGCCCTCGCGGGCGAGGTCGTACGCACGACGGCCGTTGACCTTGATCGCCGACACCGTGGTCGGCACCTGCGAGATCGCACCGGTGAGTGCTGCGATCCCCTCGTCGATCGCGCCATCCGTCACCGCGGCGATGTCCGAGAGCGAGGCACGGTCGACGACCTCCCCGTCGGCGTCATCGGTATCGGTGGTCGCCCCGAGCAACAGGGTGGCGGTGTAGGTCTTGTCGGCGCCGACGATGAACGTGAGCAGGCGCGTCGCGGCGTCGACCCCGAGAACGAGCAGCCCCGTCGCCATCGGATCGAGGGTGCCGGCGTGGCCGACCTTGCGGGTGCCGCGCGCCTTCCGCGCGCGCGAGACGACATCGTGACTGGTCATGCCCGCCGGCTTGTCGACGAGCAGCACGCCTCCCGCGGGCATTAGCAGAAGTCTCCGAAGATCCGCGTCGGGTTCTCGGGATCGGTGTTCTCTATGAGAGCGGATGCTGCCGCCCCCGGGTTCGACGAGCGCCGGTAGGAAGCGACGGCATCCCGGACGGCGGCGTTCGAGGCGGCGGCGGGGTCGGCATCGGCACGGCCGTCGTGAGCGAGTCGCGCGAATGCCGACGTCGGATGTGTTTCGAGCCACACCGACCAGTTCCACAGGCCGCGCAGCTCGCGGGTGAGCAGGAAGTCACCGTCGACGACGAGCAGCGCGTCGGCGGGGGCGGTCGTCGCTTCCGCTGCGGGCGTGAGAGAGAAGCCCTCCGGCGACGAGGAACGGAACGGCTCCACCAGTAGGCGGCGCACCTCGTCGGCGTCGAGACGGCCATCGGCATCCGCGAAGTCGGCGGCGGAGGCGCGCAGCGCCGTCTCGCCCTCCTCCGTGAAGGCGGCCGCGAGGGCGTCGGCGACGGCAGCCTGGCCGGATCCGGGGGCACCGTCGACCGCGACGATCACGCGTCCGCGGCGAAGGTTCTGTCGCACCTCGGCGCGCAGCTCGCGCATCATCGAGGCGGCCGAGGGGCTCGGGGAGTTCATCCCTCCAGCGTACGTTCCTCCGCACCCCGCCTGACGTACGCTGGCCTGATGCCCGAGCTCGCCGCACCGCTGGTCGAGTGGTACGGCCGGAACGCCCGAGACCTCCCCTGGCGGCGCGAGGGGTTCGGTGCGTGGGGAACGCTCGTGAGCGAGTTCATGCTGCAGCAGACGCCCGTCGCCCGTGTCATCCCGCACCTCGAGGCGTGGCTCGCCCGGTGGCCGACTCCCGGTGCGCTCGCGGCCGACGCCCCGGCCGAGGCCGTGCGGCAGTGGGCCAACCTCGGTTACCCCCGCCGCGCGCTCTGGCTGCACCGCGCCGCGACGGAGATCCGCGACCGCCACGCAGACGTCGTGCCCCGCGACGTCGACGCTCTGCTCGCCCTCACCGGGATCGGCGACTATACCGCCCGGGCCGTCGCGGTCTTCGCCTACGGCGACCGCCATCCCGTCGTCGATACGAACACGCGCCGCGTGCTCGCGCGAGCCGTCGCCGGCCGAGCCCAGCCGGGCCCGCCGTCGCGGCGCGACCTCGTCGACATGGCCGCGATCCTCCCCGACGACGTCGAGGCCGCCGCCATCGTCAACGCGGCGGCGATGGAACTCGGCGCGACCGTCTGCACCGCCCGCGCGCCCCGCTGCGAAGCGTGCCCTCTCGCCGACATCTGCCGCTGGCGCGCCGACGGCTACCCCGATACCGGCGACACCCGCCGCCGCCAGGCGAAGTACGAGGGAAGCGACCGTCAGGCACGAGGGGCGGTGATGCGGATGCTGCGCGACGCCGCGCCCTCGGCGGTGCCCCACGAGGCGATCATCGCCGACTGGCCCGATCCACGGCAGCGGGACCGCGCCATAGACTCGCTCGTCGTCGACGGCCTCGTCGAAGCATCCGACGGTCTTCTGCACCTGCCCCGCGGCTGAACCGGCCCGAAAACACGATTCCCCTGTCTCGAACGGTGGGTATCAGCCGCCGAACGTGACAGGGGAATCGTCGTGAGACGCGCTCAGTCCTCGTCGTCGTCCTCGCGCGGCTTGACGTAGGGATCGGACTCGCCCGCGTAGGCCGCACCGGCTGCGATACCGGCGACGGCGGCATCGCGCTCGGCCGCCTCACGGAGGAGGTCGGCGATGTTGCCGGCGTTCTCGGGGATCGCGTCGGCGATGAACTCGAGCGTCGGGGTCAGTCGGATGTTGAGCTGCTTGCCGACCTCGGCGCGGAGCAGCCCGGTCGCGGACTTCAGGGCAGCGCCCGTGTCAGCGCGCTCCTCGGGGGTGCCGAGGACCGTGTAGAACACGGATGCGTGCTGGAGGTCGCCGGTCACCCGGACGTCGGTGATCGTGACGAAACCGAGGCGCGGGTCGCGAAGACCCTTCTCGAGCCTCTCGGCCACAAGCACCTTGATGCGGTCTGCCAAGCGCGCTTGACGCTCTCCAGCCATGTTCTTCCTTCTCTCAATTATCCCAGCGAGCGATGAGTCGAGGGAGGCCGGCGGAAACCGGAGGCTGCGAGTGTCTCCTCCTGAGCATCGGGGTAGGGGCCCCGCTCTGCGATGGAGGAGACACTCGCTGCCGGAGGTTGTAGCCGGCCGGAGTGACGCAGGATCAGCCTCGCGGCTTCTCCACCATTTCCGTGGTCTCGATCTCGTCACCGATCTGGATGTCGTTGAACTTACCGAGACCGATACCGGCCTCGAAGTCCGTACGAACCTCGGTGACGTCGTCCTTGAAGCGGCGCAGCGACTCGATCGCGAGGCCGTCGGCCAGCACGACACCGTCGCGGATGACGCGAGCCTTGGCGTTTCGCGTGATCGTTCCCGATCGCACGATGACACCGGCGATGTTGCCGACCTTGGAGGAGCGGAACACCTCGCGGATCTCGGCGACACCCGACTGCACCTCTTCGAACTCCGGCTTGAGCAGGCCCTTGAGCGACTGCTCGACGTCGTCGATCGCGTTGTAGATGACGGAGTAGAACCGGGTGTCGACACCCTCGCGGGCGGCGCGCTCACGGGCCTTGGTGTCGGGACGCACGTTGAACCCGATGATGATCGCGTTGTCGATCGTGGCGAGGTTCACGTCGGACTCGGTAATGGCTCCGACGCCGCGGTGGATGATCCGCAGCTGCACGCTGTCGTCGACCTCGATCTTGAGCAGCGACTCCTCGAGCGCCTCCACGGCACCCGACACGTCGCCCTTGATGATGAGGTTGAGCGACTCGACCTTGCCCTCTTCGAGCGCACGGGTGAAGTCCTCGAGCGAGATGCGCTTGCGGGCCTTGGCCAGCTGGGCGTTGCGCTCTGCCGCTTCACGCTTCTCGGCGATCTGACGGGCCAGGCGGTCTTCCTCGGTCACGATGAACGTGTCGCCGGCGCGGGGCACGGAGTTCAGACCCTGCACCTGCACGGGGCGCGACGGCCACGCCTCGAGCACGGCCTCGCCGTTCTCGTCGGCCATGGCGCGGACGCGTCCGTACGCCGTTCCGGCGACGATCGCGTCGCCGACGCGCAGCGTTCCGGACTGGATGAGCACGGTGGCCACCGAACCGCGGCCCTTGTCGAGCTTCGCTTCGATCGCGACACCACGGGCGGCCTTGTTCGGGTTCGCCGTGAGGTCGAGTCCCGCGTCAGCCGTCAGCAGCACGGCGTCGAGGAGGTCCTGGATGCCGATGTTGTTTCGCGCCGACACATCGACGAACATGACGTCTCCGCCGTACTCCTCGGCGACGAGGCCGTACTCGGTCAGCTGCTGACGCACCTTGGCCGGGTTGGAGTCGGGCTTGTCGATCTTGTTCACCGCGACCACGATCGGCACGTTGGCCGCCTGGGCGTGGTTGAGCGCCTCCACCGTCTGGGGCATGATGCCGTCGTCGGCGGCGACGACGAGGATCGCGAGGTCGGTCACCTGCGCACCACGTGCACGCATGGCGGTGAACGCCTCGTGACCCGGGGTGTCGATGAAGGTGATCGCGCGCTCGATGCCCTCGTGCTCGGTCCAGACCTGGTACGCACCGATGTGCTGCGTGATGCCGCCGGCCTCGCCCGCGACCACGTTGGTCTGGCGGATGGCGTCGAGCAGTCGGGTCTTACCGTGGTCGACGTGGCCCATGACGGTGACGACCGGGGGCCGGATCTCGAGGTCGTCTTCGCTCTCGGCCTCGAGTTCTGCGTCGAGGTCGAGACCGAAGCCCTCGAGGAGCTCTTTGTCCTCGTCCTCGGGCGAGACCATCTGGATGTTGTAGCCGAGCTCGCCGCCGAGCACCTCGAACGTGGCCTCGTCGAGCGACTCGGTCGCGGTGGCCATCTCGCCCAGGTTGAACAGGATGGTCACGAGCGTGCCGGGCTGAACCGTGTAACCGGTCAGGGCCTCGATCTTGTCGGCGAAGTCGGAGATCGACGCGCCGCGACGCATGCGGATGATCTCGCCGTTGCCCTTGGTGACGTTGACGCCGCCGACGACCGGCGCCGACCGCATCTCGAATTCCTGCCGCTTCGCCCTACGCGACTTGCGCTGCTTGGACTTGCCGCCACCCTTGCCGAAGGCACCCGCGGTACCGCCGCCGGGGCCGCGGCCACGGCCGCCACCACCGCCGGGACGGCCGGCGAAGCCGCCGCCCGCCGGTGCGCCGGGACGGGAGAACCCGCCGCCACCGGCACCGCCGGGACGACCGGGACCGCCGGGACGCTGCTGGAACGGAGCGCCGGGACGACCGCCGCCACCGGGACGACCCGCACCGCCGGGACGCGGAGCGCCCGGGCGCGGGGCACCGGGACGCGGCGCCTGCGGGCGGGGGATGTTGCCGGGGGTCGGCGACGGGCGCTGGCCCATGCCCTGCGCCGACGCGAACGGGTTGTTACCCGGACGCGGACCGGCCGGACGCTGACCCATGCCCTGCGCCGACGCGAAGGGGTTGTTACCCGGACGCGGGGCGCCACCGGGACGCGGCGCCTGCGGGGCGCCGGCGGCCGGAGCCGGGCGCGGGGCACCGGGGGTGTCGGAGGACGCCGCGGGGGTGGATGCTTCGGACACCTCGGGCGCGGCGGGTGCTGCCGGTGCCGGGACGGAGGGAGCGGGAGCGGCGACCTCGGGGGCGGCGGGTGCTGCCGGTGCCGGGGTCGGAGCGGGGGCGGGGGCCGGAGCCGGACGCGCGGGACCGGGCTTGGCCGCCGGGGCGGCGGGCCGGGCCGGGCCGGGTCGACCGGCTGCGGGGCGCGGCGAAGCCGCGGGGGCGGCCGGCGCCGATGCGCCCGCCGATGCGGAACCGTCGGCCTCGAGGGCCGCACGGAGCTTGCGAGCCACGGGGGGCTCGATCGTCGAGGACGGGCTCTTGACGAACTCGCCGAGTTCCTTGAGCTTCGCGAGGGCGATCTTACTGTCGACGCCGAGCTCGGAAGCGATCTCGTGTACGCGTGGTTTTGCCACAATTCTCCTGTCAGGGGGCCTACCCCGGACAGGGCAGACCGTTAGATGCGGACGGGTCTCATTTCGAGCCGTTCACTTTGAGTCCATAGCCGTTCAGCCGTTTCGCTGGAGGGATTCTTCGAAGGTCTGCGTGTCGAGAGGACCCGACACACGTAATGCTCGCACGAATGCGCGGCGCCGCAGGGCGAGCTCCACGCACGTGTGCGTCTCATGAACCCACGCGCCACGCCCCGGGAGACAGGCCCGATCGTCGCGGACGAGGACCGAACCGTCGGCCACGACTCGCAGGAGCGTGGACCGTGGTGCGCGCGCACGACATGCGACGCACGTTCGTACGGGTTCCATTCTACACCTCGGGCGCGTCGTAGCCGATCGTGGGCGGGGCGATCAGTCGTCTTCCAGGATGCTGTCGGGCTGGATATCGATCTTGGCGCCGGTGAGCTTGGCGGCGAGGCGGGCGTTCTGGCCCTCCTTGCCGATCGCCAACGACAGCTGGTAGTCGGGCACGAGCGCCCGGACGGCCTTGGTCGAGGCGTCGAGGATGAAGCTCGAGGTCACCTTCGCGGGCGAGAGGGCGTTGCCGACGAACCGGGCGAGCTCGGCGTCGTAGTCGACGATGTCGATCTTCTCGCCTCCGAGCTCCTCGGTCACGGCGCGGACACGGCGGCCCAACTCGCCGATGCAAGCGCCCTTGGCGTTGATGGTGGGGTCGGTCGCCTGCACCGCGATCTTGGTGCGGTGCCCCGCCTCGCGGGCGAGGGAGATGATCTCGACGAGACCCGATGCGATCTCGGGCACCTCGAGCGCGAACAGCTTGCGAACGAGGCCCGGGTGGGTCCGCGAGACGGTGATCGACGGGCCCTTGGTTCCCTTCGACACCGACGTCACGTAGACGCGCAGGCGCGAACCGTGCGAGTAGTTCTCCCCCGGCACCTGCTCCTCGGGGGGAAGGATGGCCTCGATGGTGCCGAGGTCGACGTGCACCATCCGAGGGTTGGGCCCCTGCTGCACGACACCGGCGACGATGTCGCCCTCTTTGCCCTTGAACTCGCCCAGCACCGCGTCGTCGGCGATGTCGCGCAGGCGCTGGCTGATGACCTGCTTCGCGGCGAAGGCGGCGATGCGCCCGAAGTCCTCGGGATGCTGCTCCTCCTCGCCGATGACGACGTCCTCGTCATCGAGCACGGGAGCGAAGATCGCGACGTGGCCCGTCTTGCGGTCGAGCTGCACGCGCGCGCCCGCAGGCACTTCGCCGTTCTCGGACGTGTGGCGGCCGTAGGCGGTGAGGATGGCCGATTCGATGATCCGGACGAGTTCGTCGAAGGGGATCTCCTTCTCGCGTTCGACCGTCTTCAACAGACCGAGATCGATGTCCACAATGGGGCCCTCCGTATTCAGCTCTCGTCGGCGCGATCGCGCGTCGACATTCCCCCTACATTACCGGACGGTCCGCGCCGCCGGTGGTGCGGCGCCCACTGGCCTACGGTGGTCGCATGCCGTCCTCCCCGCGTTCCGCCGCCGCGTCGGCGCAGTCGTCCTCCGCCTTCCGCGCGCTCGCGCGCGCCGGCTTCGTCGCCAACGGTCTCGTGCACGTCCTCCTCGGCGCCCTCGTGGTGACGGTCGCGTTCGGCGGCGATGAGCAGACCGATCAGTCCGGCGCGTTCGAGGCGATCGCGGCGGCTCCCTTCGGCGCCGTCCTGCTGTGGGCGTGCGCCGCGGCGCTCTGGGCGCTGGGCGCCTGGCGAGCGGTCGAGGCGTTCGTCGCGCGCGGCACGAGCGGCGCCGATCGCGCGAAGCGGGCGGTGAAGCAGGGCGCCCGAGCGATCACCTATCTCGCGGTGGGCGGCATCGCCGCATCCGTCGCTCTCGGCGCCCGGTCGCAGGGCGATCAGAGCGCGCAGAATGCCAGCAGCAGTGTGCTCTCGCTGCCCGGCGGACCGTTTCTTCTCGCAGCGGTCGGGATCATCGTCGCGGCCGTCGGCGTCGGGTTCGTCGTCATCGGCGCACGACGCTCGTTCCGCAAGAAGATCTCCACGCCCGGGGGCACGCTCGGAACGGCCCTCGTCGTCCTCGGCACCGTCGGATACATCGCGAAGGGCATCGCTCTGGCCACGGTGGGAATCCTCGTCGTCGTCGCCGCCGTCACGGTCGACCCCTCCGCCTCGGGGGGACTCGACGCCGCGGTGAGCGCGCTGCTGCAGACCCCGGCCGGACCGTGGTTGGGCGGCGCGGTAGGAGTCGGCTTCATCGCCTACGGGCTCTTCACCATCCTTCGCGCGAAGTACGCCCGGCTCGACGCCTGACCCGCCTCAGTCGAGGTCGGGGTCGCGCCCGGTACGGACACCGGTCTCGAGTCGATCGATCGCCGCCACGTCGTCGGCGTCCAGCACGAAGTCGAACACGTCGGCGTTCTCTCGCAGACGCTCCGGTGACGTCGATTTCGGGAAGAGCACCAGCCCGCGGTCGAGGTGCCAGCGGATGACGACCTGAGCCGGGGTCTTGTCGTGGTGCTGGGCTATGGAGCGCAGGGCGGGTTCGTCGAGCAGACCGCCGCGGGCCAGGGGCGCCCACGCCTCGGTGACGATGCCGTGGCTCGCATTCCATTCCTGGAGATGACGCTGCGGGAATCGGGGGTGCAGCTCGATCTGGTTGACGACCGGACGCACCCCGGTCTCGGCGACGAGCCGATCGATGTGATGCGGGTGGAAGTTGCTGACTCCGATCGACCTCGCCCGCCCCTCGGTGGCGAGCTTCACCAGTGCCCGCCAGGTGTCGACGTAGCGGTCCTGACTGGGCACGGGCCAATGGATGAGGTAGAGGTCGACCTCGTCGAGCCCGAGTCGGTCCAGGCTCGCGTCGAAGGCGCGCAGCGTGGAGTCGTATCCCTGGTCGTCGTTCCACACCTTGGTCGTGACGAAGACGTCGTCGCGGTCGAGGCCGCTGCGGCGCAGGCCCTCCCCCACCTCGGCCTCGTTGCCGTAGAGGGCCGCGGTGTCGACATGCCGGTAGCCGTCGGCGAGCGCACCCGCCACGAGGTCGGCCGTCCGTTCGGCCGGCACCTTGTACGTGCCGACGCCGAGCTGAGGGATGCTGCGGCCGTCTGCCAGCGGGATGAGCGGGACCTGGATCATCCGTCCACGCTAATCCCGTAAGCATCCAGATGCGATTCATAGCTCGTTCATCTCGCGGATATAGCTCGGCCCCTCACGCCGACGAGCCTTCGGAGGTACTCAGAACGCGCCTGCCCCCGGTCGGGAGAGCGTTCGATCCGTTCCCCAGAAGGAGACCTCGTGGCCACCACCACATCCCGTCCGATGCGCCGCGTCGCGCATCGCTGTCTGGCTGCCACAGCCACCGCCGGCCTGGCCGCCGGACTGCTGACCGCCGTGGCAGCACCCGCCGCAACGGCGGCGCCCACCACCGACGACCTCGCCTCGCGGTTCACCCTGGCGGTGCTCCCCGACACGCAGTTCTACTCGCGCTACTCATCCGACCAGTTCTTCCCCCGCTACGGCACCGACCCCTTCGCCGAGCAGACGAAGTGGATCGCGGAGCACGCGGACGAACTCAACATCCCCTTCACGGCGCACCTCGGCGACATCGTCGACCGCGCGGGCACGCAGCGCGAGTGGGAGGCCGCCGATCGAGCGATGAAGACGCTGGACGACGCCGACCTCCCCTACTCGATCCTCCCCGGCAACCACGATGTCCGCGACAGCGGCAAGTGGGACAACGAGCTGGATGCCGCCAACGAGCCGTTCAACCGCTGGTTCGGCGCGACGCGCGCCGCGCTGCAGTCGACCTACGAGGGATCGGACCCGACCGGGCTGAGCCAGTACCACATCTTCGAGGCCGAGGGACAGCAGTTCATGTCGCTCGCGCTGTCGTGGCGCCCCTCCGACCAGACCCTCGCCTGGGCGCAGAGCGTGATCGACGCACACCCCACCGTTCCGGTGATCCTGACGAACCACGCGCTCCTCAACGTCGCGGCCGACCAGACGTCGCCGCTGGAGACCGGGGACAGCGAGCGGATGTGGGAGAAGCTCATCAAGAGCAACGACCAGATCTTCATGACGCTGAACGGACACTTCCACGGCGCGACCCGCCAGGTGAAGACCAACGACTTCGGTCACCCGGTTCACCAGATCCTCATGGACTACCAGATGGCGTACGAGGGCGGCAACGGCTACCTCGGCCTGTTCGAGTTCGACCTCACCAACGACACCATCTCGCTCGAGACCGCGTCGCCCTGGGTCACGTTCAAGCCGCAGGAGACGCTCACCTCGTACGACCAGCCGCTGCTGGACGGCATCCACCAGCGCTACACGCTCGACATGGACTTCAGCGAGCGTTTCGCCGGCTTCGCGCCGACCTTCACCGCCGGGACGCCCGATGAGCCGTCGCTGAGCGCGGCGGCCCGCGGCATCCTGCTCGACGGCTTCGAAGGTCCCGACGCGATCACGACCGAGCTGCCCGGTAACGAGCTCGACTTCGTCGAGGTCGACGGCACGCTCGCCCACTGGCGCTTCAACGGCAACGAGGGCGTCGTCGACCCCGACACCGTGATCGAAGACGTCGCGGGCGACAATGACCTCACCCGTCCGGACCCGGCCACCACCAACTCCGTCGGAACCACGTGGGAGGACCTCACGGTCGAGAACACCGATGTCCACGGGTTCTCCTCCGACGGGGCTGCGGCGTGCTTCGACAACTCGTCGGGCTCGCGCTACAGCTACCTCACCACGGCGGCGGACGCGGCGATCAACGACGCCGACCTCTCCAACGGCTACACCATCGAGACCTTCGTCAAGATGGACGCCGACTGGACCGCCGCGAGCAACCAGTGGTCGAAGTTCCTCACGCGCACCGGCAACCGCTCGCAGATCGGCGTGCCGCGTACGCAGTGGGACTGGACGGCCTCGCCGAGCGCGCTGGGCATCTCGAACCTGCGCGAGTTCCAGTGGACCAGCCTCGACAAGAATGCGGCGCTCGGCGACCGCACGAACTGGTCGGGCGAGATCATGGTCGACAACTGGTCGCACGTCGCGGTCGTGAACGACCCCACGTCGCGCACCACGACCATGTACGTCGACGGCGCCCCGGTGCTGCGCAACGCGACGAACGTCGGCGGCATGGCCTGGCACGAGGGGTACTCCTGGATCCTCGGCTCGGACTGGGTCGACAACGCCGCACGTAACGGGTGGCACGGCTGCGTCGGCGAGACCCGCATCATCGACCACGCGACGACGCCCGACCAGTGGCTGACCCAGCGCGCCGACCTCACCGCTCTGACCATCGACCAGGCGCCCGAGGGCACTCTCGCCGCCGACACGTCCTCGGTCCGCTTCGCGGGCACGGGCTTCCCGGGTGCCGAGGTTCGTCTTGCTCCCGCCGCTGGATCGTCCAGCGAGATCGCGCCGGCCCAGACCGTCGTCCTCGCCGACGGCACCTGGGAGCTGGAGGTGTCCGACGGTATCGCCGCCGGTCAGCACGACCTCGAGATCGCCCAGGCGCTCGGCAGCCGTTCGGCCGAACCCCGTCAGGTGAGCTTCGCCGTCGAGGCGGCGCCCGCCCTCGATGTCACCGCCACCACCAGCACGCGCACCCTCGCCGGCAAGAAGTACCTGTCGGTCGTGGTGACCAACAACGAGTCGGTCAACGTCGACATCACGATCCAGACCGCGTACGGCACGAAGACCTTCACCGCCGTCAAGCCCGGCGCATCGGCGAACGTGTCGCTGAACTCCCGCCTGGCCGCGCTTCCCGCCGGTGAGGCGACGGTCACCGTGACCGGCGCCGTCGGCGGAGCACCCGTCACCCTCACCCGGACCGTGGCCTACGCCGCGTCCTGACCCCTGGCCCCGGGGTCGGCGTTCCCGACGCCGACCCCGGGGCGCTCCCTCCCGCCCCCATCCGGGCGGCAACCTCGCACCCTCAAGGAGAAACCAGACATGAACACCTCCCGCGCGCTGCGCTGCAGCATCATCGCCTTCGGCGCCGTTCTGCTCGTCTCGGTCGGTACGGCCGCCGCGTCGGCCGATGAGACGAACATGGGCGACCAGGACATCGACGTCAACGTCGAGATCACCGAGATCGAGGAGCCCGGCGTCCTCGCTCTGACCGTCGCGGGCTCCGCGTCGACCCAACTGACCGAGAACGGCTCGACCGAGCTGGTCCGTCAGTTCACCGGCACGCTTCCCACGGTCACGGTGACCGACACCCGCACCGAGGAGGAGATCCCCGCCGGTGCGAGCTGGTACGTCCTCGGCTCGGCGAGCGACTTCACCGGCCCCGGCGAGACCACGATCACCGCCGACCACCTCGGCTGGACGCCGGCGCTGGTCGAGGGGGCCGGCGAGGGCGAACCGTTCATCTCGGTCGGTGGCGACGTCCTCGGCACCGAGGACGGCGGGCTCGGTCTCGGGAACGTCGAGAAGGAGCTGCTGTTCCTCGGCGACTCGGCCGAAGCGGCCAGCGGAGCCTGGAGCGCGACGGCCGGCCTGCAGCTCAAGGTCGGCGCCGATGTCGAGCCCGGCTCCTACGCCTCGGTCGTGACCCTGTCGCTGTTCGAGTAACCACTCATGGCGAGGCCGGGGAGTTCCGCTTCCCGGCCTCGCCGTCTCATCCTGACGCGTCTCCATCGGCGCGTCGCGAGGTCTTCCCATGAACGCACTGTGGACGCACGCCGCCGCCTCCGCACTCTCGGCGATTCTGCTCCTCTCCCCTTCCGCCGTCGCGGGCGTCGCGCCGGCGGCCGCACCCTCGTCGGTGCCGTCGACGCCCTCGCCGGGCACCGTCGAATCGAACGTGACCTGGTCGGTGCGCCCGGGAGACTCCGCCGGGCCCGACGGTCGCTCGTGGGTGGAGTGGGAGGCCGACCCCGGCCAGACCCGGACCGAACACCTGGTCGTGTCGAACTTCGGCGACCGCGAAGTGGAGTTCCGCTTGACCGCCGCCGACGGCTACTTCACCGACACCGGGCGCTTCAGCATGCTCCCCTCCGACCAGGAGTCCGCCGAGGCCGGCACCTGGATCACGCTCCCCGAGTCGGTCGTCGTGCCCGCGGGAGGGGCGGAGATCGTGCCCTTCAGCATCCGTGTGCCCGCGGATGCATCGCCCGGCGATCACCCCGCCGGCGTCGCCGCCAGCATCCTGTCCTCCGGCGCGGGAGCGGTCGGCGTCGAGTCGCGCGTCGGATTCCGCGTCATGACGCGCGTGACCGGTGACCTGCGCGCGGAACTCGTCACCGCGGTGAACGGCTCCTATACCGGCTCGGTCAACCCGTTCGATCCGGGGCGCCTCGAGCTGACGTATGCGATCACCAACAGCGGCAACACGCGCATTCGCACGCACCCCACCGTCTCCCTCGCCGGGCCCTTCGGCCTGGCGGCCAGCGAGCGCAGCGGCGAAGAGATCGTCGACATCGCGCCGGGTGAGACCCGCACGGGCACGCTCGAGGTGTCGGGAGCCTGGCCGCTGTTCTGGTACGACGCGCGTGTGACGGCGACGCCGATCGCGGTCACGGAAGACCTGACCGTCGAGGGCGCGCGGACCACCTCGAGCTCCGTGGGCATCGCCGCCCTGCCCCTCTCGCAGCTCGTGACCCTGATCGCGGCGCTCGGGCTCCTCGCCTGGTTCCTCCGGCAGCGCCGCCGGGAGCGGGCGAAGACCGCACGCCTCATCGAGGAGGCTCGCGCCGAGGGACGGGCAGCATCCGCCCCGCCGCGCCTCGGCGGCGCCGCCGGACCCCGCGCGGCGGAGGTACAGTCCGAAGCCCCGCCGCAGGACGAGGCGCCGACCGGCGGCCCGCGGGTGCCGCTGCGCCGCCGCGACGCGCGACCGTCCGCGCGGCTCGTCGCGGGTCTGCTGATCGGCGCGGCGACACTCGCCGGTGCGGGTTTCTCGACGGGCGACGCTCAGGCGGCCACGACGCGGGAGCTCACCGGTGTGGACGTTCGCGTCGAGATCACTCCCGCCCCGGACCCCGGGGCCACCAGCGAGCCCACGCCGACCCCTCAGCCCTCGAGCACGATGCCGACCACGGGGCCGGGAGGCGCGACCCCGCTGCCGCCCACCGGCGGCGGGATCGATGCCGGACTGCTCGCGCTGGGCGGAATCCTGGTGGCGGGCGGGATCGCCGCCGGAGTGGCCGTGCGCGCGCGCCGACGCTGATCGGCGCGGCGCCGCCCCGAGGAGCGGGTCAGGCCGTGAGGCGCGCGACGGCTTCGGCCGCCGGCACCACCTCTCGGTCGCCGGTGCGACGATCCCAGAGCTCGACCTCGCCGTCGGCGGCGCCGCGTCCGACGATCACGATGCGCGGCACGCCCACGAGCTCGGCGTCACCGAACTTGACGCCGGGAGAGACCTTCGGGCGGTCGTCGTAGAGCACGTCGAACCCGGATGCTTCCAGGTCGGCCGACAACGACGCTGCGAGCTCGAAAGCGGCAGCATCCCGTCCGGTGGCGACCACGTGCACGTCGAACGGCGCGACGGACGCGGGCCAGATGAGGCCCTTGTCGTCGTTGTTGAGCTCGGCGATGTTGGCGAGGATGCGGGTGACGCCGATGCCGTAGGAGCCCATGGTGACGGTGACGAGCTTGCCGTTCTCGTCGAGCACCTTCAGGCCGAGCGCCTCGGCGTACTTGCGACCGAGCTGGAACACGTGCCCGATCTCCATACCGCGGGCAAGACTCACCGGGCCCGAACCGTCGGGCGCCGGGTCGCCCTCGCGGACGGTGGCGACCTCGATGAAGCCGTCGGCGGTGAAGTCGCGGCCGGCGACGAGGGAGTGCACGTGCTTCTGATCGATGTTGGCGCCGGTGATCCACGACGTGCCGTCGACGACGCGCGGGTCGAGGAAGTAGCGGATGCCGGTGGCCGATTCCTCGCCGAGGATCGGGCCCGTCTCGGACCACGGTCCGATGTACCCCTTCACCAGGAGCGGGTTGCGCTCGAAGTCCTCCGCCGTGGCGGCTTCGACCGCGGCGGGCGCGAAGGCGACCTCGACGCGCTTGTCGTCGACGTCGCGGTCTCCGGGGAGCCCGACGGCGACGACCTCGCGGGTGCCGTCGAGGTGGGTGAGGGCGAGCACGACGTTCTTGAGCGTGTCGGCGGCCGTGTAGTCGCCGTCGAGCGTCGCGTTCGCGTGGTCGACGAGGGTCTGGATGGTCGGGGTGTTCGGCGAATCGAAGATGACGGGTGCGGGGAGGCCGTCGAAGGCGATCGGCTCGGGAACGACGGTCGTGAACGCCTCGACGTTCGCCGCGTACCCACCCTCCGAGCGCACGAAGGTGTCTTCGCCGATCGCGGTCGGGTGCAGGAACTCCTCGGACTTCGATCCACCCATGGCGCCGGCGTCGGCCGCGACGATGACGTACTCGAGCCCGAGCCGCTGGAAGATGCGCTCGTAGGCGTCGCGCTGAGCCTGGTACGACGCATCGAGACCTGCGTCACTCGCGTCGAACGAGTAGGCGTCCTTCATCGTGAACTCGCGCCCGCGCAGCAGGCCGGCGCGCGGCCGGGCCTCGTCGCGGTACTTGTCCTGGATCTGGTAGATCGTCAGCGGCAGGTCTTTGTAGGAGTTGTAGAGGTCTTTCACGAGCAGCGTGAAGACCTCTTCGTGCGTGGGCGCGAGGAGATAGTCGGCACCCTTGCGGTCTTTCAGACGGAACATGCCGTCGCCGTACTCCTCCCACCGGCCCGAGAGCTCGTAGGGCTCGCGCGGCAGGAGCGCCGGGAAGTGCACCTCGTAGGCGCCGGCATTCGCCATCTCGTCGCGGATGATCGCCTCGATCTTCGCCTTCACCCGCAGGCCGAGCGGCAGCCAGGCGAAGATGCCCGGCGCCTGGCGGCGGATGTATCCCGCCCGCACCAGCAGTCGGTGACTGGGAACCTCGGCATCAGCCGGGTCTTCGCGGAGCGTGCGGAGGAAGTAATGCGACAGACGTGTGACCACGGTTCGAGTTTACGGGCGCCGGATGCTGCGCCTCACCCGCCTGTCGCATCGTTCCGTGCGGCTCAGCTCCCGACGGTGTCGATGATGGCGCTCGCCACCTCTGCCGCGACTCTGGAGCGATCGTTCTCCGGCACACTGATCGGCATCGTGTACCTGACCCAGTTGCCATCCGCAAGGACGTCGACGATGCAGGCGTTGAGTTCATCAGGCTGGCACAGAGCTGTCGCCGCGTCCGTCGGCGCAGAACCGGGCAGTGGGATCTGCTCTCCCGAGACCGCCTCCCGATAGGCCCACTCGCCGCCGGGAAGCCATGTCACGGATCCGTAGTCCGCGGCAGTCCACAGGTCGGCGCCGCCCTCGCGGTAGAAGCAGGGCGTCGCACCCCAGAAATCCGAGATCATCCACGCCTTGATGCTCCAACCGCCGTCGGGATTGCCGGTCTCGATCCCCGAGACCCCGAGGATCGCCTCGAGACGAGTGGTCGGCAGAACCGCCGAGCAATCGCCGGAGACGGGGCTGGTTCCCGTGGGCGGCGTCCACGAGCGAGGAGAGATCTGCGAGCCGCGCACACGCTCACGAACGGCTTCGACCGCGGTTGAGCCTGCCGCTGTCTGCAGCGCCGGATCGTCGAAGCCGGTGCGGGGTTGCCCGACGACCTCGACGAATGCGCCGTCGAACAATTCGCACGGGGAGCCCCCTTCGCAGGAGTCACCGCTTCCGAGCGTTTGCTGCCGGTCTTCCACGGCACCGGCGGCGTCGGGAACGAGTGTGACAGTGGCCCACCCCGTGCTCCCCATGCCCGACGTGCCGTATTCGCAGTACAGCGCGCCTGCCTGCGCAAAGGCGAACTGAGCCGGCCCGGCGACCCAACTCGCCCCACCCGCCGACCGTGGCAGGGCGGACGCAACGGGTGGCACCTGGCCGTCGAAGAACACCGCGACGTCTGCCGCAACGTCGTCGCAATCGAAAGCAAACCGCGACGACGGCGCAGTGACGACCCGCTCGGGAGGTGCGGCCGTCGCCGTCGGGGTGAGCGACGGCGTCGCGCTGCGCGTGGCGGTCGGTGTCGGCGTGGACGTCGGCGTCGAAATCGGTTCGGTCGCTTCCCCCATCCGCAGGACGTTGGCCGCGCCGATCGCCGTGCCGGCGAGCCCGGCGACGAGCACGACGGCCACCGTGGAGGTGATGATCGCGCGCCGGTGCGCGCCGGCGGGCTTGATGCGCTTCGTTCCGGCCATCAGGCGCGAACGCATCGCATCGTGCTCGGCAGCGCTCAGCTGGTCGTCGTTCATGCCCATGACGCCTCCAATGACGTGATCTCGTCGCGCAGCTTCGACTTCGCGCGCGAGAGGCGGGATTTGACGGTCCCTGCCGGGATCCCAAGCACCGCAGCGGCGTCACGCTCGGAGTACCCCTCGAGCACGGTCAGGACGAGCACGCTCTGCTCCTTCGCCGGCAGCCGCTTCAACGCCGCCAGCACACCGCTCTCGTCGTGAGCGCCGGGGTGCTGCACGTCGCGGATCGGCGCGCGCTCCAGGAGAGCGGCGTACCGGCGTCCCGAGCGCTGGAGGTTGCGCGCGCTGTGAGCGACGGTGTTGAGCAGCCACGGCAGCGGCGACCCGTCGACGAGGCGCACCGATGCACGCTTGCGCCACAGCTCGAAGAACGCGATGGTCACCGCATCCTTCGCATCCTCCCGCGACGACAGCAGACGCAGGGCGTGCCGGAACAGCCGCCCCTCGTGCCGGTCGAAGAGGGCGGCGAGGGCGGCATCGTCTCCGTCGCGGACTCTCGTCCACAACGCGGCGTCGTCTGTATCCACACTTCCTAGTGTCCGCGAACCGCGAAATGGTTCACGACGGTCGGGGCCCGATGATCACAGGTGGGTAACGACGCCGTGCGGGTCGGGTGGCACGCTCTCCCTCCGGGCTCATGGACGACACAGGAGGAGCCCGTTCCCGGCGATGCCTGCGGAGGAGCGGCCTAGCCTGGAGTGATGACAACCGTGCTGCTCACCGGCTTCGAGCCCTTCGCGGGTGACGCGACGAACCCCTCGGGCGACGCCGTCCGAACCGTCGCTGAACGGTGGACGGGAGCGGAAACCCTGGTGACCGAGGTGCTGCCCGTGACCTTCGCCGGTGCCGCCGAACGTCTCAGGGTGCTGATCGCCGAGCACTCCCCCGATGTCGTCATCGCCACGGGGCTCGCGGGAAACCGCGCTCAGGTGACACCGGAGCGCGTCGCGATCAACCTCGCCGACGCCCGAATCCCCGACAACGCGGGCGCGCAGCCGCTCGATGAGCCATCCGTGCCGGGATCACCGGCCGCCTATTTCGCGACGCTGCCCGTCAAGGCGATCGCCGCGGCCATCGCCGATGCGGGGATACCCGCATCCGTCTCGCACTCCGCCGGAACCTTCGTCTGCAACCACGTCATGTTCACCGCCCTCGACGCCGTCGCCTCGCAGCACGGCGTGAGAGCGGGCTTCGTGCACGTGCCGTGGGCGGCAGAGACCGCACCGGAGGGCGCACCCGCCCTGCCTCTCGCAGAGATCGTGCAGTCGCTCGAGGTCGCCGTGCGCGTCGCGGTGGACGCGCGCGGCGATGCGCGCATCACCGGGGGCACGCTCGACTGAGATCGGGCACTCCAGCATCCGACCCTGCCGGCGCCGTGTCGCGAGCGGAGGAGAAGTCACGGGCGGAGGACCCGAGGCGGCTCGCTCCTCCTCCCCCGGTGAGATGTCCTCCACCGGTGACGCGGATGCTGCGTCAGCGACGCCCGACGTGCAGCACGGCACGCACGATCAGCCCGGCGGCGAGCGCCCAGAACGCCGCGCTCACCCCCGCGATCGCGATGCCGGATGCGGCGACGAGGAAGGTGACGACGGCCGGCACCCGCTCGCCCGGGTCGTCGATCGCCTGCTGGATCGCCGAACCGAACGCCCCGAACAGCGCCAGGCCCGCGACGGCCGGGATGACTCCGACGGGGGCGAGCAGCACGAGGGCGGCGAACGCGGCGGAGAGCGCACCGAGCACCAGGTACGAACCCCCCGCGGAGACACCCGCGACCCACCGGCGGTTCGGGTCGGGGTGGGAGTCGGGGCCGGCGGCGATCGCCGCGCTGATCGCGCCGAGGTTGACGGCGTGCCCGCCGGCGGTCGCGGCGGCTGCCGTACCGAGACCCGTGACGAGCATCGCCGGCCGCCACGGGATCTCGTAGCCGAAGCTGCGCATGACCGCCACGCCCGGCACGTTCTGCGACGCCATCGTCACCACGAAGAGCGGAAGCCCGATGCCGATGACGGCGCCCACGGTGAAGGTCGGAGCGGTGAACTCCAGTCGCGGCAGGAGCGCCGCAGCATCCGTCCCCACTCCGGTGCGTGCGAGCTCGACCGCGACCACCACGATCGCGGCCACGAAGGCCAGGGGCACCGCCCAGCGCGGCAGCAACCGCGAGAAGACGAGCCACACGACGATCACCGGCGCCACGCCCCACGGGTTGGCGACCAGGCCGCCGAACGGGGCGACGCACAACGGCAGCAGCACTCCGGCGAGCATCGCCTGCGCGATCGACGGGGGGATGCGGGCGATGAGCGCGCCGATCGGCGGGAACAGCGCGGTGAGCAGGATCAGCGCCGCTGCCACGAGGAACCCGCCGACGGCGGCCGACCATCCACCCTCGACCGCGCCGGTCGCCGCGAGGAGGGCGACGCCGGGTGTCGACCAGGCGATCGTGATCGGCATGCGGAAGCGCCAGGCCATCACGATGCAGCCCAGCCCCGCCGCGAGGGTGACGGCGAGCAGACCGCTGGCCGCCTGTCCCGGCGTCGCGCCGACCGCGCGAAGCCCGGTGAGAACCACCGCGAACGTACTCGTGAACCCGACGAGGGCGGTCACGACACCCGCGATGATGGGTCGCGACAACGATGCGGTGGGCGGGGCGGACGGCGTCGACGACGCGGCGGACGGTGGCACGGCGGACATGAGGTCGAACGCTACCGCACCCGATCCTTCCGCCGACAACCCGGCCTCGCCGCCGAAGTGTCGACGAAAGTCGTCAGGCCGTGATGACCTGCGCGGTTCCGATCTGGGCGTCGGGGCCCATCTCGGCGGCCATGCGGTTGGCCTCCTCGATGAGGGTCTTGACGATGTCGGCCTCGGGCACGGTCTTGATGACCTGGCCCTTGACGAAGATCTGCCCCTTGCCGTTGCCGGAGGCGACTCCGAGGTCGGCCTCGCGCGCCTCACCGGGACCGTTGACGACGCAACCCATGACGGCGACGCGCAACGGCACGGTCATGTCTTTGAGCCCCTCGGTCACGTCGTCGGCGAGCGTGTACACGTCGACCTGGGCGCGCCCACAGGACGGGCACGAGACGATCTCGAGCTTGCGCTCGCGCAGGTTGAGCGACTGCAGGATCTGGTGACCGACCTTGACCTCTTCGGCCGGCGGCGCCGACAGCGACACGCGGATGGTGTCGCCGATGCCCTCGGAGAGCAGGATGCCGAAAGCGGTGGCCGACTTGATCGTGCCCTGGAACGCGGGGCCCGCCTCGGTCACGCCGAGGTGCAGCGGCCAGTCGCCCATCTGAGCGAGCAGACGGTAGGCCTGCACCATGATCACCGGGTCGTTGTGCTTGACCGAGATCTTGAAGTCGTGGAAGTCGTGCTCCTCGAACAGGCTGGCCTCCCAGCGCGCGCTCTCGGCGAGCGCCTCAGGGGTGGCCTTGCCGTACTTCTCGAGCAGACGGGGGTCGAGCGATCCGGCGTTGACGCCGATCCGCAGTGACACGCCCGCCGCCTTCGCGGCCGCGGCGATCGAGCCGACCTGGTCGTCGAACTTGCGGATGTTGCCCGGGTTGACGCGCACCGCGGCGCACCCGGCGTCGATCGCCTGGAAGACGTACTTCGGCTGGAAGTGGATGTCGGCGATGACGGGGATCTGGCTCTTCTTCGCGATGATGTGCAGCACGTCGGCGTCGTCCTGCGACGGCACGGCGACGCGCACGATCTCGCAGCCGGATGCTGTCAGCTCGGCGATCTGCTGCAGCGTGGCGTTGATGTTCGTGGTCGGTGTCGTCGTCATCGATTGGACGCTGACGGGAGCGTCACCGCCGACGAGGACCTTACCGACCTTGATCTGACGGCTCTTCCGGCGGGGGGCGAGAACCTGGGCGACTCGCGGCATCCCTAAATTGACTGCAGGCACGTGCCCAGCCTACGCCGGGCGACCTGCGAAGAGGCCGAAGCCGGTGTGGTACGTTCGGCGCATGTCCGCGAACCGCTCCTGGTGGCCCACCGTTTAGGCGGTGGGCGTTCGCACGTTGACAGACCGCCCGCGAGGCGGTCTTTTTCGTTAGGCAGCCGCGTCGGGCGACCGCCCCTTCCGACGAAAGACCGACCATGACCGGCCCCGCACCCCTCTCCCGCCTGCACGCCCTCGCCGCGGGAACCGAGCCGTTCGCGCTGATCGCGCGCGACGGCCGCACCGTCGAGATCCTCACCGGCGACGTCGTCGACGTCTCGCTCCTCGCCGACATCCCGCTCACCGACACCGACGGGACCGCTCGCGAGATCCTCGCCCTCGTCCCGTACCGCCAGGTCGTCGAGCGCGGCTTCGTCTGCCGCGACGACGACGCGCCGCTGCGGTGCCTGGTCGTCGACGAGCACGTGGCGGTGACGCGCGACGAAGCTCTGGCCGCGCTGCCGTCCGAACCCGTGCCGTTCGAGGATGCCGGGTTCGACATCGCCGACGAGGAGTACGCCGACATCGTCCGGCGGGTGATCTCCGACGAGATCGGCCGCGGCGAGGGCGCGAACTTCGTGATCCGTCGCGACTTCACCGCCCGGGTCACCGCCGACGAGCGCACGGCCGCGCTGACCTGGTTCCGCGCCCTGCTCGAGCACGAACGCGGCGCCTACTGGACCTTCGCCGTCATCACCCCCGGTCTCGTCGCCGTGGGAGCGAGCCCCGAGGCGCACGTGATCGCCCGCGAGGGCGTGGTGACGATGAACCCGATCTCGGGCACCTTCCGCCACCCCGCGGGGGGCGCGACGGCCGAGACCCTGAGCGAATTCCTCTCCTCGACGAAGGAGACCGAGGAGCTCTTCATGGTCGTCGACGAAGAGCTCAAGATGATGAGCGCCGTCTGCTCCGACGGCGGACGCATCACCGGGCCGCATCTCAAGGAGATGTCGCGCCTGACCCACACCGAGTACGTGCTCCGCGGGCGCAGTCGCCTCGACCCCCGCGACATCCTGCGCGAGACCATGTTCGCCCCCACCGTGACCGGGTCGCCGATGCAGAACGCCTGCGCCGTGATCGCGCGCCACGAGCGAGGGCCTCGCGGCTACTACTCCGGCGTCGCCGCCCTCTTCACACCCTCCGCGACGACGGACGACGGCGCCACCCACGATCTCGACGCGCCCATCCTCATCCGCACCGCCTATCTGTCCGACGGGCAGCTGCGGGTGCCGGTCGGCGCCACCCTCGTCCGCCACTCCGACCCCGACGGCGAGGTCGGCGAGACGCACGGGAAGGCCGCGGGCGTGCTGGGAGCCATCGGCGCGATCGCTCGCGACGTGCCCGTGGCGCAGCATCCGACCGCCGACCCCGACTCCCCCGCCGCCGTCGAGCGCCCCTCTCTCGCGGACGACCCCGCGGTGGCCGAGCTGCTGTCGTCGCGGAACTCCCGGCTCGCACCGTTCTGGATGAACCCGCAGGAGAGCGAGGTCGTCGGTCCCTTCGCCGGACGGCGTGCCCTCGTCGTCGATGCGGAGGACCGCTTCACCACGATGCTCGCCCATCAACTGCGCCACCTCGGTCTCGAGGTCGACATCGCGCCCTGGGCCGACGTCACCGACGCGCAGATCGACGACGCCGAGCTCGTCGTGTCCGGCCCCGGTCCCGGTGATCCCCGCGACACCTCCAGCGCGCGCATCCGCCGGATGCGCGAGGTGGTGGAGCGCCGGCGTGATGCGGGCGCACCGCTGCTCGCCGTGTGCCTGAGTCACCAGATCCTCGCCGACTCGTTCGGCCTCGACCTCGCTCCGCTGGAGCGCCCGCACCAGGGCCTGCAGAAGACCGTCGACGTCTTCGGCGAGGAGGCGTCGATCGGCTTCTACAACACGTTCACCGCTCGACGGTCGGATGCTGCGCGCACGGGTGACGTCGAGATCGCGGCCGATCCGGTCACGGGCGACGTGTACGCGCTGCGCGGGGCGGGTTTCGCGTCGGTGCAGGGGCACCTCGAGTCGATCCTGTCGCGTGACGGCATGCGCACCCTCGAGAGGCTGGTCGCCCAGGCTCTCGCCTGAACTGTCGTCAGACGATCGAGATCGGGTTGAACAGGTCGGCGAGCACCAGGATGCCGCCCATCCCGACCAGCAGCACCACGACGACCAGCGTCACCGGAACGAGCTTGGTCGCATCCACCGGTGTGCTGACGCGGTTGCGAAGACGCGCCCAGAACCGCTTGACGCCGTCCCACAGGGCAACGACCACGTGCCCGCCGTCGAGTGGCAGCAGCGGGATGAGGTTGAACACGAACAGGGCGATGTTCAGCGACGCGAGGAGCTCGAGGATTCCCGCAGCGCGATTCTGGATCGGCGCATCGACCGCGGCGATGTCGCCGGCGAGGCGGCCGGCCCCGACGACGCTCAGCGGTCCATTGGGGTCGCGCTCCTGCCCGGTGAACAGGTCGACGGCGGTCTCGTAGACCCGCACGGGAAGCTGCGTCATGACACCCGCAACCGCGCCGAGCCGTTCGAAGGTCATCTCGGTACCCACCCATGCGGGCTGCGCCACGAGCGCGGTCTGCGCGCCGACGCCGATGAACCCGACCTCCTCGGTCTGCACCGCACCGTCGTCGCCGACCACCGCGCGCCCGAGATCGTCGGTGACGGCGCGAGTGGTCAGCGCCGGGGTGATCGAGAGAGTCTTCTCGACGCCGTCGCGCGAGATCACGATGGGGAGCGCCTGATTCGGCGACTGCTGGATGATGGTCGACGCATCGGCGAACGTCGACACGGGGGTGCCGTCGACCGAGACCAGCACGTCTCCGGGCAGCACCCCGGCCTCGGCGGCGGGAGCCACCGGATCCGACGCGACGCAGTCGGTGCGACCCGCATCTGCCGAGATCACGCATTCGTTGACCGAGGCCAGGGTGGTCGTGGCCGTCTGCACCCCGATGCCGCTCGCGAGAACCGTGAAGATCACGATCGCCAGCAGCAGGTTCATGACCGGGCCGCCCAGCATGATCACGACGCGCTTCCAGACCGGCAGTTTGTAGAAGACGCGGTCTTCGACCCCGACGAGCGTTTCGTCGTTCGCCGCGCGCGCGTCCTGCACCATCGTGGCGAACATCGCGCGCATGCGACCGCGGGGCTTGCCGGCGTCGGCGTCGTCGGAGGACGGCGGATACATGCCGGCCATCGAGATGTAGCCGCCCAGGGGAAAGGCCTTGAACCCGTACTCCGTCTCGCCGATCCGCTTCGACCACAGGGTCGGCCCGAACCCGATCATGTACTGCCCGACGCGGACGCCGAAGAGCTTCGCGGGAACCAGGTGCCCGACCTCGTGCAGCGCGATCGACACAGCCAGTCCCACCACGAGCAGGACGACTCCGACGATGAAGGCAAGGGCGGTCACAGCGATCACCGTACTCCGGCATGTCTTTGAATGGGCCGAGCGTGCCGACCCTTCCCCCGCAGCCGGTCGCACCGTGGCGCGCTAGCCTGGCGGGATGAGCACACGGGCGGCGCGCGCGATCCGCGGCGCCGTGTTCGCGGGCATCGCCACGGTCACGGCCGCTGCCGCCCATACCCTCGGCGGCGGCGCCGCGCCTTCGCCCCTGTTCTGCGCGATCCTCTTCGCCCTCGCCGTTCCCCCGACCACGGCTCTCGCCTCACCGCGACCGGCTCCCGGGCGCGCGGCACTGGCGGTCGGCGCCGGCCAGCTGCTCTTCCACGGAGCCTTCGCCGTGGTGGGCGACATCGGAACCGTGGCGGCGACCGCATACGCGACACGCGGCCATGTGCACGGGGCCGCCTCGACGTGGACGATGGATGCGACGGGGGTCGCCGGCGTCGACATGACGCTCGCCCACGTGCTCGCCGCGATCGTGACGATCGCCCTCGTCTGCCACGGGGAGTCGCTGCTCGCGCGGATCCGCGCCTGGGTCATCCGCCGGGCCTGCGCTGCGGTGGCCGTGCCGTCCGCGTCCGCCGTCCTCCGCCGTGTCGATGCGCTTCCCACCCGACCGCGCGCCCGGGCGGTGCTGCCGCCCGGACTCGGACGCCGAGGACCACCGACCCCTCTCCCGGTCCCCTTCGCCGCCTGAGCGCGGCGTCCCTTCGCTGCGGCATCCGCGGCACCCCCACCTTCGGCGATCGCCGCAGCCGCGTACGCGCGCGGCGTCGCCCGCATCCGAGAGAGAACCATGACTTCCACCACCCGTACCCGCATCCTCGCCGGCATCGTGCTGGGGGCGGCCCTCGCTGTCGCCGTCCCGCTCGCCGCATCCGCCCACGTGCACGTGACCCCCGAGAACGCGTCGGCCGATGCATCCACGAGCCTCACGTTCTCGTTCAGCCACGGCTGCGACGAGTCGCCCACCACCTCGATGATCATCGACATCCCCGAGGGCGTCACGAACGTCGTGCCCGTCGCCGACGCGAACTGGACGATCGAGCGCGACGTCGCAGACAACGGCACCGTCTCGCGCGTCACCTACTCCGCGGTCGCGCCCGTCGAGAACGGGATCAAGGGCGAGGTGAGCCTCGACGCCCGCTTCAGCGCAGAGCTCGCCGAGACCGACGTCGCCTTCCCCGTCACGCAGGTGTGCGTCACCGGCCAGACCGCGTGGACCGAGGTGGCCGCCGAGGGAGCCGACGAGCCCGAATCGCCCGCACCCATCGTCTCGGTCGGAGCCGTCTCAGCGGGCGGCGACGAGCACGCCGGCCACGGGGCCACGGCGGAGGACGACACCGCTGATGCCGTCGACGCCGCCCCGGCCGCCTCACTGCGCGCCGACCCGACGGCCCTGTGGCTCGGCGGCGCAGGGCTCGCCCTCGGCGCGATCGCCCTGGTCGTCGCGGTGACGGCGCTCGTGCGTCGACGCGCCTGACACACCCGTCACGGCCGCCTCGACACGGGGCGGCCGTGACACCGCGCTCTCGGGAGCCGACGCGCGCGGGTGCGAGAATGGATGCAACATGCCGACCGCTGCCTCGAACCTCCCTCCCGTGCTCCGACCGGAGCACCCGCCCGTCCGCAGCCTCGACGAACTGGCCCGCCGGTTCGCGACGCGCGTCGACGGCGACACGTCCTCGGTCACCCTGACGGGCATCACGCTCGCCACCGCCGACCTGCGGCCCGGCGAGGCCTTCGTGGCCATCCGCGGCGTCAACAGCCACGGCGCCTCCTATGCCGCGACCGCGGCCGAGAAGGGGGCCGTGGCCGTCATCACCGACGATGACGGATCCCGTCTCGCCGCCGACGCGGGCCTGCCGATCGTCGTGGTCGACGATCCGCGCGCAATGCTGGGCGCGCTCTCGGCCTGGATCTACGGCACCGGGCCCGAAGACGACCTCCCCGTGCTCTTCGCCACGACCGGCACGAACGGCAAGACGAGCGTCTCGCACCTGCTCGAGGGCATCCTCGGCCAGCTCGGCGTCGTGACCGGACTCTCGTCGACGGCCGAACGTCACATCGCGGGCCAGGTCATCGTCTCGCGCCTGACGACCCCCGAAGCATCCGAGTTCCACGCCCTCCTCGCCCTCATGCGCGAGCGCGGCGTCGAAGCCGTCGCCGTCGAGGTGAGTGCGCAGGCCCTCAGCCGTCATCGCGTCGACGGAATGCTCTTCGACGTGGCGGCGTTCACGAACCTCTCCCACGACCACCTCGACGACTACGCCGACATGCGCGAGTACTTCGAGGCGAAGCTGCCCCTCTTCCGCGCCGACCGCGCCCGCCGGGCGGTCGTGTCACTCGACTCGGTGTCGGGCCTCGAGGTGCGGGACCGGGCCGAGATCCCCGTCGTGACCATCGCGACCCCCGACATCGCCGAAGACGCGGATGCCGCGTCGGGTGCGGACTGGATCGTCGAGATCGTGGACGAGCGGCAGGATGGCACGCAGTTCCGCCTCCGCGGTCCGGAAGGACGCACACTCACGACGGTCGTGCCCGTGATCGGACGCCACATGGCAGCCAATGCGGGCCTGGCGATCGTCATGATGCTCGAAGCGGGCTACACCTGGGACGCCCTGGTCTCGGCCCTCGACGGCGGCCGCGTCGACGCCTACCTCCCCGGTCGCACGCAGCTCGTCTCGGGCCAGCGCGGTCCCGCCGTCTACGTCGACTTCGGCCACTCCCCCGACGCGTTCGAGAAGACCCTGGCCGCTGTCCGTCGCGTCACACCGGGGCGCGTGCTGATGCTCTTCGGCGCCGACGGAGACCGCGACGCGACCAAACGCCACGACATGGGCCGCACCGCCGTGGAGGGAAGCGACATCCTCGTCGTCACCGACCATCACCCCCGGCACGAGAACCCCGACACCATCCGCGCGACCCTCGTCGAAGGGGCGCGACGCGCACGACCCGACGGCGAGATCCTGGAGTTCTCACCCCCGGAGCGGGCCATCGTCGAGGCCGTCGCACGCGTCGGCGAAGGCGACGCGATCCTCTGGGCGGGCCCGGGGCACCAGGACTACCGAGACATCCGCGGCAGCCGCACCCCGTACTCCGCCCGCGAGCTCGCCCGTCGCGCCCTGCGCGCCGCCGGCTGGCCCGTCGCCGAGCCGCACTGGCCCGTGCCGTACCCCGAGGACTCGACGCCGAGCTCCGACCCCGAGCGGCTCTTCGACTCGCCCTGACCAGCGGTGATCAGGATGCTGCGGCGATCGCCCGATCCGCGGCATCCCGAGCCCATCGCTCCGCGTCGGCGAGCGTCTCGCGGGTGAGTTCGGCGGGCGCCTCGTGCGACTCGACGACACGTTCGATGAGCTCCACGATCCCGGGGAAGGGAAGTCGACCCTCGTGGAACGCGTCGACGGCCTGCTCGTTCGCCGCGTTGAACACCGCGGGATAGGTGCGCCCGGCACGGCCGACGCGCTTCGCGAGAGCGACCGCGGGGAACGCCTCCTCGTCGAGGGGCTCGAACGTCCATGACGTGGCGGTCGTCCAGTCGAGCGGGCGCCCCACGCCGGCGACGCGCTCGGGCCAGTCGAGGCCGAGGGAGATCGGCAGCCGCATGTCGGGTGGCGAGGCCTGGGCGATGGTGGACCCGTCGACGAACTCGACCATCGAGTGCACGATCGACTGCGGGTGCACCACCACGTCGATGCGGTCGTAGGGCACATCGAACAGGAGATGGGCCTCGATGACCTCGAGCCCCTTGTTGACGAGGGTGGCGGAGTTGGTGGTCACCACCCGCCCCATATCCCACGTGGGATGCGCCAGCGCCTCAGCGGGGGTCACCCGCGAGAGCGAGGCACGCGAGCGACCGCGGAACGGACCTCCCGAGGCCGTCAGCACGAGGCGGCGCACCTCGTCGGCGGTGCCCGAGCGCAGGGCCTGGGCGATCGCCGAGTGCTCCGAGTCGACCGGCACGATCTGGCCGGGAGCGGCGAGCGCCGTGACCAGCGCTCCGCCGACGATCAGCGACTCCTTGTTCGCCAGCGCCAGGGTGCGTCCGCTCTCCAAGGCCGCGAGCGTGGGGCCGAGGCCGACCGACCCGGTGATGCCGTTGAGCACGACGTCGGCGTCCACATCGCGCACCAGCTGCTCGGCCTCGACCGCCCCGAGCGCGGTGTGCTCGACGTCGAACTCTTCCGCCTGAGCGCGCAGACCCGCCCGGTCCGTGCCCGCGGCGAGCCCGACCACCTCGAACCGCCCGGGGTTTGCCCGGATGACGTCGAGTGCCTGAGTGCCGATCGAGCCGGTGGATCCGAGGATGAGAACGCGCCGCATGCGGTCAGCCTACGGCGCGCTCCCCCGACTCAACCGGCGGCAGGCTCGGCGCTGGCGATCTGGAGCACGAACACGAGCGCTTCGCCCGCGAGCGCGTTGCTCGAGGTGCCCGCGACGCCGTAGCCGCACGAGGCCGGCATGGCGACGAGCACGGTCGAGCCGACCGTCTGCCCCTCGAGCGCTGCCTTGAAGCCCGGAACGACGGCGTCGGTCGTGAACGGCGCGGGGTCTTCCGGCGCCCAGGCCGAGTCGAAGGCCGAACCGTCCGACCACTTCAGACCCGAGTAGTAGACCTCGACCGCAGCGCCGGGCTCGACCACAGCGCCGTCGCCCTTCTCGAGAACCTCCACCGAGACCGTCTCCGGAGGCGCCGTCTGCGGAACGGTGACCGTGGGGAGGGCTCCGTCGTTGAGGACCACCGTGGGCGCCTCGCCCGTGAAGTCGCCGGCGACGCACCATTGCGAGGCCGGGGTGGCGTCGAGGATGTCGAGCACGTAGATCTGCGCGCCGCCCTGGTCGCTGGCCGGGAGTGTCGCAACGACGCGCGAACCGACCGGGGAGCATCCGAACAGCTGCGCGAGCACGCTGTCGGAGGTGATCTGCTGCGGCTGAAGGGGGGTGTCGGCGTACCCTGCGCTACCGAGCTGCTCGCCCGAGGCCGCGTCGAAGGCCGTCAGCGCGTAGGAGAGGTAATCGCCGTCGGCGATCTCGGCGCCGTCGCCCTCGCTGACCACCGTGCGCTCGACACCGGGCACCTCGAGGGGCGACGAGAAGGACGCGGTAGCCTCGGCACCGAAATCACCATCGACGGTCACACCATCGGACGCGGCGCCCGACGGCGCGGCGGCGGCACACAGACCGGTGCCCGCGCTGGCGGTATCGGTCGCATCCGGAGTAGAGCCCCCCGCGCAGCCCGCGAGAAGGAGCACCGCTGCGGCGGCGACGGACAGGGAGGCGATCGGACGGAAGCGCACAGGAGACCTCTCGGCAGACGAAGGGGAACCACACCATCCTTCCGCATCGCGCCTTTGCCCGCGCTGTGAACCCCATGCCCGAGTGCGCATGGAATCCGGAGTAGCCTCGTTGGGTGACTCCCGACGACGACGATTCCGCGCGCGCCGAGGAAGAAGCATCCGCACCCGTCACGCGGATGGGTGCCACCTACGCGCTCGGCCGTTTCGTGTTGGCTCCGCTCGCTCGGCTGGTCTACCGGCCCCGCGTCGAAGGCCGCGCGAACGTGCCGCGCACCGGCCCCGTGATCTTCGCGAGCAACCATCTGTCGTTCATCGACTCGATCGCGATTCCCGTCGCCGCGCCGCGCCCCGTGCACTTCATGGCGAAGTCGAGCTACTTCGACCGCTGGGCCTCGCGACAGTTCTTCACGGCGATCGGCGCGATCGCCGTGCAGCGCGGCGCGGGCCAAGCGGCCCTCGACGCCCTCGACCAGCAGCGCAAGATCCTCGACGACGGCCGCGCGGTGGCGCTCTACCCCGAGGGCACCCGCTCGCTCGACGGCCGCCTCTACAAAGGCCGCACGGGGGTGGCGTTCCTCGCGCTGCAGACCGGCGCCCCCGTCGTTCCCGTCGGCCTCATCGGTACGGACGTCGTCATGCCCGTCGGGGCCCGCATGCCGTCGGTGAGCGAGCGGATCACCGTGCGGTTCGGTGAGCCGCTCGATCTGTCCCGCCACGGTGCGGCGACATCGGGGCGCGCCCGCCGCGGAGCGACCGACGAGATCATGGCGGCCATCCACGCCCTCTCCGGCCAGGAGCTCGCGGGCGTCTACAACGAGGTGCCGGCGCAGAACCCGATCGAGCGGATCAAGCGCGCCCTCCCCTTCGAACGCCTCTGAACAGACGTTCACGTCGGTGCTCTTGACACACCGACCGGTGCGCGGGAGATTCTCCCCAGGCCCGCGCATCGGTGCGCGCGGCGAACAGAGGAGTCATCGTGAAGAAGTTCATCAACGACCCGGCGGATGTGCTGGCGGAGGCTCTGCGCGGCATCCAGGCGGCGCACCCCGATCTGCGCGTCGATCTCGACGATCGCGTGATCTACCGGGCTGACGCGACGCGGGCCGGGAAGGTCGCCCTGGTCTCGGGAGGCGGGTCGGGGCACGAGCCTATGCACGGCGGGTTCGTCGGAGTCGGGATGCTCGACGCCGCGTGCGCCGGTGAGGTGTTCACCTCGCCCACGCCCGACCAGATGCTCGCCGCGACGAAAGCGGTCGATTCGGGGGCGGGCGTGCTCCACATCGTGAAGAACTACACCGGCGACGTGCTGAACTTCGAGATGGCGGCAGAGCTCGCCGCCGCCGAGGGCATCAGGGTCGAGTCGGTGGTCGTCGCCGACGACGTCGCCGTGCAGGACTCGCTCTACACGGCCGGCCGCCGCGGCGTCGGCACCACCGTGGTGTTGGAGAAGATCGTCGGGGCTGCCGCCGAAGAGGGCGCCGATCTCGACGCGATCGTGGCTCTCGCGCAGAGGGTCAGCGACAACGGACGCTCGATGGGAGTCGCACTGACCAGCTGCACGGTTCCCGCCGCGGGCAAGCCCACGTTCGATCTCCCCGAGGACGAGATGGAGGTCGGCATCGGCATCCACGGCGAGCCGGGCCGCCGCCGGGTCCCCCTGGCCTCGGCCGCTGAGATCGCCAAGCTCCTCGTCGACCCGATCCTCGCCGACTTCGATGCCACCGGACCGGCGATCGTGCTGCTCTCGGGGCTCGGCGGCACTCCCCTCATCGAGCAGTACCTCATGTACGGCGAGATCGCGCCGCTTCTCGAGCAGGGCGGCGTCGAGGTCAAGCGTTGCCTGGTCGGCGACTACATCACGAGCCTCGACATGGCCGGGATCGCGCTGACCGTCGTGAAGGCCGACGACGAACTCCTGCGACTGTGGGACGCGCCCGTGGTCACCCCCGGCCTGCGATGGGGTGCGTGACGTGGCGGGGGATGCGAGCACCCACGACCTGATCGTCTGGATCGAGCGCTTCCACGACCTCGTGCGAGAGCATCAGGCTGAGCTCACCGAACTCGACTCCGTGATCGGAGACGCCGACCACGGGTCGAATCTCGCACGTGGGATGGATGCCGTCGTCGCCAAGGTCCGGGCGGACGCCCCGACCACGCCCGCCGATCTGTTCAAGACCGTCGGGATGACGCTCGTCTCCACCGTCGGAGGGGCGAGCGGCCCGCTCTACGGCACCTTCTTCCTGCGATTCGGCGGGTCTGCCGGGGCGTCCGAATCGCTCGACGCCACCGCTCTCGGCGCTGCGTTGCGCGCCGGGCTCGACGGCGTCGTCGCGCGCGGAAAGGCGGCGCCGGGCGACAAGACGATGATCGACGCGCTCACACCCGCCGCCGATGCCTGGGACACCGCGGCGGAGGGCGGAGCCTCCCCCCGTGACGCGGCGATCGCGGCACGGGATGCTGCGCGGGAAGGGCGGGACGCCACCATCCCCCTCGTCGCGCGGAAGGGCCGGGCGAGCTATCTCGGCGAGCGCAGCGCCGGGCACCTCGATCCCGGTGCAGCCTCGACGACGCTGTTGATCGAGGCCCTCTCCGACGCGTTGACGACGCCATGATCGGCATCGTCGTCGTCTCGCACAGTGACGCCCTCGCTCGCGCGGCGGTCGATCTCGCCCTGCAGATGGGCGGAGACGCTCCCCCGACGATCGAGATCGCCGCCGGCGTCGACGGCGGTTTCGGCACCGACGCGGTCGCGATCGCGGCGGCGATCGACCGGGCGTCGGGCGAGGACGGCGTGCTCGTCGTCATGGATCTGGGCTCGGCGATCCTCAGCACCGAGATGGCGACGGAGTTCGCCTCCTCGACCGGGCGCGTCGTGTTGAGTCCCGCGCCGTTCGTCGAGGGACTCATCGCCGCCGTCGTGCTCGCGGCCGCCGGAGCCGATCTCGACACCGTCGCCGCCGAGGCCCGGGACGCCCTCTCGGCCAAGCACGATCAGCTCGGCCCGCCCGAGCCGGCCGCTGCGGACCTGTCGCAGGAGGCGCCGGCGGACGCAGCATCCGAGGAGCATTTCGACGCGGTGATCGACAACCCCTCCGGACTCCACGCCCGTCCTGCGGCGCTGTTCGTGAAGGCGGCGAGCCGGCACGACGCGATCGTCGAACTCGCCGACCTGGATCGCGGGGGCCCGCCCGTCCCGGGCCGCAGTCTCATCGCGCTCATGGCGCTCGGGGTGCGACCCGGAACCCGGGTGCGCGTCAGCGCGAGCGGCCCGGAGGCGCGCGCTGCCCTCGACGAGCTTCGTGCGCTCGTCGAAGACGGCTTCGGCGAGCGCTGACTCAGCGCCCGACGATGGCGAGCAGACGTCGCGCGAGGGTCTCCTCGACGACGAGCTCGGTGATGATCCCCGCCGCGAGCGCCCCGCGGAGGGCGTCGAGCTTCGACAGGCTCGATACGACGCAGAAGCGGGTCGGGATGCGCCGCACGCTCTCCAGGTCGGGCCCGCTCGATCGGGCGTTCAGGTCGATGCCGTCGCTCGATCCGTCGAGCCGGTAGAACACCGTCGCGCAGTCGCCGACGACGCCGGCACGCTCGATCGCGCGCAGGTCGATGTCGTCGAAGTAGTCGCCGGAGTAGACGTGCGAGGGCACCTCCGCGTGCGGTGATCCGAGGCCGAACACGAACACGCTCACACGCTCCTGCATGTCGAGCACCGCCCGGATCGACCTCTCGCGCCACATGGCGTCCTTGGTGAGCGGGTCGTCGAACAGTGCGGGGACGGGGAACTGGTGCACCGACGCCGAGAGGGCCGACCCGAACCGGTCGAGGATCTCCCCGGCATACGGGATCCCCGACGTCCGCACGTTCGCCGCCCCGTTCATCTGCACGATGTGGCTGTCGTGGGTGACCTTCGCCTGCAGGTGTCGTCCCACCACCGACAGGGTCGCGCCCCAGGCGACACCGATCGTCATCGACGAATCGAGCCGGTGCGCGAGAATCCGTGCAGCCGACAAGGCGGTTCTTTCCAGGCGGTCGGCCTCGCTGATGCGCTCCGGCGTCGGCACGACGTGGGCGATGACCCCGAACCGCTCCGCGAGCCGGCGCTCGACGAGGCTCCGCGCGTCCTGCGGCGAGTGGACGTTGATCGTCACGAGCCCGACATCGCGCGCGTGGGCGAGCATTCTCGACACCGACGACCGCGAAACGCGCATTTCATGGGCGATCGCGTCCATCGTGAGGTCCTGAAGGTAGTAGAGCTGGGCGGCGCGCAGCGCGTCCTGCTCGCGGCTGGCCGCAGCATCCGTCGACATCATTGACTCCTGGCGTCGGGCCGCACGACCCGATTCTCCCCCTAGTTTGCACATTCGTGCACGACGGTTGCAAGGACGTTCAAACGGGGGCAGGCTGTGGCATGTACCTCACGAAAGGCCTACAAGTGACTACGTCGACGCCGACCACTCCCGTCCGCCAGGACGTCCAGACCCTCCGCGACCGCGGGGAGGTGGATGTACTCATCATCGGCGGCGGCATCAACGGCCTCGCCACCCTCCGCGACCTCGCGCTCCAGGGCGTGAGCGTCGCACTCGTCGAGCGCGGCGACTTCGTCTCGGGAGCATCCTCCGCGTCCAGCCACATGGTGCACGGCGGAATCCGCTACCTCGAGAACGGCGAGTTCCGTCTCGTCAAGGAGGCGGTGACCGAGCGCAACGACCTGCTGAAGACCGCCCCGCACTACGTGCGACCGCTGCAGACGACGATCCCCGTCTACAAGACGTTCTCGGGCATCATCTCGGCGCCGTTCCGCCTCCTGATCACGCACGGTCGCGGCAAGCCCAACGAGCGCGGGGCCGTGCTCATCAAGATCGGCCTGGTCATCTACGACACCTTCTCGCGCAGCGGCGGCACGGTTCCCCGCCACAAGTTCGTCGGCCGGAAGAAGTCGCTCGCCGAGTTCCCCGAGATGAACCCGGCGCTGAAGTACACCGCGACCTACTACGACGCGTCGATGCACGACCCCGAGCGCCTCGCACTCGACGTGCTGCACGACGGCATCGTCGCCGGCGAGGGCCGCGCGACGGCCGTGAACTACGTCTCGGCCGTGGGCTCGGGCGACGGCGCGGTGCGCGTGCGCGACGAGCTGTCGGGCGAGGAGTTCGACGTCCGCGCCAAGGTCGTCGTCAACGCGAGCGGCCCCTGGACCGACCTCACGAACGGAGCGATCGGCACGGCGTCGACCTACATGGGCGGCACCAAGGGCTCCCATGTCGTGCTCGAGAACGAAGAGCTCCTCGCCGCCACCAAGGGCCGCGAGATCTTCTTCGAGCACTCCGACGGCCGCATCGTGCTCATCTACCCGCTCAAGGGCCGCGTGCTCGTCGGCACCACCGACATCGACGCCGATCCCGCGAAGCCCGTCGTGACCACCGATGCCGAGATCGACTACTTCTTCGACCTCATCGGCCACGTGTTCCCGAAGATCGAGGTGAACCGCTCGCAGATCGTCTACACCTTCTCGGGCATCCGCCCGCTCCCCCGCCACGACGACACCGCACCCGGCTTCGTCTCGCGTGACTACCGCATCGTGCAGGACTCGCAGGGCGGTCTCCCCGTGCTCAGCCTCGTCGGCGGCAAGTGGACCACGTTCCGCGCACTCGCCGAGCACCTGAGCACCAAGACCCTCGAGCTCCTCGGCCGCTCGCACCGCATCGGCACCGCCGGGCTCCCGATCGGCGGCGGCGCGGGCTTCCCGCGCAGCGTCTCGGCCCGCAAGCGCTGGGCGCAGTCGCACGCGGCCGGGCACTCGCCCGAGGTCGTGGAGCGCATGCTGTCGCGCTACGGCACCCGGGCGACCGAGGTGCTGGCGGCACTGCCCGTCGACGCCACCCCGCTCGAGAACGCGCCGGGCTACTTCCGCGAAGAACTCGCCTACGTCGCGGCGAACGAGCAGGTCGTGCACCTCATCGACGTCCTGCTGCGCCGCACCGACATCGCGTTCGTGGGCGGCATGACCGCACGCACGCTGCGCGAGGTCGCCGAGGCGGTCGCTGCGCCCCTGGGCTGGGACGCCGATCGCACCGATGAAGAGATCGCGGCCGCCACGGACATCCTCCGCACGGCCCACCGAGTGGAGTTCGAGGAGGTCGACACCGCGCGCGCCTGACAACGATGCCGGGCGCACGACAGGTGCGCCCGGCTCGCCGAGCCTCTAGGTTCCAGATACGGTCACCGCGGCCGTGCGATCTCGCGAAAAGCGGCCTCGCTAGCGAAAGGTCAATGACGACATGCAAGAAGTAAATCTGGGGTTGTACTTCCTCTCTGAGACCGTCGGCACCGCGATGCTCATCCTGCTGGGATGCGGCGTCGTCGCCAACGTCGCTCTCGCCAAGACCAAGGGCAATGCCGGCGGGTTCCTGATGGTCAACTGGGGCTGGGGGCTCGCGGTGTTCGCGGGTGTCATCGTCTCCGCCTACTCGGGCGCGCAGCTGAACCCCGCCGTCTCCATCGGTCTGCTCGTTCACGGCGACATCACCATCGGACAGTTCTTCGTCGCCATCGCCGCCCAGCTGATCGGTGCCATCCTCGGTGCCATCCTGGCCTGGGCCGCGTACAAGCAGCACTTCGACGACGAGCCCGACCCCGCCAACAAGCTGGGCGTCTTCTCGACCGGTCCCGCCATCCGCTCGTACGGCTGGAACCTCCTCACCGAGATCATCGCGACCTTCGTGCTGGTGTTCGTGATCTTCGGCTTCCGCGACTACGGTGTGGCCGACATCGGCACGCCGGGCGGCCTCGGCGGCCTCGCGGCCGTGCCCGTGGCGCTGCTCGTGGTCGGTATCGGCGCCTCCCTCGGTGGTCCGACGGGCTACGCGATCAACCCGGCCCGTGACCTCGGGCCCCGCATCGCTCACGCCATCCTGCCGATCAAGGGCAAGGGTACGAGCGACTGGTCGTACTCGTGGGTGCCGGTCGTCGGCCCGCTCATCGGAGGCACGCTCGCCGGTCTTCTCGCGCCGGTGCTGCTGGGCCTCGCCGCATAACGCTCGGATGCTGCCGCGCCCACGTCGTGCGGCAGCATCCGCCCCTTCGTATTCCTCTTTCCCGCACATTCCTCAACAGACAAGGAAGTCCACGTAATGGCTGATTACGTCCTCGCCATCGACCAGGGCACGACCTCGAGCCGCGCCATGATCTTCGACAAGAAGGGAAGCGTCGTCTCGGTCGGGCAGAAAGAGCACGAGCAGATCTTCCCGAAGGCAGGCTGGGTCGAGCACGATCCCGCCGAGATCTGGCGCAACGTCCAGGAGGTCGTCGGCCTCGCACTCGCCAAGGCCGACATCACCCGCCACGACCTTGCCGCGATCGGCATCACGAACCAGCGCGAGACGGCGGTGGTGTGGGACAAGAACACCGGCAAGCCCGTCTACAACGCCATCGTCTGGCAGGACACCCGCACCCAGCCGATCGTCGACCGCCTCGCCGCCGACGGCGGCGTCGAGCGGTTCAAGGAGATCGTGGGCCTCCCCCTGGCGACCTACTTCTCGGGTACGAAGATCGTCTGGATCCTCGAGAACGTCGACGGCGCCCGCGAGAAGGCGGAAGCCGGCGATCTCATCTTCGGCACCACCGACACCTGGGTGCTGTGGAACCTCACCGGAGGCATCGACGGCGGCGTGCACGCCACCGACGTCACCAACGCCAGCCGCACGCTGTTCATGGACCTCGAGACCCTCTCGTGGCGCGACGACATCCTCGAGACCTTCGGCGTGCCGCGCTCGATGATGCCCGAGATCCGTTCGTCCTCCGAGGTGTACGGCACCGCCGAGTCGTCGTCGCTGCTGCGCGAGACCCCGGTCGCCGGCATCCTCGGCGACCAGCAGGCGGCCACGTTCGGCCAGGCGGCGTACGACGCGGGTGAGAGCAAGAACACCTACGGAACCGGCAACTTCCTCATCTTCCAGACCGGCGAGGAGATCGTCCGCTCGAAGAACGGTCTGCTCACCACGCTCGGATACAAGCTCGGCGACGGTCCGGCCCACTACGCGCTCGAGGGATCGATCGCGGTGACCGGTTCGCTCATCCAGTGGCTGCGCGACCAGCTCGGCATCATCTCGAGCGCCCCCGAGGTAGAGGCCCTCGCCCGCACGGTCGACGACAACGGCGGCGTGTACTTCGTGCCGGCGTTCTCCGGCCTGTTCGCCCCGTACTGGCGCCCCGACGCCCGCGGCGCGATCGTCGGCATGACGCGGTTCGTGAACAAGGGCCACATCGCGCGTGCAGCCCTCGAGGCGACGGCGTTCCAGACGCGCGAGGTGCTGGAGGCCGTCAACGCCGACTCGGGCGTCGACCTCACCGAGCTCAAGGTCGACGGCGGCATGACCGCCAACGACGAGCTGATGCAGTTCCAGGCCGACATCCTCGGCGTGCCGGTCGTCCGGCCGGTCGTCGCCGAGACGACCGCGCTCGGCGCCGCGTACGCGGCCGGTCTCGCGGTCGGGTTCTGGGACAACCTCGACGACCTCCGCGCGAACTGGCAGGAAGACAAGCGCTGGGAGCCGAACCTCGACTCCGACGAGCGTGACCGTCAGATCCGCCTGTGGAAGAAGGCCGTCACGAAGTCGATGGACTGGGTCGACGAGGACGTGCGCTGACCCCGCCCCCTACCACGTCCGCGAGACTTCATCCTGGGCTCGAGACTGCGACCGACGTTCGCAGTCTCGTAGCCAGGATGAAGTCTCGCGGTCGTTAAGGCCCGGCGACGAGGATCCTCGGCTCGTGCCGCACGGGAAAGTTGACCGAGTTCGCGATGAAGCACCACTCGCGGGCCTGCGCGTGCGCGGCGGTCGCCGCATCCGTCATGGATGCGTCGGCCACCGTCACGCGGGGCCGGAGGGTCACTTCGGTGAACGCTCCCCCGCCCCTGCCGTCTTCCAGAAGGGTCGCCGTCGCGTCGTCCTCATAGCCCACGACGACGACACCGACCTTCACGCAGGCGTAGAGGTAGGACAGTAGATGGCACTCGCTGAGCGATGCGAGCAGGAGGTCCTCCGGATTCCACCTCTCGGGATCCCCCCGGAAGGGCACGTCGGCGGAAGCCAGGAGCGCCGGCTTCCCCTCGACGTCGATGGTCACGCTGCGGTCGTAATCGCGGTATCCGCTGGTGCCGGTGCCGCGATCGCCGGTCCACTGCGCGCGGAGACGGTAGGTGTGCTCGCCGTTCATGCAGTCATTCTGACACCGGGCTGCGCTCAGTAGACTGGAGGGATGCCATCGAGCCCTGCAGACGTCGTCGAGCTTGCCGTCGTCGAGCGCGGCGGGTTCATCGAATCCCGTCACCTCGGGCGCGCGGTCGTGCTCTCCCCCGACGGCTCGGTGGTCGACGCGCTGGGCGACACCGCCGCACCCTTCCTGCCGCGCTCGAGCATGAAACCGCTCCAGGCGCTCGCGTGCTTGTCGGCCGGTGCGCCGCTCGCCGGCGAGAGTCTCGCGTTGGCCATGGCCAGCCACGCCGGCACCGAGCGTCATGTCGCGGGCGTGCGCGAGATCTTGAGTGCGGCCGGTCTCGGCGAGAACGACCTCGGCTGCCCGCCCTCCTACCCCGGCGACACCGCCTCGCGCGACGAGCTGGTGCGCGAGCATCTCGAACCCTCGCGCATCTGCATGACCTGCTCCGGCAAGCACGCCGCCATGCTGCTCGCGTGCTCGACCAACGGGTGGGACCCGGCGACCTATCTCGACCCCGCCCATCCGCTGCAGACACACATCCGCGAGGTGATCGAGCGCCTCACCGGCGAGCGGATCACCACGACCGTCGTCGACGGCTGCGGTGCTCCGGTCCACGCCATGACCCTCGCCGGCCTCGCGCGGGCCGTGCACCGCATCGGCACGTCGTCGGAGCGATCGCCCTTCGCCCTGCACCGCAGCGCTGCGACACTCGTGCGCGCGGTTCGCGAGAACGCCTGGGCGATCGACGGCCCCGGCCGCCCCGACACGATCGTCATCGAACGTCTGGGCGTCTTCGCCAAGAGCGGCGCCGAGGGGATCATGGTGATGGTCGCCCCCGACGGCACGACCGTCGCCCTCAAGGTGCTCGACGGCAGCGGCCGGGTGGGCACCGCGGTCGCTCTGCGCCTGCTCGAGCGGGCGGGTGCCCTGCCGTCGAACGACGTGGCGCTGACTCTTCGCTCCCTCCCCCTCGCCGTCTACGGCGGAACGAAGGTCGTCGGCAGCATCCGCGCCGCGTTCTGAGGCCGGGCCCGGCTCACCCGATCGGCTTCTCCTCGATGCCCCACGGCGATCCGTAGCCCGCGGGTGCCGGCGCCGCCAGCAGGTCGAGGAACGGCCGGGCATCGAAAGCCTCCGGGCCGAGCACCCCGGTCCCCTCCCAGTCGCCGCGGGCGAGCAGTTCGAGGGCGATGACCGGATTGATCGCCGTCTGCCAGACGACGGCCTGCGATCCGTACTCGGCCATCGTCTGCTCGTTGTCGGCCACGTGGTACAGGTAGGTCGAGCGCGGCGCGCCGTCCTTCCCCGTGCCCCGCACCCAGACGCCGGCGCAGGTCTTCCCCGTCATGCGATCGCCCAGTGTCGCCGGATCGGGCAGCACCGCCGCGACCACGTCGCGGGGCGAGACCTCCACACCCTTCACCCGCACCGGCGAGGTCTTGTCGAGCCCGAGCTTGTGGAGCACCTTCAGCACCTCGATGAACTCGTCACCGAGGCCGTACTTGAACGTCACGCGCTTGGCTTTCGTCCACCGCGGCATGAGGAGCACCTCTTCGTGCTCCACGTTGACGCACTCCACCGGCCCGATGCCGTCGGGGAAGTCGAAGACCTCGGGCTCGCTGAACGGAGCGGTGGTGTACCAGCCGCGCCCCTCCTCGTAGACGACGGGCGGGTTCAGGCACTCCTCGATCGTCGTCCAGATCGAGAACGACGGCGCGAAGTCGTAGCCGGCGACCACGAGGTTCGCGCCGTCCCTGACGCCGAGCTCATCGATCTCGTCGAACAGCTCGTCCTCGGCGTAGCGCGCGAACACGTCCGACAACCCCGGCTCCACGCCGATACCGACCACCGCCAGCCTCCCCGCGGCCTCCCAGTCCGCGGCTTGCGCGAACTGCTCGTCGCCGAGCTTGACGCCGGTCTGCTCGTGAGGGTGATCAGGATGCGGCGTCGACAGGCTCATCGCCATGTCGAGGTAGACAGCGCCCGTGTCGAAGCATCCGGTGAAGATGGGCATGACGAATCGGGGATCGACGGCGTTGAGCACGTGGGTGGAGCCGTGCTCGCGCACGAGCGCGGCAACGGAATCCGCGCGGGACGCGTCGACCTGCGCGGCCGAGAGGCGCCCGTCGCCGAGCTCGTCGACGAGTGCCGTCGGACGCGCGGGGTCGTAGTCGGCGATCACGAGCGTGTCGAAGAACTCGCGCCGCACGGCGATGCGTGCGGCGGCCGACCCGACTCCCCCGGCTCCGATGATGAGGATGCGCATGCCGGCTCCGTTCACGACAGTCCGCCGTCGACGGATCGCGGATACGCGATGGGGTCGTCGGGGACGAGGACAGGGGTATCGCGGTTCAGGCTCTCGCCGCGGAAGAACGCCTTCGAGCGGGGGAACGCGAACCACACGAGCATCAGGACCACGCCGAACGCCAGCGAACCGACGCCGAGCACGAAGGTGCCGCCGATCCCGAGGAGCACCGTGTACCCGTAGTCGACGTCGTACATGTCGATCGCGGACTGCACGAACGCGTACCCGAGCATCAGCCCCCCGAGGAGGGGGAAGATCCCGCGGAAGACGAGGTTGCGCGCCGACGTGAACAGGTCACGGCGGAAGAACCACACGCACGCGAAGCACGTGATGGCGTAGTAGAAGGCGATCGCGAGGCCGAGCGAGAGGATCGAGTCCTGGAGGATGTTGTCGCTGATCAGGCTCATGCCGACGTAGTAGAGGCTGGCGACGATCCCCATGACGAGGGTCGAGAAGGAGGGCGTCTTGAATCGGGGATGCACGGTCTGGAAGCGACGCGGCAGCGCCTTGTAGGCGGCCATCGCGAGCGTGCCGCGGGCGGTGGGAAGGATCGTGGTCTGCGTCGAGGAGACCGCCGAGATGAGCACGGCCACCACGAGGATCCACCCGAAGGGCCCGAAGAGGTCATCCTTCATCCCGAGGAAGACGTCATCGGCGTTGGCCTCGTTGCCCAAGCCCACGCCCGTCTCGCCGAGGCCCGCGTACATCATCGCCGCGACGGTCACCGCGACGTAGGTGAACAGCAGGATGACCGTCGTCAGCAGCGCCGCCCGGCCGGGGGTGCGCTTCGGGTCCTTCGTCTCCTCGTTGAGCGCGAGACAGGTGTCCCAGCCCCAGTAGATGAAGAGGGCCAGGAGCACCGCCTCGGTGAACCCCGACCAATCGGTGAAGCCGAGCGGGTTGAACCACGCCCAGTCGAACGGCGTCGGGTCGGGCGCGGTGCCGTCGAAGAACTTCCACAGCGCGGCGACGACGAAGAGGGCCAGCACGACGTACTGCACCCCGAGCAGCACGTTCTGGATGCGTTCGCCGAGCTCGACGCCGCGCCAGCTCACCCAGGTCATCGCGGCGATGAAGGCGACGCCGGTGGCGGTGACGAGCGGCACGCTTTCGGACAGCGAGCCGTCGCCGATGAGCGACCAGAAGTAGATGCCCGCGATCTGCGCGAGGTTGGCGAGCACGATCATCCCGGCAACAGCCACGCCCCAGCCGCCCATCCAGCCGATCCAGGGGCCGAACGCCTTGGTGCCCCACGTGAACGTCGTGCCGCAATCGGGGGCGGCCCGGTTGAGCTCGCGATAGGCGTACGCGCTGAAGAGCATCGGGATGAAGGCGACGATGAAGGCGATGGGCGCCTGCGCGCCGACGGCCAGCACCATGAAGCCGAGGGTCGCCACGAGGGAGAACACCGGCGCCGTCGATGCGAGGCCGATCACCGTCGATCCCCACAGCCCGAGCGTGCCGGTCGCGAGTCCTTTGCCTTCGATCGGTCGCCCGTCGGTGGTCGTCATGGTGTGACCGTAGGGGCGGGGGCTCGTCGCGGTCAAGCATCGCCCCCATCCTCGAGCGCGCCCGCGAGCACCACGCGCCGAACGCGGCAGCCGGCGCGGTACTCCCACGCGCGCCCTCTCCCCGGCACCGCGAACGGGGGGAGGTCGCGATCTCCCGTGAGCAGGCGGACGTCGGCAGCACACGCCGCGTCGAGGACGAGAGCATGGGCGTTGCGAATACCCGCCAGAAGACGCGGGTGTCCGAGCCAGACCTCCGGGTCTCCGACGACGACGACCCTGCCGCCCGGCTCGGGTGCGGCGACGTCGCCCGCACCGTCGACGTCGCGCACCCGTACGCCAGTGCGCTCCCACCGTTCCAGCACTCCCGCCGGCGGTCGTCTCACGACGTAGCCGGTCACACCGGGGCCTGGCTCCCACGCGGGAGAACCGGCATGGCCCGCCGGGCCGGCGTCGGCATCCGTCGTCGCGACCTGCACCTGCCGGCGACCCACCCAGCCCCGCCCGGGCGGACGATCCGGGAGGTAGTCCGCACCGTCACCTCCTGCCGCCACGTGCTCGGACCGTGAGGGCGTGCCCAGGACGAGTCGGCGGGAGAACAGGTCGGCGAGCCTGCCCGCCGCGCCGGTGAGACGCTGAGCCGCGACGAAGACGCGGATCCGAAGGTCGCCCGCGCCTCGGATCCACCGCTCGAGCTCCTCCGCGGCGACGCGCCCGTACTCGCCGGGAAGCCGCCCCGCGAGGGCGTCGAGATCGTCGACGAACACCGTGGTCCCCGGTGGCGGCGGCACTCCGGCGCCGAGCGTATCCCAGGCGGCCTCGGCGTCGGGCCCGACCCACAGACGCGACGACTCGGGCACCTGGGCCGCGAGCGTGCGGAGGGCCGTCGACTTGCCCGAGTGTGCGCCGCCGACGATCAGGAGGCTGCGATCGGCGATCGCGAGGGGTCCTTGCCGTTGGCGGTCGGGCTCATCGACGAGGCCGAGGATGACGGCCCCGTCGCCGGGCGGGCCGAGTCGGTCGAGCGGGATCGACGAGGGGAGGGCCGGGAGCCACGGACGCCGCGTCGCGTCGCCGCCCGCACCCGCGGCCGAGGCGATGTCGGTCGGATCCGTCACCGCGATCCGCACGCGCTCGGCCCGTGCGTCACCGGCACGACGGACGACGGCCATCCCGCGCCCACGCGCACCCCCGGGCAGCAGAGCCGCGTCATCGCTGCCGACCACCGCACGGCTGTCGTGCGCGTCGGAGACACGGAGGCTGAGACGGAGCGGACAGTTCGCGAGAAGGTTCTCTCGCAGCACGCCGGGCGCGCGCTGGGTTCCGATCACGAGGTGCATCCCGAGGGCCCGACCGCGCGCGGCGAGGTCGGTGAACAGAGCCTCGAGCTCGGGATGGCTCTCGCGCAGGGCGGCGAACTCGTCGATCACGACCACGAGGCGAGGAAGGTCGACCTCCGAGATGTCACGCACGCCCGCGCGCGCCAGCTCCGCTTCGCGATGGCGCAGCTCCGCCCTGAGGCTCTGGATCGCCCGACGCGCCACCGCCGCATCGAGATCGGTGATCACGCCGGTGACGTGCGGCAGGCGGGCGAGCGCATCGAACGCCGTGCCGCCCTTGAAATCCACGAGCAGGAACGACACGACGGAAGGGGCGTAGGCGGTGCACAGTGCCGTGATCCAGGTCACGAGCAGCTCGCTCTTTCCCGAACCGGTCATGCCCGTGACGATCGCGTGGGGTCCGTCGCCGACGATGTCGACCTCGGCGCGCCGCGCCCCGGCGATGCCGATCGGCACCGGCAAGCCGTCGGGCCGGTCGCCGCGCCGCACGACGGCCAGGGAGGCGAGGGCGACCGCGGGGGCATCGGGGCCGTCGGCGTCGAGACTCGCGGCGCGCGAGGCCAGCGCGGCGGCGATGATCTCGGACTGCTGCACCGAGACCGCCTCCACCGTCACTCGCCGCGTCTCCCCGCCGGATTCGACCCGCGCCTCGGCGGCGTCGACGAGGAAGACGACCGTCTCGCAGCGCGGCGGCAGAGCCTCGCCGGGCCGCGCGGACACGAGAACGAGGTCGGCCTCCGCGAGGGCCTCGCCCGCTCGACCGACGGTCAGGGCGACAGGAGCGGGCGTCTCCGCGTGCGGTAGCGCACGCATCCAGGATTCGGATGGTTCCACGACGGCCAGGCTCCCCGGCGGACGCGCGTGGGCCACCTGCAGCACGAGTGCCCGGATGACGGCGTCCGCGACCAGCCGGGGCCCGACCACGGCGATCCCCGTTCCGACACGGCTCACCACCGGTGCCCTCGCCACCGTCTGTGCTCGGCGTGTCAGCCCGGCATCGTCGTCACCGCCGCCGGTGATCCGCACCGCGCTCGGAACGTCACCGCTCCCGATGACGATCGTCGTCGCCCTGTCGGGAACCGCTCGCCACGTCTGCTCGGGATGCTCGAGATACCCCGCGACGTCGGGATGCTTCGCGCGCAGCACGATCCGCTCCCCCGCGTGACGCTCGTCGACCTCCACCCCGATGCGAGCCCGCACGACCGCCGCCTCCTCTTCGGCGGTCCGTCCGACACGACGGGCCGTTCGCGCGCCGTCCAGCACTGCGGCAACGGCGATCAGCGGGCCGAGCAGCGCGAACCAGAGCGCGAAGACCGACCCCGTGATGGCCCAGAAGCCGAGCGCCCCCACGATGGGGACGGACGAGGCGAGCCAGGGTATGCCCGGCCGCGGCGGAGTCGGCGGGGGTGCCGCGAGCACGAGCGGCGCGGAGTCGACCGCCGACCGATCGGTCAGCGCGGGGACGAAGCCGGAACTCATCCCCTCAGTTCAGCGGTCGCACACACCGATCGGGTGCGCCGGACGTCGGCTTGTGGAGGCCCGGAGGAATGAGGGGGCTGTGCAGGAGAGGTCAGTCGGACGGACGGGCGACGTCGAGCACGATGATCGTGACGTTGTCGCGTCCGCCGTTTTCGAGCGCCGCGTGCAGCATCGCCTGAACCGCGTCGGAGGGGTCGCGGTTCTCGTCGAGGAAGTGCCGGATGCCGTAATCGGTGAGCTCTTTGGTCAGCCCGTCGGAGCAGATGACGAACCGGTCGCCGTCGACGACGTCGAGTCGCACGTAATCGGGCTTGACGCTCTCGCTCGGCCCCACCGCTCGGGTGATCACGTTGCCGTACGGGTGGTTCTCGGCCTCTTCCGGGCTCAGCCGCCCGGAGGCCATGAGCTCCTGCACCACGGAATGGTCGGTGGTGACCTGGGTGATCTCGCCGTCGCGGAGCAGGTAGACGCGGGAGTCGCCGATGTTCAGCGTGACCCAGTGCGGCGGATTCTCCGTCGCATCCAGGAACACCCCGGTGAGGGTCGTGCCCGTTCCGTCGTCGGTGGTCTCGGGGTGGGAGATGATGTCTTTGACCGCGCGGCCGATGGCCTTCTCGATCGTCTTCGGCGAGACCCCGCCCGCCTCGACGACTCCGCGGAGGCGATCGATGGTGCTCGCGCTGGCGATCTCTCCCCCGATGTGACCGCCCATTCCGTCGGCGACCACGTAGAGCGGGTAGCTGGCGAGGACGGCGTCCTGGTTGGCTTCCCGGCGACGGCCGGTATCGGTGACCTCAGCCCAGGAGAGTACGACCTCGCCGCCGGGTAGGGGCACGGTTCGAGTGCGGGTCGTCACCTCGGGCACGCCACATCCTTCGGTCGGTCGACTGCGGTGCCGAACCTCGCGTTCGGCGCTCGTTCAGTGTAGTGGACGGCGTGATCGCCGCCTCGGACGCTGGCCCCCTCGGATTCCGCGCGGCCGCCGATCACCCTGCCGCCGGATCTGCGATGAGCGGGAAGAGCGCGTCGATCGCGGCGACCTCGTCGGCCGACGGCTGCCACGCGGTCGCGGCCGCGGCGTTCGACCGCACCTGCTCGGGACTGGTGGCTCCGGCGATGACGCTCGAGACCGACGCCCGGGCGAGGAACCAGCCGAACGTCGCCTCGAGCATGGTGATCTCGCGCTCCTCGCAGAACGCGCGGTACGCGTCGAGGGCGTCCCAGGGAGCGTCACGCCACAGGTGCGGACGCGTCGTCATGATGCGGCTGGACTCCGGCCCACCCTCGCGCGTGAACTTTCCGGTGAGCAGACCGTTGTGGAGAGGGAAGAACGGGAAGAACCCGAGGCCGAAGTGTTCCACCGCCGGAAGCACATCGCGCTCCGCGGCTCGAACGAGCAGGCTGTACTGGTTCTGCGCCGAGATGAAACGGACGCCGCGGTCGGCCCGGAGCTCCGCCTCGGCGAGCTGCCAGCCCGTGAAGTTCGAGTGGCCGATGTAACGCACCTTCCCCTCCCGCACGAGGTCGGTCAGCACGTCGAGCGTCTCGTCGATGGGTGTGTGCGGATCCGGGGTGTGCACCTGGTAGAGGTCGATCCAGTCGGTCCTGAGCCGACGGAGGGATGCTTCGACGCTCCGACGCACGGCGATGCGAGAGGCCTTCGCACCACCGTTGACCGCGGGGGCGAAGTCGGCATGACCGAACTTCGTCGCCAGGATCACCTCATCGCGGCGGCCCTGGAGAGCCTCGCCCATGAGCGTCTCGGAGACACCGAACTGATTGCCGTAGATATCGGCGGTATCGAGGAAGGTGACACCGCACTCGATGGCCGACTCCAGGACCGCGCGCGTTCCTTCGAGCGTCTCGGTGCGCGTGCCCTTGCGACCGAAGTTGTTGCAGCCGAGGCCGACCGCCGACACGAGCAGGCCGGATGCGCCCACGCGGCGCTGCGGAAGGGAGGAAGACATACCCCCACGCTAACCGCTGAATGGACGGAACCCCCCGCCACGGGGCGAGGGGTTCCGTTCGTCGGCTCAGGGACGCGGCGGCTCGGGGGCCGTCGGCGGCTCGCCCGGGCCGCCCGGTGCGGCCGGACCGCCGGGAGCCGTCGGGGGCGGCGTCGACCCGCCCGGGGCGGGCGGGGTGTAGCCGGCGGGCGGCGGCGGGTACGAGCCCGGCGCCGCCGGGCCCGTGCCGGGGTAGCCGCCGGGGCCGGCCGCCGCAGCGCCCGGCTGAACGGGGATGCCCTGCCAGACCGTCTTGTCGGCGAGGAAGGTGTTCGCCCACGGCGACGGCGCGATGTTCGGGTTCCAGCGCGACGAGCCGAAGGCGAGGATGCCCAGCCAGATGAGCGCTCCGAGCCCCGGGATCAGAAAGAGCAGCAGGTAGTACCAGTCCTGGCCGAACTTGAGACCGACCCGCCAGGCGTACATGATCAGGACCGCGATCGCCACGATGCTGAAGATCCAACCGATGACGGGGATCTGGCTGAGCACAGCGGTGGCCACCGAGGCACCGAGCACGATCCACGGAGAGACGTCGCCGAGCTTGCCGAGCACCATCGTGTTGTAGACGGGCACCCAGGCCCGCCACTTGCCCTGCACGCCGGCTTTGTCGAACACCTTCATCAGGAAGAAGGCGGCGATCACATAGAAGATGAGGCTGAAGATGAGAATGATCGGGATCAAGATCAGAAGGAGCGCCAGGTAGGCGGCGCCTGAACCCGAGTAGTCGGAGTACATGGGGGTGCCTCTCGCGAAGACGTCTGGCGTGCTTCCACGCCGCGAGGCGACTGCCCCGCGGACACATGCTAGCGATCCTGAGTGTTTCCTGTCAGTAGGTGTCGCGCCAGCGGGGCGTGGCGCGGCTCACACGACCACCTCGGTCTCTCCGGCGACGCCGTCGCGCAACCGCCACCCGGCCGCGTCCGCCCACGCCAGGAGGGCCTTCGCCTGGGATATGCGGGGCCGCGTCTGGGCGAGGTCTCGCACGAGGGCGCCCTTGGCGTGCTTGTTGAAGTGGTTCAGCGCTCGGCCGACACCGCCCTCCCCCTCGGTGACCACGCGCACGTAGGTCGACCGGACGGCGTCGGGTATCGGGCCGAGCGCGGCATACGCCTCGGAACGCAGATCGAGGATGAACCCCGCGCCGGTCCGGGAGAGGGCGTCTTCGACCGTCGCAGCCCACACCCGTCGCAGCGGTGGCAGGCCCGGAAGCGTGGTGCCCGCCGCCAGCCGATACGCCGGGATGCGGTCCAATGCACCGACCGGCCCGAACGGCGCGGACTGGATGAGGACGTGCGCGCCCAGCCACCGCCGGGCCGCGGGCTCAAGGGTCTGCGCCCCCAGCGCGTCGTAGAGGACGCCGGTGTAACGATCCACGGCGGCCATCGTCGGCGCATCCCGGATCGCCGCATTCGCAGCGATCTCATGGCGCTGTCGTGCGCTCAATTTGAGCACGCGCGCGGCCTCGTCCTCGTCGGACGACAGGTCGACGAGGGCCGTCACGACCGACTCGCGTGCGCCCCGCAGCTCGGGAAGGGCGAGCCCATCGAGATCGAGCGGGTGACCGCTGCCACCCGGATGCTTCGTCTCGGACGGCGGGAGGAGGATGAGCATCCGGTCCCTCTCTCTGCTGCGGGAACGACGACGGCCGGCCCCGAAGGACCGGCCGACGTCGAAGGGATCCGGGTCAGGAGATCAGTGCGGCGTTCCCGGCGACGATGGTGAGCTCGTCGTTCTCCATCGACAGGAAGCCGTCCTCCGCGCGAGCGAGGATCTTCGAACCGTCCGGACGGGTGATGCGCACCTGCCCCTCGGCGAGGATCGCGAGCACGGGCTCGTGCCCCGACATGAAACCGATCTCGCCCTCGACCGTCTTGGCGACGACGAGCGTCGCCTCACCGGTCCAGAGCTCGGCCTCGGCCGAGACCAGGCTCACCTTCAGCGGCATGTCAGCCGTTCTCCTTCTGGATCTGCGCCCACTTGGCCTCGACGTCGCCGATACCGCCGACGTTGAAGAAGGCCTGCTCGGCCACGTGGTCGAAGTCGCCCTTGACGATCGCGTCGAAAGACTCGATGGTCTCCTTGATCGGCACCGTCGAACCCTCGACACCGGTGAACTTCTTCGCCATGTAGGTGTTCTGCGAGAGGAACTGCTGGATGCGACGTGCGCGCGACACGACGATCTTGTCCTCTTCGGAGAGCTCGTCGACACCGAGGATCGCGATGATCTCCTGCAGTTCCTTGTTCTTCTGCAGGATCTGCTTCACGTTGGTGGCGACGCGGTAGTGGTCGTCTCCGATGTACCGCGGGTCGAGGATGCGGCTCGTCGACGTCAGCGGGTCGACCGCCGGGTACAGACCCTTCGACGCGATCTCACGCGAGAGCTCGGTCGTGGCGTCGAGGTGGGCGAACGTGGTCGCCGGAGCCGGGTCGGTGTAGTCGTCGGCGGGCACGTAGATCGCCTGGAGCGAGGTGATCGAGTGACCGCGGGTCGAGGTGATGCGCTCCTGGAGCACACCCATCTCGTCGGCGAGGTTCGGCTGGTATCCCACGGCGGAGGGCATGCGGCCCAGCAGCGTGGAGACCTCGGAGCCGGCCTGGGTGAAGCGGAAGATGTTGTCGATGAACAACAGCACGTCCTGCTTCTGCACGTCGCGGAAGTACTCGGCCATCGTGAGGGCCGACAGGGCGACGCGCAGGCGGGTTCCCGGCGGCTCGTCCATCTGGCCGAACACGAGCGCGGTCTTCTCGAAGACGCCCGCCTCTTCCATCTCGTGGATGAGGTCGTTGCCCTCGCGCGTGCGCTCACCGACACCGGCGAACACCGACACACCACCGTGGTCCTGCGCGACGCGCTGGATCATCTCCTGGATGAGGACGGTCTTGCCGACACCGGCGCCGCCGAAGAGGCCGATCTTTCCGCCGAGCACGTAGGGCGTCAGGAGGTCGATGACCTTGATGCCGGTCTCGAACATCTGCGTCTTCGACTCGAGCTGGTCGAAGTTCGGCGCCTTGCGGTGGATGCCCCAGCGCTCGCTGACCTCGACGGTCTCGCCGGGCGCGCCGTTGAGCACATCGCCGGTCACGTTGAAGACCTTGCCCTTGGTGACGTCACCGACGGGAACCGTGATGGGGCCTCCGGTGTCGCGCACTTCCTGGCCGCGGACGAGACCGTCGGTGGGCTTCAGGGCGATGGCGCGCACCAGGTCGTCGCCGAGGTGCTGTGCGACCTCGAGCGTGATCTCGGTGGACTCGCCGTCGATCGTGATGGTGGTCTTCAGCGCGTTGTAGATGTCGGGGAGCGCATCGTGGGGGAACTCGATGTCGACGACCGGGCCGGTGACGCGCGCGACGCGCCCGACGACCGTGGTCTCGGCCTTCTCGGCGGTGAGGCTCATGGTTTCTTCTCTCCTTGTGAGGACTATTTGCCCGACGCCAGGGCGTCGGCGCCGCCGACGATCTCGGCGATCTGCTGCGTGATCTCGGCCTGGCGCGCGTTGTTGCGCAGGCGGGTGTAGTCGGTGATGAGCTTGTCGGCGTTGTCGCTGGCCGACTTCATCGCCTTCTGCGTCGCGGCGTGCTTCGCGGCCGACGACTGCAGCAGGGCGTTGAAGACGCGGCTCTGGATGTAGACCGGCAGCAGGGCGTCGAGCACCGTCTCGGGGTCGGGCTCGAAGTCGTACAGCGGGTACAGCTCGCGGTCGGAGGCCTGGTCGTCGCCCTCCACCACCTCGAGCGGCAGCAGTCGGACCGACTCCGGTGACTGCGTCATCATGCTGACGAAGCGGTTGGAGACGAGGTGGATCTCGTCCACTCCCCCGTTGTCGCCGCCGCGCTCATAGGCGTCGATCAGCGTCGCGGAGATCTCCTCCGCGGTGCGGAAGTGCGGAGCATCCGTGTCGCCGGTCCACTCGGCCTCGCTGGCCATACGGCGGAACTGGAAGTACCCGACCGCCTTCCGACCGATGAGGTAGTACGCCACGTCCTTGCCCTGCGAGCGGAGCAGCGTCGCCAGCTCGAGACCCTCGCGGAGGATCTGCGAGTTGAACGCGCCGGCGAGACCGCGGTCGGAGGCGAAGATCACGACCGCCGAGCGGCGGATCTCCGCGCGCTCGGTGGTCAACGGGTGGTCGACCGTCGAGTGCGTCGCGACGGCCGAGACGGCACGCGTCACGGCTCGCGCGAACGGCGACGCCGCACGCACACGCGCCATCGCCTTCTGAATGCGCGAAGCCGCGATGAGCTCCATCGCCTTGGTGATCTTCTTGGTCGTCTGGGCAGAATTGATCTTCTGCTTGTAGACCCTGAGTTGTGCGCCCATGATTGCGTCTCCGTGCCGCTTTAGCGGCGACCCTTGACGATCTTCTCCTGGTTGATGTCTTCCGCCTCGGCCGACTCGGTCGACTCGCTGCCGGGAGCGCCGATCGACTGGCCGTCGCCCGCGCGGAACTCGAGGAGGAACTCGTCGGTCTTCTTGCCCAGTTCGTCGACGATCTCGTCGCTCAGCACGTTCTTGTCGCGCAGCGTGTCGAGGATCGTCGTGTTGCGACGCAGGTAGTCGAGCAGCTCGCGCTCGAAGCGCAGCACGTCGGAGACCTCGACCGAGTCGAGCTTGCCGTTGGTGCCGGCCCAGATCGAGACGACCTGCTCCTCCACCGGGTACGGCGAGTACTGCGGCTGCTTGAGCAGCTCGGTCAGGCGCGCACCACGGGACAGCTGACGACGGGATGCGGCGTCGAGGTCGCTCGCGAACATCGCGAACGCCTGAAGCGAGCGGTACTGCGCGAGCTCGAGCTTGAGCGTTCCCGAGACCTTCTTGATCGACTTGACCTGGGCGTCACCGCCGACGCGCGACACCGAGATGCCGACGTCGACCGCGGGACGCTGGTTGGCGTTGAAGAGGTCGGACTGGAGGAAGATCTGTCCGTCGGTGATCGAGATCACGTTCGTCGGGATGTAGGCCGAGACGTCGTTCGCCTTGGTCTCGATGATCGGGAGACCGGTCATCGAGCCCGCACCGAGCTCGTCGGACAGCTTCGCGCAACGCTCCAGCAGACGGGAGTGGAGGTAGAAGACGTCGCCGGGGTATGCCTCGCGGCCCGGCGGACGACGAAGCAGCAGCGACACGGCACGGTAGGCCTCGGCCTGCTTCGACAGGTCATCGAAGATGATCAGCACGTGCTTGCCGCCGTACATCCAGTGCTGGCCGATGGCCGAACCGGTGTAGGGGGCGAGGTACTTGAAGCCGGCGGGGTCGGAGGCGGGGGCGGCGACGATGGTGGTGTACTCCATCGCTCCGGCGTCTTCGAGCGCACCCTTGACGGAGGCGATCGTCGAGCCCTTCTGGCCGATGGCGACGTAGATGCAGCGGACCTGCTTGTTGACGTCGCCCGACTCCCAGTTGGCCTTCTGGTTGATGATCGTGTCGATCGCGATCGCCGTCTTGCCGGTCTGGCGGTCGCCGATGATCAGCTGGCGCTGGCCGCGGCCGACGGGGATCATCGCGTCGATGGCCTTGATGCCGGTCTGCATCGGCTCGTGGACGCTCTTGCGCTGCATGACGCCGGGCGCCTGCAGCTCGAGCGCGCGACGACCCTCGGGGATGATCTCGCCGAGACCGTCGATCGGGTTGCCGAGCGGGTCGACCACGCGGCCGAGGAAGTTGTCGCCGACGGGTGCCGAGAGCACCTCGCCGGTGCGGGTCACGGGCTGGCCGGCTTCGACGCCGGAGAACTCGCCGAGGACGACGACACCGATCTCGTGCTCGTCGAGGTTCTGAGCGAGTCCGAGCGTGCCGTCTTCGAACGTGACGAGCTCGTTCGCCATCACGCCGGGGAGACCCTCGACGTGGGCGATGCCGTCGGCCGCGTCGACGACGGTGCCGACCTCGGTCGCCGCCGCCCCGGTGGGCTCGTATGCGGCGACGAAGTCTTTCAGCGCGTCACGGATGACGTCGGGGCTGATGGACAGTTCTGCCATGGTCTTCCTTCGTTTGTGGGGCCGCAGCCCCCAGATCCCCGCCCGAATCGGACGGTACGTCTTCTAACCTGCGAGCCGCTGCCGCAGATCGGCGAGTCGGGTGGAGATGCTTGCGTCGATGACGTCGTCGGCGATCTGCACGCGCAGCCCGCCCACCACGTGGGGGTCGATCCGCGTGTTCACCGAGATCTCGGTGCCGTACCGCGCGGAGAGCGCGGCGCGGAGACGTTCGACCTGCGCGTCGCTGAGGGGTGCCGCCGAGACGACCGTGGCGACGGTGCTTCCGCGCTGGTCGGCGACGAGACGCATCGCCCACTGCAGGAGCACGCGCACACGACGATCGCGCGGCTGCTGCACGAGCGACGAGGCGATGAGCGTGGACGATGCGGCGGCGCGGCCCTCGAGCAGACGGCTCACGAGAGCGCCCTTGGCCGATTCGTCGCCCATCCGGCTGCCGAGCGCGAGCTCGAGGTCGCCGTTCTCGGCAACGGTGCGCGAGAACCGGAAGAGGTCTCCCTCGACGTCGGCTCCGGGCTCGGCGATCGCGGCGGAGCGCACCGCGAGCTCCTCGACCGCTTCGACGAGATCGGCCGTGCGCGACCAACGCTGTGCCACCACCGCAGTGAGCAACTCGACCGAGACCGGCGAGAGCACCGCTCCGAAGACGTCGGTGACGACCTTCGCGCGGGCGGTCGCGGGTGCGGCGGAGTCGGACAGTGCGCTGCTCAGCTGCGGCGAGCCGCCGATGGCGCGCGCCGCGGCGAACAGGTCGCCCGCGACGCCGAGGTCGACCCCGGCCGTCGCGTCGAGCGACGCCGCCGTCGACGACAGCGCGAGAGTGGTGGCACTGCCCATCAGGCCACCGGGCCCTGGGAGGCGCCTGCGGACTTCTCCAGCTCGGACTTCTCGAGGTCGGCCAGGAAGCGGTCGACGACCGACTGCGCCTTCTGGTCGTCGGTCAGCGCTTCGCCGATGACGTTGCCGGCCAGGTCGATCGCGAGCGTTCCGACCTCGCTGCGCAGCGACACGAGAGCGCTCTGGCGCTCCGCCTCGATCTGCGTGTGCGCGGCCGCGGTGACGCGTGCGGCTTCCGTCGTGGCGGTGTCGCGGGCCTCGGCGACGATCTTCTTGCCGTCCTCACGGGCGGCCTCGCGGATCTCACCGGCTTCCTTGCGCGCTTCTGCGAGCTGGGCCGTGTACTCCTCGAGGGCGGCCTCGGCCTGACGCTGTGCCTCGTCGGCCTTGGCGATGTTGCCCTCGATCGCAGCACTGCGCTTGTCGAGCACCTTCGTCACGCGCGGAAGCGCGTAGAAGACGACAACGAGCACGATGATGACGAAGCAGACGGCCGACCAGACGATGTCGTAATAGGCGGGCAGCAGCGGGTTACCGCTTTCTGCTCCCTCTTCGGCAGCGAGTGTGACAAGAGCGTTCAGCATCCTGCCTCCTTATTCGTGAGTCGCGGAGAGGGAGATCAGACCGCGGCGAAGATGAACGGCGTCGCGATGCCGATCAGCGCGAGGATCTCGATGAATGCGACACCGATGAACATCGTGGTCTGCAGGCGGCCGGCGAGCTCGGGCTGGCGAGCGGTCGACTCGATCGTCTTGCCGATCATGATGCCCAGGCCGATGGCCGGACCGATGGCCGCGAGGCCGTAACCCACGGTCGCGATGTTTCCCGTGATCTGCGCGAGAACCGTCGTAGCGTCCACTGGTGTTTTCCTTTCGTTGGGCGAACAGCCGATCAGCTGTTCGTCAGTGCTCTTCCGCGACCGCGAGCTGGATGTACACCGCGGTGAGGATCGTGAAGACGTAGGCCTGGAGCAGGCCGACGAAGATTTCGAAGAGGGTGAACCCGAACCCGAGGGCCAGGGTTCCGGCAGCCAGCGGCGTCAGCCAGCTGGCGCTGAAGAGGAAGAACTGGGTCGCCGCGAAGAACAGCACCAGCATGAGGTGCCCGACGATCATGTTCAGCAGGAGTCGGAGGAACAGCGACACCGGGCGGGCGATGAAGGTGGAGATCAGCTCGACGACCGCGATGATCGGGATGAGGTAGACCGGCACACCGCTCGGAACGAGCGAGTTCTTCACGAAGCGTCCGACGCCGTGCTTGCGGATGCCCGCATAGATGAAGGCGACGTACGCGGTGAGCGCGAAGACCAGGGGCGCTCCGGCCACCGACGTGCCCGGGATGTTGAGGAACGGTATGACGCTGGTGAGGTTCATGAAGGCGATCGCGAAGAACATCGCGGTCAGCAGCGGCAGGAACCGTCGGCCGTCCTTCTCGCCGAGCACCTGGAAGGCGACCTGCTCGCGCACGAACCCGAAGGCCAGCTCGACGATGCTCTGGAAACGCCCGGGCACGACCGCCATGCGGCGTGTACCCCAGATGAGGAACAGCACGACCAGCGCGGTGGCGATGAGCTGCACCATCGTGATGCGCGTGAAGGCGAAGGGCGTGCCTTCGAACAACAGCGCCGGGGGGAAGAAGTCGCTGATGGAGGGCGGGTGGAACTCGTTGTCGGCCGCCATGGCGATCATCGTCGCTTGAGTCAACGGATTGGCTCCAGCTTCTCGTGCCAGCCTGAACCAGCTCGGTAAGAGTGAGAAGAATCTTTCACGGGGCCTCAGCGTCGCCGCTGCACACCAGCCGTAAAGTGTGAACCCAGCGTATCAAACCTCGGGGCCCCGCCCCGCCACCCGGACGGAAATGACCCGGTCAATCCTCCGGATTCGTCTGCGGCAGGGTCGTGTCCGACACCCCGGGGAGCCTCATCCGCGACAGGACGACGAGATCGACGACCAATGACGCCACCGCCGCGGCGACGAGCGCACCGTAGAAGACGGGCGTGACGAGCCACTCCACCCGCATCAGCAGGAGGAGGGCGACGATCACCAGCACGAACTTCAGGATCCAGCCGCCCATGACGACGCCGAAGAAGATCTGCAGGTAGTTGGGCGTGCCGAACCAGTGGTTGCCGACGAGGATGCTGACGGCCGTCAGAGCGGGGAAGAGGACGCCGACGAGCGCGCCGATCACGCCGCTCCACAGGCCGTCCGCTCCCCCGACGGCGACGCCGACGATCGCGGCGAGCACGACCACACCGAGGCCGACCAGCAGCCCCCAACGGAGCGCGGTGCGCAGGACGGGTGTGCTGGAGACGGGATTGGGACTCATGCGGGCTCCTGGAGGGGGCGGCGGCGCGACGTGCGGCGCGTGGGGATCAGGGTGACGACGAGACAGGCGACGACGCCGACCGCGCCGAAGACGATGCCGATGAGGTAATCGCCCGGCCAGCTCATCTGCGTGCCGACGTACATCAGCAGCACGGCGATGCTGACCACCGCGGTCCACGCATAGAAGATCAGCACCGCCTCGCGGTCGCTGTGGCCCATGTCGAGCATGCGGTGGTGGAGGTGCTTGCGGTCGGGCGAGAACGGCGACTTGCCGGCCCGCAGGCGTCGGATCACCGCGAGCCCGAAGTCGAGCAGCGGCAGGATGACCACGACGATGGGCAGCAGGATGGGGATGAACGCACCCAGCAGCTGCGAGCGCCCGAGCTGCTCGGGGTCGAGCACCGCGGGGTCGAGCTGCCCGGTGATGGCGATGGCGGCGCTGGCCATCAGCAGTCCGAGCATGAGGGCACCCGAATCGCCCATGAACAGCTTCGCCGGGCCCCAGTTCAACGGCAGGAAGCCGAGGCACGCGCCGACGAGCACGGCGGCGATGAACGACGCGAGGTTGAAGTAGGTGGTGTTGCCCGTGTCGCGCACCAGCATGTACGTGTACGCGAAGAACACGCCGTTCGCGATCAGGCAGACTCCGGCGACGAGACCGTCGAGACCGTCGATGAAGTTCACCGCGTTCATGACGATGACGATCGCGAAGATGCTCAATCCGAAGCTGACCCAGCTCGACCCGATCGAGAGGCCCCCGATCGGCAGCGAGAGGATCTGCAGTTGCCCGAACCACGCGATGATCCCCGCGGCGAGGAACTGCGCGCCGAGCTTGATCATCCAGTCGAGGTCCCACAGGTCGTCGGCGACGCCGATGAGCACGATGAGCAGGGTCGCGAACAGCAGCCAGAGCACGGGCCACGGGTCGGCCCAGAAGACGGAGAAGAACGGATGCTGGCTCGAGAGCGCGAATGCGGCCACCACGCCCAGGAACATCGCGATGCCGCCGAGTCGCGGAGTCGGCGCCTTGTGGACGTCGCGATCGCGGATCGCGGGGTAGAGCTTGTAACGCAGTCCGATGCGCCAGACGGCGATCGAGAGGACGAACGTCACGATCGCGGTGAACAGCGCGATCAGGAGGTACTGCGTCACGCCGAGCCGCCGGCCGCAGCATCCGGCTCGTCGTCGGGTGCGGCCTCCCGGCGCTCGGCGCCCTCCGGTTCGGCGTCGTCGAGGTCACCGGCGCCGGGGAGCGGCGGGTCGGGCTCGAGCAGGTCTCCGAGCACGGCGCGCAGGCGCTCACGGTCGACCGCCCCCTCGCGCAGCACCCGCACGAGAGGGTCGCTGCCGCCCACGAGGCTCGTGGCATCGACGATGGTCGAGGCGATCCCGGTCTCGGACGGGCCGGCGTCGATGTAGACCTCGACGGAGGTCTCGAGCATGTCGCGGGCCTCGTCGATGGTGGTGGCCGCGGGGCGCCCGGTGAGATTGGCGCTCGAGACGGCGAGCGGCCCGCACTCCTCGAGGAGTTCGAGGGTGAGGTTGTGGGCGGGCATCCGCACGGCCACGGTGCCGCGAGTGTCGCCGAGATCCCACGACAGCGAGGGCTGGGCGGGGAGGATGATCGTCAGACCGCCGGGCCAGAACTCCTCGACGAGGCGCTCGACCGGCTCGGGGATCTCGGCGACGAGCGCGCGCAGCGTGCTGACACCGGCGACGAGCACGGGCGGCGGCTGCTCGCGTCCGCGGCCCTTGGCCTGGAGCAAGCGGGTGACCGCGCCGGCGTCGAACGCGTTGGCGGCGATGCCGTACACGGTGTCGGTGGGCAGCACGACGAGCTCGCCGCGGCCGATGGCCTGCCGGGCGTGGCGCATGCCGGAGAGAAGTTGTGCCTCGTCACGGCTGTCATAAACGGGTGACATGTCGCCGCACAGTCTACGGGGCCGAGCCGCGGCGGCCGTGAGGACTACGCGGGTCGCAGTGCCGTCGTCGCCCGATCGCGCGTCGTCAGGTCGGGGTGGGTGGCCGCGGCCTGCCAGCCGTCGGCGGCGAGGATCGCGCGGATGGCCTCCCCCTGCCATTCCCCGTGCTCGATGACGATGAGCCCGCCGGGGTGGGCCAGGCGCAGACCGACGTGACTGAGGGTCCGCACGACGTCGAGACCGTCCTCCCCTCCGTACAGGGCGGCGGGCGGGTCGTAGTGACGCACCTCCGGATCCCGGGGGATCGCCGCATCCGGCACGTAGGGCGGATTGGACACCACCACCGACACCGTCCCGTCGAGGTCGCCGAACGCGTGCTCGAGGTCGATGAAGGCCAGCCGCAGGTTGTCGGCGCCGATGCGTGCGGCGTTCTCCTTCGTCCACACGAAGGCATCGACGGAGTTCTCCGCCGCGAACACCCGCGCGTGGGGCACCTCCGTGGCGAGCGACAGGGCGATGGCACCGCTACCGGTACCCAGGTCGACCGCGATCGGAGAGGCGGATGCTGCGGCCCGCAGCGCGTCGATCGCGAGCTGGGCCACCATCTCGGTCTCCGGCCGGGGGACGAACACTCCCGGACCGACCGCGAGTTCGAGGTGACGGAAGGGGGCGACGCCGGTGAGGTGCTGCAGCGGCACGCGGGCGCAGCGCCGCTCGACGAGCGCATCGAACTCCGCCGCGTCGTCTGCCGTGATGCTGTCGCCGCGGATCGCCGCGCCCTGCACCGCACCGCGACTCGTGCCCAAGACGTGGGCTGCGAGAAGCTCGGCGTCGACCGCGGGATCGGTGACGCCCGCACGGCCCAGACGCGCCCCGGCGGAGCGAACGAGGTCGGCGAGGGGCACGTCGACGGGCGACGCGAGCGGGGGGACGGGCTCGGGCATGGCGGGCCCAGCATAAACGCTCCGGCGTGTGCGGTCACATTGCGCCCGCGCGCAGCGTGCTCGCCTAGGCTGGCGATATCCGCGTATCGACGGCGAAAGGCGAGCCATGCCCGGCATCCACCCCGACATCACTTCCGCGTTCGGCGAGACCCCGTTGGTGCGGCTCAACCGCGTCGCCGAGGGCGTCGAGGCGACCATCCTCGTCAAGCTCGAGTTCTACAACCCGGCGGGGAGCGTCAAAGACCGCCTCGGCATCGCGATCGTCGATGCCGCGGAGGCGTCGGGAGAGCTCAAGCCCGGGGGCACGATCGTGGAGTCCACGAGCGGCAACACCGGCATCGCCCTGGCGATGGTGGGTGCGGCCCGCGGCTACCGGGTGATCCTCACGATGCCCGCCTCGATGTCGAAGGAGCGGCGCCTTCTGCTGAAGGCGTTCGGCGCGGAGCTCGTGCTCACCGACCCGACCAAGGGGATGTCGTACGCCGTCGACGAGGCCAAGCGCATCGTCGCCGAGACCCCCGGCGCGGTGTGGGCGCGGCAGTTCGAGAACGAGGCCAACCCCGAGATCCACCGCAAGACCACCGCCGAGGAGATCCTCCGCGACACCGACGGCAAGGTCGACTACTTCGTCGCCGGCATCGGAACGGGCGGCACGATCACCGGCGTCGGACAGGTGCTGAAGGAGCGCGTGCCGGGCGTGAAGATCGTCGCCGTCGAGCCGTCGGACTCCCCCATCCTCACGAAGGGTCACCCCGGACCCCACAAGATCCAGGGCATCGGGCCGAACTTCGTCCCGGCGATCCTCGACCGCGACCTGCTCGACGAGGTCATCGACGTCGAGTTCGATGACGCGATCCGACTGGCGCGCGAGACGGCCACGAAAGACGGCATCCTCGTCGGCATGTCCAGCGGTGCCGCCATCTGGGCAGCCCTCGAGATCGCGAAGCGGCCCGAGGCCGCCGGCAAGAACATCGTCGTGATCATCCCCTCGTTCGGCGAGCGATACCTCTCCACGGCGCTGTACGAGAACCTGCGCGAGGACTGAGCGTGGCGTTCGGCAGCCGCATCCGCGAAGACCTCGCCGCGGCGAAGCTCCGCGATCCCGCCGCGCGCGGGGCGATGGAGATCGCACTGCTCTACCCGGGTCTGCACGCGATCTGGGCGCACCGCGTCTGGCATCGGCTGTGGCTCGCCGGCTGGCGATTCCCCGCTCGCCTGGGCTCGCAGGTGACCCGCTGGATCACGGGCATCGAGATCCATCCCGGTGCGGTGATCGGGCGACGCTTCTTCATCGATCACGGCATGGGCGTCGTGATCGGCGAGACGGCGGAGGTCGGCGACGACGTGCTGCTGTACCACGGGGTCACCCTGGGCGGGCGGCAGCGCGAGGGGGGCAAGAGGCACCCGACCATCGGCGACGGCGTCGCCGTCGGTGCCGGGGCGAAGATCCTCGGGCCGATCACGATCGGTGCGCGCTCCGCGGTCGGCGCGAACGCCGTGGTCACCCGTGACGCGGCCGAGGACAGCGTGCTGGTCGGCGTCCCCGCGAGGGCCCGCGCCCGTCGCCAGGGCGAGGACACCCGCGCACTGCTGACGGCGCCCGAGTACTCGATCTGACCGCGTTCCCCTGTCGCATGCGGCGGGAGCGACCGGCACTCCGCGACAGCGGAATCGGCGAGGGTCCGTTCCCCTGTCACGACGGGCGGGTGCGGCCCGCACGCTGCGACAGGGGATGCGGGCCTACGCTCGGAGGGTGACCGAGCTGCACGAGCTGACCGCCGTCGACCTCGCCGGAGCGCTGCGGCGCGGCGACATCACGCCGGCGGCGGCAGCGGCGCACTACCTGGCCCGCATCGAGCACCACGCGGCTCTCGGCGCGTTCGCCGAGGTCACGCCGCACGCGGCCTTCGAGCGAGCGGATGCTGTGGGCCGCTCCCCCGATCGCGGCCCGCTGTACGGCGTGCCGCTGGCCGACAAAGACCTCGTCGCGCGCGCCGGCGTGCCCACGCGTTACGGCTCGCTCGCGCGCCGGGAGTACGTTCCCGCAGCATCCGACCCCCTCGCGGCGGCGCTCGACGACGCCGGCGCGGTGAATCTCGGCAAGACCGCGACGAGCGAGTTCGGCCTCACGGGGTACACCGAGCCGCGCACCGGTCACCCCGCCCGCGACCCGTGGAACCCCGCAAACGGGGCGGGGGGCTCGAGCGGCGGCGCGGCCGTCGCGGTCGCCGCAGCGCTCCTGCCCTTCGCGGTGGCATCCGACGGCGGCGGGTCGATCCGCATCCCGGCGGCCACCGTGGGCGTGGTGGGGCTCAAACCCTCGCGCGGACGGCTGCCGATCGGGTCGGGCTTCGACTCCCCCGACGGCCTCGCCGTGACCGGGCCGATCGCCCGTACGGTCGCCGACGCCGCGTTCCTGCTCGACGCGCTGGTCGGCCTCGCCCCGTTCCGCTACGCCACGCGCGCGCCGGGCGACGGGCCGTTCCTCGCGGCCGCGACCGCCCCGTCCCCGCAGCGGCGGATCGGGGTGACCACGACCTCGCCGTGGGACGACAGCGAAGACATCCGCGTCGACCCCGACGCCGCGGCGGCCGTGGATGCGGCCTCGGCGGCCCTGACCGCACTGGGGCACGGGACGGACGACGCCCGGTGGCGGCCGCGGGGCTACGCGGAGCTCTTCCGGGTGCTCTGGCGGGCGAGCGCCGCGCGGATCCCCCTGAGCGACGCCGACCTCGACGTCGTCGAGCCGCTGACCGCGTGGCTCGTCCGTCAAGGACGCGGGCTCGCCGCATCCGACCTCCTCGGCGCCCTGAGCGCTGCCCGCGTGTTCGAGCGCGAGACGATCGAGGCCTTCTCGCCGTTCGACGCCGTTCTCACGCCCGCGCTCGCGCTGCCACCGCAGCGCGTGGGCTGGTACGACGGACTCGACCCCGAGCGAACCTTCGCGCGCCAGGTCGAGTACGCCCCGTACAGCAGCTTCGTCAACGTGGCCGGGCTGCCGGCGGTCACCGTGCCGTTCACCCGCGACGCGTCGGGGCACCCGGTATCGGTGCAGCTGATCGGTCGCCCCGGCGGCGAGGCCACCATCCTGTCACTGGCGGCGCAGCTGGAGTCCTTCCGCGGGCCGCTCCCCTCCCCGCCGAACGGGTAGCGCCGTCGGAGCGGCCGGAATACAGGAAGAATCGCGCTCGAGGCGTCCTGGAGCACCCCCGCAGCGCGATTCGTCCTGCATTTTGGCCGGCGAAGGCTGTCCGGTCGTCCAGCGATGCCGGCCGGTTCGGGCTCTGCGCCTCAGTCGTCGCCGGCGAGGGCGGCCAGCTGGGCTTCCTCGTCGGCGGAGATGGCCGACTCGATGATCGGGCCGAGCGCCCCGTCCATGACCTGGTCGAGGTTGTAGGCCTTGTAGCCGGTGCGGTGATCGGCGATGCGGTTCTCGGGGAAGTTGTACGTGCGGATGCGCTCGGAGCGGTCCATGCCCCGGATCTGCGACTTCCGCGCGTCGGACGCGATGGCGTCGCGCTCCTCCTGCTGCTTCGCCAGGAGCCGGGCGCGCAGCACGCGCATGCCGGCCTCGCGGTTCTGCAGCTGACTCTTCTCGTTCTGCATCGACACGACGATCCCGGTCGGCACGTGCGTGATGCGCACGGCGGAGTCGGTCGTGTTGACCGACTGCCCGCCCGGACCCGACGAGCGGAACACGTCGATCTTCAGATCGCTGGGGTTGATCTCGACCTCGTCGGGCTCATCGACCTCGGGGAAGACGAGCACGCCGGTGGTCGAGGTGTGGATGCGGCCCTGCGACTCGGTCGCGGGAACCCGCTGCACGCGGTGCACACCGCCCTCGTACTTGAGGCTCGCCCATACGCCCTGCGCGGGGTCGCTCGAGGAGCCCTTGATCGCGACCTGCACGTCTTTGAAGCCGCCCAGGTCGGACTCGTTGCGCTCGAGCAGTTCGGTCTTCCAGCCTCGGGATGCGGCGTACTGCAGGTACATCCGCAACAGATCGGCCGCGAACAGCGCGCTCTCCGCGCCGCCCTCGCCCTGCTTGATCTCCATGATCACGTCACGGGCGTCGTCGGGATCGCGCGGGATGAGCAGACGACGCAGTCGCTCCTGGGTCGTCACGACGAGCTCGTCGAGCGCGGGGACCTCCTCGGCGAACGCGGCGTCCTCCTTCGCGAGCTCCCGTGCCGCGGCGAGGTCGTCGGCCGCCTGCGTCCACGCCTCGTAGGCGTGCACGATGCGGTTGAGCTCGGCGTAGCGACGGTTGACGCGCTTCGCCCGCCCCGCATCGGCGTGCACCGCGGGGTCGTTCAGCTCGAGTTCGACCGCTTTGTGCTCGTCGAGCAGCCCGCGGACGGACTCGAGCATCCCCGATGCTTCGACAGGCTCAGCGGACACGAGGGTCAGCGGATGCTGTTGTCGTGCCCGTGGCTGCCGTTGCCGCCGTGCGTCGGGGCAGGCATCGACTTCTGCATCTGAACGAGGAACTCCACGTTCGACTGCGTCTCCTTGAGCTTGCCGAGCACGACCTCGAGCGCCTGCTGCGGGTCGAGACCCGCGAGCGCGCGCCGCAGCTTCCAGGTGATCTTGACCTCGTCGGCCGAGAGCAGCATCTCTTCGCGGCGGGTGCTCGACGCGTTGACGTCGACGGCCGGGAAGATGCGCTTGTCGGCGAGCTGGCGGCTGAGGCGCAGCTCGCTGTTGCCGGTGCCCTTGAACTCCTCGAAGATCACGTCGTCCATCTTCGAACCGGTCTCGACGAGGGCCGTCGCGAGGATCGTGAGCGATCCGCCGTTCTCGATGTTGCGCGCGGCGCCGAAGAAGCGCTTGGGCGGGTACAGAGCGGATGCGTCGACGCCACCGGTGAGCACGCGACCCGAGGTCGGCGCGGTGATGTTGTAGGCGCGGCCGAGGCGGGTGATCGAGTCGAGCAGCACCACGACGTCGCGACCGAGCTCCACGAGGCGCTTGGCGCGCTCGATGGCGAGCTCGGCGACCGTGGTGTGGTCTTCGGCGGGGCGGTCGAACGTCGAGGCGATGACCTCGCCCTTCACCGTCCGCTGCATGTCGGTGACCTCTTCGGGACGCTCGTCGACGAGGACGACCATCAGGTGCACCTCGGGGTTGTTCTGCGCGATCGCGTTGGCGATCTGCTGCAGGACGATCGTCTTGCCGGCCTTCGGCGGAGCGACGATGAGGCCGCGCTGGCCCTTGCCGATCGGGGCGACGAGGTCGATGATGCGCTGGGTCAGCTTCTCGGGCGCCGTCTCGAGGCGCAGGCGGTCCTGCGGGTAGAGCGGGGTGAGGTTGCCGAACTCGACGCGTGTGGCCGCGTCTTCGACCGACAGGCCGTTGATCGCATCGACCTTGACGAGCGCGTTGTACTTCTGGCGGCCCGACTGCTCGCCCTCGCGGGGCTGCTTGATCGCGCCGACGACGGCGTCGCCCTTGCGGAGGTTGTACTTCTTCACCTGGCCGAGCGAGACGTAGACGTCGCTGGTGCCGGGGAGGTAGCCGGTGGTGCGCACGAACGCGTAGTTGTCGAGCACGTCGAGGATGCCCGCGATCGGGATGAGGACGTCGTCCTCGCCGATCTCGGTGTCGAACTCGTCGCCCGTCGTCTGGGGGCCGCGACGCTTGTTGCGCTGGCGGTTGCGCCCGTTCGACTGCTCGTTGTCGGCCTCGGCGGCGGGCGCCGGCTCGGCCTTCTCGGGCGCGTTGCTGTTGCCGCGTCCGTTGCCACGGCCGTTGCCGTTTCCGTTTCCGTTGCTCTGCGCGTTGCCGCCGTTGGGCGCACCGTTCTCGGCGGCGCCCCCCTCGGCATTCGCGGCGTTGCCGCGGTTGCGGTTGCGGTTGCGGCTGCGACCACGACCCCGCGGGGCGGAGTCTTCGGCGTTCTCCGAGTTGTCGGAGTTCGACGAGGAGTTCTCGGCGGCCGCGTCTTCGGCGGGCGTCTCGGTCTCGGCGGGGGCCTTCTCGGCGTCCGCAGCCTTATCGGCGGCGGCCTCCTCAGCGGGAGCCTCGTCGGCCGGAGCGTCGGTGGCGGGCTCGTCGGCGGCGGGTGCCTCGACGGGTGCGTCGACGGCGACCTCGGCGGGCGCGGACTCAGCGGCAGGCGCGGAATCCTCGGCCGGCGCGGACTTGGGCGCGACCTCGGCCTCGGGGGCCTGCTCCGCGACCGGTGCGGCCTCTTCGGGCTTCGGGTCGGTGCTCTTCGCACGACGCGGTGCGCGCTTGCGCGGCGCCTTGACGGGCTTGGTCTCGGCGGGCGTCTCTGCCTCGGCGGGCGCAGCCTCGGCGGGCGCAGCCTCGGCGGGCGCAGCCTCGGCGGGCGCAGCGTCCGTGGACGCTGCCTCGGCGGCCGCGGCGTCGGCGACGGCCTGGGCATCGGCTTCAGGCACCGGCGGCGCCTCGGCGACCGGGGTCTCGGGCGACGACTCGGCGGATGCCGCAGCGTCGGGGGTGGTGTCGACGGCGGCGTTCGATTCTTCGGACGGCGCGTCGGCAGTGTGGATCTCGGAGATGGACTCCACGAGTGCTCCCTTGTAGACGGATGATCAGACCGCACTCGACGCCGGTACGACAGGCATCGTCATTCACCGCAGTTCGTCAAGCGCAGAGGCGCTATTTCGGGTTGCGGGTGCGTGCGGTAGTTCGCAGAATTGCGACCGGGGCCAGATTCACGTGGGATACGTGGTACCCCCGGCATTGTCCCTCACTGTACCACCCTTGACATCGACGGCGAGCATGAGGGCGTTCCACGGGGTGTCGGCCACCGAGGCGGCCAGATCGGCCGCTTCGAGGCGTCGACCGGGGCCGTCGGCGAGCACGAGCACGCTCGGTCCGGCACCGGAGACGACGGCGGCGAACCCGGCCGCGCGCAGTGCCCGCACCAGCTTGTCGGTCTCGGGCATCGCCTGTGCGCGGTAGTTCTGGTGCAGCCGGTCTTCGGTGGCCGCCAGCAGCAGGTCGGGGCTCTGGGTCATGGCGGCGATGAGCAGCGCGGAGCGCGACAGGTTGAACACGGCGTCCTCGTACGAGACGTGCTCCGGCTGAAGGCTGCGTGCGACCTTCGTCGACATCGTGAACTCAGGGACGAGCACCAGCGGTGACACGCCGCGGTGCACGATGAGCTGCTTGTGCTGCGGCGACGCAGCATCCATCCAGGCGATGGTGAGACCGCCGAAGAGGGCGGGGGCGACGTTGTCGGGGTGCCCCTCGAGCTCGGTCGCCAAGCGCAGAAGGGTCTCGTCCGACAGCTCCACGTCGCCCGCGAGCAGCCCCTTGGCCGCGAGGAGCCCCGAGACGACCGCGGCTCCCGACGAGCCCATGCCGCGGCCGTGCGGGATGACGTTCACCGCCTCCAGCCGCACCCCCGGGAGGGTTCGGCCGACCGCGGCGTAGGCGTGCGCCATCGACCGCACGACGAGGTGCGACGCGTCCAGCGGTACGGATGCTGCGCCCTCGCCCGAGACGACGATCTCGACCCCGTCGGTCGCGAGCTGTGTGACGACGAGTTCGTCGTACACGCTGAGGGCGAGCCCGAGCGTGTCGAAACCCGGTCCGAGGTTGGCGCTCGTCGCGGGGACCCGGACGACGACCGAGCGGCCGCCGCCCTGGGTCACGCCGACGCCTCGGCGACGAGCCCGAGCACCGATGCGACCTCGGAGGTGGCGGCGTCGACGACCGTCGGCTCGACCTGCGACCCGTCGGGCTGACGGAGCGCCCACTGGGGATCCTTCAGACCGTGGCCGGTGACCGTGAGCACCACGCGGGAGCCCGCGGGGATGACACCGGCCTCAGCGCGCTCGAGGAGTCCCGCGACGCTGATCGCGGAGGCGGGCTCGACGAAGATGCCGACCTCGCCGGAGAGGATCTTCTGCGCCGCGAGGATGCGCTCGTCGTCGATGGCTCCGAAGTAGCCGTCGGTCGCCTCGCGCGCCTGCAGGGCGAGATCCCACGATGCCGGGTTGCCGATGCGGATCGCGCTGGCGATCGTGTCGGGGTTCTTCACGACCTCGCCGCGGACGAGCGGCGCGGAGCCGGCGGCCTGGAAGCCGAACATGCGGGGCACCCGGTTGGCGACCCCGCGGTCGGCCTCTTCGCGGTAGCCGCGCGAGTAGGCGGTGTAGTTGCCGGCGTTGCCGACGGGGATGAAGTGGAAGTCGGGAGCGTCGCCGAGCACTTCGACGACCTCGTACGCCGCGGTCTTCTGACCCTCGATGCGGTCGGGGTTGACGGAGTTCACCAGGTGCACCGGGTAGTGCTCGGCGAGCTCGCGCGCGATCTCGAGGCAGTCGTCGAAGTTGCCGCGTACCTGGATCAGACGACCGTCGTGCGCGACGGCCTGGCTGAGCTTGCCCATCGCGATCTTGCCCTCGGGCACGAGCACGGCCGCGGTGATGCCGGCGTGCGCGGCGTAGGCGGCCGCGGAGGCCGACGTGTTGCCGGTCGAGGCGCAGATGACCGCCTTCGCGCCGTGCTCGACGGCACGGGAGAGCGCGACCGTCATGCCGCGGTCCTTGAACGACCCGGTCGGGTTCATGCCCTCGAACTTCACCCACACGTCGGCGCCGGTGCGACGCGAGAGCGCAGGGGCGGGAAGCAGCGGCGTGCCGCCCTCGCCCAGGGTGACGACGGTCGAGGCGTCGGTGACGCCCAGTCGGTCGGCGTATTCGCGGAGGACTCCGCGCCAGAGGTGTGCCATCTCAGTCTCCTTCTACCCGCAGTACAGATACGACCCGGTCGACCACGCCGGTGGCGGCGAGCCGATCGACGGTCTCGCTGAGGTCTTTCTCGCGTGCCTTGTGCGTGCCGATGACCAGGCGGGCCTTCGGTGCGTCTTCGGTCGGGGGTTCTGCCGTCGGCGCGGCCGCCGCGGCGAGCACCGTCTGCTCGACGGTCGCGATCGAGACGCGCCCCTCGTTCAGGATGCCGGCGATGGTCGCGAGCACTCCGGGCTGGTCGTCGACCTCGAGCGTGATCTGGTAGCGCGTGATGACGCGTCCGATCGGCGAGACCGGCAGGTTCGCGCGCGTGGACTCGGCGACTCCGACGCCGCCGGCGACGTGCCGACGAGCAGCCGAGACCACGTCGCCGAGCACGGCCGAGGCGGTCTGCACTCCCCCGGCACCCGCGCCGTAGAACATGAGGTTGCCGGCGGCCTCCGCCTGGACGAAGACCGCGTTGTTCGCGCCGTGGACGCTAGCGAGAGGGTGCGCGCGATCGACGAGGGCGGGGTAGACCCGCACCGAGATCGATTCGCCGTCGCCGTCGGTCGCCGCGAGGCGCTCGCAGACGGCGAGGAGCTTGATGACGTAGCCGGCGTGACGTGCGGCGTCGATCATCGAGCTGTCGATGCTCGTGATGCCCTCGCGGTGCACGGCCTCGAGCGGCACCGCGGTGTGGAACGCCAGGCTCGCGAGGATCGCGGCCTTCTGCGCCGCGTCGTAGCCCTCCACGTCGGCCGTCGGGTCGGCTTCGGCGTAGCCGAGCGCCTGCGCCTGCGCGAGCACGTCGGCGAAGTCGGCGCCCTCGGCGTCCATGCGGTCGAGGATGTAGTTCGTCGTTCCGTTGACGATGCCCATGATGCGCTGCACGCGGTCGCCGGCGAGCGAGTCGCGCAGGGGCCGGATGATGGGGATCGCACCGGCGGCGGCGGCCTCGTAGTAGACCTGCGCGCCCACCTGGTCGGCCGCGTCGAAGATCTCGGGGCCGTGGGTCGCCAGGAGCGCCTTGTTGGCCGTCACGACGTCGGCGCCGGAGTTGATCGCCTGCAGCACGTACTCGCGGGCCGGGTCGATGCCGCCCATCAGCTCGATGACGATGTCGGCACCGACGATCAACTGCTCCGCGTCGGTCGTGAACAGCTCGCGGGGCAGGTCGACGTCGCGGGGCGCGTCGACGTCGCGGACGGCGATGCCGGCGAGTTCGAGCGAGGCTCCGGCACGGTCGGCGAGCTCGGCGCCGTGCCGCAGGAGAAGCGAGGCGACTTGCGAGCCGACGGAGCCCGCACCCAGCAGCGCGACTCGGAGGCGACGGTAATCGGTCATGCGATCCCTTCGGTGGTGGTCTCCGCCGCCACGACAGCTCCGACGTCGCGGGAGAGGAGGTCGGCGACGCTCTCGCGGCGCACGATGACGCGGGCTTCACCGTCGCGCACGGCGACGACCGCGGCCCGCGGGGTGTAGTTGTAGGTGCTCGCCAGCGAGAAGCAGTAGGCGCCGGTGGCGGGCACGGCGAGGAGGTCGCCCGGGGCGACGTCGCCGGGGAGGTACTCGGCGTCGACGACGATGTCGCCCGACTCGCAGTGGTGTCCGACGACGCGGCTCAGCGCGGGCGCGGCGGCGGTCGTGCGCGACGCGATCCGCGCGCTGTACTGCGCGCCGTAGAGGGCGGGGCGGGCGTTGTCGCTCATGCCGCCATCGACGCTGACGTAGACGCGCTCGAGGTCGTCGCCGACGCGGACGGGCTTGACCGTGCCCACCTCGTAGAGCGTGACGCCGGCCTGACCGACGATGACGCGGCCGGGCTCGAACGCGATGTCGGGGATCGGGATGCTGCGCGCCGCGCACTCGGCGGCGACCGCGTCGACGATGCCCGACGCGATCTCTTCGAGCGGGCGCGGGTCGTCGTGGGACGTGTAGGCGATGCCGAAACCGCCGCCGACGTTGAGGAGCGGGATCTCTCCCCCGGCCAGGAGTTCGGCGTGCAGCTCGACCAGACGCGCCGCCGACGCGCGGAACCCGGAGGCGTCGAAGATCTGCGAGCCGATGTGGGCGTGGAGTCCGATGAAGTCGAGTCCCGGCACCTCGCGGATCCGCGCGACCGCGGTCGCCGCATCCGTCATCGAGAAACCGAACTTCTGGTCTTCGTGGGCCGTCGCGAGGAACGCGTGCGTCTCGGCGTGCACACCCGTGCGCACGCGCACGAGCACGCGCTGCACCGCGCCGAGGCGCTCGGTGATCGCCGCGAGACGTTCGATCTCGATGGGGCTGTCGACGATGATCGATCCGACGCCGACCTCGACCGCGCGTTCGAGCTCGGACACGGACTTGTTGTTGCCGTGGAAGCCGATGCGCGCGGGCTGGGCGCCACCGGCGAGGGCAACCTCGAGCTCACCGCGCGAGCACACGTCGACCGAGAGGTCTTCGCTCGTCACCCAGCGGACGATCTCGGTGCTGAGGAACGCCTTGCCGGCGTAGTAGGTGCGGGCCTTCACGCCGTGCGTCGCCGCGGCCGAGGCGAACGCGTCACGCGCGCGGCGCGCGTGGGCGCGCACCTCTTCTTCGTCGACGACGTAGAGCGGCGAGCCGAACGTCTCGACGAGCTCACGGGCCGACACACCGCCGAGCTCGAGGGTCCCGTCGGCGTCTCGGCGGGCGGACGCCGGCCAGATGCGGGCCGACAGGTCGTTCGCGTCGGCGGGGACGGACAACCACTCGGGTGCGAGCGGCGCGGCAGGCGAGGCGGACACGGAGGGGACCAATCGACGGATGCGGCGGCGCCGGTCGCCAGGCAACGGATGCCGTGGGCTCGTCCACGCCGCGGGTGGTTGAAGTCTAGGGCACCGCCGCGCACTGCCCCGGCCGAACCGACGCTGCGCGTCAGCCGCAGGTGCCCTTCTCGCCGAGGGCGGCCGCGTCGAGGGCTGTCGCGTCGACCGCGAAGCGCGCCACGAGCTGCTGGCCTTCCACAGCCACCGACGTGATGCGCGCCGTCGCGGGGAGCTCGGTCGCGAGGCACACGGAGCGCGGCTGCAGCGAGGCGAGGGCCTCGTCGCCGTACCGGGCGCGCAGGTCGTCGACCGTGCTCTGCGCCTCGTCGAAACGCACCAAAGAAGTGGTGAGCGTGATCGCCCCTTGGGAATGACCTGGCGCGAGGGTCAATCCGACGGAGGCTTTCCGCCCGCCCGCCGAGACCGCGGTCGACGCGGTGACGTCGGCACCATCGAAACCGAACGTCGCACTGCCGCCGCTCGCCGCCGCCATGTAGGCGAGCTGGCTCGCATCGATGCGAAGCTCGCCGCGCACCTCGCGCGCCGTGCTCTGCTCGCCGAGAGACACGTCCGTGAGTTCGAGTGACGAATCGCCCGCGCCGCCGGCGAGGTTCACGTTCTGCGACGACACGGTGACCAGGCTCAGATTGCGCAGCAGCAACTGGGGCAGCACCGGCCCGGAGATCTCGGTGTCGACTCGTTGCGTGGCGGGCAGTCCGCTCACCTGGATGACCGATCGGCTGATCGTCGACTGCAGCATCGAGCGCGCGATCCAGTCGAGGACGCCGAAGACGAGCCCGACGAAGACGAGCACGACGACCACGACCACGGCGATACGCCCCGCGCGCCCCGATCCGCGGGACTCGGGGTTCACCGCGGGAACCGGAACGACGGGCGCCAGCACCTCGGTGCGCTCGGATTCCATGACCATTCACGCAGTGTGCCGACACCTCGGGGCGTGCCGGGCGACGGTGGGAGGAACGAGAGCGGATCGAGCGGTGAACGGCAGGCGAATCAGCCGCAGGTGCCGTTCTGACGCAGCAGCGGATCGACGACGACGGCGCCGTCGATGTCGAAGTCGGCGACGACCTCCGCTCCGTCGACGGAGACCGAGGTCAGCGTGAGGGCCGACGGGAGGTACTGGGCGATGCAGACGTCCCACGTGCGCAGCACCGTGTCGGCGAGACCGCCGAACTGCTGGCGCAGGGCGTCGGCGGTGAGCTCTACCCCGCCCGCCGAGAACGACGACGGCGTGAGCGTGAGATCCCCCGCACTCCCCGCGGCCGGGAGGAGCGCGATCCCCACCGGGATACCGACGCCGAACAGGCTGAGCTCGGTCGATACGGTCACGTCGGGCGCGGCGATCCCCGCAGCATCCGCCGGAAACCCGTCTACCGTCGAGAGAAGGGCGCGAAGCTGGGTCTGGTCGAGGCGCACGGTGGCGGTTCCCGGTCCGGCGGCGGCATCGGCCCGGATCGGCATGTCGGTGATCGTGACCCGCACGTCACCCGACAGCTCGCCGAACGTCACATCCTCGGAGGCGATGGTGACCTCGTCGAGCGTTCCGGAGATCAGCTGGGGAATGACGAGCCCGGGCACCTCGACGTCGACGGGCTGGTCGGCGGGGAGGCCGGCCTGCGACACGACCAGGGTGCGGATGCCGCCGGTCACCGCTCCGCGCGCGAGCCACTCGGCGCCGAAGGCGGCCGACCCGACGAGCACGAGCACGATGACGAGCGTGACCATCCACGGCCACAGGCGACGCCGACGCTTCGGCTGCTCCGTCGGTTCGAACGGCAGCGTGTCGGCGTCGGTCATCGGGTCACATCCGTTCCGGAGCGCTCACGCCCAGCAGGTCGAGTCCGTTGCGCAGAACCTGACCGGTGGCGTCGTTCAGCCACAGGCGGGTGCGGTGCACGGATGCGACGGGTTCGTCGCCGAGCGGGATCACCCGGCAGCTGTCGTACCAGCGGTGGTAGAGGCCTGCGAGCTCTTCGAGGTAGCGGGCGACGCGGTGCGGTTCGCGCACCTCGGCGGCGAAGGCGACCACGCGCGGGAACTCCTGCAGGGCGCCCAGGAGCGCCGACTCGGTCTCGTGATCGAGCAGTTCGGGGGCGAACTCCGAACGGTCCACACCCGAGGATGCGGCGTTGCGCGCCACGTTGTGCGTGCGCGCGTGGGCGTACTGCACGTAGAAGACGGGGTTGTCGTTCGTGCGCTTCTGCAGGATCTCGGGATCGAGCGTCAGCGGCGAATCGGCCGGGTAGCGCCCGAGGGAGTAGCGCAGCGCATCGGTGCCGAGCCAGGCCTGCAGGTCGTCGAGCTCGATGATGTTGCCCGCGCGCTTGCTGAGCTTGGCGCCGTTGATCGACACGAGCTGCCCGATGAGCACCTCGACGTTCTTCTCGGGGTCTTCGCCGGCCGCGCCCGCGAGCGCCTTGAGACGGTGCACGTAGCCGTGATGGTCGGCGCCGAGCAGGTAGATCTTGTGCGCGAAGCCGCGGTCGCCCTTGTTGAGGTAATAGGCGGCGTCGGCGGCGAAGTAGGTGTACTCGCCGTTGGACCGCCGGATGACGCGGTCTTTGTCGTCGCCGAAGTCGGTGGTGCGCACCCAGACGGCGCCCTCGTCGTCGAACACGTGACCCTGCTCGCGGAGGCGGTCGACGGCCTCGTCGACGAGGCTCGGGGCGCCGTCGTTCCGGGCGTGCAGCACGCGCTCGGAGAACCAGACGTCGAAGTGCACGTTGAAGCGCTCGAGAGACGCCATGATCTCGTTGAGCTGGAATCCGTAGGCAAGCTCCGTCGCGAGCTCGATCTGCTCGGAACGCTCGAGCGACGCGATATCGGTCCGGGCTTCGACGACACGGGCCGCGAGCTGCCGGATGTAGTCGCCGGCGTAGCCGTCTTCGGGTGCGGCTTCATCGTTGACGGCCGCGACGACCGAGCGGCCGAAGCGCTCCATCTGCGCGCCGGCGTCGTTGATGTAGAACTCGCGCACGAGCGTGGCGCCGCTGGCCAGCAGCAGGCGCGCGATCGAGTCGCCCAGGGCCGCCCACCGCGTGTGCCCGATGTGCAGCGGTCCGGTCGGGTTGGCGCTGACGAACTCGAGGTTGATGGAGGTGCCGCGCTGGCTGTCGTTCGACCCGAAGGCGGCACCGGCCTCGACGATGGCCTTGGCCAGGGCGCCGGCAGCGGCGGCATCGAGGCGGATGTTGATGAACCCGGGGCCGGCGACCTCGACGCTCGCGATGCCGTCGACGCTCTCGAGCCCGGCGGCGATCTCGGCGGCGAGCTCGCGGGGGTTCGCGCCGACCTTCTTCGCGAGCTTCATGGCGGCGTTCGACGCCCAGTCGCCGTGGTCGCGGTTCTTGGGCCGTTCGAGCGGCAGGTCGGCCGCGGTGAGACCCTCGGTCGACCCTTCGCGTCGCGCCTCGGCGAGAGGCGTCACGACGGCGAGCAGGGCGGCGGAGAGAACGTCAGGATCCATAGCCTCACCAGTCTAGGGTTTGCGCGGCTGCGGGCCGGGTCGGCGCCGCAGCCCCGGTCAGGCCAGTTGCACGAGCGTCGCGTGATCGTCGGCGGGCTCGGGCGCAGCATCCGTGACCCACGCGTCGACACGCATGCGCTCGAGCGTGAGGTTCGCGCCGTGATAGCTGAGGAAGGCGCAGTCGGCCGCGTCGCGGCCCGTCGCGATGCGTACGAGCGAGCGCCGGTCGGCGAGGCGGGTGGCGTCGATGACGTACCACGACCCGTCGATGTAGGCCTCGGCGACCGCGTGGAAGTCCATCGGCTCGAGTCCGGGCGCGAAGCACGCGGCGTAGCGGGCGGGCACGTCCATCGCGCGCAGCAGGGCGATCACCACGTGCGCGTAGTCGCGGCAGACGCCCTGGCCGGTCATCAGCGTCGTCACCGCGCTGTCGGTTCCGAGGCTGAGCCCGGGCGTGTACACCACGCTCGCGGAGACGAACTGCGAGACGGCGTCGACGAGTTCGACACCGGTGAGTCCTCGGAACTGACGCCGCGCCTGGGCGAACACCTCGTCGGACTGGCAGTAGCGGCTCGGGCGCAGGTAGGTGATGGTCTCGAGATCGCTCGTGTGGGCGATCGCTGCTGCGCCCGAGACCGTTGCGTCGTAGCGGACCGTGAGGGCTCCTGCCTCGCCGGTGAAGCGGTGCAGACGACTTCCCGACTGGTCGACGATCTCGGTCGGGGTGTAGACGCGATCGCCCTGCGTGAAGGTCAGCTGCTCGCTCGAGACCGGCACGTTCGACGCCGCGGTGATCTGGAAGATGAGGTCTGCGGATGCTGCGAGCTCGAGGTCGAGTTCGGCGGTAACGAGGCGCTGCACCGAGCAATCCTCGCACGCGTTTCCGACGTGTTCGCGCGCCGCCGACCGGGCCCGCTCGAGGTGCCGCCCGTCGGGCGACGGCTCCCTGCGCAAGCCCCGCGAGGCACGTCAGCGGGCAGGCAGAACGGACGAATCGTCGGATGCGGCGGACGTCCGGTCGGGCGGCGGTGGCCGGCGACCGCGAGAGTGGACCAATGACTACGACCTCCCCCGTGCCCGTCCAGGTCGCCACGGGAGCGAAGCGCATGCCCTACGGCGCGCTCATCGCTCTCATGCTCATGAGCTTCCTGCTGGTGACGGCCGAATTCCTTCCGAACGGCGTGCTCACCGAGATGGCGGAGGGGCTCGGGGTCACCCCGGGGCAGGCGGGTCAGACGGTCACCGTCACCGCGCTCGTGGGTCTCGTCGTCGCCCCGACGGTCGGGCTGATCTTCCCGAGACTCGACCGTCGAACCCTTCTCGTCGTGATGGCCCTCGCGGCGGGGGCATCGGGAGTGCTCGCGGCCATCGCGCCCAACCTCGTGCTGGTGCTGCTCGCGCGCTTCCTGCTGGGGGCGGCCATCAGCGCCTTCTGGGCGATGTCGATCACCGTGGCCGCGCACGTGGCGGGCCCCGAGCGGGTCGGTCGCGCGGTGATGTTCACCTCCGCGGGCATGTCGCTCGCCACCGTCGCCGGCGTTCCGCTCGGCGTCGTGTTGAGCGAGCTGGTCGACTGGCGAGCGACGTTCCTCATCATCGGGGTCGCCACCGCGCTCCTGGCCATTCCGCTCCGCGTCTCGCTGCCGAGCGTGCCGGCGACCCAGGCCGCCAGCATCCGGATTCTCGTCGACACCGTGCGCCGGCGCGGCGTCGGGCTCGGACTCGCCGGGCACGTGCTCATCGTGCTGGGCCACTTCCTCGCCTACACGTACGTCCGGCTGGCGCTGGAGCGCACGCCCGACGTCGACGCGGGCACTGTCGTGGTGCTCCTCGCGCTCTTCGGCGCCGGCGGCCTGATCGGCAACATCGTGATCGGGTTGGTCATCGACCGCTCGTTCGCGTTCTTCGGCGTCTTCGCGCCCGTCGCCATGGCCGTCGCGGTGGTCGGCGTGCTGCTGCTGCCCGGGGCGGTCGTGGCGGTCGGTGCCGCCGTGTTCGTCTGGGGCATGTTCTTCGCCTCGTGGCTGATCATCGTCAACGCGTGGGTCGGTCACCGGATGCCCGACCGGCTCGAGGCGGGCGGGAGCCTCGTCGTCGTCGGGTTCCAGGGGGCCATCGTGCTGGCGGCGGGCTTCGGCGGCCTGCTCGTCGACAGCCTCGGCGTCGAAGCGAACTACGTCATCGGCATTGTGCTGCTCCTGGTGGGCGCCGCCCTCTTCGGGGCGTCGAACCGCGCGTCGTCGAGAGCCGAGGTCGGCGAGCGCTGAGCCACGGGGAGGGCGAGGGCGGCTGCACCGCCCCGCCCGATCTCAGACCGCGACGCCGCCGCGACGACCGGCGCGCCACGATGACGGCACGACGCCGACGTGGCGGCGGAAGGCTCGGCTGAACCCCTCGTCGGATGCGTACCCCAAGGCGCGCGAGGTCTCCGACACGCTGCGTCCTGCCTGGAGCAGCTCCTGGGCACGACGCATGCGCACCTCGGTGACGTAGCTCGCGGGTGAACGGCCGAAGGCCGCGCGGAACCGCTCGGACAGCACCGTGCGCGACATCGCGCCGATGGTCGCGAGCGCGTCCACGGTCCAGAGCCGCCCCGGGTCGTCGCGCACCGCCGCCGCCACCCGGTCGAGGTAGTCGTCGCCCGTCGTGAGCGGCAGCCGCGATGCGGTGTCGTGGTCGGCCCACGCCCGGATCACCGACAGCAGCACGGTCGACACCATCAGACGGCAGATCATGGGGTCGCCGGCTCGCGTCGCGTCGCCGTGCCCCGGACCGAGCTGCGCGGCGAGTGCGGCGGCTGCCGGCTCGAGCCGCGCGAACCCCGTGACGAAGATCACGCCCGGCAGCGATCGGACGGCGTCGAGGGAGGTCACCTGCACCTGCGCCGTCATCAGCCGCGCTCCCGAGGTCGACGTCAGCGTCACCTCGCGCCGGCCGAAGGAGAGGAACGCGTCACCGGCGAGAAGGGTGCGGGTCGCGCACAGCGATGCGGCACCCTCGGCGACGTCGACCGCGCAAGCGGTCTCGGTCGACGCATCCCCGGTGATCTCCCCCGCGACGACGTAGACGAGCGTCAGAACGCCGCGATCCACCCCCAGGCGGGCTCCGGCCGACAGCGATCGCTGTTGTGTGTCACCCAGCCGAACGTCGAGGGACGAGAGCACGCTCTCGAGCGTTGCAGGATCGAACATCACACGGCTGGGAACGACGACCCTTCGCGCCGTATTCCAGCTGCCGTGTCAAGGGCGGTGATTCCCTCGCGCAACCGGAGTTGACTGCGGGCATGGCTCAAGACGAAGTGCACACCCGTTCGAACCGCGGTCAGTGGGAGAACTACGTCGAGGGGCGCCCCGAACTGTCGGCGAGCTTCTCGAGCAAAGACGAAGCCGTCGACCAGGGACGCGCTCTCGCCGACGAGCTCGGCACCCACCACACCGTGGATGACGCGGAACCGACCGGCACCATCACCGACGAGGGCGAACCCGCCGCCGACTCCGACCCCGTCATCTGACGGATGCTGCGCCCGCCCGGGTGACGGGCGAGCGGCGCGGCCGGTGGTAGCCTCGTTCAGTCCGCCTCCGTAGCTCAGGGGATAGAGCGTTGGTTTCCGGTACCAAAGGTCGCTGGTTCGATTCCAGTCGGGGGCACCACAGGTGCAGATCGTGCGGGTCCGCTCGCTGCACCGATCCGAGGATGGTTGGTACCCTCCCGAGATGATCTCGGTGAGGACGTGGATCGTCGTCGACGCGGTTCTCGACAACGCGCGCCGAACTCCGCGATATCACCACCGTGGCCTGAGGAGCGGCTGTGTCGGACGACGACCTCGCGCCTGACGACCACGTCGGATCGCGCCGGAAATGGCGTCGAGGTCATCGACCATCGATCCGACGTTCGGGCCACGTCCTCGACGTGGCGATGTGGGTGCTACTGCCCTTCGCCGTGCTGTTCTTCGTCGGGTCCGGAGCCGGGGCCTCAGGACGCCGGTTCGGGGATCCTGTCACCGCTGATGGATCGGCGGGCGCACTGCTGTGGGCCGCCGTGATCCTCTCGGTCGTGCTCGTGCTCCTGATCGTCCGGCGAGCGTTCGTGCCGCACCCCGACTCCTATCCGCGATGGGCGTTCGTCGTGGTCGCCATCACGGGGCCCCTCACCGTCGGATTCCATCTCCTCCGCTACGGCGAGCAATCGACGCTGGCACCCGCCACGTTCGCCTGGTCGGCCGCGAGTTTCGCCTTATGCGTCGCGATGTGCGTGATACCCCGAAGGCACCGGCCGGACGCCGAGCCCGGCCCGCGCGCCCCATGATTGTGACCGTGCATTCGCTCCTCGCGGTGCCGGGCCGACGGGCCGACGCGCATCGGATGCACCACTCACGAAGGCACGTTCGCCCGCGTTCCATCGTCGTCGACAGATTCTCTGCTCGAGGGTATTCCGCGACTCGTCGCTCCTGACAGAATGGCGACCATGCGATCGTCGAGGATGCCCCGCCTTGTGCGCGGCTCGCTCGCGGCATCGATCGCCACGTTCGTCGCTCTGCTCTCGCATGTGAGCGGCGGCGGAACTGCGCCGAGCTGGATCGGAATCTTGGTCCCGCTCGTCGTCTCGGTGCTGGTGTGCACCGCGCTCGCAGGACGCTCTCTCTCGCTGACACGGCTAGGAGTAGCCGTCCTGGGGAGCCAGGCGTTGTTCCACCTCCTGTTCGTCCTCGGAACGTTCGGCCCATCCGCGAAGACGGGAACGGGCCATGCGCACCATCATGATGCGGCCATGTCCATGACGATGGAGACGTCTGACATGACCGTCGTGTCGACCGCCGGAGCGTCCATGTGGATCGCGCATGCCGTCGCGGCGCTCATCACCGTCGCCGCGCTGTACCGGGGTGAGCGCGCGGTCCTGCGCCTTCGCGACGTGGCTCGCCAGATGGTGGCGTGGGTTAGCCGCGCCGCCGCGTTCACCATCCCGTCTTTCGTCCTCGTGCCGCGCCGTGTTCAGGCCGTGGCGGTGTCGCTGCCGCCGGCGCTGTCGGTGCTCTTCGTTTCGGTCTCTCGCCGGCGCGGTCCGCCGGTGGCACGCGTGGTCTGAGCTCGCTCGTACGCCGACCTGGCGAGGGGCGGGTGCTCACCGACGGGTGAGCGATTCCATGCTGTCCGTCGCCCGTTCAAAGGCGATGAACGAAAGGTCGACCCTGTTGTTCCGTGTCCGCACTGTTGCGGCGGGGATGGCGGTGGCTGCTGTTGCGTTACTCGCAACGGCATCTCCCGCATCCGCGCACGACGAACTCCTCTCCAGCACCCCGTCATCGGGCGAGCGTCTCCTCGCTGCACCATCGGAGGTCACGCTGACCTTCTCCGCCGACGTCCTCGATATGGGCGCGGCGATCGTGGTGGCCGATGCGGACGGCCAGGATTGGGCCGCCGGTGAATCCGCCGTGGTCGAAGGATCGGTCACCGTCGAGGTGCAACCGGGCATGGCGGACGCCGGCTACGAGGTGCGGTGGCGGGTGGTGTCTTCCGACGGCCACCCGATCTCCGGAATCATCCCGTTCACCGTCGGGGACGGTGAACCGCTCGTGCGCGACGCCGCCGCCGAATCCTCCTCGGAATCGGACGCGGCGGGTACCACCGGCGTCGACACCACAGCATCTCAGACCACTTCTCAAGGTCAGGGCGCGTTCCGTGTCGCTCTGATCGGCGGAGCCGGCGCAGCCATCGCGCTCGGCGTTCTCGCCGTCTTCCTCCTTCTCCGCCGCCGCGCAACCGCGGCCGGCACCGACGACTCCGCTTCGTGAGGCGTCGACTCTCTGTGAAAGGCACACCTGTGACCACTCTCTCCACCCGCAGCCGCTTCGGTATCCTGCTCGCCGCTGCCGCTCTCGCCCTCACCGGCTGCGCCGGTACCGCCACTGCCGAGTCACCCGCCGCGGTCACGACCGGCGCGGACGCCATCACGATCTCCGACGCATGGGTCAAGTCGGCGGAGTCGGGCATGTCCGCCGGCTTCGGCGAACTCATCAACAGCAGCGATACCGACATCACCGTGACGTCCGCCGCTACCGAGGCGTCGTCGATGCTCGAACTGCACGAGACGGTCGAGAACGAGACCGGCGAAATGGTGATGCGGCAGATCGAGGGCGGGTTCACCATCCCCGCCGGCGGCTCGCTAGCACTGGAGCCCGGCGGCAACCACATCATGCTGATGGATCTGACCTCGCCCCTGATGGCCGGCGACGAAGTCACCTTCACCCTCACGTTCGCCGACGACACCACCTACGAGTTCACCGCGCCGGTGAAGGACTACTCCGGCGCGAACGAGAACTACGAGGGCGGCGACATGGAGATGGACATGGGCTCCGACATGGGCTCCGACATGGGTTCGGGCGAGTAGTGAGCCGCCGCGATCGGACTCCTGGCTCTGATCGCGCGGGTGCCACCCGGCGACAGTTCCTCCTCGGAGGAGCTGTCGCCGGGGTCGGTGCCGCCGCGGCGATCGGGATCGACGCCGTCACGTCGGCGCAAGCCCAGAGCGGAACGGCCGGCGATGTCTCCGTCCCGCTGAACGGGGAGGTCACGGTGCCGTTCTACGCCGTACACCAGGCCGGTATCGACACCAACGCGCAAGCCCATGGCATGTTCGTCGCCCTCGATCTGCTCCCCGATGTCGACAGGGACGGAATGCGTCGGATGATGCGGATCGTCTCGGACGACGCCGCACGTATGACCCAGGGACAGCCCGCGTTGGCGGACTCCGAACCGGAGCTCGTCACCGCACCGTCCCGACTGACCGTGACGTTCGGATTCGGTCCGGGGTTCGTCGCGCGTGCGGGGGGAAGCGCGCCCGTCTGGCTCGCTCCGCTTCCCGCGTTCAAGATCGACCAGCTTCGTCCCGAGTACGGCGACGGAGACCTGCTCATCCAGATCGCCGCCGACGACCCGCTGACCGTGGCACACGCCGGGCGGATGCTGTTGAAAGACACCCGGAGCTTCGCCACCGTCCGCTGGACACAACAGGGGTTCCGTCGAGCCCACGGCACGGTCAAACCCGGCACCACTATGCGGAATCTGTTCGGGCAAGTCGACGGCACCTCCAACCCCGAGCCCGGTACCGCCGATTTCGACACCGTCGTGTGGGACACCGGGACAGGCTGGCTCGCCGGCGGAACCGGGATGGTCGTGCGTCGCATCGCGATGAACCTCGACAAGTGGGACCGTCTCGACCGGCCCGGCCGCGACCAATCCGTGGGGCGCTATCAGTCCAACGGCGCGCCGCTGACCGGGACGGATGAGTTCGACGAACCCGACTTCGAGGCGAAGACCGCCATCGGCTTCCCCGTCATCCCCGAGTTCTCCCACCTGCGCAGAGCGCGGAGCGAAGACACTGCCGAACGCATCTTCCGCCGCGCGTACAACTACGACGACACCCCGGCGGCCGGGCAGATCTCCAACGCCGGCCTGATCTTCGTCTCCTTCCAAGCCGACGTCCAACGGCAGTTCACCCCCATCCAACAGCGACTCGATGACCTCGACCTGCTCAACGAGTGGACCACCCCCATCGGCTCCGCCGTCTTCGCGATCCCGCCCGGCTGCGCCGAAGGCGGGTACATCGGCGAGACCCTTCTCACCTGAAAGCTCGGAGTCGCATGACAACCACAACGCAGCATCCGCCCGAACCCGCCGCCGCCGATCCGTCCCCGCGGTCTCCGCGCCGGGGCAAGGGGTGGTTCACGCCACTGATGCTCCGACTGCACTTCTACGTCGGCATCTTCATCGGCCCGTTCATCCTCATCGCCGCGCTCACCGGCGCCGCCTACGCCGTCGCGCCCAGCATCGATCGCGCGATCTATGCGCATCTTCTCCAGGTGGAGCCCGCTGCACAGAACGTGCCACTGGCCGACCAGATCCGTGCCGCGACGGCCTACATCGCCGAGACGCACCCGGATGACACGATTCGGTCGGTGCAGCCTGCCCCGTCGGCGGGGCGCACGACCGCGGTCACTTTCACGGAAGACGGCACGATACGACTCCAGAACCGCCATGTGTTCGTCGACCCCGGCACCGGCGACGTCCTCGGCGATGAGCTGGTGATGGACAAATCCTTCGCCGTCGGGACCTGGCTTGATCAGTTGCACCGCAGCCTCTTCCTCGGGGACTTCGGTCGCTACTACGGCGAACTCGCCGCCTCATGGCTCGGCATCACCTCCCTCGCTGGTCTCCTGCTGTGGATCGTGCGCCGTCGGCGGGCCCGCAACAAACGAGAGTTCGTCGTGCCGAATGTGAAGGCGAAGGGATACCGACGCGCGTTCAGCTGGCACGCCGCGATCGGGGTATGGGTGCTCGTCGGCGCCCTTTTCCTGTCCGCGACGGGCGTGACGTGGTCGCAGCTCGCCGGAGCGAACGTCACAACCTTCAGGCAGGCCATCAGCTGGCAGACCCCGTACGTCGACGCGACCCTGCCCGACGCGGACGCGGCCGCCGCCGGAGGGGAGCACGCTCACCACAACGATGCGCCGAGCCTGACCCCCGCGACGGCAGAGATCTCGCCCGCTGCGTTCGAGACGATGCTCTCCATCGCACAGCGTCACAACATCGCCTCCTCCCAGGTGGAGATCTCCGTGCCGGCCTCCGAGGGCACGGGCTGGACCGTCGCCGAGACGCGAACGGAGCTGCCCACCGCGGCGAACTCGATCGCCATCGACGGCAGCACATTGCAGGTCATCGACCAGGTCGACTTCGCCGACTACTCCCTACCCGCGAAACTCGCACGCTGGGGCATCGACGCGCACATGGGTGTCATGGGTCTGTGGAACCAGATCCTGCTCTTCGCGGTTGCCGTGTCGATTGCGGCAATGGTGATCCTCGGATACCTCATGTGGTGGAAACGGCGCCCGACCCGAACTCAGGCTTTCGTCGGAGCGCCACCGCGCCGGGGCGCTCTCCGCGATGCTCCGTCGTGGGGCGTGGCGGTCGTGATCACGGCGGCCGTCCTCATCGGGCTCTGGCTGCCCCTCGTCGGATACACCCTCGCCGCGTTCGTCGTGATCGACACGGCCGTGGGCTGGTGGAAGCGCACCCGCACCAAGAGTTGAGCAGTGCGGATACGCGCGACCGCAGCCGGTGCCTGCGCGAGGAGGGGCCGGGCGGCATGCCCGACCCCTCCCCTCACGTCAGTCGCCCTTCACGTTCACCAGCTGACGCAGCGTGTGCCGCACCGACACGAGGTCGGCAGCATCCGCCATCACCCGGTCGATCGGCTTGTACGCGGCCGGGATCTCGTCGAGGAACGCGTCGGTGTCGCGGTACTCGATGCCCACCATCGCCTCGCGCAGCTGCTCGTGCGTGAAGGTCTTGCGGGCAGCCGAGCGGGAGTACTCCCGCCCCGCTCCGTGCGGCGACGAGTTCAGCGACAGGGGATTCCCCTTGCCGGTGACCACGTACGACGCCGTGCCCATCGACCCGGGGATCAGCCCCGGCCGACCGTCGTCGGCCATGATCGCGCCCTTGCGCGATACCCACACGCGCTTGCCGAAGTGCATCTCCGATTCGGTGAAGTTGTGGTGGCAGTTGATGCGCTCGCGCTCCTCAACGGCGACCCCGAGGAAGCGGCCGAGCTGGTTCGCGACCCGGTCCATCATCTCCTCACGGTTGAGGAGTGCGAACCGCTGCGCCCACCGCAGCTCGCGGATGTAGGCCGCGAACTCCGGCGTCCCCTCCACGAGGTAGGCGAGGTCGGGGTTCGGCAGCTCGATCCACCACTGCTTCGCCAGGCGCTGCGCGACCTTGATGTGGTGCTGCGCGATCTTGTTGCCCACGCCCCGCGACCCTGAGTGGAGGAACATCCACACCGTGTCGCCCTCGTCGACCGACACTTCGATGAAGTGGTTGCCGCTCCCCAGCGACCCGAGCTGGTTGCGCCAGTGCCGGGTGTAGGTGGCCGGGTCGAACTCGGCCGCTTCGGCGAGCGCTTCGAGCTCGGCGACACGCGGCTCGGCCGTTGCGACGATCTTCCGGTTGTCGCGACCCGCCGACAGCGGGATCGACCGCTCGATCTGCTCGCGCAGCTCGGACAGATCACGCCCGTCCAAGTCGGAACGGGTGAACTGGGTCTTCACGGCGATCATGCCGCATCCGATGTCCACTCCGACGGCCGCGGGCATGATCGCCCCGAGCGTCGGGATGACCGACCCCACGGTCGCACCGAGCCCGAGGTGGGCGTCGGGCATGAGCGCGAGGTGGGGGTAGATGAACGGCATGCTCGCCGAGGTGCGGGCCTGGTCGACGGTCTTCTCGTCGATCAGGCTCGCCCACGAGAACAAGCGGTTCGTGAGCCTTTCCATGATTTCTTTCCTTCGTCGGTGCGCGAGATCGCGCGAGTGCGTGGCGGGGCGGCACGGCCCGGCGGGTTGCTCTCGACGCTGCTGCGGAAAGAAGAACGCCCCGGACCTGTGCGGTGCGGGGCGTGGAAGAAGCGGATGCTGCTACACGGCCGGCGCCGGAGGGTACGACTCGTATCGGTGCTGGAACGTGAGTTCCAGAACCGGCGCGTACTGACGATCCCCCTGCGGGTTCATCTCGTCGTTCCTCTCGACCTGCCTTGCGCCGTGTCGGTGACACAGCTTCGCAACGATAGCGACACGCCCGGGCGTCGCGCAACCCTGGGAGCCTACGATCGAGGCGTGGACGAGCCCCTCCCTCGCGCTGAGCGCGCCGCCGTGATCATCGTCGGCGCGGTGATCGCGGCGATCATCGCGACTCTCCTGCTGGCTCCGATGATCTCCGGAGGGTATTGCAACGACTCTTCCGACCCCGCTAAAAGCGTGTGCGGCACGATCGGTCCGCAGACCCTGGCCGGGTGGCCGATCAGCGTGTGGCCGTGGGCGGCGGCGCTCGTCGTCATCGCCGCTGGGGCGATCGGTCTCCTGATCCGCGCGGCACGCAGGCGCGTTTGACGAGACGTCAGCCGGCGAAGTTTCGGGTGTCGGCGCACGCGGGCGTCGTTCAGCTGCGCCGCACGAGGAACTGGTCGCGGATTCGAGTCGGAGATTTCGTGACGGGGCGCCACGTGCCCCCGGGATCCCACCATCTCGGACCACGCACTTCGGGAATGCCACCGCGCATGCGGATGTGCCATCCGTTGGTGTCGAGGGTGCGGTGGTGATGCCAGCAGAGCAGTACTCCGTTGTCGGTGCTGGTGGGTCCGCCGCGGGCGTGTTCGCGGACGTGGTGGATCTCGCACCACGCGGCCGGAACGTCGCAGCCGGGGATGATGCATCCGCCGTCTCGGAGGGTGATCGCACGGCGTTGGTGGGCGTTGAAGACGCGGTCGATGACCTCTACCCGTTCGATGCGGCCGTTGCGTGCGAGCGTGGTGCGGTAGATGCCGCCGGTGCATGCCGCGTGGCGCACCACGGCCATCGGGACGGGTTCGTCGATCCCGTCGATATGCCCTACCCCCTCGCCGGCGGCGAGGTCGTCGGCCCGCACCGACACGACGAGCGTCGGGGCGGCGCCGCCGATCGTGGGCAACTCACCGGACCGGGCAGCGACCGTCACGATCGTCGCCAACGCGTCGTGGTTCTTCTGCGGGTGCGTACGGGGATCGGGCGGGCACTCCGCCTCCCCATCTTCGCCACCCTCGTCGCCGTCGGTGAAGTGCACGCGGCCGGCACGCGGATGCGTGATCGCGTCGATCGCGCGCTTCAGCTGCGCGGCGGCATCGGGGAGGAGATCGCCTCGCAGCGGCACGAGCCCGTTGCGGCACCTCCCCAGCGTCAGACCACGCTTGCGCTGCGCCGCCTCGTCGCGGGGCTCGGCACCGTCGGGGTCGAGGTAGGCAGCCCACACCTGCGCCTGCAACCTGAGCTCGTCGGCGGAGGGCAGCCCTCCCCCGTCCGCTCCGCCGCCGCGGGCCGCTGCGGCCAACTCGGCGTCGGCTGCGGTCCGCGCCTCGTGAGAGTCGATCGCCGCGGAGTCGAGCGTCTGCACCACAGCGACGACCGCGTCGACTCCCACGGCACCATCGGCCAGGGCGGCACGCATGGCCGGGTACCGCGCAGGCAGCACCTCACCGGTGAGCACGGAAAGAGTGGAAGCGGTCGCGACACCCGCCCGTGCGTAATCGCCGGCCGTCCGCCCCGAGACTCGCGTGACACGCTGCACGAACTCGCGAACGTTCCGACACCCGAACCTCGTCGTCATCCGCTCCGCCGCGACCGGGGAATCCGATCTGGCCTGCACCTCACCGGTGGCCTCGGCGATCAACGCCTCCGCCCGGCGCGACAGCGACGCGGCAGCATCCATCACCGCCATCACCTCGTCATCGGACCACCCCCGCATGGCCGAGGCCTCGAGGGTGCCCGACACGACCTCGTGCAGCCGCGACCCGAGGTCGCCGAGAGCATCGATCGTGTCGTTCATATGTTCGATTATCGCAGTGGCCTCCGACATCGACCCGAACCGTTTCCCCAGGTCGTGACGACAAACAGACCCTTGCGCGCGGAGCCTCACGCGCCGGTGCGCGAAGACGTGGGCACCGTTCTCGGTCGCGCCCCGACGACTCAGGCGACGCGGAAGAACCGCGGCCCGACGTACCCGTCGCGCTCGACCGTCTCGGCGAACATCACAGCGGGTCGCACCCAGAAGCCGTAGTCGCCGTAGAGCGCCCGGTAGAAGACGAACGGCTCCTCGGTCTCGCTATGCGCTCCAACGCCCACCACCTCGTAGCGACGGCCCCTGAAGTGCTCGTAGATGCCCGGCTCGATCGTCATCGGCGTTTCCTTCCCTCATCGCGCTCCGACGTGGATGCTATCCGCGACGCGCGAGCAATCGGCGGCCATCCCCGCCGAAGATCATCCTTGCGGCGTACGTCGCTGATCCTCCGGGCCGATGCCCCGCGAAGCACGCCTCCGTAGCGTCGAAGACATGGCCCTCACCGCTCCGAACCCGCTACTGCACAAGCGATCCGCCCACGCCCGCGAGATGCCGCGCTGGTGCGCGGGGATGCTCGCCATCACGGGCAACATCGTGATCCTGGGCATCATCGCAACAGCCGGAGTACTGATGCTCGCCGCCGCCGCTCTCGTCTTCGGCACGGCGTTCCTCGCGAACCTCTGACGAGACCCCACCGGTGCCCGCTCGCCCGCACCTGTGCGATCTGCGATGCGAGCTACTCGTCGGTGCCGGAGAGGTCGTCGAAATCGGCGGCGTCCTCCTCGACCTCGACGGTCTCGACCTCCAGCTCGCTGTCGAGCTGCACCAGGATGCGCGAATCGGGGAACTGACGCCGCGCCGTGAAACGCAGCAGCACCGCATCGGCGAAGACGACGACCGAGGTGGCCTCGAGGTCGTCGCGCAGATCGATCTGCTCGGCGACCGCGTCATCGGCGACGGCCTCGCCGATCTCGTCGGCGACGGCATCGATGACCGCGCGCCACTGGGTCTCGCTCATCGCGAGGGTGCGGGTGACCCCGTCGACCAGCGCGTCGAGATCCGGGGAGTCGCCGTCGCCCTCGTCTTCCTCCTCGAGCTCGGGGTCGACGTTGACCGTCACCTCCGAGCCCGCGGCATCGAGGCTGGCGCGACCGCGCACGATGCCGTTATCGGCGACGGGTTCGTCGAGCAGTCCGCTCTCTGAGATGCGGTCGAGCAGGGCGTCGAGCGAGGGCGAGGTCATGAGTGCATTCTTTCGCACGAGCGGATGCGACGCGCCGAAGCGGTCGGCGTGCTCCCCCGCGCAGCTTCTGAGGAGATTCCAGCGGAGTCCTCAGAAACTGACGCGCATACGGGGGATCGCTCGTGTCACTCGCCGGCGTCTTCGTCGACCTGCGGGCCCCCGACCACACCGATACCGACCGCCTCGTGGTCGGCCTCGGGCTGAGTCGTACCGCCCTTGGGCTCTTCTCCCGGCGCCTTCTCGGTGCTCGGCTCCTCGAGCTCCTCGGTGTCGGGCGTCTCGTCGTTCTGCGGCTGCACGTCGTCGGCCATGGTGGGTCCTTTCGTCTGGCGTGATCCCACCGTCGCATCCCTCCGGCCCCGACTGAACCGGCTTGACGAACGCGTCGCAGAGGCCTCGTCCGGTCGACTCCACGGGCGGCTCGATGTGACAGGATTTCTGGAATGCCCGTCTCCCCCGCTTCCGAGTCCGAATACACCGTCGCGACAGACGGGGCGTGCAAGGGCAACCCGGGACCTGCCGGCTGGGCGTGGGTCGGCGAAGACGGCGAGTGGGCCGCGGGCTCGGTTGTGAAGGGCACGAACAACATCGGCGAGCTGCTCGGGCTGCTGCGAGCGCTCCAGCACCACGCCGACGTTGCGCATCTGCGCATCCAGGCCGATTCGAAGTATGCGATCGACACCTACGAGTCGTGGATGGACGGTCACCGCCGCCGCGGCTGGAAGACCTCCACCGGCGCTCCCACGAAGAACCGCGAACTGCTCGAACTGCTCATCGAGGCGCGTGACGCCCGGAAGGCGGCGGGCCTGCCCCCCGCCGTGCTGGAGCACGTGCGCGGTCACGCCGGCCACTTGCTCAACTCATGGGCCGACAACCGCGCGGTGCGCGCCTCGCTGCGCGCCGCCGAGGGAGTCGCGCACGAGTGGTCGTCGCGCGCCGGTCAAGACCGGCTCGACGTCAGCGAGATGCCGCCACGCTCCGCCGAAGACAAGCCGAAGCGCCGCTGACCGTCACTCGATGCCGCGCTCGTGGATCGCGGTGTCGAAGGTCTCGCCGTTGAGCTCGAGGTAGAGCTGACGTTCGGTGACCGAGACGGTCATGGTGTTGCGCCGACTGAGGGCGGTCACGGCTCGGTCGATGAACCCGGGGTCGAAACTGACCAGGCGCAGCGCGTCGGCACGGTGGATCTTCTTCCCCGCCCAGGGGGCTGCGACCTTCGCGGGATCGCGGTGGGTGTAGACGGCGACGCGCTCGGCGAGTTTGCTCCCGTGGTGCAGGCGCGCAGCATCCGGCGCCCCCACCTCGATCCACGCCTGCAGCGCGCCGGTCAGGTCGCGCACGACGACGGCCGGCTCCTCCGTCGACGACAGCCCCTCGCTGAAGGCGATGCCCTCCTCGAACTCCAGGCAGTAGGCCAGCACACGGGTGACCATGTAGGCGTCGGTCTCGGACGGATGCCGCGCGACACGGAGGGCGAGCTCGTCGTAGACGCCGCGGTCGACGTCGGCCAACTGCACGTCGAAGGTGTGGATGGTCGCGCCGGTAGCCATAGCGCTCGAGCCTACGGGGTGGGGATGCTGCGCACCGAACCGCGAGGGGTCGCTCCCCGCAGGAGTACTGTCGCGTCATGACGAACGCCGATCGCCCCTCTCTCTCCGGCGACGAGACCCTCGAGCTGCCGGAGTTCGACGCTCCTCCCGCGGCGCCCCTCCCCCTCGCCCAGCGCTGGCTCGCCGACGCCCGGGAGCGCGGAGTGAGCGAGCCGCTGTCGATGACGTTGGCGACGGCCTCCGCCGACGGGGTCGTCTCGGCGCGCACGGTCGACGTGAAGCGGATCGACGAGCGCGGTCTCGTCTTCGGCTCCTCGACCCGCAGCCCGAAGGGGCGGCAGCTCGGCGAGAACCCGCATGCGGCGCTCCAGGTGTACTGGCGCGAGACGATGCAGCAGCTGCGGTTCGAAGGCCGGATCGAGACGCTGACGGATGCGGAGTCCGACGCGCTGTTCGCCGACCGCTCGCCGAAATCGCGCGCGGCGACCGCGGTGGCGCAGCAATCGGTGCCGTTCGCCGACGCGTCGACGCTCGCCGCACTGATCGAGGAGGCCGACGGCATGCTCGACCGCTTCGGCGACGACGTGCCGCGACCGTCCGACTGGGTCGCGTACCGCGTCGTGCCCGCCACGGTCGAGTTCTGGCACGGGAGCCGGGATCGCATGCATCGGCGGCTGCGGTATGTCGCGATCGGCCACGGCTGGCGCGCAGAGCGCCTCCAGCCGTGACCCGCGCGTGCGTAGCATCGAGCGCATGACCTCCGCCACCGACACGACCGCCGCCCTCCTCGCCGCGGCCGACGAGCTCGACGCCGCAGATCCGCTCGCCGCGTTCGTCGACGAGTTCGAGCCCGCGGCCGGCGTCGCCGCCTACCTCGACGGCAACTCGCTCGGACGCCCGGTGCGCGGCACGGCCGAGCGCATCTCGCGTTTCGTGGCCGGCGAATGGGGCACGGGCCTCATCCGCTCGTGGGACGAGGGGTGGATGCAGCGTCCGTTCGACGTGGGCGACCGTATCGGACGCGTCGCGCTCGGGGCAGCCGCCGGGCAGACCGTCGTCGCCGACTCGACCACCGTGCTGCTCTACAAGCTCGTCGCCGCCGCACTCCGCGGAGTGCCGGCGGGCGGTCGCATCCTCATCGAGCGAGGAAACTTCCCCACCGACCGCTTCATCGTCGACGCTCTCGCCACCGCCCAGGGCCTCAGCGTCGACTGGCTCGATCCCGACCCGATCGTCGGAGTCATGCCCGCCGACGTCGCCGCCGCGCTCACCGACCGTACGGCGCTCGTCGTTCTGAGCCACGTCGACTACCGTTCGGGCGCGCTCGCCGACATGGCCGCGATCACCGCCCTCGTTCGCGATACCGACGCCATGATGCTGTGGGACGTCTGCCACAGCGCGGGAGTCGTGCCGATGCGACTCGACGAATGGGGCGTCGATCTGGCGGTGGGCTGCTCGTACAAGTACCTCAACGGTGGCCCCGGCGCGCCCGCGTTCGCTTACGTGCGCGCAGAGCTGCAGCACCGCATCGAGCAGCCGATCCAGGGCTGGATGGGTGCGGCCGACGTCTTCGCCATGGGCCCCGCTTACCGTCCGGCGGCCGGCATGCGCCGACTCTTGAGCGGTACGCCCCCGATCGTGGGGATGCTGCCGATGCAGGGCATGCTCGACCTGCTCGACCGCGCCGGCGTCGACGCCGTGCGGGAGAAGAGCCGTTCGCTGACGACCCTCGCGATCCGCGCCTACGACGAGGTTCTGGCGGAGCGAGGTGTCGAGCTGCTCACCCACCGCGACGCCGCACGCCGCGGATCGCACGTGCTGCTCGGCCACCCGTCCTTCCGCGCGGTGACCGAGCAGCTGTGGCTCGACGGGGTGATCCCCGACTTCCGCGGGCCCCAGGGCATCCGGATCGGCCTGTCGCCCCTGAGCACGACGCACGCCGAGACGGTGCGCGCAATCGCGGCGATCGCCGCCATCCTCCGCGACTGAGCGTTCGCTGCGCTCAGAGGCCGAAGGCGGCGCGCACTCCCGCGTTGCGCACCTCGCCCACACGGACGTTGAGCCCGGCGGCGAGAGCGGGATCGGCGGCGGATGCGGCGTCCCACCCCGCGTCGGCGATCGCCGTGATGTAGGGCAGGGTCGCGTTGCCGAGCGCCCGCGTCGCGGTGAACGGCACGGCGCCCGGCATGTTCGCGACGCAGTAGTAGAGCGATTCGTGCACGCGGAACGTCGGGGCGTCGTGGGTCGTCGGACGGGAACCTTCGAAGCATCCGCCCTGGTCGATAGCGATGTCGACGAGCACCGAACCCGGCTTCATCGACGCGACCATCTCGTCGGTGACGAGCTTCGGCGCCGCCGCGCCCGGCACGAGCACCGATCCGATGACGAGGTCGGCGTCCGCGACCTGCTGGCCGATCTCGTAGCGGGTCGAGGCCCGTGTCTGCACGGCGCCTCCGAAGCGCGCCTCGAGCGCGCGCAGGCGGGGCACGGAGAGGTCGACGACCGTCACGTCGGCGCCGAGTCCGAGCGCGTTGGCCGCGGCGTGCTCGCCCGCGACCCCACCCCCGATGACGACGACCTTGCCCTTCGGCGTGCCCGGGATGCCGCCGAGCATGACGCCCCGGCCACCGTGGGCGGCGAGGAGCGCGTTGGCACCCACGACGATCGACAGCCGGCCCGCGACCTCGCTCATGGGCGCGAGGAGAGGGAGCGAACGGTCGGGGGCCTGCACCGTCTCGTAAGCCACCGCGGTGATGCCGCTGTCGACGAGCGCGTCGGTCAGCGGGCGATCGGCAGCGAGGTGCAGGTAGGTGAACAGCGTGAGATCGGGCCGGAAATTCCCGTACTCGCTCGCGATCGGTTCTTTGACCTTGACCACGAGCTCGGCGAGACCCCACGTCTCCTCGGCCGTGCCCACGACATCAGCGCCTACGGCTTCGTACTGCGCATCGGTGAAGCCGCTCCCCTCTCCCGCGCCCTCCTGCACGATCACCCGGTGACCGCGATGGATGAGCGCATCGGCGCCCGCGGGGGTGAGAGCGACACGGCGCTCGTTGTTCTTGATCTCGAGCGGGACGGCGATGCGCATGGGTACTCCTTCTGGGAGATGTCCTGCGATCATCGCAGCTGCGCGGCCCGATTCGGCGAAGGACCACCCCGGGCCCATCCGATTCGGCCTCCGCTACGGATAGAAGTGCAAGGCGGGGGGCCTTCTCCCAGACGCGCCTGTCTCCCACGACAGAAGGACGGCATCGCGACATGGCACACCTGTTCTACGGCGGCGGGGCGACTCCGATCGAACTGCCCGACCGGCTGCTCGCGCACGTGAAGATCGTCATCGCGGCGAAGCTGCGCCGGGGCGAGAGCTTCACGTTGACGTGGCGGCACCCGCACGACGCTGTCGACGGCCGCACCACGGTGTGGATCCAGCCGTCGATCGCGTTGCGTTTCGTGTTCGCCAGCGCCGAACCCGAGCTGCTCGATCCCGACCTGCTCCGCGGATTGGCGATGCAGGCGGCCTCGACCGGGGGGCTCGTCTTCGACCTCAACGACCTCGAGCACCAGCCGGTCGAGCGTCGGACGACAGCGGTGATGGCCTAAGCGATCGCCCTCCACGCGGGAGGATCGGCGCCCGCGGGAAGGCTACGCCGAAGAACGCGAACGGATGCTGTCGGCCCACGCCGCAGCATCCGTTCGCGCGATGGCGACTAGCCGATCCGTGCCCGGCGCCGCAGGAGCACGATCGCCCCACCCAGCAGGAGCAGCAGAAGACCCGCCGCCGCCGCGGTCGCCGGCGCCGTGCCGCCGGTTGCCGGGAGAGTGTGCGCCGCGACCGCGGCCGGCGACGCGGAAGGACTCTGCGAGACCGCGGGGCTCGGCGTGACCGAGGGGCTCGGGGTCGGTTCGGTCGGCTCGGTCGGTGCGACCGCGGGCAGGCTGCCGAGGTGCAGCGCACCCGACGTCACGCCGTCGGCGAACCACCACGCCGGCCGATCCTGGCCCGCGGACAGCGGAGTCGGAAGCGTCGCGAAGCCCTCGTTGTTGAGGTTCGGCATGCTCGCCGGTCGGGCGAATCGGGCGAGACCCGGCTCGGCCGTGCCGTTCAGCGTGATCTGCGCCGACGCACCTTCGCACCCGTCGTCGCAGACCGCCCACATCACGCCCAGCGCGGTGTCGTAGTCGAGCGCCATGACGCCGGCGATACCCGGATCGATGGTCGAGACGAGCGTGGCGACGCCGTTCGCGGCGAGCGCGAAGGCGTACACGTCGCCGGTGTCTTCGACCGCGACGAAGAACAGGCCGTCGCCGTGACCGGCGTAGAGGGCCGGGTCGTACGGGGCGTTCGTGCGGTCGTCGTAGAGAGCGCCCGCCAGATCGGTGTCGGCGACCCATTCGACCGCTTCGATCCCGAGGTTCGCACCGACCGCCGGGAGCAGAGCGGTGAGGTCCCACTCCTGGGTGGCCACCACGTCTCGACCGGGAGCGACGGGGTCGAGCTTGAGCACGACGTTCTGGTTGACGCCCTTCGCGCTGTTGTCGCGCTCGGAGGCGACGTACACGTAGCCGTCGTTCGCGACCGTGATGCCCTCGGTGTCGGGGCCTGCTGCCGACGGGTTCGTGGCGTCCTTCTGGAAGCGCGCGCGCTTGCCGTCCTTCCAGCCGTCGGCGAACGACGTGCTGCCGTCTGCGGCGACGTCGAGTTTCCAGAACGTTCCCGTGCCGTTGTCGATCGCCCACAGGGAGGTGCCCCCTGCGGTGACCTGCGTGTCGAGTCCGGAGCTGTCGGCGAGGAACGTCGCCGTGGCGTCGAGCGCCGAGACGTCGGGCGAGCCGGGCCAGACGCCCACCGGCACCTCGCCGGCGCACACGTTGGCTGCGCCCTTCGTCGACTCGGCGGTCACCGTGAAGGTGCCGGTCGTGTCGGCGCAGCGGCCCCAGGTGGTGGCGGCGTGATCGGCGCCCCACGACGTCTCGTCGATCAGCGCGTCGCCTTCGAACAGTCGCACGACGTCGTCGCCGCCCAGGCCGAAGCCGAGGTCGGCCCGCTCGATGACGAGGTAGCCGCGCGGGGCGATCATCGTTCCCGCGGGGATGGCGAATCCGTGCGTGTCGTCGTCGTCTTTCACGATGATCCCCGACACGTCGAGCGACGCGCCCGTGGGGTTCACCAGCTCCACCCAGTCGTCGGGCGATCCGCCGTCGGATTCCACCTCGTTGATGCGGACGGGGTTGCCGCACGCGTTGCGCAGGCCCTTGGTCGAGACCGCGACATCGCCGAAGGCACCGACGCCGTCGGCGCATCGTGCCCACACGCCGTCCGCGTGCGCGCCGTAGACATGCTCGTCGACGGTGTTGCCGGTCGCATCGCGAACGGTCACGGTATCTCCGTTGCCGAGTCCGAACGAGAAGTTCGTCGGCTGGTCGAACACGAAGAATGCGCCGGGTTCGATCACGGTGCCGTTCGGCAGCGGCGTGGTCTCGGCGGCATGACCGGCGGGGTCGTTGTCCATCACCGTGAAGCCCGAGAGATCGACCGTTGTGGCGCCGGTGTTGACGACCTCCACCCAGTCGGTGGCGTCGCCATTCGATTCGATCTCGTTGATCTTCACATCGGGCATGACGCACGAGTTCGTCGCACCGGGCGTCGCTTCTGCGAGGCGGAACGGTCCGACGCCGTCGGGGCAGCGTGCGTAGGTGGCCGCGGCGACGTCACCGTCGATGGCGGCGTGGTCGGTCCAGGGCAGCGTGTCGTCGACCAGTGCGCCCGCGGTGTCGAACAGACGGATGCGGTCGGCCTTCCCGATCCCGATCGGGTCGCTGAATCGCGTCTCGACACCCGCGACGAGGCCGATGCTCGCTTCGTCGACGACGAGGTGCTCTCCGGCAGCGATGGAGGTGCCGGGCCGGAACTGCCAGCGGTGATCGTCGGAGTTGTCTCGGATCTCGAAGCCCGAGATGTCGAAGGGCTCGGTGCCCGGGTTGTAGAGCTCCACCCAGTCCGCCGGCTGAGAGTCGACCTCGTTGATGACGACGCTGCCGGGCACGGTCAGCGGATCGCAGACGTTCGCCCCGCCCGGTGTCGCCTTCGTCGCGGCGGCCCAGGCTCCCGACCCGTCGGGGCAGCGTGCGAAGACCGCGAGCGGAGCCGTGTTCGTGTAGGGGTGACTGTCGACGACGGTCTTCGACGCGTCGTACAGCACGACCTCGTCGCTCTTGCCGAGGCCGAAAGCGAAGTCCACGTCGGTCACGAGCACGACGAACCCGCCCGGCGCGAGCACCGTTCCGGACGGCACCGCGCCGAACCGGTCGCGCTTGTCGTCCGACATCGTCCAGCCGGTCAGATCGACCGCGCTCTCTCCCCCGTTGAAGAGCTCCACCCGGTCGGAGTACCCCGAGATCTCGTCGTAGATGATCTCGTTCAGCACGACACCGGCGGGCCCCGCCGGTTCCGACGGCGTCTCGGGTTCGATCGGCGCGAACGCGTTCGGTTCCCCCTTCGTCGCAGCGCTCGTGCTCTGCCAGTCGGGGCTTGCCCCCTCGCGCACTCCCCACGTGGTGGCGCCGTGCGCGGTCCACGAACGCTCGTCGACGAGCGCTCCGGTGGTGTCGAACAGACGCACCTTGTCGGCACCGCCGAGGCCGAAGTCGAAGTCGCCCTCGCCGGAGGAGAGAAGCTCGTCGATCACGAGGAACGCATTCGGGGCGAGCGTCGTCCCCGTGGGGAAGACGTAGGAGCTCGCGTCCTTGTCGTCCTTCACGACGAAGCCGTCGAGCACGATCGCCGCGTCCGTGGGGTTGTGGAACTCGATCCAATCGCCCGGCACACCGCCCGACGATTCGACCTCCGAGATGCGGACCCCGGGTTCGGCAGCGATGGCGGCGGCGGGCAACGAGACGATCGCGGTGGCGCTCAGGGCGCACACGGCGGCGGCCGCGAGCCCGCGGGAAAGGCGGGACATGGGTCTCCTCGGGAAAGACGTGATCGGGTCACGTCCAACCCACCACCTCGAGGTGACGCGCACACAGACAGGAGGTGGACGACGGATGGACGCCGACGGCGGCGTACGCCTGCCGAACGGATGCGGCGGACCCCGCAGCATCCGCTCCCCCGCGTCAGTCGACGCTGTCGGGCAGCACGATCCAGATGCTCGCGCCGCCGGCGTGCGACGCGTCGATGCCGATGCGTCCGCCGTGCGCCTCCACGATCCGGCGGCACGTCGACAGCCCGACGCCGAGACCGGGCACCTCCTGAGCCGTCCCGCGTTCCATGAGTTCGAACACGCGCTCGCGCTGCTCGACGGGCACACCCGGACCGTTGTCGTCCACGGTGATGCGCCACCCGCCGGTGAGCCCGTGGGCGCGCACCTCGACACGCGGCTCGACACCGGCGGCGCTGCTGAACTTCACCGCGTTGGCCACCAGGTTCTGCACGAGCACCCGAAGCAGAGTCTCGTCACCGATGACCACGACCGCGGCGTCGACCGACACGGTCGCACGAGCCTCCGTCAGCGCGGAGTCGAGGTCGTCGAGCACACCGCGCACCACCTCGTCGAACTCGACCTCGTCGCGCCGAGGCTGCAGGCCGCCGAGCCGCGCGTAGGCCAGCAGATCGGCGATCATCGAATCCATGCGCGCCGCGGCCGACTCGGCACGGGCGAGGGCACGGGCGGCCTGCGGGGCGTTCGCGAGCTCGGGGCTGTCGGCGGCCAGTTCGATGAACCCGGCGATCGCGGTGAGCGGGTTGCGCAGGTCGTGGCTGACCTGACTGGCGAAGTTCTCGAGCTGCTCGTTCGATTGACCGAGCTCGCGGGTGATGCGGCGCAGCTCGAGCACGTCGACGACCTGGTGTGCGAGGAGCTCGAGCGCGCGGCTGTCTTCGGGGCTGAGATCACCGGGCTGCTCGTCGAAGACGCACAGCGTTCCGATCGCGGTTCCGTCCGGCGTGATGAGCGGGCTCGAGGCGTAGAAACGCACGGAGGCGATCTCGCCGGTGACGAAGGGATTGCGAGCGAACCTCTCGTCCTCGCGGGCGTCCGGGACCACGATGTGCCCGGGCTGTTGGAACACCACCGTGCACATGGAGTCGTCGCGACTGCAGACCGACGCCTGCACGCCGACGGCGGCGATCTGGTGCTGCAGGCGGTCGTCGAGGATGTTGATCACCGCGGTGGACACTCCACACACGCGCGCTGCGAGCTGCACGAGACCCTCGAGATCGGGCTCGGGAGGAACCCCGACCACGCGGTACTGGGCGATCGCTTCTCGCCGCGCCACTTCCTGGACTGTGCTCACGTTTCCCCCACCGCGATCCTCGCGGCCCGGATGCGCCGCTCGACACCCCACCATATGGGCGCGGGAGCGCGATCGGACCGATCGACCTAGCCGTGGTCGACGGGGACGGCGTCGACGGAGGGGTGACGCTGGCGCCGGATCGTCAGATAGAGGCGATGCGCGGTGATCACGAGCGCCAACCACAGCGCGCCGAGGATCCATCCGACGAGCACGTCGGTGAACCAGTGATGACCGAGGTACACGCGGCTCATGCCGACGAGGAGGTCGAACGCGACCGCCGCGGTGATGATCGCGATCCGCGCTCCACGGGAGGTGCGCCGCAGCACGAGCAGGTAGGCGATCGCGCCGATGACGGCGACCGCGTTGAGGGTGTGGCCGCTGGGGAACGAGGGCGAGTACTCGAACGGGGGCACCGCGTCGACCAGCGGCGGACGCTCTCGCTGGATCAGCCCCTTGCCGGCGATGGTCATGAGCAGCGAACCCGCCCCGGCCGCGGCGATGATGACCACCGGGGTCCACGACCTTCTCTTGATGCCGAGCACGAGCATGCCCAGCACCGCGATGACGGGCATACCGATCGTGCCGGCGATGTCGGTGAAGGCCGTCACCGCCACATCGAGTCCCGGGCTCCTCAACGTCATCATGAACAGCAGCATCGGCTCGTCGACCCCGGCCACGCCGTCGCCGTCCGCGACGGCGTCGTAGACCTCGACCGCGGCCACACTCAGCGCCACCACTAGGGCAAGACCCACGAGGAGGGTGATGACGAGCGCGGTGTAGGGACCGATCCGCTCCCCCACTCGACGAGCGACCTGCTCGATGGTGGCGCCCGCGCCGGTTCGCCAATGCGTGAGGTCGCGACCACCGACGTAGCGATCCTCTGCCAGCTCCCCTTCGACGCCAGGAGCGCTGTCGCTCGGATCTTCGGTCTGCTCGCGCTTCATCCCCCTACTGTGGCCCACAGCGCTGACCGGGAGGTGCCGTTGCCCGTCGACGGGCCGTCGGCTACGGCGGTGCGGACGTAGGAGATGGCGCCGGCGTAGGACGATTCGCGCCACGGCGGCCTGCGTTTGCGCCATGTCCTACGTCGGGAACGGATGCTGCGCCGGACGCGCGGGTCGCCGGTTCAGGCCCCTCGCGTGAGGATTGCGCAGGCACGTTCTCCGCCTCGTCCGGACTGGGCGAGACTTGTGCGGTGCCCATCATCGACAACGCCGTGTACGTCAGCGGTCAGCGCATCGAGAACCCCGAGAGCCTCGAGCAGACATTCGCGTACATGCGAGACAAGGGCGGCATGGCGTGGATCGGGCTTTTCCGTCCGACCCCCGAGGAGATCGAGAAGGTCGCCGCGGAGTTCTCCCTGCATCCCCTGGCCGTCGAAGACGCCCTGACCGGTCATCAGCGCGCCAAACTCGAACGGTACGGCGACATCCTGTTCGCGGTGCTGCGACCGGCGCGCTACATCGATGCGACGGAGACGGTCGAGTTCGGCGAGTTGCACGTCTTCGTCGGCCGCGACTTCGTGGTCACCATCCGCCATGCCGACTCACCCGACCTCGCACGCGTGCGGCGGAGACTGGAGCAGCAGCCCGAGCTCCTCTCGCTCGGCCCGGAGGCGGTGCTGTACGCGATCCTCGACGAGGTCGTCGACGAGTACTCGCCGGTCGCGGCCGGCGTGCAGAACGACATCGACGAGATCGAAGACGCCCTCTTCGGCGCCGGTGAACCGAACCTGTCGCGACGCATCTACGATCTGTCGCGCGAGGTGATCGCGTTCCAGCGCGCCTCGGAGCCGCTCGCCGTCATGCTCGAGTCCCTTCAGCGGGGCGCGGAGAAGTACCGCGTCGACCTCGAACTGCAGCGGTCTCTGCGAGACGTGCTCGACCACGTGCTGGTCGTCTGCCAGAAGCTCTCGGGGTTCCGGGCCACGCTCGAGAACGCCCTCACCGTCAATGCGACCCTCGTCACCCAGCGCCTCACCGAGACCTCGCTCGAACAGGGTGAGCAGGTGAAGAAGATCTCCGGGTGGGCGGCGATCCTGTTCGGACCCACCCTCGTCGCCGGGATCTACGGCATGAACTTCGAATCGATGCCCGAGCTGAGTTGGCAGTTCGGCTATCCGCTGGCCCTCGCGCTCATGGCGGCGACGTCGCTCACGCTCTACATCGTGTTCCGCCGCAAGCGCTGGCTCTGACCCCTACGGGTGGTTGACGGTCCAGAGCACCCAGACGCAGAGCGTCTGCAGAGCGATGCATCCCGCGATGATCGCGGTGCGCCGCTTCTTCGTCTTCGACAGACGCTCGTCTCCGAGCAGCGGCGACAGCGGCACCATGAGTCGGAACGTGCTCTGCTGCGGCAGGAACACCGCGAACAGGTAGAGACCGTAGCTGAACGCGAACGAGACGATGACGATGCCCAGGCGCCGCACCGAGCGCGACCACAGCAGCATCGCGAAACCGACCATGAGCGCGATCACCAGGATGGGCCCAATCACGCCGAGGTGCGTGGCAGCCTGGCGGAACCAGGGGGTCAGCGGGATGAACTCGTCGTTGCCGACCGACTGCAGCCACCAGCCCGTCTCGGTGCGGATGTAGGCGTTGCGCGTTCCGGTGACCGCCTGCGCGATGACCGGCCACATGAGACCGGCCGCCGCCGAGAGCGCACCGGAGACGAGGATGCCGATCACCTGGATGCGGGGGAACGGGTCGACACGTCGACGGAAGAACCGCACGAGGAAGAGGATGCCGAGCGCCAGCGCGATCGCGAGCGCGCCGGGGCGGGTGAACGCGGCGATGACACCGATGGGTGCGACAGCCAGATACCGGCGCTGATGGATCAGCAGGAGGGCGCTGAACAGCAGGAGCATGAGGAGCGACTCGGCGTAGCCCAGCACGTACACGAACGACAGCGGCGCGAACGAGAAGAAGACGACGGCCCACCAGGCGGCCTTCGGCGTGGTGGTGCGGCGCAGCAGGAGGAACAGCACCCAGGTGGCCCCGAGGGTCGCCAGGATGCTGATGCCCACGCCGGCGAGCTGCCACGACCCTCCCGCGAGCGGCGAGAAGATGCGCTCGAGCGTCGGGAAGACCGGGAGGAACGCCCAGTTGTTCGGCAGGATGTCGCCCTGCACGTTCATGGGGAGGGAGACCGGATAGCCCTCGAGCGAGATCTGACCGTAACGGTCGGCATCCCACTCGGTGATGAAGTCGAGGAACGTCCCGATGCGCTGGCCGTCGGGGCCGTGGCTGAGACCGAGCGACCGGGCGAGCTCGTAGGCCCCCCACAGCAGACCGAGGCTCGTCGCGCGCGCGACCGCCCACAGCAGGAAGACCTGGCGGAACATGCCGCGCTCGATGACGGGGACCGCACCCCGAGGAGAGCGGAACAGGTCGGCGGCGGCGAGCCGCAGCATCCGGTGCACTCGCGACCGACGCACTCTCGAGCCGTCGACCCGTACCGGTTCGACGATGGTCTCGATCACATCGGTGGAGGGTGCACTCACGCGGGGGCCTTTCGCAAAGGGAGACTGCGGCGGTCCGTGCGCGCGAGGGCGTCCGTGACGACAGGAAGCCCCGCGACATTACGGCTCTCGAAGCCTACCGCGCGGCCCCTGTGAGGATCCAGTATTTATCAGATCAGCGGCTAAAAACTGCCCGCTCAGACGAGGAAAATCGGGAGAGCGCCCGGGTTGTGGGCGTGAACGAGCACCGAGAAGACGACCGCGTCGAACAGCAGATGCACCGTCACGACGTAAGCGAGCGACCGGGTGCGGAGGAACACGACGCCCTGGATCAGGGCGAACGGGATCGTCAATGCCGGGCCCCACGCCTGGTAGCCCAGCTCCCAGAGGAAGGCCACGAACACGATGGTCTGCAGCACGTTCGCCTGCCAGGTCACGGCGTGCCGACGAAGCAGCACGAACACCGTGCAGATGAAGAAGAGCTCGTCCCAGATGCCGACCGCGCCCACCCCGACGAACAACCGGGCGATGAGGTCGGGCGTGTTCACGACGGGCCAGTTCTGGTAGACGCCGGAGGTGATGAAGTAGAACGGCAGGATCAGCCAGCCGAGCGCGAGCACGCCCACGAGCCAGATCCACTGCACCCGCGACCACCGTCCGCCGCCGCGCCACGGGAAGCGGATGGCGTAGTCGCGATATACGAAGCGCGAGATGACGTAGGGCACCACCACCGCACCGCCGAGGGCGAGGGTGAAGCGCAGGAAGGCGGGATTGTCGAGCTCGGCGTGCAACGGGATGGCCGAGACGATCAGCTGCCCGATCGCGATGAGCGACAGGTCGCGGAACAGGCTCGGGGCGGCCTTGCCCACCCCGCTCTGGCGCGACGGCATGATGGCGACGCCGTGGTGGCGGTCGACGACCCAGGCTCCGATGAGCGCCGCGGCCAGCAGCATCCAGCCGAGCCAGGCGATCTGCACGACGAAGAACGCGGGAGCGGCGAGGCAGACCAGGAGTGCGGGCGCGAGCGACCACGTCCAGGTGGCGGTGGTCGGTGCGACGGCGGCGGGGGTCTTCATCGCTCGGTGGCTCCGGTGCGTCGGTAAGCGAGATCGCGGATGCTGCGGCCCACCCGTGCACCCTTCTGTTCGAACGCGGTGAGGATGCGGCCGTCGAACCTCTCGGCCCACTCCCCCTCGAATGCGCGCTCGAAGTCGGGCGAGGCGTCGAGGACGGTACGCATCTGGCGGGCGTAGTGCTCCCAGTCGGTGGCGAGGCGCAGCATCCCCCCGTCCTTCACGGCGCCCGCGGCGATCCCGGCGAACTCCTCGTCGATGAGGCGCCGCTTGTTGTGCTTGGACTTGTGCCACGGGTCGGGGAAGAAGATCCACAGTTCGTCGATCGATGCCGCCGGGAGCAGGTGCTCGAGAACCTCGGGGGCGTTCGCCTCCACCAGGCGGAGGTTCTCGACTCCCTCGCGCGCGGCGTCGAGCATGGTGCGGGCGAGGCCTGCCCGGAAGACCTCGACGGCGAGGAAGTCGACGTCAGGCCGGGTCGAACTGGCGTGGATGATCGCGTGGCCCTGACCGGAGCCGATCTCGACGATCAGGGGAGCCTCGCGGCCCCACACGACGGCGGGTTCGACCGCCGATCCGGCGAGGACGCTGGTGACCGCGTCATCGCGCGGCACATCGATCAGATAGAAGTCGGAGTACGCGGCCCACGCGCGTTCCTGCCCGTCGGACATCCGGCCGCTGCGGCGGACGAACGACACCGGGCGCTCTCGGAACGTGGGCTCGGGAGTGGGCTCGGGCATTCCCCCAGGCTACGCGAGCGCGCCGGGCGGCCCTTGCGAACCATCCAGTCTCTTGCTCCCCCGTCACGACTGGCGCGTGGAACCCACCATCCGCGACAGGGGAGGTCTCATCGACGCGCTCCGCTGTCGCGATTGGTGCGCGGAACCCGCCCTTTGCGACAGGAGAGATGGAGAGCGCGGGGCACGGACGGGGGTGAGGCGCAGATGCTACGGGCCGACGGTGACGAAGTCGATGAGCTCCTCGACGCGGCCGAGGAGGGCGGGCTCGAGATTGCGGAACGTGGTGACCCGGCCGAGGATGCGCTGCCACGCGCGAGCGATGTCGGCCTGGTCTTCGGCGGGCCAGCCGAAGGCGCGGCAGATGCCGACCTTCCACTCGACGCTGCGGGGGATCTCGGGCCACCGCTCGATGCCCATCGTCTGCGGCGTGACGCACTGCCAGACGTCGACGAACGGGTGGCCGACGATGCGCACGTGCGCACCGTGCGTGCCTCGGGCGACGGCCTCGGCGATGCGCGACTCCTTCGACCCCTTCACGAGGTGATCCACGAGCACCCCGTAGCGCCGCTCTGCGGACGGCGGCTCGGCGTCGAGCAGGTCGTCGAGCAGATCCACGCCCTGGAGGTATTCGACGACGACGCCTTCGGCGCGGAGGTCGGCGCCCCACACCTTCTCGACCAGCTCGGCGTCGTGACGCCCCTCGACGAGGATGCGACTCGCCCGCGCAACGCGAGCGCGCTCGGAGGCGGGGGCGAACGAACCCGAGGCGGTGCGGCGGGTTCCGGTGGGCGCGGCCTTCGGAACCACCAGCACAACGGGCTCGCCGTCGACGAGAAAGCCCGAACCCAGCGGGAACAGGCGACGGCGCCCGTGGCGGTCTTCGAGTTCGACCGTGCTGGAGGCGATGCCCACGACGGCGCCCACGTACCCGTCGGCCGCCACCTCCACGACGAGGTCACGGGATGCTTCGACCTGCGCGGCGACCTTGCGGCCGGCGTCGCGCCATCCCTTCGCGAGCACGTCTGCGCCGTACCGATCGTCCATGGCTGCTCCTCCCGACCGGCCGAGCCTAGACCGGCTCCCCCGCGCCTGCGGCGGGGCACGCCGAGCGCTATCGTGCATGCCCGCCGGTGCATAGACTCGACCCGTGGCTGTCCGGACGCTCCTCCCACGAGTGCGCCTCCGTGCGCGCCTCTCGGCCGCCGCCGCTCTCGCGCTGGCTCTCGTGGTCGGCGGCCCCGCCGTCGCCGCCTCCGCGACGGAGCCCGTGGAGCTCGGGTCGACCCGCGTCTACGACCAGGTCGACGCGCTCAGCCCGCAGCAGGAGTTCGACGCCCAGGCGCGGATCGAGCAGCTCCGCACGAGCACGGGACTCGATCTCTGGGTGGTCTTCGTCGACGAGTTCACGAACCCCTCCGACGCAAGGGGGTGGGCTACGGAAACGGCCGAGCAGAACGGCCTCGGGCCGACGCAGTACCTGTTGGCCGTCGCGGTCGACGCGCGCCAGGTCTACCTGTCGGGAGACTCGGCCGGGCCGATCTCGTTCGACCAGCTCGGCGCGATCGAACAAGATCGCATCTTCCCCGTGCTGGCGACCGACGACTGGGCCGGGGCCGTCGACGCGACGGCCGAGGGGCTCGAGGAAGCTGACCAGGCGGGGTCCGGCGGCACGATGGTTCCCAACCCGCTCCTCCCCTCGATCTCGGACGTGATCTGGACCGTCCTCCTGGTTCTCGCCGTCGTCGCCGTCGGGATCGTCATCCTGGTGATCGTGATCCGCTCCCGCCGGAAGAACACCACCACGGCCCCCGGCGTCGCGCCGGGTCCTCCAGCCGTTCCGACCGAGGAGCTGCGGCGGCAGGCAGCATCCGCCCTCATCGACACCGACGACGCCATCCGCACCAGCGAGCAGGAGCTCGGCTTCGCCGCCGCGCAGTTCGGCGAGGCCGCCACCACCGAGTTCGCCGCGGCCCTGCAGTCCGCGCGCGACAAGCTGGGCCAGGCGTTCACCCTGCAGCAGCAGCTCGACGACGACGTGCCCGACACCGAGGAGCAGGTGCGGGCGTGGAACACGCAGATCATCCAGCTCTGCGCCGAGGCGAACCAGGGTCTCGACGAGAAGGTCGACGCGTTCGACGAGCTGCGGAAACTCGAAGCCGACGCCCCCGCCGCCCTCGTTCGGGCGCGCGATGCGCGCACCGCCGCGGCCTCGGCGATCGACGAGGCCGCAGCCGCGCTGTCGGCGCTGCAGGGCTCGTACGCACCGGAGGCGCTCGAGACCGTCGACGACAACGTCGACCAGGCCCGCGCGCGCATCGCGTTCGCCGACGAGCAGCTGACCGACGCGCAGACCGCGCTCGACGCCGGCGAGACGGGTGAGGCGGCCGTCGGCATCCGCGCGGCCGAGGAGGCCGTCGGTCAGGCCGTCGTGCTCGAGACCGCGATCGACACGCTCGCCACCGACCTCGCCGCCGGAGACCGACAGGCCGCAGCGGTCATCGAGGGCATCGAACAAGACGTCCGTACGGCGATGACGCTGCCCGACCCCGACGGACGTGTCGCCGCCGTGATCGACGTCACCCGCGGCGATCTCGACGCCGCGCGGGCGGAGCTGGCCGGCACCCGGCGCCGACCGCTGCACACGCTTCAGACCCTGCAGGCGACCGACCAGCGCATCGACGAACTCGTGCAGTCGGTGAGGGATGCTGCGGCCCGGTCGCAGCGCGTGGCGCAGCAGCTCGGTTCCGAGCTCGCCCAGGCGCAGGCCCAGGTCTCGGCGGCCGAGAACTTCATCGCGGCCCGTCGCGGCGCCGTCGGATCCGAGGCGCGCACGCGTCTGGCCGAGGCGGGCGCGGCTCTCACCCGCGCGCAGCAGCTGCAGGGCGTCGACCCGGAGCAGGCGCTCGGCGAAGCGCAGCGCGCGAACAGCCTCGCCGGACAGGCCGTGCAGTACGCCCGCACCGACGTCGGCGGCTTCTCCTCGTCGAATGACATGTTCGGCGGCGGCGGCGGAGGCGGCGCCGGGTCGAGCTTCATGGGAGCCCTGCTCGGCGGCATCGTCAGCAGCGCGATCTCGGGCGGCGGACGGTCGCCGCGCAGCTATGGAGGCGGCTTCGGCTCGTTCGGCGGCGGCGGATCGCGCTCGAGCGGTCGCAGCGGCTTCGGTGGCGGCGGGCGCCGGTCCGGCAGCTTCGGCGGCGGCGGTTCGCGCTCGCGACGCGGCGGCGGGCGCTTCTGATGGCGCCCTCCCCGCACCGGCGCGTCACAGGCAACTCGTAGCATCCACCGACACACTCGGAACAGACGTCAACAGGAAGGAACCCCGATGGCCAAGCAGTCCATCTTCGGTCGCATCTCCACCCTCATCCGCGCGAACGTCAACTCGCTGATCGATCAGGCAGAAGACCCGCAGAAGATGCTCGACCAGCTCGTGCGCGACTACACGAACTCGATCCACGATGCCGAGTCGGCGATCGCCGAGACCATCGGCAACCTCCGCCTCCTCGAGCGCGACCACCAGGAAGACGTCCAGGCCGCGGCCGAGTGGGGCAACAAGGCCCTGGCCGCGTCGAAGCGCGCCGACGAGGTGCGCCCCACGAACCCGGCCGAGGCCGACAAGTTCGACAACCTCGCCAAGATCGCCCTGCAGCGTCAGATCTCGGCCGAGAACGAGGCGAAGTCGGCGGCTCCGACCATCGCGTCGCAGACCGAGGTCGTCGACAAGCTCAAGGACGGCCTCAACGGCATGAAGGGCAAGCTCGAGCAGCTGCGCTCCAAGCGCAGCGAGCTGCTGGCCCGCTCGAAGGTCGCCGAGGCCCAGAACCGCGTGCACGACGCCGTGAAGTCGGTCGACGTGCTCGACCCGACGAGCGAGCTCGGACGGTTCGAAGACAAGATCCGCCGCGAAGAGGCACTCGCCGCGGGCAAGCAGGAGCTCGCAGCATCCAGCATCGACGCGCAGTTCAACCAGCTCGAAGACGTCGGCGAGCTCACCGAGGTCGAGGCACGCCTCGCCATGCTGAAGTCGGGCGGACCCCAGCGGGCCGCGATCGACGCGCCCAGCCCCGACGCGGTCTGAGCCATACTGAAAGGGGCGTCGCTTCGGCGGCGCCCCTTTCGCGTTCCCGGCCCGGACCCTTCGACAAGCTCAGGGACCGGACTGGTCGCCGAGGCACCCGCCCGGACTGGTCGGTCAGGGAACAGCCCGGTCGCTGAGCCTGTCGAAGCGTCCGGAGAGCGGAGTCGCGCCTGGCCGCGTCAGTCGAAAGAGCCGTAGACCTCGAGGGTGTTCGCGGCGACCTGCGCGCAGAGCTCGTCGAGGTCGGCCCCGAGTTCGTCGGCGATGAAGCGCATCGTCACGGGCACGAGGTAGGGCGCGTTCGGGCGTCCGCGGTAGGGCACGGGCGTGAGGAACGGCGCGTCGGTCTCGACCAGGATGCGCTCGCGCGGGATCACTCGCAGCGCATCACGGAGATTCTGCGCGTTCTTGAACGTCACGTTGCCCGCGAACGAGAGGTAGTAGCCGCGGTCGGCGGCGATCCGCGCCATGGTCTCGTCGCCCGAGAAGCAGTGGAACACCGTCTTGTCCGGCGCTCCGACCCGCGCGAGCGTGTCGAGGACGGCGTCGTGCGCGTCGCGGTCGTGGATCTGCATCGCGATGCCGTGCTTCTTCGCCAGCGCGATGTGCGCCTCGAACGAGCGGTGCTGCGCGGCGAACCCGGTCTCCTCCGTGCGGAAGAAGTCGAGCCCCGTCTCGCCGATGGCCCGCACCCGAGGCTCCGCCGCGAGGGCGTCGATGGCCGAGATCGCCGCATCCAGCTCTCCCGCCTCCTCGTACGCCGGCGCCTCGTTCGGGTGAATGGCGACGGCGGCGAGCACGCGGGGGTGGGATGCGGCGGCCCACGCCGACCAGCGCGACGAGTCGATGTCGCCGCCGGCCTGCACCACCCCGAGCACCCCGACCTCGACGGCACGGGCGAGCTGCTCGTCGAGCGAGAGCCCCTCGGTCCCTGAGCCTGCCGAAGGGCCGTCGGCGATCTCGAGGTGCGTGTGATTGTCGTACACCCCGACCGTGAGCGGCTCGGGTGCGGGCGGGTAGCTCACGTCACGGCGTCCGTCGACCGACCGCTCGCGCACGTACGCGCTCGGATCGGCCTGATCGAGCGTGCCGCGCGGCCGCTCGACCGGCTCCGATCCGGGCGCGGGCGCCGGGGTCATTTCTCCTGCTCGACGCGCGGGAACAGCGGCGCGAGCCCGTTGACCGACGAACCGGAGCGCAGCACACCCCACGCACCGGCCTCGCGAAGAGGCTGGTCGTGCAGGCGGCCGATCGTCTCGGCGGCCCCCAGGGCGATCCAGAGCTTCTCGGTCGACTCAGGCATCACCGGCGAGAGCAGCACGGCGAGAGCCCGCAGCCCCTCGGCCGCGGTGTACAGCACCGTTCCCAGCCGCTCGCGCTGCGTCTCGTCCTTGGCGAGCGCCCACGGCTCGTTGATCGTGATGTAGCCGTTGAGCTCGGTGACGATGGTCCAGATCGCCTCGATCGCCTCGTCGATCCGGAACCGCTCGATCGCGGCGTCGGCGGTGGTCGCCGCATCCGCCACCGTCTTCTGGATCGCCAGGTCGGCGTCGGTGTAGGGGCCGGCGACCGGCACGATCCCCTCGTAGTACCGCTCGATCATCGCGATCGTGCGCGAGGCGAGGTTGCCGAAGCCGTTGGCGAGCTCCGCCTGATAGCGGGCCGAGAGGTCCTCCCACGAGAACGAGCCGTCCTGTCCGAACGCGATCGCCGAGAGGAAGTAGAACCGGTAGGCGTCGGAGCCGAAGACGTCGGTGATCTCGGTCGGCGCGATGCCGGTGAGCTTCGACTTCGACATCTTCTCGCCGCCGACGAGCAGCCAGCCGTGCGCGAAGACGCCGCGCGGCACCTCGACACCGGCCGCCATGAGCATCGCGGGCCAGATCACCGCGTGGAAGCGCAGGATGTCTTTGCCGACCACGTGGTACGCCGGCCAGCGACGGGCGAACTGCTCGGGGTCGGAGCCGTAGCCGACGGCGGTGGCGTAGTTCAGCAGCGCGTCGACCCACACGTAGATGACGTGGGAGGAGTCCCACGGCACCCCGATGCCCCAGTCGAAGGTGGAGCGCGAGATCGACAGGTCTTTCAGCCCGTTCTTCACGAACGAGACGACTTCGTTGCGCGCCGACTCGGGCCGCACGAAGTCGGGCACCGTGCGGTAGAGGTCGAGGAGGCGGTCTTGGAACTCGCTGAGCTTGAAGAAGTAGTTCTTCTCCTGCAGCAGTTCGAGCGGCTTCGAGTGGATCGCGCAGACCTTGAGCCCCTCGAACGCCCCGGTGCCGTCGACGATCTCGGCCTCGGTCTTGAACTCCTCGCAGCCGACGCAGTACAGCGCCTCGAACTCCCCGGCGTAGATGTAGCCGCGGTCGTAGAGCGCCTGCACGAACTGAGCGACGCGCTCCTCGTGGCGCGGCTGGCTCGTTCGGATGAAGTCGTCGTTCGCGACGTCGAGGGTCTTCAGCAGCGGGAACCACGACTCGCCCACGAGCTTGTCGACCCACTCCTGCGGTGTCGACCCGTTCGCCGCGGCCGCACGCATCATCTTCTGACCGTGCTCGTCGGTTCCGGTCAGCATCCAGGTGTCGTCGCCCGACTGGCGGTGCCAGCGCGCGAGCGCATCGACGGCCACGGTGGTGTACCCGTGGCCGATGTGGGGCACGTCGCTCGGATAGAAGATCGGCGTCGTGACATAGAAAGACCGGCCGTTGCTCACCCGGAGATTCTACGGGGGCGGATGCGGCGCCCCGGTCGCTGTGACGCACGACGCCCCGGGTCGGAGGGTCGCGCACGCCGGCGTCGGACGAATGCGCGCAGATCCTCCGACGCCGGTGCGATCCTCCGACGCCGGCGTGCGCGACGGCGTCAGCGCTTGACGGCGAGCGCGGCCTGATAGAGCTCGCGGGAGGAGTGGCCGGTGAGGGTCGACACCTCACCGGCGGCTTCTTTGAGGCGGGTGCCCGTGCGCACCATCTCGAGCACCTGGGTGACGGCGTCGGGGAAGGCCACGGCTCGCGGCTCGGCACCGGCGACGACCACGACGATCTCGCCACGCGCCCCGGTCTCGGCCCACTCGGCGAGGTCGGAGAGCGGACCGCGCACGACTTCCTCGTGCAACTTCGTCAGCTCGCGGCAGACCGCCGCCCGGCGGTCGGCGCCGAAGCCCGCGGCCATGTCGTGCAGCGTCGCCGCGAGACGCGACGGCGCTTCGAAGAAGACGAGGGTGCGGGCCTCGCTCGACAGCGCCGCGAAAGCGGCGCGACGCTCGCCCGACTTCCGCGGCGGGAACCCCTCGAAGGCGAAGCGGTCGGTCGGCAGCCCCGACACGGCGAGCGCGGTGAGCACGGCGCTCGGACCGGGGATGACCGTCACCCGCACGCCCGCGGCCGCCGCGGCGGCGACGAGACCGTAGCCGGGGTCGCTGACCGTCGGCATACCGGCATCGCTGAGCACCAGCACGTCTTCGGTGCGGGCGCGTTCGGCGAGGTCGCCCGCGCGCTCCTTCTCGTTGTGGTCGTGGAGGGCGACGAGCTTCGGGCGGTTCTCGATGCCGAGCGCGCTGAGCAGACGGATGGTGGTGCGGGTGTCTTCGGCGGCGATCACGGTCGCCGCCTCGAGCGCTTCCACGAGCCGACGCGACGCGTCGCCGAGATTGCCGATGGGCGTCGCCGCGAGGATGATCACCGTCCCACCCTAGGCGCGAGGTTCAGCGGGTTCGCCCGGCCGCGCAGCATCCGAGCGCGCACCGCGCGGAAGTAGGCTGGTGCCGTGACGACTGCCGAGCCGCTGCTCCCCGCGCAGCGCCCGGCTCCCCTCGACCGGTGGCGCGCGCGCATTGCGGCCGATCCGCAGCTCGAGCGGCTTTTCGCGTGGCTCGTCCCCGCGCTCGTGACCCTCTTCGGCGGGCTGCTGCGCGTGTGGAACCTGGGGCACCCCCGCGCGATCGTCTTCGACGAGACCTACTACGTCAAGGACTCGTGGAGCCAGTGGGTGCTCGGCTTCCCCGCGAAGTGGCCGCCCGAGGGCGCCGATGCGCTCTTCCTCGGGGGCGACACGAACGCGTTCGAGACGGCGGGCAGTTTCGTCGTGCACCCCCCGCTCGGACGCTTCTTCATCGGCCTCGGCATGGCGCTGTTCGGTCCTGACTCGTCGACCGGGTGGCGGTTCGCCGTCGCCGTCTTCGGCACCGCGACGGTGCTGCTGGTCTACCTCGTCGCGAAGACCCTGACGCGCTCCGTCGTCTTCGCCGGTATCGCGTCGGGTCTCCTCGCCATCGACGGCCTGTCGATCGTGCTCAGCCGCGTCGCGCTGCTCGACGGCATCCTCACGTTCTTCCTGCTCCTCGGTTTCTGGTTCGTGCTGCTCGACCGGCACCGCCACATCGATCGCCTCGCCGCGTTCGCCGCGGCGCGCGAGAGCGCCGGGCACGACCCCGCCTGGGGCCCGGTGTTCTGGAACCGTCCGTGGCTGCTGGCCGCGGGAGCCGCTCTCGGGGCCGCCACGGCCGTGAAGTGGTCGGGCCTGTACGCGCTCGCGGCGTTCGGTATCTGGGTCGTCGTCACCGATGCCCTCGCCCGACGACGCGCGGGTGTCGGCATCTGGCCCGCGGATGCCGCGTTCCGCCAGGGGCCGGTCTCTTTCCTCCTGCTCGTCCCCGTCGCCGTGGTGGTCTACGTCGTGTCGTGGACGAGCTGGCTCGCCACCGACGACGGATGGGACCGGCACTCGGTCGACAACGCGCCCGCGCAGGGCGTCTGGTCGTGGGTGCCGCTCGGTCTCCAGAACCTCTGGAAGTACCACCAGGACATCTACGGATTCCACGTGGGGCTCACCACGCCGCACAGCTATCAGAGCCCCGCGTGGCAGTGGCCGCTGCTGATCCGTCCGACCTCGATGTACTGGAACCAGGACGACGCGGGAGTCGAGGCCGTCTCCAGCATCCCGAACCCCCTCATCTGGTGGGCCGCGGTCGCCGCGGTGGTCTTCCTCGCGGCCCGCTTCGCGATGACGCTCGAGTGGCGCTACGCCGCCGTGCTGATCGGCGTCGCGGCGACGTACGTGCCGTGGCTGCTCTACCCCGAGCGCACGATCTTCCAGTTCTACACGGTCGCGATCATGCCGTTCCTCGTGCTCGCGCTGACCTTCGCGCTCCGAGAGATCGCCGGAAGAGCGGATGCTGCGCCGGCCCGCCGCGCCGCGGGCCAGAACTCGGTGATCGTCTTCCTCGTCATCGTCACGCTCGTCTCGGCGTTCTGGTACCCGGTGTGGACGGGGATGACGGTGCCGTACGAGTTCTGGCGCCTCCACAACTGGCTGCCCACCTGGATCTGACCGTGGACGACCGGACCGAGGCCTGGCTCAGCGATGAACGGCCCATCCAGCGGGTCAAGGTGTTCCAGAACGCCGCGGTCGACGAATCGGCGTGGCCGGCCACGATCCCGGCGATCGCCGACTTCCTCCGCGTCGCGCGCACGGACGGCTGGGAGTTCGACGCCGGCGTGACGTTCCTGGTGGGTGAGAACGGCTCGGGCAAGTCGACGCTTCTGGAAGGCATCGCCGAGGCCGCGGGGCTTCCGCCGGAGGGCGGCACGGTCAACGGCGGCGCGCAGACCCGGTCGACCGAGTCGCCGCTCGGGCAGTGGTTGCGGATCGAGCGCAGCCCGCGTGCGTCCCGGTGGGGATTCTTCCTGCGCGCGGAGACGATGCACGGCTACTACTCGTACCTCGACGACCTCGGCGGCGCAGAGCCCAGCCTGCACCGGCTCAGTCACGGCGAGTCGTTCAACGCGCTTCTGGACGACAAGCTCGACCACCCGCAGTTCGTCACCGGGCTCGCGTGCCTCGACGAGCCCGAGGCCGCCCTGTCGTTCTCCTCCACCCTGCGCTGGTTGGCCGCGCTCGACCGCATGCGCTCCCGGGGCACGCAGGTCATCTGTGCGACGCACTCCCCCGTTCTCGCGGCGCTGCCGGGCGCCACGATCCTCGAGCTCGGCGACGACGGCATCCACCGCACGGAGTGGGACGAGCTCGAGGTCGTACGCTCGCACCGCTCGTTCCTCGACGCGCCCGGCCGGTTCCTGCGGCACCTGCTCGACTGACGCCCGCGCTCACGCCGCTGCGCCTCGCGCGCTGCGCGCCGCACCGGCCGCGCCAGCCGCGCTGCGCCGAATGCGCCACTTTCCGGCGAATGCCCGTAGGAACCTCTGGGGTCGCACGCAGGAATGCGCCACATTCCGCCGCTCCGCAGAGGTGCTCAGCTGCGCCGAGTGCGCCGCACGCGCGCGCCGCGCCGAATGCGCCACGTCTCGGCGAATGCCCGTAAGAACCTGTGGGGTCGCACGCAGGAATGCGCCACATTCCGCCGCTAAGCGGAGCGGCCCAGCTGCGCCCGCGTCGAATGCGCCACTTTCCGGCGAAAGCCCGTAGGAATCTGTGGGGTCGCACGCAGGAATGCGCCACATTCCGCCGCTAAGCGGAGGTGCTCAGCTGCGCCGGGTCGGTCACGGGCAGACGGCACACGAAGCCCCGGCAGTCGTAGGCGGTCGGAAGGCCGCCCTGGGCCGTCTTGGCCTCGAAGAGCGAGAAGCCGTCGGCGGCGAACGCGTCGGCCTGCTCAGACGTGACGACGGCGACGACGTCGGCACGGATGCGGCGTGCCGCCTCGCCGAGAGCACTCTCCGGGGCGCCGACCACGACGAGCTGCCGGGGCGGTGCCGCCAGCGCGACGGCGACGTCGAGCATCGCTCCGTGCCCGAGCGGCTGTTCCAGGGCCGTGGGCGCGACGCGGGCGACGAGCGACGCGGCGGCGTCGCGGTAGCGCTCCCCGGCGCCGAGGTGCCAGAGCGCGAGAGCGCCCCCGGCGAAGGCGGCCGCGGGCGACGGCGATGCCCCGTCGGTGTCGGAGCCGCCGACCGCCATCCCCTGGGCGACCAGCACCGGGTCGCCCCCGCCGGGAACGACGACGCCGCCGTCGCTCAGGCAGGCATCGACGAGGTCGCGGGCAGCTCCGGCGTAGCGCACCTCTCCGGTCGCCGCGGCGAGGAGGGCCAGCCCGCGAGCGAGCGATCCGTAGTCCTCGAGGGTGGCGGGCGCACGCGAGACGATCTCGTCGAGCGACGCGCGGCGCAGCATCCCGTCGTCGCCGATATTCGTTTCGAGCACCGCCTCGGCCGCCCACCGGGCAGCCTCCACCAACCGTGCGCCGGAGTCTCCGAGCGCGACGCCGGAGCGGGCGAGCGCGCCGATCGCGAGGCCGTTCCACGCCGTGACGACCTTGCCGTCGAGCGCGGGCGGCTCGAGGCCGACCCGACCATCAGCGTCGCGGGCGTAGTAGCCTCCCTCGTCGCGTCGCCCGTCGATGATCGACTCGGAGTCTTGCGCGGCGGCGAACCCGCCCGTGGGCTGCTGCAGCACGTCGATGACGAACCGCGCGACATCGGCCGCGATCTCGGGCGCACCCGCGTCGAGGGCCACCTCGATCAGGCCGGCGTTGTCGGTCAGCATCCGCTCGTAGTGCGGGATGCTCCAGTCCCGACGCGTCGCGTAGCGGAAGAATCCTCCGTCGACCGGATCGTGCAGGTCGGACGCCGCCATCGCCTCGAGTGCGCGTCGCGCGACCTCGGGGGCCTCGGGCACCGGTAGCGCCGACGCCTGCAAGAACCGCAGCGCCGGAACGGTCGGGAACTTCGGATTCTCCATGCCGGAACCGGCGGCGAACCCCCCGTAGGCGCGGTCTTCTCTGTCGACGAGGCGACGCGCAGCATCCGCGAGGTCGTCGAGGGTGGGCAGCCCCGCCGCGTCAGACGCCGCGGACGCCGCCGCCGCGAGGGCGTCGCGCAGGGCCGCTCCGGTGCGCTCGACCTCGTCGCGGCGCTCGGTCCACGCCTCGCGCACCGCACCGAGCACCTCGCGGAACGCCGGCAGGGGCGGTCGCGGCTCGCCGGGCCAGTAGGTGCCCGCGTAGAAGACCCGGCCCTCGGGGGTCGTGAAGACCGTCAGCGGCCAGCCGAGGTGGGGCGTGAAGGCGGATGCGGCGTCGAGGTAGGCGGCGTCGATGTCGGGATGCTCTTCGCGGTCGACCTTCACCGCGACGAAGCCCTCGTTGATCACGGCGGCGGTCGCGTGATCCTGGAACGACTCCCGCGCCATGACGTGGCACCAGTGGCAGGTGGCGTACCCGATCGACACCATCACCGGAACGCCCCGCCGCGCCGCCTCGGCGAAGGCCTCGGGCCCCCACGCGAACCACGCGACGGGATTGTCGGCGTGGGCGCGCAGGTAGGGGCTCGAGGACTCGGCCAGGCGGCTGTTCAGGGCGATGCGTCCGTTCTAGTTGACCTCGTCGGGGTGCGCGCTGACGCGGCCCGAGCCATCGCGGGGGTCGAGCGCGTCGATTGCGACGAGCTCGGGGCCGCTGAGTTCGAAGTCGAACACATCGATGTTCTCTTCGAGGCGCTCGCGGCGCACCGACTTCGGGAAGACGATGAACCCCTTCTGCAGGTGCCAGCGCAGCACGACCTGCGCCGGGGTCTTGTCGTGGGCGGCCGCGGCGTCGGCGACGGCGGGCAGGCCGAACAGATCGTACTTGCCCTGTCCGAGCGGACCCCACGACTCGATGCGCACGTCGTGCTCGTCTGCCCACGCGGTGATCTCGCGCTGCTGGTAGGCGGGGTGCAGCTCGATCTGGTTGACCGCCGGGGTGACGCCGGTCGCCTCGACGATGCGCTCGAGGTGCGGCACGAGGAAGTTCGAGACGCCGATCGAGCGGGCCTGCCCGTTGTCGCGGATCTGGATGAGGTGCTCCCACGCGTTCAGGAACGTGTCTTTCTGCGGGGTGGGCCAGTGGATGAGGTAGAGGTCGGCGAACTCGAGACCGAGCTTGTCGAGGCTCTCGGTGACCGCCTCGAACGGCTGGTCGCCGCTCTGCCGGTCGTTCCAGAGCTTGGTCGTGACGAAGAGCTCGTCGCGCGCGATGCCGCTCTTCGCGATCGCGGCGCCCACGCCCTCCTCGTTGCCGTAGATCGCGGCGGTGTCGATGTGCCGATAGCCGACCTCGAGGGCTTCGGTGACGGCGCGCTCGGCGTCTTCGGCGGGCACCTTGAATACGCCGTAGCCGAGCTGGGGGATCTGGTGGCCGTCGTTCAGTGAGACAAGAGGAATCGTCATGACCCCAGCCTAGGGAGCCGCACCGACACGGGGGCGGGCTTGACGCCGTCTCGTCCGAGATGCGGGCAATCGGCCGGGGCGAGGGCTTCGCGCCCCGCACAGCCCGCGTTCCGGCAGAAAGCCCGCGCGCGGGCGCGCGGATCTACGATGGAAGGCTGTGTCTGTGCCTGAACCCGTGATCACGTACCCGCCCGAGCTGCCCGTCAGCGCCGCGCGGGACGAGATCGCGCGCGCCATCGCCGCCTCGCAGGTCGTGATCGTCGCCGGCGCCACCGGATCGGGCAAGACCACGCAGCTGCCGAAGATCTGCCTCGAGCTCGGTCGCACGCGCATCGCCCACACCCAGCCCCGCCGCATCGCCGCCCGCACCATCGCCGAGCGCATCGCCGAAGAGCTCCAGGTGCCGCTGGGCACGACCGTCGGCTACAAGGTGCGCTTCACCGACAAGGTCACCGAAGACACGCGCATCGCGCTGCTGACCGACGGCATCCTCCTCAACGAGATCCACCGCGACCGGCTGCTGCGCCGCTACGACACGATCATCATCGACGAGGCCCACGAGCGCTCGCTGAACGTCGACTTCCTGCTGGGGTACCTGCGCCGCATCCTGCCCGAGCGCCCCGATCTGAAGGTGGTCGTCACCTCGGCGACGATCGATCCCGAGAGCTTCGCGCAGCACTTCGCGGATGCGGCGGGCACCCCCGCTCCGATCATCGAGGTCTCGGGGCGCACCTACCCGGTCGAGGTACGGTACCGACCTTTGGTACCGGACCCTTCGACAGACACCGACGAGAGCGCGGTCGCTCCGGCGGCGAAGAAGACGGCGCCCGACGACGACCCCGACGAGATCGGCGGCATCGTCGCGGCGCTGCGCGAACTCGACCGCGAAGCCCCCGGCGACGTGCTGGTGTTCCTCCCGGGAGAGGCGGAGATCCGGGATGCGGCCGACGCCGTCCGCGGCGCGTACTCGTCCGACGCCTCGCCCACCGAGGTACTCCCCCTCTACGGGCGGCTGTCGGCGGCCGAGCAGCACCGCGTGTTCGAGCGATCGAAGGTCGCCGGCGTCCGCAGACGCGTCATCCTCTCCACGAACGTGGCCGAGACGAGCCTCACCGTCCCCGGCATCCGTTACGTCGTCGACACGGGCACGGCCCGCATCTCGCGCTACAGCGCGCGTTCGAAGGTGCAACGGCTTCCGATCGAGGCGGTGTCGCAAGCATCCGCCCAGCAGCGATCGGGCCGCGCGGGCCGCACGTCCGACGGCATCGCGATCCGCCTGTACTCGGAGGACGACTTCGACCGTCGTCCCGAGTTCACCGAACCCGAGATCCTGCGCACCTCTCTCGCCTCCGTCATCCTGCAGATGCTCTCGCTCGGCTTCGGCGACATCTCGGCGTTCCCCTTTCTCACCCCGCCCGACTCGCGGGGCGTGAAGGCGGCGTTCGACCTGCTGCTCGAACTCGGCGCGATGCGCGCCCCCCGCTCGCGCGACGAGCAGCCGCGCCTCACCGACATCGGTCGTGAGCTCGCACGGCTCCCCATCGACCCGCGTTTCGCCCGGATGCTCATCGAGGCCCGCCGCGACGGGGTGGAGTCGGAGGTGCTGGCCATCGTCGCCGGCCTGTCGATCCAGGACGTACGCGAACGCCCCGAGGAGCGGCGCGAGGAGGCCGACCGCCTGCACGCGCGATTCACCGACCCCACCAGCGACTTCCTCTCGCTGCTCAACCTCTGGAACCACCTGCAGGAGCAGCAGACCGAGCTCGGATCGAGCGCCTTCCGCCGCCTCTGCCGCGCCGAGCATCTCAACTACGTGCGGGTGCGCGAGTGGGCCGACGTGCATCGGCAGCTGCGGTCGCTGCTCGCACCCTCGGGCGATCGACCCCGGAGGCGCAAGAAGGATGCTGCGCCCGCGCCGGCGCGCGTCTCGCCTCCGTCCGACGGCGCCGCGGTGGGCGGGCACGAGGCGGGCGATGCGATCCACCGCGCGATCCTCTCCGGCCTCCTCTCGCACATCGGCCTTCTCGACGTACGCACCGGCAAACCGCCGCAGGACCGCAAGCCCGCCCGCGGCGCGGGAACCCCGCGGGCGGAGTACCTCGGGGCGCGCGGCGCCCGGTTCGCGATCTTCCCGGGCTCGGGGCTGCGCAAGGCCAAGCCCGCCGCGGTCATGGCGGCCGAGCTCGTCGAGACCTCCCGCCTGTACGCCCGCACCGTGGCGTCCATCGACCCGGCGTGGGCCGAGTCGCTGGCGGGAGACCTCGCCAAGCGGTCGCTGAGCGAGCCCCACTGGTCCAAGGCCGCGGGCGCAGCATCCGCCTACGAGAAGGTGACGCTCTTCGGGGTCGAGATCGTGCCGAAGCGTCGGGTGCAGCTCGCACGCTTCGACCGGCCGCTCGCCCGCGAGATGTTCGTGCGGCACGCCCTCGTCGAGGGCGAGTGGGATGCGTCGATGCTCGACAAGCGGCTGACCGCGTTCCTCCGACGCAACACCGAGCAGCGGCGGCTGCTGGAGAAGATCGAGGAGCGCGAGCGGCGTCGCGACATCCTCGTCGGCGACGAGGCGATCTTCGCCTTCTACGACGCGCGGCTTCCGGCCGACGTCTTCGACGTGCGCTCGTTCGAGGCGTGGTGGACCGAGACGTCGTCACGCACCCCGCGGCTGCTCGACGTCACCGAAGCCGACCTCACCGGCGAGGGCGGGCGCGGCGACGACAAGGGCTTCCCGTCGCGCTGGCGCCAGGGCGACCAGGTGCTCGGCCTGGCCTACCGCTTCGAACCGGGCGCCGATGACGACGGGGTGACGGTCGTCGTGCCGCTCGCCCTCCTGGCGTCGCTGCGACCGGTGGGCTTCGACTGGCAGGTACCGGGGCTCCGCGACGAACTCGTCACGTCGCTGCTGCGGGCGCTGCCGAAGACGATCCGCCGCAACGTGGTTCCCGCGGCCGACTGGGCCGAGCGGTTCGCCGCCGACCTCGCCGGGCGCGGTCCGGAAGACCACGACGGACTCCCCGCCGTCTCGCTCGTCGACGCCCTCGCCGCTCTCGTGCAGCGCGTCGCGAACCAACCCGTGACCGCCGCCGACTTCGAGCTCGAGCGCGTCTCATCGCACCTTCGCGTGTCGTTCCGCGCCGTCGACGCCCGCGGCCGCACGGTCGGCACCGACCGCGATCTCGCGGCGCTCCAGGGCCGGCTCGCCGACCGCGCCCGCACGAGCGTCGCCGACACGATCGCCGGGCGCGAGGCGCCGAAGGGCGCCAGGGGCGGCGCGGCGAAGATCGCCGCGGCGAGCCTCGACGGCCGCGCGGCCGGCTTCCCCGAGCGCTCCGGGCTCACCGCATGGACCTTCGACGACCTGCCGGAGATGGTCGACACGAGGGTGGCGGGCGGCATCGTGCGCGGCTACCCCGCGATCGTCGACGACGGCGCGTCGGTATCGCTGCGACTGGAGGCGACCGCCGACTCCGCGGCGGCGCTCACCAGGAGCGGGGTGCGACGGATGCTGCTGCTGGCCGTCGCGTCGCCGGCGACGTACGTGCTCGACCACCTCACCGCCAACGAGAAGCTGACGCTCGCCGCCTCGCCCTACCAGAACGCCAAGGCCCTCATCGAGGACGCCCGGGTCGCCGTCGTCGACCAGCTGCTCGACCGGCTCGCCCCCGGCCGCGTCGTGCGCACCCGGCAGGAGTTCGAGAGCCTGCGCGACGCGTTCTCTGCCGCCGTCGTCGACGACACCTTCGCCGCCGTCTCCCTCGCCGCGCGCGTGCTCGCCGCCGCCCGTGAGGTCGATCGGGCAATGAAGGGGCAGAACTCCCTCACCCTCCTCGGCGCACTCGGCGACGTGCGCGCGCAGCTGTCGGGCCTGGTGTTCCCCGGTTTCGTCTCGCGCATCGGTCTGACGCGCCTCGCGCACGTGCCGCGGTATCTCGCCGGCGCCCTCGAGCGCGTGAACGCCCTCGCCGACAACGCCGGCCGAGACCGCAGCCGGATGACCGAATTCGAACGCGCCGCCGCCCCGTTCCAGGAGGCCGGCGGCAGCATCCCGCTCCCCCTCGATGCCGCCCCGGGGGTCGCACACGCGCGATGGCTGCTCGAGGAGTTGCGGGTGAGTCTGTTCGCTCAGCGACTGGGCACCGCAGAGCCCGTCTCGCCGCAGCGCATCGCGAAGGCGCTCAAGGCCTGAACGCTGCGGTTCCGGGCGTAGGAGATGGCGTCGGCGTAGGCCGATTCGGCCCGCAAGCTCCTACCGCCGCGCCACTTCCTGCGTCGGGAACGCCCCGCACGGGAGGATGAGGGAATGGACGCCACCGAACGCAACGCGCGCGCCGCCTTCGCCGAGCGCGCGATCCTCGCCCGGTACCTCGGCGGGGTCCCCGGCATCGCGTGGGGGCGCTCGGCGTGGCCGCCGATTCCGCTCCGCCGCCGCGGCGGTCCGGCTCGCTGGCATTACTGGTGGAGCGCCCACCTGCTCGACGCGGCGCTCGACGCCGCCGCGCACCGCCCCACTCGTGCCCGGCGACGACGCGCACGGCGGCTCGTCCGCGGCATCCGGCTGCGCAACGGGGGCACCCTGTCGCGCACGTTCTACGACGACCTGGCCTGGATGGGACTCGCCCTCGAACGCGACGACGGCCACCGCCGCGCGACCGAGCGCATCGCCGCGCAGCTCGAGGGGGCGATCGACGTCGCGGTCGGCGCCGTGCCGTGGGAGGTCGGCAACCCCTTCTTCAACGCACCCGCCAACGGACCCGCGGCGATCCTCTTCGCCCGCACCGGTCGCCGCGACGCCGCCGCGCGGCTGAGCGACTGGATGGACGAGACCCTCCGCGACCCCTCGAGCGGTCTGATCATCGACGGGGTCGTCATCGAACGCGGCGTCGAGACCCGCCGGGCGACCGAGCTCTACACCTACTGCCAGGGTGTCGCACTGGGCGCGGCGGCCGCGCTCGCCCACGACGACGCGCGCTTCGCCTCCCGCGCGGCCGCCCTCGTGGGCGCGATCGCCGCGTGGACCGGGCCGTCGCTCCTCCTCCCCGGCGCGGGAGGCGGCGACCGCGGACTGTTCGCGGGCATCGCGTGCCGCTACGTGGCCGACGCAGCATCCGTCCCGCAGACGCGGGCGCACGCCGGGGGCCCGGATGCTGCGACGCTCGAGCGGGCCGCCGCATCCGCTCGCTCCCTCGTGATCGCAAACGCCGACGCCCTCTGGGCGGGGCGCGCCACGATCGACGGGTTGCCGCTCTTCTCGGCCGACGCGACGGTCCCCGCCGACGCCTCACCCGACGCTCCCGAGCGCGACCTGTCGGTGCAGCTCGGCGCCTGGCTCACGCTCGAAGCCGCGGTCTCGCTCGACTGACCGCGAGACACGACCCGACCGACGACCCGGTCAGAGGGTCGCGGTCTCGGCGCGAAGAACGGGTCTCGCGGTCAGGATGCTGCGCGGACGCACGAACGCCCCGCCCGGAGCGGGGCGGGGCGTTCGGTGCGCGCGAGGGTCAGTTGCCCGAGCGGCGCTTGTTGTAGACGTCGAACGCGACGGCGAGGAGGAGCACGAGGCCCTTCACGGCCTGCTGCCACTCGATGCCGATACCCATGATCGACATACCGTTGTTGAGCACACCGATGATGAGACCACCGATGATCGCGCCGCCGATGGTTCCGACGCCGCCCTGCACCGCCGCTCCACCGATGAAGGCCGCCGAGATCGCCTCGAGCTCGAAGCCGTCACCCGCCTTCGGACCGGCGAGGTTCAGACGCGCGGTGAAGATGAGTCCCGCGAGAGCTGCGAGGAAGCCCATGTTCACGAAGAGCCAGAAGTCGACCCGGCGGGTCTTGATGCCCGACAGCTCGGCCGCGTGACGGTTGCCGCCGATCGCGTAGATGTGACGACCGAACACCGTGCGGTTCATCACGATGCCGTAGACCATCACGAGAATCGCGAGGATGATCAGCGTGACGGGCACGCCCTTGTAGCCGGCGAGCGAGTAGACGAAGAAGCCGATCGCCGCCGAGATCAGCACGAGCTTGATGATGAACCACACGATGGGCTCGACGTCCTGACCGTACTTGCGACGTCCCGCGCGGGTGCGCACCTGCTGCACGACGAGGGCGATCACGACGACCGCGCCGACCGCGAGGGTGAAGATGTCTGGTTCGCTCTCACCGAAGACGCCCGCGAGGAACCCATTGCCTAGGGCACGGTACTCATCGGGGAACGAACCGATGTTCGCGTTGCCGAGCACGACGAGGGCCAGGCCTCGGAAGATGAGCATGCCCGCCAGGGTCACGATGAAGGCGGGGATGCCGACGAAGGCGATCCAGAACCCCTGCCACGCGCCCACCAGGGCGCCGATCGCGAGGGACAGGATGACAGCCAGCCACCAGGGCATCCCCATCTTCACCGCGAAGACGCCCGAGATGGCTCCGACGAAGGCGGCGACCGAACCGACCGAGAGGTCGATGTGGCCGGCGATGATGACCATCACCATGCCGATGGCGAGCACCAGGATGTACCCGTTCTGCACCACCAGGTTGGAGATGTTCTGCGGACGCAGGAGGATGCCGTTCGTCAGGATCGTGAACAGCACCACGACCGCGATGAGGGCGATGAAGATGCCGTTGCGGCCCAGGTCGGTGAGGATATGCGTGAACCAGCGCGTGAACTTGTTGTCCGGCGGATTGATCTGCGCCCCGACGGCTTCGGTGTTGTTGGTCATGTCGTGCTCCTGTGGCCGCGTCAGCGCGGATTCTCGATGGTCATGAGCTTGAGGACGGATTCGGGTGTCGCCTCGGCGATCGGCAGCTCGCCCGTGATCCGCCCCTCCGACAGCGCGTAGACGCGGTCGGAGATGCCGAGCAGCTCCGGCAGCTCGGAGGAGATCACGATGATCCCCTTGCCGGATGCTGCGAGCCGGTTGATGATCGTGTAGATCTCGTACTTCGCACCGACGTCGATGCCGCGGGTGGGCTCATCCAGGATGAGCACCTCGGGGTCGGAGTAGATCCACTTCGACAGCACCACCTTCTGCTGGTTGCCGCCGGAGAGCTTCCCGGTCTTGACCAGCACGTTCGGTGCCTTGATGTTCAGGTCGCGGCGGTACTCGTTCGCGACCTTGAACTCCTCGTTGTCGTTGACGAGACCGGCCTTCTCGAGCTTCTTGAGCGAGGCCATCGACACGTTGCGCTTGATGTCTTCGATCAGGTTGAGCCCGAAGGTCTTGCGGTCCTCCGTGGCGTAGGCCAGGCCGTTGTCGATCGCCTCGGCGACCGTGCGGGTCTTGATCTCCTTGCCGCGCATGAACACCTTGCCGCTGATGCGCGTGCCGTAGCTGCGGCCGAACAGGCTCATCGCGAACTCGGTGCGTCCGGCTCCCATGAGGCCGGCGATGCCGACGATCTCACCGGCGCGCACATTGATCGACACGTTGTCGACCATGACGCGCGTGGGGTCCTGGGGGTGGTGAGCCGTCCAGTCCTCGACGCGGAGAAGCTCTTCGCCGATCTGCGGCTCGTGGTCGGGGTAGCGGTGCTCCAGATCGCGACCGACCATGTCCTTGATGATGCGGTCCTCGGTGACGTCGCCCTGGGAGATCGTCTCGATCGTCTTGCCGTCGCGGATGACCGTGACGGCGTCGGCGACGCGCTTGATCTCGTTCAGCTTGTGACTGATGATGATCGACGTCACGCCCTCCGTCTTGAGCTGGAGGATGAGGTCGAGCAGGTGGGCGGAGTCCTCGTCGTTCAATGCCGCTGTCGGCTCGTCGAGGATGAGGAGCTTGACCTCTTTCGACAGCGCCTTGGCGATCTCGACCAGCTGCTGCTTGCCGACCCCGATCTGGTTGATCTTCGTCGTCGGGTTGTCGCGAAGCCCGACGCGCTTGAGCAGCGCGGCGGCTTCGAAGTTCGTCTTGTTCCAGTCGATGAGTCCGCCGGACGCGCGCTCGTTGTTGAGGAAGATGTTCTCGGCGATCGACAGGTACGGGCTCAGCGCCAGCTCCTGGTGGATGATGACGATGCCCTTCGCCTCGCTGTCGCGGAGGTTCTTGAACGCCACCTCCTCGCCCTCGAACACAATCGCGCCCTCGTAGGTGCCGTGCGGGTAGACACCCGAGAGCACCTTCATCAGGGTCGACTTCCCCGCGCCGTTCTCGCCGCAGATCGCGTGGACCTCGCCACGGGCGACACCCAGCGTCACGTTCGAGAGCGCTTTCACTCCCGGGAACGTCTTGGTGATCCCGCGCATCTCCAGAATGTTGTCGGCCATGCTGTCTCTCCTCTCCCCAGACAGGGCCGGGCGGCTCTCGCCACCCGGCCCGTCGTTTCTTCGGGTGTTAGCCGGCGACTTCGTCCGCGGTCCAGTAATCGCTGTCGACGAGAACCTCGGTGATGTTGTCCTTGACCACGATCACCGGGTCGAGGAGGTACGACGGCACGACCTTCACGCCGTTGTCGTAGTCCGTGGTGTTGTTGACCTCGGGCTCCTCATCGTTGAGCAGGGCGACCGCCATGTCGACGGCGACCTGAGCGAGCTGACGCGTGTCCTTGAAGATCGTCGCGTACTGCTCACCGCGGTTGATGGCCTTGACCGAGTCGAGCTCGGCGTCCTGGCCGGAGATGATCGGCCACTCGGCGCCGACGGAGTAGCCGGCGTCGGTGAGTGCCGAGATGATGCCGCGCGAGATGCCGTCGTAGGGCGACAGGATGGCGTCGACCTGCGTGCCGTCGGAGTAGGTCGCCGTGAGGATGTCCTCCATGCGGCTCTGAGCGGTCTCGCCGTCCCAGCGGAGCGTCGCGACCTGCTGGAAATCGGTCTGACCCGACTTGACCACGAGCGTTCCGTCGTCGATCAGCGGCTGGAGCACGTCCATGGCGCCGTCGAAGAAGAAGGTCGCGTTGTTGTCGTCGGGCGAACCGGCGAACAGCTCGATGTTGAACGGACCTGCCGGCGCGCCGGAGATCGCCGTGCCGTCGAGCTCGGTCAGACCGAGTCCGTTGAGAACCGACCACGCCTGCTGCTGACCGACGAGGAAGTTGTCGAACGACGCGTAGTAGTTGACGTTCTCCGAGTCGCGGATGAGGCGGTCGTAGGCGATGACGGGGATGTCGGAGTCCGCAGCGTTCTGCAGCACCTCCGTCAGCGTCGTGCCGTCGATCGAGGCCACGATGAGCGCTTCTGCACCCTTGGTGATCATGTTCTCGATCTGCGAGACCTGGGTGGGGATGTCGTCCTCGGCGTACTGGAGGTCGACGGAGTAGCCCTGCTCCTCGAGGGCAGCCTTCACGGCGTTGCCGTCCTGGATCCAGCGCTCGGAGCTCTTGGTGGGCATCGCGACGCCGATGAGGCCGCCGCCGCCCTCGCCACCGCCGGTGCCGCCGGTCGAGCCGCCGGAGCAGGCCGAAAGCAGGAGCGCTCCCGCGGCGACCGCCGCGACGAGAATCTTCTTGCCTTTCACAGTGATTCCTTTCTTAGGACTTCTTCGTCTTGGTGTTTCGGTGTTCATTTATCTGCTGTCCGACCGGAGGTCTTCTCCGAACGGCGACCGCGACGCGGCGGGGTAACCCGGCGCTCGACGGTGGTCTGGTGGTCGAGCGACCGGCTGCGCTCGTGGAGGCGATCGATCGCCTCAGTGGGGAGGGGCTCCACCGCGCCGCCCTCGCGGGCGATGTGCACCGTGCGTGCGACGTCCTCGAGCACCACGGCTGACCGCACGGCGTCGCGGGGGGTCTCGCCGATCGTGAACGGACCGTGGTTGCGCATCAGCACGGCGCGCGAGCGCGAGCCCCGGAGGGTGTCGACGATGCCGCGACCGATCGTGTCGTCGCCGACGATCGCGAACGGCCCCACCGGCACCGGGCCGCCGAACTCCTCGGCAGCGGCCACGATCGTGCACGGGATCTCTTCGCCGCGTGCCGCCCAGGCCACGGCGTAGGTCGAGTGCGTGTGGACGATGCCGCCGACCTCGGGCAGGTTGCGGTACACGTACGCGTGCGCCGCCGTGTCGCTCGAGGGCGCACGGGTGCTTCCCGGGGTGCCCTCGACGACCTGGCCGTCGAGGTCGCAGACGATCATGTTCTCGGGGGCGAGGTCGTCGTACGAGACACCGGACGGCTTGATGACGAACAGGTCTGCTCCGGGGACGCGACCCGACACGTTGCCGCCCGTCCAGACGACGAGTCCGTACCGCACCAGCTCGGCGTGGAGAGCCGCGACATCGGCCCGCACGCGTGCCACGGCGACCTCGGTCTTCACGCCTGCCACGTACGGGTCGTGCAGCTCGGCGGCATCGCCAGCGCCCATCACGACTCCTTCGTCAACCCGTGTGATGCGGTCATGTGACCGTTCACATTGCGCAACTATAGCCAGGTCTGCGGCGCCGGTGTCAAGCGCGGCACGTCTCAGCTTGGTAACGCGAGGTTCAGAGGCGTGAAACCGGGCCGCTGGAGTGCCGGACGACCAGCTCGGGGACGAGCGAAGAGGCCTGCGCGTCGGTGGAACCGAGCAGCACATCGACACATCGTCGACCGAGCTCGGCGAAGTCCTGACGCACGGTCGTGAGCGGCGGCCAGAAGTGCGCCGCCTCGGGGATGTCGTCGAACCCGACGATGCTCACGTCCCTGGGCACCTCGAGACCCTCGTCCCGGATGGCGTGGAGCAGACCGAGCGCCATCTGGTCGTTCGACGAGAAGATCGCCGTGAAATCGCGGACTCCCAGCAGCTCCCGCCCGGCGTAGTAGCCGAACTCCGCGGTCCAGTCACCGAGGATCGGCGCGGTCGTGGGGATGTCGCTCGCCGACATCTCGGCGAGGAATCCCCGCATCCTCGCCTCCGCCTCGATCCAATCCTGGGGTCCGGCCAAGTGGTAGATGCTGCGGTGCCCGAGTTCGATGAGGTGCCTCGTCGCCAGTCGTGCACCGGCGACCTGGTCGACCGAAAGGGTGTGGTCGGCGTCCAATTCGGTGGACTGCAGGGTCACATAGGGAACGTCGAGCTGCTCGGCGGCGAGCGCCCGCAGCACGCGCACCTGGGGTGCGATGACGACGAGTCCGTCGACGGACTGCGCCATCAGATGGGCGATGCCGGCGGGTATCGACTCGGGGTCCTTCACGTCGATGTTCGCGGTGCTCACCCAGTAACCGCGGGTGCGGGCGGCGGTCTCGATCGCCGCGATGCTCGACGCGGCACCGTAGGTCGTCGAGCCGGCGGCCAGGATCCCGATCGTCTGCGAACGCGATGTCACCAGCGCTCGCGCGGCGCGATTGGGCCGGTATTGCAGTTGGGCCATGACCTCGACCACCCGCGCACGCGTCTCGGGACGGATGCTCGGATGATCGTTCAGCACGCGCGAGACGGTCTGATGCGACACCTCGGCGAGGCGCGCGACATCACGGATGCTGGGCCGTCGCCCTCCCGCGTCGTCGCTCATCTACCGCCTCCTGCATGTGCACGGTCACACGCGACATCCTCGTCGGAGGCGCTTCGGGCCGGCTGCGAGCATGTGACAGTCACATCGCTCGACTCGCAACGGATTCTGTCACATTCCTGCCGCGCCAATACACTGGCGCGATGTCGGACTTCGCGCGTTTTCTGCCGCTGAGCGGCCGCCCCCACGGCGCCGAGACCGGCGTATCGAACGACCGACGCGGCACCCTCGCCGACATCGTCGACCGGGCGTCCGCGATCATCACCGCCGACGCGGCCGACCGCGCACCGCTGCTCCCGGCCTTCCTCGACGACGCCGACCTGCGGGACGAGTTCGCCGCCCTGGCGGTCGAGCCGACCCCCACCGGGCTCACGCGGCTGGGCGAGACCATCCGCACCGGTCGACGCCGTCACCCGCGTGCCCTGGCCTCCGGCGCGCGAGCGCTGCTGCTGCTGGCGCGCAGCGCCGACACCGACCCCGGCCTCGACGCCACCGCGGCCGGCATCGTCTCGCTGTGGCTCGCCGGATCCGCCCCGTTCGACCGCCGCGCGGTGGTCAAGGGCCGCACGGTGAGGGCGACCGATGCCGACTGGTCGTTCGGGCGCGGCCCGGTGCTCGAAGGCACCGCCACCGGCATCGCCGCGTTCCTCCTGGGGGTCTCCGACGACCCGCCCCGCCCGCTCACCGGTCGAGGATGACCGCCCGGTAGAACTCGATCCCCCGCAGCCAGGTGTCGACGCCGATCCGCTCGTCGTGCGAGTGGAGCGCCGCGCGCTCGTCGGCGCTCAGGGTGAACGGCGCGAACCGATAGACGGCGTCGCTGATGCGGGTGAACCACCGGCTGTCGCTCGCACCCAGTTGCAGGTAGGGAAGCGGCACGACGTCGTCGCCGAGCGTCGCGTGCACCGCTCGGGCGACGCGCCGCCAGGCGTCGCCGCGCCAGGGCGACACGGCAGACGGATCGTTTCCCCGCAGCACCTCGATCTCGACCGACGGGTCGGCGACGGCGCGACGGACGTGCGCGACCGCGGAATCGACCGTGTCGCCGGTCAGGAGGCGGATGTCGACCGTGGCCCGGGCGTGCGTCGCGAGCACGTTCTGCCCGTCGGAGCCCGACAGCTCGGTGACGACCGCGGTGGTGCGCACCATGGCGTTGAGCTCGGGGCCGAGACGCGACAGCACGCGGGCCAGCAGCGGCCCGAACCCGTCGAGCCGGCGCAGCACGGGTCGGAGCGCCCCCGAGGCGTGCGGTGCCGCGGTCGCCAGCATCGCGCGGACGGGCGAAGCCAGGCGTCGAGGGAACGGGCGACGCCGCAGGCGGTCGATGGCGCGTGCGAGCCTCGCCGTCGCGGGCATGGCCGGGGGTGTCGAGGCGTGCCCGCCGCGTTCGGGAACCGTGAGTGCGAGCGAGAGGATTCCCCGCTCGGCCACGCCGATCATGGCCGTCGGCGCCGAGACGCCCGGCACCGCCCCCCGGACGACCGCGCCCCCTTCGTCGATCACGAGTGACGGGCGCACGCCTCGCGCGTGCAGCACGTCGACGATCGCCTGCGCACCCGTGCCGCCGATCTCCTCGTCATGACCGAACGCGAGGTACACGTCGTGCGCTGGTGTCACGCCGTCGGCGAGCAGGCCTTCCACGGCCTCGACGATTGCGACGAGCGCGCCCTTGTCGTCGATGGCGCCGCGCGCGTGGATCCTCGCGTCGGCCCCGGTTCCGGTGATCTCGGCCGCGAACGGCGGATGCTGCCACTCCTCCGCGACGACGGGCACCACGTCCATGTGCGCCATGAGCACGAGAGGTTCTGCGTCGCTGGCCCCGCGCCACCGGTAGAGGAGCGCGTGACCGCTCACGACCTCGCGCTCGAGTGCCGCGTGCAGCCGGGGATACAGGCGTTCGAGACCTTCGTGGAAGGCGTCGAACGCGCCGACGTCGACACGTGCCGGGTCGACGTGCGAGACCGTGGGGATGCGCAGCAGTTCGCGGAATCTCTCGACCGGGGACGACACTCGTCGAGACTACGCCCGGTTAGTCTCGGAGTCATGGACGGACTTCGATGGGGCATCCTCGCCACGGGCGGGATCGCGCACGCATTCACGAGCGACCTGAAGACGGCGGGACGCACGGTCACGGCCGTCGGCTCGCGCCGGATCGAGGCGGCGAAGGAGTTCGCGGCAGAATTCGGCATACCCCGCGCGTACGGGTCGTATGAAGACCTGGTCGCCGACCCCGAGGTCGACATCGTGTACATCGCGACGCCGCATCCGTTCCACGCCGACAACGCCCTCCTCGCCCTCGACCACGGCAAGCACGTGCTGGTGGAGAAGCCTTTCACCCTCAACGCCACGCAGGCCGCCGCCGTTCGCGATCGCGCGGCGGAGCGCGGGCTGCTCGCAATGGAGGCGATGTGGACCCGCTATCTGCCCCACATGATCCGCATCCGCGAGCTCGTCGCATCCGGCGTGCTCGGCGAGGTGCGCACCCTCTTCGCCGATCACACGCAGAAGATCAGCGACGACCCCACGCACCGTCTGAACGCGATCGAACTCGGCGGAGGCGCCCTGCTCGACCTCGGGATCTATCCGGTGTCTTTCGCCTGGGACATCCTGGGTGAACCGACCGAGGTCAGCGCGCAGGCGCGGATCTCGGACGCCGGCACCGATGCCGAGATCGCCACGATCTTCCGCCACGCGGACGGCGCGCTCTCCACGACGGTGTCGTCGTCGCGGGGCGCCGGCCCGAACACCGCCCACATCGTCGGCACCGAGGCACGCATCGACATCGATCGGGTCTGGTACACCCCGACCTCGTTCCGCGTCACCCGCCCCGACGGCGAGGTCGTCGAAGAGTTCCGCTCCGAGATCGAGGGTCGCGGCATGCAGTACCAGGCGCTGCACGCCGAGAAGCTCGTCGCCGAGGGCAACCTCGCCGGCGACGTGCTCCCCATCGACGAGACGGTGGCGATCATGGGCACGCTCGACGCGGTGCGCGCGCAGATCGGACTGCGGTACCCCGACGAGGGCTGACGGGAGCAGACTGGAGCAATGCCCGAAACGCAGACCGCCCGCGTCGCCGTCTATCTGGACTTCGACAACATCGTGATGTCGTGGTACGACCGTGTGCACGGCCGGAACGCGTATTCCCGCGACCGCCAGCGGATCGCCGAGAGCCCCGTCACCCCCGAGGTCGCCGAGCGGTTGGCTGCCGCAACGATCGACGTCGGAGCGATCATCGACTACGCGGCATCTTTCGGCACGCTCGTGCTCACGAGGGCATATGCCGACTGGTCATCGCCGGTGAACGCGGAGTATCGCGCTCAGCTCGTCGCTCGATCGATCGATCTCGTGCAGTTGTTCCCGGCCGCCGCCTACGCGAAGAACGGCGCCGACATACGTCTCGCGGTCGATACCGTCGAAGACATGTTCCGCCTGCCGGATCTCACGCACGTGGTCATCGTCGCGGGCGATTCCGACTACGTACCGCTGGCACAGCGCTGCAAGCGCCTGGGGCGATACGTCGTGGGCGTGGGTGTCGCCGGCTCGACGGCCAAGGCGCTCGCCTCGGCGTGCGACCGCTTCGACGCCTACGACTCCCTCCCCGGAGTCGTCCGGGAGACACCCTCGAAGAAGGATGCTGCGCCCGCGCGCAGCCGCGCACGCAAACGGTCGACCGACCCGTCGGTCAACCTGCTGGAGCGAGCGCTGCAGCTCGAGAACGAACGGGCCGACGAGGAGTGGCTGCACGCCTCGGCGCTCAAAGACCTCATGAAGCGCCTCGACCCCTCGTTCAGCGAGAAGGGGCTCGGCTTCCGCAGCTTCTCCGACTTCGTCAAGGCCCACCCCGAGGTCGTCGAGGTCGACGAGGCATCGAACGTCGTCCTGGTGCGGGCGGTCGCCCGCCCCGCATGACCCCACCCGCGGCCCGTGCCCGCGGCGTCACCCCCGGGTTTGGGGCGCACTATTCGCACTGGGGCGCGGAAACCCGCGCCCCGACCCGAAAAGAGCGCCCCAAAGCCAGGCGCCGTGCCGCGCAGCATCCGTCACACGGCGCACGCCCCCCACAACCCGAGCCACCCGACCCCGGACGCGGCGCGTGCCCCGGGGTTTGGGGCGCAGTATTCGCATTGGGGCACGAAAACCCGCGCCCAGACCCGAAAAGTGCGCCCCGAAGCCAGGCGTCGTGCCGCGCAGCATCCGTCACACGGCGCACGCTTCCCGCAACCCGAGCCGCCCGACCGCACCCGCGGCCCGTGCCCGCGGCGTCACCCCCGGGTTTGGGGCGCACTATTCGCACTGGGGCACGAAAACCCGCGCCCCGACCCGAAAAGAGCGCCCCGAAACATGCCCTCCAGGGTGGGCATCGGCGTCGGCGTCCGACGTACAGAGAGCGCGGAGTGCGCTCAGAATCAGTCGCGCAGCATCCCTCGCAGCGTCTGGATGGTGTCGGCCTCGGGCGCTCGCTTGTCGGTGCGGTACCCCTTCACGCGCGCGAACCGTAGCGCCACACCACCGGGGTATCGCGTCGACCGCTGCACGCCGTCGATCGCGATCTCGACGACGGTCGAGGGTGCCAGCGTCAGGGCGTACGCCGTCTCGGCGGTGGCGATCGTCGGGAAGTACTCGGTCTGCCAGCGGAGGAGTCCGTCGGTCAGGCCCTTGAAGGTCTTACCCACCATGACGAATCCGCCGGGTTCGCCGAACTCGCCGTCGGGGTCATGAGCGCCCAGGTGGAGGTTCGACAGCCACCCCGAACGGCGTCCGGAACCGCGCTCGACGCCGAGCACGACCAGGTCGAACGTGTGGACGGGCTTCACCTTCAGCCACGTCTTGCCGCGGCGCCCGGCCATGTACGGCGCGTCGATCGCCTTCACCATGACGCCCTCGTGCCCGGCGTCGAGCGCGCCGCGCGCGAAGTCGTCGGCCGCGACGGTGTCGTCGGTGACGAGAGCCGGCACGCGCAGCTCGCCGACGACGCGGGCGAGTTCGGCCGCGCGGACGGCCTGGGGCTCGTCGAGCAGGTCGCGACCGTCGAGGTGGAGGATGTCGAAGAAGCGCGGTCGAAGGATGACCTCGCGTGCCACGTCGGCCCCGAAGCGCGCCATCGTGTCTTGGAAAGGCCGCGGCGCACCGCTCTCGTCGAGCGCGAGCGTCTCGCCGTCGAGGATGACGTCTTCTGCCGGGAGCGCGCACACGACCTCGACGATCTCGGGAACACGGTGGGTCACCTCGGCGAGGGAACGCGTGTAGACGTGCACCTCGTCGCCCCGGCGATGCACCTGGATGCGCGCGCCGTCGAGCTTGTATTCGACCGAGGCCGTGCCGAACTCCGCGAGCGCCTCGCCGACGGTGGTGGCGGTCGCCGCCAGCATCGGCATCACGGGTGTACCCACGACGAGTCCGATGTCGGAGAGTGCCATCGCGGGCTCGGTGAGCGCGATGCGCGCGGTCATGCCGGTGTCGCCCGAGAGCATCGCCGCACGCCGGACGACGGTGAGGTCGCGTTCGGCGGCGCGTGCGATCGCGTCGAGCAGCACGCCCTCAAGAGCCCCGGTGCGCAGCTCGCCCAGCATGGCGTGCGTGAGGTACTCCCACTCGGCCGCGGTCGCGCGCTCGGCGAGCCCGCGCAGCATCGAGGCGCGCTCGGCCGCCGACCCCGCCCCACCCACGGCGGCGAGCGCGGTGAACGTCTCGTCGACATCGCCGATCGTCAGCGTGGGGTCTGCGGCGTGCGACACCTCCAGTGCTCCCAGCGATCGCCAGCCCACACCGAGCCGACCCTGCCGGAGCGACGCGGTCGCGAGCCCGACCAACGGCTCGACCTCATCGGGGCGCGCGGCGGTGAGGAGGTCGGCGAGAGCCTGGGTCTTGGCGAGACGCGAGCGCGTTGCGGTGACCGCGTCGAGCGTCGTGACGAGGTCGGCGAGCAGCATCCTCGAATCATCGCACCGACCCCCGACACCGGTGTCGGGGGCGCTCAACGACCCGTCGCGCGGAGGACGTGCTCGCCGACCGCGCTAGCGTCGCGCGACGTCGCGGAGCGCGGGCTCCAGCTCGGGATAGCGGAAGACGTAGCCGGCCTCCACCAGGCGATCGGGCACGACCCAGCGGCTCTTCAACAGCAGTTCCGACTCGGCGCCGAGCGCCCACAGCGCCGGCTCCAGCATGAACCGGGCCGCCGGGATTCCGACCGGTGCGCCCACCGCCCGCCGCAGCGCCGCCATGACACCGCGGTTGTCGGTCGGATTCGGGGCCGAGAGGTTGATCGGCCCCGACAGCGACGGGGTCTCGCGAAGGAACCGCATCGACCCGACCACATCGTCGAGGTGGATCCAGCTGAAGCGCTGGCGGCCCCGCGACCGGTGCCACGGCGCGCGATCGTCGCCGGTCGGATGCTGGCCGATGCCGCGGTAGCGGCGGTGCGGGAACCACGGGCCGTCGTACTGTGACCCGCCGAGCCCGAGGCGGGCCAGCCGCAGGAGCATCGCGGTCGCCGGGCCGTCGCCGAACACGATCGCCATGCGCAGCGCGACGCGGCGGGTAGCCGGAAGGTCGTCGGCGAAGAGCTCCTGCTCCCACGCCCGCGCCACGTCGACGGAGAAGCCCGATCCGAGATCGCCGCCGTCCTCGGACTGCGGGCGATCGAGGGCGTACCGGTAGATCGTCGCGGTGCTCGCGTTCAGCCACACGGCCGGCGGCGACTCGACGTCCGCGACCGCCTCGCGGAGCTCCCGCGTCGTCTCTACGCGCGAGCGCAAGATCTCGTCGCGGTTCGCGTCGGTGTAGCGGCAATCCACCCTCTTGCCGGCGAGGTTGACGAGCAGTTCGGCCCCGTCGATCGTGCGGCGGATGCCGTCGGAATCGCCCCACGAGGCGTCGGGCCCGCGCCGGCCGATCTGCGTGACGAGATATCCCTCGTCACGCAGCGAGGCGATGACCGCGGTGCCGACGAACCCGCTTCCGCCGGCGACGACCGCGCGTCGGGTCATCGGCGGCGACCGTCGGATCGGGTGGCCCAGATCGCCCACGCGACGAGCACCGGCTGCAGGAAGAGCCGCGCGAATCGGGCGCGATCGGTGCGCATGCCCGGCACGGGTCGACCGCTGCGCCAGTGATGCACGTTCCCGGGGAACACGGCGACGAAGAATGCCGCGATCAGCCCGCCGATGCGCTGTCGGTCCCGCGGCAGCACCAGGAGAGCCGCACCGAGCAGCCCCTCGACCACGCCCGAGGCGACCACGATCGCGTCCTTGTCCAGACGCAGCATCCGCACCGCCCACTCGGGCACGACGATGCGGTAGCCGCGACGCCCCCAGGTCAGGTGCGACAGGCCGGCGCCCAGCAGGAGAGCTGCCAGCGACCACCGCCCGGTCGTGCGGAGTCGTCGACGACCGGCCGATTCGCTCATGCGTCCAGTGTGCCAGCGGTCGGCATCACCAACGCGGGTGCACGGCCTCGCGGAAGTATCGGTCGTAGATCTCGTGCACGCCGGCATCGAATCCGTCCGGCAGCACGACCGTGCCCGCCGCGGCGTTGCCCTCGGCCTGGGCCCGGTTGCGCGCCCCGGGGATGACGGTGGTCACGCCGGGAAGGTTCGCGACCCACGAGAGCGCGGCGGCGGCGGGGGTCACGCCCTCGGGAACGAGGGCGGCGAACTCGCGCGCCGCCCGCACGCCGGTCTCGAAGTCGACGCCCGCGAAGGTCTCGCCCACGTCGAACGCGCTGCCGTCGCGGTTGTAGGTGCGGTGGTCGGATGCGGCGAACGTGGTGTCTTCGGTGTACTTGCCGCTGAGCAGGCCCGACGCGAGCGGTACGCGCACGATGATGCCGACGCCGGCCTCGGCCGCCGCGGGGAGCACCTCGTCGAGCGGCTTGAGCCGGAAGGCGTTGACGATGATCTGGACGCTCGCCGTGCCCGGGCGCGCGATGGCGGCGAGCGCCTCGTCGCAGGTCTCGACGCTCACGCCGTAGTGGGCGATCCGCTTCTCGGCGACGAGGGTGTCGAGGGCGTCGTAGACCGCATCGGTGGAGAACACCGGCGTCGGCGGGCAGTGCAGCTGTACGAGGTCGAGCGTGTCGACGCCCAGGTTCTCGCGCGAGCGGTCGGTCCACGCGCGGAAGTGGTCGAGCGTGAACTCCCCCGGCTCCTGCGGGCCGCGCCGGCCCATCTTGGTGGCGACCGTGATGCCGTGGCCCGGACGCTGAGCGAGGAAGCGCCCGATGAACTGCTCGCTGCGCCCGTCGCCGTAGACGTCGGCCGTGTCGAAGAACGTCACTCCGGCGTCGACCGAGGCACCGAGCACGTCGAAGGCGCTGGCCTCGTCGACATCGCCCCAGTCGGCACCGAGCTGCCAGGTGCCGAGGCCGATGGGAGAGACGGAGAAACCGGTGCGTCCGAGGGTGCGCTGCTGCATGGGGGCGATCCTAGTCGCCGCGGCCCGCGTCAGGGGGCGGTGCGAGCGACGAAGTCGAGCAGAGCGTCGACCCCGTCGTCGGCCGTGATCGCGCGGAGCACCACCTCGTCGACTACGGCCCGGTAGGCGGGGAGGCGTTCGCGCAGCTCCGCCTCGTCGCGGAACGTCGTCTGGGTCGCGTCGACTCCCAGCCGAGCGAAGTTCGCCGCATAGTTCGGATACGAGGCGTACCGCGCGGTCTCGGCGGCGAGCCGGTCGGATGCTGCGGGGTCGATCGCGGTGCGCACGTAGACGCAGACGCGGGTGTCGGCCGATGCCGCGTGGAGCTCGGCGGACTGGACGGCGGCCGCGGAGGCGGGAACCCAGTTGAGCAGAACTCCGTCGGCGCGTTCGGCTCCCAGCATCCGCATCTTCGGCCCCAGCGCCCCGACCACCACGCGGGCGTCGAGCTCGGATCGGAGCGCCTCGACGGCCTCGCCCACGCGCGCGAGCGCGCCCTTCGGGGAGACGCCCGAGCCGATTCCGAGCACGAGTCGCTCCTGCGGGATCCCCGCGGTCAGCACCTCGCGGGCGATCGTCTCGGCCGAGCGTCGGTCGACCGGGATGACCCCCGTCGCGAGGGTCAGCCGGTCGGTGACCTCGGCGGCGGCGGCGAGCGCGGCGAGGGCATCGCCGTCGGGGGTGTCGTTCACCCACAGCGCCGCGAAGCCGGCGGCCTCGACCGCCGGTGCGAGACGTGCGACCGCCTCCGGTCCGAGCGTGCCGGCAACCCCGATCGATACGCGTGCGGTCATGCTCCCCACTCTGTCAGCCCCCGCCACAGACCGCGAGACCGCGTCGGCGCGACGAGACCGTGGTCGAAAGCCAGGGTCTCGCCGCGCACGAGCGGTCTCGCGGTCAGGGGGCGGGCGGCCGGGGTCAGGCGGCCTGGGGGGCGAGGGCGGCGGGACGCACGACGAGGGCGCCGTCGGCGGCATCCACCGTCACCGCTCCCCCGTCGACGAGCGCGCCCGTGACGAACAGGTCGGCGACGCGATCGTCGATCTCGCGCTGGATGAGCCGGCGCAGCGGCCGGGCGCCGTACTCGGGCTCGTACCCGTGCTCGGCGAGCCAGTCGATCGCGGTCTCGGTGATCTCGATCGACACCTCGCGGCGGGCGAGGCGCTTCTCGGTCGTGCCGAGCATGAGCCGCACGATCTCGCGCAGCTGCTCACGGTCGAGCTTGCGGAACAGCACGATGTCGTCGATGCGGTTGAGGAACTCCGGCCGCATGGCCTCGCGCAGGCGCCCCATGACCCGGTCGCGCAGATCCTTCTCGGATCCGAAGCCGGTGGCTCCTCCGCCGTCGGCGATGAAACCGATGGCCCCCGCGCGCGACGCGAGGAACTCGCTGCCGATGTTCGACGTCATGATCACCACGGTGTTGCGGAAATCGACCGTGCGGCCCTGGCCGTCGGTGAGCCGACCGTCGTCGAGCACCTGCAGCAGCAGGTTGAACACGTCGGGGTGCGCCTTCTCGATCTCGTCGAACAGCACGATCGAGTACGGGTTGCGCCGAACGCGCTCGGTGAGCTGTCCCGCCTCGTCGTAGCCGACGTATCCCGGAGGGGCCCCCACGAGACGCGACACCGTGTGCCGCTCGCCGAACTCGCTCATGTCGAAGCGGATGACCGCGCCCTCGTCGTCGAAGAGCGACGCGGCGAGCGCCTTGGCGAGCTCGGTCTTGCCGACTCCGGTCGGACCGAGGAAGAGGAACGACCCGACGGGCCGGTTCGCGTCGCCCATGCCGGTGCGGTTGCGGCGCACCGCCGTCGCGACGGAGGTCACGGCGGCGTCCTGCCCGATCACGCGACCGTGCAGTTCGTCCTCGAGGGTGGCGAGGCGTCCGCGCTCGGTCTCGGTGAGACGGTTCACGGGGATCCCCGTGGCTCGGCTGATGACTGCGGCGATCTCGGGCTCGCCGACGATGGCCGACGAGGCCGTGGCCGACGCGCCCGCGGAGGTCGCCGCATCCAGCTTCTCCTGCACCGAAGAGATCTCATCGCGGATGCGGGAGGCCTCCTCGTAGTGCTCGGCCGAGACCGCGGCGTTCTTGTCGGCCTCGAGGGTCGCGAGCCGGGCGACGAGCTCCGACACGTCGACCTTCACGCCGAGCCGCAGGCGCAGGCGCGCTCCGGCCTGGTCGATGAGGTCGATCGCCTTGTCGGGCAGCACGCGGTCGCTCACGTACCGGTCGGAGAGCTCGACCGCGGCGCGGAGGGCCTCGTCGGTGAAGCTCACACCGTGGTGCTCCTCGTAAGCCGGGCGCAGACCCCGGAGGATCAGCACGGCGTCTTCGATCGAGGGCTCGCCCACACGCACGGGCTGGAACCGGCGCTCCAGCGCCGGGTCTTTCTCGATGGTGCGGTACTCGCGGAGGGTCGTGGCGCCGACGAGGTGCAGGTCGCCCCGCGCCAGGCGCGGCTTGAGGATGTTGCCGGCGTCCATGGCGCCCTCTCCCCCGCCGCCGGCACCGACGACGGTGTGCACCTCGTCGATGAAGAGGATGACTTCGCCCTTGCGGGCGGAGACCTCGTCCATGGTCTGCGTGAGGCGCTCTTCGAAGTCGCCGCGGTAGCGCGTTCCGGCGAGCATCGCCGGGAGGTCGAGTGCGATGACGCGCTTACCGCGCAACTGCTCGGGCACGGAGCCGGCCACGATCGCCGACGCGAGTCCCTCGACGATCGCGGTCTTGCCGACGCCGGCCTCGCCGACGAGCACCGGGTTGTTCTTGGTGCGGCGGCTGAGGATCTCGATCGTCTGCTCGATCTCGTCGCTGCGTCCGATCACGGGGTCGAGGTCTCCCGCCTCGGCGCGCGCGGTGAGGTCGGTGCCGAAGCGGTCGAGCATCGGCGTCTCCGACGGCGCCGCGGAGTCGGAGGCGTCGGTGCCCGGGGTCACGGTCTCGCGCACGGCCTGCGTCAGCGCTTCGGCGGTGACACCCGCCTGGGCGAGGATCTGCCCGGCGGGGGCGTCCTGCGCCAGCACGAGAGCGAAGAAGAGGTGCTCGGGGTCGACGTAGGTCGAACCCGCACTGCGGGCGACCTGGTAGGCCAGGAAGAGCGCACGCTGCACCGATGCGGTGACGACCGCTCCATCGACGTCGGCGGGAGCGGATGCTGCGGGCAGGCGTCCTTCGGTTGCGCGCGCGATGGCGCGGGGATCGGCGCCGATGCGCTGGACGGCCTCGTTCGCCGGCGACTGGTCGACGAGGATGCGCAGGACGTGGAGCGCGTCGAGCTCGCGCTGGCCGCGCTCGAGGGCGAACCGTCCGGCGCGCTGGAGCGCCTCCTGCGTGCGGGAGCTGAGGAAACGGCTGAGATCGATCGACCGCTCGGCGCGCGCCTGCTCGCCGGCGAGGTAGCGGGCGAGGAACTCGTCGAACGAACTCGCGCCGTGGCCGTCGGGGGAAGTGAAGTCTTCGGGCATGTCCCTGATGTCTCCTGGATGAAGGTGAGCGTGTGCGACTCAACTTGATATTACGTAGTTGAGTGCGTGCGTATCAAGTTCAACCGCGCGGCGCTCAGACTATTCCCGGCCTCCGCAGATGCGTCATCTGCCGGCGGGCCGACTACCGTGGCGAGGATGACCTTCCCCTTCGACACCCTTCGCCGCTGGCCCGATGTCGAGGCGCCCGAGCTCCTCGCGGCGGATGCTGCCGACCGCCTCCTCCTCGACGAGTCGGCCGGCGCACGGGCGGCCCTCGACGACGGCGCCCTCGTCGTCATCGGCGACACCCACGGCGCCCTCACCCTCGCCTCCGCCGCCGAGGGAGCGCGCCGCATCCGCGTGCACCAAGACCCGCTGACCGGTGAACGCGCCCTCGCCGCGAACGCCGAGCGGCTCGCGGTCGACGACGACGCCTTCTCGTCGCTGCCGTTCGACGCCGACCTCGTGCGCGACGCCGAGGTCGTGCTGCTGCGGCTGCCGAGGTCGCTCGACGAGCTCGACGACGTCGCAGCGCTCATCGCGCGCCACGCCTCCCGCGGTGTCACCGTCTTCGCCGGTGGACGCATCAAGCACATGACCGTCGCCATGAACGACGTGCTGCGTCGCCACTTCGACGTGGTCGACGTCACCCACGCCCGCCAGAAGTCGCGCGTGCTCGTCGCGCGCGGCCCGAAGGACGGGCACGATCCCGAGCCCCGGAGCGCCACCCACGACGGCCTCGTCGTGTGCGCGTACGGCGGGGTGTTCGCGGGCACCTCCGTCGACATCGGCACGCGGTTCCTGCTCGACAACCTCTCGGGGCGCGTAGCGGGCGGGGGCACCGCCGACGACCCGGTGGTCGACATGGCGTGCGGCACGGGCGTGGTCGCGGCGACGTTCGCCCGGCAGGGACTGCACGCGTACGCCTCCGACCAGTCGGCCGCCGCTGTCGCGTCGGCCCGCGCGACGGCCGCGGCGAACGGGGTGAGCGACCTCGTTCGCGTCGAACGCGACGATCTTCTCTCGCTGCTCGACGACGCGAGCGTGTCGTTCATCGCGCTGAATCCGCCCTTCCACGTGGGCGCGGCCGTCTACGAGGGGGTCGCCGCGCGGCTCTTCGCCGACGCCGCCCGCGTGCTCCGCCCGGGCGGCGAGCTGTGGACCGTCTGGAACTCCGCTCTCCTCTACCGCCCGGCCCTCGAGCGGGTCGTCGGGCCCACCCGCCAGATCGCCCGCAACAGCAAGTTCACCGTGATGGCCTCGGTGCGAAGCGCCTCGGCCTACGACCGCTGACACGGCAGCCCGGCGAGAGGGCGCACCAGCCCGCCGCATCCGGGCGCCGGTACCCGGCGTCCTAGGCTGTGGATGTGAAGCAGTTCGGTGCGGGCGTGGGCATGCTCGCGCGCGGATTCGGCTGGTGGCGTCGTCGTCCCGGAGTGATGGCGGCGGGTCTCGTGCCCGCTCTCATCGTGGGGCTCGTGCTGCTGGCCGGGGTGATCACCCTCGCCGTGTTCCTCCCCGGCATCGCGACCGCCGTCACGCCCTTCACCGACGGGTGGCCCGAGATCTGGGTCTCGGTCGTGCGCTTCGCGGCGGGGGCGGCCACCCTCGGCGCCGCACTGGTGATCGCCGTCGTGTCGTTCACCGCCCTCACGCTCCTGATCGGCGAACCCTTCTACGACCGCATCTGGCGGTCGGTCGAGGAGGAGCTCGGCGAGGTGCCCGACGTGCGCTACGGCTTCGCGCGCGCCCTCGTCGACACCGTCTGGCTCATCGCCCGCGGCATCGGCGTGGCACTTCTGACCGCGCTGGTCGGCCTCGTGCCCGTGGTCGGCGGCGCGGTGGGTGCCGTGCTCGGCGTCGTGCTCACCGGCTGGCTGCTGACCGACGAGCTCACCTCGCGCGCCCTCACCGCCCGCGGCGTCGACCGCGCCCAGCGCCGCCGCCTGCTGCGTGCGCGGCGCGGCCAGGCACTCGGGTTCGGCGTCGCGACGCAGCTCTGCTTCCTCGTGCCGCTGGGGGCGGTGGCCGTCATGCCCGCCGCCGTCGCCGGGTCGACGATGCTGGCGACCTCGCTGCTCGCCGACGCGCCGCGCTCCACCCGCTGAGAGTCCAAGACACCCGGGCGGACGCGCCGCAGCATCCGGGTGTCGCGGACTCTCAGACGGCGGGCGTCTTCGCGGGCATCGGGGGGCTGTTCTCGAGCCCCCGGATCAGGGTCGCCGAGTCGTAGGGGCCGATGTGCCGCCGACCGTTGAGGAAGAACGTCGGCGTGGTGTTCAGATCCATGATCTCGGCGTCGAGCCGGTCGTCCTGGATGTGATGGGCGACCTTCGGCGAGACGAAGTCGTCGGCGAACCGGTCGGGGTCGAGCCCGAGCATCTCGGCGTAGCGGAACAGGTCGTCCCGCTCGAGGTTCTTCTGGTGCGCGAAGAGCTTGCCCGCCATCTCGAAGAACCGCCCCTGCATCGCTGCGGCCTCCGCCGCCTGGGCCGCCTCCTGCGCGTGCGGGTGGGGCTGGTCGAGCGGCAGGTGACGCCACACCCAGCGGATGTCGTCGCCGAAGCGCTCACGCACAGCATCCACCGATCCGGTCGCGCGACTGCAGAACGGGCACTCGAAATCGCCGTACTCGACGATCTCGTACGGCGCGTCCATCGAGCCCTTGATGTGGTCGCGCTGCGGGTCGACCGGGCGCGCGAGCGTGAAACCGACCGGGTGCGGAGGGCTGATGCGGTCGCCGACCGTGAGGATCGCCCACCCCAGGAAGAACGCGATGACGGATGCGGCGAGAACGGCCACGCGCGCGAGATCCTGCGTGTGGGGATCACTGATGGCGATCGGCACGAGGAAGAGCGAGATCGTGAAGCCGATCCCCGAGAGCGCGGCACCACCGGCGACGCGGTGGAGGCTGAGACCGGGGGCGAGCTGGCCGCGGCCGACGACGCCGACCAGCCACGTGGCGAGAGTGATGCCGAGGAACTTCCCGAGTACGAGACCGGCGACGATGCCCCACGCGACGGGCGAGACGAGCGCGTCGCGCAGCGTGTCGCCGTCGATGTGCACCCCGGCGTTGGCGAGGGCGAAGACGGGGAGGATCGCGAACGAGACGTAGGGACGCAGGCCCGTGTCGATGCGCTCGTTGATCGAGATCGATTCGCGCAGGCTCCGCGTGACCGCCGCCGCGTACGCGGGGTTGGGCGATTCGCGGAACGCCCTGGTGAGTTCGACCGATCGCTCGACATCGTTGCGCCGCGGCGGGAAGACGGGGATGAGCAACGCCACCGCGACGCCCGCGAGCGTGGGGTGCACGCCGGCCAGGTACACCACGACGAAGAGCGCCGCGCCCAGCACGCCGTAGGCGAAACCGCGCCCGACCGGCAAGAACCTCACGAGGGCGATGAGCACCATCAGCACCAGGGCGATCACGAAGGGCACCGGGTTGAGGCCGCTGTTGTAGAAGAGCCCGATGACCAGGAGCGCACCGATGTCGTCGACGACGGCGAGGGTGAGCAGGAACGTCCGCAGTCGCGACGAGAACTTCGGCCCGATGAGGGCGAGGGCTCCGAGGAGGAAGGCGGTGTCGGTCGAGATCACCACGCCCCACGCGTCGAACTCGCCGTCGGCGAGGTTGAAGAGGAGGAAGATCCCCGCGGGGAGGACGAGCCCCGCCACGGCCGCCGCGATCGGCACGACCGCTCGCGACCGGTCGGTGAGCTCGCCGACGGTGAGCTCGCGCTTGACTTCCAGACCGACGAGGAAGAAGAACAGCGTCATGAAGCCCTCGTTCACGAGAGCGTGGAGGCTGAACGTCCACGACGCGTCGCCGAACGAGGCGCCCAGCGGAAGGTCCCAGAACTGGTGGTACGTCTCGCCGGGCAGGTTGGCCCACACCATCGCGATCGCGACGCCCACCAGCATCAGCGTCGCCGACAGCCGATCGCCGCCGCGCATCTTCTTCTTGTGCGGGACCGGCGCGGGGCGCGGTGCCCCGGTCGGGATGAGCGGGAACGTCGTCACGCTACCCATCCTGGCCCTCGGAGGTGTCGATCGGGTCACCGGATCGTGACGAGGATGCGTCACCCCATCGGCTTCGGCGAAGGCCCGTCGCAAGGTAGCCTGGCCTGAGGAGGCAACCACACATGTACGTCATCGCTCTGATCCTGTTGCTCGGCGGAATCTTCCTGATCGGCATCTCGTTCTCGATCGTGCCGATCCAGGCGCTGGTGTTCATCGTCGGCATCCTCTGCGTCGCGGCGTCTCTGGCGATCCCCTTCCACTTCAGCGGCAGCGCCTCGCACCGATGACATACACCGTCGCCGATCACCTCCTCGATCGGTTGGCGGATGCTGGTGTCAGACACCTGTTCGGTGTCCCCGGCGACTTCACCCTCGCGTTCCTCGATCACGTCGAGGCGCACCCGAGCATCGAGTGGGTCGGCTGCGCCAATGAACTGGGTGCCGGCTACGCGGCCGACGGCTACGCCCGTCTGGGCGGCCTCGGCGCCCTGAGCACCACGTTCGGCGTCGGAGAGCTGTCGGCGATCGGAGCGGTCGCGGGCAGCTACGCCGAGCACGTTCCCGTGCTCCACGTCGTCGGAGCACCCACGACGGCCGTCCAGGCCGCGGGCCGCGCCACCCATCACACGCTCGGCGACGGCGACTTCGGCCACTTCGCGCGCATGACGGCCGAGGTGACGGCGGCGCAGGCCGTCCTGTCGCCCGAGACGACGACCGACGAGATCGACCGCGTGATCACCGCGGTGCTCGAGCGACGCCTCCCGGGGTACCTCGTGATCCCCGCCGACGTCGCCGAGCACCCGGCGTCGCCTCCCGCGGCACCTCTGCCGCAGCATCCGGGAGTCACCGACCCCGGCGTCCTCGCCCGTTTCCGCGCCGAGGTCGAGGGGCGCGTCGCGGCAGCCTCCACCGTCTCGGCGCTCGCCGACATCCTCGTCTCGCGCCTCGACGTCGAGGCGCAGCTGCACCGGGTGCTCGACGAGGGCATCCCCCACGCGACGCTCTTGTGGGGCCGTCGCGTCGTCGACGAGGCGGCGCCCGCCTACCTCGGGTCGTACGTCGGTGCTGCCAGCTCATCGGCGGTGCGCGAGGGCATCGAGCAGGCCGATCTGCTGATCATGGCGGGGGTGCAGTTCACCGACCTCACGAGCGGCTTCTTCTCGCAGCACCTGGATGCGTCTCGCAGCATCGAGATCCGTGGTGAGCACGCGCGGATCGGCGACGACGACTTCCGGCCCCTCGCGATGGGCGATGCGCTCGACGTCGTCGCCGACGTGCTGGCCGCCACCGGGGGGCGCTTGCGCGCGGGTGCTGCGGTCGCCGCATCCCACCCCGACACCTCCGGGCCGAACGAGGGTGCCCTGTCGCAGACCGCGCTGTGGCGGGAGGTCACCGGCTTCCTCCGCGACGGCGACACGGTGCTCGCCGACCAGGGCACGTCGTTCTACGGCATGGCGGGGCACCGCCTGCCGCACGGGGTGGTCTTCGGCGGGCAGCCGCTGTGGGCCGCGATCGGCTTCACCCTCCCCGCACTCCTGGGCGCCGCCCTCGCCCGCCCGGAACGCCGCCCGGTGCTTCTCATCGGCGACGGGGCCGCCCAGCTGACGATCGCCGAGCTGGGAACGCTGCTGCGCCACCGGATTCCCGCGGTGATCGTCGTCGTCGACAACGACGGGTACACCGTCGAGCGGGTCATCCACGGCCTGCACGAGGAGTACAACGACATCGCCCGGTGGGACTGGACGGCGCTCCTCGCCGCCCTCGACCCGACGGGAACCGCCGTCGGAGTGAAGGCCTCGACGGTCGCCGAGCTGACCGCCGCTCTCGCCGATGCGCGCACCGCCTCCGGGCTCACCCTCATCCAGGCCGTCGTGCCATCGGACGACGTGCCCCCGGTGCTGCGCGATGTCGCCGCCGCGGCGGCGTCGGCCAACGCGCGGCGCTGAGCCGACGATCTGCGCGAACGAGCGTCGGAGATCCGGCGTTTCGTCGGAGGATCGAGCCGCGATGCTCCAACGACGGTGCGATGCTCCGACGAACGATCAGCGACCGGGCGGACCCACCACCAGCAGCACGACGTACGCGACCACGACGACGACCACGAGCAGGCCGACGAACAGCCACGCCCGGCGCAGGAAGAAGCGCAGCGCGCGGTCGACCGGCCGCCGGTCCCGCGCATCATCCGTCTCTTCGAGCCGCCAGGTTCCGGCGAGACGGCCCGTGCGGCTGAGCCACAGCTCCATCGGCAGCGTCGCATAGGGAACGACCGCGCTCGCGACGGCGAGCGCCCCGACCCCGACGCTCCACCGCTGGTGCACGGCGACGATGATCGCGGTGGCACCGTACGCGAGGAAGACGAACCCGTGAATACCCCCGCCGATGGTCACGGCGAGGCTCCACTCGAACAGTGCCCGCAGGATCAGTCCCCCGATGAGGAGCGTCCACGAGATCATCTCGGCGATCGCGAGCGTGCGGAAAAGGGTCAGCGGCGTGCGGAACACGTCTCTCCTCGTCGGGTCGGCGAGCTTCCAGCCTAGGAAAGCCGGGCCGCCGGCACCTGCCGATGCCCCCACCGTCGAGAGATCAGCGTCGGCGGGCGCAGGATGCTGCGCGCACGGACCCGACGGTTCTACGCTGAGCGCATGAGCAGCCGCGTGAGCGCCCCCGTCCTCTCCCCCGGCGACAAGCCGAAGGGCCCGGCGTCGTACTTCCCGAGCATCGAGAAGACCTACGGCACGCCGATCCAGGAGTGGCTCGATCTCATCGTCGAGCAGCTCGACGCAGGGAAGACCCACATGGAGGTCGTCACCGGGCTGAAGACGGAGCGCGGCCTCGGCCACGGTCACGCCAACGCCCTGGTGGCCTACGTGCGCGCGGAGCTCGCGGCGTCCTGATCCTGCGCCGCAACTCGGCGGTTGTGCACGCCGATGATGACGAACATGGGCACGAACATCACCAGCGCGACGATCAGAGCCGACCCGATCGGGCCGAACAGCGTCGAGGTCCAGAACACACCCCACACGGTGAGTCCGGCTCCGAGCGTACGACCGGCGAGCGACCACGCCGTGTTCCGGGGCGGATTCGTCCACCACGACATCCTGCTGCCCCGATTGGCCCGCGACGCGACAAGGAAGGACGCGGTGTAGAGCACCGCGCCCGCGATCGCGCAGAGCATTCCCCAGCCGACGTCCATGCCTCCAGCGCATCACGACCATCACGAGGTGTCAACCGCTCGCGCCTCCGATGAGACGGTGTCCGATCAGCGCCTCCGCGAGCGCGAGGCGCACAATGGGGTCATGGGACTGTTCGCATCGAAACCGGAAGACCCGACCGAGTGGGCGGGCCTCCCCTCGGAACCGTTGGGTCCGCTCAACGACACCGAACGCCTGGCCGATCCCCCGGTCGCCGATGGCCTTCTCGGTGAGACGACGGCGGGCACGGCCTGGGTCACCATCCCGGCCGTGCCCACCGTCACCGAAGGTTCGGCCGGAGACGCACCGACCCCCTGAGGGATCTCGACTACCGACTTCGCCGGTGCGCGTCAGACGATAGCGGCACGCAGTTCTGCAGCCGCTGCCCCGACGTCGTCTGCGCCGTAGATCGCACCGCCGGCCACAGCCACCTGTGCACCGGACGCCTGCACCGCGGCGATGGTCGACGCGTTGATGCCGCCGGCGACGGAGAAGGGAACGCCCGAGGCGCGCCCGTCGTCGAGGAGCGTGGAGAACGTGAAGCCTTCCTCGGCCTGCTCGTCGAGACCCGCGTGCATCTCGACGAACTCGGCGCCGAGGGCGACGACCTCTTTCGCCCGTGCCGGCTTGTCGGCGACCCCGATGAGGTCGACCACGACGCCCTTGTTGTGCTTCTTCGCGGCCTTGACCGCGCCGGCGATGGTGCTGTCGCCGGCAGAGCCGAGAACCGTGACCAGGTCGGCGCCGGCGGTGAAGGCGATGTCGGCCTCGAGCTCACCGGCATCCATGGTCTTCAGGTCGGCGAAGACGATCTTGTCGGGGTGGGCCGCCTTGATGGCGGTGACCGCCGAGAGCCCGGCGCTCTTGATCAGAGGCGTACCGAGTTCCAGGATGTCGACGTGAGGCGCGGCCTGGGCGGCGAGCTCGAGGGCGGCCTCGGTGGTGAGCGTGTCCATAGCGAACTGCAGTTTCATCGTGTCTCTTTCGTGTCGTTCGGGTGGGAGGAGTCGGGTCTATTCGATGTTCGCGTGGCGGGGCCAGAGCTCGTCGGCGCTCTTACCGGAGCGACGCCAGAGCACGTCGAAGAGGGCGTCGCCGAGCAGCACGACGAGCTGCTCGAACAGGCTTCCCGCGTACTGGGCCGAGGACTGACCGGTGCGGTCGAGCTTCTGCGCGGCCGGCACGACCACGACGGCGCGCGAGAGGGCGGCCAGGGGCGAATCGCCGGCGGTGGTGAGGGCTCCGACCTCGGCGCCGGCCTCGACCGCCATCTCCGCCGCCCGGACGACCCCTGCCGTCGTGCCCGACCCGCTCGCGGTGAGCAGCACGTCGCCGGCGCCCAGAGCAGGTGTCGTGACATCGCCCACGACGTGAACGACGAGACCGAGATGCATCAGCCGCATCGCGGTCATCCGCAAGGCCAGACCGGAGCGTCCCGCGCCGAGGACGAACACGCGGTCAGCGCCCGCGACCAGGGCCGCGAGGTCGTCGAGCGACCCTCCGGGGGGATCCGCTGACACGATGCGCTCGAGGACGCCACTCGTCTCCGTCCGCACCATCGCCACAGAGGCCTCGTACGCAGCATCCGAATCGGTCATGACTCCATGCTGCGAGGTCACGGCTCCCGCGCATACGACGCGTTCGGACGGTCTCACCTACCCGGAAGAGTAGTGCTCGACTTCCGTATAGTCGGCTCATGGACTCCACCCCCGGGCCTCATGCGGCGAGCGACGCGATCCCTTCGCTCGCCGTGCGCCAGGCGCAGATCGAGCACGCGCGCAACATGGCCGAGCAGGCCGACCGTCACGCCGTCACACTCGAGTCGATCCTGGCCATCCTGCGCGCGGATCGCTTGGACGACAGGGCCGCGCGCACTCTCGCGATCGACGTGGCCGCGAGCGCTCTCGTGGGCATCCGCATGGAGACCGACGAACGGCGAGACACACGGCTCGAACCCGTGGTGGGAGCTTTCGCACGGCTACGGAACGACCTGCGCCCCCTGGTACGGCACGGCGACCTCGACGTGCAGTTCGTCGAACCACCCATGACGGGGCGTGCGCTTCCCGGCGAGGTCGCCCACGCCGCCCGCGCCATCGTGCGCAGCGCCGTGCTCGCGTTCGTCGATGCCGGCGAGGCGCGCCGTGTTCGAATCCAGTGGGACTGCGACGGGCTGAACCTTCTCATCAGCGTCCGCGACGACGGGCGCGGGGAACTGACCGCACACGACGACTCGCTGCGTCCGATCTCGGAACGCGTCATCGCCCTCGACGGCGACGTGCGCGTGTCGTCGACGGCGGGATGGGGATCGACCCTCGACATCCGCCTCCCGCTCGACCCGCCCGCGATGCCCGACCTGCTGCCGGACTCGATGCCCCTGTCTGCCCGCGAACGCGACGTTCTGCGCCTCCTCGTCACCGGGGCCCGCAACCGTTCGATCGCCGAGCAGCTCGACATCAGCGAGAACACGGTGAAGTTCCACGTCTCGAATCTGCTGCGCAAGGCCGGCGCCGTCTCTCGCGCCGAGCTGATCCTGCTCGCCAAAAGAGACGAGCAGTGAGTGTCGCCGGGCGCGCCGCGCCGGATGACCCCGCAACGCAGAAAGGGGCGGATGCCGCAGCATCCGCCCCTTCGTGACTCACCCGTGTGCGGCGTCGACACACCTGGCGCTGATCGCCCTACTTGGCGCATGCAGTCACTGAAGTCGCGCCCGCACCGCGCCGCCGGATACTTCACAGAAGTTGGCACAGTCTGAAACGCCTCACCGGGCGGGCCGCGAGGAGACTGTGCCGTTTCGCCGTTCCTAGATTGCCTGCCGGCCACCGTGCCGCAGCGGGGTCTGTTTCCTTGACAAGTAACCCCTCAACTGTTGTGGGCGCCGGACGCCCAATGTCGCCACACCGGGTCGATGAGCATCCTAGGAACAAGCCGCGCATCGGTGGAGTCCACAAGTGTCTCGTACGCAATCGGGGTCTGGTTTCGATGGAACCTGACGACCAGAGAGCGGGTGTTCCCTTGACGGGAAAACCCGTAGATCGTTATCGCTTCGCCGCGACCGCCCCGCGGATCGGGATCGTAGAACGGGCTGGCAATCATCGTTGAGTCGTGCTCGCCAGCGTCGCCCGCGACGTTCACCCATGACTCGCTCGCGAACATCACGCCGTCGAACGGAGTCGCTCCTACCGTTTCGAGCGTGTGCACGATGGCGAGCTCATCCGGGTGCTGCGAGCTAAGAGCGAAAGGGACGATTCTTGCGACCTCATGCCCCTGGTAGAAGTACATCCCCGTGCCAACGAAGCCGTCGTTTTCGAGGAACGTCTTGGCCATGAGTAGCCGCTGATCAATGTCTTCGACGGGGCCGTGACCAAACGACTGGCGCAGCCCGTATTTCGCTGCCAGTCCGGGCATCGCGGCGTCGTCGCGAGGTATGAACCTCCGGTGAACCTCGTAGACCTTCCCTGTTTTCAGGTCGATGCTCGCCGAAATCGGTCCCGGCGGCAGGCATCGCAGTGAGGATTCGAGGTCTGACGTGACACACGGTCGAGTGAAGGTGGGCACGGCGCATCTCGTACTTCCAGCTCGCACATGCGCCTCGCGAACAAGCGCTTCCACCCCGGCGTACAGCTCCCGGAGTGCGTCGATGAGCTCATACTCAGGAAGTTGGTCGTCTATCCACTTTCGGGTGACGCGGATAGCGCCCCCTCCCCGGGGCTTGTCCCTCTCGATGAGATCAGAGAAGACGTCGAGGATGTGCTCGGGTGCAATGTAAGGAGGCACGAGGATGATGTCTTCCCCCTCTTGGTGCCGGGTGCCGTAGTAGGTCAGCTCCGCGACGCTCAGCGTCTTGAGGTCTTCCTCCTTGACGATGCGATTTCGTGACCGGACGCCCCACCGCATGACGTGGTTTGCCGCTGCCTCGGTCGACCAGGCGTCGTACCACTCAGCGAAGTTCGACCAGCGACTCTTGCGCTTCTGCACGAGGAAGCTCACGCTACGGGAGTTCTGTATCGCGGCATTCAGGTACCGTCGAAACTCGTCGCCATCGAAGTAAGCCTCACTCGCCCGATGTATGTCCTCGTGCATATCCATGAGTCGGCGGTGCGCATCGGGGCAGGGGCACACGGGTTGCGCGTCTCCCATCAGTGGACAGCCTCAGAGGGCGACTCTGTCCCGCCCCGCATCCGCGCGTTTGCCACGGAAGAGATGTACTCGTACGTCTTTTCTGCCGCACGACGCGCATCCACGGTCTTCGCGCCCCCGCGCCTTGCTTGTTCCATCAGCGCTTTCACAAAGACTGCCGGCCACGGAGTGAAGTCCTCGCGTGACGGCACCTCGACGTACATTCCCGACTCCTTGAACGTCGATTTGAAAGTGGACTGAGGATGACCGGCCTTGATTTCAATGAGGCCAGTTCCCATGGCCAGCTCAGGGAGGATGCCTTGCGTGGCCAGGTCGAAGTCGATGAGGAACGAGGTGGGGGCGGGTCGTATCAACTCAATCAGCAGCCCGACGCGGCCACCGCCCGTGCCCCAGACGGATTTAACGTCCCCGTCGGGCTCGTACTCCGCAACCCGAATGGCCTCTCGGATATCCGGAAATGGTGTGCAGTCCAACACCAGAACGGGTACGGGGGCACCGCCGAAAGCGTCAGCCCTCATCACCATTCCGTCGCCCACGATGCGGACACTCCGACCCGGCTCCACCCGCACTTTCCGACCGCGGGACATCAGAGGCCCCCCTTGATGTCATCCAGGACCCACTCTTTGTTATCCGTGTCCGTCAACCTGAGCCCCTGACGGCGCACGGGCTGCCCACCGGTACGGTCGTTCGACACCGCAAAGGTGAGCCATCCCTCGCTCACCTGCCGAGGCTTCAACTCGAGCGGCAGGGTGACCGCATCTCCGAGCTTGTGGTCGACGGCACCGGCGGCGATTTCGGTGAGCATAGGAGCCTCCCCCACCGAATACTCCACCCAGAGAGCTGCGCGTCGAATCCAGATGGGGTTGTGCGAGAGATTGATGATCTGCACGTGGAGGACCAAGGCATACCCGCCGGCGGCGGTTTGTTGACGTGCTTGAACGAGATATATGTCTACATCCGGCCGGCCCCTCGCTTCCGCGCGTTGTGCGATTCCGAGCGATCTTCTCGCCGTGTTGCGGCTGCTGATCGCAACGAACAACGAAAACGAAGCGATGACGAACGCCAACGCGGGCACGACTGCAATAAGAGTAGTAAGCCAGTCAGGCAACGTCGTCATCTCTAACCTTTACCTCTCGGCGCCTGTGCCTTATCGCTTGGTCGCAATGTTGCAGAGTCGACCTTGAAATGAACCCCCGTGGATAGATCAGGTCCCTTGTCCCCCGCACCGCCGGGGCTCGTCATCGATACGTTACATGGCCGGCCGTTCTCCTGAACGTACAGCCCACGGCGGTAGACGTTGCCGGCCTGGATGGCAGCCAAGGCGTCTCCACTGATGCCAGGATACGGTTGTGTTCAGACCCGACATCTGGGGGCGGCGGGACGCGGATGTCGGCCGGGGTCATAGTGAGGGGAATCGGCTATGAAGTCGTCGAGTTCAAGAACGCGACGTACCGCGCACTCCGCAAAGGTGACCGCGCGTAGCGCCCAGGCGTCCGGCGTCGTCAAGTGTTATGTCGAAGCATTCGAACGCCAGGACCGCCGGCCCGACTTTCGTCTTTTCGAGAAGTCCACACGTCGCCGGGTACGGGTACTTTCCGACAATCCTCTTTTCCAGCGCGTGCCTCCGCTGGCGAACCTGCTCCAGGATTGCCACGCCCACGGCGGGGGCCTCACCGACCGGTGGAGTCGCGAAGAATATATCGCCGTCGCCGCCCCGATCTCTGCTCAGGACCCCGACGAGATCGCCGTATGGCTCGACAACCGCTTTTCGGTGAAGGTGAACATCGCGACAGCGAATATCGAATCACCACCGGTGTCAGTGTGGTGCTACATCGAGGAGTATTCGGAGGGTTCGGAGACTGCTCTCGGCCTTCGACTTCGTGAAAAGACGACCGGCCGCAAGGTAGAGATGTACGGCAGCAACAAGAGGCACCTGACGACGTTCCTCGCTAGCCCCCACTTCACCGGCGCAGACGCGAAGATGTCGAACCTGTACGAGGGTCTGCCGCACCGGTAGGTGACATCTGAGTTTGGTTGCCCGGGAGGGGCGCCCTGGAAGGATGTCATTGCGCCTAAGCCTTATCCGAGCGAGTTCCGTGATGATGTTGTGCGCGTCGCGCGAGGCCGTGAGCCCGGTGTGACCATCGAGCAGGTCGCGACCGATTTCGGTGTCCACCCCATGACGCTCACGAAGTGGCTGCGGCGCGCGGCGGTCGAAGAGGGCGCGAAGGCGGGGGTGACACGGTCCGAGAGCGCCGAGCTGCGCGAGGCGCGGAAGCGGATCCGGCTGCTCGAGCAGGAGGTCGAGGTGCTGCGGCGTGCGGCGGCGTATCTGTCGCAGGCGAACCTGCCGGGAAAAGGCTCTACCCGCTCGTGACCGAGCTCGCCGCTGACGGTGTTCCCGTCGCGGTGACATGCCGGGTGCTCAAGCTCGCTCGCCAGCCCTACTACCGGTGGCTGGCGAACCCGATCACCGATGCTGAACTCATCGCGGCTTATCGCGGGAACGCGCTGTTCGATGCGCACCGCGACGACCCTGAGTTCGGGTACCGGTTCCTCCTCGACGAGGCTCGCGACGCGGGTGAGGTCATGGCCGAGCGGACGGCATGGCGGATCTGCCGTGACAACGGCTGGTGGTCCGCGTTCGGCAAGCGTCGCCGCGGGAAGGGGCGACGTCCCGGCCCGCCCGTCCACGACGATCTCGTGCGCCGGGAGTTCACGGCGGGCGCCCCGAACCGGCTCTGGCTCAGCGACATCACGGAACACAAGACCGGCGAAGGCAAGCTCTACCTCTGCGCGATCAAGGACGTCTTCAGCAACCGGATCGTCGGGTACTCGATCAGCGATCGGATGAAAGCACGTCTCGCCGTCGACGCCGTCAACAGTGCCGTCGCCAGGCGCTGGAACGTCGCCGGCTGCGTGGTCCACACCGACAGAGGATCCCAGTTTCGCGCGAGGAAGATGGTCCGCGCCCTGCATTATCACGGCTTAGTCGGATCAATGGGACGCGTCGGCGCGGCGGGCGATAACGCGGCTATGGAATCGTTCTTCAGCCTGCTGCAGAAGAACGTCCTCAACCGGCGATCCTGGGACACCCGCGACCAGCTCCGCATCGCCATCGTCACCTGGATCGAACGCACATACCACCGGCGCCGCAGGCAGAAGCGGCTCCACGGATTGACCCCCATCGAATACGAAGCAATCATGAACACCGACGTCGCCCTCGCGGCGTGACTACAACCCGTCACCTATCCGTGCGGCAGACCCCTTTCGTGCTGCTGACCACCGGGGCAACCGAAGATCCGTGTGGAACAGTTCTCCTCCGCGCCCAGCCAAACGACACCGTCCCTCCTCCACCGTTGAACCCCGCTTCGCGCGGACGCAATCTCACCGGCGTCCCGAGACTAGCTGTGGGGGAGCTGGCGGCCGCCAGACCTCCGCATTTCATCGACGTACGCAACCATGATTCAGGCCAGCCCCTAGAGACTCATTCCGATTCGTCAGTCCACGTCTCAGGGGCGGTACTGGTCTTCCGGTAATGCAGCCGACGCAGTAATTCGGGTCCGGCCATCTTGCCCAGATCGAATGTGCGGTCGAACGCCTTCCTCGTCCATTCGCGCTCTTCGTACACAAACTGTCGCAGCTGCATCGAGGGCTCTGACTGGACTCCGACGTCCAACCAGTCCTTGGCGGCCGCACGCTTGTTTCGCTCACGAGCCGCGTCCAGCGCGGAAACCACAGCGGTCCCACCACGAAAGACGCTCGAAGCTTTCAGGCCGGCCTCGACGATGTCCCACATGAGGGGCGTCGGTCCACCACCGCGCCCGAGTACGTCGATGTACAGGACTTCGCCGCCCGCCGCGGCGGACGCCCCCAGCAGGGTCACCTGAGGGGTAACCTCCCCTAGCCATGCTCTGGTCTCACCCCGCTGCGGGTAGACGAGCGAGTATCGATAGTGCTCCGGCGGGGATCCCACCGTCCTTGCAAGCGCATCGACGAATGACTCACCAGCCTGCCCGACGACGGTGACAGTTCGAGGCGGCGGGTTCGCATCTCCGAACGGATCACCGGCGTACCAGACGTCTACGGAAACTTGGCTGTCATCCCGGTCTTCGTTACGCATGTCAGCAAGGTACCGGTCGCCAGCACACGGGCATCACTATGTCGACCGTCCCGTCGGTGCACATTGCCGAGTGAACGCCCGCAGACGTCGAACGCCTCACCGCCGGAGCACGGGGGCCGCTGAATCGGCTCACCCGTTAGAAAGTGGCCGGGTGGCGACGATTGCTTTCGTTCATACAGCGCTCGATCTGAAGGCAGCCGTCTAGGAGCGTCCAGGTGCTCGCATCAGCGCCGGTTCCTGTATCAAACAGGGCCAGACCGTACATCGCGTCCATGGCGTCTGCCGGGACTGTGAACACAAGGTCGGTGCTGTTACGCCCGCGCTGCCCAGGTGACGTCGGCTGCTCAGCGTGGGAACGGTCCCCCACGTACTCGCCCGGGCTGAGCAGCTCGTCGCTTTGCATCCAGTCTCCCGGCTCCCAGTGGCTCGCGAAGTTCCAGCTGCCGTCGGGCCCCTTCTGCGCGTCGTCGTTGATGTTGGGAGGAATGGCCCAGTACGGGACCCCGTCGACGTAGACGCAGATCGGTTTGTCCCCAGCCGCCACCGTTTTCGTAGGCGGCATCCAGTGGAGCGTGTCCGCGTAAGGGACGAGAATTCGGATTGTGCTCGGCGGCGACGTTCCGATCCTGACGCTTCCCGCGGCTCGCGGCTCCGCGGTGATCCCCAAGCGAACTTTCAACTGAAATTGTGTGTGGTCCCACCCGCCACCAGCGGCCACCGCCGGGCCGGTGCACCACCAATAAACCTCGAGCTCGACGCGCTCTTCAAGTCTTGCATCTCCCGGTGCGGGACAGGCCTCGTCGGAAGGAGGAAGCGACGCGACCTTCGGCTCGGGCGTAACGGTTGGGGTAGCTCGCGGCGACCCAGTGGTGTCCAGTGAGGCCTCTGGATCAGCGGTAGGCGGGTCGACGGGGGCGGGGATGAGTCCAAAGACGGCCATGACCAGGGTGATCACGACGAGGAGCGCGAAGGACCAAACCCCCGCTGTGGTCCAACGCTCAAGCTTCCGGATCTGCCGGTTCTCGCGCCGCGAATCGGCCCTTTCGCGGACTCGAATAGCTACCAATACAGCAAGGGCCCCCACGAAAATGGTGCAAAGGAACACCGTCAATGGCGCCCAGGGTCGAAGGGACGCGGCAACGGGCGCGATCCAGTCGGTCATAAAGTCCGAATTCCCCTCCGTTGCGTCACTCCAGCGCGCGACATGAAGCCGAATAGGCATGCCTGAGTTACCACCTCACCCCACCGCGGGCAGAATACAGGAGGGGGCGAGCAATGCGTGCGATATCCGATTCAGCCGAGACGGCCGAAGACAGCTTCTCCCGTGTGGTGCAAGACAGCCGTGCGGGCGACCAGTTCCACCATGTGTGGGCCGCGCTACAGTCCCTCAAGCTATTGAACACAAGCTCGGGTTTGCAGGCGGTCTGGGTCGAGGGCGCCGCCGGGGACCCCATTTCCGGCGACGAGATCATCGACGTCGCGGAGTACTACGGCCCCGGTCGCCAAGCGGTAAGCCGTGTGCTCGTTCGTCAATTGAAGTACTCAACACGGAAGGCGAACACAGGCCTCGGCCTGGCCGACGTCGGACCGACACTGCGAAAATTCGCGAAGATCGACGCCCGCTCGGGTGACGCGTTTCGAGTGCCCGCGGGTGCCGACGTCAGCTACAGCGTCGTCACGAACAAACCCATCAACAATGCGCTGGCGACCGCGGTAAGAAGCATCGCGGCCGGAGAACCCATCCGGCCGCGCTCCATCGCCCAGAAGGTTCTCCAATGGCTGGAACTCAAGCCCGACGCCGCGGCACTGTTGTGTTCGCGAATCGAGTTCATTAGCGAAGGTGGAGCGCTCACGGCATTGCGTGGGCGGCTGGCCGCAGAGACCTCCGGGCTGGCGGGCGGGCGGGTGCCGGGCAGTTCCGCGCAGCTCATCGACGCTGTCGCTCGACGTGCCAGCGGCGACGCGACCGGCCCCATCACTCTCCCAGACGTGACCGCAGCGTTCGAGACGACGCCCGCCGATCTGTTCCCCGCGCCGCCAATGCTAGACACTACGCGGGCCGTTGTGCACCGGCCCGCCTACGACGACCTGGCCCGCCGTGTCCTTGCGAGCGCCGAGCCCCTCATCATCACTGCTGATGGCGGCGTGGGCAAGAGCACCTTTGCCTCCCGCCTTCCAATCATCCTGTCGAGCCGCGCACACGTCGTGGTTTACGACTGTTTCGGGGAGGGCGAGTACCGCACACCAACCCACCCTCGCCACCGACACCGTGACGGACTCGTGCAGATCGTGTCCGAGCTCGCCGGCCAGGGCTTGTGCGCACCGCTGGTCCCGTCCCCCTGGACGGAAGCCTCCGACTACCTCAAGGCGTTCACCGAGCGCATCACCGAAGCCGCCACACGCCTTCAGGAGATAAACCCGCCGCGCGAACTGGTCATTCTCATTGACGCCGCCGACAACGCAGCAACCGCTGCCGAAAGTCGAGCAGAACGTACTTTCGTCACCGACCTAGTTCACTTCCCCACCATCGACCACGTCCATCTCGTGCTCACCTGCCGGCCCCACCGTTTGAGACTCCTAGACCCGCCGCGGCGTGTAGCAGTCGCCACATTGCCGGCGTTCGCCGAGAAGGAGTCCGCCGAGATGCTCCGGGCTTTCTTCCCGGCAGCGAGCGACCCGGACGTAGTTGAGTTCCACCAACGCACTTTCGGTAACCCCCGCGTTCAGGCATACGCGCTGACGAATCGGCTCTCGCTCGAACAATGCCTCGCCTTCTTGGCTGGCATCACCGACGAGGACGGTGATGCCCTCACACACCTACTCACCTACAATCTCAATAACATCCTCGACGCGGCCGGCAGGGACCGGGCGACGCTGGAATTCCTCGGCCAGCTTCTCGCCACACTGCGCCCACCGATTCCGCTCCCGGTACTGTCAGTCCTCGCTGGTGCCGACCCCGGCCTCATCCGCGGGTTCGTTTCCGATCTGGAACGCGGGCTGCTCATCCAAGAAGAAACGCTGCGGTTCCTCGATGAACCGACCGAGACGTTCTTCCGAGACCGCTACCCGCTGGACCCGGGAACTACCGGCCAACTCCTCGACCGACTCACCACCCTCTCTGAAACCAACGCGTACGCGGCGGCGGCGTTGCCGCAGGTGCTTTGGGAATCCGGCCGGTACCCGGAACTGATGGCCTTGGCCGGCACAGAAGTGGCGCTTCCGAACACCGGCGAGGTCGAGCGACGCCAAATCGCGCGCTTACGTACAGAGTTCATGCTGCGCGCTGCCGTGGCCCTTCAGCGACCGGCAGACGTTGTACAGACGGCGATGCTGGCGGGCTCCGTCGCGGCAAGCAGCGAACGCAGGTACACCGTCCTTCGCGACGCGGCAGACCTCACCGGGGAGTTCCTCGACGGCATGACCATCGACGAGGCAAGAGAGGGAAAGCTGTTCCCGAGTAACTGGCCAGGCGCGGCGTTTGGGGCCGAAGCGGTCATGCTCGCGATGAACGAGAACCGCCAGGGCGAAGCGCGGGCACGTCTTCGAGCAGCGATCTCCGCGATGACTGCCTGGGCGCGGACTCGCCCGCCTGACCGTGCGCGTCAGGTGACGGCACCTCAGATCGCGCAGATCGCCCTTGCCATCGTGTTTCTCGATGGCCCGCAGCAGGCAGCGTCATTCCTCGCTCGGTTCGCAGCGCGCTGGGCTATGGAGAGCGCGGGCCACATCGCAGCCGTGCTCCTGTCGAGGGGCGACGCCGAAGTGCTTCAGGCCCTCGCGTCGGCACTACCGAATGTCAGTGTGAACGTGGCCGTCGCCGCAGAGCAGCAACGCCTCGGTCAGCCGATGACGTCTCAGCAAACTCAGATCGCTTGGGACAGCTTGCAAGGGGAAGCGGCGGAGTTCGGCGTCAACGAGTACGAGCTGCACAGGACCGAAGACGCGGTGTTCCGCGGCATTGCGTGGATCGCGGCATCTGCCGTCACCCATACTCACGCGTCTGAGGACGAGGCAGTGGGATTACTCGAGAAGTATCTGCCACCAAAACCGCCGTCCGACCTCGCAGATTCCCCTTCGCGCGAGCGGACCGGCCTTCTTCTCGCCTATGCGCTCCGCGCGCAACTTCAGCGCCTCAGTCTTGACGTGCAAGACCTCGCGCCCGAACCCTCCGAAGGGCGCCGTCGACCCCACAGCGACGAACGAGAACAAGACCGGCGGCGACTCCAGGACATCGCACCGTGGATCGAGCAATGGGCACGCTGGTCGCTTGGGCGTGCGACCGACCAAGCCACGGCCAGCCTTTTGAAATCTTTCCCCGCATCGGTCACGAGGTCCCCTCACCAGCACCTGCTTCGCCACATAGCAGGGCCCATTGCTGCTCAACTCGCCCGAGACAGCGCGTCGGCAACGGTCCGCGATCTCTTCGAGGGACTGCTCGAATCAGCCGCCACTCACTCGACTATCCCGGACGCGACGACGATGGTCGCTATCGCCTCCGGAGTTACACGATGGGCCAAGCCTGCCTACGCGTGTCTTCGTGCGAACGCCGACCGCGCCGTGCACCTCGCACAACCTGCGGACGAAATGGCCGCCGACCTCATACAGCTCGCCCGGGCGGCCCATCTGTTCGACCAAGGGGAAGCGCAGGCCTACTTCGAGCGCGCCGTGGAAGTGGCCTCGAAGGTGGGTCCGGACGCATGGGACCAGTGGGAGTCGGTCGTCGCCGTGGCCGGCGCCGCGGGCGCCGAGGACTACCGGGAGGCGTTCGCGCTCGCCACGCACCTGTCGCTGACTGCCCAGGCCATCGAGCCACACATGGGCGATGGGCTCAACTACGCCGCCCTTGTGAATGCATTCACGGCGATAGCCGGCGGCGGCGCCCTCGCCATCGTCAGCCGCTGGCGGGACCGCCGATTCGGTGCGTTCGAATGGATGGCGATGACCCTGGCCGAGGGCTATCTCGCCGCGCACCCGCAGTTCGCCATCGCCCTCGCCCCCTTCAGTGAACGCATCCCCATCAGCCCTCACATCGTCGAATTGGAACATGCCAGCGAACTCACGGATGCCCGTTTCAGCGCGGCTCGAACGGTGGCGTGGGCACGAGGCGAAGACCTCGATGCCAATGCGCTGGGCGCTGACCTCGCCTCCCGCTTCGCTATCCCCTCGGGTAACGAGCCCTTGCCGGAGGAGGATTCGGGCATCAGATCCTCCTGGACGGAGGAGCCGCGACGACGCAAAGACCCGCTCGCTGCGATACGCGCAAAGCTCGCTCGGGCGCACCTGACCGATCCGGGCACCGTAAGCACATTGCTGAAAACTCTCGACACGCGAGACGAGATGCAGCTGCTCGTGGATGACATGTCAACTCGCCCCGAGAACGAATGGGCGCCAGTTGTCCGCAACGTCCTCGCAGCCACCACTGCCACCCCGCGCCAGCAGGGCTTGTTCGTCGAAGCGGCGAGCAAGCTCTCCTCGAACAGCCTCGCCTTCCCCCGCGCGCTCAAGGAGCTGGCCGCCGACTATCTCAAGAACGATGCGACCAACATCGTCATTGGGCACTACTCATCCGGCGGACTTGACAACCTCGCACGGGTGTTCAGCTCCAGCCCTCGCGACGTTCTACTCGACGCCCTGAATCACGCCGATGCCGCGGTCATCGTGTCGTCAACGGAGAGCTGCTACCGCCTTGCGAGAACACTCGCCCGCCTCGTCACACCGACCGAGGGCGCTCTGGTCCTCTCCGCCATCCTGCACCGCCTGGACGAGGCGCTAGGGGTAGGCGCACCGCCGGACGTAGCTACTGCAACCTCGGACACAACCGATGCGGTCGCGGCATTCCTTTGGGCGGCGCTAGCGGACCCGCGCGCGCGCATTCGTTGGCAAGCCATGCACGCAGTGCGATTCTTGGTGGAGTTCGGGGACCCCGCGTTCAGTCGGGCATTGAACGCGGTCGCTCTCGGCGGCGCACCGGTCGGTTTCACTGACCCCCGCTTCCCGTTCTATGAGATGCACGCCGTCGAAGCACTCTTCACAGCCTTCGAGCGGGTAGCACGGGATGACCCAGCTGCCGTCCGCCCACACCTCCCCACCATCCGCGCATTGCAGGGGCGATATCCCGACCATGCCCGTATGCAGCACATCTGCGCGGAAATCGGGAAGCTGATGGGAGAGCCCGCCCTCACCCAGGCCGCCATCACGATGCTCCCGCCCGTCATCGTCTCCTTCGCTGACATGCCGCGCGCTCCGAAGCCGCACTCGCATGGTGCCCCGCGAGCGGAGGTGAGCTTCGGGCTGGACGGCGACGAGTACTGGATCGCACCAGTCAGCGAGGCATTCCCGGTGGAACACGCGGACGTCCTCAACGATGCCAGCGCTGTCGTCCTTGATGAATGGGGATGGCGAGACAACCCGTGGTTCGAACACGATCCACGACACGAGCTCGAAGGGTATGGGCAGGACAAGACCTATCTGTACAAGGACACCGTTCCTGACGCGGAGGATCTGGATTTCTACCTCATGTACCACGCTGCGTTCACCGTGGCCGGCCGCCTGGCGCGCAAACACGCCCCGTACAGAGAGCATGATGCGGACCAGACCAAGTTCGCTCGATGGTTCTCGCGGCTTGACCTCGCGCGACAAGATCGACGGTGGATCTCAGACAACCGCCGCCCATACCCGTCAGGTGTCGGACACGTTCCTTATCACTCGGGAGCCTGGCGTTGGCAGGTGAAGGCCGCGGATTTTCCTTCGGTGTTCCTCGGGACCGACGGCTGGGTCACGGTGCACCAATGGGCGCAGAACGTGAGCTATCGAGCGCGTGAAAACGTCGTGGTGAAGTCGGCGCTGGTGAGTCATGACACAGCGCAGGCACTGATTCGCGCGCTGCAGACGTCCCGCCCCCTTGTCGATTACGTCATCCCCTCCTCCGATAGCTCGCGCGATATCCAGGAAGAACCGTTCGTGCTGCGCGGCTGGGTCGTCGACAATGATTTCGGCGAGCAGGGCGCTGACGCGCGCGATACTTTCGCGTCCGACATCCGCGCCACCGCGCCTCAGCCCGCGGCGTGGGTCCTAGACACGCTTGGTCTCGAAGAGACGGCGGATGGCTTGCAGTGGACGACACCGGGTGACCCCGCGCCCCTGGCGCGTGCAGACCTGTGGGCCAGCAAGCGAGGCGGCGGCGACGAACGCGGGGTAGAGGGGTACCGGCTACGCGTCTCCTCGGATTTTCTACGCGTCCTGACCGAGAGGACGGACTCCGCGTTCATTCTCTCCGTCCGTATCGACCGCGACGAAGAGCCAGACCGCCGCCGCGACACCGACAAAGACGACGATATAGGAGCCCTTGATGACTACGTCAGATTCTTCCTCTATACCCCCAGCGACGGATGGCGAGACTACCTCGGCCGTCCTGTCTCTCGGTGAGCTCCTTGCTTCCTCGATGGACCAGAACGACCTTCTGTCACGGTGGATGGCGCACTACATGGCCGAGCGGATGCGGGCACTGGACACGCTAAGCGGAAACGAGCGAACAAGCGCAGCACAGGACGTTGCAGACCTCATCCTGCGGGTCTGGGCTCATCGAGCTGGCGCCCGCCGCACGGAGAATCCAACGGAGGTATCTGAGCAGGTCGTCCGCGCCGTTGCCCGGTTGGACGACCAAGCCGTGTGGCAATACCTCGACATCTTCGCAGACGTGCCGGGGCCCTCCCGCACCCAGACTGACGCTGACTCGTCCCTCCGCTTCGCGGAGTCCCTCGAACGCGAGACGCGGGTGCTTGTTCGTGCGCTCGTCGCCCAGGCCGCCGCTAATGCAGAAGACCACGAAGCTGGCTGGGTGCGAGCCGCATCGGAGGCGGGCGTTGACCCTCTAGTCCAGTTGCGTTCTCTGATGACCTCGTACGGCGGCGAGGAGACATCCAACAACCCGTTCAGTATTCCCACGCAGGCCGAGAAGCTGCGCCAGATGCTTGCCCCTTTCGCGCAGGCAACGGACGCAGAATAAGAGCCATGGCTCTTCGGCATCACACGGTTCCCCAGCGCTACCTGCGCGGCTTCGCTACGTGGCGCGATGTAGCGGTGAGACAGCCCGCCCGCTGCGGGTAACCGCCGATGCCATTTAGAGACCGAGGTCGTCGAGAGCGGCTTCGATCTCCGAAAGCATGGCAGGCAGGTGTGTGTTGAGCGCGCCGAGGGTTACCTCACGGTTGAGGTGCGCGAACTCGTGTGCGGCCACGTTGCGAATGCCGACCAGGCCGGACCTCATGGTCTTGGGGAGCTGCTCGACTACCTCGGCGGGGAGCTTCTCGACGATGCTCGCCGCTCGTATGATGAGGGCTTCCGCGACCAACATGCTTTCCCCGTCCGGGTCGTCGAGCCGGTCGCGGTGAGACGGCCAGACGGTGTCGAGTTGCGCACGCAGGCGGAGCAGCTTCTCGCGGTGCGCAAGTGGCTCCGCCCTTTCCCGCCGTGGCCGCGGGGAGAAAGGCCCAAGCGCGAATTCTGGGTCGGAGTGTGTTCGCCGCTCGAATCGCCCGCTCGAATGCCGAGGCTGCCCGGTCACAGCTCCACCGCCGACGCCCGGATGTCGTCCATCGCAGGCCCCACGGAGTCGTTGAAGACGACGTGGACAGGAAACCCTAAGAGGTCCGAGGCCGCAGCCGGGAAAGCGATAGCCGTGAAGAACTGTCGAGTCGAGGACGTGTCCCCTGTGACGAGGAGGTTGACGTCGCTGTCGGCGTGGTCGTCGCCGCGAGCGATGGAGCCGAATACCCGCACATTGCTCAAGCCGTGTGCTGCTGCAAGCTCCCGGAGCTCCCGCGCGAAGTGCGCCAGCGGGATGCTGGGCCGCATGTCGACAGCGGCGAACAGCCGCTCGAGCTCCCCCGTCGCGGGACTGACTGTGCCGGCTTCAAAGTCATGCAGAGACGCGACCGGGACGCCTATACGCGCGGCGAGGTCAGCGAGGGTTAGTGAAGCGTCCTCGCGCGCGAGGCGGAGGAGGGCGTGGTCTGCGGCGTGAGGAAGTCTCATACCCCCGTCTATGCGCGGTGTCCGTGACGAGCGGTGCCACAGCTACCGCAGGGAGGAGACCGCTTGTCATTTCCAGAGCTAAACCGGACTGGGGGGCGTCTGGCGGAGTGACAGCTTGGTTGCGGTACCGCGCATGGTCAGAATGTAAATGAATGTCTACGCAGACGGTTTCTGTGAACGAATATCGACATGCCGAAGGAGAGCATCGTGTTGACGGCCGAGGCCGCTGACGCTGCGCGCATCATGGGGTCAGCAGATCAGGCTAGCCCGTCACGCGCGCAAGATGACGGCGGGACGTCTGGCCGAACTTACCGATGTCTCGCCCCGCGTCATCACCCTCATCGAGCGAGGCCACCCGGGCGTTTCCTTCGGGAACGTCCTCAACGCGACAGTGCACGCCGGGGTACCGCTGTTTGACATCACTGGTCCGCGGACGCTCGGGCGCCTGAGCCAGCAGTGTCAGCAGGCCGTGACACTGATCCCCTCCAACGTTCGCAACCGGAAGGAGCGTGCCATAGATGGTGACTTCTGACGCGCGCGGCCCCTTCGTCTGGATATGGATCCGGTCGAGCCTCTCTGTGAGGAGGGCAAGCCCCCGGTCTTCGACATCGAGGAGGTGGGACTCGGGGACGTCAGTCGCATTGCCAGATGCGGACGGCAAGCGTCTTCTTGCCGCCGTTCGTTCCGCGGCTCGAGCAGATCTGAGACGAGGGAAGGAACCTCGGCGCCTTTGTAGAGGCCATGCCCTTCCGGATGCATGCCTCCTCAGGGAACTTGAGGAACTGTCCCCAGCCCGCGTCGTTCATGCTTTTCGCCATGTTCGTGCGCGCCATGCCTGAGATGTTCAGCGTCTCGACGACGACCGTTTGGTTTTCGCGGCTGAGCTTCGAGGCGAGCTGACGGGCATGATTCTCACGAAGGTTTCGCACTCGGCGATGCGCGCGCGCCCGCGCGCGCTTGGCTTTGGCATAGTTGTTGCTCCCCGACTTCTTGCGGGCGAGGTTCTTGTCCGCTCGACGGAGGGAGTCCTCCGCCGTGCGGAAGTGCCGGGGGTTCACGACCTTCTCGCGAGAACCGTCCGAGTATGCGATGGCTGCATAGTCATTCAGGCCGACGTCGGCCCCGGCGATTCGCGGCCCGCGGGTCGGAGTCTTGGCAGGTGCGATGGGCGTGCGGACGACGAACGATGCCGAGAAGGTACCGTCCGGTTCCTCGTGCACGGTCACCGCGGACGGGTAGCCCGGAAGCGGTCGATGCCAGTTGACCCGGATGTCTTGGTCAAAGTTCGCCAGGTTCAGGCGTCCTCCGCCCCTCTGCGTGTTCTGCCATCCGCCCCGGACGGTGAACGAACCACTTCAGCCGCCCGTACATCGACGGATGAGCAGCCGGCCGAGGAGGCCACGCGTGCGTCCGCGCTCGCGGAGATCGGCTTGGCCGGCTGGGCTCAGACGCCCATCGCCTCGTAGAGGGACACCCACTTCCCGGTGTCACCAAACGGCATCCCGAACGCCCACGCGCAACTGGGATGCTCCACCTGGCCCAGGAAGAACGGGTCTTCTCCCAACTGCGCTAGCCGATTCACGAGCCCAGTCGGTGCCAGCACCGCCGGGAACGGGGGTTCGCCGTCCTGACACGCGGCGAGGAGTCTCGCGTCCCGGGTGAGGAAGACGTCGACACCTGCGTTCCAAGCCGACGTGAGCATCCTCCCGTCAAGCGGCGACACGGAGTCAATGAGCCTCGCGGCCACAGGTGGCATCGCCCGCGCGCCGCCGAACCGTTCATCCTCCCGACCCCAGTCACCCGTCTGGAACGTGAGAGCTGCTTCGATGTGCTCGAACATCCGCTCCCTCTCGACCATCCGCGAAGGGGACGGTGCCTTGCGGTAATCAACGCGCGTTCGCGGTACGACGACGAACCGGATGTCGCGCACCATCCACAGATCGAGGATCGCGCCCAGCGCAGCAAGTTCCTGCTGATGTTCGGCGTTGATGCCATCGGCCTCCTCCCGTTCGAGGATGGCGGTCCCGTGCTGCTCCAGGTCGAGGATGATGTTCGAGTCCAACGCGATCAGGAACGGCCCGTCCTCGAGCGAGCCCGCCCCCCGGAACAGGTCAGCATCACTCAGGTAGCAGAAGCCCGGACCGCCATCCCCGGGTGCGCGCAACGGATTGCCGTCCAGGTCCAGCGGGCTCGCAGTCATGGCATGAAACTACGACACCCATGACGGGCGCGTCTCCTTCAGACTTTGAGCGATAGCGTCAACCGGACGCACGACGAGACCAGAAGGGCGATGAATGCTTGAACTGGAAAGGCGGATCGAGGAACGTGGGGCTCCTGCTTTCCCCCACGACCCGAGTTTGACCGCCATGGAGTGGAGTCCGATGCCGCGCGATGAGCACCGCATCAGCTACGCGGTGCTCGAGAACGGCACGGAGGTCGCCAGGGCTCTCGTGAACGTGCGCCCGGCACCCATCGGCCCGAATTACCAGTGCCCGAGCCCTCGTGACGTGGACGTGCAGCTTGAGAAGATTGAGGTTCGCATCGAGCTGACGCGGAACGGACAGCACATGGGCCGGCGCACGGTCGAGGCGCTGCGTGCTGCGCACCCGGGACGCATGTACGCCTTCGCGGCACACGATGCACCGGGGTTTTACCGGAAACTAGGGTGGGCGGAGTACGAGCACGTCGATGGCCCCTCGCGCGGCCGATCCGAGTTGTTCGTCGCGGAGAACTGACTCCGCGCCCGAGCCCCGCGGTCTAGGACATGAGAGGGCCGCGCGACCGCCTATGAGATGAGCGAGCCAGCTAGTCGGGGTGCGTGAAGGCTGAAACCGTCAGCGCGGTCCAGTTTCCGGGTTTCGGCCAAGGTCTACCAAGGTCTACCAAGGTCACCTTGGCTGGAGTTTGCCCAGTCTTTTGAAGGGATCGCTTCGTATAAACGAACAGTTGGCTAGTCAATTCAATGACACAGCCCCGGCAGCGCAGGAGAGGTCATGCGCTCTATATGCGCGGTCGCCGTGGTCATACTGACCACGTACGCGGCGCCGCGCCAAACCTGCTGGTTGGTAGCTACTTGCCGTAGGGCGGGAGCGTGTCGAGTAGCGTGGCGCTCATCTCGATGATTCCGGACGCGGCCTCGACTGCTTCGTCAACGTCGTCCGCCTCGAGAGCAGGCGAATCTGCCTGCGGGTACTCGGCATCGTTACGTGTGCGACGCATCCAGTCGAAGGGTTTGATCGTCGCACCCAAGGGCGGGTCGAACTGAGCCAGCGCCCCCTGGTAGACGGCGATGTGGCCTCCGGCAGATGTTGGTCTCAACCCCTGAATGGCAAACACCGCCGTCAACGCTTTTCGCGCCGCGTCGTATGCAGCGGAGAACGCTAGTTCGAGGTCGCTGTCCCGAAGTATCCGTGCAGATGCAGCGTGACGGCGCGCTTGATCAAGAAGCATCTCCGCGTGCTCCCTGTTGGCCGGCACGCGGTCGAGATGACGTCTTGCTAGCAGCCCGTCGACAGCGTCGCGGCCAGTCGTCCACCGAAGGGGGGCGGTCATACCTCAGCCTTTCTTGCCGCCAGCTCCAACTGGACAAGCGGACGCTGACGGACGCTGCGGAGGAACGGTTCGTCCGCAGCCTTCCAACGGTCAGCACGGATGGATCGGATATTGACCTCGCGACCGATCTCTCTCTGCGCCGCAGCGGCCGCGTCGAACATGTCAGCACGGTCCGGCCGGCCGACAACGAGAACGTCGATATCGGCTGGGTCGGCGCCTTCTTCGCCATTCATGCGCGCTGCCCAGGAACCGTAGATGTACGCCTCCTCGATTCCGTCAACCAGGCTCAGCAAGCGCGAAAGGACGAGCCGCGGGCCGTAGGCGTACTCAACGATTTGGCGCACCGGCCGGTACAACGGATGGTCAACGTTGGCTTGGACGTAGCGATTCCGGCCAGAACGTCGTTCGCTGAGAAAGCCAGAGCTTACGAGCCGATCCAGTTCTCTGTGCACGGTCGGCATCGTCGCATCCACGGCCTTCGTCAATCCGCTCAGCGTGTGTTCCTCCGGCGCAATGAGCAGCTCAGCCAGCAGCCGACCTTGGAGATCCGACCGCAGGAGCGGGGAGATCGTCGGTACGGAAGGTTTCACATTTTGTACGATATCGAACATTTTGTGAAAGTGACACCCAGAGAGCGAACAGCTGCAACCTTTCCGCATGACTCAGTCACGTGCGCTGACCGACCGTGGTTCTTACACCTGCATCCCCTGTCGCCCACCAGCGGTTTAGGAACTGACCCCGCATCAGCCGCTCCGACGGGTCGCCGCCCAGGACGTAGTGGGAGGTGCTTCCCTGCAGCCTGTGGTGAAAGCGGCTGAGAACGTTCAAGCGAGCGTCAGCACGAACAATATCCAGTCCGGCGCCGACGTCGCTCTGTCGGAATGTGTTCGCCCCTGTGCCTTGATGGGCGCGAGCGACGAGCCCTTCCACGAGGTTCCGCAATTGGGACAGGACGTTCTGAGACAGCAGATCGCGCTGGTCGGTCAGCGCCTCGATGTTCCGGACGATGACGTTGTCAGCGTCGTAAATTTGCTGGTCGATAGTGCTCATGCGTCCCCCAACGCACCTGTCGTGGCTCCCATGCGGTCAATCCCCCTGATTGCAACCGGGTAGAGCTGGCCGCCAAGAGCTTGCTCGAGAAGAGCAATAGTACGGAGGTCAGGCCATGTGGCACCCGAAAGGATCCGCCGAAGGGTTCCTTCGTCCACGTCCGCGTCGCGCGCGACAGAGCGAACGCTTCGACCACCTACCGCCGCCGCAAGATTCTGAGCGAACTGACGCGCGATCTCTGCAGCATGATCCTCAGACGGGCACGCCGGCCACCCCACCGTCAACTCGGCGGGCGACCGGCGCGTCGTGCGACTCATCTCATTAAGGTCCCGTGAAAAGCCGCTGCGAAAGCGTCGACCCCCGTGATTTCATGCGCCAACTACCGGATCGGTGCCAGGTCTTGTGGCGCATGCCAACTTCAATGGTGTGAAATGCCAGGTGTGTCGACGCCGCACAACCCGGTCAGAAGTCCCAGTCGTCGTCTTCGGTGGCCTCGGCCTTGCCGATGACGTACGACGAACCGGAGCCCGAGAAGAAGTCGTGGTTCTCGTCGGCGTTCGGCGACAGGGCCGACAGGATCGACGGGTTCACGTTCGTCACGGTCGCCGGGAACATCGCCTCGTAGCCCAGGTTCATCAGGGCCTTGTTGGCGTTGTAGTGCAGGAACTTCTTGACGTCTTCGGTGAGACCGACGGCGTCGTAGAGGTCTTGCGTGTACTGGATCTCGTTGTCGTAGAGCTCGTAGAGCAGCGAGAACGTGTAGTCCTTGATGTCGTCGCGCTCGGCCTGCGTGACCTTCTCGAGGCCCTTCTGGAACTTGTACCCGATGTAGTACCCGTGCACGGCCTCATCGCGGATGATGAGGCGAATGATGTCGGCCGTGTTCGTCAGCTTCGCCTTCGACGACCAGTGCATCGGCAGGTAGAAGCCGGAGTAGAACAGGAACGACTCGAGCAGGGTCGATGCGACCTTGCGCTTGAGGGGCGAGTCGCCGCGGTAGTACTCCATGACGATCTGAGCCTTCTTCTGAAGGTTCGGATTCTCGACCGACCAGCGGAACGCCTCGTCGATCTCGGTCGTCGAGCACAGCGTCGAGAAGATCGACGAATAGCTCTTGGCGTGCACCGACTCCATGAACGCGATGTTCGTGTAGACGGCCTCCTCGTGCGGGGTGATCGCGTCGGGGATCAGCGAGACGGCGCCCACCGTGCCCTGGATCGTGTCGAGCAGGGTCAGACCGGTGAACACGCGCATCGTCAGCGTCTGCTCGTCGGGGGTGAGCGTGTTCCACGACTGGATGTCGTTCGACAGCGGCACCTTCTCGGGCAGCCAGAAGTTGTTCACGAGGCGGTTCCACACCTCGAGGTCTTTATCGTCCTGGATGCGGTTCCAGTTGATGGCCTCGACGTGCGAGAGCAGCTTGAGCGGTTCGGGTGTCATGTCAGTCCTTGTCGGTTCCTGAGCCTGTCGAAGGACGCGGCACTAGAGGGTGCAGCTGACGCACATGTCGAGCTCGGTGCCCTCGAGCGCCATCTGACGCAGGCGGATGTAGTAGATCGTCTTGATGCCCTTGCGCCACGCGTAGATCTGCGCCTTGTTGATGTCGCGCGTGGTGGCGGTGTCTTTGAAGAACAGCGTGAGCGACAGGCCCTGGTCGACGTGCTGCGTCGCCGCGGCGTAGGTGTCGATGACCTTCTCGTAGCCGATCTCGTAGGCGTCCTGGTAGTACTCCAGGTTCTCGTTCGTCATGAACGGCGCCGGGTAGTAGACGCGGCCGAGCTTGCCTTCCTTGCGGATCTCGACCTTCGCCGCGATCGGGTGGATCGAGCTCGTCGAGTTGTTGATGTACGAGATCGAACCGGTCGGCGGCACGGCCTGCAGGTTCTGGTTGTAGATGCCGTGCTTCTGGATCGACGCCTTGAGCTCTGCCCAGTCGCCCTGCGTCGGGATGTGGTGGCCGGCGAACATGTCCTTGACCTTGTCGGTCTGCGGCACCCACTCCTGCTCGAGGTACTTGTCGAAGAACGTGCCCGACGCGTAGGTCGAGTCTTCGAAGCCCTCGAACGCCTGCTTGCGCTCGATCGCGATGCGGTTCGACGCCTGGAGGGCGTGGAAGAGCACCGTGTAGAAGTAGATGTTCGTGAAGTCGATGCCCTCTTCCGACCCGTAGTGCACGTGCTCGCGCGCCAGGTAGCCGTGGAGGTTCATCTGCCCGAGACCGATCGCGTGGGTACGGTCGTTGCCGTCCTCGATGGAGCGCACCGAACGGATGTGGCTCTGGTCGCTGACCGCGGTGAGGGCACGGATGCTGGTGTCGACCGTCAGCCCGAGGTTGCCGCCGTCCATCGCCAGGGCGATGTTGAGCGAGCCCAGGTTGCAGGAGATGTCCTTGCCGATCTGGTCGTACGACAGGTCTTCGTTGTAGGTCGTCGGGGTGTTGACCTGCAGGATCTCCGAGCACAGGTTCGACATGTTGATGCGGCCCTTGATCGGGTTCGCCTTGTTCACCGTGTCTTCGAACATGATGTACGGGTAGCCCGACTCGAACTGGATCTCGGCGAGGGTCTGGAAGAACTCGCGCGCGTTGATCTTCGTCTTCTTGATGCGCGCGTCGTCGACCATCTCGCGGTACTTCTCCGACACCGAGATGTCGCCGAAGGGAACGCCGTAGACCTTCTCGACGTCGTACGGCGAGAAGAGGTACATGTCTTCGCCGTTCTTGGCGAGTTCGAACGTGATGTCGGGCACGACGACACCGAGCGACAGCGTCTTGATGCGGATCTTCTCGTCGGCGTTCTCGCGCTTGGTGTCGAGGAACCGCATGATGTCGGGGTGGTGCGCGTTGAGGTACACCGCTCCGGCGCCCTGACGCGCGCCGAGCTGGTTGGCGTAGCTGAAGCTGTCTTCGAGCAGCTTCATCACGGGGATGATGCCGCTGGACTGGTTCTCGATCTGCTTGATCGGGGCGCCGGCCTCACGGATGTTCGACAGCAGCAGGGCCACGCCGCCGCCGCGCTTGGAGAGCTGGAGCGCGGAGTTGATGCCGCGCGAGATCGACTCCATGTTGTCTTCGATGCGCAGCAGGAAGCAGGAGACGAGCTCGCCGCGCTGCGCCTTGCCCGTGTTGAGGAACGTCGGGGTGGCGGGCTGGAAGCGGCCGGAGAGGATCTCGTCGACGATCTGCATGGCGAGCTTCTCGTCACCGTCGGCGAGGCCGAGACCGGTCATGACGACGCGGTCTTCGAAACGCTCGAGGTAGCGCTTTCCGTCGAACGTCTTCAGCGTGTAGCTGGTGTAGTACTTGAACGCGCCGAGGAAGGACTCGAAACGGAACTTCTTGCCGTAGGCGAAGTCGTTGAGCTTCTGGATGAACTCGAGCGAGTACTTCTCGATGACCGCGGGCTCGTAGTACTCCTTCTCGACGAGGTAGTCGAGGCGCTCCTTCAGCGAGTGGAAGAAGACGGTGTTCTGGTTGACGTGCTGCAGGAAGTACTCCCGCGCCGCGCGCTTGTCGGCGTCGAACTGGATCTTCCCGTCCGCGTCGTACAGGTTGAGCATCGCGTTGAGGGCGTGGTAGTCCATGCCCTCGAAACGCGCCTGAGTCTTGAAATCGAGATCCTTCAGAACCGTTTCCACCATCGTTCCAATCCTTCGTTGACGTGGTCGACGTCTTCCGGCGTGCCGAAGACCTCCACCCGATACAGGTGCGGCACGGAGCACTTCCGGCTGATGACGTCACCGGCGAACCCGAAGTGCTCGCCGAAATTCGTGTTGCCCGCGGAGATGACCCCGCGGATCTGACTGCGGTTGCCCGGATCGTTCAGAAACCGGATGACCTGCTTGGGAACGGCACCCTTCTCGACCCCGCGGCCCTGCCCCCCGCCATAGGTCGGGGTCACGAGCACGTACGGTTCGTCGACGTGAAGGGGCGGTTCGGAGGGGAGAAGAGGAATCCGCGCCGCGCGCGCTCCTAGCTTCTCGATGAAACGTGCGGTGTTGCCCGACACGCTCGAGAAGAACACCAGGAGCGGCGCAGCGGCATTCGATTCAGTGCTGGACGACTCGGCCGCACTGGACTCAGTGGCGACCGTCATCGTCAGACGAGTCGCGAGGCGAGTGCGTCGATCTTGTCGGGACGGAAGCCCGACCAGTGGTCTTCGTCGGTGATGACGACGGGAGCCTGGAGGTAGCCGAGAGCCTTGACCTGCTCGAGCGCTCCGGCGTCCTGCGAGAGGTCGAGGACCTCGTATTCGATGCCCTTCGAGTCCAGCGCTCGGTACGTCGCCGTGCACTGTACGCACGAGGGCTTGGTGTACACCGTGATAGCCATCAGAACCGTTTCTCCCCTCACAACCTTCGTTTTCCCGGTGGACCGCCGCCGGGACCTCAATACTACATATGGGTGCCGACATCGGAAGACACCACAAGGGGTAGTAGTTACATTCGTGTAGTTTTCCACCGCCCTCCCCATATACAACACAGGTTGTCCACCGTTTCATCCACAGGCGCGAGCATTGATCGATACCTGGAAAACGCCTGAACGACGGGCTTTTCGGGAGGGCCTGCAGCATCCCTCCACAGGCGCGACCATACGAGCACCCACCGACATCGGCACACCTGTGGAAACCGACGTCACGGCGTGTCGCGAGCCGACGCCTCCGGCCCCCTCGCGACCGGGCACCCGAACCCGCGCGGAGTCGGTACCGTAGAGCGGTCATGGCTGGCTACGGAGATCTTCTGCGCACCCGAGGGGTCGCGCGCATCATGGCGGCCCAGCTCACGGCCCGCTTCCCCAACGGCATGACCAGCCTCGCCGTTCTGCTGCACATCGAGCAGGTCACGGGGTCGTACGGCGCCGCGGGCCTCGTGCTCGCCGCAACGTCGATCGGCCAGGCCGTGGCCGGCCCCGTCACCAGCCGGTGGATGGGCCGGTGGGGCATGCGCCGCGTGCTGACCCTCACCCTCATCGTGTGCGCCGCGGCGATCGCCACCCTCGCCCTGGTCGACCTGCCCGTTCCCGGGTACATGGCCCTCGGGCTCCTCGCCGGCCTCGCTACCCCGCCGGTGCAGTCAGCCGTGCGCACCATCTACCCCAAGATGGTGACCTCGAAGCAGCTGACGCCCCTGTTCTCGCTCGACGCCTCCCTGCAGGAGATCATCTGGATCGTCGCGCCGGTCGTCATCACGTTCGTCGCCACCCAGGTCGGTACCGTGCAGGCCCTGCTGCTCATCGTCGTCATCCTCATCGGCGGCGGCGCGTGGTTCATCCTCTCCCCCGAGGTCGGGCGCGTGCGCATCCCCCGCAGCCGTCGCGGTTTCGGACGAGTGCTCGCCAAGCCGCCGGTCATCCTCGCCACCGTCTCGGGTTTCCTCCTGATCGGGGCCTGCGCGGCGGTAGAGGCCGGAGTCGTCGCGACCTTCGGCCACGGCGGCGCCGAGGCGGGCATCGTGCTGGCCGTCTTCGCGATCGGAAGCCTCACCGGCGGCCTCAGTTTCGGACACATCCCGATGGGCCGCTGGGCCATGGCTCGCCGACTGGCGATCGTCGCCGGAGGCCTGGCGCTGACGATGATCTCGCTCGAGATGTGGTGGCTCAGCGGCACGCTGTTCATCGCCGGCATCGGCATCGCCCCCGCCCTCGCGGTCATCTTCGCGATCACCTCGGCGAGCGTGCGCTTCAGCGAGACGGCCGAGGCCTACGGCTGGGTCGGCACCGGTCAGCTCATCGGCGCGGCCGCGGGCTCGGCGGTCGCGGGGCTGCTCATCGACGCGGGCGGCCCCAGCGGCGCGTACGTGGCGGCGACGGCCTTCGCCGTGGCCGGCGTCGCCGTGGCAGCGACATTCGTGCGGGGCTTCCCCGACCTGCGCGGGCGCGATGCGAGCCCCGCACCCGATACCGAGCCGGTGCGGACGATCACCTGACCGCCTCGCTCACGATCGGCGTGTGACTCAGGCCATGCGGCGCAGGTGCTCGAGAACGGCGAGCGCGTAGGCGTCGGAAGGCTCCGGATGCTGGAAGGTCAACACGTCGGCGCCGATCGCGGCTTCGACCTCGTAGGTGTCGGTGAGCCGCCGCAGCATCCGGAATCCTCCGCGCAGCATCTCGCGCAGCTGCTCCTCGGCCGGGAGCCAGAGGGCGTCCTGCAGCGCGACGGAGTCGAGCGCCCATTCGGTCGTGCCGTTGAAGGCGAGGATCGTGCCCGTCGAATACGCGCGCGGCTCGATCGTCATCTCGCTGACGGTGAACACGTCGGCGTCGAACTCGGGGTCGTTCAACTGGAAGCGATCGCCTGACTGCGGGCGCCAGACGAGACCGGCGTCGCGCAGCGCCATGGCCGACTCGGAGGAGATCATGCCTCCAGTCTGCGACCCCTCGGAGCCTGCGGACGGAAACGGGCGACGAACGGAGGAGATGTCACCGCGGGAGTATCCATCTCTCCCGCCCTGCCCTCCGCTCGTGAGATGTCCTCCTCCGATGACGGAGGCACGGGCGCCGGGCTCGCCGGATGCTGCGCGATCGGGCGGACAATGGAAGGGTGACCGACACGTTCGACCCCGCCCGGATCCTCCCCGACGACCTGCTGGAGCGGATCCGCGAACGCGCCGTGGTGCACGACCGCGAGAACACCTTCCCCGAAGACGACCTCGCAGAGCTTCGCGAGGTCGGGTACCTCTCGATGCTCGTGCCCGCGGATCGCGGCGGACTCGGGCTCGGACTGGTCGAAGCATCCGTCCTGCAGCAGCGGCTCGCGACCGCCGCGCCCGCCACAGCGCTGGCGATCAACATGCACCTGGTCTGGACCGGCGTCGCGAAGGTGCTGCGCGACCGGGGCATCGACGACCTCGCGTTCGTGCAGGAGGGGGCGGCGGCCGGTGAGGTCTTCGCCTTCGGCATCAGCGAGGCCGGCAACGACCTGGTGCTCTTCGGGAGTGGAACGGATGCGGCGCCCACCGCCGACGGCGGATACTCCTTCACCGGCACCAAGATCTTCACCTCGCTCTCCCCCGTCTGGACGCAGCTGGGCGTGCACGGGCTCGACACCACCTCGCCCGACGCGCCGAAGATGGTCTACGCCTTCGTTCCCCGCGGCGATGCGGTGGTCACCCGCGACGACTGGGACACCCTGGGCATGCGGGGTACGCAGAGCCGCACCACCGAACTGCGCGGGGCCGTCGCGCCCGCCCACCGCGTAGTGCGCCGCGTCGACCCCGGACCCCAGCCCGACCCGATCGTGTTCGGCATCTTCAGCGTGTTCGAGATCCTGCTGGGCTCGGTCTACACCGGCATCGCCCGCCGCGCGCTCGATCTCGCGGTCGAGGCCGCGTCCGGCCGGCGTTCGAAGAAGACCGGCAAGGCCTACAGCCAAGATCCCGACATCCGCTGGCGCGTCGGTGCGATGGCACTCGAGTACGAGGCCCTCCCGCCCCAGCTGGCCGCGCTCGCCCGCGACGTCGACGAGCGCGTCGACCACGGCGGCAGATGGTTCTCGCTGCTCTCGGGCGTGAAGCACCGCGCGGTGGTCTCGGCCAAGCACGTCGTCGACGAGGCGATCCTCGTCGCCGGCGGGTCGTCGTACTTCGCCTCGAACGAGCTGTCGCGCCTCTACCGCGACGTGCTGGCGGGCATGTTCCACCCCTCCGACCCCGAGTCGGCGCACGGCACCGCGGCGAGCGCGTGGCTCGGGCCGATCGAGGGCTGAACCCCCGCCCGCCCGCGTGCGGGCGGCCTCCCTTGCTCGTGCGTCCACGCCATACTGAGTGCGAGAAGAGAGAGGGGCGGGGCGATGACGGATGCGGCGACCGTCGCCATCGTCGACGATCATGAGCTCATCGCTCTGGCCGTTCGAGGGATTCTGGCGCAAACCGACGATCTCGTCTTCGCACGGCATGCCCCGACCGTCGGCGAGCTCGTTTCGCGCCCGCGCGACGCCGACCTGGTGCTCCTGGATCTGAGACTGCGCGATGGAAGCCGGCCCGCCGACAACGTCGCAGCCCTACGGGAATGGGGGGCCAGGGTGCTCGTGCTCACCTCGGCGGAGAACCCGTATCTCGTGCGCGAAGCGGCCCGCACCGCCGCGGAAGGGGTGGTGCGCAAGTCCGCCCCCGCAGAGGTGCTGCACCAGGCGCTGCGCGACGCCGCGCGTGGGGACCTCCCGCTCAGCCCGGAGTGGGCGTCCGCCCTCGACACCGACCCGCTCATGGACGCGGCACCGCTGACCGACCGGGAGCGCGAGGTTCTCTCGCTGTACGCGTCGGGCCTGGGCGCCAAACAGGTCGCACGTCAGCTCTACGTCAGCGAGAACACCGTCGACGACCATCTGCGGCGCATCCGGAGCGTCTATCAGCAGATCGGGCGCCCGGCGGCCACGAAGGTCGACCTGTATCGACGCGGCGTGGAGGACGGGTTCCTTCCGGGACCGACGCGTGGGTGAGATCGGCGGGGCGGAGCTGGTCAGCCGGCGCGTCTTGGCGGTCGCCGCCGCGTTCATCACGGTCGTCATCACCGCCGTCACGCCGCGATTCGTCGGTGGCGAGGGGGCAGCGTTGCCGACGTGGTACGTCACCCTCGTCGTGGCGGTCATCGCCGTGATCGTCGTCACCGGCACCGTGGCGGCGTGGTCGAGCGCTCGGGTGCTGCGCCTCGGCGCCGCGGTCGCGACGACGGGTTACGTGCTCATCCTCGTCGGCTTCGCGCCCGCGGCGCTCGCGACGCCGTCGCTCGGTCGGGTGCCGTGGATGTTGTCAACGGTGGGGCTCGGGTCGGGCATCGCGCTCCTCGCCGGCGGGGTGGTCCTCGCCGGCGCCGTCCTCGCGCTCGGTGCGGGACTCGGTGTGACCTACCGCCTGGCATTCGGCGGTTTCGACCTCGACGGCGTCGTGAACGATCTCGAGAGCGTCATGACGGCGACGATGGCCTGCGCTCTGATCGCGCACCTGCTGGCCGTGACCGGCTCGATCGACCGAGCCCGCGCGGCGGAGAGGGAAGCGAGGGCACGCGCGGCCGCAGAAGGCGGCCGCCTCGCCGCCCGCACCCGGGCAGCGGCGCTCGTGCACGACGAAGTGCTCGCCACTCTCACGATCGCGGCGGCGAAGGGAGCCGCGGCCTCGCTCATCCCCCGCGCGGCGCTGTCGCGTCAGGCCGCGCAGGCACGTGCCCTGGTCGAAGACCTCGACCGGCAAGGGGCATCGCCGGTGGGCACCCTACGCGCGGAGCTCGTCACGGTCACGAGCGGCGCCCGCGCCGAGCTCGAGGTGCTCATAGCGGACGCCGTCGAACCGCCCCCCGCGGCGGAGGAGGCATTGCTGGCCGCCACGCGGCAGGCGCTCGTCAACAGCATCCGTCACGCCGGCGAGGACGTCGCCCGGCGCGTGACGTTGCGAACGGCCGCGAGCGGGATCACGATCGAGATCGTCGACGACGGATGCGGCTTCGACCCTGCGACGGTGCCCGCCGACCGGCTCGGCATCGCCACCAGCATCCTGCGTCGCATGGCCGATGTGCCGGGCGGCACAGCCGCGGTCCGCAGCTCACCGGGCGAGGGAACCGCTGTGACGGTGCAGTGGGCGCCCCCACCCGTGACACCCGTCGCCCCCACGCCCGGCACCCGCTCGGTGCGCGGTGCGATCACGGCGACGGCCGTCGTCTTCGTCGTGACGCAGGGACTCGCCGCAGTCGCCGCGGCGCTGGCAGGCCCGGCGTGGTGGGTCGCGCCGGCACTGCTGGTCACGCTGCTCGCTTTCGGTGAAGGGCTTCGCCGTGCCGGGCGCCCTCAACCCCCGGTCTGGAGTGCCGCGTATATCGCCGGAGGCCTGGTCGCGGTCGTGGCAATGGGCGCACTGGTCAGCCCGTACGGCTTCGGCCGATTGTGGTTCGTCACCGCCGCCGGGTTCGTGCTGGCCGCGCTCGCCCTGACCGGTCGGCCACTCATCGCGGTGACCGCGCAGGTCGCGGTGGTGGTCGCGGTGGTGGCGATCGTGCTGGTGCGCCACGATGACCTCGTCGTCCTCGGGTGGGTGATCACTCGCGCGCTGCTGGTGGTCGGCGTCTCCGCGGGGCTGTGGTTCGTGATCGCTCGGCTCATGCACCGCCGTCGGCTGCTCGACGCGCAGACCATGTCGGAGGCTGGGGCGCGGGCATGGGATGCTGCCGCCCGGGCGGAGCTCGCCCAGCACGCAACGACGCTTCGCGCACAGGTCGCGCCCGTCCTGACGCGACTCGCGGGCGACGATCCGCTGGACGAGCGAGACCGCAGCGCCTGCGCGAGCCTCGAGGGTCAGCTGCGCGACGAGTATCGCGCGGGCGTGCTGGCCCGCGATCCGCTCGATGCCGCCGTCCGCGCCGCCCGCGCGCGAGGGGTGGACGTCGTGCTCCTTGACGACGGCGACGGATCGGCATCCGACGGGCTCGTCGACGAGGTCGCGCGCTGGATGGCACCGCTCGTCGACAGCGCGCGCGAGCGCGTGCTGGGGCGCTTGCTTCCCCCCGGACGATCGGCGATCGCGACGATCGTCACCGATGACGAAACCACCCTTTTCCGGGGCCCGGCCCCCTCCGCTCCGTAGCCGCCGCTCCCTAGGGTTTCGGGTGACGGCCCGCCATTCCGGCAGGTTCCGACTCGCGAAGGAGATCGCACGACCATGCGTCACATCACACGCGCCGCCCTCATCACCGTCGCGAGCGCGGCGCTGGTGGCAACGGCCTCCGCGCCCGCCCTCGCTGTACCCGACGCCTCCGACACGACGGCCCTCACCGCGACCATCGGGAGTGGATCGCTGTCCATCAGTTCCCAGGCTTCGGTCGCGTTCGCGGCGTTCACCCCCTCGGTGTACAACGGCGACCACTACGAAAACGAGAGCTTCGGCACCGTCGTCACCGACAACCGAGCCGGGACCAGCGGGTACACCGTCAGCTGGAGCGTCACAGACTTCACCACCAGCCCCAGCAACGGCAAGCCGATCGCGGCGAACCGCCTGACCGTCACCCCGATGCCGGCGGACGACACGAGCGGCACGGTCACGTGGACCGCAGGATCGGCGAGTTCCTCCGGATCCGGTGTGCTCGGGACGGCGAGCAACGTCAGCGGCGTCAACGCTATCGCGCTCAGCACCGACCTCGAGCTCAGGATGCCCGAGAATGCACTGGCCGGCGAGTACAGCGCCGTGCTGACCGTCTCGGTGACCGGCGGCTGAGGGCGGGTGGGACGCCGACACTCGGCCCGCACCCCGCACGCCGAGCGCGTGCCCGCGCGCGATGGTGAGGCGACGGCGGCGTGATGAAGATCGCCGCCGTCGCCCTCCTCGGCGCGCTCCTCGTGGGCGCGCCCTCGCCGACGCCCACGCCGATCGCCGACGGCAGCGGGGGCAGCGGGATCGGCATCCAGCTCCTCGACATCCCGGTCGACGCGCAGGACGACTCCCGGGCACGCACCAACATCGTCGACAACGTCGCCCCGGGAACCACGATCCAGCGCCGCGTGACGATCTCGAACTTCGACGGCGGGGAACAGCAGGCGTCAGTCTCGGCGGCGGCCTCCACGGTCGTCGACGGGGCCTTCACCCCCGATGACGCGCACCCGAACGAGCTCGTGAGCTGGATCTCGGTCGATCACCCCACGCTCACCCTGCCCGCACGCTCGGCCGCCGACGTCACGGTGACGATCGCGGTGCCCGCCGACGCTCCCGAAGGAGAGCAGTACGCCACCGTCTGGGCGCAGGCCGACGCCGGGCGGCAGACCGCCTCGGGGGTCACGATCGTCAATCGCAGCGGCATCCGCGTGTATCTGTCCGTCGGTGCCGGGAACGGTCCGGCGTCGGACTTCGCGATCGAGGGCGTGACGGCATCGACGGGACCGGACGGCGTGCCGCAGATCGACGCCGTCGTGCACAACACGGGCGGACGCGCGATCGACGTCAAGGGCAGCGTCGCTCTCCGCGACGGACCGGGGATGACGTCGGCGGGCCCCTTCGATCTGGGGACGGCGACCACGATCCTGCCCGGGGCGACGCACACGGTCTCGATTCCGCTCGCGGCCGGGCTGTCGGCCGGCCCCTGGACGGCGGCGCTCACCTTGCGCAGCGGGCTCACCGAGCGCACGGAGACCGCGACCGTCGCGTTCCCCGTCGCAGAGGCGGATGCACCCGTACCCGCCCCACAGCTGTGGAGCGCGGTCCTGGTCGCCGGCGCCGGCCTCGTGGCACTCTCCGCCCTGGTGTGGGCACTCGTTCTTCTGCGTCGACGCTCGAGCCGCGCGCACGCCCGCGCGGCGGGTTGACCCCCGCGCCCGGGGCGCCGCCCGGGGCGCGCAAACCCGCGGAGCCGACTTCGCACCCCGCCCGCAAGCCCCGGCCGCGTGCCGGTGCGCGTGCGAGGATCGGGGCATGTCCCCCACCCCCGTGGCCCTGCTGACTCCAGCCGACCTCGAACGGCGGCGCGGCCTGCGTCAGATGAAGGGCGTCGCTCTCGGCGCACTCGTCTTCATGGCGGTGCTGTTCGTCGTCGCCTACCTGTTCCAGGAGCGCTACCCCTGGCTGCAGTGGGTGCGCGCAGCGGCCGAAGGGGGGATGGTCGGCGCCCTGGCCGACTGGTTCGCGGTCACGGCGCTGTTCCGCCGGCCGCTCGGGCTCCCCATCCCCCACACCGCGATCATCCCGAGGCGCAAGGACGAGATCGGCCGCACCCTCGGCGAGTTCGTCGAGACGAACTTCCTCTCCGGTCCCGTCGTCCGCGCCCGCCTGGAGGGCACGCCGCTGGCGGCGCGCTTCGGCGGCTGGCTTCGACAGCGCGTCAACGCCGAGCGCGTGGCCACCGAGGGCGCCTCGGTGGCAACCGCGGTGCTCGGGGCCCTCAGCGACGACGACGTGAGCGAGCTCATCGGCGACCTCGCCCGCGAGCACCTCATCGCCCCCGACTGGGGCCCCTCGCTCGGCGGCTGGCTCGAGAAGGTCACCGAGTCGGGCGCGCACCACGGTGCCGTCGACCTGGCCGCCGAGAACATCGTGAACTGGCTGAACGACAATCCGCAGGCCTTCGACGGCATCGTCTCGCGGCGGCTTCCGTCGTGGGTGCCGAGCATGGTGGTGCGGCTCATCGACGACACCCTCTACCGCGAGGCGGTCTCGTTCGTCTCGGCCGTCCGCGCCGACGGCGACCACCCCGCCCGTCACGCCATCGACGCCTACCTCGCGCGTCTGGCCGACAACCTCCAGCACGACCCCGCCACCATCGGGCGCCTCGAAGACGCGAAGGTCTCGGTCTTCGACAGTCCGCGCGTGCGGGGTCTGGCCTCCGAGGCCTGGGAGACGGCGAAGACCGGGTTGCTCTCGGCGCTCGCCGACCCGCAGAGCGGGCTGCGCGTGCGCGCGGCGGACGCACTGGTCGAGATCGGCGAGCGACTCGAGACGGATGCGGCGCTGCAGAGCCGCGTCGACGGGTGGGTCATCGACGCCGCGGTCTTCGTCGTGGAGCGCTACCGCCATGACATCGCCTCGATCATCACCGACACCGTGCAGCGGTGGGACCCGGCCGAGACCACCGAGAAGATCGAGCTCATGGTGGGACGCGACCTGCAGTACATCCGTTTGAACGGCACGATCGTCGGCGCGCTCGCGGGCGCGGTCATCTTCACCCTCGCCCACGTCGTGCTGGGCGGGGCGGTAGCGTGATCTCCGTGGCCGAAGCATCCGCCGACCAGGCGCTTTTCACCTACGGAACCCTGCAGCTCCCCGAGGTGCAGCTCGACACGTTCGGGCGCCTCGTCGAGGGCGAGGACGACGTGCTGCCCGGCTACACGACGGTCGACGTCAACGTCGACGATCCGCGCGTCGTGACGCTCTCGGGGTCGGCCGTGCACTCGGTGCTGCGGCGCACGGGCAGCGCCCGCGACAAGGTCGTCGGCACCGTGCTGTGGGTCACCGAAGAAGAACTCGACGCCGCCGACGAATACGAGGTCGCCGTGTACCGCCGGGTGGAGGTCACGCTCGCCAGCGGCCGTACCGCGTGGGTCTACACCGCGGCGGCGGGGGTCGGCGCATGATCCAGCTCGCGGTGGTGCGTCACGCCAAGGCCGAGCACGGCGGGTTCGAGCTCGTCGACCACGAGCGCCGGTTGAGTGCGCAGGGCGTGCGCGACGCCGCCGACGTGGCGGCCCGCGTTCTGCGCTCGGGCGTGAGGTCGGAGGTCGTGCTCTCGAGCACGGCGGCCCGCGCCACCGCGACCGCCGCGGCGTTCGCCGACGCCTTCGGCACGACGGTCGTCGAAGACGCCGACCTGTACGCCGCCTCCGCCGACCGCATCCTCGCGATCGCCCGCGCCCACGGCGCCGCCGAACTCACGGTCGTCTCGCACGACCCGGGTGTCAGCGCCCTGGTGAGCGAGCTGTCGGGCCGAGACGTGGGGATGACCACCGGTGCGGTGGCGCTGTTGACCTGGAACGACGGCGATTGGAACGACGTCGGCATTGTGCCGCCCGACGAGTTCACGCTGCTGACGCCCGGCTGAGCCGAGGCTCGAGCCGGGCGTCGCGGGCCGGGGCGACGACGGCCGGCCTCACCCACGCTGCGTTCAGAATCCAGGACGAATGAGCCGCGAGGCGTCTCACACGCGCCCGTTGCCCCGCTCGGTCCTGGATTCTGGGCCACGGCGTGCGCGCAGCAGGCCGCGGAGAGCAGCCAAGACCTCGCCCTCCCGCCACATGATGTCCTCCGCGATCGCGCGATACGTGCAGTAGCCCTGGGCGGCGGCCGCCTGGTCACGCCGCAGATCCCTTCGGCGCTCGGCCCATCCGGAGTGATACCGCTCACTGTCGCACTCGACGATCAGCCACCCGTCCACGACGAAGTCCACGCGGCCGACGCGGGCGATCTGCACCTGCACCTCGAAGCGACACCCGAGACGCCGGAGCAGAAGTCGCATGAGCGATTCCGGACCCGATTCCGCGCGGGAGTCGATCAGTCGACGCAGCACGCGGTACCGCCGCGGAAGGAGGCCGAAGAGCTCGTCGACCTCGTCCTCGCGGATGACTCCGAGACGCAGCGCCGAATCGAGGGTGGCGACGGCCGCTTTCGGGGTCTGGCATCGCACCGCATGAAGGACGGCGTCGAACGATTCGACCGAGCACGATGCGGGATGAGGCTGCCGAGTCAGGCGCGCCCAGTGGCGCCGAACCGGCGAGCCGACCTTCCGCGCTGTCGTCCGCGACGACGTCGGCGGGAGCTGGACGTGCTGCCCGGTTTGCTCGAGGACGAACACGCCGAGCCGACTCAGCTCGGTGACGCACGTCACTCGTCCGCCCAGCTGTGCTGCGGCGTACGCCGCCTCGTCGACACCCGCCGGCAGGTACACACCGTTGCGTGCGCGCAGCAGGTCTCCCGATCGCACGCCCGCGGCGATCGCACGCGAGCTCCACCCCTCGGCCATCAGATCGTCCCGCGATCGCGTGAAGGCGGTGGGTCTCACGGCATCGGATTCACTGGCGTTCCACGGCACGGGTCCAGGATCGAACCGGACGCCGGGCCCGCGGGCCCGCCCTCGGCTCTCTGGGGATGGATCGCACCGGCCCCCGCGTGGGGAGGAGAAGCCATGCACGTTCAGAATCCAGGAGAGACCGCCCCGCAGACCTGCGCGAGCCCCGCGACGCCGGGGTTCGTCCTGCATTCTGAACGCAAAACCCGAAAGAGCGTTGCAGGTCACCGCGTTCGTCAGCGCACTGCAGGCCGAGAGCGCACCCGAGCAGCGCGCGGCGGTCTTCGCCGGGATGGGGCTGCTGTTCGCCGTGGGCCAGGCGATCGGGCTGCTGCTGGGAGGCCTCGCCGACAGCGGGGTTCCGCTCCTCGTGCTCCTTCAGGTGCAGGGCTGCGTGTACGTGGTCGCCGGCGCGGTCGGGCTGTTCTCGCGCCGCCGTGCGACGGCTGTCAGTCGACTCTGACGACCGGCGCGCCGGTGAGGCGCACGAGTTCGTCGAACGTGAGCGGGAAGACGGTGTGCGGCGTGCCGCCCGCCGCCCACAGCTGCGGATACTCCGCCAGCGCCTCGTCGACGACCGTGCGGATCGGCGCGGGGTGGCCGGTCGGCGCGACACCGCCGATCGCCTGGCCCGTCGCCTCGCGCACCTGATCGGCGCCGGCCCGGGCGATGCGGGCGAGGCCGAGCCGTTCCGCCAGAGCGGCGGTGTCGACGCGGTGGGCGCCGCTGGTCATGACGAGCAGGGGTTCGCCGTCGCCGAGGAAGACGAGGCTGTTCGCGATGGCCCCGACCTCGACACCGAGAGCTGCAGCGGCCAGGGCGGCGGTCGACGCGGCATCGGGCAGCACACGGATCTCACCCGTGATGCCCGCCTCGCGAAGGCGGGCGGCGACCAGCTGGCTGCGGGCGGGAAGCGCATCGGTCATCCCCTCAGCCTAGGGCGGCGCGGGGTGCGAACGGGAGACGGATGCTGCGCCGTCAGCGTGCTCCGACGCCGCCCTCGACCGCGACGATGCGGTGGTCGCGGTCGTGGGTGAGCTCGGTGCGCAGGAACAGATCGTCGACCGGCAGGTGCAGATGGAAACGCGCGTACGCGGCGACCCGCAGCTCGCCCGCTCCGGCCGTCAGCTCGAGCACGTGTCCGCCGGCGAGTCGGTCGTCGGCGAGGAAGTGGAGGTGCAGCCCCGCGACCGCGATGCCCTGGTAGATCGCCGGGGCCCAGAACCCGACGAGGGTACCGCGGCGCTCGACGAGGTCGGTCTCGACCTGCGTCCGCGTGACCTCATCCAGCGGCGGCAGCGGGTGGTGCTGGCGGGGCGTCGCCCGGATGCGCACGCGCGCCAGCACCCCGTCGAAGCGCACCGCGTGGAAGAGGTTGCGGCTGACGAGGCGGTTCTCGACCGCGGCCGTGAAGCCCGCCAGGTCGAGCCCGCCGACGTCCGTCGCCTCCGTCTCCGCGAGAGGGGCGATGTCGACGAACGGCAGGATCGCCGAGTCGGCCATCCGGGAGGGCGGACCGTCGACGGTGCACTCGAACGCCTCCCCGTCGACGACGACGACCTCGCCGCCGAGGCGGTCGCAGCATCCGACCCCGAAGTCCCCGTGCTCGAGCGCGAACCCGACGGTCATGCCCGACTCGTACGTGCCGGCGAGAAGGGCGTCGAGAACGGCGAACTGGGTCACGGCATCGGTCGAGAGGGTGGTCACGGATGCGACGCTACCGCCTCCCCCGCGCGACGGGCGGAGGAAACCTCACGACGGGAGGACGATCCGGCCCCCGGGCGTCCTCCGCCCGTGAGATCTCCTCCGCCGACAACGCCTGCGCAAGCAAGAAGGCCCCCGGCGAACCGGGGGCCTTCTGTCGTTCTGGTGGACCTGAGGGGAATTGAACCCCTGACCTCCTCGATGCGAACGAGGCGCGCTACCAACTGCGCTACAGGCCCGAGAACTCACCAACATTATCACGGTGAAAACGCCCGGACGTGCCATGGGCGACCCGCTACTGCCCTGAGGCGCGGCGCTCCAGCAGGTGGCGTACGTGCTCTTCGATCTCGGCGTCGTCGACGTAGCCCATGCGGCTGAACTCCGACTGACGCGCGACGCGGGCGGTGTCGATCGAGGGCGGGGCCTGCTTCTCGGCGAGCTCGCGCATGGCCTCCTCGCGGGCGGCGGCGCGAAGGGCGTCGCGCGCGGCCTGCTCGTCGAGCACGGCGGCGGCACGCGAGCCCGCCGACGACACGAGCGGACGCGGCAGATCGCGCGGGGTCCACGCCGAGACGCGGGCGACTTCGAGCGGGACGTCTTGCACGGGGCCTGCGACACGGGCGGCGGGTGCGACGGCCGGGCGGGCGACCGAGCGCGCGGCGACGCGCGAGAGCCGGTGGAGGGTCAGCGCGCAGAGCGCGGTCACGGCGACGCCGGTCCACAGAAGAGCGACGGATGCGGCGGCCACGGCCTGCCAGATGCCGACGCCCGTGACGGCGAGGGCGACGAGCGCGACGAGCGTCGTGGCCAGGCGGAAGCGGCGGCGAGCGCGCGCGCGGCGCGCCTCGGGGAGGGCGTGCGTCGCGGCCTGGCGGGCACGCGCCTCGGCCTGGCGGGCACGGGCCTCTTCGCGGGCGATCGCGAGCTCGGCCTTGGCCGCCTCGCGCTCCGCAGCATCCTGTTCGCGTTCGACGTCGAGGCGGGCGCGAGCGACCGCGAGTTCGGCGTGCGCGCGCTGCTCCTGAGCGCGGCGGGCGAGCTTCTGCTGAGCGAGCGCCGTGCGCGCGTTCAGCTCGAGGCGCACTTCCTCAGGCGTCTCGCTCGTCTCGGCGAGAACGCGGATCGCCTGGTTCAGGCGCACCGCGTTGCGCTCGGCAGACGTGTACTGATGACGGCTGTGCCACGACGGCAGCAGATACACCAGCCAGAGCGCGACGGCGACGAAGACGATCACGCCGCCGCCCAACACCTGTCCACCCATGCGCACCACGGTATGCGACGGCATGCGCCCCGCGCCGCAACCCGCCGCCGTGTCGCGGGGCGGATGCTGCGGATTCGCCGTGTGTCAGAGCGACGCGAGCTTCGGCAGCACCTCGCCGGAGATGCGCTCGACCTGCCCGACGGGGTCGGGGTCGGCCGGGTTGCGACCGAGGACGACCATCGTCACCCCGAGATCCGACAGCTTCTCCATGTCGCGGAGGAAGTCGTCGGAGAACGGGTCGCGCGAGCCGGAGATCACGGTCTTCTCGATCGCGTCGTAGTCGGTGCCGAGGCGGTCGCAGTGGCCTCGCAGCACGTCGAGGAGGCGCGCCACCTCGCCCGGTTCGGCCGTGGTGAGGTTCAGGATCTGCGCGTACTGGGCGACCATGCGCAGCGTCTTCTTCTCGCCCTTGCCGCCGATCATGATGGGCGGGTGCGGGCGCTGGATCGATGAGGGGCTGTTGAGCGTCTCTTCGAGCTGGAAGTGCGTTCCCCGGTAGGGCCCGTCGTCGTCGCTCCACATCTGGAGAGCGATCTGCAGCGCCTCTTCGAGACGCTCGAAGCGCTCGGAGATCGCGGGATAGGGAACGCCGAGACCGCGATGCTCCCGGTCGTACCAGGCGGCGCCGATTCCGAGCATGGCGCGCCCCGAGCTGAGCACGTCGAGGGTCGTCACGATCTTCGCAAGGAGAGCCGGGTAGCGGTAGGTCACGCCCGCCACGAGCGGCCCGAGCCGCATGGACGAGGTCTGCCCGGCGAGAAACCCGAGGGTCGTGAACGCCTCGAGCATCGGCTCGGTCGCGGGCGCCGCGGCCTCCATCTGGAACCAGTGGTCCATGACGGTGAATTGCGTGAACCCGCCCTGTTCGGCGGTGCGCGCGGTCTCGGCGAGGACAGCCGGAAGCGAACCGGGCGCGCCGGGGACGGTGAAGTTCCAGAAGTGGAAGCCAGCCTGCATAGCGCCAGGCTAAGCCCCTCGCGACCCGCCGAGGGCCGCGTTCACCGATCGGTCATGTGTGGAGACGGTCGGCCGGCGGGATCGTCGCGGCGTCCTGCGGCGCCCGTCCCGCGGCCCACCGCTCGAGCACGCCCTCGGGCACTTCCTCGCGCACCAGGGCGAAGGCGTAGTGATCGCGCCAGTCGCCGTTGATGTGGATGTACCGGCGCCGCAGCCCCTCGTAACGGAACCCGAGCTTCTCGACCACGCGCAGGCTCGCCTGGTTCTCGGGCCGGATGCAGATCTCCATGCGATGCAGTCGCAGCTCGGTGAAGCAGAGGTCGGTGGCCAGCGCGACCGATGTCGGGGTGATGTTCTTCCCGGCGAACCGCTCGCTGACCCAGTACCCGATCGTCGCCGAGGACAGCGACCCCCGGGCGATCCCCCAGACGTTGAGCTGCCCGGCGATCTGACCGTCGTACTCCATCACGAGCGGCACCCCAACACCGTCGCGGTGCTGCTGGAGCAGGCGACGCACCCCGAGGCGCATGTCGAACGAGACGGGTCCGTCAGGACTCGTGGCCTCCCACTGCCGCAGCCACGAGCGATTCGAGAGCAGCTCGTTCTGCAGGGTGCGCGCGTCGCGCGCGCGAACGAGGCGCACGCCGATGGGGCCGTGCTGCCGCGGAACGGACAGGTCCATCCCACTCCCTCGAACGAGCGGCGTCAGAGTGTGGCCGCGAACTCCTTGAACCAGGGACGCAGCTGGGGTCCGAGATCTTCGCGATCCGACGCCAATTGCACGATGGCCTTGATGTAGTCCACTCTATCTCCGGTGTCGTACCGGCGCCCGCGGAAGATCACGCCGTACACGCCGCCTCCGTCACCGCCTCCGGTCGCGAGCTCTTCGAGTGCGTCGGTGAGCTGGATCTCGCCGCCCTTGCCGGGTTCGGTGCGCTCGAGGATGCGGAAGACGTCGGGTCCGAGAACGTACCGACCGATGATGGCGAGGTTCGAGGGCGCGTCTTCCTTCGACGGCTTCTCGACCAGCTGGGTGACCCGCACCACGTCGTCTTCGTCGGTCGCCTCGACCGCTGCCACGCCGTAGAGGTGGATGTGCTCGGGGTCGACCTCCATCAGAGCGATGACGGTCGCGGTGCGCTTGTCGTACTCCTCGAGCATCTTCGTCAGCAGCGGGTCGCGCTCGTCGATGAGGTCGTCGCCGAGCAGGACGGCGAACGGGTGGTCGCCGACGTGACCCTCGGCGCGCAGCACGGCGTGGCCCAGACCCTTGGGCTCGCCCTGGCGCACCATGTGGATGTCGGCGAGCTCAGACGAGTGCTCCACCTTGGCGAGCTTGTCGAGGTCGCCCTTCTGGCGCAGCTTCTCTTCGAGCTCGGGCATCGCGTCGAAGTGGTTCGCGATGTTGTTCTTGTTACGACCGAGGATGATGAGCACGTCGGTGATGCCGGCTTTGACCGACTCCTCCACCACGTACTGGATGGCGGGCTTGTCGACGACCGGCAGCATCTCCTTCGGCATCGCCTTGGTGGCGGGAAGGAATCGCGTACCGAGTCCGGCGGCAGGGATGACGGCCTTGAATGGCTTGTGCGGCATGCGAACAGATTAGCGGGATCGCATGGCGGGCATGTTAACGGAGCGCGCCCGTACAATCGTCTCCATGCCCGATCGCATCGAACAGGCCAAGCGCGCGCTGCGCGCCGACCTCCGCGAGCGGCGGCAGAATCGCTCCGAATCCGCCCGCGCCGACGCAGCCCTCGGGGTACAGACCCAGCTCGACGCGCTCATCGAGAAGCTCGGGGCGACGTCGCTGTCGTGCTTCCTCTCCACCACGACCGAGCCCGGCACCCACGAGTTCGTCGAAGCCGCGGTCGCCCGGGGCCTTCGCGTGCTGCTGCCGATCTCGCGTGACGACGGGCTGCTCGACTGGGTCGTGGCCACCCCGGGCGGCGCGATCGCAGAGGGACTGTTCGGACTCCCCGAACCCGTCGGCGAGGTGCTCGGTCCGATCGCGGTCAACGACGTCGACCTGCTCGTGATTCCGGCGGCGGCCGTCGACCAGAGCGGCATGCGTCTGGGATGGGGCCGCGGCTACTTCGACAAGACGATCGGCTCCATGGAGCGCTGCCCGCCCGTGTACGCCGTCGTCTTCGACTCCGAGTACGTCGACGACGTACCGCGCGACGTGCACGACCAGCCCGTCTCGGGCATCGTCACCCCCACGCAGACCATCACCTTCGCTTCGGCGAACCGCTGACCCTCCCCGAGGAGCCCCCATGCCTACCTACGCCTATGCCTGCAAGTCGTGCGGACACCGCTTCGACACCGTGCAGTCGTTCTCGGAAGCCTCGCTCACCGAATGCCCCGAGTGCGGCGGCGAGCTGCGCAAGCAGTACGGCTCCATCGGGGTGACCTTCAACGGTTCCGGTTTCTACCGCACCGACTCGCGCTCCGGCGAGGGCAAGAAGGCGGATGCGTCGTCCACGGCAGCGAGCGGATCGGCCCCCGCCGCCGCGTCGTCGACGTCATCGTCGGCGGGAAAGACAGAATCGAAGGCATCCGCCGCCCCGTCGGGTTCGTGACCCGGCGCCGGCGCACGAGACTGAGGAGCACAGCGTGATCAAGGGATTCAAGGAGTTCATCCTCCGCGGCAACGTCATCGACCTCGCGGTCGCCGTCGTCATCGGCGCGGCGTTCACCGCGGTGGTCAACTCGATCGTGTCGAGCATCATCAACCCGCTGATCGAGATCTTCTGGAAGCCCGCCGAGAACGGCATGGTCGGCATCCCCGTGCAGGGCTTCTACGGCGAGGTGGTCTTCCCCGTCGGAGATCTGCTGAACGCCGTCATCGCCTTCTTCGCGGTGGCCCTCGTGGTGTACTTCGTGTTCGTGCACCCCATGAACCTCATGAAGCAGCGCGCCGCCGCCAAGGCCGGCCTCGACAAGGAGCCGCAGGAATCGCAGCTGCCCACCGAGCAGGAGATCCTCGTGCAGATCCGCGATCTGCTCCAGCAGCAGCAGAGCGGAACCTCGCCCAAGCCGTAGGGCCGCGGACCCTTCGACAAGCTCAGGGACCGCTCGCACGCTCCTCGACCCACCCGGTCGCGGAGCCTGTCGAACCGGTCGCTAAGCCTGTCGAACCGGCCACCCACCCGGTCGCTGAGCTTGTCGAACCGGTCGCTGAGCCTGTCGAAGCGGCCACCCGCACGGTCGCTGAGCCTGTCGAACCGGTCGCTGAGCCTGTCGAAGCGTCCACCCGCCCGGTCGCTGAGCCTGTTGAACCGGTCGCTGAGCTTGTCGAAGCGGCCACCGTCCCCTCGCACTCAGTAGTGCGGGGGGACGTCCTGTCTCAGCCGTGCATCGTTCGGGCCCGACTCCCCCGCTCGCGCGGGGGGCGCAGCATCCTGCTCCTCATCCGCCGGCACCGGCTCGGGCGAGGTTCCCGGGGCGGGGGTCAGGCGCGCGCGACGCGCGCCGGGCACGCGTTCGACGCGTTGGCGATCACTCGACGACATCGATCGGCTGCGTGCTCGATTCGGCCGTCGGGCCGTCGACCTTCACGCCCAGAAGAGCGGCGATGCGCGCGGCGACCGTTGCCGGATCGCTGTAGAGATCGAACGAGTGCACGCGCACGTAGTGCCAGCCGAGGCGACGCAGAATCTGCGGGCGCAGACGCAGCGACTCGCGCAGCGAATCGCCCACCGTCTCGGGATCGCTCTCGGCAACGACCGCCTTGCCGCCGTGCTGTGCGACGAGAGGCAGCAGACCGCGGTAGTGCACGTCGACGGCGATTCCGAGGCGTCGCAGCTCGCGCGCGAGCGCCAGGGTGAGCGGATCGGCGAGGTCTTCGAGGCGCGACTCGCGGCCGCGCGCGGCCAGGTTGCCGAGGATGCCCATGAGGGTGGCGGCGCCGTGCTCGAGTCGTCCGTCGTCGAACGACGACGGGCGGATCGACGACACGATCACCATCGAGCGGCGCGCGCGCGTCATGCCGACCGTGAGCAGTCGCTCTCCGTCGGGCGTCGAGAGGTCGCCGAAGTCGCTGAGCACCCGACCGTGCTTGGTGAGGCCGAACCCGAGCGAGAAGATCACGCGGTCGCGACTCTCGGCGACGGACTCCTCGAGGGTGAGCACCGCGAACGGTTCGGCGGTGTCGCGCGAGACGAAGTCCGACACGTCGGAGCGTCCGGCGAACGCCGCCTCGACCGCGGCGCGCACGCGCTCGGCGTGGCGCCTGCTGGCCGTGACCACCATGAGCGACTCCGCACCGCGGTTGACGGCGTGCTCGACGACGAGCGTGACGACGCGGGCGACCTCGGCGTCGGGGCTCTCGACGGCGCCCGTGACGGGGTCGGGCGCACCGGTGCCGCCCTCGACGTAGTCGACGCTCAGGCTGCCGCGTCCGAGGTACGACCCGGCCCAGGGCAGCGAGACGATCTCGCCGCCGTAGAAGGCGTCGTTCACGAGCTCGGCGAGGTCTTCGCCGCCGGCGCGATAGCTGCGGGTGAGGGTCTCGACCGGCAGCAGCTCGGCCAGGCGCTCGAACACCGAGGCGTCGTCGAAGGGCTGCTCGTCTTCGGTGTCTTCGTCGGAGGCGAAGGTCGCGCTCACCCGGAACGGCGTGGGCTTCTGCGTCACGGGATCGCCGAACACGACGATCTGACCGGCGCGCCGCAGGGCGGGCGCGGCCTCGGTCAGGCAGAGCGCTCCGGCGTCGGCGATGAGCACCACGTCGAAGCCGTCGGCGTCGGGGATCTCGGGCACCTCGTAGGGCGAGGCCAGCCAGACCGGAGCGACGGTGCGCAGCAGCCCGGGCGCGATGGCGGCGAGCTCTTCGGCTGTCGTGGCTCCGCGCTTGAGCGCGTCTTTGAGAGCCGCGGCCTCGTCGGCGAGGTCGACGATGCCGATGCGCCACTGCTGCGCCAGGCGGGCGGCCAGGAGGGGTCCGGATGCTGCGGCGTGGGCCTCGTCGACGAGGCGGAAGTCGCGTTCGAGTCGATCGACGACCGACGTGTTGGCTCCGAGGAGTGCCCGATCGGTGCGCAGGAGGTGCTCGAGGGCCGACTGCCACCAGGCGAACTCGAGCTCGTCGGCGACCCGGTCTTCGGGGACGTGCCGCACCGACAGCTCGAGCAGGAGGGGCTCGAGCCCGAGGCGGGCGAGCTCCGAACGCAGTTCGGCGCGTTCGACGAGGTTGTCGAAGAAGGTCGACTCGGCGGCGAGGCCCGCGAGGGTGCGCACGAGACGCGCGACCGGGAGGGTCGTCATGCGGGCGGAGTTCTGACGACCGAGGATCTGGTCGAGTTCACCGAGCTCGGCGTCGACGCGCTGCCACGCGACCGCGACGTCGGCGAGGCCGAGCGGCACCTCGGGGGTGACGCCCGCCTCGACGTAGCGCTGCCATTCGGTGCGCTGCTCCTGAATGCGTACGAGCGCCTCGTGCATATCGGTGACGTGCACACCCGGACGCAGGTACTCGCGCGACAGACGCTTGAGCCTGCGCCGGTTGGGGCCGCTCATCTCACCGGCGTCGCGCCGCGCGGCGTGGGCCTGGATGAGCTCGCCGAGCGGGCGCTCGAACACGGTGGGGCTGAAGCGGTCGAGCGACTCGCGGATGCCCTGCAGAAGGCGCAGGTAGCCGCCGAGCTCGGAGATGGTCTGGAACGGGCGCATGCGCGTCTGGGCGATGAGCTCGTACCCGCGCTCGAGAAGGCTCGGAACGTCGCGGCGGTGCAGCTTGCCGGCGAGCGCGTGCGCGGCACGGGCATCTTCGGTGCGGGTGAACGACACTCCGTACCAGGGCGAGTCGTCGGGGCCGAAGCGGAACTCGCCCAGGCGCGCGGCGGCGGCGAGCGCCGAGCCCGCCTCGGCGCGGCGGTCGGCCAGGCCTTCGAGCGTCGCGACGTCGAAGCGCGTGGTCGTCGAGGGCGCGGGCGACCGCCCGGCCAGGGTCGTCAGGGTGCGCAGCACATCGAGGGCCGAGACGCCGAGCGACGGGTGCTCGACCGTGACGGCGTGGCGGTAGTCGCGCAGCACCGTGCGCAGGCGCACGAGAGCGTCGTCGATGTCGGAGACGCGCGGCTGCTCGGCCTTCTCGTTGCGTCCGATCGCGCGGATGAGGTCGCGGCGGATGTGCGTGGGAGAGACGGCGAGGCCGTCGAGGCCGATTCCGGCGAGGCGGTGGCGGATGCCCTCGAGGGTCGAGCGGCGCGCGCTCACGACGAGCACCCGCTTTCCGTCCTGCACGAGGCGACCGACCGCGTTGATGATCGTCTGGGTGCCGCCCGTTCCGGGCAGGGTGTGCACGGCGAGCGACTGTCCGGCGGCGATCCGCGCGAGCACGGCCTCCTGCTCGGCATCCGCGTCGAGCAGCAGCGCGTCGGCCGCGGGTGCGCGCTCGTCGGGTCCGTCGACCACGGGGGCCGGACGCCGCTGCATGACGAGGGCGCGGTCGGTGGGGTGGCCCGCGAGGGCGTTCAGCACGGGGTGGTCGAGGTCGGCGGTGTCGCGCGCCATCGCCGAGCCGACGTCGGCGAACGACGAGATGACGAGGCGCGGATGCACGACGAACGTCGGGATGTGGGTGGTGAGGGCTCGCAGGTGGTCGATGACAGGCTGCGGCTTGAACACACCGCGGTCGTAAGCCAGGCCGGCGAGAGCCAGGCTGTCGATCCGGATGCCGAAGTGGGTCAGGAACGCCTTGGCCAGCTCGGGGTTGACCATGAACGAGCCGTGCAGCTTGAGCTCGAAGTCGCCGTGATGACGGCGGATCGCCAGCGGGCGCAGCAGCACGGGGGCCGACCACGCGACTCCCCCGATGCGCCAAGCGGCGAGCCCGACGGCGAGGTGCACGGGCTCGAGACCGCGCGACGTGCGCAGCTCCACGTTCTTCGCGGTGATGCGCTCTGCGGCCATGCGCGCCGTGCGCAGCGCCACCTCGTCGCGGAAGAGGTTGGAGAGCAGCGTCGAGCGCCCGGTGATGAACTGCGGGAGGCTCCCGGGGTGGGCCTTGGTGATGTCGATACCGGCATCGGATGCGTCGTCGAAACGCAGCAGCGTCGATCTGCCGCCGAGCGCGGCGGCCTCGGTGCGGATGCGGGCGCGCTCCGGTTCTGCGACATGCATGACGGAGACGCCCGGCTCGGACAGACCGAGATTTCCGGGGTTAACGGACGTCGCCGACACGTCACCCTCTGCGCCGTCTACGACGCCCTCTGCTCGCCACACGACAGTCACCCTAGGCGCGCGTCGCGCTCCTCGCCGGTATCCTTCCGGGGTTTCGCGGTATTACCCGACACGCCGGATGATCGGCCTTTCCTCCCCAGCCGGGGGTCGAAGCACCCTTGTCCACTGTTTCTGCACGACGAGCCGACCCCGCCGCCACCGCCCCGGAGGATGGGAACATGACCCGGTACACGACCGCTTGGCACCCGACTCCGGTGGGCGATGCGCTGCTCGCCTTCGCCGACGACGACCTCGTCGCCCTCCGCCTCGAACACGATGAACGCGCCTACGCCATCGAGAGCCTGACGAGGCTCCTTCAGGTCGCGCCGCATCACGACGACCGGGCGGGGGCGCTCGTCGCGACGCAGCTCGACGAGTACTTCGCCGGTGAACGGCGGGCATTCGACCTCCGCCTCGACTGGCGTCTCGCGCGGGGCTTCACGCTTCAGGCGCTGACCGCGGTGACCGAGATCCCGTACGGCGAGACCGCGTCGTACGGCGAGGTCGCCGCTCTCGCGGGAAAGCCCCGCGCCGCCCGCGCGGTCGGCACGGCCTGCCGCACGACGCCCTTCTCTCTCGTCGTGCCCGTGCATCGGGTGGTTCGTTCCGACGGGTCGATCGGCGAGTACGGAGGGCACCCCGAGGTGAAGGAGTACCTGCTCGACCTCGAGCGCACCGCCGGCGTGTAGGCCGCGGGCGGTGCGCTCGGGGCCCCGGATGCGCGTCCGGGGCCCCGAGGGTCGATCAGTGGTCGGTGGCCTTCTCGGCGCCGAAGCCGGTCAACGACCTGACGTCCATCTCTGCCGCCTTCGCCGGGTTCTCCTTGCGGCGCGACGTCACCGAGCCGAGCCACCCCAGGAAGAACCCGATGGGGATCGAGACGATGCCGGGGTTGTTGAACGGCCAGATCGCCGCCCCGGTGTCTTTGAAGACGCTCGTCGGTGTTCCCCAGAAGACCGGGGAGAGCACGATGAGGATGATCGCCGCGGCCAGTCCCCCGTACATGCTCCACACCGCACCCCGGGTCGTGAAGCGACGCCAGAAGAGCGAGTAGAGGATCGTCGGCAGGTTCGCCGATGCCGCGACCGCGAAGGCCAGCGCCACCAGAAACGCCACGTTCTGGCCCTGCACGCCGATGCCGCCGAGGATCGCCAGCACGCCGATGACGATGACCGTTCGCCGAGCCACCTTGACCTCACCGTCGGGCGGAACGTTGCCCTTTTTGATGACGTTCGCGTAGATGTCGTGCGCGAACGACGCGGCCGCCGTGATGGTGAGCCCCGCCACCACCGCGAGGATCGTCGCGAAGGCGACCGCCGAGATGAAGCCGAGCAGCACCGGTCCGCCCAGCTGGAGCGCCAACAGCGGTGCGGCGGAGTTGACCCCGCCGGGTGCGGCCTTGATCACGTCGGGTCCGACGAGGGCGGCCGCCCCGTATCCGAGCACGAGGGTCAGCAGGTAGAAGAGCCCGATCAGCCAGATGGCCCAGACCACCGAACGACGCGCCTCTTTGGCGGTCGGAACGGTGTAGAAGCGCATGAGCACGTGCGGGAGGCCGGCCGTTCCCAGCACCAGCGCGAGGGCGAGCGAGATGAAGTCCCACGGGTTCGAGCCGTACTGCAGGCCCGGGCCGAGGATCGCATCCTTCGGGTCGCTCGTCGACGTGGCCACCGCGCTCTCGAGCAACGTGTTGAGGTTGAACCCGTTGATGGCGAGCACCCAGATCGTCATCACCAGGGCGCCGCCGATGAGCAGGAACGCCTTGACGATCTGCACCCACGTCGTGCCCTTCATGCCTCCGATCAGCACGTAGACGATCATCAGTACGCCCACCACACCGACGACGATCGACTGACCGAGCTGGTCGCCGATACCCAGGAGCAGCGAGACGAGACCGCCTGCGCCCGCCATCTGCGCGAGCAGGTAGAAGAAGCAGACCGCGAGAGTGGTGAGCGCCGCCGCCATCCGCACCGGGCCCTGCTTCAACCGGAACGACAGCACGTCGGCCATCGTGAACTTGCCGGTGTTGCGCATCAGCTCCGCGACCAGCAGCAGCGCGACGAGCCACGCCACGAGGAAGCCGATGGAGTAGAGGAAGCCGTCGTAGCCGTTGATCGCGATCGCTCCGCAGATTCCGAGGAACGATGCCGCCGACAGGTAATCGCCGGAGATGGCGAAGCCGTTCTGCGGTCCGGTGAAGGAACGACCGGCCGCGTAGTAGTCCGCGGCGGTCTTGTTGTTGCGACTGGCGCGGATCACGATGAACAGGGTCACCGCGACGAATGCGCCGAAGATCGAGATATTCAGCACGGGGTTGTTCTCCACCGTCTGCACCGCCGTATCGACGGCGCCGAGCACATCATTCACGACCGGCCTCCCGATGCGCGTTCGAGATCGGCTCGAATGGCCGCCGCCCGGGGATCGAGCCGGCGATTGGCATATGCGACGTAGGCCATCGTGATGACGAAGGTCGAGACGAATTGACCGAGGCCGAGGAGGAGCCCGACGGTGACGTCGCCCCACACTCGCTGAGACATGAATTCCGTCGCGAACGACGACAGCAGCACATAGACGAAGTACCAGAGCAGGAACACGATCGCGAGCGGGAAGATGAAACTCCGCTGCGCTTTCTTCAGTTCTTGGAACGGCGGCGATTGCTCGACCGCGATGTAATCGATGTCATCCGACGGGGTGACATCGACGCGTGGATCCGACATGGGGCCTCCTTGCCTCATCGGCCCGGCGCAGCATTGCACCGGTAGCGAGAACCGCGGACGCCGGTGGCGACCCCGGTGATATCGTCGACGCTACGAAGGCGGCGATGAGGCCGTCACCCCCGGAAGTAGGTAGTGCGTGGCAGCACGGACGGGCAGCGTCGGTGACACCGAGCTGATTTCACGCGCGGTCGGCGATCTCGCCCGACGCACGCGTTTTCCCGTTGCGTTCGGAGGCCTCGAGCACGACGGCGCCGTGCACGTCACCTCCATCGTGGGCGCCCGCGGACGCAGCCTCGACGGCCTCGTCGTCGAAGCGCATCGCGGCCTCGGCGGGCGGGCGCTCGTCGAGAAGCGCCCGAGGCTCGCCCTCGACTACCGCACGTCCCGCACGATCACCCACGACTACGACCGCGCGATCCTCGGCGAGGGGATCTCTACGCTGTTCGCGGTGCCCATCGTCGTGACGGGAACGGCGCGAGGAGTGCTGTACTGCGGCGCGTGGCACGAAGCATCCGTCGGTGATGTCGTGGCGCAGCCCGCGTTCCGGGTCGCAGCGGAGGTGGCCACCGAGCTGCGGGTGCGCGACGAGGTCGACCGCCGGCTCACCGCCATTCCCCCGTCGTCGGAACCCATCGCGGCGGGCGCTCGGGAAGAGCTGCGTGAGACGTACGCCGAGCTTCGGCGCATCGCGGCGGGCGTCGACGACGAATCTCTCCGCACGCGATTGGAAAGCCTCGAGCAACGTCTCGCCGCTCTTTCGGGCGACCAGCGCAAGCCCGTGGTCGAACTCGATGTTGCTTTGTCGCCGCGCGAGATCGACGTGCTCGCGTGCGCGGCATTGGGGGCGACGAATTCTGAGGTGGGTGCGTCGCTCGGACTCCGCGAAACGACGGTGAAGTCGTATCTCGCATCGGCAATGTCCAAATTGGATGCATCGACCCGGCATTCTGCCGTCACCAAAGCGAGGCGCGCGGGCATCTTGCCCTGATGCCGCGACCCCACCTAGCTGTCGGTGAGATATCCCTATATCGTATTCTTCGCCTATTCTGGACCGCTCAGACGGAGAGCTACGATGAAATTTCTCGACCGCACCCGCAGTCGGTCGGGAGGAGAAGAGATCACCCATGGCACGTAAGCAGATCACCCAGCTGATCGACGACCTCGACGGTCAGACCCTCGAAGATGGCGGCGAAACCGTCCTTTTCTCGCTCGACGGTCGCCCCTATGAAATCGACCTTTCGGCCGAGCACGCCGCCGAATTGCGCGATGCACTGAAGCCGTTCATCGACGCCGGTCGCTCGGTCGGCGCCGCCGCCCGCACGGCGACCTCGCGCAGCCGTTCCACCCGCCAGCAGAGCGGCCGCGACCTCGGCGCCGTCCGTCAGTGGGCGCGCGAGAACGGCCACGACATCAGCGAGCGCGGCCGCATCCCCGCTTCGATCCTCGACGCGTACGACGCCAGCCGCTGAACCAGTAGCCGGTTTTCGAGAGCTGCGGCGCGCAGGGGCGTGTGCACCGCAGCTCTCGTGGCGTGTAGCGGGCGAGCTTGACAGGCGCATCGCTCGATACACTGGAGCACCTGCCTCTGTAGCTCAATGGAAGAGCTGCTCCGTCCTAAGGAGAAGGTTGGGGGTTCGAGTCCCTCCAGGGGCACCGTCTTTCCCTGTCCGCTGCCCGATGGCAGCGCACCAGCGGCATCTGATCGTTCAGTGACGTCGCGTCGGCATCCAATCCCCCCGGCCCATCTCGGGCACACGCCTGTTCAATCATCGGAGCATGCCGCTCTGCCTAAGGGAACGGAGCGATGCTGTGACGCTGACCTCTTTCTCTCCGCCTCATAGACTGACCAACAGCCGAGCGTTGGAGGACAAGTGGCACGTCGTCGTGGTTTTTTCGCGGAGATCCAGCATCAGTCGAGGCTCGCCGACCAACGCCAACAGGCTGCGCTTCGCCAGCAGGCTGCAGGGGCTCGGCGTGCGGAACAGGCTCAGCGCGCTGCAGAGCGAGCGCAGCTCGCCGCAGAACGCGCGTCTGAAGCCGATCGTAAGCGGCTCGAAAAGGCTGCTGCCGACGCCCACGTCGCAGCTCAGCTTGCGGAAGTCGACGATCTGAACGCGGACTTACGCGGCAAGTACGAGACGCTGGACTCCCTCCTGCAGGCCACTCTTGATGTGGACGATTTCGTCGACCTTGAGGATCTACGCGTCGTTGTCGTGCATCCGCCGTTTGGCAGGCCGGACCTCAAGCGCCCATTCCCTGCGCCGACGCCCATCCCTGACCCGCCGCTTCCGGTGAAGAGAGCGCCAGAGGAAGTCAAGAGCCTCTTCGGAAAGAAGAAAAAGGAAGCTGAAGCGCTCGCGGCAGTCGAGCAACAGTATGCGAGCGACTACTACGCGTGGCAGGCGGCCGTGGAAGCTCTGCCCGCCCGCAGGGCAGAACAACTTCAGAAGCACTCCGAAGTTGAGCAACGTCGTCTAGGGCAGCTCACGCTCGAGACAGAGAAGTACGAAGCCGAGTGCGCACTCCGGGAGACAGAAGCAGCAGAGCAGAACGAAGCCCTCGATCAACTGATTACAGGCCTGGGGTACGGCACGGCAGATGCCGTCCAGGAGTATGTGGGAATTGTCCTCGCCAACTCCGTATACCCGGACTGGTTCCCGGTGTCGCACACAGCAGTCTTCGAACCAGCGACGGCTGAACTAGCCGTTCGGGTCCTAATCCCAGGACCTGATTCGGTGCCGTCCATCAAGCACTACAAATACGTGAAGGCAACTGACGAGATCACCCCGGTCGCAGGGACCCAGAAGGACACGAAGGAGCGCTACGCCGGGATCGTTCATAACGTCGCGCTTCGCACTCTGCACGAGGTATTCGAAGCTGATCGACGCGGCCTCTTCAAGGGGATATCACTAGAACTCGGAACAGAGACCACGAACCCCGCCACAGGCAGGCCGACATACATTCCGTTCGTTGCGGTCGCAACTGGACGCGAACGGTTCGAGGAGATCGACCTCTCTGGCGTTGTCCCGGGTATGACTCTGGAGCATCTAGGCGCAGCCACATCAAAGAACCCACAAGGACTTGTGCCCGTAGCCCCAGGGGGAGTGAGGCGGGCATAGTGGCTGACGGACCAGTCTTCAATCCGCCTCCCGGATGGCCGAAGCCGCCTGCGGCCTGGCTTCCGCCGGCCGGATGGGCGCCTGACCCGGCATGGCCGGAGCCGCCCGAGGGTTGGGTCCTATGGATCACCGAGGGTGCATCTGATGCGGAGCCTCAGGTGGAAGATTCCCTGCCTGCGGTGTCGATCGAAGCTCCTGCGCTCGTGGATCCGGCGATCGCTACTTCGGCGGAGCTGGACTTCTTGAGACGCGAGAACAGAGCACTGCGCGCCCAACTCGCTGAGGCGGCCTCGCCGGACTATGTCGAGCTCAGCGATGCTCGCGTCCTCCAAGACGTGGGCATCTACCGATACCACCACCCGCTCGAACTGGCGGCGGCCTATCAAGATCGTCTCGCGTCGATCGAGACTCGGATAGCCGAAGTAGTGAAGGCGGGCAGGGCAATCGTCAAGTCGGAGATGTTCACGTTCAACAACTCGCTCGCGCAAGGTCGACGGATGACCGACGACCTCGCAAAACTGATGCTCCGCGCCTACAACTCAGAAGCGGATAACGCCCTTAGATCGCTGCGTGCGGGCAACGTCGTGACGGCCAAACGGCGACTCGATGCTTCGCGGAGCGCGATTGCGAAGCTCGGTTCGATGATGGAGATGCGTATCAGCGATGAGTTTCACGATCTTCGATTCGAGGAGCTTGAACTCACCGCAGACTGGCTGATGAAGAAGCAAGAAGAGCGCGAAGTTGCCCGCGACGAGCGCGCGCGACTTCGTGAGGAGCAGCGCGTCGCTAAGGAGCTAGCGGAAGAGCGGACCCGGCTCGATAAGGAGCGGGCCCATCTTGCCAACATGCTTGCCGCACTCGAAGAGAGAGGTGAGCTGGACCCGGTGCTTGCCGCCCGACTCGCCGAAGTCGACGATGCGATAGCCCAGAACGACTTCCGTGCCGCAAACATTCGAGCAGGGTACGTGTACGTGATCTCCAACGAAGGCGCGTTCGGCAGGGATGTCGTGAAGATCGGACTCACGCGCCGGCTCGAACCACGAGAGCGAATCTATGAACTTGGCGGCGCCTCGGTACCGTTCCGCTTCGATACGCACACGCTGTACTTCTCTGAGGACGCCGTGACCTTGGAAGCAGAGCTACACCGCCATTTTGCGTCGCGCGCTTTGAATCAGGCAAACTCCCGAAAAGAGTTCTTTTTCGCCACGCCGGGCGAGGTACGCGATGTGCTCATCGAAAAGGTCGGCAGCATGCTCGAGTTCACCGAGACGGCTGACGCCATCGAGTACCGGCAGTCAGTCGGTGCTTGGCCGGCGAGGGTCACGCCATCGATCTAGGACGGCGGCTCCCGCTCACCGCCCTCGCCGCTTTGCTCCATACGCCAGTGGAGGAGACGGCTGGTAACGGGCCAACTGGCCTTCGACCGGAGGCCGAGCCGCGTGTCCTGATACGGTCGCAACCGTGACGAGTGAGCGGGTTCGCAAGACGCTGGAGGATTTCGTTCGGGAGCGTGATTGGGCCCAGTTTCACAGTCCCGCGAACCTCGCCAAGAGCATCGCGATCGAGGCAGGCGAGCTATTGGAGTGCTTTCAGTGGAGCGACGATGCGGATGAGGCGCAGGTGCGGGCCGAGCTCGCCGACGTAGTGACCTATTGCACGCTGCTCGCTTCGCGGCTCGGGATCGATCTCGACGAGATCGTTCTCGAGAAGCTCGTGGCTACGAGGAAGAAGTACCCGGCCGATCGTGCACGGGGGCGGAGCACGAAGTATGACGCCCTTTGAGGTCCAGAGATTAGAACTCACATCGGGCGCGATCTCGGGTTGGGTGGCCCGCGACGAGCGCCTCAGGAACTGGCCGGTCGTCTACGTGCTCGACGGTGAGACCTCGTCTGGGTCCGGATCCGTCTACGTCGGCGAGACAGTTAACGCTGCTGCACGAATGCGCCAGCATCTCGCGACCCCCGCGAAGAGCGCATTCCGGAGCGTGCGCGTCGTCATCGACGACACTTTCAACAAGTCGGCGTGCCTCGATCTGGAATCTCATCTCATTCGCTGGCTCGCCGGCGACGGCCAGTTCACCGTACTGAACGGTAACGAGGGCATCATCGATGCTCAGTACTACGAGCGCGCCCTCTACCGGGAGAGCTTCCGCGACATCTTCGAGAGGCTGCGCTCAGACGGGATCTTTCAACGCAGCATCCCTGAGATCGAGAACAGCGATCTCTTCAAATTTTCGCCATTCAAAGTGCTCACGCCGGAACAAGCAATCGCCGTCGAGGACATTGTGGAGGGGCTGCTCGCCGACCTCGAGACTGGAGCGTCGTCCGAAAGCGTCATCGAGGGGCAGCCGGGGACGGGCAAGACAATCGTTGCGATCTTCCTGATGAAGCTCCTCGCGGATATTCGCGACCACAGCGATGCAGATGAGGTCGAACCAGACTCGATGTTTGCCGATTTCTTCGTCGCCGAGAATCGCGCACTGCTCGCAGGCCTTCGGATCGGTTTCGTCGTGCCTCAACAGTCTCTGCGCGAGTCGATCAAGCGCGTGTTCAAGAAGACGCCCAAGGTCACGGACAGAGAGATTCTTACGCCCTTTGAAGTCGGGGCATCGGATGAGCCGTGGGACCTCCTCATCGTGGACGAGACCCATCGCCTGAACCAGCGCGCGAACCAGTCATCCGGTGTCAACAACAAGCGATTTGTTACGATCAACGAGAAGCTATTTGGCGCGGATGACCCGTCGAAGACGCAGCTTGACTGGATCCGCGCGCAGAGTAGACATCAGGTCTATCTGCTCGACGCGGAGCAGACCGTACGGCCAGCTGACCTGCCCCAGAACGTCCTCCGATCACTCGTAAAGGAGGCGCGGTCGACGCATCGTCGGTATCCGTTGTCCACCCAGATGCGCGTTCGTGCGGGCACCGACTACGTGCAATTCGTGCGCGACGTCCTGCGCGGCGAGTCTCGCGCGGGCGAGCGACCTGACTTCGGTGACTACGACCTGAGATTCTTCAACGACCTCGCGGCGATGCGGGGCGAGATCGTCGAGCGCAACGCCGAGCATGGTCTCGCGCGCCTCATCGCAGGCTACGCGTGGGAGTGGAAAAGCAATCGCAACAAGGAGGCGTTCGATATTGAGCTGGATGGCGTGAGCCTTCGGTGGAATAGCCAAGCGAAGGACTGGATAAGTAGTCCGGCATCCATTCACGAGGTGGGCTCAATCCACACCATCCAGGGCTACGACCTCAACTACGCCGGCGTCATCATCGGCAACGATCTCCGGTACGACCCGCACTCGCGACGGCTCTTCATCGACCGCGGCTCGTATCGCGATGCAAAGGGCAAAGAGAACAACAAGCAACGCGGCATCGCGTACTCCGACGACGACCTGCTCGAGTTCATCCGCAACATCTATGGCGTTCTACTCACAAGGGGTATGCGCGGCACGTACGTCTACGTATGTGACCCGGCTTTGCGGCAGTACATTGCGGGGGAGTTCGGGCGTCACACTGTCGATGGCGTCCGCGCTATCGGCAAGTCGACAACGGAGCCATTCTGATGCTCTACGCGACAGCACTGGAGCTCCCTATGACGATCGACTTTCAGGTCGTCGGGATTGACGCCGGACCGGGTCACGGAACGCTCGTCGCCGACGCTGATCGCGTTCTTCTGGTCACGGACTATCACTTCTCGTACACGACGGGACGCTCGCCGGCGCGAGTCCTGAAGGGCCGGATCAACGGAAACCCAGTGACTCTCGTGGGCAGCTTTTGGGTATCAGCGTCCGGTACTGGACTGCTGGTCTCGGAGTTAAGAATCGGCTCCGACGAACTGCAACCGACCTACACCGTGGTCCGCGCTTCACGGCGCGTCGGCTGCTTCCTACCGGTATGAGGACGGCGCCGCACGCCCCGATCGTGTTGCCATGGGCTTGCCCGCGCTGGAGTCCGCGCGAGCGATGGCGCTGCGCTATCCCGACCCGTCCGGAGCGGCGATATTCGAGAGTACAACTCCGGTCACGTTGGAAGAGTTCGACATTCACCTAGCGGCGTTGCAAGACCTGCTCAGCGTCGCGGAGGACACTCCGGTCGGCCGACTGCACCTCGAGGCGGTCGACACGGCCGGGCGCACGGTGGTCATCCATGGGCACGAACGATTCCCGCCCTTCGAGAAACCCACCAGGAAACCGATCGAGTTCCTGCTGCGTCTCGGCGCTGAATATACCCCGACCGTCCTCGACGGCTGGTGGCGTGCTCGCGCCGATCTGCGTCCCGTGCCCCAGATACTGGCGGGCATCCTTTATCAACCTGGCTACGTGGAGAGCAGCGTCATTGCCCTGGCAGCGGTCGCACAACGCACCGCACGCGCGCGGCTCGGCGTCCCTCACGAGCACACCTTCCGGCACGGCCTCCAGGCGATCATCAGTTACCTCGGCCCTAGGGTGGTGACCGCGACGAAGGTCAACCCGGGTGAATGGGAAGACCATCTCGTGTGGGCACGCAATGACATCGCTCACGAGGGTGCTCCAGACAGCAGCGCTGGAGAACGATTCGTCAGCGATGACGAGTCACGGGCGGTCCGAGATGCCACCCGGATTCTGGTTTCACTGACAATGGCGAAGTCGATCGGCGTCCCAGCTACCGTCCTAGACCGCGCAGCCGAACGCCTCGCCGTGCGGTACTCGACTCGGCACTGGGGCACCACGATATTCCTTCATTGAGGATCACGAGCTGATCGCGGCAGCTGTCGAAATCAGTTCTCGCTCGTAACATTGACTCCACTGTGCCGCGCATAGCCACTCGGGGTGTGCCGGTCCTGCATCATGGGGGAGGAAAAGCCGTGGCGCACGCTGGAAGGAAAAGACCAGAGAAGCGTCCGTGACGTCGGGGGGCGGTGCAGTCAGCAGGGTTACTACGCTGAACTCGTAACCCGTAACCCGGTTTTCGGTTTACGCTAGAGCAATGGAGAGCGGTGTCGGCGACAGATCAAAGCTGCTCTTCAACAACACACATATGCTGAGCGTTGCCGAAGCAATCGGCGCCGGGGAGGGTGTCGTGGACTCGAAGAGCCTGCAGAATCGGCTCGGGCTGAGGCAGTCGGCGGTGCAGCGTATTCTCGTCGCCCTGGAAGGAGTGGGACTTATGGAGAGGCTGGATCGACAGGCGCGGACAGAGCCCATCCGGTTCCGACGGGTTACGCATCCGTTCTGGGAAGCCGCGCTGGAGCTCGCTCGTGCTTGAGGTGTTGCAGGAGTCAGACGCGATCTACCGGCACGAGGGCGTGTTCGACCGGTCGCTGCTGACGGTCACGTACTCCGTTAACCGCGCCGAGCATGAGGCGCGTGTCGGCGCCGGTCGACGCGAGATCCGTGATGAGTACCTTCTGACGGCGCTTCTCAGCGTGCCGGAGGATCGGCTGTCACCGGTGTCTCCGCGCTTCGAGCGCGTGCTGCGCAAGGCGGACAGCGCGCAACTCGTTACGATCCTTAACGACCCTGAAGGTGGTCTCTGGGCGCAGCGGCGCGTACAGCCGGCCGTGGACGTTCGCAGCATCGAGATCACGTCTACGAGCTTGAAGCGGGGATGCACCGCTGCGCACCGGTGGGCCGGGTACGGCCCGCGGACAATCACGACGTCTGCCTCGGTGAGCGCGTTCGAGCTCACAGAGGCTTCCCACTACGGGATCGGACTTCAGATGACGGACGGCGAGTGCGTGATGATGCCAGCCGCTTTCGTCCCACAGCGCTGGTCGTCAGCGCGCTGGCGGTTCGCTGAGCTCGTCTATGGCCAGTTCCGCGACTTGAACGACTAGGACGCCTTCGCCCAGACCTTCTCAAGAATGGGGTCCACGGGAAGGCTGCGGCCGAGGTGCGACTCTAGTTGCGGATAGGTGTCCAGAGCACCCTGAACCTGATCGGCCCACAGTGTGCGGCGCGCAGAGGCGCCGAGACCGACGTACGACGAGTACAGGGCGTCGAGGTTCACGACGTTGTGGTTGTGGCCGATGCGACGCTCCGACTCGTCCGAGTGGAGACGGTCGACGTCGGCTCCACGGCAAATGGCACAGAAGCACTGGATCGGCGCAGCGCTCGCAAACCACTCACGCCGCATGTGGAGTGAGCGCACGATGCGGAGCATGTCCGTGAGCAGCATGTGCGGTGACATCTCTTCGACGTCGTTGACGGGCCCGCCGCGGTGGTCGAAGGGGTTGAGGCGCCGCGTCGACGGGTAGGAGCCGATGGCGGAGGCGATGGCGCCGTGCGCGAGAGCGTCGAAGCCGACAAGGTCGGCGCGGTGGGCGACGACGGGGACCGTCGTTTCCTGGAAGATGCGTCGATACGCGCGGGCGCGCTTCATGCTGCCGACCGGGTTGTGCCCGTCGATGAAGGCGAACAGGACCGGGTTGACGCTGCGGTTGATGACGGTGATGAGCTGCTTGACGTACTGGTCGTCGCTGAGCCAGCCGGCGTATGCGGGGATCGCGAACATGGTGTCGGTGCGGTCGAGCTTGTTCGCTTCACGAAGCGCGGCCTTCAGGGTGTCGGAGTCGCCCGCGCGGATCTGACCGGTCGGGGTGATGGCGAGGTCGCTGTAGACGCGCTGCTGATCGAGGTCGTCGCTGAGCGTGGCCGTGGTCAGCTGGAACGGCTGGGCGTCGGTCGCCAGGTGCTTGCGAAGGGACCGGGGTTCGACGATGAGGGGCAGGAGCGGGTTCGCCGCGCGGATGGATGCGACGTTCGCGACGGCGTCGTCCCCGACAAGGAATGCTCCACCGCTTGTGGTCTGGATGAGCGGCGCTTCGCCACGCATGTTCCGGCCGGCCACGTGGAACTGTCGGTCGGTGAGCAGCGCGATGGCGTCACCGGTCTCGACGGCGCGAGGGGCGGTAAACAGCGGGGTCGGGGCGGTGCTGGGGTTGTCGATGACGGTGAAGTTCATGATGTTTCCTCAAGGAAGGTCAGTTGAAACTCGCGCGGGTACATGTGGGCACTGCTCGCAAGTTCCTCGAGACTCGCGCCTTCGTCGAGGGACTTTCGTATTGCTGTGGTGAGCGCGGTGGGGTTCTCGCGCTCGGTGGGGTCTGGTTCACGGCGGTGCATTCCCGTTGTGCTCAGTTGGATGCTCCAGTGCCGATACTCCTGCTCGGTGAGTCGGCCGGTGTCCTTGCCCCGTCGGATGAGAGCGGACAGGGAGATGCCCCATCGCTTCTTCAGTAACAGGAGCGAGTCAAGGCTGCCGTCGGCCGGCCACTCCTTCGCGATCTCGGATCCGGGTGCGAGGAACTCAGCGGCGAACGCGTCCGCCTCCGCTTCCTGCTCCCTCTCCGCCTCGTCGTCGTGCATGACCGCGTGGCCGAGCTCGTGCGCCATGGTGAAGCGCTGCCGGTCGGCGGGGACGTGCTCGCCGATCAGGATCACGGGGACGTTGTCGTCCTGCCAGGACGCGATGGCGTCGACCTGAATGTTGCCCAGCGGCCACCGCAGCACCAGGACGCCAGCATCTTCGAGGATGGCGACGAGGTCATCAAGCGGTCCACGGCCGAGACCGAGCTCGTCGCGCACATCGCGCGCGATCTCCTGCGGGGTGTTGAACCCGCCTTCGCGGTCGTGGCGGCGCAGAGTCGTGGTCTGATCCCCCATGAGGTCGCGAACGCGGAGGCGGACTAGGGACAGCTCGGCGGCCACCTTATTCACGGCGCTCTTCGGGGTGGTGCGCTGCTTGCGGTGGAAAATACGAGCGGGCGCCGTGGATGACTGGACCGCGCGGAACGCCGACAGCGGCACCAGCAGCTCTTTTGCGACGTTGCGCCAGGTCTCGAGGTCCAGACGAGCTTCACCGGACTCAACCTTCGACAGGGTGGCCTGCGAGATGCCGACGGCCGTGGCGAGCTCTACCTGCGTGAGCCCGCGCGAGAGGCGCAGAGCTGCCAGGAGCTCGCCGCGCGCTTCAGCCTTGGATGCCATACCTCAAGCATAGCAGGAAATATTCCATGCGTGTCACATGTGGCATCTGTGGCCTCTGTGACACTTGGCTGGAATCGCTTCATGGCCTCGCGGAGAGCGGATGGTTCCGAATTGACCGACTCCGTGCCATGTGTGACACTTGGATCATGCGTATACGCCGACGACGGTGACCATCCCCGTTCCTCCGCACCCCACCACATGCCACGTCCCAGTGTGGCAATCTCTCTGAAATCCCCGACAGGATCTGAGGCAATCTGCCATGCCTAAGCTTGACGCTTCTAGCGTGCCCGCGACCGAGATCACCGTCCTCGAAGACGCATTCCTCCAGCTGCCCGATGGCGCGCTGCGCACCACCCTTGAGAATCTCTCCCTCGCCTTGCGCGAGGGGCAGGACACGTTCGTCGTGTGCGAGAAGGAAGATCTCACCCCGGCCGAGGCTGCGAAGCTGCTCGGTGTCAGCCGCACCCACCTCTACAAGATCCTCGACTCCGGGGCCCTCGCCCACCACGTTGTCGGCGCCCGCGACCGTCGGATCGCGGCAACCGACCTCTTCACGTACCGAGCTCGGATGCTCGCGATGCAAAAGCGTCACGCTGAAGCCGCCGCGCGCACGGACGATCTTGACGATCTCGCTCTGGACGAGTTCGACTGAGCCGAAGGGTCGCCCTGTGTCGCTCGCAGTTCGTATGCTGATGCCATGGGACGAAGCCGCCGGGTCACGCTGCGCTGCGTAACCGAGGACTTGGCGTCCGACTGGACAACGCCGGTCGACCTCTCTAACGCGAAGCGCCTGCGCGAGCTTGCCCAACAAGCTGTCGGCGGCGACATCCCCGACTCGGCCGTCCGAAAGGGGCTGAGACTGCTCCCGCCGCTGTCGCAGCTGCGCCATCCGCTGATACTCGCGTTCGACGACCAGTTCGCAGGTGAGGACGACGCGGGGACCCTGCGGGAGACCATTAGCGCCGTGAGCGACCGGCAGTGGTTCAAGCAAACCTACTCGGCCCGGTGGCGGGGTGCTGCCGCCGTTCTCCACGAGGACGGCGAGGAGACCGCCTGGCTGGGTGCTGCCGGATATCACCGCGAGGGATCCATAGAAGACTTCTACGAGGAGTTCGCTCGACGCTGCCACTCTGGCTCCGACGCGTTCCTCCCCACGGATGAGGATGTCACGCTCCGTCGCGTCGAGGTGAAGGTCGCTCGCCACGACGCGTGGAAGCTGCAACTACATCTGACGGCTCTCGTGCTCCTGGACGCAGCAGTCAACAACCCCGAGCACGCATGCAACACCATCGTGCTCTCGCCAGACAGCACGGAGTTGCTGACCCTGTCGATGCTCGTAGTGCAGACCGACGTCGATGGCGCTATCGCGCACGAACTCGTTGTGGAGGTCGTGCCCGCGGGCTGGGAGCACCCGAACCTCTACGACCGCGCGTCCATCGTCGTCAAGACCGCCATCGAACCGCAATTCGAGGCCTGGACGAGCGCTCCTCTGAACCACAATGCCGAGTCCCACTGGACAGTGCTGACCGAGGAGGCGATGTCCGCAGCGCGCGCGATCGCCGATTCCGGGACCCTGTCCGCGGACGTTCGCCCTGGCGAAGTCCGTCTTGGCACCATCGCCCACTACTCGCACCACGATCACATTGCCTACGCCTCGGTGCACGGTGAAGCGATCCGGGCGATGTGCGGCCACTGGTTCGTCCCCACCGCTGATCACGAGTCCAAACCGGTGTGCGCCACCTGCCAGGAAGAGTACGCGAACATTCCTGCCTGACCCGGCGCGGATCCTCGACACTGTGAAGTGCATTCAACATTCGGGATAGGTAGTGAGACCGCGCGCGACACACGTTGTACGTCGTAACCGAGGTGCACGTCCCAGTCATCCTCACCCCGGTGTGCGTCAAAGACGAGCGACACCCGCTCGTCTTTGGTGCCCTGAAACCTCCATCCGTGCAGGCCGTGGTGCCGCTGGACCGGAACATAGTGAGTCGAGTGGCTAGACATCGCCGGGCTGCGGGAGCAAGCGCCGAACTGTTCGACGATGTTGGGCCAGACACCCGGGTCCGGCTTCCGCGCACCGCACGAATGCGGATCGCGGCCGGCCACGGACGGCGTCTAAGGGCTGCTTGAGTCTAGGAAAGCCAGAACGCTGCGCATCGCCTCAATCGCCCGTATGGCGTCGGGCTGCTCGACGCGCGTGTCGCCCTCGTGCACTGCCATGTGCCGGGTCTTTACAGGGACTCACCTGCGGTCGTGACGTCTGCGGAAGCATTAGCAAGCCGGCGCTTCACATCGGGTCCACGTCCGCCACACGCCGTCTCAACGGCGAGTCTCGCGGCAAGCACGGCCTCCCGGTACCGGCTCCTGTCGAGGTGCGTCTGCGCGCTGTGAGCACGAACAGCCGGACTCCGCTGGCGCTGACCCCGGGCTGTATAAGCGTCGACAACGAACGCGCGCAGCAGCGGCACGAGGGGGATCATCCGACGCGGGCCGGGCTGGACCGTGAGGATGGTCCCGCTTTCGATGCCGAGCTTGATCGTGCGGTAGTCGACGCCGACGAGCTTCGCAACATCCTTCATCGGCAGTCCCGGGGTCCGTGGCGGCGCACGCCTGATCAGTCCTCGAATGCAACCGCCCGGGGCACGAGGCCTCTCGTGGGTCGTAGGCGTCCGACGGTGCGCCCCATCATGAACCCATCGTCAGCTGACTTTGACAACGGCGCCGCCCCTCCCTCGTGGGACGGCATCGTCGGGGCACGGGCGACCGCACCGTGTGCGACGCTGGTGGGGCACACCGACCGCTCCGCGAGTGAGGAACCCCATGGCGGAATGGGCCGAACGGCACCAGGTCGCGCTCTACATCGCGGCGATCGTCGCCGGGGCGGCGGTCGGACTCGGCCTCATGTCTTCCGGGCCTCCCCTCGAACCCTCGATCACTCCCCTGCTCGGGCTCCTACTGTTCGCGACCTTCCTCGGGGTTCCCTTCGCCCAGGTCGTCCACGGTCTGCGCGATGCGCGGATGCTCGCCGCCCTCGTCGCGGTCAACTTCGTCGTCGTGCCGGCTGTCGTGTTCGGCCTCAGCCGATTCGTCGCCGATGAACCCGCGCTGCTCGTCGGCGTGCTGCTCGTGCTGCTCACGCCGTGCGTGGATTACGTCATCGTCTTCGTCGGCCTGGCGGGAGGAGCCCGCGACCGCCTCCTTGCCGCCACTCCCCTGCTCATGGGGTTGCAGATCGTGCTCCTCCCCCTCTACCTCTGGGCGATGACGGATGCTGACGTCCTCGGTGCGTTCGACGTGCGGCCGTTCGTCGAGGCGTTCGTCTTCCTGATCGTCGTGCCGCTCGCCGCGGCCGCCCTGGTTCAGGCGCTCGCTCGACGCCGTCTGCCGTTCGCCGCGATCCTCCGAGCGGCACCGACCGCCATGATCCCCCTCATGATGCTCACTCTCGCCACCGTGGTGGCCTCGCAGGTGTCGGCGGTGAGCGCGTCGGGGGCCGACCTGTGGCGCGTCGTGCCGATCTTCATCGCGTTCCCCCTCATCGCCGCCCCGCTCGGCGTGCTCGCAGCACGGTTTGCCCGCCTGGATGTGCCGGGTCGCCGCGCCTCTGCCTTCAGCGCGGCGACCCGCAACTCACTGGTCGTGCTCCCTCTCGCACTCGCCCTCCCCGGGTCATTCGCGCTGACCCCGCTTGTCGTCGTCACGCAGACGCTGATCGAACTCGTCGCGATGGTCGTGATGGTGGCCGTCGTCCCCCGCGTCGTGCGTGCGAGCGGTCCGACTCAGCCGCGCCCGAGCCGGTCCTGAGCGCGGTCGCGACCACGCCCGATCGGCACCGAAGAGGTGGCCGCAGCGAGCCCGCGCACCGGTGAATCCACGTACACTGACTCGGCCCGCTCGACGACATACGTCTCGTGCCAGACGCCGACGGCACCGGGCACCTTCCGCGCTCGGCGGTTGAAGTCCGCCCAGGCGGGTCGGTGAGCCGCCTCGCGATCGCTCGCGTACCCGTAGAGCTTCTCCACCGACGACCAGTACTGCACGAGCAGCGGGCCACCTCGCCCGAGCGTCATCCGGTATCCCATGAGGCCCGAATCGGCGTCGCTCGCGAGCTCCGCCAGCATCCGCGGCATAGCCATGAACGCCGGCCACCACGCGTCCACACGCCAGGGACGGTTGAGAGTCATCCCGATGAGGAAGACGACGAGCTCGCCATCGTGATCGTGGGTTCGTCGACCCTGTTCGACAGTCATGCGCCGGCTCCTTAGAATTAGAAAGTACTGGTAGCCATAATTGGGTATCGCTACTTTCCAGTCAAGGAGGTCGTCCTGAAAATCTCGCAACTCGCGGCGCTGAGCGGCGTTCCGGTCGGGACGATCAAGTACTACCTGCGCGAGGGCCTCCTGCACGACGGCACCCTGACGGCAGCGACTCAGGCCTCCTACGACGGGAGCCATGTGGAGCGACTCTCGCTGATCCGCGCGCTCGTCGGCCCGGCAGGGCTGTCGATCTCGGCGACCCGCAAGGTGTTCGAGACGCTCGACGATCGGGGCACTCCCCTGTTCGAGCTGCTCGGGCAGGTGCATCACACGACAGGGCCGCCGGTCAGCGACGACCAAGACCTCCGCGCCGCCCAAGCGCTCCTCGACAGGTGGGGCTGGCGATGCGAGACCGACGACCTCCCCACCGTGGGTGCTCTCGCCCGCGCCCTCGACGGACTCGCCGCGGCGGGGTTCGAGCTGACGCCGGAGCAGCTCGACGACTACGCCGCCCGCGTGCTCGGTATCGCGACGGACGAAGTCGACCGCATTCCGGTGAATTCACCCGAAGCTGCCGCGCGCTACGTGGCACTTGGCACGGTGCTGGTGGAGCCGCTCATCCTGGCCCTCCGCCGACTCGGCCACCAGCACGCGTCGCGCGAACGCTTCGGTGGCACCACCCCGTCATGACAGACCCGGGTCGATTCGCTCAACGCTGCTCGTGAGCCCCCACGTGCGTCACCGGAAGTCACGGGACGCATGCGACACCCCGACACGGAGATCTTCGAACCGGTCGGCCAGCAGGTTCGTCACTCCCTCCACCGAACGCTCCAGCACTCCGCGCACGATCAGAGCGGGCGACTCGCGGGCGACCCTTCGATAGCGGTTCCACACCCCGACCGAGCAGATCACGTTCACGAGGCCGTGTTCGTCTTCGAGGTTCAGGAAGGTGATTCCGGATGCTGTGGCCGGGCGCTGCCGGTGCGTGACGAGTCCTGCGACCTCGATTCTTCTGCCCGACTCGTGGGTGCGCATCTCTCGAGAGGTGAGCACGCCGCGCGCATCGAGCTGCGAGCGGTAATGGGTGAGCGGGTGGTCAGAGGTCGAGATGCCGGTCGCCCACAGATCAGCGGCGAGCACCTCGTAGCTGGTCTGGTCGGTGAACAGGGGCGGCTGCACCGAGGTGAGGGAATCGGGGAGGTACTCCACCTGGTCTTCGGCGGCCGAGCCGGCGAGCCAGATCGCCTCTCGGCGACTGAGTCCCAGGCACTCGAACGCCCCCGCCGTGGCGAAGGATTCGAGCTGCGCGGCGGTGACGCCGACGCGCCGCACGAGATCGCGCATGTCGCGGTAGTCACCGCCGCGCTCTCGCTCGGCGACGATGCGCTGGGCGAGCTTCTCGCCGATGCCATGGACGCCGGCGAGCCCCAGCCTGACCGCGAACCCGCCGTCGCGCCGATGCGCCTCCGACTCGTCGGGCTCGGCCGGGTCGAAGTCGCCCACGTCGGGCTGCTCCCAGTGCGCGCAGGCGTCGAGCCCGGTGGGTGCCGACGGCGCCGTGCCCGACAGCGCTTCGAGGGTGGCCTCCGCCCGCGACCGCAGGAGGTCGGGCCGACGCACCTCCACCCCGTGCCGGCGGGCGTCGGCGGTGAGGGTCGCCGGCGAGTAGAAGCCCATCGGCTGCGCCCGCAGCAGCCCCGCGAGGAACGCCCCGGGATAGTGCAGCTTGATCCACGAGCTCGCATAGACGAGAAGCCCGAACGACAGCGAGTGCGACTCGGCGAACCCGAAGTTCGCGAACGCCTGGATCTTGGCGTAGAGGTCGTCGGCGACCTGGCCGACGAGGCCGTTGTCTTTCATGCCCTCGTAGAGCTTCGTGCGGAGCCTGTCGATCTTTTCGAGCCCCCGTTTGGAGCCCATGGCCCGTCGCAGCAGATCGGCGTCCTCGCCACTGCAGTTGCCGACCGCGACGGCCATCTGCATGAGCTGCTCCTGAAACACCGGCACGCCGTAGGTGCGCTCGAGCACGGGCCGCAGCTTCTCGTGCACGTAGGTGACCTTCTCCTGGCCGAGCTTGCGCCGCACGAACGGGTGCACCGCGCCACCCTGGATCGGTCCGGGGCGGATCAGGGCGATCTGCACCACCAGGTCGTAGAACTTCCTCGGCTGCAGGCGTGGGAGCAGCCCCATCTGCGCGCGGGATTCGACCTGGAACACCCCGATCGAATCCGCCCGGCAGAGCATGTCGTAGACCGCCTTCTCCTCCTTGGGCAGGGTCGAGAGCTCCCACTCCTCGCCCGTGGCGTCGCGGATGAGATCGAAGCAGTACTGCAGGGCGGCCAGCATCCCGAGGCCCAGCAGGTCGAACTTGACCAGGCCCATCCAGGCGGCGTCGTCTTTGTCCCACTGGATGACCGTGCGGTTCTCCATGCGGGCATGCTCGATCGGCACGACCTCCCCCACCGGACGGTCGGTGAGCACCATGCCCCCGGAATGGATGCCGAGGTGGCGGGGGGCTTTGAGCAGCTCGGCGGCGAACTCGATCACCTGATCGGGGATGTCATGGTCGGCCCCCGTCTCGAGCACCGCCCCCCACCGCTCGACCTGCTTCGACCAGGCGTCTTGCTGGCCGGGCGAATGACCGAGAGCCTTCGCCATGTCGCGCACGGCGTTCTTGGGGCGGTACTGGATGACGTTGGCCACCTGCGCCGCCCGATCGCGGCCGTATTCCCCGTACACCCACTGAATGATCTCCTCACGGCGATCGGAGTCGAAGTCGACATCGATGTCGGGTTCTTCGTCGCGAAGGCTCGAGAGAAACCTCTCGAACGGCAGCTTGTAGGCGATCGAGTCGACGGCCGTGATGTCGAGCAGGTAGCAGACGGCGCTGTTGGCAGCCGACCCGCGGCCCTGACACAGGATGCCGCGGCGTCGCGCTTCTTGCACGATGCCCCACACGATGAGGAAGTACCCGGGGAAGTCCTTCATCTCGATGACGCCGAGTTCGCGCTCGATGCGCTCCCGGTCTTCGAATCTGAGACCCGGGTACTTGCGCGGCACCGCCTCCCACACGAGGTGGCGCAGGTACGACATCGGGGTGTGCCCCTCCGGCACCTTCTGCTTCGGCAGGGCGGGCTTGGCCCGTCGGAGCGGAAAGGCCAGCTCGTCGGCGAGCGAGACGGTGCGGGAGACCGCGCCGGGGTACCGGGCGAACCGCCGCGTCATCTCGGCCCCCGACCGCAGGTGCGCCCCCGCGTGGGCGGGAAGCCATCCGTCGAGCTCATCGAGCCCCCGCCCCGCCCGCACCGCGGCGACGGCCGCGGCGAGCAGTTCTCGACGCGGAACGGCGTAGTGCACGTTGTTGGTGGCGAGGATGGGCAGCCCTCGCTCCGCGGCGAGGCCGGCGAGCACGTCGTTCGTGCGGCTGTCGAGAGGGTCGCCGTGGTTCATCAGCTCGACGTGCACGGAATCGCGGCCGAAGAGCGCGACCAATCGGTCGAGTTCGGTCGCCGCAGCATCCGGCCCCGACTCGGCCAGCGCACGGCGCACGGCGCCCTTGCGGCACCCGGTGAGCACCGCCCAGTGCGGGTCGCCCGGGCCGCCCGATCGTTCGCCGAGCTCGTCGAGGTCGTATACCGGGCGCCCCTTCTCGGCACCGCGCAGCTGCGCCGAGGTGAGAGCCGCGGCGAGGCGGTGGTAGCCCTCTTCGCCGCGCGCGAGCACCAGCAGATGGGAGCCCGCGGGGTCGGGCTCGCCGTTCTGCGGCTGGGGCAGCTCGAGCGAGAGTTCGGCCCCGAACACCGTCTTCACCTGAAGGTGCTCGGCGGCCTCGGCGAACCGCACGATGCCGTAGAAGCCGTCGTGATCGCTGATCGCGAGGGCGTGGAGACCGAGCCGCTCGGCCTCTTCGGCCAACTCTTCGGGCGACGACGCACCGTCGAGGAAGGAGTAGGAGGAATGCGCGTGCAACTCGGCGTAGGGCACCGACTGCGCGGGCCGCTCGATCTCGGGCGTGACGTAGGCGCCGCGCTTGTGCGACCACGCCGGACTGTCTCCGCCGTCGGCACCCGCGGGCGTCTCGCGAGGACGTCGCACATCGCTGAGCGCACGCTCGAGCTCCGACCACGGCACGGGGGGATTGTGCCAACCCATTAGCGGCGCACCTCGGAGTCGGACCCTTCGACAGGCTCAGGGACCGGCGTGGCGGGGTCAGGGACCGGCGTGGCGGGGTCAGGGATCGGCCCTTCGACAGGCTCAGGGACCGGCGTGTGGGGGTCAGGGACCGGGGTGGCGGGGTAAGGGAGCGGCCCTTCGACAGGCTCAGGGACCGGGGTGGCGGGGTCAGGGAGCGGCGTGTGGGGGTCAGGGACCGGGTCAGTCATAGCGACCCTCGGCTCTCCACTCGCCGGCTTCGCAGATCAGCAGCCATGCCGCGCCCTCGGCGTCAACGATCTGGAACCGATGGGCGTGCCGCGCGCGCAGAGGATCCCACCCCCGCTCGCTGATCGGCCACGGCCCGGCCCACGCCTCGATACGGCGGCGGCGGCCTGCGGCGTCGAGGTGGGCCGGAGGTGCGCTCAGCACCTCGCGCTCCCCCACCGACACCGCCGCACCCGCGATGTCGGTCACCTCGACCAGTCGCGGCTCGGGGAACACCGTCGCCGGCAGCGGGTCGGGGAGGCTCCCGGGCCACGGCCGGGCGCGCTCCTTCGTGGTGACGGCCCGGTCGCCCCAGGGCACGGGCACCTGCCGCTCGGCCAGCCAGCGCCCCCCGCCGATGACCGGTGTGACGACGCTCCGATGCCCCAGCATCGCCTGCACGCGCGACAGGGCATGGTGCACGCGTTCGTCGGTGCCCGCCCCGAAGAGACCCTTGGCGTGATGGGAGGCGTCGTCGACCGCCTCGGGAGAGATGCGCACCCCGGCCACGCCCATCCGGAAAACGTCTTTTCCGCCCTCGGCGAGCTGCCACCGCACCCGGTCGACCACGGCCGAAGCATCGAACGACCCCGGGTGCAGCCATACCCGCTCGCTGCGTTCCCCCCGATCGCCGATGAGCTCGACCCGCAGCTCGGTGCAGACCAGGTCGAGCGCGCCCAGACCCGTCACGAACGCGTCGGCCGCCATGCGCATGCCGAACGCGATCTGGTCGGCGAGCTCGAGCGGAGGCTCGAAGGCGACCTCGCGATGCAGCTCGGGAGGGGGCGTGCGCGGCTGCACCGGCCGAGAGTCACCGCCCGCCGCGAGCGCGTGGGAACGCACCCCCGGCTCGCCGAAGCGCTCGCGCACCCGATCGACCTCCATCTCGGCGAAGGCGCCGAGGGTGTGCACGCCGAGACGGGCAAGGAGCCCGGCGAACTCGCCCACGGCGTTCGACGGCGCGATCGAGGCATCGAGCACCGTGACCGGTAGAGGCGACAAGAACGCCCCGGCCTCACCGGCGGGCACGACGCGCACCGGCGCCTCCGCCCGGGTGGCACGCGCGGCCTGCTCGGCCGTGAACGGGCCGTCGGCCACACCCGCCCGCACCCCCGTGATCCCCTGCTCCTCGAGGGTCGCGAGCATCACGTGCGCGGCCTCCGCCTCGCCGCCGTAGTAGCGCGCGGGGCCCCGGGCGCGCAGCGCGCAGAGTCCGGCGCGCACGATCTGCACCCCCGGGGCGATCTGCTCGATGCGCGCCACCACGGGCGAGAAGACACGGTGGTCTCGCGTCTCGTCGGCCGCGATCACCACTAGTCGCGGGTAGGCCGCTTGGGCATCACGTCGGCGTTGCCCCCGCCGCACGCCCTGTTCGCGCGCCGACGCAGAGCACGCGACGACGAGATTGCGCTCGAACACGGCGATCGGCGCCCCCGCTCTCGCCGCGGCCGACGTGGTCGCCTCGCGCAGATATGCGGTGACCGGCCAATCGGGAAACCAGAGCACGAGGCTTCGGGTGGGCTCGTGCATCAGCCGGCCGCCGCCGTCTCGTAGGCATCGGGAACGGCCCGCAGACGAGGCGGCGCCACGGCCTGTTCGAGAAGGCTCACCGTTCCGTCTGCGGCGGGCAGCAGCATCCGTGCGCGTCGGGCACCCGGCGAGCGCCGATGCGTCACCGTGACCGTGAGCTCGCGCCCCGAGAGGTAGCCGTGCCCGTCGCCGAGGCCCGCCCACCGCGGGTCGGCCACGTCGATCGTGGCCTCGGCCTGCGGCCACGCACCCTGGACGAGCAGCACCGTTCCCCGATCGCGCAGACGCGCCGCCAGTCGGGCAACCTCTTTCTCAGACACCCTCGACGGCGGACGCACGGCGACCACGGGCAGCACCTCGGCGATCGTGGCGGTGACCGCCAGCCACCGGGGCCCGGGGTCGGGCACGAACACCAGCCGGTCGAGATCGAGACCGTACCGCTCGGCCGCCTCGGCACCGAGCTCGGGCATGCCGATGGCGCCGCACCATGCGCCGTCTTGCGAGGGTCGCGCCATGAGGGCGAGCAGCAGCGACGCCGACGGACTGAGCGCATAGGCCGAGCCGGGGCGCAGCCCGCCGCCCGGAAGCAGCGACGTGAAGGCCGGATGCGTCGGCAGCACGGGCGCGTCGAGCCGACGCCCCTGCATCCGTTCGAGCTGCGCGCGCAGCTCGTGGATGTCGCTCACCGCCTCGGCGCTTCTCACCATCGTCGCCCTCATCGGATCAGGCTAGAACTTATGTTCTAGCGAATCAAGATGAGTCGAGACTACGTACGGCCTCCGACATCGAGAATCGGGCGATATCCGTCAGATATGTTCGATACTGCGCACCACACCGGCCTGCACACGCCCGAGCCCCGGCACGTCTGTGGCGAGGTCGCACGTGCGGGACGCATCGAGGGCGACCGCTCGCCCCTCTTCGCCGAACCCGCACGGTATTGCCGAAACCGCACGATATCGACGGCAACGGCGTGCGGGCTCGGCGAGACCGTGCGGGCTCGACGAAGGCGCAGACGAAAGACGAAGAACAGCGGCGCGCTAGGCGGCGAGGGCGAGATAGGGCTCCCAGCGCGGGTCGGCGCGCTCGGTGCCGCGCACCGTCCACTGCCCACCGCGAGGGGCCTGCGGCACGAGGCGCAGCTCCCAGTGCATCTCCTGGGGCGTGCGGTCGCTCTTGATGTTGTTGCAGCGCAGGCAGCAGGCCACGAGGTTCTCCCACGTGTCCTTGCCGCCGCGCGACCGCGGCATCACGTGGTCGATCGTCGAGGCCGCCTTGCCGCAGTAGGCGCAGCGATGCGCGTCACGGCGCAGCACCCCGCGCCGGGTGACCGGCACCCGACGTGCGCCCGGCACCCGCACGTAGCGCGAGAGCACGATCACCGCCGGGCGATCCCAGTGACCGGTGCTCCCCCACACCGGTTCGCCTTCGACGTGTTCGACCACGGTGGCCTTGTCGCTCATGACGAGAACCAGGGCTCGTTTGAACGACACCACCGCGAGCGGTTCGTAGCCCGCGTTGAGTACCAGAGTGCGCATGTCGGCATCCTCTCGAACGGTCCGGGACGGCTTCCCGGGTTATTCGACCTGCGACGCGTCGGTCTGCGGAGGGTATGAAAAAGGCGCTGTCTTACAGACAGCGCCAGGCGGCCGCGGTTTCACCGCAGCATCCGATCACACGATGCCGAAGGACGAGCAGACCGAGCGCATCCATGGTTCGGATACGTGGTGTCGCGCCCATCGGCTTCCTCCGCTTCTCTCTACGTCGAGGAAAGGGTAACCCACCGCGACACGCCCGAGGGTCGCCGAAAGGGGAAACAAAAAGCGGCGTGTCGGAGAACGAATGCTCCGACACGCCGCTTCGACGCTGTTGCGGGGGCTCAGCCGGCGTTCTGCTCGAGCCAGGCCCACGGGTCGACGACCGCGTTGTTGATGTGCACCTCGAAGTGGAGGTGGCACGCGGTGGAGCTGCCGGTGCTGCCGACGACGCCGATCAACTGACCTGCCTCGACCGTCTGGCCCGACTGCACCTGGCGGCTGCCGTAGGTCATGTGGCCGTAGAGCGTGTTCACGCGCTGTCCGTTGATCACGTGGTCGATCGTGACGGCGACGCCGTAGCCGCCGAAGCTCTCTTGCGAGACGCGCACGACACCGGCTGCCGCGGCGAAGAGGGGGGTACCGCACGAGGCGAGAAGGTCGACGCCCTGGTGGTAGCCCGAGTCCCAGAGACCGCGGCCCTTGGTGAAGCCCTGGATCGGCCAGCGCACCTCGCCCGAGCCCGGGGCGGTCATCGACAGGTCGATCGGGGTGGAGTTCGTCGAGTTCGCCGAGTTGGTCGACGTCGAGGTCGACGTGGTGCGCGCGGCGGCGGCGACCTGACGGGCACGCTCGGCGGCTGCCTCGGCGGCCTTCTTCTTGTCGATCTCTTCCGCCGTGGTCGCGGAGTAGCTGCTGCGGTCGAGCTGCGCGACGGTGGCGTCGGACGCGACGACGAGCGACTGCGCGTCGGCGGCGGCGGCCTGCTGCAGGGTCTTCGTCTCGGCCTCGGGGCGGAAGGCCGCGTAGGCGGGGAGCGCGACGGTGGCGATCAGACCGACGACCATCGTGAAGATGACGGCGCTGCGCACCGGACGCGAGCCCGAGCGGGGGCGAGCGGATGCGGCGACCGGAGCGGATGCTGCAACGGTGCGCGCGACGGGTCGGGCGGCGCGTGAACGAGGGGTGCGTCGTTCACGGTTCCTGCGAGTGAGATCGGTCGCGGTCTGCTCGGGTGCAGATGCGTCCGAATCGATTGGTTCAGCCAAACTTTTCCTCCGGCGCCTCTGCGCGTAACGCTGACTCGTCGACACTCGGTGTGGGGCACGATGTGCGGGCTTCACCCTCTGCGGACGACGAGCCGATGAGGCAATCTGCGAGGGGTCCGTTGGCGGGCTTCTCGCCTGTGGACGGGGGCCACGCTACCCGAAGGTAACGAATAAGTCACGCTGAGCCGGGACACCAGTGGATAACCCCGTGCCCCCCGACGCCCGGGGAGGATCAGCGTGCGTCGACGAGGAAGATGTGCGAGGCGACCTCGACGGGCAGTTCGAGCCCCTCGTCGCTGCCGTCCATCTCAACGAGGACATACCCCTCGTTGAAGCGGTAGCTGCCCGTCGCGCCGGGCATCACACCGGCGTCCTTGAGCTGCTGCAGCAGTTCGGGATCGACCTGGGCGGGCTCTGCGAGACGACGCACGGTGCCGGTGATCGGGGCACCCTCGTCGGTGAGTTTGCGCACGAGACCGACGACGCCCTGCTCGAAGGTGTTGGCGGGGTGGTCGCCGAGCTGGTCGAGTCCGGGGATGGGGTTTCCGTACGGAGATTCGGTCGGGTGCCCGAGCAGCTCGACGAGGCGCCGCTCGACCTGCTCGCTCATCACGTGCTCCCACCGGCACGCCTCTTCATGCACGTATGCCCAGTCGAGTCCGATCACGTCGCTGAGCAGACGCTCGGCGAGGCGGTGCTTGCGCATGACGTCGACGGCCTTCTGACGCCCGGAGTCGGTCAGTTCGAGGCGACGGTCTTCAGAGACGACGACGAGTCCGTCGCGTTCCATGCGACCGACGGTCTGCGAGACCGTGGGGCCGGAATGACCGAGTCGCTCCGAGATGCGCGCGCGCAGGGGAACGATGTTCTCCTCCTCGAGCTCGAGGATCGTGCGGAGATACATCTCGGTGGTGTCGATGAGATCTGTCATGGGGTCCTCAGACGTGCGAAGGGAATCGGTCCAGCTTATCCGCTGCCCCAGGCCCCCGGCCGGGGCGGCCAACCGCCCGCTCGGGCGGACCCTAGAATCGACGCATGTCGCACGTGGAACTGCCGAAGGACCTCCTGCCCACCGACGGTCGATTCGGCTGCGGGCCGTCGAAGATCCGCGGGGCCCAGCTCGAAGCCCTCGTCACTCGCGGCGCGGGGATCCTCGGCACCTCGCACCGCCAGGCCCCCGTGAAGAACCTCGTCGGCAGCGTACGCGCGCAGCTAGCAGAGCTCTTCCGCCTTCCCGACGGGTACGAGATCATCGTCGGCAACGGCGGGTCGACCGCGTTCTGGGATGCCGCCGCATTCGGACTCATCGAGAACCGCAGCCAGAACCTCGTCTTCGGCGAGTTCGGCGGCAAGTTCGCCGCCGCGGCCGCCGCGCCGTGGCTGCAGGCGCCCGACGTGCGAAAGGCCGAGCCCGGCTCGCGCACCACCGCCGAGCCGGTCGACGGCGTCGACGTCTACGCCTGGCCCCACAACGAGACCTCGACGGGCGTCGCGGCGACGATCACCCGCGTCGAGGCCGATCCGGGCGCCTTGACCGTCATCGATGCGACGAGCGCCGCGGGCGGCATCGACTTCGACGTCACGCAGGCCGACGTCTACTACTTCGCTCCGCAGAAGAACCTCGGCTCCGACGGCGGACTCTGGTTCGCCGCGGTCTCACCGGCAGCCATCGAGCGCATCGAGCGGATAGCCGCATCCGACCGCTACATCCCCGAGTTCCTCAGCCTCAAGAACGCCCTCGACAACTCGCGCCTTCAGCAGACGCTCAACACCCCCGCCGTCACGACCCTGCTGCTGCTCGACGAGCAGCTCTCGTGGATCGCGGGCAACGGCGGCCTGGCGTGGGCGGATGCGCGCACGCGCGAATCGTCTGACGCGCTGTACGAGTGGGCCGAGGCGTCGAGCATCGCGACGCCGTTCGTGTCCGACCCGGCCGACCGGTCGCCCGTCGTGGTCACCATCGACTTCGACGCGAACGTCAACGCCGCGGCGGTCGCCCAGAGCCTGCGCGCGAACGGCATCGTCGACACCGAGCCCTACCGCAAGCTCGGGCGCAACCAGCTGCGCGTCGCGACCTTCGTCTCGATCGAACCCGAAGACGTACGCCAGCTCATCCGCTCGATCGACTACACGATCGAGCGCCTCTGACCGACGCGCAGACGAGAATCATTCGTCGTCCTGATCGTGCAGGACGGATGCTGCGGAGCGACTAGCACTCGTCGCCCCGAACTGCTCACGCAGCCCGTCTGTAGAGGTGTGGCTCCTAACCTTGGAATCGAGGATGGGGTTATGCCGAAGGAACTGGCGAATGGGAAGCCGACGATGCGTCGGTACTCGGTCGAGGAGAAGGCCGCCGCGGTGCGGATGGTGAGGACGCTGCGCGCCGAGCTCGGTGTCACGCAGGGGACGGTGCAGCGGGTCGCGACCCAGCTCGGTTACGGGGTCGAGTCGGTGCGGATGTGGGTGAAGTAGGCCGACGCGACCAAGACCCGCGCCCCGCCCGCCCGCGCCCAGCGGGACGAGGAGTTGATCCCGCAGCTGGTCGAGATCTGGGAGACCAACTGTGGACGTTTGACGGTCGGCCGGACATGTCGGTAAGTGAACCCAACCTGGAGGATCACATGAACGAGACGCTCGACCCGATGGACGATCTGCTCAACCGCACGGCACCGCCGCCGATTGAAAGCGGTTCCGCATTGGGACGTGACCTGAGGATGGTGTCGCGCGAGGCGCGTCGCCACGCCCGGCACACGACTGTGCCGGGCCCCCGTACGCGGCCGGCGCGGGTGGCCCTCGGTGCGGGGCTCGCCGTGCTTCTCGTGGCCGGAGCTGGCACGGCAGTAGCCGCCACCACCTTCGACTGGGCCCCCTGGGCACAAGACCCCGACATCAGCTACCCCTTCGCTTTGCCCAGCGGTCGCGACTGTGAAGCGAGGGTGCAGATGCTCGTCGTGACGAGCATCGACGAGAACGGTCGTATCGAAACCGCCTACGACGAGACCGTCGCCGACCACTTCCGCGCCTTCGACGCTATCGGCGCCTCGGACGTCGAAGAGTCGATCACCGAGGTGCTGAACCGGAAGGGCAGCGGCTCCATGATCGTCATCCATCCGGACGGGCAGATTTCCGACATGCCGGAGACGCCAGAAGGGCCAACGCAGGACGATGTCTATGCGGCTGCGGTCGACGATGCACTCGGCGATGCCTTACGCACCGAAGCGGTGGCCTATGGCCTGACCGAGGACCAATGGAACTCCAACGAGGTCATCCTGTGCGAAGCGGCACCTGAATGAGATCGGGACGTGCCCTTCGTTATACAGGGCTGGAACGGGCGCTCGAACAGAACTCGGCGGACGTGCTGTCCTACCTGCGTCGCCGGGCAGGCTCAGAGGACGCGTCAGACCTGTTCGGAGAAACACTCGTCGTGGTGTGGCGGCGGGTCGAAGAACTTCCTGCTGACGCGGACCAAGCACGCATGTGGCTGTTCGGGGTCGCTCGGGGGGTTCTCCTGAACTACCGACGGGGCGAACGACGCCGCTGGGCGCTGGCAGACCGCCTCAAGAAGCACACACGCCTCGACCCGGTCGCGCCGCCGGCGGACGAGCACGCTGAGGTCCACGACGCTATAGCGCGGTTGGAACCCGACCTGGGCGAACTCGTGCAGCTCGTGCACTGGGAACACATGACCCTGGTCGAGGCAGCACAGGTAGTCAGGATTCCCGCGTCCACCGCCCGTGGCCGCTACCAGCGGGCGAAAGAACAGTTGCGGGCCGTACTCGGCACCCCCGCTCCTCTGTAAGCGCGGGCACCCCGTGCAGAAGGGTGCCGCGGTCGATGCCGGCCGGGGCACTCTTCTGCCGCGCCTGCGAACCGCACTAGCCGATCAACCTTGCACCGACGCACGACCCCTCGGGAGGTACGTCCCCGAAACGCAGGGTCGCGGCGCGGAAGCATGATTGTCTCGAGCTTGCACCCGGGACCCTTCTATCCCACTGGCACGTCGCGGGTGCTGGTGTCTTCATAAGGGGATCCGCTACCGGGCCGATGGGCCGAGGGGTTCGAAGCCAGACCAGTTGGAGTCCGTCTCGTTAATCGATCAACGCGACGAACCGAGTCACACTGGCCGACCGAAGGGGGGCTGTCAGGGTGGGTTACCCCGTGAGGTGTCGGACGGCGGTCCATGCCGGATCTTTGTCCGACCGGATCTCAGAACCGCGTTCAACTGCCCAATCGGTGGCGGGCTGTGAAGCATTCTGGTCCTCGCTGTCGAGGTACACGTGGAAGGAGCGCCGGCCCTGCGTGGTTTCGTGCCCCACCAGAATGCCGCGTCCGCGAATCGTCTCTTCCAGTTCATCCTCGAGAGTGTGGAGCGAATCGAGTACGCCACCGTCAGCGGGCAGACCATCGTCCCTTGATTCGAACGGTATTTACACGGTCAGGTGCTGATCCAGAGTTGGGAAGTCGTTCCAACGAAGGCCTTTTCGGAAGCTCGCGATGACGGGATAGCCGTCCGTGTCCGCCCACTTCACCAGAACCCACTCGTCCAGATTTCGTTGCTCTGCAAGCCCAGCAACCGCGGCGACCACGTCATCAGGGGTCGCCGACGGCGTCGGCAGAGCAGTGAGAGTCTCGATCACGCCCAGCCAGCGTTCGACGTCGTCCTCGCCGAGCAGCCAATCGAGTACCAGGAAAGAAATCTGGGTTCTTACCTCCTCCTGCAGGGCGCCGAACTGGGGGTGGTACACCCCAACATCGACACGCATGCGGTTGACGTCCGACTGCAGACTGAACAGGGTCTTCGACAGATCTACCCGAGCCTTACCGATCTCGAGGATATTGCTGAGCGCGGAGGGTTCCGCCTCCTGGCTTGCGCGAAATTCCCACGTCGCGTCGGCAGGTGGGGCGGCCCGGAGCCATCGTTCGGCGAGGGGACGGAGTGCCGCCTGTCCCCCGGCAGAGACCGTCAAGCGGTGCTCCGACTCAGTGCCGGCGCTGAAATGCCACGCAAGGCCATTGTCGATGGACAGGACTCGCCGATTGAGCTCGGCGACTTTCGGTGACGCAGCGTGCGGGTTGACCGCGTGGCCGTCGCGACGCCACCAGTCCCAGAAAGCGAAAACGGGATGAGGAGAATCTGCCGACTGGCGAGCACGAAACAGACGCATGGCAGCAATGTTCGCATTCCTCGGAGTCTGGGACTTCCGCACCTCCACAGCCGGTCGTCGCGATTGCTGCTTCGAGTCCACCGCCCGTGGTTGCACGGATCCGCACTGCGGCTCCTAGGAACTGGCTCGGGCGAAGACTCTCATACCGCTCGTAATGCGATTGTTGTGCGCACTCGGCTATATAAGGCGATCGGAGGAGCTGCCGGTTGCTGGCGTCGACCCGGGAGGCACCTAGCGCGCCGTGGCTCGCGTGTAGCCCGCCCGCGGATCGGCCCGCTCAAGGGTCCGGATAGGGACGCCGACTCCCGGAGCCGAATACGCCCTCGTGCCGGTTGCGGTGCACGGGAAGGTGAAAGCCGTCCACACCCCCAGCTCGACAACACGCACCGAAGTAGACGGCGATCAAGCCCCAGTGCTGGGCCCGGGCGGGAGCGCTCAGCGCTCGTCGGACGCGGGCTCCGACCGGTCGAAGTACTCTTCGTCCTCGTCGGAGTCCTCCTCGTCGGAGTCGTCGTCATCGTCGGAGTCGTCGTCCTCCGCCGTCGCGTCGTCGAGCTCGTCGATCTCGACACCGTCGATGTCGCCGCCGTGGGTGCGGCTCACGCCCTCGTCGTCGTCATCATCGTCTTCTTCGTCGTCTTCGAACTCGTCGTCGGACTCGTCATCATCGTCGTCCGACTCGGATGCTTCGGCGAGCGCCGTCTGCGCGGCCTGGTAGTCGGCGAGGCGCTCGGCCCACGGCACCCAGTCGGGGGCGAGGAGCGCTCCGTCGCCGGGCAGCAGTTCGACCTCGAGCACGGTGGGAGCTTCGCCCTCGACGCGGGCGAGCGAAACGGTCCAGAACCAGCCCGGGTACCCGGGGAGGGTCGTGGCGAAGCGCAGGGAGACGACGCCGTCGTCCTCGAGCGTGTACCCGGCGGGGGCGCCGATCGAGGAGACGGGCGTCACCTCCGCGAGTGCGGCGATCGCGAGATCGTGCGCCGCCAGCAGCTCGGCGTCGGCCGGCTCAGGCTTCGAAGTCATCGGCTACCTTGCGCAGGACCGCGGCGATCTTCTTGGAGTGCGAACCGCTCGGGTAGCGGCCCCGGCGAAGGTCGCCGCCGATGCCGTCGAGCAGCTTCACGAGGTCTTCGACGATGATCGCCATGTCGTCAGCGGGCTTGCGCGCACGCTTCGCGAGGCTGGGGGGCGTGTCGAGCACGCGCACCGAGAGGGCCTGGAGGCCTCGCTTGCCGTCGGCGACGCCGAACTCGAGCCGCGCACCGGCCTTGAGGGCAGGGGTGCCTTCGGGCAGCGCCGTGGCGTGGAGGAAGACGTCCTGGCCGTCATCGGTGGTGATGAAGCCGAACCCCTTCTCCTCGTCGTAGAACCTGACTTTGCCGGTGGGCATGGCACAACCTCGCTGGGAGAACGGGAGTCCGTGCGTGCACGGACTCTGGAGTCGGGGCAGGCGAGCCCCTCCTCCAGCCTACGACACGCCCGGCAGGCGCTAGGCTGAGCGGGATGAGTCCCACAGCACGCGAAGACATGCCGGTCCGCCGCATCGACCGCATTCTCGCGTTCATGTCGATCGGTCTGCTGGTGCTCTCCGTGGGGTGCTTCTTCGCGGTGCTCATCTCACGCCCCGCCGGTGTCACCGATTATTCGGAGGGCCTGTGGCCCACGGTGATCGTGCTTCCGAGCGTCGGTCTCCCCCTCGCCTTCGCGCTGATCGTCGTTGTGCTGGTGATGAGCTTCGTCAGAAGGGCTCGGGCCAACAAGGGTCGCTGAGCATGCCTCCCGCCTCCGATCAGCGCGCGCTCGCGTCTTCTCTGTCCGAGCGCGACGACGCGGAGCTCGCGACGCTGCTCTCCGTACGAGGCGTCTCACCGACGGCCACGTGGCGCGATCTCTACGACGCCGCCGAGGCGTTCCTCGAACCCGCGGCTGTCAGCCGCGCGTTGGACGCGCTCCCGTCCACCGCAGCCGTCGCCCTGGCCGAGGCCGTGACCACGCAGACCGCCGTCGCCGCGCCCGCGCGCGCCGACCTCGCCGCGCGAGCTCTCGCGACGATCGACGGCGACGTGTTCCAGGCCGTGAGCGACGTCGTGCGCGAGCGCCTTCCCCTCATCGAGCCCATCGACGCCGTGCGGCCCGACTCGACCCCCGACGACGACGCGGCCGCCGCGGAACGGGCGTTCACGTCCGCCGCATCCCTCGCCGATCTGCTGCTGCTGTGCCTCGAGGCTCCGCTGGGGCGCATCGGGTCGGGAACCCTCGGCGCGGTCGATCGACGCCGCCTGGTGGAGGCGGGTGCCATCGCCCAGGCCGAAGACGCCGACCCCCTGGTCGAGGTCGCCGACGCGGGCGGCCTCATCGTCGGACGCGAACGCACCTGGCTGGTGACTCGCTCCGGACGGGAATGGCTGCACGCGACGACCGCCTCCCGCTGGGAGACGCTGGCCCTGCACCTGCGCGATGCGCTGCCCGAGGGCCTCCGCTCGCCGACCGGTGGCTGGATCCCCGCGGTCGACTGGCCCTCCGCCTACCCGTTCCAGCGGTCGTGGCCGGCCGTGGCCGAGCAGTGGCGACGGCGTTGGGTCGCGTGGGGCCTGTTCACCCCCGCCGGCGCCGAGCCGAGCTGGGTCGCCCCACTCGCCCGCGGCGAGGGTGTCGACGCCGACGTCTGGGCACGGATGCTGCCGACCGAGGTCGATCGGCTGTATCTGCAGAACGATCTCACCGCGATCGCTCCGGGGCCGTTGGCACCCGAGCTCGATGTGCGCCTCCGCACGATGGCCAACCGCGAGTCCCGCGCGCAGGCGACGACCTACCGCTTCACCGCGGCGACCATCGGCGCGGCGATCACGGCCGGCGAGACCGCGGAGTCGCTGCGCGACTTCCTCGAGACGGTGTCTCTGACGGGTCTCCCGCAGCCTCTCGCGTACGTCATCGAGAGCACGGCCGCCCGCCACGGTCTCATCCGCGTCGAGCGCGACGAAGCATCCGTGCTCACCCGTGTCGTCAGCGACGACCCGGCGACGATCGCCACGATCGCCGTCGACCAGGCGCTGCGCTCGCTCGGCCTCGTGCGCGAGGGCGACGACCTCATCTCACGCGTCCCCGCCGACAGCGTCTACTGGGCTCTGGCAGACGCCCGGTACCCGGTGATCGCGGTCGACGGCGCAGGGTCTACGCGCACCCTCGACCGCTCGCGGATCGCCGACGACCCCTCCCCGGTGCCTGCGACCGGCAAGTACGCGGCCCTCCTGCTCCGTCTGCGGTCGGGCGGCTCGGACGGCGACGCCGCGTGGCTCGAGCGCGAACTCGATCATGCGGTGCGCGCCCGCGCCGTCGTCGACGTCGTGGTGAGCCTCCCCGACGCCAGCACACGCACCTTCCGCCTTGAGGCCACCGGGCTCGGCGGCGGGCGCCTGCGCGGACGCGACCGCGGCGCCGACGTCGAGCGCACGCTGCCCCTGCGCAGCATCGTGAGCGTCCACCCGGTGGCGTGAACGGGCGACCGCGACGCCTCGACGATCCGCCCGCACGGTAGAATCGGTCCTTATGGCTGACGGCCCCCTCATCGTCCAGAGCGACCGCACGGTGCTTCTCGAAGTGGCGCACCCCGACGCTGAGAGCGCCCGGCACGAGCTGGCGGTCTTCGCCGAGCTCGAGCGCGCTCCCGAGCACATCCACACCTACCGCATCACCCGCCTCGGGCTGTGGAACGCCCGTGCCGCCGGGCACACCGCCGAAGACATGCTCGACACCCTGAGCCGCTGGACGCGCTTCCCCGTGCCCGCCTCGGTGACGATCGACATCAGCGAGACCGTGAACCGCTACGGGCGCCTCGTCATCGAACGAGACGCCGAGGGCGCGCTCGTGCTGAGGTCGACGGATGCTGCGGTGCTGGCCGAGGTCGCCCGCAACAAGCGCATTCAGCCGCTCCTCATCGGCCGCCCCTCCCCCGACTCCTTCGCGGTGGACGCGTGGGCGCGCGGTCACATCAAGCAGGAGCTGCTGAAGATCGGCTGGCCCGCCGAAGACCTCGCCGGCTACACCCCCGGAACCCCGCACGAGATCGACCTGGCCGAGGACGGCTGGACGCTCCGCCCCTATCAGCGGCAGGCGGTCGACACCTTCACCGAAGGCGGATCGGGCGTCGTCGTGCTCCCCTGCGGCGCGGGCAAGACCCTCGTCGGGGCGGCCGCCATGGCCGACACGAAGACCACCACCCTGATCCTGGTGACGAACACCGTCAGTGCCCGGCAGTGGCGCGACGAGCTGCTGCGGCGCACGTCGCTCACCCCGGAGGAGATCGGGGAGTACTCGGGTCAGGCGAAAGAGATCAAGCCGGTCACCATCGCCACCTACCAGATCCTCACCGCAAAGCGGGGCGGTCAGTACGCCCACCTCGCGCTCCTCGACGCCCTCGACTGGGGCCTCGTGGTCTACGACGAGGTGCACCTCCTCCCCGCACCGGTCTTCAAGCTCACCGCCGACCTGCAGGCGCGGCGCCGGCTCGGACTCACGGCCACGCTCGTCCGAGAGGACGGACGGGAGGGCGACGTCTTCAGCCTCATCGGCCCCAAGCGGTTCGACGCGCCCTGGAAGGAGATCGAGGCCCAGGGCTTCATCTCTCCGGCCGCCTGCTACGAGGTGCGCGTAGACCTCCCCGACGGCGACCGCATGGAGTACGCCGCGGCCGCCGACGAAGACCGCTACCGCATCGCGGCCACCGCGCCCGCGAAGATCGACGTGGTCCGCGGACTCGTCGAGCGCCACTCCGGCGAGCGCATCCTCGTGATCGGTCAGTACCTCGACCAGATCGACCTGCTCTCCGAGTCGCTCGGAGCCCCGAAGATCACCGGCGCGACCCCGATCCCCGAGCGCGAGGAGCTCTTCCAGGCGTTCCGCGTCGGCGAGATCTCGGTGCTGGTCGTATCGAAGGTCGCGAACTTCTCGATCGACCTGCCCGAAGCATCCGTGGCCATTCAGGTCTCCGGATCGTTCGGGTCTCGTCAGGAGGAGGCCCAGCGCCTCGGGCGCCTGCTGCGCCCCAAGAAGTCGGGCAACACGGCCAGCTTCTACACCCTGATCGCCCGGGACACGGTCGACCAGGACTTCGCGCAGAACCGGCAGCGCTTCCTCGCCGAGCAGGGCTACGCGTACACGATCCTCGACGCCGACGGCATCCTCGCGCCCGCCGCGTAGCCGCCGATCCGTTCGATATCAGCCCATCCATCATCGACTTCGCGATAATGAGGCCATGAACGCACCGCGCATCCTCGTCGTGGACGACGAACCCAACATCCGCGACCTGCTCATCACGAGTCTGCGTTTCGCCGGATTCCAGGTCCGGGCCGTGGCCAACGGCGCACAGACCATCTCGGCCGTACTCGAAGAGGAACCCGACCTCATCGTGCTCGACGTGATGCTGCCCGACATGAACGGGTTCAGCGTCACCAAGCGCCTCCGTGGCGCGGGGTACACCGCTCCCATCCTCTTCCTCACGGCCAAGGACGAGACCGAGGACAAGATCACGGGTCTCAACTCCGGCGGCGACGACTACGTCACGAAGCCCTTCAGTCTCGACGAGATCGTCGCCCGCATCCAGGCGATCCTCCGCCGCACGATGCAGGCCGACGAGGAATCGGTGATCCGCGCGGGCGAGCTCACGATGGACCAGGACACCCACGACGTCACCATCGGCGACGTCTCGATCGACCTGAGCCCCACCGAGTTCAAGCTGCTGCGCTACCTCATGCTCAACCCGAACCGGGTGCTGTCGAAGGCGCAGATCCTCGACCACGTCTGGGAGTACGACTTCAACGGCGACGCGGGAATCGTGGAGAGCTACATCTCCTACCTGCGACGCAAGATCGACCCGCACTCCTCCGAGCCGCTCATCCAGACCAAGCGCGGCTTCGGCTACATGCTCAAGGCGGGCAAGACCGTCTGATCCACCGCGAAGCCGTGAGGCACGATCGGGGGTCATCCTGAGCGACACACACGACGCCGTCACCAGCTGGTGGCGCGGCCTCAGCCTGCGCGCGAAGGTCACCGGTGTGACGGTGACCCTGCTCGCCGTCGGGCTGTTCGCCGCCGGCGTGGGCACGATGGCGTTCCTGCGGAACACGCTCATCGTCAACCTGGACGCCAGCCTGCAGCAGGCGGTGACGACCGATATCGGCAGCACGGTGTTCGACATCCAGAACTTCGGCGGCGTCCTCAGTCTGACGGCGACCGAGACCAGTCCTCCCGCGGGTAACGTGCTGGCCATCTACGGCCCCGACGGCGACCTGGAGGCCGTGGCGAGCACCGTCTCGGCCGAGGACCGACCGCTGCTCCCCAGTACCTACACCCTGGAGCGGAGCTCCGTTCAGGGAACGACGGCCTTCCCCCTGACGGCCTCCGAGACCGGCTCGGCCTTCCACGCCAGCGTGGACGTCTTCGAGGCTCCCGGGGGGATCCTCTACACGCAGTTGCTCGCTCAGTCACTCGCTCCGACCGAGCGCGTCGTCGGCACGTTCGTCGGCATCTACAGCGTGCTCGCGCTGCTCATCCTCGTCGCCAGCGCGATCGCGACCCGTTACCTCGTCACCCTCACCTTCCGCGGGCTCGGCCAGGTGGAGACGACCGCGATGGCGATCGCCGCCGGCGATTTCAGCCAGCGCATGGCCGACGTCGTGCCCGGCACGGAGGTCGGCCGGCTGAAGGCCGCCATCAACACCATGCTCGGGCGCGTCGACGCCTCGCTGCGTCAACGCGACGCGACGGTGCGACAGATGCGGCGGTTCATCGGCGACGCGAGCCATGAGTTGCGCACGCCGCTGGTCACGGTGCGCGGGTATGCCGAGCTCTACCGCATGGGCGCCATCCGCAGCGAAGACGACGTGGCGCAGTCGATGGAGCGCATCGAGAAGGAGGCGATCCGCATGGGGGTGCTCGTCGAAGACCTCCTGGCCCTCGCCCGCCTCGACGAGCGACGAGACGTCGAGATCGTTCCGATCGACCTGCGGCCGCTGGCCCGCGACGCCGCGCTCGACCTGCGCGCCGCATCGCCGCAGCGCGTCGTCACGGTCGACGACACGACGGAGATCACCCCTCCCCCCGCTCCCGAGCCCCCGGCCGCGCCCTCGGAACCCGCGGAGCCCGTCGGACCGAAGCCGCCCGCAGACAGCCGACGACGAACGATCCCGGCGACGTCGGCCATCGCCATCGCGGGCGCGACCTTCTCGCGCCTGCGCCGTCGCCCGCGCACCGACGGCGCGCAGGTGGACGTCGTCATGGAGCCCGAGTCGGAGGTCGTCGAGCCGATCGTGCTCGGGGAGGAGAACCGCATCCGTCAGGTCATCGCGAACCTCCTCGGCAATGCCCGACGGTTCACGGCCGACGACTCGCCCATCGGGCTCCGCGTCGGAGCCGATCGGGAGGCGGGCATGGGCTGGATCGAGGTCATCGATCACGGCGAGGGCGTGCCCGCGCAGATCCGCGACCAGATCTTCCAGCGCTTCTGGCGCGCCGACACCTCGCGCACCCGCGAGACGGGCGGTGCGGGTCTGGGCCTGTCGATCGTGGCGTCGATCGTCGACGCGCTGAACGGCACCGTCTCGGTCACCGACACCCCGGGCGGAGGCGCAACCTTCCGCGTCTCGCTCCCGCTCGTCGACCCCACCCCCGACGCGCCCGACGAGGGCCTCGACACGCAGCCGCTGCCCCGCCAAGACCTGCCGACCGCCCGCTGACCCTCTCCCCCGCGCAACGACCGGAGGAGATCTCACCGGCGGCTGACGCCCGCGGCGCGAGCGATCCTCCGCTCGTGAGATCCCCTCCGGCGGTGACGCGTCGTCCGCCCCTCCCCAGGCGTCCCCCGTCGGCGGCTGTGCACGGCGGCATCATCGGCGGGCGGGCGGCCGTGCTCGGCGGCCTAGCGTGGCGGCATCCCATCGAAAGGAGCCCCCTTGGCCAGATTCTCCGTCGACAGCGACGAGGTACTCACCGCCACCGCGCTCGTGCAGGGCACGGTCGGCCGGCTCGAGTCCGAGTCGACCGCGCTGCTGTCTCAACTCACCCGACTGCAGGGCTCGTGGACCGGCTCGGCCGCGATCGCGTTCCAGGGGGTCGTCGAACGTTGGCGGGCGACCCAGCGCCAGGTCGAAGAGAGCCTCGCCGACATCAACGGTGCTCTCGCCGCGGCCGGGCGTCAGTACGCCGACGTCGAACAGGCGAGCACGAGCCTGTTCCGCTGACGCCAACGAAAGAACGGCCCCTCCGAAGCGGAGGGGCCGTTCTTTTCGACTAAGCGTGGATCAGAAGTCCATGCCGCCGGTCGGGTCGCCGGCCGGAGCCGCCGCCTTCTCGGGCTTGTCGGCGACGACGGCCTCGGTCGTGAGGAACAGGCCCGCGATGGATGCTGCGTTCTGCAGCGCCGAGCGCGTCACCTTGGCCGGGTCGATGATGCCCTGCTCGAACAGGTCGCCGTACTCGCCGGTCGCGGCGTTGAGGCCGTGTCCGACGGGGAGCTCCGCGACCTTGTTCGCGACGACACCGGGCTCGAGACCGGCGTTCAGCGCGATCTGCTTGAGCGGGGCCTCGATCGCGACACGCACGATGTTCGCACCGGTCGCCTCGTCGCCCGTGAGCGAGAGGGTCGCCAGGGCGACCTTGCCGGCCTGGATGAGCGCGACGCCACCACCGGCGACGATGCCCTCTTCGACGGCGGCCTTCGCGTTGCGAACGGCGTCTTCGATGCGGTGCTTGCGCTCCTTGAGCTCGACCTCGGTCGCCGCACCCGCCTTGATGACGGCGACGCCGCCGGCGAGCTTGGCGAGGCGCTCCTGGAGCTTCTCGCGGTCGTAGTCGCTGTCGGTGTTCTCGATCTCGCGGCGGATCTGGGTCACGCGACCCTCGATCTGAGCCGAGTCGCCCGCACCCTCGACGATGGTCGTCTCGTCCTTGGTGATGATGACCTTGCGCGCACGGCCGAGCAGGTCGGTCGTGGCGTTCTCGAGCTTGAGGCCGACCTCTTCGGTGATGACCTGGCCGCCGGTGAGGATCGCGATGTCCTGCAGCTGCGCCTTGCGACGGTCTCCGAAGCCGGGAGCCTTGACGGCGACCGACTTGAAGATGCCGCGGATCTTGTTGAGAACCAGCGTCGCGAGAGCTTCGCCCTCGACGTCCTCGGCGATGATGAGGAGCTCTTTGCCCTCCTGGATCACCTTGTCGACGATGGGGAGGAGATCCTTGATGTTCGAGATCTTCTGGTTCGCGATCAGGATGTAGGGGTCTTCGAAGACCGCTTCCTGGCGCTCGGGGTCGGTGACGAAGTAGGGGTTGATGTACCCCTTGTCGAAACGCATACCCTCGGTGAGCTCGAGCTCGGTGCCGAAGGTGTTCGACTCCTCGACGGTGACGACGCCTTCCTTGCCGACCTTGTCGATGGCCTCGGCGATGAGCTCGCCGATGGCGGGGTCAGCGGCAGAGATCGACGCGGTCGCGGCGATCTGAGCCTTGCCGTCGACCTCCTTCGCGCTGGCGAGGAGCTCGTCGGTGATGGCCTTGACGGCCTTCTCGATGCCCTTCTTGAGCGAGATGGGGTCGGCGCCGGCTGCGACGTTGCGCAGGCCTTCGCGAACGAGTGCCTGAGCGAGCACCGTGGCCGTCGTCGTGCCGTCACCGGCGACGTCGTCGGTCTTCTTGGCGACCTCCTTGACGAGCTCGGCGCCGATCTTCTCGAACGGGTCGTCGAGTTCGATCTCCTTGGCGATCGAGACGCCGTCGTTCGTGATGGTGGGAGCGCCCCACTTCTTCTCGAGCACGACGTTGCGGCCACGGGGGCCCAGCGTCACCTTGACGGCGTCGGCGAGAATGTTGAGGCCGCGCTCGAGACCGCGACGGGCCTCCTCATCGAAAGCGATGATTTTTGCCATGTTTTGTCGTCCCTCCCGGACGTTGGGTAGACAGAGTCTTTAGCACTCAGCGAAGCCGAGTGCTAATCCCATCTTGGCACTCTCCCCTAGGGAGTGCAAGCTGCGGCGAGCGCCCTGACGCAAAGAGAAACGCCGCAGCATCCGACACGGGATGCTGCGGCGAAGACGTGAGACGACGGGTCAGACCACGCGCACCGATTCGGCCTGGGGGCCCTTCTGCCCGGCACCCACCGTGAACTCGACCGCCTGGCCCTCCTCGAGGACGCGGAAGCCGGTCATGTCGATGTTCGAGTAATGGACGAAGACGTCCTGGCCATCACCCGCGGTGATGAAGCCGAAGCCTTTTTCGGCGTTGAACCATTTGACGGTGCCCTGGGTCATGCGACTCTCCTGATGCTGTGCGACGAGCCCCATGTTAGGCACGCCCCACCCGGCCGATCATCGTCCGGAGGCATACTGTGACACGCGTGCATCCAAGTGTTTACGCGCCGGAAACACAGGCCGCGCGAACCGGGTGTCAGGGCGCGGGAGTGGCTCCGGCGACCCGGTCGGTGCCGATCACGACCACCAGGCGCACCGCCTGCGTCTCGTCGGCGTCGGTGGCGGGGTTGTCTTCGACCGGATAGGCGTCGTACTGCGAGCTCTGGGCGACCTGCGCCCCGCCGATGACGTCGGCGACCCCCATCGCCGCCGCCTCGTCGTCGGTCCGCGAGTAGTAGACGGTGGTCGTCTCGAACGACCCGCCCGCGTCACCCGGCAACACCGATTCGGGGTTCCAGCCCGCCGTGACCAGGACGTCCTTGGTCTGCGTGGCGAGCCCCTGCTGCCCGGACGCGTTCAGCACGATGACCGTGGAGCTGGTGTCGACCACGGCAGCCACCTCGGGAAGGGAAGCCGCCGTCGGCGCGGTGGTCGGAAACAGCGCAAGGCGCCCCGAGACCACCAGCGAGCCGAAGATCCCCGCGGCGACCAGCACGATGGTCGCGACCACGGCCCACAACAGGATGACGCCGCCGCGCAGGCGGGGGTTCTCGGAACGGTGCGCTCCCACACGGCCGGTCTCGTCTGCGAGGTCGTCGAAGCGGTCTCGCGGATACGTCGGGTTCGGCACCCGACGATGCTACCCGTCGGCGCCCAGCAGACCTGTCAGCGTGACGCCGTGCGCGTCACTCGCGCGGCGCGCGCCGCCTCCCGCGCCTCGCGGAGTCGGCGAAGCCGGCGCACGAGCATCGGATCGTGCTCGAGTGCATCGGCCGTATCGATCAACCGTCCGAGCAGCTGGTAGTAGCGAGCGGGCGGCATGCCCAGGTCGGAACGGATCGCCTCTTCCTTCGAACCGTCGTGACGGCGCCACTCGGCCTCGAAGGCGAGCAGGGCGCGATCGCGGTCGGAGAGGGGCACCCCCTCACGCTAGCTCGGCGTCGCGGAGTTTGCGCGCAGCCACTCCACGCTCGCACCGAGCGGATCGACCGCGGCGAGGATCTCTCCGTCGAGGCCGAGGGCGAACCTCCCCGGCCACGGCTCGGGCACGGCCGTCCACCCGTCGTGCAGCCCCGGTTCGTCGATCGTGATCCACCGTCCCGCTGCGCGCGCGGCGGCGATCATCGCCGCGCGGTCGCGACGGGGAACGTGCGCGAGAATGCCCGGGGTCGTGACCACCAGAGTGGCGTCGCGGGGGGCGAGCGCGGCGATCTCGGCAAGGAGCACGGATGCGTCACCCGCTGCCATCAGCGCGGGCTCGGCGGCGGCGATGTCGAGCGCGGCGGTGATCCGCTCGACGCGGCCGGTCTCACCCGGCCACGCGAGCCCCTCGATCCAGCGGCGGTCGTCGGTATCGCGCGCGTCTCGCGGGTGCAGGTCGATCCCCGCCCGCCAGACGATCTCGGGCATGCGCAACGGGGGCACTCCGACGAGGGCACTGTCGTTAAGGGCACTCTCGAGCACGACGGGGCTGACTCCCGCGGCGGGGTCGAGCGCCAGAACCCCCTCCTCGGTGGCGTAGCGGTAGGAGTACCGATCGGGGTAGAGGCAGAGTCCGGCACTCGCCCCCACCTCCAGCAGGGCGATCGGGCCGTCGACGAGCGAGAGCGCGGGCAACAGTGCCGCGCAGCGCAGCGGCTCGTTGGTCTGGATGCTGCGCGCCGAGCACTCGACGACGACGGCGCGAGCGTGCGCGGCGAGCCAGTGGGCCCATGCGCGGTAGTCGCTCTCCGGCGCCCCGAGCAGGCGCGTCACGGCGAACACCAGGGGCGGTTGACGATGCGTCTCGGGAATCTGCGCGAGGATCGCCCGCGCCCCGGCGTCGGATGCGACGCCCGCCGCCCACTCGGCGTAGAGGGCGGAACGCCCCGGCGCCTCGACCTCGGCGAAGCGGCGGTACCTCGCGCCGATCGCGACGTCGAGGGCGGTCGCAGCATCCTGATCCACTCCCCCATCTTCGCGGCAAGGCCGGGCCCGCGCCGCGCGGCATCGGGTTGAATAGAGGTGGAAAGGATCCGCAGATGACATACGCCGTCAGCAAGACCGACGAGGAGTGGCGCGCAGAGCTCGGCGCCGACCAGTACGCCGTGCTCCGTCAGGCCGCCACCGAACGCGCCTGGACGGGCGAGCTGCTCGACGAGAAGCGCGCGGGACTCTACGCCTGCGCCGCGTGCGGAGCCGAGCTCTTCCAGAGCGGCACGAAGTTCGACTCGAACTGCGGTTGGCCGAGCTTCTACGAGTCGGTGCGTCCGGAGGCGGTCGAACTCATCGCCGACAACACGCTCGGCATGGTGCGCACCGAGGTGCGCTGTGCGAGCTGCGGCTCGCATCTCGGCCACGTGTTCCCCGACGGATACGGCACGCCGACCGGTGACCGCTACTGCATGAATTCGCTCGCGCTGGAGTTCACGCCCGGCGACGACGCATGAGCGCGACGCTCGAGGCCGTCCGCTCGCGTCGATCGTGGTCGAAGGTCACCGATGTGGCGCCGACGCGCGCCGAACTGGAAGACCTGATCTCTGCGGCGGGGAGGGTCGCCGACCATTCGTCGTTGCGGCCCTGGCGGATCATCGAACTGCGCGGCGACGACCGCGAGGTCTTGGGCCGGGCGATGAACAAGGCCACCGGCCACAAGGGCGCCTCGTCCAAGCCGATGCGCGCGCCGCTGCTGCTCGCCGTGGTCGCCAGCTACCGCAAGAGCAAGGTGCCCCGCTGGGAGCAGGAGGCGGTGGCGTCCGGCGTCGCCCACATGATGAGCCTTCTGCTCGATGACGCCGGATGGGGCGTGTTCTGGCGCACCGGCGACTACACCCGCAGCAAGGCCGTCGCGAAGGCGCACGGCCTGGAGAAGAACGAGGAGCTGCTGGGCTGGCTGTACGTCGGCGGCAAGCCTCCCGTGAAGCGTGAGGCCCGCCGCAAGGTCGTCGACGCCACCCGCCACCTCTCGCGGATGCCCGCCCCGAAGAAGGGTCGCGGGGACGACTCCTAGCGAGGGACGCTGCGGTGGGTCCCCGGCGAACCGCGGCGTCCGAGAAGTCGGGCACCGCGGATCGTTTCGGCCGCAGCGCGCCCCTCACGCGGGGACGAGGCCGCTCCCTCCCGATGCGCCATCGCGCCGACCGGTGGCATGACCCGGCCCGACGAAGCCTCTCAGATCCAAGCCGTTGGGGCTGTGGGCCTCGTCGAGCATCTTCTCGAAGACCTCGCGGTCGATCTTGTCGACGCGCGCCGTGTACACCTGAATCACGAGCGGCACCGAGGGCGAGATCCACAGGCTGCGGTAGCCCCCGGTTCCTTCGAGCCCCACGGAGAGCATGAACGGTTCTGCCCGTCGAAGCTTGGTGGCCACCACGACGCGTAACGGCAGCAAGATCTCGTCGGGGATGTCGTAGCCGGATTTCGCGTCGTTGTTGTACGTCAGTCGTCCCACAGGACGAATGCTACGGCCGATCTCCGACATTGCTCCGACGCGCCCCGTATGACACGTACGGGTCGACGCCCACTTCATGGTGCCGGCTACAGGACTTGAACCTGCAACCCCCGTATGACAACGTACGGGTCGACGCCCATCTGCGTGGTGCCGGCTACAGGACTTGAACCTGCAACCCCCGTATTACAAGTACGGTGCGCTACCAATTGCGCCAAGCCGGCGGAGCGCCCAGTCTATCGGCGCACGGGCACGCCTTACGGAGCGGCGGTGGCGGTCTCTTCAGGAGCCGCGGTCTGTGCCGGAGCGGCCGTCTCGGCAGGGGTCGCCGTGGGGGTGGGCGTCGGCGTGGCGGTGCGGAAGTAGGCGTCGCTCGCGACGGCGAAGACGAACTGCTGGAACTCCTTCGGGTCGCTCAGCTTGCCCACGTAGGGCGTGCCGTTGACGAGCACCTTCGGCATGCTGTCGAGGGTGAGCCCTTCGGTGTCGGGCAGCCCCTTGAGAGCGCGATCGGTCGCCGCCTTCGCCCAGGCCGCGAACTCCTCGTTCTCGATACACGAGCGCACGGTCGTGGGGTCGGTGACGCTCGAGCCCTGCGCGAGGTCGGCGAGTTCCGAATCGGAGTGTCCGTCGGTGTCGATCTCGGGCTGAGCGCGCAGCAGCTCGTTGTTGAAGTCGAAGAACCGCTCGGGCGAGTGCGTGGCGACGCAGGCGGCCGCGCTCGCGGCACGCAGCGAGTACTTCGTTCCGTTCGACTTCGCCGTGAGCATCGCGACGGGGTAGTAGGTGAGCGACGCGGTGTCGCTGCTCACCCACTGCGAGAGCTGCGACCGGTTGGCGAGCTGGAACTCGCGTGCACCGGCGGAGAGGTAGTCGACGTACACGCGGATGTCGACCGCGGGGGCGGCCGTCGGTGTCGTGGTCGGCGCGGCTTCGCCCTCGACCGCAGCATCCGTCGGCTCGGGCACGGGGGTGGCGTCTGCGATCGAACCGTCGCCGCCGCCGACAGCGGTGATGTCGGAGACGGTGAAACCGTCCTGCGACGCGTTCTCGGGCTGCGCCTGGGGGGTGGATGCTGTGGAGTCGAGCGCCCACGCGACACCGAAGGCCGTGCCGCCGACGACGACGAGCGCAGCCACGCCGATCAGCACGCCGCGCAGGATGCGCAGGCGAGACTGCTTCGTCTGAACCTGCTGCGCTTTCTCGCGGACGGCCTCTCGGCGGTCGCGCTTGGCGGGCACGTTCGGGGACTCGTCGTGGGACATGAAACCTTCTGGAAAAGACGTGCGCCGGCTCGGATCCCGGCGTGCCGCAGGAGAACGCGGTCGAATGACGATGCTAGCCAGGCAGGCTGGGAAAAGCCCAGACGCACGGCCGATCCGTGGCCCCACCCGAGCGGGTCCGGGTCGTGACATAATGACCCTGCGCCCGAAGCCGTGCGCACGGGGCCTACCCGCCCCGCTCATTCCATCACTACGGATCGTCCGGCACGTACCTGCCGGTGAAGGAGAAGAGAATATGGCGTCCGTCACGTTTGACAACGCAACCCGTCTGTACCCCGGTGGCACGCGCCCCGCGGTCGACAAGCTCAACCTCGAGGTGAGCGATGGCGAGTTCCTCGTTCTCGTCGGCCCCTCCGGTTGCGGAAAGTCCACGTCCCTGCGCATGCTCGCGGGCCTCGAAGAGGTCAACGACGGTCGCATCCTCATCGGTGACCGCGACGTCACCGATGTGCCCCCGAAAGACCGCGACATCGCGATGGTCTTCCAGAACTACGCGCTCTACCCGCACATGACGGTTGCCGAGAACATGGGCTTCGCGCTCAAGATCGCCGGCGTCGGCAAGGACGAGCGCGCCACCCGCGTGCTCGAGGCCGCCAAGCTCCTCGACCTCGAGGAGTACCTGACCCGCAAGCCGAAGGCGCTCTCGGGTGGTCAGCGTCAGCGCGTCGCCATGGGCCGCGCCATCGTGCGTCAGCCCCAGGTCTTCCTCATGGACGAGCCGCTGTCGAACCTCGACGCCAAGCTCCGCGTGCAGACCCGCACCCAGATCGCGTCGCTGCAGCGTCGCCTCGGCGTCACCACGGTCTACGTCACGCACGACCAGACCGAGGCGCTCACCATGGGCGACCGCATCGCGGTTCTCAAGGACGGCATCCTCCAGCAGGTCGGCACCCCGCGCGACCTGTACGAGAAGCCGAACAACGTGTTCGTCGCCGGCTTCATCGGTTCGCCGGCCATGAACCTGTTCTCGGCCGACCTCGCCGAGGGCGGCGTGCGCTTCGGCACGGAGGTCGTTCCGCTCGACCGCGACACCGTCGGCCGCGCCAACGGCAGCCAGGTCACCGTGGGTGTGCGCCCCGAAGACATCGTGGTCGGCCCCGCCGACGGCAAGGGTCTCTCGGTCGTCGTCGACCTCGTCGAGGAACTCGGCGCAGACGGCTACCTCTACGGCCACACCGAGATCAACGGCAAGCGCGCCGACCTCGTCGCGCGCGTCGACGGCCGCAGCCACCCGAACGCGGGCGAGACGGTCACCCTGGCCGCCAGCGCCGGTCACGTGCACGCGTTCGACGCCGACTCGGGCGAGCGCCTGAACGACAAGGCCATCGCCTCGGCGTAAGCCAGCACGCACAACGTCAGAAGCACCGTCGCGGCGCGTCCGTCGGTCCTCGATTCCATCGAAGGATCCGACGGGCGCGCCGCGTCTTTGTGAAGGAAGGTCTCGTGTCCGACTCCCTCAGCATCACCGCCAGCTCCGTCGACCCGGGGCTGCTCGCCCTCCCCTGGTCGACGCCCCTCGCCGACTGGCCGAGCAGCAACATCGTGTTCCTCCCGAAGGGCCTCTCCCGGCACCTGGTGCGGTTCGCGAACCTGTCGGGCCGCGTGGTCGCCATCAAGGAGACCACCGAGGAGATGGCGCGCCGCGAGTACGACATGCTCGGCAACCTCACCCGCCTCGACGCCCCGTGCGTCGATCGCGTCGCCGTGATCGCGGGCAGGACCGACGCCGACGGCGAGCCCCTCCCCGCGGCGCTCGTCACCGCCCACCTGCGCTTCTCGCTGCCCTACCGCGCGCTGTTCACCCAAGTGCTGCGGCCGGATACCGCCACGCGGCTCGTCGACGCCCTCGCGGTGCTGCTGGTGCGCCTGCACAACGTGGGCTTCTTCTGGGGCGACGTCTCACTGTCGAACACCCTCTTCCGCCGCGACGCGGGCGCCTTCGCGGCCTACCTCGTCGACGCCGAGACCGGCGAGCTGCACGAGGGCGGCCTGACGCGCGGCCAGCGCGAGCACGATCTCGACGTGGCCCGCACGAACATCGCCGGCGAGATCATGGACCTCGAGGCGGGCGGGCGCCTCGAGGGCGGCATCGACGCGGTGCAGATCGCCGACGGCATCATGTCGTCGTACTGGTCGCTGTGGGCGGCCCTCACCGACCAGGAGACCTTCACCGTCGACGAGTCGTGGCGCATCACCGAGCGGGTGCAGCGCCTCAACGCGCTGGGATTCGACATCGGCGAGATGTCGATGCAGACGACCTCCGACGGCACGCGCGTGGCGATCGAACCCAAGGTCGTCGACGCCGGACACCACCAACGGCGCCTCATCCGATTGACCGGCTTGGACGTCGAGGAGAACCAGGCCCGACGACTGCTGAACGATCTCGACGAGTTCCGCGCGCGCATCTCTCGCCTGGGCGCCGACGAGGAGATGGTCGCCCACGAGTGGCTCACCCGCGTGTTCGAGCCGATCGTCATGGCGATCCCCTTCGACCTGCGCGCGAAGCTCGAGCCCGCCGAGGTGTTCCACCAGGTGCTGGAGCACCGCTGGTACATGTCGCAGGCACGCGGGCGCGCCGTGCCGCTGGCGGAGGTGCTGACCTCCTACATCGACGACGTGCTGCGCCACCGCCGCGACGAGGCCACTCTGATGGGCCCGTCGACCGAGACGCTGACGATCCCCGTCATCACGGGCAGCATCCCGACCCCCGACCCCGCCGACGACATCGACTGGCGCGACCTCGTCTGACCTGGCGCGCTGACCGCGAAACCCGTTCGGGCGTCAGAAGAGCGTCAGTAGCCGACGGTGAAGCGGCCGCGCGGATGCTGCGGCGACTCGATCTCGTCGATCACGGCGACCCCCAGGTCGGGCCCGGAGATGAACGATTCGCCCTCGGCGTCGGTCACGAGCACGTCGCCGCCGTCGCGGTACGAACCCGTACGCTCGCCCGGCGCCCACGCGCCGAAACCGCCGGCGGGGTGCACGTAGAACCAGTCGCGCGATGCCGGCGTGCGCTCGAGGTCTTCGAGGATCTCGATGGCCTCCCGCGCTTCGGGCTTGTACTCGTCGGCGAAGCCGTCGGTGTCGATGAGCCGCGGTCCTCCTGCGGCGACGAGGCTTCCGCCCGCGCCGCCGACGACGCCGATCCGCACCGTGTCGGGCAGAGCCGCGACGAGCTCGGCAACGGCCGGGCGCACCTTTCCGAGCATGTCGCCGCGGCCGGGCACGGTCGACACGATCACGTCGACCCCCTGCAGCTCGGCGACGAGGTTCGGTACGTCGAGCAGGGTGCCCTCGATGTAGGTCGCGCCCTCGACGCGCTCGTTGGGCACGGTGCGTGCGACCGAGACCACCGTGTGACCACGGCGGACTCCCTCGGCGAGGATGTGGCTGCCGGCGTAGCCGGTTCCTCCGATGACGGCGATACGGGCCATGACGTTCCCTTCGATCGGTGCGCGGATCATCGAGCGGGCCTCGGCGGGGTCAGCCCCGCCGACGGCGTCACTCGCGGACGGAGCGCAGAGTGGAGACCTGGTACAGGGCGACGGATGCTGCGATCCCGGCGTTCAGCGACTCGGTGGCCGTCGAGATCGGGATCGAGACGATCTGGTCGCACGTCTCGGTCACCAGGCGCGACAGGCCCTTGCCCTCGGAGCCCACCACGATGATGACGGGACGGTCGGCGAGATCGAGCGCCGGCAGCGACACATCGCCGTCACCGTCGAGACCGAGCACGAACACGCCCTGCTTCTTGAGGTCCTTGAGGGTGGCGGTCAGGTTCGGCGCGAGTGCCACGGGAATGCGGGCGGCGGCTCCCGCGCTCGTCTTCCAGGCGGCCGAGTTGACCCCGGCGGACCGCCGCTGCGGAATGATCAGGCCCTGCCCGCCGAAAGCGGCGGTCGAGCGGATGATGGCACCGAGGTTGCGCGGATCGGTGACCCCGTCGAGGGCGACCAGCAACGGCAGCTCTCCCCGGTCGATGATCTGCTCGAGCAGGTCCTGCGGGTGCGCGTACTCGTAGGGCGGCACCTTGAGCGCCACGCCCTGGTGAACACCGTCGAACCCGGCCATGCGGTCGAGCTCGGGACGAGTGACCTCGAGCACGGGGATCTGCCGGTTCGTCGCGATCGAGAGCATCTCCTTCACGCGGTCATCCATCTCGACGCGCTGGGCGATGTAGAACGCCGTCGCGGGGATCTTCGCCCGCAGCGCCTCGAGCACCGAGTTGCGACCGGTGACCGTTTCGGTGTCGTCGTCCTGCTTCGGCCGTCCGCCGCGGCTGGCGTTACCGCCGGTCGCGCGCACGGCGGGTCGGCCGCCCTTGCCGCCACCAGCCGCGGCGAGGCGCTCCTGGGCGGCCTTGCGCTTGCCGGCGGGGTGCCAGGCGCGCTCCTCGGCCTTGGGGGTGGGTCCGCGCCCCTCGAGGGCCCGCTTGTTCTTGCCGCCCGTGCCTTTGGTCGGGCCCTTCTTCTTGCCACGCCCGGCCGACGGGTTTCCGAAATTAGCCACGGTTCACGCTCCAATGGGTCCCCTCGGGACCGTCTTCGAGGACGATGCCGGCCGCCGCGATCGCATCGCGGATGCGGTCGGCCGTCGCCCAGTCCTTGCTCGCTCGCGCATCGGCGCGTTGGTTGATCATGGTGAGCACGAGGGCGTCGAGGGCGGCGGCATCGGCGCCATCGCCGTCGTGCGACCATCGGGGGTCGAGGGGGTCGATGCCGAGAACGCCCGTCATGACGGCCACGGCGGCGAAGGCAGCGGCGACGGCGTCGCGGTCTCCGGTGTCGAGGGCGAGGTTGCCCTCGCGCACGGTCTCGTGGATGACGGCGAGCGCCTGCGGCACGCCGAGGTCGTCGTCGAGGGCGGCGGCGAACCGCTCGGGCACCGCGGCATCCATCTTCCGTCCGCCCTCATCGGGGGCGAGCAGCCGCACCGCGCGCTCCTCGAAGGTGCGGATGCGCTCGAGAGCGGCCTCGGCCTCCGAGAACGCGCGATCGGAGATGTCGAGGCTCGAGCGGTAGTGGGCCGCGCCGAGCGCGTAGCGCACGACGAGCGGGTCGCGCTCGGCGAGCACGTCGTCGGCGAGCACGAAGTTGCCGATCGACTTCGACATCTTCTGGCCGTCGACGGTGACGAGTCCGTTGTGCACCCAGTACCGCGCGAACGCGTCTCCGGCGGCCGTCGACTGGGCGAGCTCGTTCTCGTGGTGCGGAAAGCGCAGATCGAGCCCGCCGCCGTGGATGTCGAACTCCGCGCCGAGGTAGCGGCGTGACATCGCGGAGCACTCGATGTGCCAGCCCGGGCGTCCGGGGCCCCACGGGGAGTCCCAGATCGCGCTGGTGGGCTCGCCCGCCTTGGCGCCCTTCCACAGGGCGAAGTCACGAGGATCGCGTTTGCCGCGGGGGTCGGCATCGGCGGCCGGCTCCATCGCGTCGAGCGACTGATGGGTCAGCGAGCCGTAGTCGCCCCACGACCGCACGTCGAAATAGACGTCTCCCGCGGCATCCGCGCTCGCTGCCGAGGGGTAGGCGTGCCCCGCGTCGATCAGCCGCGCGATGAGCTCCTGCATCTGCGGGATCGACGCCGTGGCGCGCGGCTCGTAGGTCGGCGGGAGAATCCCGATCGCGGCGTAGGCGCGTGAGAAGGCGAGCTCCATACGGTAGGCGAGCGCCCACCAGGGCTCGACGGCTGTCGCGTTGGCGAGCACCTTGTCGTCGATGTCGGTGACGTTGCGGACGAAGGTGACACGACCGAAGCGGTGCGCGAGCCAGCGGCGCAGGATGTCGAACGCGAGGGCCGCGCGCACGTGGCCGATGTGTGGTCCTGACTGCACGGTCGGGCCGCAGACGTAGATCGAGACGTTTCCGGGGTCGAGCGGGACGAAGTCGCGCAGGGCCTGCGCTTTCGTGTCGTACAGCCGGAGAGTCACCGCTCCAGCCTACCCGGGGCCCTCGTGGCGTAACGGGCGCCCGGCAGCCGATAGAACTGGAGGATGCTCGCCCTGATCGCCGTGGTCGCCGCCGCCGTTCTCTTCGGCACGACGGGCACGTCCCAAGCGCTCGGTCCCGCCGATACGACGCCCCTCGCGGTGGGGGCGATGCGGCTCGCCATCGGCGGTACGGCGCTGGCGGCGATCGGGCTGTCGCTCGGCGCACGGTCGCGCCGTCGCGCATCGGCTTCGCCGCGCCTGACTCCGCGCGCCGTCGCACTCATGGCGGTCACCGGCGTGTGCCTGGCCGTCTACCAGCCGCTGTTCTTCCTCGGCACCGAGCGCAACGGCGTCGCGGTGGGCACCGTGGTGGCGCTCGGCTCGGCGCCCGTGATCGCCGGACTGATCGAGTGGGCCCTCACGAAGCGTCGCCCCTCGGTGGTCTGGGTGGCAGCGACGACCCTCGCCCTCGTCGGCGTCGTGTTACTGGGCGTCGGCGGCGCAGACGGCGCCGCCGGTGCCGACCCGCTCGGTTTCGTCGGCTCGGTCGGAGCGGGCGCCTCGTTCGCGGTGTTCGCGAACGCGCAGCGCCGGCTCATGGACGGCGGATGGGATCCGTTCACCGTCGCCGGCGCGATGGGCGCGACGTCGGCGGCCGTGGCCTTCGCGGCGCTGCCGTTCGTCGACCTGTCGTGGCTCGGTGCGCCCGGCGGGCTCGCCATGTCGCTCTGGCTGGGGCTCGCGACGATCGCCGTCGCCTACACGCTCTTCACGTGGGGACTCGGCCGCCTCACCGCGTCGGTGGCGGCGACCCTCACGCTCGCCGAACCCCTGACCGCGGGAGTGCTCGGGGTCGCGGTGCTCGGCGAACGTCTCTCCCCGCTCGCGGTCGGCGGACTCGCCGTCCTGGGCGCGGGCCTGGTGCTCCTGGCCGTCGGATCCCGGCCACGCCGCGATCCGGCACCGTTCGCCGTCGAGGGCTGACATCGACGCGCGGAGCCGACGCTTTCCTCGGCCGCGGAGTCGGACGGATGCTGCTACGCCGCGGGCGCCGTCGACGACCCGTTCTCGGCGTTCGTCGCGCGCGCTCTGACGTGCCGCGCGAATCTACGCCGGGAGGAGGAGGGCGACCGCCGTGACGGCGACTCCTTCGCCGCGGCCCGTGAAACCAAGCCCGTCGGTCGTCGTCGCGCTGACCGAGACGGAAGCCCCGCCGAGCGCTGCGGACAGGGCCGCTTCGGCCTCGGCGCGGCGCGGAGCGAAGCGGGGGCGGTTCGCCTGCATCTGCACCGAGACGTTGCCGATGCGCCACCCCGCCTCCCCGAGCAGCGCCGCCGTGCGCGAGAGGAAGACGTCGGCGTGCGCACCGACGTACTCGGGGCGGTCGGTGCCGAAGTGCGTGCCGATGTCGCCGAGGCCGGCCGCCCCCAAGAGGGCGTCGACGATCGCATGGGCCACGGCGTCGCCGTCGGAGTGCCCCGACAGCGCCGGCTCGCCCGGCCACTCCACCCCCGCGAGCCAGAGAGCACCGTCACCCCCGAAACCGTGCACGTCGGTGCCGAGACCCACGCGCGGGGCCGCCTGCGGCGCATCGAGAAGCGTCTGCGCCCGCGGCACCGGCGCGACGAGATGACGGGCTCGATCGAGGTCGGCGGGCGTCGTGATCTTGAACGCCAGCGGATCGCCGTCGACGATCGCGATCGGGTGGCCGGCGGCGGCCACGAGAGCGGCATCGTCGGTGTGCTCGTGGTCGGCCAGACGATAGGCCGTGTCGAGGATGTCGCGGCGGAACCCCTGCGGCGTCTGGGCCGCGACGAGATCGGCACGATCGACCGCTTCTCGTACGCGTGGCCCGGCGACGCGCTTGACGGTGTCGATGACCGGAAGCGCGGGGAGCACAGCGGGAAGACCGTCGTGCAGCGCGTCGAGCACGCGGGCGAACAGCGCCGCGGGCGCCAACGCCCGCGCGGCGTCGTGGACGAGCACGTATTCGACGTCGGGCCAGAGTGCCCGCAGCCCCGCGGCGACCGATTGCTGCCGCGTGGATCCGCCGGCGACGACGGTGACGAGGTCTCGTCGGCCGCCCGCCGCCGCCAGGGCGTCGGTCAGGGCATCGCCCTGATGCGTCGCGGGGGCGACGATCACCACCTGCGCGGGCTCGGCGCGGAAGACGCCGGCCAGCGCGTGGCGGAGGATCGACGACTCGTCGATTCCGACCATCGCCTTCGGTCCGCCCGCGCCGAGGCGGGTACCCGACCCGGCGGCGACGACGATGATGGCGACGTGGGGAACCGGCAGCATGCTCACGCCGCCACGCTATCTGCCTCTAGGAGGCGAGGACCTCATCGAGAACGAGACCCGCTCGCTCCTCGTCGGTCTTCTCGGCCAGAGCGAGCTCCGACACGAGGATCTGTCGCGCCTTCGCCAGCATCCGCTTCTCACCCGCGGACAGACCGCGGTCCTGGTCGCGGCGCCAGAGGTCGCGCACGACCTCGCTGACCTTGATCACGTCACCGGAAGCGAGCTTCTCGAGGTTCGCCTTGTACCGACGCGACCAGTTGGTCGGCTCCTCGGTGAAGGGGGCGCGGAGCACGTCGAACACGCGGTCGAGGCCCTCTTTGCCGATGACGTCGCGGACGCCGACGAGGTCGACGTTCTCGGCGGGCACCTCGATGATCAGGTCTCCCTGGGTGACGTTGAGCTTCAGGTATTTCTTGGACTCGCCACGAATGATCCGGTCCTTGACCTCGATGATCGTGGCCGCCCCGTGGTGGGGGTAAACGACCGTCTCGCCAACCTCAAAAAGCATGTAGTTATGTCCTTTCGGCAACGTCCAGGATACCACAGGCAGGTTTGCGCTAAGGTTCTCCACCCTGGAGCCGGGAACGCCACGGACGACGCGGTCCCGCGGGGGGTCGAGCGACCGCGTAGACTGCATGAGATGCCGTCTGCTCCGCTGGGAGGAACCGTGAAATCCCGCCTCATCGCGTCTATCGCCCTGAGTGCCGCCGTCCTCCTGGGAACGAGCGGCTGCGCCCTCGTCTCCACCCAGGCGACGAAGCTGCCCTACTCCCCCGGTGACGGGGTGAACATCCCCGACTCCGGGCCGCTGAAGGTGCGCAACGTCGTCATCATCAGCGACGCCGACGGCGACGCGGCCAACATGATCGCCGCGATCGTCAACGAGACCGACGAACCGCAGACCCTGAGCCTCGAGCTCGGCGAAGGTTCCACCGCTCAGACGGCGACCGTCCGCGTCGGCGCCCGCGAGACCGTGAGCCTCGGCGACTCGGCGGAGAACGAGCCGCCGCTCGCCCTCGACGCGATCGACGGCCTCCCCGGATCGACGATCCCGGTCTACTTCCAGTCGGGCGATTCCGAGGGCGTGCTCTACCAGGTGCCCGTTCTCGACGGCGAGCTCGACTACTACGGCGACTTCCAGCCCTGAGGCCTGATCACGCCGTGACAGCCGCGCTCACCCCGACGGGTGAGCGCGGCTTCTGTCATCCCTCGAAGCGGTAGCCGAGACCCCGCACCGTGACGAGCATGTTCGGGTCACTGGGGTTCTGCTCGATGCGCGATCGGATGCGCTTGATGTGCACGTCGAGCGTCTTGGTGTCGCCGAAGTAGTCGGTGCCCCAGACGCGGTCGATGAGCTGGCCGCGCGTGAGAACGCGACCCGCGTTGCGCATGAGCACCTCGAGGAGCTCGAACTCCTTCAGCGGCATGCTGATCTCGTTGTTCTCGACCGACACCGTGTGCCGGTCGATGTCGAGGGTCACACGCCCGCCGGTGAGCACGCGGTCGTCGAGGTCGGACTCCACCTGCGAATAGCGCCGGAGCACAGCCCGCATGCGGGCGAGGAGCTCCCGAGCCGAGTAAGGCTTGGTGACGTAGTCGTCGGCGCCGAGCTCGAGCCCCACCACGATGTCGACCTCGGAGTCCTTCGCGGTGAGCATGATGATCGGCACGGTGGTGCTGAGACGGAGCTGACGGCACACCTCCGTGCCGGGCATGCCGGGGAGCATGAGGTCGAGCAGCACGATGTCGGCACCGCGCTCACGGAAGGCGGACAGCGCGATCGCGCCGTCCTCGGCGATCTCGACCTCGTACCCCTCCCGACGCAGCAGATAGGCCAGCGGGTCGGCGAGATCGGGCTCGTCCTCCACGATAAGCACTCGGGTCATGCTGTTTCCCCCTTCACGGGTGTGGAACGGCTCGTCACGGCCGCCTTGCGGGGCTTGCGACGGGCTTTGGTGCGCGGCGCCCGATCCTCGGGCACATCGGCCAGGGGCAGGCGGATGGTGAACGTCGATCCGCGACCGGGGCGCGACCAGAGCCGCACCTCACCGCCGTGACGCTGCACGGCGTGCTTGACGATCGACAAGCCGAGGCCCGTGCCACCCGTGCGGCGCGAACGAGCCTGGTCGGCGCGGTAGAACCGTTCGAACACACGGTTCTGGTCGCTCTCGTGGATGCCGATGCCGCGGTCGGTCACGGCGATCTCGACCACTCCGTCGATCGCCTTCACCCCGACGCCGACGCTCGAGCCCTGGGGCGAGTAGGCGATGGCGTTCGCGATGAGGTTGCCGACGGCCTCGCTCAGCACCTGCGCCTCGCCGCGGACGTACAGGCCGCGGGTGCCGCCGCGGACGATCGAGACCTGCGCGGAATCCGCCTGCAGCGTGTGGGCATCGACGGCCGAGGCGACGACCTCGTCGATCGAGACGTCTCGCACCTCCGTCAGCTCGGCCGACGCCTGCAGCCGCGAGAGGCTCATGATGCGCGAGGTGAGGGCACCGAGCCGCGAGGCCTCGGCGCTGAGGCGCGCGGTGAAGATGCGCACCTGGTCGGGGTCGTCGGCGGCCATCTCGATCGCCTCGGCGAGCAGAGTCACCGCGCCGACGGGGGTCTTCAACTCGTGGCTGGTGTTGGCGACGAAGTCGCGGCGCATCTCCTCGACGCGCTCGCGCTCGGTGATGTCGCGGATCAGCACGAGTGTGAGCCGTGGCGAGATGGCCGTCGCCCGCGCGGCGACCAGACGCGGTTCCGACGGCGCGGCGCCGCGCTGCAGACGCAGGTTCTCGGTCGCCGGCGCGCCCGAGTCGCGCGAGAGACGCGCGAGAGTGCGCACCTCGTCGCTCGGGATGACCTCGCCGACGCGAAGGCCGAAGACCTCGGCCGGCGCCGACGCGGCCAGCACGGTAGATGACGCGTCGGTGACGATCGCGGCGTCGTCCATCGCGGCGAGGATCGCCGACACACCCGAGGGCACGTCGTCCGACGTGCGGGCGATGGCGCGATCCCGAATCCGGAAGGCGTAGGAGATCAACCCGCTCACACCGCCGCCGATCACCGCTCCCAGGAGGAGGGCGAGCAGCGTGAGCTGCGTCTGATCCATAGGCCAAGAGTAAACGGCACGAGACGTCAACCCCCGCCCAGCCCCCGTCGTACCCCGTTCGCACCCGATACTGTTCACTCGTAAGGCACCGCTCGTTAACCTCGGCTGGGGAAAATCGCCTGGGTAGCGGGATGCACCGGCGTGCCTGCGAATCAGGAAGGTTGCCGCAATGCGTGAAGTATTCCACCAGTCCCTCGAGGACGTGCAAGCACGACTCGTCGAGATCGCCGAACTCGTCACGGTCGCCATCGAGAAGGCCACCCAATCGTTCTCCACGAGCGACGTCGGCCTCGCCGAAGCCGTCATCGAGGCCGACGCGATCATCGACGAGAAGGCTGCGGCCCTCGACGAGCTCGCCATCGAGATCCTCGCCCGCCAGCAGCCCGTCGCCCGTGATCTGCGCATCGTGGTCACCGCGCTGCGCGTGAGCGCTTCGCTCGAGCGCATGGGCGACCTCGCCGAGCACATCGCCCAGCTGTCGCGTTCGCGCTTCCCCGAGCGCGCCATCCCCAAGGGCCTCAAGTCGACCTTCACCCGCATGGGCGAGCTCGACGTGACGGTCGCGAAGAAGCTCACCGAGCTGCTGCGCACCGAAGACCTCTCCATCGCGGAAGAGATCCGCAACGACGACGACGCCATCGACGAACTGCACCTCAGCGTGTTCGAGAAGGTGCTCGGCGAAGGCTGGACGGGCGAGGCCACCGCAACGGTCGACGCGACCCTCGCCAGCCGCTACCACGAGCGCTTCGGCGACCACGCGGTCTCCGTCGCCAAGCGGGTCGTCTACCTCGCCACCGGCGACTGGGCGGGCGCCGACGACTCGGTGACGCTCCCCATGTGACGACGCTCGAACGACGAAGAGCGGATGCTGCGCAGCATCCGCTCTTCGTCGTTTCAGCCTCGGGTCAGCCCTTGCCCTGTGCGGCCACGGCCGCGGCGCCGGCGGCGGCGGCCTCCGGGTCGAGGTACTCGCCCTTGCCGACGGGCTCGAGGTTCTCGTCGAGACGGTAGACGAGCGGGATGCCGGTGGGGATGTTCAACTCGGCGATGTCGTCGTCGCTGATGCCCTCGAGCTTCTTGACGAGGCCCCGCAGCGAATTACCGTGGGCGGTGACGAGCACCGTCTTGCCGGCGCGCAGGTCGGGGACGATCGCGTCTTCCCAGTACGGGAGCATGCGGTCGATGACGAGCTTGAGCGATTCGGTGTGGGGCACCTCGCCGTCGATGCCGACGTAGCGGGGGTCGCCGACCTGGCTGTACTCGTCGTCGGCGGGGAGGGCCGGCGGCGGAACGTCGAACGAGCGACGCCAGAGCTTGAACTGCTCGGGTCCGAACTCTTCGAGCGTCTGGGCCTTGTCCTTGCCCTGGAGGGCGCCGTAGTGGCGCTCGTTGAGACGCCACGACCGCTTCACGGGGATCCACAGCCGGTCGGCCGCGTCGAGCGCGATGTTGGCGGTCTGGATCGCGCGGCTGAGCACCGACGTGTGCAGCACATCGGGCAGCAGCCCCGATTCGGCCAGCAGTTCGCCGCCGCGGGCGGCCTCGGTCTTGCCCTGTTCGGTGAGACGGACGTCGACCCAACCGGTGAACTGGTTGGTCTTGTTCCACTCGCTCTGGCCGTGTCGGAGGAGGATCAGCGTGTAAGGCGCGGTCATGCCGCCATCCTATCGAGAGCGGCCCTGGCACACTGGGGATGTGGGGGCGTCGCCGGTCGGTCAGATCACCCGCGGCACCACCGGTACGAATCGGCTGCGGCGGGTCGATCGATGGATCGCCCGGCACCGGGTGCTGCGACGAACCGATGACCCGCTCGTGGTCGATCTCGGCTTCGGCGCCAGCGCGGTGACGACGCTCGAGCTGACGCAGCGACTGGCCCGCGTGCGCCCCGATGTCGAGGTTCGCGGCCTCGAGATCGACCCGGAGCGCGTGGCGCGAGCGCGGGCGCAGCTCGACGCATCGGGCATCAGTGGGGTGTCGTTCGCGCGCGGCGGGTTCGAGGTTCCGCTGCCCGCCGGGCGGCGTCCTGCCGTCATCCGCGCGATGAACGTGCTGCGCCAGTACGACGAAGGCGACGTCTCCGACGCGTGGGGACGCATGGCCTCACGTCTCGCGCCCGGCGGGATGCTCGTCGAGGGCACGTGCGACGAGATCGGCCGCGTGATGACCTGGGTCGAGGTCGGCCACGACGCCGCACCGCGGAGCCTGACCCTGTCACTGCGTCTGGCCGGGCTGCAGCAGCCGTCGATCGCCGCCGAGCGGCTGCCCAAGGCCCTCATCCACCGCAACGTGCCCGGCGAGCGCGTGCACGACCTGCTCGCCGCGCTCGACCGCGAATGGGAGCGCGCTGCCGCGCAGTCGGCGTTCGGCCCCGTCTCGCGATGGCGTACGGCCCTCGCCGCCGTCGCGGACGCGGGATGGCCGCTGCTCGAGCGCTCGCGATGGCGCCTCGGCGAGGTCGGCGTGCCCTGGCACGCGGTCGCGCCCCGCTGAACGCTGCGACGGCCTCGGCGAGCCGCACGCCGGGTCAGATGCGCGGGATGATCGCCCGGGCATCCCCCGGCGGCATGCCGGTCGCGGTGAGGAGGTCGACCGCGAGCGGCCGGAGCGCCGCGATCAGGTTGTGGTCGCCGAGGCCCGCCCCGGGCATCATCGCGGCGGGGTCGAGCCGGGCGGCGATGCCGACGATCACCGCCCGGGCGGCGGGCTCCACCGAGATGTCGTCGAGGGAGTCGGCGACGAGCCGCGCGGCGCGACCGAGTTCGGCGAGGAGATCGGCGGCGACCTCCCGGGGCTGGCCGTCGTCGACGAGATACGAGATGCGGCGGGCGACGACCCGCAGGTTGCGGGTCGCGAGATCCATCGACTGGCGCATGCGTTCGTGTCGCGCAAGCTCCGAGCGCTCGCGGTGCAGGAAGGGCGAGATGCGGGCGATCGCGAGCCCCGACTCGAGCGATGTGCGCCACTGGTCGACCGCCGCCTGGAGTGCGCGCGCCTTCTCGAGGCCGCGATCGGCGCGCAACCGGTCGCCCCGTCGCAGCGCCTGCACGAGCGTGGAGATGGCACTGTCCACCCCGGCGAAGAGGGTGGCCGCGTCGCGCAGCTCCGGCCGACGCCCGCTGCGGGGCACGAGGGCGGTCACGAGCAGCGCCGCGATCCCGCCGACGATGCCGTCGAGTAGCCGCAGGAACGGCGGCGCTCCCACACCGACGGTGAGAGCGATGAGCGCCTGAATGGCCGCCGCGATGGCGAAGCCGGGCTGCGCCGAGAGAAACCGGGCGACGATCAAGGTCGTGCCCAGCGCGAGCGCGATCTGCCACCAGCCGCCGCCGGCGACGAGCACGATGACCTCGGCGATGAGGATGCCCACCAGCATCCCGGCGACCGTTTCGATGACCCGTCGCGGTCGTGCGTCGCGCACGAGCCCGAGACTCGACACGGTGACGGTCGCGGCGACGAGCGGCAGCGCGTGACCCAGGACGAGGTGGGCGAAGGTGTAGGCCCCGGTGGCGGCGAGCACGATCTGGATGATCGCGGCTCCCGAGTCGCGCACCCGGAACAGGCGAGGACGAAGGTCGAGTCTCGACCGCCACCCCGTCGTGACGACTCCCGTCGTCGGTGCGGGCTCGTTCGCGGAGCTCACGACGAAGCGGCGCGCCGCCCCAGCCGAGGAAGACGGGGAACGGATGCCGTGGCCCCCGCGTCGCGCGGAACGACGACCTCCTGGGCGGCCGAGACCGGACCGTCGCTCGTCTCGACGACGAGGTCGACGTCGGTGGGCGCCGAGCGCTTCACGATCGCCAGGGCGATGGGGCCGTCCTCGTAGTGGAGAGCGACGGACGTGATCGCCCCGACCTCGTTCTCCCCCGCCCGAACGATGTCGCCCGGCGCGGGCAGCACGCTGTCGCTCCCGTCGAGCTGGAGAGCGACGAGACGGCGCGGCGGATGCCCGAGGTTGTGCACCTTGGCGACGGTCTCCTGTCCGCGGTAGCAGCCCTTCGACAGGTGGACGGCGGTGCGCATCCAGTCGAGCTCGTGCGGGAGGGCGCGTTCGTCGGCGTCGGCGCTCACTCGGGGCCGCCAGGCGGCGACACGGAGCGCATCGACGGCGTCACGGCCGGCCAGGGCGATCTCGCCGCGCGCGGCCGAGGCGACGATCTCGTCGAGCTCGGCGAGGGTGACGACGGCCTCGGTCCAGTCGCGGTCGGCACCGGGGTGCGGCTCGACGGCCGCATAGCCCCAGCCTCCCGGCGAGACGTCGGGCCACGGGTCGCGCCAGCGCACGGGGGTGCCCGTCGGGCCGACCGCGGCCAGGGCGGCGACGGCCGCTGCGGTGCCGCCCACGATCGCCAGGTCGTCGGAGCGGTCGCGCACCTCGACGCGCAGCCGGAAGCGCATCTTCGTGAGCCAGGTCGCCAGGGCCGCAGCATCCGAGTCGTCCACGAGCAGCCACGCCGTCTCGCCGTCGTCGACGACGGATGCAGCGTGCTCGACCCGGCCCTGCGGGTCGAGGATCAGGGTCTCGGTGCCGACGCCGGGCGCCAGATGGGTCAGCGACTGCGACGACAGCGAGTCGAGCCAGCTCAGCCTGTCTTCGCCCGAGACCGTGAGCACGCGGCGATCGCCCAGCGGGGCGACGGCACGGCCCGCGACGAGCGCGCGCTGCTCGGCCAGCGGACCGCCCACGTGACGCAGGCCCCGTTCGTCGGCGACGGCGCCCGCAACGCCGGAGTAGTCGGTGGCCATCAGTCGACCCGCGCCAGACGCGCTGAGGCGTGCGAGCGCAGCTCCTGGCCGAAGGCCGCGATGTCCCACGCCCAGAGCAGATGGGCATCGACGAGCCCGTACATGCGGGTGGCGGCGACGTAGTCCTTCGCACCGGCCGCACGCACCACGGCGTCGGTCGAGAGATCGATGCGGGGTCCGCGCACCTGACCGAGGTACAGCTCGTGCACCCCGTCGGCGTGCACGAGCGAGACCTCGATGTCGAACCCGCCCTCGGCGTTGCGGAGCGCTTCGACGTCGTCGACGGTGCGGGCCGTGGCGGGTTCGCGTGCCGGAAGGAGACCCGGCCCCGCGTCGGCGTCGGTGGCGGGACGGCTCAGACGCCAGTAGCCCATCTCGGACACGAGCGGTGTGGTCGCGTCGCCGGACTGCAGCCACGCACTGGCCGAGTAGTTCAAGTACGAACCGCCGTCATGGCTGAAGCTCACCCGGTGGGCGAACTCGCCGGCATAGGTGTGCCCGGATGCTTCGTAGTCGAGCACGCCCGTCCCCTCCCAGACGCCGACCAGCCAGGAGAGCGGCGCGAGGTCTGCGGGGAGGTCGGTGGGAAGGTCGAACACGTTCTATCAGCGCTGACCGCGGTACAGGTTCTTCACGACGACCACCGAGACGAAAGCGATGGCGAGCGAGGCCAAGCCCAGCAGGCCCACGAAGAACAGTTCGAGCGCGAGGAGGTCCATGCGTGCAGTCTATCCGGGAACGATCGCGGCGAGCCCGAAGCCCGCGCTGATGACGCCCAGCACGACGAGTGCCCCGAGCACGCTCGCGGCGACCCGCTCGACGAACTGCTGCGAACGGCCGTACGACAGCTGGATGGTGAAAGCCAGCACGAGGCTTGCGGCGAGTCCGACGGTGAGCCAGGCGGCTCGATCATCGGCGGGCACGAAGATTCCGATCGCGATCCCGGCGAGGGCGGCGGCCACCCAGACGGCGATCACCCCGCCGACCGTGCGGCGAGGTGCGAGTTCAGGACCGGGCATTTCGACATTCTCGCCTACGCGGCGCCCGCGCGCACCCGCGAACACCGGTTCGCCCGAGTCGCCCTAGGATGGGCACGTCGCGGGGAACGCGACGCGGAGGTCCCTGTTGGCACAGCTTCTCGTTCTGAGTTCCGCCCCTGGCGGCAGCTCCGTGCTGCCCGCGCTCGAACTCCTCAGTCATCGCGTTCGGCAGATCCCTGCCGAACCGGCGCAATTGGTGAACGCCCCCAGCGCCGATGTGGTGTTCATCGACGCCCGCGCCGACCTCGTCGGCGCGAAGTCGCTCTGCAAGATCCTGAACACCACGGGGCTCGACGCCCCGCTCGTGCTGGTCGTCACCGAAGGCGGACTCACCGCGGTCTCGACCGACTGGGGCGTCGACGACGTCATCCTGATGACGGCCGGACCCGCCGAGGTCGACGCGCGCATCCGGCTCGCCGTCGGTCGGATGGCGAAGGAGCAGGTCTCCAGCCGCATCCAGACCTCCGGCATCACGATCGACGAGTCGTCGTACTCGGCGAAGGTGCACGGCAAGCCGCTCGACCTCACCTACAAGGAGTTCCAGCTGCTGCACTTCTTCGCCACGCACCCCTCCCGGGTGTTCACGCGCGAGCAGCTGCTGAGCGAAGTCTGGGGCTACGACTACTTCGGCGGCACCCGCACGGTCGACGTGCACGTGCGACGCCTGCGCGCGAAGCTCGGCGATCTCGAGCAGCTCATCGGCACGGTGCGCAACGTCGGCTACCGGTTCAACGTGTACGAAGACGACGTTCCTCCCGGCGCCGCAGCACCGGGAGCCTCGTAGGCGCTCGAAAAGCCGTCGGCCCGTTCACGCGGGTGTCACCTCGCCCTGCCATGATGAGGGAATGATCCAGGACGACGCGCTCGATTCAGGTCTCGGCGACGCGGATGACGACGACTTCGACGAAGCGGTCGAGGCGGCCGACGCCCAGCTTCCCGAGAATCGCTACCTCGACCGCGAGCTGAGCTGGCTGGCCTTCAATCAGCGCGTTCTCGAGCTGGCCGAAGACCCGACGCTCCCCACCCTGGAACGGGCGAACTTCCTGGCGATCTTCGCCAGCAACCTCGACGAGTTCTTCATGGTGCGCGTCGCGGGTCTCGCACGCCGCATCCTCACCGGTCTCGCCGTGCCGACGAACGTCGGACGCGCGCCGCAGGAGGTGCTCGCCGACATCTCGGCCGACGCGCACGCGCTGCAGTTGCGCCATGCCGCGGCATGGAACGACCTGGTGCGCCCGGCGCTGTCCGACTCGGGCATCGACGTCGTCACCTGGGACTCGCTCGAGGACGGCGACCGCGAGACGCTCACCGAGTACTTCCAGACGCAGGTCTTCCCCGTGCTCATGCCGCTCGCCGTCGATCCCGCGCACCCGTTCCCCTACATCTCGGGCCTGTCGCTGAACCTCGCCATCCGGGTGCGCAACGCCCGCACCGGTCGTCAGGAGTTCGCGCGCTTGAAGGTGCCGCCGATGCTCCCCCGCTTCGTCAAGGTCGCGGCGAGCGACCGGGTGCGCTACCTGCCGCTCGAAGAGCTCATCTCCAACCACCTGGGGCACCTGTTCCCCGGCATGGAGGTGCTCGACCACCACGCCTTCCGGCTCACCCGCAACGAAGACATGACGATCGAGGAGGATGAGACAGAGAACCTCATCCAGGCCCTCGAAGCCGAGCTGCTGCGGCGCCGGTTCGGGCCGCCGATCCGCCTCGAGATCACCGACGATATGGACGATCTCACCCTCGATCTGCTCATCACCGAGCTCGATATCACCGAGCAGGAGGTCTACCGCCTCCCCGGCCCGCTCGACCTGCGCGGCCTGTTCGACCTGTCGAAGATCGACCGGCCCGATCTGCACTACCCGCCCCACGTGCCCAAGACCGCCGCGGCCTTCCAGCCGGGCGAGCAGAACGGCCGCGCCGACCTGTTCTCCGCGATCCGATCGGCCGACGTGCTGGTGCACCACCCGTACGAGTCGTTCGCAACGAGCGTGCAGGCCTTCCTCGAGCAGGCCGCACGCGACCCTCACGTGCTCGCCATCAAGCAGACGCTGTACCGCACGTCGGGAGACAGCCCGATCGTGCAGGCGCTCATCGACGCCGCCGAGGCCGGCAAGCAGGTGCTCGCCCTCGTCGAGGTGAAGGCGCGTTTCGACGAGGCGAACAACATCGTCTGGGCCCGCAAGCTCGAAAAGGCCGGCGTCCACGTGGTCTACGGCCTCGTGGGACTCAAGACCCACTGCAAGCTCGCCCTCGTCATCCGCGAGGAAGAGGGCGTGCTGCGCCACTACAGCCACGTCGGCACGGGCAACTACAACCCCAAGACCAGCCGCATCTACGAGGACTTCGGCCTCTTCACCGTCGACGACCAGGTCGGCCGCGACCTCACGCGCCTGTTCAACGAGCTGAGCGGCTACGCGATCGAGAAGAAGTTCAAGCGCCTGCTGGTGGCCCCCCTCCACCTGCGCAAGGGGCTCGTACGCCTCATCGAGCGCGAGCGCGACAACGCCCAGGCGGGCAAGCCCGCGCGCGTGCGGATCAAGGTCAACTCGATGGTCGACGAGCAGATCATCGACGCGCTGTACCGCGCGAGCCAGGCCGGCGTGAAGGTCGAGGTGTGGGTGCGGGGCATCTGCTCGCTCAAGCCGGGCGTGCCCGGACTCAGTGAGAACATCACGGTGCGCAGCATCCTGGGGCGCTACCTCGAGCACTCGCGCATCTTCGCCTTCGAGAACGACGGCGATCCGCAGGTGTACATCGGCAGCGCCGACATGATGCACCGCAACCTCGACCGCCGCGTCGAGGCGCTCGTGCGCGTCATCGATCCCGCGCAGTTGCTCGAATTGAGCGCCCTCTTCGACCTCGCCATGAGCGACGGCACCAGCTCGTGGCACCTTCGGGCCGACGGCGAGTGGATCCGTCGGAGCGTGGACGCCGACGGCCGACCCCTCGTGGACATGCAGGACAAGACGATGGTGAACGTGCAGCGTCGGCGCCGGGCCCGGGCGGTTCGATGACCGAGACCGCTGTCTATGCCGCCGGCGGTGTGGTGTGGCGAGTGGTCGACGGAAAGCTGCGCGTGCTGCTGATCACGCGCACGCGGTACCGCGACCTGACGCTGCCCAAGGGCAAGCTCGAGCCGGGCGAGACGCTCGCCGAGGCCGCCGTGCGCGAGATCCGCGAAGAGACGGGCCTGCGCGTCGCTCTCGGAGCGCCCGTGGGGGTCTCGCGCTACGCGATGCCCAACGGCCGCACGAAGATCGTGCACTACTGGGCGACCGAGGCGACGGATGCGGCGGTGCGCTCGACATCGTTCGTTCCCAACAAAGAGGTCTCCGCCGTCGAGTGGATGAGCGTCAAGAAGGCCCGCGCACGGCTGAGCTACCCCGTCGACATCGAGATCCTCGACGCGTTCACCGCGCTCGTCGACGGTGGCGTGCTGCGCACGTTCCCCCTCGTCGTGCTGCGCCACGCCAAGGCGAAGGCGAGGGAGGACTGGGACGGCGACGACGCGGCACGTCCGCTGAACACCCGCGGTCGGCGCCAGTCCAACGCGATCGTCGGACCGCTCCTGGCGTTCGGGGTGCGGCGCATCGTCTCCAGCCCCGCCGAACGATGCATCCGCACGGTCATGCCGCTCTCGGCCGCTCTGGGACGCCGCGTCGACCGCTCCGACCTCATCAGCGAGCAGGCGTGGTCGGACGGCGTGTCAGACCCCCGCACCGTCGTCGTCGAGCGAGTTCGCGCGCGCAAGCCCGTCGTGCTGTGCAGCCACGGACCGGTGCTCCCCGACATCCTGTCGGAGCTGGCGGCGGCCACGGGCACCCGCCCCGGCGCCTATCTCGGCAGCGCATCCACGCTGGACACCGCGGCCTTCTCGGTGGCGCATCTGTCGGTCGACAACCCCGGCGCGGGCATCGTCTCGATCGAGACGCACGACCCGAGGCTCTAGCGATGACGGGTGCCCCCACGTCGCTCCGCCTCGCGTGGGGCCGCGTGCCGGCCGGCCTCGCGCGGCGCACGGCGGCCTGGGAGCTGATCCGCGACCTCGTGCCCGGGGCCGCGCTGTCGAACCGATGCGCGCGCTGCGGCGGCGACCACGGGCCGGTGCGCATCGCCGGCGCGGAGTTCGAAGCATCCGTCACCTACGCCGGCGACCATGCGGTCGTCGCCGTCGTCTCGCGCGCGGAGGCCGCGGCCGTCGGCATCGACGCCGAGCTCGTCGACGATCCGCGCCGCGACGCGGTCGGCCTCGCGGGCGTGCTCGGCGAGCGGCCCGCCGACGTTCGCGCGTGGACGCGCGTCGAGGCGACCCTCAAGGCCGATGGACGGGGGCTCCGCCTCGACCCCGCTCTGGTCGACGTGGTCGGTACGGCCGCGTCGTGGACCGCCCGCGTGCCCGGCCGGGCGTTCGCGCTCTCCGGCGTCGACCTCGACGGGCCGACCGGGATCGTGCTCTCCGCCGCTTTCGCGACGACGTCGGGCTGACGGCCGGGACACGCGTCCCGACCGTCAGCGGTGGTCAGGCGCGGGTTCTCGAGCGCTGCCACCATCCGACGACGACGTCGATCACGACGAACGCCGCCAGCGTGTAGCCGACGAACGGCAACCAGAGCCCGACGGCGACCGCGCCGACGATCACGGCGACGAGGCCCCACCACGGTGCGCCCCGCAGCGCGCCGCGACGCGGGGGCGTGCCGACGAGAGCACCCGTGCGCGTGGGGCGCCGCTTCCACCACATCGCGTAGCCGAGCACGACCATCGCGGCGATCCCCGAGGCGATGACGAACATCACGATCTGGTTGACGAGGCCGAACATCGAGCCCATGTGGATGTCGATGCCCCAGCGCGCGAGCTTGGCGGGGAGCGAGAACTGCGCGAAGTCGACGCGGTCGACCACCTCGAGGGTGGAGCCGTCGACCGCGACGGCGTCGACCTCCGTGGGGAAGCTGCGCTGGATCTCCTTGACCACCCAGGCCGTGCCGGGCTCGGCGGGAGGTGTGATCTCCACGCGGCCGGTGTTGACGTTCACGCCCTGCGCGACGGCGAGGACGGCGTCGAACGTCGCGGGGTCGGCGCCACCGGTCGAGGCGCTCCCCCCGCCGTGGTGGTCGGCGTGCTCTCCGCCGCCGGCGTCCGCCTCACCCGAGAGGCTCGTACTCACCGAGGGGGTGCCCCAGTCGAGCGCCGCCCGGAGGTCGGTGACGTTCGCGCCGGCGTAAGCCGACCACGTGATGCCCGTGGCGGAGAGGAAGAGCGCGCCCACCAGCACCCAGATGCCGACGGAGGTGTGCCACGAGAGCACCCGACGGTATCCGCGGTACGCGCGATTGGGGCGCACGAAGTCTTTCTTGGTCTTCGAGCGGCGGACGCGGATGATCCACAGAGCGAGACCCGCGAGGGCGACGACGCCGAGCCAGGATGCCGCGAGCTCGCTGTAGTAGCGACCGGGTTCGCCGAGATTGAGGTTGCGGTGCAACTGATCGACCCAGGTGCGCAAGGGCAGTGCCCCGCTGGTGCCGTAGACGACGAGGTCGCCACGGATCTGCCCCGTGCCGGGGTCGATGAAGACCGCGCGCGACTCGCTCTCGCCGAGTCCGTCCTGCGCGAACAGGATGCGGGTGGTGTCGCCGGGTTCGGGGGCCGGCCGCACCGCCGAGAGCGCGGCGGCGTCGCCGATATACGCCTCGGCGATCTCGATCTGGTCGCCGAGGGTCAGCGAGGTGCCGGTGACCGGGGCGCGCAGCTCATGGTCGTAGACGACCTGCTCGACCTGCGGGGTCAGGGCGTAGAGGGCGCCGCTCACGGCGGCCACGAAGATGAACGGGCCGACGAGAATGCCGGCGTAGAAGTGCAGGCGGAGCAGCAGCTGGCCGAACCAGCCTCTCTGCTTCTTCGCCTCGGGAAGCGCCCCGCCGTCGGGGCGCGCGAGTGTCGTGGTCATGGGGAGGTCTCTCGTTTCGGGGTCGTCGACGACGGCGCCGCGCACACCCGTGAGGGAGCACGCGGAGCGGACGCGTCGATCGCAGAAGAAGGGGTCGTCGAAGGGTCGGTGCGCGGCGCTGCCGTGCTCAGACCGCGGGGACGACGGGCGGACCCCTCCGGCGCGATGACGCGACGACGACGACCGACAGGGCCGGTCGTACCGAGACGACCCCCGCCCGCACGAGGCGGGGCACCGGGGGCGAGAAGATCGAGGGAGTCAGGATGCGGCGGCGCACCCACGACAGGAGTCGGCGGGCGAGCTCGATGAGCCGTCGCCCGGTGGCCTCACCGCGGTGAACCGCTGCGACGGTGACGATCGCGGCGATCGCGTGCGCGAGCCACATCGCGGCGCCGGCACCGGTGACGACCGTCTCGGCCGCGGCATCCATCGGCATGCTCAGGCCCACCTGGTGCACGTGGGCGCGGTTCGTCGCCACGCCGCTGGAGGGCGCGAAGGTTCCGAGCACGAACAGCGTGTGGAACAGCGTCTGACTGATGCCGACGGCGAGCCCCAGACGCACCGCCGAGAGGCTGCGACCGGCGAGGACGACACAGACCGGCACCGAGATCATGAGCGGCACGACGATGCCGATCCAGCCCGGCATCGCGCCTCCGGCCGACACGTGCGAGAGGAGGGCGACGAAGGTCGCCACGCACGCCGCGAGCGACCCGCGCACGAGGCGAGACACTCGCAACCGTCGCATGGCGTCCATTCTGGCAGTACGCCGACGCCGCACTCAGCCGAGCGGCGGCAACGGCGTCCTGTCGATCCACGCGCCCAGCTGCGCCACCGCGGCGGCTCCGCCGGCCGTCGCGACCGCGCGGCGGAAGTCGTCGGTCACCACGGTGCGGTGCCGATGCACCGCGGTCCAGTCGCGCAGCATCCGGAAGAACGTCTCGTCGCCCAGGAGCGTGCGTAGCGCGTGGAGGGTCAGCGCGCCGCGCTTGTAGACGACGTCGTCGAACATGCGGTCGGGTCCGGGGTCGGCCAGAACGAGATCCTGCGGTTCGGCGGCGAGACGGGCGTGGTACGACGCGGCGAGCGCGGCGGCACTGGTGGAACCGGATGCTTCCGACCACACCCATTCGGCGTAGCAGGCGAAGCCCTCGTTGAGCCAGATGTCTTCCCAGCGCGCGAGCCCGACGCTGTTGCCGAACCACTGGTGGGCGAGCTCGTGGGCGACGAGTCGCTGCGACGCGGGCGCGAGATGGTTGGAACCGAAGACGGCAAGCCCCTGCGCCTCGAGCGGGATCTCGAGCACGTCGTCTGTGACCACGAGTGCGCAGTCGGCCTGCGGGTAGGGTCCGAACGCCTCGCCGAACACGCGCAGCATGCGCGGCACGTCGGCGAAGGCCGACGCGACCGCCTCGCGGAGGGCCGGCGGTGCGCTCACGCGCACAGTGGGAACGGCGGCGACTCCCGTGCCGGCGAGGGGTGTCGTGCGGTAGCGGCCGATGTGCACGGCCGCGAGATAGGTCGCGGTCGGGGTGTCGGAGGCGAACGTCGTGGTGACCGTTCCGCCGCGGCGCACGGGCGCACTCGGCGTGCCGGTCGCGGCGGTCTCGTAGCCGTCCTCGGTCGTGATCTCGAGCCGGTAGCGCGCACGGTCGGCGGGCCGGTCGTTGCACGGGAACCACGTCGGGGCTCCCGTGGGCTGAGCGGCGACGAGCGCCCCGTCGTCGAGCTCCTCCCAGCCGATGGCACCCCATCGGGAGCGACGAGGGGCGGGCTGCCCGGCGTAGACGACCTCCACGGTGAAGCGCTCCCCCGCGGCGATCGGGGCGACGGGCACGACGCGGAGCTTGCGGGGCCCGGGGCGGTATGACGTTCTCGCCTCGCCGTTCACGCGCACCCGCGTCGCACGAAGCCCCACCAGGTCGAGCGTGAACGCCCGAAGAGCGACGTGGGCGACCGCGTGCAGAGTCGCCACCCCCTCCAGGCGGTTGGTTCGCACGCGGTAACCGATCCGCAGGTCGTACGACTCGACGCCGAACGTCGGATCGCCGCTCTGGGGCGTGTACGGGTCGTGCGCGAGCTCTGTCACTGGGCCTCTGTCGGGGTGTCCGTGGCGCCGGGCGTGCGGAGCCGTTCTCTGGTGTTCACCCCAGCCTGTCATTGTGTCGACTGGTAGGCGCGGGCCTTGACCGCGCGCCACGGACCGATCGGGTTTCCGCTCCACCGCGATCCGACCGGGACGGTCTCGCCGCGCATGACGAGCGACGCCGGCCCGACCGTCGCGTGGGCGCCGATCGCCGCGGCCGGCAGCACCACGCTGTGCGGGCCGAGGGTCGCCCCCGCCTCGAGCTCCACCGCATCCATGCTCATGATCCGGTCGTGGAAGAGGTGCGTCTGCACGACGCATCCGCGGTTCACGGTCGAGGCATCGCCGAGCGTCACGAGGTCGGGCTCGGGCAGCCAGTAGCTCTCGCACCAGACGCCCGTGCCGATCTTCGCGCCCAGCGATCGCAGCCACATCGCCAGGGCCGGGGTTCCCGTCGCGGCGCGGGCGAACCACGGTGCGGCCACCATCTCGGTGAAGGTGTCCGACACCTCGGTGCGCCACACGAAGCTCGACCAGAGCGGCTGCTCGCCCGCACGGATCGGACCGACGATGATCCACTTCGCCAGGGTCGACACCGTCGCCGCCACCGCACCGGCAGCCAGCATCACGACCCCCGACAGCAGGAGCGCACCGACGGGGCCGAGAGAATCCCACAGCGCCGCGAGGGCGAACAGCACCAGCACACCGATCGCGCACGTGACGAAGACCGGCACGACGCGGCAGATCTCCCACAGTGCCCGGGCCACGCGCAGGCCCGGCGTCGGGCGGTACGTGCGCGATTCGTCGCCGGCGGCCGAGAGGCGCCGCAGCCGCACGGCGGGCGAACCCAGCCACGACGACCCCGCCTTCGCCTTGATCGGCGCCGAAGACAGAACCGCGACGAGACCGTCGCGCGGCACGCGATGACCGGGCGCCGCCATGCCGGAATTGCCGAGGAAGGCGCGCTTGCCGATCCGGACGGGACCGATCCGCAGCCATCCGGAGTGCAGCTCGTAGGAGGCGACCATCGTGTCGTCGGCGAGGAAGGCGCCGTCCTCGATCCGCGCCATCGACGGGATCAGCAGAACCGTCGATGCCTCCACGTCGCGGCCCACGCGGGCTCCCAGCATCCTGAGCCACACCGGGGTGAACAGACTGGAATACAGCGGGAAGAGGATCGTGCGCGACGCGTCGAGCAGCCGCTCGATCGTCCATGCCTGCCAGGCCACACGACTGCGCACGGGGTGCACCCCCTCGCGGAGGGCGATCGAGAGCACCCGCACGAGCACGACGACCGAACCCGCGAAGACGACCCCCACCGCGAGGACCGCCGGCACGAGCCACACGAGGGCGGCGGCGAGCGCCGAGGCGAGGTCTGCCGCGCCGCGCATGCCCTGCGCGAGCACCAGCCCGCCGACGGCGAACGCGACGAGCGGCAGCAGCGCGAGTGCGGCGGCCGACGCGGCATACCCCCACAGCCAGCGGTGAGCGGCCGGAGGTCTCTCGGCCGGCCATCCGCCGCCCGCACCGCCGACCCGCACAGCGGGCGAGCCCGCCCAGGTCTGGTCGGCGCGCACGCGGCCGAACACGGCCGAGCCCGGCGCGATCTCGGCGCGCTGCCCGATCCGGGTTCCCGGGGCGAGGGTGCTGCGCGCGCCGATGCTGGCTTCGGCGCCGATGCGCACTCGTCCGATGCGCACGAGGTCGCCGTCGATCCAATACCCCGTGAGGTCGACCTCGGGTTCGATCGATGCGCGGTCGCCGATCTCGAGCATGCCGGTCACCGGCGGGAGCGTGTGCAGGTCGACGTCACGGCCGATCTTGGCACCGAGCGCGCGGGCGTAGTACGTCACCCACGGGGCGCCGGCGAGGCCGACCGCATCGACCTGGGCCGCGATCTGCTCGGCCAGCCACAGCCGCAGGTGCACCGAGCCGCCGCGCGGGTAGTCGCCGGGTACGAGGCCGGCGAGCAGAAGCCGGGCGGATGCTGCGGCGATCGCCATGCGCCCGAACGGCGTCGCGAACACGACGAGGCCGATCACGATGAGCGGCCACGGCGCGGTCGGGAGAGCGTCGAAGCCGGGCACGAGCTGCAGGATGGCGCTGGCGGTCAGCAGGTAGAGCAGCCAGCGCACGCCCGAGAGGATGAACAGCGGAACGCCGAGGAGGGTCTGCGCCCACTGCGTCGCGCGCGGTGTCGGCAGCGGGCGGCGGAATCCCGCGTTCGCGTCGTCATCGCCGAGCGGCCCGAGCGCCTTCGCCATCGCGCCGAGCCGGGGGACGTCGTAGATGTCGGCGACCGAGAACTCCGGCACGCGCGCGCGGATGCGCGACACGAGCTGAGCTGCGGCGAGCGAGCCACCGCCGAGGTCGAAGAAGTCGGCCTTGCGGTCGGGCACCGGCATGCCGAGCACGGCCTGCCACTGCTCGGCGAGCCAGGCCTCCGCGGGCGAGAAGTCGACGGCGACCGGGGCGTCCACACCCGGGAGCGGCCACGGGAGGGCGGCGCGGTCGACCTTGCCCGAGGTGCGCACGGGCAGTTCGTCGACGACGGCGAGGAGCGGAATGGTCGCCGCCGGCAGTCGTTCGCCCAGCGCCGCCCGCGCGGCCGAGCGGTCGAGCTCCGCACCGCCTTCGGTCACGAGGTAGCCGACGAGGATCGGCACGCCGGCCTCGGTGTGGCGCACGGCGACGGTGGCGGCGGCGATCCCGGGCAGGTCTTGCAGGGCCGACTCGACCTCGCCGAGCTCGATGCGGCGCCCGCCGACCTTGACCTGGTCGTCGGCGCGGCCCTGGAAGACGAGGCCCTCGGGGTCGAAACGCACCAGGTCGCCCGAGCGGTAGGCGCGGTCCCAGCCCAGCGTGGGCATGGGCGCGTACTTCTCGCGATCCTTCGCGGGGTCGAGGTAGCGCGCGAGTCCCACCCCGCCGATGATCAGCTCGCCGATGCCGCCCTCCGCGACCCGGTGGCCCGCGTCGTCGACCACCGCGAGCGCCCACCCGTCGAGCGGCAGACCGATGCGGACGGGCATGGATCCGTCGAGCGGGGCGCCGCACGCGACGACGGTCGCCTCGGTCGGTCCGTAGGTGTTCCACACCTCGCGCCCCTCGGCCACCAGGCGTGCCGCGAGCTCGGGCGGGCACGCCTCACCGCCGAAGATCAGCAGGCGCACATTCTCGATCGCGTCGCCCGGCCACATCGCGGCGAGCGTCGGCACCGTGGAGACGACGGTGATGCCCTGACGCAGCAGCCACGGCGCGAGGTCTTCGCCCGACCGCACGAGCGAGCGCGGCGCGGGCACCAGGCAGGCACCGTGCCCCCACGCGAGCCACATCTCCTCGCACGACGCGTCGAACGCGACCGACAGGCCCGCCAGCACCCGGTCGCCCGGGCCGAGCGGAGCATCCTGCAGGAACATGCGCGCTTCCGCGTCGACGAACGCCGCCGCCGATCGGTGCGAGACCGCGACCCCCTTCGGCACTCCCGTCGACCCGGAGGTGAAGATGATCCAGGCGTCGTCGTCGACCGTGGGCGGGGCGACGATGGGCGTCGATCGGGTGCTCGGATGCGGCGCATCTCCGGCGAACAGCGTGGAGACCGGCAGCTCTTCGACAGCGACATCGGCATCGTCGTCGTCCACGGCCGGCGTGTAGTCGCCGGTGCCGGTGATCACGCCCGCGACCCGCGCCTCCCCGAAGACCAGGCGCGCGCGCTCCTCCGGGTCGTCGGCGTCGACCGGCACGTAGGCCGCACCGGCGGCGAGCACGCCGAGGATCGAGACGTAGAGCTCCTTCGAGCCAGACGGCATCCGCACCCCGACGCGGTCGCCACGCTCGACGCCCGCCTCGTGCAGGCGTGCGGCCGTCTGCCACACGCGCGCCAGCAGCTCGCGGTAGCTCAGCGCGCCCGATCCGTCGTCGACGGCGGAGGCCTCGGGATGGCGTGCGGCGACCTCCGCCAGTACGTCGATGAGGGTACGCGGAGCGGGTGCGGAGGCGGAGCGGTCGAGCACGGACTGCGCGCCGAGGGGAGGAGAGTCCGTCACGGGCATTTTCACAGCCTATTGAACCGGCCCCCAGACCCGCGGAATCCCGGGCCTGTTCACCGTCCGTTCACCTCTTCAGCCCGGTTGCTTAAGAGTCGCTGTCTAGCGTTCACGACGAACCCTGCACCGGGTTTCGAACCCTGCACCGGGTTCTTCTCTTCCCTCACACGCGAAGGATTCACATCGTGAAGCTCAACCGTTTCGCCCAGTTCGGCGCCGTGGCTGCTGTCGCAGCCCTCGCCCTCGCCGGGTGCGCCTCGAACGAGGCTCCCGCCGACTCCGGCAACGACAGCTCGTCCAGCACCGGCACGCTCACCGGCACCCTCGTCGGCGGCGGCGCCTCGTCGCAGGAAGTCGCCGTCCAGACCTGGACCGCGGGCATCCAGACGGCCAACCCCGAGCTGACGGTCAACTACGACGCCGCCGGCTCCGGCGCGGGCCGCGAGTCGTTCCAGGAGGGCGCTTTCGCCTTCGCCGGCTCCGACCGCGCGTTCAGCGCCGAGGAGATCGAAGAGGGCCCGTTCGGCTCGTGCGCCGAGGGCTCCGACCTCGTCGAGCTGCCGACCTACATCTCGCCGATCGCCGTCGTCTTCAACCTCGAGGGCGTCGACTCGCTGAACCTGGACCCCGCCACTCTGGCCGGCATGTTCGCGGGCACCATCACGACCTGGAACGACCCGGCCATCGCCGCGTTGAACGCCGGCGTCGAGCTCCCGAGCACCGCGATCACCGCCGTGCACCGTTCGGACGACTCGGGCACCACCGAGAACTTCACCGACTACCTCTTCGCAACCGCCCCCTCGGTCTGGACCAGTGAGCCCGACGGCGTCTGGCCGCTCTCCGGCGGAGAAGCCGCCAACGGCACCTCGGGCGTCATCAGCGCCGTCCAGGGCGGACAGGGCACCATCGGCTACGCCGACGCCTCGCGCGCCGGCGACCTCGGCACCGTTGCGGTCAAGGTCGGCGAAGAGTTCGTCCCCTACTCCCCCGAAGCCGCCGCGGCGGTCGTCGACGCCTCGCCCGAGGCGGAGGGTCGCGCCGCGACCGACATCGCCATCGAGATCGACCGCACCACCACCGCGGCCGGTGCCTACCCGATCGTGCTCGTCAGCTACCTCATCGGCTGCGCCGACTACGAGGACGAGGCCGCAGCCGCGAACGTGAAGGGCTTCTTCACCTACGCAGCCAGCGAAGAGGGCCAGGACGCCGTCGCCGCTGCCGCCGGCAGCTCGCCGATCTCCGACACCCTGCGCGAGCAGATCACCACGGCGATCGACGCCATCAAGTAAGACCCCACAGATGCCCGGTCCGGCCGTAAGGTCGGACCGGGCATCTTCAGGCCCGCAGCGCTCCTCCCCGACACCCGACTCCGACCGAGAATCGAAGCAATGACCACAACACCGGCGGTCACCAGGACCGAGCCCCCGAAAGCGAAGAGCCGCCCGGGCGATCGATGGTTCTCGGGAGCGGCGCTGTTCGCCGGCTCGATGATCCTCGTCACCCTCGCCGCCGTCGCCATCTTCCTGATCGTGCAGTCGCTCCCGGCGTTGTTCGCCACGAACGCGGACGCCTCGATCCTCCCCGCCGACTTCTGGTCGTACGTCGGCCCCCTCGTCTTCGGCACCGTGTGGGCAGCCGCTCTCGCGCTGCTCATGGCGGTGCCGTTGTCGATCGGCGTCGCTCTCTTCATCTCCCACTACGCGCCCCGCCGACTCGCCCAGGCTCTCGGCTACGTCGTCGACCTCCTTGCCGCCGTCCCCTCGGTCGTCTTCGGCCTCTGGGGCATCGGCGTCCTCGCCCCGGCCGTCCAGCCCGTCTACACCTGGCTGGTCGACAACGCCGGGTGGTTCCCGCTGTTCGCAGGCCCCGTCTCCAGCACCGGCCGCACGATCTTCACCGCCGCCATCGTGCTCGCGGTCATGGTCACCCCGATCATCACGGCGATCTGCCGAGAGATCTTCCTCCAGACGCCCAACCTGCACGAAGAGGCCGCGCTCGCGCTCGGCTCGACGCGCTGGGAAATGGTGCGGATGGCGGTCTTCCCCTTCGCCCGCAGCGGTATCGTCTCGGCCTCGATGCTCGGCCTCGGCCGCGCCCTCGGCGAGACCATGGCCGTCGCCATGGTGCTCTCCGTCTCGGGAGGCGTGACCTTCGCGCTCCTCACCCCCGACAACCCCAACACGATCGCCGCGAACATCGCGCTGAGCTTCCCCGAGGCCTACGGGCTCAACGTGAACGTGCTCATCGCCACCGGCCTCGTGCTGTTCGTCGTCACATTCGCCGTCAACGCGCTCGCTCGCTACATCGTGAGCCGGCGCAAGGAATTCTCGGGGGCCAACTGACATGTCGACTACAACGCTGACCCCCGCGCGGCCGTCCGTCTCGACCGACGGCCTGACCAACGGCCGCCTTCCGGGCTGGTCGCCCTGGGTGCTTCTGATCGGCTCCCTGGCCGTCACCTTCGCCGCGTTCGGCATCATGGCCAGTGCGTCCGGCGCCGGCCTCAACATCGCCGGGGCCGCCGTGCTCGGCGCGCTCCTCTACCTCGTGCTGATCTTCACGATCTCCGCGATCGTCGAGGGCCGCCGCAAGGCCGTCGACCGTCTCGTGACCGGCGTCGTCACGGCCGCCTTCGCCGTGGCCATGGTTCCGCTCGTCTCGGTCGCGGTCACGGTGATCGTCGCCGGCGCCCCGAACTGGACGGCGACGTTCTTCACCTCCTCGATGCGCAACGTGGTGGGAGAAGGCGGCGGTGCGCTCCACGCGATCGTCGGCACGCTGCTCATCACGCTCGCCGCGGCCGTCATCTCGATCCCGATCGGCATCTTCACCGCGATCTACCTGATCGAGTACGGCAAGGACAACCGCCTCGCGAAGGGCATCACCTTCCTCGTCGACGTCATGACGGGCATCCCGTCGATCGTCGCCGGCCTGTTCGCCTACGCCCTCTTCGCGCTGTTCTTCGGCCCCGGCATCCGGCTCGGCATCGTCGGTGCGGTGGCCCTCGCGGTGCTGATGATCCCCGTCGTCGTCCGCTCGACCGAAGAGATGCTCCGCCTCGTACCCAACGAGCTGCGCGAAGCGGCGTACGCGCTGGGCGTGCCGAAGTGGCTGACGATCGCCAAGGTCGTCCTCCCGACGGCCATCGCGGGAATCACGACGGGCGTGATGCTGTCGATCTCGCGCGTGATCGGCGAGACGGCTCCGCTGCTCATCACCGCGGGCGCCACAGCATCCATGAACTACGACCTGTTCAGCGGACGCATGATGAGCCTCCCCGTCTTCACCTACACCCAGTACATGAACCAGGGCATCCCGGCCGAGGCGTTCGTCGGTCGCGCGTGGGCAGCAGCCCTCGCGCTGATCGTCATCGTCATGGTGCTCAACATCGTGGCGCGCGTCATCGCCAAGCTGTTCGCCCCCAAGACCGGCCGCTGAACCGAAAAGAAAGCCTGAAGTGTCCAAGAGCATCGAAGTCAACGACCTCAACGTCTACTACGGCGACTTCCTCGCCGTCGAGGGCGTCTCCCTCAACATCGAGCCCCGCACGGTCACGGCCTTCATCGGTCCCTCCGGTTGCGGCAAATCGACCTTCCTCCGCACGCTCAACCGCATGCACGAGGTGATCCCGAAGGCCCGCGTCGAGGGCAAGGTGCTGCTCGACGGCAACGACCTCTACGGCCCCGGTGTCGACCCGGTGCTCGTGCGCCGTCAGGTGGGCATGGTGTTCCAGCGCCCCAACCCGTTCCCGACGATGTCGATCAAGGAGAACGTGCTCGCGGGCGTGAAGCTCAACAACAAGCGCATCTCGAAGTCCGATGCCGACGCTCTCGTCGAGAAGTCGCTGCAGGGCGCCAACCTCTGGAACGAGGTCAAGGACCGCCTCGACAAGCCCGGCTCGGGTCTCTCGGGCGGGCAGCAGCAGCGTCTGTGCATCGCTCGCGCGATCGCCGTCTCACCCCAGGTCATCCTGATGGACGAGCCTTGCTCGGCTCTCGACCCGATCTCGACCTACGCGATCGAAGAGCTCATCTCCGAGCTCAAGAACGACTACACGGTCGTCATCGTGACCCACAACATGCAGCAGGCCTCGCGCGTGTCGGACAAGACCGCGTTCTTCAACATCGCCGGCACCGGCAAGCCCGGCAAGCTGATCGAGTACAACGACACCTCCTCGATCTTCACGCAGCCCAAGGTGCAGGCCACCGAGGACTACGTCTCGGGTCGCTTCGGTTGATCCGCACCCTCTGAACGCGAAGGCCCCCACCTCCCGGTGGGGGCCTTCGCGGTTCTGGGGCTGCCCGCGGCCGCGAGTTGCCGCAATGCGGGGCCTCCCGCCTCTCGGTGAGGCCCGGTTGCGGCAACTCGCGCCGAACCCGGCCCGGTCAGTCGCGGGGCGAGAGCAGGTAGGCGTTGATCGACGCCGTCAGGTCGCGGTCGAGCGCGAGGTCGACGCCGTCGACCGAGGTGATGGGGGCGGCGAGACGGATGCTGGAGACCAGCCACGCCGCATCCGCTTCGGCGAGCTCCGCCGGAAGCACGCGCCGGTACTGCGTCGCGTAGCCCTCGGCCTCGAGGTAGGCGAACAGGCTGAGCTGCGTCGTGCCGTGCAGAATGCCGCCGCTGGGCTCGGGGGTGACGAACACGTCGCCGAAGCGCAGCACGATCGACGAGGTCGGCCCCTCGAGCACGTAGCCGTCGGACGACACGAACACCGCGTCGTCAGCGCCGCGACGCTTCGCCTCGCGGATCGCGGCCATGTTCACCGCATACGAGAGCGTCTTCGCCCCGAGCAACAGCCACGGGGCATCGGCCGACGCGTTGACGCCGTAACCGCGGTCGAGCTGCACCACGCGGATGCCCTCGGTGCGCGGCCGGGTGTTGTCGGCCGCGCGGGCGAGCGTCACCCACGCCGTCGGGGTCGGGCCGTGCTCCACGCCGCGGCTCAGGATGAGTTTGATGACGCTCTCGCCGGGATCGGCAGCATCCGCCACGGTCTTCACGGCCTGCCGCCACTGGGCCAGATGCGGCACGGGCAGGTCGCACAGCTCGGCGGAGTGCACGAGACGCTCGAGATGCGCGTCGACCTCCTGCGGATGCCCGTCGACGACACCGATCGATTCGAAGATGCCGTCGCCGCGCTGCGTGCTCAGCTCCCCCACGCTCAGCGCGGGGGCCGTCGGGTCGATCACGGTGAACGTGTCGGCGAAGTCGGTGCGCGGGTCGTCGGCTGCTGCGGGGTCGATCACGAGGGCGAAGCTCCAGGCCATTCCCCGAGCCTAGACCTCGGGGAATACCCCCGAGCCGACCTTGTTACACTGGTATGGCCGGGCCGCAGTAACCCCGGGCTCCAACTTTTGCCGCTCTGAGCGGCCATGCGCCGAGAGGCGTTTCTGCGGCCCGGCTTTTTCGTGCCCTCGGGCAGGGGTCAGTCCAGCGACTGCCGACGCCAGAGCGTCGCGCACCCGGCAAGGTCGCCCGCGTACGTCGCCAGGCGCAGCGCGCGGGTCGTGAGCGTCGACGCGCGCTGTGGCTCGGTGGGCTCGTAGTCGTCGGCGAGGTGCGTGGCGCCGGCGGCCTGCACGCGGCAGAACGCCGCAGCGCGGTCGAGCGCGACGGCGAAGTCACCCTGGAACACCCCGCGCAGGATCGTGTCGATCAGAGCGACCAGCTCGTCGGGGCCGGCCGGCGTCGGGGCACCCGCGACCACGGGGTCGGGAGAGGCGATCTCGATGCGTCCGCGGTCGTAGAGCAGGGCGGCCGTCTGCGGATCGTCGTGGATCATCAGCTGCAGCAGATACAGGCGCCAGAGCGCCCCGGGGAGCGTTCGCGCGGGCGAACGCGACCACAGCTCGGCGATGTCGTCGATACCGTTGCGGTCGGTGAACGCGACCAGCCGCTCGACGACGTCGACGTCGGGGGCGTCCCGCACCCGTGAGATGAGCGCGTGCGCGGTGCTGTGTGCCACCCGCGACACCTCGGCCGGATCATCGCCAGCGAAGAGCCTGTCGAAGAGCTCCGCGGGCCGGCGCACCGGCTTGTGGTACTCCCTCGAATCGTCGCTCACCCATCAAGGCTACCCGCGGCGGATCGGGATCGGATGCTGCGCGGCATCCTCTCTGCATGCGCCTCAGGCGGTGGCGATCGCCACGATCGGGTCGCTCGTCGGCACGCCCGTGGGCGATCCGCCGTCGGGCTCGATCGTCACCGCGATCGTGTCACCGGGCTGGTAAGCGCCGGCGAGCAGAGCGGTGGCGGTGCCGTCGGTCGGACCGAACGTTCCCGCCGGGATCGGAGCGCCCTCGCGCACGTACCAGAGCTCGAACGTCTGGTCGTCGGCGATAGCGGGCATCCCGTCGGAGACCAGCACGACCTCGCCGCGCTCGGCCGACCAGTGGGCGGTGGCTTCTCCGCCGCCGGTGAGAGTGACGGAGGCCGACTGCGCATCGGGGGCGCCCTGGATCTGCTCGAGAGCGACCACGGCGGCCGGGCGCGTCAACTGCTGCCCGATCGTCACCGCGCCGAACCCGAGGGCGAGTACGGCCACGATCGAGGCGGCCAGGGTGAACCACCGGCGTCGCATCCCTCCCGTGGCGGCGCGAGCGGGCGCGGTCACCGGAGCGGGGCCCGCTGCGGCGAAGTCCTCCTCGTCGGGCTCGGGAGCAGCATCCGATATCTGCGGAGTCACCAGGATGCGCGCCATCAGCTCTTCGCGGATCGACGCCGGCGGTGCGACCGGCTCGACGGTGTCGGCGAGCATCAAGACGGTTTCTGCCTCGGTACGCACGTGCTTCTCCCATTCGGGGTGCTCGGCGAGTGCGGCTTCGAAGTCCCGTCGGTCGGCGGCCGACAGGGCGCTCAGCGCAAAGCCTGTCGCGAGTTCCGCGAACGTGCTCTCGTTCATGTCGTCACCCCCATCAGGGTCCTCAGGCGGGACAAGCCGTCCCGCATTCGTGTCTTAATCGTGCCCAACGGCGACCCCAGGAGCGCGGCGATCTCGCTCTGGCTGTACCCCCCGTAATAGGCGAGGGTGATCGCTTCACGCTGCGCTTCTGGAAGCGCAGCAACGGCTTCAGCGACCCGTCGTCCTTCAATTCTCATCTCGACGCTCTCCGCGACATCGTCACGGGGCGCCTCGAGATCTCGGAAGCCCACACGCACATCACGATCGGCACTCGCCTGCGACGATCGCACGCGATCAACCGCTCGACGGTGTGCCATTGTGAGCACCCACGATCTTCCCTGACCTCTGTTCGGAGCGAACTTCGAAGCGGATTGCCAGATCTCGAGGAACACCTCCTGCAGCACTTCTTCGCTCTGAGAGCGGTCGACGAGCACGCGGAGGACGAGACCGAATACCCGCGACGACATCATGTCGTAGAGGCGGGCGAAGGCCGTGTCATCGCCCGCGGCGACCCGCTGCAGGAGTTCGCCCACGTGATCGACGTGATCGCCCCCCTCTTCGGGAACTTCCACACCGTCGATGACCATACGTACAAGCATGCCCCACTCCCCGGCGGGATACGACGCGCGAGACCCTGGGCGTTTCGACAAAATCATGCATCTCCTATGCGAAGACGCTCATTGGTCGCTTCGTGAAAGAAATTCCGCAGAAGGTCAATCCGTTTCGGCACCCGTCCCGAACAGCCTGTACACCGCCTCCACGGTGTGCCAGACCCCCGCACCGGGGTTTGTCCTGCAGCAGCCCGATCCCCGGGCTCCAAAATTCGGAGGAATCATGCTCAGCACCAAGAAGATCACCGGTGGCCTCGCCCTTGTCGTGGCATCCGTTTTCGCCCTCAGCGCCTGTTCCGGCGGCTCCACGGGTGGAGCCAACACCAGCGAAGAGTCGGCATCGTCGGCTCCCTCGATGAGCTCGTCGCCGTCGGCTAGCGAGTCCATGATGGACCCGGCCGCCAACCTCGTCGGCTCCGGCTGCGCCGACTATGCCGCCGCCGTTCCCAGCGGTGCCGGCTCGGTCGAGGGAATGTCGCAGGACCCGGTTGCGGTCGCCGCATCCAACAACCCCATCCTGACCACGCTCACCGCAGCGGTCAGCGGCCAGCTCAACCCCGACGTCGACCTGGTCGACACGCTCAACGGCGACGAGTTCACCGTCTTCGCGCCGGTCGACGACGCCTTCGCGAAGATCGACCCCGCGACCATCGAGGCCCTGAAGACCGACAGCGCCACGCTGACCTCGATCCTCACGTACCACGTGATCCCCGGTCAGATGACGCCCGACGAGATCGAGGGCACCTTCACGACCGTCAACGGCGCTGACCTGACCGTCACCGGCAGCGGCGACAACATCATGGTCGGCGACCAGGCTGCCGTCATCTGCGGTGGCGTCCAGACCGCCAACGCGACCGTGTACCTCATCGACACGGTGCTGATGCCCCCGGCTGCGTAAGCAGACCGGAACCGGCCTTCGGGTCGGACATGAACGGCGGCCGTCGGAACCCAGGCGAGGGGAACCGGCGGCCGCTTCTGTGTGCGCCCGGCGCGTGCGGCCCTGCCGCTCTGCGCCGGGCGCTTCGTCGTATGCGAGCCGCGCTGCCCGTGCGAAGTTCGCGCTGCCGTGGACGTGCGGTCGACCGGGGGACCGCTTCGGCACCGCAGGGCGGCGCGATCGGATGCTGCGACGAGTGCCGGTAGGCTGGGAGGTCAGGGGCCTCTAGCTCAGTCGGTAGAGCATCGGACTTTTAATCCGCGGGTCGTGGGTTCGAGCCCCACGGGGCCCACCACATTTTGACACCCTCGATCCCTACTCCCGGCTGGGATCGCAGCGGTTCACGCCTCGCCGAAATGGCGGCGCGACAACAATTTGACAACGCCCGTCCAAGTTTCTCCGCCAGCTTCAGCGTGCACTTCGATGTCTGCGACGCCGTTCTGTCTCTCAAGCTGCCGGCGTATCGGCGCCGTTGATCCGTCGGTCGCCTACGCCCCGCGACCGACGCCCTGCTGGACCTCGGAGCGGACCGTCCCCGAAAACCATGGTTTGCGGGACGCGGGCGGAGGTCGCTCGGGAGTTGTGCCGATAACGCGGTCCGTATCGGAACATCGTTTCGGGAGAAATGGTTTCGAGGTGTCATTCTGGGGCAGTAGGTCGTCTCGCCCCGTATTTCGCGTCGAGACTGTTAGAGCCCGGGAGTTCTCACTTCGGGGCTGTTCATGCCGTCGAAGGTGGGGAGAAGATACTGCTCGGCATCCTCGCGACTCATCGTGCGTAGGGATCCCAACAAGGCAGCTATGTCTTGGGGGCTGGCCGGTTCTGATCCTCCGACACGTTCAGCGTCGTATCCTCCGTATGCCTTGATCCACGTTGTGGTGCCCGAGTCGAAAACGAAGATCGCACTCCCGTCGGATCGCTCCCACCTGTTGCCTGAGTTGACACACCAGGTCGGGAGTTGCCCGTACCCCTGGTCCCATTCGAGCCCGGGGCCGACGATGAAGTTGCAGGGTGCGAGTGGGTCTGGTTCAGGCGAGTCCCACTGCGTAATTATCTGAGCGACGGCGCCGGCTTCGCTCCGCACCCAGGTTCCAGCATCCGAGCCGGTGGCTCTGACTTCGACATTCGACCAGCCAGGTAAGTCGGACACAAGCGGGAACCGTCCCGAGTCGAGCCACTGTGCTCGGGCCGCGTCGAGATCCTCGGCTGCCGCTTTCTCTTGCTCGACCGCGACGGTTTCTGCAGGGGTAGGAGTAAGGGCGAGGAGCGTGACCAATCCGACAGCGGACAGGGCGCCAGCGATACGAAGAGGCCACGGGCCGAGGAACAATCCCACAAAAAGCGAAGCCATCCCGCACACTGCGAGGTGCAGCAGCACGTCTTCCTGAAGTGCCAGGGGGCGGAGAATACCGTTGAGGAAGCCGAAAGCGCCGGCCCAGGTGAGGAGGGCAGCCGCGGCGATAGCGCCGAAGATGGTCGACTCTCCCGTGAGGACCTTGCTGAGCGCTACAACCACGCCCACCAGCAGTACGAACCCGGCGACTACGGCGCCGATAATCAGGGCGATCGAACCCGAAAAAAGCCCGGCGACCGTGGCGTAGGAGACACCGTAGTCCACCAGCAGCATTACCAGATTGGTGCCCGCGATGACCGCGAGCGGCCGCCAGCGGGTCGAGCGTGCGGACGTACGATCGCCACCGACAGTAGTCTCCGTCGCGCCAACGCGTTCCATGGAGGTCAGTGTGCCCTACTGCCCATTGCCTGCGCAGCATGCAGGGGCGCTCGCGATCGGGCCGACCGCGTGCGCTACCCCGGTCCGGATGCTCCGTACATTCCCCCGTCAGGGAGGGGTGGGCAGGTGCGGTGTCGGTTTGTGCCGCGACTTCGGCCCGGATCGCAACGTCCCCCTGATTCTTCGCGAGTGTGTAGACGATTCCTTCCTGCGCATCGGGGGCAGGGATGTATCCGACGATCGCTGAATCGACCGGTCCCCATTCCTCGGTCACAGGACCGTAGTTCGCCGTCATCAGGTCGGCCGTGGGATTCTCGATCAGCCAATTAGCCGCTTCGATCACAGTCGTATCGGGGAATGCCCCAATACCCTTTCAGCTCCTCGTAGGGGCCGCACGGCCACCCGGTGTACGAGTTGAGGCCGCCGGACGGGGTGTTGCTGCGAACGGCTCCGGATGGAAGGTTGGCCGCGTCGAGCCACGCCTGGGCCTGACCGAGCGCCGCGGCATCTCCCGCGGCGGCCGCGGAAGCGTCGCTGGACTGGACTGAAGCAGGCACTTCCTCGTCTCCGGCGCCCGGGGCGGCGTTCACTCCCCAGACAAGTTCCAGAACTTGGTGACAGTGTGCGAGAGACAGGCTTCGCGGCTGAAGGTTTCTCATCCGGTAAGGGACGAAAAATCGAAGTTCCGAGTGCTTACCCAAAACAGGCTCCGTCGCCGGAGCTGTCTTCACCGTCGCGTGTGAACATCAGCGTCCGGCCCGGTGTGAAGTTATCGGGGTCGAGCATCGGATCGACGGGGATGCACACACTCACCTGCCCCTCATGATCTCGCCAGAGGAATCCCACCGCCTCCTTTTGAGAGCACACGGCGCCCGCGACGCTGAGGGAGACGGCCGGTAAGGACGCGGACTCATCACCCGGATTCACTGACCACTCACCCATCACTTTGGCTCCCGCATCAAGATCATCCACATATCGCGCGCTACCCTCGCGGCAGTTCAGGTTCACCGGCCACGACGAGCCCGTCCAACTCCCGTCCGATTTCAGCTCTAGCCCGACGTTCGGACCGTTGACGGAGTTCCAAACCCCGGCAAGATCAGATGATTCGGTGCCATATGCGTACTGTCCGGAGCGGCTAACGTCGTCACCGACGGCACAGCCAGCCGCCAAGGTTGTCGTGACGAGGACTGCTGCGATGGCAAACCGCCGACCCATCACCGCGAGTAGGTTTCGGTACACACGAAAGTCTGACCGACCTCCGAGAATGGACCGGTTTCGGCCCGATTGGAGTTGAGCATCTCCACGATGGCCGCTTCCATCCCCGGTATCGGGAGTCCGGAGCCGAGAGTCGTCGAGTTCTTGGCTGTGTAGACGACAGTCGCATTGTCACTGTTTGCCACGCGCTTCACCTCCGGATCGAGCCTGTACGAACCAATGATTGCCTACGAGCGCTTGGCATCAGTGGCCGATCCCCAGGTGGGGAGAGTAGTTGCGTCTTGTCGAAGGACGTCGTTGCCCAGGTGGAGCTCCGTGTCGAACCCATCACCCACTGACCATGACCCGATCAGATCGTTCTCACTGACACCTGCAGCAGGGGTGCCTCTCCTTGAATCCAATCCGGGCGTAGGCGCGCCGCTTGCGAGTTGACAGCAGGCAATCCAGGGTGTAGTGGCCATCAATATCTCCCAAGATGTATCCGACAATCCACGCAACCTGATCCGCAAGAGGACCCGGGTCGACATCTACATCGGCCGACTGGAAACAAGATCTCCACACGGAGGTGTCGAAGAACTCACCACTACCAGGCGGCGAAAGCTCGACGAACCACTGGCCCCGATCTGCAAGTACCTGGATGGAACCCTTAGCCGGGTGCGAGATCAGCAGCTGATTTTTCGGGGAGTCGAATGATTGCGCCGTCAAGTTCTGCCCTCGATGAGCGAGCCAATCGGCAAGCTCTTTAATCGCGAGAGGGTGCTTTCGTTAAATCCATCATTCCTGAGCTCCTGAACAACATATTGCCCGTCGAGTTGGGCGCGAAAGCCTCTTCTAAGAAATAACTCACTTCGCGCGGCAGGCGCATCGGATGGCTGGGACGCGGATCGCTAAGGCACCTTAGAACATGTGCGCCCACGCTTCCGCTGCAGTCTTGGCGTTGCGCCGAAGAACATCCACCGGCAGCCCCCCTTCAACTCCTACGAGGTCCTGCTCGATTCCTCGCAAAGCGTGCTGCACAACCTCGGCTGAGAGAAGTTGGCGCTCAAGAGGTTCGCCATCGGACGCGCGCGAGTAACCGGAGTGTTGAGCAGCGAGGTCGGCGACCTCGTAAGCCTGGCGTGCCGCCCACACCGCCTCCTTCGCACTACCGGAGAGAGACGTGCGAACTGCGTACGCGGTACAAGCGGCTGCGTTCTGGGTATACCCAACCAACAAGGTCCACTGGTTGTCATCATCGTCGTCAGGAACCAGTCCTTCCGCGATCTGATCGTCCCCGCGCAGGTCACGGCCGCTTCCGCGAGTCCACTCCCATACCCGATCCAAGATGGGTAGGAGCTCGGCAACCACTCCCGCAGGACCGTTGGCGATCTTGACGAGAAGCTGCAGCAGCCGCTCGGCACAACACGCAGCGAACGCCGTCTTCTGACTCGCGTCTAGCCGCTCGAGGCGTCGGCGGATCGCTTCCTCGTCATAGCTCATGATCGAACCCGTCATGATGTCGTCAACCGGAGCTGGTTACCGAACGATATTGGGTCAGCTCCATATAAAGCGACCCGCTTCACCGGCGATCGGCTCCGCAACCTCTAAGGAGTTGGCGCGATTGCCAAGCGAGTACGCAAACAGGAAAAGGATTGCCACTCCCTCTCGGTGCTCAAGTGTCACCCTAATCGCATCCTTCTCGAGCTCCGGAACGTACACCTCTGCGACAACTGCACACGCCGAGAGACCGTGCTGCAATGATTGGAGTGTATGCACCAATCGAGGAATCGCGTCCTCGCCATAGGTGAACCAGGCTGTCTTCGATTTGCTTTAATGATTCCAGAATGCTTGATGAACCGTCAGGGGCCTGAGCTAACTCCAAATTCGTCGCCGGGCGCGATCTTATTACTGCGGTAGAAACCGCCCAACACCCCACCTTGATAACTCTGCTCGGCAACGGGCACCGCTCCTACGTAAGCCCCGCTCCCACCCTGGGCCGTCGAGGCAAAAGGATACTCGTCCAACGAGCGACCAGCACCAGCGGGAGCCTGGCCCCGCAGAGCCCCTGCGGTTCACCTAGGCTCAACCATGCTGAAGTCCCGAGGACTCTCCGAGACCAGAAGCATCGCCAGTTTTCGGCGAACAAGGATCTGGCGAAAAGAGTTCATTCCATCCCCGAACCATTCGGGACTGGCCGCAATATCCACGTCCTCCAGCCCGGGGATGTCCTGCAACGCCGG
>NZ_QEIJ01000004.1 GCF_003095395.1 Microbacterium sp. Gd 4-13
GGGGGACCCTGTGGGAGAGTAGGACACCGCCGGACTTCTTTTCAGTGAAATGGCCACCCAAAGTTGGGTGGCCATTTCCATGTGCGGACTGCGTCGCAGTTCGTGAGAAAGGCCCCGCCGTTGGCGGGGCCTTTCTGCGTTAAGGCGCTACGTTCGCACGACCGATGAGTCGACGGGGGTACGAACGCCCGCGAAGGTGGTCGTGCGACGCAGCGCGAAACCCAATCGCTCGTACGTCGCGATGGCGTTCACGTTCGTCGCGGCGGCGTGCATCAGCGCACGGTCGCCGCGCTCGCGGATGTGGAACGCGACGTCGAGCACGAGACGCGACGCGAGCCCGCGCCGCCGGAATTCCGGGTCTGTCGACACGGCGCTGATCTCGGTCCACCCGGTGGGGTGCAGGCGTTCACCGGCCATCGCCACGAGGCGTCCTTCCCGTCGAATGCCGACGTAGCGGCCGAGTTCATACGTTCGAGGGCGGAAGGGGCCGGGCTGGTTCCGCTCCACGATCGCCAGCATCTCGTCGACGTCGGCGGTACCCAGCTCGACGGCCTCGTCATCGGGACGCGGGTCGAGTGCGGCTGTCTCGACCAGCTGCACCCCTTCGCCGCGCCAGAGCACGTCCCATCCCGGCGGGAGGTCGGGGTCGGCTCCCGAGAACCCGACCTCCCCACCCGGGCCGACCAGATCGATGAGCGCGTCCCATACCGCCGGGTCGTCCCACGAGCGCACCGCCAGAAAGGGTGCGACGTCGTCGGGGTACTTTCGGACGAGATCGTTGCCGATGGCGAAGTGCGCGTGTGGACCTGTGAGTGCGTGCCATGCCGGGTTGTCGAGGACGGTCGCGTCGGCGTCGGGGGATGCGTCGCCGGTTGCGGGAGAAGAATGTGTCACGGTCCCAGCATCCGTGCCCGCCGTGCGCCTGGCAAACCGGACGTGCTCGCCGCCGACCGCGACGCGATCGCGTCGAGCGTCCTCTCCTCCCCGGTCTGAGAAATCTTCTCCTTCCTGCATCCGCCGAGGCCCTTCGGACGGAAGAACTGGGTGCGGGTGTTCGGCCCGCTTCGACGAAGGAGGAAACGTGCGCAAGACACTCGCAACCGGCGCGATCGCCGGTCTCGCCCTCGCGGCGGGCTTCGCAGCCCCCGCGCAGGCCATCTCGGCCACGACGGCCGATCTCTCCGTACTCCACGCCATCCCCGACACACCCGTAGACGTGTACGTCAACGGTGCGTTGACCCTCGATGACTTCCAGCCCGGCACCCTCGCGGGTCCGCTCGACCTCGCTGCGGGATCGTACGACATCGCCATCACGGCGCCGGATGCTGCGGACGCCAGCGCCCCGATCCTCGAGGCCGCCGTCGACCTGGCCGCCAACACGAGCTACACCGCCGTCGCTCACCTCAGCGAGGCCGGTGCTCCCACGGTCACCCCGTTCGTCAACGACACCAAGACGACGGCGGCGGGCGAAGGGCGCCTCACGGTGCGCCACGTCGCCGCAGCCCCCGCGGTGGACATCCTCGCCGGTGGATCGCCGGTCGTGGAAGGCCTCGTGAACCCGAAGGAGGCGACCCTCGACCTGCCCGTCGGAACCGTCTCGGCGGCGGTCGCCCTCGCCGGCACCACCGACCCCGTGATCGGCCCGGCGGACGTCGCCATTCAGGACGGCGTGCTGACGGTGGTCTACGCCTGGGGCAGCGCGGCGGACGGCAACCTCGCCCTCGCCACGCAGACCGTGACCGTCGGGCACACCGTCCCGGGCGCTGTCATCTCGGGTACCGCCGGGTATGCGGCACAGCGCGACGCGGGCACACAGGGTCTGTGGGCGATCGGATTCGCAGCGATCGCGGGTGCCGCAGTGGTGGCAACCACCGCGGTCGTCCGACGTTCGCGCGGTGCGAAGCACACCGTCTGACCAGCCATCGAGACCGGAGAGCCCTTCTTATGAACCTGCGACGTACAGCTCCCCTCGCAGTGGTTCTCGTGCTCTCCGCCTGTGCGCCCGCCCCGACCCCCCTCGGGGCGGGCGCACCCACTGCCTCCACGTCGACCCCGTCCGCAACTCCCCCAGCCCCGGTCGTCGACGTCCCCCGCGTCGACAGCTCACTGCACGCCCCTCGCGCTGCTGTGCCCCCGGTGCGGGTGAGCATCGCGGACGCGCGAGTCGACGTGGAGGTGGTCCCCGTCGGCATCGAGACCGGCGGCTTCATGGAGTTGCCCGTCGACCCGGCGATCGCCGGGTGGTACCGGTTCGGCTCAGACCCGTGGAGCCCGGACGGCAACACCGTGATCTCGGCGCACATCGATGCGCCGGACTATCCGATCGGTCCGTTCGCGGTGCTGCGCGACCTCGCGCCGGCGACGCAGATCGAGGTCGTCGGGCAGGACGGCCGGAGCGCTCTGTACGCCGTCGAGTCGGTGACCTACTATCCGAAGGACGCGCTTCCCACAGAGGACCTCTTCGCGCGGCGAGGCGCGAACGATCTCGTACTGATCACGTGCGGTGGAGAGTTCGACAGCCGGACGGGCCATTACGACGACAACGTCGTGGTCGTCGCCGCACCGGTGGCTGCAGGATGAACCGACAGGGAGGCCGGGACCCCGTGGCAGACCCCGAGGGCGAACTCTCGACAGAGGAGGCGTTCGTCGCGGGCGACGAAATCGCTCTGGCACATGCCTACCGGCGGTGGTCACCCGTGGTCTACACCCTCGCGCTTCGCTCGCTCGGCGACCGCACCGATGCCGAGGACGTCACGCAGAAGACCTTCGTCTCGGCCTGGACGTCGAGAACCTCGTACGACCCGGCGCGAGCACGGCTGTCGACCTGGATCATCGCGATCGCCAAGCGTCGTATCGCCGACATGCATGAGGCCCGGCGCCGCATCCGTGCGCTGCAGGAGGAACTGCAGCGAGTGACGATCCCGGACGACCTGAGAGCGTCAGCGCCGGTCGATCTCGGAGACACTCTCTTGGTGGCACAGGAGATCGATCGTCTCGAACCCGATGCGCGGAAAGTCATGAGGTTGGCGTTCTTCGACGACCTCACCCACGACGAGATCTCACGCCGCATCGGCATGCCGCTGGGAACCGTCAAGAGCCATATCCGTCGCAGCCTGGAACGCATGCGCACTCGACTGGAGGTGACACATGGAGCACATCGATCCTGAGCTGCTCGCGCTCATAGCGCTCGGCGAGCCTGTCGCGACATCGGAGACCGAACGGCATCTCGACGAGTGCGACGAGTGCGCCGACAGCCTCGCCGGGCTCCGCCGTGCGGCGCTCGCCGGGAGAGCGACCCTCGACGCCGGCGATCTCGAGCGTCCGCGCGAGGTGGTCTGGGAGCGCATCGCCTCCGAGCTCGCGCTCGGAAGGTCTGCGGTACCGACGGTGCCCGTCCCCGGCGCGGTGCCGCCCCCGACCGACCCGTTGTCGTCCCGTGCCGCTGCGCGCAGGCACGCTGCCAGGCGCCGGCGCCCCGGTCCCAGGTGGGGTCTCGCTGCCGCTGCACTCCTCGTCGCCGGCGCGGGCCTCGGAACCTGGGCGTGGACGAGTTCCACCACGCCCACGGAGATCGCGCAAGCATCCCTCGGGGCGTTCCCCGATCATCCCGGCGCCCAGGGCACCGCGGTCGTGGAAGAGAATCCGGACGGCTCACGGTTCGTGCGCGTCGAGGTCTCCGCGGATGCGGCGCCCGACACGTATCGGGAGGTGTGGCTCATCGCCGCCGACGCGTCGGAGCTGGTGAGCCTCGGCGTCCTCGACGACGACACGGGCACCCTGACCGTTCCCGCGGGTGTGGACCTCGCTCGTTTCCCGTTGGTCGACGTCTCGCAGGAACCCGTGGACGGCGGCCCCGACCATTCGGGCGACTCGATCGTGCGGGGCGAGCTTTCCTTCTCCTGAGGTCGCCCCCGCGGGAGCGACGTCAGGGGGGCCTGCGGAGAGGATCCGCACCCGCCTCGTCCACGGTGTAGGTGCCGACCTCGGTCACGTGTGCGCCCGCACCCTGCACGTGTGAGCGCGAAGCGCAAGCGAATGCGACGTGCATCCGGGCCGCTTACCCTGGAAATCCGCTGCTATCCCAGGGAGGCCCGCCCGTGGCGACGTCCAATCCGCACGAGTCGAAGGTCTGGCTCTCCGCATATGCCCCGGGGGTTCCCCACGACATCGACGAGGTCGTCGAAACGCTCCCCGACATGATCGAGGCGAGCGTGAAGATGCACGGCAAGGCTCCGGCCCTGGAGTTCTTCGGTGCCGTCACCTCGTACCGCGATCTGGGCGAACAGATCGAACGGGCCGCCGAGGGGCTCTGTCGCCTGGGCGTCGTCGCGGGCGATCGGGTCGCTCTCATCCTCCCGAACTGCCCCCAGCACGTCGTCGCGTTCTACGCGGTGCTGCGCCTGGGCGCCATTGTCGTCGAGCACAATCCGCTCTACACCCCGCGGGAGCTGCGTCACCAGTTCGAGGATCACGAGGCGAAATTCGCCATCGTCTGGGACAAGGTCTACGACGTCGTCGATGACTTCCCGCAGGACGTCCGGCCGGAGCAGATCGTCGCCGTCGACATGACCGACGCCTTCCCCTGGTCCAAGCGCGTGGCGCTCCGCCTCCCGGTGGCGAAGGCCCGCGCGGCGCGAGCGAAGCTCACCGCGAAGCCGCGGGCGAAGCATCCGATCTCGTGGGACTCGCTCGTCGCGGGCCGTCGCCTTCCGCGGCGCACACCGCGCCCGTCCGTCGACGACATCGCGCTGCTGCAGTACACCAGCGGCACGACGGGATCGCCGAAGGGGGCGATCCTCACGCACGGCAACCTGCGGGCGAACGCCATGCAGGGGCGGGCGTGGGTGCCGGGCCTGCGCGAGGGCGAGGAGACCTTCTACGGCGTACTGCCGCTGTTCCACACGTACGGCATGACGCTCTGCCTCACGTTCGCGATGAGCATCGGGGCCCGTCTCGTCCTGTTCCCCACCTTCGACGTGTCGTTGGTGTCGGATGCGGCGAAGAAGAGCCCGCCCACGTTCCTGCCCGCCGTGCCGCCCATCTACGACCAGCTCTCCCGGGCCTCCGCGCAGGGCTCGATCGACCTGACATCGGTGAGGTTCGCCATCTCGGGGGCGATGAGCCTGCCGGTCGCGACCGTCGAGAGGTGGGAGGAGGCCACCGGCGGTCTGCTCGTCGAGGGCTACGGCATGACCGAGACCTCGCCCGTCGCGCTCGGCAACCCCATCGGCCCCTCCCGACGCCCGGGGACGGTGGGGGTCCCGTTCCCGAGCACCGAGATCCGGGTGGTCGACCCCGACGATCCGTCGGTCGACGTGGAGCCCGGCGAACCGGGCGAACTGCTCATCCGGGGACCCCAGGTGTTCCAGGGCTACTGGCGTCGTCCGGGGGAGTCGGCAGACTCTCTCCTCGAGGGCGGGTGGGTGCGCTCCGGCGACATCGTCACCGTCGCGCCCGACGGTTTCGTCACGATCGTCGACCGCCTCAAGGAGCTGATCATCACGGGGGGCTTCAACGTGTCGCCGACCGAAGTCGAGGAGACGCTGCAACAGCACCCCGACGTCGCCGACGCCGCCGTCGTCGCCCTCCCGCGACCTGACGGCGGAGAGATCGTCGCTGCGGCGGTCGTGCTGCGACCCGGTGCGACGATCGACGTCACCACCCTGCGTGAGTTCTGCCGCACGCGCCTGGCGGCCTACAAGGTGCCCAAGCGCGTCTTCGTCGTCGAGGACCTGCCGCGTTCGCTCATCGGCAAGGTGCTGCGGCGCGAGGTGCGCACGCGACTGCTCGGCGAGGCCTAGGGCGGCGTCGGACTGCACCCGGCCCCGTCCGCGAGCGCTGACATAGGATTTCCTGCGTGGAACAGCGACAGACCGACTCGCGCTACTGGTACGGCGCGACCGAAGCGGAGCAGCGCCAGCGCGCCGTCGAGGTGCTCCAGGCCTTCCGCCTGTATCGCGCCGCCGAGGTCGCGATGCGTCGTCGCACCCGCGACTCGATGTCGATGGGCGAGAACGAACTGCTCGTCCTTCGATACCTCCTGAAAGCAGCACGCGAGGACCGCCAGGTCTCCCCGAGCGAACTGACCCGCTACCTCGGCGTCTCGACCGCCTCCACGACTGCCATCGTCGATCGCCTGGAGCGGTCGAACCACGTCGTCCGGGTGCCGCACCCCACCGATCGCCGCAGCGTCCGCGTCGTGGCCACAGCCCGCTCCGACGAAGAGGTGCGTGCGACGCTTGGCGACATGCACGAGCGCATGATGGCCGCCGTGATCGACATGACGCCGGAGGAGAGTGCCGCCGTGGTGTCGTGCCTCACCCGTCTGCAGGACGCCGTCGACCGTGTAGACGCGCACCCGGTCGGCGACGACGCATCCGACGTTCTGCCCTGAGGTCGTGAGGCGGGCAAGAAGCTTGCTTGACTAGGTATCGACAGAACATTCGACCGCCCGGTTGCGCCGTGGAACCATGGCTCGTATGGAGACCAGGAGAGCGGATGCGGCGACGTCGGCCCCCTCGGACGACGACGGGCACGTCATCATCGAGGGCGTCGAGGTCATACCGTTCGCGACGGTCGTCTCACGCCTGTGCGTCGACTACCCGAACGTGTCGGTCACGAGGATCGAGACGATCCTCTTGCGCGAGTGGGAGGCGTTCACGGCCGGTCGGCCGCTCGTCGTGCCGGCAGCGCTCGAGGACGGCGTGCGCGAGATGCTCGACGAGCGCTGACGGCTCAACTCACGAGGAGCGGCTGCTGTCGTCGGTGGGTTCGGCGACGAGCATGAGGCCGCCGGAGGAGTTCGCCGATGCGGCGAGTTCCTCGATCCACGCCCGGCTCAGGAGCGCGGGTTCGGGGTCGTCGAAGACGAAGCGCAGGGGAATCGACGGGTGCAGCCAGACCGTGCTGCGCCCGGGCTCGGCGTCGTCGGCGTGCGTCCACGAGAGGGTGAAGCTCTCGCCCCTGCGCAGCTTGGTCGCGATGACCACCTTGAGGTGCGCGAGAGCGCGGTCCTCGATCTCGACCGGCGCCGAGGAGTCTCCGTAGTAGATCGTTCCCACCCCGCCACGCTACCTCGTCGTCTCCTCCTCGAAGGGGGCCTTGCGAGCGGTGCGTCGGGATGGCAAGGGGGACGCTCTCCGTGACGGGTAGGCTCGCCACATGGGCAGATTCATCTACGACACGATGGCGAACTCGGTCGACATCGATGACCGCACGCTGGCGCACCTCCGCATCGTGGTGATGAACAAGCTGCGTCGCTCGGAGTCGTTCATGTTCGACATCGAGGTGGGCGACGGCAGCGGGAGGCGGAGCTTCTGGATGCACCCTTCGGTGCCGATCCAGTTCCACTTCTTCGGCAGCCGCAGCCCGCGGATCAACCGGGCGTGGGTCGAGGAGCTGATGCTCGTCGCCAGCGGGCCCAACGGACTGGCGATCGTGCCGGAGCCGTCGGAAGACGCCTTCGTCGAAGAAGGCTGACGCCGCGGTCGCCCTCAGCTCGCCGTGGACTCTGGCGCGGTCTCCGGCGTCGCGACATCGAAGAGCTCGGCGACGAGCATGATCCCGCCCGAAGAGCTGGCGGAATTGGCGAGCTCCTCCACCCATTCCCGGCTCAGGAGCGCGGGTTCGGGGTCGTCGAAGACGAAGCGCAGGGGGATCGACGGGTGCAGCCACACTGTGCTGCGGCCGTGCGGCTGGTCATCGGGATGGCGCCACGAGACCGTGAAGCTCTCGCCACGGCGGAGCTTCGTGGCGATGACGACCTTCAGATGAGCGAGCGCACGATCTTCGATCTGGATGGGAGTCGCCGACCCGCCGTAGTAGATGGTGCCCATACGCCTCACCCTAACGGGCCATGTGGGCGGATGCGTATCGCCTCCGTGCTTGTCAAGGGGACCGGACGTGCGGGGGGCGGCTGTCATTGTGGGGTGATGACCGGAAGGGAGAACCTGGCTGTGACCACACATCCTGGCCCCACGGCGTCCGACAACGACGGACACCCGAACGACGCGACCGACCCCGCAGACGTCTTCGCGGGCCTGTTGGCCATCGACGTCATCGACGGCGAGCTCGTTCCCCGTCGCGCACGCGTACCCCGCTGAACCCGTCGATCAGACGATCGTCCGCGAAGCGATGGCGCCGCGCGGAGGCGCGGTCGTCGCGCGCGGAACCAAACGCGTCGGTAGCTCGACGTGCGTCTGCTCAGGGGCCTGTCCCGACATGAGTGCGACCAACATGGAGGCAGCCGTGGCGCCGAGCCGTTGCATCGGCTGGCGAACGGTCGTGAGGGGGATCGCGGACTGCGACGCGTCGGGGATGTCATCGAATCCGATCACCGACAGGTCGTCGGGAACGCGGATGCCGAGCTGCTCCGCCACGCGGATGAGCCCGAGTGCCGACACGTCGTTCGCTGCGAAGACGGCAGTCGGCGGCCGTGCGGTCTCCAGAAGAATGCGTGCCTCGACGGCCACCGCGTCGGCGAGGTAGCTGCCGACCCGCGTGAGACGCGGATCGTGGGGGAGGCCGGCATCGGAGAGCGCTCGACGATACCCGGCTTCGCGCAGGATCGACGAGCGCAGGTCGGGGCGCCCGGCGAGGAATCCGATGCGCGTGTGGCCGAGCTCGGCGAGATAGCTGGTCGCCTGGTGGGCGCCGGCGAAGCTGTCGGACTCGACCGTCGGGAGATCGGCGTGACCGGTGTGCGGGTCGACCGCGACGATCGGCACCTCGGTGTTCACCTCGAGCACGGTGGGGGTGACCATGATCACGCCGTCGATCAGGGTGCCGCTGAGGCGGCTGAGCGAACGCCGCTCCCACCCCTGGTCGGAGTGCTGTCGGGAGCCGCTGTAGGCGAGGAGGTCGTAATGCGTCTCGCGCAGGCCCCAGCCCACACCCTTGAGGATCTCGGCGCTGAAGGGCTCGAAGTCGGCGACGAGGACCCCGATGACCCCGGTGCGCCTCGATCTCATGCTGCTGGCCACGAGGCTCGACTCGTATCCGAGATCGGACACAGCCTGGAGCACGCGCGCGGCGGTCTCTTCGGCGACGCCGTACCGGCCGTTCACAGCCTTCGACACCGTCGCGACCGACACGCCGGCCGCCGCGGCCACGTCGTGGATCGTCGCTCGTCTTGCCATGAGACCTGATCCTAGGACCTTTGAAAATGATTTCGAAAACGTTTGACGGTCTGGAATTGCTGGGTGACACTGGACGCGTCCGCAGGCCCTCGCACCGCATCATCGGCCCGGATAGGACCCGGCGGCTCGTCGACAGAGCCCGCACTCAACGAAGAGAACAGGTGGATCACATGAAGCTCAGCAGAATCGGGGCAGGCGTCGCCGTCGCCCTCACCGGAGCGCTCGCGCTCGCCGGATGCTCCGGAGGCGGCTCGGAGTCCGCCGACGGCAGCGTCTCGATGACCCTCTGGCACAACTCCTCGACCGGCCCCGGCCAGGAGTTCTGGGAAACGACGGTCGCCGATTTCGAAGCGGCCAACCCCGGCGTGACGATCGAGATCCAGGCACTGCAGAACGAGGAGCTCGACGGCAAACTGCAGACGGCCCTCAACTCGGGCGATGCGCCCGACCTGTTCCTCCAGCGCGGCGGCGGGAAGATGGCGGCCATGGTCGAGGCCGGTCAGGTCAAGGACCTCACCGATCTGCTCTCGGACACCGCCACCAGCGAGATCCCCGAGGCATCCTTCGGGGCCAACACGCTCGACGGCAAGGTCTACGCCATGCCGGTCGCCGTTCTCCCCGGCGGCATCTTCTACAGCCAAGACCTCTTCGACGCCGCGGGAATCGAGGGCACGCCGGAGACGATCGACGACCTCGAAGCCGACGTCGAGGCACTCAAGGCCACCGGCGTCTCCCCGATCGCCCTCGGTGGGAAGGACGCCTGGCCGGCGGCGCACTGGTACTACTTCTTCGCGCTGCGTGCCTGCAGCCCTGAGGCAATGGCCGATGCGGCTTCGGAGATGAACTTCGACGACCCGTGCTGGCTGGATGCTGCGGAGAACCTCCAGAGCTTCGCCGACACCTCGCCGTACAACGAGGGCTTCCTCTCCACCTCCGCTCAGCAGGGCGCGGGCTCGTCGGCCGGTCTGCTGGCGAACCGCCAGGCGGGCATGGAGCTCATGGGCGCCTGGAACCCGGGTGTCATCAGCTCGCTCACGCCCGACCAGCAGCCGCTCGCGGACCTCGCCTGGTTCCCGTTCCCCGAGGTCTCCGGTGGTGACGGGGAACCCGGCTCGATCATGGGTGGTGTCGACGGGTACTCCTGCTCGGTCGATGCTCCCGACGCGTGCGTCGACTTCCTGAACTACCTCGCGACCTCCGACGTGCAGGAGGCCTACTACAAGGCCTTCAACGCCCCGCCGGTCAACACCGTCGCCCAGGAAGCGGTCACCGAGCCCTACCTGCAGCAGATCATCGAGGCCTACAGCGCCGCGCCGTACGTGTCGCAGTGGCTCGACACGGTCTACGGGCTGAACGTGGGTAACGCTCTCAACGTCGCCGTGGTCGACCTGCTGGCCGGACAGAGCGGACCGCAGGAGCTCGTCGACGCGGTCAACGCCGCCGCGGCGAAGGGCTAGGACGCGGCGAATGTACGTCCGCGACGCATCGACCACGGAGCCCCCGGCTCCCGTCGAGGTCGCGGGGCACGGCGGGGGCGACGTCACAACGTCGCTCCCGCCGGTCGGCCGACGCCGTAAGGGCATCGGCTGGGCGGGGCGCATCGAGATCGCGCTCCTCGTCGGTCCCGCGCTCCTCGTCTTCCTCGGCTTCGTCATCTTCCCCGTCGTCGCCGCCGCCTACTACGGCTTCTTCAACTGGAAGGGCTACGGGGCGCCGACCGACTTCGTCGGTTTCGACAACTACCTGATCATCCTGCAGGACACGAACTTCCACGAAGCCCTGGGGCACAATGCCTTCATCGTGGTCGCCTCCCTCGTCCTGCAGGGGCCGGTGGCGCTCATCCTCGCGCTTCTGCTGAACCGCCGGATGCGCGGGCAGTCCATCATCCGCGTGCTCATCTTCGTCCCCTACGTCATCGCTGAAGTCGTGGTCGGGGTCGGGTGGAGCCTCATGCTCCAGCAGAACGGCGCGTTGAACGGTCTGCTCGAGAACCTCGGTCTGAGCAGCCTGGAGCAGGACTGGCTCGCCAACCCGTCGATCGCCATCTGGACGCTGATGGTCATCATCACGTGGAAGTACGTCGGCTTCGCCGTCATCCTCTTCCTCGCCGGCCTCCAGGGCATCCCCGAGGAACTGTCGGAGGCGGCCGCGATCGACGGCGCGTCGTACTGGCAGATCCAGTGGCGCATCACGCTGCCGCTTCTCGGACCGACACTGCGCATCTGGGCGTTCCTGTCGATCATCGGCTCACTGCAGCTGTTCGATCTCGTCTACATCATCTGGGGCCAGTACGTGGCCTCCACGGCGGGCACGTCCACGATGGCGACCTACATGGTCTCCGAGGGGCGCAACGCCGGCAACTACGGCTACGGCAACGCCGTCGCCGTCGTCATCTTCGTGATCTCGCTCGTCGTCGCGCTGATCTATCAGCGCTTCGTACTGCGGCGCGACACGCAGGGCGCACTGACCGGAGGGAAACGCCGATGAGCACTGCGACAGCCGTTGTGACAACGCGCACCGGCGCGCGGAAGACCCGCGACCGCCCGAAGCTCCCCTGGGGAAACCCGCTCGTCTACTTCCTCGCGCTCGCGGTGATCGCGCTGCTCCTGGCACCCGTCGCCTACATCGTGCTCGGCGGATTCCGCTCGAACTCGCAGATCACCACCGACCCGGCGGGATTCCCCGGGCCGTGGCTCGTGGAGAACTATCTCAGCGTGCTGCAGGGCGGGATCTTCTGGCGACAGGTGCTCAACTCCGCCATCGCCGCGCTGGCGACGACGGCCGGCGCGGTGATCCTCGGCCTCATGGCGAGTTACGTGCTCGCACGGTACCGATTCCGCGGGCGCGGAGTGCTCTACGCGCTCTTCGCCGCCGGCCTGATGTTCCCGATCACGGTGGCGATCACGCCGCTGTACATCGTGGTGCGCAACCTCGGACTGATGAATTCGCTGCCCGGGGTGATCCTGCCGCAGATCGCGTTCGCGCTGCCGACGACGATCATCATCCTCGTGCCGTTCCTCCGGGCCATCCCCGACGAGATCGAGGAGGCCGCCTTCATCGACGGAGCGAGCCGCATCGGATTCTTCTGGCGCATGGTCATCCCGCTGTCGATGCCGGGCGTCATCACCACCGGCATCCTCGCGTTCATCGGCAGCTGGAACAGCTACCTGCTGCCGCTGTTCATCTTGAACAACGAGGCGACATTCACCCTGCCGTTGGGGGTACAGGCGTTCTCGTCGCAGTACTCCGTCGACACCGCCCGAGTGCTCGCCTTCACCTCGCTGTCGATGATCCCGGCGCTGGTGTTCTTCAGCCTGTTCGAGCGCCGCATCGTCGGCGGACTGACCGGCGCGGTCAAGGGCTGAGAGGGCTCGCAGTGATAGATCCGACGAATTCCGGCCCTTCGCCGCGCGTGCGCGCGCTGTGGGCGCAGATGACACTCGATGAGAAGCTCGCCCAGCTGGTGGGATTCTGGGTCGACCAGGGCGACGAGGTCGTCGCGCCGATGGCGGGCGAGATGGCCACGGCCACGACATACGCCGATGCCACCGTGCACGGCCTGGGGCACCTCACACGCGTCTACGGCACACGACCGGTCGACCCGGTCGAGCGCGCCGCGTGGCTGTGGGGGGAGCAGAGGCGGCTGAAGACCGAGACGCGCCTGGGGATCCCCGCACTCGTGCACGAGGAGTGCCTGACGGGGCTCGCGGCGTGGAAGGCCGCGACCTTCCCGACGCCGCTCGCGTGGGGTGCCGCGTTCGACCCCGACCTCGTCGAGGAGATGGGGCGCGCGATCGGTGAATCTATGCGGGAGCTGGGGATCCACCAGGGCCTCGCGCCCGTGCTCGACGTCGTGCGCGATCCCCGGTGGGGGCGGGTAGACGAGTGCATCGGCGAAGACCCCTACCTCGTCGGAACGGTGGGATCCGCGTACGTGCGCGGGCTGCAGAGCACCGGTGTGCATGCCACGCTCAAGCACTTCGTGGGGTACTCGGCGTCGCAGGCGGGGCGCAATCATGCCCCGGTGCACGCCGGTGCTCGGGAGATCGCCGACGTCTTCCTCCCGCCGTTCGAGATGGCGATCCGCGACGGCGGGGCGCGGTCGGTCATGAACTCCTACGCCGAGATCGATGGCGAGCCCGTCGGAGCCACCCCTCGTTACCTCGAGGGAATCCTTCGCGAGCAGTGGGGTTTCGACGGCGTCGTCGTGTCGGACTACTTCTCGGTGGCATTCCTGCACTCGATGCACGCGGTCGCCGCCGACCTCGGCGCTGCCGCCGAGCTCGCCCTCCGGGCCGGCATCGACGTCGAGCTGCCCACCGGCGACGCGTTCCTCGCGCCGCTCGCGGAGGGCGTGCGCTCGGGGCGGATCGATGAGGCGCTCGTCGACCGGGCGGTGATGCGCGTACTCACGCAGAAGGAGCAGCTCGGCCTGCTCGACGAGACCTTCGCCGATCCTCCGAGCTTTGTCGACCTCGACACCCCGGATCACCGCGACATCGCCCGACGCCTCGCCGAGGAGTCGGTCGTGCTGCTCGCCAATGACGGCACGCTACCCGTGACCGGGCCGCGGCGGGTCGCCGTCATCGGCCCGAACGCGGCAGCATCCGAACCCCTGATGGGCTGCTACTCGTTCGTCAACCACGTGCTCGCCCATCACCCGGGCACCCCTCTCGGCATCGAGATCCCGACCGTGCTCGACGCCCTGCGGCTCGAGTTCGCCGGCGCGGAGATCGCCTCGGCGGTCGGATGCGATGTCGAGGGCACCGATCGAGCGGGCTTCGCCGAGGCCGAGAAGATCGCGCGCGAGGCCGACATCGCGATCGTCGTCGTCGGCGACCGGGCCGGGCTCTTCGGCCGCGGAACCGTCGGTGAGGGCAACGATCGCGAGAGCCTCGACCTGCCGGGGCTGCAGCGAGAGCTGGTCGAGACGCTCGTCGCCACCGGAACGCCGGTGGTCGCGGTGCTGCTCACCGGCCGCCCGTATGCCATCGACTGGGCGTTCAGCGGCGACCGCCGCCCTGCCGCCGTGCTGCAGGCGTTCTTCCCCGGGGAGGCAGGAGGCGAGGCCATCGCCGCGGTTCTGTCGGGGCGTGTGAACCCGTCGGGGCATCTGCCGGTGTCGCTGCCGCGCTCAGCCGGTGCGCAGCCGTTCAGCTACCTGCATCCGATCCTCGGCGGAGACTCGGAGATCACCAGCGCCGCCAGCTCGCCGACGCTGCCGTTCGGTCACGGCCTCGGCTACACCACGTTCGAGCGACGTGATCTCAGCGTCGACGACGAGGTGCGGGCCGGGGCGTCGTTCTCGGCCGCGGTGACGGTGCGCAACACGGGGTCCGTCACGGGCACCGAGCTGGTGCAGCTCTACGCGCGCGATCTGTTCGCGAGCGTCACCCGTCCCGTGGCGCAGCTCATCGGCTACCGGCGCGTGGAGCTCGCCCCGGGAGAGGAGGTGCGGGTCGTGTTCGAGGTTCCCACGACGCGTCTCGCCTTCAGCGATGCGTCGATGCGCCGCATCGTCGAGCCCGGTGAGGTCGAGCTGTGGGTCGGGCCCTCGTGCGTCGAGAAGGAGGCGACCGCCCTGCTGGCCATCGTCGGCGACGTGCACGAGGTCGCGCCGACCGATGCGCGGCTGGTGGTCGCCCGCGTCGATCGGGTGTCGGTGTCGGTCTGAGCCGGATTCAGGCGGGCGAGGGGGCGCGCAGGAGCTCGGCGAAGGCGATCTCGGCGGCGCCGATGAGCAGGCGGTCCTCGGCGAGCACCGCGAGCCGCAGCTCGAGCGCATCGGCCACGCCGGGCATCGACTGCGCCCGCACACCCTCGACGAGGGAAGGAATCGCGTCGGCGGCGATCGTCGCCAGGAACCCGCCGAGCACCACCACGGCCGGGTTCAAGACGTTGACGGCGTTGGCGAGGGCGGTGACGAGGATGCGGCGTTGCCGCGCGACCTCTTCGGCCACGCCGGGCTCCGTCGCCGAGGCGAGGGCAGCGGCGAGCGTCGGCTCATCGGAGCTCTCCAGGCCCACCGCGGCGAGCAGCCGCGAACGGCTGACCTCGTCTTCGAGCACACCCTCCGTCGCGCGGCGGTCGGCACCGGCGGCGGGACGGTTCTGGCCGAACTCTCCCGCATAGCCGCCGGCGCCGCCGACGGGAACCCCGTGGACGATCAGGCCGCCGCCGATGCCGCTCGCTCCGCCGTTGAGGTAGATGACGTCGTCGGCCCCTCGGGCGGCGCCGAAGAGGTGCTCGGCCAGTGCTCCGAGGCTCGCGTCGTTGCCGACCGCGGTGTGCAGGCCCGTCGCTTCGGCGACGAGGTCGCGCAGCGGCGCGTCGGTCCAGCCGAGGTGCGGGGCGATCCGCACGAGTCCGTCGGCGGAGCGCACGAGCCCCGGCACGGCGAGCCCGATGCCCTCGATACGGCTGTCGCGGAGTGCGCCGGTGCGCCACCCGCCGAGGTGCGTGGCGACGAGGGCGGCGGTCTCCTCGGGCGTGGGAGGCCCCGCGGTCTCGATACGGTCGCGCGCGACGACGCGGCGGTCGAGACCGACGGCGGCGATCGTCGTCGCGTCGACCTCGGGGTGGACCGCGATCGCGACGACGCGGCCGTCGGGGGCCACGACGGGGGAGGGGCGCCCGACACGGCCGAGCGAGTCGGGAGCGCGCTCCTCGACGAGGCCCGCATCGACGAGTTCGCCGACGAGCGCGGCGATCGTGGAGCGGTTCAGCCCGGTCGCCTCGGTGAGCGCGGCACGCGATCGCGGCCCGTCGACGTGCACGAGGCGGAGGATGCGGGACAGATTGGCGCGCCGAACGCCGTCGCCCCTCGCTGCCGCTTCGCTCACGTCTCTACTGTGCCAGAGGACAGACGCCGCGCCGGCACTGGACGCGGTCGGTCGTATGGATTAGGTTGTTAAGGCCAACATATTTGTTCGAGGTCGAGCAGGAGCCCCCATGACCACCCCCACCCGCGCTGACAAGTTCTCCTTCGGTCTCTGGACCGTCGGCTACAACGGAACCGACCCCTTCGGCGGTCCCACCCGCCCTGCCCTCGACGTGGTGCACGCCGTGGAGAAGCTCGCCGAACTGGGCGCCTACGGCCTCACGTTCCACGACGACGACCTGTTCGCGTTCGGATCGACCGACGCCGAGCGCCAGACGCAGATCGACCGCCTCAAGGGCGCGCTCTCCGACACCGGCCTCATCGTCCCGATGGTCACGACCAACCTCTTCAGCGCCCCGGTCTTCAAGGACGGCGGCTTCACCTCCAACGACCGCGACGTGCGTCGCTACGCCCTGCGCAAGGTCTTCCGCCAGCTCGACCTCGGCGCCGAGCTCGGCGCGAAGACGTTCGTCATGTGGGGCGGCCGCGAGGGCGCCGAGTACGACTCGGCCAAGGACATCCGTGCCGCTCTCGAGCGCTACCGCGAGGCCGTGAACCTCCTCGGCGACTACGTCACCGACAAGGGGTACGACATCCGGTTCGCGATCGAGCCCAAGCCCAACGAGCCCCGCGGAGACATCCTTCTGCCGACGCTCGGCCACGCGATCGCCTTCATCGACTCGCTCGAGCGCCCCGAGCTGGTCGGCGTCAACCCCGAGGTCGGCCACGAGCAGATGGCCGGGCTCAACTTCTCCGCCGGCATCGCTCAGGCGCTGTACCACGGCAAGCTCTTCCACATCGACCTCAACGGCCAGCGCGGCATCAAGTACGACCAGGACCTCGTCTTCGGCCACGGCGACCTGCACAACGCGTTCGCGCTGGTCGACCTGCTCGAGAACGGCGGCCCGGGCGGCGTCCCCGCCTACGACGGCCCGCGCCACTTCGACTACAAGCCCAGCCGCACCGAGGACGAGACGGGCGTGTGGGACTCGGCCAAGGCGAACATGCACACCTACCTGCTGCTGAAGGAGCGCGCCGCGGCCTTCCGCGCCGACCCCGAAGTGCAGGAGGCGCTCGCCGCCGCGAAGGTCGCCGAGCTGTCGCAGCCCACCCTCAACGAGGGCGAGACCTACGACGACTTCCTCGCCGACCGCTCGGCGTACGAGGACTTCGACGCCGATGCGTACCTCGGCGGACACGGCTTCGGCTTCGTGCGCCTGCAGCAGCTCGCGACCGAGCACCTGCTCGGCGCCCGCGGCTGACGCAGCATCCGCCACCCATCGAGAGTCCAAGACACCCGGGCGCGACCATCGCGCCGCCCGGGTGTCTTGGACTTTCACTTGAGAAGTTCGACGTGAACAGAAGGAGAGCGCGATGACGCTCGTGGCAGGAGTCGATTCGTCGACGCAGTCGTGCAAGGTCGTCGTGGTGGATGCTGCCACCGGACTCATCGTGCGGGAGGGGCGGGCGTCTCACCCCGAGGGCACCGAGGTCGATCCCGAGGCGTGGTGGACGGCCCTGCAGTCGGCGATCGCGGTCGCCGGCGGCTTCGCCGACGTCGCTGCGGTGTCGGTCGCAGGACAGCAGCACGGCATGGTCGTGCTCGATGCGGACGGTCGGGTGATCCGGCCCGCGCTGCTGTGGAACGACACGCGTTCGGGGCAGGCGGCCGCCGACCTCGTCGCAGAGGTGGGCGCCGATGAGTACGCGCGCCGCACCGGGGTGGTGCCGGTGGCCTCGTTCACCGCGACGAAGCTCCGCTGGCTGCGCGACGCCGAGCCCGAGGCCGCCGCCCGGGTGGCCGCCGTCGCCCTGCCGCACGACTGGCTGACCTGGCGCCTCCGGGGCTACGGTCCCGAGCGACCCGACCTCGAGGCGCTGACGACCGACAGGTCGGATGCGTCGGGCACGGCCTACTGGGGAGCCGCGGGCTACGACCGCGATCTGCTCGTGCGGGCACTCGGCCACGACGCGGTGCTGCCGCGCGTGCTCGACGCGCAGGAGAGCGCGGGGACCACCGCCGCGGGCGCCGTCGTCGCCGCGGGCGCCGGCGACAACGCGGGAGCTGCCCTCGGGCTCGACGCGAAGCCCGGCGACGTGGTCGTCTCGCTCGGCACGTCGGGCACGGTGTTCGCCGTGACCGAGGATCCGGTGACGGACGCGTCGGGCACCGTCGCCGGGTTCGCCGACGCCGCCGGTGGGTATCTGCCGCTGGTCGCCACGCTCAACGCGGCTCGCGTGCTCGACGCCACGTCGCGCCTGCTCGGCGTCACGCACGAGGAGCTGGGCGCCCTCGCCTTGGAGGCCCAGCCCGGCGCGGGGGGAATGGTGCTCGTCCCGTGGTTCGAGGGCGAGCGCACGCCGAACCTGCCGGGGGCGCGGGCGTCGATCTCGGGGCTGTCGCTGGCGAACACCACGCGATCCGACCTCGCGCGCGCGGCGATCGAGGGCATGCTCGCGGGACTGGCGACCGGGCTCGACGCGATCCGCTCGCTCGGCGTCGAGGCGCGACGCGTGCTGCTCGTGGGCGGCGCGGCGCGCAACGAGGGCGTCGCCGTGATCGCCGGGCAGGTCTTCGACGCGCCCGTGGCGGTGCCGTCGCCGGGGGAGTACGTGGCGCTCGGGGCCGCGCGTCAGGCGGCGTGGGCGCTCACGGGAGCACGCCCGGGCTGGCCGGTCGCCATCGACCGCGAACCTCCGCACGACACGCGTCGCAGCATCCGTTCCCGCTACGACGAGATCGCCGCACTGCGCGCCGCAGAGTCGCGCTGACGCTCCTTCGCCGCCGACGGTGCCCGTTTCGGCCGAACGTGCCCGCTTTTTCGGGCGCCGATGGCAGGAACGGGCACTCTCGGCGACGGCGCGCTGAGGCTCAGCGCCCGAGCACCGCGTCAAGGAGGCGCTCGGCGTCGCCGGGGGCGACCGGCTCGCGGCTCAGGGCGCGCAGCAGTACCGCACCGATGAGCGCCTCGGCGAGCTCTTCGACGGGGGCGTCGGGTGGCAGGTTCGAGGTCGTGCCGATCGCCGCCGTGAGGCGCGCCGAGAGCGAGTCGGCGCGGAAGAGCGCGTCGCGAAGACGTCGACCGACGTCGGCGTTCTCGGCGGCGGCGCCGATCAGCGAGCGCAGGATGCTCTCGCCCTGCTCGCTGCCGAGATAGCCGAAGATCTCTCCCAGCCAGCTCGCGAGGTCGCGTCGGACGTCACCGGTGTGCGGCAGCTGGAATCGCCCGGGAGCGAGCATCCCCTCGAGGAGGCATTCCGCCGTCACGGCGCCCTTCGAGGGCCACCAGCGGTAGATCGTCTGCTTGCCGACACCCGCGCGAGCGGCGATGCCCTCCATCGTGAGGTGGTCGTAGCCGCGCTCGGCGATGAGGGCGGCGGTCGCCTCGAGGATCGACAGGCGCGCGGCTTCGCTGCGCACGGGTCCGCTGCGGGGAAGGGGCATACGGGCTCCTCTCACTGAAGACGAGACGGTCCGTGTTATCTTAGCCACGCTTATCGGAGTCGAGGCGCCTCCTCCGTGGGGTCTGCCCCGCGGATCTAGAGGATGACAATGGCCGAGCTGCTGCACCGTCTGGGAACCTTTGCCGCGCGCCGCGCGTGGACGGTGATCGTCGCGTGGATCGTGATCCTCGGGATCGCCGGGGGCGGATTCCTCATCGGATACAAGGGCCTCAGTTCGAGCTTCGACATCCCCGGCACCGCATCGGGAGACGTCATCACGCAGCTCCAGGACGAGCTCCCCGGCTTCAGCGGCGCCTCCGGCCAGGTCGTCTTCCACGCCGCCGACGGGTCGGCGTTCACCGACGCGCAGCGCGCCGAGATCACGGCGCTCGCCGAGTCGGCCAGAGACCTCCCCGACGTCGCCGACGTCATCGATCCGTTCGCCGCCGCGCAGCAGCTCGCCGACCAGGCCGCCCAGGTCACCGACGGTCAGGCGCAGATCGACGACGCCCGCGCGCAAGCCGAGAACGGTCAAACCCAGCTCGACGCCGGCCGCGCCCAGCTCGAGGCCGGCCAGGCCCAGCTCGACGCGGCGAGGGCGCAGGCCGAAGCGGCCGGGTTCCCCACGACCGAGATCGACGCGCAGCAGGCGGCGCTCGACGCGCAGCGTGCGCAGCTCGACGCCCAGCAGCAGCAGTTGACCGACGGGCTCGCCACGATCGATGAGAACGAGGCCGCGCTCCAGCGCGGCGCGGAGCTGCTCTCTCTCGCCGACGGCATCGGCGTGTTGTCGGCCGACGGCGCCACGGCGCTCGTGAACGTCTCGTTCACCGAACCCCGGCTCGAGCTCTCCCAGGAGTCGAAGGATGCTGTGGTCGACCACTTCGCGTCCGCGCCCATCGACGGGGTCGAGGTCGCCTTCTCGACCGACATCTCGCAGGGCGTGCCGGAGATCCTCGGCGTCGGCGAGGTCGTCGGCGTCGCGATCGCGGCGATCGTGCTCGTCGTCGTGCTGGGCTCGCTCCTGGCGGCCGCCTTCCCGCTCGTCACTGCGATCGTGGGCGTGGCGATCGGCGCGATGGCGACGCTGGCGTTCTCCGGCGTCGTGCAGATGGCCTCGGTCACCCCGATCCTCGGGGTGATGCTCGGCCTCGCGGTCGGCATCGACTACTCGCTGTTCATCCTCTACCGCCACCGCAAGCAGCTGCTGCAGGGGGCCCGCGTCGACGAGTCCATCGGCCTCGCCAACGGCACCGCCGGCAACGCCGTCGTGTTCGCCGGCACGACCGTCATCGTGGCGCTCCTGGCGCTCAACATCACGGGGGTCCCCTTCCTCGGACTCATGGGGACGGCTGGCGCGCTCAGCGTCGCGATCGCCGTTCTCATCGCGGTCTCGCTCACCCCCGCGCTCCTGAGCCTCGCCGGAACCCGTGTGCTGGGCCGCCGTGCGCGGGCCCGCGCTGCCGCCGCCGCCGCAGCATCCGACGCCGGTGAGGCCGAGACCACCCACACCCGCGTGCGCCCGATGTCGACCCTGCGGGCGGTCGTGACCTCCGTCGTCGCCGTCGTCGTGCTCCTGGTCGTCGCGATCCCCGCGCTGTCGATGCGCCTCGGTCTTCCCGATGGCGGCTCGGAGGCCGAGGACTCCACCGCGTACCGCGCCTACACGCTCACGCAGGACGCCTTCGGCGAGGGCGTGAACGGACCGCTGCTCGTGGTCGCGACCTTCCCCGACGGACTCGACGCCGACCAGGTGCTCGACGCTCAGCTGAGTGTCGCGCGCGAGCTCGGCGCACAGACCGACGTCGTCGCGGTCGCCCCGGTGGCCGTGTCGGACGACAACGGCCTCGGCGTCTTCCAGGTCGTGCCCGCCGAAGGCCCGAGCAGCGTCTCGACGGAGACGCTCGTACGCGACCTTCGCGAACTGCCCCCGATCGGCGGCGACATCACCCTCGGCGTCACGGGTCAGGCGGCTATCAACATCGACATCTCCGAGGGACTCGCCGACGCGCTGCCGGTCTACCTCGTCGTCGTGGTCGGCCTGTCGTTCCTCATCATGGTGATGGTGTTCCGTTCGCTCCTCGTGCCGCTCATCGCGACGGCGGGCTTCGTGCTCTCGCTGTTCGCGACGTATGGGGCGGTCACCGCCGTGTTCCAGTGGGGCTGGTTCGGTTCGCTCCTCGGAGTGCACAACCCCGGGCCGATCCTGAGCTTCCTGCCGGTGATCCTCGTCGGCATTCTCTTCGGGCTGGCGATGGACTACCAACTCTTCCTCGCCACCGGCATGCGGGAGGCGTACGCCCACGGTGCACCCGCGAGGCTCGCGGTCGCCCAGGGGTTCCGTGCCGGGCGCACCGTCGTGATCGCCGCGGCGTTGATCATGATCGCGGTGTTCGGCGGCTTCATCACGAGCGAGTCGGTGATGATCAAGTCGATCGGCTTCGGCCTCGCACTCGGCGTCCTGTTCGACGCCTTCATCGTGCGGATGCTGCTGATGCCCGCGCTCATGCACCTGCTCGGCCGCTCGGCGTGGTGGCTGCCCCGCTGGCTCGACAGGATCACCCCGAACGTCGACGTCGAGGGCTCGGCGCTGGAGCGCCGCCACCCCGTGCACCACTGACCTGCGCGCCGAGAGTGCCCGTTTCCGCCGAGGGTGCCGCCGTTTTCGGGCACGAATGGCCGAAACGGGCACCCTCGGCGGTGGACGCATCTCACAGCCCCCTCGTAGCCCTCATCGATACCGTGGAGACCATGCCCGAGCGCGACGAGCAGCAGATCACCGTCTCGGCCACGGCTCTGCGCGCGATGCGCGACGAGTTCCAGCGCTTCCTCATGGAGTACCGCTTCGGACTCCAGGAGATCGAGACGAAGATCTCGATCCTCCGCGAGGAGTTCGAGGAGGTGCACGACTACAACCCGATCGAGCACGTCTCGGGCCGCGTGAAGTCGCCCGACAGCCTGGCGGAGAAGGTGCGGCGAAAGGGCGTCGACGCCGATTTCGAGAGCATCCGCGCGTCGATCACCGACATCGCCGGCGTGCGCATCACGTGCAGCTTCACCACCGACGCCTACCGGTTGTTCGATCTCCTCACGCAGCAGGACGACATCACGGTCATCAGCGTCAAGGACTACATCGCAGAGCCCAAACCCAACGGATACAAGAGCCTGCACGCGATCGTCACGGTGCCGGTCTTCCTGTCGACGGGCCGCGTCGACGTTCCGGTGGAGGTGCAGTTCCGCACGATCGCGATGGATTTCTGGGCGAGCCTCGAGCACAAGATCTACTACAAGTACGACCGCCTCGTGCCCGACGAACTGCTCGCCGGACTCAAGGATGCTGCCGACACGGCCGCCGAGCTCGACCAGCGCATGGAGCGGCTGCATCGTGAGATCCGCGGCGGCGCACCCGGGGTCGTCTCGATCTGACCCGGCCGGCCCGGGCCGGGTGGGCGCACAATGGGGGGCATGGTGAGTACCGCCGCGCCCGGCGACGTCGACGCGGTCGCCGACGACCTCTACGCCGTCACGCCCGGCGAGTTCACCTCCGCGCGCAACGCGCGGGCGGCCGCTGCCACCGGCCCGCTGGCCGCGCAGATCAAGGCCCTGCGCAAGCCCACGGTCGCCGCGTGGGCGGTGAACCTCCTCGTCCGCGACGGCCAGCTGGGGCAGGCGGTCGAGCTCTCGCAGGCGCTGCGCGAGGCACAGGACGACCTCGACGCCGCAGAACTCGCCCGCCTCGGGAAGCAGCGGCGGGCGCTCGTCGCAGGGCTCGCCCGGCGCGCGGCCGAGCTCGCCGGCGACGCCGGGACGACCCTCAGCCCGGCCGCGCGCGATGACGTGGAGAAGACGGTGAACGCAGCGGTGGTGGATGCTGCCGCCGCGGCCGTCGTGCTGACGGGCCGGCTCGTGCGCACCCTGGAGGCGAACGGGTTCGGCGGGGCGTCGCCGCCCGACGACCTGGTCGCAGGATCGGTGCCGGGCCTCGCGCCCGCGGCTCCGGCGCGCTCGCGCGACGACCTCGCCGAGCGCCGGCGGCGCAAGGCCGCGGAGGCTGCCGCGCGAGAGGCGCAGCGCGCCGCCGCCGACGCCGACCGCGAGCTCGCGCGGGCGCAGGAGCGCCGGGCGAAGCGGCGCGAGCGAGCCGACCGCCTGCACGAGCGCGTGGAGGATCTGCGCGGCGAACTGGCGCGGATGACCGAGGACGCACGGGCCGCCGACGAGGAGGTCGCCCGCATCGACGAAGAGCACGCCCGGCTCCTGGAGCGCTCGAAGAAGGCCGCGAAGGAGGCCGAGCGGGCGGCGGCGGCCGTTCCCGACGCGGACGGAACACGTGTCCGGCGCTCGCGCCCTCGCTAAGGTGTGCCCATGGCGCTCCTCGACGCGGGATTCTTCCTCCTCCCGCTGCTCGCGGTGCTCGCCCCGCTCGCCGCACGGGGTCTCGGCCGATGGGTGCGCGTACCCATCGTCGTGTTCGAACTGGCCCTCGGCATCATCGTCGGACCGAGCGTGCTCGGGTGGATCGCGCCCTCCGACATCGTGGGCATCTTCGCGTCGTTCGGCCTCGCCATGCTCTTCTTCATGGCCGGGAACGAGATCGACTTCGCCGCCCTCCGCGGACGGTCGGGGGCACGCGCCGGTGCGGGATGGGTGCTGAGCCTGGCGGCGGGCCTCGGTGTCGGGTGGCTCGTCGCGCCCGGCGAACCCGCCGTCTTCATCGGGATCGCACTGGCGTCGACCGCGCTCGGCGCGCTCATGCCGATCCTCCGCGATGCCGGGGAGCTCGGCACTCCCTGGGGGCGCGCGGTCACCGCGGTGGGGGCCGTGGGAGAGTTCGGTCCGCTCGTCGCGATCTCGCTCTTCCTCGGCACGCGCGACGTCGGCGCCGCGTCGATCGTGCTGGGCGTCTTCGTCGTCATCGCGGCGGGGGCGGTCTTCGTCGCCGCGCGCTTCGAGCACGGACGCATCCACCGTCTCGTGAACGCCACCCTCCACACATCGGGGCAGATGGCCGTGCGGATCGTCTTCCTCATCGTCGGCGCGCTCGTCGCGCTGAGTATCGCGCTGCAGCTCGACATGCTCCTCGGCGCCTTCGTCGCAGGCGTCCTGTGGAAACTCGTCATGCGCAACGCCCGTCCGCCGTTGCGCGAGGCGGTCGACAGCAAGGTGGAGGCCGTGGCCTTCGGATTCCTGGTGCCGGTCTTCTTCCTGTACACCGGCATCACCTTCGACCTGCAGGCGATGGTGTCCTCGCCGCGCACGATCGCCCTGGTCCCGCTGTTCCTCGTCGCCCTCCTCGTCGTGAGGGGCATCCCGGCCTCGTTCGTCGCGCCCGCCGGCTCCTCGCAGCGTGATCGTGTCGCGCTCGGGATGCTGGGGGCCACGGCCCTTCCCATCGTGGTCGCCGTCACCGGCATCGGCGTGGCCGACGGGACCCTGGATGCGGGTACGGCCGCAGCTCTCGTGGGAGCCGCGATGCTGTCGGTTCTGCTCTACCCCTTCCTCGGCATGGCGATCCGCGGAGACCGATCGGTCGTGACGAAGCCGGCCTTCGACCCCGTCGTGCTCGCCGTCCGTCCCGCCACGCGCACCCGCCGCGCCGACGACGCCGATGAGGAGGGCGGCCGGTGATCGCCGACATCCTGCATGCCGCTCGCCGCCGTCTCGACGGTGCGCCGAAGGAGGCCCTCGGTGAGCTGAAGGCCCCGCGGCCGATCCTCGGCATCGCCCGCGCCCCGCGCATCGTGCCGGCGGGGGAGGTGTGGCACCTCGGCGTGCTGCTCCTCGCCGACGAGCAGCTCGCCGCGACCGGTCAGATCGTGCGGGCCCGGGAGGAGGCCCGCCGCGGGTACACGGCCGAGTCGCAACGCGAGCGCGCGGCGCTCGCCGCCGCGGCGTTCCGCGGTGGTTTCGGCGAGGGGAGCACCGTGCACGTCGGCTGGCGCCTCATCGATGTCGACGACCTGGATGCTGCGAGTTCACCCGTCGCCGTCGTCGACGGGCAGCCGATGGTGCGCTGGAGCGCGACCGGCGGCCTCATGCCGCTCGAGCGCTACCTCCACGAACGCATCGAGCTGCTGCAGCATCCGCCCGAGCGCGCCTGATGCCTACTCGACGACCCCCGTCCCGTCAACGGCCCGCCCCGGCAGTGGCAGGGTCGCATCCCTCGGCTATCTTTAGCCACGTGCAGCAGGTATGGCCGGGATCCAGTTATCCCCTTGGAGCGACCTTTGACGGCAACGGGACGAACTTCGCCCTGTTCAGCGAAGGGGCGGAACGCGTAGAGCTCTGCCTCTTCGGCGAGCGGGGGCATGAGACCCGCATCGAACTCGTAGACGTGGATGCGTACGTCTGGCATGCCTACCTGCCGAACGTGCAGCCCGGGCAGCACTACGGCTATCGCGTGCACGGCCCGTACGACCCGGCGAACGGCCAGCGGTTCAACCCGAACAAGCTGCTGCTCGACCCGTACGCGAAGGCCGTCGACGGCGACATCCGCTGGGGCCAGTCGGTCTTCTCCTACAACTTCGGCGATCCCGACTCGCGCAACGACGAGGATTCGGCCGCCGACATGATGAAGGGCGTCGTCATCAACCCGTTCTTCGACTGGTCGGGCGACCGCCAGCCGAAGACGCCGTACGCCGAGTCGTTCATCTACGAGGCGCATGTGAAGGGCCTCACTCAGCTCTACGACCTCGTGCCCGAAGAACTCCGCGGCACCTACAGCGGCATCGCCCACCCCGCCGTGATCGACCACCTCACCAAGCTCGGCGTCACGGCCATCGAACTCATGCCGGTGCATCAGTTCGTCAACGACTCGACCCTTCAGGAGAAGGGGCTGTCGAACTATTGGGGCTACAACACCATCGCGTTCTTCGCGCCGCAGAACAGCTACGCCTCCGCGGGCCACCACGGGCAGCAGGTGCAGGAGTTCAAGGGCATGGTGCGCGCCCTCCATGAGGCGAACATCGAGGTCATCCTCGACGTGGTCTACAACCACACCGCCGAGGGCAACCACATGGGCCCGATGTTGTCGATGCGCGGCATCGACAACGAGGCCTACTACCGTCTCGAAGACGACGACAAGCGCTACTACACCGACTACACCGGCACCGGCAACAGCATGAACGTGGGCAACCCCCACACGCTGCAGCTGATCATGGACTCCCTGCGCTACTGGGTGCTCGACATGCACGTCGACGGTTTCCGCTTCGACCTCGCCTCCACTCTCGCTCGCGAGTTCTACGAGGTCGACCGGCTGTCGGCGTTCTTCGAGCTCGTGCAGCAGGACCCGGTGGTCTCGCAGGTCAAGCTCATCGCCGAGCCCTGGGACATCGGCCCCGGCGGCTACCAGGTCGGCAACTTCCCGCCCCAGTGGACGGAGTGGAACGGAAAGTACCGCGACACGGTCCGCGACTTCTGGCGCGGCGAGCCCCAGGCCCTCGGCGAGTTCGCGTCGCGCCTGACCGGCTCGGCCGACCTGTACGAGCACTCCGGTCGGCGTCCGGTCGCCTCCATCAACTTCGTCACGGCGCACGACGGCTTCACGATCCGCGACCTCGTGTCGTACAACGAGAAGCACAACGAGGCCAACGGTGAGGACAACAACGACGGGGAATCGCACAACCGCTCGAACAACCTCGGCGTGGAAGGTCCGACCGACGATCCCGACGTCCTGACCATGCGCGCCCGTCAGCAGCGCAACTTCATCGCCACGCTCATGCTCTCGCAGGGCGTGCCGATGCTGCTGCACGGCGACGAGCTCGGCCGCACCCAGGGGGGCAACAACAACGGCTACGCGCAGGACAACGAGATCACGTGGGTCGACTGGTCTACCGCCGATCACCCGCTCATCGAGTTCACCGCCGCTCTCGCGCGGTTGCGCAAGGAGCACCCGATCTTCCGTCGCAGTCGGTTCTTCGACGGCCGCCCGGTGAAGATGGAGGAGGGCGCTCCCGTACCCGATGTGGTGTGGCTGCGTCCCGACGGTTCGGTGATGGAGCCCGACGACTGGGACTCCGGCTTCGGACGGGCGATCGGTGTCTTCCTCAACGGCCGCGGCATCCGCGAGCGCGACCGACGCGGCGAGCAGATCACCGACCGGCACTTCATCGTGCTTTTCAACGCCGGTGACGAGTCCGTCGACTTCCAGGTGCCCGACGTGAAGTACAGCCCCGAGTGGGACGTCATGGTCGACACCGCGGGTGAGCGGGCGAACACCGACCCGATCGAGCCCGGGTCGATCCTGCCGATCGCCGCCAAGTCGATCATGGTGCTGTGCGAGCACGATCTGCCCGACCCCGAGGTCGATCACTCGGTGGCGGCGTCGCTCACGGCCAATGCCGCGAGCTCGGGCCCCGACGACCTGCCCGGCAAAGCGCCGAAGTCGGAGCTCTGACCGGTGGCCGCGCATCCGCTGTCGACCTACCGTCTGCAGATCCGCAAGGGTTTCGATCTGGATGCTGCGGCCGCCGTCACCGGCTACCTCCGCGATCTGGGGGTCTCGTGGGCGTACCTGTCGCCGATCCTGAGGGCGACGCCGGGTTCCGACCACGGCTACGACGTCGTCGACGTCACCCGGATCGATCCCGACCGCGGAGGCGCTGAGGGTCTCGACCGCTTCGCGGCCGCGGCCCGCGCCGACGGCCTCGGCATCCTGATCGACATCGTGCCGAACCACATGGGGGTCGCCGAACCGCGAGAGAACCCGTGGTGGTGGGACGTGCTGCGTCAGGGCCGGGCCTCCACCCGCGCCGACGCGTTCGACATCGACTGGGAGTTCGGCGACGGGCGCGTGCGCGTGCCCGTTCTCGGCGCGTCGCTCGACGAGGTCACCGCGGCGGGCGAGCTGAGCGTCGACCTCGAACCCGCCCCCGATGCGCCCGACGGAGTGCTCCGCTACTTCGACCACGTGTTCCCGCTGGCCCCGGGTTCGGTGACAGAGGTCGAGCGCGCCTCCGGTGACGTCGACGCCCGCACCGTGCACGACCGTCAGCACTACGAGCTGCGCTTCTGGAAGGACGAAGCGGCCGAGCTCAACTACCGCCGCTTCTTCGCCGTGACGACGCTCGCCGGTGTGCGGGTCGAGATCCCCGAGGTGTTCGCCGACACCCACGCCGAGATCCTGCGCTGGATCTCCGAGGGACTCGCCGACGGTCTGCGCGTCGATCACCCCGACGGGCTGCTCGATCCGGGTGGCTACCTCGAGCAGCTCGGCGCGGCGCTGCGATCCACGGGTCGCGGGTCGTACGTGCTGATCGAGAAGATCCTCGAGCGCGGCGAGCTGCTTCCGTCGTGGTGGGAGACCGATGGCACGACCGGGTACGACGCGCTGGCCGAGTTCGGCCGTGTGCTCGTCGACCCCGACGGCGAGGCGCCCCTCGACGCCCTCGACGTGCGGCTGCGCACCGAAACCGGAACGCTCCCCGCCCAGGACTGGCACGACCTCATCCACGACACCAAGCGGATGATCGCCGAGACGATTCAGATCGCCGAGATCCGTCGGCTCGTCCGAGGCCTCCGCCCGGCCGCGCCCGATGTCGCCTCTGACTTCACCGACGAGGTGCTGCACGATGCGCTCGCCGAACTGCTCGTGTGCTTCCCGGTCTATCGCTCCTACCTCCCCGCGGGCCGGGAGGAGCTCGATCGCGCGGCGGTGGAAGCATCCGATCGTCGTCCCGAGCTCTTCGACGCGATAGCCGCGCTCGTGCCCGTGCTCGCCGACCCCGCGCACGAGGTGTCGCGACGGTTCCAGCAGACCACCGGGCCCGTGATGGCCAAGGGCGTGGAAGACACGGCGTTCTACCGCTACAACCGGCTCGGTGCCCTCACCGAGGTCGGCGGGGATCCGTCGGAGTTCGCCCTCCCCGTCGCCGACTTCCACGTCGCGCAGGCGGCGCGTCAGGCATCGTGGCCCCGCGCCATGACGGCGCTGTCGACACACGACACGAAGCGCGGCGAAGACGTGCGCGCCCGCCTCACCGTGCTCGCCGAGATGCCCGATCGGTGGGAAGCCGCGCTCGAAGAGTTCCGCGGGGTCGCCTCCACCGGTCACGGGCCGTTCGACACCCTCCTCTGGCAGGCGATCGTCGGCGCGTGGCCCACGGCCTCGGCCCCGCTCCCCGAGGACTTCGCCGAGCGCCTCCACGCCTACGCCGAGAAGGCCGCGCGCGAGGCCGCGGACGCCACGGGGTGGTGGGAGCCCGACGAGGCGTTCGAGAAGCGCATGCACGCTCTCGTCGATGCCGCCACCGGCGCCGCCGCGGCACGCGTGGCGGCCTTCGTCGCCGAGATCGAGCCGTTCGGCTGGACCAACGCGCTGTCGCAGAAGCTGCTGCAGCTGGCCGGCCCCGGCGTCCCCGACGTGTACCAAGGATCGGAGTCGTGGGAGCAGTCGCTCGTCGACCCCGACAACCGCCGTCCGGTCGATTTCGCCGCGCGGTCGGCGACGCTCGCGGCCATCGACGCCGGGTTCGCCCGCGGCGACGTCCCTCCGGTCGACGCGACGGGTGAGGCCAAGGTGCTCGTCACCTCGCGGGCCCTGCGCGCACGGCGCGACCGCCCCGAGCTGTTCTCGGCGTATCTGCCGGCCACGGTGGTCGGCGAGGCCGCCGCGCACGCGATCGCGTTCGACCGCGGCGGAGCGCTCGCCATCGCCACGCGCCTGCCGGTCGGTCTCCAGGAGCGCGGTGGATGGGGCGACACGGTGCTCCTGCGCCGCCCCGGCACCTCCGTCGACGTCTTCACCGGTCGGCGGTACGAGGGATCGGAGATCCTCGTCGCCGACCTCCTCTCGACCTACCCCGTTGCCCTGCTCGTCTCGGAGGAAGAATCATGACGATCGACGTCTGGGCGCCGAAGGCGCGACGCGTCCGGCTGCGCCGCCCCGGTCAGCAGCCCGATCTCGACCTCGCCGTGCGTGACGGCGGCTGGTGGAGCGCCGACATCGCGCTCGCCGACGGCGAGGAGTACGGGTTCGTGCTCGACGAGTCCGACGATCTGCGCCCCGATCCCCGATCGCGTCGCCAGCCGCGCGGGGTGCACGACGTATCCGCCTTCTTCGACCCGTCGGCGCACGAATGGCAGGACTCCGCGTGGACCGGGCGCCCGCTCGCGGGCGGCGTGATCTACGAACTGCACCTGGGCACCTTCACGCCGGAGGGCACCCTGGATGCTGCGGTCGGCAAGCTCGACCACCTCGTCGAGCTCGGTGTCACCCACATCGAGCTGCTGCCGGTGAACGGTTTCAACGGCGTCTGGAACTGGGGCTACGACGGGGTGCTCTGGTACACGGTGCATGAGGCCTATGGCGGGCCCGCGGCCTACCAGCGGTTCGTCGACGCCGCGCACGCGGCGGGCCTCGCCGTGATCCAGGACGTCGTCTACAACCACCTGGGTCCGAGCGGGAACTACCTCCCCGAGTACGGTCCGTACCTCCGCGAGGGAAGCCGCAACACCTGGGGCGACTCGGTGAACCTCGACGAGGACGCTGTCCGCGACTACATCGTCGACAACGCGCTGATGTGGCTGCGCGACTACCACGTCGACGGTCTGCGCCTCGACGCCGTGCACGCCCTCCACGACGAGCGCCCCGTGCACATCCTGCAGGAGCTCGCCGAAGCATCCGACGCCCTCTCGGCCCACCTCCAACGCCCGCTCACCCTCATCGCCGAGTCGGACCTCAACGACCCGACGCTGATCCTCCCGCGCGAAGCGGGCGGCTACGGCCTCACGGCGCAGTGGTCAGACGACTGGCACCACGCCGTGCATGTCGCCGTCAGCGGCGAGACGGTCGGCTACTACGAAGACTTCGCCGACCTCGGCGCGTTCGGCAAGGTCACGACCGAGGGGTTCTTCCACAACGGCACGTTCTCGTCGTTCCGCGGCGAAGACCACGGCTTCCCGATCCCCGATGCCGTACCGACGTGGCGCCTGGTGACGTTCGCCCAGGACCACGATCAGATCGGCAACCGTGCAGCCGGCGACCGGCTCTCGCAGACCCTGTCGTACGGACGCCTCGCGGTCACCGCCGTGCTGACGCTCACCGCGCCCGGTACGCCGATGCTGTTCATGGGCGAGGAGTGGGGGGCCACCACCCCGTGGCAGTTCTTCACCTCGCACCCCGAGCCCGAGCTCGGCGAGGCGACGGCCAAGGGGCGCATCGAGGAGTTCGCGAAGATGGGGTGGGACCCGGCGACGGTTCCCGACCCGCAGGATCCCGCGACATTCGAGCGATCGAAGCTCGACTGGAGCGAGGCGTCCGACGGCGATCACGCCCGCCTGCTGCAGCTCTACCGCGACCTCGCGCACCTGCGCCGGGAGCTTCCGGAGCTCACCGATCCGACGTTCGCCGACCGGGCGGCCGGAGCGACCGAGGCGCCCGGCGGCCGGGTGTACGGCCTGTGGTCGGGTGCCGTCGCCGTGCTCGCCAACCTGTCGGCCGAGCCCGCGGTCTTCGACGTCGACTCCGACGTCGTCGTGCTCCTCGCCACGGATGCTGCGGTGTCGCTCGACGGCGGGCGCGTCACCCTCCCGGCCGAGACGGCGGTGGTCGTCGGACCCGCGCTCTGAGGCGTAACGCGGGTGAAACGCGCACCGGGTACGGTGAGCGCGACGCTCATGAAAGCAGAGCACCCGTCCGGGTGGGGAAAGCGTGAAGCGGCTGCCTGACCCGGCCGCCGACCGGCGGCCTCCGACAGAGGAGTTGCCATGACCTTCCACGTCCCACTCGTCGACATCGCGCCGTACGTCGGCGACGGTTCCCCCGAGGCCCGATCCGAGGTGGCGCGCCGTATCGACGACGCGTGCCGCACGGTCGGATTCATCCAGATCACCGGCCACGGCATCCCCGAGGCCGTGATCGACGGGTTGACCGGGGCGATCGACGCGTTCTTCGCGCTCGACCTCGAGGAGAAGAAGCGGTACCGCACGCCGCCGCAGATCAACCGCGGATACAGCCCGCCGAAGTCCGAATCGCTCAGCCTCTCGCTGGGGGTCGAGTCGGCCAACCGCATGAACGACTTCTTCGAGGCCTTCAACGTCGGGGCCACGCAGGAGAGCTACCCCGACTCGCCCGGCCTCCCGCAGCCCGACTACGCCGACAACGTCTGGCCCGCCGTCGACGGCTTCGAGGCGGGGGTCTCGATGTACTTCGCCGAGGCCGCTCGGGTCGCGCGAGTCATGACGCGCATCTTCGCCGACGCGTTGGACCTGCCCGCCGACTTCTTCGCCGCGCGCACGGGCCATTCCCTCGACGTGATGCGCATGAACAACTACGCGCTGCCGCCCGGAACCGACGTCACCCTGGACGGCGACCTCGTCGGGATGGGGGAGCACACCGACTACGGGATCGTCACGATCCTGTGGGCGGATCGCGTGCGCGGACTGCAGGTGCTCGGATCGGACGGATCCTGGAACGACGTGGCGCCGGCAGACGGCGCCCTGCTCATCAACCTGGGCGACGTCACGGCGCGCTGGACGAACGAGCGGTGGATGTCGACGCTGCACCGGGTGAAGCCGCCCGTGATCGACGGCACGATCGAGCAGCGCCGGTCGGTGGTGTTCTTCCACGACGGCGACAGGGACGCTCTGATCGAGACGCTTCCGTCGTGCATCGATGCGCAGCATCCCGACCTGTACGACCCCGTCACCGTGGGAGACCACATCGCCGCCAAGCTCGCCGGTTCTCGGGCGGGCGTGAGCAACGCCGCCGCGGAGCGCGAATCGGCGCGCGTGCTCGCCAGCCGGCGCTGAGCCGAGGTCGGCGGGCTGTCAACCTGTTGCCGAAAAGTCGCTAGATTATCTAGTGTTCTCTTCATGAGCACCGTGACGACCCGTCAGTCCGCCGACCTCGTACGACAGATCGCGGTGATCTCCGCCGTCACGTTCATGCTCATCGCCGCGATGGTCGGCGTGGGCCTGTTCGGCGGAACCGCGGTGCAGGATCTGCAGGGCGGTGCGCTCGATTCGGATGCGTCGTACCTGGCTCCGGCGTCGAGCGCGTTCTCGATATGGTCGGTCATCTACATCGGTCTGATCGCCTACGCGATCTGGCAGGCGCTGCCCGGCCAGCGGACGAACGACCGGCAGCGCGCCCTGGGGTGGCTCGTGGCCGTCACCGCGGTGCTGAACGGCGTCTGGCTCGTCGTCGCCCAGTACGCGACGCTGCCACTGACGGTCGTCGCGATCGTCGCGCTGCTGGTGGCGTTGGCCGTCACCTTCCGGCGGGCGGTGCTCACTCGCAGCCGCGGCGACGGAGCGATCGACGCCATCCTCCTCGACGGAGTCACCGGGCTGCACCTCGGGTGGGTGACGGTGGCGACCGTCGCGAACACGGCGGCGCTGCTCACCCAGTCGGGGCCGGAGTCGTGGGCGACGGCCGCCGATGTTCTCGGCGTCGTCGTGCTGATCGTCGTCGGGGCCATCGGGCTCGGTATCGCCTTCGCGAGCAGGTGGCGTGTGACGCCGACCTGCGCGATCGGCTGGGGAGTGTTCTGGCTCGGGATCGGCCGCCTGGGGGGCGAGCCGGCGAGCACCGTCATCGGGGTGACCGCCATGATCGTCGCGGCGATCGTGGTGATCGTGCCGCTGGTCGTCGCTGGTCTGCGACTGATCCGCCCGACGACCGACTGAGCCGCCTCAGGCGGCGAAGCGATCGGCGAACGCCTCGAGCAGGCGCGGCGGTTCGGTGACGGACACCCGCAGCACGCGTGCCGCGATGGCGTCGTAGTCCTTCGCGGGGAAGTAGCCGCCGTCGCGGTAGACGGCCATCCGCTCGGTGAACGCGAGGGGAGTCGATTCGGGGTGGAACTGCGTCGCGTAGAGGCGCTCGCCGACGCGATAGGCCTGCACGGGGCACCCATCGTTCGTCGCCAGGAGCACGGCGCCCGGGGGCACATCGGCGGCTCCCTCCTTGTGCGCGGTGAGAGCGGCGAACCGCAGAGCCAGGTCGCCCAGCAGCGCATCGGTGCGGCCGTCGGCGGTGAGTTCGATCGTGGTGGCGCCGGTGGGCTCCGGGTGTTCGCGGGTCACGGAGCCTCCGAGCAGACGCGTGACGACGCCGATGCCGTAGCAGGTGAACAGCGCCGCCGTGCGCGACTCGACGGCAGCCGCGGCGATCTTCTCGAGGTCGGATTCAAGCCGCAACTGCGCCTCGGACTTCGACGACGCGGGGTCGGTGACGTTGAATGGGCTGCCGCCGACGACGAAGCCGCTGAACCGCTCGAAGGCATCGGCCGGCAGCGCCTCGCGCACGAGGTCGTGGCGAGCCAGGGCGTCGGGGCCCAGCCGCATGCCCGAGAGGAACGACGCGTACTCGGCATCGGCCGCATCACGCTGCGGCCGGGCCGAGACATAGAGCAGCGGGGCGGGCACCCGGGAAGTCTAAAGCGGATGCTGCGCGTCGATGACCGGGCTTGTCATGCGGCGAAACGGTCACCGTGAGGAGTTCGCCGTCCGACCACGGACGATGCCGACGAAGGCATCCACGTCGGCGGTGGTCGCTTCGCGAGGCCACGCGAGGGCGACGGTGGAGACCGGTGCGTCGCGCACGGGCCGGGCGGCGACGTCTTTGCGTGCGTGCAGGCGCGCCAATGACATCGGAACGAGCACGACCCCGACGCCGGCGGCCACCGTCTCCACGGCCTGCTCGGTCACGGCCGGGGGCGCGAAGGTGGGTGCGAGCGCTCCGGGCACCGAGGCGGAGAGCACGTCGTCGCCCGGCACGATGACGATCTCTCCGGCGAGGTCGGCCAGCGCGAGCTCGTCCGCCGCGGTGAGGTGCGAGTCGGCCGGCACGATCGCGACCGGAACCTCGTCGTACAGCCGCACGATGTGGAGGTCATCGTCATCGAGCGGGAGGCGCACCAGGGCGGCGTCGACGCGGTGCTCGCGAAGGGCGTCGTGCTGATCAGCCACAGCGAGGGGGAGGAGGGCGAGCTCGACCCGGGGCATCCGTTCCCGCCACGCCGAGATCCACTTCCCCGGCGTCGTCCCGGGGACGAGGCCGAGGGTGAAGGTGCGCGGGGCCTCGTCTGCCTGAGAAACCGGTCCCGGCGCGGGCGGCTTCTTCTTCGCCGCGACGGTCTTCTTCGCGCCGGGGGCCCTCTTCACCCCGGACGCGGCCCTCCGGGGAGCCGGACGGCGGCGCGACCCACCGTTGCCTGCCATGACGACAGCGTAGCGGGGCGCTATGGTTCGACCATGGTCGCCATCGTCGCAACCGTGTTCGCAGCGCTCGCCGCGCTCCTGCACGTCTACATCTTCCTGCTCGAGAGCGTGCAGTGGCAGCGCCCTCGCGTGTGGCAGCGTTTCGGTGTCGCGAGCCAGGAGGACGCCGACACGACGAAGCCGATGGCCTACAACCAGGGGTTCTACAACCTGTTCCTGGCGATCGGCGCCACGATCGGCATCGTGCTGTTCTGGGTGGACGGCTCAGGCACCGTGGCGGACGTCGCCGGACGCACCCTGGTGCTGTTCAGCCTCGGCTCGATGGTCGCCGCATCGCTCGTGCTGCTGACGTCGGGTCGGAAAAACCTCGTACCCGCACTCACACAGGGGACGCTCCCGCTGATCGGGTTCGTCTTCTTCCTGCTCGCCTGATCCGGATGACCTCGCCGTCAGGCGGCGAGGTGCAGCCCGCGCGGGTCGGTGGCCACGGCGTCGCCGTCGGCGATGTTCTCGTCGTCGCGGATGAGCGAGCCCACCGCGACGCGCGCGTTCGTGCCGACGTGCGCACGTACGCCGATCTTCGCCTTCGCGCCGATGGCCGCGCCCGAACCGATGTGTGCGTGCGGGGCGATGCGAGCCTCCGGCCCGATCACCGCGTCGCTCTCGATCCACGCGCCGCGCCCGACTTCGGCGCCCGCGGCGATCTGCACGCCCGGTTCGACGTACGCGCCCGCTTCGACCACCGCGGTCGGGTGCACCTTGGCGCCGTTCGCGATGAGTCCTCGGCCGTTGGTGTGCTTGCGGTAGCGCAGCGTCTCACCACGGTCGTTCTCGATGTCGATGTAGTTTTTACCCACGATCCCCTCCGGCGGCACCGTCGGTGCCGACAGTGATTGCAACGGCACCTTCTCGATATTCATTCCCCCGCATGTTCTCTTCGGAGCCGCGACCGCGCCGGATGTCTCGACGTCGAGATGAGACGATGGAGGCTCCTACCCGGAGACCGTGATGAACGCTGCCGACACCACCCCCGACGACGCGCCCGATGCCGATCCGCCCTCGACCACCCCGACGCTCGTCTTCGACGACCGCGCGACGGCCCACAGCATCCCTGAAGACGTCCTCGGACTCCTCACCGGCACGTTCACGGCGGCCTTCGGCTTGTACCTGCTCGCATCGAGCGACGCGGTCACCGGAGGTACGGCAGGCCTCGCCCTCCTCGTGACCTACGCCTCACCGCTGCCGTTCTGGCTCGTCTACGCGCTGGTCAATCTCCCCTTCGCCGCGCTCGCGCTGTGGAAGAAGGGGCTGAGCTTCACGATCCGCACCGTGGTCTCGATCGCCCTGGTCTCGGGCTTCACCGTGCTGGATGCGGCGATGCTCCCGATCGATCGGGTCGAGCCGGTCTTCGGGGTGCTCGCCGGGAACCTCTTCGCGGGCGTGGGCCTGCTGATCCTGTTCCGCCATCGCGCCAGCCTCGGCGGGATCAACATCATCGCGCTGATCGTGCAGGACAAGACCGGGTTCCGCGCCGGATGGACGCAGATGGTGTTCGACGTGGCGATCATCGCGGTGTCGTTCGCGCTGCTGCCCTGGGAGGTCGTGCTCCTCAGCGCCGGCGGCGCAGTGGTGCTGAACCTCGTGCTCGCGATGAACCACAGGCCCGGCCGGTACATCGGGCACTGACCCCCGCCGCGCCCCCCCCGCGTTCCCCCACGCTCGCGCCTTCCCCTGTCGCATTCGGTGGGTTCGACTCGCCATTCGCGCCAGGGGAGCGAGAAAGAGACCGCTCCCCTGTCACGAGTTGTGGGTGTAAGGCACCGGATGCGGCAGGGGAGCGAGTGCGGGGAGCGGAGCGGATCCGCGTGCGAAGGCACCGGGCGACGAAAGCGCGCACGCGAAGCGATGCGCCGCGGGGGCTCACCCCGCTTGGCACCTCGGGCACCAGAACACGTTGCGCTCGCTCGTGGCGTTCGCGCCGAGAGACCCGCCCCGCACGAGCGTGCCGCACCGACGGCACGCTTTGCCGTCGCGCCCGTACACCCAGAACCGCCGTCCGGGACGGGTGTCGCCGGTGAAGGTGCGCTCGGGGCGAGGCAGATTGGCGCGGATCATCCGCGCGCCCAGATCGATGAGGGCGGCGACATCGATCTCGGTGGCGGGGGTCGTGGGCGCGATGCCGCGCACGAACAGCATCTCGTTGGCGTAGACATTGCCGAAGCCGGCGACGTTGCGCTGGTCGAGAAGAGCGACGTGGGCCGCGCGCGAATCGGCGCTCACGCGCCGCACCGCCTCGGCGGCATCCCAGTCGTCGGCCAGGGGATCGGGGCCGAGGTGTCCGATGATGCGGTGCTCGTCGTCGGTGCGCAGCACCTCGACCATCGCCAGGTCGAAGCCGACCGTCTCCCATCGGGTGTTGCCGACGATCGCGCGAGCCGTGTAGGCCGGGCGCCGCCATCGTCCGCCGACCGGGTAGACGTCCCACCGGCCCTCCATCTTGAGGTGCGAATGGAGGGTGTAGCCGCCGATGCGTTCGAGCAGGTGTTTGCCACGAGGGATGACGCTGTGCACGGTCTCGCCGCGCAGGTCGGCCGTGGCGCTGCCGGGCACGCGGATGTCGAACCGGGTCACGACCGTGCCGGTGAGCGCCTCGGCCAGCTTCGAGGCTGCCCGGTGGACGGTATCGCCCTCAGGCACGCGTCGCCTCTCGCAGTGCGTCGCCGGCGGTCACGCGTCGGAGTGTGAGGCCCCGCGGCGACTCGACGAAGCCGGCGTCGCGCAGTGCCCGCCCCACGGCGGTGCCGTAGACGAAGGCGCCGTTGACCTGCTCGATCGTGAGCGTGTCGAGCCGCCGGGCTTTCGCCGTACCCGCCAGATCGCGGGTCGCCGCCTGCAGCACGGCCTCGTCATCGGTGAAGACGAGGGCCGTGCGCCCGCCGCGCTCGAGGTAGAGCACGAGAGCGCCGTCGACGAGCACGACGAGGCCGCCGGCCTTCCGCCCCGGCCGGTGGGTGATCCCGTCGAGCGCGGGCCACGCGAGAGCGGCGCCGTAGGGGTTGGCGGGGTCGGTCGCGGCGAGGGTGACCGCCCGCAGCGGCGCGGGGTCGGGGAGGGCGGCGAACTCGCGCAGCCGGTCGACCGTCGCGGAGGCGGCGAACTGCGCGGCACCGAGCTTCTCGATGACGTACCCGCGACGGCAGTGCCCGGCCTCCTCGAAGCCGGCGAGCACGCGGTACACCTGCGCGAATCCGCCCGACACGCCCTCCGCCTGCACCGCGCCCCGGGTGACCACGCCGTAGCGGTCGAGCAGCAGGCTGCCCGTCGCCGTCGCCCGCACCGCGGGGTCGGCCTCGCGGCCGGGCAGCAGCGACCACCGGCCACCCAGTGCGGGCGGGCGCGGCGGCGCCGACGGGCGCGGGATCGACGCGCCGCGGTACATCCGCGCGCGCGGAGCCTTCCGAGCCACCCGGTGGGCCTGCCCGCCCCCGCCGACGAGGGTGCGGATCGGCGCGAACGTGTCGTTCGTCACCCGCCCCGCCCACGTCAGCGACCAGAGTGCGTCGACGATCGACTGTTCGTTGTCGGCGCCCGCGGCCTGCCGCAGTTGGGCGGCGAAGTAGGCGCCGCCGCCGGTGAGGGCCTCGATCACCCGTGCTTCGAGCGAATCGGCGGCGACGTCCTCCTCCGGCTCGGCGAGGGTGAGGGCGGCCGCGTCGGCGGGGTGCAGCGCGACCCAGCCGTCGCGCCCGGGGAGCGTGCCCGTGCCCGACCAGACGACCTCGCCCGTCGCCGTCAGCTCGTCGAGCATGGCCGGCGTGTAGTCGCGCACCCGCGACGGCAGGATCAGCGACTCCCACGCGCTCGCCGGGATCGGCACGCCCGCGAGCTGCTCGACGACCGCTGCCACCCCGTCGATCCCTTCGAGCGGGCGCTGCAGGTGCTGCCAGACGGGGAGGAACCGGGCGTATGCGGTCGGCGGCACCGGCTCGACGCTTCCGCGGATCGCCGCGAGCGAGCGCATCCGGAGTCGCCGCAGCACCTCGGTGTCGCACCACTCGGTCTCGTCGCCGCGCCCTTCGGCGCCGCCGGACTCTGACGAGGGCAGGAAGAAACCGCTCGACACGCGACCCTGCGACTCGAGACGCTGGAGCGTGTGCCGGGCGACCGCGATGCCGACGCCCAGCCGGCGGGCGACGGCGTCGGCGGTGAACGGACCGTGGGTGCGCGCGTGCCGGGCGACGAGGTCGCCGAGCGGATCGGGCATCGGCTCGAGGAACGCGTTCGGGAGTCCGACCGGGAGCGCGGCACCGAGCGCGTCGCGCAGGCGGGCGGCGTCTTCGATCGCGGCCACCCTCGCTTCCCCGGCGATCGTCACGCGGATCGCGCGGCGCTCGTCGACGAGAGCGTCGAGGTGGGCGGATGCTTCGGCCGCGGTGGCGGGGGGCGTCGCCGTGTCGTCGTCGACCGACGGGGCGTCGGCGGGTGCGAGGCGCAGCGCCACCTCGTCGGCACCCAGCGGTCCGAGGATGCGGATCAGGTCGGCGACACCCTCGATCCCGCGGGCGCGGCGCTCGGGGTCGAGCCGCTGCGCCTCGCGCTCGAACTGCGCGATGACGTCGGGGTCGAGGAGCTCGCGCATCTCGACGCGGCCCAGCAGCTCGCTCAGGAGCGCCGGGTCGACCGAGAGGGCGGCGGCCCGACGCTCGGCGAGCGGTGAGTCGCCCTCGTACATGAACGCGCCGACGTAGCCGAAGAGCAGGTCGCGGGCGTAGGGCGACGGCTGCGAGGTGGTGATCTCGACCAGCCGGATGCGTCGATCGGCGATGCTGCGCGAGATGCGCAGCAGCGCCGGGAGGTCGTAGACGTCTTGCAGCACCTCGCGGAGGGTCTCGAGGATGATCGGGAACGTCGGATGCCGACGGGCGACCTCGAGAAGCTGCGCCGAGCGCTGACGCTGCTGCCACAGCGGCGAGCGTCGGTTGGGGTTGATGCGGGGGAGCAGCAGCGCGCGCGCCGCGCACTCGCGGAAGCGGGAGGCGAACAGCGCCGAGCCGCCGACCTCGTCGGTGACGATCTGCTCGAGCTCGGCCGCGTCGAAGACGAAGAGCTCGGCCCCCGGCGGCTCGGCCGTCGCATCCGGGATGCGCGCGATGATGCCGTCGTCGCTCGCCACGGCCGATCCTTCGACTCCGAGCCGCTCGCGGATGCGGGCGTTGACCGCCAGTGCCCAGGGCGAGTGCACCTGCATGCCGTACGGGGAATGCAGGATCACGCGCCAGTCGCCGACCTCGTCGCGACTGCGCTCGACCGTGAGCGTCTTGTCGGTCGGCAGGGTGCCGGTCGCCTCGCGCTGCTCGGCGATATAGGAGAGGAGGTTCGTGATCGCGTTGTCGTCGAGACCCGATTCGCGCAGACGCGCCTCGGCCTTCGAGTGCTCGGCGGCGGAGACCTCCCGCGAGAAGGTGCCCAGCGCCTCGCCGAGCTCGGCGGGCCGGCCGATGCCGTCGCCGTGCCAGAAAGGGAGTTTCCCGGGCTGCCCGAAAGCGGGCAGCACGTTCACGCGATCGTGCGTGATCTCGACGATGCGCCAGCTCGTGGTGCCCAGGGTGAAGACGTCGTTCACGCGCGACTCGTAGACCATCTCCTCGTCGAGTTCGCCGACGCGGGCGTTCTGCGACTCGCCCGCGATGAACACGCCGAACAGGCCGCGGTCGGGGATCGTGCCGCCGCTGGTCACCGCGATGCGCTGCGCTCCGGGGCGCCCGGTGAGGGTGCCCGCGTCGCGGTCCCAGACGACTCGCGGACGGAGCTCGGCGAACTCGTCGGACGGGTAGCGGCCGGCGAGCAGGTCGAGGGTCGCCTCGTACGCCGAGCGGGGGAGCGAGCGGAACGGCGCGCTGCGCTTGACGGTCTCGAACCACTCCTCGACGTCGATCGCGCCCAGCGCGCAGGCGGCGACGGTCTGCTGCGCGAGGATGTCGAGCGGATTCTGCGGCACCGAGATCGCCTCGATCTGGCCCGCCAGCATCCGTTCCGTCACGACCGCCGTGTGGAGCACGTCGCTGCGGTGCTTGGGGAAGAGAGCGGCACGGCTGACCTCGCCGACCTGGTGCCCCGCGCGTCCGATGCGCTGCAGCCCCGAGGCCGCGCTCGGCGGTGCCTCGACCTGGATCACGAGGTCGACCGCGCCCATGTCGATGCCCAGCTCGAGGCTGCTGGTCGCGACGACGCAGCGCAGCACGCCCGACTTCAGCTCGTCTTCGACCTGGGCGCGCTGCTCTTTCGAGACCGAGCCGTGGTGCGCCTTGGCGAGCACGGGATCGGCTCCGGCCGACGAACCGGCCTGCGCCATCGTGGCGGCAGGCACCGTGGGGTCGGGCAGGTCGAGCCCCAGCCTCTCGGCGTAGATCTCGTTCAGCCGACCCGTCAGCCGCTCGGCGAGACGGCGGGAGTTGGAGAAGACGATGGTCGAGCGGTGCGTCAGGATGCGGTCGACGATCGCCTCTTCGACGTGGGGCCACACCGACCCGGTGACCTCGGTGTTCTCGCTCGGCGACCCCTCGGCGAACCAGTCCTCCCCGCCCGGCGCGGGCGCGTCGGAGCCGGGGGGCGGCGGCGGGTTCATCATGTCGTCGACGGGGACGACGACCGACAGGTCGAAGGCCTTGGTGGCGCGCGGCGCGACGATGTCGACGGGCGCGGCGCCGCCGAGGAAGCGGGCCACCTCGTCGATCGGGCGCACGGTGGCGGAGAGCCCGATGCGCTGGGCGGGCGCGACGTCGGGGTCGTAGGAGCGCCGCAGCGCGTCGAGGCGTTCGAGGCTCACCGCGAGGTGGGCTCCGCGCTTGGTGGCGGCAACGGCGTGCACCTCGTCGATGATGACGGTGTGCACCCCGCGGAGAGTGTCGCCCGCCTGGCTCGTGAGCATCAGGTACAGCGACTCGGGCGTCGTGATGAGGATGTCGGGCGGATCGGAGACGAGCTTTCGGCGATCGCTCGACGTCGTGTCGCCCGAGCGCACCCCGACGGTGACGGCGGGGGCCTCGAGACCCAGCCGTCGGGCGGACTGGCCGATGCCCACGAGCGGGGAGCGGAGGTTGCGCTCGACGTCGACGCCCAGCGCCTTCAGCGGCGAGATGTAGAGCACGCGGGTGCGGGGTTCGGCGGGCGTCTTCGCATCGCGCGCGGTCGACGCGCCGCGGCGTCGGCCGTTCGCGGTGGCGGCGGCATCTGTCTTCTTCTCGCGCCGGTCGGCCGCGACGCGGTCACGGAACACCCGGTCGATCGCCCAGAGGAACGCCGACAGCGTCTTACCTGATCCGGTCGGGGCGACCACGAGTGCGCTCCGGCCCGCGGAGATGGCCTCCCACGCGCCGGTCTGGGCGCTCGTGGGCGCGGGGAACGCGCCCCGGAACCAGTCTTGCGTCGCGGGGCTGAAACGCTCGAGCACGTCGCTCATTCGTCCATCTTCTCCCGCCCCTCCGACATCCGCTCGGGCTTGACGGTTCTGGCGGCACCGGGGGAGGAGGCGGCGACGGACCGCGCCTCCGACATCAGCCGAGCGGATGCTGCGGCGCACCCTCTTCGGCCGAGGGCGGCACCGGCTCGGCGCCGGCGCCCGACCCCGCGGCATCTGCCAGCCGCTTCACGAGGAACCCGTGCACGTCGTCGAGCTCGGGGCCGGAGACCCCGTGGGTGAGCCCCGGGTAGACCCGGCCGCTGAGGTCGGAGTGCCGGGGGAGCCAGTCGATCGTGTGCTCGACGAGCGCACCCGGGATGACGTCGTCGTGCGTGCCTCGTCCCCAGAAGACGGGCGGTCGCCGCTCAGCGAGGGCGGCGTCGCCGGGCAGCTCGCCCGGGGAGGCGTAGCCGGAGAGGTTGACGGCGAAGGCGAAGCGGTCGGGAGCGACCCGCAGTGCCTGCAGCGACACCGCACCGCCCTGCGAGAAGCCCAGGAGGCCCACGGTCGCGGCGTCGGTCGACGCGTCGACCCACTCGATGAGCCGCTCGGCCGCGGCGGTGACGTGGGCGGAATCGCGGCCGTTCAGTCCCTCGATCGGGTACCACGAGAACCCGGGTGCGGGGAAGGGTGGGGTCAGCGGCGCGCGCACCGCGGCGACGACGAACTCGGACGGCAGGTGCGCCGCGAGGGCGAACAGGTCGGCCTCGTCGGCACCGTAGCCGTGCAGCACGACCAGCAGCGGGCGGCCGCGACGCTCGGCCGGTTCGGTGGACCAGAGCACGACGGACGGGTCGAGAGGCGCGAGCTCGCTCATGTCTCCAGTGTCGCAGGGCGCTCCGACATCCGCCTCGGCGATGGAGCGTGCCCTCGGCGGATGCGCGCCGGTGTTGATATACAAGGAGCATGCCCGTGCGCACCCCCGACCCCGAACCCGACGACAGCGGCGACGAGAGCCCCCGCGATCCGCTGGGGTCGACGTTCGGTACGCCGTCGACGCAGAGCAACGGCAACCCCGGGTGGCTGAGCGACATCGAGCTCACCGAGGCGCGCCGCCGGCTGCCGATGATCTACGTCGAAGCCCTCCCCGTGCGCACCGACGGCATGGGTACGGTCGTGCAGGTCGGCATCCTCCTGCGCGCGACCCCGATCGGCGAGATGACCCGCACGCTCGTCTCGGGCCGCATCCGCTACGGCGAGACCGTGCGCGACGCGCTCTTCCGTCACCTCGAGAACGACCTCGGGCCGATGGCCTTCCCCCTGCTGCCGCCGTCGCCGACGCCCTTCACGGTCGCCGAGTACTTCCCGATGCCGGGGCTCAGCCCGTTCCACGACGATCGGCAGCACGCCGTCTCGCTCGCGTTCGTCGTGCCCGTGACCGGCACGTGCGAGCCGCGTCAGGACGCCCTCGAGGTCACGTGGCTCTCGCCCGAGGAAGCAGCATCCGATGCCCTCGCCGATGAGATGGAGGGCGGGCGCGGAACCCTCATCCGCCTGGCCCTGGCGAGCGTGGGCGCCCTGCGCTGACCCTCAGGTGAGCTCGGCCACCGCGGCGACGAACGCGTCGACGTCGTGCTCGGTCGTGTCGAAGCTGCACATCCAGCGCACCTCGCGACGCTTCTCGTCCCAGTCGTAGAAGCGGAAACGCTCGCGCAGGCGGTCGGCGACGCCCTCGGGGAGCACGGCGAACACGCCGTTCGCCTGCGTGGGCTGCGTGAACGACACCCCGGTGATGGATCCGTCGGCGATGCCGGCCTCGACGCCGGCGCGCAGGCGCTGCGCCATCGCGTTCGAATGCCGGGCGTTCTGCAGCCAGAGATCGCCCTCGAGCAGCGCGATGAGCTGCGCCGAGACGAAGCGCATCTTGCTCGAGAGCTGCATGTTGAGTTTGCGCAGGAAGGGGAGACCCTCGGATGCCGCGGGATCGAGCACGACCACGGCCTCGCCGATCATGGCGCCGTTCTTCGTGCCCCCGAAGCTCAGCACGTCGACGCCGGCGTCGCGCGTGAAGGCGCGCAGCGGCAGGTCGAGCGCGGCGGCGGCGTTGGCGATGCGCGCACCGTCGAGGTGCAGGCGCATCCCGAGCGGGTGGATGTGGTCGGCGATCGCGCGGATCTCGTCGGGAGTGTAGAGCGTGCCGAGCTCGGTCGTCTGGGTGAGGGAGACGACCAGGGGCTGCGCGCGGTGCTCGTCGCCCCACCCCCACGCCTCCCGGTCGATCAGCTCGGGGGTGAGCTTGCCGTCGTCGGTCGGGACGGTGAGGAGCTTGATCCCGGCGACCCGCTCGGGCGCGCCGCCCTCGTCGACGTTGATGTGGGCGGTCGTCGCGGTGACCACGGCGCCCCAGCGGGGGAGCATGGACTGCAGGCCCACGACGTTGGCGCCCGTGCCGTTGAACACCGGGAACGCCTCGACGCCCTCGCCGAGGTGGCCGACGAACACCTCCTGCAGGCGTCTCGTGTAGACGTCCTCGCCGTAGGCGACCTGGTGGCCGTCGTTGGCTGCGGCGATCGCCGCCAGCACCTCGGGATGCACTCCGGAATAGTTGTCGGAGGCGAAGCCGCGCACGGCCGGATCGTGGATGGTGGTCACGGCAACCCAGCCTAGGCGCGCCGCCCCGACGGATGCGCGCGCATGGACGCTCGCCGATGTCGGAGCCCGTCGATACCCTTCCCTCATGTCCGCCCGCCCCGACGACCCCGACGCGCCGCTCACGGCACCGGCGTCGGTCGTGCCGCCGGCGAGCGGGCCGCGCACCTTCGCGCAGATCCTCGTCAATACCGCGGTGGCGAACGTCACCACGAGCTACCTCTGGTTCGCGCTGACGTTCTGGGTCTACATCGAGACCGAGTCGGTGCTGGCGACCGGCATCATCGGCGGCGCCTACATGCTGCTGCTCGCCGTGTTCGCGATGCTCTTCGGGTCGATCGTCGACCGCAACCGCAAGCACCGGGTGATGGTGTTCTCGAGCGTCGTGACCCTCGTGGCGTTCGTCGTCGGGGGCGCGCTCTACCTCCTCTTCCCCGAGAGCGCGCTGCTCGACCTCACCGGTCCGTGGTTCTGGCTCTTCTCCGGCATCATCCTGTTCGGCGCGGTCATCGAGAACATGCGCAACATCGCGCTGGCGACCACGGTGACCCTGCTCATGCCCGTCGAACGTCACGCCAACGCCAATGGGCTCGTGGGCACGGTGCAGGGCATCGCCTTCGTGGTCACGAGCGTGTTCAGCGGTCTGTCGATCGGACTCCTCGGCATGGGGTGGACGCTGGCGATCGCCGTGACGATGACGCTCGTCGCGCTCGTGCACCTGCTGACGCTGCGCATCCCCGAAGAGAAGCCCTCGCTCGACGGCCAGAAGCGGTCGGGGATCGATCTGCGCGGCAGCATCACGGCCGTGATGGCCGCGTCGGGGCTGTTCGCGCTCATCATCTTCTCGACGTTCAACAACCTCATCGGCGGCGTCTACATGGCGCTGATGGACCCGTACGGTCTCGAGATGTTCAGCGTCGAGGTGTGGGGCGCGGTGCTCGGCGTCTCGGCGACCGGCTTCATCGCGGGCGGGCTCTTCATCGCCAAGTTCGGGCTCGGCAAGAACCCGATCCGCACGATGCTGCTGGTCGTCATCGGCATGGGCGTGCTCGGGATGGTGTTCACGATCCGCGAGTGGTGGTGGCTCTACGCCGTGGGCATCTTCGTCTACATGGCCCTCGTCCCCGCCGTCGAAGCGGCAGAGCAGACGGTGATCCAGCGGGTGGTGCCGTTCCGTCAGCAGGGCCGCGTGTTCGGATTCGCGGCGGCCTTCGAGTCGGCCGCGGCTCCCGTGACGGCGTTCCTCATCGCCCCGCTCGCGGAGTTCCTGATCATCCCGTACATGAACGACGACAGCGGGCGCGCCACGTGGGGATGGCTGCTCGGAGGCGGCGAGGCGCGAGGGATCGCGCTCGTCTTCGTCGGCGCGGGTCTCGTGATGGTCGTGCTCGGGGTGCTGGCTTTCCTCACCCGGTCGTACCGCATCCTGTCGGTGCAGTATCAGCAGGCGCCCGATCCGGTCGAGGGCGACAGTGCCGACGCCGCCGGGGCGAGCCCGAACGCGGCGAGCCCGAAGACGGCGACGGCTGAGACCGCTCCGGTCGCTCCGACGGCAGAGAAGCCCTGATCAGCCGCCGTCGCCGAGTTCGACGATGACGTCGTTCCAGTCCTCGGCGTCGTCCGACCACAGGGCGATGAACGCGTCGGCAAGTGCGCCTTCGAGTCCGTCCAGGCTCTTCGCCCGGAAGATCACGGCGGCCGCGCTCAGCTCGCGCGCGTCGTCGCGGGCCGCTCTGGCGAACCCCTGCCCGACGGCGCGGGTCCACGCTTCGCTCGCGGCCTTGACCGCGGCGTAGTTCGCGCCGCCGGCGAGGGGTCGCGCGACGGCCGTGGACGAGACGATCGCCAGGCGACCGGCCGATGACTCCCGCAGGTCGGCGTCGAAGGCGCGCGAGACGAATCGGAGCGCGGTCAGCGAGCGCTCGAGGAAGCGGAAGTCGCTCTCGCTCTGTGCGGCGAGCCCGCCGCCGCCGCGCCATCCGCCGACGAGGTGCAGCACGCCGTCGACGGCGCCGATCTCGTCGTGCACGGTGCGGGCGAGGTCGGCGACGGCGTCTTCGTCGGTGAGGTCGGCGGCGATCGTGAGGGTTCCGGGGGCCTGGGCGAGCACGGTCGCGAGTTTCTCCGGATCGCGACCCGCCACGACCACGCGCGCGTCGGCGCGGGTCAGCGCGACCGCCGCCGCCCTGCCGGCCGCGCTCGTCCCGCCGGCGAGCAGGATCGTTCGTCCGGCGACGCCGGACGCGGGAGCGGATGCTGCGGAGGGAGCGACGTCGTTGTCCATCGCCCCAGTCTCCCAGTGCGGCACTCCGCCTGCACCCCCTGCGGGCGCGGACGCGTCAGGCGGACACGTGGTGGAGGGCGGGGCGGTTCCACGCGCCCGGTGCGTCGAGCTCGCCGTAGACGATGTCGACCCCGCTTCCGTCGATCGTCGCGGCGCACATCAGCAGCGACAGCGTCGGGATCCCGTGCGGGCGGTTGTCGCGCACGATCGCGCGGTCATCGGTCGGCGGCAGCGCAGCGCTCCGTTCGAGCACCGCGAGCCACTCGGCGTACCAGGGGCCGTCGGCGGCGTCGCTGGGCGCGGCGTCGAACGCGCTCAGCCACTCCGCGATCCGCGGGGTCTGTGCGTCGTCGACCTCGTCGTGGGCGATCATGTGCACGCCCGGCTCGAGCCGGGTGGAGCGCACCGCATCGCCGTCCCACGACGTCACCCGCGCTCCGTTCGCGTCGATGTCGACCAGGTTGAACCCGTGTGTGGGCGGGACGGCGACGGGGGCCTGCCCGGCGACGGCGTCGAGCACGACGGCGCCCCGCGAACCGGTGGCACCCTCGACCTCGTGGCGGTTCAGGATCACCGACACGCGCGAGCGGGCGGGGTCGGCGGCGAGCCAGGCGCCCCCGGCGCGCGCGTCACGCACGCCGACGACCCCGGGGTGCGAATCGGGCCACCACGGGCCGAGCGGATCCCACGCTCGACGGGGGTCCTCATCGCGGATCGCGAGCATCCGCACGGGCTCGTCGGTGTGCGCGGGCACGCGCACGATCACCGTGCACACGGGGGCTCCGGCGTCATGTCTGGCTCCTCATCGGGGTGGGCGTGGAAGGATGGGCGGGTGTTCATCGTCGTGGGGGTCACCGGCGGTATCGCCGCGTACAAGACCGTGCACCTCGTGCGTCTGCTCGTCACGCGCGGTCACGACGTGCACGTCGTCCCCACGGACGACGCCCTGCGTTTCGTCGGGCTCACGACGTGGGAGGCGATCAGCCGCCACCCCGTCACCACCAGTGTGCACGACGACGTCGCCGAGGTGCGTCACGTCGCGCTCGGCCGCTCGGCCGACCTCGTGATCGTCGCGCCGGCGACCGCGAACACCCTGGCCGGCATGGCCGCGGGCCTCGCGAAAGACCTCCTGGGCACGACGCTCCTGGCAACGTCCGCCCCGGTGCTGGTGGCTCCGGCCATGCACACGGAGATGTGGAACCATCCCGCGACCCGAGCCAACGTCGACACGCTCCGCTCTCGAGGGGTGCACGTGATCGGCCCGGAGAGCGGACCGTTGACCGGGGGAGACTCCGGCCCCGGGCGCATGACGGAGCCCGACGCGATCGCCGGCGCCGCCCTCGCGCTCCTCGCGCACCGCTGCGATCTCGACGGTCTCGCCGTCGCCGTCTCCACGGGCGGCACCCGCGAGCCGATCGATCCGGTGCGGTTCCTCGGGAACCGATCGAGCGGCCGCCAGGGAGCGGCCATCGCCCTCGCCGCAGCCGACCGCGGCGCACGGGTGGTGCTCGTCGCCGCCCACGTCGACGACGGGGCGCTCGCCGAGGCGGCGCTGCACCCCCGCATCCGCATCGAACGGGTCGGCACCGCCGCCGAGCTCGACGCGGCCATGGAGCGCGAGGCCGACACCGCCGACGCGGTCGTGATGGTCGCTGCCGTCGCGGACTATCGCGCCGCGCACGTGCCCGACCGCAAGCTCAGCAAGGAAGACGCCGCGGGCCCCGGCCTGACCCTCGAACTCGTGCGCACGCGGGACGTCCTCGCCGGGCTCGCCGAGCGCCGGCGCGAGGGGCAGACGATCGTCGGGTTCGCCGCCGAGACTGCCGCGGACGACGACGACCTCCTCGCTCGCGCCCGCCGCAAGGCGGCGCGCAAGGGCGTCGACCTGCTCGTCGCGAACGACGTCGCGGGCGAGACGGGATTCGGCACCGCCGACAACGACGTGGTCGTGGTCGATGGTGCCGGCGAGGTGGTCGCGCGGGCACGCGGCACCAAGCGCGAGGTCGCCGATGCCGTCTGGGACGCCGTGCTGACGCGGCGCGGCTGAGCGTCCGCAGCATCCGTCATCCGAGAAGGCGAGGATGCCGCGGACGCCCGCCCGTCAGGCGTCGTCGGCGCGGATCCCGGCGGTCGACTCGATCACCGGGCGCATCTTCTTCTCGAGCGCTTCGTAGAACATCGACAGCGGGAACTCGTCATCACGCACGGCGTCGGTGAACCCCTTCGGGGGGCCGGCCAGCACCTCGTCGGGGAGCCCGCGCGCCCAGGCCGACGCGGGGTGAGGCTCGAGCGTGCCGCGGACGAGCTCGTAGGCGGCGAGCCAGTGCGTCGTTTTCGGGCGGTCGATCGAACGCCAGTACAGCTCGTCGATCGCATCGCCGAGGGCGACGACGGCGGCCGGCACCTCGTGCCAGTCGAACGCGAGCGACGTGTCGGTCCAGTGCAGCACGCCGCGCTGGTGCAGCCAGGCGAACAGCAGCTGTCCGCCGACGCCGTCGTAGTTGCGCACGCGTGTGCCCGTGATCGCGAAGCGGAAGATCCGATCGAAGATCACGGCGTACTGCACGAGGGCGGCGTGCTCGAGCATCGACTGCTCCGCCGCGTCCAACGGGAGCGCCGGCTCGCCGACGGCGAGCGCGTCGACGCGGTCCTGCAGCCGCCGTTGGATCGCCACGCATTCGCGGAACGCGGTGAGATCGCACCGCAGCTCCTCGAGCGAGTAGAGGAAGTACGGCATCCGCTGCTTGATCATGAACGGGTCGAACGGCAGGTCGCCGCGCATGTGCGTGCGGTCGTGGATGAGGTCCCACATCACGAACGTCTGCTCGGTGAGCGCGCTGTCTTCCAGCATCCGTGCGGCGGCGTCGGGCAGGTCGAGCTTCGTGATCTCGGCGGCGGCGCGCACCACACGGCGGTATCTGGCGGCCTCGCGGTCTTGGAAGATCGCGCCCCACGTGAACGGCGGCACCTCGCGCATCGACACGGTCTCGGGGAACAGCACGGCGGAGTTCGTGTCGTACCCCGGCGTGAAGTCCACCAGACGTAACGAGACGAAGAGGCGGTTGGTGTACTCCGTCTCGAGGCGCGCGATGAAGTCCGGCCAGATCGCTTCGACGAGCACCGCCTCCACGAGACGGCGCGACGAACCGTTCTGCGTGTACATGGGGAAGACGACGAGGTGGCGCGCGCCGTCGACCCGGTGCTGTTGCGGCTGGAAGGCGACGAGCGAATCGAGGAAGTCGGGTATCCCGAACCCCCCGGCACGCCACGTGTCGAAATCGGCGACGGACGCCGCGAGGTAGGCCGCGTCGGCGGGGAACCGCGGTGCGAGCTTCTCGATCGCCGTCGTGATCGTCGCGACGTGGGCGCTCGCCGACGGGTGGTGCGACGCATCCGGGATCGAGCCGTCGTCGGCCTGCAGGCCCTGCAGCGCGATCGCCGCGGCCTTCAGCGAAAGCCACTCGGCGCTGTCTTCGACGGCGTCGGCTCCGACCGTGGAGGCGTCCTCGACGACCTCGGGTTCGCCGATGATGACCTTCTCAGTGCCGAGAGGGTGCGTGATGGACATGGAACCTCCGATCCTCGGACTCGAGTCGGGGCAGCGCGGGCGGCTCCGACATCGTCGACGGTGTGCCCTCTCAGGCTACTCGTCGGCGTTGATCAGAAGCGGGGGGCGTTCAGGAGCGGGGGCGCGGGGCGCGCAGCTTCGAGGCGAGATCGCGCAGCTGGGCGAGCTCGTCGTTCGAAAGGAGCGACATGCGCCGGGCGATCGATGCGCCGTGGATCGACGCGACGCGTCGGAACGACGAGACGCCGGCCTCGGTGGCACGAACCAGGGTGCCGCGGCCGTCGTCGGGGTCGGGGCATTTCGACAGCAGCCCGTTCGCGACCATGCGGTCGACCAGCCGCGAGACGCTCGGCTGGCTGATGAGCATGTTGGCGGTCACGTCGCGAAGCCGCGCCGTCATGTCGTCGCCGCGGGTGACCGTGAGCAGCACGTCGTACTCCGCCTGCGACATGTCGCTGTCGTCGAAATCGCCGCGCAGTTCGTCGAACACCTCGTGCTGGGCTCGGAACAGGCTCTCCCAGGCCTCCACAGCGAGGCGGCGATCTGTCATGTCTTCCAGATTACGGGTCGGACGCCGGCGAGGGGCGATGGCGGGGCGGTCGGATGCGGCGCGATATGCCGTCGGGCGTATCACACCGAGGTGACGCGGCGCGTCACCTCCCGGCCACCTTCTCCCCCTCCGTGGTTCACGGTCCAGCCTTGCTGCGTCCGTACCTTCGGTCGCGTTTGCACTCCTCCCCCCTGGAAGGCCTGGTCTTCGTGCCCTTTTCCCGTTCCCTCCCCGCAGTAGGCATCGTCGCCGCGCTGGTGTCCGTTCTCGCGCTGGCCCCGTCGGCGACAGCGGCTCCGGCTTCCGCGCCGTCGATCATCGTGACCGAGATCGTCGGCGACAACGTCGGTGTCGACAGCTATGAGTACATCGAGGTGCGCAACACGGCGGATGCCGCGATCGATCTCGCCGCATCCGGCATCGCGTTCGCCTACTCCTACGTCGACTCCGACGTGCGAGACCGCGATGTGCCGCTCACCGTCTCGGAGCCGCTCGTGCTGGACGGCGGCGAGACCGCCGTGCTGTGGCTGAGCTACACCAGCACGTCGGTCGACTCCTTCGCGCGCTCGATCGAGGAGTTCCGTGCGTACCACTCCGTGCCGGCCGACACCCAGGTGGTGCGGGTCACGGGGCAGGCAGGCATCGCGAACGCGGGGGACCGCGGCATCCGCGTCGTTCAGGGAGACACGCTCATCTCGTGGTCGCACGTTCCCGCCGGTGGGTTCGGCGGCGACCTCGCAACGCACTTCCGGTTGCCCCAGGACGCGGCCGACCTCGGGCTCGAGGCGCTGAGCACCTCGGCACCGCGCTCGCCCGGTGTGGTCGCCCCCGAAGCACTCGTGCGCCCGGAGCCAGATCCGGAGCCTGAGCCCGAGCCCGGCGAAGAAAACCCGTGGCCGCTCGTGGTCACCGAGATCGCACCCGACAACGTCTCGTTCGACGACTACGAGTTCTTCGAGGTGCACAACACCACGGCAGCAGACATCGATCTGAACGCCGGGTACTCCTTCCGCTACGGTTCCGACCAGTCGGACGCCGTGGACGGCGGTGTCGAACTGGTCGTCGGCGGTGACACCGTCGTGCGCGCGGGCGAGACGATCGTCTACTGGCTCAGCTACACGTCCGGCAACGTCGATTCGTTCAGCAAGACCGAGGAGCAGTTCCGCACGCAGTGGAGCGTGCCCGCCGAGACCCGCGTGGTGCGGGTGTCGGGTCAGCCCGGTATGGCCAACGGCGGAGACCGCGGCATCCGGATCATCCGTGACGGACAGCTCGTCAGTCGTTCGTTCTACCCCGCCGGCTCCGTCGGAGTCGACCTGACGGCGCACTTCGCCTTGCCCGCCACCCGGGGATCCAAGGCGCTCGACCTGTTCGCGTCGAAGGCGGCTCCCAGCCCCGGTGTCGTCGACCCGGCCGCTCTCGTCGTGCCCGCCGGGGAACCCACCCCGACTCCCGGCCCCACCGAGACGACACCGCCGGTCGGCGAGCCGTTCGACTCGACGCCCGGGTTCGACCCGCAGCCCGATGCGAGGGTGACCACCGCATCGCTGCAGGTGACCGAGGTGCTGCCCGACTCCCGCATCAACCTCGCTGGGTCCGACGCGTACGAGTTCATCGAGGTCTACAACGCGAGCGACTCTGCCGTCGACTTCTCGGACTACTCGATCAACTACCTCTACCCCGACAACGGCACGTCGGTGCTGTGGCCGGCCGTCCCCGGCGACGTCGAGATCGCCCCGGGACAGACCCTGGTCTTCTGGATCAAGAACGGCGGCAACGCGGCGCTCGGCGCGGCGGACTTCAACGCAGCCTTCGGCACGTCGCTCACGATGGGCGAGAACCTCGTCGAGATCACCAGCGCAGGTATGGCCAACGGCAGCGCCCGCGGCATCGAGGTGGTCACCAACACCGGCCACATCGTGAGCCAAGCGCTGTACAACATGAACCTGCCGACCGACGATGTGCAGCCCGATCAGGGAATCCGCTACATCGCCGATGAGGAAGACGCCGCGCAGGCCCGCCTGCTCGACCTCGCTCCCGCCACTCCCGGCACGGTGCAGGCCGACCAGGTGCCGGCCGGTCTGCAGATCGTCCCCGCCGACACCGTGGCGCCCACGATCACCGACCGCACCGCCGACTCGATCGCTCCCGGGGCCGACTTCACGCTGACCTTCGAGATCGCCGACGACGTCGACGCTCGCACGGCCACTCTGACGCTTTCGAACGACGTCGACTCCGGTTCACGCACCATCAACCTGCGTGACAGCGGCGAGGGTGTCTACACCTACGTCGTCCCCGCCGTCGACCTGACGGGCAAGGCCTGGTACGAGTACTCCGTGGTGGCGAGCGATGGCACCAACCAGACGACGCTCGAGACGACCCGCGTGGCCGTCGACGGGGTCGACACCTCGCCCGTGCGTCTGAACCTCGACGACGACCAGTTCGTCTCGGGGGTCACCGACGTGATCGCCGCCGGCGAGAGCTACCCCTCCACCGTGCAGCTGTCGATCGGCGGTGAGCAGGTCGCGACCGAGCCGAGCCTGGAGCGCGCGCCCGTCTTCGCCTTCGAGGTGTCGGGGGTCAACTTCTACTTCAAGAACGGCGTGCTCGTCGGCGACGGCGAAGATCGCGATGTCCTGCGCATCTTCGATCACACGATCAACGACTGGGAGACCCTCACGACCGCCGTGCCGCTGGAGCACGTGCGTCAGGGCGACGAGCTCGTCGTCAGCGTGTGGGCCGGCACCAAGAAGGCGCCGGAGATCGACCTCGGCGAGAACAACGACGACTTCGACATCCGCGGCCTCCGGCTCATCCTCCCCGACGGTCGTACGCTCACCCCGAGCGGCTACGACGACCCGTCGAAGGTGCTCGGCATGGGCGACAGTGTCAACGGCTCGGGCGGGCCGACCGGCAAGCTCGACTACTTCGACGCGCGGTTCACGCTGCCCGCTGATGCGTTCTCGGCGGTGTCGACCGCATGGGACACCGCGTCTGGGGCGGACGGGCCGGTCGAGATCGTCGCGTCCGACGGTGGCGACACCGCGACTCGCACCGTGACGGTCGACAACACGGCGCCCGTGGTCACCTCCACGGTCGACGACGAGTACCGGGGCGAGTTCGTCCTCGACGCATCCATCACCGACGCGGGAGCGGGCGTCGCCTCGAGCGCCGTCACCCTCGACGGTGAGCCGATCGAGCTTCCGTACACGACGTCGTCGGTGACGCTGAGCCCCGGCGACCACGTGATGGAGATCACGGCGGTCGACGCCCTCGGCAACTCCGCGACCTGGTCGGCGACCTTCCAGACCTTCGAGGAGCAGCCGTCCTCCGACGTCGTCGCGCCGACCGATGGCGCGGAGGTGAAGGCCGGCGACGTGACGCTGCGCGCCACGGTGGATGACCCGATGGGCGACGTGCTCGACGTGCAGTTCCTCGAGGGCGAGCGGTTCGATCTCTCCGACGCCGAGGTGACCGCGCAGTCGGGCACCGTCAACGATGCGCTCGACACTCGCCGTGAGGCGGTCGGGGTGTTGTCGGCCGATGAACTGCGGGCGCTCGCGCCGTTGGACGGCGTCGGGACCGACGTCTCGTCGGCCTCCGAGTTCCCGTACCAGTTGTTCGACATCGCGGTGGGCGACGACGTCGCCGGCTCTCAGGTGCGCACCACGTGGCAGGGGCGCGCGAACGCCGATGCGACCGTCTTCCTCTACGCGCTCCGCGGCGACGGCTCGGGCTGGGACGAGATCGACCGTCACGTCTCGACGACGGACGGCGAGCAGTTCGAGCTCTCGGGAAGCGTTCCGGCGGCGGACCACGTGCGCGACGGAAAGGTGCGGATGCTGGTGCAGCACTCCGAGGGGTTCGCGGGCGAGGACCTCAGCACACGCGACTCGGTGATCACGCCGAACAATCCCGACGACGTGGCGCGGTCGGACTACGACTTCACCCTCGCGTGGGAGTCGGACACCCAGTACTACAACGAGAACACGGTGCCCGGGAATCCCTTCAAGCACCAGGAGGCGATCCACTCGTACCTGCTCGACCAGCGTGACGAGCTCAACCTGCAGTACCTGTTCCACACCGGCGACATCGTCGACGACTGGAACCAGGAGTACCAGTGGAAGGACAACGCCGACCCGCAGTACGCGCGTCTGGACGAGGCGGGTCTGCCGTACGGTGTCCTCGCCGGCAACCACGACGTCGGATCGGAACTGGCCGACTACAGCGAGTACGCGAAGTGGTTCGGCGCAGACCGGTTCGCGGGCAACCCCTGGTACGGCGAGAGCTACCAGGACAACCGAGGACACTACGACCTGATCTCGGCCGGCGGCATCGACTTCATCATGGTCTACCAGGGATGGGGACCCGGTGACGAAGAGATCGCGTGGATGAACGAGGTGCTCGCGCGGTACCCCGATCGCGTCGCGATCCTGGCGCAGCACGAGTTCATCCTGACCACGGGCGGTCTCGGCGACATCCCGCAGCGGATCCTCGACGAGGTCGTGGCGACGAACCCCAACGTGAAGATGGTGTTCTCCGGCCACTACCACGACGCCCTCACCCGTGAGGACTCGTTCGACGACGACGGGGACGGCGTGAACGACCGCACCGTCTACTCGATGCTGTTCGACTACCAGGGGCTGCCCGAGGGCGGCTTGGGGTACCTGCGTCTGCTGCACTTCGACAACGAGGGGGAGAAGATGATGGTACGCACCTACTCCCCGTCGCTGGACGACTACAACTCCGACGACCCGAACCTGCTCGACCCGGTCATCGATCCGAGTGACCCCTACGTGCACCAGCAGTTCGAGTTGACGTACGACCAGCTCGGCATCGTGCCGGGCGTGCGCACCCTGGGCACCGACTCGTTCACGGCCGAGGTGCTCTCCCCGACGCAGATCGCCTCGTTCGAGAACGTCGAGAGCGGCACCACTGTGGAGGCGACGTGGTCGGTGACGCAGCTCGGCGAGCACGGATGGTACGTGCGCACGACCGATCCCTACGGCGCGGTCGACTACTCGCCGGTGTCGACGTTCACGGTGGTCGACGCCGCCGTCGAGCCTGAGCCGGAGGAGCCGGGAACGGGTGGACCCGGGACCGGTGAGCCGGGAACGGGTGGGCCGGGAACGGGTGGGCCGGGAACGGGTGGGCCCGGGACCGGTCAGCCGGGGGCGGGAGAACCGGGGGCGGGTGAGCCGGGTTCGGGTGGTTCCGGATCGGGCGGCGCCGGCGGTTCGAGCGGTCCGGGTTCTGCGGCAGACACGGCGGGCGGCGGCGACCGCGATCTGGCGACCACGGGTTCCGACGCGGCCGATCTCGCACCGTGGGTGTTCGGGGCGTTCGGGCTCGCGCTCGCCGGCGCCCTTCTTCTCCTGCTGCGCCGTCGTCGGGTGATGTAGGCGACATCGAGGAATCAAGCGGCGGATGCTGCGGGCTCACCGAGGCTCGCAGCATCCGCCGCTCTGCTGCCGTTCGGTCAGGCGCCGGGGGCTGCCCTCGACAGGGCGGACAGTCGGCGTTGCGGCGAGCCCGCGGTGGTGCGCCATCGTTGGGCGGGGTCGAGCCATCGAGGCGCCCTGATCCATGGCACGCCGCGCACCATCCGGATCTCCCACCCGGCGGTCTCGATCGTCCGATGATGGTGCCAACACAGCAGGACGCCGTTGTCGGTATGGGTCGGGCCGCCCTGCGCGGCAGGTCGCACGTGATGCACCTCGCACCACGCGGCGGGAACGTGGCATCCGGGAATGATGCACTCCCCGTCTCGCACTCCGATGGCGCGCCGCGTGTGAGCGGGGAAGATGCGCTGCGGCGACCCGAGCTCGACGATGCGCCCGTCGGGTGCGATCACGAGGCGTTGCACCGCTCCGGCGCACCCGATGTGGCGGGCGACGGAGATCGGCACGGCGCCGGCGTCGCGCGCTCCCGAGACGAAGGCGACGCCGTCGTCGCGGGCGAGCTGTTCTTCTGACGCGGTCACGACGAGAGTCGGGGCGGCGCCGCCCAGGAGCGGCGCGTCTTTCGCTCCCGCGGCGACGTGAAGCACCCCCGACAGAGCGTCGTGGCGCCGCTGGGCCTGCGTGCGCGGGTCGATCAACGGGTCGTCGCTGTCGAACTCCGCGTCGTCGGGGACGAAGGTCGGGCCGGCCGTCACGCGAGGGTTGAGGTAGGCGCCGATCATGCGCTGGAGCTGCGCGGCGACCTCGGGCAAGAGGTCGCCCCGCATCGGAACGATCCCGTCGCGCTCGCGGCCGATCGAGAGGGATCGACGACGTTCTGCGCGATCGCGGTCGGGCAGGGCGCCGTCGGGGTCGAGGTGGAGCGCCCAGACCTTGGCCATGATCGAGACCTCGTCGGCAGAGACTGCCGGTGATGCGATCGTGCCCGCCGCCGCGTCGACGAGGGCCTGCTCGGCGGCATCGATCTCGTCTGCGGCGACACCGCGATCACGAAGCGGGATGAGCGCGTCGGCGATCGCGGCTGCTGCGTCGGTGCCGATCTCACCCGAGAGCACAGCGGCGCGCACATGGTCGAGAGGCGCCGGCAGGCCCTCGCCCGTCAGCGACGTTCGGCGGCGCAGGGGAGGCGCGGCCTTCAGGCGTCGTCGTGCCGTTGCGCTCGAAACGAGCGTCACTCTCTCGATCAATTCGGACGCCGACCTGCATCCGCGAACCCGGGAGAGGATCTCGTCACCGCGTTCAGGCCGCGATCGGTGGCCGATCTCGCCCGCGATATCGATCCGCAGCGCATCGATGAGTCGTCCGAGAGATTCGGCATCGGCGGCCAGGTCGAGCAGGCGGTCGTCGTCGGCCCCACGGATGCCGTCGCCCTCGAGCATCGGCGCGAGCGCGATGCGGAGCGCATCGAGGGCCTCGCCGATCTCGGTTCGCCGGTGTGTCATGCATACATTCTGGCGGGGGCCTCCGACATCGTCAGGCCCAGATCAGAGGCACAATCACTCCTGTGGAAAACGCGGCGCACGGGCGGTCTGGGGAGGAGAGGAAGACACGTCGCCGGGAACAAGTAAGGGCCGGTCGGAGAGGCTTCCGACCGGCCCTTGTCCCTTGCACCAAGAGTGTCCTGCAATCACATGTTCGGTAGCTGCCACAGCAAAACAACTACCGTTCCTGAACTCTATAACGGAGAGGTAACGGAAGGGAAGGGCTGCCGTTATGTTTCTGTGATTATTTCGAGATGATGCTCGTGACGTCGGGTTGCGGGCGCCACGGTGCGCGCCAGGTGCGTGATGCGTCGGTCGCAGAGGGTCAGACGTGAGATCGTTGGCTGTGCGTGGATGGCAATGGCCGAAGGGGTCGCGGTAGCGCGGATGGCGGTCACTCGATTTTCCACGGCGCTGTCCCGGATCCGGCCCGGTCAGGCGATCACCATCGCGTTCGGCGCGGTTCTCGCCGTCGGAACGGCGCTTCTTCTGATGCCGATCTCGGTGCAGGGGCGCGGGGCGACCTTCATCGAGGCGCTCTTCACCGCCACCAGCGCGCTGTGCGTCACCGGACACATCATCGTGGATACGCCGCTTTTCTGGTCGCCGTTCGGGCAGGTCGTGATCCTCGCCCTCATCCAGATCGGTGGCTTCGGGGTGATGTCGCTCGCGACTCTTCTGGGGCTCCTCGTCGCGCGGCGGCTCGGGCTGCGAACACGGCTCACCGCCGTCAGCGAGACGCATACCGTCGCTGTCGGCGACGTTCGCCGCGTGCTCAGCGGTGTTGCGCTCATCACCCTCACCACCGAGGTCGTCGTCGCGCTCGTACTGACGCTGCGGTTCTGGGGCGGCTACGGCGAAGAGCCGGGGCGGGCGATCTGGCTGGGCGTCTTCCACGCCGTGTCGTCGTTCAACAACGCCGGGTTCGCACTCTTCAGCGACAACCTCATGGGGTTCGTAGCTGATCCGTGGATCTGTCTGCCGATCTGCGCCGCGGTCATCCTGGGCGGGCTCGGCTTCCCGGTCATCATGGAGCTGCGCAAGCGGCTGGTCATGCCGCGAAAGTGGACGCTGAACACCATCACCGTCGTCATCGGCACGCTCGTGCTCCTGGTGGCCGGAGCCATCGCCCTGACGGCGCTGGAATGGGCGAACCCCGCCACTCTCGGTGCACTCGACCCGGCAGGCCGCGTGCTCGCCGGTTTCACAGCATCCGTCATGCCGCGAACCGCCGGATTCAATTCGATCGACGTCTCGCAGATGCGCGACGAGAGCTGGTTCGTCACCGACATCCTCATGTTCATCGGCGGGGGGCCGGCGGGAACGGCGGGAGGGCTGAAGATCACCACGTTCGCGGTGCTGTTCTTCATCGTGATCGCCGAACTGCGCGGCGACACCGCCGTCAACATGTTCGGCAAACGCCTCCCGCGCTCCACCCACCGCGAGGCGTTGACCGTCGCGCTCCTGTCTCTCGCCCTCGTGGTCGCGTCGACCCTCGCGATCATGCTGATGAGCCCCTACGGATTCGATCGCGTCGTGTTCGAGGTCATCTCGGCCTTCGCGACGGTGGGCCTGTCGACCGGGATCACCGCGAGTCTTCCGCCCGCCGCGCAGCTCATCCTCATCGTGCTGATGTTCATCGGCAGGCTCGGGCCTGTTCTGCTGGGCTCGGCCTTGGCACTGTCCATTCAGAAGCGTCAGTACGAACTCCCGAAGGAGCGTCCGATCATTGGATAAGTCGACCCACCTCTTCACGCGACGCCGCGGGCGCCCCGGCTCTGCGTCCTCCGTGGTCGTGATCGGCCTCGGACGCTTCGGCGGTGCCCTGGCCACTGAATTGGCGCGGTCCGGCACCGAGGTGCTGGGCATCGACGCCGACGAAGACATCGTGCAGTCGCTCAATGGCGTGCTGACCCACGTCGTCCGCGCCGACTCCACGCGGCAGGTGGCGCTCGACCAGCTCGGTGTCGCCGACTTCGATCGAGTCGTGGTCGGTATCGGCTCCGACATCGAGGCGAGCATCCTCACCGCGTCGCTCCTCAAGCGCATGGGAGTCCGCTCCATCTGGGCGAAGGCCATCAGCGAGCAGCACGGCCTCATTCTGGAACAGCTGGGTATCGAGCACGTCATCTTCCCCGAGGCCGACATGGGCCGTCGCGTGGCGCACCTGGTGCGCGGCTCGATGCTCGACTACGTCGAGTTCGACAACGACCTCGTCGTCGCCAAGACGATCGCCCCGCAGGAGATGGTCGGGCAGACCCTCGAGCAGTCCGCCGTCCGTCGGCGCCACGGCATCACCGTCGTCAAGATCAAGTCGTCGGATGGGCAGTGGCATGCCGCGGGTGCGTCGTCGCTCGTGTCTGAGGGTGACACCCTCATCGTGATCGGGCCCGTGGAGCGCACCGAGCGTTTCGCGTCGCTCGTCTGAGCCGTCTCATCCCGCCGAAGCCTCGGATGGCAATACTCCTCCCCATGGAGTATGGTCGCTGGCATGAGCGCACCCCTGACCCCGCCGGTCTTCTGGATCCTCACCTCGTTGGCGTCTCAGCGGCGCCACGGCTACGACATTCTTCGTGCGACCGAGGAAGCGTCGGGCGGTGACGTCTCCCTGCGGGTCACGTCGTTGTACGCCGCGCTGGAGCGCATGGAACGCGAAGGTCTGATCGTCGTCGACGGCGAGGAGGTCGTCAACGGGCGCACTCGGCGATATTTCCGAATCTCGCCGACCGGCTCTTCGCGACTCGACGCGGAAGTCACGCGCATGGAGAGCGCGGCGAGAGCGGCGCGAGCGAGCATGGCGACACGCGCGCCGGCCTGGGGTGCCTCGATGGTGATGCCCACATGACCCCGTCGACGGAAGATCGATACCGGAGCCTGCTGCGCTGGTACCCGAAAGCCTGGCGGGCAGAGAACGAAGACGTCGTGGTGGGAACGCTGCTCGATGTGGCCGATAGCCGTGGGGGCGACCGACCGTCTGCGCGCGAACGAGGGTCGGTGATCGCGCACGGTCTCGGCACGCGTATGGACGTCCGTTCCGCGCTCGGCGCCGCGCTGGCCGGGCTCCTCCTCGCGGCGGTCGCCGGCGGCCTCGCGGTCTGGGGCACGGAGCCCCTCACGGAGTCGGGTCTGTCGTGGCTTCTCCCACTCCTCACCGTGGCCGCGATCCCCCTCCTCGCCGCGTTCGGGTTGATCGCGATCGTGCGTCAGCGCGGGCTGGTCTCTCCGCCCCGCGCGATCATCGCCCTCGGCCTGGCGTTCGTCGCGTTCTCGCTCGCGTTCGTCGCGTACATCGCGTGGAGTCTCGCGTTCGACTTCGCCGACGCGGGAGAGCCCACCACGGGTCTCGCGGCCGTCTTCGTGCCGATCTTCACCGCTGCCTGGCTGGCCGGTGCGGCGGCCGTCGCCGCGCTCTTCGGCGCGATCCTCGCACGGGCCGGGATGCGGCCGGGGGTCGCTCTTCTCGTCGCCGCGGCCTGCGGCGTGGTCACCGCGCCTGCCCTGGGGGTGTCCCTCGTCTCGCCCACGGTCCCGACGATCGCGGCAGCAGGAGTCGCGATCGCGTCTCTCGCTCTCCTCCGTCCCCGACGTGGCGCCGCTCGTGCGCGACAGGCGACGTCACCGGTGCCCGTGAGGACTCTCCGACTCGCCCGAGGTCTCGCGGTCATCAGCCTCGCGGGAAGCCTTCTCGGCATCGCCTACGCGGTGACCGGTGCGTCGTGGTCGCCCGGCGCGGCCGATGGCACGGAGGCGATGGGCCACGGAATCACGATCTCGGTCTTGTCGGGCATCCCCCTGCTCGCCGCGTTCGTCGTGATCGCCTCCGCGCGTCGGGGCAACGCTCCGGCCACCTGGGGCCCGCTGGCGCTGCTCGCAGCCTCGCTCTGCGCGATCGCCGCGGCCTATGTGCACGCGCCGTCGTGGAACGCGATGGCGCCGGCGCTCGCCGTGTCGGCCGCGCTCGGAGGGGCCGCGGTCGCGTGGTGGCTCGCCGCCCGCCTGCGCGGCCCTCTGGCCGCACGGATCGTCACCGCCGCGCTGCTCGGACTCGGGTACGCCTCGTTCCTCGGCACGATACTCGCGCCGGCGTTGGCGTTCTTCGTGCCGATCGCGGCGTTCGTCTCCGCGATCTGGGTGACGCGCACAGCGGCGCCGCGCCTCTCCGCGCCCGGTGCCGCCGAAGGCCCGATCCAAGCCTGACCCGCTGCCGCGCAGCTCCGGCAGCGGCGCGACGGGTGGCTCGAGGAGCCAGAGGTGGCGGATGGCGACGTCAGGAGCTTCCCGACTCCAGCAGTTCGCGGGCGCGGGCCAGGCCCGCGGCGAGTGTCGACGACGCGGTCTGCGCCACGATGGGCTCGACCAGCCGCAGCATGCCCGCCGGGCTGGCCTCGATCGTCGCCGTCACGCGGCACCCGTCTTCATGCTCGGCGAAGCTGAATCGAAGCGAGGTCGGCATCGTGCCGGACGTGCTCGTCGCGGCCATGGTCTGCGGCGGATGGAACGCCGTCACACGCCAGTCGAAGGTGAGGGGCCGACCCATCACGTTCATCCGCGTGCGGATGGGCGCTCCCCACCGTCACGGGTGGTGGTGTCAGCAGCTCCTCGGAGATGACCGAGGCATCCCACCGCGCCCGGTTCGCGGGGTCGGTGAGGAAGGCGAAGACCTCGCCGCGCTCGCGACCGATGTCGATGTGCTCGGTGATGGTGAACATGCGCCCCTCCCGTGATCTCAGCCTGGCAGAGATCGATACGGGCGGGGTCACCGCGTCGCAGGCCGGCCCAGCATCGGCGCGCGGCGGGTACCGCCGGTCGTCGTGATGCGTGCCGCGGGGATCGCGACCCGACCGCTCTCAGTCGGCCGTCGGCCCGTCGATGATCTCGCGCATGGTCTGCAGCGAGATGGCCTCGGGCTGTCCGTCGGTCAGCTCGTGGATCTCGGTGGCGAGCCCGAGCTGCTCGAGCAGCGTGATCGTCTTCTCCAGGCGCGGCACGACGTCGATGTGGTCGGGGCCGAACAGCTCCGCGACGAACACCGGCTCTGCGACGGCGATCGCGCGGCGCAGCTCGACGGTCGAACGGCCCGTGGTGCGGTAGAGCGCCGTGAGGGCCTCGCCCGGCAGGTCGGGCGTGCCGACGACGGAGACGGACAGGGCGGTCGAGGGCTCGTTCACCCGTCCATCCCACCACGCGCGGCGGGTCGCGATGCACAGACGCCTCGCCGCAGGAGTGGGGCGCGCGCCGGGTTCGATGGCGACGAAGGCCACGGGGGCACGAGTGGCCACCTCCGTCGACGCGGTCGGCATCGCCCGCATCCGGCACACTCGGACGATGTCATCCCCACGCCCCGCATCGTCCGCGACCCTCGCGCGGGGCCTGGGGTGGGGGATGCTGGGTGTGACCGCCTTCTCGTTCACGGTGCCGCTCACGCACATCGCCGTCGAGGCGCTGCCGCCCGTATTCGTCGGTGCGGGGCGAGCGGTGGTTGCAGCGGTCCTCGCCGTCATCGCCTTGGTCGTCACACGGCAGCGTCGGCCCTCGGCCCGGCAAGGGGCCCGGCTCGCCGTGGTCGCGGCGGGCGTGGTCGTCGGCTTCCCGATGCTGACCTCCCTCGCGCTGACCTCGGCATCGGCCAGCCACGGCGCGGTCGTCATCGCCGTGCTGCCGGCGGCGACCGCCGTCGCCGCGGTCGTGCGCGGACGCGAGCGCCCCTCCCGATCGTTCTGGATCGCGGCGGCTCTGGGCGCGGTCGCCGCCATCGCGTTCGCGGCGCTCAACGGAGGGGCGTTCGCTCCTCTGCAGGGATCCGACCTGCTGCTGCTCGCCGCGGTGGTCGCCGCGGCGATCGGATACGCCGAGGGAGGGATGCTGGCGCGCGAGCTCGGATCGTGGCAGACCGTGTCGTGGGCGCTGGTGCTCGCCTCCCCGCTCATGATCGTGCTCACGGCGGGATCGGCGTGGGCCGCCGCGCCCGTCTCCGCGCCGCCGGAGGCGTGGCTGTCGCTCGCCTACCTGTCGGTGGTGAGCATGTTCCTCGGTTTCTTCGCCTGGTACCGCGGGCTCGCGATCGGTCCGATGGCGCAGGTCAGTCAGGTGCAGCTCGTGCAGCCCGTGCTCACCCTGGCGTGGGCGGCGCTCATTCTGCACGAGCACATCACGGCGCTCACCGTGATCGGCGGGCTGGCGGTGATCGCGTGCGCCGGCATCGCCGTGCGCACCCGCGCGCGTCCGTCGGGCGGGCGTCGCGACGAACGCCGCCCCGCCGCAGGGTAGCGTCGGAGCGTGACCGTCGACTACCTCCTCGCGCCCGTCGCCGAGATGGATCCGCTGGCCCTCTACCGCGTGCTGTGGCTGCGCGTCGGCGTCTTCGTCGTCGAGCAGGAGGCGGCCTATCCCGAGATCGACGGGCGCGACATCGAGCCCGGTGCGGAAGTGATGTGGGCCGAGGCGGACGGCGATGTCGTCTCGACGCTGCGGGTGCTCTCCGAGCCCGACGCGATGCGCATCGGTCGGGTCGCGACGGCGGCGGCGGCGCGAGGACGAGGCGTCGCGGCCGAGCTCATGCGGCGCGCGGTCGCGCGATGCGAGGAGCGGGCACCGGGCCTGCCGATCGTGCTCGACGCGCAGGCACAGCTCGAGGGGTGGTATGCCCGCTTCGGCTTCGCGGTCGCGGGCGAGCCGTTCTCCGAGGACGGCATCCCGCACCTCCCGATGCGTCGGGGCTAGCGTCGCTACAGCTCGATGCCGTTGCTCTCGTCGTTGACACCGGAGTTGCGGCCGCGCCAGGACTCGTAGGCGATGAGCCAGCCGATGGAGACGACGGCTGCGAGCACGAGACCGAGCCAGACGTTGCCGAAGACCATGCCGAACAGCACGCCGAGCGCGAGCACCAGCACCGTTCCGAGAAGCCAGTTCGTGCGGCCGCGGGGCCATCCGGTGCGGGGTTCGCTCATGCGCCCAGCTTAGAGCGAAGGGCGGCATCCGTTTCACCGGCTGCGGCACAAACGGCGGGTCTCACCGGCGGCGGCCCGGTGCGTTCAGGATCGAGCGGGGGTCACCGGTCGCGGTGGTCTTCGGGGTGCAGGCGCGGGCCGCGTCGGGGCTCGATCACGCCGCTCGCGTAGATGAGCCGGATCACGCGCTGACGGTGACCCGCCCACGGGGCGAGCAGCTCCAGCATCCCGTCATCATCGACCCGTGAGCCGGTGAGGGCGTATCCGACGTGATGGGCGAGGTGGTAGTCGCCGACGCTGACCGCATCGGGGTCACCGAATGCTCGGATGCGTGTCTCCGCCGAGGTCCACGGTCCGACCCCGCGCAGACTCGTCAGGACGCGCTCGCGGTCGTCGGCATCGAAGGCGGATGCTGCGGCGCGCGCGATCGCGTCGCCGCGGCGCGCGGCCTCGACGATCGTGCGGGCCTGCGGAGGTTCGAGGCCTGCGCGGTGCCAGGCCCACGACGGCACATGGCGCCAGCCTTCGACCGTCGGCGGCACGAACATGGGCTTCGGCGTGGGTCCTGGCGCGCGCTCGCCGTACCAAGTGACGATCCGACGCCACGCGGCGAAGGCCTGCATGCCGGTCACCTTCTGCTCGATGATCGCGCTGACGAGGGCGTCGAAGACGAGGTCGGTGCGCCCGATGCGCAGATCGGGATTGCGCCGATGAGCCTCGGCGACCAGCGGGTGCGAGCCGGGATCGAAGCCGGACGGCTCATCGTGCGCGCCGCAGAGCGCGGGAAGCTGGTCGAGGGCCCAGTCGGCGCCGGGCCCCCAGGCGGCGGCGCGCACGACACCGTCGGGTGCACCCCGGAGAGCCAGGGTGGCGGGGCCGTCGGGCGTGCGGCTCGTGCGCCAGATCACCGGGCCCGCGGTCGTCATCGTCGGGTCGCCGGCCCCGTGACGCTGGGGCAGTACGGCCCGGGCGAGATCGAGCGGGTGCGATGGGCGGTACTCGGTCTCGCGGGGCCGAGGATGCGTCGGTCGCCCGTCGCGGGCGCTCGACCGTGCGCGCACCCCGGTCGACCTCATGCCGACACCCTACGTCTGGTCGGCGACATCGCGGCCGGCAGTCAACGCCGCCACGATCGTGGTCACCCCGAAGTCCCATGCCTCGTCGACGTCGCCGCCGAGGTTGAACCCGCCGTTCAGCTCCATCGAGATGAAGCCGGTGGCCCAGGCGGTGAGCGTGCGCGCCGCCTCGAGCGCCCGTTGGGTGCCCGCGAGTCGCGATGAGAGGAGCAGGATGGGCTCGCTGGCGGCGGCGCCGAACTGCGGCCGCGCCACGGGCACGCCCGCACCGGGTGACATGACGAGCCGGAACGCCGCGGGGCGCTCCGTTGCGAACTCGCGCAGGATGTCGACCAGCCGTCTGGCGTCACCCTCGGGACCTGCCTCGAGGCGCAGGGTCAGCTCGACCAGAGCCGCCTCGGCGACGAGCTGCAGCAGATCGTCGCGGCTGGCGACCCTCTTGTAGAGGGAGGGCGCGCGCACGCCCACGCGATGCGCCACCGCCTGCATCGTGACTCCGGCGAGGCCGTCCTCCTCGAGCAGGGCGCTCGCCGCGCGCACGATCGCGTCGAGCGAGGTTCGTTCGGGAGTGGGCACACCTCGAGTATAGCTATTGACGATAGCCATGATGGCTATGTAGCGTAGCCATCATGGAACTCGAACCGGGCCTGCATCGCATCGGCAACGACATCGTCGCCGCCTACCTCGTCGTCACCCCTGCGGGGGTGACGGTCATCGACGCCGGTCTCGCCGGCCATTGGCGTGACCTGCTGTCGGAGCTGGCATCGATCGGGCGCAGCCTCGGCGACGTGAAGGGCCTCATCCTCACCCATGGCGACTCCGACCACGTGGGCTTCGCCGAGCGCCTGCGGCGGGAGCGCGGCGTTCCGGTGTACATCCACCCCGATGACGCCGGGCGGGCGAAGGGCGGGGACAAGCCGGCGAACGCGAAGCAGTCGATGAAGCTCGGCGCCACCGCCGGATTCGCGCTGTACTCGCTGCGCAAGGGCGGGCTCCGCACGACATGGTTGACCGAGACTCTCGACGTCCGCGACGGCGACACCCTCGACCTTCCCGGCGCCCCGCGGATCATCGGGCTCCCCGGGCACTCTGCCGGCAGCATCGCCGTCCACGTCCCCGACCTCGACGCCGTCTTCGTCGGCGACGCGCTCACGACCCGCCACGTGCTCACGGGTCGTGTCGGTGCTCAGCCGGCGCCGTTCACCGACGAGCCCGATCGGGCGATCGCGTCGCTCCGCGCGCTGCTTCCGACGCGGGCAACGTGGGTCCTTCCCGGGCACGGCGCTCCGTGGCGCGGCGGCATCGAAGCCGCGGTCGCGTCGGTCGAGAAGGCGGCCGCCGCACGCTGAGGCCTGCGCCGCAGCATCCGACGGAGAAGGGCGTTACTCAGAAGCGGTCGGGCGAAGGCGTGCCGTGGCCGTAGCGGATCGCGACGTCGGCGTGACGGTCGAAGCGGTAGCCGACCCCTCGGACAGTGCGGACGATGTCTTCGTAGGCGCCGAGCTTCGCCCGGAGGCGCCGCACGTGCACGTCGATCGTGCGCTCGCCGGGGGCCTCGTCGTCGGTCGAGCCCTCCCAGAGCGACGAGACCAGCTCGGTGCGCTCGATGGTGCGACCCTCGCGCAGCACCAGGTACTGCAAGAGCTCGAACTCCTTGAACGTGAACGCGGCCGATTCGCCGTCGATGAGCACGCGCTTGCGCGAGATGTCGACCACGACGCCGCCGGGTGCGCGATCCTCGTCGGCGGGGTCGTCCTTCGTGCGGGCGATCGCCGACGGCTCGTGCAGTGCCAGGCGCACGACATCGACGTCGCGGCCGCCGGCACCCACGGGGGCGAGGGCGACGGTCGCATACGTCTCGGCGGCGGGGGCCAGCTCGTTCAGGGTGCGGCGCAGTGCGTCGACGAGTACACCCAGGCTGACGCCCGCGCTCGCGGCGGTCGCCTCGTCGAGGCCGACGTAGAGGGCGAAGCCGCGCGGAGTCGTTCCGGCGGGGAGGGCGGCACGCGGTGCGGGAGCGGCGGGGGCGGATGCTTCGTCGCCGGTCACCGCGCGGAGGTGACGGGTCTGAGCGGCCGGGCGTTCGAGGAGAGCGGTGTTCGACATGAGAAATGGAGGTCCTTGCGTGGGAACCCGGGCTGAGCCTCGCGGGTTCGGAATGTGTGCGGGACGGCCGTGCGGGCCGGTGGCAAGACGGTCGGATACGCGTGATCGACGCGAGACCGATGTCTCGGTGGACGAGCGCTCGGGGATCAGATGTCGAGCGGCGTCCTGGCGGGGGTCACCGAGTCAGCGACACATTCGACAGCACATCGCAACGCGGTCGGCCATCATGCCGACGGTTCCGTTCGCCTCCACGGCGGACAGAGTGCGTGCGTTGAGAGTCATGCTGGCGATTATCGCTGAGGCGGCCGATCCGCGTCAACTTCATGGCGCCAGTCGGAGGAGGCTCATTTGTTGTCAATTGCTGCAAATGGCTTGCGTGTGGTGGAATCTGGGTCTACATTTCATGTCGAAGCGCTTCGCGGAAACGCTTCGACGGCAGATTCTCCGGAGCACGACGGTCAGACGATGGGGTCCGAATGGTGAAGATCAACGAGGTTGCGAAGGCCGCCGGCGTGTCGATCAGCACCGTTTCGTACGCGCTGAGCGGCAAGCGCCCGGTCTCGCGATCCACCAGGGAACGCATAGAGCGGGCGGTCGACGAGCTGGGCTACAGCCCGAATGCGGGCGCTCGGATGCTGGCCGGACGCCGCACGCAGATCTTCGCCCTCACCGAGCCGCTGCGCACCGACACGCATGCGCCCACCCACATGTCGTTCGTGCTCGCCACCGCGATCGCCGCGCGGCGCAACGACTACGACATCCTGCTGCTGACCGACGAGCAGGCGCGCGACGGGATGAGCCGGGTCGCAGCATCCGGCCTCGTCGACGCGATCCTCGTGCTCGACGTCGCACCCGACGACGACCGGGTGCCGCTGGCGCGCGCCATCGCGACACCCACGATCTTCATCGGCGTGCCCGACGACAGCGACGGGCTGGTGTGCGTCGACCTCGATTTCGAAGCCGCCGCGCGGATGGCGGTCGACCGGGTGGCCGATGCCGGTCACCGGCGGATCGGACTCGTCGGCCAGACCGACATCGCCTACGTGAAGTCGAACTTCCCGCCGCGCGTGCGTTCGGCAGCCCGCGCGCGTGCCGCCGAGCGCGGAATGCACTTCGACTTCCGCTCGTCGGGCGCCGTCATGCCCGACCTCGTAGAGGTCGTCCGCGCAGCGCTGGAACTGGTCGACCAGGGGGCGACGGCTCTCCTGCTGCACACCACGGCCGAGGCCCACGACGCCGTGCTCGCTGCCGTCGCCGAGCGGGGGATGTCGGTGCCCGGCGACCTCTCGGTGATCGCGATCGGCGCCTCGTTCGACACCGCGGTCTCGCCTACTCCCGTCGACACCATCCCGCTCGTCCCGCAGGAGTCGTGCGATCTCGCTGTCGACCTGGCCGTGCGCTCCCTCGGGGCCGAACGGCCCACCCCCGATCTCTACCTGGTCCCGCCCACCTACGTGTCGCGGGGCACGGTCGCCACGCTCGTCTGATCCCGCACCACCACAACTGCATAACCACGTCGTTTATCGAAGCGCTTCGACAGGCTTCGGCAATCACCACGAACCCTGTCCCGAAGACCAGGGTCATCACGAAAGGAGTGCCGACGATGGCACGCATGACGAAGATCACGACGCGCCGCGCAGCCGCGGCCGTCGCCACCGCCGCAGCGGCCGCCCTGACCCTGTCCGCCTGCGCCGGCGGATCGGGCGGAGAGTCCAGCGGCGACAACACGCTGACCCTCTGGCATTACGAGAGCCAGACGAGCGCCATGGGCATCGCCTGGGCCGAGGCGATCAAGGTGTTCGAAGAGGAGACCGGCGCGACGGTCGAGTTCGAGGAGAAGAGCTTCGAGCAGGTCCGCTCGACCGCGAGCCAGGTGCTCAACTCCGATGAGGCGCCCGACCTCATGGAGTTCAACAAGGGGAATGCGACGGCGGGGCTCCTGGCCAGCCAGGGCCTGCTCACCGACATCACCCCGGCCGTCGAGGAGTACGGGTGGGGCGACAAGCTCGCCCCCGCCCTGCAGACGACCGCGCGCTACAACGAAGACGGCGTCATGGGCTCGGGCGCGTGGTACGGCATCCCCAACTACGGCGAGTTCGTCACCGTCTACTACAACAAGGACATGTTCGCCGCGGCCGGGCTCGAGATCCCGACCACGTACGAGGAGTTCACCGACGTGCTCGACGCGTTCGTCGCGCAGGGCGTCACGCCGCTGGCGGAGGCCGGTCTGGAGTACCCGATCGGTCAGCTCTGGTACCAGCTCGCACTGAGCCAGGCCGACCGCCAGTTCGTCAACGACTACCAGCTCTACGAGAACCCCGTCGACTGGAACGGTGACGAGATCACCTACGCCACAGAGACGCTCAAGGAGTACGCCGACAAGGGGTACTTCTCGACCGATGTCACCGGTGTGAAGGCCGAGGATGCCGGTGTGTCGTTCATCAACGGCACCTCGCCGATCTTCGTCTCGGGCAGCTGGTGGTACGGCCGCTTCGTCGACGAGGTCGCGGACTTCGACTTCGGGCTCTTCCCGTTCCCCGGCAGCGAGATGACCTTGGGATCGTCGGGCAACCTGTGGGTGGTGCCCGAGCGCGCGCAGGACAAGGAGCTGGCCTACACGTTCATCGACATCACGATGCGACCGGAGATCCAGGCGCTTCTCGGCAACAACGGCGGCCTCCCCGTCGCCGCCGACGAGGCCGACATCGCCGATCCGAAGAGCCTCGAGCTGATCCAGGCGTTCAACGCCGTCAACGAGAACGACGGGCTGGCCTTCTACCCCGACTGGCCGACGCCCACGTTCTACGACGTGCTCGTCTCGCAGACGCAGGAACTGATCAACGGCACGAAGACGCCGGCCCAGGTGCAGGAGGACCTCGGCGCCGAGTACGACTCGTACGTCGACGACTTCCGTTGACATCTCGGGGCCCTGCCGCACCCTGGCAGGGCCCCTCCGAACCGCCGCCCCGCGGCACGCCCGTCCGAGCGCGCTCGGCGAGGCGAAGCATCCGATCACCCTCGAGGAGGCGGCGATGACCGCTGTTCCCTTCGTCCGCGCGCCGCGGGCGAAACTCCCCCCTGAAGAACCGCTGATCCCGCAGCGAGGTCGCGGCGCAAGCGCCGCCTACTGGTTGTACCTCGTCCCGGGCCTGGTGCTGGTCACGCTGATCATCGTCGTGCCACTGGTCTGGAACGTCTATCTCAGCTTCACCGAATGGCGCGGCATCAAGCCGCCCGAGTTCATCGGCCTGGACAACTGGGTCGAGCTGATGGGCGATGCGACGTTCTGGACGTCGTTCCTCAACAGCATCTGGATGATCATCGCGATGGTGATCGTGCCGACGCTGATCGGGCTCGTCCTCGCGGCGCTGCTCTTCGACGTGATCGGACGCAAGTTCGGCGGGCGGTTCGCGAGCTTCCTACGGGCGACCTACTATCTGCCGCAGATCCTCCCGGTCGCCGTCGCCGGCATCGTCATCGGATGGATCCTGCGACCGCAGGACGGTGCGCTCAACCGCATCCTCGAGAGCATCGGCCTCGGCTCCCTCGCCCACAACTGGCTGGGCTCGCCCGACACGGCGCTCATCAGCATCATGGTGGTGCTCGTCTGGATCCAGATCGGCTACCCGGTCGTCATCTTCATGGCGGCCCTTCAGCGCGTCGACCCCGAGCTCTACGAAGCGGCTGAACTCGACGGTGCGAACTGGTTCCAGCGGTTCCGCGCGATCACGGTGAGCATCATCCGCCCCGAGATCTACGTCGTCGCCCTCACCAGCACGATCGCCGCGCTCAAGGTCTTCGGTCCCGTCTACATCCTGACCCGCGGCGGCCCCGGCACCTCGACGATCGTGCCGGCCTACTACGCCTACAGCGAGTTCTTCCAGTCGCAGCAGGTCGGCTACGGCGCGACGATCGCGACGGCGCTCACCCTCGTCGTCACCATCGTCGCGGTGCTGTTCATCCGCAGCCAGAACGCCGCGGAACGAAAAGAAAGGGCGGGTCTGTGATGGTCGCCACCATGGCCGTGACCACGGCGAAGCCGGGCGCGAAGACCGGCGCGAAGCCCCCTCGTCGGGGCACGTCCCGCGGCGGCATGACCAGGCGTCGGGGCGTCGACTGGCTGATGCTCGCGTTCGTGATCGTCGCGGCGATCGTCATCGTCGCGCCGTTCTACCTGATCTTGGTCAACTCGTTCAAGTCGCCCACCGACTACTCCAACGGCGGCCCGCTGGCGCTGCCGACGGAGTTCTACTTCGACGGCATCGCGGCCTTCTGGGAGCGCGTGAACTTCCCCGAGAAGGTGTGGAACTCGATCTTCATCTCGGGCGTCGTCGCCGTGCTCGCGGTGCTGCTCTCGGTACTCAACGCCTTCGCGATCGGGATCGGGCGCGTCAAGGGCCGCTCATGGATCGTGCTGCTGTTCCTGCTCGCGAACCTGCTGCCGCAGGAGGCGCTGCTGTACCCGCTCTACTACATGTTCAAGGCCGTCGGCCTCTACAACAACATCTGGTCGGTGATCATCGTCTTCACCGTGATCCAGGCGGCGTTCGGCACCTACCTGCTCGCATCGGTCTACGGCACGTTCCCCAAGGAGGTGCTCGAGGCCGCGGCGATCGACGGCGCGAGCCGGTGGAAGATCCTGTGGCGTGTCATCTTCCCGATCAGTCGCCCGACCCTGTCGGTGCTGCTCATCTTCTTCTTCATCTGGACGTGGAACGAGTTCCTGATCCCGCTGACGTTCCTCGTCTCGAACGAGAACCAGACCGTTCCGGTGGCCATCAGCGTGCTGCAGGGCGACCGGCTCATGGACGTCACCACCACGAGCGCGTCGGCCCTGCTCGGGCTCATCCCCACCCTTCTCTTCTTCCTCATCTTCCAGCGCACCCTCACGCGCGGCATCACCGCAGGAGCAGTCAAGTAATGAAGTTCACCGATGGTTTCTGGCAGCTGCGACCCGGCGTCGCCGCGCTCTACGGCCAGGAGGCCTACGACATCTGGGAGACGGCCGACACCCCCGACGGACCCGGGCTCGTCGTCACGGCCCCCACCAAGGTCATCGCCGGACGCGGCGACACGCTCAACCGGGCGACTCTGACCGTCGCGCTCTCCTCGCCCGCCGAGGGTGTCGTGCGCGTGCGGATCGCGCACCACGTCGGCGGTGCGGCTCCTCTCTCGTTCGACCTGCCCGGGGAGTCGTCCGCCGGCGAGACCGTGGTCGACGCCACCGGCGGGGAGCTGCGCACCGGATCGCTCGTCGCGCGCGTCGAGCAGGGGGCCCCGTGGTCGCTCTCGTTCTCGTCGAACGGGCGTCGGCTGACCGGCAGTGGCGCGAAGGCGCTGGGGTACATGACCCTCGCCGACGACGCGCAGGTCGACCCGGGCATCGTCGGCAACGCCCGCGCGGGCACGCCCGTCGGGCGCCCCCGCACGTTCGTGCACGAGCAGCTCGACCTCGGCGTCGGCGAGCTCGTCTACGGTCTCGGCGAGCGGTTCGGCCCCCTCGTCAAGAACGGTCAGACGGTCGACATCTGGAACGCCGACGGCGGCACGTCGAGCGAGCAGGCCTACAAGAACGTGCCGTTCTACCTCTCGAGCCGCGGCTATGGCGTGCTCGTGAACGACCCCGGTCATGTCTCGTTCGAGATCGGCTCGGAGGCGGTGGAGCGCGTGCAGTTCTCGGTGCCCGGCGAGGTGCTGGAGTACTTCGTGATCGACGGTCCGACCCCGAAGGACGTGCTCGGGCGGTACACCGCTCTCACCGGACGGCCTCCGGTCGTGCCCGCGTGGTCGTACGGGCTGTGGCTCTCGACGAGCTTCACGACCGACTACGACGAAGCGACGGTCACCTCGTTCATCGATGAGATGGCCCGTCGCGAGCTGCCCGTGTCGGTCTTCCACTTCGACTGCTTCTGGATGCGCGAGTTCAACTGGTGCGACTTCGAGTGGGATCCGCGGGTCTTCCCCGATCCCGACGGGATGCTGCAACGCCTCCACGAGCGGGACCTCCGGGTGTCGGTGTGGATCAACCCCTACATCGGGCAGCGCTCGCCGCTGTTCGCCGAGGCCGCCTCGCAGGGTTTCCTCGTGCGTCGCGCAGACGGTTCGGTGTGGCAGTGGGACCTCTGGCAGGCGGGGATGGGGCTGGTCGACTTCACCAACCCCGACGCGACGCGCTGGTACCAGGACAAGCTGCGCGACCTCATCGCGCAGGGCGTCGACTGCTTCAAGACCGACTTCGGCGAGCGCATCCCGCTCGATGTGGAGTACTTCGACGGCAGTGCACCCGACCGCATGCACAACCTCTACACGCATCTGTACAACAAGGCCGTCTACGACGTGCTGGTCCAGTCCCGCGGTCAGGGTGAGGCGGTGCTGTTCGCACGGTCGGCCACGGCCGGCGGGCAGACCATGCCCGTGCACTGGGGAGGAGATTCGACCTCGACCTTCCCGTCGATGGCGGAGACCCTGCGCGGCGGTCTCTCGCTCGCTCTGAGCGGCTTCGCGCACTGGAGCCATGACATCGGCGGCTTCGAGGGCACCCCCGACGCGACGGTGTTCAAGCGGTGGACCGCCTTCGGGATGCTGGGCACCCACAGTCGGTTCCACGGCTCGCAGTCGTACCGTGTGCCGTGGCAGTTCGACGACGAGGCCGTGGAGGTCACCCGCATCTTCACGCGGTTGAAGATGCGGCTGATGCCCTACCTCTTCCAGCAGGGGTTGGATGCGGCGGCCACCGGGGTTCCGGTGATGCGGCCCATGGTGCTGGAGTTCCCCGAAGACCCCGCGGCGGCCTATCTCGACCGGCAGTACATGCTGGGCGCCGACCTGCTCGTCGCGCCCGTCTTCTCGGAATCCGGCGAGGTGGAGTTCTACCTTCCTGCGGGGGAGTGGACGTCTCTGCTCACGGGGGAGACCGTCCATGGGGGAGGATGGCGTCGCGAGACGCACGGCTTCGACAGCATCCCGCTGTACGTGCGCCCCGGCGGGGTCATCCCGTGGGGGGCGCGCTCCGACAGGCCGGACTACGACTATCTCGACGGGCTCACCCTCCGGGTGTTCCCCGGCGGCGAGGGTGAGGCAGAAGTGATGGTGACCACTCCCGACGGGAGAAGCGAGACGTTCCACGCCGACCGCGGGGACGTGACGCGATGAGGGCGGGCAGCGACGACTACCGCGACAGCGGGCTCGTCTTCCCCGAGGGGTTCACCTTCGGATCGGCGACCGCGTCGTACCAGGTGGAGGGCGCAGCCCAGGAGGACGGGCGTCTGCCGTCGATCTGGGACACGTTCAGCATGACGCCCGGGCGGGTGTGGAACGGCGACACCGGCGACGTGGCCTGCGACCACTACCACCGCTGGGAGTCCGACCTCGATCTGATGAAGGATCTCGGCCTCGACGCCTACCGGTTCTCGATCGCATGGCCCCGGATCGTGCCCGCCGGTACGGGCGCGGTGAACCAGGCGGGTATCGATTTCTATTCGCGGCTCGTCGACGGACTGCTCGAGCGCGGAATCCGTCCCGTCGCGACGCTGTACCACTGGGATCTGCCGCAGCCGCTCGAGGACGCCGGCGGATGGCCGGTGCGAGCCACGGCCGACGCCTTCGAGCGGTACGCCGAGATCATGGGCGCGGCGCTGGGCGATCGCATCCACACCTGGACGACCCTGAACGAGCCGTGGTGCTCGGCCTACCTTGGCTACGGTCAGGGCGGGCACGCCCCCGGGCGCGCCGAACCCGCCGCCGCGCTCGCCGCCGTGCACCACCTGAATCTTGCCCACGGGCGGGCGGTGCAGGCGCTGCGCGCCACCTCGACGGGCGATCCCGAGTACTCCGTGACCCTCAACTTCCACGTCGCTCGCGGTCGCGGTCCGCAGGCCGCGGAGGCGGTGCGCCGCGTCGAGGCGCTCGCGAACCGCGCGTTCACGGGGCCGATGCTGCGCGGGGAGTACCCCGCCGACCTGCTGGAGGACACCGCATCCGTCACCGACTGGTCGTTCGTGCAGGACGGCGACCTGGAGGCGATCCATCAGCCGATCGACGTGCTCGGGGTCAACTACTACTCGACCGTGACGGCGCAGCTGTGGGACGGCGTCTCGCCGCGTCAGATGAACGACGGGCACAAGGCCGTCGCCGGCGGCACCGCGTGGCCCGGCAGCGATGGTGTGCTCGAATTCCTCGAGCAGCCCGGCCCGTACACGGCGATGGGGTGGAACATCGCCCCCGAGGGACTTGAGGAGCTGTTGCTGTCGCTGCGCGAGCAGTTTCCCGACCAGGCGCTCATGGTGACCGAGAACGGCGCCGCATTCGACGATGAGGTCGCCGACGACGGCTCCGTTCCCGACCCCGAGCGACTCGACTACCTGCGTCGCCACTTCACGGCCGCGCACCGGGCCATGCAGCAGGGTGTAGACCTGCGCGGGTACTTCGTCTGGTCGCTGCTCGACAACTTCGAGTGGGGCTACGGGTACGCCAAGCGGTTCGGCATCGTGCGGGTCGACTTCGACACCCTCGAGCGCACCGTCAAGCAGAGCGGTGAATGGTACGCACGACTGGCGAAGACAGGCACCATTCCGGAGTAGGTCGTCGCCCCAGCATCCGCTCGTTCCGGTCGGGCGTAGCCTGGAGGGATGGCTGATCTGCGATTCACCGATGAGAAAGACGCCTCGCGGTACACACTGCACAACGGCGACGACCTCGTCTCGGTGCTCGACTATCGTGACGACGGGCGCACGGTCGCGATGACCCGTGCCTACACGATCCCCACCTTCCGCGGGCACGGTTACGCCGGCGAGCTCGTCGAGCGTGCGGTCGCCGAGCTCGAGCGCGACGGCTCGCGTCAGGTGAGCCCGGTGTGCTGGTACGTGAGCGACTGGTTCGGCGCCCACCCCGAGCGCGCCGGCATCCTCGAAACCCGCGCCGGAGTGTAGACGGGCCGTCGCCCTACACTGGCGACGTGCACATGGAGGATGCCTTCACCGCCGTCGCGGTCGGATTCGAGTCGATCGGCGCGCTCGCCATGACGGCGGGCTTCGTGGTCGCGGTGGTGCTCGGCATCCGTTCCCTCCGCCGCGGCGAGGGCGGGTCGCGGGCCTTCACCGTGCTGCGCACGACTCTCGGCGGGGCGATCCTCCTCGGTCTCGAGGTGCTCGTGGCTGCCGACCTCATCCGCACCATCACGTCGAAGCCGTCGGTCGAGGACGCCCTCATCCTGGGCCTCATCGTGCTCATCCGCACCGTGCTGTCGATGTCGATCCAGATCGAGATCGACGGGGTGCTGCCGTGGCGGCGCGCCCTCCTCACCAGCGGCGGGCAGGTGGTCGCCGGTGCAGTAGCCCGTGACCGGGCCGCCGGCAGGGCCGCCGACGACTGACCCCCCGCACCCGGGGCGTCAAGCCCCCTCGCCTCCGGCGCCGCTGCGGCCAGAGTGGAACAAACGAGAGGAGCGGTGATGAGCGATCAGAACCTGCCCGAGGGTGTCATCAACGCGAACCCGCCCGGCGGCTACGAGAGCGGCGATGTCGCCGACGGCGAGACGGCGGAGCAGAACCGGGATGCTGCGGGCTCGCCCGGGCTCTCGGAGTCGGGGTTGTCCCCGCAGGGCGGCGATGAGCCGTCCGACCCCATCGAGTCCCCCGACGCCAGCCAAGGCGCCGACCCCGATCTCGCCGCCGACGAGGAGAGCTGACATGTCCGAGCACCACGACACCGACCGCAACGAGGGCGTCGCCGCGAACGCCGACCAGGTTCCCGGTGCGGGCGCCTCGGCGTCCGACTCCTACGGCGGAGCGGTCTCCGACGACCCGACTCCCGTGACCGAGCCCGGCACGCAGAACGAGCCCGTGCAGGACATGCACGACACGACCGACGAGGACAAGATCATCGGCATCGTCGCCCAGACCCGCCAGGACGTCGGCGGCAAGGGCGAGCGTCGCATCGCCGAGGTGCTGCGCCAGCGCTTCCGCGAGACCGGCGTCGACGTCGCCGACGACCGCATCGCCGCCCTGGTCGCCGAGGTCGCCAGGGGCTGACGCGGTCTCCCCGCGAAGTCTCGCGGCGTTCCCTTCGTCTCGACGGGGTTTGCCCGGCGCTTGCGCCGGCCGGTGCGGCTAGCGGGTCGATGCTCGCCATACTGCGGCTGCGGCAGTGATGCGCGTCGCACGGAGCCCGCGCAGACCCCCTCGCGCAGAGAGGACGGCGAGAGAGTCTGCGAGGAGGTCGTCCCACACGGCTCCAGCAAGAGCTCCGATGTCGCGCCAGCCTCGTGACTGCCGGTGGCTCGTCTCGGCGATGACGATCGAGGCGACTCGCGTGCGCTGGTCGGGTGTGAAGTGCGCGCGCGCAAGTCGGCGCATGAGTTGCTCGGCGAGGTAGCCGGACCGAAAGCAGCGCGGCGCGGTCTCGAGGTAGCTGAGAGCCACCTCGATCGCTTCTGGGTCGCCGACTCGAACCTGTTCCGGCAACTGTTCCACTGGCGTGAAGAACGCCTCGAGCGCCTGCACGAACCAGCCGAGGACGATCTCGTACTCTCGCGTTCGCAGCGAGGGATCCACCCAATCGCGGCGCCACTGGGCCCGCACGTTGTCGCTCGCCTCAGCCACAGCATCCGCTCGTGCACGCAGTTCCGGATCGACCCCCATGAGCACAACGTACTGTTTCGCCGTTCCCGGGTCTGGAAGCGGGCGAGGGGCGGGCGTATCGTGTGGCGCATGTGCCGCAACACCGTTCCGCTCCACAACTTCGAGCCCGCTGCGACCGACGCGGAATGCCATGACGCCGCGCTCCAGTTCGTCCGCAAGATCGCCGGGACCACCAAGCCGTCCCGCGCCAACCAGGCGGTGTTCGACGAGGCCGTCGAGCAGATCGCTCACGCCACCCGTCATCTCATCGACGGTCTCGTCACCACCGCCGCGCCGAAGACCCGCGAGCACGAGGCGGCCAAACGCCAGGCGCGTTCGGCCGAACGCTACGAGGCCATCCGCGTGTACCAGCAGGAGAAGCGGGCCGCCCGCGCCGCATCCTGATCCCTTCGTCGGGGGAGGAGGCGCCGGGCGGGCGACTTCCGGCCGCCTCCCGGCCTCGCGTGGGTGCTGCGCGGGGAGTCTGAACGCCCGTGTCGGTGGCGGCACGTACCGTGTCGGTATGCGCATCCTGCACACGTCCGACTGGCACATCGGCCGGTCGTTCCACGGCCACAGCACGCTCGACGCGCTGCGTGGCGTGCTCGACGTGCTCGTCGCCCAGGTGAGCGAGCACGGCGTCGATGTCGTGGTGCTCGCCGGCGATGTCTTCGACTCCGCGGCACCGGCGGCGGCGTGCTACTCGCTCCTCAGCGACACCCTCGTTCAGCTCTCCGACGCGGGCGCCCGGGTGATCGTCACGAGCGGCAACCACGACTCCGCCGCTCGCCTCGGGTTCCAGTCGGCGCTCCTCCGGTCGGGCATCAGCGTGCTCACCGATCCTGCCGCCATCGGCACCCCCGTCACCATCGACGACGCCGACGGCCCCGTGCACTTCTACGGCATCCCCTACCTCGAACCGGCGATCGTGCGCCATCGGTGGGAGGGCGTCGAGCTGCGAAACCAGGCCCAGACCCTCGGTCACGTCATGGGTATCGTGCGCGACGACCACGCTGAGCGCGGCGGTCGGTCGGTCGTCATCTCCCACTGCTTCACCGCGGGCGTCGAAGCGACGCCGGGGGTCGAACGCGAGATCCGTCAGGGTGGTCTCGACGTCGTGCCACTGTCGGTCTTCGACGGCCCCGACTACGTCGCACTCGGACACATCCACGGCCGCCAGACCCTCTCCGACCGCGTGCGCTACGCCGGAGCGCCCCTGCACTACAGCTTCGGCGAGGGCGACAAGCCCCGCGGGTCGTGGCTCGTCGACCTGGATGCTGCGGGCCTGGCATCCGTCGTGTGGCTCGGCCTGCCGGTGCCGCGCCCTCTCGTGACGCTCCGCGGCACGCTCGACGAGCTGCTCGGCGACCCCCGGTTCGCCGAGCACGAGCAGTCGTGGGTGTGCGCGCAGTACACCGATCGCACGCCGCAGCTCGACCCGATGCGCCGCCTGCAGCAGCGGTTCACCCATTGCGCGACGGTCGTGCACGCGCCCATCGGCGCGGTCGCCGACGACGCGCGAGACTACGCCGGGCGCGTCCGGGCGGCGCGTGACGACGTCGAACTGGTCGACGCCTTCCTCGCCCACGTCCGCGCCGGCGAGGGTGCCTCCGCCGACGAAGTGGCGCTCATGAGAGAGGTCGTCGACGCCCGCACCCTGACCGAGGCGACGGCGTGAAGCTCCACCGGCTCGAGCTGGCCGGGTTCGGTCCGTTCCTCGCGCGCCAGAGCGTCGACTTCGACGCGTTCGCCGACGACGGCATCTTCCTGATCGCCGGTCGCACCGGAGCCGGCAAGTCGAGCGTGCTCGACGGGGTGTGCTTCGCCCTCTATGGCAGCGTGCCGCGATACGAGTCGGGCGAGAAGAGACTGCGCAGCGATCATTGCGGCCCCGAAGACCCCACCGAGGTCGCGCTCGAGTTCACCGCCGAGGGCAGCCGATGGCGGGTCACCCGCTCGCCGGAGTACGAACGCCCGAAGAAGAACGGCGGCGGATTCACCACGCAGGCACCCCAGGCGCTTCTGGAGGAGTTCTCCTCGGGCTCATGGACCGGCGTCGCCGCCCGACCTCGCGACGTCGCCGCGCGGCTCGACGAGATCCTCGGACTCACGCAGCAGCAGTTCCTGCAGGTCATCCTGCTCGCGCAGAACCGCTTCGCACGGTTCCTGCTCGCGCGAAACGACGAGCGGCAGGCGCTCCTGCGCACCCTGTTCGCCACGCGCACCTACGAAGACTACGAACGCGACCTCGAGAGCCGTCGCAAAGAGGCGGAGCGCGCCGTGGCCGCCGAAGGCGACACCGCCCGCGTGCTGATCGACGAGGGCGAGCTCCTCGCGCGGGAGTCCGACCTCGACCGCGCGGCGCACGGCACGACAGACGGCGCAGAGCCGACGGATGCTGCCACGCCACCCGACAGCGACGCCGCGGCCCGGCCCCTCGCCGACCGGGTCGCGGCGCTCGTGCGCGCTGTCGAGCGCGCCGAGTATCGCGTCGACACGCTCACCCGCGCGCGCGACGCTGCCGACGCCGAACTCGCGGCAGCGACCGAGCGCGAACGGGCGGCGGCGGCGTTGCGGGCGGCACAGGAGCAGCGCCTCACCGCACGGGCCGCCCTCGACGCACTCGACGCGCGTGCCGCCCGGGTGGCCGAGCAGCGCGCCGAGCTGGCGCTCGCGAACGCGGCCGAAGCACTCCGCTCGCCGATCGAGAGCGTGGAGCGTGCCGAAGTATCGGCGCAGCGAGCCGCCGACGCCGAACGCGACGCGCTCGCGCGGTGCTCGGCGCTGGGCGAGGCGTCGCTGACGAACGCCTCCCTCCGCGACCGCGAAGACGAATTGGCCGCGACCATCGCGGCGAGTGACGCCGCCCTCGCGGCCGAGGGGGAGCGCGCCGCGCTCGACGTGTCGCTCCGCGAGGCGCGTGACAGCGAGCAGGCGATGCTGCGCGAGATGACCGAGCTCGACGACCGCCGCCGCCCCGTCCCCGTCCTCCTGGCGCAGCTGTCCGAGCGCCTCACCGCCGTGGCGGGTGCCGCCCGGGGTGCCGAGTCGGCGCGGGCGATCCTCGTCGACACCGAACGCAGGCGTGCCGCCGCACACGAGGCCGTCGCGCTCGAGGCGACCGTTCGCGCGGCCGAACGCGAGGCGCTCGAGCGCGCAACGGCCGTGACGACGACGGCCGCGCGCCTGACGGCGCTGCTCCAGCGCCGGCTCGACGGCGCGGCGGGCGAGCTCGCCGCCACCCTCGTCGAGGGTGAGCCCTGCCCCGTCTGCGGCGCCGTCGATCACCCGCACCCCGCGCCCGGGTCGGACGACCCCGTCGGCGACGATGAGATCGCCGCCGCCGAGGCCGAGAAAGACGCCGCTATCGACGCCGACCGGGTAGCGGCCATCGCGTGGCGTGCGGCCCGCGACGCCCATGCCCTCGTCGCGGCTCGGGCAGGGGGCGACGACGTCGCCACGCTCGACACAGCCGTCGAATCGGCGACGGTCGCGCTCGCCCGCGCCGAGGCCGACGTAGCCGAGGCGGGGGCGCTGACCGCCGAGCATGCGGAGCTCTCGGCGCTCGCCGAGGCGGCCGCGCTCGAGCACGCGAGACTGACCGACGCGCTGACCGAGGTGCGCCAGCGGGTCGCCCTCGACGAGCAGCGCGCGACGGCCGCCGCCACGATCGTCGAGGCCACCCGCGGCGAGTTCGCCACGGTAGCCGAGCGCCGAGCCGACGCGATCGGTCGACGTGACGCGGTGCGCGCCCTCGCCGAGGCCGGGGCAGAGCTCGCGCTGCGGACGCAGGTTCTCGCCGATGCTCGCGCCGACCGCGACGCCCGTCTCGCCGCGTCCACGTTCGACGGTCCGTCCGCCGTCGAGGCCGCGCTTCGCGACCCCGCCGTGCGGGCGCGGCTCGACGATGCCGTGCGCGAGCATGAGAGCGCCGCCCGCGCGGCGAAGGAGCGCCTGCTCGAACTCGAACTCGCCCTCGTCGACGCCCCCGACGAACTCGTCGACCTCGACGGGCCGGCGAGGGCCGTCGCCGACGCGCGCGACGCCTTCACGTCGGCGATCTCCGTGTTGACGGCCGCGACGGGGGTCGCCGAACGCCTCCGCGATCTCACCCAGCGCGCCGATGCCGCCGCCGAGGGCATCGCCGCCCTCGCCGACCGGCACGCGGTGATCGCCCGACTGGCCAACACGGTCGCCGGGCGCGCGCCCAACACGCACCGCATGACGCTCGAGACGTTCGTCCTGGCCGCCGAGCTCGAAGAGATCGTCGGCGCGGCCAACCTGCGCCTCGCCGAGATGTCGTCGGGGAGATACCGCCTGCAGCATTCCGACGCTCTCGCGGCCCGCGGCGCAGCATCCGGTCTCGGTCTCGAGATCATGGATGCCTTCACCGGCCAGGCGCGTCCGCCCCAGTCGCTCTCGGGCGGCGAGTCGTTCCTCGCGTCCCTCGCGCTCGCCCTCGGCCTCGCCGAGATCGTCACGGCGCGCGCCGGCGGCCTGCGGCTCGACACGCTCTTCATCGACGAGGGCTTCGGGTCGCTCGACGACGACACCCTCGACCTCGCGATGCGCACGCTCGACGAACTGCGCCAGGGCGGCCGTACGGTCGGAGTGATCAGTCACGTCGCGTCGATGAAGGAGCAGGTTCCCGCTCAGCTGCTCGTCGAGGCGACGCCGCAGGGGCCGAGCGTGATCCGGCAGCAGTCCACCGTCGTCGTCTGAGACGCACGGGTAGGCTGGGGGTATGAACAAGTCGACGATCTGGTCCATCCTCGGAGTCATCGTCGCGATCGTCATCGCGTGGTTCCTCGTGAACATCCTGTTCTCGGTGCTCGCGTTCGTCTTCAAGCTGCTCATCGTCGCGGTGGTCGCCGCTGTCGTGTACTTCGCACTGCGGGCGCTCTTCGCCCGCGACCGCGAGGTCTGATTTCCACGGAGTGAGCAAGAGGGCCGCTCGTGTGCGATCCGTGGCTACTCTGAAGGGTGATGTCTGACGCGCCCTCCACCCAGAACCGGAAGGGCGCACACCCTCCCACCCAAGACATCCAGCTGAGCCCGAGCCATCGGTGGCGGGCCTACTGGATCGCCGTGTCGGTCGCCGCCCTCACGATCCTCGACCTCAGCAAGGTCAACGTCGCTCTTCCTTCGATCGAGTCGGCGCTGGGCGCGGGGCCGACCGAGCTGCAGCTCATCGTCTCGGGCTACATCCTCACTTTCGGTCTCGTGCTCGTGCCCGCCGGGCGTCTCGGCGACCAGCGATCACGCCGAGCGCTCTTCCTTATCGGCCTCTCGCTCTTCCTGGTCACCAGCCTCGCCTGCGCGATCGCCCCCACGGGGCCCATCCTGCTCGTGTCGCGCCTGGCGCAGGGCATCGCCGCGGGAATCCAGATGCCGCAGGTGCTCGGTCTCATCCAGCAGCTGTTCCAGGGCAAGGAGCGAGGCCGCGCGTTCGGACTCTTCGGGGCAACCATCGGCATCGCGACCGCGTTCGGCCCGACCCTCGGCGGTTTGATGATCGCCCTCGGCGGCGACACCGACGGGTGGCGGCTCATCTTCTGGATCAACGTGCCCCTCACGCTCATCGTGATCGTGCTCGCGGCCTTCTTCTTGCCGAGCACGCGCACGAAGTCTCACCGCAAGGTGCAGCTCGACCCCGTCGGCGTGCTGCTCTTCGGGCTGTCGGTCGCCGGTCTCATGCTGCCGTTCCTGCTCACGACGGGCTCGCCCGACGACAACCCCGCGCGGTGGTGGCTCATCGTCGGCGGAGCCGTGTTCGTCGCGGCCTTCATCGCGTGGGAGCGACGCTATGCCGCGCGCGGGCGCGTGCCGCTCATTCCGTTCGAGGTCTTCGCGCACGCTTCGTACCGCAACGGCGTGCTCATCTCGACGACGTATTTCGCCGCGCTCCCGGCGACGTTCATCCTCACGACGCTGTTCCTGCAGAGCGGGCTCGGTCTCGAGCCGGTGTTCGCCGGCATGGTGACGATCGGTTTCGCCATCGCCTCGGCCATCTCGTCGTGGATCGGCGGCAACCTGGTCACCCGTCTCGGGCGACCTCTCGTGGTCTGGGGCGTCGCGGGGCTGCTCGTGAGCATCGTGGGCATGGTCTCCGCCGCGATCTTCCTCCCGCCGGAATGGGCACTTCTCGGAATGGGATCGATCCTGGCCGTCGGCGGGTTCGCGGGAGGGCTGGTCATCTCTCCGAACCAGACGCTCATGCTCGCCGACATCCCCGTCGCGCAGGGCGGGCTCGCCGGTTCCGTCGGTCAGCTCAGTCAGCGCATCGGAACGGCCATCGGCACGGCCGTCGCGCTCGCGCTGTTCTACTCGACGGTCTACGCCGAGCAGGGCACGCGCACGACCCTCGACGTCTACCACGACGCGTACCTCTACGGCATGATCTCGGTCGCGATCTTCCTGGCGCTCTCGCTCATCGTCGGCGTCGTCGACCTCGCGGGCCGACGTCACCGCGGCGAGCCTCAGACCCCGTAGAACTCGCGGATGCTGGCGCGCAGCCACTCGCTGCAGACCAGCGCGGCGTCGTCCCACTCCTCGGTTGCGCCGTCCTGCGCCCGGTCGCTGACCGCACGCAGGATGCGGATCGGCACGTCGAACTGCTGGGCGACCCAGACGAGGGCGTAGGACTCCATGTCGACCATGCGGGCGCCGAGGGAGCGGATCGCGACGACCGCGTCGGCATCGTCGATGAAGTGGTCGCCGGTGGCGATGACGATGCCGTCTGCGGCCAGGTCGACCCGCTCGGGCAGCCAGACGTGGTGTCCGATGACGCCGTCCAGCCCCTTCACGTCGTGCTGGAGGGCTCCGCCGATCTCGTGCACGCCCGATTCGAGGTCGGGGTCGATCGCGCCGGCGGTACCGACGACGACGATCTCGTCGTAGCTGTTCGTTGCGAGTGCGCGGGTGAGGGCGTACGCGGCCGGGACCTTTCCGACGCCGGTGAGCAGCCGGTCGAAACCGGGCAGTTCAGGCTCGAAGGCGACGAGCTCGGACGGGTGGGCGGCAACGAGAAGCTTCACCCGCTCATTCTCTCAGCCGCCGTTGACGATGCCGATGATCCCCGAGATGAGGAAGTAGGCGCCGACGCCCGCCACGGCGATCCAGATGCCGATGCGGGTCGGCGACGGCTTCTTCGGGTCGTTGTCGGAGTTCAGGGGCAGCATCCGGTATTACGACCTCACCATGTCGACGATGGAGACGATGACGGCGAGGGTGCCGCCGATCGCAGCGATGGCGGCGACGAACGGGCCACCGCCGGCGAAGAAGGCGACGACGCCGAGGGCGACGAGCGCGAGCCCGACGACGATGCCGATGATCTGGTACGCGAGGTACCGGCCACGGCCGAGTCGTTGTTCGTCTTCCACGCTTGCAGGTTACCGGGTTGCCCCCGCGATCCCCCTTTCTGCAGGGTGGGGGTTGCTGCCGAGGCGGCGTTTCGCCAGGCTTCGGGGATGACAATCCCACGTCCGGATGACATCCGCCCCGGCCAGGAATCGGTCTGGGACTATCCTCGCCCGCCGCGGCTCGAGCACGTCGACGTGCGGGTGCAGATCGATTTCGGCGGTGAACGCATCGTCGACACCGACGACGTCGTGCGCGTGCTCGAGACGAGCCATCCCCCCGTCTACTACCTGCCGATCGCGGCGTTCGGCGAGGCGCTCGTGCCGACCGACGGTGCCTCGTTCTGCGAGTTCAAGGGAGCCGCGCGCTACTTCGACGTGCACGGCGGGGGTGAGCGCGCCGACCACGCCGCGTGGAACTACCCGAGGCCGATGCCCGGGTACGAGGATCTCGACGACCGCGTCGCGGTATACGCCGCACCCATGGACCGATGCATCGTCGACGGGGAGGTCGTCGTGCCTCAGCCCGGCGGGTTCTACGGCGGCTGGGTGACGTCGGCTCTCGCGGGTCCGTTCAAGGGCATCCCCGGCTCGCACGGCTGGTAGCGCCCGCGAGGGCTCGAGGTCAGCTCTTCGCGCCCGCGAGGGCGAGAGTGCCGCCGAGCCCGATCATCATCACCCCGCCGGTTCCCGACAGGGTGGCGATGCGGCGCGGCGACCGCGCGAACCACGCGCGGGCGGTGCCGGCGGCGAGGGCCCAGACGCTGTCGCACGCCAGAGCGAGCACCTGGAACGTGAGCCCGAGAACGAGCAGCTGCGCCCAGACGGCCGGTGCGGTGGGATCGACGAACTGCGGCAGAACGGCGACGAAGAAGGCGATCGTCTTGGGGTTCGTGAGGCCGACGATGAAGCCCTGTCGCAGCAGAGTCGACGCCGATCGTGGCCCGCCGGTCGCCCCCTGCACGTGCGCGTTCCGGTGACGGATCGACTGGACGCCGAGCCACACGAGGTAGATGGCCCCCACGATCTTGATGACCGTGAACGCGACGACCGAGGATGCGACGATCGCGCCGACCCCGAACGCCACCGCGAGCACCGCCGGCACGGTGCCGAGGGCGTTTCCCACGACGCTGAGCACGCCGGCCCGGCGACCGAGCGCGATCGATCGTCCGACCACGAAGAGCACGCTGGGGCCCGGGATCACGATGATCACGACCGATGCGACGAGGAAGGCCAGGAGGTTCTCGAGCGGCGGCATGAACGAACGGTACCGCGTCCGCCGCGATCGGGGACGTCGGTGGAGCTCAGCCGAAGTGGTCGGGGAGAGCGGCGTGCAGCTCGTCGAGCCAGACACGCGCATTGCCGTCCGACGGCGCACGCCAGTCGCCGCGGGGCGACAGCGAACCGGCGGGTGAGACCTTCGGCCCGTTGGGGATCGCCGAACGCTTGAACTGCGCGAATCCGAAGTAGCGCTGCAGGAACACCTCGAGCCAGCGCGCGACGGTCGCCAGGTCGTACGCGGGCCGATCGTCGACCGGAAATCCCGGAGGCCAGGCGCCGGCGTCGGGGTCCGACCATGCGCGCTCCGCGAGGAAGGCGATCTTCGACGGGCGCAGGCCGTAGCGCAGCACGTGGAACAGCGTGAAGTCGTGGAGGTTGTAGGGCCCGATGCGGTCTTCGGTCGACTGGATGCGGCCGTCCTGCCCGGCGGGCACGAGCTCCGGGCTGATCTCGGTGTCGAGGACGGCCTGCAGCACTCCCGCGGTCGATGCATCCATCTCCCCGGACGAGACGACCCAGCGGATCACGTGCTGGATGAGCGTCTTGGGGATACCGGGGTTCACCGCGTAGTGGCTCATCTGGTCGCCGACACCGTAGGTCGCCCAGCCCAGCGCGAGCTCGGACAGATCGGAGGTGCCGACCACGATGCCCCCGCGCTGGTTCGCGAGGCGGAAGAGGTAGTCGGTGCGCAGACCCGCCTGCACGTTCTCGAACGTGACGTCGTGCACGGGCTGGCCGTCGGCGAAAGGGTGGCCGATGCGGGCGAGCATTTCGGATGCGGCGGGCCTGATGTCGATCGTCTCGATCGAGGCGCCGACGGCCTCGGCCAGGGCGATGGCATTGGCCTTCGTGCCCTCGCTGGTCGCGAATCCGGGGAGCGTGTAGGCGAGGATGTCGCTGCGCGGGCGGCCCATGCGATCCATCGCCCGGGCGATCACGAGCAACGCGTGCGTGGAGTCGAGACCGCCGCTGACCCCGATCACCGGCTTGGGCTGACCGATCGCCCGCAGGCGCTGCTCGAGGCCCGACACCTGGATGTTGAAGGCCTCGTAGCAGTCCTGCGCCAGGCGTGCGGGGTCGTCGGGCACGAACGGGAAGCGGTCGAGAGCGCGTTTCAGGCCGACGTCGGTCGCCGGAGGGCTCAGCTCGAAGCGCACCGTGCGGAAGGCGTCGGAGTGCGCGCGACGGTTGTCGTCGAACGTGCCTTGGCGCGCGCGATCCTGGCGGAGGCGGTCGAGGTCGACATCCGCGACGCTCGAGCGGGGCCCGTCGGGAAAGCGCTCGGTCTCGACGAGCAGCTGCCCGCCCTCGTAGATCATCGTCTGGCCGTCCCACGACAGGTCGTTCGACGACTCGCCCATGCCGGCGGCGGCATACGCGTACGCGGCGAGGCAGCGCAGCGATTGCGACTGGGCCAGGATCTTGCGATCGTCGGCCCGCGCGATGGTGATGGGACTGCCCGAGAGGTTCAGCAGCACGGTCGCGCCGGCGAGGGCCGCGGTCGACGAGGGCGGCACCGGAACCCACATGTCCTCGCAGACCTCCGCGTGGATCACGAGCCCGGGGATGTCGGTGGCCTCGAAGAGCAGGTCGGGTCCGAAGGGCACGTCGAATCCGGCGACGCGGATGGTGTCGCCGACGCGGTCGTCGCCGGGCGCGTACCAGCGTCGTTCGTAGAACTCGCGGTACGTCGGCAGGTACGACTTCGGTGCGACGCCCAGGAGAGCGCCGCGGTGGATCACGACGGCGCAGTTGTACAGGCGGTTTCCGTGGCGCAGGGGTGCTCCGACGACGAGCACGGGGAGGAGATCGACGGATGCGGCGACCAGGCGCGCGATCGCGGCCTCGACGGCGTCGAGCACGGGGTCCTGCAGGACGAGGTCGTCGATCGCGTACCCGGTGAGGCACAGCTCGGGGAAGACGGCGACGGCGACGGCGTCGGCGTCGGCCCGATGGGCCGCCGCCATTACGGTCTCGGCGTTCGTCGCCGGGTCGGCGATCGAGATCGGGATCGTGCAGGCGGCGACGCGCGCGAACCCGTGGCGGTAGGCGCTCGAGAAGGGGAGAGCGGTGCTCATGGCCCCAGTCTCTCAGGTGCAGCCCGATCGCGGACGGGGGCGGCTTCGGGCGCCGTCCTGTCGGTGCCCCCGGCTAGCCTCGACAGCGGAAGGGCGACATGCGATACATCGAGAACACAGGCCGTCTGGTCTGGAGTGCCAGTGACCTCAAGGCGGCGGCCGAGTGCGAGTTCGCGTGGCTGCGCGCCATCGACGCGAAGCTCGGTCGGGTGCCCGCGGTCGAAGACCCCGTAGACGCGACCCTCGAGCGGGCGGGCCGACTGGGCACCGCGCACGAGCTGCGCGTCCTCGACGACTACCGCGCGCGCTACGGCGATCGCGTGGTCGAGATCGCCGAGACCCGCTCGTCGAACGCCGAAGGGATGGCCGCGGCGGTCGCCGCGACGAACGCCGCCCTCGCCTCCGACGCCGCGGTGATCTACCAGGCCGCGTTCGCGACCGACGAATTCGTGGGGTTCGCCGACTTCCTCGTCCGCGACGACGCAGAGGCGGCGCCGCGCTGGATCGTGCAGGACACGAAGCTCGCTCGCCGCGCTCGGGTGACGGCCCTCATGCAGCTCGCCGCATACGTCGACCAGCTCGACCGGCTCGGTGTCGCTCGCGCCGACACGGTCGAACTGCTGCTCGGCGACGCGACGACGAGCGTGCACCGGGTCGACGACATCCTCCCCGTGTTCGACCTGCGCCGGGCACGTCTGAGGGCGCTGATCGCCGATCGCGACCTGTCCAGCGGCCCCGCCGGTGCGCCGATCGCCTGGGGCGACGGGCGCGGCGCGCTCGAGGTCGTCGCCTGCGGGCGATGCGCCACCTGCGAGCAGGAGGTCATCGCCTCCCGCGACCTGCTGCTCGTCGCGGGTATGCGGCCGCTGCAGCGAGAGCGCCTGCGTGCGGCGGGCATCGGAACCATCGACGCCCTGGCCGCCGCATCCGAGGTTCCTGCCGGAATGAACCCGGAGGTGTTCGCGATGCTGCGCACGCAGGCCCGGCTGCAGCTCGTCAGTCCGGCCGGCGTGCCGTCAGCCGAGCCATCGGCCGACGCCGATCCGCACCCCGTCCCGCTCTACGAGGTGGTGCTCCCACCCGCCCTCGCCACACTCCCGCGGCCCGACCGCGGCGACATGTTCTTCGACTTCGAGGGCGACCCCCTCTACACGGAGGGCGACGCGACATGGGGTGATAAGACACAGTGGGGCATCGACTACCTCTTCGGGTGGGTCGACCTCGGCGACACGTACTCCTCGATCTGGGCGCACAGCTTCGCCGATGAGAAGCAGGCGCTCGAACGCTTCCTCGATATCGTCGCGCTGCGCCGTCGGCAGCACCCCGACATGCACATCTACCACTACGCCCCCTACGAGCCCACCCACCTGCTCGCCATGGCCGCGCGCTATGGGGTGCGCGAGGGCGATGTCGACCGGTTGCTGCGCGACGGCGTGTTCGTCGACCTCTACCCGGTCGTGCGCCGGGCTCTGCGGGTGGGTTCGCGGTCGTATTCGATCAAGAAGCTCGAGCCGCTCTACATGGGCGACGAGGTGCGCACGAGCGACGTGCAGCGCGGCGACGATTCGATCGTGCGCTACGTCGAGGCGCGGGCGCTGGCCGCCGACGGCGACGCGGCCGCGTCCGAGGCGGTGCTCGCCGACCTCGCCGACTACAACCGCTACGACTGCGTCTCGACCCGGCGCCTGCGCGATTGGCTCGTCGACCGGGCGCGCGAGGCGGGGCTTCGCCCGGCCGGCAACCCCGAGCCCGAAGAGGTCGGCTACGAGCCGTCGCCGCGGGCCACGGCGCTGCAGCGGCTGTCGCTGGGTGCCGACGCGGTCGACGGTCAGGCGCTGCGCCTCGCCGCAGCGGCCATCGACTACTACCCGCGCGAGGCGAAGACCTTCTGGGCCGCGCACTTCCTGAGGCTCCGCGAACCGCTGTCGTTGTGGAACGACGATCGCGACGTGGTCATCGTCGACACCGCACGGTCGCGCGTGATCGACGACTGGCACTTCCCCGAGTCCGGCCGCGGCAATGAACGCCGCCTCGTCGAGGTGCGCGGCGAGCTCGCCCCGGGCACCCGACTCAGCGCGGGCGGCTCTCCCTTCGCCGTCTACGAGCTCCCCGCCCCGTTCCCGATGGAGGAGCGCCCCCGCTGGATCCACGGCGCCCGGAGCGTCCGGGTGGTCGACGTGCTCGACGACGGCGCGATCATCGAAGAGACCGCCGTCGACGGCAACACCTGGGAGCGCCTTCCGCTGGCGCTGACGCCCGACTCGCCGCCGCGTGCCGGCAACCAGCAGTCGGCGATCGACGCGTGGGCCGACGCCCTGATCGAGGCCGCGCCGAAGCTCCCTGCCGACCCCGCGACCGACATCCTGCGCAGGCGACCCCCGCGCACCCGGTCGGGGGCGCTCGCCCCGCAGGGGGGCGATGACGTCGACGCGATCGTGCGCAGCATCCTCGACCTCGACCGCAGCTACCTGGCCGTGCAGGGCCCCCCGGGAACGGGAAAGACCTATGTCGGCTCGCACGCGATCGCACGACTCGTGCGTGAGCACGGCTACAAGGTGGGCGTCGTCGCTCAGTCGCACGCGGTGGTCGAGAACATGCTCGATCGCGTGGTCGCAGCCGGTGTGCCGCCGCAGCGGGTGGGCAAGGCGCCGAAAGATCCGAACGCGGGCGGGCTGAGTTTCACGCCCATCCCCAAGAACGGCGTGGCCGCCTTCGCCGCCGAGAACGCCGCCGCGGGCTTCGTCGTGGGGGGCACGGCGTGGGACTTCAGCCACGAGGGCCGCATCCCGCGCGGGAGCCTCGATCTGCTCGTGATCGACGAGGCGGGGCAGTTCTCGCTCGCCTCGACGATCGCCGTCTCGCTCGCCTCCCCGAGGCTGCTGCTGCTCGGCGACCCGCAGCAGCTGCCGCAGGTCAGCCAGGGCGCGCACCCCGAGCCCGTCGACACCTCCGCGCTCGGATGGGTGATGGACGGCGCCGAGGTCGTGCCGCCCGAGGTCGGGTACTTCCTCTCGCGCACGTGGCGCATGCATCCGGCGGTGGCCGATCCCGTCTCGAGTCTGTCGTACGAGGGCCGGCTGGCCGCGCACCCGCTCACCGCGCTGCGCTCGCTCGACGGGGTGGCCCCCGGGCTCCACGTCGTACCGGTGCACCACGCCGGCAACGCCACCCGCTCGCCGGAAGAGGCGCAGGCGGTCGTCGGGATCGTCGCGGGCCTCGTCGGCCGGGCGTGGACCTCGAGCGAGATCGATGCCGCCGGGGCACCGGTGACGCGCGACCCCCGGCCGTTGGCCGCCGCCGACGTCATCGTCGTCACCCCCTACAACGCCCAGCAGGTGCTGGTCGAGGAGGCCCTCGCAGCGGCCGGCTTCGCGGAGGTGCGTGTCGGCACGGTCGACCGGTTCCAGGGGCAGGAGGCCGTGGTCGCGATCGTGTCGCTCGCGGCGTCTTCGGGGCGCGAGGCGCCGCGCGGTCTGGAGTTCCTGCTGCTGCGTAACCGGCTGAACGTGGGCCTCTCCCGGGCGATGCAGGCGGCCTACCTCATCTACTCGCCGGGCGTGCTCGACGACCTGCCTCGCACGCCGGAGGGCGTCGCGCGACTCAGCGGCTTCGCCCGCCTGGTGCGGGCCGTGCCGGCGTGACGAGCTCGGCCGGGGGAGCCGAGCGGATGCGCCCGGGTCAGACCGTGCCGTAGAGGCGGTCGCCGGCGTCGCCGAGACCGGGCACGATGTAGCCCTTCTCGTTCAGGCGCTCGTCGAGGGCGCCCAGCACGAGGGTCACGTCGCGGCCGGCGATCTGCTTCTCGATCGCGGCGACCCCCTCGGGAGCGCCGAGCAGGCAGATCGCGGTGACGTCCTGCGCGCCGCGCGCGAAGAGGAACTCGATCGCCGCGCCCAGCGAGCCGCCGGTGGCGAGCATCGGGTCGAGCACGAAGCACTGGCGGTCGCTGAGATCGTCGGGGAGGCGCTCGGCGTACGTGGACGGCTCGAGGGTCTCCTCGTTGCGCACCATGCCGAGGAAGCCGACCTCTGCCGTCGGCAGCAGCTTCACCATTCCCTCGAGCATGCCGAGACCGGCCCGGAGGATCGGCACGACGAGCGGCCGGGGCTCGCTGATGCGCACGCCCGTGGTCGTGGTGACCGGGGTCTGGATCTCGTAGGGCTCGACGCGCACACCGCGGGTCGCCTCGTAGGCGAGCAGGGTGACGAGCTCTTCCGTCAGCTGACGGAAGACCGGCGACGGGGTGCGCTTGTCGCGCAGCACCGTGAGCTTGTGGGTGATGAGGGGGTGGTCCGCGACGTGCACACGCATAGGGTGAATCTACCCGTCCCGCGCCCCGATCACGGAGTCCGCATGAACCCCGCGTCCGCAGACCTCGCCGCGATGCGCCGCGCTCTCTTGCTGGCACAGGCCGCGGGGGCCGGCGGAGACGTCCCGGTCGGGGCGGTGGTGACGGATGCTGCGGGCACCGTCATCGGCGAAGGACGCAACCTCCGCGAGGTCGATCACGACCCCACCGCGCACGCCGAGGTGGTTGCGATGCGGCGTGCCGCCGCATCCCGGGGCTCGTGGAACCTCGCCGGCTGCACGCTCACCGTCACCCTCGAGCCGTGCGTCATGTGCGCGGGCGCGATGCTGCAGGCCCACGTGTCGCGGCTGGTCTTCGGGGCCTGGGACGACAAGGCGGGCGCGTCGGGTTCGGTGTACGACGTGGTGCGCGATCGACGGCTGCCGTCGCGGGCCGAGGTCGTCGCGGGCGTGCTCGGTGACGAAGCATCCGCTCTGCTGCGCGAGTTCTTCGCCGCCCGGCGCGGCTGATCGCGCGCCGTCGTCAGCGCGGCAGGTGGGGGAGCACCTCGGAGCCGAGGAACTCCACCTGCTCGAGGTCGCGGATGTCGAGCAGCTGGAGGTACACGCGCTCCGCGCCGAGGGCGCGCAGACGCTCGACTTTCGCCATGATCTCGTCGCGGCCGCCGACGACGCCGCCGGGCGCGTCGCGGAACCCCTCGAGCGGACGCCCGAGGTTCGCGGCGCGCCGCTCGAGGTCGGCCTCGGTCGCCCCCGCGAGCGTCGGCATGGCGACCGAGAGCTTCAGCGTCTCGGGGTCGCGGCCGATGCTCTCGCACGCGGCACGGACGCCGGCGAACTTCTCGGCGACGACGTCCTCCGCGACGAATCCGATGTTGAACTCGGTCGCGAAGCGGGCGGCGATCGCCGGGGTGCGGGTCGGGCCGCCGCCGCCCACGATCACGGGGACACGCGACTGCACCGGCTTGGGCAGGGCGGGGGAGTCCTCGACCGTGTAGTGCCGCCCGGAGAAGTCGAAACGCTCGCCGACAGGGGTCTGCCACAGGCCGGTGATGATCTCGAGCTGCTCTTCGAGGATGCCGAACCGCTTCGCGGGGAACGGGATGCCGTAGGCGTGGTGCTCTCGTTCGAACCAGCCCGTGCCGAGGCCGAACTCGACGCGCCCGCCCGACATGCGGTCGACCTGTGCGACCTGCACCGCGAGCACGCCCGGGATGCGGTGGGTGGCCGACGAGACGAGCGTTCCGAGGCGGATCGTGCTCGTCTCGCGAGCGAGTCCGGCCAGCGTCGTCCAGGCGTCCGTGCCGCCGGGGCCGGGGTCGCCGGGGGCCATCCGCAGGTAGTGGTCGGAGCGGAAATAGGCGTCGAAGCCCAGGCGCTCGGCCGCGAGGGCGAAGGCGAGCTGGTCGTCGTAGTCGAAGCCCTCCTGGGGCTCGGTGAAGAGGCAATACTCCATCGCCTCAGTCTGGCAGTCGCGACGCCGGTGTCCGGTCGAGATCGGGCTCGAGGTAGATCACGCGGGCGACGGGCACGGCGCTGCGGATGCGGCTCTCCACCGCATCGATGGCGGCCGCGACCTCCGGGAGGCCCCGGTCGTCGGCGACGGCGATCTTGGCGGCGACGAGCAGCTCGTCGGGGCCGAGGTAGAGCGTCTTGATGTGGATGAGGCGGGAGACCTCGGGGCCGTCGATGATCGCCGCGACGATGCGGTCGTAGTCGCCCTCGGTCGCGCCCTCTCCGACCAGGAGGCTCTTCGTCTCGATGCCGAGCACGATGGCCACGACGATCAGCAGTGTGCCGATCATCAGCGTGCCGATGGCATCGAAGACGGAGTTGCCGGTGATCACGGTCAGCCCGACGCCGAGCATCGCGAAGACGAGGCCGATGAGGGCGGCGACGTCTTCGAGCAGCACCACCGGGAGTTCGGGGGCCTTCGCGCGGCGGACGAACGAGACCCACGACTGCCCCTTCTCGCGGGAGTGGTTGCTCTCTCTGACGGCGGTGCGCAGCGAGAACGACTCCAGGCCGATGGCGATGAGCAGCACCAAGATCGGGATCCAGACGTTCTCCAGCTCGTGCGGGTTCGTGAGCTTCTCCACGCCCTCGTAGATCGAGAAGAGCCCGCCGACCGAGAACAGGATGATCGCCACGACGAACGCGTAGACATACCTTTCGCGACCGTGCCCGAAGGGATGCTCGCGATCGGCCGCGCGGCGCGCGCGCTTGCCGCCGAGGAGCAGGAGCAGCTGATTGCCCGAGTCGGCGACGGAGTGGATGCCCTCGGCGAGCATCGACGCCGACCCGGAGAAGATCCACGCGGTGAACTTCGCGAGCGCGATTCCGAGGTTCGCCGCGAACGCGGCGATGATGGCGCGGTTGCCGCCGGAGGCGCTCATGTCATCGGTGCTCTCGGTGCGGTCAGTCGGCGGAACGGATGATGATGGTTTCGGTCGGCGGCGCGGGGTCGAACGGGGTTCCGATATAGCCGATCCCCGCGAGGAGCGCCTGGCGGAACTGCGCAGGACGCTCGAGGTGCGGCGTGTGGCCGACCCCCTCCAGCACGATCTGGGTGACCGCGCCGCCGCCCGCCGCGTACGCCTCCAGCACGTCGCGCGTCTGCGACACCATCGGCTGCGCGGGTGCGGTGTCTTCGCCGGGCCAGTCGGCGACGATGCCCAGCGCGCCCAGGTGGTTCACGTCGGAGAACGAGGTGTCGGAGATCACCGCGTCGACACTGCCGCGCACCCACAGCACGGGGGGCTTGTCGGCGAGGTCGACGATCGGCGACACGTCGAAGTATCGGGGCGCGACGGTGTTGAGCACGCCGAGGGGTCCTGCGGCGTAGCCCGGCCAGTTGACGCTGGGCACGCCCTCGCCGGGGTAGTTGCCCACCGCGGTAGAGGTGGAGAGCATGCTCTGCACCCAGAGGTCCTCGTGATCCGAGGAGTAGTTGGATGCGACGTAGCTCGCGCGGAAGACGCTCCGGGGCGAGGTGGTCGCATCATCGCTCGCGTCGCCGTCCGTCAGGCGCCGCACGAAGTCGGGGTTCGCGGCGGCCCCGCCGCATCCGGCGTCGTCGTCGGTCAGCCGCGAGCCGTCGCGCCGCGTACCGCCGAAGCCGTACGGCGAGACCGGGGCCTCGAGGGTGAGAGAGAGGGCAGGGTGATCCAGCGCGTACTGCAGCACGACGGCACCCCCCAGCCCCCAGCCGACGAGGTGGGCGGTGTCGATGCCGACGGCCTGGAGAGTGGCGAAGAGATCGTCGCTGAAGTCGCGGACGCCGCGTGTGGCATCGATCGGCATGTGCTCCGTGCCGCCGAATCCACGGAGGTCGACCGCGATCGCACGCAGCTCGGCGGGGAGGTCCTGCATGATCTCCTGCCAGAACAGCGACGACGAGACGGTGTCGTGGATGAACACCACGGTGCGCTCGGCGGGGGTCCCGGTGTCGTCGTGCTCCCGCTCGAGGATGTTCACCGAAAGGCGGGCCGTCTCGATCGATCGAGAGACGATGCCGTCGAACAGGTTCATGCGGTCTTCTCCGTTCTCGCGGGAATACACCCTCGAAGGCCGATGATAGACCTCGCGGCTCTCCGCCCGCCGAGTGCGCACCGCTCGCCGGGGGCCGCCGGGAGAACCCGCGGGGCCCTCCGTAGGATGACGGCATGACGACCCCAGACTCGCCCTCGCTTCCGCCCGTCGCGTTCCTGGGAGCGGGGTCGATGGGCGGGGCCGTCCTGCGAGGACTCGTCGCCTCCGGCATCGCGCCGCGACTGCTCGCGACGAACCGCTCGGCGTCGAAGGCCGCCGACCTCGCCGACCTCGCCGGCGTCGAGAGCATCGCGCTGGAGCAGCGGCCCGACGGCAACGCGGTGGCCGCCGCATCCGCCGACATCCTGCTCATAGGCGTGAAACCGGCGATGGTGCCCGACCTGCTGCGCGAGATCGCCCCGCACGTGCGTCCGGGCGCGGTCGTGGTGAGTCTCGCCGCCGGGGTGACCCTCGCGACGTTCGCCGAGATCCTCGGGGCGGATGCTGCGGTGTTCCGCTCGATGCCGAATACGCCCGCGCTCGTGGGCGAGGCGGTCACCGGGCTCGCCGCGGGGGCGGCGACCACGCCGGAGCAGGCAGCTCTCGTGCGGGCGCTGTTCGAGACCGTCGGCGTCGTCGTCGAGGTGCCCGAAGACCGCATCGACGCCCTGTCGACGATCTCGGGCTCGGGCCCCGCTTACGTCTTCCTGCTCGTGGAGGAGCTCACGAAGGCCGCGCGCGAGAAGGGCTTCGACGACGACCAGGCGCGTCTCCTGGCCGAACAGACGTTCATCGGCGCCGCGGCGCTGCTGGCAGCATCCGATGTCGACCCGGCGGAACTGCGCCGACGCGTCACGAGCCCGAAGGGCACCACCGAGCGCGCGATCGCCGTGCTGCAGGAGGGCCGCCTCGCCGAGCTCTTCGGCCGTGCCACCGACGCCGCCCTCGCCCGCGCGAAAGAGCTCGCCGCGGGGTCGTAGGCCTCAGCGGTCGAGTGCGGCGAAGCGTTCGATGTCGGAGTTCGTGCCCGAGACGATGATGAGGTCGTGGTTCGTGACGACCGTGTTCGCCTCGGCATAGCGGAAGGCGCGGCCGGGGCTTTTCACTCCGACGACGGTGACGTTGTACTTCGAGCGCACGCCCGACTCGTTCAAGCCGATGCCGCGGATGAGCTTCGGCGGATACATCTTGGCGAGCACGAAGTCGTCGTCGAAGCGGATGAAGTCGAGCATCCGACCGCTCACGAGGTGCGCGACGCGCTCGCCGGCCTCGCGCTCGGGGTAGATGACGTGGTTCGCACCGACGCGGGCGAGGATCTTGCCGTGCGACTGCGAGACGGCTTTCGCCCAGATCTGCGGCACCTTGAGGTCGACGAGATTGGCGGTGATGAGCACGGATGCTTCGATCAGCGACCCCACGGCGACGACCGCGACCTGGAAGTCCTGCGCGCCGATCTGCTTCAGCGCGTCGATGTTGCGAGCGTCGGCCTGCACCGTGTGGGTGACTCGCTCCGACCACTTCTGCACGAGCTCGAGGTTGCCGTCGATGGCCAGCACTTCGCGCTCGAGCCGGTCGAGTTCTCCGGCGCAGGCGGCTCCGAAGCGCCCGAGACCGATCACGAGGACGGGGGCGTCGCCCCTGAAGCGATCAACCAACGATGGGCCTTTCGACGGGTCGTGAGTACAACTGCGACCGGGAGCTCGCGGCGACCGCCGCGGCGAGTGTCACTGTACCAATGCGCCCCATGAACATCGTCACGGCCAGCACGTACACCGCGGGATCCGGCAGCTCGGCTGTCAGGCCCGTCGACAGTCCGACCGTCGCGAAGCCCGAGATCACGTCGAAGAGCACTTTCTCGATCGGTGCCTGAGTGATCTGGCCGATCGTGATCGTCGACAGGGCGACGATCGTGGCGCCCCACGCGACGACCGACAGCGCGACCCGCTGCACGTCGCTGGGGATGCGGCGACCGAACGCCTCGACCGACTGGCGGCCCTTCGCCTCGGAGAACACCGCCAGGGCGAGGACGGCGAGCGTGGTGACCTTGATGCCCCCGGCGGTGGAAGCCGATCCTCCGCCGACGAACATGAGCATGGATCCGACGACGAGGGTCGAGCCGTGCAGGTCGCCGATGTCGATGATCGAGAAGCCGCCCGAGCGCGTCATCGCGGAGAGGAAGAACGCCTGGAAGGTCGTGTCCCACGCGTCGGAGCGTCCGAAGGTGAGCGGATTGTTGAACTCCAGCAGCAGGATCGCCCCGGCCCCCGCGAAGAACAGGATCACGGTGGTGATGATGGTGAGCTTCGCGTGCAGCGACCAGCGGCGGAAGTGCCACGCGTGCCGCCAGAGCGTGAAGATCACGGGGAAGCCGATCGAGCCGAGGAAGACGCCCGCCATGAGCACGGTGAGGAGGAAGTAGTCGTCACCGAAGGGCACCAGACCGTTGGCGTTCGGGACGAACCCGGTGTTCGTGAAAGCCATCGCCGCGTAGTACGGCGCTTCCCAGAGGGCGCTGATGGGGTCGATTCCCGCCATGATCAGCGAGGGGTACAGCAGGACGGTGAGACCCGCCTCGATGACGAGCGTGGAGAGGGCGACGGTGGCGAGCAGCTGGCCGACTTCGCCCAGCCGCACCGTCTGCCCCTCGTTGATCGGGCCGCCGTGCGCGCGCAGCGGATTGCTGTCGCCGGCGGCGATGAGCTTCGCGCGCAGCCCGAGCCGTTTGGAGATGACCAGGCCGAGGATCGAGGCGAGGGTCAACACGCCGAGCGCGCCCACGTTCACCCCGATGTAGGTGATGACGTGCCCGAACGGGGACCAGTGCGAGTACATGTCGACGGTCGACAGGCCGGTGACGCAGATGGTGGACACCGCGGTGAACAGCGCGTCGGCGAGCGGTGTCCGTTGGCCGTCGGCGGCGGCGGCGGGCAGCGAGAAGAGCGCGGTGAACAGCAGGATCAGCGTCACGAACACCAACACGGCGAACCGGGCCGGAGACGCCGTCGTCAGGTCGCGCAGGGTGTCGAACCGACGCCGGAGCGATCGCCCGAGATCGCGCTGGGCGCGGGGCCTCGCCGGCGATGCCGCCATGCGCCGCCCCCTTCGATCCCGACCGGGAATCATGGTATCCCGGTCGGGGCGCGGCTAACCTAAACCCATGGCGGACATCTTCGACGTGATCGCGGACGGCACCCGTCGCGACATCCTCCAGTTGCTGCTCGACCGTTCCACGCGCGGCGACAACGGCACGAGCGTCTCGCAGATCGTCCACGAGCTGGGTGTGAGCCAGCCCACCGTCTCCAAGCACCTCAAGGTGCTGCGCGACGCCGAGCTGGTGTCGGTGCGCGAAGAGGGCCAGCACCGCTACTACAGCCTCGCCACCGCCCCGCTCGACGAGGTCGACGACTGGCTGGTGCCGTTCTTCTCGGTCGACCCGGTCGCCGCCACCCTGCCGGAGCCCGCGGTGCACGCGGCCGAGGCGGTCGGGCGCGCGGCGGCACAGGCGAAGTACGCCGTCGCGAACGCGTTCCGCAAGCTCCCCGGGCGCTGACCCGCGCGTTCTGGGGCGGATGCGCCGCTGTGCGCCCCACGCGTCACAGCGGCCTCTCGGGTTTACACGCGTCGCAGGGGAGCCCTAGAGTGTCTGCAGCGCCACAGGACGAAGGGGAATCCATGGCAGAACTGCCGGATGTGCGTTTCCTCACCGTCGCTGAGGTCGCCGAGGTGATGCGAGTGTCGAAGATGACGGTTTACCGTCTCGTGCACGCGGGCGAGCTGCCCGCGGTGCGTTTCGGACGCAGCTACCGAGTGCCCGAGTCTGCCGTCGTGGATGCCCTGCAACGACCGGTCTCCGACGTCGGCTAGACTGATCCGAGGCATTTTTTCGCATCTGCCTCTACCCGGGCGCCGCAACCGGCACCCAGACCCCTGACGTAGTGAGGTTTTCCGTGGGTTCAGTCATCAAGAAGCGCCGCAAGCGCATGGCGAAGAAGAAGCACCGCAAGCTGCTTCGCAAGACTCGCCACCAGCGCCGCAACAAGAAGTAGCGGCCGCCGCACCGAGCGCCTGCCCTCCGTGGCGGGCGCTTCGTGTATCCGTCGCGCCCCAGATGAGGAGTTCGCCGTGCAATCCATCACCGTTCACCAGCTCCGCGAACGCGAAGGCACGCCGCTGATCGACGTGCGCGAGGTCGACGAATTCGCCGCCGGCCACGTTCCCGGCGCCGTCAACCTGCCCATGTCGACGATCGGCGACCACCTCGACGAGCTGCCCGATGGCCCGTTCGACGTGATCTGTCAGGCCGGCGGACGCTCGGCCCGCGTCGTCGAGGCGCTCACTGCGCGTGGCCACGACGCGACGAACGTCGAGGGCGGCACCGGGGAATGGATCCAGGCGGGCTTCGACGTCGAGAAGTGACGCGGCGACGTCGTGTCGCGGCCCCCTAAGCTGGACACGTGACGACCCTCACACTGATCGGTAAGCCCGATTGCCATCTGTGCGACGTCGCAGATGAGATCGTCGACCTCGTGGTCGGAGATCTTCCCCCGCGCGTCGCCGACGGCATCGTGATCGAGCGCTCGTCGATCCTCGAAGATCCCGCCCTGTACGACCTCTGGTGGGAAAAGGTTCCCGTCGTGCTCGTCGACGGGGAGCTGCACGCGCACTGGCGCCTGTCGGCCGATCGCCTCCGCGCCGCCCTTCTCGCGGCCGACACCGAAGGAGCCCCCTCGTGAGCATCCGGCACATCGTCCTGTGGAAACTGGCCGCCGAAGACGCCGACACGCGCGCGCTGCACGCGGAGCAGATCGCCGAGCACCTCACCGCGCTCATTCCCGTCATCGACGACATCCAGAGCCTCGAGGTCGGACGCAACGTCGCGTACCCCGCGACGAACTGGGACGTCGCGCTCGTGTCGGAGTTCGCCGACACCGATGCGCTCGAGCGTTACCAGGTGCACCCCGCGCACCAGGAAGCCGCGGCTTTCGTGCGCTCGGTCGTCACCGAGCGCGCTGTCGTCGACTACCCCTTCTGAGCGCGCTCCGGGGCGCCGTCTTCGGGGGCGATCACCGGGATCGACTGGGTGAAGTGAGCCGCGCGCTCCTCCGCTTCGACGCTGCCGGTGAACAGACCGGTCGCCTCGGGGGTCTCGTGCTTCACGGCAGGGGCGGCAGCATCCTGCTCGGTCATCATGACCCGCTGCACCGGGAGGGCGTCGGGTGCGACGCTCTGGATCCAGCCCACCATCGCTTCGCGTACGAAGCAGCGCAGGTCGAACAGGGTCGGGGCATCGGCGGCGGTCACCAGAATGCGGATGCGGACGAGCCCGCCCACCGCGTCGGTGACCTGCAGCACCGAGGCCCGGCCGTCCCACAGGTTCGTCTCGCCGAGCACCCAGGCGAGGTGCGTGCGCATGAGACTGGGTGAGACGCGCCAGTCGACGTCGAGCTCGACCGCGCCGAGCAGCTCGCTGCCCTCGCGCGTCCAGTTCTCGAAGGGCTTCGTGGTGAAGTACGTGCACGGAAGCACCAGGCGACGGTCGTCCCAGAGATCGACGACCACGTAGCTCAGGGTGATCTCGCCGATGCGACCCCACTCACCTTCGACCACGACCACGTCGTCGACCCGCAGCGCATCGCTGAAGACGAGCTGCACGCCGGCGAACACGTTCGCCAGCACCGACTGGGCGGCCAGGCCCGCGACGATCGACGCGATACCGGCCGAGGCCAGGATGCTGGCGCCGAAGGCCTGGACGGCGGGGAAGGTGAGCAGCATCGCCGCGATCGCGATGATGGCGATGAGCACGATCGCGAGGCGGCGCACGATGAGGGTCTGGGTGCGGATGCGGCGGGCGACGCGGTTGTCGGGGATGTCGATGCGGTAGCGCCCCAGCGTGACGTCGGTCGCGAACGCGACGAGCCCGCCCAGGAGCCAGGCGGTCGCGCCGATGAGCACGATCGTGAACGCGTGGTCGATCAGCTCTCCCCAGTCGGTGTCGAGGTCGAGGGGGAGTGCGAGGGTCACGCCGACCCACAGCGCGATCACGAGCACGACGACGCGGAAGGGCCTGCGGGCGTGGCGGACGAGGCCGCGCGGCCAGTCCTTCTTCTTCGCCGCGAGCCGGACGCCGAAGGTGACCAGCGACGTGAGGACGACGGCGATGACGAGCGCGACGACGATGGCGATGGCGAACTGCAGCCAGGAATCGATCATTGTTCTCCTCGGGTCGAGGTGCCCACGCTAGCCACCTCACATTTCCGTTGACTGCATCCGGGCGTCCGGTTCGGCAGAAACGCCCTCTCCTGGCTCGTTCGGGGGCGATTGTTCTTAGGGTGGGGAGGCGGGCCGCCCGGCCTTGCACGAGGGAGAACGATGACGCAGACGAAGAAGAAGGCACCGAAGTCCGGCAAGAAGGTCGCCGAGGCCAAGGCGGCGAAGGCCCTGGCGCGGGCGGAGAAGTCGGTGCGCAAGGCACGCAAGGCCGTCAAGCACTCCAGCAAGAAGCTGCGCGCGAAGGCCTCCGAGCTGAGGTCCAAGGCCGAACGGCTGAGCGCCACCCACGCGGAGGCGGCACGAGAGCTCCAGTCGGCGAAGGCTTCGGTCGCCGTCACGGAGCCTGCAGCCGTGCTGGCCGCCCCGCCGCTGCCGACCGCGGAGGCCGCAGCACCCACCCTCATCGAACTGCGCGGCCGCGCCAAGGAGCTCGGCGTCGCCGGATACTCCCGCATGAACAAGGCGGCGCTGATCGAAGCGGTCGAATCCGCCCCGACGCGATGAAGGTCGTCGCCGTCTACAGCACCAAAGGTGGCGTCGGAAAGACCACCGCCGCGGTGAACGTCGCGTGGGAGGCGGCGAAGCTTCATCGGGTGCTGCTCTGGGACCTCGACCCCCAGGGGGCGGCGACGTTTCTCCTGCAGGTGAAGCCGAAGGTCAAGGGCGGGGTCGGGGCCCTCGTCTCGGGCGACAAGAAGACATCAGCGGCGATCCGCTCGACCGATGTCGACCATCTCGACGTGCTGCCGGCCGATGCCAGCTACCGAGACCTCGACCTCGTCTTGGACTCCGCGAAGAAGTCGGAGCGGAGGGTCTCGAAGATTCTCGAGCAGGTGGCGGGCGACTACGACCTCGTGATCCTCGACTGTCCGCCGGGCTCCTCCCTGGTCGCTGAGAACGCGGCGTTCTCGGCCGATGCTGTGGTGGTGCCGCTCGTCCCCTCGCCGTTGTCGATGAGGGCGCTGGATCAGGTCCTGGCTTTCGTCGCAGCATCCGCCTCGACGGCGAAGGTCGTCGCTTTCCTGTCGATGGTGGATCGGCGCAAGACCCTGCACCGCGACGCGATCGCGACCCTGCCCGGTCACGCGGCCGTCATCGACGTCGTGGTGCCCTCGACCGTGGTCGTCGAGCGCATGGGCGCCGAACGCGCACCGCTGGGGCGCTACGCCCCGTCGTCGGAAGCCGCTCGCGCGTACGCGGCGCTCTGGGCCCACCTGCAGTCCTCGCTGAAACCCCGCAAGCGCAAGCGCTGAACCGCGTTCAGTTGCCGCAAGAAGGGGCCCCGCCGAACGGCGAGGCCCCTTGCTGCGGCAACTCAGATCACGGCGCGAGGCGCGTGGGTCCTCGGAACAGGTAGGTGACCTCGCGGATCGAGCTCTCGCCGAGCATCAGCATCAGCACGCGGGCCAGGCCCATACCGAACCCGCCGTGCGGCGGGGCGCCGAAGCGGAAGAAGTCGAGGTAGAAGTCGAGGTGCTCGGGGTCGAGCCCCTTCTCCTTCGCCTGCTCGACGAGCACGTCGACGCGGTGCTCGCGCTGCGCGCCGGTGGTGATCTCCACGCCGTTGAACAGGAGGTCGTAGCTCTTGGTGAGCCCGGTCTCCTCGTCGCGCATGTGGTAGAACGCCCGGATCGCCGGGTGGTAGTCGGTGATGAAGACGAACTGGTGCCCGTAGGTCTCCTGCACGTACGCGGCGATCTGGCGCTCGCCCTCGGGATCGAGGTCGCCGTCGGTGCGGGGCACCTCGTAGCCGCGGCTCTTGACGATCTCGAGCGCCTCGGCGAGGGGGATGCGCGGGAACGGGATCGCCGGCACCTGCACCTCGACGTCGAACAGCTCCTTCACCTCGGCGCCGTGCTTGTCGGCGACCGCCTGGAAGGCGAACTGCAGCAGCTCCTCCTGCATGCGCGCAACGTCTTCGTGCGAATCGATCCAGCTGATCTCGGCGTCGATCGAGGTGAACTCGGTCGCGTGGCGCGAGGTGAAGGAAGGATCGGCGCGGAACGCGGGCGCGATCTCGAAGATCTTGCCGAAGCCGGCGACCTGCGCCATCTGCTTGAAGAACTGCGGGCTCTGCGCGAGGTAGGCGGTCTGGTCGTTGAAGTACTCCAGCGCGAACAGCTCGGCGTTCGACTCCGACGGGCTCGCCATGAGCTTCGGCGTGTGCACCTCGATGTAGTCGCGCTCGATCCAGTACGTGCGCAGCGCGTGCTCGAACGTGGTCTGCACGCGGAAGATGAGGTTGTTGCGGCGCTGGCGCAGGTCGATGAAGCGCCAGTCCATGCGCTTGTCGGCGCTGCTGTCGGCCGCGATCGGCGTCTCGGGGTTGGCGGCGGCGGCGATCTCGAGGGCGCCGACCTTGATCTCCACGCCGCCGAGCTTCACGCGCTCGTCGTGCTTGAGCTCGCCCGTCACGGTGAGGAAGGTGCCGGTCGCCAGCGCCGAGATCGTCTCGGTCAGGGCGAGGGCGGCTTCGCGTGCAGCATCCGCGTCTTCTCCGAGCTCGCGCGTGGCCGGGTTCACGAGCTGCACGGCGCCGGTCTCATCGCGGAGGATGACGAACTGCACCTTCTTCTGATCACGCACCGTCTCGACCCATCCCGACACCGAAACCGGGCCGTCGGGGGCGGACTGGAGCTGCTTGACCAAGACGCGTTCGTTCACGAGAGGTCAGTCTACGTGCGGGCCGGTGTCCGCAATGCCCGCGGGCCAGGGCTTTCTCGACCGCACGCGAGGATCGGCCGACCGGGCGTCGACGGGCAGCGCCGCGGGGCCCGCGGCCGCCGTTCGGCGTCACGCGTGGTCAGCGAGGCCGCCGCGCAGCATCCGACGACCTCGTCCCTACAATGTCGCACGTGACGTTCTCCATGCCCCCGTCGTCGTACCGCACGCTCTCGCCCGAGCGCGTGTCGCGGCGGGCGCCCCGCGTGTGGGACGTCGCCCTGACCGTCGCGCTTCTCGTGCTGCTCACCCTTTTCGCGCTCGCCGCCTCGTACGCGGGATTTCTGCTCGCGATGGCCTCCGACGCCTGCGCGACGGTCTCGTGCGACGTCGAGATGATGAACGTCGGTCTGTGGTTCGGTGTCATCTCGCCGTGGGCGGTGCTGCTCCTCTCGGTCGTCGCCGCCGTCGTGCTGCTGGTGAGGCAGCGTCTCGCGTTCTGGGTGCCGCTGGCGGGTGCGGCCCTGATGGTCGCGCTGTGGTTCGTCGCTGCGGCGATCGTGGGCTCCGCCGTTCGTCAGTGAGCGGATGCTTCGGGGTGACCCGATCGCGCACGGGGGCCCGCACCCAGGATTCCCCGATCCGGCCCGCTTAGGCTGGGCGAGGCGCCCGGTCGGGCAGCCGATCACCGAGCGCGAAGGCACCCGATGACCGACACCACTGTTCTTGTGACCGCTGCCGCGCAATCCGGGGGCGATGGTTCATGGCTGTCCGCCCTCGCCGACTGGACCGTCTCGCTCATGGAGATCATCGGTCCGGCGGGAGCCGGTGCGGCGATCGCCCTCGAGAACCTCTTCCCCCCGCTTCCGAGTGAAGTCGTGCTGCCCATGGCCGGTCTCACCGCCAGCCGCGGATCGTTCACCCTCGCCGAAGCTCTCATCTGGACGACCCTCGGCTCGGTCGTCGGGGCGTTCGTGCTCTACGGCATCGGAGCGTGGCTCGGAGCCGCGCGCCTGCGCCGGATCGCCGAGTGGATGCCGTTGATGAAGGGCGACGATGTCGACCGCACGGTCGCGTGGTTCCAGAAGCACGGCTGGGCGGCGGTGTTCTTCGGCCGGATGATCCCGATCTTCCGCAGCCTCATCTCCATCCCGGCCGGCGTCTCGCGCATGCCGCTGTGGAAGTTCGGCCTTCTCACGGCCGCGGGAAGCGCCGTCTGGAACACCATCTTCGTCATGGCCGGATTCCTCCTCGGAGAGAACTGGCATGTCATCGAGCAGTACGCCGACATCCTCCAGTACGTCGTCATCGCCGCCGCCGTCGCGGCCGTGGTCTGGTTCCTCGTCGTGCGCGTGCGCACGATCGTGCGCGATCGCCGCGAGCGCCAGCTCGACGGGGTCTGAGACCGTTCGGCGTCGAGCGATCTGTGCCGCCCTCAGCGGGCTCGCAGAACCCGCCGCCGTAGACTGGGCGGGTGCCTGCCGACCGTCTCCACCTCGTCCGTCATGGCGAGGTGCACAATCCGCGTCGCGTGCTCTACGGCCGTCTCCCCGGTTTCGGGTTGAGCGTCGACGGGCGTCGCATGGCGCGTCAGGCCGCCGAATACGTCCACGGGCTCGAGCGGCCGATCGGTGCGCTCGTCGTCTCGCCCCTCCAGCGCACTCGGGAGTCGGCCGAGCCGTTCGAGGAGACCTTCGGCGTCGACCCCTACATCGACGAGCGCGTCATCGAGCCGACCAACGTCTTCGAGGGGCGACGGATGCGGCGCGCCCTCGCCAATCCGCTGAACTGGCGGCACCTCACCCGCCCCGCCGTACCGAGCTGGGGAGAACCCTACGACCGGGTCGCCGGGCGGATGCTGCAGGCCATGGACGATGCGTGGAACCGCACCGACCGCGGTGACGTCGTCGTCGTCTCGCACCAGCTCCCCATCTGGGTCACGCACCTTGCCGTCGCGGGACTCCCGATGAAGCACGATCCCCGCAACCGCCGGTGCGCGCTCTCGAGCGTCACCACCTTCGAGCGACGCGGTGACCCCGCGACCGGACAGCGCTGGGTCGAGGTCGCTTACGCCGAGCCGGCGACCACCGCCGGCGCCATCGATGTCGGAGCCGTGTGATGCGCCGTCTTCTCGCGGCCGCCGCGGCCGCCGCCCTCGTCGTGGGCCTCGCGGCCTGCACCAACGACCCCCTCGCCTCGCAGTACCGGGAGGGTGACAACAAGGGGTTCATCGCCGGAGACTTCCGCGTCGACGAGATCCCCGCCGCCGAGCGCGGCGAGCCGGTCGACTTCGCCGGTACGACCGAGCACGGCGACGAGGTGACCAGTGCCGACTACGCCGGCGACGTGCTCGTCGTCAACTTCTGGTACGCGGCCTGCGGCCCCTGCATCGTCGAGGCGCCGCGGCTGGAGGCGGCCTACACGTCGTTCGAGGGTCAGGACGTGTCGTTCCTCGGCGTGAACACCTACGACCAGGCCGAGACGGCCGCCTCGTTCGCCCGCGACAACAACGTGTCGTACCCGAGCGTCATCGACGTGAACTCCGGATCGGTCAAGCTCGCCTTCGCCGACAAGACGCCGATCAACGCGACCCCGACGACACTCGTGCTCGACAAGCAGGGGCGCGTGGCCGCCCGCATCATCGGCGAGCTGGAGGAGTCGTCCATCCTCGAGACCCTCGTGCGCGACGCGCTGGCGGAGACCACGTGAATCCGGGCGCGATCGTCTTCGACGGCGCCCTCTGGCTCGCGGTCCCCATCGCCCTGGCCGCGGGCCTCGTCTCGTTCCTCTCCCCGTGCGTGCTGCCGCTCGTCCCGGGCTACCTCGGCTTCATCGGCGGCACCGTCGCACCCCGTCGGGGCGCAGCATCCGCATCTCCCGGGAGGGGGCGCCTCGTCGGAGGCGTGCTGCTGTTCATCGCCGGGTTCACGCTCGTCTTCATGACAGTGAACGTGCTGGGCGGCACGGTCGGTCGCTTCTTCCTGCAATACGCCGACGTGATCACGCGCATCATGGGCGTCGTCGTCATCCTCATGGGGCTCGTCTTCATCGGTCTGTTCGGGCTCGCCCAGCGCACCATGCGCCTGCAGGCCAAGAGCAGTGTCGGTCTCGTCGGTGCGCCGCTCCTGGGCATCGCGCTCGGCATCGGGTGGACCCCGTGCATCGGCCCGACCCTGGCCGCGATCTTCTCGGTGTCGTACAACCTCGGCGACCCGTGGCGAGCGGCGCTGCTGGGCCTGGCGTATTCACTGGGTCTCGGCATCCCGTTCCTCCTGCTCGCCCTCGGCTTCGGCTGGGCGACGAGGTCGACATCGTTCCTGCGGAAGCACATCCGCGCCGTCAACATCGTCGGCGGTCTCTTCCTGATCGCGCTCGGCCTGCTCATGGTCACGGGCGTCTGGGGTTCTCTCATGTCGCAGCTGCAGGGGGTGATGGGAAGTGTCCCGCTCCCGCTCTGATTCGTCCGTTCCCGACGACGGGCGCGACGACGGATCCGGTTCCGCCGATCCGCTGCGTCCGTCCGACCACGCCGACGGCGACGCGATCACCTCGCCCTCGCTCGGATTCGTCGGGTGGCTGCGGTGGGGGTGGCGTCAGCTCACGAGCATGCGCACCGCGCTGGTGCTCCTGCTCCTTCTCGCGATCGCCGCGGTGCCCGGGTCGATCGTCCCCCAGCGCAGCGCCGACCCGAACGGCGTCACGCAGTACTTCGCCGACAACCCCGACCTCGCACCGATCCTCGACAACCTGAGCCTGTTCGACGTCTACACCTCGCCCTGGTTCTCGGCGATCTACCTGCTGCTGTTCATCTCACTCGTCGGCTGCGTGCTGCCGCGCACCAAGCACCACTGGAAGGCGCTGCGCACCCGGCCGCCGCGCACTCCCGCGCGTCTTGCCCGCCTCGACGACTACCGCGAGACGCGTGTCGAGCTGCGCGACGGCGAGGACGCCGCATCCGTCGCCTCCGCCGCCGTCGAGGCGGCGCAGGAGCAGCTGCGAAAGAGCGGCTACCGCGTCGAACGGTACGACGCGCGTGGAGCGCTGTCGGTGTCGGCCGAGCGGGGCTACCTCCGCGAGACGGGCAACCTGGTCTTCCACGCGGCGCTCGTCGGCGTGCTCATCGCGGTCGGGGTCGGCGGCGGGTTCACCTACACCGGGCAGCGCGTCATCGTGCAGGGCACGACCTTCACCAACACGCTGCTCGACTACTCCTCGTTCAACCCCGGTCGTTTCGTCAATGCCGACAATCTCGTTCCGTACTCGATGACGCTCGACCGGTTCGACATCTCGTACGTGCCCTTCGGGCAGCAGGGGGCCGGGCAGGCCGGTGACTTCGTGGCGCACATGACCACCCGTCTCGCGGGCGAGGAGCCGAAGGAGGGCGAGGTGCGCGTCAACCACCCTCTCGATGTCGCCGGCGATCGCGTGTACCTGCTCGGCAACGGATACGCCCCCACGATCACGATCCGCGACGCGGAGGGGACCGCGATCTACACCGACTCGGTGCCGTTTCTTCCCCAGGACAGCAATATGACCTCGCTCGGCGTCGTCAAGGTGCCCGACGGTTTCCCCGAGCAGCTCGGACTCATCGGCTTCTTCTACCCGACGCAGGCCCCGCTCGAGTCGGGCGCGTTCACCTCGGCCTACCCGTCGCTGGCCAACCCGGTGCTGACCCTCAACGTCTACAGCGGTGACCTCGGTATCGACGGGGGGACACCTCGCTCGGTGTACACGCTCGACGTCAACGACATGGAGCAGCTCACCGGCGGAGACACCGGCGTCGACTCCATCGAACTCGCCCCCGGCGAGACGCAGGACCTCCCGAACGGTCTCGGCACCATCACCTTCGAAGATGCCTCGCCGGAGGGAGCGGCGAACCTCGACCAGTCGGTGAAGAGGTTCGTATCGCTGTCGATCCACCGCGACATCGCCGCCCCCTGGGTGCTCGGCTTCGCGCTCCTCGCGCTGGCGGGTCTGCTCGCCGCGCTGTTCGTTCCCCGGCGCCGCATGTGGGTCAAGGTCACCCCCGACGGTGACGCCGTCCGCATCGAGTACGCAGGCCTCGCCCGCGGCGAGGACCCCACCCTGGCCGAAGCCGTCTCCGCTCTCGAGGCCCGTCACTCCCTCGCCTTCGAAGCCCGCCGCCACACCCCCGGAAGTAGAATCACCCCATGACCGGAACCGAAGACGCGCTCTCGTTCGACGCGGTCTCGCTGCTGCTCGTCTGGACGTCGATCGCGATCTACGTGCTCGCGTTCATCGCGTACGCCGTCGACCTCGCGCGCCGCTCCGACCTCGCCGTGAAGGCACAGGATGCCGCGGAGGCACGCGAACTCGTCGCCGCGGGCGGTGGGTCGGTCTCTGGCTCGGCCGCCGGCTCCCGGCAGGGTGCCGAGCTGCCTGCCAAGCCCCGGTTCGTCTGGGCGCGCATCGGTACGACGCTGACGGTGCTCGCGTTCCTGTTCCACTTCGCCGGTACGGTGCTGCGCGGCCTCGCCGCCGAGCGCGTGCCGTGGTCGAACATGTACGAGTTCGCCCTGACCGGCACGCTCATCATCGTGTCGGTCTACCTCGTGACACTGTTCCGCTACGACCTGCGCTTCCTCGGGTCGTTCATCACCGGCATGACCGTGGTGCTCCTCGGCGGCACCCTCCTCAGCTTCTACGTCGAGGTCACCCCTCTGGCCGACCCGCTGAAGTCGGTCTGGCTCGTGGTGCACGTCTTCGTCGCCGCCTTCGCCACGGGGCTTTTCGCGCTCGCCTTCGGGCTCTCGGTGCTCCAGCTGCTGCAGGCCCGCCGAGAGGCTCGCGTCGCAGCATCCGCCGAGCTCGTGGCAACCGAGGGCACCGCGGCCCCGAAGCGGATCGGACTGCCGTTCCTGCGGACGATCCCCACCGCCGACGCGCTGGAGTCGCTCGCGTACCGCTTCGCGATCGTCGGGTTCATCTTCTGGACCTTCACCCTCATCGCCGGGTCGATCTGGGCCAACGACGCGTGGGGTCGCTACTGGGGCTTCGACACGAAGGAAGTCTGGACCTTCGTGATCTGGGTGCTCTACGCCGGATACATCCACGCCCGCGCGACGCGCGGTTGGCGCGGAACGCGCTCGGCATGGCTGTCGATCATCGGGTTCACCGCGGTGCTGTTCAACTTCACCATCGTGAACATGTTCTTCAAGGGCCTGCACGTCTACTCCGGCCTGTCGTAAACACCGCGGCTCGCTCGCTCTCTCTTTCTGAGAGTCCACAACACCCGGACGCATGAGGTCGGTCGCCCGGGTGTTGTGGACTCTCAGTTAGCCCGTGACCATCCGCGCGAGCGTAGCGCGCGTTCGACGCGGGCGACGAAGGAGGGGGGATCGGCGAGGTGGTGCGCGAGCACCCGCACGATGATCCACCCCTCGGCCTCGATGTCCGCCCAGCGATCGGCGTCGCGGGCGAACTGCGCGTGCTCGGCGTGCTGGCGTCCGTCGTACTCGACGCACACGCGGTAGCGCCGATACGCGATGTCGAGTCGTGCGATGAATCGACCGTCCGCCGAGCGCAGGTCTTGGTTCAGCTCCGGCTCGGGGAGCCCGGCGCGCGAGAGCACGAGGCGGGTTCGCGTCTCGGGCCGCGATTCCGAGCCGGTGCGCATCTCCGACAGGGCCCGAGCGAGGTCGCGTGCTCCTCTCCTTCGCAGGCGCACGACGGCTGCTGCGAGATCTTCGGCCGAGGCCGAGCCCGCCGTCAGGATGCCGTCTGCCGCGGCGACGAGGTCGTCGAGGGTGAGGATGCTGCCGAGCTGGGCCCATGTCTCGGCGACCGAGGGCACCGGCAAGCCCTGGGCGAGAGTGAGCATCTCGGCGGTGAGGTCGGTGCGATGGCCGATCACTCCCGTCGTCCGCGGCGCCCGCGCGGGCGGGCAGGCGGCCACGTGCAGCGGCCCCATCTCGGCGGAGCGGGGGAGCAGCATCTGCCAGAGCGCGGCGGCGGTGCTGTGGCTGAAGAATTGCAGGCCATCGAGCCGTGGCAGGAACAGCCGGCACCGGTCGAGGACGGAGTCGCGGAGCGCATCGGCCGGCGCGCGCACGCCGTGGAACGGCGCGAACAGATCCGCGGCGTCGAGCCGGTCGCGAGCCACGCCCGCGGCCCTCGCCGCGTTGGTTCGGAAGGAGGCGCCCTGCAACGAGGGCGGGAGCTCGGCGCGTTTCATCCGCCCAGGGTGCGCGCCTCCCCGCATCCGATCCTGCGCCCGCGGAGACCTGTGCACAGTTCGCTCCGTCGGGCGCCCTGGGGAGGAACGCCGAAAGTCCAAGACACCCGGGCCGCCCGTGGGCGGCGTCCGGGTGTCTTGGACTCTCGAGGCCGGCGCTAGGCGGGCGACGCCGCCAGGAGGGCGCGGGTCGAGACCGAGCGGCGACGGGCGACCGCGAGGGTCGTCGCGATGAAGGCGAGTACCGCCCAGATCGCCAGGCCCGCGATCGCGGCGCCGAGGTTGCCGCTCGAGGTGAGCGCGTCGACGGCGCCCTGGTACGCCGGCGCCGTGGGCAGGAGGCCCGCGACCGACTTCAGCACCCCCGGGACGGTCGAGACGATCCCGGTCGCGACGGCGATCACGCCGATGAGCGCCGCGATCCAGCGCCCGGCCCCGCCGAACACCGCGATGAGCGCCTGGTTCACCGCGGCGAACGCGATACCGGTGAGCACCGACACCACCGCGAACAGCGACCACTGGCCCCCGTCATACGAGGCGGCCAGCTGCACGACGCCCGCGACGAGCAGACCCTGCACGGCGCCGATGATCGCGGCCGGGAGCAGCGCCCGGCCGGCGAGGAGGGCCGACGGGCGGCGCGAGCTGATCGTGCGCGCGGTCACGGCGCGGAGCGCGACGAACGTGCCGAGCCCACCGAACCAGAGCGCGACGCTCGCCAGCAGCGGGACCGCGGTCGAGCCGAACAGGTTCGAGCCGATGCCCTCCGCGGCCACCGGGTCTGCCACGACCGAGGCGAGATCCTTCGCCTGTGTCTCGGTGTAGGTCGGGACCTGCTCCACGGCGGTGGTCAACCCGTTGGCGAGGTCGTCGGTGCCGGTGGCGAGCTGCGCAACGCCGTCGGCGAGGGTCTGAGACCCGGTCGCCAGTTCCCCAGCGCCGTCCGACACCTGCGTCGCCCCCGTGGAGAGCCCTCGCGCACCGGTGGCCGACTGGGCGGTCCCGGCGGCGAGCTGGTTGAGGCCGGATTGCAGCGTGCGCGTCTGCGTGGCCGCTTCGCTCAGCCCGGCCGACGACTGCGACGTCAGCTGCGCGATCCCGTCGGCGGTCGGGGCGGTGTAGCCCGCGGCGTAGCCGGCGCTGGTCGCCGCCTCCACCGCACTCTGGGCCGCCCCGCCGACCTGCGCGCAGAGGGCGGGATCGAGGGTTCCCGTCGCGCACTGCTGAGCCAGGGCGCCGAGGGTGGCCGCCAGCTGCGCCGTCTGCGTGGCGGTGGTCTGGGCGTAGCCGTTCGCGGAGGCGGCGGCGCCCACGAGCTGCTGGTTGTTCACGCCGGCCGCCGCCGCATCGAGCCCGGCGGCGAGCTGCCCGGCGCCGTCGGCGGATTGCCCGATGCCGCCCGCGATCTGGTCGAGGCCCCCGGCGAGCTGGGTCGCCCCCGAGGCCAGCTGCCCGGCCCCGTCGCCCAGCGCGGTCGCACCGGACGGCAGCTGGGCGGCCCCGTCGGCGGCCTGCTGAGCGCCGTCTGCGAGCTGGTGCGCGCCGTCGGCCGCGGTGCCCAGCTGGTCGCCGAGGGTGGTGAATCCGAGGAAGACGTTCTGCAGGTAGGTCTCGCTCAGCATGGTGCCGGTGAGGGATGCGGCGGCCTGGGTCACCTGCGCCGAGATGGCGTCGTCGACCACGAGGCTGTCGGGCGGCGTGCTCACGCTGATCGTCGCCTGCTCGGGAGTCGAGCCGGGCGCCGTCGACGTCGCGGCGGCCGAGAAGTTCGAGGGGATCGTCACGACGGCGGCGTAGGTGCCGTCGGCGAGCCCGTCCGCCGCATCCTGCTCGTTCGTGATCGTCCAGTCGAAGTTGCTCTCCACCTCGTCGGAACCGTCGACGAGACCGGCGGTGAGCTGGCGTCCGAGCGGTACGAGCTGTCCGTCGATCGTGACGGCCTGATCGTCGTTCACGATGGCGGCCGTCACCGAATCGAGGCGTTCGGCGGGGTTGTACAGCGCAGCCACGAGGATGCCGCCGATCACGGCGGGCAGGAGCAGCGCCCCGATGATCGTGAGCCAGGTGATCGGGCGGCGGGAGTTCGCGCGCTCGATCGCCCGCCCCGGAAGAGACGTGGAAGTGGTCATGCGTTCACCTCGGGAAGTTCGGCGGAACGGGAGGAGTGGCTCTCGACGCGCACGGTCTGCGCGTCGCGCCAGCCGGCGTCGTCGAGCACCCCGCGGGCGGCGTGGGGATCGGCCGCCGAGATCGCGAGGGTCCACGTGCCCTCGGCCGCGGCGTCGCGGAGCATCGCCGCGGCCTGATCGCGCAGGGCCCCGTGGGAGAGGGCGTCGAGCCCCTGGAGGGCGACGAGCCCCGGGCTCCCCGCGAGGACGCCTCGGAGTTCGGCGAGCGGGTCGGCCGCGTCGTCGAGGAGGGCGACGGCCACGTGCCCGCGCACCCACGCGGCCCGGCCGGGGAGCAGATGCCCCGCGACGCGCAGTCGCCCCGACGTGGTCGACACGCGACCTGCGATCGCGAGCAGCGCCACCCGCGACGCGCGGACGTCGGAGGAGGTCAGCACGATCGCGCCACCCGGTTCGACCGTGGCGGTGAACCCGGCGAAGACGTCGACGCCGCGAGCCTCGAGTCCGGCGCCGTCGGCGGCGATGACCGCGGTCGACCCCGGCGCGGGCCAGTCGCGCAGCGCCAGTTCGCGTTCGACGGCTTCGCCTTCGACGTCGAACGACGGCAGGAGCCGGTCGAGCCACCGGGGGATCCACCACGCCCGGGCGCCCAGAAGCGTCATGAGCGCGGGGATGAGGGTCATGCGCACGAGGAACGCGTCGACGGCGATGCCGACGGCCAGGCCCAGCGCGATCGGTTTGATCGACGAGTCGCCCTCGGGCACGAACGCGGCGAAGACGGCGAACATGATGAGCGCGGCCGCGGTGACCACGCGGGCGGTGGCCGAAAAGCCCGTGCGCACCGCCTCGATGGCGGTCGCCCGCGCGTCGGCAGCGGCGCCGCCCCGGGCGCGGGCGTGCACGTAGTCCTCCCGCATCCGCGTGACGAGGAACACCTGGTAGTCCATCGCGAGTCCGAACAGCACGCCCATCAGCACGATCGGCATGAAGCTGATCACCGGTCCCACGCGGGTCACGTGCAGGAGGTCGGCGAACCACCCCCACTCGAACACGGCGGCGACCACGCCGAAGGCAGCCGCCACCGACAGGAGGTAGCCGAGAGCGGCGGTCAGCGGCACCGCGATCGAGCGGAAGACGATCATCAGCAGGATGAACGACAGACCGACGACGAAGATCGCGAACGGCACGAGGGCGCCGGAGAGTCGGTCGGAGATGTCGATCGCCACCGCCGTGTAGCCGGTCACCTTGAGGTCGATCCCGTACTCGTCGAGCAGCCTGTCGTGCTGGGCGCGCAGCTCGCGCACGAGGTCAGCGGTTGCCGGGTCGTCGGGGGCCGTGGACGGCACGATCTGCACGATGCCGGTGTCGGCCGTCTCGTTCGGGGTGGCCAGCGCGATCCGCTCGACGCCGGGCAGGTCGTCGATCTCACCCGCGATGTCGTTCATCAGCGTGACGGGATCGTTCGAGGTGACGATGGTGCCCGTCATCACGAGCGGGCCGTTGACGCCGGGGCCGAAATACTCGGCGGCGAGGTCGTAGTTCTGCCGCGCCTGGTTCGACTCGGGCAGCATGCCCGCGTTCGGCAGCGCGAGGGCGAGGCTCGACGCGGGGATCGCGAGCACGCCGAGCACGGCGACCACCGAGACGGTCGCGGCGATCGGATGCTTCGACACGACCCGCACCCACGCGTTGATCCGCTTCGGGGCGTGCGTCGCCGCATCCGCCCCCTTCTTCTGCCGCCGCGGGCGCCCCACGATCCGACCCTTGACGAGGCCGAGCATCGCGGGGGTCAGGGTGACGGCGACGAGCACGGCGATCGCCACGGCGACGGATGCGGCGATGCCCATCGTCGTGAGGAACGGGATACCCGCGAACGACAGGCCGATGAGGGCGATCAGCACCGTCACCCCGGCGAAGACGACGGCCGAACCGGCGGTGCCGGTCGCGCGGGCGGCGGATTCCTCGGGGTCGACGCCCTCGCGCACCTGATCCTGATGTCGCGCCGCGATGAACAGCGCGTAGTCGATGCCGACCGCAAGGCCCAGCATGAGCGCCAGGAGCGGGGTCGTCGACGAGATCGACGCGAAGGCGGTCGCGACGAAGATGAGCGCCATCGAGAGCCCGACGCCGATCACCGCGGTCAGGAGGGGGAGGCCGGCGACGACGAACGAGCGGAACGTGACGATGAGCACGAGCAGGGCGATGATGAGCCCGACCGCCTCGGTGATCGTCACCCCGGGGATCGAGGTGCCGAAGAGGTCGCCGCCGAGGGCGACCTGCGAGCCCTCGGGGAGCTCGGCGCCGAGGGAGTTCGACACGTCGGTGAGCGAGGCCTTCGCCTCGGGCGAGACGTCGCCGGACTGCCCGTTGAACTGCAAGCGGATGATGGCGGCGTCGCCGTCGTCGCTGACCAGGCCCGACACGGTCTGGTCGAACGGGTCGGTCACGGCCAGCACGCCGTCGACCGCGCGCAGCTCGTCGATCGTGGTGGCGATGTCGGTCGAGTACGGCGCTTCGTCGACCCGGTCGCCGGGAGCCGCGACGACGATGATCTGGGCGCTCGTCCCGCTCACCTGAGGGAACGTGCGCGAGAGCTGCTGCAGTCCCTCCTGCGACTCGGTGCCGGGGATCGAGAACGAGTTGTCGGTGCCCTGGCTGAACAGTGCCGCGCCGCCGCCGGCGGCTACCAGGACGATGATCCAGGCCAGCAGTACGCGAACGCCGTGCCGGTACGACCAGCGTCCGAGCGAGTACAGCAGTGTGGACACGGAGGCTCCGTTTCGATCAAGGAAGTTCGATACGTCACTGTATCCAATACACAGATGTATCGTAGAGCGCGATCGGCCGGCCGAGGCTGAGCGATCCGTGTGAACCGGAGGACCATCATGACCGACACCGAGGGCGCCGTTCCGCGCCGACGCGAGAACACCCGCCAGCGCCTGCTCGACGCCGCGGCACAGGTCTTCGCCGAGGTGGGTCTCGACGCGGCCTCGGTCGAGGCGGTCTGCGAGGCCGCCGGCTACACGCGCGGCGCGTTCTACTCGAACTTCGAGAGCAAGGAGCAGCTCTTCCTCGAGCTGTGTGCGCGCGCGGCTGCCCACCAGATCGCGGCCGTCCGCGCGAAGGTCGCCGACCTCGAGACGGTCGGGTTCGCGGGCGCACCCGCCGATTCGCTGACCCTCGTGCAGCAGGTGCTGGAGGCGTCGGGAGCAGACCGGACCGCGGTGCTGCTCATGGGCGAGACCCGCATCCGGGCGCTCCGCGATCCGATCGTCGCGGCGGCCTACCGCTCGCAGGAGGCGCAGCTGCGCACCGAGGTCGCGCAGATCATCACCGACATCGCTCGCGCGCAGCACATCTCACTGCGTCTTGCGCCCGCCCACGCGTCGGATCTCTTCATGACGGCCTGGTCGGCCGCCGCCGAAGACGCCGTCATGGACGACGCGGATCAGGCCGGTATCACCCGGCGCATCGGCGAGGCGCTCGCGATCGTCGCCGACCTCGTCATCGATCGCTCGCGCTGAGGACCGCATGGCAGCGGGCGAGCCGCTCGCGCCACCATCCGTCGCGCTCCGGCGAGACCCGCAGCGCGTCGAGGCGCTCCGCTGACGGCGACACGCGCCCGACCTGCAGCACACCGCCGCGCGGTGAGAGCGCGGGATCGCACACGTCGCTCGTGAACAGGGCCGAGGTGCCGAGCCCGCAGTCATAGTCGTGGTCGGGGAGGGCGGCGGCCAGCGCGGTTCCCATCGAGAGCCCGACCGACGTGTCGAGGGCGCTCGAGACGACGGCGGGGAGCCCCGCTTGCGCGACGATCTCGAGCGCGCGGTGCACGCCGCCGAGCGGCTGCGCCTTCACGATCAGGATGTCGGCGGCCCCCGCCCGGGCCACCCGCAGCGGGTCGTCGGCCTTTCGTACACTCTCGTCGGCGGCGATCGGAATGCCCATGTACTTCACGCGCCCGCGCAGCTCGGCCAGCTCGTCGATGCTCGCGCACGGCTGCTCGGCGTACTCCAGGTCGAACTCGGCCAGCGCGTGGATCGCGTGCTCGGCCTCGTCGACGTTCCACGCACCGTTGGCGTCGACCCGGATGCGCCCCTCGGCGCCGAGGGCCGCGCGCACCGCGGCGACCCGGGCGACGTCGTCGGCGAGCGTCTGTCCGGGCTCGGCGACCTTGACCTTCGCCGTCCGGCAGCCGTCGAACCGCGCGAGCACCCCCGCGACGGCGTCGGCGGCGACGGCGGGCACCGTCGCGTTGACCCGCACCTCGCCGCGGCGTGCGGGCGCAGCATCCGCCCAGCCGAAGTCGACGGCGCCGGCGAGCCACACGGATGCTTCGGCATCGCCGTACTCGGTGAACGGCGAGAACTCGCTCCACCCGTTCGGGCCCTCGATGAGCATCGCCTCGCGGACGTCGATGCCGCGGAACCGTGTGGCCAGGGGTAGCGCCACGACGCGCGCGGTCGTGAGGAGTTCGTCGAGAGACGGCAGTGTGCTCATCTCCTCATCATGACGCCGGAATAGGCTGACGGCATGCTTCTCGACACTCCCGTTCGTCTCGGCGTGCAGATCGAACCCCAGCACGCGACCTACCCCCAGATCCGTGAGGCCGCCGCGCGCCTGGAAGACCTCGGTGTCGACATCCTGTTCAACTGGGACCACTTCTTCCCGCTGCACGGCGACCCGGACGGCCCCCACTTCGAGTCGTGGACCATGCTGGCCGCGTGGGCGGAGCAGACGGAGCGCGTCGAGTTCGGCGCGCTGGTCAACTGCAACAGCTACCGCAACGCCGACCTGCAGGCAGACATGGCCCGCACGATCGACCACATCAGCGCCCGTGGCGGCGACGCCGGCCGGTTCATCTTCGGCACCGGTTCGGGGTGGTTCGAGCGCGACTACGACGAGTACGGGTACGAGTTCGGCACCGCCGGATCGCGCCTGACGGCGCTCGGGCAGGATCTCGACCGCGTCGTCTCGCGCTGGGGGAAGCTCAACCCGCCGCCCACGCGCCGGATCCCGATCATGATCGGCGGAGCGGGCGAGCAGAAGACGCTGCGCTTCGTCGCCCGGCACGCCGACATCTGGCACAGCTTCGTACCGGCCGAGGCTCTCGCGCACAAGATCTCCGTCATCGAGAACTGGGCCGAGACCGAGGGACGCGACATCTCGGGCCTCATCGTCTCGAACGAGCTGAAGAACCGCGGCGAGAGCGACGCCGACGCCCTCTTCGATGCGGGCACACGGCTGTTCACGCTCGGATGGGCCCCGGGGTCGCCCGACTACGACGTCGTGACGCGGTGGCTGCGCTGGCGCGACGGCAAGAACGCCGTCTGAGCGACGGACTCAGTCGTTCGCCAACATCCGGGGGAGATAGCCGAGGGCGTCGAGCCGACGGATCAATCGGGGCGCGAGGGGGCCGCGAGAGAGGGAGAGGCGGTAGAAGCGCGGTCCTTCTTCAGCCTGCTGCAGGAGTGACCGCTCCCGCAGACTGCGGATGAATCGAGAGCGACGTGCAGGGGAGCCGGGAACGATGGGCTCCAGGTCGCCCGCTTTGATGACTCCGGTCGTCAGGGCGATGCGCAGGGCGGCGCTTTCGTCCGGGTCGACCAGCCCGTCGCGCTGCAGCATCTGCTCGTGCAGCGGCTTCGAGGCGTTCGCGAAGTCCAACAGGGTCGTGATCTCCGGGTGCACGGTCACCCAGGAGGGCGGGACGTGCGCGGAGTTCGTGATCGCGACCTCTTGCTCGCGGTAGGAGCCGGGAGTGGGGTCTCCTTCACGGATGAGCCCGTCGACGACTCGGCGATGGATCTCGCGGATGAGGTTGTGCGTCAACGGAGCTTCCGGGTCGAGCTGATCGATGAATCGAGCCGTCTCGGCGATGTTCCTGATCTCGCGGAGTTGGTCGGCGCCGGACGTCGTCGTGGTCTCGAGCTGTTGGACATCGGCTCTCTTGTTCATCGCAGCGACGAAACTACGTGCACTCACACTAGAGATTGGGCTGATTTTTCGCATGCACCTGTGAGTGTCGATCGTTAATTAATTGCGAAGCGGAGTGGGAAGTATTTGCGCTGACGCGGAAGAGATTGTTGCCCATCTGCCGACCGTGGCGAGCCGTAGGCTGGACAGGTGAGCGTTTCCGATCTGTTCGACCCCGCGGTGTGGCAGCCGACCGCCGCCGACGAGCGCTACACCGACATCACGGCTCACACGAGCCTCGACGGGCGCATCGCGCGCATCGCGTTCGACCGGCCGGAGGTGCGCAACGCCTTCCGCCCCCACACGGTCGACGAGCTGCACCATGCGCTCGACGTCGCGCGGCAGGACCCCCGCATCGGCGTGGTGCTGCTCACCGGCAACGGGCCGAGCGCGAAGGACGGCGGCTGGGCGTTCTGCTCGGGCGGCGATCAGCGCATCCGCGGTCGCGACGGCTACACCTACGCCACCGACGATGCGACAGCGCCCGACCCGGCTCGCAGCGGGCGGCTGCACATCCTCGAGGTGCAGCGGCTGATCCGCTTCATGCCCAAGGTCGTCATCGCGGTCGTCCCGGGGTGGGCGGCCGGCGGCGGGCACTCGCTCAACGTGGTGTGCGACCTGTCGATCGCGAGCCGCGAGCACGGTCGCTTCAAGCAGACGGATGCCGACGTCGGATCGTTCGACGCCGGGTACGGCTCGGCCTACTTCGCCCGGCAGATCGGGCAGAAGCTCGCGCGCGAGGTGTTCTTCCTCGCCGAGGAGTACTCCGCCGACCGCGCGTACGAGATGGGGGCGGTCAACCGCGTCGTGCCGCACGCCGAGCTCGAGGTCGAAGCGATCGCGATGGCTCGCACGATCCTCACGAAGAGCCCGACCGCGATCCGCATGCTGAAGTTCGCCTTCAACGCGGTCGACGACGGCCTGGTCGGGCAGCAGGTCTTCGCCGGCGAGGCCACGCGTCTGGCCTACGGCACCGATGAGGCGGTGGAGGGGCGTGATGCGTTCCTCGAGAAGCGCGATCCCGACTGGTCGGACTACCCCTACCACTACTGAGGTGCCGCGAACCGGGCCTTCCGGCGTAGGCGAAGCCCCGGTGTGCGGCATCTGACGAGGAGACATGCGGCTCGAAGCGATCAACGGTGACGAACCCCGGGAGGTTCTGCGGGCGGTCCGGGGCGCGGTGCTCGGAGCCGGGCCCGCGATCTCTCTCGGGGCGGCGGATGCGGCGCTCCCGGGCGAGGTGCCGGCGGGCACGGCGGTCGTCGTCACCACCTCCGGGTCGGCGGGCGTGCCGAAGTCGGTGGCGCTCAGCCGCAGCGCCCTCACCGCCAGCGCGCTGGCGACCGCGGCGCGCCTGGGGGAGGGCGCATGGCTGCTCGCCCTGCCGGCCGGCTACGTGGCGGGACTGCAGGTGCTCGTGCGCTCCCTCGTGTCGGGGCGCGAACCCGCGATCCTCGCCGGGCGCTTCTCGCCCGAGGCTTTCGCCGCGGCGGCCCGCTCGATGGCGTCGAGCGTCGGGGGAGTGCGCGTGCCCACCTACACCTCGCTCGTACCGGCCCAGGTGCAGCGACTGCTCGACGCGGCCGACCACGATCCCGATGTGCTCGGGGCGGTGCGCTCGTTCGAGCACATCCTCGTCGGCGGCCAGGCGCTGCCGCCAGCCGTGCGCGAGCGGGCGGAGGGCATGGGGGTGCGGCTGGCCCGCACCTACGGCTCGACCGAGACCAGCGGCGGCTGCGTGTACGACGGGGTCGCCCTCGACGGCGTAGCGCTGCGGGTCGAGGGCGGCGAGGTGCAGGTGTCGGGCCCGACGCTCGCCGACGGCTATCTCGGCGATCCCGAGAGGACGGATGCGGCGTTCCTGCGCGACCCCGATGGCACCCGCTGGTATCGCACGGGCGACGCCGGACGCATCGACGACGGCGTGCTGAGCATCCACGGCCGGATCGACAACGTGCTCGTCTCGGGTGGCGTCAACATCTCGCTCGACCGCGTCGAGCGGGCGGTGCGCAGCATCCGGGGCCTCGAGTCGGCCGTCGTCGTCGCGGTTCCCGACCAGAGGTGGGGCGAAGCATCCGTCATCGTCGCGGCCCGCGACGCCGACACCGACGGCGTGCTGCGACGCGCGCGCGACGTCGTCGAGGCGGAGGTCGGCCGCCCCGCCCGTCCGTCGAGGGTGTGCTTCGTCGACGAGATCCCGATGCTCCCCTCGGGAAAGCCCGACCGCGCGGCGGCTCGACGACTCGCGCTGGCCTCGGCCACGTAGCGTCCGTCGCGTGCCGTCGGAACCCGCGGCTCGCGGCGAGACGGCCGCCGCCTCCTCGCCGCCGTAGGATCTCTCCTCATGGCAGGCAAGACGCGAAAGACCCGAACGAGCACCGCCAAGCGACAGCAGCCGCGCGGGAACCCGCGCAAGGCACAGGGTGCGCCGCCGCCGCCCCCGAAGGCGACGGCCCGCGACTGGATCGGCGCGGCACGCCTGCGCACGCTGCCCCTGGCGATCACCCCGGTGCTCATCGGAACCGGTGCCGCCCGGCTCGTCGACAACCAGTTCCACTGGGTCATCGCCCTCACCTGCCTCGCGGTGGCGGTCTTCCTGCAGATCGGCGTGAACTTCGCCAACGACTACAGCGACGGCATCCGCGGCACCGACGACGTCCGCGTCGGCCCCGCCCGCCTCACGGCTTCGCGCCGCGCGAAGCCGCGCACCGTGCTCATCGTGGCGCTGGTGTTCTTCGCCCTGGCCGGACTCGCGGGCATCGCTCTGGTGATCCGCAGCCAGCAGTGGTGGCTGCTCCTGGTGGGGGCCGCCTGCATCGCCGCGGCCTGGTTCTACACCGGTGGCAAGCGGCCCTACGGCTACGCCGGTCTCGGTGAGCTGTTCGTCTTCGTGTTCTTCGGGCTCGTCGCCACCGTCGGCACCACGTGGGTGCAGGTGCTGTCGATCCCGCAGGAGGCCTGGTTCGGAGCGGTCGCGGCGGGGTTCCTCGCCGTCGCGGTGCTGCTGGCCAACAACCTGCGCGACATCGATCAGGACAAGGTGGCGGGCAAGAAGACCCTCAGCGTCCGCATCGGCAGGCGGGCCACACAGGCACTGTTCACCGCACTGGTACTGCTGCCCTTCGCGATCGCGGTGTTCCTCGCGCCGTTCTACCCCGGCGCGTGGCTGACCCTCATGGCGCTCCTGGCGGCGCTCCCGGCGATCCTCATCGTCTGGACCTACCGGGCCCCGCGCGAACTGGTCACCGCCCTCGCGCTGACGTCGCTCACGTCGGTCGCGTACGGCGCCTTCCTCTTCTGGGCCTTCATCGGCTGACGAGGCGTCCGCGATCGGGCGGATGCGGCGGGCCGCCGTCAGGCGTCGGAGTCGCGGCGCGCCTCGTCGGCGGCGTCTTCGCTGTCGGCGTCGACCTGCGCACCGCGGGCCTTGGCGCGCGCGGCGCGGCGCTCGGCGAGGCCCCCCGAGACGGACTCGAGCGGGCGACGCAGGAACAGCAGCGACAGGCTGAGACCGATCAGCGCCGCGAAGATCGCGGCGAGCCAGTACAGCCCGTTCTGGAAGGCCGGGAACAGCATCAGCACCGAGAACGGCACGAGGAACGCGAGCAACCGCAGCACGGTGTAGAGGAAAGCGGAGCGGACGCGCATCGGGCCATTCTAGATCCGCCCCGGCGCAAGGCCGACGTTCAGGCGGCGCACCTAGGATGGGGGGATGACAAGGGTGCTGCTCATCGGGGCGCTCGTGGCGACCGCATTCTGGGTGTACACGATCGTCGACTGCGCCCTCCAGCCTCCGCAGCGACACCGCGGCGTGAGCAAGGGTGTCTGGATCGTCATCACCATCCTCGTCCCCGTTCTCGGCGGCGTTCTCTGGTTCGCCGTGGGCCGCGGGCGGGCCTCCTCGTCGCGCACGCACCGTGCACCCGACGACGATCCCGAGTTCCTCGGCAGCATCGGCACGATCAGCGACCAGGACGAACGCATCCGCCGACTCGAAGAAGAACTCGCGATGCTCGATTCCGAGGCCGACGACCCCCAGGCACCGCCGGCCGCGCCCGGCAGCATCCCTCCCGCTGAGAAGCCGACCGACGACGGCGACGACTCGCGCGGTCAGCGCGGCGCCGTCGGCTGACGTGGACGCACCCGTGCACGGGGCGGCCTCGCCCGCGACGGATGCCGCCGCCGCTCTCCTCGGCGCGCTGATCACCCGTGGCGTGGAGCACGTGGTGCTCAGCCCGGGCTCGCGCTCGCAGGCGCTCGCCCTCGTGGCCGCCGACCTCGAACGAGCGGGTCTTCTTCGGCTCCACGTGCGGATCGACGAACGCGTCGCCGGGTTCACCGCCCTGGGCATCGCGCGTGAGACCGGAATGCCCGCCGCGGTCATCTGCACCTCGGGCACGGCCGTGGCGAACCTCCTCCCGGCGGTGCTCGAAGCGCACCACTCCGGCGTGCCGCTTCTGCTCCTCACCGCCGACCGGCCGCCGGAGCTCCGCGGCATCGGCGCCAACCAGACGACGCGGCAGCCCGGCATGTTCGCGCAGGCGGTGCGTCTCGAGCTCGACGTCGCCGTGCCCGACGAGACCGACGCCGACGGCACCGGCGAGGGCACGCGGATGCTGCGCGACGTCGCCGCGGAGGCGCTCGCCGCCGCCCTCGGCGACGGCCGGCCCGCCGGCCCCGTGCACCTGAACCTGCCCTACCGCGAGCCCCTCGGGGGCCCCGTGCCCGCGTGGATCGCCGCGCCGACCCCGCCCGTTCCCGACGCCGTGGACGAGACGCCCGACACCTTCGGCGCGCTGTACCAGGGCGGGGGCGGCATCGGAGACGCGGATGCTTCGCCCGCGCAAGAGGCGCCGCTGGTGCTCGCCCGCGGGCCGCGCACCGTCGTCGTCGCGGGAGCCGATGCGGGTCCGGCGGCGGAGGACCTCGCGCACCTGGGAGGCTGGCCGCTCATCGCCGAGATCGTCAGCGGTGCCCGGTTCGGCCGGTACCTCGTGCACGGGTACCGCGGGCTCCTCCGCGATCCCGACCTGGGAGGCGCGATCGAGCGGGTGGTGGTGTTCGGTCACCCGACGCTCAGTCGCGAGGTGACGCAGCTGCTCTCCCGCACCGACGTCGAGGTCGTCGCCCTACGCGGGCCCGGTGAGCCCCTCAACCTCAACGGCGCGACGGTCACGGTCGACGCCGTGGGCGTCGATGCCGGCGCCGCGGATCGCGAGTGGCTCGGACTGTGGATGCGCGCTTCCCGCGACGCATCCGTCGATCTCTCCCCGGCCGCCCCCGACGCCGATGCGCTCGCCTCCACCGTGCCGAGCGAACGGCGCGGCGCCCTCGCCTCGGAGGTCGCGGCGCTGCGCGCTCCCCTCGACCGGGAGGCTCTCGTCGATGCGGTGTGGCGGGCGACCTGGCCCCACGACCGCGTGATGTTCGGCTCGTCGCGGCTCGTGCGGGTCGCCGACGCGGTGCTCGGCGGCAAGAAGGTGCCGGTGCATTCGAATCGCGGGCTTGCGGGGATCGACGGCACGATCGCGACGGCGACGGGGATCGCGGTGGCCAGCCAGACGGACGGGCGACCCGGGGTCACGCGCGTGCTCCTGGGTGATCTGGCGTTGCTCCACGACGTCGGTGCGCTGCTCCTCCCTGCCGGCGAGACGGAGCCGCGGGTGCAGGTCGTCGTCGGCAACGACGGCGGGGGCACGATCTTCGACGGGCTCGAGGTGGCCGGGGTCGCGGGTGCCGAGGCGATGCAGCGCGTGCTGTACACGCCGCAGTCGGTGCGTCTCGAGCATCTCGCCCGTGCATACGGGTGGGAGTACCACCGGGTGACGACCCGCTCCGCGCTCGACCAGCTGCTCACCGCGCCGGCCGGCGGGCGGCAACTGATCGAGGTTCCGCTCGCGCGCTGACGAGGCGCTCGAACACTCCGCGTTCTCGTGTTGCGCAGTACTCTCCATTACGCGGTAGCATCGACTGCGCGTTAGGTAGCGTGCAAGAAGCGACCGGTCCGAGGGGGACGACATGGGTGTTGCCAGGCGATGGGTGTTTCCCATCCTCCGAATCGTGCTGATCGCGGTCATCGCGATCGCCCTCGCGAAGCTCGCGTTCTTCCCCGACCGCGCTGTCGAAGCAGATCCCGCCCTCCCGACCGGTGCCGTCATCGAGCCGACGATCCCCGTCGCGGTCGGCACGATCACGAATGACGTCGTGCTCGACGCGACGGTGTCGGCCGATCCCGCCGTCGCGGTGAAGTCGACGGCGGAGGGCACCGTCAACCGGATCTATTCCGAGGTCGGGGCCACCGTGAACGCCGAGCAGGCGATCTTCGACGTCAAGGTCGAGATCGTCCGCGACCCGTCGAAGTCGGTCGACGCCGAGGGCAACCCCCTGCCGCCGATCTACCGGTACGTCGAGGTGACCGCCCCGACGTCGGGGACGCTCAGCTCCCTCGACGTCATCGCCGGGCAGGCCGTGTCGATCGGCCAGGCCGCAGGGCAGATCGCCCCGCCCACCTCCTCCGTGACGGGCTCGCTGCAGCCCGCTCAGCAGTACCGGCTGCTGAATCAGCCGACCGAAGCATCCGTCGCCATCACCGGGGGGCCCGCGCCCTTCACCTGCACGGGATTGCGCATCGTCACACCGCTCGCCGGCGCGAACGCCGACGCCTCGACGGCGACGGGCGGTGCGGCCGATCCGGGCAGCGGCACCACGACGACCGTGAGCTGCCCGGTGCCCGAGGGTGTCACGGTCTTCCCCGGCCTCGCCGCCGAGATGACGATCGCGGGAGGCCGCGCCGAGGGCGTGCTCGTGGTGCCGACCACCGCGGTGCGCGGAGCGGCGCAGACCGGGGCGGTGTGGGTGGTCGCCGCCGACGGAAGCGTGGAGGAGCGCGCGGTGGGGCTGGGACTCAGCGATGGCCGCCAAGTCGAGATCACGGGCGGTCTCGCCGACGGCGACGTCGTGCGCGAGTTCGCCCCCGGCGCCGATGCTCTCCTCCCCGGGCCCGACGGGTGCACGACGATGCCCGACGGCTCCACGGTCTGCGGGGACACCCCGTGACACTGCTGCACCTGGAGGCGGTGACCCGCACGGTGCTGCCGCCCGATCAGCCCGCGCTGACGATCCTCAACGGTGTCGACCTGACCGTCGCCGAGAACGACCGCATCTCGATCGTCGGGCGCTCCGGATCGGGCAAGTCGACCCTCCTGAACATCCTCGGGCTGCTCGATCTGCCCACCAGCGGCATCGTCGAGTTCGCCGGGCGCCCGGTGAAGGACTACTCCTCGCGCGAGCGGGATCGCGTGCGCGGCCGCGAGATCGGCTTCGTGTTCCAGCAGTTCAACCTGCTTCCCGGGCGCACCGCCCTCGAGAATGTCATGATGCCGCTCTACTACGCCGAGGGCCGACAGTTCTGGCGACGGCGCGCGCTCGCGGCCGAGATGCTCGACGAGGTCGGGCTCGGCCACCGCCTCGAGAGCCTCCCCGACCGGCTGTCGGGCGGAGAGCAGCAGCGGGTCGCGATCGCGCGCTCCCTCGTGCGCGGGCCGCGCCTGATCCTCGCCGACGAGCCGACGGGCGCCCTCGATCTGGACACCGGGCAGTCGGTCATGGAGCTCATCGACACCGTCGCCGCGCGCACCGAGGCGGCGCTCGTCGTGATCACCCACGACCCGGCCATCGCTGCGCGATCGCGCGATCACTACCGCCTCGAAGCGGGAGTGCTGACCCGGGCCGCCGACGCCTCCGCGTCTGCCGCCTCCGAGTCGCAGCACCTCCTCGCCGCCGCGGAGCAGACGTCGTGAACCGGTTGTTCACCGGCTTCGTCGGCGCGCTCGCCGAGGCCTGGCAGGAGGTGCGCATCCACCGCACCCGTGTCTTGCTGTCGCTCGTGGGAGTCGCGGTGGCGGTCTGCTCGCTGACGACCGTCGTGGCGCTGGGCGGCATCATGCAGCAGGCCACCACCGAGCTCAGCGAGAGGCAGAGCGGACGCCCGGCGAGCGTGTGGCTCAATGCCTATCGCACCGACTCCCAGGCGGTCGACACCGCGACGCTCGATGCCGCCTGGGAGACGGCGACCGCCCGATACGGCATCTCGTACGCCAGTCGCAACACGAGCACGCAGATGCCCGTCGATTCGCCCGCCGGGGTCGTGCAGGTCGGAACCCAGGGGGTCGACCAGCCCTACGGCGAGATGCATCGCGTGCGGATGCTGGAGGGGGAGTGGTTCTCGGCCGAGACCGCCGCGATGCTGGCGCCCCGGGTGATCGTCAACGAGTACTTCTGGAACACGCTCGGTCGTCCCGACCTCGCGCAGCATCCGACCCTCTCGCTCGGCGGCTTCGAGGGTACGGTCGCGGTGATCGTCGGGGTCACGCCGTCGCCCGACTGGGACACGTTCCCGTCGATGTACATGCTCGCCGATCAGCTCGGCGCCTATCAGGCGGCCGACGCCGTCGCCGGTGCGGGCGCTGCCCCCGTCGATCCCTACGCGGGCGCCTCCGTGCAGTACGAGATGTGGTTGCCTCCAGAGAACTGGGAGGAGCTGTCGGATCTCGTGACCCGCGACGTCTCCTCCGACCTCGGGGAGGGGACGAACGTCGACGTGTACCGGCAGGACGCCGCGTACTACGGCAACGACTCGTTCGTGGTGGTGCAGCTCGTGGTGTCGGGGATCGCCGTGCTCGTGCTGCTGCTCGGCGCGCTCGGACTCGTCAACATCGCGCTGGTCACCGTGAAGCAGCGGGTGCGCGAGATCGGCATCCGCCGCAGCTTCGGCGCGACCGCGGGGCGGGTGTTCTTCGCGGTGATGATGGAGAGCGTCGTGGCGACCGTCGTCGCCGGCGTCGTCGGCGTCGCCGCGGCGATCCTCATCGTGCAGAGCCCGTGGGTGCGCGACCTCATCGGCCAGGGGCTGGTCGAGGACTTCCCGCCCTTCCCGGTCGACGCCGCCGTGCTCGGACTCGTCGCCGCCTGCGCGGTGGGCGCTCTCGCCGGGCTCCTTCCGGCGCTGGTGGCCGTGCGGGTGAAGGTGATCGACGCGATCCGTTACTGATGCGCCGTCGAGCGGGCAAGGGATGGCGCCGCGAGGACGGCGGGCGGAAAATGATCCGATGAGCGCACACGGATGGACCACTCCCGCCCGCGAGGCCCTGCGCGTCGGCGCCGGGTTCCGGCTGGCCGACCTCGACCCCCGGGAGACGCCGGGGTACGAGGGGTCGAAGGCGACGGGCTCGGCCGACCTCGCCGACGGCGTGCCGTCGCTCGGTGATCTGCAGGAGCGCCTGTTCGCGCAGAGTGTCGCGGGCACCGCTGCGGGCTCGGTGCTCCTCGTCCTGCAGGGAATGGACACCTCGGGCAAGGGCGGGATCGTCCGCCACGTCGTCGGCGCCGTCGACCCGCAGGGTGTCGAGCTGGCGTCGTTCAAGAAGCCGACCGCCGAGGAGCTGCAGCATGATTTCCTCTGGCGCATCGCGAAGCGTCTCCCCGCGCGCGGCAAGATCGGCGTCTTCGACCGGTCGCACTACGAGGACGTGCTGATCGGGCGTGTGCGCAACCTCGCGCCCGCCGAAGAGATCGAACGGCGTTACGGAGCGATCGAGCGGTTCGAGGCGGATGCGGCGGACCGCGGCATCCGGGTGGTGAAGGCCATGCTGCACATCTCGAAGGACGAGCAGAAGGAGCGCCTGGCCGAGAGGCTGGACCGCCCGGAGAAGCACTGGAAGTACAACCCCGGCGACGTGGACGAGCGCGAGCTCTGGGACGACTACATGGCCGCGTACCAGGTCATGCTCGAGCGCACATCGACCGATGTCGCGCCCTGGTTCGTGGTGCCGGCAGACCGCAAGTGGTTCGCCCGCCTCGCCGTGCAGGGCTTGCTGCTGGCGGCGCTCGACGACATCGATCCGGCGTGGCCGGTGGCCGAGTACGACGTGGAGCGGGAGAAGGTGCGGCTCGCCGCCTCGTGATTCCCGCCCTCAGGCGAGGGCTTCGACGATCGGGCGGAACTTCACGCGCGTCTCGAGCAGCTCCGACTCCGGGTCGCTGCCGGCGACGATCCCCGCCCCCGCGTACGCGGTCAGCGGGATCGCGTCGCGCGAGCCGGCGGGCACGGCGTCGAACTGCGCGCAGCGCAGGGCGATCGCCCACTCGCCGTCGCCCGATCCGTCGACCCAGCCGACGGCGCCCGCGTAACGGCCGCGGTCGAACGGCTCGAGCCGGCGGATCAGCTCCACCGCATCGCGCGTCGGGGTACCGGCGACGGCCGCCGTCGGGTGCAGGGCCTCGAGCAGATCAAGCGATGACGCCGCATCCGACAGCACGCCTTCGACGTCGGTCGCGAGGTGCCAGACGTTCGGCAGTCGCAGCGTGAAGGGCTGCTCGGCGGCCGCGAGCGCGCTCGTGTGCGGGCGGAGCGAGGAGAGCACGCTCTGCACGGCGAACCGGTGCTCGTCCTGATCCTTCGGACTCGTGGCGAGGGCGACGGATGCGGCGGCATCGGCGTCGACGTCGGCCCCCCGCGCCGTGGTGCCGGCCAGCACGCGCGCGGTGACGGTGCCGGCCGAGACGGTGACCAGCGTCTCGGGGCTCGCGCCGATGAGGCCGTCGACGGCGAAGATCCAGCAGTCCGGGTAGCCGGAGGCCAGCGACCGCACCAGTCGGCGCAGGTCGGCGCCGACGGGTGCGGTGCCGACGAGGTCGCGGGCGAGCACGACCTTGTCGACCTCGTGCCGTTCGATGGCGCCCAGGGCGGCTCGCACCGCGTCCTGGTAGGCGTCGGGATCCATCGCGCCGGGGCCGAGCGTGGCCGACCAGTGCGGACCGTAGGGCACGCGGGCGGGGAGCCCGAGCAGTTCGTCGTCGACCACCGAGTCGGCGTGACTGATGCGGGTCACCCAGGAGCGCCCTCCGCGGCGGCCGACCACGATCCACGGCACGGTGAGCGTGCTGGTCTTCGTCGATCGAGGGTCGAAGGCGAAGGAACCCAGCGCGATCAGCCCCGTGCCGGGAAGACCCACGGGGTCGTCGATCTCGGCTGCGGCGGCGATGGCGCGCCACCTCTCGGCGACGAAGCGCGCGGGCGACTCGACGCCGCCCGCCGCGCGGAGCTCGTGAATCGACCCGAACGCCGCGAGGGAGGCGTCGCGCCTGCTCCAGAAGGCCGGGGCGTAGGAGGGGGTGTACGACAGCACGTCTTCGACGGGGTCGATCTCCCGCGTCACCACGCGCAGGCGGGGGAGGGGGAGCGTGTCGTGCGTCACAGCATCCAGCCTACGACCGGGTTCTGCCGCCGGAGCGGCGAACGATCGGCGTCGAGACGACGCGCGGACTGAGCGGTGCGGGTGCCGATCTAGACTTCGGGCATGACGACTCGTCCCGCACCCGGCACCCGTCTCGTCTTCCGCTGGCGCAAGTGGGACGCCTCGACCCACTGGGTGCACGACTGCGTCTACCTGGGATCGGACGAGTTCGGCGACTGGTTCGGGCAGTTCGCCGGATGGCGCAGCCACCGACCGGGGCGCGACGTGGTCGCGAGCACCGACAACGTGACCCTTCTGCCCCCGAGCGGCGAGTGGGTCTTCACCGCGAACGCCCCGGCCCACCGCACGCGGGTGTACATCGATCTCGCCTGGGATGCCCGCTGGGACGCGGGCGTGCCGACCGGCATCGACATGGACCTCGACGTGGTCGAGCAGGCGGATCGCGGCGTCTGGATCGACGACCGCGACGAGTGGGAGGAGCACCGCGTGAAATACGGGTATCCCCTCGACATCGTCGACCGGCTCGAGGCCGTCACGCTCGAGCTGGAGGCGCGCGTGAGCCGTCGCGAGGCGCCCTTCGACGACGCCACGATCGACCGGTGGTTGGGCCGCATGACGCAGCTCCGCGGATCGTTCGACGCCGAGGCACCACAGGCTGACCACTGACCGCGCGGCCTAGACTCGCCGTATGACCCCCGAGCCCAACCGCGCCGATCTCGCGAAGGATCCGGCCCGCGTGAGCGGCATGTTCGACCAGGTCGCCGCGAAGTACGACCGCACGAACACGGTGCTCAGCCTCGGCAACGACCGCTTCTGGCGCGTGGCGACCACCCGCGCCGTGGCGCCGCGGGCAGGACAGCGCATCCTCGATCTCGCCGCCGGCACGGGGGCCTCGAGCGTGGCGCTCGCGCGCAGCGGCGCCGAGGTGGTCGCCGCCGACTTCTCTCCCGGCATGATCGCCGAGGGTGCCCGGCGCTACGCCGACCTTCCGAACCTGTCGTTCGTCGAGGCCAACGCCACCGACCTGCCGTTCGCCGACGACGAGTTCGACACGGTGACCATGTCTTTCGGGCTGCGCAACGTCGATCAGCCCAAGAAGGCGCTCCGCGAACTGCGACGGGTCACCAAGCCCGGCGGCCGCATCGTCGTCTGCGAGTTCTCCACCCCGCCGTCGGCGCTGTTCGGCAGCCTGTACCGCTTCTACAACGGCCGCGTGCTTCCCCGGGTGGCGCGCGTGGTCAGCTCCAACTCCGAGGCTTACGACTACCTCAACGAGTCGATCCGCCACTGGCCCGACCAGCCGACGCTCTCGGCGTGGATGCGCGAGGAAGGGTGGGTCGACGTGGCCTACCGCAATCTGTCGCTGGGCATCGTAGCGCTGCACCGGGGGACCAACCCCTCATGAAGCTCCTCCACCCCCGCACGGTAGGCTGACACGGTGACCCCGAGACCTTCTGCCGCGGGCTCCCGACTCATCGCGGGCAAGCTGGGGCTCGCCGACCGCATCTTCGCGGGCGCGCGCTCCCGCCGGCTGTTGTCGACGGTCGAAGAGGGTCTCGCCCGCGTCGAGACGAGCCTCGCCCACGAGCTGAGCATCGCCGACACCCTCGCCGATGCGACCAGCCGTTACCTGTACGAGGCGGGCGGCAAGCGCATCCGCCCCATGCTCACGATCCTCACCGCCCAGCTCGGCGACGGGATCACCGACGACGTGGTCGAGGCCGCCGTCGCGCTCGAGATGACGCACCTCGGTTCGCTCTACCACGATGACGTCATGGACGGCGCGGACGTACGCCGGGGCGTGCCCAGTGCGCAGACGGTGTGGGGCAACAACATCGCCATCCTCACCGGTGACCTCCTCTTTTCCCGCGCGAGCCAGATCATGGCCAGGCAGGGCGAGCGGGCCATCCGCCTGCAGGCCGACACCTTCGAGCGCCTCGTGCTCGGCCAGATGCACGAGACCGTCGGACCCGGCGAGGGCGATGACCCGGTCGCGTTCTACCTCGACGTGCTCGGAGACAAGACCGGCTCGCTCATCGCCACCGCCGCCGAGGCCGGCGTGATCTTCGCCCACGGTCCCGTCGAGCTCGAAGTGGCCATGCGCACCTTCGGTGAGAAGGCCGGTGTCGCCTTCCAGCTGCTCGACGACGTCATCGACCTCTCGGCCGACCCCGACGAGACCGGCAAGGTGCCCGGCACCGATCTGCGCGCCGGCGTGCCGACGATGCCGTATCTCCTGCTCGGCGAGCGCACCGACGCCGCATCGCGCGCGCTCCGCGGCACGATCGACGACGGTGTCTCCCGCATCGCCGAGGGTGCCGATCCCGCGCTCCTCGACGGTCCTCTCGCCCAGCTCCGCGACCACGATGCCACGCGCGACACGCTGCGTCTGGCCCATCAGTGGTCGCAGGACGCCATCGACGCGCTCGCTCCCGTCCCCGACGGAGCCGTGCGGGAGGCGCTGACGCGCTTCGCGCAGGCCGTCGCCGACCGCTCCAGCTGACCCCGCCGGCGGATCCTCAGCCTCGGGGCCGCCGACCCGCACCCAGAACGAGGGATTCCCATGACGAAGCTCAGGCTCGCCATCGTGGGCGCCGGCCCCGCCGGCATCTACGCCGCCGACATCCTCCTGAAGACCGAGCGCGCGTTCGACGTGTCGATCGACCTCTTCGAGCAGCTCCCCGCGCCGTACGGTCTCGTGCGCTACGGAGTCGCCCCCGACCACCCGCGCATCAAGGGCATCATCACGGCGCTGCGCGAGGTGCTCGACAGCGGCGACATCCGCCTGTTCGGCAACGTGCGCTTCGGCGAGGACATCACCCTCGACGATCTGAAGAAGCACTACAACGCCGTCATCTTCTCCACGGGCGCGATCCGCGACACCGCGCTGGAGATCCCCGGCATCGACGCCGAAGGGTCGTACGGGGCCGCCGACTTCGTCAGCTGGTTCGACGGACACCCGGATGTACCCCGCGAATGGCCGCTGGACGCCGCATCCGTCGCCGTCATCGGCAACGGCAACGTGGCGCTCGACATCACGCGCATGCTCGCCAAGCACGCCGACGACCTGCTGCCCACCGAGATCCCCGAGAACGTCTACGAGGGGCTGAAGGCCTCGCCCGTCACCGACGTGCACGTGTTCGGTCGCCGCGGACCCGCGCAGGTGAAGTTCACCCCGCTCGAGCTTCGCGAGCTCGGCGAGCTGCGCGACGTCGACATGGTCGTCTACGACGAGGACTTCGACTACGACGAGGCGTCGAAGGCCGCGATCGCGAGCAACAAGCAGGTCATGGTCATCGACCGTGTGCTGCAGTCGTGGCGCAAGCGCCCGGGCGTGAACAACGCCGGCGGCGAAGCCTCGCGTCGCCTGCACCTGCACTTCTGGGCGAAGCCCGTCGAGCTGAAGACGGATGCCGACGGTCGGGTCTCGTCGTTCGTGTACGAGCGCACGCGGCCGAACGCCGAGGGCGGCGTCGAGGGCACGGGCGAGCTCCGCGAGGTGCCGATCCAGGCGCTGTACCGCGCGGTCGGCTACTTCGGGTCGCCGCTTCCCGGCGTGCCGTTCGACGAGCGCCACGGCGTCATCCCGAACCGGGAGGGCCAGGTGCTGCACCCCGACTCGAACGAGCCCGTCCCCGGCGTCTACGCCACGGGCTGGATCAAACGCGGGCCGGTCGGCCTCATCGGCCACACGAAGTCCGACGCGATGGAGACCGTTCGCCACCTCGTCAACGACGCCGGCCAGTGGTGGCAGCCCGAAGATCCGTCCGAGGACGCGGTCGTCGCCCTCCTCGCCGAGCGAGGCGTGCGGTGGACCGACCTCGACGGCTGGCACCGACTCGACGAGCACGAGATCGCCCTCGGCGCCCCGCACGAGCGCGCCCGCGTCAAGGTCGTCCCCCGCGACGAGATGGTGCGGGTCTCGCGCGGCGAGTAGTCCCGAACGCCGCCGTGCATGCGGGAGGAGATGTGCAATCCGGAGGTCAGCCTGCGCTCCAGGCTCCTCCCGTGTGCACATCACCTCCCGTGTGAACGTGCGGGACTCGCTCTGTCCCTCCCCAACGCGCTCGTTGACGGGAGTTCGCACAAGCGCCGCCCTCGGGAGCGGGCGGCTCGGTCCACCCGTTCACCATGGGGGGATGTCGCGTCCCGAAGAACTCGTCCGCTGGTTGGGGGGAGTTGCGCGCACGTCTCGGCTCATCGACCGGGGCATCCGGCGTCGGGCGATCGGCGAGGCCGTGACATCCGGCGCGCTCCTCCGCGTGCGCAAGGGATGGGTCGCTGTCCCCGAGGCGGACGCCGACCTGATGGCGGCGGCTCGGGCCGGCGTCGTCCTGACCTGCGTCACGCAAGCGCGTCGTATCGGGCTCTGGGTGCTCGGGGACGACGCGCCCCATCTTGCGGCACCCGCCCACGCGGGCCACGTGGGCGTCGCGGGTGCCGTCCTCCATTGGGGACGACCGCTCGTTCCCCGCCATCCCGACAGCCTGACGGACGAGATCGAAAACGTTCTGGCGATCGTCGCCGCGTGCCAGCCGTACGAGGTCGCCCTCGCGATATGGGAGTCTGCCCTCCGGCAGCGGCTCGTCGACGGCCGTGCGCTGGCGCGCCTCGATTTCGGTCCGGAGGCGCGTCGGATCCGCGAGGACGCCGATCCGTTCGCCGATTCCGGACTCGAAACGTTCGTCGTTCCGCGGTTGAGATGGATGCGACTGCCGCTGCGCCGTCAGATCTGGATCGCTGGACGACCGGTCGACCTCCTCATCGGCGACCGACTCGTGCTGCAGATCGATGGCGGCCACCACGTCGGCGCGCAGCGCGAGGCCGACATCGCTCATGACGCCGAACTCGCACTGCTCGGCTATCACGTCATCCGCGTCGGCTACGGCGCGGTCGTCAACGATTGGCCCGCGGTGCAGGCGCGCCTCATGAGGGCCGTAGCCCAGGGGATCCACCTGGCGCCGTGACGCTCGTGCCTACGGGAGGAGATGTGCAATCCGGAGGTCAGCCTGCGCTCCAGGCTCCTCCCGTGTGCACATCACCTCCCGTCTGAACACTCCGCGCACCTCCCGTCCGGCGCTCTAGGCTGGGCGCATGAGCGAGGCCTGGGCGCCCGACATCCTCGGGGCGGGTTTCGAACGGCTGACGCTGCCGCTCGGGGCCGACGACGACGGTGCGGAGCTCGTCGCGACGCTGGTGCGCAGCATCCCGCACCCCTTCGCCCGCCTCGGCGGGGTGCTGCGCGACGTCGACGTGCTCTATGTGCACGGCTGGTCGGACTACTTCTTCCAGACCGAGCTCGCCCGCTTCTGGACCGAGCGCGGCGCGCGCTTCCACGCCCTCGACCTGCGCGGTTACGGACGCAGTCTGCGACCCGGTCAGGTGCCGGGCGACATGCGTTCGCTTGCGGACTACGACGCCGACATCGGTGCGGCGCTCGAGGCGATGGGGTGGGATGCGGCGCGCCGCCGCAGGCTCGTGCTGCTCGGCCATTCGACGGGCGGACTCGTGCTGACCCTCTGGGCCGCGCGGCACCCGGGAGTCGCGGACGCGGTGGTGCTCAACAGTCCCTGGCTCGAGTTCCAGGTCGGTGCCGTGGGCCGGCAGGCGCTCGCTCCGATCGTGAACGCCCGGGCGCGTTTCGACCCGTACGGCTCCCACCCGGTGGTCGACCTGGGCTTCTACACGCGCGCGCAGCGCGAGGTGGGCTCGCTCCCGGACTCCCCGAAGGGGTGGCGTCCGCCGCAGGGCTTCCCGACGCATCCGGCGTGGTTGGCCGCGATCCTCGAGGGCCACCGTCGTGTCGCACTCGGGGTGGACGTCGGAGCGCCCGCCCTGGTGCTGCTGTCGGCGCGATCGATCCTGGCGGCGTCGTGGCATCCCGACATGACGGACGTCGACTCGGTGCTCGTCGTCGACGACATCGCCCGTCGGGCCACGCGCATCGCAGAGACCGTGACGATCGCGCGCATCGACGGAGCCCTGCACGACGTGTTCCTTTCGCGACCCCGGCCGCGCCAGCGCGCCTACGCCGAGCTGGAGAGGTTCGTGCGCAGCGTCGTCGAACGGTGAGGGTGCGCGCTCAGCGTGTGGCGCGGGCCAGGTTCGCCTCGAGCTCCTCGCGGTTCTGCGCGACGACGTAGGCGGGCTGGTCGCGCTCGACGCGCCAGCTCTCGGACAGCGGGCCGATGTTCACGGTGTCGTAGCCGAACTCGTCGTAGATCGAGGCGACGAGATCGGATGCTTCGGAGTGGTCGCTCGCGGTGGCCAGCGCCCTGCGGCCGGGTGTGCCCGCGGCGGAGCCGTCGGTGAGGATCGTGCCGCTCGTGATGTGGTTGAACGCCTTCGCGACCTTCGAGGTGGGGAGGTGCTCCTGCAGCATCTGCGAGGTCGTGGTCTGCTTCTCTTCGAGCGCGGGGATGCGGCCGTCGCGCTCCCAGTAGTAGTTGTTCGTGTCGAGAACGATCTTGCCGGAGAGCGGCTCGACCGGCACCTGGTCGAGCGCCTTGAGGGGCACGGTCACCACGACGACCTCGCCGAACGCGGCTGCTTCTTCTGCCGTGCCGGCGGTGGCGCGATCGCCGAGATCGGAGACGAGGTCCGCCAGGGTCTCGGGGCCTCGGGAGTTCGCGATCTTCACGTCGTAGCCGCGCTCGACGAAGCCGCGTGCCAGGGTCGATCCGATGTGTCCTGCGCCGATGATTCCTACCTGTGTCATCTTCGGGACAACACGGCCCCCGACCTCGTATTCCCGGCCGGCCGTCCCCGACGACGCAGAGCGGTCGTGGACGCATAGCAGTCGTGCCGACGCGGCGTCAATGGTCTCGGAGCGCTCGCTTTCCAGCGCTAACTTCATGAGTGCTCCACCCCCGCGATTCAACGGCTCATCGGTCGGTGTTCGGGTCACCGACCTTCTGGCCGCGCGGGGATGACGACCCCCGGCGGAGAGGCTCTCCCGTCGGGGGTCGTATTCTTCCCAGGCCTCTCGCGTTCTCGGCCGCTGAAGCACGACGGTAGTGTGGACGCGGCCCAGCCCGGGGCCGCGATCGAAGCGAGACGCATGACCTCTTCCCCTGAGCCGCGGCGCGGCACCCGGTTCGTGATGACGTGCATCGGGGTGGGCCTGCTCGCGGGCCTGCTTTCGGGGCTGTTCGGGGTCGGCGGCGGAACGGTCATCGTGCCGCTCCTCGTGCTGATCCTCCGCTTCGATCAGCGCCTCGCCGCGGGCACGTCGCTCGCCGCCATCGTTCCGACCGCGTCGGTGGGAGTGATCTCGTACGCCGTCCACGGTTCGGTGGCCTGGATCCCCGCGATCATCCTCGCGATCGGCGCCGTGATCGGCGCGCAGATCGGCACCTGGCTGCTGCCGAAGGTGTCGCAGACGGCGCTGCGGTGGGCGTTCGTGGCGTTCCTCGTGATCGTCATCGCGAGCCTGTTCTTCATCATCCCCTCGCGCGACGCCGAGCTGGAGCTCACCTGGCTCAGCGGAGCGGGGCTCGCCACGCTCGGTGTGATCACCGGCGTCTTGGCGGGGCTCCTCGGCGTCGGAGGCGGCATCATCGTCGTGCCGGCGCTGATGCTGCTCTTCGGCACGAGCGACCTCATCGCCAAGGGCACGTCGCTGCTCATGATGATCCCCACGGCCATCTCGGGCACCGTCGGCAACCTCCGCCGCAAGAACGTCGACCTGCGCGCCGCCGCCATGATCGGTCTCGCCGCGTGCACGACGACGGCCCTCGGCGCGTGGATCGCGACGCTGGTCGACCCGTTCGTGGGCAACGTGCTGTTCGCGGCGTTCCTGGTCTTCATCTCCGTGCAGATGGCGATGAAGGCGATCCGCGGACGCCACCAGCGCTGACGTCGCGCGCGGTCGGCGGCCGGAGGAGTTCGGATCCGGCTCGGTAGGATGGTGCCGTGCCCGTGAATCCCGATCTGGTCGGCCGTGTCTTCCCGCCGACCCCTCCCTACCTGGTCGGGCGAGAGAAGGTGCGCGAGTTCGCGCGCGCCGTCTTCGCCGTGGCCCCTCAGTACAGCGATCCCGAGGCCGCCCGGGCCCTGGGCTACGCCGACGTCGTCGCGCCCCCGACGTTCGCGATGGTCGTGCAGGACATCACTCTCCAGCAGCTGCTCGCCGAGCCCGAATCGGGCATCGAGCTCTCGCGCCTCGTGCACGCCGAGCAGCGCTTCCGCTACAGCCGTCCGATCGTCGCAGGCGACGAGTTGACCGCGACCCTGACCGTGGGCGGCATCCGCACGCTCGGTGGCAACGCGATGGTCACCAGCGACGCCGAGATCGTCGACGCGGCCGGTGCCCACGTCGTCACAGCCACGAGCGTGCTGCTCGTGGGGGAGGGGGAGGCATGACCGACCTCGCCGTCGGCGACGTGATCGCCGAGCGCTCCGTGCACCTGACCCGCGAATCGCTGGTGCGGTACGCGGGGGCCTCGGGCGACTTCAACCCCATCCACTACCGCGACGACGTCGCCGTGGCCGTCGGGCTCCCGGGCGTGCTCGCCCACGGCATGCTGACCATGGGGATCGCGATCGGCACCGTCGAGGAATGGCTCGGCGACCCGGCGCGCGTCCTCGAGTACGGCGTGCGTTTCACCCGTCCGGTGCTGGTCGACCCCGAGGCGGGCGCCGACGTGCACGTCTCGGCGAAGATCGGCGCGCTCGACGACGACACCGCTCGCATCGATCTCACGGTCACCGCCGCGTCGACCACCGTCCTGGGCAAGGCCCAGGTGCGGGTGCGTCGGGCCTGACCATGCCCGAGACCGAACCCGTCGCGCTCGCCCGTCTGACGACGCTGCGCACGGGCGCCGCGCCCGCCCGCATGTTCGAGGCCGGAACGACCGACGAGCTCGTGACGGAGCTGCGCGAACTCTGGGCAGCGGGCGAGCCGTGGCTCGTGATCGGGGGCGGGTCGAACCTGTTCGTCGGAGATGAGCCGTTCGAGGGCACCGTCGTGCGGGTGCGCACGTCGGGCATCGAACCGCTCCCCGGTTCGCGCCCCGGAACGCTGCGGCTGCGCGTTCAGGCCGGGCACGACTGGGACGCCCTCGTCGCGTACACCGTGGCGCACGGCCTCGCCGGAATCGAGGCCATGTCGGGCATCCCCGGCACCGCCGGTGCCGCGCCCGTGCAGAACGTCGGCGCCTACGGTCAGGAGATCGTGCAGACCCTCGTCGAGGTCGAGCTGATCGACGAGGCCACCGGCGACGTCTCGGTCGTCGCTGCGGCCGACCTCGGACTCGGGTTCCGCACGTCGGTGCTCAAGCACCACTACGGTTCGGTGCCGGAGCGTCCGGCCGTCGTGCTGTCGATCACCCTCGAACTCGCCGTCGTCGGTGCGGGGGAGATTCCGGTGGCGGGCGAGCAGCTGCGCACGGCGCTCGGGCTCGAGCCCGACGCATCCGTCTCGCTCTCGTGGATCCGCGATCACGTGCTGACGACGCGCGCCCGGAAGGGCATGGTTCTCGACGACGCCGATCCCGACACGTGGAGCGCCGGGTCGTTCTTCCAGAATGCGATCGTCTCGGAGGCCTTCGCCCGCACGCTTCCCGCGGAGTGCCCGCGCTGGCCGCTCGCGCCGTACGTCGACCCGGTGACGGTGATCCCCCTCGCCGCCTTCGACGGAGTGGTGCCGCCGCCGGTCACGGTCACGACCGAGGTGAAGGTGAGCGCGGCGTGGCTGATCGAGCACGCCGGGCTGGGTAAGGGGTTCTCGCTGCCACGATCGCGTGCGGGGCTCTCGACGAAGCACACCCTCGCCGTCACCAACCGGGGCGGCGCGAGCGCCGGCGAGATCGCGCAGCTCGCGCGCTTCACGCAGCAGCGCGTGCAGGCCGAGTTCGGCCTGCTGCTGCAGCCCGAACCGGTGCTCGTCGGCGTCGACCTCTAGCGAGGGTCCCGGGCCCGCCGACAGGATCGGCGGTCGTGACGTCGCCGGACGCTCTCGCCGTCGATGTGTCGGCGGATGCTACGCGAACAGGCGCTGGAGGCGGCGGACGCCCTCGAGCAGCTGGGCGTCGCCGAGAGCGTAGGACAGGCGCAGGTAGCCGCTGGGTCCGAAGGCCTCGCCCGGGACGACGGCGACCTCGGCCTCGTCGAGGATGAGGTCGGCGAGCTCGAGGGTCGTGGTGGGGGTCTTGCCCGCCCACTCGCGTCCGAGGAGGCCCGTGACGTCGGGGTACACGTAGAAGGCGCCGAGGGGGTTCGGAACCGTGACGCCGTCGATCTTCGAGAGCTCCTCGACGATGAGCCGGCGGCGACGGTCGAAGGCGAGGCGGAACTCCTCGGCCTCGTCCTGCGGGCCGGTGAGAGCGGCCAGGGCGGCGCGCTGGGCGACGTTGTTGACGTTCGACGACAGGTGCGACTGCAGGTTGGCGGCGAGCTTCATCGCGTCGGCGGGGCCGACCATCCAGCCCACGCGCCACCCGGTCATCGCGTAGGTCTTCGCGACGCCGTTGACGAGGATCGTCTGCGCGGTGAGGGCCGGCACCGCCTCGACGATCGACACCGCGCGAGCGCCGTCGTAGACGAGGTTCTGGTAGATCTCGTCGCTGATGACCCACAGGCCGTGCTCGAGAGCCCATTCGCCGATGGCCGCGGTCTCTTCGGGCGTGTAGACGGCACCGGTGGGGTTCGAGGGAGAGACGAACACGAGCACGGTCGTGCGGTCGGTGCGAGCCGCCTCGAGCTGTTCGACGGTGACCTTGTAGTCCTGGTCGGCGCCGGCGAACACCTCGACGGGAACACCGTCGGCGAGTGCGATGGCCTCGGGGTAGGTGGTCCAGTACGGCGCGGGCAGCAGCACCTCGTCGCCCGGGTTCACCACGGTCTGGAAGGCCTGGTAGACGGCCTGCTTTCCGCCGTTGGTGACGATCACCTGCGAGGGCGAGACCTCCCAGCCCGAGTCGCGCAGGGTCTTCGCCGCGATCGCCTCGCGCAGCACGGGGAGACCGGCCGCGGGGGTGTAACGGTAGTTGGCGGGGTCGGAGAGCGCCTCGGCCGCAGCATCCACGATGAACGACGGGGTCTGGAAGTCGGGCTCGCCCGCGGCGTACGAGATGACGTCGCGGCCTGTGGCCTGCAGTGCCTTCGCCTTGGCGTCGACCTTGAGCGTCGCCGACTCGGCGATCGCGCTCAGCTTGTTCGACAGGGCGGGTGTGCGGGAGGAGGGGGCGCTGGTCGTCACGCCCCGAGCTTATCCGGCGACTCGTGCGGTTACGTAGGCTCAGCCGGTGTTCGACGGGGTGCCGGGCACGTCTCGATCCTCGAGCGTCTGCCCGAGGCGCTCGAGCGGGTGGCCCGCAGCATCCCGAGACCCTGACAGGCTGGGGGGATGAGTCCCGCCGACCCCCGCGCGTACGACCTCGAGGCGCTCCGCGAGCGCGTCCTGCCCGAGACGGGAGGAGCGGTCGACGAGAGCATCCCGCAGCTCGCCGACGCCGACCCCGACCTGTGCGGCATCGCCGTGGTGCTCGACGACGGCACGGTGCGCGCGAGCGCGCAGGCCGATGTCGCGTTCGGCGTGCAGTCGGCGGTGAAGCCCTTCCTCTTCGCGCTCGCGCTGCTCGACACCGACGGTGAGGCGCTCGACCGCATCGGCATCGAGCCGACCGGTGAGGCGTTCGACGCGATCAAGCTCGAGAGTCACACCGGGCGTCCGCCGAACCCGATGGTCAACGCCGGCGCGCTCCTGACGGCGGCCCTGGTCGACGGCGACGATCCCGACGCTCGTACCGAACGGATCGTGCGCGGCCTCTCGGCCTTCGCCGGTCGCGATCTCGAGATCGACGACGAGGTCGCGCGCTCCGAGCACCTGCTGGGCGACCGCAACCACGCCCTGGCGCACCTCATGCGGGCCGAAGGCACTCTCGAGGTCGGAGCCGACGATGCGGTCGCCGTCTACGCCCGGGCCTGCGCGGTGCTGGTCGACGCGCAGACGCTCGCCGTCATGGGCGCAACCCTCGCGCTCGGCGGGGTCAACCCCGTCACGGGCGAGAGGGTCGTCCCGACGCGTGTCGCCCGCGACGTGGTGTCGGTGATGGCCACGTGCGGGGTCTACGACGGCTCGGGGCGGTGGATGCGCGCCGTCGGCGTGCCCGCGAAATCGAGTGTGTCGGGGGCGATCGTGCTGTCGGTGCCCGGGATGCTGGGCGCCGCGGTCGTGAGCCCGCCGCTCGATGAGCAGGGCACCAGCGTGCGGGGCCGCATCGTCAGCGAACGGCTGTCGGCCGACCTCGGGCTGCACGTCTTCGGGTTTCCGGCCGGCGGCTGATCGCCCGGAGCATCGTTATCGCTCTGTTGCGTGGGGGCCCGTGCGGCCCGTTTAGCGTGGAACGAGGGGGTGCGCTGATGCGTCGAGGATCGGTCATCGCGGCGGTCTGTGGCGTCGCGGGGATGCTGCTGCTGAGCGGATGCGGGGGAGCGCCGGGAATCGTGCCCGAGCCGCGGGGCGAGGCGAGCATCGTCGACGAGATGGTCTGCGCCGACCCTCTGGGCGAGGCCGAGGGGTCTGCGACGGCCGGCACCGTGCCCGCCGGATTCGCCCCCGTCGCCGTCTACCGCTGCGGTTCGTTCGCGACGCGCGAGCTCGACGGCGGCGCCGTGTGGTCGGGCACCCTCGTCGAGCGCTTCGAGGGAGACCTCGCACCGCTCCTCTCGGCGCTCGACGCGCCGAGCGACCCGCGCTGGTTCGGCGCGTGCGCGGCGAACATGGTCATCGCGCCGGACCTGTGGGCCGAAGACGCCGCCGGCCGGTTCGTGCGTCTGTCGTACCCGTCGACCGGGTGCAGCCAGCCGAAGCTCGACGCCGTCGACGAGCAGCTCGCAAGGCTCGTCGTCGCCGACGAGGTCTTCACTCCCCTGTCGATCTTCTCGACGCCCGAGGCCGTTGCGGCCGGGTGCGAGACGCGGGCGAGCGTCACGGTGCTGAACGTTCTGACCTCCGACCTCGAGACCCCTCGGGCCGCGCCCGCCGACGAGGGCAGCGGCGAGAGCGTCGCGACGATCCCCTACGACCCTCCGGCCCTCCCCGCCGCGGCGGACGTCGAGGGCATGCGCGTGTGCGTCTACGCCTCCGACACGACGCAGGGCGGCGTGCGCATGATCGGTGACGAGGGGATCTTCGCGGGCGTTCTCCAGCTGGATGCGGCGGATGCGGCGGCCGCGCTCGCCGAGGTCTCGGGTGCCGCGGAGGTGAGCGCCCACTGCCCGGAGGTCGCGTCGCGGTTCGTCGTCGCGCAGCCGCTCGGAGCGCGCAGCGGCGCCGAGGGGTTCACGGTCGAGCTGGACGGCTGCCGCCGGGTGGTCGATCCCGCGTTCCGTACCCTCGCAGCATCCGAAATGCTCATCTCGCTCATGACACCCTCGTGACCGTTACCTACAGGTTGTAGGTTTCAGCCTTAGGGGTGTAGGTTCGACGCATGCCCCGAGCCCACCTCACGACCGCATCGGTGATCGCCGACGCCGCCGCGCTCGCCGACAGCGACGGTCTCGCCGCCGTCACGGTCTCGGCGGTCGCCCGCCGGCTCGGGGTGAAGCCCGCGAGCCTCTACGAACACGTGGCCGGGCTCGGCCCGCTCCTCGACGGAGTGCAGGTTCTGGCGCTCGGCGAGGTGGCAGAGCGCACCGCAGCGGCGGTGGCCGGGCGTTCGGGGCGTGAGGCGCTCCGCGGCCTCGCCGACGCCCACCGCGAGTACGCGATCGCGCGGCCCGGGGCATGGGCGGCGTTGCAGCGACCCGCCTCGCCGGCCGTCGCCGGGTCGCCTGAGGCGGCGCGTGTCGCTGGTCTCCTCCTCGCCGTCGTGCGGGGTTACCGCGTTCCCGACGACGACCTCGTCCACGCCGCGCGGCTGGTCGGAGCGACCGTCAACGGCTTTCTCGCCCTCACCCGTGCCGAGGCGTTCGCGCACCGCCCCGACTCCGAGGACGCCTCGTGGACGGCGGCCGTCGACGCCCTCGACCGCGCCCTCGATTCGTGGCCCGAAGGAAGCGACTCATGATCTCCACACCGTTCACCCCCGACCTCGTTCGCGGGGCGGCCGAACTCGAGACCGTCGCGCGGGGTGTGACCCCGCACCGTCTGCCGGCGTGGGTGGGGCGGCAGTTCCCCGACCCGCAGCTGCGCTCCATGGAGGCCCAGCCCTCCGGGGTGTGCCTGACGTTCGAGACCGCGGCGACGGTGATCGAACTCGTCACCCATCCGTCGCGCGTCGCCTACCGGGGCTTCGATCGGCCCCGGGGGCGCATCGACGTCGTCGTCGACGGTGTGCTGCGGCGGCGCGACGAACTGGCCGGGGGCGACAGCGTCGAGGTCGACCTGCAGACCGGCGGCTCGACAGCGCGCCCGGGCGGGACGCACACGACGCGGGTCGACGACCTGGGAGAGGGATCGAAGGTCGTCGAGATCTGGCTGCCCCACAACGAGGCGCTCGACCTCGTCGACCTGCGCACCGACGCGCCGATCGCGCCGCTCACCGACCGTCGGAGACGGTGGGTGCACCACGGCAGTTCGATCAGCCAGGGCTCCAACGCCGTCGCACCGACCGAGATCTGGCCTGTGGCCGCGGCCCGGGCTGCGGGCGGCATCGAGCTGCGCAACCTCGGCCTCGGGGGCAGCGCTCAGGTGGATCCTTTCCTCGCGCGGGTGATCCGTGATGCTCCGGCGGACCTGATCAGCGTGAAGCTCGGCATCAACGTCGTGAACCTCGACGGATTCCGCCTGCGCACCTTCGTGCCGGCCGTGCACGGATTCCTCGACACGATCCGCGACGGCCACCCCGACACGCCCCTTCTCGTGGTCTCGCCGATCTTCTGCGGCATCCACGAGTCCACTCCCGGCCCCGGTGCGTTTGATCCGACGAGCTTCACGACGGGCCGGGTGCGGTTCGTCGCCACCGGCTCCCCCGCCGACGTCGCGCGGGGGAGTCTGACGCTCGAGGTGATCCGCGACGCCCTGCGCGCAGTCGTCGAGACACGCTCCGACGACCCGCACCTGCACTACCTCGACGGGCTCGATCTCTACGGCGCGGCCGACGCGGAGGCTCTGCCGCTCCCCGATGCGCTGCACCCCGACGCCGAGGCGCATTCCCTCATCGCGCGGCGCTTCGTCGAGCGCGCCTTCGGCCGCGGCGCTCCGTTCGCCCGCTGAAAGCCCGAAACACCCGGAGCGCGCGGGCGCAGCATCCGGGTGTCTCGGACTCTCAAGCGATGCCGGGCCCGCTAGAGGTACTTCGTGTAGGCCGGCACCGTCAGGAACGCGGGGAACTCCTCGCGCAGCGCGACCTCCCGGAAGAGCGCGGCCGCGTCGTCGAAACGATCGCCGGGCGTGCGTGCCGCTTCGGCGAGCTCCTCGGCGATGAGCGACTCGACGTAGTCCCGCGTGATCGGGGTGCCGTCGTCGGTGGTGCGGTCCTGGTGGATCCACTGCCACACCTGCGAGCGCGAGATCTCGGCGGTCGCCGCATCCTCCATGAGGTTGTCGATCGCGACGGCTCCCTGACCGCGCAGCCACGCCTCGAGGTAGCGGATGGCCACGGCGACGTTGCCGCGCACCCCGGCCGCCGTGATCGGCAGTCCGATGTGCACATCGAGCAGGCGCTTCGCCGTCGCCTCCTCGCGCGCACGGTCGACCGTCGCCGGGGCGCTTCGCCGACCGACCTGGTTCGGTCGGTCGCCGAGCACCGCGTCGAACTCGGCGCGCGCCACCGGGATGAGGTCGGGGTGCGCGACCCACGTGCCGTCGAAGCCGTCGCCGGCCTCGCGCTTCTTGTCGGCCGCCACCTTCTCGAACGCGCGAGCGGTCACCTCGGGGTCGCGGCGATTCGGGATGAAAGCGCTCATGCCGCCGATCGCGTAGGCTCCGCGGCGGTGGCAGGTCGTCACGAGCAGCTCGGTGTAGGCCCTCATGAACGGCACGGTCATCGTCACGTCGCTGCGGTCGGGCAGCACGAACCGGGCTCCGCGGCCCCGGTAGTTCTTGATGATCGAGAAGATGTAGTCCCAGCGGCCCGCGTTGAGTCCCGCGCAGTGGTCGCGGAGGGCGTAGAGGATCTCCTCCATCTCGAATGCCGCCGGCAGCGTCTCGATCAGCACGGTCGCGCGGATCGTGCCGTGCGCGATGCCGAGCGCGCGCTCGCTGAACGAGAAGACGTCGTCCCACAGCCGCGCCTCCTGTGCCGACTCGAGCTTGGCGAGGTAGAAGTACGGACCCCGGCCCGCGTCGATGAGCGCCTGCGCGTTGTGGAAGACGTACAGCCCGAAGTCGACGAGCGAGCCGGATGCGGCGAGCTCGCGCCCCTCGCGGTCGGTGAACCGCAGGTGCTTCTCGGGCAGATGCCAGCCGCGCGGGCGCATGACGATCGTCGGCGTACGCTCGGCCGTCACCGCGTAGTGCTTGCCCTCCGCGCTGGTGAACTGCAGCTGCCCGCGGATCGCGTCGCGGAGCGTCAGCTGCCCCTCGATGACGTTCTTCCAGGTCGGCGAGGTCGCGTCCTCCTGGTCGGCGAGCCAGACCCGGGCGCCGGAGTTCAGCGCGTTGATCGCCATCTTCGGGTCGGTCGGTCCGGTGATCTCCACCCGGCGGTCTTCGAGACCCGGACCCGCACCCGCCACCCGCCACGTCGTGTCGGCCCGGATGTAGGCGGTGTCGTCGCGGAAGCTCGGGTCGTGCCCGATGCCGATCTGGAAGTGGCGGCGGAGGCGGTCGGCGAGCCGGTCGAGGCGCCGGCCGCCGAATCGCGCGTGCAGAGCCGAGACGAAGGCGATCGCCTCGGGCGTGAGGATCTCGTCATAGCGGTCTCCGAGGGTGCCGGCGATCTCGAGGGTGGGTGGGGGTTCGGTGAGCAGGGTCATGATCGTGTCCTGTCTGTGAGGTGAGAGTCCGAGACACCCGGGAGCGGGCGATGCGTCGTCCGGGTGTCGCGGACTCTCGATGGATGTTCAGTGGAACTGGGATGCTTCGGTGGATCCCGCCAGCGCGAGGGTGGCGCTGTCGGGGTTGAGCGCGGTCGAGACGGCGTCGAAGTAGCCCGTGCCGACCTCGCGCTGGTGCTTGGTCGCGGTGTAGCCGCGCGCTTCGGAGGCGAACTCCGCCTCCTGCAGTTCGACGTACGCGCTCATGGCGCGCTCGGCGTATCCCTTGGCGAGGTCGAACATCGCGTGGTTCACGGCGTGGAACCCGGCCAGGGTGATGAACTGGAACTTGTAGCCGAGGTCGGCGAGCTCGGCCTGGAACGAGGCGATCTGCGCGTCGTCGAGGTGGCGTTTCCAGTTGAAGCTCGGCGAGCAGTTGTAGGCGAGGAGCTTGCCCGGGAATCGTTCGTGGATCGCCGCGGCGAACGCGCGGGCCAGCTCGATGTCGGGTTCGCCGGTCTCGACCCAGAGCAGATCGGCGTAGGGGGCGAAGGCGAGCCCCCGGCTGATGACGGAGTCGAGACCGGGCTGCACGCGGTAGAAGCCCTCGCTGGTGCGCTCGCCGGTGGTGAACTCCCGGTCGCGCTCGTCGACGTCGCTGGTGAGCAGGTCGGCGGCCAGGGCGTCGGTGCGGGCGATGATGACCGTCGGCACGCCCGCGACGTCCGCAGCCAGGCGCGCGGCGTTGAGGGTGCGGATGTGCTGTCGCGTGGGCACCAGCACCTTGCCGCCGAGGTGCCCGCACTTCTTCTCACTCGCGAGCTGGTCCTCCCAGTGGATGCCGGCGGCCCCGGCCTCGATGAGCGACTGCGCGAGCTCGTAGGCGTTGAGCGGTCCGCCGAAGCCCGCCTCGGCGTCGGCGACGATGGGGGCGAGCCAATCGGCGGTGGTCGTGCCCTCGGCGTGCTCGATCTGGTCCTGCCGGATCAGGGCGTTGTTGATGCGCCGCACGACCGCGGGCACGGAGTTAGCCGGGTACAGGCTCTGGTCGGGGTAGGTCTGCCCCGAAAGGTTGCCGTCCGCGGCGACCTGCCATCCCGAGAGGTAGATGGCCTTCAGGCCCGCCCGCACCTGTTGCACGGCCTGGCCGCCGGTGTAGGCGCCGAGGGCGCGGACGTACTGCTCGGTGTGCAGGAGGTTCCAGAGGTTCTCCGCGCCGCGCCGGGCAAGGGTGTTCTCCTCCCGCACGCTTCCTCGGATGCGCACGACGTCGTCGGCGGAGTAGGTGCGTTCGACGCCGTCCCAGCGGGGATCGGTGTCCCACAGCTCGCGCAGTTCGGCAGCGGTCTGGGTCTGGTCGCCGGGGCGGAGGGGCGCCTTGCCGGGCGTGGCCTGGATCGTCATCGTAGTCTCCTCGGGATGGGGCGGATGCTGCGATGCATCGCCGGTTCTTCCCCCACCATCCGTGAAGAGTGAGGGGTCCTGCGGAGGAAAGTCAGCAGAAGAATCTCGAGAATTCTGTTTTCGTGACAGAATCCCGGGATGAACGACGTCGTTCGTCTCCCCGCAGCATCCGATCCTTCCGACGATGGAGGAGTGGACGCACTCACCATCGGTCGCCGTATCCGTCAGCTCCGCTCCGAGCGGGGGATGACCCTCGACGAGCTCGCTGCCGCGGTCGGTCGCGCGCCGAGCCAGCTGTCGGTCATCGAGAACGGGCGGCGCGAGCCCAAGCTCACCCTGCTGCAGTCGATCGCCCGCGCGCTCGGCACCTCACTCGACGCGATCCTCGCGTCGGAGACCCTCGATGAGCGCTCGACGCTCGAGATCGCCGTGGAGCGGGCGATGCGCGGGCAGACCTTCACCGCGCTCGGCATCGAGCCGTTCCGGGTGGGCAAGACCGTGCCCGACGAGGTGCTGCGGGCGATGCTCGCGCTGCAGGGTGAGATCGACCGTCTGCGCGACGAGCGCGCGGCGACCCCCGAGGAGGCGCGGCGGGCCAACGTGGCGCTGCGCCGCCTGATGCGCACGCAGGACAACTACTTCCCCGAGCTCGAGCGGCGGGCCGAGGAGATCCTCGACGCCGTCGACCACCCCGGTGGTCCTCTGACGCAGCGCACGGCGAACGACATCGCCGGGCACCTCGGTTTCACGCTGCACTACGTGCCCGATCTGCCGCAGACCACCCGCAGCGTCGCCGATATCGCCCACGGACGCCTGTACCTCTCGAGCCGCCTCACGGCGAAGGGCGATCCGCGCACCGCCGTGCTGCAGGCGCTGTCGAGTCGCATCCTCGGGCACAGCGAGCCCACGAGCTACGCGGAGTTCCTGCGCCAGCGCGTCGAGACGAACTACCTCACCGGAGCGCTGCTGGTTCCGCAGTCCCACGCCGTGCCGTTCCTGCGCGACGCGAAACAGGCCCGCGCCATCAGCATCGAGGATCTCCGCGACGCCTACTCGGTGTCGTACGAGACGGCGGCGCACCGCTTCACCAACCTCGCCACGACGCACCTCGGCATACCCGTGCACTTCCTGAAGGTGCACGAGTCGGGCACGATCACGAAGGCCTACGAGAACGACGACGTGAACTTCCCCACCGACCGGCTGGGGGCCATCGAGGGGCAGATGTGCTGCCGTCGCTGGACGAGCCGCGTGGTCTTCGACGTCGACGACAGATTCAACCCGTACTACCAGTACACCGACACGGGCAACGGCACGTACTGGTGCACGGCCCGGGTCGAAGCATCCAGCGAGGGGGAGCACTCGGTGAGCGTGGGGGTGCGGTTCGACGACACGAAATGGTTCCTCGGGCGCGACACGCCCAACCGCGGGGTGTCGAAGCACTCGGTCGACGTGTGCTGCCGTCGTGCTCCCGCCGAGTTGGAGGCCGCGTGGCGGGAGAATTCCTGGCCCACCGTGCGGACGCCCCGGACGCTGCTCGCGACCCTGCCGACCGGGGCCTTCCCGGGGGTCGACGCGACCGACGTGTACGAGTTCCTCGAGGCCCACGCCCCGCGGTGAACGCCCGCCGCCGGTCTGGGGCGTACTTCTCAGCTCGGGGCACGAGATTCCGCGCCCCGAACGGTAAAACGCACCCCGAAGCGCTGTCGCGCCGCCGCCGGTTGCGTTCGTCGCCGCCGCGACCTACTCTGTTGAACGCGCTGTTTAAGCGCATAAACGATTCGAAGACGAAGCACGGGCCCCACCGGGGCGCGCACGTTCGAGGAGGAACATGATGAAACACCCACGACTGAGCGCGGTCGCCCTCATCGCCGCCGCAGCCCTCGCCCTCACCGGGTGCGGTCGCAGCGCCGACGAAGCCGCCGGCCCCGCCGAAGCATCCACCATCGGTGATGCCGAAGCCACCGGCACGATCACGATGTGGGCCATGGGTGCCGAGGGCGAGGCCCTGCCCGGCTTCGTCTCCGAGTTCGAAGAGGCGAACCCCGGCGTCGACGTCGAGGTCACCGCCATCCCCTGGGACGCCGCCTACAGCAAGTTCCAGACGGCGATCGCCGGCGGCAACACCCCCGACATCGCGATGGTCGGGTCGACGTGGATGGCCGACTTCGAGAGCGCGTTCCAGACGGTTCCGACCGATCTCGACACCGCCGGCGTCTTCCCGGGAGCGGTCGACTCGACGATGATCGGCGACCGGGCCACCGGCATGCCCTGGTACGTCGACACCCGCGTGCTCTACTACCGCACCGACATCGCCGCCCAGGCCGGCTGGACCACGGCCCCCACGTCGTGGGACGAGCTGAAGCAGATGGCCTCCGACATGCAGGCCAAGGGCGGCGCCGAGTACGGCCTCCGCTTCCCCGCCGGCAACGACTCGTTCCAGGGAACCCTCTGGATGCCGTGGTCCAACGGTGTCGAGCTCGAGAACGGCTCGGAGTGGACGCTCGACAGCCCCGAGGCCGTTCAGGCGTACGAGTACTACCAGAGCTACTTCACCGACGGTGTCTCGAACCCGGCCGCAGACCGTTCGGCGGGTGCGCAGGAAGCCGACTTCATCTCCGGCGCGACCCCGATGCTCATCGACGGCCCCTTCCTGATCGGTCAGCTCGAGCAGCTCGGCGGCGAGGGCTTCTCCGAGAAGTTCAGCACCGCGGTCCTTCCCACCCGGGAGTCTTCGACGTCGTTCAGTGGCGGTGCGAACCTCGCCGTGTTCGACAACTCCGACAACGCCGCGAGTGCCTGGAAGCTCGCGCAGTGGCTGTCTCAGCCCGAGACGCAGGTCAAGTGGTACGAGGCGACCGGCGATCTCCCGGCGGTGCAGGCAGCCTGGGACGACGACGCCCTCGGTGGGTCGGCGACCCTCGCGGCTTTCGGCACGCAGCTGGAGACGGCGAAGTCGGTTCCGGCGACCACCACGTGGGTGCAGGTCGCAGCGGCCGGTGACGCGATGCTCGAGAAGATCCGCCTGGGCCAGCTGAGCCCGGCCGACGGTGTCGCCGAGCTCCAGGCCACCGCCGACTCCCTCGGACTGGACTGACGTCATGACGCAGGCACTCGCGGGTGCGACCGGGCTCCGGTCGGGTCGCACCCCGGTGCGCGGCGGCGTGAGCCGTCGGCGCCGTCAGGGATGGATCGCGTGGGGCTTCGCCCTGCCCTTCGTCATCGTCTTCGCGCTGTTCATGGTCGTGCCGATCGTCGGATCGTTCGCGATGTCGTTCACCGACTTCCGCGCCGCCGACATCCGTTCGCCCTTCTCCGTGAACTTCGTCGGGCTCGAGCAGTACGCGGCCGTGCTCGGCGACCCGGTGTTCCTGACCTCCCTCACCGTCACCGGCACCTTCGTGATCGTCGGCATCCCCGTCACGATGGCGCTGGCGCTCGCCCTCGCACTCGCGCTGAACTCCGGCCGAGGCCGGGTCGTCTCGGTGCTGCGCGTCGGTTTCTACGCCCCCGTCGTGACGAGCATCGTCGCCGTCTCGGTGGTCTGGCGCTACATCCTTCAGCCCGAGGGCCTGCTCAACGCCGCCCTCGCGGTGGTCGGCATCCAGGGTCCCGACTGGCTCAACGACACCACGTGGGCACTCCCGTCGCTGATCGCGATGGCAGTGTGGCGCAACGTCGGAACCCTCATGGTGATCTTCCTCGCCGGCCTCCAGGCGATCCCCGTCGACGTGAAGGAGGCCGCCCTGATGGACGGCGCCTCCGCATGGCGGCGTCTGACCTCCATCACCCTGCCGCTGCTGCGTCCGACGCTGCTGCTGGGCGCGGTGCTCATCTCCGTCGGGTTCCTGCAGTTCTTCGAAGAAGCGTTCGTGATGACGCAGGGCGGCCCGCTCAACTCCACCCTCTCGGTGGCCTACTACACGTTCAAGCAGTTCGGCTTCGGAGAATACGGCGCCGCGTCCGCGGCCAGCTACATCCTGTTCCTGGCCATCGCGCTGCTGAGCCTCGTGCAGTTCCGCCTGCTGCGCTCGAAGGACTGACGAGGAGATCGACATGGCTCTCACCACTGCGGCGGCGCCCGCCGCACTCACCCCCGAAGAACGCGCTCGTCCGCCCCGCCGTCCCCAGCGGCGCGGGATGTCGGGTCGCGTGCTCACCTACACCGTGCTCGTCGTCGGCCTGCTGGTCTGGTTGGTGCCGTTCGCCTGGATGCTGCTGGGGTCGGTCAAGACGCAACGCGAGATCCTGCAGCGCCCGCCCACCTGGTGGCCGCAGGAGTTCACCTGGGACAACTTCACCGCCTGGTTCGGCGAGCTCAACTTCGGACAGTTCTTCGGCAACAGCGTGCTGGTGGCGCTGTTCACCGTGCTCGGCAACCTGGTGTTCTGCTCGATGGTCGGCTACGCGCTGGCCAAGATGGACTTCCCCGGGAAGAGGGCGCTGTTCCTCGTCGTCATGCTGACTCTCATGGTGCCGGGTGTCGTCACCTTCGTGCCGCTGTTCGTCATGGTGTCCTCGCTCGGACTGGTCAACAGCTACGCCGCGCTCATCCTGCCGTTCGTCACCACCCCGCTGGGCGTCTTCCTCATGAGGCAGTTCATGCTCGGAATCCCCGATTCTCTCCTCGAGGCCGCGCGCATCGACGGGGCGGGGGAGTTGCGCGTGTTCGCCCGCATCGTGATGCCGCTGTGCGGGCCGCCGCTGGCGACCCTCGGCATCCTCACGTTCCTGGCGTCGTGGAACAACTTCCTGTGGCCGCTGGTCGCCGCGCAGAGCGAGGGCATGTACACCCTGCCCGTTGCGCTGTCGCTGTACTCGACCGGGCAGAACGCGACCGATTACGGGCTTCTCCTGGCCGGCTCCGTGCTGGTGATCGCCCCGATCATCGTGCTGTTCGTTTTCCTCCAGCGCTACTTCATCCAGGGCATCGCCTCGACGGGCCTGAAATGACCACTCCCGATCCGGTCGGAAAGGACCCGATGACTCCCGCCTCCTTCCTCCACGCCCCCGACGGCACGCGCTTCCGCGATCTCAACGGCAACGGCGTGATGGACCCGTACGAAGACCCCCGCCTGAGCGCCGAGGAGCGCACCTCCGACCTCCTCGGGCGACTCAGTCTCGCGGAGAAGTGCGGTCTGCTCTTCCAGACCGTCATCGAGGTCGGTGACGAGGGCGAGCTGCTCGAGACACCGGGTCGTATCTCGAAGTCGGCGACCACCGAGGTCGTCGTCGGCAAGAATATGACCCACTTCAACGTGCACGCCATCCGCACCGCGCGGCAGGCGGCCGAGTGGAACAACCGGCTGCAGGCGCTCGCCGAGACGACCCCGCACGGCGTCCCCGTGACGATCAGCACCGATCCGCGGCACGCGTTCGTCGAGAACACCGGCGTCGCCTTCTCGGCGGGCCCGTTCTCGCAGTGGCCCGAAGGGCTGGGGCTGGCCGCTCTCGACGACGTCGAGACCGTTCGCGAGTTCGCCGAGATCGCCCGCCGCGAGTACCGGGCCGTCGGCATCCGCGCGGCTCTCCACCCGCAGATCGACCTGGCCACCGAGCCGCGCTGGGGTCGGCAGGCGCAGACGTTCGGACAGGATGCTGCGCGGGTGTCGGAGTTCACCGCGGCCTACCTCGCCGGCTTCCAGGGTGACCGCCTCGGTTCCGACAGCGTGGCGTGCACCACCAAGCACTTCCCCGGCGGCGGGCCCCAGCTGGACGGCGAGGACGCGCACTTCCCGTACGGCCGCGAGCAGGTCTACCCCGGCGGCATGTTCGACTACCACCTCGAGCCGTTCCGCGAGGCGATCCGCCGCGGCACCGCGGCGATGATGCCCTACTACGGCATGCCCGTGGGGCTCGAGCGCGGCGGCGTCGCGATCGAGGAGGTCGGCTTCGGGTACAACCGCCAGATCATCACCGGTCTCCTGCGCGAAGAGCTGGGCTACGACGGTGTCGTGGTCACCGACTGGGAGCTCGTCAACGACAACCACGTCGGCGACCAGGTGCTGCCGGCGCGTGCGTGGGGGGTCGAGCAGTTGTCGGCGCCCGAGCGCATGGAGAAGATCCTCGACGCCGGAGCCGACCAGTTCGGCGGCGAGGAGTGCGTCGAGATGCTCGTCGACCTCGTGCGCGCGGGGCGTGTCACCGAGGCGCGCGTCGATGCGTCGGCGCGCCGCATCCTGCTGGTGAAGTTCCAGCTCGGGCTCTTCGACGACCCGTACGTCGACGTCGACGAGGCCGAGCGCATCGTCGGCAACCCCGAGTTCCGCGCGCGCGGCGAGGAGGCCCAGTCGCGATCGCTGACGATCCTCGTCAACGATGCGCGCGAAGGCGAGCCGATCCTGCCGCTTCGGCCGGTCTCGACCGTGTACGTCGAGGGGTTCCGCGACGACGACGTGGCCGAGCTCGGCCGTGTCGTCGCCGATCCGGCCGACGCCGATGTGGCGCTCGTGCGGATCGCCGCGCCCTCCGAGTCTCGCGACGACCTCTTCCTCGAGGCGTGGTTCCACCAGGGGTCGCTCGACTTCGCGCCCGGGCTCGTCTACCGGCTGCGGCGAATCGCGGCCGCGTGCCCGCTCGTGCTCGTCGTCACCCTCGACCGCCCGGCGATCCTCACGCCGTTCGTGGGCCACGCTGCCGCGCTCGTCGCCGACTACGGCAGCTCGTCGGCCGCGGTGATCGACGCGCTGACGGGCCGTGTGCCACCGCGCGGACGCCTGCCGATCGAGATCCCCCGATCGATGGATGCCGTGCGCCACTCCCGCGAGGATGTACCGTCGGACACCGGTGACCCTGTCTTCCCCGTCCACTTCGGGCTGGATCTGACGGTGTCGCGCGTCGTCGACCTGAAGGAGAACGCCCGCTGATGAGCGATGGGGAGGCGAGCCGCCGGCCGACGGTGTACGACGTGGCCGAGGCGGCTCAGGTCTCCATCGCCTCGGTCTCGTTCGCCTTCCGTCGCCCCGACAAGCTCAGCGACGGAACACGCCAGCGCGTTCTGGATGCCGCCCGCAGGTTGGGCTACGCCCCGAGTGCGGCGGCGCGCGGGCTCGCGCGCGGGCGCACCGGGACGCTCGGCCTCCACGCGTTCGACCTGTTGCTGGAGCGCGCCGACCCGCTCTCCGAGACGAGACCGCTGGTGGGGCTGCAGAGTCCTCGCCTCGACACCGACCGCGTGATCGAGTGGGGCGAGACCGACGACGACGTGCTCGCCGACCCTCGGGCCTTCCCGCTCTACGTCGACGAGGTGCAGCGCGGTTTCGAGCTCGAATGCTGGTCGCTCGGGCGCCCGGTGATGCTCAGCAGCGGCTCGAGCAGCGACGTCTCGGTCGCCGACACCGCCGGGCGCGTTGACGGCCTGGCGATCTTCCCCTCGCCCCAGACGGCGCCCACCCTCGCCCGGTACGCCCCGACGATCCCGATCGTTCTCTTCAGCGTCGCCCCCGCCGACGATCCGCACCACCGGGTGCGCGTCGACAACGCCCGGGGGATGAGCGACATCGTCGACCACCTCGTCGACGTGCACGGTGTCGACGACGTGGCGTTCGTGGGGCGCCCCGAGGCCTCCGACACCGTCGAGCGCTTCGCGGGCCTCATCGCGGCCGCGCAGGCCCGCGGCATCCGTCCCCGTCTCGACCCGGTCGACGCGACGGTGCGCGGCGACGACGAGCTCGTGCCGCACCTGCGCGCGCTGATCGAGCGGGGCCGGATGCCGCGCGCCCTGGTGTGCGCGACCGACCAGCACGCCTTCGCCACGATGGACGCACTCGCCGCGGAGGGCCTGCGCGTGCCCGACGACGTCATCGTGACCGGCTTCGACGGCACGCTCGCCGCCCGTCTCGCCGACCCGCCGTTGACGACCGTGCGTCAACCCATGGAAGCCATGGGTCGCGCCGCCGCACGCATCCTGGCGGGAACGGCCGGCGCCGCTCCCGCCGACGGTCGCCCGTTCGATGTCGTCTTCGCCCCGCGTCTCGTCGTGCGCGGGTCTTGCGGCTGCCCGTAGCCCCCCGCTGAAAGTCCACGACACCCGGAACGCGCGAGGGTGTCGTCCGGGTGTTGTGGACTCTCGACGGGTACCGGCGTCAGCGCTGCGCGACCTGCAGCGCCGCCCACAGCTCGGCGCGGGCCGGGAACGCGGTGAGGTCGACGCCGAGGGTGCGCTCGACCAGCCCGATGCGCGCGCGCACCGTGTGGCGGTGCACCCCCAGGGCGGTCGCGGTCGCATCCAGTCTCGCGTCGTTCTCGAGCCACGCGCGGGCGGTGGCGACCAGCTCCGTGCCGTGCGAGCGGTCGTGGTCGACGAGGGGTGCGAGAGCGGATGCGGCGACCAGGCGGGCGACGTCGGTATCGAGCGCACCGAGGATGCCGGATGCGGCGACATCGCCGAACGTCGACACACCGGCCCCGCCGCGCCGCAGCGCCGACCACGCCTCGTCGTGCCCCTGCGCGAAGCCCGCGTACGACACGGCGCTGGACAGACCGACGCGTGCGCCGAAGCGGTCGGCGAGCCCGTCGGCGAGGCTTTCGGCCGACTCGGCCATCGCGAAGACGAGCCCGTGCGGACCGCGGCCGAATAGCACCGTTCCCGGCGCTTCGGCCGCGCGTCCTTCGAGCCACTCGGCGGCGGCGTCGGCGGCCGCCGACGCGGCGTCGGCGATCCCGACGACGACGGGGGTCGAGGGCAGCCCGCCCCACAGCTCCCGACCGAAGCGCCGCGCGAGCACGACGTCGCCGGCGAGCAGCGCGTGGACCACCCCTCCGCGCAGCAGCGCCCGCGCTCGGGCGACCCCGTCGTTCTGCTCGAGCGCGAGACCCGCGAGGGCGATGACGGAGGTCACGACGGCGCGCCCCTCGGCATCGAGCGCTCCGCCGGCGATCGCGATGACGCCGCGGAGGTGCCCGCCGCGGCCGAGGGTCTGCAGCGAGAAGGGTGTGCCACCGATCTGCAGCGACGACCCCGCGCGTGCTCCGCGTCGCAGCACCGCCCCGACCTCCGACTCGAGTGCGCGGCGCGTCTCGGCGTCGAGGGCGTCGGCCGGGTGCTCGCGGCGCAGCGACCCCGACGGGTCGAAGAGCCCGACCCAGGCGTCGAGCTGGCGGGCGAGCTCCGCCAGCGTCGCCGAGAGGCCGTCGGGGCGGAGGGCGGCCAACGACACCGCGCGCTGCGCCGCGAGCGCCCAGCTGCGGCGGGCGAAGTCGCCGGCGGCGATGGTCTCGGCGTTCGCGCGCGCCACGGCGATGAACGGCGTGCGGTAGGGCACCTCGAACAGCGGCATCCCCTCACGGCGACAGGCGGCGAGGAGGAGCGGGGGGATCCCGTCGCGCACGACCTCGGTGCCGAAACCGAGCGCGGCCACGCCCCGATCGCGCAGGCGCCGGACGTACCCGTCGTACAGGGCCGCGTCATCGGGGGCGGCGACGAACTGGGTGCCCGTGGTCAGCAGCACGAGCCCCTCCGAGAGGAACGGCGTCGGATCGAGCAGGTCGGTGCTGTGCACCCACTGCACGGGGCGGTCGAGGGCGTCGGGCCCGAGATCGTCCGCTGCCGTCGCGAGGGTCAGTCGCAGGTCGGTCCGCGCCAGGAGGGCGCGCAGCGTCGGCCGGTCGATCGCTCGGTCCACGGGGTCCTCCTCGACGGTGCTGATCCACAAGCGCCTGTTGCACCGTGCCGTTTCGACAGCGCGTACACAACGACGCTGACGAATGTACACGGAGGCGATTCAGCGGTGCGCGGCCCGGTCCGTAGCATCCGACCATGAGCCTCACCGATCACGCCCCCCTCGTCGGCGGCCCGTCGCTTCCGCAGGAGCGCCGGCTCGTCACCCCCATCCCCGGACCCGCCTCGCAAGAGCTGCTGGCCCGCAAGGCCGCGGCCGTGGCATCCGGGGTCGGCCACACGGTGCCGATCCACGCCGTGGCAGCCGGAGGCGGCGTGGTGGTCGACGCCGACGGCAACTCGCTCATCGATCTGGGGTCGGGCATCGCGGTCACCACGGTCGGCAACGCGCACCCCGCGGTCGTCGCGGCCGTGCAGGCGCAGGTCGCGCAGTTCACCCACACCTGCTTCATGATCTCGCCCTACGAGTCGTACGTGGCCGTCGCCGAGGCGCTGAACCGCCTCACCCCCGGCGACCACGAGAAGAAGAGCGCCCTGTTCAACTCCGGTGCGGAGGCCGTCGAGAACGCGGTGAAGATCGCCCGCAAGGCCACCGGGCGACAGGCCGTCGTCGCCTTCGATCACGCCTACCACGGGCGCACGAACCTCACGATGGCGCTGACGGCGAAGAGCATGCCCTACAAGAGCGGCTTCGGCCCCTTCGCCTCCGAGGTGTACCGCGCCCCGATGTCGTACCCGTTCCGCGACGGACTGAGCGGGGCGGATGCGGCGGCCAAGGCCATCTCGCTCATCGAGAAGCAGATCGGCGCCGACAACCTCGCTGCCGTCCTCATCGAGCCGATCCAGGGCGAGGGGGGCTTCATCGTGCCCGCTGACGGGTTCCTCCCGGCCATCGTCGACTGGTGCCGCGCGAACGGCGTCGTCTTCATCGCCGACGAGGTGCAGTCCGGCTTCGCCCGCACCGGCGCGATGTTCGCCAGCGACCTGTTCGGCATCGTGCCCGACCTGGTCACCACCGCGAAGGGCATTGCCGGCGGTCTGCCGCTGGCCGCGGTGACGGGGCGCGCCGAGCTGATGGACGCCGCCCACGCCGGGGGCCTCGGCGGCACCTACGGCGGCAACCCGATCGCCTGCGCCGCCGCGCTCGCCGCCATCCAGGCGTTCGAGGACGAAGACCTCTCGGCCCGGGCGCGCGAGGTGGGCGAGGTGCTCGTCGGGCGTCTGCGCAGCATCCAGTCGTCCGATCCCCGTGTCGGCGACGTGCGCGGGCGCGGGGCCATGATCGCCGCGGAGTTCGTCGACCCGAACACCGGCGAGCCCGACGCGGCGCTCGCCGGGGCGGTGGCGAAGGCGTGCATCGCCGAGGGCGTGATCGTGCTCACCTGCGGCACGTACGGCAACGTGATCCGCTTCCTCCCGCCCCTGTCGATCCCCGACCACCTGCTCGACGAGGGCCTCGACGTCGTCGCGGCCGCCCTCGCCGCCGCATAGCAGGACCAATGTCCCGCTGCCCGTAAGGAATGCGGCGAATCCTTGCAGGAATCGGGACATGCCCGGGGCAGCGCCCCGACCGACACCGTTCAGCGAAGAAAGGCACAGCCCATGACCGAGATCACCAGAGACGTCGTCATCGTCGGCGCGGGGGCCGCGGGGCTCACCGCCGCGAACGAGCTGCGCAAGGCCGGGCTGTCGGTCGCCGTGCTCGAGGCGCGCGACCGCGTCGGCGGGCGGCTGTGGACCGACGTCATCGACGGCGCGATGCTCGAGCTCGGCGGGCAGTGGGTCTCGCCCGATCAGGACGCCCTCATCGAGACCGTCGCCGACCTCGGGCTCGAGACCTTCAGCCGGTACCGCGAGGGGGAGAGCGTCTACGTCGGCCCCGACGGTGTGGCGCACCGCTTCACCGGAGAGATGTTCCCGGTCAGCGCCGACACCGAGCGCACCATCGCCGAGATCACCGAGCGCCTCGACGCGATGGTCGCCCAGATCGACCCGGATCGGCCGTGGGCGCACGAGAAGGCGGCGGAGTGGGACGCCGTGTCGTGGGACGCGTGGCTGCGCGCGCAGACCGACGACGACGAGGCGGTGCGCAACCTCGCGTTCGCGACCGGATCGGCCATGCTGACCAAGCCGACGCACTCCTTCTCGCTGCTGGCGTCGCTGCTCATGGCGGCCTCTGCCGGGTCGTACTCCCACCTCGTCGATGCCGACTTCATCCTCGACAAGCGGGTCGTCGGCGGGCTCCAGCAGGTGCCGCTCCTCCTCGCGGAGCGCCTGGGCGACGACGTCTTCCTCGGGCAGCCGGTTCGCTCCCTCGAGTGGGACGCTTCGACGAGCTCAGCGACCGGGGGAGGCGTCATCGCCATCGCCGACGGTATGACCGTGCGGGCCCGCCACGCGATCCTCGCGCTCGCGCCGGTGCTCTACCCGCGCATCTCGTTCGTGCCGCCGCTTCCGCGGCTGCAGCACCAGATGCACCAGCACATCTCGATGGGGTTCGTCATCAAGGTGCACGCGGTGTACGAGACCCCGTTCTGGCGCGACAAGGGCCTGTCGGGCACCGCGTTCAGCCCCTACGAGCTCTCGCACGAGGCCTACGACAACAGCAACCACGGCGACGAGCGCGGCACGCTCGTCGGCTTCGTCTCGGATCGCACCGCCGATGACCTGTTCCGCCTGTCGGCCGAGGAGCGCAAGGAGCGCATCCTCGAATCCCTCTCGCACTACTACGGCGAAGAGGCCAAGAACCCGGTCGTCTACTACGAGAGCGACTGGGGCACCGAGGAGTGGACCCGCGGGGCCTACGCCGCGAGCTTCGACATCGGCGGACTCGCCCGCTACGGCCGATACCTGCGCGAGCCGGTCGGTCCGATCCATTTCGCGTGCAGCGACATCGCCGGTCCCGGTTACCAGCACGTCGACGGGGCGATCCGCATGGGGCGGCACGCCGCATCCGAGATCCTGACCTCGCGCTCCGACGCCGCCGAGAGCGAGCCGGGCGCATGAGCGCGCCGATCGTCGTCGGCTACACCGCCACCGACGCCGGGGACGACGCCCTCGCCCTCGGGGCCCGCCTCGCCCGTGCCTCGGGTGCGCCCCTCGAGGTCGTGCTCGTCCTGCCCGACGAGTCGCGCAACGCCATCGTGCCGCCCGACGCCGGGTACGTCCGGCACCTCCGCGAGCAGGCGGAGACGTGGTTGGCGGGGGCGGTCGAGAAGATCGCGGATGCCGCGCGCCACCGCACGCACCTGAGGTACGCCGAGTCGTTCGCCGAGGGCCTCATCACCGCAGCCGACGAGCTCGGTGCCCGGTGCATCGTCGTGGGGGCGGCCAACGGGGGGATCCGGGGCCGACACCGGCTCGGAAGCGTCGCGAGCGAGCTGTTGCACTCCTCCGACGTGCCGGTGGCGCTGGCCCCGGAGGGGTCGCGGCTGCTCGATCCGGCGACCGCGCTCACCCGCGTCACCACGTTCGTCGGCACCCGGCCGGGCGCCGACGTGCTGCTGGAGGAGAGCGTCTCGCTCGCGACGGCGGCATCCGTCCCGCTGAGGCTCATCTCGATCGAGACGATCGACCTGCCCGCCGGCCTCGACACCGCCGCCATCCGCGTCGCCGGCTCCGAGCATGCCGAAGGCGTGCTGGGCCGGGCGCGAGAAGCACTGCCCGAAGGACTCGCCGCCGACGCCGTCGTGGCCCGCGGCGAGAGCATCGAAGACGCCGTCGGCGCCGCGGCCTGGGACCCGGGCGAGATCGCCGTCGTGGGTTCGTCGCGCCTCGCGCAGCCGCGACGGCTGTTCCTCGGATCCACCGCGGCGAAGATGCTGCACGAACTCCCCGTGCCGCTCCTGGTCGTGCCCCGTACCCGCGCCACCGAAGGAGATCGACGATGACCGCTCCAGAAGGCACCCCGCTCGCCCCCACCGCCGGCGCCGAGGCCGGCGGCCTCTCCGGCAAGGGGCTCTCGGCCGGGACGGTGGGCCTCATCGGCGCCATCGTGATCGGCATCTCGTGCATCGCGCCGGCCTACACGCTGACCGCAGCGCTCGGCCCCACGGCCTCGGAGGTCGGCGTGCAGGTGCCCGCGATCATCCTCGTGGGCTTCATCCCGATGCTGCTCGTCGCCTTCGGCTACCGCGAGCTGAACAACCGCATGCCCGACTCGGGCACGTCGTTCACCTGGGCCTCGCGCGCCTTCGGGCCGTGGATCGGCTGGATGGCGGGGTGGGGCCTGATCGCGGCGACGGTGATCGTGCTGTCGAATCTCGCCGGCATCGCGGTCGACTTCCTCTTCCTGCTCATCGCGCAGATCACGAACAACCCGGGCATCGCCGAGATCGCGGCCGACCCGCTCGTCAACGTCATCGTCTGTCTGCTGTTCGTGCTGGGCGCGACCTATGTCTCCTACCGGGACATGCAGACGACGCAGAAGCTGCAGTACGTTCTCGTCGGCTTCCAGGTGCTCGTGCTCGTCGTCTTCGCCATCGCCGCGATCGTGCACGTCGCCTCGGGCAACGCGTTCGACGCCACGCCCGTCGACTGGAGTTGGTTCAACCCGTTCGCGGTGTCGTCGTTCAGCGCGTTCGCCGCCGGGCTCTCGCTGTCGATCTTCATCTTCTGGGGGTGGGACGTCACCCTCACGATGAACGAGGAGACGAAGGATCCCGACAAGACGCCGGGGCGCGCGGCGACCATCACGGTCATCACGATCGTGGTGCTCTACCTGCTCCTGTCGATCTCGCTCATCATGTTCGCGGGTGTCGGCACGGGCGAGCTCGGACTCGGCAACTCCGACATCAGCGACAACGTGTTCTTCCACCTCTCGGGACCGATCATGGGGCCGCTGGCGTTCCTCGTCTCGCTCGCGGTGCTGACGAGCTCGGCGGCGTCGCTCCAGTCGACGTTCGTCTCGCCCGCCCGAACGCTCCTCGCGATGGGGCACTACGGAGCGCTTCCGCCGAAGTTCGCCACGGTCAGCCCGCGGTTCTTCACGCCGGGGTACGCCACGATCGCGGCGGCCATCGTCGCATCCGTCTTCTATGCGGTCATGCGGTTCGTCTCGGTCAGCGTCTTGACCGACACGATCCTGACCCTCGGCATGATGATCTGCTTCTACTACGGCCTGACCGCGTTCGCGTGCGTCTGGTACTTCCGCAAGCAATGGTTCGACTCGGTGCGCAACGTCTTCTTCACGTTCCTCTTCCCGCTCATCGGCGGGGTGATTCTCGCCGTGCTGTTCGTGACGACCCTCATCGACAGCATGGACCCCGAGTACGGCAGTGGCTCGTCGGTCTTCGGCGTCGGGCTCGTGTTCGTGCTCGGCGTGACCATCATCGTGCTCGGGATCGTCATCATGGTGTGGCAGGCGATCCGTCGCCCCGCCTTCTTCCGGGGCGAGACCCTGTCGCTCGACGCCCCGCCGAGCGCTCGTCGCCGGCGCCAGACCGCAGCCAACCGATCGGAGAAGCCATGACCGACTACGCCGTCGTGAACCCCGCCACCGGCGAGACCCTCGCCACCTACGACACCTTCGACGACGCGGCCGTCGACGACGCGGTGCGGCGGGCGGATGCTGCGGCCCGCACCTGGGCCGCCACCGCACCCGCCGAGCGGGCGGAGCTGCTGCGCCGGGCCGCTCAGCTGCACCGCGATCGCGCCGACGATCTCGCCGCGATCATCGTGCGCGAGATGGGCAAGGTGCACGCGGCCGCGCTCGAGGAGGTCGGCTTCGCCGCCGACATCACCGAGTACTACGCCGACCAGATGGATCGGATCACCGCCGACCAGCCGATCGACATCCTCGGTGAGGGCACCGCGGTCATCCGGCGGTCTCCGTTGGGGGCGTTGCTGGGCATCATGCCGTGGAACTTCCCGTACTACCAGGTGGCCCGCTTCGCCGCGCCGAACCTGGCGATCGGCAACACGATCCTGCTCAAGCACGCGCCCCAGTGCCCGGAGTCGGCCCTCGCGATCGAGGCGATCTACCGCGACGCGGGCTTCCCCGACGGCGCCTACGTCGACCTGCGCGTCACGAACGAGCAGGCCGCCGACATCATCGCCGATCCCCGCGTGCACGGTGTCTCGGTCACGGGATCGGAGCGCGCCGGAGCCGCCGTCGCCGAGGTCGCCGGGCGCAACCTCAAGAAGGTCGCGCTCGAGCTCGGCGGATCCGACCCCTTCATCCTGCTGTCCACCGACGACCTGGACGCGGCGGTGGAGGCCGCCGTCGGCGCGCGCCTGGACAACACCGGGCAGTCGTGCAACGGCGCGAAGCGCTTCATCGTGGTCGACGACCTATACGACGCGTTCCTGGAGAAGTTCACCGCCCAGATGAGCGGCGCGAAGGTCGGAGACCCCGACGCCGACGACACCGTGCTCGGTCCGCTGTCGTCGCTGGTGGCCGCCGAACGCCTCGCCGAGCAGGTCGACCGCGCCGTCGCGCAGGGGGCCACGGTGGTGACCGGCGGCACGCGTGACGGGGCGTTCTTCGCACCGACCGTGCTCACCGGGGTCACGCGCGACATGGACGCCTACAGCGAGGAGTTCTTCGGCCCCGTCGGCGCGGTGTACCGCGTCGCCGACGAGGATGCGGCGGTGGAGCTCGCGAACGACACCCCGTTCGGGCTCGGGTCGTACGTCTTCACCACCGACGCCGAGCAGGCCGAGCGCGTGGCCGACCGTCTCGACGCCGGCATGGTCTACGTCAACCTCGTGCTCGCCGATTCGCCCGAGCTGCCCTTCGGCGGCGTGAAGCGCAGCGGCACGTCCCGCGAGCTGGGCCTGCTGGCCGCGGACGAGTTCGTGAACAAGAAGCTCATCCGCATCGGCTGAGCCCCGCAGCATCCTGAGTCGCCACCTCGCGCGACGTGCGGGCTTTCGGTCTACACGCGGGCATATGCACCCGCATTGCCCGCGTGCGGCCCGATTGCCCGCGTCTCGAGAAGGGCTCGCCGGAGCGACTCGGATGCGGCGACTCGACGATCTGGGCGCCCGGTTCGCCACCGCCGGGGGCATGGCATAGACTGGATGGAGCAGTTGAAGTCTGCATTCTTTCGCCGTGCCCGCGGGTCGGGACGACAATTCCCGGTCAGGTCAGGGTGGAAGACTGTGGGCATCCCGGGCCGCATGGCCTTAGGGCGGTAGCTCAATTGGCAGAGCAGCGGTCTCCAAAACCGCAGGTTGCAGGTTCGATTCCTGTCCGCCCTGCGCGTCAGCGCACGCTGACACACGGAAGGTACTCAGGTGAGTTCGATGGTCCAGGATGAGCCGGCGGGCGGCGACGTCGTCGCCAAGCGTGACGCGCCGCGCGAGAAGAAGCCCAACTTCTTCCTGCGCATCGTCATCTTCATCCGCCAGGTCTTCGCAGAGCTTCGCAAGGTCGTCACGCCGACCCGTCAGGAGCTGCTGAAGTTCACGGCAGTCGTGCTCGGTTTCGTCGTCGTGATGATGGCGCTGGTCTACGGGCTCGACGTGCTTTTCGTCTGGGTCACGAGCGTCGTGTTCGGCGTACCGGGCGGCACCGTCCCCTGAGCGGCGCTTCTGCGCCCGCGGAGCGCGTCGAGCGCTCGCACCACGAACGGAAGAGAACACAAGTGTCAGAACGATTCACCGACGACGCCGACTGGGCGACCGCGGCCGAGCAGTCCAGCGAGGACGACGAAGCCCAGGAGGGCAACCAGCTCGCCGCCGAGGAGCGCTCCGTCGCACCCGCCGAGCAGGTCGCCCTGCACATCGAAGACGAGAACGGCTCCGATGAGAGCGACGGTCTCGACGAGATCGAGGTCGACGACCCCGAAGCCGACGCGGTCGTGAACGACGCGCTCGAGATCGACCAGGCCGCCGAGGCCCAGGCCGCCGCCGAGGTGCTCACCGAGTCGCTCGAAGACGACGTCGCCGAGCGTTCCGCCGAGGCTGCTGACGAGGTCGCCCCCTACGACGGTCCCGACGTCAACGGAGAGCCCGACGCGCCTGTGCTCGACGAGGACTTCGTCGAGGATGTGGATGCTGCGGCGTCCGTCGTCGACGACGTCGAAGCATCCGTCTCGCCCGCCGATGCCGCCGAGGCCCCGGCCGACGGCGAGAGCGACGAGGACGCCGACCCGTACGAAGAGTTCCGCATGGATCTGCGGATGCTTCCGGGCAAGTGGTACGTCATCCACTCCTACGCCGGGTTCGAGCGCAAGGTGAAGGCCAACATCGAGCAGCGGAAGTCCACGCTCGAGGTCGAGGACGACATCTACCAGGTCGAGGTCCCGATGGAGGACGTCGTCGAGATCAAGAACGGTCAGCGCAAGATGGTCACGCGCGTCCGGATCCCCGGCTACGTGCTCGTGCGCATGGAGCTCAACGAAGACACCTGGTCGGTCGTGCGTCACACGCCCGGCGTCACGGGCTTCGTGGGCAACGCGCACAACCCGACCCCGCTCCGCTTCGAAGAGGCCTTCAACATGCTGAAGAGCCTCGTCGAGGTCAAGGAGGTCGCTCCCGCGAAGGCCGGCGCCACGAAGGGCGGCCAGCCGCTCGCGCGCAGCGTCGTCACCGAGGTCGACTTCGAGATCGGCGAGACGATCACGATCAAGGAGGGCTCGTTCGCGGGTCTTCCCGGTTCGATCAGCGAGATCAAGCCCGAGAGCGGCAAGCTCACGGTGCTCGTGTCGCTCTTCGAGCGCGAGACCCCGGTCGAGCTGTCGTTCGACCAGGTCACCAAGCAGTAACCACAGACTTCCTCTCGGTCCCTGAGCCTGTCGAAGGGTCCGAGAAGGGGAACCGCTGCCCGGAGATGCCGGACGTGCGGGAGAACGGATTCGGTCCCTGAGCCTGTCGAAGGGCCCGAATCGTTCGATGAAAGGAAAAGGAAATGGCACCCAAGAAGAGGGTTACCGGCCTGATCAAGCTCCAGATCAAGGCCGGCGCCGCCAACCCCGCGCCGCCGATCGGTCCGGCGCTCGGTCAGCACGGCGTCAACATCATGGAGTTCTGCAAGGCGTACAACGCGGCGACCGAGGCCCAGCGCGGCAACGTCATCCCCGTCGAGATCACCGTCTACGAGGACCGCAGCTTCACGTTCATCCTGAAGACCCCGCCGGCCGCCGAGCTCATCAAGAAGGCCGCCGGACTGTCCAAGGGCTCGCCGACCCCGCACACCACCAAGGTGGGCAAGCTCACCAAGGAGCAGGTGCGCGAGATCGCGACCACCAAGCAGCCCGACCTCAATGCGAACGACATCGAGGCCGCGTCGAAGATCATCGCCGGCACCGCCCGTTCCATGGGCATCACGGTCGAGGGCTGAGGGGAATACGAATATGGCTACCAAGTCCAAGGCCTTCCGGGCCGCTGCCGCCAAGATCGAGGCGGACAAGTTCTACACCCCCACCGAGGCTGTCGCCCTCGCGAAGGAGACCGGCTCGGCGAAGTTCGACTCGACCGTCGAGGTCGCGCTGAAGCTCGCCGTCGACCCCCGCAAGGCCGACCAGATGGTTCGCGGAACCGTCATCCTGCCCCACGGCACGGGTAAGACCGCCCGCGTCATCGTCTTCGCCACCGGTCCCGCGGCCGAGGCTGCCATCGCAGCCGGCGCCGACGAGGTCGGCGGAGCCGAGCTCATCGAGAAGGTCGCCGGCGGCTACACGTCGTTCGACGCCGCCGTCTCGACCCCCGAGCTCATGGGCCAGGTCGGTCGTCTCGGCAAGGTGCTCGGCCCCCGCGGCCTGATGCCGAACCCGAAGACCGGCACCGTGACCCCCAACCCGGCCAAGGCCGTCGAGGAGATCAAGGGCGGAAAGATCGAGTTCCGCGTCGACAAGCACGCTAACGTGCACTTCGTCGTCGGCAAGGCGTCGTTCTCGGCCGAGCAGCTCGACGAGAACATCGCCGCGGCTCTCGAAGAGGTCGTTCGCCTGAAGCCGTCGAGCTCGAAGGGCCGTTACATCCAGAAGGGTGCGGTGTCGACCACGTTCGGCCCCGGCATTCCGCTGGACGTCAACGCCATCGTCTGACGCATCGCGTACAAGAGGGTCTCACCGGTCTCCGGTGGGGCCCTCTTCGCGTCTGCCGTCAGGCCGTGTCGCGGATCTCGAATCCGCCCGCGCCGATTGCGGGGATGTCGGTGACCTGGAGGTCGTCGACGCGGGCGCCCGGCGGCCCGTGCGCCATCCAGGCGAGCATCGCGTCGATCTGCTCGCCCGAGCCCTCCACCTCGGCCTCGACCGATCCGTCCGCTCTGTTTCGTACCCACCCCGCCACCTCGGCGCGTCGAGCGAAACGGCCCGCCGAATAGCGGTACCCGACCCCCTGGACCAGACCTCGGACGACGACACGGATGCGGCGCATCTGCCCATCGTGCCGCACGCCCGGCGCCCTGTCAGTGCGGGAGCACCAGACTGACCGCCAACGCGATCATCACGACGGCGATCACCCCGTCGAGGATCCGCCACGCGCGGGGGGTTGCGAGCCACCGACTGAGGTAACGCGAGCCGAAGGCCAGCGCGAAGAACCAGGCCACGCTCGCCATCATGGCTCCCGCGGCGAAGACCCACCGGGTATCGCCGTGCGCGGTGGCGATCGAACCGAGCAGGAACACCGTGTCGAGGTAGACGTGGGGGTTCAGCCACGTCAGCGCCAGGCACGTCAGCACCACGGGAGCCAGACGCGGTCGAGTCGCCAGCGCTGTGGCGGCGGGCGCAGCATCCGTCCTCTCATGGGCGGGCGCGACCTCGACGCGCAGCGTCGCACCGCCCGGGCGCCAGGCGCGGCGTGCGGCGAGGAGCCCGTAGCAGAGCAGGAACGCGGCGCCCGCCCACCGCACGACGTCGATCACCCAGGGCACGGCCGCCAGCACGAGCCCGATACCCGATACGCCGACCGCGATGAGCAGCGCATCCGAGGCCGCGCAGACGAGCGCCACCGTGAGGGCGAACTCGCGCCGGAGCCCCTGACGCAGCACGAACAGGTTCTGCGCCCCGATCGCCACGATGAGAGAGAGGCCGAGCCCGACGCCGGCGAAGAACGAGGTGATCACGCTCCGACGCTACGTGCGCGGTGATATCACGTACAGCTCAATATTCTTCGCTGCCATTAGCGTTGCTTCATGCAGATCCCGCTCGACCTCGCCCGCACTCTCGCCGTGGTCATCGACGAGGGCACCCTCGAGGCGGCCGCTCGCCGCCTGCACATCACGGCGTCGGCCGTGAGTCAGCGCATCCGCGCGCTCGAGAACCGCCTCGGTCGCGTGGTGCTCGTGCGCTCCAAGCCCGTGCGGGCGACCGACGCGGGGGAGGCGGTCGTGCGCCTCGCCCGCCAGCTCGCACTCATCGAGCACGACGCCCTCGCCGAGATCGGCGACGAAGACGAGGGGGCGACGGCTGTCGTGCCCCTCGCCGTCAACGCCGATTCCCTCGCAACCTGGTTCCTGGCGCCGCTCGCCCGTCTCGCCGAACGCCGGCGCATCGTGTTCGAGCTGCACCGCGACGACCAGGACTTCACCGCGGGTCTTCTCGAATCGGGCACGGTGATGGGGGCCGTGACCTCGCGTGCGGAGCCGGTGGGCGGATGCCGCGTCCGCGCGCTCGGGGTGCTCCGCTACGAGGCCGTCGCCGGCGCATCGTTCGCGGCCCGGTGGTTCGCCGGGGGCGTGGATGCGGCGTCGCTCACCGCCGCCCCGGTGGTCGACTTCGATCGGCGCGACGATCTGCAGTCGCGATGGCTGTCGGCGAACGATGTCGACCCGTCGGCGCCGCCACGACACCTGGTGCCGGCGTCGAGCGAGTTCGCCGAAGCGGTCGTACGCGGACTGGGGTGGGGGCTGTTGCCGCGCTTCCAATCGGAGGCGCACCTGCGGACGGGCGGGCTCGTCGCCCTGGGTGGCCCGCCGATCGACGTCGCGCTCTACTGGCAGCAGTGGAACCTCACGTCCGACCTGCTCGACGCCATCGCCGACGAGGTGGTCGCCGAGGGGCGGCGGGTGCTCGCGCACTGAACGCCCACCGCCCGCTGGGCGACGCGGTCAGGCCGCCGTGATGTACCCGTTCGGGTTGAGCACGTACTTGCGGGCCGTGCCACTGTCGAAGTCGGCGTAGCCCTGCGGGGCTTCGTCGAGAGTGATCGGGGTGGCGTGGACGGCCTGGGCGATCTGCACCTTGTCGTGCAGGATCGCCATCATCAGCTGCCGGTTGTACCGCATGACCGGGCATTGACCGGTGGTGAACGACAGCGACTTCGCCCAGCCGAGTCCCAGTCGCAGCGAGAGCGAGCCGACCTTCGCGGCTTCGTCCACGCCACCGGGGTCGCCCGTCACGTAGAGCCCCGGAATGCCGAGCGCGCCGCCCGCCGCGGTGAGGTCCATCAGCGAGTTCAGCACCGTCGCCGGTGCCTCCTGCGCCGAGTCGGAACCGTGACCGCGAGCCTCGAACCCCACGGCGTCGACCGCGCAGTCGACTTCCGGAACCCCGAGGATCTGCACGATCTGATCCTTCGGATCGCCCTTCGAGACGTCGACCGTCTCGCAGCCGAACGACCGAGCCTGGGCGAGGCGTTCCTCGTTCAGGTCGCCGACGATGACCACGGCGGCGCCCAGCAGTTGGGCGGAGACGGCGGCGGCGAGACCGACGGGCCCGGCACCGGCGATGTACACGGTGGATCCCGGACGCACCCCCGCGGTGTAGGCGCCGTGGAATCCCGTCGGGAAGATGTCGGAGAGCATGGTGAGGTCGAGGATCTTCTCGAGAGCCTGCTCGCGGTCGGGGAAGACGAGCAGGTTCCAGTCGGCGTAGGGGACGAGCACGTACTCGGCCTGGCCGCCCACCCATCCGCCCATGTCGACGTACCCGTAGGCGCTGCCCGGGCGATCGGGGTTCACGTTGAGGCAGATGCCCGTCTTGCCCTCCTTGCAGTTGCGGCATCGACCGCAAGCGATGTTGAACGGGACGGAGACGATGTCGCCGACCTTGACGAACTCCACATCGGGGCCGACCTCGATGACCTCGCCGGTGATCTCGTGGCCGAGCACGAGCCCCTCGGGAGCGGTCGTGCGCCCGCGCACCATGTGCTGGTCGGATCCGCAGATATTGGTGGCGACGGTGCGGAGGATCGCTCCGTGAGGAACCTTCCGTCCGACGTTCGCGGGATTCACCCCCGGCCCGTCCTTCAATACGAACTCCGGATACGGGGTGTCGATGACCTCCACGACACCAGGACCCTTGTACGCAACCGCTCGGTTCGTCGACATCTTCGTCGCTCCTTCGTGAGGGGGCGCGCATCGTCGCGCGCCGATGCCCCCACCCTCCCACCGGGGCACCCGTTGCGCGACCCCCCTCGCGCAACGGGCGGTTCGGATCAGTCGTCGCTGACGCGCAGGACGAGCTTGCCCCGCGTGTGTCCGTGTTCGAGCTCGCGGTGCGCGTCGGCCGCCTCGTCGAGCCCGAACACCCGATCCACGTAGACCTGCACGGCGCCCGACTCGAGCAGGCGTGCGACCGTCGCGAGCGTTCCACCGTCGGGCGCGACCTTGAAGCTCGTGGCGCGGAAGCCTTCGGCGGTCGCCGCCTCGTAGAACCCCGGCCAGGCGCCGGTCGGCACCTCGATGAGCAGTCCGCCCGGACGGAGCACCCGGAGCGAGCGGGTGCCCGTGTCGTCCATGACGTTGCCGACGAGATCGATCACCACGTCGACGTCGGAGACGTGATCCTCGAACCGCTGGGTGGCGTGGTCGATGACGGTGCGGGCGCCGAGGTCGCGCAGCCAGTCGGCATTGCGGGCGGAGCCCGTCGCGATGACCTGCGCCCCGAAGTACGACGCGAACTGCACCGCGAAATGGCCCACGCCTCCGCTGCCGGCGTGGATGAGGATGCGCTGCCCCTCGTGAGCGAGGGCGGTCTCGACCACCAGGCCCCACGCGGTCAGCGCGGCCACCGGCACGCCGGCGGCTTCGACGTGCGAGAGTGACGCGGGCTTGCGCGCGAGCGAGAGCGCGGGCACCGTGACGTACTCCGCGTAGGTGCCGCCGGTGCGGGGGAAACCCGCCATACCGAACACCTCCGTTCCCACGGGGAACGCGTGCGCCTCGTACGGGGATTTCACGACGACGCCGCTGAAGTCGAAGCCGAGCACCGTCGGGAACGAACCGATCGCGGCCGACACTCCCGCGCCCGATCGCGTCTTGGCGTCGATCGGATTGACGCCGGCGGCGACGACCCGCACGAGCACCTCGCTCAGCACCGGTACGGGGGTGTCGATCGTCGCGAGGTGCAGCTGCGCAGCATCCCCCGTCCTGTCGATGACCGCGGCGCTCATCGTCGACGGCAGCGCGGGCGGATCGGCGAGCGCGACGTTGGAGGGGGACTCGGGGCGGTGGGGCCGGAATCTCATCGGCGCTCCTTCCGTGCGATGGGCGACGACGGCGACGGTGCCGACGACGGACACCAGTCAACCGCGGAAGTGTCTCCGCGGTGTTACGCGGGTGTCACCGCGGAAAGAAGCTCGCCCTTCAGGCCTCCGGCGTCTCGCCGGAGGCGAGCGAATGCAGCAGGCGGGTGAGATGGCGGATGTCGTCGATCGACCAGTCCTCCAGCACGGTGAACAGGCGCCCCTTCTGCGGAGCGCGGGCGACGGCCAGGCGCTCCGCGCCCTCGGGGGTGACCGCGATGAGTCGAGACCGTCGATCACCCGGGTCGAGCGTGCGCGCGACGAGTCCGAGCCCCTCAAGCTCCGAGACGCTGCGGCTGACGAGCCCCTTGTCGGACGCCAGGTGCTCGGTGAGGGCCGAGAGCGTGGTCGATCCCGAGCGACCGATCAACGACAGCACCTTGAAGGTGCCGGGGAGCATGCCGGGGTGCACGCGGTCGGCCGCCGCGGCGAGGTGGCGGCGGTAGGCCATCATCAGCTCGGCGAACGAGCCCTCCAGCGCCTCGACCGCGACGGACCGGTCATCCCCCGCCGGTGCGTCGACCGGGATCGTCGCGTCGGCGGGGGAGTCGGTGGCGGTCATGTCAGTCATTCTCGCCGACGGACGAGCGCGTTGCACGTGCGTCGCTCTCGGGAACGGTCGTGACCGTACCGGTTCCGGCGAGCACCGACATGCCCTCGGAGGTCGAGACCGTCGCGAGGTCGGCTTCTCCGGCGTGGATCCGCTCGCTCGTGGTCATGCGGTTCAGCGGGTGGTTCGGCAGGAAGATGATCGCGATCAGGCTGATCACGGCGATCGGCACCGCGATGAGGAACGAGCTCGCGATCGACTGCGCGTAGATGTCCTCGACGATGATCCGTACGGACTCGGGGAGCGCCGAGACCTGCGGGATCGTTCCGGACTGCAGCTGCGCCGCTACTGCGGCGCCGTCGGCGCCGAGGCCCGCGATCGCCGTCGCGATGTCGGCTCCGCGATCGACGAAGAGGCCGGCGGCGGTCGTCGCCAGGGCCGCGCCCATGACCGAGACGCCGACGGTGCCGCCGAGGCTGCGGAAGAACGTCACGCCGGAGCTCGCGGCCCCCATGACCTCCGGACGCGCGGTGTTCTGCACGATCAGCACGAGGTTCTGCATCGTCATGCCCACGCCGGCGCCCAGGAGCGCCATGTAGACCGAGACGAGAACGAAGTTCGTGTCGTAGTGGATCGTCGACAGGAGGGACGACCCGGCGATCAGCAGCACGCCACCGGCGATGAGGTAGGGCTTCCAGTGGCCGTAGCGCGAGATGAGCGAACCGACGATCACGGATGCGAGGAGGAGCCCCGCGATCATGGGGATCGTCATGACACCGGCCTCGGTCGGGGTCGCCCCGCGCGCCATCTGCATGTACTGGCTGAGGAACACCGCGGTGCCGAACATCGCCAGGCCGGTCGCGATCGAGGCGATCGTGGCGAGGGTGAACGTGCGGTTGCGGAAGAGCGTGAGGGGCACGAGGGGCTCCGACACGCGCAGTTCGACGATGACGAACAGGACGGCCGAGACGATCGCACCGCCGACCATCAGCACGGTCTCGGTGCTCCACCAGTCGTAGTCCTTGCCCGCGTTGGTGACCCAGATGAGGATCAGCGAGACCGCGGTCGCGAGCAGCACGATGCCGAAGTAGTCGATCTTCACCGCCCGCTTCGGTCGGGCCGGGAGGTGCAGGGTGCGCTGCTGGATGAACAGCGCCGCGACCGCGAAGGGGAGCGCGACGAAGAAGTTGAAGCGCCAGCCGAACGAGTCGGTGATGACTCCGCCGAGGAGCGGGCCGCCGACGGTGGCGACGGCCATGACGGCGCCGAACAGACCCATGTAGCGGCCGCGCTCGCGGGGGCTGATGATGTCGGCCATGATGACCTGGCTCAGCGCGGCGAGGCCGCCGGCGCCGAGTCCCTGAACCGCGCGGAACGCGATGAGCATCTCGGTGTTCTGCGAGAAGCCGGCGGCCGCCGTCGCGAGCACGAAGATCGCGATGGCGATCTGGATCAGCAGCTTGCGGTTGAACAGGTCGGCGAGCTTGCCCCAGATCGGCGTCGAGATCGCGGTCGTCAGCAGGGTCGAGGTGATGACCCAGGTAAAGGCGGCCTGGTCGCCGTTGAGGTCGTGAACGATGACGGGCAGCGATGTCGAGACGACGGTCGATGCGAGCATCGACACGAACATCCCGAGGAGGAGTCCGATGAGCGCGGGCAGCACGCGCCGTGGCGCGGTTGCGGGCTCGGAAGCAGTGGTGGCCATGAGAACCTTTGCGAACGAGGAAGAGAAGTCGCGACACCGTCGACGCGATAGTTGACTTTCATCAACTTTACTCCGATTGTTTGACTTTCGTCAACTATCCCCGCATCGTGCGATGCGCTGCTCAGCCGTCGGTCAGCGCGAGTGCGCGGAATCTCTCGCGCGGAGGTTCGACGCGCGGGGCGGGTGCTCGCGCCGCCATGGTGCGGCGGTGCAGCTCGTCGATCAGCGCCGTGGCCAGACGCACCAGGTTGTCGATCTCGCGTTCGTCGCGGTCGACCCACTGGCACTGAGGCTCGTCTCCGACGGGCACGAACCCGTCGTGCTCCTCCCACGTGACGAGCGTGCGCTCGGCGCCGAGCACGTGCTGCTGCCACCAGACCTGTCGCAGATAGGTGCGCGGGATGCTGCGCCACTTCTTGTTCGTCGTCTTGATCTCGGCGAGGATGACCCGCCCCGCAGCATCCACCGTCACACCGTCGGGTGTCGCGAGGTGTCGCTTCTCGACGACCGCGTGGAACAGTGCCGAGGACGGCTGGATCCCGTGCGTCGCGGCGACCCACGCGGCGATCTCGGGCTCGCGTGCCTTGCCGTGCGCCGTGTAGGCGTTGCCGGAGAACCCCGATCCGAGCAGCTTCGCGTCGGCTGCCCGGGGGATGACCCGGTCGCTCGTCAACGCGGCGACGTCGGTGGCGGTGATCCCCCGCGAGCGTGCGCGCACCCACGCGACCCGGTCGCGCGAGTCGGCCACGATCCGCGCTGCCAGCTCAGGGCTGCGCGCGGACAGTTCGGGGGACATGCGTTCGACCCTAACCCCGCCTCCCCGCCGTGCGCGCCTCGACGCGCGTCGAGATCACGACTTCTCGCCGAGACGACACGCTGTCCGCGTTAGGTGGGTGGCCGTTCGGCAAGTGAACGGTGGATCGGAGTCTCCTCCCCAACGGTCCGCGGGCGCGAGTTCCGCACAGACGCGGGCAGGGCGCCCTGCAGCGAGAACGCGCGGGCGACGATCGACGCGTGAAGAAGGCGATCGTTGTCGATGATGCGAGGCGGATGCTGCGTTCTCGCGCCGAGCTGATAGATCGGGGATGGTCCGACCGCCGACTGAGTGTGGCAGTGGAGGGCGGTCAGCTCATCCGCGTGAAAAAAGGATGGTTCGTCACAGCGGCGGCATGGGGTGATCTCTGGCCGGAGGGCCGCCACCTCGTCGAAGTCGTGGCCGCCTCGAACGACCTGTCGGGCGGCACCCATGTCTTCTCGTACGTGTCGGCGGCGGTGTTGTGGAAGCTCCCCCTGTTCCGAGTCGTTCCGCTGCGGGTGCACGAAACCGGGACGACGCGCATGCACGCGTCGAGCACCCCGGGGGTGCAGCGACACGAGGATCGCCTCCCGGAGGCGGATGTCGTCGTCGTAGACGGAATCAGGTGCACGTCCCTGGAGCGGACGGTGCTCGACGTTGCGCGCGTCGCCGCACCGGAGGTCGCCGTCGCGGCTGCGGACGCCGCTCTCGCCCTCCGCGCGGGCGCGGACCATCGTGCCTACGACGAGCGGACGGCCGAGGAATGGCGCGGATCGATGAGCGACCGGGTGGCGGGCGCCGGGTCGATCCGGGGCGTCCGTCAAGCGCGGTGGGTGATCGAGTTCGCCGACGGGAGGGCGCAGCTGCCCGGGGAGAGCGTGAGTCGGCTCCAGCTCTCGAGGCTCGGGTTCGCCGCGCCATCGCTGCAGGTTCCGGTGCCCGCGCCGGATGGGTCGATCTACTGGGTCGACATCGGTCTAGACGACGTCTTCGCGTTCGGCGAGTTCGACGGCAAGACGAAGTACGTGGATGCGGCGATGAGACAGGGCCTGAGCATCGACGAGGTTCTGCTCCGCGAGAAGCAGCGCGAAGACTGGATCCGTGGCACGACCCACCGCAGGTTTGCGCGTTGGGGAGACGAGCACATCGGGACCCCGGAGCTTCTGGGCGCGCGTCTGGCCTCGTTCGGCATTCGCCCCCGCGGGTGAGCTCACCGTCGACTCGATATCCCCTCGCCGACCCGCCATCCCTTCGACGCAGTCGGGATGGCCGTTCGGCGAGACGACGGCGTCTCGGCGATGGATTTGGCGGGGGCGGGGGCGGGGGCGTATCGTGGGGGTAAGCCAAAGACCGCCGGTCATCGGGGTGCGCGAAGCGCAGCACGATCGAAGCAGCTGACGCGAATCCCGCGAGGGATCGTGAACGCAGACCTGCGCAGGTGTACGAACGAATTCCCGATCGGGAACCACGCTCCGTGCCTTGCGCCGGAGCGTTTTTTCATTGCTGGGGAGAGACCGGATGCTGCGGCCCGACGCCCGCTCCCGCGGTGCGTCTCGTACACACAAGGAGTGGCCATGGCGCAGAAGGACGCATCGGTTGCCGAGCTCACGAAGCACTTCGAGGACTCGACCGCCGTTCTGCTGACCGAGTACCGCGGTCTGACGGTTGCCCAGCTCAAGGAGCTGCGCAACAACATCCGTCAGGACGCGGAGTACGCCGTGGTGAAGAACACGCTGACCAAGATCGCCGCGTCCAACGCGGGCGTGACGGGTCTGGACGACGAACTCAAGGGTCCGTCGGCCATCGCCTTCGTGCACGGTGACCCGGTCGCCGTCGCGAAGGGGCTGCGCGCCTTCGCCAAGGCTAATCCTCTTCTCGTGATCAAGGGTGGGTACTTCGACGGTGCCGCCCTGACCGCGGATGAGGTCAACAAGCTCGCCGACCTCGAGAGCCGTGAAGTCCTGCTGGCGAAGCTCGCCGGTGCGATGAAGGCCTCGCTGTTCGGCGCCGCATATCTGTTCAACGCACCGCTGTCGAAGGCCGTTCGCACGGTCGATGCGCTGCGCGACAAGCAGGAGTCCGCAGCCTGACACGGTCAGGCGCGGTACGAATAACCCCGATCAAGGAGAATCATCATGGCAAAGCTCACCACTGACGAGCTGCTCGACGCCTTCAAGGAGCTCACGCTCATCGAGCTCAGCGAGTTCGTCAAGAAGTTCGAGGAGACCTTCGAGGTCACCGCTGCGGCTCCGGTCGCCGTCGCCGCTGCCGGTGCCCCCGCCGGTGGCGCCCCCGCCGAAGAGGAAGAGGTCAAGGACTCCTTCGACGTCATCCTCGACTCGGTCGGCGACAAGAAGATCCAGGTCATCAAGGTCGTCCGCGAGCTCACCTCGCTCGGCCTCGGCGAGGCCAAGGCCGTCGTCGACGGTGCCCCCAAGGCCGTGCTCGAGGGCGCGACCAAGGACGCCGCTGACAAGGCGAAGGCCGCTCTCGAAGAGGCCGGCGCCAGCGTTACCCTCAAGTAACCCTGTCCACGAAGGGCCCCGGATGCTGCGAAGCATCCGGGGCCCTTCGTCGTGGGCCCCGGATCGTGCCCCGTCAGCGGGGTGCGGCGGTGGAGGCCCGCACGACGAGCTGCACCGGGATCGTCGACCGTGCGGGGGCGTCGGCGTTGTCGACCATCCCGAGGAGGATGCCGACGGCCTGCTCGCCCTGCGCGGCGGGGCGCTGTTCCACCGTCGTCAACGCGAACATCTCCGCGTAGTCGTGGCCGTCGACCCCGACGACGCTGAGCTGGGAGGGGACGGCGATACCCAGTCGGCGGGCGGCCACGATCGCGCCGATCGCGATCTCGTCGCAGGCCGCGACGATGGCGGTGGGTCGGCTTTCGACATCGGCGAGCAGGGCGGCGGCGGCGGCGTAGCCGTCGGTGATCGTGAGTGTCGATTCGTGGACGCGCGCGGTGTCGGCCAACCCCGCGCCGGCGAGAGCCTGGCGATAGCCGGCGATGCGGTCGATCACGTCGTGGGCGGTGGGCTCGCCCTTCGGTGTCGCGCCGAGGAACACGATGGCCCGATGGCCGAGCGCCAGCAGATGCTGGGTGATCATGCGGCCGATGGCGGTGTTGTCGATGCCGAGCGTGGCGATCTCGGCCAGTTCGTTGCCGATGCAGACGGTGGGCTTGCCGAACGAGAGCAGCCGGGCGATGTCGGCGTCGTCGGGCTCGAGGGCGACGGCGATGACGCCGTCGAATCTCTTGCGCGCGAGGAAGTGCGTGTACAGGCTCGCCCGATCGCGTGAGTCGGGCTCGGCGACGTACAGCGTCAGGTCGTAGCCGCGCGGGATGAGCGTGCGCTCGACACCCTCGATGATCGAGCCGAAGTACCAGCGATTGACGCGCGGCACGATGAGGGCGACCGTGTTCGTGCGGCCGGTCGCGAGGCTGACCGCACTCGTGGTGGGCACGTAGCCGAGCGATCCCGCGGCATCCTGTACCCGTCGCCGGGTCGCATCCGAGACGTACCCGCCCCCGGTGAGGGCGCGGCTCGCCGTCGACTTCGAGACGCCCGCCAGGCGTGCGACATCGGCGATTCCGCTCACTGGTAGCCCTTCCTGCATCGCGGCATCTCTGCACACGGACGGCGGCGTCGCCGATCCGGATCACAGAAACCATAGTGCAGAGCGCGAAAAAAGAGAACCGGTTCCACACGGTGTCGGATGCGGCGGGCGCGGGTTTCACGCGAGGTTATCGTTTCGTGATGATTCACCGTTGTATCCGGTGAGCATCTCGCTTACCTTGGTGTGGAATCGGTTCCCGAACGGAACCTGCGCAGGTGCAAGTCGCGCCCGCGCCCTCGAAGAGGAGGAATCACATGATCAGTTCGCAGCGACGCCGCGTGATCGCACCGATCGCGTTCATCGGCATCGCGGGGCTTGCTCTTGCAGGCTGCGCAGAGGGTGGCACCTCGGACGACTCGGGCTCCGTCGAGGGCCAGACCGTGCAGATCGCCGGTGGCATCACCGGTGTCGAGGCAGACGACCTCAACGCGTCGTTCGAGCAGTTCACCGCGGACACCGGGATCGAGGTCGTCTACACCGGCGACAAGAGCTTCGAGGGCAACATCGTCACGAAGGTCACCGGCGGCTCCGCCCCCGACATCGCGATCGTTCCCCAGCCCGGTCTCGTCAAGGCGCTCGTCGACACCGGCGAGGTCAAGCCGGCACCCGAAGCCGTCGAGTCGAACGTCGACGCGAACTGGTCGCCCGACTGGAAGACCTACGGCACTGTCGACGACGTGTTCTACGCCGCTCCCATGCTCGGAAACGTCAAGGGCTACGTCTGGTACTCGCCGAAGCAGTTCGCCGAGTGGGGCGTCGAGATCCCGACGACCTACGACGAGCTCCTCACCCTCACCCAGACCATCCGCGACACCACGGGCACCGCGCCCTGGTGCGCCGGCTTCGCGTCCGACGCCGCATCCGGCTGGCCCGGAACCGACTGGATCGAAGACCTCGTGCTGCGTCAGTCCGGCGCCGACGTCTACGACCAGTGGGTCGCCAACGAGGTGCCCTTCACCGATCCGAAGATCAAGGACGCCTTCGACGCGGTCGGCGAGATCCTGCTCAACCCCGAGTACGTCAACGCCGGCTACGGCGACGTGAAGAGCATCAACTCGACGGCGTTCGCCGACGTGGCCGCTGCTGTCTCCGACGGTCGCTGCGCGATGACCCACCAGGCATCGTTCCTCTCGGCGAACTTCCTCGAGGCGAAGACCGCCGCGGGCGCGACCCCCGAGATCGGTCCCGAGGGCGACGTCTACGCGTTCCTGCTCCCGGGCATCGAAGCCGACGGCGAGACCTTCGTCGAGGCCGGCGGTGAGTTCGTCACGGCGTTCTCCGACTCCGCGGCCACGCAGCAGGTGCTCGAGTTCATGTCGACCCCCGAGTTCGCGAACGCCCGTGTGGAGCTGGGCGGCGTCATCTCGGCCAACAAGAACGCCGACCCGTCGCTGGCTTCCAGCCAGTTCCTCACCGAAGCCATGGAGCTTCTGCAGGACCCCGAGACCGTCGTCCGCTTCGACGCATCGGACCTGATGCCGGCCACCGTCGGCAACGGATCCTTCTGGAAGGGCATGGTCAACTGGATCGACGGCCGCCCGACCGACCAGGTCCTGAGCGACATCCAGGCCGGGTACGACAACTGATCTCGTAATGAGTGCGCGCCGCGGGGATCCCATGATCCCCGCGGCGCGTACTCTTCTCCGCACTACGCGAAAGGTATGACAATGTCGCATACGCTCACCGCGCCACCGGAAGCTCCGCCGGAACAGCCGCGTGCTGTCGCGTCGCAGCCGGGCCGCCGCGCCGCCACCATCGGCGTGATCGTCGCCGCCGTGGTGCTCGTCGTCGCGCTGGTGGCGCTGTTCGCCGCCCCGGCGGTCGACGATGCCCCCAAGACGACCATCGGGTTCTCGCTGAACAGCTTCTTCGTCTGGATCGGCAACCTGAACCCGCTCGTCCAGATCCCGATCGCGGTCGTCGCCTTCGGCGCCGTGGTCGCGCTGATCCTCCTCATCATCGAGTTCGCCCCCCGGGCCGGTCGCGGCTACTTCTGGATGCGGCTCGTGATCTGCTTCGCCGTTCCGGTAGTCGCCTTCATGCTCCTGCGGCCCTACCAGAACGCCGTTCTGTACGTCGTGGGCATCGCGCTCGCGCTCGGCGCGCTGCTGTTCTTCTTCGACTACCGCTCGCGAGCGGGGGCCGGGTACTTCTTCCAGCTGGTGGTGTTCCTGCTGCCGGCGGCCATCCTGCTGCTCCTCGGCCTCATCTACCCCGCGATCTCGACGATCTACCAGTCGTTCTTCGACAAGAGCGGCGAGACGTTCGTGGGGCTGGAGAACTACATCTGGACCTTCACCAACCCCGAGGGGTTCTGGTCGGTCATCAACACGATCATCTGGGCGATCTTCGCCCCCACCCTGTCGACGGCGATCGGGCTGGCGTACGCGGCGTTCATCGACCGGGCGCGCGGCGAGAAGATCCTGAAGCTCTTCGTCTTCATGCCGTTCGCCATCTCGTTCGTCGGTGCCGGCATCATCTGGAAGTTCGTCTACGACTACCGGCAGGGCGAGCAGATCGGCATCCTGAACGCGATCGTCACGCTGTTCGGCGGTCAACCCATCGGGTGGCTCGATCAGACGCCGCTCGTGAACACCTTCGCGCTTCTGGCGGTGTTCATCTGGACCCAGACCGGTTTCGCCATGGTGATCCTGTCGGTCGCGATCAAGGCGGTGCCGACCGAGCAGCTCGAAGCCGCGCAGCTCGACGGCACGACGCCGTGGCAGCGATTCATCAACGTGACCGTGCCCGGCATCCGCGCCTCGCTCATCGTGGTGCTGACCACCATCACCATCGCCTCGCTGAAGGTGTACGACATCGTCGCGGTCATGACCGGCGGGCGCGCGAACTCCAGCGTGCTCGGCTTCGAGATGGTCAACCAGCAGCAGCGGTTCCAGAGCTTCGGGCATTCGTCGGCGCTGGCCGTCGTGCTGTTCCTGTTCGTGCTGCCGCTGATCGTCTACAACGCGCGTCAGATGCGCAAGCAGAAGGAGATCCGATAATGGCCACGGTGCAGGAGGCCCCCGCCTACAGCGCGCGCGCCGCCAGGAAGACGGCTCGCGAGACCCGTCGCAACGAGGCGGAGGCGCACAAGCGGCTCACCTCGCGGACCGCGACGATCATCGCGATCGTCATCGCGATCTTCTGGACGATTCCGACATTCGGTCTGTTCGTCACCTCGTTCCGACCCGGTGCCGACTCGCAGACGTCGGGGTGGTGGACGGTCTTCGTGAACCCCGGGTTCACTCTCGACAACTACTCCGAGGCGCTGACGTCGGGAGGCACCGCGCTGACGCTGGGCGACTCGTTCCTCAACTCGCTCGCGATCTCGATCCCTGCCACGATCATCCCGATCTCGATCGCCGCGCTCGCCGCGTACGCGTTCGCGTGGATCGACTTCAAGGGCAAGAACCTGCTGTTCGTCTTCGTCTTCGCCCTGCAGATCGTGCCGATCCAGATGGCGCTGGTGCCGCTGCTGTCGCTGTTCTCGCGCGGCCTCGAGATCGGCGGCACCGCCGTCTTCCCGGGTTTCGAGCTACGAGATGTCGACCACAGCTTCGCGACGGTGTGGATCGCGCACGCGATCTTCGCCCTCCCGCTCGCGATCTTCCTGCTGCACAACTTCATCTCGGAGATCCCGACCGAAGTGATTGAGGCGGCACGTGTCGACGGTGCCGGTCACGGCCAGATCTTCTTCCGGATGATCCTGCCGCTGGCCATGCCGGCCATCGCCTCGTTCGCGATCTTCCAGTTCCTCTGGGTGTGGAACGACCTGCTCGTCGCGACGATCTTCGCGCCGACATCGTCTCTGCCTCTGACGCAGACGTTGAACTCGCTGTCCGGGTCGTGGGGTGATCGCTGGTACCTGCAGTCCGCCGGTGCGTTCATCTCGATCATCGTTCCGCTGATCGTGTTCTTCTCCCTGCAGCGCTTCTTCGTGCGGGGTCTGCTCGCCGGCGCGACGAAGGGCTGACACGGGGCGCGGGGCGGAAGCACTCCTGGATACAGTGTGCCCATGGATGCTTCCGCCTCCCCCTCCCCGCTCGTCCAGGTCGACGTCGAGACCGGTCTGACGACGGCGCAGGTCGCCGAGAGGGTGGCAGCGGGCACGACCAACGCGTATCGCGCCGACTCGAGCCGGAGTATCGGCAGCATCGTCCGTGCGAACGTGCTGACCCTGTTCAACGCGATCGTCGGCGGCTGCTTCCTCGTGCTGCTGCTCCTGGGACGCTGGCAGGACGCCCTGTTCGGGCTGAGCGCGCTGGCGAACGCCGTGATCGGGTGCGTGCAGGAGTTCCGCGCGAAGGCCGCGCTCGATCGCCTCGCCCTGCTCAACGCCCCGCTGGCCCGGGTGCGTCGTGACGGTGAAGATGCCGAGATCACCCCCGACGGGATCGTGCTCGACGACGTGCTGGTGCTCCGCGCCGGCGACCAGGTGCCCGCCGACGCCGTGGTGCTCTCGGAGCGGTCTCTGCAGATCGACGAGTCGATGCTCACCGGCGAGTCCGACGCGGTCGACAAGCGTCCGGGCGACGAGGCGCTGTCAGGTTCGATCGTGGTGGCGGGGGAGGGCGCGGCACGAGTGGTGCGCGTCGGCGCGGATTCGTATGCCAACTCGTTCGCCGCCGAGGCCAAGCGCTTCTCCATGGTCTCGAGCGAGCTTCGCACCTCGATCAACCGGGTGCTGACCTGGGTCGGCTGGGGGATCGGGCCGATCGGCCTGCTCGTTCTGAACGCGCAGATGGTCGCCGCCGGCGGGTGGGTGCAGGCCTGGGAGAGCGGGGCGTGGACGCAGGCCGTGGTCAACGTGATCGCCGCGCTGACCGCGATGATCCCGCTCGGCCTCGTGCTCATGACGTCGATCGCCTTCGCGGTCGGCGCGGCCAAGCTCGCGGCGCGTCAGGTGCTCGTGAACGAGCTGCCCGCCGTGGAGGGCCTCGCGCGCGTTGACATCATCTGCCTCGACAAGACGGGCACCCTCACCGCGGGCGAGATCCGCTTCGACGGTGCGCACCCCGTGACCGAGATCGCCGGGTGGCGTGATGCGCTCGCCTGGTACGGCGCCGCACCCGATGCGAACGCGACGGCGAAGTGCCTGCGCGACCCGTTCCCCGAACCCCGACCCCGCGAGGTGCGGGGCACCGTGCCGTTCTCGTCGGCGCGCAAGTGGAGCGCGGTCACGCTCGACGGAGCCGCGGATGCCGGGGGCGGAACGTGGGTGCTGGGGGCCCCGGAGATGGTGTTCCCGGATGCGGCGACCGACACCACGACGCCGCTGGGCTCGCTCTCGGTGACGCTCTCGTCGTCGGGGATGAGAACGCTCGTGCTCGCTCACTCGCCCGTTGCGCTGTCGGACGACGACATGGAGGCCGAGCGTCTCCCCGGCGCTGTCCAGCCCGTCGCGGTGCTGACCTTCCGCGAGGAGGTGAGGCCCGACGCCGCCCAGACGCTGGCCTACTTCCGGCGCCAGGGCGTCCGCATCCGGATCATCTCGGGCGACAATCCGCGCACGGTCGCCGCGATCGCCCGCGAGCTGGGCGTCGATGCGGGGGAGGGTGTCGACGCGCGCACTCTGCCCGACGACGAGGCGGCGCTCGGCGAGGTGCTGGAGAAGAACATCGTCTTCGGCCGCGTGACCCCCGACCAGAAGAAGCGGATCGTGCTGGCCCTCCAGGCCCGCGGGCACACGGTGGCCATGACCGGAGACGGCGTGAACGACGCCCTCGCGATCAAGACCGCCGACATCGGTATCGCGATGAACTCGGGAGCCGCCGCGACGAAGGCGGTCGCGCGCCTTGTTCTGCTGGACAGCCAGTTCTCCCACCTGCCCGACGTCGTCGCGGAGGGGCGGCAGGTGATCGCCAACATCGAGCGCGTGTCGATGCTGTTCCTGACGAAGACGGCCTACGCCACGACGCTGGCGATCCTCTGCGGGGCGCTCGTGATGGAGTTCCCGTTCCTCCCGCGTCAGCTGTCGATCACCGACGGTCTGACGATCGGCATCCCCGCCTTCTTCCTCGCCCTCATGCCGAACGCGCAGCGCTACGTGCCCGGCTTCCTTCGGCGCTCGTTGACGTTCGCGATCCCCTCGGGCGTGCTCATCGCCGTGGCCTTGACCGTCTACGCGCGGATCGCGGCCGAGATGGGCGTGGCCCAGCCCGAACTGCGCACCGGCGCGACGATCATCCTCGCGGTGATCGGCATCTGGGTGCTCGCGGTGCTGTCGCGACCGATCAACCGGTGGAAGGGGCTCGTCATCGGGGCGATGTTCATCGCCCTGTTGGCGATCTTCACGATCCCGCTGTCGACCGGCTTCTTCCAATTGATCGATCCGGGTGAGGATGCGGCGTACCTGGTCGCCGGCATCACGGTGGCGACCGTCGGGGGCATAGAGATCGTGCGCGCCGTCCATCGCCGTTTCCTCGTGCGCACGCTCGGAGAGAACCCCTTCGCGGCGGTCAGCGGCGGAACCAGCGACTTCCCGGCGGCGCCCACAGCGCGGCGACGATGAACACGTCGACCACGATCTGGATGAGTGTCACCGGATCCCACGACGTCGTCGCGACCGTGATGACGTGCAGCACGAACTGCACCACGAGGTAGACGGTCACCGCGAGGCGCGCGAGGCGGCGCCCGCGGCCCACGGCCGACGCGACGGCCAGCGTCAGCAGCCCGAGAAGAATGATCCCGGCTCCGAGGAGGGAGACGATGAGCACCTCGGCTTCGGGCACCTGGTAACGGCTGAGCAGCACGAGGAGACCGAGGGCGGCGTTGGACAGCGCACTGAGGTAGACCAGCACGAGGACGATCGTCACCAGGACGGGACGACGCATGCGCGCGGGGGTCGCAGCATCCGTCGTCATGCGATCACTGTAGCGTCGGGCCGATCGATCGCGTCGAAGCGGTCAGGCGGCGCAGCTCAGGCGCGTCTGCATCGATCGCATCGCATCGATCTCGGAGGATTGCCCGGTGATGATCGACTGCGCGACGGTGAGCACCCTCGGCTCCTGACCCAGCTCGACCACGGCCTGGGCCATCGGGATCGCTCCCTGGTGGTGGCGGATCATGAGCTCGAGGAAGAGGCAGTCCGCCTCGGAGCCGGTGGCCGCTTCGAGCTCGGCGAGCTGCGCGTCGGTGGCCATGCCCATCTCGTCGCGGAGCTCCTGCTCGGTGGCGGTGGCGGGATCGTGCTGGTGGGCCGAGGAGTCGGACATCCACGACATCAGCGGACCGCCGGTCTGGGACAGACCCCATTCGACGAGCCAGCCGTACATCTCGCCGCGCTGCCCGGCCTGCGCGGTCGCGATGTCGTGCGAGAGGATGCGCAGTTCGTCGTCGGAGGTCTTGCGGTAGATCTCCATCGCCATGCGGACGGCCTGCTCGTGGTGCACCTGCATATCGCGGGCGAAACCCGCCTCTGCCGAGACCGTGGAGGGGCGCACGGGCGCCGCCGACGCGCCGAATGCGGTGAACCGGCCGAGGGCGAACGCCACGGCCACGATCGCCAGGATCGCCACCGCGACGAGGATCCACCGCGTCGCGGGGCGGGGGGTCCTCGCCTCGTCGGTCACGTCAGAGCTTGCCGGGGCCGTTGATCGCGCCCGAGCAGACGGCGTTGGGCTCGGGGGCGTTCTGGCTGCGCCAGTACTCCGTGAAGAACTGCTCGATGCGCGGGTCGTCGGCCGCGTCGATCTTGAGCTGGTGGTTCCAGGCGCTCAAGACGATGGGGGAGTCGAGACCCTCGTAGGGCGAGAGGAGCATGTAGGTCGCCGGAAGCTTCGACTTCAGCGTCGTGAGCTCTTCATCGCTCACCGCGTTGGCGTCGTAGGTCACCCACACGGCGCCGTGCTCCATCGCGTGGACGGCGTTCTCGTTCGCCTGCGGCTCGGTGTAGACGCCGCAGTTGAGCCAGACGGCGTTGTGTGGGCCGCCGGCGGGCGGGGTCTGCTCGTAGGTGACGGCACCCTCGACGTGGTTGTTGGGGAGGTCGAAGGTCTCGACGCCCTCGATCTCGGCGCCCGAAGCGTTCGCGCCGGGGTACGTGGGCGCCGCTTGCGGCGCGAAGATGAACGACGCGGCGACGAGCGCGATGATCGCGAGCCCGGCGGTACCGCCGACGACCCACCACAGCAGCTTGCTGCGGCGGCGCTTGGCGAGCTGACGCTGGTACTCGGCCAGCTTCTCCTGGCGCTTCTGCTCGCGCTGCTGCTTGACCGTCTGGTTGATCTGCGACTGCGTGGCGGGGTTGCCGCTGGTGCGGCGATTCTCGGAAGACATGTGCGTGGTGTGGGCGCTTCTGCTCGGGGGCGAGGACCGTCGGCGGAACTCCGACGGTTTCACCCTATGCGGGAGGATGCGTTCGAGACTGAGAATGCTCTCGAACGGTCATGAATGACACGGTGCGCAGACCGGATCGGTTCGATATCATCGATATCAGACGACCGAATCGATTCGATCCTGTGAGATCGAACGCCGTCGTCGCACCGATCTCCCTCCTGTGCCCGGCGCGTCCGGGTGTTCGCCGACGTCCCGAAACGAAGACTTCTTGCTCGACACCGCCTCCACTCCCGTCGTCCCCGACCGTGCACCGACGGCGCTGCCCGCCACGACCGGTGCGATTCGCACGCTCGGGTCGAATCCGGCGACCGCGCCGATCATGCTGCACCCGGGCGACGCGATCCCGGCGCGACGGCGCATCGTGTTCATCGTGCTGCTCGGGGCGCTGACGGCCCTCGGCCCGTTCACGATCGACATGTACCTCCCCGCCTTCCCGATCCTGCGGGAGGACTTCCAGACGACGGAGGCGGCCATCCAGCTGACGCTGGCCGGCACCATGATCGGCTTCGCCCTCGGCCAGTTGATCGTCGGTCCGCTCAGCGACAAGGTGGGGCGCCGCATCCCGCTGCTCATCGTGACCGGTCTGCACGTCGTCGCGAGCGTGCTCGCCGCTTTCGCGCCCAGCCTCGAGCTGCTCGGAGCCGCGCGTGTGCTCATGGGGATGGGCGCCGCCGCGGGTGGCGTCGTCGCCATGGCGATCGTCCGCGACCTCTTCGGCGGCAAGCGGCTCGTGGTCGTGCTGTCGCGCCTGGCGCTCATCACGGGCGTCGCGCCCGTGATCGCGCCGCTGGTCGGCTCGGCTCTGCTCGAGATCATGCCGTGGCGCGGTCTGTTCATCGTGCTCGCCGCGTACGGCGCGCTCATGCTCGTATGCGCCCTGTTCCTCATCTTCGAGACGCTTCCGCCCGCCCGCCGTCAGGACCGCGGCGCGACCACGGTGATGCAGCGCTACCGCAGCGTCTTCAGCGACCGTGTCTTCGTCGGGGTCCTGGTGATCGGAGGCATGAGCTTCAGCGGACTGTTCTCCTACCTGTCGGCGTCGTCGTTCCTCTTCCAGGGCACGTACGGGTTCAACGCGCAGATGTACGGCGTGCTCTTCGCGGTCAACTCCGTCGGCCTCGTCATCGGCAACCAGATCGCCGCCCGCCTCGCCGCGCGCTTCGGACCGCAGTGGGTGCTCGCTTTCTCGACGGCGGTGCTCATCCTGGCCTCGGGGGCGATCATCGTCGCCGACCAGCTGGGTCTGGGGCTGTGGGGCACGGTCATCCCGCTGTTCGTCTTCATGAGCGCGTGCGGGTTCACGTTCCCCTGCGTGCAGGTGCTCGCCCTCGACCGTCACGGCAAGGCCGCCGGCACCGCCGCATCCGTGCTCGGAGCCGTCAACTTCGGCGTCGCCGGCCTCGTCTCGCCGCTCGTCGGTTGGCTCTCGGGTTCGGCGGGGATCACGGCGACGTCGATGGCGATCGTGATGTTCGGCTGTGCCCTCATCGGCGCCGCGTCGCTGTGGTTCATCGTGCGACCCAGGAGCGTCGCTCAGCTGACCCCCTGAGCCGTCAGCTGAGCGGCTGGTCGTCGGCGTCGGCCCGCACGCAGCACCGGGGGCGGCGGCCACGGCACTACGCTGACCGCATGAGCGACCCCACGGCGGAGGCGGAACTGGCGCGACTGCGCGCGGAGGCGGAGCTCGCGGAGGCGCGGCTGCAGGCCGCCCAGGCGCGCGCCGCGCTCGCCGCGGCAGAGGCGGCGCATGCGGGCTCGGCACCGACCCCGGATGCAGCGGCAACACCCGATGCGACGGCACCGGATGCGGCGGCCGCCCGTGGCTCGGCCCCTGATCCCGCTGCATCCGGCCCGCTGAGCAGCGACGAGGTCGCCGCGCTCACCGAGGCGTACGCGTTCGCCGGTGCTGCGCTCGACCTCGGAGCGCTCGTCAACGGCGAGGCCGTCGCGTCGGCGCAGGTGCGCATCCCGCTGGCCATGACGAACCGTCACGGTCTCGTCGCGGGGGCGACAGGTACCGGCAAGACCCGCACGCTGCAGCTGCTCGCCGAGCAGCTCTCGGCGCACGGGGTCGCGGTGTTCGCCGCCGACATCAAAGGCGACCTGTCGGGCGTGGCCACGCCGGGTCAGCCGAACGAGAAGCTCCTCGCCCGCGCCGCCGGTATCGGGCAGGACTGGGCCGCCGGGGCCTCGCCGACGGAGTACTTCGCCCTCGGCGGCTCGGCGGCCGGGTCGGGGGCGAGCCGGGGCGTGCCCATCCGCGCGACCGTTTCGGGCTTCGGCCCGCTGCTGCTGGCGAAGGTGCTCGGACTCAACGCGACGCAGGAGTCGAGCCTCGGTCTGGTCTTCCACTACGCCGACCGCGAGGGGCTCGCGCTGGTCGACCTGTCGGACCTCCGCGCCGTGCTGACCTTTCTCACGAGCGATGAGGGAAAGGCCGAGCTCAAGGAGCTGGGCGGATTGTCGTCGGCGACGGCGGGCGTGATCCTGCGAGAACTCATCACCTTCGCCGACGCCGGGGCCGACGTCTTCTTCGGTGAGCCCGAGTTCGACGTCTCGGATCTCCTGCGCACCGCGCCCGACGGACGCGGCGTGATCAGCCTGCTCGAGGTGCCCGGGGTGGCCGACCAGCCGACGCTGTTCTCGACGTTCCTCATGTACCTCCTCGCCGAACTGTTCGAGGTGCTGCCCGAGGTCGGCGACCTCGACAAGCCCAAGCTCGTGTTCTTCTTCGACGAGGCGCACCTGCTCTTCCGCGACGCCTCGAAGGACTTCATCGCCGCGATCACGCAGACCGTGCGGCTCATCCGGTCCAAAGGCGTCGGGGTGTTCTTCGTCACCCAGACGCCGAAGGACGTGCCGGGCGACGTGCTCGCCCAGCTGGGCTCACGCGTGCAGCACGCGCTCCGCGCCTTCACGCCCGACGATGCCCGAGCGCTGCGGGCATCCGTTCGCACCTATCCGACGTCGGGGTACGACCTCGAACGGGTGCTGCAGGAGCTCGGCACCGGTGAGGCGATCGTCACGGTGATGGGCGAGAAGGGCGCTCCGACGCCCGTCGCGTGGACGCGGCTGCGCGCCCCGCGCGGACTCATGTCGCCGACACCGGCTGCCGCGATCGAGGCGGCGGTCGCCGCATCCGCGCTTCTGCCGGCCTACGGCACCTCGATCGATCGCGAGTCGGCCCGCGAGATCCTCACCGCGCGCATGAACGCCGCGCACGAGGCGTTCGCCGCCGCGGAGGCGGCGAAGGAGAAGGCGAAGCTCGACGCGGAGTACGCGAGGCAGCAGGCGGCGATCGACAAGGCCCGCGCGGCGGCCGACAAGAAGGCCCAGCAGGAGTACGAGCGGTTGCTGCGGCGGACGGCGGGGTCGACCCGCACCACCTCGCGCCGCGCACCCAAGACCCCGATCGAGCAGATCCTCGGTTCGACATCGGCGGACACCCTGCTCACGGGCGTCATCCGCGGACTGTTCGGCACCGGCCGACGGTAACGCGGCGTCCCGTCGACCGGTGCCGGGTCATCAGTGCCGCTGCACGTCGAGCGGCATCGTCGAGGTGTCGAGCAACGGGTTGTCGTCTTGGTGCGCGACAAGATCGCGGGCCTCGGCGGTGGTCTCGACCGTCGGCACCGATCCGAGGAGCGGCCGGCGAGCGGTCTCCCGCATCGACAGGAGGGCGACGAGCCCGAGCGCGGCGAAGAACATGATGTAGAACGCCGGCATCAGGGTGTTGCCCGTCAGCTCGATGAGACCCTGGCTGAACAGCGGCGTCGTGCCGCCGAACAGCGAGACCGACACGTTGTAGGCCACGGCCATGGCCCCGAACCGTGAGGCGGTCGGGAACAGCGCGGGCAGCGCCGAGGCCGAGATCGCGACGTAGAACGCCACCGGGATCGCCGCCAGGGCGAGGGCGATCATCACGGCCCACAGCTCGCCGATCTGCATGATGAGGAACGCGGGCACCATCAGCACGAGCGCCGACCCCGCGGCCAGAACGTAGACGGGTTTGCGTCCGATCCGGTCGCTGAGGCGTCCGATGAAGGGGAGCGCCACCGACATGACGATCAGCACGGGCACGGTGGCGACCGCCGCGAACAGGTTCGAGACGCCGACCTCGCGTTCGAGGTACGTGGGCATGTAGCTCGTCAGCGCGTAGCCGGCGGAGTTCGTAGCCGCCACCAGCGCGATCGCGATCAGCAACGACTTCCCGTGGTGGCGCACGATTCCGACGAGACCCTGGCGGGCGAAGGGCCCGTCCTCGGCGATCGTGGGGTCGGCCCCCTTCTCCTGCGCCAGCTCGAACGAGGGAGTCTCGGGGATGCGCAGGCGGAACCAGATCGCGACCGCGCCGAGCGGGATGGCGAGCAGGAACGGGATGCGCCATCCGTATTCGACCATGCCGTCCGGCCCGCTGACCGAGGAGACGATCGCGGTCGTGATCGCCACGACGCTCGCACCGGCGGCGAAGCCGATGTAGGAGCCGACGTCGAGCCACGACGACCAGAAGCCCCGGGAGCGATCGGGCGAGAACTCCGACACGTAGGTCGTCGCCCCGGCATACTCGCCACCGGTCGAGAAGCCTTGGATCATCTTCAGCAGGTACAGCGGCACGATGGCCCAGAGCCCGATCTGGGTCGAGGTCGGCAGCATCCCGATCAGAGCGGTGGCGAGGGCCATCATCGCCATCGTGAGGAAGAGCACCTTCTGGCGGCCGATCCGGTCGCCGAGGGGGCCGAGCACGAAGCCGCCGAACGGGCGGACGAGGAACGAGATGGCGAATCCGAGGAGGGTCACCAGCAGGCCCCAGGGCTCGGGCAGGTCGGAGGTGAAGACGACCGCCAGGGTGACCGCGAGGTACCCGTAGATGCCGAAGTCGAACCATTCCATGAAGTTGCCGACGACGGTGCCGCCTATGGCGGTGCGCACTTTCTTGCGGTCGACGACGATGACGTCGTCGACCTCCAGGCGGGGGGTGGACGATGTGGGCGGTGTTGACTCGCTCATCGGTCCAGCCTTTCGCGATCACCCCGTCGATTCCAGTCGAGGCCGCGACGTGCGATGTCGGAAGGGATGCGGTATGGGCGCATGAGTGCGGTCAAGCCCTCCGGGGGAGAGGATGCTGCGGCGTAACGTCCAGGTATGAGCGAGCTGACCGCGCCCACCGGGCGCGAACCCGAACTGCGAGCCGAACCCCGGACGGACGGGACGCCGCCGCGCGCGCTCGTGATCGGCGCCACCGGATACCTCGGCGGACGACTCGTCCCCCGCCTGCTCGAAGCGGGCTACACCGTGCGCGTGCTCGCCCGGCATGCGCCGCGAGTGGCCGCCTTCGAGTGGGGCTCGCGGGTCGAGGTCGTCGAGGGCGATGCGGGCGATGCCGACGCGGTGGAGCGGGCGGTCGCCGACGTCGACGTGCTCTACTACCTCGTGCATTCGATGGCGGCCGGGAAGGACTTCGAAGACACCGACCGCGTCGCCGCGCAGACCGTCGCCGACGCGGCGGCCGCAGCATCCGTCGCGCGCATCGTGTACCTCGGCGGACTCCACCCCGACGATGCACCGCTGTCGGCGCACCTGCGCTCGCGTGTCGAGGTGGGGGAGATCCTCCTCGCCAGCGGCGTGCCGACGCTCGTGCTGCAGGCCGGTGTCGTCATCGGCTCGGGGTCGGCGTCATTCGAGATGGTGCGGCACCTCACCGACGTGCTGCCCTACATGCCGGCGCCCAAATGGGTGCGCAACCACATTCAACCGATCGCGGTGCGCGACGTGCTGCACTACCTCCTGGGCGCCGCGCGCGTCGACGCGACCGTGAACCGCGCCGTCGACATCGGCGGGCCCGACGTCTTGCGCTACGGGCAGATGATGAACGGCTACGCGGTGGAGGCGGGGCTGCACCAGCGCGCGATCGCTGCGCTTCCCGTGCTCACGCCGCGGCTGGCTTCGCACTGGGTGAACCTCGTGACGCCGATCCCGCGGGCGACCGCCCGGCCCCTCGTGGAGTCGCTGCAGAACGAATGCGTGATGAAGGACCACGACGTCGACGCGCTGATACCCCGCCCCGCCGGAGGACTGACGCCGTACCGCCGAGCGGTCGCTCTCGCGCTCGGGCGTGTGCAGGACGACACGATCGAGACCAGCTGGCAGGACGCCGAGGTCTCGGGCGTGCCGAGCGACCCGCTGCCCAGCGATCCCGAGTGGGCGGGGCGGATGGTCTTCGTCGACGCTCGCTCGGTGACGACGACGGCGTCGCCCGAGCAGGTGTGGGCGGTGATCGCGGGGATCGGCGGGGCGAACGGCTGGTACTCCTCGAGGCTGCTGTGGTCGATCCGCGGCCTGATGGATCGGGTGGTCGGCGGCGTCGGTCTCGCACGCGGACGCCGCAGCCGCGCGGTGCTCACGGCCGGCGACGCGCTGGACTTCTGGCGCGTCGAGGCGATCGAGCCGGGGCATCTGCTGCGCCTGCGCGCCGAGATGAAGGTGCCGGGTCTGGCCTGGCTCGAGATGCGCGTGAGCCCCGACGGTGACGGCGCCCGCTATGAGCAGCGCGCGGTGTTCTTCCCCAAGGGCCTGGCCGGACGCCTGTACTGGCTCGGAGTGCTGCCCTTCCACGGGCTGATCTTCCCCGGCATGGCCGCCCGGATCACTGCGGCCGCCGTCGCGGCCGGCCAGCGGTCCGAGCGCGTCGCGGTTTAGGGTGAGCAGCATGCAACGCACTGCCGCCGTGATCACGGTGTCCGACAGGTCGGCGACGGGCGAACGCCCCGATGCGAGTGGTCCGGTCGCCGTAGACGCGCTCCGTGAGGCAGGCTTCGCGTGCGAGGAGGCGGCCGTGGTCGCCGACGGCGTCGACAGCGTCGAGGCGGGACTGCGGGCCGCCATCGCGGCGGGAGCGCGACTGATCGTCACCACCGGCGGCACCGGCGTCGGGCCGCGCGACCTCACGCCCGAGGGCACGCGGCGGGTCGTGACGCGGGAGCTCCCCGGAATCGCCGAGGAACTGCGTCGTCGCAGTACGGCCGAGAAGCCCGCGGGGATGCTCTCGCGCGGCGTCGCCGGTGTCGTCGACGGATCGGGGGCGCTCGTGGTGAACCTTCCGGGCTCGCCCCGCGCCGTGGCGTCCGGCATGCCCGTCATCGCGTCGATCGCCGGACACGTGATCGACCAGCTCGGCGGATCGGACCACTCGTGAGCGCCGTGCGCCTGGCCGCGCTCTCCGACCGACCGCTCGATCTCGACGCGCACCTCGCGGCCGTCGACGATGCGACCGCCGGGGCGGTGACGACCTTCATCGGTCGCGTGCGCGATCACGATCCCGATGCCTCGACCGAGGTCGTCGCACTGGAGTACTCCGCGCACCCCGACGCCGAGGCGACGCTGCACGGCATCGCCGAACGTGCCGCGGCCGGCACCGACGCGATCGTCGCGGTCAGCCACCGCACCGGGCGGCTCGGCGTGGGCGACGCGGCCGTCGTCATCGCGGTGGCCTCGGGGCACCGCGCCGAGGCGTTCGAGGTGTGCCGCGCGGTGATCGAGGCCATCAAGCTCGAGCTGCCGGTCTGGAAACGCCAGGTGGAGGCCGACGGCACCACGGCGTGGAAGGGCCTCGGAGGCTAGCTCACCCGCCGGGCTCGGCTCGGCCGCTCGAGACGCGGGGGATCACGCGAGGTGCGGGCTGTGGCGCGGGGATTGCCCGCGTGTGGGCCGATTGCCCGCGTGCGGGGACGCGGGCGGGGGCGGCTCAGCCGCCGGCGAACGGCGGCAGCACGTCGACGATCGTCGCGTCGACGAGCGTCGCGTCGGTGTCGGTGCGCACGCCGTCCACGAGCACCGCGCAGCGCGGCAGGATCTCGCCGAGGTCGGGGTGCTCTCCGACGATCGCCGCGCGGAGGGCGGCGAGGGATGCTTCGAAGCGGTGCTCCTCGTCGACGCCCGCGCGCTCTGCGGCCGCGGCGAAATACCTCACACGGACGCTCATTCGGGGCGCGTCCAATCTCCTGAGCGGCCGCCGGCCTTCGCCGTGATGCGCACGTTCTCGATCACCGTGGCGCGGTCCATGCCCTTGATCATGTCGACGATCGCGAGGGCCGCGACCGAGACCGCGGTCAGCGCCTCCATCTCGATGCCGGTGCGGTCGGCGGTGCCGACGGTGGCTTCGATCTCGACGCCGCCGTCTGTCACGACGAGGTCGACGGATGCTGCGTGCACCCCGATCACGTGGGCGAGGGGCAGGAGGGCGGGAGTGGACTTGGCGGCCTGGATGCCGGCGATGCGGGCCACGGCGAGGACATCGCCCTTGGGGGCGGTGCCGTCGCGGAGCGCGGCGATCACCTCGGGAGAGCAGCGGACGAAGCCCCGCGCGGTGGCCGACCGGACGGTCGGCTGCTTCGCGGTGACGTCGACCATGCGGGCGTGGCCGGCAGCGTCGAGGTGGGTGAAGCTCATCCCACCAGTATGACGTCGAGCGGATCGCCCTCGGCGACCTCCGTGACCTCCGCGGGCACGATCGCGAAGGCTCGGGCCTGCGCGAGGCCTCCGGCCAGATGCGACCCCGAGCCCCCCGCGGTGGCCGGGCGCACGGTGCCCGCGGCGAGGTCGACGACGGCGGGGAGATACTGTCGCCGCGCCGGGGGCGTGCGCCAGCTCTCGGCCGCCCGCAGCCGCACCGCGGGGCGGGCGATGTCGGCGCGTCCCTGCAGGTGCAGAAGCGCGGGACGAACGAAGACCTCGAACGACACCGCGACGCTGACGGGGTTGCCGGGGAGGCCGAAGACGAGGGTGCCGCTCGGGAGCGTGCCGAAGGCCTGCGGCTTGCCCGGCTGCATCGCGACCGCGGCGAATTCGATCCCGCCCCGGCCCGCCCCGTCCGCCGAGAACGCGCCGCGCACGGGCTCGTACGCCCCCGCGCTCACCCCGCCGGTGAACACGATGACGTCGGCGCCCGCGGCCTCCGCCTCCCGGGTGACGCGTGTCACCTCGGCCGGGTCGTCGCCCACCCGGTGGAGCCCGACGAGCTCGGTGTCGGCTCCGACGAGCAGGGCGGCCAGCAGCGGACCGTTCGAGTCGGGGATGCTGCCGCGTCGTCCGTCGGCGCCGGGGGCGGTCAGTTCGCTGCCCGTCGACACGACGACCACGCGGGGCGCGCGAGAGACCCGCACCTCGCCGACGCCGGCGGCGACGGCGGCCGCGATCTGGAAGGCTCCCAGCCGCACGCCCGGCGCCATGACCTCGTCGCCCGTGCGCAGGTCGCCGCCACGGCGTCGCACGAAGAGCCCGGTTTCGCGAGGAGCGCGCTCGATCACCACGTCGTCGAGCCCCGCGGAGAGGCCCCCCGCGGTGTCTTCGAACGGCACGATGACGTCGGCGTCGCCCGGAACCGGGGAGCCCGTCATGATCCGCGCCGCCTCGCCGGGCCCGAGGGCGGGATCGAGGGAGGTGCCGGCGGGGAGGTCGGCGACCACCCGCAGCGTCACCGGTGCGTCGGGCGCCGCATCCGCGACGTCGTCGAAGCGCACGGCGAACCCGTCCATCGCGGAGTTGTCGAACAGGGGGATGTCGCCCGCGGCGATCACGGGGTCGGCGAGCGTGCGTCCGAGCGCCGCGGTGACGGGGAGCACGTCGACCGGAAGGGGGCGGACGGCGGCGAGGATGCGCCCGAGCTGCTCCTCGACGCTGCGCAGCCCCGGGCCTGCGCCGCTCACGCGGGCACCGCCGAGGTGCGCGCGAGGAGGGGCACTTCGCTCTGGCGGGCTCGGAGCGCGTCGATTACGACGACGCGACCGAGAAGGGGGTCGCCGGCCCCGGTGATCAGCTTCACGGCCTCGGTGGCGAGGATGCCGCCGATCTGCAGGCAGAGCGATCCGAGCACCCCGACCTGCTCGCACGTGGGCGGCTCGCCCGTGCTGTCGGTCGGGTAGAGGTCGTGGAGCGAGATCGGCGCGACTCCGGCCGGTGGCCGCGACCAGAACACGGTCGCTTGGCCGGCGAACTCCTGCACCGCGCCCCAGACGACGGGGATGCCGAGGGCGTCCGCTCCGGCGGCGACCGCCTCGCGCGTGCCGAAAGTGTCGCTCCCGTCGACGACGAGGTGCGCGCCCTCGAGCAGTCGCACAGCGTTGTCGGCGTCGAGCCGTTCGGCGCGGGGGATCACCCGGGTCGTCGGGGAGAGGTCGGCCGCGGCGCGGACGGCGGAGTCGACCTTCGGGCGGTCGAGGTCGCCCAGCCGGTGCAGCACCTGCCGCTGCAGGTTCGAGCCGTCCACCACGTCGTCGTCGATCACCACGATCTCACCGACACCGGCGGCGGCCAGGGCGAGGATCACGGGCGATCCGAGCCCCCCGGCGCCGATCACCGCGACACGGGCGGCGGCGAGACGGCGCTGGCCCTCGTTGCCGATGCCGGCGAGCACCGCGTGACGGGCGGTGCGGATGAGCTCGGTGGGGGCGAGGGCGTCGATCGGCTCGACCAGCGGTTGCATGGGATCAGGCTACGCGGGGTGCGGGGAGATGCGCCCGTTCTCGATGCGAAGGGTGCGGTCCACGAGCGCGGCGGGCACGTCGACGTGCGAGATGAGCACGACCGCACGGTCGCCGGGCACCGCGGTGAGCAGGTCGGCGAGCAGGGCGTCGGATGCTGCGGGGTCGACCCCCGCGGTCGGCTCGTCGAGCACCAGCACGGGGAAGTCGTGGAGAAGGGCCCGCGCGAGCGCGATGCGCTGCGCCTGCCCGCCGGAGACGAGGGAGCCGCGCTCGCCGACCGCGACGTCGAGCCCCCCGCGGCCGGTCGCCCAGTCGGCGAGGCCGACGCGCTCGAGGACGCCCTCGAGCTCGTCGTCGGTCGCGGTGTCGCGGGCGAAGAGCAGGTTCTGCCGCAGCGACTCGTCGAAGAGGAACGGCTGCTGCTCGACGAGCCCGACGGTCAGGCGCAGGTCGTCGCCTGAGAGGTCGCGCGCCTCGATGCCCCCGATCCGGTACGAGCCCGTGTAGTCGAGGAAGCGCACCAGCACGTGCGCGAGGGTGGTCTTGCCTGCCCCGCTCGGCCCCGTCACCAGCACGCGCTCGCCCGCCCCGACCCGCAGCGTCACGTCGTCGAGGCGCCCGGGGTCGTCGACTCCGGCTCCGCGACGCGGCCACGAGGCACCGAGGCCGCGCAGGTCGATCCCGCTCCCGCCGGGGCCGACGAGAGGCGCAGCCCGGCCGGTGGCGTCGGGTTCGTCTCGGGGGAGTCCTGCGGGGACCTCGCCGGGCACCGTCTCGGCGATCCGGGTGGCCGCCGCGCGCACCTGGCGCCACGACGCGAGGGCGAGGGGCACGGGGCCGAACACCTCGAACACGGCCATCGGCAGCAGTACGACGATCGCCAGCGCCGGGCCGGTGAGCGTGCCGTCGACCACGCCGGGGGCCGCGACCGCGAGCGCGAGAAGGGAGGCGGTGCCGGCCAGCAGCGACACCGCGCCGGCGGTGAGGCCCTGCGCGACACCTCGGCGCACCACGGCGCGACGCAGGCGCTCGTCGGCCCGCCGCACGCGGTCGTGCGCCGCATCCACCGCTCCGAAAGCGGTGAGCACGTCGATCGAGGTCAGCAGGTCGAGCAGGGCGTCGGAGACCTCCGACCGCAACGGCGAGATCGCGCGTTCGGCGCGTCCGCCGGCGGCCCATCCGACCCACACGGCGAGAGCGAACGCCGTGGCGAGGCTCAGCGCGACAACGAGGGCTGCGCTCCACGAGATGAAGGCGAGGAAGACGACGCTCCCGAGGGCCGCGAGTCCGGCGACGGCGAGCGGCTGCACCACACGCAGCGGGAGGTTCTGCAACTCGTCGACGTCGTCGACGAGGTTCGACAGCAGCGCACCGCGGCGCGCGCGGCCGAGACCGTCGGGGGCGAGCGGCACGATCTCGCGCACGAGCCCCGCCCGCACGGTGGCGAGCTGGTCGAGAGCAGCGTCGTGGCCCGCGAGCCGTTCGAGGTAGCGGAAGACACCGCGCCCCACGGCGAACGCGCGCACCGCGACGACGGCGGCAGAGAGGTAGAGGAGCGCGGGCTGCTCGGCGGCGCGGGCGATCAGCCACGCGCTCGCCGCGAGCAGAGCGATGGCGCTGACGGCGGTGCCGACACCGGCGAGCACACCCGGGGCGAAACGGCGGGCCGACGGCTGCGCCGCCCGCAGCACCGCTCTCACACGCCCGTTCATGAGCGCACCTCCGTCGCTGAGTTGCCGCTTTCGGGGCCTTCCGCGGCCGTGGATGACCCGGGTCGCGGCAGGTGAGAGGCGGATGCTGCGGGAAGGGGAGCGGCGAGGGTGACCACGTCGTCGGCGATGCGGCGCGCGGAGGTGCGGTGCGAGACCAGCACCACGGCCGTGCCGTCGTCGGCGAGGGAACGCAGCCTCGCCCACAGGGCGGCTTCGGTGTCGGAGTCGAGGGCGCTCGAGGGCTCGTCGAGCACGAGGACGCCGACGCCCTCGGTGCGACGCAGCCGGTAGAGGGCGCGGGCGACGGCGATGCGCTGCGCCTGGCCGCCCGACAGACCCGCGCCCTGAGAACCCAGTGCGAGTGCGGGGTCGATGTCGTGCGCCTGGGCGTCGGCGAGGCTGCGGCGCACGACCGCCGCGTCGGGCGCCGGGTCGCCGAGCGCGACGTTGTGCGCCACGGAGCCCGCGACGAGACCGGGGCGCTGCCCCGCCCACGCGATCGCCGACCGTGCATCGGATGCCGCGACCCCGTCGATGTCGATGGTCCCCTCGTACTCGGCGAACCCCAGGAGGGCGGCGACGAGACTCGACTTGCCCGCCCCGCTCGGTCCGTCGAGCAGCACGATGCGGCCGGGGCGGGCGTCGAGATCAACCGGCGGCAGCATCCGTTCTCCTCGGCTGACCCGCAGCCCGCGCACCGCGATGCTCCGCCCGCCGGCACCGGGGCGGGCGTCGTCTTCCCGAGGGCCCTCTTGCTGGGCGCTGTCGAGCACGTCGAAGATCTCGTCGGTCGCGGCGACGCCCTCGGCGGCGGCGTGGAACTGCACGCCGACCTGGCGCAGCGGCAGATACGCCTCGGGGGCGAGAAGCAGCACGAAGAGCCCGACGAGCAGGTCCATCTCGCCGGCGAGCAGGCGGAAGCCGATGGTCACCGCGACGATCGCAACCGAGATCGAGGCGAGGAACTCGAGGGCGAACCCCGAGACGAACGAGACGCGCAGCACCGACATCGTCTCGCGCTTGTAGCGACGCGTGACGGTCTCGATGGTGTCGGCGGCCCGGTGCTGGCGTCCGAAGGCCTTGAGGGTGCCGAGCCCGTTGACGGTGTCGGCGAAGCGGGCGGCGAGGCGCTGGAGCGTGTCGAACTGGCGCCGCTGAACGGCGCGGGTGGCGAGTCCGATCAGCACCATGAAGAGGGGGATGAGCGGAATCGTCAGCACGACGATGAGGGCCGACAGGGGGTCGGCGAGCAGGATCGCGCCGATGACGATCGGCATCGTGAGGGCGGTCGCGACCAGCTGCGGCAGGTAGCGGCCGAAGTAGGCGTCGAGCGATTCGAGCCCGTGGCCGGCCACGACGGCGAGCGAGGCGGCGTTGCGCGTGCCGAGCCATCGGGGCCCCAGCCTGCCGACGGCCGTGACGAGCGCGTCGCGCAGCTGCAGCGAGGCGCGGGCCGCGCCCATCGCCGACACCCGCTCGGACGCGACGATCAGCAGGGAGCGCACCACGACGAACGCGGCGGCTGCACCCACCAGCGGCCAGAGCTCGTCGACAGGACGACCGGCGATGGCTCCGACGAGGGCCGAGGTCAGCGTCCACGCGAAACCGACGATCACACCGGTCTGGGCGAGCACGATCGCCGCCGTCACGCCGAGGAACGACCGCGACGCCGTCGCGTACCGCACGAGTCGAGGGTCGACCGGGCCGCGCACCCGGTCCGCCCGCTTCTCGCTCACCCGGTCCATCCTTCCATCCGCGCGACCGGGGTCGCGGGTCAGTGGACGGATGCTGCGGCCGTCTCGATCCGCTCCCGCGTCACCCGCTTGCGGAAGATCCAGTAGGTCCAGGCCTGATAGGCGAGAACCAGCGGTACGAAGATGAGCGCGGCCCAGCTCATGATCGTGAGCGTGTAGTCGGTGCTCGAGGCGTTCTCGATCGTGAGGTTGAACGCGGGATCGGTCGACGAGGGCATCACGTTCGGGAACAGCGCGAAGAAGAGCATCGCCACGGCGGCGACGATCGTCACCGCGCCGAAGGCGAACGCGCGCCCCTCTCGGTCGCGCGCGTTCGCGAGCACCGACGAGATGAGGCAGATCGCGGCGACCGCGCCGAGGGCGAGCACCGGCAGCGAGAAGTGCGCGGTCACGGTCCAGAGCACGAAGACGGCGGCCACCGCGACGGTGAGCACCCCGGCCCGTGTCGCCAGGCGGCGTGCCTTCTCGTGCACCGGTCCGTCGGTCTTGAGCGCCACGAACGTCACGCCGTGCACGAAGAACAGCAGCAGGGTGGTCGCACCGCCCAGGAGGCCGTAGGGGTTGAGCAGCGTCAGCAGCGATCCCGTGAACTCCATATCGGCGTCGATCGGCACGCCCTGCACGATGTTCGCGAAGGCGACGCCCCAGAGGAACGCCGGCACGGCCGAGCCCACGACGATCATCGTGTCGAAGCTGCTCTTCCACCGCAGCCCGTCGCGCTGGTGGCGGTACTCGAACGAGACGCCGCGGGCGATGAGGGCCAGCAGGATCAGCAGCAGCGGGAGGTAGAACCCGCTGAACAGCGTCGCGTACCATTCCGGGAACGCGGCGAACAAGCACGCTCCGGCGACGATCAGCCAGGTCTCGTTGAGGTCCCATACCGGGCCGATGGTGTTGATGATCTGTCGGCGGCCGACGTCGTCCTTCGCCAGGAACGGCAGCGACATGCCCACACCGAAGTCGAAGCCGTCGAGCACGAAGTACCCGATGAAGAAGAATCCGATGATCCAGAACCAGAGGAATGCGAGGTCCATGTCAGCTCCTAGTAGACCGTCGTCGGGGTGTTCTCGACGGAGTCGGGTTCACGGGGGGCGTTCGGGTCGGGAAGGGGGTCGGGCCCCTTCTGGGCGTACTTGACGATGAGCCCGACCTCGATCACGGCGAGCACGGCGTAGATGCTCGTGAAGGCCACCAGCGAGAGGAGCACGTTCCATCCCGGAACGCTCGGCGAGACGCCGTCCTCGGTCAGCATGAGGCCGAACACGATCCAGGGCTGGCGGCCCATCTCGGTGAAGATCCATCCGACGAGACTGCCGACCAGCGGAAGCGGAGCACTCCAGACCAGCACGCGCCACATCCAGGGCTTCATCGTGAAGCGCGACGTCGTCCGCGTCAGCCACAGGCCGGCGACGGAGAGGAGAGCGGCCGCGCCGCCCAGGCCCATCATCCAGCGGAAGGCCCAGTAGGTCACCCAGATGACGGGCGTGTAGTCGCCGGGGCCGAACTGGGCGTTGTACTGCGCCTGCAGGTCGTTGATGCCCTCGACGCAACCGTCGAACGAGTGCGTCGACAGGAGCGACAGCAGCCACGGCACGCGCAGCGACCACACCTCCGCCGAACCGTCGGGGGTGCCGAGAGAGAAGATCGAGAACGACGCGTCGGCCCCGCAGGCGGTGTTGTACATCGCCTCGGCGGCGGCCATCTTCATCGGCTGGGTCTGCACCATGACGAGGCTCAGCTGGTCGCCCGAGAGGGCGACCCCGGCGAACGAGATCACCAGGAACCACATGCCGAATCGCAGCGAGGGTCGCATCATCTCCGCGTTGCGACCGCGGGCGAGATGCCAGGCGGAGACCGCGATGACGATCGCACCGGCGAACATCCACGCCGAGGTGATGGTGTGGGGGAAGGCGGCCAGGGCGACGGGGTTCGTCAGCATCGCCCAGAAGTCCACGAGTTCGGCGCGCGACCCGTCTGCGGCCATCTCGTAGCCGACCGGGTTCTGCATGAAGGCGTTCGCGGCGAGGATGAAGTAGGCCGACAGGGTCGCGCCGAGCACCGCCATCCAGATGCTCGCGAGGTGCGCGAGGCGCGGAAGCTTGTCCCACCCGAAGATCCACAACCCGATGAAGGTCGCCTCGAGGAAGAAGGCCAGCAGTCCCTCGAAGGCGAGGGGGGCGCCGAAGACGTCGCCGACGAAGCGCGAGTACGCCGACCAGTTCATGCCGAACTGGAACTCCTGCACGATGCCGGTCACCACGCCCATGGCGAAGTTGATGAGGAAGATCTTGCCGAAGAACCGCGTCAGGTGAAGCCACTTCACCGATCCGGTGCGGTACCAGACCGTCTGGAAGATCGCGACCACGAGGCCCATGCCCAGCGTGAGGGGCACGAAGAGGTAGTGGTAAAGCGTCGTCAGGCCGAACTGCCAGCGAGCGAGAAGCAGAGGGTCGAGCCACTCCACGGTTGCCTCCTAGTGAGCACTCATATGTGGTCTGACCACAGGATATCGCGCGTGATTCCGGGGATTGCGGAGGTCTCTCGCTGTCGAGCGATCACCCCTCCGCGTCGATCGTGGCGGTCAGTCGACCGGGTACTGGGGGACTTTGGTCCCAGCGTCCGCACGGAGCCCCGTGTCGATTCCGCGGGTAGCCTCGGAAGATGACCCCGCAGGAGCCGCGCTCGTGACCGCCGTACCGGTGGCGCTGCGGCGGCGCTCCGACGTCGAGGCGGCGGATGCGGCATCCGGGCCCCTCATCGACACGCACGGGCGCGTTCACCGCGACCTGCGGATCTCGCTCACCGACCGCTGCTCGCTGCGCTGCACGTACTGCATGCCCGAGCAGGGCAACGAATGGCTGGCCCGTAACAGCATCCTCACCCTCGACGAGATCGTCGAGATCGCGGAGGTAGCTGCGGCCGCCGGCGTGCATACCTTCCGCCTTACCGGCGGCGAGCCGCTGCTGCGCCGCGACATCGTCGACATCGTGCGACGCCTCGCCGTGATCGAAGGTCCGGGAGGGCCCGTCGAGATCGCCATGACCACGAACGGCATCCGCCTCCCCGAAGTGCTCGACGACCTGGTCGATGCCGGGCTCGCGCGACTGAACATCAGTATCGACACCATTCAGCGCGAGAAGTTCGCCTCACTCACACGACGCGACCGTCTGCCGGAGGTTCTCGAGGGGATCGCGGCGGCCGCGGCATCTCCGCTTCGCCCCCTCAAGCTCAACGCGGTGGCGATGCGCGGGGTCAACGACGACGAGATCATCGATCTCGTGCAGTTCGCGGTGGACTCCGGTGCGCAGATGCGGTTCATCGAGCAGATGCCGCTCGACGCGGGGCACACGTGGGACCGCGAGCAGATGGTCACGCGCGAAGAGATCGTCGCGACCCTCTCGTCCCGCTGGGACCTCACGCCGGTTCCGGGGCGCGGCGGAGCGCCCGCCGAGAAATGGGTGCTCGGCGGGGTCGAGAACGGCGGCGGTCCTCACGAGGTCGGTGTGATCGCGTCGGTGACCGCGCCCTTCTGCGGTGACTGCGATCGCCTGCGGCTCACCGCCGACGGCCAGGTGCGCAACTGTCTGTTCTCCATCGCCGAGTACGACCTCGTTCCCGTGTTGCGCGGGGGAGCGCCCGACCGTGGAGCGGCCATCGACGCCGTCCTGCGCGCCAGCGTGCGCGGCAAGCTCCCCGGTCACGCGATCAACGATCCGTCGTTCCTGCAGCCGCCGCGCGGGATGAATGCCATCGGCGGCTGAGTCGGCTTTCGTATACTCGGTACGTACATACCCGATATCCCGTTCGGAGGCCGCATGTCGGTGCGCCACGCGCTGCTCGCGATCCTCGACCAGGGGCCGTGCTATGGCTACCAGCTGAGAGCCGAGTACTCGCGACGCACCGGGGCTGCGGTCAACGTCGGTCAGATCTACACGACCCTCGAGCGTCTCGAGCGCGACGGCTTCGTCGGCAACCGCGGCGCCGATGAGCGCGGACACGTCTACTGGGGCATCACCGATGCCGGGCGAGCGCTCGCGGCGCGGTGGGTGGCGGAGCCCGACGAGCCGGCCGCGCGCGGCGAGCTCGCACGCAAGATCGCCCTCGTCGCGACGTTGCCCGGCGTCGACGCCGAGAAGGCGATCGCGGCTCAGCGCGCGGCGGCGGTGCTGCGCCTCGCCGAGGCCGAGTCGTCTCCGGATGACGGGGGTGCCCCCGAGAGCGGGGGTGTCTCGTCCGTGATCCTGCGGGCCGCGGAGGGCGCTCACGCGCGTGCCGAGATCGAGTGGCTGGATGCCGCGGCCGCGGCGGTGACACAGAATCCGGTCGGGCGCACCTTCCCGCTGTCGGCGGAGCGGCCCCGACGAGGACGCCCGCGGACCGTCTCGTAGCTTCTGTGGACGGGTAGGGCAGAGAGTCGATTTCGTCAAGCCCGATCGCCCACCCGACCTCGCGCGGCACAGTGGAGCGAGCGGACGGAAGGAGCTGCCATGGTCATGGAAGCGCGGCATATCGACCAGGAAGAGGCGTACGCCCCGTCTGAGGTTCCGTGGAACCGCATCGATCTCGAGCTGTACGAGATCGCCCGCGACGGCGTCGTCGTCGGGTTCATCGAAGTGGCAGGGCCCGTGTTCGTCGCCCTCGCCGGGCCTCGCTACGACCGCGCGGTCGAGGTGAGCCAGGAGCTCACGTTCCACGCGGCCGTCACGGCCGTCCAGCGCTGGCGCTGACGGCCCACGTCGCGGGAGACGTCAGACGAGCCGGTAGCCGGCTTCGTCGATCGCTGCGCGCACGGCATCGTTCGTAACGGGTGCCGAGGTTCGCATGCGCACGCGAGAGGTTCCGCCCGCGACCAGGTCGATGTCGACGCCGTCGACACCGTCGAGCGCGCGCAGTTCTTCCGTGACCGCGCGTACGCAGTGATCGCACGTCATCCCGTCGACGAGCAGCTCGCGCCCCTCGCTGGCCGCGGCGTCCGTCGCGGGGGCCGAAGCGACGCCGCACCCGCCACCGCCGCAGCACGAGCCGGACGGTGCGACGGTGACCGCATCGCCGATCGAGGTGAGGGAATTCGGCTGGATCGTCACGGGAATCTCCTGTCGGAACGGGACGAGCGTGTCAAGAACGGACGAGACGAGCGATCGCCTCGTTTGCTTCGCGGATCTTCTCCTGTGCGACCGGACCACCCTGAGCCGTCGCCTCGGCCACGCAGTGACCGAGGTGATCGCTCAGCAGGGACAGCGCCACGGTTTCGAGCGCCTTCGTGGCCGCCGAGACCTGGGTGAGGATGTCGATGCAGTACTTATCGTCTTCGACCATACGCGCGATTCCGCGCACCTGGCCCTCCGCCCGGCGCAGACGCTTCAGCAGGTCGTCTTTGTTGGCTTCGTATCCGTGCACGCCTCGATGATACCCCCGGGAGGTATCACCGAGGGCATCAGACCGACGTGCGCAGGTCGTCGGGTCCGTCGTCGTCGAGACCCGCTCCGACCTCGTCCTCCGCGGCCAGATCTCCCTGCCCGTCCTCGCCGAGAGCGGCCTCCACGGGCGAGTCGCCCTGCGTGACGGGCTGATCGGCGTCGGTGAGATGGAGGTCGGATACGGGGACGTCCTCGCGGCGCTCGGGCGCCGACTCGTCGTCGACCTCCTCACCGTCGAAGGCCGCGGCGAGCACGGCCTCGCCGTTCATCGTCGGGTCATCGAGAGTCGTGTCGTCCTGCGTGGCGGCGAGGGCCGCGTCGTCGCCCGTCGTCGCGTCGAGCGAGTCGGATTCGTCGAAGGGGATGCTCATGGAGTGTCCTGTCTGTCGTGTCCTCCCACGGTGCCGTCCGCCACGGGCCGGCGCCCCCGGGTTGACGGCGTCGGCGGGGCGCGTTAGTCGGGTCTGCGCAACCCCCGCGCGGACGGCCGTCTTTGGGCGGTGAGAGGCATTACGGTCGACGTATGGCTTCCGCGGACCGCGACGACGAGGTGGATCTCCTCATCGACGCCTGGTCGCGTCGGCTCCCCGACGTCGACCTCACCCCCCTCGATGTCATGTCGAGACTCCGGCGCGTCTCGCACCGGCTCACGCGACTGCGGGCGAGCGCCTTCAACGGCGCCGGGCTGGCGAGCTGGGAGTTCGACGTGCTGGCGGCCCTCCGCCGCACCGAGCCGCCGCACGAACTGAGCCCCGCGCAGCTGATCGGGGCGACGATGATCGGCTCCGCCGCCATGTCGAACCGCCTCGATAAGCTGTCCGGTCGCGGTCTCATCCAGCGCCGCCCCAACGACATCGACCGTCGCAGCGTGATCGTCCAGTTGACCGACGAGGGTGCCGCGCGCGTCGACGCGGCGATGGGCGAGCTCGTGCGTCGCGAAGCGATCGAGCTGCGCGAGGTGAGCCTGGCCGATCAGGCCCACCTCGCCCGCATCCTGCGGCAGATGCTCGACACCGACACGTGAACCGGCTCGGGCCGGTTGCCCACGAGGAGACCGCATGATCCGGATAGCGACGATCGGCTCCGGCGCGATCACGACCCTGTTCGCCGAGGCCGTGGCCCGCACGCCCGGCATCCGCATCGAGGCGGTGTTCTCGCGTGACCTCGCGAAGGCCCGCGACATCGCGGACGGTTGGGGTGCGGCGGCGGCATACTCCGACCTCGACGAGATGCTCGCGTCGCCCGACGTCGACGCGGTCTACATCGCGAGTCCGAACAGCGTGCACGCCGAGCAGGTGCGGGCGGCACTGCGGGCCGGGCGTCACGTGCTCGTGGAGAAGCCGGCGGTCCTCAGCGCCGACGAATGGGGAGAGCTCGTCGCCGAGGCGGATGCTGCCGGAGTCGTGCTCCTCGAGGCCTTCCGCACCGACTACGACCCGGGCTTCGTCGCTCTGGTCGAGATGCTCCCCGAACTCGGGACCCTCCGTCGGGCGTCGCTGCGCTTCGAGGGTCTGTCGTCGCGTTACGCCAAGGTGCGTGCCGGCGAGCACGTGAACATCTTCGATCCCGCCATGGGTGGGGGCGCTCTTCTCGACCTCGGCGTCTACGGGCTGCACACGATGGTGACCCTGTTCGGTGCGCCGGATCGGGTCGCGGGCGAGGCGGTCACGATCTCTACGGGAGTCGAGGGGGCCGGGGCGGTGATCGCGGCCTATCCCGGCCTGGTCGTCGACGTGTCGTACTCGAAGATCACTCGCTCGTCGCTTCCGAGCGAGATCCAGGGCGAGCACGCATCGGTCGAGATCGATCACATCGCCAGCCCTCGCCGCCTCACGATCAGCGGTGCCGACGGCACCCGCACCGTGACGGTCGAGGGTGAGCAGCATGCGCTCGACGGCGAGGTGGCGCGGTTCGTCGAGCTGGTGGCCACCGAAGCATCCGCCACCGCCGATCAAGACCGCACGACCGAGACCCTGCGCCTCCTCGACGCCCTGCGCGCCCGGTAGGTTCCCGTGTCCGCACCGGCGGGGTCGCCGCGTGGCCTCTGTCTCAGCCGACGCGCCGGCGAGATCTGCACGCGCGAGCGCGGGCACCGCGGCCTGCATCACCGGCGCGGCACCGGGCTCCTGTGGACCGAGCTCGAGGCCGACCCGCCGACGTGCCCGGGCGAAGGTCTCGCCGCGGCCGCGGCGCCCGAGCTCGCGGACGGCTTTCCCGACGGCCGCGCGCTGTGCCCGGTGTGCACGAGGTTCGTCGCGCTGCGGCGCGACGGCACGCTGCCCCGGCACCGCAGCTGGCGCGGTCTCGCGTCGCGCGGCGAAGAGGCACGACGTCGGGAGTGGTTCAACGCCTTCGGCTGGTGAGCGAGTCGTAGAATCGGCGCGTGAACGCCCACCGTCCGAGCCGAGGGCGCCGCATCGCGGTCGCGGGCTTCGTCGTCAGCACGGTGCTGCAGGCCGTGCTGGTCGTGCTGGGTCTCGCGTACATCCTGACCGACGGGCGCACCACGTCGCTGGTGCTGCTGCTGACGTGGTGCGGCGTCGGCACGGCGTACGCGGTCGGCATCCTGCTGGTGCTGCGCACCGCGAGTCTGTCGGCGGAGTCGGACGAGCCTCCCATGCTGCTCGAACTCGGCCTCGTGCCCCGCGCCCTCTCGCTCGTCGCGACGATCCTCGTCAGCTTCGTCGGAGTGACCGCCACCGTGCAGCACATCCTGCTGGAGCCCCACGACGAGGTCGACGTCGCGCTCGACGTCATCGGCATCTGGGCGATGATCCTCGCGTGGGTGCTGTTCCACTGGGGATTCGCTCAGCTCTACCTGCAGCTGTACTACCGCGAGACCGATCCGCCGCTGCGCTTCCCCTCGGCGGCGGCGCCCGGCATCCTCGAGTTCGCCTACTTCGCGTACACCCTCGCGGTGAGCCTCGCCGTCTCCGACGTGGACGTGCTCGATCGACGGATGCGGTGGCGCGTGCTCGTGCACTCGGTGCTGAGCTTCTTCTTCAACGGTCTGATCATCGTCACGGCGCTCGGGGCGATCTCCGAGATCGGCAACGGCGTGCTCTGAGCGCGCTCACGTGCGCGGCGCCGGGTAGATGCGGCGCAGCACCAGACGCTGCCCGAGGGTCCACGTCACGGTGACCACGAGGTAGAGCCCCGCTGCCAGCGGCACGAACGCGGCCACCACGGCTGTGACGAACTGGAGGGCTCCGATCAGGCCCCCGGCGACGGCGGGCATCGCGAGGTCGCCGGCGACGGGGGCCATCCGGAACGCGCGACGGGTGATCTCGCCGACCACGGCGATGACGACGACGATCGCCGCGCAGACGAGAACCCCCGCCGTGTCGCCGCGCGACAGCGAGCCCAGGAGGGTGGAGCCCAGCGGTACTCCGAGCAGGGTCTCGTCGAGGAGCGCGTTCGGGTGGCCGGCGATCGTGGTGTGCAGGAACAGGGTGTACAGCACGCCGACGACGGGCGCTTGGATGAGCACGGGCAGACAGCCGGCGAGCGGCGAGGTGTTCTCGTCGCGGTAGAGCTGCATGGTCTCGCGCTGCAGGCGCTCGCGGTCGTTCTTGTGCTTCTTCTGCAGCTCGCGCAGGCGTGGTGCGAGCCGTGCGCGCGTCTGCTCGGCCTTCGCCTGGGCGATGCCGGTGGGGATGAGGGCGGCGCGCACGAGCAGGGTCACGAGCACGACGGCGAGGGCGGCTGATGCGGCAGTGAGCGGTGCGAGCGCCGTGCTGAGCGTCATGAGCCCCGAGTACGCGAGGTCGAGGAGGGCGGCGAGGGGAGGGAAAGCGAAAAGGTCCACGGAGAGGTCCGTTCTTCGAGAGCGATCGATGGCGGGGTCGATCGGCCGCGAAAGGGACGCCGGGGGCGCCACGACGTCGACGGACGTGCGGGCGCGGCGGTCTACGCGGCCGAAGCCGCGGACTGCGGTGCTCTCGGGCGTGGGTGGCCCGCAGCATCCGGATCGCTCTGTGCGAGCGGCGTGGAGATGTCGATCGCGCGCCGCGGATGCGGGGCGCTGACGTCGCCGGAATCGGGCAGGCCGATGGCGACGGCTGCGAGCACGAGCAGACCGACCGCGGCGACCGCGACGGCGACGCCGATCGCGGCGGGGTCGGGGGTGGCGACGAGGCCCAGCACGGTCGCGAGCAGATGGAAGGCGGCGACGATGGATGCGAACACGCGCGCCCCCTTCCGGTTTCGTGGCGACACGATCACGCTAACACCCGGGGGAACGTCGGCGGGGTCGGCCCTGTCAAGCCCCGGGGCCGCGGTCGCGCACGCGCCTACCGTCGTACATATGTCTGATACATCGAACACGCTCGGATCGTCGGAGCCCACGGGCGACAGTGCCGAGAAGAACCCCGAGGAATGGGTCACCGGCGACGAGTCGATGACCGGTCCGCAGCGGTCGTACCTCGACACCCTCGCGCGGGAGGCCGGCGAGGAGCTCTCGGCCGACCTCACCAAAGCCGAGGCGTCGGAGCACATCGATCGTCTGCAGCAGAAGACGGGCCGCGGCGCGAGCTGACGGGCGTGTGCGGCAGGCCCCCTCGAGTCGGCGCGGTCTACTCGGGGGTGCCGTCCGTCACCACGACCGATGAGCCCTCGAGCACGAAGCGCAGGGCGGTTCCGTCGGGGAAGTGATCTCGGAAGTCGGCCGGGGCTCCTGCTCACCATGCTTCGCGCGTACGGGGCGCCCCGATCCCGGCCGAGCGCGTCGCGTGAAAGGGTAGAGCGTGCCTGAATCCCTGCTCGAACGCGTGCCGCGCGGTGCCGACTCGGATGCCGCCTATACCGGCTTCGTCGAGTGGGCGACCGATCGCGGCCTCTCGCTGTACCCCGCGCAGGACGAAGCGGTCATCGAGCTGGTCTCGGGCGCGAACGTCGTGCTGTCGACGCCGACCGGCACGGGCAAGTCGCTCGTCGCGATCGCCGCCCATGCCGCGTGTCTTGCCGCCGGGGGTCGCACCTACTACACGGCGCCCATCAAAGCGCTGGTCAGCGAGAAGTTCTTCGCCCTCGTCGACATCTTCGGCGCCGAGAACGTCGGCATGGTCACGGGCGACTCCTCGGTCAACCCCGACGCCCCGATCATCTGCTGCACCGCAGAGATCCTCGCGAACCTCGCGCTGCGGCAGGGGTCCGACGCCGTGGTCGACCAGGTGGTGATGGACGAGTTCCACTACTACGGCGACCCCGACCGCGGGTGGGCGTGGCAGGTGCCGCTTCTGCTCCTGCCGCGCGCGCAGTTCCTGCTGATGTCGGCCACTCTCGGCGACGTCACCGACCTCGCCGCCGACCTCACTCGGCGCACCGGCCGTCCGACCGCGCTCGTCACGGGGGTCGAGCGCCCCGTGCCCCTGCACTTCTCGTACGCTCGCACGCCCGTGCATGAGACGGTGCAGGAGCTGCTCGACACGCGCCAGGCTCCGGTCTACATCGTGCACTTCTCGCAGGCCGCCGCGATGGAGCGGGCGCAGGCCCTGTCGAGCATCAAGATCATCACGCGCGAGCAGCGCGACGAGATCGCCGAGGCGATCGGCGGCTTCCGCTTCAACACCGCCTTCGGGCGCATGCTGTCGCGGTTCGTGCGCGCGGGGATCGGCGTGCATCACGCCGGGATGCTGCCGCGCTACCGCCGGCTCGTCGAGACCCTCGCCCAGCGGGGGCTCCTCCGGGTCATCTGCGGCACCGACACGCTCGGGGTCGGGATCAACGTGCCGATCCGCACGGTGCTGATCACGGCACTGACGAAGTACGACGGCCAGAAGATGCGGCAGCTGAGCGCCCGCGAGTTCCACCAGATCGCCGGTCGCGCCGGTCGCGCGGGGTACGACACGGCCGGGACCGTGGTGGTGATGGCGCCCGACCACGAGATCGAGAACGCCGCGCAGATCATCAAGGCGGGCGACGACCTCAAGAAGCAGAAGAAGATCGTGCGCAAGAAGGCGCCGCAAGGGTTCGTCAACTGGACCGAGCAGAGCTACGACCGCCTGGTCGCTGCCGAGCCCGAGCCGCTCGTCGCCCAGATGCAGCTCACCGCCGCGATGCTGATCAACGTCATCGCCCGCGGCGGCGACGTCTTCGCGAACGTGCGTTCGCTCGTCTTCGACAATCACGAACCGAGAGCACGCACCTACGAGCTCGCCCGTCGGGCCATCGACATCTTCCGCACGCTCCGCACCGCAGGGGTCGTCGAGGTGGTCGACGGACGTGTTCGTCTCACGGTCGAGCTGCAGCCCAACTTCGCGCTCAATCAGCCCCTGTCGCCGTTCGCGCTCGCCGCAATCGAGCTGCTCGACCCCGCGACCGAGATCGGTGGCGGCCCTTCGACAGGCTCAGGGACCGAGGGGACCGACTCCGGCCCCGGCGTCGGCACGGGGCACTACGCCCTCGACGTGGTGAGCATCATCGAGGCGACTCTCGACGATCCGCGCCCGGTGCTCTCCCAGCAGCAGTTCCTCGCCCGCGGCGAGGCCGTCGCCCAGATGAAACGCGACGGCATCGAGTACGACGAACGCATGGAGGCGCTCGAGCAGGTGACGTGGCCGAAGCCGCTCGAAGAGCTGCTCGCGCAATCGTTCGAGGTGTTCGCCACCGGTCAGCCCTGGATCCGCGATTTCGAGCTCTCACCGAAATCGGTGGTGCGCGACATGTTCGAACGGGCGCTGTCGTTCGGCGAACTCATCTCGGTGTACCAGCTCGCCCGCAGCGAGGGCCTTGTGCTGCGATACCTCAGCGACGCCTATCGCGCGATCCGGCAGACGGTGCCGTCGGAGGCGCAGACCCCCGATCTCCTCGATCTCATCGCCTGGCTCGGCGAACTTGTGCGACAGGTGGACTCGAGCCTCGTCGACGAGTGGGAGGCGATGACGAACCCGCAGGAGCTCGCCCTTCGACAGGCTCAGGGACCGGAAAGTGGAGAGGTCGTGCCGCCCGCTCCGCCCTCGGTGCTGACGAACCGACGTGCGTTCAGCGTGCTCGTGCGCAACGAGCTCTTCCGTCGCGTGCAGCTGGCCGCGCTGCAGCGCGACGACGAACTCGAGACGCTCGACCCTGAGGTCGACTGGCCCGGCGCGCTCGACCGGTACTTCGACGAGCACGACGAGATCCTCACCGGGGGCGCGGCGAGATCGTCGGCGCTCGTGAGCATCGACGAGACGGATGCTGCAGCATCCGGTGTCTGGAAGGTCGAGCAGACCATCGACGACCCGGCCGGCGACCACGATTGGCGCATCCGCGGCGAGATCGACCTCGCGGCGTCCGAGGAGGCGGGCACCGCGGTGCTGCGCATCACCGAGGTGCTGCGGCTCTGACGGCCATTTCTCTGTCACCCGCAGGAAACCTGCGCGTGCCCCCGCGGTCAGACGCGCCCCGTTGAGTGCGTGATGGTTGTCGCGTGTGTTGCGACAACGCCTCTGACATCGCGACTGAAGTGGTTGACACATGCGCAGCATCACCCCCGTGGGGTCCAGATCCGTACGAATCGGCATTGTGGGGGCGGTGATCGCGGCGCTGGCGGTGCCGCTCGCGGCTCTTCCGGCCCAGGCGGCGACCCTCGCCGGCATCGAGGGAACGGGAAGTGCGGGTGACCCCTTCCGCATCGACAGCGCTGAGGACCTCCTGACCTTCGCGGCCGCCGCGAACGGCGACCCGGGCACCTACGGCGCTTCGAACCTGCAGCTCACGGCCGACATCGACATGGCAGGAAAGCCCGAGTTCCCGGGCATCGACCAGTTCTCGGGAACTCTCGACGGCACCGGCCACACGGTGAGCGACATCGTGTACGGCACGTCGAGCGCATCGGGCGGGCACCGCGGGTTCATCCGCCGCCTCACCGAGGGCACGGTGGCCAACCTGACGATCGAGGGCCCGAGCGCCGACAACGGCCAAGGAACGGGGTACATCGCCGGAGTCGCGGTCTACGCGACCCGAGCGACGATCACCGGCACCCAGGTCATCGACGCCGACTTCACCGCGACCAATGGCGAGAAGGTCGCCGGTCTGGTCAGTGAGTCCGACGGCAGCACGATCACGGACAACTTCTCGCAGGGCACGTTCGTCGCGGCGAAGATGCCCGGCGGCCTAGTGGCCTATTCGAAGGGCGCTTCGCGGATCGAGCGCAACCTCGCCGACGCCGACCTCACCGTGCTCCAGGCCGGTGCGGCCGGCGGATCACGCGGTATCGACGCGGCGATGATCGTGTCGTATCCCGGAAACCCGAACTCGGGAACCTTCGCGAACAACGTCGCCCTCGGCGGGTCGATCGCCTACACCGGCCTCATCGACGGCTTCGTCGGGCGCGTCATCGGCTACACGGGCTACTCGGGGTGGAGCGCGCTCGACAACCTCGCCAGCTCTGACATCACCATCTCGGGGGCGACGGTTGCCGGCCCCGGCACCAAGAGCCAGCATGGCCGCGACACGGCCCCGGCGGATCTCGCGAAGCAGTCGACCTACGAGGCGCTCGGCTGGGACTTCGCCGAGACGTGGACCTTCGACGCTGTGCTCGGCCACCCTGTGCCGACCTACATCTACTCGCTGGCCGGAGCGGGAACGGCCGACGCCCCGTACGAGATCGCGACACCGGCCGACCTCGAGTTCCTCGCGGCGGAGCTGAACGCGGGGAACGCCAAGTACACCGGAGCTTCGCACTTCGCGCTCACCGCCGACCTCGACTTCGCGGGTCGCGCACCCTTCGTCGGCATCGATCGCTTCACCGCCGTGCTCGACGGGCGCGGGTCGACGATCAGTGACATCACCTACGCCCGCAGCACCTCGTCGGCGCGTCTCGGTCTCATCCGTGCCATGAACGGCGGCGAAGTGCGCGATCTGGTGCTCGACGGAGTCACGGCGCACTCGGCCAGCACGGCCGAGGGTGACTGGGTCGCGGCCATGGCGGTCGTGGCAGAGAACTCCCGCTTCGACGGTGTCTCGCTGCTGGGCCTGGACCTGCAGGCGCCCGGGGCCGAGAAGGTGGCCGGTTTCGCCGCAGAGCTCCGCGGCGACAGCCGCGTGACCGGAAGCTGGGTCGACGGCGACATCACGGCGAAGAAGCTGCCCGCGGGCATCGCGTCCTACGCGCACAACTCCTCGGTGATCCGCGACAACCTCGCCTCGGTCGACCTCGACGTGACCGCTGCAGGCGGGGACGGAGGCACGCGCGGTATCGACGCGGGCGCCGTGGTCGCTTACCCGGGCTCGGGCAACAAGATCACGATCGAGCGCAACGTCGTCTACTCGGGCTCGATCGACTACAGCGGCCGTGTACCCGGGTTCGCCGGTCGCGTGCTCGGCTACTACCAGACGAGCGGCAACTACCGCGTGCCGACGCTTCGCGAGAACCTGGCCAACAGTGCCTTCACGGTGAACGGCGCGACCGTCACCGGCACCGCGACCGATGCGCACGGTGCGGACACCACCGCTGAGCAGCTCGCGCAGCAGGCCACCTACGAGAAGATCGGGTGGGATTTCGGCGCAGACTGGACCTTCGATGCGCAGCTCGGTCACCCCGTGCCCCGCTTCGTGCAAGACGCCGAGCGACCGAACCGCATCGCCACGACCTTCTCCGGCGACAGCAAGAGCCAGCGCGGGTTCTCGTGGTACTCGACGCTCTCCGGCGACGGCGGCACCGTCAGGCTCGGCACCGACCGTGAGCTCGCCGACCCGATGACGGTGAAGGCCGAGCGCAAGGTCAACCGCCACGGAGAGACGTTCTTCCAGGCGGTGGCCACCGGCCTCGAGCCCGGCACCCGCTACTTCTACCAGGTGGGCGATCACGCCGCTCAGGTGTGGAGTGCGACAGGCTCCTTCGTCACGAGCGACGGCGAGTCCGACTTCGCCTTCGTCGACCTCACCGACACGCAGTCGCAGAACCTGACCGAAGCCGAACTGTCGGCCGCGACGATCGCGAAGTCGCTCGCCACCGTGCCCTCGGCCGAGTTCGTCATCCACAACGGCGATGTGGTCGAGCACGGCGACCTCGAGCAGGACTGGATCGACCTGCTCGACGCGTCGCGCGAGAGCCTGCTCTCCACGACCCTCGCGCCGGCATCCGGAAACCACGACCAGGCAGCGAACGCCTTCACCGATCACTTCGCGCTCGAGGCACCGAACGGCCAGGACACCTCGACGGGTGCGTACTACTCCTACGACTACAACCGGGCGCACTTCGCCGTGCTGAACACCAACGAGGGCGGCGCGCAGGGCGTGTCGGCGAGCCAGATCGAGTGGCTCCGCAGCGACGTCACCGCGGCGCGCGAACGTGGCGCGCAGTGGATCATCGTCACGATGCACAAGGGGCCGTACACGACCGCCAACCACCTCGACGACGGAGATGTCATCGCCATGCGCGACACTCTCGTGCCCGTCATCGACGAACTCGACATCGACCTCGTCTTCCAGGGGCACGACCATGTGATGAGCCGTTCGAAGGTGCTCGCCTACGACGCCGCCGGCGTCGAGAGCGCCCGACCGGTCGAGACGACGGTCATCACCGAGATCGTCGCCGGCAAGCGCGCCGAGTACGCGCTCAACCCCGACGGCACCATCTACTTCCTGCCGAACACGGCCGGAGCCAAGCACTACCAGCAGGCGCAGAGCGTCGGCGGAGGCATCGACCTCGAGCGCTATCTGCAGTTGTTCGATCGCACGGGTGAGCAGAGTTCCGAGAACTTCGTCGGGGTCAACGTCACCGAGGGTCGCCTGACCGTGAACGTGTACGACATCAAGGAGAAGGGCCAGCCGCGCCTGTTCGAGAGCTTCGGCATCGATCGCGAGGTCACCCCGGTCAGTGCGCTGATCGATGCGCTCCCGGCAGTCGAGCAGCTGACGGCGGCGGATGCTGCGGCCGTGGCCGACGTCCGCACCGCGGTCGACGCCCTGTCGTCTGCCCAGCAGAGTGGTCTCGGCAACCTCGAGGCGTTCGAGGCCATCGAGGCGCGGATGCGCCAGCTGACCGGTGCCGTCGTGACCGACGGCAGCGAGATCGCGTGGGCGACGAACGCCGATGCGCGCCAGAGCGTGACGGTGCGCAACCACACCAGGACGCCGTTCGCCGACGTGCCGGTCAAGGTGACGCTGACCTCGACGCCGGGTCAGGATGCCGCGGGACTCGCCATCTTCGGCACCGATGGCGTCGCACTGCCGCACGAGGTCGAGACCTGGAACCCGGGCGGCGACTCCGTCATCTGGGTGCGCATGCCCGAGGTGCCCGCCGAGTCGGCGGCGACCGTCTGGGCCTACTTCGGCGCCGAAGGCGTCGAGAACGACCCGACCCTCGTCTGGGCCGAGGACTACTCGCTGGTCGAGCACTTCTCGCGTTCCGCCACCGCAGGGCAGACGCTCACCGACTCCACGGGCGCCCACCAGGGCACCGTCGTCGGAGGCGACCTCGTGACCGCGGCAGGCTCGCGCGGTGACGCCATCGCCGCGATGGGAACATCACGCCTGCAGTACGCGGGCGACGTCGGAGGCGACGACGACCGCATCTCGATCAGTTCGGTCGTCTCGCTCACCGAGGCCCAACTGGCTCAGATGAAGGGGAACGCGCCGCTCGTGGCGAAGGAGTCTGCCACCGGCGACGGGCTGGCGAGCTTCTGGCAGGGCATCGTCCCCGGCGAGCGCCGTGTGGGCACCCGCTATCTCGGCAACAGCTGGGAGTTCGGCAACGCCGACCTCGGCCACCGCTTCGAGATGCCGTTCGACGGCAACAAGCACCTGGTCACGCAGACGTACGACGGTATGACCTACTCGGTCTTCATCGACGGCGAAGAGGTGCACTCGCAGTTCCTCGAGTACCGCACCACCTACGGCGACGCCAAGGTGCTGACCACGATCGGCGACTACTTCACGAACGACGGGTCTCTGAAGAGCCCCTTCGTCGGCGAGCTGGCAGAGGTGCAGATCGCCGGGGTCGAGTTCACTCCCGACTTCGAGGCGTTCCGCTACGCGAACTATCTCGGCGACGCCGTCGAGCTCGGTGACGTCGTCACGAAGGACGCCGACCGGGTGGTGCTCGCGGTGGCGACACCGCAGCCCGGCGGCGAGATCGAAGCCGGACTCGTGGACGTGACCGGCACGGTCAGCAAGCGTTCCGAGCTGGTGGCCACCGTCGGAGGCGCAGAGGTCTTCCGACAGTCCGTCGACGCGGGTCAGTTCTCGGTGCCGGTGCCGGTCAACGCGGTGGGAGAGCAGCAGCTGACCCTCACGGCGACGGCGGGCGCAGCATCCGATGAGATCACCACGGCACTTTCAGTGAGCGACACGACCGCGCCCGCCCGCCCGGAGGTGTCGGACACCTCGGCCACGGCGACGAGCGTCGATCCGGCGGTCACCCTCACGGTGACCCCCCAGACCGACGACCGCGAGCGGGTGGACGCCTCGTTCTACGCCAACGCGACCGTGCCGCTCGGGGCGGCCAACACCGTCGTGCGCACGGGGTCGACCACCGACCGCACGCCCGAAGCGCTCACGCCGAGCAGCGGGGTCGTCGGTGGCGACCTGCTGCCGACGACGGTGGGAGACGACCAGAATCCGTTCCAGGTGTACACCGTGCAGCTGACGGACGAGCAGGCCGCTGAGGGCGAGTTCCACTTCTCATGGAGCGGCACGGGCGATGACCGTCGCGTGTCGGCGTGGGTGTGGGACAACACCGCGAGTGCTTGGGTGCTCTCCGACTCCGGGAACGACCGCGAGGGCGGTGTCGTCGAGCTCGACGTCGTGGCCCGCGCCGAGCAGGGTGCCGTCGCGAGCGACGGCACGGTGAGCCTTCTCGTGTGGCGAGGCCTCACCGAGCTGCCGTGGGGCGAGGGGCACGTCTTCGAGGCGGCTCCTGACGCGGCCGACTTCGACTGGGGCCTGCCGCACATCCCCGACACGCAGCTGTATTCGCAGGCGACGCCCGACTACATGACCAACCAGTTCGAGTACGTCGCGGCGCAGGCCGAGGAGCGCAAGACGAACATGGTCATCCAGTCGGGGGACTGGGTCAACCGTGAGTACCTCTCGCAGGAGTACCAGTGGAAGAACGCCGAACCGTCGGCGAAGGCGCTCGAAGACGCCGGGCTTCCCTACCTGATCTCCTGGGGCAACCACGATTACTCCGCCCCGCGCAACAACCGCGTGATGCTGCCGAAGTACTTCCCGATGTCTCGATTCGAGTCGAGCCTCGAGGGAAGTGACTGGACCTTCGGCGGAAGCAACGACATCGACAACTACTACTACACGGGCGAGGTCGATGGCGCGAAGCTCCTGCTGCTGACCGTCGGGTTCTTCTCGATCGACAACGCCAATGACGCCGGGCTCGCCTGGGCGCGCGGCGTGATCGCCGCGCACCCCGATCGCAGCGTGATCCTCGCCGTGCACCAGTCGGTGACCACCGGAACCAACCGCTGGGCGAACAGCAACGTCACCCAGATGATCGACGACTTCGACAACGTGAAGCTCGTGCTCGGCGGTCACATCTCCGGCACCGGCGTGGCGTCGCGCACCAATGCGCGGGGCAACACCGCGTACGGTCTGCTCACCGACTACCAGAGCCGTGTGTACGGCGGCCAGCAGTTCTTCCGCAACATGAGCTTCGACGCGGAGAACAATCTGCTCTACTCGAACACCTGGTCACCGCTGCTCGAGACCGCGGTGTCGGATGGTCCGTACCACTCGTCGATCGACGCGTCGGCCGTGCCGGGCTTCCACGGTTCGGACTCCGAGAACTTCGTGATCGAGTTCGATCTCGGGGGGACGACGACCCGCACCCTCCAGACGCAATCTCTGACGCTGTCGGCCGGAGAGCCCGTCAAGATCGGCGACACGGTCTCGACGGTCGGTGACGAGCCGGTGTCGATGGTGCTCGAAGGGGCAGAGGCCGGATTCGAGTACGAGTGGTACGCCGACCTGGTCGACGCGGCGGGCAACGCGACACGCAGCCCTGTCTCGACCTTCACGATCACCGAGGTCTCGGCGCCGACTGCTCCGCGCGACGTCACAGCCGCGGTGACCGCAGACACGGTGCACGTCGAGTGGGCCGCGCCCGAGGCCGACGGCGGCATGCCGGTGACGCGCTACGAGATCACGGTGGGTGAGAGGGTCGTGACCGTCGACGGGGGTATCCTCTCGACCGACGTCGCCGGCCTCGAACCGGGCACGTATGCGGTGACGGTGCGCGCCCAGAATGCGGCCGGCTGGTCGACGGCTTCTGCGGCGGTCTCGGTCGAGGTCACGGCTGCCCCCGAGGTCCCCACCCCCGTGGTGTCGGTCACGGGTGTTCTGAAGCCCGGAGGCGCGATCTCGGTCGCCGGTTCCGGACTCGCCGGGCAGACCGAGTACACCGTGCAGCTGCGTTCGACTCCGACCACGTTGGGCACGGTCACCACGGCCGCCGACGGCACCTTCGCCCTGTCGTCGACGATCCCGGCAGACACGACGCCCGGTGAGCACTCGGTCGTGGTCATGCTCGGTTCGGCGGACCTCGCCTCGACGAAGATCATGGTCACCGCGGGGTCCAGCGATCCGGGTGAGACGCCCGGCCCCGGTGAGACCCCCGGCCCCGGTGAGACGTCGGGCCCGGGTGCGACCCCTGGCCCGGGTGCGACCACTGCGCCGGGGACGACGCCCGGGTCGGCTGCCGGCCCCTCCGACGGCCTCTCAGGTCACCTGCCGACGACCGGTGCCGACGCCACGTGGGTGCCCTGGGCGGTGGGGGCGGCGCTGCTGCTCCTGATCGCGGGCTCGGGGGTGATGCTCGCGCGTCGACGTCGCGTCGGCGTCTGACGACGATCGTCTCGAGAGACGGCCGGGCCTGCGGGCTCGGCCGTCTCCGTGCGTGGCAGACTCCGGTCGAATCCCGCCGCCATCGACTGCGGCGCGTTCGCCCGCGTGGTCTCGTGCGTCTCTAGACTCGCGATGTAGGGCCGAAACCGCCGTGGTCTCGGTCGCGGGGAGAGGGAGTTCGATATGCAGATCGCCATGGTGGGTCTCGGGCGCATGGGCGGCAACATCGTCCGACGGCTGATGAACGACGGACACGAAGCCGTCGTCTACGACGTGAACCCCGACACGGTGACCGCGCTCGCCGACGAGGGCGCCACCGGTGCGTCGTCGTACGCCGACCTGGCGTCGAAGCTGCAGGCCCCGCGCGTCGTGTGGCTCATGATCCCCGCCGGCCTCACCGGGCAGGTCGTCGACCAGATCGCCGAGGTGCTCGAGCCCGGCGACATCATCATCGACGGCGGCAACTCGAACTACAAAGACGACGTGCGGCGCGCAGCCGCCCTCGCCGACAAGGGCGTCCAGTACGTCGACGTGGGAACGAGCGGCGGCGTCTTCGGCCTCGAGCGCGGCTACTGCCTCATGGTGGGCGGGCCCGACGAGGCCGTCGCCACGATCGAGCCGATCCTTCGCACCATCGCCCCGGGCGTCGGCGAGATCGCCCGCACGCCCGGGCGCACCGGGGAGGTCGCACCCGAGGAACAGGGGTGGCTGCACTGCGGGCCGTCGGGCGCCGGACACTTCGTGAAGATGGTGCACAACGGCATCGAGTACGGCATCATGGCGGCGCTCGCCGAGGGACTCAACATTCTGCACAACGCCGATGCGGGCAAGCGCGAGGCCGAGCACTCGGCCGAGATCGCTCCGCTCGAAGAACCCGAGTTCTACCAGTTCACGATCGACACCCCGAAGGTCGCCGAGCTGTGGCGTCGCGGGTCGGTCATCTCTTCGTGGCTGCTCGATCTCACCGCCGCCGCGCTCGAGCAGAACCCCACCCTCGACGGCCTCGCCGGCCGCGTCTCCGACTCGGGCGAGGGCCGATGGACGGTGAAGGCCGCCGTCGACACCGGTGTTCCGGCTCCCGTGCTCGCCGCGTCGCTGTTCGAGCGTTTCGCCTCGCGCGGCGAAGACCACTACGCGAACCAGATCCTCTCGGCGATGCGCCTGCAGTTCGGCGGACACCAGGAGCTCCCCGCCGGCGACGTTCTCGAAGCCGGCGCCCGGAAGGCCGATCAGGGATGACGTTCGTCAACGCGGGCACCCTCGGCGCCGAGCCGGGAAAGCGCGACGAGCTCGCCGCGCACCTCACGCGGCGAAGCCCCGCTCTCGCCGACGCCGGATGCCTGGCATACGAGGTGGGCGTGATCGACGATGAGCCCGACACGGTGTTCGTCGTCGAGATCTGGACGGATGCCGCGGCGCACCGCGCCTCGCTGGAGCTGCCCGACGTGCAGGCCTCGATCGCGGCGGCGCGGCCGTTGCTGTCGGGGGAGTTCGGCGGGTTCCGCTTCGACGCGGTCGGGTCGCCGCTGCGCGACTGACCGAGGTGGACGAGGGGTCATGGACGATCGGACGAGCGCGGAGCTGACGTCGCTGCGCGCGCGGGCGTACGGTCGGGGGACCGGTCTTGAGGACGATCGCGAGGCGCTCGACCGGCTGGCGGAGCTGGAGGAGCTCTCGCTCGCCGAACGTGCGCCGACGCCGCCCCCGAGCGAGACGTACGCGCCCGATGCCGCGGGGGAACCCGTTCGCGGCGCCGATCCGGAGGTGTCGATCGACGGCGCCGTCGTCGGCCCCGAGACGGAGGAGGAGGCGCCCGAGCCTCGGCGGCCCCTCATCTGGTGGACGCGTCGGCGGATCGCCGCGGTGGGTGCGTTGGGGCTGGTCGCGGTGATCATCGCGGTCGCGGCGATCTCGGCCGCCTTCACGTACCGGCTGCAGGCCGACCCTCGTGAGATCGCGGTGCTGCAGATCGACCCGAGCGCCGAGTGGCCGGAGATGATGGGGAACCGTCCGGACGGGAGCGAGATCTTCGAGGAGTTCTACGGTCTGCGGGCCTTCGTCCAGGACAACGCACCGCGCTTGTCGGCCGTCGACGTGTGTCTGTCGGTGATCGAGGCGTCGGCGGTGACCGGGCGGAGTTCCTATAGCAACTTCTACATCGGTGCGTGCGGGGCCGGCGAGTTCCCGGCCACGGTCTCGATGCTCGTCAACAGCACCGCTCCCGACGAACTGCAGGAGCGCTTCCCGGCGGGCACCTCGTTGCAGTTCATCCTGCGCGGCGACGAACTGGCCGTCTTGAGCTCCCCGCCGGCGCCCGTCGCCGTCGACGAGGCCGCCGACGCGGGCTGAGCCAGTCAGACCACGTAGGCGACGACGTTCTCGGAGAGACGTACCGGGTCGCCGAAGGCGGATCCCTGCACGTCGCCCACGTAGACGGTCACGCCGCCCACGCCGCTGAAGCCGACGCTTCCGCGGCCCGTGGGGTTCTCCGAGCAGCCCGCGCCCGAGAGCACGTCGGAGCCCGCGACCCGCACGAAGACGCAGACGCCGGCCACGTCGGCCGGTCGCGCGAGGAAGACGTCGTAGCCGTTCAGTCGGGCGATGAAGCGGGTCGACGACAGGTCGATCGATTCTGCGACGGGATCCTCGGGTGCCGCGGCGATCACGTCCTCCTCGGTCTGCGGCAGGAGGAGCTCGGAGAAGTCGTCGGGGGCGGCGGGAGTGGCGACGACGAGGCCGGCGGCGAAGGCGGCGCCGCCCACCGCCGCGGCCACGACCGTGGCCGAGACCGCGGCGCGCCACCGGGAGCGGCGCGGCGCGTGCTCGGCCGGCGCGGGGGGTGTCGGCTCGTAGCCGGACGTGTCGGGGATGTGCTCGTCGCGCATGGCCGGAGTCGTCTGGCTGGTCGCCGGGTCGGCGGCAACGGATGCGGCGTCGCTCAGCGCCCCCGGGTCCCGGAATGCCGCTTCGAGCTCGTGGAGGCGTGCGATGTCGGCGTCGCTCGGGTGACCGCCGGTGCCGTAGACGCGCTCCCGCAGCCGTCGGAGTTCGTCGTCAGGCGTCATGCGACAAGTCTCGCGCAGCATCCGCTCTCGCGAACACACGGGTTCGGCGCCAGCGCACGGCCTGCGCACGGGCCGCGGCCGTGTGCTCGGGCACAAGCCGTGTGCGGGGGCGATGGGGCGCGCGACTACGCTGGTGCAGTGACCCGAGCGATCGTCGTGCTGCCGTGGCGCCCCGCGCCCTCCCGCATCCCCGCCTACGAGCGCGTGCGCGACTGGTACGCGATGCAGCTGCCGGAGCTCGAGGTCACCACGATCGACACCGACGATCAGCCGTTCGTGCTCGCCGCGTGCCGCAACAAGGCGATGCGCGACGCGCCCGACGACACCGTCGTCGTCATCGGCGACGCCGACACCCTGCCCGAACCCGCCCCGCTGCGCGCCGCGATCGCGGCCGCACGGCACAGCGACCGCGTGCACCTGCCCTACGACGAGTACCGCTGGCTGGGCCGCCCCGGGTCCGCGCAGTTCGACGCCGGTGTGCCGCTCGCCGACTGCGAGTACGAGCTCGTGCTCGGCGCCTGCTCGGGCGTCTACGTCGCGACCCCGCGCACGTGGGCCGCGCACGGCGGGCAGGACGAGAACTTCCGCGGGTGGGGTTTCGAAGACGCCGCCTGGTTCCTCGCGCACGAGACCCTCCTCGGCGGTCCTCCCGTGCGGCACGCGGGCCGTGTCTACGCGCTCCACCACACCGGGGAGGTGCGTGCCGGAGCGCAGTACGACCTGAACGCCGCCCGCATGGAGCGATACCGGCAGGCGGCGGGCGACCCGGCGGCGATGGCTCAGCTGGTCGCCGAGGTGCCGGTCAGCGCCGCGTAGGCGATCGCCGGACCCGGTCGCTCCTGCTGCGCGCGGGCGATGTCGGCGAGGGTCGAAGACCCCGACCGCAGCACGGCGTCGATCGCCGCCGCAAGGTCGGCGGCATCCGCCCGGTTCGGGTCGAGTGCACGCCCGAGTCCGGTGCGTTCGATCGCCGCTGCGCCGGCGAACTGGTCGGTCGAGAAGGGCAGCACCACGAGCGGTACCCCCTGGCCGACGGCCTCGGTCACGGAGTTGTTGCCGCCGTGTGTGACTCCCGCCGCCGCTCGCCCCAGGAGGCGCACCTGGGGGAGGAACCCGCGCACGAGCCAGTTCGAGGGGATCGGGCCCAGCGCCGACGTCTCGGTGGCCCCCGTCGCTATCGCCGCACGCAGCCCGAGGCTGCGGAGCGCATCGGCCACCCGCGCGAGCACGTCGTCGCGCACCGAGAGGAAGCTGCCGAAACTGACGTAGACGAACGGTTCGTCGTCGGCGAGCCAACGCTCGACCTCGGCGTCGGCGGCCTCGTCGCGGCGCGTCGAGCCGAGGAAGGCGTGGGCCGGCAGTGCGCGTCCGTCGCCGTTCGCGAGCTCGGCGGGGTAGTTGTACAGCACGAGGTCGCCGTGGGAGGCGAAGGCGTCGGGGATGCCGGATGCTGAGGGGTCGAGCTCTCTCGCCGCGGCGTTCCACTGGTCGGTGAAGCGTCGCGAGACCTCGGTGCACAGCATCCGCAGGTCTTCGAGCTCGGGGGCGTCGGGCGCGAAAGCGGCCGGCCAGGCGGGAGGGAAACCGTAGACCTCGCCGGCGACCGGGAGGGCGCTCGGGTGACCCAGCACCACATCGGCGTAGGAGATGCCCGCCGTCTGCAGCGCCAGACGCGCACTGAAGGCGAGATGGTCGACGACGATCGCGTCGGGGGCGACGTCGTCGATGACCTCGAGCGTGCGTCGGGCGCGCCCGACCGGGTCCCACATCAGGTCGGTCAGTCGCTCGCGGGCCTGGTAGGCGAGGGTGGGCACCATGCCGCGTCGCGTCGCGTCGAAGAATCCCTGGAGCGAGGCCGCTTCGTCCGTGGGCTGTTCGCCGGGGCGCATCACGCCCGCGTTCGAGCCGCGCCCGAGCGGCAGGTCGACGCGGCGCAGTCCGAACTCGTGAACGATCGGCTCCGTCGCCGGGCCGGTCGCCACGACGACGTCGTCACCGGCGTCGCGCCAGGCCGTGGCGATCGTCGCGAGCGGCAGCAGGTGCGAGGCGTAGTCGGGCGTGATGACGAGCAGTGTCATGCGACCGGGCCCACGGTGCGCAGCAGCTCCGCCTCGGAGGCGGCGACTCCGCGGTAGACGGGGCCGAGGGCGGAGGCCATGCCCTGGATCGTGAAGCGCGCGGCGACCATGTCGTGGGCCCGCCGGGCGAGGTCGTCGTCGCCGCGTGCGGCGAGGTCGAGTGCGGCGGAGATCGCCGTCGTCAGCATCGCGGGATCCCACGTGGCCGTGAGCACCCCGGTGAGTCCGTCCTCGACATAGGTCGCAGGCCCGCCGGCGTCGGGGGCGACGACCGTGAGCCCGGTCGCCATGGCCTCCAGCAGGGCGATGCCGAACTCCTCCTTCAGGCTCGCGCAGACGTACACGCCGCGCGGTGCGATGATTCCGGGGATGCCGAACCGCACCGCCGCGAGCCACCGGGCGGCGACATCGTTGGGCTGATGCCCGGCGAGCAACAGCCCTGCCTCGGCACGACGGTCGGGGGAGAGGACGGCGTCGATGCGCTCGAGCTGCTCGCGCTCGTCGAGCGAGGGGTGCTCGAGGTCACCGCCGATCACGAGCAGATTCACGCGTTCGGCCAGGGCGCTCGTCGCCCACGCCTCGACGAGGGTCGCCATGCCCTTCACGCGATGCAGGCGCCCCACGGTGGCGATGATCGGCAGCCCGCGTCGGTGCGCGGGGAGGGCCTGGATCAGAGCATGCAGGTCGTCGAATCGATCGTCGCCCGCCGGGGTGATCGCGTGAGCGGATGCGTCGACCACCGCGCGGTCGACGACCTCCAGGTCGACGCCCTCGGCGACGATGGTGTGCCGCTCGGGGTAGGAGGCGATATCGATCCCGACGAGCTCGCGCATGTCGCGGGCGAGTTCGGGCCGGGGGAAGAGCACCGTGTGCGCGGCGTTCGCCGCCAGGTTCTGCACCAGCCGGGTGCGGAACCAGAAGTGCTCGCGCAGATCGGTCTGACCGAACGTCGTGCGGGTGAGGTCGCCCGAGCGGTCGAGCGCCTGGATGATCGAGTGCGGGTCGGGCGCGACGGTGAACACCACGGGGATGCCGAGCTCGCGGGCGACGTCGACCGCGGCGAGGCTGCCCACATCGGCCATGCGCAGGTGCAGCACGTCGACGCGACCGGCGGCGCGAAGGAGACGCCGGATGCCGCGACGCGCGGTGACCCGCAGGGGCCAGGCGGCGGCCGACGGCACGGCGGACGGAGCCAGCGGCACATGCCCGTAGACGTGGCCGGTGTCGCCGCCGACGGAGAGCAGGTCGGCGGCCGCGCGCGGCACGGCGCCGCGGGAGAGAGTCAGCACGCGATCGACGTGCGCCGCGGGATCGGCCACGAGCGCGTCGCCGAGGCGGACGAGCAGGGTGGCGATGCCGCCGTTGTCTCCGGCGCCGGCCGACGACAGGGTGGGGTCGATGTCGGCGTGGAGGAAGAGCTGGGCGACGGTGAGTGCGCCCTCCGTCTCGATGTTGCGCTGAGGAACCACCTGCAGGTCGATCACCGACAACCGCGCCACTTCGGCGAGGCGTCCCTCGCGCTCGATGAGGTGCTCCAGGCGATCGGCGATGTAGCGGGCCCCCGTCCGCTGACCGAGGGCGGCCACCGCCGCAACGCGGACGTCTTCGTGCTCGGCTTCGTCGAGCGCGATCTCGAGCAGCTGACGCTCGGCGATCGACTGGCGAACGAGTCCGAGCGTCTCGACGAGACGCGTGCGCGCGGGAACGTCGGCGACGCCGAGGAGAGCGCTCTCGATCGCGACCGCGAGGGTCTCGCCGATGGCGCCCGACCAGTTCTCGAGCGTGGTCTGTGCCAGCATCCCGGTGAACCCGCCATCGGTGACGAGACCGAGAAGCCGACCGACCGCGTCGTAGCGCGGGAGCGTCTCGGCCAGCGCCCACGCGGCGTGCTCGCGGATGAACGGACGTTCGTCGGAGAGGAGGTTGCTCAAGCTCTTCGACGCCTGCTCATCGAAGACGGCGGCCAGCGCGTGGACGGCGGCGATCGCGACGACCTGGTCGGATCCCGCCACGGCCCCCAGCAGGATGCGGAGCGTGCGCACGCCCGGATCGCGTCGCGCCTCGAAGGCGAGATCGTCGGCGAGGCGTATCGCGTCGATGATGCGGGGGGCGCCGGCGACGGCGTCGAGCGTGGTCTGAATGCCCATGTGCGGCTTCTTCTGTAGAGCGTGCCGCGATCGCGGTCGTTTCGAATGGTATCCGGCGAACCTGACGCACAAGTAGCGTGGAGAGGTTCTTCACATCTACCCGGAGGTTGTTGTATGTCCGTCATCGTCATCGGAGACATCGGCGTGGTCGATGGGATGATGCACATCGGCGACGAGGCGATGTTCGAAGCCGCCGCGACCGAGCTCTCCGCCCGGGGAGTCGACGTCGTGGGGGTGTCGTCCGCGCCCGACGAATCGGCCGCCCGTTACGGCGTCGGCGCCGTCCCCCGCCTGGGCTTCGCCGGTCTTGATCGCGCCGCAGCCGCCGCACGGTCGGAGCTGCTGGTGGCCGCCGCATCCGGTCGTCTCGCACTCCCGACAGGCGACCCCGCGACCGCCGTCGTCGAGGCCGTCCAGGCGGCGACGGGCGTGCTCGTGGCCGGCGGCGGCAACCTCGCCTCGCGGTGGCCGGTGCACATCCACGAACGCGGCACCCTCGCCGCGATGGCGCGGAGCCTCGGCCTCCCCGTCGTCGTGAGCGGCCAGACGCTCGGCCCCGACCTCATCGATACCGACGCCGCGGCCGTGCGCGAACTCCTCGGCACCGCGGCGCTCGCCGCCGTGCGCGAGCCGACGTCGGCAGCGCTCGCCGCGTCGTGGGACGTGCCGGTGCGCCTGGGCGTCGACGACGCGTCGTTCCTCGGCGGCGACGGAGCGGACGAGCGGTCGGGCATCGTGGTGAGCGTCTCGGGCTGGTTCGACCATCGCCCGCCGGCCGAGGTCGAAGCATCCATCGCCCGTCTCATCGACCACGCGGCGAGCGTCGTCGGGGGTCCCGTGCGCTTCCACGCCCACTTCGGCCCGCTCGATGCCGACGCCGAGCCGCGCGGTGACGCGGCGCTGCACGAGCGCATCCGCGCGCACCTCACGGCGCCGAGCGAGGTGGTTCCCACCGGCGACTCGCTGCATTCCGCCGCGCTCGCTCGCAGCGCCGCCCTCTTGATCACGAGCCGGTACCACCCGGCCGTCTTCGCGGCGCCGGCCGGTGTGCCGACGCTCGGGCTCGTCGCCGACGCCTACACGCAGATCAAGCTCAGCGGTGTGCTGGGCCACTGGGGCGAGCCTGCCACGGCCACGCTCGACGAACTCGACACCCGCGCTCGCACCCTCGTCGAGGGGCTGGATGCGGCGCGCCCCCGCATCCGCGACGAGGCCGACGCGCGGCGACCCGCCCACCGCGCCGCGTACACCGCCTGGTGGGACGACGTCGCCGGCGTGCTCGCCCCCTGACCCCCTCTTCCTCTTCCCTCTTCCCCAGCCCCGTCCCTCTTCCCCTGTCGCGAATGGCGAGCGGCACCCACCATCTGCGACGGGCGAGCGTTCCACAGTGCGCTCGCCTGTCGCGAATAGTGGGACTGGCCCGCCGAAAGCGACAGGGGAGCGCCGTCCGCGACGGACGAAGCCACCCCACCCAGAGGGAACGGTCGTACGATGGCTGACAATCGCAGTTCGAGCGCGACGGGAGGCACCATGGTTCAGGTCAGGGTGATCGGCGTCGCGCGCGACACCGAGCAGCAGCACGTCATTCTGCTCAAACCCGTCGACGAACCCGCAGCCGAGGGGCGGATGCTGCCGGTGTGGATCGGCGAGCAGGAGGCCACCGCGATCCTCGTGGCCGTGCAGGGTTCGATCACGCCCCGGCCGCTCGCACACGATCTCATGGCGAGCATGCTGCACGAGCTCGAGGCCGAGGTCGAGCGCGTGGAGGTCACCCGCATCGAAGACGGCACGTACTTCGCCGAGATCACGCTGTTCACCCCTCACGGGCTCCGCGTGATCGACGCCAGGCCGTCCGATGCGATCGCGCTCGCGTCGCGCACGCACACCTCCATCTGGGTGGCCGACGAGGTGCTCGATGTCGCGGGCGTCGAAGACACGGTCTCGGAGCCGGCGGCCGACGAGCACGAGGTCGACGAGTTCCGTCGCTTCCTCGAGGGCATCGACCCCGAGGACTTCAGCGACTGACCCGCTGTTCGTGCCGTGATGAGTCGGCCCGGAGAGGTGCGACGAGCCCCGCCTCGGGTTTCATCGCGCCGAGGCGCGGCGGAGGAAGGCGTACTGACCGGCGACCGCCAGGGCGATGGCCACGACGGAGGCCACCGCGAGCCACCACGGCTGGAACGCGTCGAAGACGGGTACGAGCACGATGGCGACGATGCCGAGGGCGATCACGGCGGCGGCGGCGAGGGCGGTGGGTCCGAGAGCACCGAAGCGCACCCAGGCGGCCGCCATGGCGCCGCCGACGGAGAGCACCAGCAGCGTGCCGAGGAACGCGGTGACGGCCAGCTGGAACGGGTTGCCCGAGCCGAGCACCACCACATCGGTCACATAGATGTGGAAGAACCAGTGGCCCGTCGCCTGTTCGAGGCCCAGCAGCACGAGCAGCAGCGCCGTGACGTAGAGCGAGAGAGCGATGTGCGTCAGCACCGTCCCCGCGACGAAGGTGCGCCGCGTGCTGCCGAGAGAGAGCGCGAGCGGGAAGGTCAGCGAGACGGTCTGCACGCCGATCCAGCCGAAGAATCCCGGGAGAGCCCACGTGACGGCCGGATTGTTGCGGCTGTTCGCGACCCATTCGGCGCTGCCGGGCTCGAACCCGAGACGCCAGAAGACGACCGCGATGATCGCGGTGATCACCAAGACCAGGAGCATGATGCCGGGAGGGGTGAGCAGCAGCATGGCGCGCTGGGCGAAGTGCAGCCGGAAGACGTCGACAGGCCCGGAAGCGCGGGAGGGGGCGAGGGCTGCGGCGGTCATGCGTGCGTTCCTTCCAGGGATTCGGCCTCGACGCCGTAAGCCGCGACGAGGTCTTGCAGGGTCGCGGGGGAGACCTGCGCACCGGCGCGGGTCGCACGCTCCGTGATGCTGTCGGCGTCGGTCGCCTCGACGACCACCGAGCTGAGTCCGCCGACGGTCCGGCGCTGCAGCACGCGATGCCCGGCGGCGAGGTCGTCGACGGTGGCGGTCAACCCGCTCAGAGTGATCGCGCTGCCGCGGAGCTCGTCGGCGGCGGCCTCGCGTACGAGTCGGCCCCCGTCGACGATCACGACGTGCTCGAGCAGCGGTTCCATCTCGTCGATGAGGTGCGTCGACACGATGATCGTGCGGGGGTGGTCGATGTAGTCCTGCATGAGGGCGTCGTAGAAGAACCGGCGGGCCGTAGCATCCAACCCCAGATACGGTTCGTCGAAGATCGTCACCGGAGCGCGCGATGCGAGCCCGAGCACGATGCCGAGCGACGACGCCTGACCTCGCGACATCTTCTTGACCGTGGTCTTGCGAGGCAGCCGGAACCCCGACACCAGCTTCTCGGCGACGTCGGCGTCCCAGCCCGCGTGGAAGAGGGGCGCGACCTCGAGCAGGTGACGGAGCGTGAAGTCCTCCGGATAGCGCTGGTTGTCGCGCACGAAGCTGATCGACGACATGACCGCCGCGCGCTCGAAGGGATCGGCGCCGAGCACCCTCACCGTGCCGGAGTCGGCGCGATCGTGCCCCGCGATGATCGACATGAGCGTGGTCTTCCCCGCTCCGTTGCGACCGAGCAGCCCCGTGATGGCGTTGTGGGGGATGTCGACGGTGATGGAGTCGAGGGCTCGGACCCGGCCGAAGTGCCGGGAGACCTCCGACAAGCGGATGGCGGGCTGTGTCATGACGCGGACCCTTCGTGATCGATGATGCGGTGGACGTCTTCGAGGTCGAGGCCGAGCGAACGTGCCTCGGTGAGCAGCGGGGCGACGAACGACGCGCGGAACGCGGCGGTGCGTTCATCGCGCACGCGCTGGCGGGCGCCCGCGCTGACGAACATGCCGAGACCGCGGCGCTTGTGCAGCACCTCGCGGTCGACCAGCACCCCGAGGCCCTTTCCCACCGTCGCCGGATTGATGCGGTGGAAGGCGGCGAGCTCGTTCGTCGAGGGCACCTGCGTGCCCTCGGGGTAGGTGCCGGCGAGGATTCCGTCGGCGATGCTCTCGGCGATCTGCTGGAAGATCGGCTTACCGTCGTCGAGCATGCAACCCCTTTGGTTCGTTACTTGAGTAATGAACCTACGAGGCTGGACAGGGCGTGTCAAGTCCCCCCAGCCGAAGGTGCCGTGGGAGTCGAGCGGGCGCGGCCGAGCGGCCCGTCGATGCGCGGTGCGGCCTCAGGGGCCGGAGAGGTATCCCGTGGCGGGGTCTATCCCGGCCAGGAAGTCGCGGATGGCGCGCACATGCCACTCCTCGCCGACCGGCGCGCCACCGCCTGACACGCTGAAGCCGTACCCGGGATTCGGCCCCGATATCCAGTTGTAGTGGTGCGACCCGTCGCTCTCACGTCGGCGCACGCCGAACGTCTCGCCGTCCACGATGACCGCGCCGAGATCGGTGTAGGTCTCGGGGTCGGGCAGCGCCGACGACGGGACGTAGACCCAGGCGTCGTCGGAAGGGCCTGCGTCGCTCGTCATGCGCCCGACCCTACCGAGGGGTCGATCGTGGCTTATGCACTGAGAGTCGCCGTCTTCGACGTCCATCCGAGTGCGGGCGCGACGTACTTCGCGAACGACTCGACGATGCGGAGGTTGAACTCCACGCCCAGCTGGCTCGGGATGGTGAGCATGAGGGTGTCGGCGGTGCGGATCGCGGCATCGTCGAGCAGCTGCTCGACGAGCACATCGGGCTCGGCCGCGTAGGTCTTGCCGAACGTCGAGCGGGTGCCGTCGATGATGCCGACCTGGTCGCCGTCCTGGCGGCCGCCGAAGTACATGTGGTCTTCGGCCGTCGTCAGCGGAAAGATGCTGCGGCTCACCGATGTGCGGGGAGTGCCCGCGTGGCCGGCGTCGCGCCAGGCGGCGCGGAACGCGTCGATCTGCTGCGCCTGCAGTTCGTCGAAGGGCAGGCCGCGGTCTTCGGTCAGCAGGGTCGACGACATCAGGTTCACACCCACGCGTCCGGCCCATTCGGCGCTGTCGCGGTTACCCGCACCCCACCAGACGCGCGACCGCAGGCCCGGCGATTGCGGCTCGATGGCCTGGCGGCCCACGCCGCCCCCGAACGGGCTGTGCGGATCGCGGTCGGCCAAGCCCTCGCCGTCGATCGCGCGAAGGAACGTGTCGAAGTGCGCGCGGGCGATGTCGGCACCGCGCGGGTCGGTCGACCCGGTGTAGCCGAACGCCTCGTAGCCGCGCACGACCGACTCGGGTGACCCACGGCTCACGCCGAGGGCGAGCCTTCCGTCGCTGATGAGATCGACCGCCGCGGCCTCTTCGGCGAGGTAGAGCGGGTTCTCGTAGCGCATGTCGATCACGCCGGTGCCGAGCTCGATGCGCTGCGTCTTCGCGGCGATCGCCGCGAGCAGCGGCATGGGCGATGCCTGCTGGCGCGCGAAGTGGTGCACGCGGAAGTAGATGCCGTCGGCGCCGAGCTCGTCCATGCCCTGGGCGAGGTCGATCGCCTGATGCATCGAGTCGCGGGCGGTGAGCTGATGGCCCCCGCCGAGCGGGCCGTAGTGACCGAACGAGAGTGTGCCGAAACGTTCCATGCTCACGACAACGGTCGCGGCCGCCGGAGTATTCCGATGAATGGATGCGGGAATAGCCGCGCGTCACGCGCGTTGACGCGAACATGTCACGAATCGGTAACAGCGACCTCGACGTCCTTCCTCTCTCCCTCGGCGGCAACGTGTTCGGCTGGACGGCCGACCGCGACACCTCGTTCGCCGTGCTCGATGCGTTCCACGCGGGCGGGGGAGACTTCATCGACACCGCCGATGCGTACAGCGCCTGGGCGCCGGGCAACTCGGGCGGCGAGAGCGAAACCCTCATCGGCGAATGGCTGGCCTCGCGCCGCCCCGAGAACGTCGTCGTGGCGACCAAGGTGAGTCAGCACCCGCAGTTCCGGGGGCTGTCCGCAGCGAACGTCCGCGCCGCCGCCGAAGCCTCGCTGAAGCGCCTGGGCGTCGACACGATCGATCTCTACTACGCCCACTTCGATGACGAGAGCGTGCCGCTCGAAGAGACCGTCGCCGCGTTCGGCGACCTCGTGAAGGACGGGCTCGTTCGCTACACGGCCGTGTCGAACTACACCGGACCCCGTATCCGCGAGTGGATCGACTACGCGCAGGCCGCGGGCAGCGCCCTCCCCGTCGCCGTGCAGCCGCACTACAACCTCGTGCACCGCAACGAGGTCGAGGAGGGCGTGGTGCCCGTGGCCGAGGAATTCGGCCTCGGACTCGTGCCGTACTCGGCACTGGCGAGCGGCTTCCTCACCGGCAAGTACCGCTCGACCGACGCGACGGGCCAGTCGTCGCCGCGCGCTCAGGGGGCGGCGAAGTACGCCACCGCGCAGGGACTGACGATCATCGACGCCCTCGAGGGCATCGGCAAGGCGCACGGCGTCTCGATCGCATCGACCGCTCTCGCGTGGCTGCGCGCGCAGCCGACGGTCGTCGCGCCGATCGCGAGCGCCAGCCGCGTCGACCAGGTCGGCGGCCTCCTCGACAGCGCGCGCGTGGATCTCACCGCCGACGAGATCGACGAGCTCACCCGCCTGTCGGAGTGGAACGCCGACCAGGGCTGACCCGGTCAGGCCCGACCCCGCTAGCGCAGGTGGTCGGGCCCGGCCCAGCCGCCGACGTGCGGCTCGACGCGCGGGTGCGGGCGGAGCGGGAAGGCCCCGTCGATCGCGATCGAGCCGACGCGCACCGCCGCCTCGTCGCCCCAGCGGGCACGCCGCGCGCGCGACCGACGACTCACGGCTCGAGCGAGCACGACGCCCTCGCTCGAGCGGATCTCCAGTTCGTCCTCATCGCCGGTGCCGAGCGCGCGCAGACGCTCGAGCAGGGCTTGATCGGCCGGGAGCACGACCGGGCCCGCCAGGTCGACCTCGACGCGAGCGGCGGGAGAGGCGGGGTCGATCGCTCTGACGCGGGGGTCGGCGGCGAAGACCGGAGCCGGCGCCCCGTGCTCGAGCTCGACCCGCGCCCGCGGAAACGCCGCGAGCAGCGCATCCACGCAGACGAATGTGGCGGCGTCGTCGAACCGCCCGTGGAGGCGGAACACGATGTCGGCGACGGGGGAGAGCACTCCCGTTCCCCGCGAGCCGTCGACGGGGATGCGTCCGCTCAGCAGCAGCGTCTGCACGTTGCCCCGGCGCACCCGTTCCTCGGGGTCGGCCATCCGCCCCGCCCACTCCGGACCGTCGTGCCACGCGACCGCGTCGGGCACGTGGGCGAAGATCGCCCCGATCTGCCACGCTCGGTGCGCCCACTCCCAGTCTTCGCCGCCGTACTCGTCGAAGCTCTCGTCCATTCCGCCGATCTCGTCGAAGAACCAGCGGGTGCAGGCGAAGGCGGCCCCGATGATGTACCGGTACGAGCGGTCGTCGGCATCCAGCAGATCTCGCGAGCGCTCGTAGGCCTCGGAGAGCCACGCGGGTTCCGGCAGCCGGTGGGCCGGTCCGGCCGTCTCGATCGGCGCGTCGACGGGCTGCTCGGCGAGCTCTGCGTGGCGACGGCGTCCGACCGTGACGGTCTCGGGCAGCAGCGCCGGAAGCCGCGTCATCCGCCGCACGTAGCCCGGCTCTGGCGACGTGTCGGCGTCGAGGAAGCAGAGCACGTCGCCGGTGGCCCGGGTCACCCCGAGGTTGCGGACGGCCGCAGCACGGAATCCGCGATCCTCCTGGCGCACGAGGTCCACTCCGGAGGGCACGTCGGGCGCCACGGCCGAGCCGTCATCGGCGACGACCACCTGCATGAGGGCGGCCGGATAGTCCTGGCGGGCGAGGGCGGCGAGGGTGCGGGCGAGCTCCCCGGGCTGCTCGAAATGCGTGACGATGACCGTGACCGACGGCCAGGGGTCGGGCGCCGCATCCGCCACCAGATCCCACCGGTTGCCGGGCACCGTCGTGCCGAACGGAGGTCTCACCACGCGAGCCCCGCCCACCAGTCGAGGTAGGCCTCGGCGACATCGCGCCGTCCGTGCGGCACCGTCGCGGTCGACAGCCAGGTGGATTCCGGATGCTGCGCCGCCCGGCCGACCGCGGAGGTCAGCGCTTCGGGGTCGGCGACGGTCACCGTGCCGGGGCGGAGCGCGGCCATCTCGGCGATGTAGCGGTTCGCGCTCGCCACGGGCCGGCGCCCGGCCGCAATCCACGAGCCGAGCGAGCCCGAGGCCGAGACGTGGCGGTGGGCAACGACGGGAACGCCGGTCGTCCGGCAGCGTCGCAGCAGTTCGCCGTCGTCGAGGTACCCCGTGACCTCGACCGCGACGCCCTGTGACGCGGCTCCCCGCACGAAGGCCTCGAGGTCGGCGGCGTGGCCGTCGGAGGCACGACCGAGGATCGACAGCGATCCGATCCCGGCGCCGGCGGCCGCCCGCAACGCTTCGTCGTGCCCCTTACCGGGGTAGAAGAACCCGAGCACTCCGACGCTCGCGTGGGTCGCGTGGGGCTCTCCGCCGGCAGCCAGGTCGACCGGCAGCGGGATCACGCCCACGCGCTCCGCACGCACGTCGTGCTCGCGGAGCAGCTCGGCCTCGTGCCGGCTGTTGACGACGACCCCCACCGCGCTTCGCGCGACGGCGCGGTAGCACGCGAGGCGGCGCGGGAGGTTGCGCTCGCCGTCGGACGGCTGCGGCACGTCGTGGAACGTGACCGAGAGCGGATGCTGCGCGGCCAGCCGCGTCACGATCGTCGCCGCGTCTTCGGGCGAGCCGGCCCACAGCCGATCGGTGAACTGCAGGTGGAGGGGAGTGCCGACGGCGAGGGATGCCAGCTCGCCGCGGAGCACCGCCAGGTCGGAGAATCCCGCGTCGGCGATCGCGTCGGCCACGTCGCGCGCGTAGGTCGCGACGCCGTGCTGATCGACGTCGTGCACGACCACCCGGGGGAGCCGTGCCGTCATCCGCGCCACCTCCGCAGCAACGGGGCGAGGCGCCCCACGGCGCGCTCGACGTAGATCGGGTGGTCGCGATACCAGGCGCCCTGTGCCTCGCGCACCTCGGCGGACGCGACCCGCTCTCCGGCGATCAGCCAGAAGTCGGTGGGTTCGTCGGCGAGGTCCCAGGCGTCGGCGACCCACGCCTCCCTCGGCGCCTGCACGCCCGCCAGCAGCGGGCGACCGGGGTCGGTCGCCAAATGGGGTGAACCGAGCGCCTCGAGCACGCGCGCCCCGAGCCCGAGCCAGATCGGGTTGCCGGGGTGGTTGACCGTGCGCATGTGATCGAAGGTCGGCCGGGAGAACAGATCCGATGCGGCGACGTCGAGGTCGTCCTCGCGGCGACGCAGCTCGGCCAGCGCGTCGTCGGCGACCGCGCGCACCGTAACGCGATCGAGCCGCTCCGCCAGCGGAAGACCGGCGGCGAGCGCCAGTTGTCGGATGTCGAGGTAGTCGACGTACGGCGGGAGCTCGGGCACCTCCGGCACCCGGATCACCCATTGGAAGGGCTGCAGCCCGGTGTAGCGCACGATGGGAACGGTCACCGCGCGTGCCCCGGCAGGCAGGAGCGCGCGCAGCTGCCCGGTGCCCAGGGGCAGGCCGTGGTAGTCGTCGCGCACCGGTTGCGCGACGAGGAACGACGCCCGCGAGATCAGTCGGTGCAGGAGCGGCACCTCGCTCGGGGCGATCTCGTGCACGGGCGGCACCCGCACCGTGGGAGTGCCGGGCGTGTCGATGACGATCCGCAGCGACTCCGCCTGGCAGTTGCCGACCACGACTCCGGCGCCGGCGGGGGCGTCGCGGAGACCGTAGAACTCGCCGTAGTGGAGTCGTCGCCCCTCGTCGTCGGAGGCTTTTACCACCGGGGTCGCCGATACCGCAACCGCCGGATGGGGAAGTGACGCCGGACTCATAGTGAGAAACGTATATCGTCGGAGTCGTCGCCTCCCTCGCCGAGGGATCGCGTTGCGAGGACTCCGCCCGTGCGGTAGGCCGCACGCGAGAGCTTCACAGCGAGGAGGACGACCATCGGTTCCCAGGCTCAGCCGTTCGTCCGCGTCGCCGCGGTTCCCGCGCAGCATCCGTACTCCCGGGCGATCATCGATGCCGATCGTGTCGCCGTCCTCGCCGACCCGCCCCCGCCGGGCGCCGCTGCCGGCCAGTGGTGGCCGCCGCAGATCCTCGATGCCGAGTGGATCCGTCGGCACAGTGACGAGTTCGACGTGCTGCACCTGCATTTCGGCGCGGAGTCGTATACGCCCGAGCACGTGCTCGCCGCCGTCCGGGCCGCCCAGCAGGCCGGCAAGCCCGTGGTCTACACGGTGCACGACCTCGAGAACCCGCAGCTGGCCGACCAGTCGGGGCACGTCCGCATGCTCGACGCGATCATCCCTGCCGTCGACGTGCTGGTGACCCTGACACCCTCGGCGCGCGATGAGATCGCCGAGCGCTGGGGGCGCGAGGCCGTGGTCATCTCCCACCCCACGCTGCTCGAGACGGGCGCCGTGACGGGGCGCCCGCGCCACGGTCGCCGGATCGGCGTGCACCTGCGCGACCTGCGTCCGAACATCGACGCCGTCGGCGTGGTCACGACCCTGGTCCGCGCCGTGGCCGAGCTGCGCGCAGCCGGGGGCGACGTCGTCGGGATCGTCCGGCTCAACGAGAGCGTGCGCGACGAGGAGACGGCGCGCATTCTCGAACACCTCGCCGGTGACGGCGTGGAGATCGTCCGCGCCGCGCGGCTCTCCGACGACGACCTCGCCGCGGCGCTCGCCGATCTCGACGCGTGCGTGCTGCCCTACGCGCACGGCACCCACTCGGGGTGGCTCGAGCTGTGCTACGACCTTGCGGTACCCGTGATCGGGCCGCGCGGCGGACATTTCCGCGATCAGCATCCATCCGACTACACCCGGTACGACATCGGCGACCCGCTCTCTCTCGCCGCCGCGATCGAGCACGCCACGCTCCCGGCGTGGTCGGCCCCGGGCTCCACGGCCCGCATCGCCGAGGTCGCGGCGCGTGCCGTCGACCGCGCGGCGCAACGCGTCGACGTGCGAGCCGCGCACGCCGATCTGTATCGAGACCTGACGACGCACAGGTCCGCCGCGTGACGGGGCGGGCACTGCGCGTCGCCGTCATCGCGCCGTCGCGGCATCCCATCCGCCAACCGCACCCCGGAGGCCTCGAGGCGTGCGTGTGGGAGCGCGTGCGGGGTCTGCGCGCGCGGGGTCACGAGGTCACGCTCTGCGGGCCCGACGGGTCGGACTTCCTCGACGGACCACCCGAGTTCGTGCTGCCGCGTCCGCACTGGGCGAGCGACGAGGAACCCTCCGACACCGCCTACCCCCGCGGCTACCTCGAGCGGATCGACGACGCGATGGAACGGGCCATGGGCCACCTCGCGCGCCACCGCGCCCGCTTCGACGTGATCGACAATCACAGCCTCCACGGCGCCCCCATCGCGTGGCGCGACCGGGTCGGCATCCCCATGGTCACTACCCTCCACACCCCGCCGCTTCCCGACATGATCGCCGCGGCGCGGTCGACGGCGGGCGCCGAGCACCGGTTCCTCTCGGTCAGCCGGCACACCGCTCGGGAGTGGGACGCCGCCGGGGTCGAGTCCACGGTCTTCCCCAACGGCGTCGACACCGACCGGTGGACGGCAGGACCCGGTGGCGACCGCTGGGTGTGGTTCGGCCGCATCGTGCCCGAGAAGGCGCCGCACCTCGCCATCGACGCCGCCCTTCTCGCCGGCAAACGCATCGTGCTCGCCGGCCGGGTCGGGGACGCCGAGTACTTCGAGACCGAGGTGAGGCCGCGTCTGGGCTCGCAGGCCCGCTACGTCGGGGCCCTCCGCCAGAGCGCCCTCGCCCGACTCGTCGGTCGAAGTGCCGTGGCCCTCGTCACCCCGATGTGGGACGAACCGTTCGGGCTCGTCCTCGCCGAGACCCTCGCCACCGGCACACCGCTGGCCGCGTTCGACGCCGGGGGCGTGCGCGAGGTCGTCGCCGCGGCGCCCGGGGCCATGGTCGTCTCGCGCGGAGACATCGACTCGCTCGCGCTGGCGGCCGCCGAGCTCGCCGAGAGGTCGGCCCTCGAACCGGGTTTGCGGGTGCAGATCCGGGCGGCCGCCGTCGCGCAGTTCTCTCTCGAACGGCGCCACACGCAGCTCGAGGGGCTGCTCGCCTCGGTGTCCGTGGGCGCCCAGCGTCTCGAGGTCGCATGACCGCGGTCGGCTGGTACGTGCACCATCACGGGCGCGGTCACCTCACGAGGTTCGAGGCCGTGCGTCCGCACCTACCCGGTCGGGTCGTCGCGTTCTCCTCGCTCGAAGCGCCGTCCGACCTGCCGCCCGACACGCGATGGGTCGAGCTGCCCCGTGATGACGCTGCGTACGTCCGCAACGGCGAGAGCATCGATCCGCGCTCGTCCGACCCGACGGCGGGGGGTCTGCTGCACTGGGCGCCGCTCGGCCACCCGGGGCATCGGCGACGGCTCGCCGCGATCGCCGCAGCATCCATCGATCTCGACGCGTTCGTGGTCGACGTCTCGGTCGAGGTGGCGCTGTGGGTGCGGCTGCTGGGTCTTCCGACCGTCGTCGTGACGCAGCCCGGAGACCGCACGGACGGCGTGCACGCCCTCGCCTATCGCGCGGCAGATCGCATTGTCGCGCCCTGGCCCGAGGGGTCGGTGCCGTCGGTCGCCCTCGACGAGGCGCGCGACCGTGTCGCGTGGGTGGGCGGCGTCTCGCGGTTCGCCGGGCGCTCCCGCACCGTCGTGCGCGAGCCGCGGTCGGTGCTGGTGCTCGGCGCCGCGCTCGCCGGCGGGGCGCTCGAGCGCGCCCGCGCCGAGGCCACGAACGCCGGGTGGACGTTCCGCACGGTCGGAACGGATGCTGCGCAGTGGAGCGCCGACCCGTGGGACGCCCTGTGCGCGGCCGAGGTCGTCGTCAGCGCGGCCGGCCAGAACAGCGTGGCCGACCTGGCCGCCGCCGGCGCGCGCGCCGTGGTGATCGCGCAGGAGCGCCCGTTCGACGAGCAGGCGGCGACCGCGGCGGAGCTCGACCGAGCGGGGCTCGCCGTGGTGTCGCACCCGCCGGAGCCCGGCGGATTCGTCGATCTGCTCGACCGGGCCCGCGCGCTCGACCCGCGGTGGGAGCGGTGGCGCACCGACGGTGCGCCCGAGCGCGCCGCGGCCGTGATCGCCTCGGTGAGGCGATGACGACGGCGGTGCTGACCGTCGCCTCGCGGGCGAGAGCCGCGCACGTCGAGCGTCAGCGCGCGTTCCTCGCGCAGCTCGATCGCCCCGACGTGCTGCGGGTGGAGGCCTGGCTCGACCCCGACCCGCCCACCGGCGACGGCGTTCTCGTGCACGTGCCGCCGGGGGAGTTCGGGTTGCGCGTGGGCGAGGGGCGAAACGCCGCTGCCGCCGCGGCGATCGCCGCCGGCGCCGACCTGTTGATCTTCCTCGACGCCGACTGTCTGCCGGGTCCGGGCCTGATCGAGCGCTACGACGCGGTGGCTCGGGAGCCCGGCCTCTACGCCGGGCCCGTGACGTACCTCGCCGAGGGCACCGTGCCCGAGAGCCTCCGCGCCCTCGAAGTGCTGACGCGACCGCACGCGGCGCGACCGTGGCCGGCCGACGGCGAGGTGCTCCGCGCCGACCCGGCGGCCTACGACCTGTTCTGGTCGCTCTCGTTCGCCGTGTCGGCGTCGACATGGGAGGAGCTGGGCGGCTTCTCCGAGGCGTTCCAGGGTTACGGCGCTGAAGACACCGATTTCGCCTGGCGCGCGCGAGAGATGGCCGTGCCGCTGTTGTGGGTGGGTGGCGCGCACGCCTACCACCAGTGGCATCCCACCTCCGATCCGCCCTGGCAGCACCTCGACGACATCCTCCGCAACGGTGCCGTCTTCGCCCACCGATGGGGTCGCTGGCCGATGAGCGGCTGGCTGGAGAAGTTCGAGCAGGCCGGCGCGATCACCCGCGACGGGGAGGGCTGGCGCCGCGTCTGACGCGTGGTCGCGGGCTACGCTCGAGACGTGGGGCGCTCCGGGATCTACGTCGAGACGACGATCCGGGCACCGATGGAGACCGTGTGGTCGCTGTCGCAGGACGCCGCGGCCCACCCCCGCTGGGACGTACGGTTCTCGCGGATCGTGCCCGTCCCCGGTGACGACGGACCGACCCACTTCACGTACGAACGGGGCGTGGTGGTCCACACCGTGCGCGGCACCGGCGTGAGCATCGGCGAGACCGAGCGCCCCGACGGCTCACGCACCTCGGCCCTGCGGTTCTCGACCGAAGATCGGCTCTCACCCATCCGCGAGGGGCGCGGGTACTGGCGCTACGTCCCGACCGCAGACGGGGTGCGGTTCGTGACCGGATACGACTACGACCCGGGGTGGGGGCGGGTGCTGGACGCCCTCGTGCGCCCGGCCCTCGGCTGGGCCACGGCGTGGAGTTTCGACCGCCTCCGCATCTGGGCCGAACGCGACGAGCCGCCCGAGCGGTGGCCGCTGCGCAGCATCCTGTGGTTCTGGCGTCCCGACCGTCCGCGGGCGGCCCGCTGCCGTCGCGCGCCGGCGGGCGGTCGTCGCCGCGGCGACCAGCTGACGGATGCGCCCCCGACGCTCGACGACCTGCCCGCGCCGAGGCGGCGACGGTGACCTCGATCTTCGAGACCGCCCTGGGCGCCGACTTCCAGCGGCTCCACCCCATGCTGCAGCGACGGTTCGGCGTCGGTCTCGAGACCGGCGAGGCGTGCGTCGGACGCGGGGTGATGGATCACATCCGTCGTGGTCCGTGGTGGACCGTGCCTTTCCTGCAGATCGGGCGACTGCGCAACATCCTCATCCCCGATACCGGTGTCGCGGTGCCGTTCGTCATCGAGAACTACCCGTACCTCGACCCGTTCGGCCGTGAGACGGTCACCTTCGTGCGCGAGTACGCGGTCGGCGAGCGCGTGAGCCGCTTCGACGCGACCATGATCCTCGACGACGGCCGCATCATCGACTATCTGGGCACCCACCAGCACCTCGCGGTCGACCTCGATCTGTCGGTCGACGACGACGGCTCGCTCGTGCTCCGCTCCGAGGCCCAGCGGTTCTACGAGGGGCCGATCGCCTTCCGCTTCCCGATGCTCTTCAGCGGACGCGCGCGCCTGCGCGAGACCTATGACGACGTCGCCGGGGTGTTCCGCATCGACCTCGAGGTGCACAACGATCGCCTCGGCTTCCTCTTCGGATACCGCGGCTCCTTCGCCTGCGAGTGGGTGGCCGCCTCCGACGCGCCGGAACGACTCAAGCCCCGCCGTCACGAGCACCGCACCTGAGCGGCGTCCCGCCCCGGCGAGGCGGCGACATCGGTTCAGAACGCAGGAGGAACGGCGTCGATCTGCGCCCGACCCGGCTCTCTTGCCGCATCCTTCCTGGATTCTGAACGCAGGCGGCGTGCGAAGTGCCGTGGCCGCCTCACCGCAGGTCGGTGACGGTGGCGGAGGCGGCGTCCCATCGCCGGAGCGACAGCCCGAGTCCGACGTGGGGGCCGCCGAGCAGGGCGAGCGCCTGGGCAAGGGTGTCGAGCCGCAGTCGGCGCGCGAGGGTGACGTGCGGGGTCCAGTCGCCGGGCGCGGTGTGCGCCGCATCTGCTCCCGGTCCGGCGGCGGCGTGGACGGCGGCGTGGAGGGCGACGAGCTCGGCGCTCGGCGCGACCCGCCACGCGAGGACTCCGCGGTCGCCGTGGCCGAAGACGACCGGTTCGGCGAGGGTTACGGGGACGGGCAGCCGGGCGATGGCGTCGTGGAAGGCGAACGTCACGAGCTCGGGGCGCACGAGCAGCGTGACGTGAGGGCGGTTCGTGGGGGAGTGGTACGCGCCGAGGCTCGACATGCCCGCCGCAGCAAGACCGTGCCAGTCGGCGCGCACCCGCGCCTCGGTGTCGGGGTCGAGGAGAAGCTCGATGCTGACGACGTCGCTCATGTCTCCAGCGACAGTACCGTCGCCCGCCGCTGCCCCGGCCGGCCTGAGTCGAGGGCAATCGGCCCGCGCGCGGGCAAACGGCGCCTGATTGCCCGCGCCCGGGCCGAAAGCCCGCGTCTCGGGAACGCTGCCCGCCAGGAACAGCCGCAGGCCCGATACAGAGAAGAAGACGCCGCCCCTGACGGGACGACGTCTTCTCTGCGGCGGAGGATAGGGGATTCGAACCCCTGAGAGCTTTCACTCAACACGCTTTCCAAGCGTGCGCCATAGGCCACTAGGCGAATCCTCCATGGCCTCGAAGGGCCGACGAACATCCTACCCCGGGTGCGGCACCGACCCGTGCCCGGCCCGGCGGATGCTCAGGCCGTCGTCTCTCGCGGGGGCCGCGTCCTCCCGCTCGCGAAGGCGCTGCCGGGCCGGATCACGAGCGAGCGTGGCAGCACTCGCGCCACGAATCGGCGGAGGGGCGAGGCGGCGCCGAGCAGGCTCGCGCGGGTCGACTCGACCGCATCCGCCCAGTGCGCGCCGTCGGCCGTGCGGTGATCGCCGGCGTAGCTCACGCGTTCGATGGCGCCGACCAGCGTCGCCACCGCCGCGGCATCTGCGCCGTCGTCGACGAGGCGGGCGCCGAACACGCGCGGCGATTCCGACGCGGGCGCCGGGATGCCCAGGTCGATCGCGAGCTCCTGCACCGATCCCCACGCGGCGGTCGCCTCGCCGCGTCCCGCGGCCGACAGCAGCCTCCGGCGCCGCACCTCGCGCGTCACGCCGGGCGCCGCCAGCACGAGCAGCAGGGCGAGCGACGCCGCGAGGGGCCAGAGGGCGACGGATGCGGCGGAGCCGCCCCGCCCCGCCGACGTGCCGTCCTGATCGTCGAGGGGGTCGAGACCGGCCGAGGAGGTCGGCGTCGGAGTGGCCGTCGGCACCGGTGCACTGGGCGCCGTCGTCGGGATCGAACCGGGTGCCCCGGTCGTGCCGGAGGCGAAGTTCGTCGGGCTTCCGAGGCTGTTGGTCGGCTCGAAGGCAATCCAGCCGATCCCCTCGAAGTGCACCTCCGGCCAGGCGTGCAGCTGGGTGCTCTCGACCGAGTAGACGGTCTCGCCGTCGTCCTGGGTTCCCGCGCTCGTGCCCGGAAGGTAGCCGACGACGATGCGCGAAGGCATGCCGAGGGTGCGCGCCATCACAGCGAATGCCGAGGCGAAGTGCACGCAGTAGCCCCTGCGGGCATCGAGGAAGTCGGCGATCGCGTCGACTCCCGTGCCGTCGAAGCCGTCCGAGACGGGGGCGTCGAGCGAGTACCCGAACAGCGGACCGCGGAACCACGACTGCAGCGCGACGAGGGCGTCGTAGTCGCTGCGGGTGTCGGCGGTGACCTCCTGGGCGGCCTCGGCGATCACCGACGGGATCTCGTCGGGAAGGTCGTAGAGCGTCAGGTCGCCGGCGCCGCCGGCCGACCGCGCGCGGATCTGCTCGAGGGTCGGCCGCGGAAGCGACGCCGAGACGTCGTAGGACTGCCCCTGCACCGACCCCGACGGCGTGTCCACCGTGCGGTTGTCGGTCTGGATCGACCATTCGCCGTCGAGTCCCGATACGTCCGTCGCCGGATACGACACCGGCGCCCACCGGCTGTTGAGGTTCACGATGTCGACCGTCGTCGACGAATCGACGATCTCGATCCCCTCGTCGACGGTGACGGCCGCGAGATCGGATGCGGCGTCATCGAGCCCGACGGCATCGCCCCCGTCGGGCTGCCAGACGGCGCCGTCGAACTCCGACAGCGTCGCCACCCGCAGGTAGGGAGCTCGCGCCTCGGTCGTGCTCAGTTGCAGCACCTCGACCGCACCCGGCTGACGCAGGTCGTCGCCGAGCTCGAGGGTGGGGTCGATCGTGGCGCCGCCGATGTTGCCGCCCGATCCGCCCGCGCGGGCGACGGGCGAGGGGAGGAGGGGCGCCGCGACCATCGCGACGATCACGGCGACCGCACCGATACCGAGGGCCGCGCCCGGCGCCACCGGCGATCGGCGGGCCGCAGCGGCGGTTGCGGGCGCGGCGGCGATCGCGGCCGCCCGTTGCCGCGCGCGCGTGTCGACGGCGAGGAGGAAGAGGATGCTGCCGGCGAGGAAGACGAACGCGATGATGTCGACGTCGCCGGGCACGGCGATCGACGGGATGATCGAGACGGCGATGACGCCCACGGCGGCCAGGAGCGGCATGCGGGCGGTCACCACGACGTGATCGAGGGCGACCGCGAGCAGGCCGATCGAGGCGACGATGAGGAACGACAGCGCAGCTCCCGCTTCGAGGGGAGCGGCTCCGAGGGTCACGTCGTCGACGGCCGTGCGCACCAGCACGTTCACGAGGGAGATCGTCTCGGGGGTCGGCACGACGCCGAGCAAGCCCGTGCCGCGGCCGAAGACCGCCGTGACGACGGCCAGCCACACCACGAGTTCGACGATGCTGACCACGACCGCCGGCAGGCGCAGGCGCCGCAGCGCGAAGCCGACGCCCAGGACGATGCCGATGAGGCCGACGCCCCCGGCGACCCATGCCCCCGGGTCGACGACCCGCAGCAGCGGCATCATGGCGGCCGCGAGCGCGAGCCACAACCCGAGGGCGAGCGCGAGGTCGACCGTCGCCGGCCGCGGTGCGGCGGGCGGGCGCCGCTCAGGCCCCGACACGCGTCGCCCCCCGCTGCATCGCCGTCTCCCAGGCGTCGCCGAGCTCGGCTTCCGAGAACGCCGCCCCCGTGTGCCAGCCGCGGTCGTGCAGGCGCGCCAGCGCATCGGACGACGGGGAGGCGGCGATCACCACCGGCATCGACGAGTGGTGCGCGAGAGGCGCGAGGGACAGGGCGTCCTCGACGCGGAGGCGACCCGTGACGACGATCACCGGACCCGTCTGGTGGCCCGCGAACATTCCCGCGGTGCGCGCGATGCCGTCACCGCGCCGGGCGGTGAGGGTCGCGAACTGCGTCGCCAGAGCGTCGATCTCGTGCAGATCCCCACCGGGCACGGGTTCGGCGAGGGCGGCGCCGTCGGTGTCGAGCACCTCGACCGTGTAGCCGTCGCGCACCAGCCGGGCGATGATCGAGACGGCGGCGGCCACCGCGGTCTCGAACGCGTCGTCGGCGCCCGGGGCCCGGAGGGCCTCGGGACTCCACTGAGCGGCGCTTCGGTCGAGGATCACGGTGGCCTCGGGGCTCGTCTCCTCCTCCTCCTGCCGCACCATGAGGGTGTCGCGGTGAGCAGTGGCACGCCAGTGGATGCGTCGCATCGAATCGCCGGGGGCGTACGGCCGGGCGACGAGGTTGTCGGCGCCCTGCCCCAGCTGGGTGCTGGCGGTCTCACGGGTGCCGCCCGTCTCGCCCGACGACCCCCGGAAGAACGGGAGATCGACCACGCGCGGCGCGACGGTGACCTGCGTCTTCCCGCCCAGCCGCAGGCGCCGCCGCGCGAGACCGAACGGGTCGGTGACGGTGAGCCCGAACGGGCCGAGGGGATGGATGCCGCGCACTCGCCCCTCGACGGTGTAGCGCAGCTCGACGGCGCGCTCGCCGCCGCGCATGGCCGACCCGACCGCGGGGAAGACGCCGCGGGCGCGGGCGACGAGGCCCGCCGGCACCGTGTCGTCCCAGGTGCCGGGCGAGGTCGGCAGGGCGTTGCGCACGGCGATGCGCACGGTCACCGTGCTCTCGCGCCCCACGGTGGCGACCTCGGGGGAGAGCGAGCGCGAGACCGCGTCGATGCGGCGCGTGAACCAGAGTGAGACCACGCTGAGAACCAGCACCGCCACGAGCAGCGCGGCGAAGTAGACGAGTTCGATGAGCCCGGCCTCGTGTGCGACGACGAAGCCCACGACGGAGAGCGCGAGCGCGCCGGTCCCTCGCAGCGTGAGCGGCCAGACCCGCCGCACGAACCCCCTCATGTCCGGACGGCGAGGGGCACCCGGACGCTCGCGGCGACCTGGGCGAGGACGGCGGCGACCGCTTCCGCGCCGGATCGTCCGCCGGCCGCCGCGCGGGTGGGGATGAGGCGGTGGGCGAAGACGGGGGCCAGCAGCGCGGTGAGGTCATCGGGGATGACGAACCCGCGCCCGTCGAGGGCGGCCCGCACCTTGGCGGCGCGGATCAGCTGCAGCGTGGCCCGCGGGCTCGCGCCCAGGCGAAGATCGGGGTGGGTGCGGGTGGCGTGGGCGAGGGCCACCGTGTATTCCTCGAGCGAGGGGGCGACGTGCACGGCGCGCGCCCACGCGATGAGGTCGCGCACGCGTGACGCGGTGACCACCGGCTCGACGCTCTCGAGGGGGTTGATCGTGTCGCGCTGGCGCAGCATGAGCGCTTCGGCCGCAGCATCCGGATACCCCATCGAGATGCGCATCATGAAGCGGTCCCGCTGCGCCTCGGGAAGGGCGTACGTGCCCTCCATCTCGAGCGGGTTCTGCGTCGCGACGACGAGGAACGGATCGGGCAGCACGTGGGTGCTGCCGTCGACGGTGACCTGGTGCTCCTCCATCGCCTCGAGGAGGGCCGACTGCGTCTTGGGCGAGGAGCGGTTGATCTCGTCGGCGATGACGATGTTGGCGAACACCGCCCCGCGCTTGAACTCGAACTCGCGCGCGACGGGGTTGAACACTGAGACCCCGGTGATGTCGCCCGGGAGGAGGTCGGGGGTGAATTGGATGCGGTGCACACTCGCATCGACGGAGGCCGCCAGGGCGCGGGCGAGCACGGTCTTGCCGACGCCCGGCACGTCTTCGATGAGGAGGTGCCCCTCGGCGAGCAGGGTGATCAGCGCCGTGCGGACGGCTTCGGGCTTGCCGTCGATCACCCGCTCGACAGACCGCGTGATCCCGCCGGTGAGGGCTTCGAACGAATCGGCCGTGATCGGCTGGCCGTCCGACTCCTCACGCGTGATTCGGCGTCGAGTGGCCGAGACGGTCTGATCCATGCGTCTTCCCCCGGGTGCGGACGGCGGGGCCGTTCCCACCGTTACGCAAGCGTAACCTCTGGCCGCGGGCCGGGGCCGGGAGGTGCCTGTGTGCGAAGTCGGTTAGACTCGTCGTCGGCTCTCCGCGTGGCGGCATCCAGGCCAACTCCCCCAGGACGGAAACGTAGCAAGGGTAACCAGGCTCTACCGGGTGCGCGGAGAGTCTTTTCTTTGCCCGTCAGCCGGTCGTCGAGCCCGTCGGCGCGTGCGTCCGGAACGGGCCGTCGAGCACCGCCCACTGCAACAGCATGATCGTCTTCGCGTCCTGGATGCGGCCGTCGCGGATGCGGGCGAGGGCCTCGTCGATGTCGAGCTCGATCAGTTCGATGTCCTCGCCCTCCTCGACGAGGCCCCCGCGGTCGCCGTCGCGCGATCCGCCGTCGTAGGCCGCCGCGTAGAAGTGCAGCCGCTCGGTGACCGAGCCCGGGCTCATGTAGACGTCGAAGACGTGCGCGATCTCCCCGATCGCGACCCCCGTCTCCTCCTCCGCCTCGCGCCGTATCGCCGTCTCGGGATCGTCGTCGTCGAGGAGTCCGGCGGCGGTCTCCACCAGCATCCCGTCGGGGTGGTCGTTGACGTAGACGGGATAGCGGAACTGCCGGGTCAGCAGAACAGTGCGCCGCTCGGCGTCGTACAGCAGCACGGTCGCGCCGTTGCCGCGGTCGTAGGTTTCGCGCTGCTGGGTCGTCCATTCGCCGTCGGAGTCCTGGTAGTCCAGCGTCGTCTTGCGCAGCACGTGCCAGCTCGACGCCAGCAGCTCGACGTCGCGCACGCGCACCCGGGGGTTGCGGTCGAGGTCGAGCCCCGTGCGGTGCAGGCCCGTGCGCCCGCGCGCGTCGGGAACGTCGGCGCCGGGGCGTACTGAGGAATCCGTGCTCACGAGGTGCTCCCGTCCGGCCCGCCGTTGCGATCGTGCGTGCGCCGTCTCACGCTACCGAGTGTTCTCACGAGGTCGAGAGATCCCCAGGTTCGCGCGGCCTGTCGCCGCCTACGCTGGAGTCGTGGCGCAGAGCATCTACATCACCTCGGCCGAAGGACACTCCGGCAAGTCCAGCGTCGCGCTGGGCGTGCTCGACGCGCTCAGCCGCGCGACTCCGCGGGTGGGGGTGTTCCGGCCGATCGCGAGATCGACCGTCGAGCGCGACTACGTGCTCGAGATGCTGCTGGCCCACGACGGCGTCGACCTCGACTACGACGAGTGCGTCGGCGTCACCTACGACGACGTGCGCGCGGATGCCGACGCCGCTCTCGCTCGCATCGTCGAGCGCTACAAGGCCGTCGAGGCGCAGTGCGACGCGGTCGTCATCATCGGCTCGGACTTCACCGATGTCGGCAGCCCGGCAGAGCTCGCCTACAACGCGCGGATCGCGGCGAACCTCGGGGCGCCCGTGCTCCTGGTCGTCGGCGGGCGCGCGCATCAGGGGCTCAGCGAGCACCTCGGCGCGAGCCTTCCCCGCACACCCGACGAGATGGGGCAGATCGCCTCGCTCGCGCTCGTCGAGGTCGTGCACGAGCGGGCCGAGATCTTCGCGGTGATCGCCAACCGCGTCGACCCCGAGGCGCTGGACGAGACCATCGCCGCCGTGAAGGCCGTCGCCGACGCTCAGCCGTTGCGCACCGCCGCGTCCGCAACGGGGATCCCCGTGTGGGCACTCCCCGAAGACCGGTTCCTGATCGCCCCGTCGGTGCGCGGCGTGCTGCGTTCCGTCGACGGCGAGCTGCTCAAGGGCGACCCCGAACTCCTCACCCGCGAGGTGCTGGGCGTCGTCGTGGCGGGCATGTCGATGGTGAACGTGCTGCCGCGCCTGACCGAGTCGGCGATCGTGGTCATCCCCGCCGATCGCACCGAGGTGGTGCTCGCCACCCTGCTCGCGAACGCGTCGGGCACGTTCCCCTCGCTCGCCGGAATCGTCCTGAACGGCGGGTTCGCCCTCCCCGAGACGATCGACACGCTCATCGACGGGCTCGGCTCGTCTCTTCCGATCATCGCCACCGACCTCGGAACGTACGAGACCGCGGTGCGCATCATGAACACGCGCGGCCGGCTGGCGGCCGACTCGCAGCGGCGCTACGACACCGCGCTCGCGATCTTCGAGAAGCACGTCGACATCTCGGAGCTGACCCGCACGCTCGGGGTCGCGCGGCCGTCGGTCGTCACCCCGCTGATGTTCGAGTACGCACTGGTCGAGCGCGCGCGCTCCGACAGGCGGCGCATCGTGCTGCCGGAGGGCGACGACGACCGCGTGCTGCGTGCCGCGGCGACGGTGCTCGCGCGGGGCATCGCGGATCTCACGATCTTGGGCGAGGAGATCGAGGTGCGCAACCGCGCGATCGAGCTCGGGATCGACATCCGCGACGCGGAGGTGCTGAGCCCCTTCGACGCGGTGCACGTCGCGAAGTTCGCCACCGAGTACGAGCGCCTGCGCGCCCACAAGGGCGTGACGTATTCGCAGGCGGCCGACACGGTGACCGATGCGTCGTACTTCGGCACGTTGATGGTGCATCTGGGCATGGCCGACGGAATGGTCTCGGGTGCGGCGCACACCACGGCGCACACGATCCGGCCCGCGTTCGAGATCATCAAGACCCGACCCGGCGTCTCGGTCGTCTCGAGCGTCTTCCTCATGGCGCTCGCCGACCGCGTGCTGGTGTACGGCGACTGCGCGGTGATCCCCGATCCGACGAGCGAGCAACTCGCCGACATCGCGATCTCGTCGGCCGCGACCGCCGAGCAGTTCGGCATCGAGCCTCGCGTGGCCATGCTGTCGTACTCGACGGGGGAGTCGGGCACCGGCGCCGACGTCGAGAAGGTGCGCGCGGCGACCTCGCTCGTCCGCGACCGCGCCCCCGAGCTGCTCGTCGAAGGCCCCATCCAGTACGACGCGGCCGCCGACGCCGCCGTGGCGAAGGCCAAGATGCCCGATTCCGACGTCGCAGGACGCGCGACGGTGTTCGTCTTCCCCGACCTCAACACCGGCAACAACACCTATAAGGCGGTGCAGCGCTCGGCCGGTGCCGTGGCGATCGGCCCGATCCTCCAGGGGCTGAACAAGCCGATCAACGACCTCTCGCGCGGCGCTCTCGTCGACGACATCGTCAACACGATCGCGATCACCGCCATCCAGGCCCAGAGCGAGAAGGGGGATGCTGCGTGAGCGCGGTCCTCGTCGTCAACAGCGGTTCCTCCTCGCTGAAGTACCAGCTGCTCGATGCCGACACCGAGGAGGTGCTCGCCTCCGGTCTGATCGAACGCATCGGCTCGTCGACGGGCGCGGGCGGCGATCAGGGCATCGCCACGCACACGGTGACCTCCGCCGCGTTCCGTCGTGCCGATTCGGCACTCGCCGACGGCCCGGCGGCGGCGCCGACGGTGCTCGACGCCACATCGACGATCGAGCGCGCGATCCCCGACCACTCCGCCGCGTTCGAGGTCATGCTCGACGCCTTCGCCGAGTACGGACCCACCCTCGACGAGTACCCGCCGGTCGCGGTGGGGCACCGGGTCGTGCACGGCGGAGCCCGCTTCTTCGAGCCGACCCTCATCACACCCCTCGTCGAGATCAACATCGACGAGCTCTCGGTGCTCGCACCACTGCACAACCCCGCGAATCTCGCGGGCATCCGTGCCGCTCGGAAGGCGTTCCCCGACGTCCCGCACGTCGCCGTCTTCGACACCGCCTTCCACCAGACCCTCGCCCCGGCCGCCTACACCTACGCCATCGACGCCGCACTGGCCGAGGCGCACCGCATCCGGCGCTACGGGTTCCACGGCACCTCGCACAAATTCGTCAGCGAAGCCGCCGCCGCCTTCCTCGACCGCCCGCTCGGTGAGCTGAAGCAGATCGTGTTCCACCTCGGCAACGGCGCCTCCGCGACCGCGATCGACGGGGGCCGCTCGGTCGACACGTCGATGGGCCTGACCCCGCTCGAGGGACTCGTGATGGGCACGCGGTCGGGCGACCTCGATCCGGCCGTTCTCTTCCACCTCGCCCGCCGTGCCGATATGTCCACGGGTGACCTCGACGACCTCCTGAACAAGAGGTCGGGCATGCTCGGCCTCGCCGGGGTCAGCGACATGCGCGACATCCAGGCGGGGGTCGCGCGGGGCGAGGGCGCCGCCACGCTGGCATGGAACGTCTACATCCATCGCCTGCGCGCCTACGCCGGCGCGTACCTCGCCCAGCTCGGGGGTGTCGACGTCATCTCGTTCACCGCCGGGGTCGGCGAGAACGCGCCCGATGTGCGCGCCGGGGCCCTGGCGACCCTGGGGTTCGCCGGGATCGAGATCGACCACGAACGCAACGCGGCCCGCAGCCGCGGCATCCGCGTCATCTCCACCGATGCGTCGCGCGTGACGGTGCTGGTCGTCCCCACGAATGAGGAGCTCGAGATCGCCCGTCAGACCCTGGACGTGGCCCGCACCTGACCGCTTGCCTCGGGCCGCTACGCTGTACGCACGGCACGACGGAGAGCCGCCGCATCCGTTCCCCAGGAGGTCCCGTGCCCGACGAGCTTTCCGCGCTGCCCGACCTCGCCGCGTACGAGGCGGTGCTGTTCGACCTCGACGGCGTGCTGACGCCGACCGCCGAGGTGCACATGCACGCGTGGCGGGTGATGTTCGAGAAGCTCTTCGCCGACTGGAACATCTCGCGGCCCTACACCGACGCCGATTACTTCGAGCACCTCGACGGCAAGCGCCGCTATGACGGGGTTGCGAGCCTGCTGCGCAGTCGCGACGTCGAGGTGCCGTGGGGCGAGCCGAGCGACCCGTCCTCGGCCGACACCGTGAGCGGCATCGGCAACCGCAAGAACGACGTCTTCCGCGAGGTGCTCGAGAACGACGGCATCGCCCCCTACCCGGGCTCGCTCGCTCTCGTCGAGCAGTTGCGCGCCGCCGGGGTTCCCGTCGCGGTGGTGTCGAGTTCGAAGAACGCCGAGGACGTCCTGACCGCCGCCGGCATCCGCGACCTCTTCCCCGTCGTGATGGACGGTCTGATCGCCGAGCGCGACGACCTCGCCTCCAAGCCCGCCCCCGACGTCTTCCTCGAGGCGGCACGGATGCTGGGGGTCGACCCCGCCCGCTCCGCCGCCGTCGAGGACGCCATCAGCGGCGTGCAGTCCGCAGCATCCGGGGGCTTCGCCCTCGTGGTCGGCGTCGACCGCGGCACCGGCGCCGAGGCGCTCCGCGAGGCCGGGGCGACCGTCGTCGTCGACGATCTCGCCGCCTTCGTAGACTGACCCACCGAGGAAACCCGAATCTCCCTCACCGGAAGGCATTCCATGATCGATCGCGGTCGCTTCCCCGTCGACGAGTGGCGTCTCGTCGAGACCGAGGGGTCGCTCGACGACGCCGGGGTCACCGAGACCCTGTTCTCGGTCGGCAACGGCTATCTCGGGTTGCGCGGCAACCATCCCGAGGGGCGGTTCGCGCACGAGTCGGGAACCTTCATCAACGGGTTCCACGAGACCTTCCCCATCCGCCACGCCGAGCAGGCCTACGGGTTCGCCGAGGTCGGCCAGACGATCGTCAACGCCCCCGACGCGAAGGTGATGCGGGTGTACGTCGACGACGAGCCGTTGTCGTTCGACGTGGCCGACGTGCGCGAGTACGAGCGGGTGCTCGACATGCGCGAGGGTGTGCTCCGTCGGCGCCTGCAGTGGTGCACGCCGTCGGGCAAGCTCGTCGAGCTCGAGGACGAGCGCATGGTGTCGTTCGACGAGAAGCACCTCGCCGTGCTGCGCATGACGGTGACCGTGCTCAACTCCGACGCCCCCGTCACGATCAGCTGCCAGCTCATCAACCGCCAGGACGGCGAGGGCATCTACGGCGGCCGCCCGCCCGGCAAGGCCACGGCCGGCTTCGACCCCCGCAAGCAGGACAAGCTCGAAGACCGCGTGCTGCAGCCCCTGGAGTACTGGCAGGACGGCGACCGCACGGCGCTGAGCTATCGCGTGGCGGAGTCGGGCATGACGCTGGCCGTCGTCGCCGACCACCTCATCGACACCGAGAACGACTACACCGCGCGTCGACTGATCGAACCCGACATCGCCAAGAACGTCTTCCGCGTGCAGGCCAAGGCGGGCGTGCCGACGACGGTCACCAAGCTCGTGAGCTACCACACGTCGCGCGGCGTGCCCGCCGGCGAGATCATCGACCGCTGCCGCCGCACCCTCGACCGCGCCCAGTCCCAGGGCGTGGGCGCGGTCTTCGCGCGGCAGCGCGCGTGGCTCGACGCGTTCTGGGAGCGCTCCGACGTCAAGATCGGCGGCCACCCCGATCTGCAGCAGGCCACGCGCTGGTGCCTGTTCCAGCTCGCGCAGGCCGCCGCCCGGGCCGACGGGCAGGGTGTGCCCGCGAAGGGTGTCACGGGATCGGGGTACAGCGGGCACTACTTCTGGGACACCGAGATCTACGTGCTGCCCTTCCTCGCGTACACGACCCCGCTCTGGGCGCGCAACGCGCTGCGGATGCGCTATCTGATGCTGCCGGCAGCCAGGAAGCGCGCCCACCAGCTGAACGAGGCGGGCGCGCTCTTCCCCTGGCGCACGATCAACGGCGAAGAGGCCTCCGCGTACTACGCCGCCGGCACCGCGCAGTACCACATCAACGCCGACGTGGCCTTCGCGCTGGCGAAGTACGTGCGTGCGACGGGCGACGTCGACTTCCTCGATTCCGAGGGCGTGGACATCGCGGTCGACACCGCTCGACTGTGGGCGACCCTGGGCTTCTGGCGATCGAGCGACGGCGTCCACGACGGCGACGGCGACTCGTTCCACATCCACGGGGTCACCGGCCCCGACGAGTACACGACGGTCGTCAACGACAACCTCTTCACGAACGTCATGGCGCGCTTCAACCTGCGCTTCGCCGCGCGCACCGTCCGCGAGATGGAGGAGGCCGACTTCCACGCGTACACGCGGATGGTCGAGCGTCTCAACCTCGATCCGTCCGAGCCCGAGCTGTGGGACCGCGCCGCGGACGCGATGCACATCCCGCACAGCGACTCCCTCGGCATCCACCCCCAGGACTCCGTGTTCCTCGAGCGCGAGATCTGGGACCTGGAGCACACCCCCGCCGACCAGCGGCCGCTGCTCCTCCACTTCCACCCGCTGGTGATCTACCGCTACCAGGTGCTCAAGCAGGCCGACGTGGTGCTGGCGCTGTTCCTGCAGGGCAACCACTTCACGGCGGGGGAGAAACTCGCCGACTTCGAGTACTACGACCCGCTGACGACCGGCGACTCCACGCTGTCGGCGGTCGTGCAGGCGATCCTCGCGGCCGAGGTCGGCTACCAGGACCTCGCGCTGGAGTACTTCCGGGAGTCGATCTTCGTCGACCTGGCAGACCTCCACAACAACGCGGCGGACGGCGTGCACGTGGCGTCGGCCGGAGGGGTGTGGACCGCACTGGTCTCGGGATTCGGAGGCATGCGCGATCACTTCGGCGACCTGACCTTCGACCCGCGTCTCCCGGCCGCGTGGCCGTCGCTGTCGTACGTGCTGCACTGGCACGGCACACGCCTGAACATCACGTTGACGGCCGACGCGATGACGGTGGAGGCAGGCGAGGGAGATCCGGTGGACTTCTCGGTGCGCGGTGTCGGGTATTCGGTGCACGGCGGCTCCACCGTCGTCGCGCCGCTCGACGGGCAGGGGCCGATCATCCCCGGAAAGCCCTCGATCCGGCAGTTCGCCGATGCTCGACGCGAGGACGGGTCGCTCCTGTCGGCGTCTGTGCCCACGGTCACCGCATCCATCCCGATCATCACCGATGAGGCCGACATCGCTGCAGAGCCGTCGCTCGGCGTCGACGCCTGATCGGCTGTGCGCCGTTTCCGCGTGATCACACCAGCCTGTGAGATCGCCTGTGATCTATGAATTCCCTGAGTATTTGACGAGGCCCCCGCTAGCGTGATAGATGGCCCATCTCGGGTCATTGTTCCCTCGCATTTCACGGGGGCTGATAAGGCGGTTCCCATGGGGACCCAAATATTCGTACGCCGTCAATCCGTGGGTTCCGTGCGCGCCGCGCAATCGGCGGCCGTCGCGCTCATCGTGAGCGGCCTGGTGCTCGTGGGTCTCACGGTCGGTGGCTCGAGCGCCGTGGCCGCGACGAGCGTCGGACTCGGCACGACCGAGCCCTACGTCGTGCTCGGCGGGCAGTCGGTGACGAACACCGGAAACAGCACCCTCGACGGCGACCTCGGCGTGTACCCCGGCACGTCGATCACCGGCTTCCCGCCCGGACAGGTCATCGGCGGTGGCGCGCTCCACCAGACCGACGCCAACGCCCAGCAGGCCCAGATCGACCTCGTCACGGCTTACAACTCCGCGGCCTCCCCAGCGCCCGACGCCACCATCACGGCCGACCTCGGCGGCCAGACCCTCGTCGACGGGGTCTACTTCTCCGCCTCGACGGTGGGACTCACCGGCACGCTGCGCCTCGACGGCCAGGGCGACTCCGGATCGGTGTGGGTGTTCCAGGTCGGTTCCGCCCTGACCACGGCCACGAGCAGCGTGGTGGAACTCATCAACGGAGCCCAGGCGTGCAACGTGTTCTGGCAGGTGGGCTCGTCGGCCACCCTCGGTACCGATTCGACGTTCGTGGGCACGATCCTCGCGCTGACGTCCATCACGCTCGAGACCGGCGCGACCGTCGACGGCCGAGCGCTCGCCCGCAACGGCACGGTGGCCCTCGACGACAACACGTTCGTCGATCCGGGCTGCGACGCCGGCCCGAGCCCGACACCGACGGTGACGCCTACCGTGACGCCGACGGTGACGCCTACCGTGACCCCGACGGTGACGCCGACCGTGACGCCGACGGTCACCCCGACGGTCACCCCGACCGTGACGCCGACGGTCACCCCGACCGTGACGCCGACGGTGACGCCGACGGTCACCCCGACGGTCACGCCGACGGTGACGCCGACGGTCACCCCGACCGTGACGCCGACGGTCACCCCGACCGTGACGCCGACGGTCACCCCGACGGTCACCCCGACCGTGACGCCGACGGTCACCCCGACGGTGACGCCCACCGTGACCCCGACGGCCACGCCTACCGTGACCCCGACGGTCACCCCGACGGTCACCCCGACGGTGACCCCGACGGTGACCCCGACCGTGACGCCGACCGCCACGCCGACCGCGACACCGACCGCCACGCCCACGGCCGGTATACCGCTGCTGCCCACGTCCGGCCCGACGGCCGGTGCGCCCACCGGCCCGGTGGTCGACGGCGGCGGCATGCTGCCTGCCACCGGTAGCGACGGCAGCAGAGCATGGATGCTGCTGGGCGCCGCGGCCGCGTTCCTGCTCGGCGGTTCGATCCTCTTCACGTCGCGTCGTTTCACGTCGCGTCGAGGCTGAGGCAACGCCCCCTCCGGACGGTATGTCGGCGGCAGGTCGTAGGCTGGGTACGTGACCACAGCCCTCTACCGCCGCTACCGCCCGGAGGCGTTCGGCGAGATGATCGGGCAGTCCCAGGTCACCGATCCGCTTATGACGGCGCTCCGGGGCGACAGGGTCGGCCACGCCTATCTGTTCTCCGGCCCGAGAGGGTGCGGCAAGACGACGTCCGCCCGCATCCTCGCCCGGTGCCTCAACTGTGCGGCAGGACCCACCGACACTCCGTGCGGCACCTGCGACAGCTGCGTCGAGCTCGGGCGTGGCGGCGGTGGTTCGCTCGACGTGGTCGAGATCGACGCGGCCAGCCACAACGGCGTCGATGACGCACGCGACCTGCGCGAGCGGGCGATCTTCGCCCCGGCACGCGACCGGTTCAAGATCTTCATCCTCGACGAGGCCCACATGGTCACCCAGCAGGGTTTCAATGCCCTGCTGAAGCTGGTCGAAGAGCCGCCCGACCACGTGAAGTTCATCTTCGCGACCACCGAGCCCGAGAAGGTGCTCGGCACCATCCGCTCCCGCACGCACCACTACCCGTTCCGGCTCGTGCCGCCGGCGGCCATGCTCGAGTACGTCCAGGAACTCTGCGAGACAGAGGGCGTCTCGGTGCAGGCCGGTGTCCTCCCGCTCGTGGTGCGCGCCGGCGGAGGGTCGCCTCGCGACACCCTCTCGCTGCTCGACCAGCTCATGGCCGGTTCCGATGTCGCCTCCGACGGCGCCGTCGAGGTCGCCTACGAGCGCGCCGTGGCGCTGCTGGGTTACACCCACGCCGAGCTCCTCGACGAGGTCGTCGACGCTTTCGGCGCGCGCGATGCGGCCGCCGCGTTCGCCGCGGTCGATCGCGTCATCCAGACCGGACAAGACCCGCGACGTTTCGTCGACGACCTGCTCGAGCGCCTCCGCGACCTCATCGTCGTCGCGGCCACGGGGCAGAGCGCCGGGTCGGTGCTGCGCGGCATCTCCGCCGAAGAACTCGAGCGCATGACTCGTCAATCGGGTCATTTCGGCACGCAACGGCTCTCGCGCACAGCCGATCTCGTCGTCACGGCGCTCGACGAGATGACCGGCGCGACATCGCCGCGTCTGCACCTCGAACTCCTCGTGGCCCGAGTGCTCGCCGACGCGGGTGCCGTGTCTGCCCCCGCGCCCGTCGCGGCACCGACGGCGGCCGCACCCGCAGCTCCCGTGTCGGCGCCGCAGACCCCGAGGGCGCCCGCGCCGGCGCCCGCGCGTGCGGAGGCCGGCCGTCCCTCGGCTACCGCACCCGAACCGGTGGCGCCGTCCGAACCGTTCAGCGAACCCGAGCCGCCCGCCGACCGAGAGCCCCCGACCGATTCCGATGCGCCGCCCGAGCCCGAGGGCGAGTTCGCCCCTCCCGCCGCGGCGGGGCCGCTCACCGTGCAACGCCTGCGCGACGCGTGGCCCGAGGTGCTCGCCCGACTCGAATCGATCAGCCGCACATCGTGGTTGATCGCGTCCGGTGCGCGGGTCGCGGCTCTCGACGATGACGTACTCACCCTCGCGTTCGCCAGCGCGACCGACATCGCGGCGTTCAAGAAGCGCACCGCCGGAGCCGGTCCGAGCGAAGACCTCCGCCAGGCGATCATGGGGGTGCTCGGCATCCGCGTGAAGTACATCGCGAAGCACGAGGGCGATGCCGGCGGCCCCGGTGACGCCGGTCCTTCCGCCTCGCCGCCTCCCGCGCCCGACCGTCAGGCGCGCGAATCGCCTGTCGCGCCCCCCGCCCCGCGCTCGAGCGCGGTCTCCGCGCCGTCGGCAGCTGCGCCCGTGACGGACTGGGCGGTCGCGCCGATCCCCACCACTCCCGAGGTCGACCCCGGCACGGCATCGCCGTCCGCGTTATCCGGCCCGCGCACGTCCGCCGCGCCCGGCGCACGTGCGGTCGGCCAGTTCCCGGTCGACGACGAGCCCGAAGAGGCATCGTCGGTGCGGGTGGCCACGCTCGAGCCGGTGCGCGACGGCTCGGTGCTCCCGGATCGCGACGTCGAGGCATCCGCGGTCGTCGACGACGACCCCGAAGACGAGCTGCCGCCCCCCGACGACGCGGTCGACGCTCCGGTGCCGCCGGTCGTCGCACCGCGCATCGCCCCGGTCATCACTACTCGCGGCGGCGTTCAGCGAGTGGGGGAGGCTGTCGTGCGCCAGGTGCTGGGCGCAACGTTCGTGCGTGAAGAGCCGTTCGAGTCGCCCACGAGGTTCGTCTGACCATGTACGACGGCATCGTTCAAGATCTCATCGACGAATTCGGGCGCCTGCCCGGCATCGGTCCCAAGTCGGCGCAGCGGATCACGTTCCATATCCTGCAATCGCCGTCCTTCGACGTCTCGCGCCTGTCGATCCTGCTCGGAGAGGTGCGCGACAAAGTGCGCTTCTGCGAGATCTGCGGCAACGTCTCGGAACAGGATCGGTGCGGTATCTGCCGCGACCCCCGCCGCAATCCGACGCTCATCTGCGTCGTCGAAGACGCGAAAGACGTCGCGGCCATCGAGCGCACGCGCGAGTTCCGCGGTCTCTACCACGTGCTCGGCGGGGCCATCAGCCCGATCGCGGGCATCGGACCCGATGACCTGCGCATCACCTCCCTGATGCAGCGCCTCGCCGACGGAACCGTGCAAGAGGTCATCCTGGCGACGAACCCCAACCTCGAGGGCGAGGCGACGGCCACCTACCTCAGCCGGCTGCTGCACACGCTCGAGATCCAGGTGACGCGACTCGCGTCGGGGCTCCCCGTCGGCGGCGACCTCGAGTACGCCGACGAGGTCACCCTCGGCCGGGCATTCGAAGGACGACGCACGCTGTGACCCTGGCACCGGTGGCCGGGTTCCCGACCCGCTTCACCGCACGTGCCTGGTTGCTGTTCATCGCCATGGCGGTGCTCTGGGGCATGCCCTATCTCTTCATCAAGGAGGCCGTCGACTCGCTGTCGCCGCCGGCGGTGGTGTGCATCCGCACCCTCGGGGCGGCGCTGCTGCTTCTGCCGTTCGCGCTGCGTCGCGGCGTGCTGGGTCCTGCTCTGCGCGCGTGGAGGTGGGTGCTGGTGTTCGCCCTCCTCGAGATGGCGGGCCCGTTCGTGCTGCTCGCGCACGCCGAGCAGACGCTCCCCTCGGGGATCACCGGGCTCCTCGTCGCGACCGTGCCGCTGTTCGGGGCTCTCGTCGCCTTCACGCGCGGCGACCGCACCGCCGTGCGCCCCGCGCGACTGATCGGACTCGGCCTCGGTTTCGCGGGCGTCGCGGTCGTCGTCGCCGGCCCGGGACTGTCTCTCGGCGACGGTCCGCTCGGTGTCGTCGCGGTCGGCGAGGTTCTGCTGGTCGCCGTCTGCTACGCCATCGCGCCCTTCGTCGTCGCGAAGCATCTGCGCGACGTGCCCGCACTCGGGTCGATCACGCTCTCGCTCCTCATGGTCGGGGTCGGCTACCTGCCGATCGCGGTCCTCACCACCCACAGCATGCCGACGACACGGAGCATCGCGGCGGTCGCCGCTCTCACGGTGCTGTGCACGGCGGTCGCGTTCCTGGCCTTCTTCGCGCTCATCCGCGAGGTCGGGCCCGCTCGCGCGCCGCTCTTCACCTACGTCAACCCGATCGTCGCCATCCTGCTCGGGGTGGTCGTACTCGGCGAGGCGCTCAGCGTCGGGCTGCTCGCGGGCTTCCCGTTGATCATCGTCGGATGCTGGCTCGCCGCGACCGGAGGGTCGCTCCGCGTCCAGCGTCGAAGCGGCGAGATCCCGCCCGTCGCACCCGGCTGAGCGCGCAGCATCCGCTCGTCAGCGGAGCACCTCGACCAGTGCCACCCACGACATGACGATCGCCGAAACGATCGCGACGATGCAACCGACGGCCGCGATGACCAGCGCGGTCGACGGGTCGAAGAAGACCGTCACGCCGGAGGCCGCGTACGCCGCGATCGGCACGAAACCCAGAGCGGCCTTCAGCACCCGGGCATGGTCGTCCGGATCCGGGTCACGCGCGATGACCGCCGCTGCGTGTGCCTGGAAGGCACCCGCGCCGAGGGTTGAGACGAGGACGACCGCCCCGTACGCACCGGCGGGGATGCCGGGGATCAGCGCCACGCCCGCGACGACGATCGCGAGGACGAGTCCGGCGATCGCGGCGGCGAGACGGGACGTGATCGTGGGGGCCTTCACGATCTGAGCGATATTCACACTCGAGGCGACGATCACGAGACCCGCGAGCGCCGCGGTCGCCCCCACCATGGCGACGTGGAAATCGGTCCACCCCTCGAGCGCGTCCATGCACGGATGCTAGCGCCGACCCCGATCGACCGCGACGCACGAGACGATCACCCTTCGTATACCGGGCGGCCATCTTTCGATGTGCCGCCGTACATGACGTGGGGCCAACTTCGAGCATCGACGGTTCTGGAGAATCTCAAGGGGAGTTCTCAGAGGGACCGCGCGATAGGACGACAGTGAGCGACGCGCTCCCACGACGAACGACCCATGCCGGCCGTATCGTCTTCGACACGTTCCGGTCGGCGTACGACCCGATGCTCAACTCGTGGCTCGTCTTCCGCGCGCAGATCCTTCAGGAGGTGCTGACCGTGCCGGCCGATGTGGCGGCGGCCGACACCGACGAGCGCGAACGCGCTCGGGCTGGCCGCTTCGGAGTGTGGCGCATCCTCGCCACCAACAACCGCGAACTCGGCCGAGGCTCGGGACTGTTCCCGACGCCGTCCGAGGCACTGGCCACCGTCGAGGCGCTCCAGCGCGAGGCCATGTCGCTCGTGGCCTCCGTCGTTCGGGGCTCGACGCCCATGACGCACGGCTGGGTGCTGCGTCGCGACGGCGAGGCCGTCATGACGTCGTCGCGGTGGTACGAGTCGGCGTCCGAGGCTGCCGCCGCAGCGCGAGCCGCGCGCGCGGTGCTGGCGACGGCGGCGATCGCGACGGGCGTCAACATCGGCACTCAGTCCGGGCGGCGCCTGCGGCGTGCCATCGCTCCCGTGAACCAGATTGTCTGACGCGGGCGACGGCGCGATGACCGACGGGCTCGTCGCGGGGCGCTTCCGAGTGCTCGGACTCCTCGGCTCGGGGGCGACGGCATCGGTGTACGACGCGCTCGATACCCGCGACGGTGGTCGCGTCGCGGTGAAGGTGCTGCATCCGCACCTCGCCGCGCGGCCAGAGATGCGGTCGGCATTCTTGAGGGAGGCCGAGCGGGTGGCGGCGCTGTCGCATCCGGCTCTGTGCGGCGTCGTCGGATCGGGGTCGGACGACCTCGGCGGAGAGGGCGAGACCTGGACGGCGTGGCAGCTCGCGCCCGGACTCACCCTCGGCGAGCAGGTGCGCGAGCGGGGGACGCTCTCGGCGCGCACCGCCGCGGACGTGGGGGCCAGGGTGCTCGACGGGCTGGCGGTGCTGCACGCCGCGGGGCTCGTGCACCGTGACATCTCGCCGTCGAACATCGTGGTCGACGTGGACTCGGCGGGGCATCTGCGCGACGCGCGCATCATCGATTTCGGGCTCGTGGATGAAGCGGGGACGACCACGCGCGGGGGCGACGTGCTGCGCAGCGAGGACGGCGACGGCGTCGTCGGCAACCTGCAGTACGCGGCCCCCGAGCTCTTGCGCGGTGAGGGCGTGGGGCCTTCCGCCGATTTGTACCAGCTCGCCGGGGTGCTCTACTTCGCCCTCGTCGGTTCGCCGCCCTTCGCGCGGGACTCGGCGGAGGCGACCATCCGCGCGCATCAGAGCGCGGCCCCGCCGACGGTTTCGGTGAGCGTCGGCGGGGTGCCGGTCGCGTTCGACCGTGTGATCGTCCGGGCCATGCTGAAAGACCCCGCCACGCGATTCGGTACGGCCGGCGAGATGCGCGACGCGCTCTCGTCAGCGGTGGCGTCACGCAGCAACACGGTCGCGGTGCCAGTGGACCGTACGACGCGCACGCGGGTGTTCTCTCCCGCCGTGAGCCCGGCCATCGACGCCGCCCAGCACGCATCCGTCGAGCCCGAGGGGCGGGGAGGATCGCCCTGGCTGTGGGGCCTCGGGCTCGTCGCGGTCGGGCTGGTGGTCGCCGTCGTCGTCGCGCTGTCGTCGGGGAGCCAGCCCACCACCGCGCGGGAGACCCCGGCGCCCGTCGTGTCGAGTCCGGCCGTGACGGCATCGCCTCCTGCTCCGACGCCGGTCGTGCAGACGCCGCCCCCGCCCGTGATGGCAATGGTCCCCTCGCTCGAGGGGATGGATGCGGATGCGGCGACTCGCGCGCTCTCGGCGGCCGGCCTCGCGGTGGGCGAGATCATGAGCGTCGACTCGGTGAGACCGATCGGCACGGTTCTGGCGAGCCAGCCCGCCGTCGGCACGACCCTGGCGGCCGGAGGGTTCGTGGCGCTGACCGTTGCCAGCGGGGCGAACGCCGTTCCCGACGTGGTCGGTGCTCCCGAGCAGTCGGCGATGGACGCCGTCGTGGCCGCGGGCTTCGTGCCCGTCGTCACCCGGCAGAGCAGCAGCGCACCCACCGGCACGGTGACCGCCGTGCAGCCTGCCGGTTCCGCGAGTCTTCCTCTGGGGACGACCGTCTCGCTCGTGGTGGCCGCGCCCCTCCCGGCTCCGTCGCCGACCACCCCTCCGGTCACGCCGACGCCGACGCCGACGCGCACGCCGACACCGGGGGCAACGCCATGACGTCCCGCGCTCACGACCGCGACAGCCGTCCTTCTCCGATCCTTCGTGGGTTGTTCACCTTCGGCGCCCACGATGGCGAGGATCCGGCCGGAACCCGCCGCCGGTCGTTCCGCTCAGGAAGCCCCATGAGACGCGCTTTCCGCCTGCCCTCGCGCACGTCCGAGGTATGCGCATGACGAATGTCGGCTCCGACGACCTCACGCAGCTGCTGACGCCGACCGAGCCCGAACAGTCGTCCGTGGCGGATGCTGCGGAGCAGAAGCCGAAGGTCGCGGCGCGCTCGCTCAAGGCCGCGCCCTCGGTCTCGGACGCCATCTTCCGCTCGGGGTCGTTCCTCGCCGGCGGGATCACCGTGGCGATCATGCTCGCGGTCGGACTGTTCCTGACCCTTCGCAGCGGAGAGGCGCTGGGAGTCGCGGGGCTGTCGTTCTTCTGGACCCAGGAGTGGTCGCCCGAGACCGGTCAGTTCGGCATCGTCGCCGTGCTGTTCGGCACCGTCTCGATCGCGCTGGTCGCGATGGCGTTCTCCGTGCCGCTCGCCCTCGGAACGGCGCTGTTGATCTCGGAGATCGCCCCGCCTCGCCTGAAGTCGATGCTCATCACCCTGGTCGACCTGATGGCCGCCGTGCCCAGCGTCGTCTACGGCCTCTGGGGGGTCTTCTTCCTGCAGGAGGCGGTCATCCCGGTCGCCCAGTGGATCTCCACCTACTTCGGATGGATCCCGGTCTTCGCGGTCACCGATCCGGAGGGCGCGCGGCTCACCGAAGCGGGCGCCTTCACCTCCTCGGCGTTCATCGCGGGAATCGTCGTCGCACTCATGGTGTCTCCGACGCAGACTTCGGTCATGCGCGAGGCCTTCTCGCAGGCCCCGGTGGGGGAGCGCGAGGGCGCGCTCGCTCTCGGCTCGACGAGATGGGGGATGATCCGCACGGTCGTGCTCCCCTTCGGGCGAGGCGGCGTCATCGGTGGAACCATGCTGGGTCTCGGACGAGCTCTGGGCGAGACGATCGCCGTCTACATGATCATCTCCCCGATCTTCACGATCAACTGGGAACTGCTCAGCAAGGGCACCAACTCGATCTCCGCGCTGATCGCCCTCCGCTACGGCGAGGCGAGTCAGTTCGGGCTCTCGGCGCTGATGGCCGCCGGTCTCACCCTCTTCGTCATCACCCTCATCATCAACTTCACCGCTTCGTCGATCGTCGCCCGATCGCGTTCCGGTGCGGAGAGCGACGGATGACCGTGACCATCGACACCACCATCACCACCGTCATCGATCCGCTCGAAGCCCGCTGGGACACGGCTGACGAGGGTCTCGCGACCGAGCGCGTCGCTTCGGCCCCGCTGTCGTCGTCGGGCGGAACGTTCCGCCCCGATCCGGGCGACGCTCCGATCGGACCCCGCCGCCAGATGCGCGGGACCCCCGCCGAGGAGCGATTCAACCTGGTGGGTGCGCTCGCCGCAGCACTGGCGGTGGCGACCCTGCTGTTCGGCTGGCTGACACCGATGACGGGCGCGGTCGGCTGGGCAGTGGTCGCCTATCTGTCCTTCATCGCGATCTACGCGCTGCTGATCATCCTGCGGGCCGACCGGCTCGAGGTCGCCGACCGGGTGATGACCGCCCTGCTGTACAGCGCCGGGGCGATCCTCCTCGCCGCGCTCGTCTTCGTCGTCGTCTTCACGGTCGTCCGGGGCATGCCGGCGATGTTCTCGACGTCATGGCCGTTCATTCGTTTCAATTTCTTCTTCGAGACGATGCAGTATGCGGGTCCGCTCGACCCGCTCGAGGTCGGCGGGATCGCGCACGCGATCGTCGGAACCCTGATCCAGATCTCGATCGCACTGCTCATCTCCGTGCCCCTCGGCATCGCCACCGCCGTGTTCATGAATGAGATCGGCGGGCGCTTCGCCCGTTTCGTCCGGACGATCTCCGACGCGATGACGGCGCTGCCCTCGATCGTGGCCGGCCTGTTCATCTACGCCGCCGTCATCACGCTCGTCACCCAGGAGCGCTCCGGCTTCGCCGCATCCCTCGCGATCACGGTCATGATGCTCCCGATCATCATCCGCGCCTCCGACGTCGTCCTCCGGCTCGTGCCCGGCAACCTGCGCGAGGCGTCGTACGCGCTGGGCGCCTCGCGGTGGCGCACGGTCTGGACCGTCGTGCTCCCCACGTCGCGTTCCGGCCTCGCGACCGCGGTGATCCTGGGCACGGCGCGCGGGGTGGGGGAGACGTCCCCCGTGCTCCTCACGTCGGGCGTGACCGCGGTCATGAACTGGAACCCGTTCTCGGGCGCGATGATCTCGCTTCCCCTCCAGGTCTTCGACATGGTGAAGTCGCCCGAGCCGACGATGATCGCCCGGGGATTCGGGGCTGCCGCGACCCTCATCGCCCTCGTCCTCGTGCTCTTCGTGATCGCTCGCATCGTCGGCGGGAAGGGACCGGGGCAGCTGAGCCCGCGCCGACGCCGGGCGCGCGCAGCTGCGTCGCTCGCCGACCTCGAGCGGATCGAGAGCGGGGCCGCCGTGAGGTCGTCGATCGAGGCCGCCGTGTTCGCCCCGGTCGCCACGCGCGCACCGGTCTCGGCCGAACCGCAGCCGCTGGAGTCGTCCGACGAGGACGACGCGCCCGACACGCCCTCCGATCCGACGATGACCTCGCACGACATCACCGACGTGATTCGACCTGATTCTTCCGATACCCCCGACACCCCGAAGGAGCGCTCGTGATCCGCCGACGTTTCCGCCCTCTCGCGACGGCGCTCGTCGCGCTGCTCGTCTCGACCGCCGCCGTCACCGGCGGCACTGCATCGGCGCAGGCCGCGGCGGAGCCGTATGCGAACATCTCCGGTTCGGGATCGACATGGTCGCAGAACGCGCTGGACCAGTGGCGCCGCAACGTGCAGACGACCCGAGCGATGACGGTGGATTACCGCGGACTCGGCTCGACGGCGGGGCGCAGCGATTTCATCAACCGCACTGTCGATTTCGCGATCAGTGAGATTCCGTTCCAACTCCAGCCGACGGAGGTGGGTGCGCAGCCCGAACGCCCGGAGCCGGGGGGATACGCCTACATGCCGATCGTGGCAGGTGGTACCGCGTTCATGTACAACCTGAAGATCGGTGGCAAGCGCGTCACCAACCTCCGCCTGTCGGGCGCGACCGTCTCGAAGATCTTCGCCGGTCAGATCACGAACTGGAACCACCCCGAGATCCAGGCCGACAACCCCGGCCTCGCGATGCCCGACCGTGCGATCCAACGCGTCGCACGATCCGACGGCTCCGGATCGACGGCGCAGTTCACCATGTGGATGTCCAAGCAGCACGGTGACATCTGGACATCGGGCATGACGTCGCAGTTCCCCGGCAACGTGGGAGCGACCCTGCAATCGGGTTCGCTGGGCGTTGCGGGATACGTCAGCCAGAACTACGGCGAAGGAGCGATCACCTACGTCGAGTACTCGTACGCCGTGAAATCGGGCTTCCCCGTCGCCAAGGTGTTGAACGCGGCAGGTTATTACATCGAGCCCACCGCGTCCTCGGTCGCCGTGGCCATGCTGAAGGCGCAGATCAACAACAACGCCAGCTCCCCCGACTACCTCACCCAGATTCTCGACGGCGTCTACGGCAACACCGACCCGCGCACCTATCCGCTGTCGAGCTACTCCTACATGATCGTCCCGACGACCGTTCGCGGAACCTTCGACCAGGCCAAGGGGCGCACCCTCGGGGAGTTCGCCCGGTACGTGTTGTGCGAAGGTCAGCAGCAGGCCGAGCAACTCGGCTATTCGCCGCTGCCGATGAACCTCGTCATGGCCGGCGCCGAGCAGATCAAGCGGATCCCCGGCGCGGAGGGCTCGGGCGTCGATATCAACAATTGCAAGAACCCCACCTTCGAGCCCGGGGATTCCCCCGAGAGCAACCGGCTCGCCCAGACGGCGAAACAACCCGCGGAGTGCGACCGGCAGGGTCCCGACCAGTGCACGACCGGAACGGCCGGAGCCTCCGACACCGACACCGACGTCACCGGGTCCGGTGGCGGCGGCTCCGCAGCCGGGGCGGAAGGAACGGGAGCGGCCGCCGCAGCATCGGGGGGTGCGGCCGCCGCCGACCCCGCTGCGGTGGACGCTGGCGCGGTCGGTGGAGACGCCGTGTACGACGCCAATGGAGCACTGGTCTCCGGGTCGGTGGCGGGCGGTCGCACGGCGGTGTCGTCGCCGTTCACGATCCCCGATCCTGTCTGGGGCGGCCCGCAGCTGCTGATGCTCGCGGCCGCGATCCTTCTGCTCGGGTCGATCGTCCTGCCTCCGGTGCTCTCTCGCAGGCTCCGCGGGGGCGGGCGCAAGACGGGCTGACGCGCTCGCCGCACACGGTGACGACGTCACCGTCGATCGGCGTGCAAAAAGCCCGGTCGAAGGGCAGAAACCAGTCGCTCGACGCGCCGTTTCAGCACGCCATGCACACGCGGTCCGTCGTTGACGGATCGTTCATCTAAACGTCATGACCCGCCCATACTTTCATCGCTGTCGGCAGACACCCGCTGCCGCGAATTCGTAGGAGAACCCTTGCGTACGGCTGCACCCGAACGTCGCGCGCGGCGAGGCCTCGTCTCCGGCCTCACCGGCGTGCTCATCGGCGGTCTCGTCTTCACGGCGATGACCGCCGGCGGTCTGGCGACCCCGCCTGCATCGGCCGCGGCCGACTCCGAGGCAGATCTGCGCCCGGTTACGATCTCGGCGACGGAGTACTACGCGAACAGTCCGTACGGTGGCTCGGCCGCCGAGGGCGCCCCCCTCCCCGACCTCGAGATCACGGTGTCGCAAACCGCCGGTCTGACCGCGCAAGGCATCGAGATCACGTGGAAGGGAGGGAAGCAGTCCAGCCCGCCGAGCAACCAGGTCGGCGGCGAGAACTTCCTCCAGTTCGCGCAGTGCTGGGGCGACGACCCGCTGAACCCGGGCACGCCCGACCGCACGACGTGCCAGTACGGCGGAACGGCGACACCCGGCACGGGGCGCGTCGGAAGCCGACCGTTCGACCAGGAGATCCCCGCGCAGGACCGCTACTACACCGTCGCCGGAACCGACCCGAACAACCCGGCCGAGACCGCGATCCCGTTCGTCTCCTCCACGTCGCGCGACGGCGTGAACGACAGGGTGGAGCGCATCGCCAACGGTGCGTACGTCGAGCCGGATCGCCTCAAGCGCGCCGACCTCAATCAGAACCAGTTCATCTCGCAGTACACCACCAACGAGGTCTCGTGGGCGGGGTCCGGCGCCAACGGCGAAGGCAGCGCGAAGTTCGAGGTGCAGACGGCCGTCCAGTCGCGCGGCCTCGGGTGCGGGCGCAGCACGCAGGCGGCCGACGGAACGGCGGCGGCGCAGCCGTGCTGGCTCGTGATCATCCCCCGAGGGACGGCCGACAACGGCGAGAACGCGATCACCCAGCCGGGCGTCTTCTGGGACAGCTGGCAGCACCACATCGCCGTGAAGATGAATTTCCGGCCGATCAGCGGCGCGTGCGAGGACGGTGCGAACGAGCGGCAGCTCGTCGGGAGTGAGTTGATGGCGGGAGCCGTGACGTCCTGGCAGCCGAGTCTCTGCGCGGGCGGCGGCGACATCTACAACATGATCACCGGCACCGAGTCCGACGCCGTGACGGCGGCGAACCTCGCCACGGTCTCGGCGCCGCTCGCGCTCACCTCTCGTCCGTACTCGGGCGAGGACGCCGATGACCTGATCTACGCTCCGGTCGCGCTCTCGGCCGTCACGGTCGCCTTCTCGATCGACCGGTTCCCCGACGGGTCGAAGGCGTCGGAGGAGGAGCAGGCGCGCGCGGGCCTGCCGTTCACCTCGATGAAGCTGACCCCGCGCCTCATCGCCAAGCTGCTGACGTACTCGTACGTCGACGCGCTTCCGTCCGAGACCTCGAAGGATCACCTCGCGGGCAACCCGCGCAATCTGCTGTTCGACGAGGAGTTCCTCGAGATCAACGACCCCGAGTGGAGGAAGCAGGCCATCGCGGGGGTCGGCGTGTCCGACATGCTCCTCCCGCAGGGGCGTTCGGACGTGGCACTCGCTCTGTGGAACTACGTGCTCGCGGATGCTGATGCCCGCGCCTTCCTGAACGGCGAGCCCGACGCGTGGGGCACGAAAGTCAACAAGTACAGCTCCACAAACGCCGACGTGAACCCGAGCGGTGCGCTGATTCTGCCCGTCGACAACTTCCCGAAGGCCGATCCGACCAAGCGCGAGGCGATCGCCGGCGGTGCGGGCGAGCTCAACCTCATCACCTGGCGGCCCTACACGAACGATCTCGATACGTCGGGCTACCTCGCTCTGCGCGGCGACGCGCAGCTCGTGGATCGGTGGGATGCGCTCGCCGCGCCGCCCAGGTACCTGCGGGTTCCGCGCAGCCTCCAGGGGAGCCAATCGGTCATCGCCCTGACCGACAGTGCAGCCTCGGAGAAGTATCAGATCGTCACGGCCGCGCTCGAGAATCCGGCCGGCGAGTTCGTCACCGCCTCCACCGGGGCCATGACGGCCGCCGCGGGGGCGATGACCTCAACAACCGCCCAGACCCAGGTGCGCGGGTTCAATGTGTCCTCCGACGCGGCACGCTCGGCGACGGGTGCCTACCCGCTGACGATGCCCGTGTACGCGGCGGCGAACCCCTACATGAGCGACGCCGACGCCCGGTCGAGCTACGCCGACTTCATCCGCTACGCCGTCGGGTACGGCCAGGTGCCCGGAGTGCAGGTGGGGCAGCTGCCGGTCGGGTACGCGCCCATCCCCGAATCATGGCGATCCCAGTCGATCATCGCGGCGAACGTGATCCAGGGCGGCCTGACGCGGTCCACCGCTCCTGTGTCGAGCGGCAGCAACGGCAGTGGCGGTGCCGGCCCCGCGACCGGGAGTATCCCGAGGTCGGCCAACAGCGCCGCATCCGCCGTTTCGGGCGCCGCGTCGTCGTCGGCCTCCGCGACCACCGACACCGGACCGACCGCGTCGGGCGCGGTGGCAGGTGCGCTCGCGGGGGCGCAGACCCCCGCCGACCCGAGCAGCGGCGGTCTCGGAACCGTGCTGCCGGTGAGCCTCCTCGCCGGGCTCATGAGCGCTGCCGCCGTTCTGATCATTCCCCGACTTCCGCGTCGTACCTGACGCGGACACCCGACTTCTCTCTCCGCATTACCCGTATGCACTACTCACCACACACAGTTAGGTATCCAGTGAAGCTCAAGAAGATCGCCGCGCTCGGCGCGGCTGTCGGCCTCGTCCTTTCGGGCATCGGCCTTGCCTCCACCGCCTCGGCCGAGCCGGTGTCGAACAGCTACGTGGCTGTCGGCTCCGACACTCTGCAGGACGCGATGAACGCGCTGACCAACGGCACCAACGCCTCCGGCTCCTACGTCCGCATCCTCGCGGACGGACAGACCATCGGAAACTTCGACGCGTTCGGCTCGCCGGCCATCCAGACGAAGTCGGGCGGCCCGTTCTTCGCACGTCCCAACGGTTCGAGTGCCGGTCGCGACGCTCTGCGTCGTTCGATCGACGGCGCGAACTGGTCGGCGTCGGGCAACACCACGCCCGCTCGTCCGATCACGGGTCAGGTCGACATCGCGCGTTCCTCGAGCGGTGCGGGCACGAACGCGAACGCCGAGGGTCGCCTCCTCTACGTGCCGTTCGGCCGCGACGCGGTGGCCTACGCCTACAAGGGCGGCAACGCCGAGTGGGCGAACCTCACCGCTACCCAGCTCAAGGGCATCTACGAGGGCACGATCACGTCGGTCGGCGGCGCGACCATCAAGCCGCGCCTGCCCCAGACGTCGTCGGGCACCCGCTCGTTCTTCCTCGGTGCGATCGGCGTGACCAACCCGTCCGGTGTGGCCGACGCGTCGAACACGACGGTCCCCGAGAACGACGCGACCATCCTCGGCGACGGCGAGATCATCCCGTTCTCGGCCGCCAACTGGGTCGCTCAGTCCAACAACGTCGCGAGCGTCAACACCATCGCCGCCTCGACGGGCGTCTCGCTGGGCTCGCCCGTCAGCGGCGCGGTTCCCTTCACCGGCACGGCCCCGTCGCTCGTGCCGAACGCCGCCTTCTACTCGAACACGACCTTCGGTCGCGACACCTACCTGATCGTCCAGCGCGCCCGCGTGCAGTCGAGCTTCACCTACACCGGCGCTCCCTCCTACGACCCGGTTCTCGCGAACCTCGTCAACTCGGCCTCCATCACGAGCCTGACCTCCTTCAGCCTGTCGCCGCTGGCGGCAGGTTCGGTCAAGCGCAAGTTCGGCTTCCTCGCCCCCAGCTCGACCACCCCTGTCGCCGCGTACGCGCAGGGCTGATCGGCACTGAAACGACTAGGACACACACACTCATGTTCAAGCTCACCACCGTCAAGGCCGCCCTCGTCGGCGCCGTCGCGGTCGCGCTGATCGGAGGCGGAGTCACCTCCGCGTCCGCCGCGATCACCCCCTCCGGTTCCACCTCCGCCTACTACGTCTTCGACGCCGCCACCGAGGCGCTCGTCGCCGACGGCGCGCCGATCGCGTTCGACCAGCTCGTCGCGGGTTACCCCAGCGACTCCGGCTTCTCGGACTACAACCAGATGTTCACCGGTCCGGCTGCGGCCACCGAGGTGTACGTCTTCGTCTCGCCGCGCGGCGACGAGCGCGACACCTCCAAGTGGCTCGGTCGCCAGATGAACGGCTTCAACGACCCCGCCGCGAAGACGGTCCTCACGCCGGCGATGCTGCTCAACAACCTGGCGGGCTCGAACTACGCGTCGGTCAAGGCGAACGGCGGCACCTTCTCGGCTGGTATCGCCTTCACCTCGAGCTACGGCGTGACCGTCGAGGACGCCGCGTTCGTGCACATCACGGTGCAGCCCGGCGGCAGCTGGAGCTACGTCGCGACCAAGGACGACGCGACCGGCCCGGTCGACCCGACCGACCCCAGCACGACGGGCGAGATCGATCTCGAGGCGACCACCATCGCCCCGACCGACGGCAGCCTGTCGCTCGTCGTCCCCGCCGACGCGAAGGCGACGTTCGGCGAGGCCACCCTCGTCAACGGCAAGTCGACCTCGACCGCGTCGCTCCCCGAGGTCACGGTGAACGACGAGCGCGTCGTCTCGCGCAAGGGATGGACGCTCACGCAGTCCGTCGCCGACTTCACCAACGGCACGGAGACCATCGGAGCGACCAACCTCGGCGTCGCGCCCAAGGTGAACGCCACCGGCACCACCTCGACCGGTGTCTCGCCTGCTGCGGCTCAGGTCGCCGGCGCGGCGACCTACCCGGCCCCGTTCGCTCAGGCGGCCGCGGGCGCGGGCGTCGGTGTCACGAAGCTCGGCGCCGACCTCACGCTGGTCGCGCCGTCGGACGCCCCGGCGGGCACCTACACCTCGAAGATGACGCTCACGCTCGTCTCGAAGTAAGCCCCATCACGCGGGGGCGGCGCTTCGGCGCCGCCCCCGTCGTGCGTCTCTCGTCCGTTCCGAGTTCAACCCTCGTTCATCCGTGGGACCGATCGCGGCAAGCAAATTCTGTGGAGATAGAACGTGCTCAAGATCACCTTCTCCGCGCGCCCGAACGCGCGGGGCCCTCGCTCCCTCGCGATCGCTCTGATCGCCGGGATCGCGCTGTCGCTCGCCGCTCTCGCCCCCGCCGCCACGGCCGCCGACGAGGCTGCCCCCGAAGACACGATCGGCATCTCGGCGAAGCCGCAGGCCGCTGATGAGAACTCCGCCGGGCGCACGCGCTTCAGCTACCAGATGAGCCCCGGCCAGAACCTCGATGACGTCTACGTCGTCACCAACTCCGGCACGACCGCCCAGACCTTCACCGTCTTCGCCACCGATGCCTTCAACACCGCCGAGGGCGGCTATGGTCTCCTCGACACGGGTGTTCAGCCCGCCGATGCCGGCGCCTGGGTGCGGTTCGGCGGCGAGACCTCTGTCACGGCCGCCCTTCAGCCCGGCGAGTCCCGTGAGATCCCGTTCTCGCTGGTCGTCCCCGCCGACGCGTCACCGGGAGACCACGCTGCCGGCATGGTCGTGTCCGCGCTGGCCGATGACGGGCAGGTGCTCGTCGACCGTCGCGTGGGCACGCGACTCTACGTCCGCGTTCCGGGAGACCTCCAGCCGAATCTCACCGTCGACGGCATGAGCGCGTCGTACACCCCCAGCATCAACCCTCTCGCCGGCGAAGCGACCGTCACCTTCACCGTTCGCAACGCCGGGAACGTCGCGCTCTCCGGTGATCTCAAGACCGAGATCAAGGGTCTGTTCGGTATCGGCCTCGCCCCTGCGCTCGAGACCGAGGTCGACGAGATGCTCCCGGGGAGCACGCGGACGGTCACGACGACCGTGTCGGGCGTCGGACAGTGGGTCTTCCTCAACCCCGTGGTCACCCTCTACCCGTCGGTCGACGCCGAGGCGCTCAACCCCGGACCGCTGACCAGCGTCACTCGCGACACGATCCTGTTCGCGGTGCCCTGGGTGCTGCTCGGGCTGATCGTGCTCGGCCTCGGAATCTGGGGCTGGATCGTCTTCAGCCGCCGCCGCGACGCGCGTCGGGCGCGGGCGTGGATCGAGTACACCGAGGCCGAAGCGCGCCGCAAGGCGGAATACGAGCGCGAGCCCGCCGTGGTCGCCGCTGCCAGCCCGACACGATCGGAATCCTCGTGAGGCACCGTGCGGCTCGCGCCGTTCGCCTGGGCCGCGTGGTCGCGATCCTCGCAGCATCCGTCATCGCCCTCGTGGCTCTTCCCCTGGGCTCGGCCGTCGCGTCCTCGCCGAGCACGGTGACCTGCTCGACATCGTCCAGCCCGGCACCGAGCGAGGGCGGGGTCGACATGTCGGCCACGATCGTCGGTCCTGCCACATCACCGTGCGACGCGAAGCCGAGCGGCACCGTGTCGGGCGGTTCCGGACCCGCCCCCGTCGGCACGTCGACGCGCCAGAACGGACCCGGCACCGGGGCGGGCGTCGATCCGGCGGGCGTCGTCACCGACGGCGAACTGCCGTCCCTCACGCTCGACGAGGTCGACCTGGGCGGGATGCTGAGCATCGGCGGGCTCTCGACGTCGTACCGCCCGTCGTTCAACCCCTTCGGCGGAGATCTCGAGCTGTCGTTCACGGTGCGCAACACCTCGCAGTCGACGGTCGACGCGACGGCGGACTTCTGGATGGAGGGTCCGTTCGGGCTCCGCATCTCGTCGGCCGACGATGTCGCCGTCGCTGCCCTCAAGCCGGGGGAGACCCGCACCGTGAGCGCCTCGCTCCCGGGCGTCGGCCAGTGGACGGTCCTGACCGCCCACACCACCTTCACGCCGCCCGAGATGGTCGACGACGTGCAACTGACTCCCCTCACGCGGGACGCCACCGTGTTCGCCCTCCCGTGGTTCGTCGTCCTCCTCGTGGCGCTCGGGCTCGCTGCGTGGGTCGTCGTCCTGGTGCTGCGCCGTCGTGAGGGCGCCGAGCCGATCGGGGCGTGGGCATGACGATCGCCGAGTCGCCGGTCGAGCCGGAGGTCGCCGAGCCGGATGACGCCGCGCCCCCCGCGAAGAAGGGACGCATCCGGCCCCCCGCCCCGCCGAAGCCGCCCCGCACCCCACGGCCGCCTCGCCGACCGCCCGTCCCCCCGCGGGTGCGCCCGCCCCTCACTCGAGGCGAGGCCCTCGCCCGAAGCATCGCGGCCACTCTCGCGCTGATGCTCCTCATGTTCGTGCTGAACCTCACGGTGTTCAGCCACCTCCAGCACCACGTCTCGCAGCAGCGGTTGTCGGACGAGTTCCGTCTGCAGTTGCAAGCAGGCACCGCCCCGGTCAGCGAGGGCACGTTCGACGACGTGCTGCTCGCGGACGGCGCGCCGGTCGCGATCATGGAGATCCCGAGCATCGGGTTCTACGACGTCGTGGTGGAGGGCTCGTCCTCCGCCGAGACGGCCCTGGGCGTCGCGCATCGCCGCGACACCGTGCTGCCGGGTCAGGCGGGAGTGAGCTACCTCATGGCCCGCTCGGCCGCGTTCGGCGGTCCGTTCTCGGTGATCCCATCGCTCGATCCCGGCGAGACGATCCTCATCCGCACCGGGCAGGGGCTGCAGACGTTCGAGGTGATCGGAGTGAGATACGCCGGCGACCCGACACCGCCGAACCTCGCCCCGGGTGAGAGCAGGCTGATTCTGCAGACCTCGCGCGGCGCCCCGTACGTCCCGTCCGGGATCGTCTACGTCGACGCCCGCCTCGTCTCGGACGCGCAGCCGGCCGGTGTGCGTATGACCACGCCGGGACTGCTCCCGCCCGAAGACAGGGCGATGGCCACCGACACGACGACGGTGTGGGCGCTCGTGTTCGCCCTGCAGTTCCTCATCGCCGTCGAGATCGCCGCGGTGTGGTCGTTCCGACGTTTCGGTTCTCAGAAGACGTGGATCGTCTTCGTTCCCGTGCTCGCGCTGGCGGGATTCTTCATCGCGGACCAGGTCACGCGCCTGCTGCCCAATCTTCTCTGACCACCCCGAAGGAAGCCGTCACCATGTCCGACGACATCACGACCGTGATCGATCCGGTGCCCGAGTCGCGTCGGAGCGACTCCGCCCGACTGCGCCGCGATCAGGCGGGCTACGTCCCCGCCCCCTCGACGCCGAACTATCCCGCGGCGCCCCTGCCGACGGCGGCGGCGCCCGTCTTGCCGGCCGAGCCCCTCGCCTCTCTCCAGGCGAACGCGATCACGGCGTGGTTCGGTGACCACCAGGTGCTCGACCGCGTCTCGCTGACGATGCCCGCCGGGCAGGTCACCGCTCTCATCGGGCCGTCCGGATGCGGCAAGTCGACCTTCCTGCGCATCCTGAACCGCATGCACGAGCTCGTGCCCTCGGCCTCGCTCGCCGGGGAGGTGCTGCTCGACGGCGTCGACATCTACGACTCGAGCCGCAAACTCACCGAGGCGCGGCGCGACATCGGCATGGTGTTCCAGAAGCCGAACCCTTTCCCGGCGATGTCGATCTACGACAACGTCATCGCGGGTCTCAAGCTCACGGGTGTGCGGGCCTCGCGCGACGAGAAGGACTACCTCGTCGAGCGCTCCCTCACCAGCGCAGGACTGTGGAAAGAGGTCAAAGACCGCTTGCGCGCGCCGGGCGGCGGCCTCTCGGGCGGTCAGCAGCAGCGTCTGTGCATCGCGCGGTCGCTCGCCATCAAACCGAAGGTGCTGTTGATGGACGAGCCGTGCTCGGCGCTCGACCCCACCTCGACGCGCGTCATCGAGGAGACGATGGGCGAGCTGCAGAAAGAGGTGACGATCGTGATCGTCACGCACAACATGCAGCAGGCGCAGCGCGTGTCGCAGCAGTGCGCGTTCTTCCTGGCGTCGCAGGGGCAGCCCGGCCACATCGTCGAGCACGGTGACACCGGAGCGATGTTCGGTGCCCCGATCGACCCGCGCACCTACGACTACGTCAACGGACGCTTCGGGTAGACGCGATCAGATCGGCGCCAGGGTCGCCGCGCCGAACGAGACGGCGAAGCGCGCGCACCAGATCGACACGCTCTGGAACCCCGCGAGATCGGCATCGGCGGGGATCTCATACACCTGGTCGCCCAGATTGCCCTTCAACGCTCCCAGCTCGAGATAGCGCCCGTCGTCGAACACGTGCCAGCCGTCGACGCCCTCGATGACCGGCTGATCCGAGAGCCAGACCCGCAGATCGGGGCCGTCGCTGGTGTCGAGACCCGCGATCGCCAAGACGCGGGATCCGTCGGGTTGCTGCACCAGGCGCACCGAACCGCTGGTCTCGTGCTCGTGGGTGATGAACGAGCCCCGAGCGAGGTCGGTGTACACGGGGTCTGCGGAAGCGGCCGGCGCCGGAGTCTCCGTCGGCGCAGATGCTGCCGGCTCGGCCGTCGCGGTGGACGTCGATGTCGTCTCTCCGGGCGGAAGCGCGTCGTCGACCGTCGTGTTCGTGAACAGCCGCCACGGCTGGAAGAGCGCAGCGGCCACGACCACGACGGCCACGAGCACCACTCCGGTCGAGGACCAGAGGATCGCTCGCTTACGGGTCATGACCGTCTCCTTCGCTCGCGCCCAGACTAGGCCGCGACGAGGCGGGCGTCTTGTGCGTGCAGAAAACGTCACCGAATCGAAAGAGTCACCGACGGATGCGCGCGCGCGTGCGGGTGACGCTGCGCAGCGTCGCGCGCACCGGCGCGCCGATGTAGAGGCCGAGCGAGGCGCCCACGGCGAGGCTCACACCGATGATGCCCGCACCCACGAGGGTGGTGAGGCCCGTGAAGAGCTCCGCCGTGTTCTCGCCCGACTCCACGACGCCCAGGAGTCCTCGGAAGACCGCGGCTCCGGGCACCATCGGCAGGATCGCGGCGGTCGTGATGGCGACCGAGGGCACGTGCAGACGATAGGCGACGACCACCCCCACGAAGCTCCCCACGAACGCGCCGACCCCGCTGGCGGCGGCGGTGTCGAATCCGATGGCGGATGCGGCGACGTAACCGAACCACGCCAGCAGGCTCAGCAGCGCGCTGACGATGATGATGCGGCTGCGCGCTCCGTTGAAGACGGCCACGGCGATGGCGATGAGGGCGGCTCCGGCGAACTGCAGGCCCACCGGCCCGAGGGGGAGCGCCATGCTCGGCGGTGCCATGCCGAAACCGATGACGCGCGCGGTCTCGAGGCCGGCGAGGATGCCGATGACGACGCCCAGGGTCTGCGTGATGAGTTCGAGGATGCGGCCGGTCGCCGTGAGGGCGAAGCCGTCGATGGCATCCTGGGCGGCCCCGACGACGGTGAGGCCCGCGAGCATCAGCACGATCCCCGAGGCGACGATGACCGAGGGGCGGATGGACTGCGCCATCTCCCACCCGGTCGCGGCGAGGAGCGGCGACAGCGCGGCGAACAGCGTCAACACGAACGCCCCGGCGATCTGGCTGAAGAAGAACGGCACCTTCGCCCGCGCGAGGCCGAACTGCGTGAGGGCGGCAAGGCCGGCGGCGATGAAGGCGAGCAGGATGAGCAGCCCGTTCGCCCCGAACATCACGGCGACGCCGACGGCGAGCAGCGCCTGCGCGAGGATCACCACGGGTGGGCGGTAGCGGAACGGTGTGCGGCGGATCTCGCGGTACCGCGCGACCGCTCCGTCGAGGGCGAGACCCCCGTCGATCTCGGCCACGAGCGCCTGCAGACGCAGCAGCCGCTCGTGGTCGGGCGCCGATCCGCGGACGACCCTCATCAGGGTCAGCGGCTGCGCGGCGTCACTGCGGTGATAGGCGACGGTGATCGAGTTGTACGTGACGTCGACGTGCACGGGGTCGAGACCGTAGACGGCGCTGACGCGCACGATCGTGAGAGTGGTGTCGCTCGCCGTGGCTCCGGAGACCAGCATCGACTCGCCGATGCGGATCGCGAGATCGAGGATGCGCACTCCCAGCGCGTCGTCGATGATCGGGAGCACCGCGGTCATCTGCGCGTCGGACGGGTCGGAGCGGACCAGTCCGGTCAGAGAAGAGAGGAGTCCTCGGCGTCGCTGCTGCACGTGGATCTCCGTTCATCGGGTGGGCGCTGCGCATTCCTCGGCCTCACGAGCGCCGCCGCCTCTCGAGTCTACGAGCCGGATCCGGCATCGAATCGGTCGCCCCCGTCACATGGCGGGCACAGCATGCGGGGCTCCCTAGAATGGCGGGGTGGGCGCAGCATCCGCCCGTTCGTTCCCGGGAGTTCCCTCATGGCGCTGATCGTCCAGAAGTACGGCGGATCCTCCGTCGCCGACGCCGAGAGCATCAAGCGCGTCGCCAAGCGCATCGTCGACGCCCGCCGCGCCGGGCACGAAGTCGTCGTCGCGGTGAGCGCGATGGGCGACACCACCGACGAACTGCTCGATCTCGCGCAGCAGGTGGCGCCGATCCCCGCCCCGCGCGAGCTCGACATGCTGCTCTCCAGCGGAGAGCGCATCTCGATGGCGCTGCTGGCGATGGCCATCCACTCGATGGGGTTCGAAGCGCGCTCGTTCACGGGCAGCCAGGCCGGCATGATCACCGATGCCACTCACGGCGCCGCCCGCATCGTCGACGTCACCCCGATCCGCCTCCGAGAGGCGCTCGATGAGGGCGCGATCGTCATCGTCGCCGGCTTCCAGGGCTTCAACCGCGACACCCGCGACATCACCACGCTCGGCCGCGGCGGCTCCGACACGACCGCCGTCGCGCTCGCCGCGGCGCTCAGCGCCGACGTCTGCGAGATCTACAGCGACGTCGACGGCATCTTCACCGCCGACCCGCGCGTCGTACCGAAGGCGCGCAAGCTCTCGCGCGTCTCGAGCGAAGAGATGCTCGAACTCGCCGCCAACGGCGCCAAGGTCCTCTATATCCGCGCCGTGGAATACGCCCGCCGTCACGGTGTGCTGATCCACGCCCGATCCACGTTCAGCTCGAGCGAGGGCACCTGGGTGCTCGACCGTTCGCGCCACCACGAACTCGTCCCCGAGGGAGAAGAGATGGAAGAGCCCATCGTCGCCGGTGTCGCCACCGACCTGAGCCAGGCCAAGATCACCGTCATCGGTGTGCCCGACGTCCCCGGCAAGGCGGCCGACATCTTCAAGATCGTCGCGAAGTCGGGTGCGAACGTCGACATGATCGTGCAGAACGTGTCGGCGGCGGCGACCAGTCGCACCGACATCTCGTTCACCCTGCCGAAGACCGACGCGACCACCGCCCTCAAGGCGCTCGCCGCCGAGCAGTCCGAGGTCGGGTTCGAGAACCTCGTCCACGACGACCAGATCGGCAAGCTCTCGGTCGTCGGTGCCGGCATGCGCACGCACTCGGGCGTCTCGGCGACGCTCTTCGAGGCCCTGAGCCTCACCGGCGTGAACATCGAGATGATCTCGACCTCCGAGATCCGCATCTCGGTCGTGCTGCGCGGCGACGACCTCGCCGAGGCTGCGCGCGTCGTGCACACGGCCTACGGGCTCGACGGCGACACCGACGCCACGGTGCACGCCGGCACGGGTCGCTGACGCCGCATCCTGCGGTCTCCGGCGTAGGAGAAGCGTCCGGCGTAGGCCGATGCGCCGAAAACCTTCCTACGCTCGGCGCATCTCCTACGCCCGCGACGGCGCTCAGGCGCGCGTGGCTCCGGGGATCGCTCCGAGCAGCTCGCGGGTGTAGTCGTGCCCGGGCGCGGCGAAGATCTGCCGGGCGTCGGCCTGCTCCACGATGCGGCCGTCCTTCATGACCGCGATGCGGTCTGAGACCTGCCGGATGACGCCGAGGTCGTGCGAGATGAACAGGTACGTGAGCCCGTGCTCGGCCTGCAGATCGACGAGCAGCTGCAGCACCTGCTCCTGCACCGACACATCGAGCGCCGACACCGGTTCGTCGAGCACGACGAGCTCGGGGCGGAGCGCGAGCGCCCGCGCGATCGCCACGCGCTGGCGCTGACCGCCCGACAGCTCCGTGGGGCGTCGGGAGAGCAGCTCCGGTGCGAGGCGCACGTCGGCGAGCAGGCCCCGGACCGCCGCGGAACGCTCGGAGCGCGAGACGCCGAACGCCTGGAGCGGCTCGGCGACGATCCGCTCGACGGTCATGCGCGGGTCGAGGGATCCGAACGGGTTCTGGTAGACGACCTGGATGCGGCGCCGCAGCTGCCGCAGCGCCGAACCGGCGAGGTCGGTGATGTCGGTGCCGTCGAACGTGACGGTCCCGGCGTCGGACGAGACGATGCGCGCGACCATGCGCGCGGTCGTGCTCTTGCCCGACCCCGACTCGCCGACGAGCGAGAACGTCGACCCGCGGGGGACGGCGAACTCGACCGCCTCGACGGCGCGCACGGCCTGTGTTCCGCTGCCGTAGGTCTTGGCGAGCCCGACGACCGACAGGAGCGGCCCGTCGCCGTCGGGGGCCTCCGCGGTGCGCGGGGCCACGGTCGGCGTCAGCCGACGCGCGTTGAGTCCGGGGGCGGCGGCCACCAGCCTCTGCGTGTACGGGTGCGAGGGAGACGACAGCACCGACGCGGCGGTTCCGCTCTCGACGATCTGCCCCTTCTCGACCACGACGATGCGGTCGGCCCGGTCGGCGGCGACGGCGAGGTCGTGGGTGACCAGCAGCACGGCGGTGCCGTGCGCCGACGCCAGCGACTGCATCCGATCGAGCACGTGGCGCTGCACGGTGGCGTCGAGGGCGCTCGTGGGCTCGTCGGCGATCACGAGGGCGGGCTCGCACGACCACGCGATACCGATGAGCACGCGTTGGCGCAGGCCGCCCGAGAGTTCGTGCGGGTACTGCCCCGCCCGTCGCTCCGGGTCGGGGATGCCGACCTCGCCGAGGATCTCGATCGCTCTGGCCGCAGCATCCTTCTTCGACAGGTCGCGGTGACGGCGAAGCGTCTCCGCGATCTGTTCGCCGACGCGCATGAGCGGGTTGAGGCTGTGCGAGGGGTCCTGCGGGACGAAGCCGATGCGTGCGCCACGGATGCGGCGGAGCGCGGCCGGCCGCGCACGACCGAGGTCGTCTCCCTCGAAGCGGATCTCGCCCTCGCGCACGCGGGCCTGCGTCGGGAGGAGCTGCACGATCGCGTGGGCGATCGTGCTCTTGCCCGACCCTGACTCGCCGACGACCGCCACGATCTCGCCCGGAGCGATCTCGAGGTCGACGCCGCGGAGGGCGGGTGTGACGCGGCGGCCCTGGCCGTAGTCGACGCGGAGTCCGGTCACGGAGAGCAGAGCGGTCATCGGGTTCCTCCGATCGAGCGCGACACCTGGTTGACCGCGAGCACGATCGCGAGGATCACGGCGCCCGGGAGCAGGCTGAGCCACGGTGCGGTGGCGACGAAATCGCGGCCCGCCGAGACGAGTGCGCCCCACTCGGGCGCGGGAGGCTGCGCCCCGAAACCGAGGAAGCTCAGCGCCGACACCGCGAGGATCGCCAGCGCCAGCTCGAGAGCGGCCATCGCGATGATCGGGCGGGCGGCGTTGGGGAGCACGTGGCGCACGAGGATCGTGGGGCCCCGGACGCCGAGTGTGCGTGCGGCCTCGATGTACTCCTCGCCGCGCACGCGCAGCACCTGCGAGCGCATCACGCGGGCGAACGAGCCGGCGGTGCCGAGCCCCACCCCGAGCGCGATGGACAGCGGACCGAAGCCGAGCGAGGCGACGACGATGAGGGCGAGCAGGATGCCGGGGATGGCGATGAGCACGTCGACGAACCGCATGGCGATGAAGTCCACAGCTCCGCCGACGTACCCGGTGACCAGGCCGATGATCGATCCGACGACCACGCCGCCGACGACGGCCAGTCCGGCGGCGAACAACGACAGCCGTGCGCCGTAGACCACGCGCGAGAACACGTCGCGAGCGAGGTGGTCGGTGCCGAAGAGGTGCTCCGGCGAGGGAGGCGCGAGCCGCGCCGTGCCGACGGAGTCGAACGGGTCGTAGGGGGCGAGCAGCTCCGGCGCGATCAGGGCGGCGGCCGTGAGCGCCAGCACGAGGATCGCGAGGATGAGGGCGGGTTTGCGCAGAACGGTCATCGGGTCGCTCCCTTCCGGCCGACGAGGCGCGTGCGGGTGCGGGGGTCGATGACTCCGTACAGGCCGTCGACGACGAGCGTGACGACGGCGTAGACGAGGGCGACGACGATCACGACGCCCATCACGACGTTGATGTCGCGGGCGAGCACCGCGTCGACGGTGAGGCGGCCGATGCCGTCTCGCGAGAAGACGGTCTCCACGACCGCGGTGCCGCCGGCGAGGTAGCCGATCTGCAGGCCGATGATCGTGATCGAGGGGAGGAGCGCGTTGCGGAGCACGTGACGCACCACGACCGTGCGCTGGGCGAGGCCCTTGGCGTTCGCGGTGAACACGAACGGGCTCGCTCCCGCGTCGAAGACGGCGGCGGAGAAGACCTGGAAGAAGATGGCGGCGGTCGGCAGCGCCAGGGTGATCCCGGGGAGCACGACGCTGGCGAACCCGTTGGTTCCGGATGCGGGGAACCAGCCGAGCCCGAAGGAGAAGACGGTGATGAGCACGAGCCCGCTGAGGAAGGCGGGGATCGCGATCCCCAGCGGCGGGATCTGCGCGACGACGTCGCGCATCCAGGCCGGACGGGCCACGTACGCCCACACGGTGAACGCGAGGGCGATGAGGAAGCCGAGCACGAGGGCGAACAGTGCCACGGCGATGGTGTGCGGGAAGGCGCGCCCGATCATGTCGCCGACCGGCTGGCCGGTCGCGATGGAGGTGCCGAAGTCCCCGCGCACGAGGGCGAAGAGGTTCGAGAAGTACTGCTGCCAGAGCGGACCGTCGAAGCCGTAGCGCGCGCGCAGGGCGTCGAGCTCGGCGGGATCGGTCGAGGTCGCGTCGCCGCCCCGCAGGGAGAGGGCGGCGAGTACCGGGTCGCCGGGCAGCGCGTGGATCAGCAGGAAGGCGACCGTGTAGGTCGCCCAGACCACGAAGAGGCACTGCAGGATCTTCGGGATCAGGAAGCGAGCGACGGACGCCGCCCTGCTTCCTCCGTCCGCTGACGCCACGCGCTGCACCGGCTGTGTCATCAGTCCGAGACCACCGCGGTGTCGTAGAGGTGCAGGCGGGCGGCCGAGTCGAACGTGATGCCTTCGACGCCGGCGCGCGAGCCGTGCAGCTGCACGGTCTCCAGCGTCGGGATCACGTAGGCGCGCTCGGCGACGATCTGCTGGATCTCGTCGACCAGCTCCTGGCGTGCGGCGGTGTCGGCGGTCTGCGACTGCTCCTGCAGCAGCGTCTCCAGCTGGGCGTCGTCGACGATGCCCCAGCGCGACTTCGACGCGGTGGACAGGAGCGTCCGCAGAGCGTCGGGGTCGGTGCGGGTGAGGGCGGCGCCGAGCATGTCGTAGTCGCCCGAGGCGATCGCGCCGAAGAAGTCGCCGGAGGAGACCATCTTCAGCTGCAGGTCGATGCCGACCTTCTTCAGGTCGATCTGCGCGGCTTCGAGCACGTCCTGCGCGTAGAAGGCCGTGACCGTGACGGTGAGCGGCTGGCCGTCCTTCTCGTAGATCCCGTTCGACCCGAGGGTCCAGCCGTCGTCTTCGAGCAGGGCCTTCGCGCCGTCGGCGTCGTACGCGAGCACGTCGCCGAGGTCGGTGTAGCCGGGGGTGGAGGAGGTCAGGACGCTCGTCGGTGCCTGGCCGCTGATCGAGCCCGCGATGATGTTGATCTGGTCGCGGTCGAGCCCCTTCGAGATCGCCTGCCGAACGGCCTCGTCACCCAGCGGACCCCGCGTGGTGTTGATCACGAGGGAGTTGGGAACGCCCGGGTTCGCCTTGGCGTAGAGGTTGTAGTCGCCGGTGCTGAAGCGCGACTCGTCGACGTACGGGACGTCCTGGATGACGTCGTACTCGCCCGACTCGAGGCCGCCGGTGCGCACGCTCGGCTCGGAGATGATCGGGAAGGTCACCGAAGACAGGTAGGCCTCGCCCTCGTGCTGCCGCAGCTGCGACGCCCAGTCGTAGCCGTCGCGGCGGACGACCTTCACCGAGTCGTTCGGCACGTACGAGTCGAGCACGAACGGTCCCGTGCCGGCCACCGAGGCGCACCGCGTCTCGGCGGGCGCGGCCACCGTCTCGGGCGAGAGGATGCCGAGCGAGATCGTCGTGGCGCCCTGCTGGAACTGCACGTTCGGGGTCGAGAAGTTCACGGTGAACTCGGTGTCGCTGGTGACGTCGGTGCCCGCGTATCCCGCGAGGTAGCCGTTCGCGAGCGAGGCGGACGCGCCGAGCGCGACGATGGCGTCGAAGTTCGCGGCCACCGCGTCGGAGGTCAGCGGGGTGCCGTCGCTGAAGGTGACGCCGTCGCGCAGCGTGAACGTGTACGAGGTGAGGTCGTCGCTCACGTCCCACTCGCTGGCCAGCCACGGCACGATCTCGCCGGTGTCGGGGTTCTGGTCGAGCAGCGAGTCGGTGAGCTGGCGTCCGACGATGAGCGAGGTCGTCACGGACGACTGCTGCGGGTCGATGCAGGTCGGGTCTTCCTTGAGCGCGAAGACGATGTCCTGGGCGACGTCGGCGCCGGGCGTGGCGGAGGTCTCGGCGGCGCCACCGGCGCAGCCGGCGAGGGTGAGGACGGCGAGGCCGGCGATCAGAGGAGCGGCGATGCGGCGCGCTCCGCGGGTTCGAGGGGTGGTCACGGGTTCTCCTTCATGGGCGGAACAGGTCAAGTGGTGCGAAATCGTGGGCTCACGCGGGCAGTGCGCCGGCGATCAGCTCACCGCGGGCGACGACGGCGACGATGTTCTCGGCGGTGAGATCGTCGATGTCCTCCCAGGGCTTTCCGCGCACGACGAGGAAGTCGGCGCCCTGGCCGGGGTGGAGGCGACCGACCTTGCCGGCGAGGCCGATGGCGTCCGCAGCATCCGAGGTTCCGGCGCGCATGGCACGCTCGCTGGTCCAGGCGAACGACTGCTTCATGAGGCGGAGCTCCTCGAGCTGATCGCCGAAACGCACCATCACGCCGTTCGCGTCGGTGCCCAGCACGAAGCGGATGCCCGCGGCCGCGGCGCCGGTGAAGTTGGCGTCGCGTTCGGTGACGACGGCGCGGCCCTTCTCGGCGGCGTCGTCGCTGACCGGGATCTTGCGATCGGCGATGGCGTCGTTGATCAGCAGCGTCGGGGCGACGGGAATGTTGCGCTCGAGCAGTGTGTCCCAGTGGCGCTCGAGGATGCCGGTGCCGTGCTCGATCGAGTCGACCTCGAAGCGCAGCGCGATGTCGACGCCCTCGGCGGTGTGCGTGTGGGCGGCGACGAGCATTCCGAGCGCGTGCGCTTCGTCGACGGTCGCGGCGATCTCGGCCTCGGTCTGGTTGCGCCAGCCGACCTTGTCGCCCATGGAGAGCACGCCGCCGCTGGTGTAGATCTTGATGCCGTCCGCACCCGAGCGCGCCCACTGGCGTACCAGGCGACGGCATTCGTCGGGGGAGTCCGCCACGGGCGGACGCTGCGCGTAGTGCGGCGGGGTGAACAGGTCGCCGTGCCCGGCGGTCATTCCGACCGGGCCGTGCACCAGCAGCCGCGGACCGGGGATGATGCCGGCCGCGAGAGCGCGCGCCGCGGAGAACTGCACGTCGCCGCCGCCGAGGTCGCGAAGGGTCGTGACGCCGGATGCGGCGGCACGGCGCGCGTGCGAGACGACATGCAGCGACCGCTCGGAGGCGGGGGTGATGAGCGGCCACGTGAGCCAGTCGTTCGCCGGTGCTCCCGCCGAGGAGTCGAGGTGCACGTGCGTGTCGACGAGGCCCGGGACGACGCTGTACTCCGACTCGCCGGGGGCGGTCTCTTCGACCGCGGTGATGCGGTCGCCCTGCCACGAGAGGGTGGCGGTGCCGCGGGGGCGGTCTCCATCCCACAGGGGCAGGCCGGGAAGGGAATGCAGGCTCGCGGGCATGAGGACTCCTCGCAGAGAAGGGCGTTCGGGGGGACGCCGGGAGGGGAAGTGGACGATGGGTTCGCCGGGGGTGGTGGCAACGCTGGTCCGGGCGCCAGGATATCGGCGCCGACGAGGCCTGCTTCGACAATGGCGGCCGCTACGCCGCATCCTTTACAGAACGGAAACATGGCGCAGGCCGCTCAGAAGGCCTCGGATCCCGCTCCCCGGGCGAGATCCCGCCCGGAATGTAACGATCGTCCATCAACCCGTGTCGCCGGGGTAGGAGAAGGGCCGGAGGTCGGACGATCCGGCCGGAATCCTCCGACCTTCGGCGCTCCTCCTACGCTCGCGACCGGCGGCGTCGCCCGCCGCGCCGATAGAATCGCGGAAACCGACCCGAGCAGCATCCGAGGAACGCCATGACCCGCATCTCCGATTCAGGAATCTCCCTCGCCATCGTCGGCGCCACCGGCCAGGTCGGCACCGTGATGCGCGAGATCCTCATCGATCGCTCGTTTTCGATTCGCGACCTGCGTCTGTTCGCGACGGCCCGCTCGGCCGGCACGTCGATCGAGTTCGGCGGACACGACATCATCGTCGAAGACGTCGCCACGGCCGACCCGTCGGGCATCGACGTCGCGCTGTTCTCGGCAGGCGCCACCGGCAGCCGCGCGCACGCCCCGCGCTTCGCCGAGGCCGGTGCCCTCGTCATCGACAACTCCAGCGCCTGGCGCATGGACCCCGAGGTTCCGCTGGTCGTCAGCGAGGTCAACCCGCACGCGATCGGCGAGGCGAAGAAGGGCATCGTCGCCAACCCGAACTGCACCACGATGGCCGCGATGCCGGTGCTGAAGGTGCTGGATGCTGAGGCCGGCCTCGAGCGACTGATCGTCAGCACCTACCAGGCCGTCAGCGGCTCGGGCCTCGCCGGTGCGCAGGAACTCCTCGGCCAGGTCGAGGGGGTGCTCGCGCAGGGCGACGTCGACCGGCTCGTCCGCGACGGCTCGGCCCTGGACTTCCCCCAGCCGGAGAAGTACATCGCCCCGATCGCCTTCGACGTCATCCCGTTCGCCGGAAACCTCGTCGACGACGGCGACAACGAGACCGACGAGGAGAAGAAGCTCCGCAACGAGAGCCGCAAGATCCTCGAACTCCCCGACCTCCGCGTCGCGGGCACCTGCGTGCGCGTGCCGGTGTTCACGGGCCACTCGCTCAGCATCAACGCCGAGTTCGCGCGTGACATCACGCCCGACCGCGCGCGTGAGGTGCTCGCGAGCGCCCCCGGCGTGCAGCTCGAGGAGGTGCCCACGCCGCTCCAGGCGGCCGGCACCGACCCGAGCTACGTCGGACGCATCCGCGCCGATCAGTCCGCCCCCGAGGGCAAGGGCCTCGTGCTGTTCATCAGCAACGACAACCTTCGCAAGGGCGCGGCGCTGAACGCCGTGCAGATCGCCGAGCTCGTCGCCGAGCGCTTGGGCGCCCACGCCTGATTGTTCGAGGCGGTGCGCACTCGCGATTCGACCCTCTGAATCGCGCCTAGGATTGCCTGGTGAGCCAAGACATCGACGTGCTGCTCATTGGTGGCGGCATCATGAGCGCCACCCTGGGCACGTTTCTGAAGGAACTCCAGCCCGACTGGAAGATCGCCGTCTACGAGCGGCTGAGCGACGTCGCGCTGGAGAGTTCGAACGCGTGGAACAACGCGGGTACCGGGCACGCCGCGCTGTGCGAGCTGAACTACATGCCGCAGGCTGCCGACGGCTCGGTCGATCCCGCGAAGGCGATCACGATCAACGAGCAGTTCCAGCAGAGTCGGCAGTTCTGGTCGTCGCTGGTGGAGAAGGGCGAGCTCGACGCCCCGTCGACGTTCATCAACGCCACCCCGCACATGACGTTCGTCCGCGGTGAGAAAGACGTCGAGTACCTGCGCAAGCGCTACGAGGCGCTCAAGACGCAGCCACTGTTCGAGGGCATCGAGTTCAGCGAGGACTCCCGCGTCATCAACCAGTGGGCGCCGCTGCTGATGAAGAAGCGGCTGAAGAGCGACGAGCCCTTCGCAGCCACCCGCGTGCCCGCGGGAACCGACGTCGACTTCGGGTCGCTCACCCACCAGCTCTTCGCGAACCTCAAGGAGAAGGGCGTCGAGGTCGTCACGAACCGCGAGGTGCGAAAGCTCAAGCGCGACGGTAACGGCGGCTGGCGGGTCACCACCCGCGAGACCTTGGGCCGCACGCCCGGTCATATCACCGCGAAGTTCGTCTTCGTCGGAGCGGGCGGCTGGGCGCTGAAGCTTCTGCAGCGCTCGGGGATTCCCGAGATCAAGGGCTACGGGGTCTTCCCCATCGGCGGGCAGTGGCTGAAGACCGACAACCCCGCGCTCGTCGCACAGCACAAGGCGAAGGTCTACTCGCAGGCGTCGGTCGGCGCCCCGCCCATGTCGGTGCCGCACCTCGACACCCGTGTGGTCGACGGGCAGACGTCGCTGCTGTTCGGTCCGTTCGCGACGTTCAGCCCGAAGTTCTTGAAGAACGGTTCGCCCTGGGACATCGTCTCGCAGGTGCGCCCGCACAACCTGCTGCCGATGCTGAAGGTGGCCATCGACAACCCGGGCCTCATCAAGTACCTCGTGGGTGAGCTGTTGAAGACCCACGCCCGCAAGGTCGACAGCCTCAAGACGTTCGTGCCCTCGGCGGAGGGCAAGGACTGGGAGCTGCTCGGGGCCGGTCAGCGCGCCCAGGTCATGAAGCGCGACCCGAAGAAGGGCGGCGTTCTGCAGTTCGGCACCGAGGTCGTCACGGCGAAGGACGGCTCGATCGCCGGTCTTCTCGGCGCCTCGCCGGGCGCGTCGACCGCCGTGTCGATCATGCTCGGTCTGCTCAAGACCTGTTTCCCCGACGACATCGCTCGCTGGGAGCCGCGCCTCAAGGAGCTCGTGCCGAGCTACGGCGAGACCCTCAACACGCGCCCGGAGGTCGCGCGCGAGGAGCTCGCGAAGACCGCCGGCGTACTCTCGATCTCGGTCTGACACGGGCTGTGGCCAAGCTCTACTTCCGCTACGGGGCGATGAACTCCGGCAAGTCGACCGCGCTCCTGCAGGCGGCCTACAACTACGAGGAGCGCGGGCAGCGAGTGCTCCTCGCCAAGCCCGAGATCGACACGAAGGGCGCCGACCAGATCGAGAGCCGCCTCGGCGTCTCGCGTACGGTCGACTTCCTGGTGTCGCCCGATGCCGACGCGCGCGAGGCCCTTCGGGCTGCCGCCGGCGAGGCCCCGGTGGCCTGCCTCCTCGTCGACGAGGCCCAGTTCTTGACGCCGGCGCAGGTCGACGACCTGCTGCGGATCGCGGTGCTCGACGACATCCCGGTGCTCGCGTACGGCATCCGCACCGATTTCCGCACCGAGGCCTTCCCGGGCTCCGCGCGCCTGCTTGAACTCGCCCACAGTCTCGAAGAGCTGAAGACGATCTGCCGCTGCGGACGCAAGGCGATCTTCAACGCCCGGCTGATCGACGGACGCTTCGTGTTCGACGGCGATCAGGTGGCGATCGATCAGGGGCTCACGACCGGCGAGGTCACCTACGAGTCGATGTGCGCCGTCTGCTACCTGACCGAGTCCGGCGGGCGGCTCGACGGGCGCTGAGCGACGCGAGACGGCCCCCGCAAGTCGGTAGCCTGGAGGCATGCGCGTACTCCTTGCCGGCGGTGCCGGTTACGTCGGAACCCACACGGCGGTAGCCCTCCTCGACGCCGGCCACGAGGTCGTGCTGCTCGACGATCTGTCGGGCACCCAGGCGGTCGCCGCCGCCCGCGTGGAGCAGATCACCGGAAGATCCGCCCCGCTGGTGGTGGGGGATGCTGCCGACGACGCGGTCGTGGAGGCCGTCTTCGCCGAGCACGGCCCGATCGACGCGGTCATCCACCTCGCCGCGTTCAAGGCCGTGGGGGAGTCGACGCAGCAGCCGCTGAAGTACTACTCCAACAACCTCGACACCACGTTCGCGCTGCTGCGCGCCGGGGTGGCTCACGGCATCCGTTCGTTCGTCTTCTCGAGCACGGGCACCGTCTACTCCGACCCCGCCGACCTCCCCTTCACCGAGGAGGCGACCACGAGCGTCGACCTCTCGAACGCCTACAGCAAGTCCAAGCGCATGAACGAGGTCGTGCTCGCCGACGTCGCCCGGGTGAACCCCGAGCTGAACGTCACCGTGCTGCGCTACTTCAACCCGGTCGGCGCCCACCCGAGCGGTCTGATCGGCGAAGACCCGTCGGGCATCCCCAACAACCTCATGCCGTACGTCTCGCGCGTCGCGATCGGCACCCTCGACCGCATCGGCGTCTTCGGCAACGACTACGACACCCCCGACGGCACGGGCCTGCGCGACTACATCCACGTCGTCGACCTCGCCGAGGGCCACGTCGCGGCCCTCGAGAAGGCCGAGCCCGGCTTCGCGATCTTCAACCTCGGCACGGGGATCCCCGTGAGTGTGCTGCAGCTCATCGCCTCCTTCGAGGCGGCGGTCGGTCGCGAGCTGCCCACCGAGATGCTCCCGCGCCGCGCGGGCGACGTCGCCGCGACGTACTGCAACCCGTCGAAGGCCGCGCGCGACCTCGGTTGGCGCACGCGCCTGGGCATCGACGACGCGTGCCGCGACTACTGGAACTGGCAGAGCACGAACCCCCAGGGCTACAGCACCGCCGCCGCCCCCGCCTGAGTCACGCGAATCGGCCGAGACACACCGCCAGGCGCGTTGTCTCGGCCGATACGCGCGTCTCACGCCCCCGCCCGCCCCGGCAGCGGGCTATCGTGGGGACTCCTCCGGAGGTGAACATGCCGAACACGGCACCGCGTGCCTGGCAGGTCGTGCTCGAGAAGATCGAGGGCGATCTGCTTGCCGGCCGTCTCGGTCCGGGCGACAGGCTCCCTCCCGAGCGCGACCTCTCGGTGCAGCTCGGCGTCGGACGCTCGAGCGTTCGCGAAGCCATCCGCGTGCTCGAGGTGCTGGGGCTCGTGCGCACCGGTACGGGATCCGGGCCGACGTCGGGCGTCACGATCGTAGCGACGCCCCGCGGCGGTCTGTCGGCGCTGCTGCGACTGCAGGTGGCCGCGAACGGGTTCGACATCGCCGATGTCGTCAGCACGCGCGTCACCCTCGAGTCGGCCGTCGTGGAGGCGCTCGCCGCCGCCGACGCGCCCGACCTCACGCAGGTACACGCCGCCCTGCACGAGATGGAGGGGCCGGAGCTGCCGATCGCGGAGTTTCTCGCACTCGACCGGGCGTTCCACGTCGCGCTGTCGGAAGCATCCGGAAACGCGGTCGTCACCGCCATCATGGTGGGTCTGCGCACCGCGATCGACGCCTACGTCGAGGCGGGGGCACTGCGCGTGACCGACTGGGACGCCACCGCAGCACGACTGGTGCGCGAGCACCGCGCGATCGTCGGCGCGGTCGAGCGCGGTGACGCCCCGGAGGCGCAGCGGCTGGTGCGAGCGCACATCGCGGGATATTACGCCGAGGCCGTCACGGCCTGAGCGGACGGCTCAGCGGACGGGGAGCGTGGGGATGAGGGCCTCGAGGTATTCGGCGGTGTCTTCCCAGCCCTCGACCGCGTGGCACTCGACGCCCATCGCGAGCACCGGGTAGTCGTTGCCGTCGGGGTCGAGGCGATCGCCGACGAACAGCATGTCGTCGAGCGAAATGCCGGTGGCGTCGGCGAGCTGGTTCATGCCGTAGGCCTTGTCGATGCCGCGGTGGGTGATGTCGATCGACGTCGACCCGCCCGAGCGCACCTCGAGGTCGGGAATGCGTGCGGCGACCGCCTCGCGCAGGGTGTTCTTCTTCTCTCCGGTCGGGTCCCACGCCTTCTTGGCGTCGAGCGGGGCCTTCTGTCCGAGCGCGGAGAAGGTGATCTGCGATCCGCGGTCTTCGAGGATGTCGCCCCAGGTCTCGCTGGCCCACAGTCCGAGGCGTTTGGCCTCCTCTTCGACCGCCGCGAGGGCGCGGGTCTTCTCGTCGTCGGTCAGCGAGTGCGCGTAGACGGTCTCGATGCCGGCCGGTGTGAGCAGGTAGTACTGCGTGCCGCACGTCGGCAGCAGGTGCACGTGGCTGAGCAGCTCGGCGGATGCTGCGGGCAGCCGCTCGACGACCTGCGTGCGGAACTGCGCGAGTTGCCCACCGGAGATGATGGCGACTTCTACGCGCTCGGCGAGGGCGATCAGGAGGTCGCCGATCCGCGGGTCGATCGCGGTCTTCGAGGGGGCGAGGGTGTCGTCGAGGTCGAAGGCGACGAGGCGGGGCGTGAGGTCGGGCACGGGGCTCCTGTACGAGACGTCCAATGAATGAAAGAAGGCTCCGTTAGGCGACGGGGCCTTCTCGCTCATGATATCCAGTGGACCCATCTACCTCTGTTCCACTCATTCGCAGTGCCGATCGTGCTCGGATCCTGACTCGGTACCAAAACGGGGAGCCGTCGACTGCACGGGCTACGGAGGTTGGTGTCGCGAAGACGAGCGCTCTGGGTGTGCTCCGTGAGAACAACGCAGTGATGCGTCGCCAGTCCCTGACGCCAGCACAGGTCGCTGCAGCCGCCGAGCTGCACGGGACAGGCTCTTCACTCTCGCGAGTGGCCGCCGAGCTTTGCCCCAAGCAGGACACGATCCGGCTCGCATGGAAAGCTGCGGGTGTGGTGCTCAGACCACCGACGGGCCGAAAGGTCCCCAGCTAAGCAGTTGTTCCCGTTCCCGGACATCACATCTAGCTGCTGCTCGAGCACCTGTACTCATGAAGTATCAGAAGACTGGATCAGCCAGCGACGGCTTTCAGCGACGAGGATAGTTCAGCAAGTCGGTTCGACATTTCCGCCAGCCCGATTGCCGCCGCATCGAAAGAAAGAGTCGCGGCAACCTCACCGGCTCGACGGAGCGCCTGTGGGTCTTCCCAGGTAGTCGAGCCTGCGAGCAAGGCCTGGGCATCGTCAATTTCCGTCAAGAGAACCCACGTCTGCTCGTTGACGATATTCGATGCGAATGCCATTGGAGGTAGACGGGAGGTGCCTAGAAGACGCTCGGATTGCCGAATGATGCGGTTCCGGGAGATAGAAGAAATCACCATTTGGTCAGCCACCGCCCGAGCTAACGCACGTGAACGACTCTTCGCCGTTGAGGATGTCGTCGAGCGTCGGCGGCTGGTTCGCGGATAAGGGTCGAGGTCTTTCAGAATGGACGATTTCACCCGTATCGTCCGAAAGGCCTCGACGTGCATCACGCGAACTTCGTTCGCCCTGATGCGTCCACGTTCGAGAAATGCTCATAGCACTTTCCTCACCTCGTGGTAGGGCGAGCTCGAGTACCCGGCACGTCACCGAGACGGGAACACCGTCAGCGGCGAGCTCGGTCACGAGCGGGTAGAGCCTCTTCCCGGGGAGTTGGGCTCCATTCCCCGGAGAAAAGCACGGGAGCCCCCCGCAGTCCTGCGGAAGGCTCCCGTACTTTCACTCTTGGACGGAATGTTTCGTCCAAAAGGTCTGTACATCCTTGAATTGGTCGGGGTGACAGGATTTGAACCTGCGGCCTCGTCGTCCCGAACGACGCGCGCTACCAAGCTGCGCCACACCCCGGAGCAACCACACGAGTCTACCCCGTTCTGAGGGATGGTTCGAACCGCGGACGCAATGAGATGGCCGACCGCCCGCCGACGGCGTGAGGGGCGCGCATCGGCGGACGGCGGCGTTCGGGGAGGTCAGGGGGATGCTGTGGCTCGCCGCCGCTGCCGAAGATGCGCGAGAAGAGCGATTCCGAGCATCAGCGCGGCCCCGCCGGCTCCGGCGATGCGCGGCGTGAGAGCGTCGCTGCCGGTCGCGGCGAGCGTGCGCGTGGGTTCCACCGGATGCTGCGCCGCCGGGGGCTGCTCGGGCTTCGGCTGCTCGGGCGGGGGAGGAGCTGCCACGGTCACCATCTGCGTGGCGACACCGAAGTTCTCCGTCCACGAGAACCCGGGAGGCAAGTGAGGGGCGGTGGCGGGGTGCTGCTCGTTCGAGTCGATCTGCCAGACGGCGGCGTAGACGCCCGGCCCGGGCAGCTCCCATTCGGAGGTGACGCGGTAGACCCCGGACCCGGTCGCCGGGTCGCTCTGCAGCGCAAGGTCGCCCACGTGCTCCGCGTCGGCGGGTACGGCCTCGGTCTCGGGCAGGACGGCCTCGGTGCGGTAGACCTTCGCGGTGGCGCGGAGCACCACGAACGTGCCGTCGGCGGCGCGCGGCCACGCGCCCTCGATCGAAGAAAGCGTCACGTCGTCGACGAACGGGCCACCGTCGATCTCCGGCTCGGCGACCCGCGTGGTCAGACCGGGGGTGAAAACGACCGGGCGGGGCGCAGCATCCGTCGCCTCGGCGGTGAACTCGATGTTGCCCCCGGGACCAGCCGTGTCCTGACCGCCGGGAGTCGTGACGTGGCGGACGGCCGGAGCGAAGGCCGCCGAACCGTGTGCTCTCGCGTGAACGCTGAAGGGTGTGCCGTCGTCGGTCGGGGCAGTGGCGACAATCGCGTACTCGGTGCCGGGGGCCGCGTCGGCGCGCTCGGGCGAGCCCGTGTCGGCGAACACGGCGTTCGTGAGGGCGATGCTTCCCGCCGCCGAGGCATCGAGCTGCACGGTGCCCCGCCGCGGATCGGCGGTGTCGGTCGTCAACGTCAGGGTCGCCGAGCTCGATGGCACGGTCACGGCCATCCCCTCGGCGTAGTAGGCCTCGGCGAGCGATCCCACCCCGGCGCTGTGCTCGGGAGCGAGCTTGGAGAACGTCCAGTGCACCGCCTCGGCGAGCGAGTCTCCGCGGTACCCCCACGCGTGCAGGGTCGCGTCTCGATTCGCGATCGACTTGACCGCCCATCCGACGGCTGCCGCCTGCACCGGGTCTGTCGTTTGCCCGTACGTGGTGACGATGAGGTTGATCCCGGCGAGCTGATGCGGCGTGAGACCAGCCGCCGAACCGCTCACTCCGTGGTCGACCGAGGTGCCGGTCGGCAGGGGGAGTCCCGGGATGATGCAGTAGGTGTGAACCCCGCCGACGAGCATCGAGCCGTGCCAGCCGTGCGCCGACAACGGCGCCCACGTTCCGAAGCCCGTCCCCTGATCGGCCGCCCGAGCGGGAGGTGCGGTCCACAGCGCGCCGACGAGGGTGAGCACCAGGCACAGGACGAGCGCCGCGGGGGCGCGAAGACGGAGGAGAGAGACGGGCACGGTGGGCATCGCGGCATCCTTTCGACGGGGTATTCGTCGATCGTGCGACGCGAGCGGATGCTGCGGAGCCTGCGGGGGAGCGGATGTGGAGAAGTCGCGCGGAAGCCGGGCTGGGGAGGAGAGGCGTGATGTCATGGATTCCGTGAAACCACGACGCCACCGCCCTGCGCTGTTCGCCGTGACGCTCGCTGTCAGCGTGCCCCTGGTGGTGCTCACGGCCTGGCCGCAGGCGTTCGGGGCGCAGACGGCACCGGTCGTGGCGCAGGTCATCGCGTTCCGCGGGCCGCTCGCAATCGCCTTGCTCACGATCGCCCTGGTCACCTCGATCATCGCGGTCATCAGACGTCGGTGGTCGGTCTCGGCGGCTCTCGCGATCGCCGTCGCAGCTGCCGCAGTGATCAACGGCGGCGTCGTGCTCGCGCGCGCAGGGGGCGCTGAGAGCACCGGCGGTGAGCTCACGGTCGTGGCGTGGAACACGCAGGGCGGCGCCGCCGCACCGTCGGCCATCGCCCGATTGGTGCAGGAGACCGGGGCTGAGATCGTGAGCCTCCCCGAGACCGACGCGGACGCCGCTGCCGAGGCCGTGCGGATGCTCGCCGAGCGGGGCGTGCACATGTCCACGGACACCACGTACGGCGGGACGGGGTACTCGCCGATCCCCACGTCGATCCTCATCGCCGGCGAGCTGGGCGAGTATCGGGTGGACGCGTCGGCGGGATCGACCCCTGGCCTCCCGAGCGCCGTCTGGCGGCCCGTTTCGGGTGAGGGGCCGACGATCGTCGCCGCACACCCCATGCCGCCCCTCCCGGGAAGCCTGAACCAGTGGCGCGAGGGTCTGCGCTGGGTCGCTGACCGATGCGATGCGCCGAACGTGATCGTCGCGGGCGACCTCAACGCGACCGTCGACCATCTCTCCGGAACCGGGCGCGGCCCCGCACTCGTCGGAGCGTGCGCCGATGCCGCTTCGGAGGTGGGCGCCGCCTCGACGGGTACCTGGCCAGCCCGGTTTCCCGCCTGGCTCGCGTCGCCGATCGATCACGTGCTCGTCGGACCGGCCTGGTCGGTGCGAGGGTTCGACGTGGTGACGTCGTTCGACGATGCCGGGAGCGATCACCGCCCCGTCGTCGCCGAACTCGAGAGGCGCTGAGCCGCGACCTGCCTACGCCAGTTCGGTGACGAAGCCGATCTTGTTGCCGTCGGGATCGATCAGCTCGAAGAACTCGACCACGCCTTCGAAACGCTGCATCTCGCCGACCGTCAGGCCCCGCGACTCCAGGTCGCGCCGCAGCGCCGTCGCGTCGGCGACGCTGATGTTCACCGAAATGCCCTCGCGGCCCGCAAGATCGGGGGCGGCCGCCAGCTGCAACCAGAAGGGGCCGAGGTCGAACTCGACGAGACCGTCCAGGGGAATCTGATCGGGCTCGCCGAGCGAGAGCGCCGTTCGGTACCAGTCGGTCGCACGGTCGATGTCGCGGACGGGTATGCCCACCGTCACGGCTTTCGCATCCATGCCGTCACGGTAGCGCCAACCCGGACCGATGCTCCAGAGCAGAAACCGCAGGCCGCGCGGCCGCCACGGCGATCAGCGCGGCAGGAGCGTGAGGAGCGTGACCTCGGGGCGGCAGGCGAACCGCACCGGGGCGTAGATCGAATGCCCGAGGCCGGCGCTGACGTTGAGCGGCGCGGTGCGTCCCTCGTGCGTCCACTCGCTCAGACCGCGGGCCTGGTCGAGTGGGATGTCGCAGTTCGCGACGAGTGCATCGCGGCTGCCCGGGATGCGAACCTGTCCGCCGTGGGTGTGGCCGGCGAAGATCACGTCGGCCCCGAGATCGACGTACTCGTCGAGCACGCGGCGATAGGGGGCGTGGGTGACGCCGAGCATGAGATCGGCCTCGCCGAGCCCGCCGATCGCCGCGGGGAGCACCTCGAGGTCGTCCCAGTCGCGGTGGGCATCGTTGACGCCGAAGGCGTTGATGCGCACTCCGCGAACCTCGAGCGACGTCGCCGCGTTGTCGATCAGCGTCCACCCGAGGTCGTCGGTCAGGTAGCCGTCGAGAGCGTCGACATCCATCTGCTCGATATCGGGGCGGCGCTGCGACGGCCCGGTGAAGTAGCGCAGCGGGTTGCGGAACGACGGTCCTTGGAAGTCGTTCGATCCGTGGACGAACAGTCCGGGCACGCCCGTGAACGGCTCGAACGCCTCGCGCAGCCCCGTCAGGCCGTCGCGGTGCCCGATGTTGTCACCGGTGTTGACGATGAGGTCGGGCTCGAGTCGGGCGAGACCCGCGATCCACTCCTGCTTGCGGTGCTGCCACGGCGCCATGTGGGCGTCGGAGATGTGCAGGATGCGGAGGGCATCGGCGTCACGCGGCAGCACCCGCAGGGCGTGATAGCGGACGGTGAAGAGGTAGCGCTCGATTCCCATGCCCCAGGTCGCGGCGCCCGCACCGACCGCCCCCACCGCCGCGACGGCGGTGAGGGCGGCCTTGGCCGCAGGTGCTACCACTCAGCAGGCCTTCGCGGTGTACGCGACGGTGATGGCCGTGCCGCGCGAGGTGACGGTGCCGGCGCTCGGGTTCGTGCCCGAGACGAGACCCGCGTCGGGCGCGGCAGGGTCGGCCGTGCAACTGCCCGACAGCTGGGTGAAGCCCGCCGCCTGCAGTGTCGCGACCGCCTGGGCGGGCGCCGAACCCGCGACCGAGGGCACCGACGTCGCCTGACCGTTGCTGGGGCTGATCGTGATGTTCGCACCGGAGGGCGCGCGGTTCGCGCTTTGCGACACGACGATATCCGTCGGCTGATCGGAATCGACGGGGCTACCGACAGATACCGAGAAGCCTGCGGCCTCCAGCGTCGAGGTCGCCTGGTCGACCGACTGACCCACCACGTTCGGCACGTCGCGCTGCACCTGGCGCACCAGGTTGTTGTCGGGCCGCGGGAACGCGTCTCCGCCATACGCCGCATTGGCCGCGCGCTGCACGTCTTTCGCGATGAAGTAGCGGATGTTCTGCAGGCCGTTGCCTCGGTAGCTGTTCTTGAAGACGTCCAGCTTGCCGTTGGCGTTACCTGCCCAGACCGCGGTGGCGACCTTCGAGCTCGACTCGACCATCCAGGTCTGCCACTCCTGGTGCGTTCCCGTCTTTCCGATCAGCGCGGTGCCGTCACCGGTGTTCGCTCGTGAGCCGGTTCCGCCGCCCGCCATGACGCCCTGCAGCGCGTACGCCGCCGTCGCCGCGACCTCGGGCGTGATGACCTGCTCGCAGGTGGTCTCGGGGATGGGGAGTTCCTCGCCCTTGGAGTTCGTCACACGGTCGATGACCTTCGGCTGGCAGTAGATGCCGTTGTTCGCCACCGTGCCGTACGCGCCGGCCATCGCCATCGGCGAGACGGCGCTGGGGCCGATGATCTGCGTCGGGTACTCGACCTGGATGGGCTCGCCGTTGCTGCCCATCACGCCCATCCTTGCTGCCACCTTTCCGATGTCGCACAGGTCGAGCTGCGCGGCCATGGCGACGTATCCCGAGTTCAGCGAATCGCGGGTGAAGGTCATAGGCGTGCCGTAGCCACCGCCGGTGCCACCGAAGTTGCCCGGTTTCCAGGTGTTGCCGACGATGTTGCCGGTGCAGCTGTTGGTGAAGCGGCTGATCGCCACGTCTCGACCGTTGACCGACTCGTTGACCGAGTGCCCCTTCTCGAGCCAGTCGATCAGGGTGAAGAGCTTGAACGTCGAGCCGGCGGAGAACCCGTCGGACCCGCCGTTTTTCTGCGTTCCGGCATAGACGATCGACGAGTACGCCGGGTCGCTCGCGGCCAGGTTGCTGTCCTCCGTGAACTTCGTGTTCTGGGCGATCGCCAGAACGCGCCCGGTCGTGGCTTCAACGCTCACCGATGTCGCACCGTAGCTCGTTCCGGGCACGGACTCGGGCGCGTATTCGGCCATGGCGTCCTGCGCCGCGCTCTGCACGCGCCAGTCGAGCGTGGTGTAGATGTTCAACCCGCCCTGCTTCAGGGCGCGCTCACGGTCGACGGGCTCGGCACCGAAGGCCGGGTCGCTGCGCACGACCGAGACGACGTACTGGCAGAAGTACGCGGTCGCGCCGGTTGCGGAGCATCCGGTCTGCGCGGGAGTGATCGCCGGGGTGATCGGCTCGGCCACGGCGGCGTCATGCTGCTCTTGCGTGATCTTGCCGTCTTCGAGCATGCGGCCGAGAACGTAGGTCTGACGCGTCTTGGTGAGCGCGTATCCGTTCGCGGCGCCGTTCGACGCGTTGTCGGGCTGATCGATGCGGTACGTGTTCGGGTTCTGCACGATGCCCGCGAGAACGGCGGCCTGGCCGACGCTCAGATCGGCCGCTGACACGTTGAAGTAGTAGCGGGCCGCGGCGTCGATGCCGTAGGTCGTGCCGCCGAAGTTGGCGATGTTCAGGTAGCCGAGCAGGATCTCGTCTTTCGAGTACTCCTTCTCGAGCTGGATGGCGAAGCGCATTTCCTGCAGCTTGCGCTCGTAGCCGTCGACGCCCGACGCCTGGGTCGCCTCGAGCCAGCAGCTCTGAAGGGCTTCGTCACGGGTCTTGATGGTGGTGACGGTGCCGTCGTCGGCGGTTTCGGTCTCTGCCTGCGCGTCGCGCTCGCACCGCTGGATGAGCACGTTCTTCACGTACTGCTGGCTGATCGACGAACCACCCTGCGTCGCACCGCCCTGAGCGTTGCTCAGAAGGGCGCGGGTGGTGCCGATGAGGTCGACGCCGCCGTGCTGGTAGTAGCGGGGGTCTTCGCTGGAGAGGATCGCGTCGTACGCGACCGGGTTGATCTGGCCGAACTCGACCGGGGAGCGGTTCTGGTCGTAGAACGACGTCAGCTCCACCCAGCCATCTTCGCCCGCGTTCGTGTAGATCGTCGTCGGCAGCATGAGCTCGTCGATCTCGAGGTAGCTCGGCATGTTGTCGAAGATCTTGATGGCGCTGGAGGCGGCGGCGCCCGAGACGGCGATGGCCGGGGTCACGGTGGCGGTGATGAGCACACCCGCGACGACGCTGAGGCCCACGAGTCCGAGAAGACCCCCGAGCGCGCCAGTAGGCGTCCGTTTCTTGTCAGGCATAGGCTTGATCGTAAGGGAGAACCCTGGGCGATGGCTCGACAGCCCCGCCGTTTCCGTAGGCCGCGATTCCCGCGCCGACCTCGACGATTCCGGAGCCGCGATGACCACGTGGGAGTACCTCACCACACCCCTTCTCATCCACAACACCGCCGCCATCCTCAACAACTGGGGCAAGCAGGGCTGGGAGCTCGTGCAGGTGGTGACCGGTCCGGAGGGCGGGCTCGTCGCCTACTTCAAGCGCCCGACGGGCGCCGGCTCCGCGAACGCGGGGCTGGATGCTGCGGCCACCGCCGCTCAGCAGTTCGGGGAGTCTTCGTGACCGCGTCCGCCATGCTGGCCGAGCTCGGCATTGATCTGCCGAGCGTCCCGCAGCCCGCCGGCGCCTACATCCCTGCGAAGGTCTTCGGCGATCTCGTCTTCACCGCGGGGCAGCTGCCGCTCGTCTCCGGCGTGCTCCCGGCGACCGGTAAGGTCGGCGAAGGCCGCGACCTCGTCGACCCCGCCGACGCCCACCAGTACGCCCGGCTCTGCGCACTGAACGCGATCGCCGCGGCGGCGGCCGCCGTCGGCGACGTCGACCGCATCACGGGTGTTCTGAAGGTGACCGGGTTCGTCGCCTCGATCCCGGCCTTCACGGGCCAGCCCGGTGTCATCAACGGTGCGAGCGAACTGCTCGGCCACGTCTTCGGCGATGCCGGGCGTCACGCCCGATCCGCCGTCGGCGTACCAGTGCTCCCGCTCGACAGCCCCGTCGAGGTCGAGGTCGTCTTCACGCTCGCCTGAGCCGCAGCATCCGCCCCGGGCGCTTCGACAGGCTCAGCGACCGGGGCGGCGGTTGGGAGACTCTCCCATCGGTGCGAGCAGCGCCGCCCCGGCGATCGCACTCAGACGATGGTGACCGATCACGATGATCGCGGATGAGGCCATCGCCATCCAGACGCCGAGCACGGGTACGAACCACCGAGTGCGAAACGCTGTCGTCATCTCGTGCCGGTGACTTGACCGGTGATCGTGCTCATGACCATCGTGTCGGCGAGCGTCGTGGTGTCGCCGACCTCGCGGCCCTCGGCCACGTCGCGCAGCAACCGCCGCATGATCTTGCCGGATCGCGTCTTCGGGAGCTCTCCGACGATGTAGATGTCGCGAGGCCGGGCGATCGGGCCGATCTGCTCGCCGACCCAGCCGCGCAGCGTCGAGGCGAGGCCCTCGGCGGAGTGCGCCTTGAGGAAGCTCTGCTTGATGATGACGAACGCCACCACCGCCTGCCCGGTCGTCTCATCCGACGCTCCGACGACGGCCGCCTCGGCGACCGCCTCGTTGCCGACCAGGGCCGACTCGATCTCGGCGGTCGACAACCGGTGCCCCGAGACGTTCATGACGTCATCGACGCGGCCGAGCAGCCACACGTCTCCGTCGTCATCGAGCCGCGCGCCGTCGCCGGCGAAGTAGTAGCCCTTGTCGGCGAACTTGTCCCAGTACGTCTCCTTGAAGCGCTCGGGGTCGCCCCAGATCCCGCGCAGCATGCTCGGCCACGGTTCGGTGATCACGAGCAGTCCGCCGTTGCCGTGACCGACGGGCTCGCCAGCGTCGTCGACCACGTCGACCGTGATGCCCGGAAGGGGCACCTGCGCCGAGCCGGGCTTGGTCTCGGTGACGCCCGGAAGCGCGGAGATCATGATCGCGCCGGTCTCGGTCTGCCACCAGGTGTCGACGATGGGGGCGGCCTCGTCGCCGATGATCGTGCGGTACCACATCCACGCCTCGGGGTTGATGGGCTCTCCCACCGATCCGAGCAGCCGGAGGGACGACAGGTCGAACTTCTGGGGCACCTCGCGGCCGATCTTCATGAACGACCGGATCGCCGTCGGCGCGGTGTAGAACACGGTCACGCCGTACTTCTCGATGACCTCCCACCAGCGTCCGGGGTGCGGGGTGTCGGGGGTGCCCTCGTAGAGCACCTGCGTCGCGCCGTTGGCCAGGGGGCCGTAGGTGACGTAGGTGTGCCCGGTGATCCAGCCGATGTCGGCGGTGCACCAGTAGACGTCCGTCTCGGGGTGGATGTCGTGCACGACGCGGTTGGTGAACGCCGCCTGCGTCAGGTATCCGCCCGAGGTGTGGAGGATGCCCTTCGGCTTGCCCGTGGTGCCGGAGGTGTAGAGGATGAACAGCGGATTCTCGGCGGGGAAGCCCTCGGCCGCGTGGTCGGGCGACGCATCCGGCACCGTCTCGTGCCACCACAGGTCGCGCCCCTCCTGCCAGTCGACCTCGTTGCCCCCGCGGCGCACCACCAGCACGTGCTCGACGGTCTCCTGCACGCCCGACCCGTTGCGGTCGGCGAGGGCCATGTCGACGGCGGGCTTGAGGGCCGACACCTTGCCCTTGCGGTAGCCGCCGTCGGCGGTGATGACGAGCTTCGCGCCGGCGTCGTCGATGCGCGCGCGCAGGCTGTCGGCCGAGAAGCCGCCGAAGACGACGGAGTGGATCGCTCCGAGGCGAGCGACGGCCAGCATCGCCGCCACCGCCTCGGGGATCATCGGCAGGTAGATCGCCACGCGGTCGCCCGCACCGATTCCGAGGCCCCGCAGCACGTTCGCAACGCGCTTGACCTCGTCAGTGAGCTCGGCGTACGACACGCGGCGCTCGTCGCCGTTCTCGCCTTCCCACAGCAGCGCGAGCCGGTCGCCGTGACCGGCCTCGACGTGACGGTCGAGGCAGTTGTAGGCCACGTTCAGCTCGCCGTCGGCGAACCAGGTCGCGAACGGAGGATTCGACCAGTCGAGGCCCTGCGTGAACGGCGTGTGCCAGTGCAGTTCGCGCGCCTGATCGGCCCAGAACCCCTCGCGGTCGGCCGCGGCCCGCTCATAGAGGTCGGCGGCGCCGACGGCCGTGGCGGCGAAGTCGGCCGACGGCGCGAAGCGTCGCGTCTCCGAGAGGAGGTGATCGATCTGGCTGCTCATCGGGGCGCGCTCCCTTGCGTGGCGGATGGGAGGGCGGATGCTGCGCATCGCCCGCCGGACAGGCTCAATCTAGCCACGGGTCGGAGGTGCGACTACCTCCGATAGTTGGTCGGTCGTTCGTGCGCGTCGATCGCGTTCCCCTCGGATTGGGCATAGTATCGATGCCAGCCGAACTTCGATTCTGGCATTCGCGGCGCGCGCACCCCCCCAATCGTGCGTGCTGCGTGGCGGCACCTCATACCCCCCTATGAGGTGCCGCCTCCTCTTTTCCCGGGCGCTCCTCCCCAGCGCCTCGGCGCTGCGTCTTCTCCACCGCCGACCGCGATCGACGGCGACGAGCAGACGCTTCTTCCTACGGTCGACGAATGGTCGTCCCCTTCGTCGTCACCCCGCGTCCGCACCATCCGCGCGCCGAGCCGGCCGAGCCCGCCTCGCTCGTCCCCGTCGTCGTCCCCGCGGCCCGCGACGAGATCGCACCCATCGACGAGGGCTTCGTGTCGCGGCATCCGGTGCTCCAGTCGTTCGGACGCTACCTCGACGATCCCGACGTGACCGACCTCTTCGTCAACGGCGACGCCGGACTCTTCGTCGATCGCGGCGACGGGCCCCGACGCGTGCGGGAGTGGCACGCGGGCGAAAGCGACGTGCGCGACCTCGCGGTCGCGTTGATCGGGCTCGGCGGCCGGCACATCGACGACGCGACGCCGTGCGTCGACGTGCGTCTCGGCCGAGGGCTGAGGGTGCACGCGGTGCTCGCTCCGATCGCGCAGCGTGGCACGTCGATCTCGATCCGCGTGCCGAGGATGTCGTTGCCCGATCTCGACGACCTCGCCCGCGGCGGCATGGTCGACGCGGCGGGCGCCGCAGCGCTCGGCCGGCTCGTCGCCGACCGCACGAACGTTCTCATCACCGGCGCCGGCGGGGCGGGCAATACCACATGGCGGATATGACGCCAGTAGCGACTATCGACGACCACACGCTGATCGGCGATGAGCGGCTGGCGTCGAAAACTAAAGTGATGTGGTAGCTTCTCTGTAGGCGGATGAAGGGAGCCTCAGGTGGCGATCGACGAGGGACGTGCATGGGCGTTGCGGACGCTGGGAGCCGATGGGGTGCTGGTGCGGGAGCAGATCTCGGCCATCATCCGCGACTGCCACGAGAAGATGGCGAACGCGCAGGCGGAAGCCGACATGAAGCACACCGGCGTGTACGGGCAGATCTGGCGTAAGTGCCTAGATGAGTTTGTGGCGGTGCTCGGGCGGCTTCCCTCGGCTGAGATCATCCCGCGGCGGGGCTACAAGCTGGTCTCGTTCAACGGCGTGGTCCTCTTCCCGTGGCGCTTCGCCCGGGAGCGCTCCACGGACATCGGATCGCGTCCTTTCGCGGTGTCGGACACGCGTATCTCCCTCTTCAGGCAGGAACGGGATCTCGCGCAGCAGCGCCTCGACATTGAGTACGAGCACCCGGAACTGACCGAGGAGGAGCGGGAGCTTCTCGACGCCGAAGCCAAGGCGCTCGAAGAGACGCTGACGTCTCACCGTGTGGTCGTCGTGCCCTACGCGAGCAACCCGTCTGCGCTTCACAGCATCGACTGGGGCGAGGCGACCCTGGGAGCCGATGGCTACCTCACCTTTGCATCGATGGAGTCGTTGCTCGACGTCGGATCGGACTCGTTGGTGGATGTCGAGCCTGCGGAGGAAGAGAGCTTCTCGAACGGCCCTATCCCGCGCCCTCAGCTGGGGGTGAAGGAGGAAGAGGCAGACGGAGGCGCTCATGGATGACCGGGACACCCTGTTCTCCCTGGTCGAGCCATCCGATCGCCCTGACCTCGGTGCTGTCGCGGGCAGCTTCGACCCTGCACGCCTGACGCAGGCGCGCTTCGCAGCAGGTCTGTCGAAGGCCAAGCTCGCTGATCTCATCGGGGTGACGCCCGCGGCCATCGGCCAGTACGAGTCACAGTCCTCCACACCGCGACGTGACCTCCTGCCCGTGCTCGCACGGGCGCTGCATGTGCCGGTGGGCTACTTCGCAACCGGCCGGCCGATTGGTCGAGTGGACGGGTCACAGGCGCACTTCCGGAGCCTGCGTTCGACGTCCGCGCGGGACCGCGCGAAGGCGATCGCGTTCATCGAACAGGTGTGGGAGCTGACATTCGCGCTGGAGAAGAAGGTCCGCTTCCCGGAGGTCGATCTGCCACCGATCGACCGAGGGCACGCGGACCCGCTTTCGGCCGCTCAAGCTCTCCGTGCGCAATGGGGGCTCGGCGTGAAGCCGGTGAAGCATCTGGTCGCCCTGGCGGAGTCACACGGCATCGTTGTCAGTCTGCTCACGATGGCCAACGCGGACGTCGCCCGTGTTGGCGCGTTCTCTACGTCGCACCTGGCAAGGCCGGTCATCGTCGTCACCCCGGAGCGGGCGAAATCCGTGTTCGTGTACCGGTTCACGATCGCGCACGAGCTCGGACACGTGCTGCTGCACGGCGAGGCGGCGCCTGGTGACAAGCAGCAGGAACGCGAAGCGGACCAGTTCGCGGCCGAGTTCCTTACGCCGCGCTCCCAGATTGTGAACCTGCTGCCACGCACGGTGAACTTGTCGCGGCTGGACGAGTTGTCGCGACACTGGGGTGTCTCCGTCGACTCGCTGCTGCTGCGGATGAAGGAGACCGGCGCCGTCTCTGACGCGTCGATCCGGCGCGGGTACCAGAAGCTGAACCAGTTGCGTAGTTCGGGACTGGAAACGCCCGAACCCGTGAACGCCTACCCCGGAGAGGTGCCCTCGATGCTCGCGCAAGCGGCCGAGCTCGCCGATCAAGCAGGTTACGGGCAGGCCGACCTTGCACGAGAGTTGAGATGGCACCCCGCGCGGGTGCGTGAGGTACTCGGCGCGGAAGACCCCCGGCCTGCCCTACGACTCGTGAGCGAGCCACCTCAGTCATAGAGCTCGAGTCCCGTCAGGCGCGAGGACGCAGCTCGATGCGGGAGTCGAAAGACTCGCTTGGGCGCCCGGGCTGAATGGTCAGGCATGAGACGGGCGCGTCGATAATCGTGCGCTGGTGGCCGACGGCCAAGACGTCGATGGTTGACGCAGCGTCTGGGTGCTGCCGGAGGAGTTTGACTCGGAGATGCCTGCGGAGATCGGTGTCCGCCTCGGCGATGATCGACGTAGAGCGACGGCGTCGGCGAAGGAACACCTCGTGCGTGATCTTTCCGGCACCGTACTGCTCCGCGGCTGTGATCATCTCTGTCGATGCGGCTGTGAGCATCGCGAGAAGCGTTGCGGGCGTGCATACCGGGAGGCGCGTTGACGCTGAGGACTGAAGTCGTGCGACCTCACTGATGACCGCTCGATCAGTCCGCTGCATGTCGGCGGCGACGCGGCCACACGAGGTGGATTGTGCCCGGCACCGATACACGCGTTGCCCTTTGCTGGTGACCGCGCTCACCAGCCGGTTACCGCACCTGCCGCAGCGTGCCATCGCGCCGAGCAGCGTCGCGGATGAACGAGTGGCATCGCGTCGAGGTCCGAGTGGAATGGCGCGGATCAGCGCAGACTCGTCGGGCGTAATAGCCCTTTCCCATCTCCCTTGGTGGGCTCCGCGTTGAGCGTGAAGCCGACTGCTGGTCAAGATCGCTCGCACGGTCGTTGCACCCCACGAGGTTCCACCGGCAGGGGCAGGGATGCCGGCGTGGGTGAGCTGACGGGCGATCAGGGCGACGGATAGGCCAGCGAGGTAGCTGTCGACGATGCGCCGTAGCGTCCAAGCCTCGGGCGGGTAGAGAGTTCCATTGTCGAGGTACCCGTAGTGGCGTCCTCCGTGGAGTAGCCCGCGCGTCGCGCGTTGCTGTTGAGCTCGGGCGACGCGGGCGCCTTTGTGAGCGGATTCGTAGTTCGCGAACGCCACGAGTTGACGGGCGAACAAACGTCCCTCGTGCCGGTTGAGGTCGAAGGACCCGCCCTGCACTGACTCGACGCGGATGGGGCGGACGTCGAGGAGGTCGAGAAGCTGTTCGAGTTCGCGGGGTTTGCGGTAGAGGCGGTCCAGGTGCCACACGACCACGGTTCCCGCCTCGGATCCCTCGAGTTGTCGAAGGAGCTGCTGGTAGGCGGGGCGTGCGCGGTCTTGGTAGGCGGAGACGGCTTCGTCGACGAACTCGACCGTGCGCACGTAGCCGAGCCGGGCGGCGAGAGCGGTGCAGTCGGCTCGCTGCTGCTCGATGGAAGCGTGTTCGCTGGTGCGGTTCGCGGAGATTCTGAGGTAGGTCAGGGCGGTCGTCGTTGCGATGAGGCACTCCGATGCAGCGCAGCCCGCACGCCAGCCTCGCAGGCGCGCGATGGCCGCGCGGGGCCGCGGACGGTGACAGTCAGGGGCGGTAAGCGATGCGGACCCGACCCGGGTCAAAGCGGCGCCCAGGCCGGCCAGGAGCGATCCGGAGTCGGGCGATCAACGTGGTGACCACCGCGCGCCGGTCGGTGACATCGAGACCATCCCACCACATCTCCAGCGCTTGCCGGTTCCCAATCGGCGCCGCGTAGAGCGCGATCGCCCCGTTGGCGGAGACCAGGCGCCGCTCGACGTCACGGAGCGCCGTGGTGGCGGCCTCGACACCGCTGCGGTGTTCCCGGCGGGTGATGACACGGTCCTGGTAGTCCTGGTCGAGCTGACCGATCCGGGTGTTGATCTCCGCGACCTGCCGCAGCAGCCCGCTCGTCGACGCGCTGTCCGCGCCGGCCCGCGGACGGCTGAGGCGGTGCAGAATGCGTTCGGTGACGTAGGCCTCGAGGTGGGCGGCGTTGATGCTCAGGCCACCGCGCTCCGGACGGGAGGGGTCTTTCTGGCAGGTGTACCGCTGCGTGTTGCCGGTGGGGGAGAGCTTCCCGCTGATGGTGAGGCCGGCGCCGCACTTCCCGCAGTGCGCGATCCCGCCCAACAGGGTCGGACGTGCCGGGGTGGCGCGGTGCCGGGCGGGATTGGCGAGGATCGCCCGGATCTGCGCGGTCTCCTCCGGGGTGATGATCGGTTCCCAATCACCCGGGCCGAGGATCTCCCTCCCACCGGCGGGATCCGCCCGGGTGTCGGGAGCGTAGGCGCGTTGCCCGGAGATGCGGGCGGAGGACAGCACGCTGCGCACCGTGTACGGATGCCACAGCCCGGACGTCCCGGAACCCGCGCGCAGGGGCGGGATGCCGGAGCGGTTGAGCCACGCGGTGATGGAGCGGAGCGACTCGCCGGCGAGGAACCGGTCGGCCATCTGCCGGATGACAACGGCCTGCTCCGGGATGAGAACGCCGCCGGGTCCGTACCCGTAGCGGGCGGGGCCGTGCCATGCGCCTTGCTCGGCGAGGCGCTTGTTGGCGCGTTTGACGCGGTCGGACTTGTGCCCGGACTCGTACGCGGCGATCGCGACGAGCTGGCGGGCCATGAGCCGACCTTCGGTGGTGTTCAGGTCGAACCCGCCACCGCGGACGGCCTCGATCCGCACCGGGTGCTGCTCGACCAGATCGATCAGGTCCTCGAGCTCGCGCGGCTGCCGGTAGAGGCGATCGACGTGCCAGACGATGATGTGCGTCACCCCGGCCCGCTCCTGGGCCACGAGCGCGTCGTACCCGTTCCGTCGGCCACCATCGAACGCGGAGACGTCGTTGTCGATGAACACCTGCGGATCGGTGAAACCGAGTGTCGCGGCGTGAGCGAGGCAGTCTTCTTGCTGGCGTTGGATGCCGGCTTGCAGGCCGGTGCGGTCCTGCGAGATCCGCAGATACACCGCCGCGTCCATCCGCATCTCCGATCTGAGTTCTTGCCAGGCTACGGGCCGCTCAATAGGGGCCGCGCGGACGACGGTGTCGAGCGGTCACATCGCTGTGTCGGGGGAGCGGTCGACAATGGATGCGTGGACACGATGACCCCCGAGTTTGCTCGTCGGTTCTGGAAGAGCCTGCTCGACAACGCTTCACGGCTCATCACCGACGCGAATGCCCTGCTCGACGCCGGTTCACACGGACGCGCGAGAGCACTGACCGTACTTGCGCAGGAAGAGCTGGGAAAGGCCCTGTGGGTCTATCAGGAGTTCGAAGGCGCTTGGAGCGAGGGCACCGAGAGTCCACGCGCCGTGGGCAGGCTCAACTCTCACGGGCGGAGCCATGTCGCGAAGTACCTTGAGGCAATCGAGTTCGGCAGCGAGCTCGAAGCCTTCTGGGGCGACTACCCGGAGATCGAAGAACCAGCCGACGGAGAGAGCTGGGATGACGTCTTCGCTCGTCGTCGCGCACGAGCGGATGAGGCTGCGAAGGCCGCCAACCAGGACAAGCAGTTCGGCTTCTACGTGGACCTTGACTCCACCGGCGGAATCGTCACGCCGCAGGATCTGCCGGCGGATCGCGTGGCAGAGGACCTCCAACGTGCTGCACGCGTCGTCGAGATGCTCCTCATTCGTGACCACACGAGAATGAAGCACGATGCCGTCACCGAGTACGACAGCACCGGCGAGATGCAGTGGCGACTGATGCCGATCTCGCACCCGGAGGAGTTCACGGGCTTCGTTCAGGCTGTACGGGATCGTGACGGCAATGACGAGGGCGAACCCTCTCCTCGGGACGACTGATCACGCGGCACGCAGCAGGAAGCGCCGAATGGTTGTCGTCACCGTCAGGTCATGTTCGGCGCGGAGGATTGACGCATGGCGCGTATCCCTCTGAATGACTTGCAGCTAGAGATCCTCACCTGGATTCGTGACGGCACACCCGACGGTGTCTACGAGGACTACCGGCCCCGCATCGTTGCCCGCGCGCTTCACAACCGCGGCCTCGCCGATGTGTCCGGCCACGGCAAGAACTGGCAGGCCACGCTCACGGCCGACGGCGCCCACTACCTCGAGCACGACGACTATCCGCCCAGCGATGACGACCAGGGAGTCGCGTCACCGCCCCATCCAACACCGACAGCCAGGAAGCCCGCTCCCGCGCCGAAGGCAGACGCGGAGGCGAAGCCGCGCAAGCCGCCACGGGTGGGACCGACGGACGCGATGATGAACGCCCTCACCGCCGCGGAGGACCATCGGATCGAGATCGAGTACGACCAGGCGCAGCGCTACCGGCAGCTTGCGTTGACCGCGGTCCGGTTCAAGAAGATCCACGACGGAATGCAAGTCACCGTCAGCAGCGACCACCGCACCCGCACCGCCCACGTCACCCTCGAACCCCTCCCGGAATGGCGCACCCGCATCCTGGACCCTGTCCCGGTGCCGGGCGCTCTCCGCGACCCCTCCGACGTCATCAAGGCGCTCCGCACCCGCGACGATCTCGACATCCGGACGGCGGAGAAGAACCGAGCCCTGCGCCTCGTCGAAGCGCTCGTTGTGGAAGCGCGGCGCCGCGAGTACACCACCACGGCGATTCCGGCGCCGAGGAAGGATCGCTGGGGGTACGTGCAGCGCACCGAGGAGAACACCGGGCATATCAAGATCGCGCTCGGACCCGACGAGTACCGGCTCAGCATCTACCAACTCACCGCGAAGATCGAACACGTCGCCACCAAGAGCGAACTCGCTCGCGCCGGCAGGGGATATGCACTCCCGAGATGGGACTACGTCCCCACCGGTCGCCTCGGCGTCCGCATCGATAGCAAAGGCGGCACCTTCTGGGGTGACTCCTGGACCGACCGCGACGACCGGCCCCTAGACGACGCCCTCGCCCAGATCCTCCAGGAACTCGAACTCCGCCACGACGCAGCCGTAGATCGGAGACTCGAAGAGGAACGGCAGCGTCTTGAACGTAAGCGCCAGTGGGAAGCCGCCCGGGAAGAGGCCGTTCAAGCCCTCACCGACAGTCACCGTGCTGAGATCCTCCTCGACCAGGTCAGCAGGTCACGTGACGTCGCCGCAATCCGCGACTATGTCGCCTGGCTCGAACAGCACATCGACGCCGTGCTCGAAGGAGAAGCGGAAGCAGACGCCCGCGAGTGGGCGCAATGGGCGCTGGAGTATGCCGAGCGAATCGACCCGCTTCGCCAGCGACTCCTGCTCCCGACACCACCCGAACCCACCGCGACAGCCCTTGCTCAGTTCATGGGCCGATGGAACCCGTACGGCCCCTACTAGGAGACGGGGTGCTTTAGGCTCTCGCCGCCTCGGTCAACAGCTGTCGACCCGCATCCGTCATCGAGAGCCAGTACTGCTCCGTCCTCTCCACCGGTTGGTCCCAGTGGCGGTAGCGGGCCATTCCGAAGTGAACTTCAAGCAGCCCCTCGGCGCGAAGCTCCTCCGCGTACGGGTCGGTCCCATGCCATGGCGTCGATGCGGACCAGAAGTATGGTCCGCCGCGCTCTTTCCAGATCTCAAGCAGGCGTCGACCAGTGTCCCTCGTCCCCGCAGCGACGTCAGGGGATTCCAACTCGTCCACGACTCGAAGCAGATCGAAGTGTTCGGGCGTCATCTCCACGAGACACAGCGTATGAGGGGGTGCCGACATCACATTCCGATGATCAACCGTGCACATTGGCGAGAAGTCAAGTTGGTGCTCGACGGTAGTGCCCCGCGTCTACTCGTCTGGGTCCGGCTCACTGGACCGTTTGATGTCAGGTTGCCGCACCGAGAACTCCGTCAGTGCGGCAGCGTCCCGCGGATCGAGCGCTTGGACAGCATCTGCTTCGTCGAGATGGCCGCTCGCCGCGAAATGCTGTGCCACAGCCTGCTGCTGGGCCTGAGCCGACAACGCCCGAATCGCCTGAGCATTCTGTATCCGCAGCGCTATCAGCTGCTGCTCGGCCATCTCGTTCTCGAGCCGAGACCGCCGCAGCTGCTCCTCTCGCAGCTCCCGATCAGTGCGCGACATGGCGATTCGATCCTCGACCGTTTCTTCTGCCACTTTCGCCTCTGCGCGCTTGATTTTGCGCCGAGAGCCCAGCGTCGCCGCGGTCTCGATAACGCCTGCGGTCTTGCTCAGCGCTTCGACGCCGGTGCCGATCGCCGCCAGCTCCTCGCCGAACGGATTACGGTAGGTCAGCTCGCGGACCGCAATGGCGCTCGGCGCTCCAAGGGCAACAAAGTCGCCGACCAGGGCCGCGTACAGCTCAGGATCCAGAACATCGAGGCCGACGTCGATGGCAAGCCACCAGGGCGTGATGGATCCATCGACTATCCGCTCGTAGTTTGTCCGACTGACACCGCCTTGCTTGGCGTCAAGACGGCCCGGGACGCGACGCCAGAAATAGTCCGGAGGAGAGTCGTGAAGATTCTCGCGGAGGTTCCGTCGGGTTCGTGCGAAGTCGGTTGCACGGTAGGAGAGGCTCGACTCGGATTCTTGTGGCAGCCGCTCGCTCGCCGCACTCAGTTCAGAGTCCGTCGGGTACTTCATTCGCTCCGACGCGGTGCGTCTGAGCGCGGAGAGCATCGCCGTCGTCCCAACATCAGCTGACACTCGGACCGCCCGGACAAGTGCCTCCAACTCTGCCGGCGAGCTGGAGGGTCCCAGGTCCACGTTGATTCGCACAATCTCCACGTCGCCACCGTAGCGGTGCGGCGCTGTCTACAGACGACAGATAGTGGCATTCGTGCTGATGGTGACCGACGCGCTAGAACGAGGCCGGCCGTGCGATTCGGCTATCGCCCTCCCCGGTGCATGATCGGTCCCGATACACGCACCTGAGGAGCGGTCGGGGCCGGGACACGGCGATTGCCATAGCCAACCACGGAACTTGTCGGGACGTTAGCCTTCAAACGTGCCTGATGTCGACCGTGCTTCCGCCGTTGTCCAGGAGACGATGGATCGGTTCGATGACCCTGCCGTAACGGTCGCCGCACTCACGCGGCGGTGTCAACGTGTCGCGTCGCTGCGGGGCGACGCTGTGGCGCTCGCCTGGCTATCGCTTGAGTCGACGGATATCGCCAACGAGTTCAAGAACAAATCGGAAGCGACGCGCGAGACCCTCGCGGCTCGCTTGCTCAAGACGATTCCGAGTCGTGAGGCCAGTGTGAAGTGGAAGGCGGAGTACGACGGCTACATCCGGCGGAGGACGCTGCCCGACAAGCAGGAGGCGAACCTTCGCAGTGTCCAGCAAATCGAGGAGCTAGCACAGATGCTGCGGGAGCAGGAGGCGGCAACGCTCGTCCCGCCGCCGCACGGGATGCACAGTTACGATCTCGGCAAGCATGTGGCCGAGCAGGCGCAGGGCCGTGCGCGTCTGGTCGAGTCACGTATTCCGCTGGAAGCTGTGCTTGCCCGCATCAAGGACCGCCTCTGGGAGTTCCTGACTGAAACCGAGTACGAGCTCACGTTCGGGGAGGCGACGGCGGAGACGTTCGACCGGCTGCGGTCATACGTCGACAAGCAACTGACGACGATCGCGCCCCCGGCCCTCGAACAGTTTCAAGCAGCGTATCGCCGGCTGAAGGACGGGGGCGACGAGGACCGGGCTCACGCGCTGACGTCCTGTCGGCGAGTACTGAAGACTCTGGCAGACCAGCTTTACCCGGCTAGTTCGGAACCGGTCACAGGCTTCGACGGGAAAGCCCGGGTGCTTGACGACGCGAAGTTCGTGAACCGGCTCGTGCAGTATGTCGCGGAGACGGTCGGCAAGCATGAGAACGGCGCTGTCGTTCAGGCCGCGCTCGAAGATATCGGTGCACGCCTCGGCGCGCTCAACGAGCTTGCCAGCAAGGGCGTGCACGCCGAGGTGACGACGTATGAAGTCGACACATGCGTTGTCCAGACCTACTTGGTGGTCGCGGATGTGCTGCGCATCCGTGAGCGCGCCGCCCCTCCGGAACGAGGAGGCACAACGTGAGCAGCGTCGAGACACACCTGCGCAGCATTGACGGCGTGATCTGCAACAACATCACTGCGCTCTCAGACGATCGTGCCTTGCTGTCGCAGAACATGCTGTCCCAGCTGCGAAACCTGGTTGAAGGCGTCGCCGTGCTACTTCACACGAAGGACGGCTCCACAGAACACGACTACGCCGCCATCGAGGCTGGCCTCGCGTTCCTCAAGACGCAGGGCAAGCTCAGCTTCCTCAGCCGTTTTTACCGGCTGCTCCAGCCAAGTACTTCTCACTACACCTTTGACGGTGACGGCTCCGAGCGGTTGATGCTCAAGTACTACGAGTATCTCCACCGCGTCCGCGACCTCCTCAGCAGAACTTTTGAGCTCGACGTGTTGCACAACTTGGAGGACTTTCCGGTCGATCTCGACCCTTCGCTCCGGGAGTACCACCAGAAGATCGCCGAACGTGTCCAGGCCGCCCGCGACGCGACATCACCCCGCGACCGCTCATCGCGCTACTACGTCCTCAAGACACGGCCATTCTTCACTGGCGGACGGATCTACTACGAGGTGACCTTCGCTACCCCCTCGGACCGACCCAGCATCAGCAAATTCGACCACGTCATCGCCTTCACCGAGCACGACATCAGTGACAAGCACGCCGCAAGCCTGACGCTACGCAATGACGAGATCGAAGTGCTCGGCCAGACCATGCCGATCATCCTCGTCACGGCGTGGGAGGTGTCCATCCGCGGTTGCGAGTTCGAGAACTTCTCCCGTTTCTTCGGACCACGCTCGCGCGTGAGCACGACCAGCAACGAGTACAAGAACCTCATGCGCTACCTCACCCGGACCGGGTCAACGTTGTTAGACGTCATCGACCTCCCAGACACCGACTACGAACGCATCAAGGCGTGGGTACTGACAGACACGAAGACACCGACCATCTACCCGACGCTCGACGACGCACGCCGCATCATCCAAGACACCCGACCCGGCTACCTGCTCCTGCGCTACTTACTGCTGTCCATGCGCAACGTCGTCATCCGCAAGCAGTACAACCCAAACGTTTGCGGCAAGCTATCCAACCTCCATCTCCAATGGGGCTGCATCCCGTTCGAGCAGATGCCGTTCTGCACCTACCCGATGGGCCACCGAGCACGCTTCTGGGACCTCTTGGAAGCGATCGACCCGACCGACCGCGCCCACGAGATGCTCGCCCGGCGCATCAACAACAACGTCGATCGCCGCGGCATGCTCTATACCCCGCTGTCCGAACTCGATGACTTCGGTGATGACGTCATCTCGCTCATCGACCAGCACAACGCGCTTCTCTACAACAATCCGCGACATCAGGCCCGCTGGCTGGAAGTCCAGAACGGGCACGTCTTCATCCGCGGCTACGAGAACGACGTCGTCCAGATCGTCGAGAAGCTGCAAAGCCACACCACCAGCGGCGTGGGGGGATGGGAATCAGCGCTCTCGAAATGGATGAACGAGCTTCAAACCCCGCTTGATGATCCAACGAAAGCCGCCGCGCTGAAGTCGCTCTACACAGAGTCACGTGTCGCGCTGGTCTACGGCGCCGCCGGGACAGGCAAGTCGACGATGATCAACTACATCGCCAACTACTTCAACGGCAAGCCGATGCTGTTCCTCGCGAACACGCATCCGGCCGTCGACAACCTTCGCCGCCGGGTACAGACCCAACACGCCGAGTTCCGCACCATCGCAAGCCACAACTGGAACTCAGGATCCACGACGGAGTACGAAGTCCTCGTCATCGACGAATGCAGCACCGTCAGCAACGAGGATCTACTCGAGGTGCTGGGCAACACAAAGTTCAAGCTGCTGCTTCTCGTCGGTGACGTCTACCAGATCGAGTCGATCCAGTTCGGCAACTGGTTCAGCATCATGCGCTCGTTCGTGCCGCCCTCGTCGGTCTCTGAACTGGACAAGCCGTGGCGTTCCGACAACCCTCAGCTGCTCGCCCTGTGGCAGAAGGTCCGCGGTCTCAGCGAGGACATCACCGAGACGATGACGCGCGGCCATTACTCGACCCCGCTCAGTCCGGAGCTGTTCGGGCGTCGGCGGGACGACGAGATCATCCTCTGCCTCAACTACGACGGGCTCTACGGCATCAACAACGTCAACCGATTCCTCCAGAGCAGCAACCCTAACCCGCCGATCGACTGGGGCCCGGCGACCTTCAAAGTGGGCGACCCCATCGTCTTCAACGACAGCGAGCGCTTCAAAGGGCTGATCTACAACAATCTCAAGGGCACCATCGTCGGCATCGACCGACAACTCGGTTGGATCCGCTTCGAAGTGGAGCTCGCCCGCACCGTCACCGAACTCGACGCCTGGGGCCTGGACCTCACCTGGCTGCATGACTCGGTTGTTGCCTTCGACGTGTACGAACTAGCGAACAGCGACGATGACGACGCCGCCCCGAACACCTCGGTGCCGTTCCAGGTCGCCTACGCCGTCTCAATCCACCGTGCTCAAGGCCTTGAGTATGAGTCCGTGAAGATCGTCATCACCGACGCGAACGAGGACGCGATCACACACAACATCTTCTACACGGCGATCACCCGCGCTCGCGAGTACCTGCAGGTCTTCTGGACCCCGGAGACAGAGAAGGCGATCATCGCGAAGATGGAGCCGAAATCGACCGCCAAAGACGTGAACCTCCTGACCACCCGCCGCGGCCTGGTGCGGGCGTAGCCGAGTTCGACCCACGAAGCTCCTCACTCCGCAACCATCATCGAACCCGGTGTCGGGTGAATGGCGGAGCGAGAGCGGCGCATCCCGCAAGCACCACAGAGGCTGGAAGAATACCTACTTACCGCAGTAGCGCTCTCCGACGGGACGTGACGCCCCGCAAGATTCTTAGCGAGTCTGGCGGTAGTCGAACACGGCTAAGCGCAGTTTGTCGAACCAGTTGGCCGTGTGGATGATCCGATCAAACTCGCCTTGACGTGAAGCGAGCAGTTGCGAGCGGGACAACTGGCTGAGCTCCTGCCAGTCACCTCGGAGGATGTACAACGCGTTCCCGACCCTGGGGTTCTCGAACGCCACGAAGTCGGGACCGAACTGGTAGCCGATATAGCGCTGCAGACCCGTCGTGCCGACCATTCGCTGCTCTGGCCGAAGCGACTGCACTCGCACGAGCCTGTCGATCATGATGTCGATCTCGTCCCGTGACGTACGCGGCCCGAATCGACGCTCCAGCAGCACGCGGGTCTCCTCGCGAGTTCCGTCCGGCAGGAACTCCCAGCCAAAGGTTGAGTCGGGGATCTGGGGGACGCCAGCCTCATCCAACGGCAGGACTGAGACGCTGCCGAACCATGTCCTCGCCAGCGAGGCGGCATACAGGTACTCGTCATCGTTCGCAGGGTCATAGGGTCCCCGGAGTTCGAGCAGAACCGTGCCGACGAGGGTGGCGACCGGCTCATCCACCAGGGCCACGGACGCCTCGATCTGTCGCCCATACAGCCGTTGCTTCTGAAAGACCTCGCGACCGAACGAGACCGTGTGAGTCCCGCCCCCTTGGAAGTCGGGAGCCTCGATGCTCCACGAGTGCCAGACCTTCGGAAGATCCCGCCTCACCTTGAGCCGGCCCGTGATGTTCCACTTCGACCAGCGTCCCGTGCTGACGCTTGGCACACCCATCCATTGCGAGTCATCAACCTCATCGAGGCCCAACGCGTCGACCCACGCTGCCTGCTGCTCGGGGCTATGGCGACGTGCCGCACCGAACACGAATCTGACGTCGCCGATAGCGTCGATCTGTGCCTTGATCTCCGGCGGAAGTGTCCTGAACCCTGATCCCACTGCCAACCTCCTCGACGTTGAGAAGTCCGATGAAGAGAGCTTCAGCCTAGGGCCTGGCTACAACTTCGAGGCGGACTGCTTGGTTCCCGGTCGAGCGTCGACGTAGACCACTTCGAGCGTCCATCCGCTCTGCTTGCGAAGCGTGGCAAGGGTGTCCTCGATGGGCTTAGTGCGCTTCGGGTCGAAGTCCGCGTCCGAGTACCCGACGCAGAGGTAGACGCCGATAGTGGCCCGCTCGCTGGTCATGTACTGCGGCAGTTGCTTCGACGCCCCCGAGAAAAAGTGCGTGCTCGGGATCAACTTCACTTCGAGCAGCGCGGACTTGTCCCAGCCCTGCGAAAACTTGAAGTCGACCGGTCCACGCCCGATGTTGCTCTCACGGGTAAGGCTCACGTCGGCGTAGCGGCAGTGAGCGGCGAACAGCGTGGATGCGATCGCCTGGACAATTTTCTCTGGTAGCGGCTTCGTCCTGCCCTCGTTCCAAAGCGCCATCCACAAGTCGGTGTGCTCCACGGCGTGCTGGAACTCCTCAGCGAGCGCTACCACCCACCTGGCGAAGTCGTCCTTCGTGGTCGGGGCCGACAGAGGCTCCTGCTTGGCGGCGGCAGCGCGCCCGATCTCCGCCCACTTGACGAGGCTCTTAGGGTCGACGTCCACGTCGTAGGGGTGGTCATCCTGCGCGGCCACGCCGTTGAGATAGTCGACCACGAGGTCAGGGTGCTTCCATGCCGCCCGGTGCCCTGCCGCCTGCTTTTCGGTCTTGGAGAGCGTGATGTTGAGTTCGTAGTTGAGTTCTGCGCGAAGATCCGGCCCGACATTGGCGTCAGCCCACGTCCAAAACGAGTCAGGCGTGACGACCGGGATGTCCTTCAGGAATCGTTTCGGAACGAGGAGGACGCCCTCTTCGGTGACAGGGCTCTTCGGCAGCTCAACGCGCAACATGTCCCAACGCCCGGTCGTCTTGCCCCATCGTGCTGCGCGCATCGGGACTTCCTCGATCTTGACCCCGTGGCTCGTGGCCATCGCCTGGGTGTACTCGACGAACTTGCCCTTCACAATGTCACAGAAGATGTCGCTGATCCGGTCGACGCCGAGCCCTTCGCAGAACAGCGAGAAGGTTTGGATGTGCTCTAGCTTGTCGATTCCACGGCTCGCGAGTAGGTCGAGTGCCTCGGTCATTCTGCGTGCGTACTTGAACCCGGCACCTGAACCTTTCGGGTGCCCCATTGACAGGCCCAGCGCGAACTCGCTTGGCTCGGGGAATCGCAGCATCCGCAAGGCCTTCAGCCAATGCGGCGAGGTCTCGTCTCCTTCCGCCAGACGCACGAAGTTGAGGGCCAGACTGAAGAACGCGACCACGATGTCGCGCGTCTCAGCCCAGAATGCGTCCTCGTCCTCGAACACCAGGAACGGGTCGACATACAGTGGCGTGTCAGTCGAGAGTTCGCAGTCGAACCAGTCGTCGGCGGCCGTCTTGGTAACGCCGAAGTGGCTACTGAATCGCACGAGATCTCCCCGGGGTCGCGCGCGGGGCACACGTGCCCGCTGATCGCGACCTTAGCGTGCACTAGCGGCCGACGAGGCGATCGACCGACCTGAGATGTCACGTTGTTCGGCGCGAACGAGTGATGCGCCGACGCTAGAAGTGGCAAAGCAGCGTCGCGACCGACCGGCGCACGCATGTTCAGTGAGGAGATTGGGGTACATCACATCTGATCTTGGTCAGTGCTTGGCCGGGTGAGGGCTTGGAGCTGGCCTGACAGCCTCAGACTTCGTCGACTTGTTCACTCTCACCGTCGCCTGACTGTGACATGTCATTGAGGTCCCAGTTCTTCATCTCGTTGAAGCCCTTGCAAGGCCCGAGATCTGCGTCGCAGTTGAGGTTGCCGTGTTTGGCGGCATCGCGCAGGCGGGGGTCGTCATGTAGGGGCCCCATATCTTTCGATTCTTCGACGATCCTGGCCAGCGGGTATCTTGGGCGGGCCACGAATGAGACCTCGGCCGCTCTGATGTTCAACGCGTTCGCGTGTGCTCGGACGAGCAAGATCTCGCCCTCAGAGTGCTCGCAGTGGACAGAGTCACAGATGGTGCACGTGCCCTCGTCGGTGCGTGAAGCAACCTTCGGGTAGAGCTGACCCATCTGGTGGTCGCAGTCCTCGACCAGCTCCCCGCATATCGAACATTCGAAGTCGCTGACGAGCCCAGCGGATACGCCCATCCGAAGATGCGAGATGTTGATTGGACAGTCCGTCCTGTACTCGTCGTCGCGAAGCAGGACCGGACAGCCGAAGAGTCCGCGTTTGAGGAACGCCGCGCGATGGATGGCTGCATGCGCTACCTCCATGAGTTCGTGATCTTCGAGGTAGTTCAAGGCGTCCATCGCAGCGTTGACCGACTTCTTGATGTGCGGTTCGACGGCGTCGAGCGTCGACTGGTTTGTCTCCGACCAGAACTCGATCCATTGCGCCCGCTTGTCGCGTTGAATGGCGCGGCGCGCATCCTCGTCAGGTTCGATAAGCGCGAAATCTAGCGAGGGTATGGATGGAGCACGGTCACCCAGTAGTTCGATGGCGGCGGCGTACTCGGAGGCTGCGACCTCAAGCGCTTCTCGGCCGTGGTGGTCCAGGTACCTCTCCCGTAGGGGACCGCCTGACGGCGGGATCGGCCCGGCCTGCATGATCAGCATCTTGAATCTGCCCCCGCTTCGTTCAGCCACGTCAGCTCCCCTGGCTTCCGCCCCCGCCTTGTCCCTGCTGGAGTGCCTTCAGCGCCTCAACGACCTCGGCGCCGCGGCCTTCGATCTCGTAGTTGCGGCCGGTCGACGTTTCGGCCACGGTCACTCTCAGAGGAAGCTGACTGGCTTCCTCCTGCTTCCATCCCTGAGAGTCCGCGCGATAGCTGATGAAGAGCGTGACGGTGAAGATGAGCCAATCGCTCGCCATCTGCAGGCAAGCCAGGCCGAGCGACCACATCTCCGGGTCCACGCTGTACTCCGCGAGATACTCGCGAGTGCCGCTCGGAGTGGCGAACTCCACGGGCGCGCCCGCTGATCGCGCGACTTTAGGCAGGTACCTCACCGTGTCGGTGTAGCGAGGTATGTCGCTACCTTGTGTGGGTGCCCGCGTCGGGATCACATACACGGTGTCAGCGTTGACGGTGTCGGGCAGTGATCCAGGGAGCGGAGCCCACTTGCCCTCGGTGATTCGGGCTGTCATGAACGGAGTCTAGCCGCGGACATCTGGAGCCGGTGCATCGCGAATGTCGACTCCAACGGCGCGAGCATCGCGAAAATCCGCACCAACACTATGGACAAGAATACGGCTGTGGAAGCAGACGAGGTCCCTGATGAGGTCGCGATCCTGCTCGGCCGTATCGTGTTCTATGGGGGGCGCGTAGACACTCTTCTGGGCAGGCTCGTCCCGCCGAAAGGTGAGCAACCAGGTTCGCGAGGCTTGAGCGGGAAGCAGCTGACGGGGGCGCTGGCCGACCACGCTTCCAACGACCCCGCACTCGCCGCGGTGCTCGCAGGCTACGAGGAGCAGTATGAATGGCGCAACCGCATCATTCATGGTGCGCTCTCTCTTGGCGCCGCCGCCCTCTGGATCTGGCACATTCCAATCGGAGGTCGCGGCGCAGCAGCACAGAGCTTTCAGCTCCGGATCACCGACCTTGAACGCCTCGCGGAGAGCTGGCGCAATCTCGCCGACGCCGCTCATGCGCTCCTCCACCGCAACCAGCCTGACGGCCCCGCCGACGGTTGATCGTAGGAACGTTACGGCTGTGGAAGAGAGAGTCGTCTCCGACTGCACGGCCGTACTGATCGGCGCCGGCATTCGTTTGGCTCGAGTTCTGGCGGCGCTGCATTCTGCCCACAGTGCGCCGTGGACCCCTAGGCGTATCTGGGTCGAGGAGCGGTTCCCGCCATGTCGTCCGGGGCCTCACGCGGCCGAGGTCTCGTCCAAGTGGACGATTCGTTTCGGATGAAGAAGACCAGATCAGGAGTATAATTTGACGATCAAAATGTAGGGGGATTGCAGCGAATACCACATGCAAAGAATGACACCGCTATTGGTGGACCGATCTTCGGGACTAGCGTCGAGAGTGTGAGCATGGGCATACGGAACATCGGCGTCCAGGCCGGGATCGCGTCGGCTCTGCTGTTCGGCGCGGGAACGCCGGTCGCCAAGTTGCTGCTCGGAGAAGTCTCTCCGTGGCTGCTCGCGGGCCTGCTCTATGCGGGCTCCGGTCTGGGGCTTGGTCTTTACCGGCTCGTGCGGCGGCTGCCAAGGGTGCGGCTTCAGCGGCATGAGCTTCTGCCGCTTGCGGGAGCGGTGTTCTTCGGCGGGATGCTCGCCCCGGTGCTGCTCATGTTCGGACTGTCGAACATGCCCGCCTCGGGCGCGTCGCTGCTGCTCAACGCCGAAGGGGTCTTCACCGCGGTCCTGGCGTGGGTCGTGTTTCGCGAGAACGTGGACCGCCGGATCGCGCTCGGCATGGGCACGATTGTCCTCGGCGCCGTGGTGCTGTCGATCCCGACCGGGCAGGCGCAGCTCGGTGAGGTGTGGCCGTCGCTGGCGGTTCTGGCCGCGTGCCTGTGCTGGGGCATCGACAACAACCTCACCCGGAAGGTCGCGCTCACCGACGCGACCTGGCTGGCCGCGGTCAAGGGAGGTGTCGCCGGCCCCGTCAACCTGGGCCTGGCATTCCTGCTCGGCGCGACCCTGCCGCCCGTGTGGAGCATCGCCGCCGCAATGGGAGTGGGACTCCTCGCCTACGGCGTGAGTCTCGTGCTGTTCATCGTCGCCATGCGCCATGTGGGGACGGCACGCGCGGGCGCCTACTACTCCGTGGCCCCGTTCTTCGGTGCCGTCGTTGCCCTGTTCATGGGGGAGGCCATCACGATCCCGCTCCTGATCGCCGCCGTCCTGATGGGCGTTGGCGTGTGGCTCCACTTCACCGAACGGCACGAGCACCAGCACACCCACGAGCCCATGACGCACGACCATTGGCACCGGCACGACGACGAACATCACGACCATGAACACCCCGAGCCGACCTCGGCGGGAGTCTGGCACCGTCACGAGCACGCCCACGCAGCCGTCACGCACTCGCACGAGCACTTCCCCGACGCTCACCACCGGCACACGCATTGACGCGCGTGCAGTAGCCGCGCCGTGGCCGGCTGGCTGACCGCGAAAATGTAGGTGGGATTGCAGCGAATACCACATGGAATCTCTGACGCACAGACCATGAGCGTCGAGGGGAGTGGGTGAGGTGACCTCGCCGGAGATGGCTGAGGGGTGGGCGGCTATGCCGCCCACCCCTCAGCTTGCTGGTTGTCTACGCGCCGATGGCCTCGAAGCGGGCCGACTTCATGGCTTCGCTTTGTCGGCGCACGCGGCGTCGCTCGCCAGCCTCTTGGATGTGGACGCGGAGCAGGACGATGAGGCTGACCGGACCCATGACGATGAACTTGAGCGCGTTCCAGATGAACAGGATCACTAGCAGGTTGAGCCAGCCGGGGCCACCGTCTGCGATGAGGTTGGTGCAGATGCTCGCGGCGAGCAGGTACGGGGCGGCCAGGAGCATCGCCGGGACACCCCACTTGAGGCCGCGGCGAGTGCGGATCAGGTCGAGCAGGATGTTCGTCGGCATGTAGCGGCGAAGGAAGTAGCGGGTGTGGATGCTTGCCGCCCAGAGCAGTCGAAGCATGGTTGGGCCTCTCATCAGACGTGTTTCTCCGTCGAGGAGGCAGAACATGATGAGTGGCCCCGAAGGGACTGTCCCGAAGGACCCGCAGAGGATTGGAACGCTGCCTCCCTCCTAGGGTACGACTTCCGGGCGACATTCGTAAGAGGTGCACGCTTCGCGCCTGACTCCGAGCGCGCACCTGCCTGGCACAGTCTGATGGGAGCCGGGCATGGTCACGATCACCTCTCTCGCCAAGGACGAGCGAACCGCCAGGGTCGCTCTCGCCGCCACACTGGAGCCGGATGACTCGGTGACGGGCACGCTCGTGGCCGCGGTCGGCGCGGCCGAGGCCGTGCGCCTGGCCGCCGGCACCGGCGCGTTCCCGAAGAAAGTCGATGCGGTCGAGGGCGAGTTGTGGCGGAAGAAGGTCGCTCCTCGCCTTGATGTGCGCACCATCACGCGGGCGCTGTCCGAGACCGACCGGCTGGGGCTCCGCATCATCGTTCCCGGTGAGAGCGACTGGCCCAGCGGCCTGAACGACTTGGGCGACCGCACGCCGACCGCATTGTGGGTGCGCGGGGCCGATTCGTTTCTGACCACACCGCTTCACGATCGGGTTGTGACGATCACCGGCGCCCGCGCAGCCACCGGGTACGGCGAGCACGTCGCCGTCGAGCTCGCCTCCGATCTGGCAAGGACCGAACGGATCGTCGTCGCCGGCGGTGCCTACGGCATCGACAGGGCCGCCCACAGCGCCGCCTTGGCTGCCGGAGGGCAGACGATCGCGGTGCTCACCGGCGGCCTGGACCGTCTCTACCCGGCAGGCAACCACGAGCTGCTGGAACGCATCGGGGACGTTGGCCTACTCGTCAGCGAGATGGCCCCCGGTGCCGCGCCGACCAAGTGGCGCTTTCTCGCCCGCAACCGCATCCTGGGCGCCATCTCGGGCGCGACCGTGATCGTGGAGGCCGGCTACCGCTCGGGCTCGCTCAACGTCGCCGCCCGCGCCGCCCAGATCGGCCGCCCGGTCGGCGCGATCCCCGGCCCGGTAACGAGCGCCGCGAGCTCGGGCACTCACCGACTGCTCCGCGAAGGCATCGCCTCCCTCATCACCGATGCCAGCGATGTCAACACCCTCACCCGCCCGACCGCCGCAGCCAACGGGCGAGGGGTTGAGCCTGACGCCGGGGTCGGCCGCTCCGCGCGTCGTCCGGGACGATCCTTGTAGTTGCGTCAGGACCGCGGCGCGGGTCCGCAAGTCTCGGGCGATGTCCTCGCGCATCCCTACGCTTGGAACATGACCTTCACCGCACTACACCGCGCCCTCGGGGTCGCACCGGGGCCGTTGACCGATGAACTGCTCGATGCGGCGGTGAGCGGCGGCGTGGTCGAGGCGAACGACCTGGATTGGAAGTCTGAGCTGCCGCCGGCGAAGGGGCTGCCGCAGACGGACTTCCCCAAGGATGTCGCCGCGATGGCGAACAGTGGCGGAGGAGTCATCGTCTTCGGCGTGCGGGAGTCGCAGAAGGCCGCGACGGAGCGGGTCGACGTTGGTGAGTTCGATGAGGCGCACGAGCGGTCGCTCCGCAGCGCCGCGATCACCGCCATCTCCCCGCCGGTATTCGGGCTAAACGTGCATCGGCTCGGCAATGAGGGCAAACGCGCCGTCGTGGTTGAGATCCCGTCAAGCCTCGACGGCCCGCATCTGATCTACAGGAACGACTACTTCGGTGCGCCCGTGCGCAACGACTCGGACACCGTGTGGATGAAGGAGCGGCAGATCGAGGCGATGTATCGAGCGCGGTTCGATGAGCGACGCCACGCCACCGAGGCACTGAACAATCTGTTCACCGAAGCCGCGGGTGGGCGCAACTCGGGCGAGCGCGCCTGGCTGATCGCCGTCGCCCATCCCCGTGTTCCCCGGTTCCGGGATCGGCTGACTCGGGACGAGGCCCGTGCGGTGCTGACCAAGACCGAGGGACTGGCCCTGACCTACGCAGGCCGAGGTGGGGTGCATCCGCTGGAGAGCGTCGACAGGCACAACCCTCGACCTGGCCTGCGGCGCTGGGTCGCGGTCAACACCGCGACAGGCGAGCGGTCAACGTGGAGAGAATCGTGGATGAGCATTCACCACGATGGCTCAGTCACCCTCGCGACAGCGGTAGGCGGGCATCGCATGAGCAGCGACAGCTACTTCGAGGGCTCGCAGGTTCAGTCGACTGGCCTTGAATGCGGCATCGCGGACTTCATGGGACTCCTCCGCGCCACCGCCGAGGCGACCGACAACGACGAGTACGACATACGAGTTGGGATCGAGTGGACCGGTGAGCAACCACTGACCATCCTGACCACAGACAACTTCGGTCAGACCTTCGACGGTGTCTCGACCCCGCTGCACTACTACACCCCGGTCGAGACCACCGTGAACGCGGTCGAGCCCGCGCTGGACTACTACTGGCACGTCCACGACCTCGCCCAAGACTGCGTGAACCAGGGCGGCGTCTCGAACGTGCGGATGATCCAGCCCCCGGAGCGGACCGACCAGCAGTAGCCGCAGGCTGCTGTGCTTAGAGCGATGGCCCAACGCCGCGCTGAGTCCCTGTGCGCCGCGTGCTTTCCTGCTCTCGCTGCTCGGCCTGGGTGAGGTTCTGTGCCCGGTCGAGCGCGGCGCGGGCGCGGGCGGCGTCGACCTTCTGAGCATCGCCCTCCGCAGGTGCGCCAAGCGGGAGCGGATCGGCGATCCCGTAGCGATCCCGATACGCCGCGACGGTGCGTGCGGCACGCCGCCACATTTGCGCTGCTCGTTCGTGCTTCGGCTGCTTCCCGAGCACCACGATCCACTCCTTGCCCTCGCTGACTGCGGCATCGAGGAGCGCGGTGGCGCGGGCTTCGATGAGGTCGCGTCGCTCGGTGAGCGCCTGCCGGAACTCGGGGCTCATGGTTCCCGTGGCCTCGGGGATCAGCCCGGCGATCAGTCGCGGCGCCTTGCGGGCGCGCCCGGAGCCTGCGGGTCGCTCGGTGGCCTTGGCGACGCGGTAGTGGAGGACGGCGGCGATGTCGTCGGCGTCGGTGAATCGTCGTGCTCGCACGAGGCGCGGGAGCAGCGTCTGGGTGTCGTGGTGGTTGGCCTCGGCCCGGCGAAGCTCGGCGGTCAGCGCGCCGAATGCCGGGGAGTCGATCGCGGCTTCTGCCTCCTCGTCGGTGAGTCCCGACGCACGGACGAGGCTCGCCCAGCGATCGCGTTGCGCGGCAGCGGCGATCGTCTCGTACTCGGCGGCGAGCTGACCGATGTTCGCCCATGCTTCCTGCTCGGCGGTGATCGTCTCGTGCGCGGAGAGCTCGGCGCCGACGTGCTGCAGAACCCCGAACAGCACGCTTCGTGCGGTGGCTTCGATGTTGTCTCCGGGGTGCGGACCCTCGTGCGAGTCGTCGGGCTTGTCGACGGCGACGTAGGCCATGTTCGCCTGACGGCCGCGGGTGAGGGCGACGTACAAGTTCTCTCTCGTCATTGAGGCGTCGACCAGGACGTGCGCTGTTTCCGTCGTGATGCCCTGCGCGCGGAAGGAGGTGACCGCGTAACCGAGGTCAAGGTGTTCGGCCACGTACCCGGCCGGGAGCACGACCGACCCGCCCCAGCGGTTCGCAGCGCGGCGGAGTGTGAGGGAGCCGTCGTCGCGGACCTCGGTGACTGTCCACCTGTCGCCGTTGCGGACCCAGCCGCGGCCGGCGCGCAGGCGTCGGTTGTTGTGCCGGGTGATGACCGAATCCCCGGCCGCGGCCCTCGTGCCGTCGTGCAGTTCGACCTCGCCCAGCGCGTTCACGGTGCCGTCGAGGATCAGGTCCGTGCGGGCGCGCTGGTTGAGCGCGAGGACAGATTCGTTCGAGTCAGTGACCAGCACGGTCGCGCGTCCAGCGATCCAGTCGGCACGCCACGCGGCGTAGGCGGTGTTGATCATCGCCTCAGTCTCCCCACCGTGGATTCGGCCGTGCTTCGTATAGGTGTCGATGACCTCGGTGCGCCCGTGCCGCAGGCCGACCGAGGCGGCCTTCTCCCACTCGTTCGTGAACCTGTGGACGTCGACCAGCTCAGGAGCGTCGTCCCGGTCATGCACGAGCAGCGAGAAGGCCCCGCCGGCGTCGACCGACTGGAGCTGCGCGTAATCGCCCACCAGGAGCACCTTCGCGCCGCCCTCGGCTGCGAGGCTCGTGATGCGGTCGAGGGAGAGCGTGCCGGCGAGGGAGGCTTCATCGAGGATGACGAGCTGGCCGGTGAGGAACGTCTCGCCTGTGCGCTCGTGGGTGTCCCACCACTTCGCCGTGTTCTCGGTTTGGATGCCGAGGTCATCGGCGAGGACCTGCGCCGCGACCGCGGAGGGCGCGAGCCCGACCACCGAGCCGGGGCCGTGCTCGGCCTCCCACGCTCGGCGAAGCGCGTTCATCGCGGTCGTCTTGCCCGCCCCGGCGGGACCTACGAGGACATCGACGATGCGGCCGGAGACGGCGACTTTCGCCAGCGCAGCGGCCTGATCATCGCCGAGCATCTGTCCTTTCCGGTCGGGTCTCGCCGCGATCCGCTCGACCGTCGCGAGCGGCACGGTCGGGCCGGTCGTGGTGCGGGCGCGCTCGAGGAGGCGGTCTTCGGCCGCCAGCAGTACCTCGGAGGAGAACACGGTCGAGTGCTTCGGCCGGAACACGCTGGTCCCGTCTGGTCGCTGGAACACCGCGGGGCTCGATGCGAGGTCGGGCGGCGTCAGCCGCAGCGACGCGGCCTCGGCCGCGTCCACGACCAGGCCGACGATCGCCTCCCGATCCTCGGTGGTCGCGAACCTGTAGCGCATCGTCTGGCGTGCCGCCTCGGCGGTGAGGTTCCACCGCCGCCAGGTTGAACGCTTCTCACCGACCGCCTCGACCACGCATCCCCCGAGCGACGCGATCACGTCCAACGGCACGTCATCGGCGCGCAGCAGCAGCGGCTCCTCGTTCGCCGCAACCCCGCGCGCCCACGAGGTCGCATCCGATCCGAGGACGCGGTCGGCGCGCTGCCGCCACTCGGCGGTGAGGTCCGCGAGGGAGTGGACCTCCTTCTCCGGCCGCGTGGAGAGGGTGGCTTGGGCGCGGAGTTTCATGATCGTCGCCGGAGCGGGTCGCCGACCGTGTTTGGTGACGTACTGCTCGATGAGGCGGTCTGTCTCGACGTCGATGTGCCGCGACCTCGTGGAGAACTCGGCCACCAGCTCCTCCGGCACACCCGCGATCGCCCACGCCGGGTTCCGATCGCGGCCCATGTCGCGGGCTTCCCACTCGACCCCGAACATGCGGGTCAGGTGGTCGGCGAACACGGCCTCGTGCAGCTCCGACAAGGCGACGGTCGCTGCGTGCATCGGCCGCCCGTCCAGCGAGCGCCATTTGCCGTCGAGGATGGTCTGCACCTTGTTCGAGATGACGACATGCGTGTGCAAGTGCGGATCGCCCGCCCGGCTGTCGTAATGGTCGTACCCGGTTGCGATCAGCCCGTGAACGTCTACCTGCGCAACCGCGCCGTTGCGCCCGGTTGCGCCCGTGCGGGTGGCTGCAACCTCCCGCTCCATGAACGCAACCACCTCCGCAACCGCCGCATGATGCGCCTGTCCGATCAGGGATTGCGTGCCCGCGTCCGCGACCGCCCACAGCACCGAGGCGGACTTCGGGATGGAGAAGGTGAAGTCGTATCCCGCAACCGCCCGCCGCGTGCCGCGCTCGGCCTCCTCGGCCTCGATCGCGGCGACCGCCTCCGCCCGCGAGACCGGCCCCAGGGCAGGGTCAAGGTCCGCGACGCGCTCAGCGACCCGCTCCGCGACCGGCTGGTACGCGGGGTAGGCACGGCCCAACGGCTTGCCGGTGATCGGGTCGCGGCCCATGCCGACGAGGAGCTGGAGCTGGGCTTCGGAGACCTGATCGCCCTCCACGATCTGGCCGCCGCCGAGGCCGGCGACACCGGCGCCGAGCCACCTGCCGGGCGGGGTGCCCTCGGCGTTGTAGTACCTCGTCAACGGCGTCGAGAGCGACCTGTCGCCGTCACCTGCGGCGACCGTGCGCAGCAGGTACTTGTAGCCATCGCCCGCCGACATGACGCGCATCGAAACCGTCACCGTATTGCCTCCGCCCGCTCGTAGGAGAGGTGAGCGACCGCGCGCCCGACGGGCGGGCGACCTCGATCTGCAAGAGGCGTGGTGGCTCAGAAGCGAGGTGGACACGACGACTTCGGACAGGGCGACCTCGGCGCGCACGGCTGGTCGCGGGAGATGCGCCGAGCACCTGGCAGGTGACCAGCCCGGCATCGAGTTCACGAGTGGGCGACAGCCGGGGATCACCGATCCGCCGGAGTCCTCATGCACGAATCGAACGGAGAACACGACAACCGCCGTCTGCGGGTCGGGTCGCTGTTCTCCGGCTACGGCGGACTCGACCTCGCCGTCGAGCAGGTCTTCGACGCCCGCACGGTCTGGTTCTCAGAGATCAACGATCCCGTCGCCCGCGTCTTCGCCCACCACTGGCCCGACGCCCCGAACCTCGGAGACATCACCACGATCGACTGGAGCACCGTCGAGCCGGTAGACGTGCTCTGCGGAGGCTTCCCCTGCCAGGACGTCTCCACGGTCGGCAAGCGCGCTGGCCTCGCGCCGGGCACCCGCTCGGGACTGTGGGCGCACATGGCGACAGCGATCGAGGCGCTGCAACCCGAGTGGGTTGTCATCGAGAACGTTCGCGGGTTGCTCTCCGCGCCCGCGATCCGCCCCAGACCGATAGGAGACGACGATGAGCGACGCAACCCCGACACCGCAACCCCCGGCGGCGCAACCCTTCGCAGTGTGGAACCGACCCGTGGGGTCTGGGAGACGAGCCAGCCCGACCTCTACGGGCGCTTGGCGCCGTACTCGGAGACCTGGCCGACCTCCGGTACAACGCACGATGGATCGGCCTACCCGCTTCCGCGATCGGCGCACCCCATCCCCGATTCCGCATCTTTATCGGCTCATCGCATTCCAGGGTGTAGCGCGGGTCTGAATCCTCCGCTCTCGAGGAGTGATCTGGCGATGTAGTTCGTGAGGTTGCGGAAGCCGAGGGCGGAGCCGCGGAGGTGTTCGAGGCGTCCGTTGATCGCCTCGGTCGGGCCGTTGGAGGTGCCGGGTCGGTCGAAGAACGCGAGGACGTCGACGGCGCGTTGTTTCAGGGTGCGTCCGAGGCGTCGGATCTCGACGAGCGCGGCGGGGACGCCGCTGCTGACTGCATCGATGACGGCTTGCATCATCTGCTTGCCGAGCTTCTTGTCGGGTTCCCGGTACGCGGCGACCATGCGCTGATAGACGCCCCAGGTCGCTTCAACCTCGACGTGCTCCTCGATGGCGAATACCGCCTTCAGGCGTGCGGACTGCTTGTCGGTGAGCAGGCTCGCCCCGGTGTGCAGGGTGCGTCTCGCTTTGTAGAGCGGATCGCTGGCGCGACCACGATGCCCGAGGGTGGCCTGCTGGACGCGTTGCCGGCACCGGTCGAGTGCCTCGCCAGCGAGCCTCACGACGTGGAACGGATCCATCACCGGGACCGCGTCGGGAAGCTCTTCCGCGGCGGCGGTCTTGAACCCGCTGAACCCGTCCATCGCGACCACCTCGATCTTCTCCCGCCACTCTTTCGGGCGCCCGGCAAGCCACTGTTTGAACACCGCCTTCGAACGCCCCTCGACCATGTCCAGCAACCGTGCAGGACCGGTCCTGTTCCGTGTCGGGGTGAGGTCGATGATCACCGTCACGTACTTGTCGCCGAACCTGGTGTGCCGCCAGACGTGCTCATCGACGCCGATCGTGGTGA
>NZ_QEIJ01000005.1 GCF_003095395.1 Microbacterium sp. Gd 4-13
CGGGAACTCTGCGGCGGCGCGGACGGGTGGATGCGGGTGCTCACCCACCCCGAGACGGGGATGGTGCTCTCCGTCGGACGTGACCAGTACCGCACCCCGGCGGCGTTACGACGGCTCGTGGAATGGCGGGCCCCGACCTGCATGGCCCCCGGATGCGGAACCCCCGCCCGAAGGTGCCAGATCGACCACCAACTCGCCTGGGAACACGGCGGCACCACCGAACTCACGAACCTCGGCCCCCTCTGCGTCGGGCATCACACGATCAAGCATCACGGCGGGTGGCGCGTGAGACAGATCCCCGACAGCGGCGGCGCACTCGAATGGAAATCCCCCGGCGGGAGACGATTCGTGGTGCGACCGGAACGGAAAGTCCCCGTCTTCAGACCCGCACCCGACGACGACCGCACATCCGAAGCCACCGCACCCTTCTGACCCGCGCCCTCCTGACCCGCGCCCCCGCGACCCTTCGACAACCCCGGGGCGGACCGCGCCTCGAGCGCGAGCGGAGCGATGCGTCGAGCGGGGCGATGCGTCGAGCGGGCGGGGCGACGGCCCAAGGCCGACGCCGGGCATGCGCCCTCGCCCGGCGCATCGCGCAGCGAAACGCGCGAACTCCCGGCTCAGCCGACGGCCGCGCCCGCGAGAAGGAGGAGCGAGATCGCCATGCTGACGTACTGCACCCGCTCGAGCAGATGGGCGTGATGCAGACGCGTCGCCGACCACGCCGCGTACACGGCGGTCGCGGCGACCAGCGGCAGCACGAGCGAGACCGCCGAACCGCCGTGGTGCGACCCGCTGGTCGCGACCGGCCCACCCGACATCGCGAGCATGAGCCCCGCCATGAGGATGGCACCGATCGCGGAGTGCACGCGCATCCCCACGACCGCCGAGGGCTCGGTCGAACGTCGCCGCCTCGCCCCGAGCGCCATCGCCAGGGCGACCGTCAGCGCACTCCACCCGACCACCGGCACGAGGTGCGCGGCGGTGACGACGTCGAGCATCGCGAGGAACATCACGATCGACAGCGACAGCTCTCGCAGCCGCGGTCGCGGGCGGTCGAGGGCGACGCAGCAGGTTCCGAGGCCGGCGGCCCCCAACGCTCCCGCGTGCAGCAGTTCCGCCGGCATCAGTGGTGATCGTGGTGGTCTGCGTGCGGGTCGTCGCTGCCGTGATGCACGTGGGCGTGACCGTCATGGTCGTGACCGTGCCCATCGTGACCGTGCCCACCCGAGGGCGCGTGACAGGCGGCCTCCTCGGACGGCGGAACGTCGAGCGACGGGTTGCGCACGAAGAAGCCGTCGGGCTCCAGGCGCAGGCCGATCTTGTGAGCCGGCATGATCGGCCACTCCTCGGGCTTCGGGTAGTGGTGCACACCGACGATCGGCCACACCACGAGCTCAGCCCCGTCGAGCGGGCGGTCGGCCTGCTGCCAGGCCGTGATGCCCTCGGCCTCGAGCGGGGCCTGGTTCGGGTACTCCCCCGCGATGAACCGCTCCGAGGCGTCGTACGCGGTGGCCCACAGGTGCTTGCCGACGAACGGCGCCTTGCGCGCCACGACGCTCCCGGGCTTGGCGAACAGGCGCGTGGTGTTGAGCACCGACAGACGGTACGCCGTCGACTCACCGAAGCGGTTGGTGTTCTCCGTGTTCTCGATCCGCCAGTGCAGGGCGCGCGACGCATCCGCCAGGCGCGCCGCATCCTTCTCCGACGAGATGGTCTCCGACACCATCTTCACCGCGTTCCCCCACGGGTTCAGCTCGTCGTCCTCCTCGACCTCGGCGTGCACCTCGACGAGGCGGTTCAGCGGACCGTCGACGGCGGTGTCGAGACGGATGGCGAAGTAGTGCTGGTGGGTCGGAGCCTGCACGTTCGGACTCACCATGCGTCCGAACGGGGGCATCTTGCCGTCGTCGATGCCCGAGACCGACAGGATGCCGGTGAGCTTGATCTCCAGCTCGATGTTGCCGTCCTGGTAGAGCGACCAGTAGAAGCCGTAGTCGTAGTTCGCCACGGTCGCGAAGAACGAGATCACCAGCCGGCGCGAGCGACGCACGTCGGCCTCGCCGGTGCGGGTGTTCACGTGCTTCCAGAGGATCGAGTGGTCCTCCTCGTGCAGACAGATGCCGTTGGAGATCGTCATCGCCTCGCCGTTACCGTCGAGCACGTGCGCGTCGAAGTAGCGGATCTCGCCGAGGCAGTCGCACCCGAGTTCGAGGGAGGCGGTGAGCGGTCCCGCGCCGTACTCGCCCCAGTCGAAGAAGTTCTTGCGGTACGCGGTCGGGTCGGAGTCGAGGTAGGGCACGTACATCTCGTTGATCGACGCCCGGCGCATGACCGAACGGTCGACGTCGCCGTCCCGGTACGAGATGTCGTGCAGCACGAGCCCCTCGCGGTGGGTGAAACCGATGTTGAACGACCAGTTCTGCCAGGTGACGCGGTGCCCGTCGACGTCGAATCCGGGCCCCTGCGGTTGGGTGATCTCCAGCGGCGCGACCTCGCGGTCGGGGCCCCAGGTGCCCGAGCGGTAGTTGCCCGACTCGCTGGCCATCGGGATCACGCCGTGATCTTCGATGCGGATGACGTCGAGGGTCTCGAGATCGAGAATCGGCACGAGGCCCGCCACGGGCCGCGCGTAGCCGTTGTCGTCCACGCTCTCGCGGTACCAGACCGTTCCCCACGACAGTCGGCGGTCTGCGAGGTCCTCGGGCTCGAAGCCCGTGATCGACTCGGGGTCGACCCATACCAGCGAGGTGTCATGGATGCCGCGTTTGGCGAGTGCTTCGACGATGAGCGGGTGGTTGCGCGCCGCCTGGGCGATCGCCCGCGCCTCGTCGGAGGAGACGCCCGGACGCTTCGCGTCGACGTCGGCCCAGCCCGAGAGCACCGCGTCGCGGTCGGTACCCGACGTCCAGCCGGTGACCTCCCACGCGGCGTGGGCGTCGGGGTTCATGACCACCAGTCGCACCGGGCGGCCCTGACCCGGCGCGAGAGCGCGGGCGAGTCCTTCCTCCACGGCGATGCCCCAGAACCGCGGTCGCTCGCCGATACGCGCGTCGGCGCGCACCAGGGCGGTGATCTCGTCGATCTCGGTGGGCGTGAGCGGGTCGCTCCAGATGCGTGAGGTCATGGGGTTCTCCTCCAGTGTCAAAGGGTGACGACGCCGACACCGTCGGCTCGGGGATCGCTCGCGGCGTCGAGTAGGTGGTCGTCGCGTCGCCGCACGAGCTGCACGTGTCCGGCGACGTCCGCGCGAGCGGGAAGGTCGGCCACGGGAACGCCCGCGGCTCTCGCGCCGGCGAGCGCCTCGGGCGCGACACCGGGCTCGGCGGCCAGGGTGAGCCGATCGAATCCGAGGTCGACGTCTCCGACGATCCAGCGAGGCCGCGCGAGGATCGCGTCGAGCGGCTCTCGCATCGATGATCGGGCGGCGAAGAGCTGCGCGAGAATCCAGGGCTGCGCGCGACCGCCCTGGCAGCCGGCGATCACGAGGTTCGCGGCGTCTTCCACGATCAGGGGGCACAGGGTGTGGGGTGGGCGGGCACCGGCGCGCAGAAGGGCCGGCGATGCCGGGTCGGTGCTGAACGCACTCCCGCGGTTGTGGAACAGCACGCCCGTCGCGGGGTCGAGGAACCCCGCGCCGAAGGTGAAGTAGACGCTCTGCACGATCGTGATCGCCCACCCGTCGTCGTCGATCGCGACCACCGAGGCCGTGTCGCCGCTCGCCCGAGACTCGCCGATCGTCGAACCGGCACCCGCGGCGAGATCGAGCAGGGAATCCACGTCGATCGGACCCATTCGCGGATCGCCGAGGTGTGCCCCGCGGGCAGCGACGCCGCGCACGCTCGCGGCCACGAGGGCCGCAGCATCCGCGTTGCCCTCCGCGTCGAGACCGCCCGCCACCACACCCGGCACGAGGGCGCCCGCCGACGGCGGAGGCGCGACCGACCAGGTGCGACCGCCGAGGTCGGTCGACAGCGCGGGGGTCATCTCGGGGGCGTAGCCGGCGAAGTCGTCGAGGGTGTGCACGCCGCCCGCGCTGCGGAGGGCGGCGACGAGCAGGTCGGCGGTCGCACCGGAATAGAAGTCGGTCGGGTCGTCGGCGAGGCGGCCGAACGTGTCGGCGAGAGCCGGCTGCAGGTACGTGTCGCCCTCCGCCAGCAGGTCGCCCCTCGGCGCGAACACGGCCGACAGCCCGGGGTCGGCGAGAACCCCCTCCGCCCTCGACGCGATGGCGCGCGCGAGCCCCGCGCTGACCGTGACGCCGCCCCGCGCCACGTCTGCGGCGCCGCGGAGGGCCGGCGCGAGACCGAGCGCACCGCCGAGCGCGGCGATGGCCTCCCAGCCCGCGACCATCCCGGGCACCGTCACGGAGTGCGCTCCCTGACGCGGCACCGCCGCCCACTCCCCCGACACGGTCTCGATGGCGGCGGGTGCGGTGCCCGCCGCGATCACGGCGGTCGTGACGCCCGCGGGGTCTCGGACCAGCGCGATGAGGTCGCCGCCGATCGCGCACTGGTGCGGATAGACCACCGTCAGCATCGCGGCGGCGGCGAGCGCCGCGTCGAGCGCGTTGCCGCCGGCGGCGACCGCGCGCTCACCGGCGGTGACGGCGGCGCGATGGGGGGCGGCGAGGGCGACGGCCATCTCAGAGTCCTCGTCTCGCGGTCGAGATGAAGGAGAGGTCATCGCGCGAGCGTCCTTCGTGGAGGTCGGCGACGGCGTCGCCCACGGCGGCACCGAACTTGAACCCGTGTCCCGAGCACGCGGAGACGGCGATGACCTCGGGACCGTCGGCGAGCGGCCCGAGCACGAACCTCTTGTCTTCGGTCATCGTGTACAGGCACGCGGCGGCCTCGACGACAGTGGTGTCGATGCCCGGCACGTAGTCTGACATCAGCGCGCGCAGTTCGTCGACCTCGGCGGGGGTCGCGGGGGCGACGGGCTCTTCGGGGTCCCACACCGCTCCGGCGTCGACGCCGATCTTCAACCCGTTCCCGGCCGCGTCGGGGATGCCGAAGACGAGCCCCTCCGGGCGGTCGATCGAGAAGGCGCCGAGCTGCGGCGGCATCGCGACGGGCTGACCCGCGGCGACGGTGAGGGTGAGGATGCGCCAGACCTCGACGATCGGCGCGAGGGCCGGCAGCATCCGTGCCGCCCACGAGCCCGGCGCGACGACCAGGCGTCCGGCGCGGACCTCGTCGTCGCCCGCGCGCACGACGATCCCGGACGACGTCGTGTCCCAGCCGTCGACGCGCGCGCCGAAGCGCAGGTCGGCGCCGTTGCGTGTGGCACTCGCCCGGAGCGCGTCGAGCGCGGCCTCGGCCTCCAGCACCCCGGCGTTCGGGTCGTAGACGGCGCCGTAGCCCTCGGGGATCCGCAGGCCCGGGAAGACCCCGGCGACAGCCGCCGCGTCGGCCAGTGCGACGCAGTCCGGGCCCTGCAGCTGCGAGGCGCCCTCGTGGGCGTACACCCCACCGGTGCGGTGGATCAGTGTGCGACCGCTCTCGCGCTCGAGCGCCGCCCACGCCTCGTAGGCCTCGGCCACGAAGCCGTTCCAGACGGGGTTCGGGTAGGCGCGTCGGATCATGCGGGTGCGGCCGTGCGACGACCCGCGCGCGTGGCCCGCCGCGAACCGCTCCAGTCCGACGACCCGGTGCCCCCGCCGCGCGAGGCTCGCGACCGCCGCGGAGCCGTGCACCCCGAGTCCGAGCACGACGACGTCGGCCTCCACCACGCTCATGCCCCTCCCGACCGATGCGTTCGAGCGATGTGCGCGACCCGGTCGATCAGGGCCGCGAGGTCATTCTCGTCGTTGTAGACGTGGACCGACGCACGCACGACCGCCGAGAGGCCGCGGTCGCCGAGATCCCACTGGCCGTGGGTCGCCGGTACCGACACCACGCGGACGCGGTCGCGGGCGAGCTCGGTCACGACGGTCGCAGAGGGCACACCCTCGACGACGAAGGTCACGATCGCCGACGGGGTGTCGATCGCCTCGCCGAGCGCGACGCCGTCGATCTCGGCGAGCGCCGCACGGACGGTGCGCCCGGTCGCGGTGAGCCACTCCTGGGTCTGCGGGATGCCGCGTTCCAACGCTTCGTCGATGGCGACGCCGAGCCCCAGACGACCGGCGATCGACGCCTCCCAGGTCTCGAAGCGCCGGGCGGACTCGTCGACGTGCCAGTCGGACGCCGACGTCCATTGCGCACCGCGCACGTCGGGTGCCGTGGGGAGGAGGCGTTCGAAGGCGCTCGCCCCGACGTAGGCGAACCCCGTCCCCCGGGGCGCCCGCAGGAACTTGCGACCGGTCGTCACGAGCACGTCGCAACCGATCTCCCGCACATCGGAGTCGAGGTGGCCGACCGACTGGGTGGCGTCGAGCAGGAAGAAGCCGCCGTACGAGCGCACGAGCGCGCCGATCGCGGCGACGGGCTCGACCAGCCCCGACGAGGTGGGCACGTGTGCCGCCGTGACGATCGCCGGCGGCCCCTCGGCCAGCATCCTCTCGAGCGCATCGAGGTCGAGGAGGCGGTCGGCTCCGGCCGACACGATCTCGAGGTCGACACCGTCTTCGCGGGCGAGGGTCATGAGGTGCAGGGCGTGGCTGACGTAGGTGCTGCGCGAGGCGATGATGCGGGATCCCGCGCGGGGGCGGAGGGCGTCGAGCACGACCCGCAGACCCGTCGACGCGCTGTCGAGGAGGGCGATCTCGTGGCGTTCGGCGCCGACGAGGCGCGCCGCGGAGTCGTAGACCGCCTCGATGCGGGGCTTGACCTCGATCGCCGCCTCATAGCCGCCGATCGCCTCCTCGAGCCGCAGGTGTTCGACCGTGGTCGTCACGACCTGCAGCGACGGGAGGGCGGCGCCCGCGGCGTTGAAGTGCCGTGCGTTCCACGAGCCGGCCGTTCGAGCCCGCTCCCGCGCCACATCGATCGGCTGCGGGGCAGGGGGCTCGGCGGAGGTCGTCGACGGCGAATTCGCCACGGGCATCGAGTTCATGGACCTTCCCAGGGGAGCAGTAGGATCCAAACGTAACATAACTGGATCCAATGTGAGGCGGGCGGATGTCGAGGATGCTGGGGACGATCGCTCCGCGGGCGATGACGCCCCACGACGCCCTCGGCGCGACGCTTCTCAGCGCCTTCCTCGACCTCGCGACACTGCACTCCGACGGGTGGGGGTACGCCCGGGCCGACGCATCCGATCACCCTCCCCACCTGCTCACCGGTCTCACCCCCGCTCGCGACGCTCCGCTCGTCGAGTCCTCCGCGGTCTCGCTGCTCTATCTGCGCTTCGCCAGCGCCGGCGCCGCTGTCGCCCCGGAGAACCTGCAGCCCTTCGTCGCGGAAGGCATCGCCTTCGCGCACAACGGAGCACTCACACCCCGCACGCTCGCGCTCGACGCCCTCACCGACCGCGAACGAGCGGGGCTGCGGGGCACGACCGACAGCGAGGTGTATTTCGCTCTCGTGCGGCGGGCGCTGCGCTCGCTCTCCCCGACCGAGTCGGCCGTCGCGGCCGCGGCGGCCGACGTGCGGGCGCTCTACCCCTCCGCGTGCCTGAACGCGATGCTCATCGTCGACGGGGCGCTCGTCGTGGTGCACTCCCGGGGCACCGTCGAGCCGCCGCTCGCCGCCTTCGCGCGGCGCGGGGTCGCCGCGGACGACCTGCCGCCCGGCCACGGCGACGACTACAACGCTCTCGCGACGACGGTGCTCCCCACCGGCGCCAGGGTGGTGGCGACATCCGGCGTCGACACCACCGGCTGGCAACTCCTCGCCGAAAACGCGGTGCACGTCTTCGAGCGAAGCGGGGCCGCGCGCTCGATCCCGCTCTGACGCCGAGCACACGGGGTGCGCCCGAACGCACGGGCTGCGCGCGGACTCAGACCGTGCGTTCGGGCACAGCCCGTGCGCTCGCGGGCTCGTCCACCAGCCCCGCATCGTTCGGCTGCGCAGCGGCAGCGGAGACGGCGGCGGCGATGCGGGCCTGCACGCGCGCCTCCGACCGTGCACGAGCGCGCACGATCAGCACGATGATGACGGCGGCCACCGCCAGCAGGGCGAGCTGCGACCACGGGATCGTCCACACCGTGAACGGCGTCGCCGCCGCCGCGAGGGAGGCCTGCACGGCGTCCTCGCCCACGATCGTCGGCACGGCGGCCACCTCGCCCCAGGCGAAGAAGACCGGCCACACCGCGACCGTCGCCGAGGCGGCCGTCTGCTGAAGAGGCAGGATCTCGCGCTGCTCACCCGCCGCGCTCGCGCCGCCGATGCCGAACAGGCCCGCGGCCTGCGTCGTCGTGGTCGCACCCAGGCGCACGTTGCCCTCGTTGGAGATGACGTAGTCGACCGTCAGCGTGCCGGGGGCGAAGGGGTTCCACGACGGCGAATACGAGGTCGTGATCGAACCGGGAACGACGGATGCGACGACGTCGCCCGCCACGCGCAGGTGCAGGCGCACCCCGACGCGCGAGGCGACCTGCACCGACTCGTCGTCGCCGCGGGCGAGTTCGGCCACGACACCGGCCGGATGGTCGCCGGGCGTCGCCTCGTCGGGGACGTCGACGCGAAGAGGAACGAGCGTGGTCGCACCGGCCGGCACGTCGATGACGATTCCGCCACCATCGCGAGGGGTCGCCCCCTCCACCTCCCCGATGCTCACCCACGTGCCGCTGTCGACAGGGGTCTCGCCCGACGGCAGCAGGTCGAAGTTCCCGGCCTCGGTGACCACACCGTCGCTCGCGTAGATCGCGAACGGGGCGGCGGCGGCGCTGAAGTTGGTCACCGCGATGAACTCCTCCACCGATCCGCCGGGGTCGATCGTGTGCCGGAACGACACCCGCCCGTCCGGGCCCTCCGCCGACGCCGGGGCCACCGCCCAGGTCGTGCTGGTCTCGGCGGTCGCACTTGCGGGTGCATCGAGCGCGACCGCCGCCGGCGCGCCCCCGAGCAGGGTCGCGAGAGCGAGCGACGCGACGATCATCGGGCGGGTCCGCAGCATCCGCGGTTCTCCTGTCTGTGCGGGGGTGAGGCCGAAGCCCCACCCCCGCGTCGGTCGATCAGTCGGTCGGGAACAGCGACAGCGTCAGTCGCGCCGAGTAGTCGCCCTCGGGGGTTCCGAGCGGCGCGTCGAGGTACAACCACGCGTTCACGTCGGTCACCCCGCGGCGTCCGTCGGGCGTCGCCGAGGCGAGCACCGAAGCGACCGCGAGACCCGTGCCGCCGTCGACGGCGGTCGCGACCTGCGGCCCCGCCGACACCCCGTCGCGCGGGGTGACGAGGTTCGGGGCCCACCCGAGGTTCTCGGCGCCGATCGTGGAGTCGCCGGAGACGAACGCCGACGACTGGCCGGAGGCCGCCCACCCGCTGGTGCCGGCCTGCGTCGCGTTGCGCGAATCAGAGACCTTGACCGTCGGGAGCCCCGCGGTGAAGCGCCAGCGGTCGGTGAAGCCCGACTCCTGGTTGAGGCGCACCGACTCGCCGAAATCGGCGACGGTGAGCGCGAGAGCGCCCGGTGCGTCGACGATCGACACGTCGATCGGAACGCCGTCGGCGTCGGTCGGGCCGTCGGCGGTCAGACCGCGCTGCCACTCGAGGAGGTCGGCGATCTTCGCGTCGAGCACGTCGTCGTCGAGAGCGCCCGCGGCGCGCTGCGCCTGCAGCAGCGACGCGATCGCGTCGGCGTGGGCGTCGGCGGCGTCTGCCGTCTTGGCCCCGGCGAGGTGTCCCTGCACCGTGGCCTTGACCGCCTCGTCACCGGTCGCGGCCGCCAGCACTCCGGCGACCTCGGGGAAGGTGACGCAGTCGCCGCCGCCCGAGACGAGCCCCGCGGTCCATTCCAGCCCGCGCAGGATGTGCTCGAGGAAGACGGGGTCGGTCCACGAAGCATCCGTGTGGCCGGCACCCTCGTACCAGGAGCGTCCGCCCTCGAAGTTCTGGCACCACGCGAGCGGGTGGTCTTCGCCCATGCGGCCGTTGCCCGGGTTGTACGTCGTCTCATCGAGCGTGATGAGCACGTGCACGTCTTCACGCGGGTTGGTGGTGAAGTTGTACCACTCGTCGTAGCGCGACCACGCCTCGGGAAGCATCGTCGTCGACGGGTGGCCCGGGTTCTCGACCCGCATCGTGGCCTGCTGCTGCGCGGGGTGGTTGCGGAAGCGCGCCCCACCGCCGGTCAGCTCGCTGTACCAGGGCACGGTGTGCATCGCGTCGGTCGCGGCGTGCAGGCCGACGTAGCCGCCGCCGCCGCGGATGTAACCCTGGAAGGCGGCCAGCTCGGTGTCGTCGAGCAGGCGCGGGGTCGCGGGGTCCTGGCGGTTGGTGCCGTCGACGGGCGACGCGAAGACGATCGTGGCGTACTGGTCGAGGTCGGCGGTGCTGGTGAACGGCGTCGACGCCATGGTCAGTGCCGGCTGGCCGGGCGAGTTCCCGATCGCCGGATCCCACACATCGACCGTGAAGCCGTTCTGCTCCCCGAGCAGGATGAGCGCATTGGTCGTGTCGTCGATGTGCGAGTGCCGGAACCCGAGGGTCTTCCCGACGACGAGAACCTTGTAGTCCTCTTCCTCCGGTTCCGCGAAGGCGGCGGTCGGCGTGACGCCGAGGCTGATGGCGACGCCGGCGGCGGCTGCCACGGCCCCCCACCGGTAGACGGGTTGCTTCATGTGCAATCTCCCTTGAGTGCGTGGCTGGAACGGCCGGGCATAAATGTTGTCCGTCCCGACATATCGAGGTGAGGCTATCCGGGTTTCTGTGAACCGTCAATGAATCGGATGCCGCGCGTGAGTGCTCTTATGCCGGACCCGCACGACGAACCAGCCCCTGGGAGAGAGAAACTCTCGCTCTGGAACGCCCGGACTTCCGCTGAGCGGAACAGGGCGCACCTTGTTCGGGGAGTTTTGCGCAAAGAGCAGACAAAAGAGCGGCCGGCTCTGGTTGCGAATCGCGGAACTTCGACCGAAAGCCGCACGGGTGACCCGGGGGAAGAATCATGGCGCCGCGTCACGGCGGCCCGCCCGCGCCCTTCCGGCACACGGAAAGGCGACACCGCGGAGCCACGGCCCGACACCCGGAAACCCGCCAGCTTCGACCGCGCAACGCGCGCGTAACACCGCCCGTGCAGACTCGATCTCGCAACGTAAGCCGTTGCGGGCCGCCGGGCCAAAAGATCTCGGTGGTGTGGGAGACCTGGACAAGCGCTCGGCAGCGACCGCGCCGCATCCCGTCTCCGTTATTCCTGGCACTCGGACCGGACGAGACCGGCGCGCACGAGCCGCGCCCCCTCTCGCCGGCGTCGATTGCGCTCATCGATAGGAGGAAACACCATGTCCGATTCGCTCATCGCTCCCCCCGCCATCGACGCCCGCGTCTTCCGCGACACCCTCGGGCACTACGCATCCGGGATCACCGTGGTCAGCGCGATCGCCGACGGCGAACCCGTCGGCTTCACGTGCCAGTCGTTCTACAGCGTCTCGGTCGACCCGCCACTGGTCTCGTTCAGCGTGATGCGCACCTCGACGACGTACCCGCGCATCGCCGCCGGCGGCCGTTTCACGGTCAACGTGCTCGCGCACGACCAGCACCACATCTCCACCCAGTTCGCACGAAAGGGCACCGATAAGTGGGCGGGCATCGCATGGCACCCGGCCCGGTCGGGCAACCCGGTCATCGACGCCACGCTCATGTGGGTCGACTGCGAGGCCTGGGCGGAGTACGAGGCGGGCGACCACCTCGTGATCATCGGCCGCGTGGTCGAGATGAGCGCACCCGAGTGGCACACCGGGTCACCCCTGCTCTACTTCAAGGGCGGATACCGGCACCTGCAGGAGCTCGCGGGCTGAGGCGGGAGCGGCCGGCACGCTGACCGCTCCGGGCGGGACGCACGGGCTCGACTGCAGGTCGACACGTCTCGCGCCGCAGCCGAGGCAACGCACGTAGAGCAGCCGCCCCTCGCTGGTGCAGTGCGCGGACTCCGTCGCCCAGCCGTGCTCGTGCGCGGCGACGGGCGAGGGTGCGGGTGAGGGCGGCTGACGGTCGGAATCGAGCGGCGGGGCATCCATGCCTCCACTGTGATGTCATGGTCTTATGCATCTCAACCCTTACGGGGAGTACGCGGTGTTGCTCGCCGCATCCCTCGCCAACGACTGGCCCCGCAACCGGTCGGAGATCGAGGAGCGCACCCGCGACCACGGCATGACGATGGCCTTCCGCGTCGCCGCCGACGATCATGCCCGGACCCGAGCGGTGATCGACGCGTGGCTCACCGTGGTCGACGCTCCCACACCGACCGCGAGAGCGGCTCTGCTCAACGCCCGGATGGCGGCGATCGCCGCCTACCCGCGCCTGACCGACCATGACGGTGAGGGATGGCACCTCCACTACCGCGATGAGGAGCAGTCGCTCGCCCCCGTGCTCGACGCCGTGATCTCGGTGGGCACGGCGATGCACCTGACGACCCGAGGCATGAGCCGTCTTCGTCGGTGCGAGGCCGGCGCCGAACCCGGCGACGCGTGCGTCAACGTCGTCGTCGACGTGACCCGCAACGGCCGCCAGCGCTACTGCTCCGTCCGCTGCGCGAACCGCGCCGCCGTCCGGAGGCACCGGCGCCGCACCGCCGCGCCGCCGCCTCGGGGGACCTAGGCCCCTACCGGCGGAGCGGCCCGTGTGCTGGGGTGGGGTCACGCACGCATGGGCTTCGGTCGGGGCATCCCCCGGGAGACCGCTGAAGCCGGCGCACGCACCGTCGAGAAGGGATCACGCCATGACAGCGGAAACCGTAGCAGGAGGAGGCGGATCCACGGGGTTCGCGTTCCGCACCGACAGCGTCACCGACCGGACGCTCGACGAACTGGACGCATGGTGGCGAGCGGCGAACTACCTCTCCATCGGACAGATCTATCTGCTCGACAATCCGCTGCTGCGCGAGCCGCTCGCCCCCGCGCACATCAAGTCGAGACTGCTCGGGCACTGGGGCACCACGCCGGGGCTGAACTTCGTCTACGCCCACCTCAACAGGGTCATCCGCGACCGGGACCTCCACACGATCTTCATCGCCGGACCCGGCCACGGCGGGCCCGGGATGGTCGCGAACACCTATCTCGACGGGACCTATAGCGAGATCTACGACGACATCGACCACACGACCGACGGGGTCAGGAAGCTCTTCCGGCAGTTCTCGTTCCCCGGCGGGATCCCCAGCCACGTCGCCCCGGAAACCCCCGGCTCGATCCACGAGGGCGGCGAGCTCGGTTACTCGCTCTCCCACGCGTACGGCGCCGTCTTCGACAATCCCGATCTTCTCGTCGCCGCGGTCGTGGGCGACGGCGAAGCGGAGACGGGGCCGTTGGCGACGAGTTGGCACTCGAACAAGTTCATCGATCCGCTTCACGAGAGCAACGACCGGCACGCCCGCGGCGAGCGCCTCCATCGCGGCGAGACCGAAGCCCTCTTTCGTCGAGACGAAGCCCAGCACGGTGGCCCCCGCCACGAGAGACGGCACGTCGCCATCGGCAAGCGTGCCGAGGATGGTCGGCTCGATCCCGAGCTCGACCGCGCGCCGCTCGAATTCCCGGCGGTAGGAGCGGTAGTCGAAGAGAGTCTCCCCACCCCCGAAGACGAGACGCAGTTCCGGCCTCCTGCTCCGCAGCGTCGCGAAAGCCTCGAGCAGATCGAGCGAACCCTTGCGCGGCTCGATCCCGCCCAGAGCGAGCACGTAGTCCCCCAGGTCGGCGCGCCAGCGCGCGCGCAGCGCTTCTCCGGCCGGCCCCGCAGCATCCGCGAAACGTTCGGCGTCGACGCCGTTCGAGATCACGGTGGGCGCGTACCCGTACTCGGCCTCGACTTCGGCGGCGACGGCACGCGAGACGCAGATGCGGGCCGCCGGTCGATGGATGGCGAGTTCGTGACACTCGACGAGTCTCGGTGTGGTGAACGCGTCGAGGTGATGGATGGTCCGGATGCACTCACGGCCCGCCGCGATCACCGCGTTCGCCGAGATGCAGTCCTGCGCGTGCACCACATCGGCGCTGCTCGAGAAGTGCCGTGCCATGGCGCCGATCGAGCGCTCGATGCGCTCACCGACGCCTTCGCCCTCACGCGACTCGAAGGGAACGACGCGAACGCGCACCGCCGGGTCGACCTCTCGGAAGAAGGCCGTGTCGGACCCGCGGCCGAGAGTCCACACCTCGACGTCGTTGCCGCGGGCGGCGAGAGCCTCCGCCAGGGCCAGAGTGTGAACGACGCCGCCGCGCGGCTTGGTCGAGTACGTGACCTGGGCGATCTTCATGGCGCGGTCAGCCGGTAGGCGTGCTCCGCGCGCTGGTCGAGGTGGTTGAGGCTGCGACGAGCTCGTGCACGGGATGCTGCGACATCCGCCTCGGCGACGGCGAGACCCCCCTTCGCCCACGTCTTCGCGATGATCTCGCCGGCCGGGTCGACGATCTTCGCCTGGCCGAGGAATCGCAGGCCGCCCATGACGCCCGTCTGGTTGGACGACACGAGATAGACCTGGTTCTCGGCCGCCCGCGCGCAGTCGTACAGATCGAACAGGTGGGCCTGCCGGTCGTTGCGGATGCGATCGGAGCGGTCGGTGACACTCGCGGGCCACGCGCTCAAGCAGGCGAGGATCTCGGCGCCGTCGAGCGCGAGCGATCGCGCGGACTCGGGGAAGGTCTTGTCGAAGTCGATAAGCATGCCCAGCCGCCCGACGGGGGTGTCGAACGCCGAGAACTCGTCGCCCGCGCGATAGACGTCGGACTCGCCGAGCGGAAGATGCACCTTGCGGTGCGCACCCAGGATGCCGTCGCCCGTCACACAGACGGCGGTGTTGTACCTGACCTCGGCACCGTCGATGACCGCGCGCTCGGCCACCCCGAAGCACACCGTCATCTGCCCGGCCATGGCGGCGACGGCCGCGACCTCCGGCCCGTCGAGGTCGACCGACCGCGGCGCGCTGTCGACGGCGTGCGAGGGGTGCTCGAGCTCGAGCAGATATCCGCCGATCGTCGCATCGGGAAGGACGAGCAGATCCACACCTCTCTCACGAGCGTGATCGATGATGCCGGGCAGCTTGGCGAGGGTGCGATCGACGTCGCGGCCGAAGTGCGCCGCGACCCCCGCCATCGTCACTGTGCCCATTGCCTCAGGGTATAGCTCGGTGCCCGCTCGCCTCAGGCGACGGGAATCTGCTGCTGTTCGCGCACGGCGATCCTGCCCGCGACGTGCTCGGCATCACGGGCGATCGCGTGGAAGCGACCGGATCCCCACGTATGCATCCAGGGGAGGCCGATGAAGAAGAACCCGGGCACCTTCGACTCCCCGTACGTGTGCAGGGGATGACCCTGGTGGTCGAGGACGTCGAGGTTGCCGAGCCAGGACCAGTCCGCGCGGAAGCCGATCGCCCAGATCACTGATGCGACGTCGGCGGTTGCAAGCTGGCGAGGCACCTCGGTCGGCTGCCACACCGCGCTGTACCGTTCCTCTTCCGGGGCGTGGATCTCCTCACGCTCGATGTACCGGTCGATGTCGTTCTTGATCGACTCGGCTACCGAGTCGGCGTAGTCGAGATTGTCGGGCAGAGTGTCGTCGAACAGGAAGGCGCTGTCCGTGAGACCGACGGCGCGGCCGTAGAGACGTACACCGCGCACGGCGAACTGGCGCAGATCGATGTCACGACCGCCGTCGCGGCCGGTGACGTAGTGGTTCGTCGATTCGCGCTTGGCGAGCCCGTGGGCCGAGACCGGCACGTCGTAGATGCCCATCTCGGCGAGCCACGTCATGCAGTCCTTCCCGCGGTAGAAGCGGGCGACCCGGGGCGCGCGACCCAGCGCGAGGTGAACGTCGCGACCCTCGAGCAGGAGGTCCTCCGCGATCTGCGTGCCGGACTGACCCGACCCGACCACCAGGACGGGGCCCTCGGGCAGTTGAGCGGCGTTGCGGTACTCGTGCGAGTGCAGCTGGAAGACGTCGCCGGGGATCTCGCGCGCCCACGCGGGCGTGACGGGAAGGTGATATCCGCCCGTGGCGGAGGTGACCGTGTCGGCGGTGAGGGTGCCCGCGCTCGTGCGCACCGTGAACCCCCCGCCGGGGCGCTCCTCGACCAGAGAGACCGAGACCCCCTCCGCGACCGGCGCATCGAACGTGTCGGCGTAGTTCCTCGTCCACGCGTAGACCTCATCGCGTGCCATGAAGCCGTCGGGGTCGGGGCCGTCGTAGGGATAGCCGGGCAGACGGCACTGCCAGTTCGGTGTCACCAGGGTGAAGTTGTCCCAGCGGCCGTCTCGCCACTCGTGCACGAGCGTGTCACGCTCGATCACCACGTGACGGACGCCCTGCTGGACGAGATGCCAGCTCAGGGCGAGACCCGCCTGGCCCCCGCCGACGATGACGGCCTCGAAGTGATCGCCGTCGTTCAGCGCGACCGGGATCACGATGCGGCTCCCTCGAGGCCGGGCTGCATAGCGACGACCACGACCTCGCCGGCCGCGTACGCGGAAGCGGCGGTCGCGATGGTCTCCTCCGAGTGCATCGCCGAGGTGCAGGCGAATCCGTACCTGGCCCGCACCCGCTCACTGGCGATGGCGAGTGCCTCACTCGTGCGACCGACGAAGTCCGAGAGCGTGTACCGCTCCCCCACCCGCAGATAGTCGTGCATGACGAGACTCGGTGAATAGTGCGACGTCTGTTGGCCGTCGGGCCAACGCACGGCGAAAGTCATCTCAGGCATGAGCCAGCTCCCTCCAGCGTGTCGCGCTGTCACCGTCGGTCGCGGTGACCGGGCCATAGACGTCGGGCCGGCGGTCGCGCAGATGGAACATCCCCCCGCGCATCGCTCGGAACGTGTCGTCGATGTCGATCTCGGCGACGGCGAGGCCCGCGCCGAGCAGCGTCGTGGCGATGATGTTGCCGCCGGGGTCGACGACCTTCGCGTTGCCGACGTAGCGCAGCGACCCGAACGTGCCCGACTGGTTGGACGCCATCCAGAACACCTGGTTGTCCAGCGCCCGGGCGATGTCGAACTGGTTGAACCGGTAGGTCCAGCGGTCGTCCTGCAGGTTCTCCGCCGTCGCGGTGCGTGCGGCCGGCCAGGCCGACATGCTGACGACGATCTCGGCGCCGTCGAGTGCCAGCATCCGCGCAGCCTCAGGGAACGCCTTGTCGTAGCAGATCTGCATCCCCACCCGACCCACCGGGGTGTCGAACGCGGTGTACGTCGAGCCGGCCGAGTACGACATGTTCTCGCCCAGGGGCTGATGCACCTTGCGGTACGAACCGTAGATGCGCTCGCCGTCGAGGCAGACCGCGGCGTTGTACCGCGTCTGCCCGTCATCATCCAGCTCGCAGAACCCGATGGTGAGGATCGTGTCGCCGGCGAGCTCCTGCACCCGCCTGATCTCGGGTCCGTCCAACCGGATCGCAGGCGGGAGAGAGCGTCGGGTGTTCTGGATGGTATCGCCGTGGTTGCCGAGCGAGGAGAGGTAGCCACCGATGGCGGCTTCGGGGAACGCGACGAGGCGGGCTCCCTGAGCTCGCGCGTCTTCGAGCAGCTGCTCGATCAGCGCGTAGTTCTGAGCGAGGTCCCGCGTGAAGTTCGCCGAGACCGATGCGACGGTGACAGACATCCGTGCCTTAGAGGTTGTAGGTGGAGTTGATGATCGCGCCCTTGCGGGCGTAGTAGATCAGCGCGTCCTGCACGTCCAGCGGGTGCGCGGGGACGACACCCTCGATGAGGTCTTCCTCGCGCATGCCGTGCAGCGCCATGCCGAAGCGGCAGCAGTAGACCGTGCCGCCCTCCTTGATGAAGGTCTCGAGCGAGCCGTTCATGTTCAACTCCCCCGGGAAGCCGGAGTCGCCCGTCGTCGGGAAGCCGCGATTCGCCGTGCAGGCGAGCGTGCCCGGGCCGTAGAAGTAGATCGCCGACTCGAAGCCCTTTCGAAGGGCCCGCGTGGCCTGCAGGATCGCGACGAAGCTGACCGAAGACTCGTGCGGGATGCCGTGGATCAAGGTGAAGTAGGTCTCGCCGTCCTCGGCCTGGAAGTCGGGGAAGATCTTGGTCGACCCGTAGATGTTGGTCCCCTTGGGGAGCGAGGGGTGGGGGATCTCGCCGAGGGACGTGGCGATGTTCTCGGCGATCTGGGCGTCGATGTCTTCAGGCATGGTTCATCTCTTTCGTGGGGTGGAGCACGGGATGGAGCTGAAGGGAGCGTGTATCCACACTCCCCATTCGATGTTTCGATGTGGTTTCATCCGGAATGAGGTCGTGTTACGAAGCGGCGGAACCGAGGCCGGTCGCTGCACCATCGCACGCCACGGTCTCGACGCCGTCGGGCCACCGCAGCCGCACGTCCGTCCCGGTGTCGAGCGTTCCGATGACGGCGGTCTCGGCGATGCGCGACGCCGTGCGAGAGCGTCCCGGACGGTCGGCCGTCAGCATCCCGAACCCGGGAAAACATGTCAGCCAGTCGCCGAACGCGACGTCATCGGGCGCGGGGATCGCGGAGACGTCGAGCGTGAGGCCGGTACCCGATGCCTCGGCGAGCATCGCGGCGCTGCCGACGATGCCGCCCATGCTGACGTCCTTCGCCGCGGCGGGGCGGGCTCGACGGACGATCGCGCCGAGCTCGCGCAGCTCGGCCCCGGTGCGTGCCGAAGTGGTGTCCCACTGCTTGCCCTCGAACCCTCGGCGCCAGCGCCCGCGGAGATCGACGGTGAGACTGAGGTCGTCGCCCGCGCGTCCGCCGCCTCCCGGCACCGGCCGCTTGGTTCGTCCGAGTGCGGTCACCGAGAGCGACGACGCGACGCCGAGCTGGGTGTGTCCGCCGAGGATAGGAACGCCCCAGGCGTCCGCCCCGCTGCGCAGACCCCCGAGGATGCGACGGGCGAACGACGCGGTCGGTGCCGCGACCGCGTCGAGCAGCCCGACCGGCTTCGCACCCATCGCCGACAGATCGTTCATGTTGACCAGCACGGCGCACCATCCCGCCCACTCGGGGTCGCGCTCGACCATCGCCGGCAGAATCGCGTCGCACGCGGCGACCACGTCTGTTCCGTGGAGGGGGACCCCATCGTCGCCGACGTAGCCGGAACCGCCGAGAGCACCCGGGTCATCGCCGCGCAGCGCGCCGATGAGCTCGCCGAGCGGGCCCTTGGTCGCCTGCAGGAGTCGCTGGATGCGGTCGATGGGCCAGCGCATGCGCACGTGGGCGGATCCGCCGATCGATGCGCGCCCCCAGGTCTGCCATCCGAGGTGACGGAACAGCGGTTCGTTGCGCTCCTGCACGGTCGCCTCGAATCGGAGCACCCCCTGGGAGAGTGCGGTGGCGCAGGCCTCTCGTACGAGCGCGGAGCCGATGCCGCCCGCTCCGCGGGCGTCACGCCGCACCACGAGACGGCTGCCCGTCCACCACCCGATGTCGCGTCCTTCGACCGCCGGAGCGATTCGCACGCCCCCCAGAACGACTCCCTCCCGGTCGATGCAGACGAGCACGATGGTGCGCGGGTCGTCGTCGATCCGGTCCGCGTCATCGGCGTCGAAGATGCCCTGCTCGGCGACGAAGACCTCGCGCCGGATCGCACGGTAGTCGTCGATCTGGCCGCTCGTCGCCCGCGCAATGCGCCAGGCGGTCCGGTCACGAGCCGCCTCGGGGGCGAGGCCGGTGATGAGCGGGACGTCGAGCATGTCAGGCGCCCGCCGTCTTCAGCGCGCTGCAGGCGCCGCACGCCACGCAGCCCGCCCGCTGGTCCTCGCCGCGCATCCCCGCCGCGGTGAGCAGGTCCGCGACGCGCGTCGTCACCGAGTCGAGCACGGATCGGTGCGGGGCCGGCACCTTGTCGACGTCGGTGGCGAGGGTGCCTTTGAGGGGACGGAAGGGCACGACGAAGGGGTACACCCCCATCTCGATGAGCTCGCGCGCGCCGTCGACGAGTTCGTCGGGGTCCTCCCCCATGCCGACGAGGAGATAGGTGGAGACCTGGTTGAAGCCGAACACGCGCACCGCCTCGCGCCACGCCGCCCGATACTCGTCCATGCTCACGCGCGACTTGCCCGGCATCCACTTCCGGCGTACGTCGTCGTCCATCGATTCGACGTGGATGCCGATCGAGCGGGCTCCCGCGTCGTACAGGTCGGTGATCGCCCGCAGATCGGCGGGCGGCTCGCACTGCACCTGGATCTCGAGCCCCGGAACCGCCTTCTTGACCGCGCGCACGCATCGCGCGAGGTGCTTGGCGCCGCGGTCCCAGCCGTTGGAGGTACCCGTGGTCATGACCATGCTCGTGATGCCGTCCAGCCGCACAGCCGCCTCGGCGACCTCGGCGAGCATCGCGGGGGTCTTCACCGCGATCGTGAGTCCGGCATCGAGCGATGCTTCGATCGCACAGAACCGGCACCGTTCGCTCTCGTCATAACGTACGCAGGTCTGCACGACGGTCGTCGCCAGCACGTTGCGCCCGTGGAGCTTGGCGATCTTCTCGTAGTTGACCCCGTCGGCCGTCTCGAGATCGTAGAACTTCGGCCTCACCACGGGCTGCACATCGAAGCCGAGGTCGGCGCCCTCGAAGGTGAGCCTGCCACTGGAGCTCACGACATAGGGGCTCGAAGGATTGAGCGGGATCGCAGCGCCCTCGCCGTTTATGATGAAGTGGCCGTCGTCACTGGGCCCCGCACCCCCGGATCGCCGGACCGGCGCGTCACTGCGTACGCCGAGCAGCGCGATGTTCACGCGTGTCGAGACGTGGGCGGCGGTGTCGGTCGGAGCAGCCGATGCGGGAGTCATGACTCCAGTAGACGGACATCCTGTTTCGGTGTGGCTACGAACGGATAGCGACCGTGTTTCCGCCCGAGAAGTTTGCGTTTCGTCGAGGCGAGCCGTCGCGCCTGTGGAGGACTCGTCGCGCTCCCGCCGAGATGCGGGCAATCGGTCGGCGCGCGGGCCGATCCCCCGCCTCCCAACGAGGCCCGCGCCTTCCTCCCCCGCGCGACGGATGTGGGCCCCGGTGCCGCTGGCTAGCGTGAAGGCATGAGCGATTCCTCGAACAGCAACCGGGCGTACCTCGCCGTCGGAATCTCGTTCCTCGCGGTCGCGGCGACGATGTGGCTCGCGATGGACAGCTGGGCCATCGCGCTGCCGTTCGCGGCCTCGGCGATCACGTTCATCATCTTGGGCACCCGCCCCGCAGCCCCGCCCGAGACGGACGAGAAGGATGCGGGGCTCGACGGCGGCCCCGGAACGAAGAAATCCCCCGAGTGATCGGGGGATTCTCTGGCGGAGACGGAGGGATTTGAACCCTCGGTCCCCGTGAGGGGACTCCACCTTAGCAGGGTGGTGCACTAGGCCGAACTATGCGACGTCTCCAGGCTTCCGTCGCCGAAACGGCGGACGCACCCACCCATAGTAACGGGTGCCGCAGGTCTCACCGAACCCGCGCCGCCCGCCGCATCCGGGCGTCTCTCCGGCGCGGGTCAGCCGATCCCGGTCAGGTTGCCGTTCGAGCACGTCTCCTGCGCCGCCGTCACACCGGCGATCGAGTCGGGAAGAGCGACGGCCGACTCGGTCGGCGCCGGAACCCCGGTGGCGCTCTCGGTCGGAGCGGGCGCCTCGGGCGCGGCATCCGTCGGTTCTGCCGTGGGCTCTGCTGTCGGAGCCCCCGTCGGGTCGACCACGACGACGCCGTCGCCCTGGCTGGCCTCGCCGGTCAGCTCGAGCGGCTGGTTGGTGGCGAGGGCGTCCCAGAGCGCCGTCGCGGCCGACCTGTTCGGGATCACGCGGTTCGCGTCGACGGGGTCGGCCACGGTCGGGTACTGGATGAACGTGATCTCGTCGAACGGCACGTCCTTCACCGCGAGGGCGATCTGCGCGAGCGTCAGCGGGTTCGTGAGCGACGTCGACGGGTCGATGCTGTTGAGCGCCGTCGACGCGAGCTTGTAGAGCGTGCCCGGGTTCGACAGCACATCCTCGCTCACGAGCTTCTTCACCAGGCGCGACATGTACTGCTGCTGGTTCGAGATGCGACCCAGGTCTCCGCCGTCGCCGACGCCGTGGCGGGTGCGCAGGAACTGCAGCGCTTCGACGCCCTGGATCGTGTGCACGCCCGGGGTGAGATCGAGACCGGTGTACCGGTCGCGGATGCCGCCGGAGACGCAGACGTCGACGCCGCCGATCGCGTTGGTGATCTCGATGACCCCGCCCCACGTCACGGTGGCGGCGAAGGGGATGTCCTGCCCGCTCAGCTCGGAGATCGTCTTCACGGTGCACGAGAGGCCGCCGTAGGAGAAGGTCGTGTTGATCTGCTGCTTGGTCATCGCCGGCGACGTCGTGCCGTCGGCGTCGGTGCACGACGGGATGGGCACCATGAGGTCGCGCGGGAAGGAGATGACCGTCACCCGACGCGGCTCATCGGAGATGTGCACGAGCATGTTCACGTCGTTGAGCTCGCTGGCCGAGTCGGGCCCGGTGCAGCGATCGCCGAAGATGTCGGCGTACTCGGGCTCGCACTTGTCGGTGCCGGCGATGAAGAGATTCACGCCCCCCTCGATCGCGCCGATGTCGGGCGGAACATCCGACTGCCCCTCGAGCTCGATCGCGTCGGCGGTGTAGCTCTGCGTCAGGTCGTACAGCACGTAGCCGCCGACCCCGAGGCCCGCGACGAGCACCACCGCCACCGCGACGGCCACCACCTTCATCAGCTGCGCGAACGGATGCGGCGAGGTGAGGCGTCCGTGACGCGCCACCGTGCGGCGGCCGCGCTTGGCGGGCTTGATCGTACTCACTCGGGTCCTCTCGGGGCGGATCGTTCTCGCCGACCCCCAGGTCCGGCGGAGTGTGCAGATGCTCTTGCGGAGGGTGTGGGATTCGAACCCACGGGACATCTCTGCCCACTGGTTTTCAAGACCAGGTCCATCGGCCGCTCGGACAACCCTCCCGACAGCGTGCTTCGCAGCACCGTCGAACGGCGTCGAGTCTATCGAGTACCTGGCCGCCATTCTGACGCGCCGGTCTGGACAAGCCCTGATAGACGCGCCAAACGGATGCGGCGCGCCGCGCCATCGGCCCCCGGCCGATTTGGGGCGCCCTTCTCCCGTTGGGGCGCGGAATTCCACGCCCCAGTCAGAAGATTGCGCCCCGAACGCACGGAGACGGATGCGGCGCGGGTGCCCTACAGCGCGCGGAGGATCGCGGCGACGCCGCCCTCGTCGACCGAGAGGCCGATCTCGCTGGCCGCCGCGTGCACCTCGGTGGGCCCCTGGCGCATGGCGATGGCGCGGCCGCCGTGCTGGACGGCCCACTCGAACATCCCGATGTCGTTGCGCCCGTCGCCCATGACGAGAACGCGCTCGGGGGCGATGCCCAGCCAGCCCCGCACGAGCTCCAGCGCCGTGGACTTGTCGACGCCCATCGGGGCGATGTCGAGCCACGCGGTCCACCCGATGGCGTACGACACCTGGTTCAGGCCGATACGCGCGACGAGGTCGACGAAGTCTTCGTCGCTCTTGCCGGGCGAGACGACGACCACGCGGCAGACGGGCTGGTGGCTGAGCTGTTCGAACGTGACGTGCCCCGCGCCGCGCAGGTTCCAGTCCTCGAGGTACTCGGTGTACAGGCGGGTGCCGTCGGGCAGCTCGACCATGTAGCGCGCGTCGGAGAGGTGCTCGCCCAGCAGCGTCAGCACCTCCGACGCATCGAACGTCTCGGTGTGGGCGCGCTCGTATCCGTCGGCGCCACCGCCGCCGACGCGCTTCATCACGATCGCACCGTTGGAGCACACCGCGTACTCGGGCCAGATGCCCAGGCGCTCCATGATCGTATGCGTGCTGTCCCAGCTGCGGCCGGTCGCGAGCATCACCTCGTGACCGCGCGACCGCGCGAGCTCAACGGCTTCGACGACCCCGGGAGAGAGCGTCTCGTCTTCGAGGATGACGGTTCCGTCGACGTCGAGGGCGATCAGCATCCGCTCGGCGAGACCGTCTTCGGCGAGATCCTCCACCAGCTCGGCGGCGTCCTCCTGCTCGACGATGTCGACGCTGCCCGTGTCGGGGATCGTCATTCGACGGGCTCCATGACCTCGAGGCCTCCGAGGTAGGGCCGCAGCACCTCGGGCACCGTCACCGAGCCGTCGGCGCGCTGGTGCGTCTCGAGCAGGGCGACGATCCAGCGGGTGGTCGCGAGCGTGCCATTGAGGGTCGCGACCGGCGAGGTCTTGCCGCCCTCGGGACGGAAGCGGATGTCGAGGCGCCGCGCCTGGTAGGTCGTGCAGTTGGAGGTCGAGGTGAGCTCGCGGTACGCGCCCTGGGTCGGCACCCACGCCTCGATGTCGTACTTGCGCGCGGCGCTCGATCCGAGGTCGCCGGCGGCCACGTCGATCACCCGGTACGACAGACCGAGGTCCTGCAGCATCCCCTCCTGCATCGCCACGAGACGCAGGTGCTCGGCCTCGGCTTCTTCGGGGGTCGTGTAGACGAACATCTCGAGCTTGTTGAACTGGTGCACGCGGATGATGCCGCGCGTGTCCTTGCCGTACGACCCGGCCTCGCGGCGGTAGCAGGTCGACCAGCCGGCGTAGCGTTTGGCGCCCCGCTCGAAGTCGAGGATCTCGTCCATGTGGTACCCGGCGAGGGGCACCTCGCTCGTGCCCACGAGGTAGAGGTCATCGTCTTCGAGGTGGTAGACCTCGTCGCCGTGCTGGCCGAGGAAGCCGGTGCCGCGCATGACCTCGGGGCGCACGAGGGTCGGCGGGATGATCGGAGTGAACCCGGAGGCGAGCGCCCGGTCGAGGGCGAGCGTCATGAGGGCGAGCTCGAGGCGCGCCCCGATGCCGGTGAGGAAGTAGAAGCGACTGCCCGAGACCTTCGTGCCGCGTTCCATGTCGATCGCGCCGAGCTTCTCGCCGAGGGCGAGGTGGTCGAGCGGCACGAAGTCGTAGGCGGGCACGTCGCCGTGCGTGCGGAGGGTGACGAAGTTGTCCTCGCCACCGGCGGGCACGCCGTCGATGACGATGTTCTCGATCTTCGACAGCGCGAGATCGGCGGATGCTTCGGCCTCGGTCACCGCGTGCTGAGCGGCTTTCACGCGCTCGCTCAGCTGCTTCGCCTCGGCCACGAGGGCGGCCTTCTCCTCTTTGGGTGCCTGGGCGACGCGCTTGCCGTGGGCGTTCTGCGAGGCCCTTAGCTCCTCGAAGGCCGTGATCGCGGCGCGGCGACCCCGATCGGCCGCCAGGGCATCGTCGACGGTCTCCGGAGACTCGCCCCGGGCCACCTGGGAGCGCTTGACGAGCTCGGGATCTTCACGCAGCAGGGTCACGTCGATCACGCGATCAGTCTAGAGTCCGCGAGCGCCGACCTCACCCGCGGCCGACCCCGTCCGCGCCGAGAGCCCCCGCCCCTAGGGTGGGAGCCATGGCCCCAGCCCCGGCAGTCCCCGGCGACGACGATCCCGGCGCGGGCGAGCACGACCCGGTCTCCGCGGCATCCGATGCCCCGGGTCCTCGCGGCGCCGACGACGACTCTCCCGCGCCCGCGGACGCCGCCGCACCCGACGGCGTCATCCGCCAGCCTGACGACGTCGCGCCCGACTCGTCGGCCGAGGCGGCGGGCGAGGCCCGCCGCGTCGACGCGCTGGGCAATCCCGCCCCGCTCGCAGCGCCGCGGGGAACGGGGAAGCGCGCGGCCCTGGTGTACAACCCGACCAAGGTGAGCCCCGCGACCCTGCGTGCGAAGGTCGTCGCGTTGTCGTCGGAGGCGGGGTGGGACGCCCCCCTCTTCTTCGAAACGACCGTCGACGACCTCGGCGACGACGCCACGCGCGCCGCGGTCGACGACGGCGTCGACGCGGTGCTCGTGGCCGGCGGTGACGGCACGGTCCGCGCGGCGGCCGAGACCCTGACCGACACGGGCATGCCGCTGTCGATCATCCCGAGCGGCACGGGCAACCTGCTCGCGCGCAACCTCAACCTGCCGCTGACCGACCCCGACGCGATGATCCGCGCCACGTTCCACGGCGACATCCACCCCACCGACGCCGGCGTCGCGCGCCTGCGACGCCCCGACGGCACGACCGAGGAACACGGCTTCGTCGTCATGGCCGGCATGGGGCTGGATGCGGCGATGATCGCGAACACGAACTCGCAGCTGAAGAAGACCGTCGGCTGGGTCGCCTACGTCGACGGAGCGGCGCGTTCTCTCGTGAAGGCGCAGCCGTTCCGCATCATGTACCAGCTCGACGACCGGCGCCTCCACGGGGCGAAGATCCAGAGCATCCTGTTCGCGAACTGCGGCACCCTGCCGGCCGGCATCTCGCTCATCCCGGGCGCCTCGATCGGCGACGGCCTCATGGACGTCGCGATCATTCAGCCCACCGGCCCGTTCGGCTGGCTCGGCGTCTGGCGCAAGGTCGCCTGGGACAACTCGGTGCTCCGGCGCTTCCGCGCCGGGCGCCGGGTGCTCGAGCGTCGGCGCGATTCGTCCGTGCGCTACCTGCGCGGTCATGAGATCGAGACCGCCACCTCCCCCGCCCAGCCCGTCGAGCTCGACGGCGACGAATTCGGCGAGGCCACCCGCATCCACTGCCGCATCGTGGCGGGCGGTCTGCAGCTCGTCGTGCCGAAGGGCCACGACACCTCCAGGCTGTAACACGACACCTTCACGCTGTAAGGGGGTGTCAAGCCCGACGATCACGGTCGGCGCCGCCGATAGCGTGGCGGGATGGTGAGTCCCTCCGTCGTCTGGTTCCGCGACGATCTGCGGATCGCCGACAACCCGGCGCTGCGCGCCGCCGTCGACCGCGGCGAGCCGGTGATCTGCCTCTACGTGCTCGAGGGCGACGCCGACGGGATGCGCGAGCTCGGCGGGGCGGCGAAGTGGTGGCTGCACCACAGCCTCGACTCGCTCGGCGAGCGCCTGCGCGAGCGCGGTGGCGCCCTCGTGCTGCGCCGCGGCCGAGCGGCCGACATCGTTCCCGCGGTGGTGGCGGATGCGTCTGCCGGGGCCGTCTTCTGGAACCGTCGCTATGGCGGGGCCGAGCGCGAGATCGACGCCGGGATCAAGGCCGCCCTGCGCGATGACGGGGTCGAGGTGGCATCCTTCGCCGCATCCGTGCTGTTCGAGCCGTGGACCGTGCAGACCGGATCGGGCACCCCGTACTCGGTGTTCACCCCCTTCTGGCGCGCATGCCAAGACCTCCCGGCGCCGCGGGCGCCGCTGTCGGCGCCCCGCGAGATCGACGCTCCCGGGACCCTGCCCGACTCCGACGACCTCGGCACGTGGGAGCTGCTGCCCACGAAGCCCGATTGGGCCGGCGGATTGCGCGAGGCGTGGGAACCCGGAGAGCCCGCCGCCCTCAGACGACTGAAGGGCTTCCTCGACGACGACCTCGGCGACTACGACCGCTCGCGCGACGAACCGGCGGGCGAGGCGACCTCGCACCTGTCCCCTTATCTGCGGTGGGGCGAGGTCAGCCCGTACCAGGTGTGGCACGAGACGGTGAAGCAGCGCAGCACGGGCGCCCACGCGGCATCCGCCTCGCGATTCCTCTCCGAGATCGGCTGGCGCGAGTTCGCCTGCCACACGCTCTTCCACTTCCCCGATCTGGCCACGAAGAACTGGCGCAGCGGCTTCGACGCCTTCCCGTGGCCGCGGCTGAACCCCGAGCACCTCGAGGCGTGGCAGCAGGGACGCACCGGGGTGGCCCTCGTCGATGCCGGCATGCGGGAGCTCTGGCACTCGGGCGCGATGCACAATCGCGTGCGCATGGTGACGGCGTCGTACCTCGTGAAGAACCTGATGATCGACTGGCGCCTCGGCGAGCAGTGGTTCTGGGACACGCTGGTCGACGCAGACGGGGCGAGCAACCCGTTCAACTGGCAATGGGTCGCCGGCTCCGGCGCGGACGCCGCCCCGTACTTCCGCATCTTCAACCCCGAGCTGCAGCGCAAGAAGTTCGACGCGCACGACGAGTACGTCCGTCGGTGGGCACCGGATCATCTCGACGGGAACGCCCCCGAACCGCTCGTCGACCTCGGCGACACACGCCGCCAGGCCCTCGCCGCGTACGAGGACGTCAAGCGGGCGCGCTGAGCGGCACCGGGGCCGAAGAACACGCCCCAAACCCGGCGCGCGACCCGGAATGCGAGCGGATGCTGCGTCGTTGCATCCGGCGATGACTACTCCGCCGCTCGCCCTCTCCGTTCTCGATCTCATCCCGGTCCGAGCCGGCCAGTCGAGCGCGCAGGCCGTTTCCGCCTCCCTCGACCTCGTCGCCCGTGCCGAAGAGCTCGGCTACCGCCGATACTGGTTCGCCGAGCACCACAACATGCCCGCCGTCGCCTCGACGACGCCGCCGGTGCTGATCGCGGCAGCCGCCGGACGCACCAGCCGCATCCGCGTCGGGTCGGGCGGCGTCATGCTGCCGAACCACTCCCCGCTGGTCGTGGCCGAGCAGTTCGCCGCGCTCGAGGCGGTCGCACCGGGGCGGGTCGACCTCGGGATCGGTCGCGCCCCCGGCTCCGACCCCGTGATCACGCAGCTGCTCTTCCGGTCGGGCACGACGAGCGACGTCGACCGCTTCCCCGAGCACATCCGCGACATTCTCGCGCTCACCTCCCCGGAGGGCGCCACCGTGCGCTTCAGCTCCGGCGGCGAGTACACGGTGCACGCGACACCCGCAGCATCCGGCTCGCCCGAGGTCTGGCTGCTCGGATCGAGCGACTATTCCGCATCGCTCGCGGCCGCACTGGGCCTGCCGTACGTCTTCGCGAACCACTTCTCGGGCCACGGGCTCGAGCGAGCGCTCGACCTCTACCGCACCGGGTTCCAGCCGAGTGAGACCCTCGCCGCGCCGCGCACGTTCCTCACGGTGAACGCGGTGGCCGCCCCGACCGCCGACGAGGCCGAGGCGCGGGCGCTGCCGCAGCTGCGCATGATGGCGCGTCTGCGCTCGAACATGCCTCTCGTGCCGCTCGAGACCGTCGAGCAGGCGCGCGCGCTGCCGTTCGATGCGATGGCCGAGTCGCTGATGTCGCAGACGCGCGCGACGTGGTTCGTGGGCACGGGCGACTCCGTCGCCGCCGAGCTCACCGCATTCGCCGCCCGCCACGGGGTCGACGAGGTCATGCTCTCACCGATCGCCGGCGCCTTCGACGGTGAGCCGCTCGACGCGGCCGACGGACGGGTGCAGACGCTGTCGCAGGTCGCCGGCGCGCTCGTTCCCGTCGCCGCCTGACGCGCCGCATCCGGCCGTCGACACACCCCATCCGGCCGAGACACCCCGCCTGGCGCGGTGTCTCGGCCGGTCGCGGTGTCTCAGAGGTCGCTACGCCTCGGGCTCGCCGCTGATGAGCGAGCGCAGCCAGTCGCGCGCCTCGACGAAGACGTCGTCGGAGTAGCGATCGGGGTAGCGGACGATCGCGCGATCGGCGCGGGCGTACGAGCCGAGGAAGATCATCTTCGGGCTGAAGCGGCGCAGCCCGAGGAGGGCGTCGGCCATGCGCTCGTCGTACACGTGGCCGTCGGCGTCGATGACGAAGCGGTAGCGCCCGAGTGCATCGCCGATCGGGCGCGACGCCAGCAGGCTCAGGTTGATGCCGCGCGTCGCGAACTGCTCGAGGAGCTCGAGCAGGGCACCCGGGTGGTCCTCGGGCAGCTCGACGATCAGAGAGGTCTTGTCGGCACCGGTCGGCGGTGCCGGCGCGACCGTGCGGCTGACGAGCACGAACCGGGTCACGGCATTCGGGTTGTCGCCGATGCTCTCGGCGAGCACGGCGAGATCGTGATGGGCCACGATGCCGGGGGCCGCGATCGCGGCGTCGGCGTCGCTCGTGCCGTCGAGGATCCCGAGGGCGCTGGCGACGTTGCTGGCCGCGGGGATGTGCGCGTGCGCGGGCAGGGCGTCGGTCAGCCAGCCGAGGCACTGGGCGTAGGCCACCGGATGGCCCGCCACGAGCGACACATCCTCGAGCCGGGTGCCGGGTCGCCCGACGAGCACGAAGTTGACCGGCACCAGATACTCGCCGACGATCCGAAGACCGGGCATCGTGGCCAGCGCGTCCTGTGCGGTCGAGACCCCGCCGTCGACGGAGTTCTCGATCGCGATCATCGCGGCATCCGATCGTCCCTCGACGACGTCGGCGAGCGCCTCACCGACGTTCCTCACTGCGCGCCAGTGCTGATCGCGGGCCTCGGGCACCTGTGCGAGCGCGGCCTCCGTGAAGGTTCCCGCCGGCCCGAGGTAGCTGTATGTGCGGCGGGTGGGGGCGGTCTCGGGCATCACGGCGATCAGCCTAGCCCCCACCGACCACCCCACCCGCCCACCGGAGGCCCCCCTGAGCTCCGGGAGAAGCAGCATCTCGGCGCGGGTCCGCGATGACGTATCCGTGGTGCCGACGGCTGCGCCTGCGGCACCGGGGTGCTGCTTCGTCCGATCCTCGGCGCGAGGTCGTCCGCGCCGTGGGAGTATGCGTCGCATCCGGCGTCCGAGTCCCGAGGGCGCACAGCAGGTTGCTGCGGGAAGGTGGTCGCGCCCCCAGGGCTCGAGCATCGGTGCGACTCGATACACGCTACGCAAGCCCGTGGGCCGCGTCCGTGGACGCCGACCACCGAAAATGGTGGTTTTCCGCATCCGGCCACAACCCCCCGAAACAGTGGCCCGAGGGGGTCTCGTGCCCGGGGGTGCGGGTCGACAATGTGTGCGGCCTCCTCCCCGAGGGCCAGCCGTCCGACAGATCCGCGCTGAAGCGTTCTCGTACCGCGCGGACGAAAGGTCCCGCCGCCATGACCCGATCAGCACCCGGCCGCTCGCGCACCGCATCCACGCGCCACCGCCGACGCGAACGCACGAACACCGCCCGCACGCAGCCGGCGATGCACGCACGCCCGGGCCGGGCCGTGATCGTGCGCGCCCGATTCGCGGTGGCCCTGTGCGCGGGACTGTGGGCGCTGTATATGACCACCGTCGCCGTCACGCTCGCGCGCGGCGAGGCGCTGACCTCGGTGTGGCATCTCCTCGGCACGATCGTGTTCCTGGTCTCGGTGACCGCCCTCACCTTCTCGGCATGCATGTACCTCCTCGCCCGCGCCGGCGCGCTGCCGCGTTTCGAGCGCCACCGCCGCGCACGTCGGGCCGACATCGACGCGTTCTTCGCCGAGAACCCGGTGCGCGTGCTCGCGCTCGTGCCCTCCTACGCCGAGGATCCGGCCGTTGTGCGCATGAGCCTCTGGTCGGCGGCCCTGCAGGAGGTGCCCCACCTGCGCGTGGTGCTGCTGCTCGACGATCCTCCGGCGCCCTCCGATCCGACCGTCGCCGCGCGTCTCGATGCGACCCGAGCGGTCGCCGTCGAGATCACCGAGGCCCTGCAGCCCGTCCGCAGCGAAGCTCGGGCGGTGATCGACGACATCGTCCGGCACCCCGCTGCCGTCGTCGACGTCGCACGGGTGGCCGACGTCTACGACCAGGCGACCGCCTGGTTGCGGCGGATGGCCGACTCCGAACCGACCGGGACCAACGTCGAGCTGTTCTTCGTCGAGCGCGTGCTGCGCTCCCTGGCCGACGACCTCGACGCATCGGCGTCGGCGCTGCGCGAGGCCGGCGAAGACGCGAGCTACGCGCTCGATCAGGGACGCGCCCTGCAGCTGCTGCGCCGGGTGTCGTCGATCTTCTCCGTGGAGACCGACGTCTTCGAACGCAAGCGGTACGCGTCGTTGTCGCACGAGGCCACGAAGGCGATGAACCTCAACGCCTACCTCGGTCTGATCGGCGGGCGCCACCGGCTGCGTGTCGCCGGCGCCACCGCGACTGAATCGCTCCGCTCCCCCGAGGAACGGTACGAGATCGTCGAGGTTCCGGAGTGCGATCTCGTGCTCACCCTCGACGCCGACTCCCAGCTGCTGCCCGAGTACGCGCTACGGCTGGCCCACCAGCTCCACCAGCCCGGCTCCGAGCGGGTGGCCGTCATCCAGACTCCCTACTCGGCCTACCGGGGCACCCAGACGCGGATCGAACGCCTGGCCGGCGCGACGACCGACCTGCAGCACGTCGTGCACCAGGGGCTCACCGCCTTCTCCGCGACCTTCTGGGTCGGGGCCAACGCGATCATCCGCCGCGCCGCCCTCGAAGACCTCCGACGCACCACGGTGGAGGACGGCGTCGAGGTCGTCCGGTTCATCCAGGGCGTGACCGTCATCGAAGACACCGAGTCGAGCATCGACATCGTCGATCACGGCTGGAGCCTGTGGAACTACCCCGAGCGGCTGAGTTACAGCACCACCCCTTCCGATTTCGGCTCGCTCGTCATCCAGCGCCGCCGATGGGCGAACGGCGGGCTTCTGGTGCTGCCCCGCCTCCACGCCCTCACCGTCCGACGTCGCGGAACCGGCCATCCCCTCACACTGGTGGAGCGGATGCTGCGCGCCAACTACCTCGGCTCCATCGCCTGGGTGACGGTGGGGTTGCTGGTGCTCATGACCGTCTTCCCGCTCGACGGCGAGCTGGTCAGCATCGTCCTGCTCCTGATCGCATTGCCCTACTTCATCGAGATGGCCCGCGACCTGCGCTACCTCGGGTACCGGCGGATCGACGTGCTCGGGATCTACGGGCTGAACCTCCTGCTCGTCGCCGTCAACCTCGCCGGCACGATGGCCTCCATCGCGCAGGCGCTCTCCGGTGGGACGTCGGCCTTCGCCCGCACCCCGAAGGTGCACACCCGCACTCCCGCGGGTGCCCTCTACGTCGTCGCACCGTTGGCCATCGCCGTCGGCGCCGCGCTCATCGGCCTCCGCGCAGCATCCGAGGGCGCCTGGCCGGCCGCGGCGTTCGCCGCCTTCACGGCGCTGTGCATCGCCGGGGCCGTGGTGCGGCTGATCGGCGTCCGGAACGCGATCTCCGACATCTGGAACGGGTGGTTGGAATGGATCTGGGTGGACGCTCCCGCGGCGACCCGTGAGCCTCGAGGCGAGCACGCCGCACAGCCCTGGCGTCGCGTGCTCGAAGACGGCGTGCTCGAGCCGACCGGGGCACTCCGATGAGCCCGCGCAGCGCTCGCTCCGGAACGCGGTTCGCCGGCCGTCGCCTCTCGCCGATCCGGGCGGTGTCGACGGTCGCGGCCGCGCTCGCCGCCGGAGCGGTGGCCGTCGGCGCCGCGATCACGCCGTTCCTGCCGACCGACGTGGCGGCAGCGAACGACCACCGATGGTTCGCCGGGTACTACGACGTCACCCTCGAGGACGGTGAGAAGCTCGCCCGCAGCAACCTCGCCGACAGCGCGGGTGGCGTCGTGCTCGCGTTCGTCGTCGCGGCCGACGAGCACGACTGCACGCCGACGTGGGGGAAGGCCTACGGACTCGACGACGCGGCCGGTCGATTCGAACTCGACCGTCGCGTCGCCCGCCTGGTCGGCGAGGGGCGGCCGGTGGCGGTCTCGTTCGGCGGCGCCGTCAACACCGAGCTCGCCGTCGCGTGCACCGACACCGACGATCTCGTCGGCGCCTACCGCGACGTCGTCGATCGGTACGGGGTCGACACGATCGACCTCGACATCGAAGGAGACACCCTCTCCGACACGGCGGCCTCGACGCGGCGGGCCGAGGCGATCGCCGCGCTGCAGCAGGAGCGCGCGGCCGATGATCGAGTGCTGACGGTCTGGCTGACGCTCCCCGTGGCGCCCGACGGGCTCACCTCCGAAGGGCTCGCCCTGGTGGAGGACATGCTCGATGCGGGTGTGGAGATCGCGGGCGTCAACGCGATGACCATGAACTACGGCAGCGGGGGAACCGCCTCGCTCATCGATCTCAGCACGGGTGCTCTCGACGCGACCGCCGCGCAGCTGCGCGAGACCTGGACCGCGCGCGACCTCGCACTGCCGCCGGGAGGCGTGTGGAGCATGCTCGGAGCGACGCCGATGATCGGGCGCAACGACGTCCCTGGAGAGGTGTTCTCGACCGACGACGCCCGCGCACTGAACGCCTTCGCCACGGAGCGTGGCATGGCCCGGCTATCGATGTGGTCGATCAACCGGGATCGCACGTGCGGCTCGAACTACGTCTACACGGGTGTCGTGTCGAACGAGTGCAGCGGCGTGGAGCAGGTCGGAGAGCGGTTCGCCGACCTTCTCGCCGAGGGATACGTCTCCCCCGCGACAGCCACCGCCGCACCCCGAACTCCCGGGGTCCCCGACGATCCCGAGACCAGCCCCTACCCGATCTGGACGTCGACGACGTATTACTCCGCCGGAGTGACGGTGGTCTGGAACGGGTCGGTCTATATCTCGAAATGGTGGAACGAGGACGGCGCAGCGCCCGACGACCCGAGCCTGGACGCCGCAGCATCCGCGTGGACGTACCTCGGACCGGTCCTCGCGACCGACCACCCGTTCACCCTGCCGACCCTCCCCGAGGGCACCTACCCCGGCTGGGATCCGGCGACCCTGTACGACCAGGGCGATCGGGTCATGTGGGAGGGGACGGGATACGAGGCCCGGTGGTGGTCGCAGGGGAAACGACCGGACCGCTCGGTGCTCGACCGCGACTACTCGCCGTGGAAGGTGCTCACCGAGCCCTGATCACCCTCCGAACGTCGACGAACGCCCATCCACGAGCGCCTGCGCGCGATGCGGGCGGTCCGCCGGCAGGAGGCGTCCGACGAACTTGCGCTCGGCGCGCGCGAGCTCCCCGGACATCCAGTCGGTGATGGACGGGAGGTCGGCGTCGGCGGGGGTCGCATCGCCCGCGTCGTCGAGGAGCACCACGTCGACCCCGCGGATGCGAGCGGCCATGGCTGCGTCGATCACGGCCTCGCTCAGCAGACGCCCGGCACGGTAACCATCGCGCAATCTGCCCTCGACCGCCCGCGCCAGCGCCCGGTCGGCGTCGGCGAGCTGCTCCCCTCTCGCAACACGCTCGAGAAGGGGGCGCGCATAGCGGTCGACCTCGTGGGCGTGGATGTCGAGTTCGCGCTGCACGGCGGCGTCCCACGCTCCGCGCCGTGCGACCTGCAACACCTTGTCGGCCACCGCGATCGTGGAACGCCGGAGGCGCGCGAGCGCGAACGCCGCGGTGGCCCCGAGACCGACGACGACGGCCGTGCGCACACCGGCGCTGACCAGTTGCACCGGCGCTCCCCCGCGCACGGAGGCGTCGGCGGCGAGGACCAGCAGCATCGCCGCGGCGCCGCCCAGGGCGATCATGGGCCTGCCGCGCAGCGCGACGAAGACGAGCACGAATCCCGCCGCGGGCAGGAACCACCCCGTGCCATAGGTGATGGGGGCCGGGGTCGCGACGAGGGCGACGGCCACCACCACCCACAGGAGGGCGGCCGTGACCGAGGCCCGAACGACGGACAACACCGAGCGCGGGGCGCGACGGACCACCTCGGCGGCGGCGAGCACCCCGGCGAGGGTGAAGAGAGTCGGCAGCGGCCAGCTGCTCCCGAGCGCCGCGGCTATCGCGATGAACGACTGGGCGACGAGGAACAGCCCCGCGGCCGCCGTCATCCGCAGCCGGAGCGCGCCCCGGGTGCGGTCGCTCGGGTCGGGGGCGGGGAGAGGCGGTCGCCAGGTGAGCTGCACCGTCGTGCCGTCGCCGGGCGTCGACAGCACCACCGCATCGCCGCCGGGAACCGCCCGCATGACGCCGATGATGCTCAGCGCGATGCCCAACCGGTCGGCGGCGACCGCCGAGGGGTCGAACCCCGACCCGTCGTCGCTGATCTCGACGCGCGCGCCGTCCGCGTCGAGCGAGACACTCACGCGGCGACGGCTCCCGTCGGCATGTCGGATGCTGTTGTCGAGCGCTTGTCGCGCGGCCGTCACCAGGGCGCGCGCCACGTCGTCCTCCGCGGTGACCGCATCGGCGGTCGCAGACACATCGACCCGCGCGTCGGCGCGGAGGGCCGCCCCACGAAGATCCGCGAGCCAGTCCGTCTCCCCGTCGCGGTGATCGACGATCCCCGTCGCCCGCAGCGCCTGACGGCGAACGGCATCCGCCGTCAAGGGGAGTGCGTCCGCCGCGCCGCGGAGAGCGGCCAGCACCTCATCGTGAACGAAAGCGGCGCCACGCGCACGGGCAGCCAGGCGACCCCGCTCCGTCGCCTCGCGGCGGATGGCGGCCTCGGCGCGGTCGGTCGCCGCGTCCAGCTCCACCGCGGCGCGCAGGACGCTCGCACCGACCACGCACAGCAGACCCGCCGAGAGCATCGCCTGCGCGTCGTTCACGAAGCCGTTGAGCGAGTACCCGCCCAGCACCACCCGGTACACCGCGATCATGACCGACCACGAGGCGATGACCACCCACCCGAGGCGCTCGCCTCCCGCCACGACCGTCGCCAGAGCGACGACGCCGATGCTCGTCATCGACCATGGCACGGTCCCCCCGCCGCTGACCAGACCCGTCGCCGGCGCGAAGGAGAACATACCGACCGCGTAGGCCGCCACACCGATACCGGCTCCCACCCGCACCACCCGCGCCGACGACCACGGCGCCGCAGCCGCGACGAGGGTCAGCACGGCGTACGCCGCGCCGCTCAGCATCAGATGCCAGAACGGCACCCCCGCCCGCCCCGACGGGTCGGCGACCAGGGTGCCGACGAGCATCGACACGACCGCCGAGATGCCGACGGCGACCATCAGCAGGCGCAGAGTGGCCAGCTCCGCGCGGCCGACGTTCATCGAGAGGTCAGCCGCGACTCGGGACAGGCACGAAGCCGTCCTCGATACCGCGTCGGTAGAGATCGACCTTCGTCGTGGCCGGGCGCCCGATCAGGCGATAGACCGACCGGATGCGGCGCAGATGATCGTTGACGGTGTTCTCGCTCACGAAGAGCGCCGCGGCGACCTCTCGCGCACCCATCCCGGAGGCGTAGAGCGACAGCACCTCGCGCTCGCGAAGAGTCAGCGGCGCCGCGTGGAGGGTCGGGTCGGTGTCCAGCGCCGACGCCCACTCCGTGCTCGGCACATGCTCGCCGGCCGCGGCCGCGGTCATGACGGCCACCAGTTCGTCACCCGGAGTCGACTTTCGCGCGATCCCGAGCGCCTCGGTGCGCGAGGCCTCGCGGATGAGGAAGGGGTTCTCCGCCGACGTGAGAACAAGAACGTGCGCGCCCCAGGCCCGCAGCGTGTCGACATTGCGGTCGGGCGTCGTGTCGTCTCTCAGGCTGAGATCGAGCAGCACCAGATCCGCGTCGCGCGTCTGAGCGACCATGTCGGCGACCGATCGCTCGTGCCGGGCGAAGACGAGCCCCTCGGCCCCTTCGACCAGGCTGCGAACGGCAAGCCCCACCAGTTCATGATCGTCGACGATCGCGATGCGCGCCGGCCCCGCCCCTTGCCCCATCTGACTGAGTATGGCCTAACCCGAGGGTCGGCAGGGGTGCGAAACCAGCAGTTCGTGTCAAAGGCGTCCCGCAACGGGCTCTCACCGGGCAGACTGGGGGAATGAGCAGTCGCGCAGGACGCCCCGCCGAAGCATCCGATCTCATCGACATCGATGAACTGATCTCGGCCTATTACGACCGCAAGCCCGATGTGACGATCCCGGAGCAGCGCGTCGCCTTCGGCACGAGCGGCCACCGCGGCTCGTCGTTGTCGACGAGCTTCACCGAGAACCACATCCTCGCCACCACCCAGGCGATCGTCGACTACCGTGCGGCGCAGGGGATCCGCGGGCCGCTGTTCCTCGGCCGCGACACGCACGGGCTGTCGCTGCCCGCCGAGCGCAGCGCGATCGAGGTGCTCGTCGCGAACGGCGTCGACGTGCGCATCGACGCACGCGACTCGTGGGTGCCCACCCCGGCGCTGAGCCTGGCGATCCTCAACCACAACCGCGGCAAGGCGCTCGATGACCCGACCCGCGGCGACGGCATCGTCGTCACCCCCAGCCACAACCCTCCCCGTGACGGCGGCTTCAAGTACAACCCGCCCCACGGCGGCCCCGCCGACACCGACGCGACGAGCTGGATCGCCGACCGCGCGAACGAGCTCATCGCCGCCGACCTCGAGGGCGTGCAGCGCACGCGTTACGCCGACATCGACGGCGAGGCGCTCGGCGAGTACGACTTCCGCGAAGCGTACGTGCGCGACCTCGAGGGGATCATCGACATCGAGGCGATCAAGCGCGCCGGCGTGCGCATCGGCGCCGACCCGCTCGGCGGCGCATCGGTGGAGTACTGGCAGCTCATCGGCGAGCACTACGGCCTCGACCTCACGGTCGTGAACCCCGATGTCGACCCGACGTGGCGCTTCATGACGCTCGACTGGGACGAGAAGATCCGCATGGATCCCTCGTCTCCGTCCGCGATGGCCGCGCTCGTCGCCCGCCGCGAGGAGTACGACATCCTCACCGGCAACGACGCCGACGCCGACCGCCACGGCATCGTCACCCCCGACGCGGGCCTGATGAACCCGAACCACTACCTCGCCGTCGCGATCGACTACCTCTTCGCGCACCGGCCGGGCTGGCCTGCGGATGCCGCGGTCGGAAAGACGCTCGTGTCGTCGATGATCATCGACAAGGTCGCCGCGTCGCTCGGCCGCACCCTCCTCGAGGTGCCGGTGGGCTTCAAGTGGTTCGTGCCGGGCCTCCTCGACGGTTCGGTCGCGTTCGGCGGCGAAGAATCGGCCGGGGCGTCGTTCCTGCGCACCGACGGAACGGTCTGGACGACCGACAAGGACGGCATCCTGCTCGCCCTGCTCGCCGCCGAGATCCTCGCGGTGACCGGCAAGACTCCGTCGCAGCGCTACGCGGAGCTCGAAGACACCTACGGCTCGTCGGCGTACCAGCGGGTCGATGCGCCCGCCTCCCCCGCGCAGAAGGCGGCCCTCGCGAAGCTCTCGCCCGACGCGGTCACCGCGACCGAGCTCGCCGGCGAGCCCATCACGGCCAAGCTCTCGCACGCTCCGGGCAACGGCGCGGCGATCGGCGGCCTGAAGGTGCAGACCGAAGACGCGTGGTTCGCCGCGCGCCCCTCCGGCACCGAAGACGTCTACAAGCTCTACGCGGAATCGCTCCGCGGCGAAGGCCACCTCCGCGAGGTGCAGGAGCAGGCGCGCGCGGTCGTCGCCGAGGCCCTCGGCGGGTCCTGACCCGCAGCATCCGCTCACGACGACACCCCGGCCTCATCGAGACCGGGGTGTCGTCGTTCGTCGCTGCGCACGCAGCGGCGGCGGGTCAGATGGTGGCGGCGTCGATCACGAAGCGGTACCGCACGTCGCTGGCGAGCACGCGCTCGTAGGCCTCGTTGATCTGCGCGGCGTCGATGAGCTCGACCTCGGGCGCGATGCCGTGCTCGGCGCAGAAGTCGAGCATCTCCTGCGTCTCACGGATGCCTCCGATGCTGGAGCCGGCGAACGAGCGGCGGTTCGAGAACAGCGTGAACACCTGGATCGGCAGCGGCTCGGGCGGCGCGCCGACGTTGACCATCGTGCCGTCGAGCGAGAGCAGACCGAGGTACTGCTTCAGGTCGAGCGGTGCGCTCACGGTGTTGACGATGAGGTCGAGGCTGTTCTTGAGCGTCTCGAACGTCTCGGGGTCGCTCGTGGCGTAATAATGGTCGGCGCCCATGGCGAGGCCGTCGTCCTTCTTGCGCAGGCTCTGCGACAGCACGGTCACCTCGGCGCCCATCGCGTGCGCGATCTTGACCGCCATGTGCCCGAGCCCGCCGAGGCCCACGACGGCGACCTTCTTGCCGGGTCCGGCGTTCCAGTGGTGCAGCGGCGAATACGTCGTGATGCCGGCGCAGAGCAGGGGAGCCGCCTTCTCGTACGGGATCGCCTCGGGCACACGCAGAACGAAGTCCTCGTCGACGACCACCTTCTGCGCGTAGCCGCCCTGGGTGATCGAGCCGTCGCGGTCGACGTTGGCGTAGGTTCCGACATTGCCCTTCAGGCAGTACTGCTCCTCGCCGGCGAGGCAGTTCTCGCACTCGCGGCAGGAGTTGACCATGCATCCGACGCCCACGCGGTCGCCGACGGCGTGGCGGGTGACGTCGGAGCCGACCTCGGCGACGGTGCCGACGATCTCGTGCCCGACCGTGAGCGGGTAGGCGACCTCGCCCCACTCGCCGCGGATCGTGTGGATGTCGGAGTGGCAGATGCCCGCGTAGGCGATGTCGATGAGCACGTCGCGCGGGCCGACCTCGCGGCGGTCGATCGTCGTGGGCTCGAGGGGGGAGGTGGCGGATGCGGCGGCGTACGCGCGAACGGTGGTCATGTGACTCCTCGGGGATGGAGTTCGAGCGTATCCGCGAGCCGGGCCCCCGCGGCGCGGATTGACACGACGGGATCGAGCACTGCCGCCGCGGCCGACCCCGCGAGCTCGGCCAGCGACACGGTCGCCGTGAAGGCCGACACGTCGGCGTCGGCGGAGAGGCGACCGCAGACGAGCGCCGTGCGGCCGGGAGCCAGCGCCGCGACGAGCGCCGGCACCTTGCCCGCGGCCGACTGCCGGTCGTACGCACCCTCGCCCGTGACGACGTGGTCGGCGGATGCGGCGGACTCGACCAGTCCCGTCAACGCGGCGATCTCCGGCGCGCCCGCGACCAGGTCGCCACCCCAGGCGAGAAGCGCCCAGCCCGTACCGCCCGCGGCCCCGGCGCCCGGAGCGGCCGCGTCGACCGCGGGCGCGAACGACGCCAGGCGTGCCAGGCCCGCGTCGGCGCGGGCGAGGCCCGCAGCATCCATCCCCTTCTGCGGACCGAACACCCGGGCCGCACCCCGTGCGCCCAGCAGGGGGTTCTCGACGTCGGTGAGCACGCGCACTCCCCCGGGCGGGAGCGGCGCGAGTGCGGCGAGGTCGACGGCCGCGAGACGCTGCAGCCCCTCGGCCCCCGCGGGGATCGGGTCGCCCGCCGCATCGGTGAACCTCGCCCCGAGCGCGCGGAGGAGGCCGACCCCGCCGTCGGTCGAGGCGCTCGAGCCGATCGCGAGCACGAGCTGCGAGACCCCCGCGGCGAGAGCGGCGGCCACGGCGCGGCCGAACCCGAGGGTGGACGCCGTCCACGGGCGAAGCGCCCCGTGCAGCAGCTCGATGCCCGACGTCTGCGCGAGCTCGACCACCCCGATCCCCGCCGGCGCATCGGCTGTGGCGGGGAGGCGGAGCCATACCGCGCCGACGGGTTCACCCGCCGGACCGGGCACGGTGACGGGCACGCGCACGGCCCCCCGAACGGCCGCCGCCACGGCATCGAGCGTGCCCTCCCCACCGTCGGCCATCGGCGAGAGCACGATCTCGTCGCGGGGGCGCACCGCGCGCCAGCCCGCGGCGAGCGCGGCCGCCGCATCCGGTGCCGTGACGGTGCCCTTGAAGCTGTCGGGTGCCATCACGATGCGGGCCATGCCACCATCCTGGCGCCGCACCCGCTCAGGCGAGGGTGAGGAACAGCTTCTCGAGCTCGGCCACGGTGAGCCCGCCGCCCGTCTCGCTCGCCCGTCCCTCCGACGCCTCGCCCGCGGTCGCCTCGTCGTCCAGGCATTCGCGCATGGCCGTCGAGATGATCGCGAAGCCCGCCCTGTCGAGGGCGCTCGAGACGGCGGCGAGCTGCGTGACGACATCGCGGCAGTCGCCGCCGCTCTCGACGGCGGAGATGAGACCCGCCAGCTGACCCTGGGCGCGCTTCAGCCGGTTCGCGATCTTGCGGGTCGCGGCGGGGTCTCGAAGCTGACCGGACGAGCTCATTCGCGACCCCCTCTGGCCGGTGTCGGCGCTGATCGAAGGAGCGTGCGAGGGGTGAGACGGGACATACGTCTGCTTCTTTCTCGAGGTCGGGCGGTCATGCGTGGGGGGCTTGCGCGGAAGGATTCTGCGATGCCGATGTTCCGGCGCTCCAGGTGAGCCAGCCGCCGTCGAGGTTGCGGACGTCATGGCCGAGCTGGGTGAGGAGCCGCACGGCGGTGTGGCCGCGCTGCCCGACCTGGCAGTGCACGACCAGCGGCGCGTTCGGAAGCTCCCGGTGTCGCGCCCGCAGCTCGTCGAGGGGCATGAGCACCGCGCCGGGAATCAATCCGGCGGCGTGCTCGGCGGCCGACCTCACGTCGACGACGACCGCCCCCGCCGCCCGGTAGTCGCTGAGCTCGTGCCATTGGATCGATCGGTCGATCCCCCGCGCGATGTTCTCCGCGACGTTGCCCAGCAGGTTGATCGGGTCTTTCGCGGATCCGTATTGCGGGGCGTAGGCGAGCTCGAGATTCGAGAGCGACGAGGCGGTGAGACCGGCCGCCATGGCCACCGCGATCACGTCGAGGCGCTTGTCGACCCCGTCTCCTCCGACGATCTGCGCGCCGAGGATGCGGTCATCGTTCGGATCCACGAGCAGCTTCATCGCCATCTGCTCCGCACCCGGGTAGTACGTCGCGTGCGAGAACGGATGCGTGTGGATCACCCGGTGCGCGCGGCCGGCCGCCGCGAGCCGCCTCTCGCTCCACCCGATGAGACCGATGGTCACGCCGAGCACGCCCACGATGGAGGTGCCCGATGCCGGCGCGGCCTCCCCCGCGTCGTGCCCGGCGATGTCGTCGGCCGCCGCGCGACCGTGTCGGTTCGCGAGCCCCGCCATGGTCACCAGCGTGGGCTCGGCGTCGATGCGGTCGATCTTCTCCACTCCGTCGCCGACGGCCCAGACCGAGGCGACGCTCGTGCGCTGGCGGCGGTCGACGGCGATTCCGCCGGTCGGGCCGATGGCGAGGCCGGCAGCCCGGGCGAGACCGCTCTCCGGGGCGACGCCGCTCGCCTGGACGACCAGATCGGCGGGAACCTCGGTCCCGTCGCTCAGCCGGACGACCCCGGGGGCGCTTCCGACGACCGTCGTACCGCACCGCACGTCGACTCCGGCGTGTTCGAGCACCCGGCGCACGGGGGCAGCCATCTCGGGGTCCAAGGGCGAGAGAACCTGCGGCCCGCGCTGGACGAGCGTCACGTGAGCCCCTCGGGCCAGCAGGTTCTCCACGGCCTCCAGACCGATGAACCCGGCCCCCACCACGACCGCTCGAGGCTCGTCGACGTCGGCGAGCACGCTCATGATCCGATCGACGTCGTCGAGGCTCCGCAACGTCGTGTTCGGCACCGCACCGTGGCGCGGTTCGGCGGAGGCACCCATGGCCAGCACGAGATCGTCGTAGTGCTCCGTGCGAGATACGCCCGAGTCGAGGTCGACGACATCGACGGTGTGCGCGACCGGATCGATCGCCACGACCTCGTGCCGCACCGCCACGGTGATCCGAAACCTCGCGGTGAGCGCCTCGGGTGTCTGGAGCAGGAGGGAGGAACGCTCGGCGATCGCCCCGCCCACGTAGTACGGAAGACCGCAGTTCGCGAACGACACGTGGGACCCTCGCTCGAAGACGACGATCTCCCGGTCCTCGTCGAGCCTGCGCAGGCGCGTGGCGGCCGACATTCCCCCGGCGACCCCGCCGACAATGATCGTTCTCATAGGTCCCATGATACCCCCGGGGGTATATTGCTCGCAGCAGACACCGCGTCTGCGATGAGCAGACACCGCGTCTGCGATGAAAGGGGTTGCGATGTGCCGTCAAGTGACGTGCCGAACGTGCGGCAAGACGAGTTGGGCCGGCTGCGGCCAGCACGTCGACGAAGTGATGCGCGGAGTGCCGCGGGCCGATCGCTGCCCGGGCCACCCGAAGTCCGAGACCTCGGGCGGCGTTTTCGCGCGGCTGTTCGGGCGCGTCTCGAACTGAACCCCCCGACGTCGCCCGATTCCCGTGCACTGCGGAGGAGATGTGCACACCGGAGGGAGCTCTGGCTCACAGCATCCTCCGTACCGCACATCGCCTCCCGTGTGTGCGGGAGCGGCGCTCCGCGAGAGCGCCGCTCGTGGGAGAGTGGGGCATGCGCTGGGGACGTCGCCGAGAGATGGCTCACGACACCTTCGATAAGGCCGGGCTGCCGGGCTTCTCCCGCGTCGACGGACTGCTCCTGCGCGAAGGGCCCGGGGACGCCGTTCCGATGGCCGTCTTCGAGGACGCGATCCCCACGGTCACCGAACGCCGACGGATACTCGAGCGCGGCTACGGCCTGCATGTGCTGGGCGTTCCGGCCGCACATCGAGATCTCACGTTCCTGAGCGACTTCCTGGGATTGACCGCTCTCAGCGTGACCGGGGTCGACTACGACACCCGGCCCGTCAGTGAGATCACGACGCTCGAGCATCTGTCGCTGGAGGTCTTCGGTGCGCCCGAAACGGACCTCCGTCCGCTCACCTCGCTGACGTCTTTCGCGGGCGCATGGGAGACCAACCAATCGGTCTTCGAGATCGCCACTCTTGAGCGGGCGTCTTTCCATGACGTGGAGGCGAGTGCTGTGACCGAGATCCCGGCTCACCTCCTCGAGCTCGACCTGGCGAGCGCACCGCGCATCCGCTCGCTCCACGGCACCCGGGACGGCGACGCGGCGCTGCGCCGACTCTCGATCGACCGGGCCCGCCTCTTCGATGCGACCAGTCTCACGACATTCCCCCACCTCTCTGCCCTCGCGATCAGCGATGTCACTCGGCTCGTCGGCACGGCGGCCCTCGCCGACCTTCCGCTTCGAGAGCTGGGGCTCCTGAACTGTCGCCACATCGCGGACATGGCGGAACTCGCCCGGCTGACGAACGTCCGCGCGACGGTGACGGGCAGGTTGGCCGCCTCGATAGCCGAGATACGCACCGGCTGCGAACCACCGTGGGAGTACACGACCTAGCGGCGGCGGCTATCGTGTCCGGCATGATGCCCTCGCCCCAGGCTCCGCCGGAGCGTCGGGTGATCCGCATGTTCTGCGACTACGGACGGCGCCACCCGCTATGGGAGAGCTCGACCCCGACCTGGGACGTCGACTACACCACGACGCCGGAGACGTACGGCCTGTCTCCGGAGCTGGCCGAGAATCTCGAGGGATGGCAGGCCTTCTTCGAGAGCCACGGCGATCCTTTCGAGGGATGGGACAGCGATGCCAACCTGCAGAAGTGGCTGCGCGACGGCGCCTGGCTCGCCGACCGCCTCCAGGCGGAGGTTCAGTCGTTCGCCGATGTCAGACGCGAGTTCGGTCCGCTGAACGATCGCGAATGATCGGTCAGGCCGGCTCGGTGGTGCGGATCAGACCGCAGTTCACGCACGACCACGCCACGAGGAACCGCTCATCGTCGAGGATCTCGAACGTGAGCGGATCGCCGCAGGTCGGACACGACCGCGGGTCGGGGGCCTGCGCGCTCATCCGCCCAGCCTAGGGATCCGCCGAGTTGCCGCAGTCTGGGGCGTCAGAGCCGGGCGTGACCCCGGGTTGTGGCACCTCACCAGCGAGCGCGCGGTCAGACCGCTGAGCTCGACCGCACCACGAGGGCGGGCGGGAGCGACACCAGGGGCGCGGCCTCTCGGCCCTCGATCAGTGCGATCAGGGTCGCGACGGCGCGCGCGCCGAGCTCGTCGAAGTCCTGACGGACGGTCGTGAGGGGCGGGCGGAACTCCGCCGCATCCACGATGTCGTCGAAGCCCACCACCGCGACGTCGTCGGGCACCCGCCGGCCGGCATCGGCGAAGGCGCGCAGGGCACCCAGCGCCATCTGGTCGTTCGCCACGAACACGGCCGTGGAATCGACAAGACCGGATGCTGCGGCGTGCCCCGACCGCGACGTCCAGTCGCCGCGGGCAACCGGCGGCGGGGTGACCCCCGCAGAGGAGAGCACCTCTCGCCAGCCGCGCTCGCGCTCGACGGCGGCGAAGGAGTCGGCGGGCCCCGCGAGATGGTGCACCGTCGGGTGCCCGAGATCGAGCAGGTGCCGGGTGGCCGCGGCCGCACCCGCGGCGTGGTCGGTCTGCACGAGGGCGAAGCGGTCGTCGGGGGCAGAGTCCACGGCGACGAGTCGCATGCCCTCGGGCACCGCGGCTTCGCGCGTGAGGGGGGTCGCTTCGTTCAGCACGATGGCACCGCCCACTCCCTCGTCGTGGAGCCGGGCGAACGCCTCGAGCATGCCCCGCTCGCCGCGGGCGGTGGCGACCGTGAGGGCGTAGTCGCCGGCGGCCGCGACCTCGGCGATGGACTGCAGCATCCGGGAATTGCCGACGGTCGCGAGCGTCGAGACGATGAGCCCGATCGTGCGGCTCTGCCCCGTGCGCAGCGCGCGAGCCGCGCGGTGCATGCGGTAGCCCAGATCGCTCATCGCGCGCTCGACGCGGGCACGGGTCTCAGGATCGACCCGCGGACTGTCGTTCGCCACCCGCGAGACGGTCTGCGCCGATACCCCCGCGCGCTCGGCGACATCCGCCATCGACACTCGCAGCATCCTGACCTCCCTGGTCATGTTGACGATATCACGCGCGCAAGCTAGCGTGTTATCGTGAACACGCAACGCATCGACGCGGTCCCCCTCGGCGGGGGAGTCGCGAAGCGCTCCACCCGCCTCGCCGACGGTCGGGAGCTCATCTACTTCGACGACCCGGGCACTGCCCTGGGCCCCGATCGCGCGATCGACGAGCGCACCCTCGACCCGAGGCCGGCGACGGCGACGATGCGGCAGGACGTGCTCACCGGCGACTGGATCTCGATCGCCTCCGCCCGGCAGAACCGTGCGTTCCTTCCGCCGGCGAACCTCGACCCGCTGGCACCGCAGACGCCGACCAACCCGTCGGAGATCCCCTCGCTCTACGACGTCGCCGTGTTCGAGAACAAGTCGCCCTCCTTCGGCCCCGCGCTCGCGCAGGCCACCGGCGACGCCCCCGCCGGAGACGATGCTCCGGCCGGCGACGACGACCTCGTCGAGCTCGGCCTCGGACGCAGCCGCACCTCGGTCGGCCGCTGCGAGGTCGTGTGCTTCAGCCCGGCCCACGAAGGGTCGTTCGGCTCACTGGGCGTCGTCCGTGCCCGCACCGTCATCGAGGCGTGGGCCGACCGGACCGCCGCACTGTCGGCGCTCCCGGGCATCGAGCAGGTGTTCCCGTTCGAGAACCGCGGCGAGCAGATCGGCGTCACCCTCGCGCACCCGCACGGCCAGATCTACTCCTACCCCTACGTCACCCCGCGCACGCGCCGTCAGCTCGAGGCCGTCGAGAAGGTCGGCGGCGACCTGTTCGCCCGCATCCTCGAGTCGGAGCAGTCGTCCGAACGCGTGGTCGTGCGGGGCGAGCATTGGACGGCGTTCGTGCCGTTCGCCGCGCGCTGGCCGATCGAGGTGCATCTGCTCCCCCACCGCCATATCCCCGACCTCGCCGCGACCAGCGACGCCGAGCGCGACGAACTCGCCCCGCTCTACCTGCGGCTGCTCCGCGGCATCGACGCTCTCTACGACACCCCGACCCCCTACATCGCCGCCTGGCACCAGGCGCCCGTACGTGTCGGTCGCGACGGCATCCGCCTGCACCTGCAGCTGACGTCGCCGCGGCGCGCGGCCGACAAGCTCAAGTTCCTCGCCGGCAGCGAATCGGCCATGGGTGCGTGGATCGCCGACGTCACCCCCGAGTCCCAGGCCGAGCGCATCCGCGCGGCCATCGCATCCGTTCCCGAGGTGTGCGAATGACCGTGTCGCTCTCCGCAGCATCCGCCCTGCTGGCCACCCTCACCGATCGCGCTCCCGAGGGGGTGTGGTCGGCTCCGGGCCGTGTCAACCTCATCGGTGAGCACACCGACTACAACGAGGGCTTCGTGCTGCCGTTCGCGATCGGGCACCGCACGGCCGCGGCCCTCGCGGTGCGCGACGACGACGTCATCCGGGTAGCCAGCACGTTCGCCGACGGACCCGTCGAGGTCGCGCTCTCCCAGCTCGACGCGGCGATCGACGCCGGCGGGCTCGGGTGGGCCGCCTACCCGCTGGGCGTCGCGTGGGCGCTGCGCGCCGCGTCGACCGCGGGCATCGCGCGCGGTGTCGACATCGCCATCGCGTCCGACGTGCCCGTCGGCGCCGGGCTGTCGTCGTCGGCGGCCATCGAGAGCTCGGTCGCCTCGGCCCTCAACGACGTGTGGGGCGCGGGCCTCGACCTCGTCGCGCTCGCCCGCGTCGGGCGGATCGCCGAGAACGACGCGGTCGGGGCTCCCACCGGCATCATGGACCAGATGGCGTCGATGCTCGGCCGCCCGGATGCGGCGACCTTCCTCGACTGCCGCACGCTCGAGGCCGACTCCGTCGACCTCGGGTTCGACGCGGCAGGGCTCGAGATCCTCGTCGTCGACACCCGCGTCGAGCACGCGCACTCGTCGGGCGGGTACCGCGAGCGTCGCGCGTCGTGCGAAGCGGGCGCCGCCGCGCTCGGCGTCACCTGGCTGCGCGACGTCTCGGTCGCCGACCTCGACCGCGCACGCGAGATCCTCGACGACGAGACCTTCCGCCGAGTGCGTCACATCGTGACCGAGAACCAGCGCGTCCTCGACACGGTGGCGACCCTGCGCGCAGACGGACCGACGGCGATCGGCGAGCTGCTGACGGCGTCGCACGCGTCGATGCGAGACGACTTCGAGATCTCGGTGCCCGAGCTCGACCTCGCCGTCGACACGGCGCTCGAGGCCGGCGCCCTCGGCGCGCGGATGACCGGCGGCGGGTTCGGCGGGTCGGCGATCGCACTTCTGCCGCGCGAGAAGATCGCGGATGCTGCGGCCGCGGTCGAGCGCGCCTTCACCGCCGCGGGCTACACCGCCCCGCACCTGTTCACCGTCGCCGCCTCGGAGGGCGCCCGGCGCGACGCCTGACCCGATCTCTCGACGCTCCGAGGATGCCGCCGCGTTCGGCGGGATCGCGTCTGCGAAGCCTCCGGTGGGCGTGAGCGCCGCAGCATCCGTTCTTCGACGCATGGTCGGTCTGCGGCGTCGAGCGCAAGCGGGCCTCCCACCGAGGGGCGGCGTGCCACTGTGGAGCCATGCGTATCGCACTGACGGGATCATCGGGAAAATTGGGCACGGTCGTCGCCCGCGAACTGCGCGAGCACGGGCACGAGGTGATCGGCCTCGACGTGGTCGGCACCCGCGGACCGGGGTTCGTCCAGGTCGACCTCACCGACTACGGGCAGGTGATCGATGCCCTCGCCGGCGTGGGCGACCAGCACGACGGGGTCGATGCGCTCGTGCACCTCGGGGCGATCCCGGCACCCGGCATCCGCTCCGACATCGCGACGTTCCACAACAACATCACCGCGAGCTTCAACGTGTTCTGGGCGGCCGTCCGGCTCGGCATCGACCGGATCGTGTACGCCTCGAGCGAGACGGTGCTGGGGCTGCCGTTCGACGTGCCGCCGCCGTACATCCCCGTCGACGAGGAGTACCCGGCTCGTCCAGAATCGGTGTACTCCCTCGTGAAGCACCTCGAGGAGCAGCTCGCGATCGAGCTCGTGCGCTGGAACCCGCAGCTGTCGATCACCGCGCTGCGCTTCTCGAACGTCATGGTGCCCGACGACTACGACGAGTTCCCGTCGTTCGACGCCGACGCGACGACCCGCAAGTGGAACCTGTGGGGCTACATCGATGCCCGCGACGGCGCCCAGGCGGTCGAGCGTGCGCTCGAGATCGCCCCGCCCGGATTCGACCGCTTCATCATCGCCGCAGCCGACACCGTGATGGATCGCCCGAACGCCGAGCTCATCGCCGAGGTGTTCCCCGGGGTGGAGCTGCGCGGCGAGTTCGGCGACCACGACACCCTGCTGTCGATCGACAAGGCACGTCGCCTCCTCGGCTACGCCCCGCAGCACTCCTGGCGCGACCCCCGCTGACCCCGGATGCCGGGGCGGCTCCGCCGCATCCGATCAACACTCTCCCGCTCGAACCCACACGCCCGCGCTGCCGCGGGGTGTGGATTCGAGCAGTTGAGTGTGGAGCGGATGCTGCGCCCCGACGCGAGGCGCGCTCAGCGCAGCGCCGGCACGACCTCGCGCTCGAAGAGGTCCACACCGGAGCGGTCGTAGGCCGCCTCGGGGAAGTAGTGGATGGCGTAGCCGAGGCCCGCGGCGGCCCGTTCGGAGAGACGCTCGACGATCTGCTCGGGGGTGCCGAACGCGGGCGACTCGCGGTAGTCGCGTTCCATCTGCGCGGCCCGCTCGGCTCCGACGTGGGGCGTCAGGCGGGCGATGACCGCGTCGAGCCGATCGGACGCTTCCGCCTCGGTCGCAGCGACGATCGTGTTGAAGTTCGTCGATCGGGTGATCTCGTCGAAGTCGCGGCCGAGCGCGTCGGTGTGACCGCGCAACACCTCGGACTTGTGGGCGAACTCCTCGATCGAGCTGCCGAAGTTCGTGTACGAGGCGTACTTGGCCGCGATCTTGAGCGTGACCTTCTCGCCGCCACCGGCGATCCAGAGCGGGATGCCGCCCTCCTGCAGCGGGAGCGGCCGGACGATCGCACCGTCCGCCTGGTAGTAGGTGCCGTCGAGGGTCGCCGAACCGGTCGTCCACGCCTGGTGCATGATCTCCACGCCCTCGCGGAGACGCCCGAGCCGCTCGGCGATCGGCGGGAAGCCGTAACCGTACGCCCGCCACTCGTGCTCGTACCAGCCGCCGCCGATGCCCATCTCGGCGCGCCCGCCCGAGATCAGGTCGACGGTCGCGGCGACCTTGGCGAGGTAGGCCGGGTTGCGGTAGCCCATGCACGTGCACATCTGACCGAGGCGGATGCGGTCGGTCGAGGCGGCGAACGCCGACATGAGCGTCCACGCTTCGTGCGTGGCTTCCTCGCTCGGCACGGGGGTCGTGTGGAAGTGGTCGTACACCCACAGCGACTCCCACGGACCCTCGTCGGCGTCCTGCGCGAGAGAGGCCATGACGCGCCAGTGGTCGGCGGGGGCGATGTCGACGAGGTCGAAGCGCCAGCCCTGGGGAATGAAGAGTCCGAATCGCATGGACTCAGGCTACGGGGGCGGAGGCGACCTCGACCACGGTCGCGTGCGGTATCCGCTCGCGCATGACCGCGACGGCGGCGGGATTGTCGTCGACGAGCACCGCGTGCCGACCGAGGGCCGCGGCGACCGCCCCGGTGGTGCCGCTGCCGGCGAAGAGGTCGAGCACGTGATCGCCCTCGCGGCTCGACGCCTGCACGATGCGTCGGAGGATGCCCTCCGGCTTCTGCGTCGGATAACCGGTCTTCTCGCGCCCGGTCGTCGGCACGATCGTGTGCCACCACACGTCGGTGGGGAGCTTGCCCCGCGCCACCTTCTCGGCGGTGACCAGACCCGGCGCCATATAGGGCTCGCGGTCGACCGATTCGGAGTCGAAGTGGTAGCGCTGCGGGTTCTTCACGTAGACGAGGATCGTGTCGTGCTTCGTCGGCCACCGCCGGCGGGTCTTCGCCCCGTAGTCGTAGGCCCAGATGAGTTCGTTCAGGAACCGCTCGCGCCCGAACAGGGCATCCATCAGCACCTTGGCGTAGTGCGCCTCGCGGTAGTCGAGGTGGAGGTAGAGGGTGCCGTCGTCGGCGAGCAGCCGCCATGCCTCGACCAGCCGCGGCTCCAGAAACCCCCAGTAGTCGTCGAACCGGTCGTCGTAGGCCCGCAGATCTCCGCGCAGCCGCTCGTACTCGCGCCCGTGGAACCCGCGCCACACGATGGTCTGCGCGGCATCCTCGCCCGTACTCAGGACGGATGCTGCGACCTCGGCGTCGCGCTCGCGTGATTCCGCGGTCTCTGCCGCTGCCGCCCCGGGTTCATCCTGAGTTGTGACTGCAGACGACGCCGCAGCCGTACCGGACGCAGCCGCAGCCGTACCGGGCGCAGCCGCAGCCGTATCGGGCGCAGCCTCGTCGGGGGTGGGCGCCGGCGCCCACGTGCGGGCGGTCTCGACCGCGCGCTCGCGCGTGCGCCCGGTGTTGAAGGGCGGGTCGAGGTAGACCAGCGTGAAGGCGCCGTCGGCCAGGGCCGCGGCGGCGGCGAGGTTGTCTCCCGAGTAGATCTGCACCGATCCGGGGAGGGCGGCGCCGGAGGTCACGGCACCCGGTGCAGCCAGGCGTCGCTCGAGAACTTCGATGCCACGAGCGCCTCGGCCTCGGCGTACTCCTCGTCGCTGATGCGGCCGGGTACGGCTCCGTACAGGGTGGAGAACGTCGAGATGAAGCGGTCGATGATCTGCTCGCGCGGAAGGCCGGTTTGGCTGCGCAGCGGATCGACCCGCTTGGCGGCCGAGACCGTGCCCTTGTCGCTGAGCTTCTCGCGGCCGATCCGCAGCACCTCGGTCAGCGTCTGGCCGTCCATGTCGTAGCTGAGGGTCGCGTGGTGCAGGACGCCGCCGTTGGCGAGTCGCTTCTGCGCGGCACCGCCGATCTTGCCGTGGGGCCCGGCGATGTCGTTGAGCGGTTGGTAGGTCGCGTCGATGCCGAGCGACTGCAACGCCTGCAGCACCCAGTCGTCGAGGAACGCGTAGGAGTCGGCGAAGGTCATGCCGGCGACGAGCGAGGCCGGCACGTAGAGCGAGTACGTCACGATCGAGTTCGCGGCCATGAGCATCGCCCCGCCACCCGAGATCCGTCGCACGACGTCGAAGCCGTGGCGGGCGGCGGCCGCCGGGTCGACCTCGTTGCGATACGACTGAAACGAACCGATGACGACGGCGCTCTCGTCCCACTCCCACAGGCGCAGGCTGGGCCGGCGCCGGCCGTCGCCGACGCGAGTGGTGAGCACCTCATCGAGGGCGAGATTCATGCGCGGCGAGACGGGCTTGTCGTGCAGCACCTCCCACTCGAAGTCCTTCCACCCGGGGGCGGTGATGAGGGCGCGGCGGACGGCCGTGGCGACCGACTCCGGCGTGAAGCCGAGCAGCTGAGCGCCCTCGGGCAACGCCGCGCGGATCGCGGCGGCGATCGTCGGCACGTCGGACTCGACGGCGAGGCCGTTCACCGCCGCGTCGATGTCGTCGAGCGCGGAGTCGGGCTCGAGGAAGAAGTCGCCTGCGAGGTGGAACCCCGAGATGCGGCCGTTGACGTTGTCGAGGTCGACGACGACGAGCTTGCCGCCGGGTACCTTGTATTCGCCGTGCATAGGGAGAGCCTACGCACCCGGCGGCGGGGACGTCAGCGGGCGGGACGTGGGGCTCCGCCCCGGGGTCGCGGTCGACGAGGTCGTGGCGGCGACGGAGCCCGCCTCATCGTCGCCGACGCGCTTAGGGTGAACGCATGACCACGGACGACGTCGTTCTCGTTTCCGCCGCTCGCACCCCGCAGGGGCGCCTGAAAGGGCAGCTGTCTTCGCTCTCCGCCACCGAGCTCGGCTCGATCGCGATACGCGCGGCCCTCGAGCGCGGCTCCGTGCCCGCCGACGCGGTCGACGCGGTACTCGCCGGCCAGGTGCTGCAGGCGGGAGCGGGGCAGAATCCTGCCCGCCAGGCGGCGCGGGGGGCCGGCATCCCCTGGGGCGTCCACGCCGCGACGATCAACAAGGTGTGCCTGTCGGGGCTCACCGCCGTGATCGACGCCAAACGCATGATCGACGCCGGAGACGCGAAGGTGGTGGTCGCGGCCGGCATGGAGTCGATGAGCCGCGCGCCGCACCTGCTGATGGGCTCGCGCGAGGGGTGGGCCTACGGGTCGGTCGAGGCTCTCGACCACATGGCGCACGACGGGCTCACCGACGCGACCGACAACGAGAGCATGGGCGCCTCCACCGAGCGCGCGAACGAGCGGTTCGCCGTGAGCCGCGAGGCTCAGGATGCTGTCGCCGCCCGCTCGCACCAGCGCGCGGCCGCGGCGCAGGAGGCCGGAGTGTTCGACGCGGAGATCGCGGTCGTCGAAGTGCCGCAGCGCAAGGGCGCCCCGGTCGTCGTGTCGCGCGACGAGGGCATCCGCCCCGACACCACCGTCGAGACGCTCGCGGGCCTGCGCCCCGCCTTCGCCGCCGGCGGGTCGCTCACCGCCGGCAACTCCTCCCCGATCTCCGACGGGGCGTCGGCGGTCGTGCTGACGACCCGCTCGCACGCCGCCGAGAACGGCTGGCCGGTCCTGGCCGTCGTCGGCGCCCACGGGCAGGTGGCCGGACCCGACAACTCCCTGCACGAACAGCCCGCGCGTGCCATCGAGGCGGCGATGGCGAGGCAGGGCATCGTCGCCGCCGACCTCGACGTCGTCGAGATCAACGAGGCGTTCGGCGCCGTCGTCGCGCGCTCGCAGGCCGAGCTCGGTCTCTCCGACGACGTCGTGAACATCCACGGCGGCGGGATCGCGATCGGTCACCCGATCGGCGCATCGGGCAACCGCCTCGTCGTGCACGCCGCGCACGAGCTCGTCCGTCGCGGCTCGGGCACTGCCGCCGTCGCCCTCTGCGGCGGGGGCGGCCAGGGCGACGCCCTCATCCTCACGCGGTAGCGGAGCCCCGCCGCATCCGCTCGGCCCCGAGAGCCCAGAACACCCGGACGCGCATCCCGCGTGCTCCGGGTGTTCTGGGCTTTCGACGTGGGTGGGAGGGGGGAGGGTCACATCTTGGCGGGTTCCGGTACGCGGATGACGCGCGCATCGGGATCATGCCTGCGGGCACCGGCGGACGGCCACCAGTTCCCGCGGCCGAGGAGCGTCATGGCCGCCGGCAGCAGCAGCCCGCGGATGAGCGTCACGTCCAAGAGCACGGCCACCAGCATCCCGATGCCGATCTCCTTCATCGCGACGAGCTCGCCGACCGCGAAGCCCAGGAACACGATGCAGATCGCCAGAGCGGCGGTGGTCACCACGGGGCCGGTCTGCGTGATCCCGTACCTCACGGCCTCGGCGTTCGCCGCGCGCGGATCGACGGCGGGGTCACGCTCGACCCACCTCTCGCGGATGCGCGCGAGCAGGAAGACCTCGTAGTCCATCGTGAGTCCGAACGCGAGAAGCCCGATGAACAGCGGCGTGGTCACGTCGAGGGTGCCCACCGGCTCGAACCCGAGGAGCGCACTCCCCCAGCCCCACTGGAAGATCATGACGAGCACCCCCAGCGTCGCCGTCATGGTGAGGATGCTGAGAAGCAGCGCCTTCACCGGAACGATGACCGACCGGGTCAGGGCGAACAGCAGCGCGAAGCTGGCCACGGCGACGACGCCGACGGCGAGCGGGATGCGCTGCAGCAGATGCTCCTGCGTGTCGACGAGGGCCGCCGCGGGGCCGGTCACCTGCACGGTCAGGTCGGTGTCGACCGCCCGCGCCTCGTGCACCAGGCGTTGCGCGGCCGCGCTCGTCGCGCTGTCGCCGACCGGGGTGAAATCGACGGCGGTGACGTCCCCCGGAAGGTCGGCGACGAGATCGGCGTCGGCGACATCGGGCGACGCGGCGATGCGGTCGAGGACGGCGACGACGGCGGGGTCGCCGACCGCGCCGTCGACGACGACCGTCACCGGCTCGACGCCGAACCCGGCGAAGCCCGTCGTCGTCGCCTCGTAGGCGCGGCGCTCCTCGGCCGCCGGCGGCAGCGAGCGGATGTCGGAGCTGTCGAGTGCGAGGGAGGAGAGGGGGGCGGCCAGGGCGAGGAGGACGACAACGGCGCCGATGACGACCGCGACCGGCCGACGCTGGGCGAGACCGGCGGAGCGTGCGAGCCAGCCCCGCGATGCCGACGCGTCCGGGCGCGACCACGGCCGCGCCCACGTGCGGACCCCCCGGGCCGGAAGGTGCCGGTGCACCACGGCGAGCGCCGGCGGAAGCAGCGCGAGACCCGCCGCGGTGGACAACACCACCACGATCGCGCCGCCCAGCGCCATACCCGACAGCAGGGGGTCACCCAGGAGGAGCACGCCGACGAGGGCGATGAACACGGCGAGACCCGAGATGAGGACGGCCCTGCCGGCGGAGGCCACCGTGCGGGTCATCAGGAGCTCGAGCGGCGCATCGGGGTCGTTCTGCCGCTCCTCGCGGAAGCGCATGATCACGAGCAGGCTGTAATCCACTGCCAGGCCCAGACCCAGGATCGTGACGATGTTGACCGCGAACTCGTTGACGGGCATGACCGCGACCACGGCCCCGAGCACCAGGAGCGTCACCACGATGGACGCCAGAGCGACCACGATGGGCAGGATGCCGACGCGGAAGCCGCCCAGCACGATGACGAGGACGACGAGCAGGACGACGATGGCGATCCCCTCGCCGATCGCGGCGTCGGTGAGGGCGCGATCGACGAAGGCCTGCTCGGCGAGCAGCTGCCCTCCGACGAGCACCTCGGGGGCGGCGATCGTGTGGAGACGCTCGGAGACCTCCGCGGCCACCGCGAGGGCGGCCTCCCCCTCGAGTGCGCGGTCGATTTCGACCACCACGAGCGACGATCGACCGTCATCTCCGATCGCGCCACCGGAGGTGTAGGCGTCTGAGACGTCGACCACTCCCGGAACCTCCCGGATGCCGGTCAGCACCGACGTCGCGCTCTCGCGCAGCGCGGGAGAGAAGAAGTCCTCCCCCGCGATCACGGCCGTGACGAGCTCTCCTTCGGGGTCAAGCTGGTCCAGGCGCTCCTGGGCGATCAGCGACTCGGCGCCGGCGGGTGCGTCGTCGACCGACGTCATCCGATCGAAGACGTCACCGGCGAAGACCGCCCCGATGACGATGAGGAGACCCCACACGCCCAGGAAGAGGAAACGGCGCCGAACGGTGGCGCGGCCGAGGGTGGCGAGCATGGGGTCCTCCCGGACTGACGGGGCAAAAGGAGACCCTCCGGTGGCGGACACGAGGTCCGCCACCGGAGGGCGAGGTTCTCTGCGCCTAGCGGCAGCTCTTCGCGGCGTAGGCGGTCGTCGCCTCGCCGGTCCTGCTGTCGCCTGTCGCTGCGACCGTCGCCGATCCTGCCGGGACGGAGGCCTGGCGGGTGGTGAAGGTGTGAGCCACCGTGGCGCCGGGCTTCACCGCCTTGACGACCTTCTCGCCGTACGCGGACGTCAGCGTGACGTCCACAGGAACCGTATCGGAGTTCGTGGCACGAACCGTCAGCGATCCCTTCCCGGCGATGCAGCGGACCTCGCTGGTCGCGCTCACCGACAGGGGCGCCGGAGCGGTCAGATCCTTGACGCGGATGTTGCGGTACGACACCGCCTCACCGCCGCCGTGGTTCTGGACGCCGATGAAGCGGTCCTCGAGAAGGCGGTTCGGATCCGTGCTCGTGAAGTCGTTCACGAGGGTGCCGTTGAGGTAGATCTTGATGTTCTTCCCCTTCACGACGATCTCGTAGCCGTTCCACGAACCGACGGGGTTCAGCGACGCCTCGACGGCCTCCGCGTTCGCCCCCTGGAAGGTGTAGATCGCGCCCGTGGTGCGATCCGCCGCATCCGTCGCGTCGATCTGGATCTCGTACCCCTGGTTCACCGCGACCCACGGGTCGTTGCCCGGGTTCGGGAACCCGACGAACACGCCACCGTTGTGGTCGGCGACGAGCTTCCAGTCCAGCTTCAGGCTGTAGTCGGTCAACTGCTCGGTGCGGTTCCACAGCAGACCCAGGCCGCCTTCACCACGGATGCTGCAGTCGTCCTGGCGTCCGAACCCACCGGGTCCGGCCATGCGCCAGTCGTCGAGGCTCGCGAGCGTGCCGTCGAACATGCCGCGGTAGCCGTCTTCGATCTGTGCCGGGGCGCAGATGTCGGTGGCCGAGCCGATCGACAGGACGTCGACGTTGATGTTTCCCTTGTTACCCGTCTCGTACTTGAGGGCGATGCTGTTCGCCCCCGCGACGAGGTCGAGGTTGCGGGTGATCGTGCTCCAGGTCTTCCAGTCACCGGTCGACGGGAACGTCCAGTTGTCGACCTTGGTGCCGTTGACGTAGAGACCGACGTCCTTCGCCCCGGGTGCGGGGTTGGGCCCGTTCGAGTACCGCACGTTCACGGGGAAGTTGCCCGCCGTCTCGGAGTCCACGGTGAACGTGAAGGCCGATCCCGCGTTCCACATGCCGCCAGCGAAACCGGCACCGGAGTATCCGCTGTGCTCCCAGTCGACCTTGGCGCCGCCGGTGAGCGTCGCCTCCTCGGCCTCGTACCAGCCGCGGTCGGCCGGCGAGACGTAGCCCGGCAGCGAGTTCAGCGTGTACCAGGCCTCGGTGCTCCACAGGTCGTTGCCCGAGGCCGCCTCGAACGGACGCGGCGAACGGATGTAGACCACGCGGTCCTGCTTCAGTCCCTCGATCTGCAGCGTGACCGTGCGCTTGTCGTCGGAGACCTGGGCGCCGGAGACGCTCAGCACCTCCTCGTCGAGCTTGGGTCCGCCGTAGGTGGAGGTGGGCAGGTAGCGCCACTGCTTGGCCTGGTAGGCCTTCGAGATGTTGGCGACCGTCTCGTCCGAGATGGGCTCGGTGTACTCGATCTGGAATCCGCCTTCGACGACCTTCATCGAGGTCATGTCGAACGCGCTCGGGGTCGTGTTCGGAACCAGCTTCTGGAGGCCGTAGGTGAGCTTGCCCGCCTCACCCCAGTTGCCGCCCTCGCCGGTGCCGCCGATGTAGAGCGACTTGTCCGGGCCCTCGATGACGCGGTTGACCCCGACCTCGAACCCGGCGGAGTGACGGAACACCGCACCCTGGAACTCACCGTCGACCTTCTCGAGGAAGGCGCGCTGCAGACCGCCGTAGGTCACGTCGCCGAACATCATCTGGCCGGCGAAAGGACCGTCCTTGAGCATGATCGGCGTGCTCGGGGAGTTGCCGATCTCGTTCTGCGGGATCCAGACGACGGGCTGGGTGACGGGCTGGTCGTCGAACAGGCCCGGCTTGCCGTCGATGTCGGTGGTGAAGTGGTTGAAGAAGCGACCCGGCTTGATGTTCACCAGCTTGTTGGACGGAAGCCATGCGCCCTGGTTGTCCATCGCGAACAGCTCGTTCTCGGGGCCGAAGGCGACGCCGTTAGGCGTGCGCAGTCCACCGGCGATATAGGTGAGCTCCCCCGTGGTGCGGTTGATCGCGACCGACGTGCCGCGGTTCTTCGCCGGCTGCGGGTTGGTGGTGGCCCCGCCGTTGTTGATGGCGACCGAGAGGTTCACGTAGAAGTTCTCGTCGTCGTGGATGAGGCCGAACGCGAACTCGTGGAAGTTGTTGCCCGAGGGGTACTCGGCGACCTTCCGCTTGGCGTCGAAGAGGCCGTCACCGTCGGGGTCGCTGAGCTCGGTGAGCTGGTAGCGCTCCGATACGTAGATCTTGTCGTCGATCACATCGATGCCCATGGGGTTGAGCAGTCCGTCGGCGACCTTCTTGTAGGTCACGTCCTGGGGGCCGGCGGCCGTCTGGACGCCGTCGAGGAGGTACACCTCGCCGGGCTTCGACGTGTCCCAGCCGCCCGAGTTGACCGAGCCGGTGGTGAGGACGGCCAGCTTGTCGCCGAGGAACGCCAGGCCCGAGACCTTCGGGGTGAAGCCCTCCGGGCGCAGGTTCACGAGGGAGTAGTTGGGGTTGACCGCGTCGAGGCGCAGACCGTCTCCGGCGGAGTCGGTGCTGCCCTCGCAGTACTTGGTGCCGGGGGCGGTCACCCGCACGACACCGGCCTCTGTGCTCAGAGCGCTGGTGGGCACGAGAACGAACGAAGACGTCCCGGGGACCTTCCATTCGAGCTTCAGCGCCTGGCCGTTCGTGGCCTCGAACATCTCGACGAAGAGGTCGTGGACGCCGACGTCGAGGGTGGTGGTGCCCTCGACCGCTTCGGTGCCGTGCAGGCCGTCGTTGTCGATCAGCAGCTTGCCGTCGAGCGTCATGCGCGATCCGTCGTCGCTGCTCAGGCGGAACGTGTAGGCCCCGGGGGTCTCGACGGTGAGGTTCGCCGTCACGTGGGAGATGAAGTTGTCGTTGCCGCCGAAGTCCTCGTCGGTCGAGTAGTTGATGTTCGACATCAGCTTGTCGACGTTCGGGGTCTGGCCGGACTTCAGCGTGCAGAGCTGGGTGAGGGGCGGGGTGTAGTAGGTCCGCAGCGTCACACCCTGGTCCTGGCGAGGCAGGTCCGCCGCGGAGGCGGGAACGATCGCGCCGGCGGCGACCAGCACGCTGCCGAGCGCCACCGCGATCAGGGATCTCGCCGCTCGGCGAGTGCTGCGCCGGCGAGTGCCGGACAAGACAGCAGATTCGGGCATCTTTGCTCCTTTGGGTCATTGCCGCCCCGCGCGCGAGTGCCGAGACAAACAGCGGCGAGAACGGGCGTCGTCATCGTAGGCAACTTTTGCCGCGTTGTCTACAAAACCTGTCAGGTGAATGGTGTTTCGCTCCCGGCTGCGAGGTCGGACCGAGGATCTGCAGACGACGATCCTTCGCTCAGAGGCGGATCGAGACCTGTGTTTTCGGCATTCCGCGACCAGAAGAACATTTGATGCCATTCCGGCAACTTCTGCTTGACGGTTGTCAGTCTGCCGACTACTGTCACATCGAACCCGAGTACACCGACCTTCGTGACAGCGCGGCCACGAGACGATTTCGTCATCGATGCCCACCGTCTCGACGGTCGGCATCCCGTTCACCGGGCTGCGCACCGCTGCCCCGCCCATCGAACACATCGCGGCCGACCCGTCGGTCGCACCCTCGCGGGCCGTCGTCGCGACGACCGCAGAACGGAGCTGAACCATGATGACCTCCACCCGCAACGGGCTGGGCGCACGCATCGGCGTCGCCGCGCTCGGCATCGGCATCCTCACCGCCCTCGGCTCCGGTGCAGCCATCGCCGCGACCGAGGACTCCGTCGACGTCAGCGTCGAGATCGAACCGAACGCTGAACCGGGAGCCCTCGCCCTGACCGTGGCCGGCGAGTCCGCCGCCCTCACCGAGACGGATTCGATCGGAACCGACCGGGTCTTCACCGGGACGCTCCCGACGGTCACGGTCACCGATACCCGCCTCGCCGAGGACGTCGATCCCGAGGCGTTCTGGTACGTGCTCGGCTCGATCACCGACTTCACCGGTGACGCCGACCAGCCCGACATCCTCGCGGCCGACGCCTTCGGCTGGGCTCCGGCGATCACCGCGGGCGACCCCGCGCTCGTCAGCGAGGGCGACGAAGTGCTCCCCGGCGCACCGTTCGGCTCCGGGTTCGGCGACGACCAGGAGCTGCTCGCCCTGGCCGACAACGCCGCCGCGGCCGCGCCCGGCTCCTACTCCGCCAACGCCGAGCTGACGCTGCGCACCCCCGGCACGGTCGCCCCCGGCAGCTACGCCGCGACGATCACGCTGTCGCTCTTCGAGGGCTGACACGCACCACACGGTGAAGGGCGGGGCGAGACGATCTCGTCCCGCCCTTCGTCGTTCCGGCCGACCTCCGCACGCCTGGTCTGACGGATGCGTCGACTCAGGCCCGCGTGTCGCCCTCGCCGACGGCCCGCCGACCCGCCGACGGCTCCACCGGCACCGGGGCGGCGCCCCGATGCCGACCCTCCGCCGCCGACGGCGCCTCCGTCTCGGCGATGAGGGCTTCGCGCACGATGCGACGCGGGTCGAACCGACGGGGATCGAGCTGACGCCAATCGCTGTCGGTGAACTCGGGTCCGAGCTCCTCTCGGAGGCGGCCCTCGGCGGATCGCGCGAACACCGTGGCGCGGTCGACGACACGGCGAAGGCCTGCCGCGTAGACGGGCAGTCGAGCGGGACCGATGAGCATCGCGGCGAGGAAACCGATCAGGATGAGCTTCTCGAACGTCAGGCCGAAGGTCATGCCTGAAGCTCCGAACGATCGGGCACGACGGGCAGCGCCTTCGCCTTCCGGCGATCGAGGATCAGCGAGACCCCCACCGCCGCGAAGAAGAGAGCACTCAGCACTCCCGCCAGCATCAGCATCGAGATGACATCGGCTGCGGGTGTGGCCAGGGCCGCGAAGAGCGTGGCCACGAGGATGGCGATGCGCCAGCCGCGAAGGATCTCACGCCCGCTCATCACGCCGGCGAGGTTCAGAGCGACGAGGAACACCGGCAGCACGTACGCGACTCCGACGACGATCAGGAGCTTGAACACGAAGTCGTAGTAGAAGGACGCCGTATAGAACTGAGCCCCCTGCTCGGGCACGAAGGTGGCCATGAGCTCGACGATGTGCGGAACGATCGCCAGACCCGAGGCGCAGCCGGCGAAGAAGAGCGGGATCGCGGCGGCGAGGAAACCGACGGTGTAGCGAACCTCCGACCGGCTCAGCCCGGGCATGATGAACGCCCAGATCTGCCACAGCCAGATGGGCGCCGAGGCGAGGATGCCGATGGCGAAGGCGATCCGCATGCGCAGATCGAACCCGCTCGTCACAGTGTCGAAGTTCAAGACGGCGAAGTCATCGCCCCGCGATGCCGCGACGACGCGGATCGGTTCGGTGATGAGGTGGATCACGGCGTCGGTGAAGATGAAGGCGCCGACCATCCCGAGCACGAGGGCGAACGCGGCGATCATGAGCCGCTTGCGCAGTTCGACCAGGTGGCCGCCCAGCGACATGCGCCGATCGCGGCGGTGCGCCTTCTTCTCGGCGGCCGACGCCCGCAGGGGCGCGGACACCTCTTATCTCAGCGCGTCGACGCGCGGTCGCCGGCGTCGGAGGCGGCGTGCGGGGCCGCCGCCACTCCAGGCGCAGGCGCAGGTGCGGCCGCGACGCTCTCATCCTCCGACTTCATCGCCTTCATCTCACCCTTGAAGACGCGGGCGGACTGCCCGACGCTCTTCGCGAGCGCCGGCAGTTTGGCCGCGCCGAAGAGGAGAAGGATGACGGCGAGAACGATGAGCAGATGCCATCCGGTCAGTCCGTGAAGCATGGGGCCCTCCTTTGGGCTGCGGGCGACATCGCCCGAAAGATCGAGACGGCGACGGAGCGTTGGGAGGCTCCGACGGCAACGGGGCCGATGCTATGCGCGACGACGGACATTTACAAGATACGAGTAGATGAGAGTCTTGTTACCGGTTATTCGTCACCTTTTGATTGACCGCTGTTGGAACATCCGTCATGATGACGACTGAGCAGCTCGCTCATAGACGGACCGAGCGCTCGACCCCCCGCAGGCCCCACGGTTCGTTTCGCTGCGTCCCGCGGCCCGGCCTGCCCCAACTCGACGAGGAGTGGAGGACATGGCGCGCGGAGGACTCCGCGCGGGCTTAGGCCCGGGTCGCCACGCGAAGCCGTTGGACCGGCTGGTGACGACCCGGTGAAAACAACTCGAACTCGCAAAACAGGAGCTGTTTCACGATGAATCTTATTTCCCGGCGGCAGAGCCGGCGCCAGCGCGCCGTAGCCTCTTTCGCCATCGGCGCCCTCGCGCTGACGGCCCTGGGTGCGGGCGCTCTGCCCGCGTACGCCCACGAGGGCGATGACCACCCGCCCGTCACGGAAGAACCAGGCACCACTCCCCCCGTCACGACCCCCGATGACACCGCAGCAGCGCTCGACTGGTCGAACTACGAGAAGGTGCTGCTGACGAAGAACGTCGGCGAGCCCATCGACCTCGCGGTGATGCCCGACAAGAAGGTGCTCCACACCGCTCGTAACGGCGATCTGCGTCTGACAGACCCCGCCACCGGTGTCACGAAGACGGTCAACACGATCCCCGTCTACATCAACTCCGAGGACGGCCTTCAGACCGTCGCACTCGACCCCGACTTCGAGAACAACAACTGGGTCTACCTGGTCTACTCGCCCATCGACGCCGACGGCGACGGAGTCGCCGACACCCCGGTGGGCAACGCGCCCAACAGCCTGCCCGCAGGAGCCGACGAGTCGTACTGGGATCGGTGGGTGGGCGTGAACCGCCTCTCCCGCTTCACCTGGAACGGCTCCAGTCTCGACATCGCCAGCGAGCAGAAGATCCTCGACGTCGAGGTGCAGCGCGGCCAGTGCTGCCACGTCGGGGCCGATATCGACTTCGACGCCGACGGCAACCTCTACCTCTCCACGGGTGACAACACCCCGGCGAGCACCCCGGGTTCGAACGGCTTCGCGCCGAACAACGACGCGCCCGGAATGAACCCCGGGTTCGACTCCCGTCGCGGCGCCGGCAACACCAACGACCTGCGCGGCAAGATCCTCCGCATCCACGTGGAGCCCGACGGCACGTACACGATCCCCGAGGGCAACCTGTTCGCCCCGGGAACCGAGCTGACCCGTCCCGAGATCTTCGTGATGGGTGTGCGCAACCCGTTCCGCATCGAGGTCGACCCCGAGACGAACTCCCTCAGCTGGGGCGACTACGGCCCCGACGCCTCCAAGGCCGTCGCGGCCGGCGCCGGCCGCGGCCCCATGGGTTACGTCGAGTGGAACGTCGTCGGTCTCGACGAGCCGCACAACGCCGGGTGGCCCTACGTCCACGCCGACAACTTCGCCTACAACGACTGGGACTTCGCCACCGCGACCCCCGGGGCGTTCTTCGACCCCGAGAACCTGGTCAACGACTCCCGATGGAACACCGGTCTCACCGAGCTCCCCGCCGCACGGGCGGCAACGCTCTACTACGGCGACAACCCGGGTGACCAGCCGCGCGACGAGCTCGTGAACTTCGGCACCGGCTCGGGCCAGGCGCCGATGGGCGGACCCGTCTACCACTACGACGAGTCGAACCCCTCGACCACCAAGCTGCCGCAGCACTGGGACGGCAAGGCGTTCATGGGCGAGTGGTCTCAGGATTACATCGCGGCGTTCTCCGTGAACTGGGACGACTTCACGGTCGGGGCCATCGAGGACTTCCTCCCCAATGCCGCGCTGAGCTCCAACGGTCAGCCGATCCACGACAACCCCACCGACATGGAGATCGGTCCCGACGGATCGATGTACGTGCTCGAGTACGGAGACGGCTACTTCCGGGCGAACCCGGATGCCGGCCTGTACCGGATCGACTACGTCGCGGGCAACAAGTCGCCCCAGGCGCGCTACACGGCGACCCCGCGTTCGTCGTCGTCCGCTCCGCTCACGGTGCAGTTCGACGCATCGGGATCCACCGACCCCGAGGGTGAAGCACTCACCTACGAGTGGGACTTCGACGGCGACGGCACGTTCGACGCCACCGGCGTGACCACGTCGTACACCTACACGACCATCGCGAACTACACCGCACGTCTGCGCGTCTCCGACCCGCAGGGCAAGTTCAGCCTCACGTCGCAGACGATCTCCGTCGGCAACCAGGCACCCGAGGTCACCATCGAGTTCCCCGGCAACGGCGCGTTCTTCGACTGGGGCCAGGCGGTTCCGTTCAAGATCACGACGGCGGATGCTGAGGACGGCACCGCGACCGACTGCACCAAGGTCGCGTGGACGTACGGTCTCGGACACGACGAGCACGCCCACCCCGAGTCCTCGGGCACGGGATGCACGGGATCGTTCCGCACCGACCCGAACTCGCCCGAGCACGGGCCCGGCGCGCTGCTGTACGGCGCCGTCGTGGTGACGTACACCGACAAGGGCGCGAACGGCCTCCCGCCGGCGACGGGCGAGGCATCGATCCGCCTCAACCCGAAGACGCAGCAGGCCGAGCACGCCATCCAGCGCCAGGGCGTCGTCACCTACGCCGACTCGGGGGCCTCGGGCGGCAACGCCATCCGCGGCCTGGGTTCGGGCGACTTCCTCAAGTACGATCCCGTGAACTTCTCGGGCATCGACGGGGCAGTCGTGCGCGCCAACGGCGGCGGCGAGGTCCAGCTGCGCTGGGGCGCGGCCGATACGGCACCGTTCGCGACCGCGACGATCCCCGGCGGCTCCGGCTGGCAGGACGTCTCGATCACGTTCGACGCTCCCGAAGGATCGGGCGCCCTGTTCGTCACCTCGGCGGACGAGCTCGCGGTCGACTCGGTGAAGATGGTCGGCGCCGGCGCTGCCGACGTGACGCCTCCCACGGTGACGCACACCCTCGCCCCGGCAGCACCTGCCGGTGTCGGCGGCGTGTACAACGTGCCGGTGCGTTTCTCGCTCCGGCCGGTCGACAACGGCGCCCTCCAGAGCGTGCAGTACTCGCGCGACAACGGTGCGACGTGGACCACCCTCAGCGCGAACCAGCAGTACGGTGCGACGTTCTCGGCGAACGGTGTCTACGACCTCCGCTACCGGGCGACCGACGCCGGCGGCAACGTGTCGCAGGTGGGCTCGGTGTCGTTCACGATCGATCTCGACGCTCCGAACGAGCCGACGGTCGACTCCCGGACGCTGGTGACGCTCGGCTCGCCGCGCGCCACCTACGGCGCCCCGGGCGACGTGGTCGTGGCGGTCACCGGCGAAGGCGGCGTTCCCACCGGTGAGGTCGTGCTCTCCGTGGGCACGACCGAGGTCGGACGCGGAACGCTCGATGCCGAGGGCAAGGCGACCATCACGCTCCCGCAGGATCTCCCGGTCGGCACGCACACCCTGCGTGCCACCTACGGAGCCGACGAGGTCTTCAAGACCTCCGCGGGGACGGGCCGCCTCATCGTGTCGCAGGCACGCTCGACGACCGAGGTCGTCGTCGCGCCGAACCCGGTGAAGCCCGCCGTGGCAGCCACCGCGACCATCTCGGTGGAGTCGTCGACGGGCATCGTCCCGTCGGGAACCGCCACGGTCACGGTGCGTCGAAACGGCGCGGTCGTCGCGACGGTCACCGGCACGCTGAACGCGGAAGGTGACGTCGCCGTGACGCTGCCGAAGCTCAGCACGGCCGGCACCTACCAGGTGCAGGCGGCGTACGACGGCTCGACCGGCATCGCCAAGAGCACGGCGACAGCCAGCCTGACCGTCAAGAAGTAACAACTCGGTGAGGGGTCGCACTCCCGGTGCGACCCCTCACCACCCCGGCCGCCCCCGGGCCCACCGGGCGGACCCACCTCGAAGGAGAGTCATGAGTCACCACCACGATCACGCGCACCCGACGGTGTCGGCCCAGCCGATGAGCCGTCGGACCCTGCTGAAGGCACTGGCCGCATCGTCGGTCGCCGTCGGCATCGGTGCCGCGGCCGCACCGGCCGCCTCCGCAGCATCCGCCTTCGGCACGAAGGCCGCCCTCCCGACCGTCACCGCCGGCAAGCGCCTCGTGCCCGTCAACCGCATCGGCATCCAGCTCTACACGATCCGCGACAAGGTCAGCTCGCTGGGCTTCCGTGCCGTGTTCGAGGAGCTCGCCAACATCGGCTACTCGGAAGTCGAGTTCGCCGGGTACACCCAGGGCCAGAACGGCGCCATCACGCCGGCTCAGATCCGTCAGCTGCTCGACGACAACGGCCTGCGCGCCGTCGGCGCCCACGTCAACCTGAACGCGGGCAACATCGACGCGCAGCTGGAGATCGCGAACGTGATCGGCATGCCGCACCTCGGCCAGGGCGGACCCATCGCCGGAGGATACGGCGGGCCGCTCCCGAAGGAGCAGTGGACCACCGCGATCGCAGCATGGAACGCGATGGGCGCCAAGGCGAAGGCCGCCGGTATCAAGCTCTACGCCCACAACCACGCCCAGGAGTGGAACTTCACGACCGACACGAACGAGCGCGTCTACGACCTGCTCTGGGACGGCTTCGACCCCGACCTGGTGTTCTTCGAGATGGACGTCTACTGGGCGCACGTGGGCAAGTACCTCTACCCCGGCGTCGAGCCGATCGACTACATCAAGCGCGACCCGCGGCGCTTCCCGATCCTCCACCTCAAGGACGGCAAGACCAACACGGCCAGCACCAACGGCTACGACATCGTCGAGTTCGGCGCCGGGAACATCGACTACACGGCGTTCCTGTCGGTGCTCCGCGACCGCGGTCAGCGCTACGGCGTGTTCGAGCAGGACAACGCCTCCACCGTCCCGCTGAACCCGGGAGGCAACTCGCTCGCCAACGCCGACCGCAGCTACGACAAGATCGCCGCGCTGCGCGGCTGAGAGACCAAGGACATCACATGAGAAACCTGATCAAAGCGTCCACGGTCGCGCTCGTCGTCGTCGGGGGCAGCCTCGTCGCCGTCCCCGCCTACGCGGCCGACCTGACCTGCTCCGGCGACCTGGGCAGCCAGACCGTCGCGGGCACCCTGACCGTCCCGGCCGGCGTCGACTGCGTCATCGGCGGTGGCACGGTCGAGGGCGACATCATCGTCGAGGAGGACGGCTGGCTCGACGCCACGTCGGTCACCGTGACCGGTGACGTCATCGCCACCGACGCCTACGGCGTGTCGATCGACGGCACCAGCGTCGCCGGCGACATCGTCGCCTATTCGGCCGACACCCGCGGCGGCTTCCTCTACCTCAACGACCTCGCGGTCGGCGGGTCGGTCGAAGCCGGCGGCATCGACGTCGAGGTCACCGACAGCACCGTCACCGGTTCGCTGAACACCCTGGCGGCCACGTACGTCGACCTCCTCCGCACCTCGGTGGACGGCGACGTCTCGATCGACGGCTCCGACTTCGGCGTCTCGGTCTTCGGCGCCATCGTCAAGGGCGGTGTCTCGGTGAGCGGCAGCTCGCGCGACGTGCTCATCGGTGCCGACGCCGACGGCGTGGCCGACTCGTTCGGCAACACCATCGGAGGCGGCCTCTCGCTCACCGGCAACACGGCGAACCTCCGGGTCGCCTCGACGACGGTGTACGGCGGCATCGCCCTCGACGGCAACACCCCCGCAGCGGCCTTCGGCACCGGCGTCCTCGCCGGTTCGGTCACCGGCGACTACACGGGCGAGGCGCCCGGGCAGGCCGACGGCGACCAGTCGATCGCGGTCACCGTTCCCGAGCAGGGCGACGGCGAGCTGACCTGGTCGCTCGAGGGCACGTCCAACCTGGTCGACCTCGGTGTGGCCGAGGAGCGTCTCGACCACTACTTCGCCGACGGCGAGATCGTGCCGATCCGCATCCAGGACACGCGTCGCGACAACCCGGCGTGGTCGATCACCGCGCAGGTCTCGGACTTCACCGCGGGCGGCGCGGCCGTCTCGAGCAAGTACCTCGGCTGGATGCCCGAGGTCTTCGAATCCGAGGGTGGAGCCGTTGCCGGCCCCGCTGTCCCCTCGGGCTTCGACAGCGGCGACGGACTGTCCGCGGCACGCACGCTGGCACAGGCGGACGCAGGTCACACCCGCGGCTCGTCGCTCGTCGGCGCCGACCTCGAGCTCAAGCTTCCGCTCGACACCCCCCGCGGCACCTACACCGCAACGGTCACGCTGACTGTCCTCGGCTGATCACCCCCTCCCGCCCCGGTCGGCGACGTCGAGTCGTCGGCCGGGGCGGGATCCCTTTTTCGAAAGCGAGCCCCCGCCATGTCCCAGGCGACCCTGTCCCCCTCCCCCCTCCCTCGACGGCACCGCGGCTTCCTCGCGGTCGTCTTCGGCCTCCTCCTGGCCCTGACCGCCCCCGGCGCCGCCGCCTTCGCGCAGACCACCGCCGACCCGTCGTACGAGACGACCGTGTCGTGGAGCGTCCGCCCGGCCGATACCGCACAGGGCACCGGCCGCCCCAACTTCGCCTACGAACTCACCCCCGGCGGCACCGTCGGCGACGCCCTCATCGTCACGAATCGCAGCGTCGATCCGATCGACCTCGGCGTCTACGCGGCCGACGGATTCCTCACCGCCGACGGAACCCTCGACATCCTCGCCGGCGGCGAGCCCTCCACAGAGCTCGGCAGCTGGGTCGACATCGACGTCCCCCAGCTGGCGCTCGCCAGCGGCGAAACGGTCGAAATCCCCTTCACCGTCGCCGTTCCCGCCGACGCCTCACCGGGCGACTACGCCGCCGGGGTCGTCGCCTCCATGCTCGTGACGGGCGACGACGGCACGATCACCGAGCGGCGCCTCGGCTCCCGCATCCACCTCCGCGTCCTGGGCGACCTCGCGCCCGCACTGTCCGTGACGAACGTCGCGGTCGATTACCACGGCACTGCGAACCCCATCGCCGGCGGAGCAGCCACGGTCACCTACACGCTCGTCAACGACGGCAACACCCGCCTCTCGCCCGACGTGAACGTATCTGTCGCCGGCCCGTTCGGGTGGGCCCCTGTCACCGCCGCCGAAGAGGTCCCCGACCTGCTCCCCCGCAGCTCCATCGAGCGCACCGTCGAACTCGCCTCCGTGCCGCCGCTGGCGCTGCTCACCGCGGAGGTCACCGCGACGTCGACGGTCGTCTCCCCCGGCATCACGACCGACGCGGTCCTCCCGGAGCCCCTCGTCTCGAACGGATCGGCCGCCACCGCCGCGGTCCCCTGGACGGTGCTGGCGATCCTCCTGGTCATCGCCGCACTCGTCTACTGGCGGATCCGCGCGCACAAGAGCGCCAAGGCGCAGCACCAGCGCGCGATCGACGAGGCCGTCGCCGCCGCGAAGGCCGAGCTCGCCACGCCCGAGACGACCGACGGCACGGCCCCCGTGCCCGCCGGCAGCGGCGCGACGCCCGGCTCGCCCTGAGCGAGTCCCCCAGACACACCTGCGGCGCGGGGAGGGACACTCCGCGCCGCAGGTGCACCATGTCTACGGCGCGTCGCCCGGCGCGCGCCCGCTCCTCAGCTCGCCGCTTCGGAGGAGATATCCACCTCTGAGGACGAGGGTCGCCGGTCGTCTCACCCCAGCACACGACGGTGCTGCGCTGACCGATGGAGAGGACCGCGAGCGCGCCCCTCAGAAACCGCGATCTCCTCCGATGACGAAGACCGACGGATGCGGCGCTGCCGCCTCAGGACGAGATGAAACCGCTGCTGAGGGCCTCGGGCGAGAGCGCGTGCTCCACCGCGAGCATGCTGGCGCCGAGCACGGCGGCCCGCTCGGCGGCGATCGACTGAACGATCGAGAGGTATTCGGTGGCCAGCGGGGTGGAACGCGTGTAGACGACTTCCCGCACGCCGGCGATGAGGTGCTCGCCCACCCGCGCCATGGATCCGCCGATCGCGATGATCGAGGGGTTCATCAGGCTGACGCAGGTCGTGAGCACCTCGCCGATGTCGCGCCCGGCCTGGCGCACCGCCTGGATGGCGTCGATATTGCCGCGCTTGACCAGGTCGACGACGTCGCTGCCGGTGTGGGCGTCGATGCCCTGCTCGCGCAGCGCGCGCGCGATCGCGGGACCGGAGGCCAGCGCCTCGAGGCAGCCGCGGTTGCCGCACTGACAGGGCACGTTCGCGCCGCGGGCGACCTGAACGTGTCCGATGTCGCCGGCGATGCCCTGCGCGCCGCGCTGCAGCTCGCCGCCCGAGATGATGCCGGTGCCGATGCCGGTCGAGACCTTGACGAACATGATGTGGTCGACCCCGGGCCAGGCGACGGCGCGTTCGCCCAGAGCCATGATGTTCACGTCGTTGTCGACGAGCACGGGCACGGGCATCGGCAGGTGCTGCTGGATCCAGCCGGGGATGTCGAAGCGGTCCCAGCCGGGCATGATCGGGGGGTTCACCGGCTGGCCGGTCGAGTGCTCGACGGGGCCGGGCACACCGATGCCGATCGCGGCGACGTCGCCGACGGTACGGCCGGATGCGGAGAGGAGCGCGGTGGCGCTCTGGATGAGCCAGGTGAGAACGGGCTCGGGGCCGAGCGCGACGTCGAGCGCCTCGGAATGCTCGTCGAGCACGTGACCGGTGAGGTCGGTGATGGCGACGGTGGCGTGCGACGCGCCGATGTCGGCGGCGACGACGACCTTGGCCGCGGGGTTGATGGCGAACTGCGACGGCGGGCGTCCGCCGGTGGAGACACCGTCGGCGACGGGAGTGATCAGACCCATGCGCATGAGCTCGTCCACCCGCACCGCGACCGTGGAGCGGGCGAGCCCGGTCGATTTCGCAAGTTCTGCGCGCGTGCGGGGAACCCCGTCGCGGAGCAGCTGGAACAGCTGGCTCACGCCTGTCACAGACTGTGTGGAGTCCGTCGTCATTCTTGCCACGCCCTCAGTAGATCACTAGATGCTATCGCTCAGCCGTTAAGTCGACGGCGGCCACGCAGAAGCGTGGCCGCCGTCGCTACATGTTCGCCTCAGCTCGACTTTCCGGACGGCCGTGCGAAGCGCTGCTGCAGGAGCACCGCGACCACGATGATGATGCCCTTCGCCACGGCCTGCACCGACGAGGTGAGGTTGTTCTGCACGAACACGTTCGTCAGCGTCGCGAAGATGAGCACGCCGAAGACCGTGCCGGTGATCGTTCCTCGGCCACCGATCAGCAGAGTTCCGCCGACGACCACCGCGGCGATCGCGTCGAGCTCGTACAGGGTGCCGTTCGTCGAGCTTCCCGCGGTGGTGCGAGCGAGAATCATGACGCCGGCGATGCCCGCGCAGAGACCGGCGATCGCGTAGAGCCACATCGTGTGCCGCCGGACGTTGATACCGGCGAGGCGCGCCGCCTCGCGGTTACCGCCGATGGCGACCGTGCGGCGGCCGAAGGTGGTGCGGTTGAGGAGGATCCACCCGAGCACTGCGACCAGAGCAAAGATCCAGATCAGCATGTCGACGCCGAGGATGTCGGCGTTGAAGAAGTCGAGGAAGCCGCGGTCGCCGACGACGAGCGTGCGACGATCGGCGAGAATCTCCGCGAGACCGCGCGCAGCAACGAGCATGGCGAGCGTCGCCATGAACGCCACGACGTTTCCATACGCGATCACGATGCCGTTGATGAGGCCTGCGCCGACGCCGACCAGCAGCGCGATGACGACGATCACCACCCAGTGGAGGCTGTCGGCGAGATCCTGCACCACAGCCAGGGCCGCGACGACCGACGCGAGGCCCATCACCGATCCGACCGACAGGTCGATGCCGCCGGCGATGATGACGAGCGTCATGCCGACGCTGATCACACCGATGATCGACGCCTGGCGGAGGATGACGAGGATGTTGTCGACGCCGACGAAGTTGCTGCCCGCCGTCACCGCTCCGACGATCACGATGACCAGGAGCGCGACGACGAGGCCGAGGTTGCGGCCGACGGGTCCGGAGAGGGCGCGACGCCATGCGGGCTGAGGGGAGTCCACGGGCGTTGCCGCGGTCTCAGGAGGGGCGCTTCGCAACCCGGTGGGGGACATCTGCTCGCTCACGCGGCGGATCCTTTCATGACGAGGTCGAGCACTCCGTGCTCGTCGATCTGGTCGGACGGGAGGGTGCGGAGGATGCGACCGTCGGCGACGACGAGAACGACGTCGGCGAGTCCGAGCACCTCCTCGATCTCACTGGAGACGACGACGACGGCGTTGCCGGCGGCGGCGAGATCACGGATGAGGGTATAGATCTCGGCACGAGCGCCGACGTCGACGCCGCGGGTGGGTTCGTCCAGGAGCAGCACACGGGTTCCGTGCACCAGCCACCGGGCGAGCAGGATCTTCTGCTGGTTGCCGCCCGACAGCGTGCGCGCAGCCCGGTCGGGGTCGGCCGGACGCAGCTCGAACGCTTCGATCTGCTCGAGTGCCGTCTTCCGAGCGGAGCGGTCGTCGGTGAACCCGGCCTTGGTGAACTTCTTCATCGATGCCAGCGTGATGTTCACGAAGATCGGCTCGTCGAGCACGAGGCCCTGACTCTTCCGCTCTTCGGGCGACAGCCCGATGCCTGCGTTGACCGCGGAGACGACCGACCCCTTCTTCAGGGTCTTGTCTCCGACCTTGACCGAGCCGCGTGTCGCCTTGCGGGCCCCGTAGACCGTCTCGAGGATCTCCGACCGGCCGGAGCCGACGAGGCCGGCGAGTCCGACGACCTCACCTGCCCGCACCGTGAACGAGACGTCGTCGAAGACGCCGTCGAGCGCGAGGTCCTTCACATCGAGCACGGTGGCCGCGTCTGCAGCGATCGGCGTGCGCTCGGGGAAGACGTTGGCCACCTCGCGGCCCGTCATGAGGCGGATGAGTTCGGGAGTCGGAGTGTCGGCCGCCGAGAGGCCCACGGCGGTCGTGCGGCCGTCCTTCAGGACGGTGATGCGATCGCCGATCTGACGGATCTCCTCGAGGCGGTGGGTGATGTAGACCACCGCAATGCCCTCGGACGTCAGCTCGTGCACCACGTGGAAGAGGTTCTTGACCTCTTCGGTGTCGAGCACGGCGGAGGGCTCATCCATGATGATGAGCTTGATGTCGTGCGAGAGGGCACGCGCCATACTCACGATCTGCTTGTTCGCCGCGCTCAGCGACCCCACCTCGGTATGGGGCGAAAGGTTCGCGTGCCCGAGGCGCTTCAGGATCGCCGTGGTCTGCTTTGCGGCCTCCGACCTCTTGGTGAAGCCCCCGCGTGCGAGTTCATGGCCCAGGAAGATGTTCTCCGCGATGGTGAGGCCGTCGACGACGTCGAGTTCCTGGTACATCGTGGCGATGCCCAGCTCGATGGCGGACTCGGGCGACGGGATCTCGACGACCTCGCCGCGCCAGCGGATCTCACCTCCGTCGGGACGGTGAACACCGGCCAGGGTCTTGATGAGGGTGGATTTGCCCGCACCGTTCTGCCCCAGCACACAGTGGACCTCGCCCGGCGCTATATCGAGATCGACGCCGCGCAAGGCCCGGACGCCGGCGAAGGACTTCGTTACACCCCGCACCTGGAGTAATGACGACTGATGGTCAACTTTGATCACCGGGCGAACATAACACGACACCGCACCAGCGCGCGACCCTTTCCCGCGAGCCGATGCGGTGAGCGCGCAGACACCACCCGCGCACGCGCGAGCGGGCGTTTGCGCGCCCGTGGACAGGTCACCCGAACTTATAACCGTCGGATAACAAAAGTTGCCCAATCGACCATCACTTCTGTTACGGTGATGCTCGTCAGCGTGGACCTCTCCTTCGTATGGAACTCCCGAGAGCACGCCGGCCCAAGCTGCATCACATTCAAGGAGGAAAGAACATGCGCACAATCCTGAAGTCGCGCTCTCGCCTGGTTCTCACCGGCGTTGCGCTTCTCGCCAGCGTCGGACTTCTCGCGGGTTGCACCGGCGGTGCCACCGAGGGTGAGAACGTCGTCGACCAGGGCACCACGACCGAAGAGAACGCCGAAGCCGGCGACACGGTCGTCATCGGCTTCTCCGGCCCCGCGGCCGACCACGGTTGGCTCGGCGCCATCAACTCCGGCGCCCTCGCGGCCGCCGAGAGCTTCTCCGACGTCGAACTCCGCCAGGCCGAGGGAACCAACGACGTCACCGCGCAGATCGCGGCCGTCGAGACGTTCATCAACGACGGCGTCGACGCCATCGTGCTGCTCCCCAGCGACGGCGCGGCCCTGACCGAGGTCGCGATCAAGGCGATGGAGGCCGGCATCCCGGTCATCAACGTCGACCGCGAGTTCTCGAGCCCGTTCGCCGCGCGCTCCACCGTTCTCGGTGACAACTACGGCATGGGCGTCAGCGCCGGTACCTACATCTGCGAGCAGCTCGGGGACAACCCCGACGCGATCGTCGGCGAGATCGCCGGCATCGACTCGCTGCCGCTGACCCAGGACCGCTCCGCGGGCTTCGCCGACGCGCTGTCGGACTGCGGCCTCGAGGTCGGACCCCGCGTCGCCGCGGACTTCACGGTGCAGGGCGGCGAATCGGCCACCTCGCAGATGCTCTCGGCCAACCCGCAGATCGACGCCATCTGGAACCACGACGACGACCAGGGCATCGGCGTCCTCGCGGCGATCTCGGCTGCCGGTCGCGACGAGTTCTTCATGGTCGGCGGCGCCGGTAGCCGCAACGCCATGGAAGAGATCGAGTCCGACACCGGCGTGCTGAAGGCCACCGTCATCTACCCGTCGACCCAGGCCGCGGACGGCATCGCCCTCGCTCGCCTCATCGCACAGGGCAAGACCGCGGGCGACCTGATCACCCCGAGCGTTCCGAACCGCATCGTCCTCGACGCACCCGTCGTGACGAAGGACAACGTCGCGCAGTTCATCGACCTCGCGTTCGAGTCCTGATCTGATCGTGTGGGGGCACCCGTCATCCGGGTGCCCCCACCTTTCACCCACTGTCTAGAGAAAGACCTTTGCCTTGACCAAGCCCCTCCGCGTCGCAATGATCGGCGCCGGTTTCATGGGTGTCGCTCATTCCCAGGGATGGCGCGTCGCTCCTCGCTTCTTCGAACTCCCCCTGCAACCCGAGATGTCGGTGCTCGTCGGCCGCGATCTCGAACGCACGCGGACGTCCGCCGAATGCTGGGGCTGGTCGGAGGCTGCCACCGACTGGCGCGAGGTCATCGCCCGCCCCGACATCGACGTGGTCGACATCGTCACCCCCGGTGACACCCACGCGGAGATCGCCATCGCCGCGCTCGACGCCGGCAAGCACGTGCTCTGCGAGAAGCCGCTGGCCAACACCGTCGCCGAGGCCGAGGCCATGACGGATGCTGCCGAACGCGCCGCCGCGCGCGGGGTGCGCTCCATGGTCGGCTTCACCTACCGCCGCGTCCCCGCGGCCACCTTCGCCCGCGACCTCGTCGCCGCCGGCCGCATCGGCGACATCCGCCAGGTGCGCGCCGAGTACCTGCAGGACTGGCTCAGCGACGCCGAGGCGCCGCTCACCTGGCGCCTGCAGAAGGACCGCGCCGGGTCGGGAGCTCTGGGCGACATCGGCGCCCACGCCGTCGACCTCACCGAGTTCATCACCGGCCAGACCCTCTCGCGCGTCTCGGGCATCCTCGAGACGATCGTCGCCGAGCGCCCTCTCCTCGGAGAGTCGTCGGGGCTGTCGGGCACCGCGACCACCGAGCGCGGCGCGGTCACGGTCGATGACCTCGCCCTCTTCACGGGGCGCCTGTCCTCGGGCGCTCTCGCCTCCTTCGAGGCCACCCGCTTCCGCACCGGGCGCAAGAACGCCCTGCGCATCGAGATCGCCGGCTCCACCGGCGCGCTCTCGTTCGACCTCGAACGCCTCAACGAGCTCGAGTACTACGACGCCACGGCTCCGGCCGAGGAGCAGGGGTTCCGCCGCATCCTCGTCACCGAGCCCGGCCACCCGTACGTCGGCAACTGGTGGCCCGCCGGCCACATGCTCGGTTACGAGCACGGCTTCTCCCACCAGGCGAAGGACTTCGTCGAAGCGATCGCCGAGGGCTCCGCCCCCACGCCGTCCTTCGCGGACGGCCTGCACGTGCAGCGCGTCCTCGACGCCGTGGAGCGCAGCTCGAACGACGACAGCGCCTGGACGGCCGTCGACTGACCGACTTCTCCTCCCCCGCCTCCTCAGGCGATTCCGAGTACCGACGAAAGGACACCGCGATGGCGCGACCGATCACGCTTTTCACCGGCCAGTGGGCAGACCTGCCCTTCGAGGAAGTCGCCCGCCTCGCGGGCGAATGGGGCTACGACGGCCTGGAGATCGCCTGCTGGGGCGACCACCTCGACCCGTGGCGCTGGGACGACGACGCCTACGTGCAGGGCAAGCTCGACGTGCTCGAGCGCAACGGCCTGAAGGTGTGGACGATCTCGAACCACCTCAAGGGCCAGGTCGTCTGCGACGACCCGATCGACCAGCGTCACCGCGATATCGTCTCGGATCGCGTGTGGGGCGACGGCGACCCGGAGGGCGTGCGCCAGCGCGCCGCCGAAGAGCTCAAGAACACCGCGCGCCTGGCCGCGAAGCTCGGCGTGAAGACCGTCACCGGCTTCACCGGCTCGTCGATCTGGAAGTACGTCGCGATGTTCCCGCCCGCCAGCGCCGAGATGGTCGCCGCCGGCTACCAGGACTTCGCCGACCGCTGGAACCCGATCCTCGACGTCTTCGACGAGGTCGGCGTGCGGTTCGCCCACGAGGTGCACCCGTCGGAGATCGCGTACGACTACTGGACCACGAAGGCCGCCCTCGAGGCGATCGGTCACCGCGAGGCGTTCGGGCTCAACTGGGACCCGTCGCACATGGTGTGGCAGGACATCGACCCGGTCGGCTTCCTGTGGGACTTCCAGGACCGCATCTACCACGTGCACTGCAAGGACACGAAGAAGCGCCTCGTCGACGGTCGCAGCGGTCGCCTCGGGTCGCACCTGCCGTGGGCCGACCCGCGCCGCGGCTGGGACTTCATCTCGACCGGCCACGGCGACGTGCCGTGGGAAGACGCCTTCCGCATGCTGAACGCCATCGGCTACCAGGGGCCGCTGTCGGTGGAGTGGGAGGACGCCGGCATGGACCGCCTCGTCGGCGCCCCCGAGGCGCTCGGCTTCGTCCGTCGCCTCTCGAGCTACGAACCGTCGGCCGCGGCCTTCGACTCGGCCTTCAGCACGAAGTAGCCTCGACGACAAGGGCCCGACTCCCCAGCCCGGGGGTCGGGCCCTTGCTCTGTGCCGGCCAGCTCCCGCGCGCAGCATCCAATCCACCTTCCGCTGCGCGAATCAACACTCCGCCGCTGCGCGGGAGTGTGGACTCGACCACGGATGCGTTGATCGGATGCTGCGCAGACCCGCGTCAGGTGCGGGAGGGGAAGCGCGGGGCGAGCCACGCGAGCAGATCGGCGCGCACCTCGGCCTGGTTGAGCTCGTTGAAGATCTCGTGCCGGGCGTCGGGGTACACGAGCGTCGTGACGTCGGTGAGACCGGAACGCGCGCGGTAGGCATCGGCGAGCTTGTGCACGCTGCGGGGACCGCCGACCGAGTCCTCCCGCCCGACCATCAGCAGCGCCGGGATGTTCCGCAGGTCGCGGGCGGGGCGCCCGAACAGCCGTACGGCGTCGAGCGGGCCGAAGAGCTTCAGCAGCGGTACCGAGGTCGTCAGCGGATCATCGAGGAAGGCCTGTCCGACGTCGGGGTCGGACGAGAGCCACTCGGTTCCGGTGGCGCCCTCGGCCTTCCACGCCGCGTTGAGGTTTCCGGCGTTCAGCGAGCCGGGCCAGCGCAACGCTGATCCGCTCAGGACGAGGGCGTCGTAGAGGTCAGGATGCTGGTTCACCAGGATCTGCGCGAGGAACGATCCCCACGAGTGGCCGACCAGCACGAGAGGCAGACCGGGGTTCTCGTCGCGGATGCGCTCGGTCAGCTCCCGCACCGCGTCCACCGCCGCGCGGTGTCCGCCGCGCCCCAGCCGTCCGAGCTTCGCGGGATCGCCGCCGTGCTGGCGCATGCCGGTGCGCCCGTGGCCGCGGTGGTCGTCGGCATAGACGGTGTAGCCCTCGGCGACGAGCGAGTCGACGAGCGCGCCGTAGCGACCGGCGTGTTCACCCACGCCGTGCAGCAGCTGCACCACGGCGCGGGGTCGATCGGCGGGATGGACGTCGTAGACGATCGCGACACCGTGCGCATCGGCGAACTCGGGCATGTCGCCGAGCCTAGCGGGGCAGTGGCGTGAACCCTCTTCCACCCTGCCCTTAGCTCGACTAATGAGTTATGCTAAACACTGCATGAACGACTCGACGACGCCCCCAGAACCACCGAGCGACCTCGGCACCGCAGCATCCGATTTTCGGATGGCGACCTTCCGACTCGCCCGCCGCCTCCGCGCCCAGCGCGCGGTCGACACGATGAGCGATGGCCAGTTCGCCGTGCTCGCTGCCCTCAAGGTCTTCGGACCGCACACGCTCGCCGAGCTCGCCACCCGCGAGCGGGTGACCGCGCCGTCGATGAACCGCACCGTCAACAGCCTCGAGGAGTCGGGGCTGCTCAGCCGCACGCCCTCGCTCGACGACCGCCGCAAGATCACGCTCGATCTGACCGACGAAGGACGCTCCGTCGTGGTCGAGACGGCCCGCCGCCGCGACGCATGGCTCGAGGGGGCGCTGGCCGAGATCACCGACGACGACCGCGCCACTCTCGCCCGCGCCGCGCAGATCATGCAGAGGCTGGCAGACCGATGATCCCCACGACCCCTCCCCGCGCCGCTCGCGCGTCGCGCGGAGCCTCTGGCCGCGTGGGCCCAGCGATGTTCCGATCGTTCGCGGTGTTCAACTACCGCGTGTGGTTCGTCGGCGCTGTCGTGTCGAACGTCGGGGCGTGGATGCAGTCGACGGCCCAGAGCTGGGTCGTGCTCACCCAACTCACCGACGGCGACGCCGGCGCGATGGGCGTGACGATGGCGCTCCAGTTCGCGCCACCCCTGCTGCTGGTGGGAGTGACCGGGTGGGTGGCCGACCGCTTCGACCGCCGGCGGCTGATCATGGTGACGCAGACGGTCATGCTGCTGCTGGCCGTCGCCCTCGGTGTGCTCGTGCTCACCGGCGTCATGACCCTGCCGCTCATGTACGGCTTCGCCCTCGCCCTCGGCGTGGTCACGGCGTTCGACAACCCGGCTCGCCAGGCGTTCGTCTCCGACCTCGTCGCGCGAGAGAACGCGTCGAACGCCGTAGCGCTCAACGCGGCGTCGTTCAACACCGCACGCCTCATCGGACCCGCCGTCGCCGGCGTGCTCATCGTGCTGATCGGCAGCGGTTGGGTGTTCCTCGTCAACGCCTTCACCTTCGTCGCCATGCTCGCAGCCCTCGCCATCATGCGCCCGCACGAGCTCGTGCCGCGCCCGAAGATGCGGGGCAGCTCACGCCTGGCCGACGGATTCCGCTACGTCGGAAAGCGCGGCGACCTGGCGGTCATCTTCGTGATGGTGTTCCTCCTCGGGGCCTTCGGCATGAACTTCCCGATCTTCGCGTCGACCATGGCTCTCGAGTTCGGACAGGGGGCCGACGGATTCGGTCTCCTCAGCTCGATCCTGGCGATCGGCTCGCTCACCGGCGCGCTCCTCGCCGCCCGTCGAGAACGCGCGCGACTGCGGCTGGTGGTGGTCGCCGCCGGCGGTTTCGGAATCGCCATGCTCGCCTCCTCGATCGCCCCGAGCTACCTCCTGTACGCCGTGACCCTCGTCTTCGTCGGTTTCTCGGTCGTCACGATGCTCACCACGGCGAACGGCTACGTGCAGACCACGACCGACCCCGCCCTGCGCGGTCGGGTACTGGCCCTCTACATGGCGATCCTTCTCGGCGGCACGCCCGTCGGCGCTCCCGTGGTCGGCTGGATCGCCTCGGAGTGGGGCCCGCGCGCGGCCATCCTCGTCGCCGCGATCGCGGCGCTCGTCGCCTGCGCGGTCGGCGTCACCTGGACCCTCCTCTCGGGCCGCGTGCATCGCCACGAGAGCCGGCGCTTCGCCCTCACGCTCGACGAGACGCGTCCGATCGATGTCGTGCCCGAACCGGTTCCGGAGGAGTTCAGCGACGAGGTCGCGGGCACCACCGCCATCCCCCTTCCGCGTCCGAACGAGTCCGCCCCCCACCGCTGACGCATCGCCGAAAGTGCCCGTTTTCGCCGAGAGAGGCCGAGCAAACGCGCACCTTCGGCGAAAACGGGCACTCTCGCCGCTTTCCGGCGCCGCGGGAACGCCTTCCGCTGAGTGGAAAGGAGGGGCGGATGCTGCGGCCCCTCCGACGTACGTTGGATGCGGCGATCGGCACTCCCCGCGATCGCTGACAACGACCGCGCCGACGCGGTGCGGTCGGCACGGCTGAGATCGAGGACGACGATGCCCGAACTGCGCAGCAACCTGCCTCCCACCTCCGCTCTGGGAATCGCCCGGCGCGCCCATTGGGTCTCGCTCGGGATCCCCGTGTCCGACCTGCGCAAGCCGAAGGTCGCGATCGTCAACACCTCGTCGGAGCTCGCCGCCTGCTACGCCCACCTCGACGAGATCGTCCCGGTGCTCAAGGAGGAGCTCCGCGCGCAGGGGATGCTGCCGTTCGAGATCCGCACGACCGCTCCGAGCGACTTCGTCACCAGCGCCGGTCGGGCCGGGCGCTACATCCTGCCCAGCCGCGACCTCATCGTCAACGACATCGAGGCGGCCGTCGAGGGCGCGAAGCTCGACGCGATGATCTGCCTCAGCTCGTGCGACAAGACCACGCCCGCGCACCTGATGGCCGCCGGGCGCCTGAACATCCCGACCGTCGTCGTGGCGTGCGGCTACCAGCACTCGGGCCGCGCCGAGGGGCGCGAGGCCGACGTCGAGGAGGTCTTCCTCCTCGCGGCGAAGTCTGCCGTCACCGGCGAACCCGTCGACGACCTCGAAGAACTCGCCGACGACGCGATCCTCGGCCCCGGCGTCTGCGCCGGGATGGCCACCGCCAACTCGATGCACGTCGTGGCCGAGGCCCTCGGTATGGCCGTGCCGGGATCGACGCCGGTGCGCGCGAACAGCGAACGCATGTGGGATGCCGTGCGTCGCTCGGCCGCGGCGCTGGCCGACCTGGTCGAGCGCGATGTGCGCCCGCGCGACATCATCACGGCCGGGTCGATCCAGAACGCCGTGCGGGCCATGCTCGCCGTCGGAGGCTCGATGAACACGATCAAGCACCTCCAGGCGATCGCGGTGGAGTCGGGGATCGACGTCGACGTGTGGGAGGCGTTCCGGGTGCTCGGACGCCAGACCCCCCTCCTCGCCTCGGTGCGCCCCAACGGCCCCGCGCTCGTGGAGGACTACGAAGACGCCGGCGGCGCGGCGACGATGCTCCGCGAGCTCCGCCCCCTGCTCGACCTCGGTCGGCTCACCGTGACCGGACAGACGATGGGCGAGGCGCTGGAGTCCGCGGCCCCCGCGGACGGCATCGTCATCCGCTCCCTCGACCACCCCTTCGGCACCGACCCGGCGATCTCGGTGCTGCGCGGCACGCTCGCCCCCGGCGGCGCGGTCGCCAAGCGTCCGGTCCCCGACCCCGGCCCCCACCGCTTCACCGGTCCCGCTCGCGTCTTCGCCAACCGCGAGGAGGCGATCGACGGGATATCCAGCGGGCGTCTGCGCGAGGGCGACGTCGCCGTCATCCGGGGCATCGGCGTCTCCGGAGCGCCCGGGATGGGACTCACCTCCGCCTTCATCTTCGCCCTGCACGCACGCGGTCTCGCCGACAGCGTCGCGCTCGTCACCGACGGTCAGTTCAGCGGCCTGGTGAACCAGGGCGTCTCCGTCGGCGAGGTCTCCCCCGAGGCCGCGGCCCCCGGCGCTCCGCTCGGTCTGGTCAGAGACGACGACGTGATCGACATCGATCTCGCCGAGGGCCGGGTCGACCTGCTCGTCGATCCCGCCGAGCTGGCGGCGCGCCCGCCGTACTCGCCCCCCGTCGAGCGCGACTCCGGCGGCGGGATGCTCGACCAGTACGAGCAGCTGGTGCAGCCCCTCTCGTGCGGCGCCGTCCTGTGCGCCCGCCCGGGGCGCAGCACCTGCGAGAAGACCCCCGAACAGCGAACGAAGGAAACGGTATGACCTCTTCCACCATCCACCTTCCCGCGCGCGCGGTCCCGGTGATCGGCGAGTACGACGTGGTCGTGATCGGGGGCGGGCCCGCGGGGCTCCTCGCGGCGACCGCCGCTGCCCGAGCGGGCATGTCGACACTGCTCGTCGAGCGGTACGGATTCCTCGGCGGCGCGGGCACGATGGGTGGGCTCAGCACGTTCTGCGGTCTACACGCCAGGGTCTTCGGCGAAGACAAGCTCGTCATCCACGGGTTCGCCGACGAGCTCCTCGACCGCCTCACCGCGCTGGATGGCTTGAACACCCCTCACCTGACGATCGAGAACCGCATCATGGCGGTGTCGTTCGACATCTCGGCGTACAAGATCGCGGCCGACGAGCTCGTTCTCGCCGCCGGCGCCGAGCTGCTCTTCCACGCGACGGCGGTCGATGTGGTGATGTCCGACGAGAAGACGATCGACGCCGTCGTGCTGGAGTCGAAGTCGGGCCGCAGCGCCGTCCGCGCCCGGTTCTTCATCGACGGATCGGGCGACGCCGACATCGCCGCCTGGTCGGGGGCACCCTTCGAGCGCTCCCCCGAGTTGCTCTTCCCGTCGCTGATGTTCCGCATCAACGGCGTGCACCCCGAGGAGGCCGGCGAGGCGTGGAAGACCATCCGGCGCCTCATGGAAGACGCCGAGGCCGCGGGCACGCACTCGTTCCCCCGCAAGAAGCCGATCGTGCGTCCGCAGCGCAACCCGCTCGAGTGGCGTTCGAACCTTACCCAGCTCCACAACGACGACGGCACCGCCGTCGACGGCACCGATGTGCGCCAGCTCACCCACGGCGAGATCCAGGGGCGCCAGCAGGTCAAGGAGACGTTCGCCTTCATCCGCGAGCGCACCCCCGGTTTCCAGGACTCGTACGTCGTCGACATCGCGCCCCAGATCGGCATCCGCGAGACGCGTCGCATCGTCGGCGGCTACCAGCTGACCCAGGACGACGTGCTCGGCAACGCCGACTTCGACGACACGATCGGGGTCAACGGGTGGCCCGTCGAGGCGCATGTCGCCGGTGACGTCGAGTTCCGCTTCGCCCCCGAGGGCAGCCGCGGCTTCCACCAGCTGCCGTACCGCATGATCGTTCCCCAGCAGGTCGGCAACCTCCTCGTCGTCGGCCGATCGGCATCGATGACGCAGGGCGGTCAGTCGTCGGGCCGGGTGACGGGCCCCTGCTTCGCGATGGGCCAGGCCGCCGGCACGGCCGCCGCGCTCGCGCTCTCGGGCGGCACGGATGCTGCGGACATCGACGTCTCCGCGCTGCAAGCGCAGCTCGCGACAGACGGCGCCTACCTCGGCACCGACCTCACCGTCGCCGTGTAGGCCGCCGCCGCCGCAACTGCGAAGCGGGCAACGCCTGCGCCCGTCGCACAACGTGGGCATTCGAAGCCGGCTTCTCACGAGACAGCTGACACCCGGGGCTCGATACATTGACTCCCGTGATCATGAATCTCGAGATTGATCAGGACTGGTTCTTGGAGGGGGCCTTCCCCGCAGTGGTCCTCGGCGCCGAGCCCGGTCCGCAGTGGTGTCAGGCATATGCGCCACTCGCTGAGCAAGGGGTCGGGATTGCGTACGGCGACCTCACTGAGACCACCCTGCGCAAGGAAGTTTCGCTGTCATTCCTCGAGCCGGTCATAGAGATCGTCCCTCGGCTGAGCGTCGTGACGATCGACCGCGTGTTGGACGTGGAGGTGCTGGAGCGAGCATCAGCACTGACCAATCTCGTCCTCCAGTGCAACGGTCCGTTGCGTGTCGACCTCAGCCGACTCCCCCTGCTTCGCGAGTACCAAGGTCGCGTGACCGCCGGCACCGCCTCGGTGCTGGCGAATCCGCACCTCGAACGCCTTGAGCTGACAGGGAGAACACCGAAGAAGCTACCGGCGATCGCGGCGCCCCTGACGACCTACCGACAGATTGGCGGCACGCCCGAACTACCAGAATTCCTTCACCCCGAGCGCCTCACGGAAGTAGAGAGGGCTGGAAGTAGGACTTTTGATCTGACGATCCTCCGCCAGTTCGAACAGCTGCAGCGGTTCAGACTGGAGAGATGCCCAGACGTGACAAATGTGCGGGAGATCGACTCATTACGTCATCTCGACAGCATCGTCCTGCAGAACTGCACGACCTCGGAGTCATGGGCGAACTTCACACCCCCGCGACATGGCTACCTCACGGGCTTGCGTCCCCCTCTTCCGAAGGAATTCGCGGCCAGACTTCACCAGCTGGGGTGGGCCACTGACACCGCCTGACCCCGCGTCGCGTGGCACACCACCACGGCCGCAGCATCCGCCCCTCGCCGTCACGACGGGAGGAGGTCTCACGAAGGGAGGACCCTGAGCACCCGGGGCGTCCTCCGCTCGTGAGAACTCCTCCGTGCGTCCTGCGCGCAGGACGGCCGCGCGGGTCTACGCGGCTCGACGCAGGATCGTCACCACGCCGTGGTCGCCGTCCACGCGCACCCAGTCGCCGGTGCGGATCGCGGCCACGGGGTCAGGGCTGCACTCGACCACGCTGGGAACGCGGGTGACGATGGCTCCGAGCACGGCCTTCGTCGTCATGACGTTGAACACCATCGCGCGCGGGGCCGTGCCCATGAGGCGAGTGCTCTGGAAGAAGCCCGACCAGCCCGACGAACCCTTCGCGCCGGGGAAGACGAGGATCTTGTCGGTGAAGCACACGCCGAACAGCTCGTGGCGCGGCTCGATCACCGTGCCCTTCGACGGGTCGATACCCCCGAACCCCGAGATCGTCTCCGTCGAGACGAGGGCCTCACCCTCGACGACGCCGGCGACGATCGGTCGACCGGTGAACGTCTCCACGACGGTGGTCATCGCGAGAGCTCGCCGCGCCAGGTGCCCGTGACCGCAGCATCCACGCACTCCTCGAGAGTGCCGAACCAGCCCTCGATGCCCAGGATGGCCGGCAGGTAGTGCACCTGCTTGGCCGAGTCGGTCGCCATCACGCGGGTCCCGTCGGGGGCGGCCTTCGACATCGCGGGACACGAGTCGGTCAGAACGCGCCCGCCGGCCCGTTCGATCGCGCGGGTGTAGCCGCTGCGATCGGCCATGGTGCGGATCGCCGCCGGCGTCATCACCCAGAGCTCGGTGTCGGAATGGATGCGGCGTCCCTCGAGGCGTCGGGCGACGCGCTCGAGCTGGTCGAGCGAGGCGTGCGGACAACCGAGGATGATGAAGTCGACGTCCGTCGATTCGCCCTGGTCGTTGAGGGTCTCGTAGACCAGGCGGCGTTCGGCCTCGCCGTACACGAGCGGCTCCGGGACGGCGGCACCGCCGAACGCGGCCTCGAGCGACGTCGCCTCGGGCGTCACGCCCGGGATGTGGTAGATCTCGACGCCGCCGGCGGTGGCCGTCGCGGCACCGAAGTGCTTGAGGTCGGCCAGATCGGGGTTCACGAGCTCGCCCGTGATCACGGGCCGCCCCTCCTGGACGGCGTCGCCGACGAAGTACCCCAGCATCCCCCACTCCTGGAAGTCGTCGACGGGTACGCCCGCGACGAGATGGTGCGTGCCGAAGCGGTTCTCGGGGAGATGGTTTCCCCAGTAGGGGATGCGGCCGGTCAGCCCGGCGGCCCCGGTGGAGGCGCCCCCTTCGCAGTTCGTCCGCGCCCCGAGCACGGAGTTGCAGTAGACGACCGCCGACGACTCCATCCACGCGCAGTGCTCGCCCCGCACCGGGATGTTGCCCACCTGGTAGGGGGTGCAGGTGGCGAGGATGTTCACGCCGCGTTCGCTGAAATACGACTCGGCATCGCCCTGCAGCACGATCGACTGCTCGGGATAGGACGTGAGTCCCGACGCATCCTTGCCGAAGCCGTGCTGCAGTTGGCACGTCGGCACCTTCATGCGAGGAATCTCGATGTCGTCGTCGCAGTCGAGGTTGATGACCGCGAACGACTTCGCCCAGCCGCCCTCCTCGACGAGTTTCGCCTTGGCCGGCGAGGGCTGGGTCATGGTGCCCGCGACGTTGCGCGTCTCGCACAGCCGCTCCGCACCGAGGGCCTCGCCGTAGCGGATCAGCAGATCCATCGCGGCGGCCACCGCTCCGCCCTCGGCGCCGTCGCGCATGCCCTTCTCCTCGTCGGTGAGCAACACGGGCGTCAGGCCGTCGCTTCGCGCAGGCCGTAGACCGACTCGTGCCAGGGGATCACGAAGCGCTTGGCCTCGTTGACGATCAGGTAGAGCACGAGCCCGATGAGCGAGAGCAGGATGATGAGTGCGAACGTCCTCGCGGCATCCAGAGAACTCATCGCCCTCACCACCATCGCCCCGAGCCCCACGCTGCCGCCGAGGTACTCTCCGACGATCGCGCCGATCGTCGCGAGCACGATCGCGACCTCCATCCCGGCGAAGAGGTAGGGCTGAAGGCTCCGCATCTCGAGCTGGAGGAAGGTCTGCGCGCGGCTCGCGCTGATGCTGCGCATCACCTCGCGCTGCCCCTGCTCCACCGAGCGGACGCCGAGCAACACGTTGAGCATGACGGGGAAGAAGGCCAGGAGCGCGGCGAGCAGCACCTTCGACGTGATGCCGAAGCCGAACCAGATCACGAAGAGCGGGATGAAGGCGACCTTCGGTGCGACCTGGGCCGCGACGATCAGGGGACGGATGCTGACCTCGAGCCACGGGAGCTTGCCCAGCACCACACCGACGACGATCCCGCTGACGACGGCGATCGCGAACCCGACGATGATCTCGAGGACGGTCACCCCGACCTCTTCCCAGGTGCCGCCGTCACCGAGGAGCACGACGAGGGCCTCGCCGACGGCGAGCGGCGGCGGGAAGACCAGCGGATTCACCTCGAGCGAGGTCACGAGGATCTGCCAGACGGCGATGATGACGATGATGAGGGCGGGCGTGACGATCCACGGCAGCAGCTTCATGATCCGGGGCTTGGGCATGTCAGTGCTCCTCGTCGAGGTCGTGGCGGAGGGCCCGCACGATGTCGTTGAACTCGGGCATGGTCTGCAGATCCACCGAACGGGGCTTGGGGAAGTCCGCGGGAAGGATCTGACGGATGCGTCCGGGGCGCGGCGTCATGTGCACGACCCGGTCGGCGAGGAAGACCGCCTCGGGGATGTCGTGGGTGACGAACACCACCGTCGAGTTCGTCTCCAGGACGATGCGCTGCAGCTCGAGGTTCATGCGCTCGCGCGTCAGCGCGTCGAGGGCCCCGAACGGCTCGTCCATCAACAGCAGGTCGGGCTTCGTGCTCAACGCTCGCGCGATGGCCGCGCGCTGGCGCATGCCTCCTGAGAGCTCGCGCGGGTACGACTTCTCGAACCCGGCGAGACCGACCAGCTCGGCCAGCTCGCTCGCGCGGCGCCGCCGCTCCGTCTTGCCGACGCCGCGGATCTTCAGCGGCAGCGCGATGTTGTCGAGCACCGAGAACCACGGGAAGAGGTTGCTCTCCTGGAAGACGAAACCCAGCTTCGTCACCGCGGAGCTGTCGACGCGTCCGTCGCGCCACAGCTCCTTTCCGTCGACGGCGATGGTGCCCGCCGTCGGCGGCAGGAGCCCCCCGATCATGCGCAGCAGCGTGGTCTTGCCGCATCCGGAACGCCCGATGAGGGCGACGAACTCCCCTCTCTGGATCGACAGGTCGACCCCCGACACGGCGTGGGTCGTGCCGTTCTTGGTGTGGAAGTCGCGTCCGACGCCCTGGATGTGCAGGCTGGGGACGGCGGTGGCTCCGCCCGTGGGGGCCGTGGTGGTGTCGAGCGTGTCGTTTCTCATCGGCATGCCTCTCATTCGTCGAGTGCCGCGGGGGTCGGCGTGGACTGCGGGCGGATCAGCCGGCGGGGAGGTAGTCGTTCGTGATCCACTGGAGCGGGTCCTGCCCGCCCTCGACGAAACCGGCCTTCGTGTAGACCTCGTAGGTGTCCGACCAGGCGTCCATGTCGTTCTCGAGCAGCGAGACGCTTCCGTCGGGGTCGACCCAGGTGCCGGTCACGTACTCGGCGAGCGCCGCCCGCGCGACGGTGTCGTCCTGAAGCGCGGGGAAGTTCCAGTCGCCGCTGTCGCGCATGATCTGCAGCACGTTGTCGAAGTTGTTCTCCGCGTCGTCGATGACGAACTGGGTGGCTTCCTTGATCGCGGTGAGGAACAGCTCGATCTCCTCGACCCGTTCCGGGTTGTCGAGGTTGGACTGCGTGGTGATCCACGTCTGGATGTCGGGCTGGTCGACGAGTCCGACCTGCTCGATGACCGCGTCGTCGTTCTGCTGCTCGATCGCGAGCGAGGTGTCGAGGCTGACGATGTAGCCCGCGAGCTGTTTCTGGCGCACGACCTCGAGGGTGGCGGCCGTGACGGGGACGGCCTGGCGGGTGACCGAGTCCTGGTCCACGCCCGCCTCGTCGAGGGCGAGGTTCAGCATCTTCTCGCTCGTCCCGCCGATCGAGCCCATGCCGATGGTCTTCCCCGACATGTCTGCGGGATCGACGATCGGGTCCTCCGTCGTCGAGACGACCCGCAGATTCGACCGATAGGCCATCGTGCCCACCGCGGTGATCGGCTGACCGCTCTCCATGGCGGGGAAGACGTCGACCGTGCTGGCGCGGGTGATGGTCGTCGCCCCGCCCACGAGCGACTGGATCGCGGCGGCCGTGCCCTGCACGGGCTGAAGGTCGACGTCGAGCCCGTTCTTCTCGAAGTAGCCGCCCGAGGAGGCGAACATCTCGGGCGTGAAGCTGAACGACTCCAGCGGCAGGAAGGTGACGACCGTCATCTCTTTGAGCTCGCCGTCGGAACCGGAGGGGCTCTGCCCTCCTCCGCCCGAGCAACCGGCGAGGGCGAGGGCTCCGGCAGCGATCAGGGCCGCCGTGGCACGGATGCCGCGCCGTGCGCGCGAGGGGGCCGTCGAGGTCTGTGCGGTGATCATGTCTGACTCCTGTGTCGGAACGATCCGCCCGCAGCGTTGCGGTCGGCCTGCCCGAGTCTGCCGACCGCTCTCGCCGACTCCAACCCGAGTTTTCACTCAGCGAAAGGATAGTTGCTGGCTGTGAAAGCCCTCCACGAACGATGACCCCCGGCCGTCTGGCCGAGGGTCACTGTTCGCGCGACCTCAGTGGGCGTCGGCGGGCAGCACGACGTGGTCGAGGCTGTAGGGCGTCGGCTCGAGGGCCGCGGCCATGATCGCCTCCATCACCGGCTGCGGCACGAGGCAGTCGGCGCACGCGCCCTCCGTGGCGTCGATGCGAACGACGATCTTCTCGTCGTCGGCCGGCGTCCACGACAGCACGTAGCCGTCGGTCGCCATCATGTCGGTGAACTGCTTCAGCGCAGCATCCACCGATGCCGCTTCGGTCGGGTCTGTCATGTCACTCTCCGATCCTGCTGTACGAGTACGGGAACTCCCGGGGCGGGTTGAGCGTGAACACCTCGACGATCGCCGAGACGCCCGCGTTGTTCGCGCCGGCGACCATGATCTGCACCGAGGTGCGATGGCTGAGCGAGGGCACGACATCGGGCTCGTCGGTGGAGCTGGCCGAGTCGGGCATCGAGTCGGGATGATCGGATGCGAGGCGCCACCGGGTCTTGTGCGACAGGGCGTCCTTGCCCACCGCGACGAGCTCGTCGCGGGTGCGGTGCGCGTTGTCGAAGATGAAGTCGCGCAGGTCGTCCTTGCTCCAGCCGGCCGAGGCGAACACCTCGGCGTGCTCGGGAGTGAGCACGAGAAGGGCGCTGGTGTACTCGTGGATGAGCGCACCCGTGCGCCGGATGGTGTCGACGTAGTCCAGGGCGAGCTGCTCGGGAACCATCGTGTGCCGCGCCTCGATGTGCACGACCGAGCGGATCACGTAGGCCGTGACCACGCTGTCGGACGCGTCGAAACCGTACTCGGTGTGCAGCGGGGGCCAGGGGCTCTGCTCCTCGTTCTCGCCGATGCACGAGGAGTACTTCGACGGGTTGCCCTGCGTGGCCTGGTCGAGCTTGTGCGGGTGCAACCCGAAGACGTTGATGCAGCCGAGCCGGATCGCACGACCGATCGTGGCGTTCGAGCGGGTTCCCGATCCGAAGATGTTCCCCTCGCTGTTCAGCCCGATCTCGTGACGGATCGGTCCGTTGACCACGAGGAAGGGGGCGGTACCCGTCGTCGACTGCCAGATGCCGCGCGCCGGGTGCGGCTCCTTCGCGATCGCCTCCCATGCGGCGACGACGACGGGGAAGTACTCGGGCTTGCACCCGGCGAGCGCCGCATTGATGGCGGCCAGCTTGATGGTGAGGTGCCGGTTCAGGTGGGTGATCGTGAAGATCACCTCGGCGGGATCGCGGTCGACCGCCGCGAGGAAGGGAGCCAGCGACGACTCGGTCACCGGAACGACCGGCAGCCCGTCGGTCCACTCCTGGTCCCAGTAGTAGTCGAGGATCTCGTGGATGCGGTCGATGTCGACGTCGGGGATGTTCCCGAGGATCTGCGCGGTCATCTCACCCCTCCAGACCGAGGATGCGGACGACCTCGGGCACGGCGACGAGAGCGCGCTCGCGCACCTCCGGCGCCGACAGGCTGGCCATCGGGTGCTGCACCGCGTGGAAGTCGAACCCGGGGAACCCCTGGACGGAGGCCATCGCCCGCCCCGACATCAGGAACGAGTCGGAGGTGATCGCCACGGTGGGGATGCCGGCCCGCTCGAAGAGGATGCCGTCGGCGACGGTCGCGGCGCTGCACGAACCGCAGTCGCCCACAGCGGTGATCACGACGTCGCACTCGGCCACGATCCGGTCGAGGAGCTCCTTCTTCACGGGGGTGCCGAAGTAGTCCTTCGTGTACAGCCGGGATTCCCCCGCACCGTAGTGCTCGCGGAGCTCGGTGACGATGTTCTCCAGCAGCATGGTGGAGTTCGGCTTGGTGTTGTCGAGCAGGCCGATCGTCAGGCCTTTGAGGCTCACCGGTCTGGGCGACAGGGTGTCGTCCTGCGTGTTCTCGGCCGTTCCCGTGGGGTCCAGCAGAAGTTCCATGTTCGCCATCGCGGCTCGCCCTTCGTCGTCATCGGTCGTCGGCGACCCGACTATGACACGGCGCCTGATCGACCCCGCGGGGCACTTCCACCAGGTGAAAAACCGCTGTCGTCCGCACGCGGACTACCGAGAGGATCGCCAGGGACGAGCCGCCGCGACGGCGCGCGACACGCAGCGAAGGAGCTGGCATGACAGAGACACGCACGGCGACCCCCACGACGATGGCGGAGTTGCCCGCGCTGGCCGGAGCAGAGCTCGGCCCGTCATCGTGGCGGGAGGTGCCGCAGGCCGACATCGACACCTATGCGGTGCTGACCGGAGACGACAACCCGATCCACGTCGACGAGGTGCGCGCCGCATCCTCTCCCTACGGCGGTCGGATCGCTCACGGCATGCTGACGCTCAGCATGGTCGTCCTCCACCTCCGCGAGATCTACCGCGTCACCGACGCCGGCATGGGCATCGTGTACGGGTTCAACCGCATCCGCTTCCCGAACGCGGTGCGCTCGGGCGCCCGCATCCGCGTCGGCGGCACCGTGTCGCAGGTGGAGGAGATCACGGGCGGATACCAGGTGACCCTCGAGCTGGTCTTCGAAACGGAGGGCGAGACGAAACCCGTCTGCGTCGCCGAACTCGTCCTGAGGCACTACCGGTGAGCGCCGTCCGCCTGGACGGGCGCGTCACCATCGTCACCGGCGCGGGACGCAGCCTCGGCCGCGCCTACGCGATCGCCCTCGCCGACGCCGGATCGGCCGTGGTCGTGAACGACGTCGACGCCGAGAGCGCCGAGTCGACCGTCGCGCAGATCGTGGAGCGGGGCGGTCGCGCGGTCAGCTCGATCGGAGCGGTCGGACCCGCCGAGACCGCCGACGCCCTCGTCGCTGCGGCCGTCGACACCTACGGCCGTCTCGACGCGCTCGTCGCCAACGCCGGAGTGCTCCGCGACCGCGTGCTGTGGAAGATGTCGGATGCGGAGTTCGACGCGGTGGTCTCGAGCCACCTGCGCGGAACCTTCACCTGCGGGCGGGCCGCCGCGACGTACCTGCGCGAGCAGGGCGAGGGCGGTCGGCTCGTGCTCATCGGGTCGCCCGCCGGCCAGTTCGGCAGCTTCGGCCAGACGAACTACGCGGCGGTCAAAGCCGGACTGGTCGCGATGGCCCGCACCTGGTCGCTCGAGCTCGCTCGAGCCGGGATCACGGCCAACGCCGTGGTGCCGACGGCGCTCTCGCCGATGACGGCGACCATCCCGGCGTACGCCGAGCTCTACGAGCGCTACCTCGCGGGCGAGCCCATCCCGGCCTCGTTCCGGCACGACAACGCGCTCGGGACTCCGGAGGACGTCGCCCCGCTGATCGTCTGGCTGGCCTCGGCCGACGCCGGCGACGTCACCGGTCAGGCGATCGGCATCGGCGGCGACAAGCTCACCCTGTACTCGCACCCCGCCGAGCTCGACGCCGCATACTCCGACGGCGGATGGGATGCGGCGGGGATCGCCGACACCTGGCGGTCGACCTTCTCCTCGCAGGCGCAGCACTCCGGCCCGCCCGTGCGGAAGGCGGTGGGCGCATGACGTCGGCTCCGCACTACAGCGACCTCTGGCAGGGAATCGCCCGCGCCGCCCCCGACCGCCCCGCCGTCATCAGCCGCGACGGCACGGTGACGTGGTCGCAGCTCGCCGCCGAAGCGGGCGCGCTCGCGACGCATCTGGTCGATCGTGGCCTGAAGGTCGGAGACGCGGCAGCGCTCCTGCTCTACAACCGCACCGAGTACCTCGCCTTCACCTGGGCGTGCCTCGCCGTCGGGGTCTCGCCCGTGGCGATCAACTACCGCTACCGTGCCGGCGAGGTGCGCGAGCTCGTGCTCGACTCGGAGGCGCGGGTTCTGCTCACCACCCGCAGCCTGGGCGAGCTGGCCCGCGAGGCCGTCACAGGACTCGACGTCGAGATCATCGAGGTCGACGACGGCTCGCCCGCCACGGCCGGCGCGCTCGATTACGCCGATGTCGTCGCCACGGGCGGGGCGCTCCCCGAGAGCGCACCGCGGGGGGCCGAGTTGCGGCTCTACACGGGCGGCACGACGGGGTCGCCGAAAGCCGTCGTGTGGGATCTCGATACGCTGCTCGTCGCGCGACGGCAGTCGACGTGGGGCCTGCTCGGAATCACCCCTCCGGAGGATCTCGCCGAGGCGGTTCAGATCGCGGTCGACCCCGCCACTCCCCGGATCGTGACCCTCCCCCTGACGCCGCTCCTGCACGGCACGGCGCAGTCGACGACGATGGGAACGATGGCGCTCGGCGGCACCGTGGTGCTGCATGCCGCTGCGCGCATGGACATGGAGGAAGCCGCCGACCTCATCGCGGAGTTCGACGTCTCGCGCCTCATCGTGGCCGGAGACGCCCTCGCCCTGCCCCTGGCCGAGACCGTCGAACGTCGCGGCACGGGCCTGCCCGGAGTGCGGTGGATCCTGAGCTCGGGAATGCGCTTCAGCGACGACGTGAAACGGCGACTGCACGCCCTGGGCGACCTGGCCATCGTCGACATGCTCGCCTCGAGCGAGGGCGGCCCGTTCGCGTTCGGAGTGACGCACGGGGAGGACGAACTGCCCGCCCGGCTCGTGCTCACCCCCGGCGCGGTGCTCCTCGACGACGACCTCGCCGAGATCCAGGCCGATGCGGGGGCTCTCGGCATCCTGGCCTTCCGCGGCATCCTTCCGAAGGGCTACTACCGCGATCCCGCGAAGACGGCCGAGACGTTCCCCACCATCCGCGGCAACCGCTACATCATGCCCGGAGACTGGGCACGCGCGAGGGGCGACGGCTCGGTCGAGCTGCTCGGGCGCCTCAGCGCGGTCGTGAACACCGGCGGCGAGAAGGTCTTCCCCGCCGAGGTCGAGGAGGCCCTCCTGTCGCACCCGACCGTCGACGACGCCGTCGTCTTCGGCCTGCCCGATCGCCGCTTCGGCGAAGTCGTGAGCGCGATGGTCTCCCCGGTGCCCGGGCGCGAGATCGACGTCGAGGAGCTGCGGACCTACCTCGACGAACGTCTCGCCGGCTACAAGAAGCCCCGGCACGTCTTCGTGCGGGCGAGCCTCGAACGGTCGATGACCGGGAAGGTCGAGCTCGCCCGCGTCAAACAGGACGCGGAGCGCGAGCTGGCGGAGGCGGTGCGATGAGCGCGGGCTGGCCGGGGTTCGACCCCGCGAAGGTGTCGATGATCGACGTGCACGTGCACGTGTCGATCGACGAATCGGGACGCACGGCCTCGCCGCCCGCGCTCACCGAGGCGATGGCGGCCTACTTCAAGAGCAGCGAGAAGCCGCGCACCGTCGATCAGACCGCGGAGTACTACCGCGCCCGCAACACCGGCGCCGTCGTGTTCACCGTCGATGCGACCACCAACCTCGATCATCGCCCGAACAGCGTCGACGACCTGGTCGCGGGTGCGCGAAGGAACTCCGACGTGCTGATCCCCTTCGGAAGCGTCGATCCGCTGCAGGGCGAAGCCGCCGTCGAAGAGGCGAGACGCCAGGCGATAGAACTCGGCGTGCGCGGGTTCAAGTTCCACCCGTCGGTGCAGGCGTTCGACCCGTCCGACCCCGCCTACATCCCGCTCTTCGCCGCGATCGAAGAGCTCGGGCTGCCGATCCTCGTCCACACGGGCCAGACCGGCGCGGGAGCGGGGCTCCCGGGCGGATGGGGCTTCCGGCTCAGCCTGTCGAACCCGATGCTGCTCGACGACGTCGCGGCGCGGCATCCTCACCTCCCCGTGATCATGGCGCACCCGAGCGTCCCCTGGCAGGACGAGGCGATCTCGATCGCGACGCACAAAGCGAACGCGTGGATCGATCTGTCGGGATGGTCGCCGAAGTACTTCCCGCCCGCGCTGGTGCGCGCGGCGCGCACGTACCTGAAGCACAAGGTGCTCTTCGGATCCGACATGCCTGCGCTCACCCCCGAGCGGTGGCTGACCGACTTCGCGCTGCTGGAGTACCCCGACGACGTGCGCGCGATGATCCTGAAGGACAACGCGGTGCGACTCCTGGGCCTCGCGGGTGAGTGACGCGGCGACCGACCTGTTCGGCTTCTCCGACCGGCTCTCCCCCGCCGCGCGGGCCAAGCTCGCGGCGCTGCGGGCGCTCCTCGACGAGCGCGCGCGGCCTCACCTGGCGCAGTGGTGGGAGGACGCCCACTGCCCCGCGCATCTGCGCCGGGAGCTCGCCGCGCTCGACCTGGAGGACGACCCGGCCGTCGCAGGACCCGACGGAACCCCCGACCCCCTCTACGTCGGTTTCAAGCACTTCGAGTTCGCCCGGTGCGACATGTCGATTGGCACGATCTACGGCGGCCAGGTGGGCATGTTCCGCACCGTGGTGCGTGAAGGCGGCTCGCCGGAGCAGGTCGCCCGGTGGGACCCGGGGATCGCCTCGTTCTCGGTGACCGGATGCTTCGCCCTGACCGAGCCGGAGCACGGCTCGGATGTCGCCGGCGGCATGCAGACCACGGCGACCCGCGACGGCGAGGGGTGGCGTATCAGCGGTCGCAAGCGATGGATCGGGAACGCGGCCATCTCGGACGTCATCCTCGTCGTCGCCCGCGATGCGTCCGACGGGCGGGCGAAGGTCTTCCTCGTACCCCGGGAGGCACCGGGGGTCTCGCTCACCGACATCTCGGGCAAGATCAGCCTGCGGATGGTGCGCAACGCCGACATCGAGCTGACAGACGTCGTGGTTCCGGAGTCGGACCGCCTGCAGCGCATCGACGACTTCGGCGACCTGTCGGCGATCCTCGCGAAGCTCCGGCACGTGGTCGCCTGGAACGCGGCCGGCCTCCAGGTGGGCGCCTACGAGGCGGCGCTCGCCTACGCCCTCCGGCGCGAGCAGTTCGGCCGGCCGATCGCCGGCTTCCAACTCGTGCAGGAGAAGCTGGCACGGATGCTGGGAAACGCCACCGCCTCGCTCGCGATGGCGGTGGGCCTCACCGACCTGCGAGAGGCGGGACGCCTGGGTGAGGAGCACGCGGCACTGGTGAAGATGTGGACGGCGGATCGCGCGCGCGAGACCGTCGCACTCGCGCGGGAGGTGTGCGGGGCGGAGGGCATTCGCGTCGACACCGACGTGGCGCGGATGTTCGCCGACGCCGAGGCGCTCTACACGTTCGAGGGCACCCGCGAGATCAACGCCCTCATCGTGGGCCGAGCGGTCACCGGTCTCAGCGCATTCACCCGCTGAGAGTCCAGGACACCCGGACGCCGGGGGCGAAGTGTCCGGGTGTTCTGGACTCTCAGCGGTGCGGTGCGGGTCGGCGCGGGTCAGGGGGTCTCGCCGAAGCCCGCCGCCCCGAGCGCGCGAGAGATCGACGTCGCCGTCAGACGCACCAGGTGGATCATGTTCTTGCCGTCGACGTCTTGCTCGGTGAGCGCGAGCGAGACCGCGGCGATCACCGTTGCGTCGGCGCCGAAGACAGGGGCGGCGACGCTCACGTGGATGTTGTCCACCTGGCGGTCGCTCACGGCGTAGCCGCTGCGGCGGATGTCGTCGAGGACGCGGGTGAGCGTCTCGCGGTCGGTGTACGTGCGCGGCGTGAACTGCTCGAGGTCGCCCTCGACGACCTCGGCCCTGATCTCCTCGGGCGCGTGGGCGAGCAGCACCTGCCCGATCGCCGTCGCGTGCATCGGGTAGCGGTTGCCCACCAGCGGACGGCGTGCCGGGCGGCGCGGGCTCTGGAAGCGCTCGATCGAGATGAGCTCCCTGCCCTCGCGGATGGCGAGATGGGTGGCGTAGCCCGTCGTCTCGTACAGGTCCTGCATGTACGGGCGCGCCAGGCGCTGCAGGCCCACGGCACGCGGCGCGAGCGAGGCGACCTCCCACAGGCGCAGGCCGATGCGGTAGCGCCCCTCCGTCTCACGCTCCAGGGCCCCCCACTCGGTGAGGCGCTGGACGATGCGATGGCAGGTCGCGATCGGCAGCTCCGTGCGGCGGCTGATCTCCGAGAGCGTCTGACGCACCCGGCCGCCCTGGAAGGTTCCGAGGATCGTGAAGGCCCGGTCGATGACCGAACGCGCCGATGCGTCCTGAGGCCCCGCGTGCTCCGTCGTCACCCTCCCAGTATGGCGGCGCGCGGCTTTCCGCACAGCGAAAGTGCCCGTTCTCGCCATCCGTGCCCGAAAAAGCGGCCACTCTCGGCGGGAACGGGCACTCTCGGCGCGATCAGCGCGGCAGGCGCGCTCCGACCCGCTCGAGATGCGCGTTGACGAAACGACCCTCGGGGTCGAGGCGCTCGAAGACCGCGCGGGCGTCGGCGATGCGGGGGTGCACCGCCGCGATCCGCTCGGCATCGAAGGCGTGCTGCTTGCCCCAGTGCGGGCGCGCGGCGAAGGGAGCGAGCGCGGCCTCGATGTGCGGGATGACCTCGGCGACCTCGGCGGCACGATCGTGCCACGTGAAGTGGATGGCGAGCACGTCGCGCTCGTACGCCGGGCTCAGCCAGAGCCCGTCGCGCGCCGCGGTGCGCAGCTCGCTCACGGCGAGGTGCGGGCGGATCATCGGGGCGAGGGCGCGCACCGCGCGCAGGGCGTCGGGTGCGGCCGATCGGTCGACGAAGTACTCCGTCTGGATCTCGGCGCCGAACGACGGCTCGCGGTCGAGGCGGAAGTGCGGCAGTCGCAGCATCCAGGGCCCCGGGATCCCGCCGAGCTCCGTCACGTTGTCGTGACTGCCGAGCGGCGAATCGTCGTGCACGATCACTCCGTCGAGGAGCGCGGCGGCAACATCGTCGTCGTCGGAGACCAGGCGCGTCTTCACCCAGACGTAACCGATCTCGTCGTCGTCCCAGTGCGTGAAGACCGACACGCTGTAGCCGGCGCCCGTGACCGCGTCGAGGTCGGCGAGCGCGGCCTCCCACGTGACACCGCCGTAGATGTCTTGGCGCACCCGGTAGGTCGGAACGATGTCGAGCTCGACCTGCGTCACGATGCCGTACGCGCCGAGGCCCACGACCAGCGCCTCGAAGTCGGGGTCGCCGCGGCGCACGTCGCGGACCTCGCCGTCGGCGCCGACGTAGCGCAGCGCGCGCACGCCGGTCGACAGAACCGCGTTGCCGTTGCCCGATCCGTGGGTGCCGGTCGCCGTGGCACCGGCGACGCTGATGTGAGGGAGCGAGCCCAGGTTGCGCAGCGCCCATCCCTCGGCCTCGAGCGCCTGCGCCAGCACGCCGTAACGCGTACCTCCGGGCACCCGCACCACGTGCGCGGCACCGTCGATCTCGATGCCGCCGTCGAGCGAAGTCAGATCGATCAGCGTGCCGCCGGTGTCGGGCAGATCGGTGAACGAGTGCCTCGTGCCGAGGGCATGGATGCGGTCGCCTCGACCGCGCACGAGCGCCACCAGTTCGTCGAGGTCGCGGGGTCGCGCCCGGTTCGCGGCGCGGTACGCGTAGGTGCCGGCCCAGTTCTTCGCGGGTTCGGCCTGGTCGTGCGTGCCTTTGTCCATGCGAACAACCTATCCGCGCGACGTGGGAGCCGAGGTCGCCCCGAGCAGAATGATCTCGCGGCGGTCGCCACTCGCCTCCGGCGATATAGCTAGATAATCTAGCGACATGTCGCATTCGTCGAAGCTCCGCTGGGTGGGGCTCGTCTTCATCAGCATCGCCGTCTCGCTGATCATCGTGGACTCCACGATCGTCAACGTCGCCATCCCGTCGATCGTCGACGACCTCGGCATCTCGTCGACCGAGGTGCAGTGGGTGCAGGAGGCCTACACCCTCGTCTTCGCTTCGCTCCTCCTCGTCTTCGGCAGCCTCGCCGACCGCTTCGGACGACGACGGATGCTGCTGATCGGCGTCGTGATCTTCGTGATCGCCTCCGTGGCCGCCGCCCTGGCCCCCACCGGCGGGCTGCTCATCCTCTCCCGCCTCGTGCAGGGCGTGGGCGGGTCGATGATCCTCCCGACGACGCTGTCGCTGATCAACGCGACCTTCCGCGGCCGCGAAAGGGGTATCGCGTTCGCGGTCTGGGGTTCGACCATCGGCGGCATGGCCGCCGTGGGCCCGCTCCTGGGCGGATGGCTGACGACCGCCTTCTCGTGGCGGTGGGCCTTCGGCATCAACATCCCGCTCGGCATCATCATCGTGGTCGGCGTGCTGCTCACTGTCGCGGAATCGCCCAGCGACCGCGCCGAGCGGATCGACGGTGTCGGCGCGGTGCTGTCGGTCGTCACCATGAGCACCCTGGTGTTCGGCCTCATCGAGGGGCGCACCTACGGCTGGTGGCTCGTCGACACCGTGCCGACCCTCGGCGACGCGACCTGGCCGTGGGAGCTCTCCCCGGTGCCGATCGCGTTCGCCGTCGCGCTGCTCGGGCTCGCGTCGTTCATCGCCTGGGGCCTTCACCGCAGGCGCCGCGGCCGTTCGACGCTTCTCGCCTTCGGGTTGTTCGGCATCACCTCGTTCCGCAACGGCAACATCGCGGCGATGGTCGTCTCGCTCGGCGAGTTCGGCATCATCCTCGCCCTTCCCCTGTGGCTGCAGTTCGTCATCGGGTTCGACGCGCTCCAGACCGGCCTCATCCTGCTCGCCCTCGCGATCGGCTCGTTCGTGGCGAGCGGCATCGCCGGGGCGCTCTCGGGTCGCGTCGCCCCCGTGTGGGTGGTGCGGGCGGGCCTCGCCGCCGAGATCGTCGGCGTCGCCGGGATCGCCCTCGTCATCGGCCCGAACGCGTCGTGGGTTCCGCTGCTGCCGTTCCTCTTCGTCTACGGCCTCGGCGTCGGGCTCGCCACCGCCCAGCTGACCGGCGTCGTTCTCGCCGACGTGCCCGCCTCCGAGGGCGGCCAGGCGTCGGGCACGCAGTCGACCTCTCGGCAGCTCGGCGCGGCGCTCGGGGTCGCTGTGCTCGGAACGGTGCTGTACTCCAGCACGGCCGGGATCCTCGGCGCTTCCCTCGCCGACCAGGGGATCCCCCAGGCCCAGAGCGACCAGATCGTCTCGTCGGTGGTCGACAGCGCCGGCGCCGCCATCGCCGGGCTCGAGGCGTCGGGCCAGAGCGCCGCCGTCGCGGATGCGGCGAAGGAGGCCTTCTCCGACGGAACGCGGGCCGCCGCGTTCACGGCAGCCGGCTTCCTCACGCTCGGACTGCTGGCGACGATCTCGCTCGGGTCCGCAGCATCCGCCCCCGCCCGCCGCCGCGAGGACGAGCCCACCGAGGTCTCCGACCGCCCGTGAGCTGCCGCATCGGATCCCGGCCCGCACCTCGAGGCGGCGTCATTCTACGAGGCGCCGTCCGATCCGGAAGAAGGGTCGACGCGCCACGAGGAATGGCGCACGCTGGGCAGTCCCAACGAAGGAGTTCGACATGAGCGACAACGACCACTCGAAGAACGACCCCGACGGCGACGTCAAGCCCGACGGCCTGGGCACGGACGGCACCATTCCGAACGAGCTCGGCGGCGTGGCGGCCGGACACACCGGCACGGCCTCGACGTTCGAACCGGAAGAGGACGAACAGGCCGACTAGCGGCCTCAGCCTGCCGACGGAGAGTGGTCGTCGACGTCGGGTTCGGCGCGAGCCACGTCGGCGATCTCTTCCTCCGGGCGGGGCGCGACCGTCTCGTCGACCTCGATCTCGGGAACGCTCGGCTCGCCCGGCTCGGGGATACGGTGCGGTTCGACGTGCTCGGCACCTGTTGACACGGTGACCCCTTCGTTCGACGATCCGTCCAGCGTATGTCCGCCCGCACCAGGCCGCCGGGCGGCGACGTACACGGTGTTCGACGACGTGCCGCCGGTGAGCCGGTTGGCGAAGTCCACGACGTGCGCGGTGGCGTCGTCGAAGACCGACGACAGCGTCGACAGGAAGTCGGCGTCGGGCGGGTCGTCCGACCAGAGGGCGAAGATGCCGCTGTCGGCGAGGTGGCGAGCCAACGAGGCGAGCCCCGCGGCCGTGTAGAGATCGGCGTGGGTCGGATCGAGCGTGTGACGCGGCGAATGGTCGACGTCGAGGAGGATCGCGTCGTAGAGCTCGTCGTCGGCACCCGGCGCGCGCCGCACGACCGCGAAGAAGTCGTTGTGCACCAGCGAGACCCGCTCGTCGCGCACCAGCTGCGCCGACACGGGCAGCAGCTCCCGCTCGTGCCAGCCGATCACGGCGGCAAGAGCGTCGATGACGGTGAGACTGCCGACCCGCTCATCGGCCAGCGCGGTCGCGGCGGTGCACCCGAGCCCGAGCCCGCCGACGAGCACGCGCAGGTCGTCGCCCGCCGCGGCGACCAGCCCCAGGGTGGCGAGCTCCTCCTCGGCCACGGTGAACAGACTCGACATGAGGTACTCGTCCTTGAGCTTGACCTCGTAGATCTGCTCGCCCGTCGCCGGGTCGGCGCGCCGCCGGAGGGTCAGCTCACCCATCCGGGTGTCCTGCCAGTCGAGCTCTTCGAATCGCGCGCTCATGGGTGTCTCGATCTCCGGCGCGCAAGAGGGCGCGCCTTCGCCCGAGGCTACCGGGCGATGCCGGGGTCGGTTGCCGCGACCGAGGTGGCGCGCGGTCAGAGGTGGGTGACCCCGCGCACGCGATGCCCGACCGCGATCGACTCGCCCGAGACGGCGGCGGCGAGAGGCGAGGCGAGGAAGGCGATGAGGTCGGCGATCTGCGCGGGCGACGACTCGCCGCCCCGCCCCGGCTGCACGTCTGTGCTGGGCTCGTCGGTCACGCGGCCCGGGTTCACGACGTTCACCGTCACCCCGGTTCCCGCGCACGCGTCGGCGAGGTTCTCGGCGGCGATGATCAGCGCCGCGTTGCGGATCGATCCGCGCACGTCGCCCGTGACGAGAGCGTTCTGCCCGGCGACCCCGATGATGCGGCCGTAGCCGGCCTCGCGCATGAGCGGGAGCGCGGCGTTCGCCGCCCGGAGGAATGTCATCGCCTTGCCGTCGACGGCGGCCAGCACATCGGCGGGATCGGCGGAGAGGGCCGGGTCGAGGGTCTGCGCCGCCGGCGCCGCCGTGACGACCAGCGCATCGAGGCGGCCGTGCTCGGCGAGCACGCCGGCGATCGCGGAGGCGACCGAGCCGTCGTCCGCAGCATCCATCACCACGTCTCCGGAGCTGCGCCCCGCGCTCAGCACGGTCGCGCCCTCGGCGCGGAGGCGCTCGACAACCGCGCTGCCGATGTAGCCGGTGCCGCCCACGACGAGGGCGACGTGTCCGTTCAGGGCCAGATCCATGGTTCCTCCGAGGTTCGGTCGACCCGTCGAGGCTACGCCGTCACGCCCGCCGTCGACCCTCGGCCGATCGGGGGTGTCGTCAGCCGGCCGCAGCCGCCTTCTCGCGGGCGCGCAGGTCTTTCCGGAGGATCTTGCCCGAGGCCGACTTCGGGATCGCGTCGATGAACTCCACGCGACGCACCTTCTTGTGCGGCGCGACCTGCTCGGCGACGAAGCCTGCCACGTCTTCCTCGGTGAGGTCGGTGCCCGCGACCGCGACGACGAAGGCCTTCGGCACCTCCTGGCCGTCGTCGTCCGAGACACCGATCACCGCGGCATCCGCGACCTTCGGATGCGACAGCAGCAGCGCCTCGAGCTCCGCGGGTGCGATCTGGTAGCCCTTGTACTTGATCAGCTCCTTCAGCCGGTCGACGATCGCGAAGTAGCCGTCGACGTGGTGCACGCCGATGTCGCCGGTGTGGAGGAAACCGTCGGCGTCGATCGTCTCGGCCGTGGCGTCGGGGCGGTTGAGGTATCCGAGCATGACGTTCGGCCCCCGCACCCAGATCTCGCCGGGAGAGGTGAGTCCGTCGGCGCCGTGCTCGTCGATCTCGGCACCCGAGTCGACGTCGACGAGCTTCGCCTCGACGTTCGGCAGCAGCACCCCGACCGCGCTCTCGGGCACGTCGTCGCGGTCGAACGGCGTGGCGTGCGAGACGGGGCTCAGCTCGCTCATGCCGTACCCCTGCAGCACGTGGGCGTTCAGGCGCCGCGCGGTGGCACGCGCCGTCTCGCCGTCGAGCGGGGCGGCGCCCGAGAAGACGGTGTGCACGCTCGAGGTGTCGAAGTCGTCGACGACCGGGAGCTTGGCGAGCGCGACGGCCACGGGCGGAGCGATGAAGAGGAACGTGCAGCGGTGGTCCTGGATGCTGCGGAGAAACTCGACGAGGTCGAACCGGGGCATCGTCACCAGGCTCGCCCGCTGGCGCAACGCGAGGTTCAGCAGAACCGTCATGCCGTAGATGTGGAAGAAGGGCAGAACCGCCAGCACGCGATCGTCGCGCCCGAGGTTGATCGCGATGCGGCACTGCTCGACGTTCGCGACGAGATTGCGGTGCGAGAGCATGACGCCCTTGGCCATCCCGGTCGTCCCCGAGGAGTAGGGGAGAACGGCGACGTGGGTCGCCGGATCGAACGACACGGCCGGCGCTGCCCGCCCCTCGGCCAGCAGCGCACGCAGATGGGGATGCCCGTCGGCGCCGTCGAGCACGATGATCCGCTCGTCGGGGATGCCCACCGCCCGCGCCGCCTCGGCCGCGTGCTCGAGGAGGGGCGAGATCGTGACGACCCAGGTGGCAGCGGAGTCTCGCAGCTGCTCCTCGATCTCGTGCGCCGTGTAGAGCGAGTTGACGGTCGTGGCGACGGCTCCCAGGCGCAGCACCCCGTGGAACACCGTCGCGAACGCCGGCACGTTCGGGCACAGCATCGCCACGACGGTGCCGACCTCGACACCGCGGTGGGCGAGAGCACCCGCGAACGCCTCGATCTGGCTGCGCAGTGCTCCGTAGGTCGTCTCGGAGCCGGTCTGCGGGTCGATCAGCGCCACGCGGTCGAGGTCGGAGTCTTCGAGCGATGCGAAGAGGTACTCGTAGACGCCGACATCGGGGATGTCGAGGGCCTCGTAAGGGCTGGTGAACATGCGGAGCACCTCTCGCTTCGTCGCGAACTCGTCGCCGCCCGCGGGCAGCGACTGGATGCTCCACTCTCGCCTGATGAGCCTCTCCAGGGAACCCCTTGCGCCCAGGCCTGCCGATCCCCCCGCGCCGAGCGTTCGCCCGAGCGCACGGCATGCGCCCGAGCGCACGGGTTGAGCACGCACGCACGCCGTGTTCTCGGGCGGACGTCGTGCCCTCGGGGTGCATGCTCGCACTGGCACTTGCGCGGTAGGGCCCGTAACGTCGGCGGGATGACCGCCCCGACGACCCGTCGCATCGAGCTGACCCTGCGCAAGCCCTGGTTCGCGCTCTACGCCGGCGTGCGCCCGACCCTCGTGCTCGACGGGCGCGGCCAGCCGACCCAGTGGGGCCTCGGCACGTGGCAGGTGCCGAGCGACGGCGCGACCGTCGCGATCTTCCTCTTCACCCGCGTCTGGCGGTTCGGGCAGGCGGAGCTCACGCTCTCGCCGGACGACCGCTCGCTCGTGTACCGGGCTCCGTGGCTGCCGTTCCTCCGCGGCAGCATCCGCCCGGCACCTCCCGCGAACGCGCAGGCCTGACCCGCGCACCGACGGGCCGGAGACCGCCGCGCCCGAACGCGGGCAATGAGCGACCGCCTCCGCACGCTCACATCTCGCGGGTGATCGTCACCTTCACGTTCAGCGCCGACTTGAACGGACCGGCGTACACGCCGCGCAGCGGCGGAACGTCGTTGTAGTCGCGCCCTCGACCGACGAGCACGTGACGGTCGCCGATCTCGATGTTGTTCGTGGGGTCGAAGCCCTGCCAGTCACCGGCGAACCATTCCACCCACGCGTGCGACTCGCCCGTGACGGCCACGCCCACCTCGGCGTTCGGACGCGGGTGCAGATAGCCCGAGACGTACCGGGCGGGGATCCCCACCTCGCGGAGGGCACCGAGGGTGATGTGCGCGATGTCCTGGCACACGCCCTTGCGCGCGACCCACGCCTCGTGAGCCGTGGAGAGCACGCTGGTCACGCCGTGCATGTACTCGACCGCGTCACCGAGCGCCTCGGCGATCGCGTGCGCCGCGGCACCCGGGTGGTCGTGCTGACCGGCGATGGATCGGGCGATCTCGGCGACCTCGGGGTGGGGCCGCGTGCGCGCCGTCTGCGTGAGCTGCTCCACCGTCGCGATGGAGCGTTCGGCCTCGGCCGCCAGCGACTCCCACGACACGTCGAGGTGCTGGATCGGCCGCGGTCGCACCTCGACGAGCGAGCGAGCGGTGATGCTCAGATCGTCGTGGGGCGAGAGCACGTCGAACGCGCTAACGCGGGTGCCGAAGTAGTCGATGTACTGGTTCACCGACGTCGAGGGGTCGATGTCGAGCGACGAACTCAGCACGAACTGGCTGTCGGTCGAGACCGGCAGCATCCTCGCCTCGTTGTACGAGGCCGACACGTCGCCCTGGTACGAGAAGCCGGTCGAGTGCTCGATGCGCAATCTCTTCATGCCTGCCCCCGCCCGCGGGGGCACAGCCCCGGTTGGTGAGCCCGTCGAACCATCACGAGATCTCTCCGATCCAGCTCGGCTCCGCCTGCGTCGGGAAGAAGCGCTGGCGAATGGCCTCGGATGCTTCGCGCGTCACCTTCTGCACTCGCTTCATGTGGTGCGGCAACTCCGAGAGCACGTCGCTGATGGGGCTGTATTCGAGGTCGTTGCGGATCTGCCCGAGCGCCCGCAGCACCGTGTTCGAATGCCCGACACGATCGGCGCGCGGGTCGATGAGGCTCATGCACTCCTCCGCGCGCTGGATCGAGTAGATGATCGAGCGGGGGAAGAGCCGGTCGAGCAGCAAGAACTCGGCGGCGTTGTGGGCGCTGGGCATGCCGCGGTAGGTGCGCAGGTACGGCTCGTACGCCCCGCACGAGCGCAGGATGGTCGTCCACGACGGGCCGGATGCTTCGGTGAGCGATCGCGTCGCCAGGAGCCGCGCCGTCATGTCGGCCCGCTCGATGCTGCGACCGAGGGTGAAGAACTGCCAGGCCTCGTCACGGCTGGTCGAGGAGTCGACGATGCCGACCGCGAGGGCGGCGCGTTCGCGCACCCAGCCGAAGAACTCCGACACCTTCTCGGTCTGCAGGCGCCGGGGCATGCGCGAGTTCGAGGTGTTCAGGGTCTCCCACAGCTCGGTGGAGACGATCTCTCGCGCCCGCCGGGCGTTCTCGCGCGCGGCAGTGAGGGCGTACGAGATGCTCGCCGGATTCATGCGGTCGATCGCCAGGCGCTGCAGCACGTCCTCGCGCCGCACGTGCTCGAGGCCCTCGGGCTGGGCCGAGCCCATCACGCTCAGCAGCGACCGGCAGGCGGTGTCTTCATCGATCCAAGGGTCTTCGAGAAGCAGCTGCAGGTGCACGTCGAGGATGCGCGCCGTTCCGTCGCTGCGCTCGATGTAGCGCCCGATCCAGAACAAACTCTCTGCGATGCGGCTCAGCATGAGCCGTCCTTCCTGGTCCCTGAGCGTGTCGAAGGGTCTGCGATGCGGCTCAGCATGAGCCGTCCTTCCTGGTCCCTGAGCGTGTCGAAGGGTCGGCGATGCGGCTCAGCATCCGGCACCGTCCTGGGCCTGCTGCTGCTGTTGTTCGGCCTGCGGCCCGTGCTCGGGGTCGGACTGCTGCTGCTGCTCCTGCTGCTCGCTGCGCGAGAGGGGACGGTCGTGGGGCGACACGACCGGCGCCGGCTGCCCGTCGTAGATGATCGGGATCGCCTCGGTCACCGTCGCCGCCTGATCGGCGACGAGGCCGGCGAGTCCGACGCCCTGCCCGTACTCGACGTGGCCGGGGGCCGAGCCGCCGACGATCCAGGTGTCTTTCGATCCGCCGCCCTGGCTCGAGTTCACCACGAGCTGCCCCTCGGGAAGCGCGACGCGAGTGAGCCCGCCCGGCAACACCCAGACATCTTCGCCGTCGTTGACCGCGAACGGCCGCAGGTCGGCGTGACGCGGACGCATGCCGTCCTCGACGAGGGTGGGGATCGTCGACAGCATGACCACCGGCTGCGCGATCCAGCCGCGCGGATCGGCGAGCAGGCGCGTGCGCAGCTTCTCGAGTTCGGAGGGCGATGCGTCCGGCCCGACGACCAATCCCTTGCCGCCCGACCCGTCGACGGGCTTGACCACGAGCTCGTCGAGGCGGTCGAGTACTTCCTCGAGCGCGTTCGGGTCTTCGAGGCGCCAGGTGTCGACGTTCTTGAGGATCGGCTCCTCGGCCAGGTAGTACCGGATGAGGTCGGGCACGTAGGTGTAGACGAGCTTGTCATCGGCGACGCCGTTGCCGACCGCGTTGGCGATCGTGACGTTGCCCAGCCGCGCGGCCAGCATCAGTCCGGGGGCGCCCAGCATCGAGTCGGCGCGGAACTGCAGGGGGTCGAGGAACTCGTCGTCGACACGACGGTAGATGACGTCGACGCGCTGCGGACCGCGGGTGGTACGCATGAACACCTTGCCGCCGGCGGTGAGCAAGTCGCGCCCCTCGACGAGCTCCACGCCCATGAGGCGGGCGAGCAGGGTGTGCTCGAAGTACGCGGAGTTGTAGACGCCGGGGGTCAGCACCACGACGTTCGGGTCTTCGATCCCCGGCGGGGCCGAGGCGCGGAGGGCGGCGAGGAGCTTGTTCGGGTAGTCGCCGACGGGGCGCACGCGCATCGAGACGAAGAGCTCGGGAAGCGTCTGCGCCATCACGCGGCGGTTCGAGATCACGTAGCTCACGCCCGAGGGCACGCGCACGTTGTCTTCGAGCACCCGCATCTCACCGTTCTCGTCGCGGATGAGGTCGATGCCCGAGACCTGGATGCGTACGCCGTTGGCGCTGCGGATGCCCGCGGCCTGGCGGTAGAAGTACTGCGACGACGAGATCAGACGCGCGGGGATGACCCCGTCGCGCACCGCGTGCTGGTGGCCGTAGGCATCGTCGAGGAACGCCTCGAGCGCCTTGACGCGCTGCTTGACGCCGGCTTCGACCTTCGACCACTCGTCGTAGGTGATCACGCGCGGCACCGCGTCGAGCGGGAAGGGGCGCTCCTCGCCGGCGAAGTCGAACGTGACGCCCTGCGCGAGGTACGAGCTCGCGAGCGAGTCGGTGCGCCCGCGCAGCTCTTCCTGCGTCATCTTCGCGAGCGCCTGATAGAGCTCGCGGTATGCGGTGCGCGACTCGGCCGCCTCACCGGGATGAGCGGGGTGACCGAACATCTCGTCGAAGGCGGGTACCCCCGACGCCGTCTTGCGCGGCGCCAGCGTGGAGCCGTATCCGTCGAACAGGTCGCCCATCCCCTGAGCCTATCCCCGCCCGTGTTGCGGCATTGTTTCGCCCCGCAGCATCCGTCTCCCTCTTCTTCGCTCCCCTCCCCGCGAGAGGATGCGGCTTCGTCGAGGCCGTGCGGTCTCGACGGCGCAGGAGGGCGGATGCTGCGGGGGCGCGCCGCGGCCGCGGAGATCAGCTGCGCTGCGCCCGCCTGAGAAGCCGCCGGGGGCTCTCGTCGCAGCATCCGCCCGCCCCTCGGGCGGACGTACGCTGAGCGCATGCCCGTCGCCTCCCGACCTTCACCGCTCCTACCCGCCATCGCCGGCGTGGGCTCGGTGGCGCTCGCCGCGGGCGCGGGAGAACTCGTCGCGGGGCTCGTCGCCCCCGCATCGAGCCCGTTCGCCGCCGTCGGCGGCGCGATGATCGACCTCGCGCCCTCGTGGGCGAAAGACACCGCCATCGCGCTCTTCGGCACGAGCGACAAGATCGCGCTCCTCGTCGGCATCGGCCTCGTGGCCGCGGTCCTGGCCGCCGGCGCCGGGGTTCTGGAGGCACGCCGCCCGCCCTGGGGCCGCTTGCTCGTGCTCGCCATCGGCATCGGCGGCGCGGTGGTGGCCGCCACCCGCCCCGACGCCTCCGTCGCCTCCTGGTTCCCCGCGGCACTGGCCGGTGCGATCGGCGCGATCGCGATCCGGTACCTGGCCCGTTCGGCGGTGCGGTCGCAGGAGGCCGCCGGGCGCACCGACGGCGGTCCCGCCGATCCCGGCCGCCGCGGATTCTTCGTCTGGGCGGGAGCCGTCACGGCGACCGGCGTCGTGCTCGCGATCGCCGGCAGCGCGGTGCGGGCGGGCGCACAGGTCGTGACCGCGGCCCGCGACGCGATCCGCCTGCCGACGCCCGCCTCGCGCGCACCCGCGGTGGCCGCGGGGGCCGAGCTCGGGATCGACGGGCTCGCGCCGGTCATCACCCCGAACGCGGACTTCTACCGCATCGACACCGCCCTGGTCGTTCCCCAGGTGTCGACCTCCGACTGGTCGCTGCGTATCCACGGCATGGTCGAGCAGGAAGTCACCATCACCTGGGACGAGCTCCTCGCCCTTCCGCTGGAGGAGAGCATCACCACGCTCACCTGCGTGTCGAACGAGGTCGGCGGCGACCTCATCGGCAACGCCGTGTGGCTGGGCTACCCGATCCGCGAACTGCTCGCTCGCGCCCGACCGAGCGCCGACGCCGACATGGTGCTCTCCCGCTCGATCGACGGGTTCACGGCCTCCTCGCCGATCGAGGCCCTCACCGACGAGCGCGATGCGATCCTCGCCGTGGGCATGAACGGCGAACCCCTGCCGACCGAGCACGGCTTCCCCGTGCGAATGGTCGTGCCCGGTCTCTACGGCTACGTCTCGGCCACGAAGTGGGTGACCGAGTTGGAGGTCACCCGTTTCGACGCGGCGACGTCGTACTGGACCGACCGCGGCTGGTCGGAGCGCGGACCGATCAAGCTCGAGTCGCGCATCGACGTGCCGCGCCGCAGCACCTCTCTCACCGCCGGCGAGACGGTCATCGCCGGAGTCGCCTGGCAGCAGCACGTGGGGGTCGCCGGCGTCGAGGTGCAGATCGACGAGGGCGAGTGGCAGCAGGCCACCCTGGCCTCGGCCATCAGCGACGACACCTGGGTGCAGTGGAGCCTGCCGTGGCAGGCAGCATCCGGCACCCACCGGCTGACCGTGCGCGCGACGAACGCGGACGGCGAGACCCAGACCCCCGACCGCGCCGACGTCGTGCCCGATGGCGCGACGGGCTGGCACTCGGTCGAGGTCACCGTGCGCTGACTGCACCGGCGAAACCGCACGCCTTCGTCGAGCGGTCTCGGCGGCCGGGGCGAGGCGGATGCTGCGCGTCAGACCGTGAGCACGTGGCGCAGCTGCTCGACGGCCCAGTCGAGCTCGGTGCCCCGAACGACCAGCGGCGGGGCGAGGCGGATCGTCTGCCCGTGGGTGTCTTTGACGAGGACGCCGCGTGCCAGCATCCGCTCGGCCACCTCGCGCCCGGTGCCGACGGCGGGATCGATGTCGACGCCCGCCCAGAGACCGGCCACGCGCACCGCGGTCACGCCGTGACCGACGAGCGCGTCGAGCCTGGCGGCGAGGTGCTCACCGAGAGCAGCCGCGCGCGTCTGGAACTCCCCCGACGCCAGCATCTCGACCACCTGCAGGCCGACGGCCGCGGCGAGCGGGTTGCCGCCGAAGGTCGAGCCGTGCTCGCCCGGGCGGATGACCCCCAGCACGTCACGGTTCGCGACGACGGCAGACACCGGCAGGATGCCGCCGCCCAGCGCCTTGCCCAGGAGGTAGACGTCGGGCACGACACCCTCGCGATCGCAGGCGAAGGTCGTGCCGACCCGGCCGAGCCCCGACTGGATCTCGTCGGCGATGAACAGCACGCCGCGCGCCGTGCAGAGCTCGCGCACGGCCCGGAGATACCCCTCGGGCGGAATGACCACGCCCGCCTCACCCTGGATCGGCTCGATCAGCACGGCGGCGGTGCTCTCGTCGATCGCAGCCTCGATCGCCGCGGCATCGCCGAACGGCACGTGCACGAAGCCCGGAGCGTAGGGACCGAAGCCCTCGTACGCGACGGGGTCGTCGCTGAAGCCGACGATCGTCGTCGTACGGCCGTGGAAGTTGCCGTTCGCGACGACGATCTTCGCCGCATCCGGTGCCACGCCCTTGACGCGATACGCCCATGCGCGGGCGACCTTGATGCCCGTCTCGACCGCCTCGGCCCCGGTGTTCATCGGCAGAACGAGGTCTTTGCCGCACAGCTCGGCGAGCGCCGCGGCGAACGGCCCGAGTCGGTCGTTGTGGTAGGCCCGGCTGGTCAACGTGAGCCGATCGAGCTGCTCGCGAGCCGCCGCGAGGATCGCGGGGTGTCCGTGCCCGAAGTTGAGCGCGGAGTAGGCGGAGAGCAGGTCGAGGTAGCGCTTGCCCTCGACATCGGTGACCCAGGCGCCCTCGCCGCGCGAGATGACCACCGGCAGGGGGTGGTAGTTGTGGGCGAGGTGGTCGTCCTCCGCCGTGATGATCCGCAGGGTTCCGGTGTCGGTCGAGGTGCTCATCGCGAGCCGCCGCGCAGTTCGAGGGTGCAGCACTTGATGCCGCCGCCGCCGAGCAGCAGCTCCGACAGATCGATCAGCACCGGGTTGTAGCCGCGCTCGCGCAGCTGCGCCTCGAAGCCCTTGGCCCGGGGCGAGATCAGCACGTTCCGGCCGTCGCTCGCGGAGTTGAGCCCGAAGACCGCGCCGTCGACGTCGTCGACCTGGATCGCGTCGGGGTAGCGCTCGGCGAGGATGCCGCGGCCTTCCTCATCGAACGCGCTCGGCAGGTAGGCGATGTTCGCCCGCTCCACCCCTCCGGCCCCTGAGCCGGTCGAAGGGCCCTGAACGGGGTCGAGCACCGAGATCGCCGTGTCGAGGTGGTAGAAGCGCGGGTCGGTCAGCGTCAGCGACACGACCTCCTTGCCGAAGACCTCTCCCACCTCGCGGTGGCTGTCTCCGGTCGAGCGGAACCCGGTGCCGGCGAGGATCGTGTCGCCGACGAGCAGGAAGTCGCCCTCGCCCTCGTTGACCTCGGCGGGCTCGGCGACGGTGTAGCCGTTGTCGCGGAACCATTCCATGAACGCCGGCCCCTCGGCCGCGCGCTCGGGGAAGCGGAACTTCGCGCCGTAGGCGATGCCGTCGATGAGGAAGCCCCCGTTGGCGGTGTAGACCATGTCGGGCAGGCCCTCGAGCGGTTCGATGAGCTCGACCTCGTGACCGAGCGCGAGGTAGGTGTCGTAGAGCGTCTGCCACTGGCGCAGCGCCACGTCGGTGTCGGTGGGCCGGCTCGGCTCCATCCACGGGTTGATGCTGTAGCTGACGGTGAAGTGCTGGGGCCGGCACATGAGGTAGCGACGGTGCTGCGCGATGCGCTCCGCCGGAACGGAGGGGGCGGCGGTTTCGTTCGTGGACATGGGGCTCCTCGACTGTGCGTATAGCAAGGGGCGGCGGACGCTGTCCTGGGGCCCGGCGGCTCCCCACCTCTGCTCTCGACGAGAGCGAAGGGGACAGACAGACCCGGGCACGCCGCATCCATTCTGCACCCCGCACTCTCCGCGCGCGAGCACCGCCCCTCGCGCCGTACGGGCCGTGTTCGCGGGTCATTAAAAGCGTGTTACCAACCTGTTAATCGGCGCCGGTCGCGCGTCCTGGATCCATAGCCTCTGATCGGGGCCGACTCCCGGCACCCGCCCACCCGCACCCGTGCACGGACGGCGCCGTCTTCGTTCCTCGAGGATGGGCACCTGGCCGTTGTTCGTCGTGCCCTGCCGCACCCGGAGAACCGTGAGAACTCGCCTGTCCTCGCGCGCACGTCCGATCGTCGTCGCAACGGCCATCGTGCTGCCCGCACTCGTCCTGAGCCCCACCCCCGCATTCGCCGCACCCCAGAACGGAATCGTCGCTTCCGGCGACGAGTGGTCGATCACGACCGCCCCGGGCGGCTACCTCGTCACGTACGAACTCGACGAGGCACTGCCGATCGTCAGCGACGCCCCCACTCTCGTCGTCGACGGCAAGACCGTCGGTCTCGCGATCGAGTCCGCCGACGGCCTGTCGCTGTCGGCTCTGACCACCGACCCCGCCGTGCGCTCCGCGCGCACCGTGGAGAAGGGCTGGGCGTCGAGTGACGGCGACAAGGCCGCCGAAGGAGGTCTCACCGAGGTGACCGACGAGGAGGTCAACGACGCGCTGGAGAGCCAGCTGCGACGGTTGGCCGCTCCGGAAGCCACCGAAGATCCGAGCGATCTCGGCTCCTACGCCGTCACCGAGGCGGAGTACGACTTCGGCGACCGCTCCGTCGCGCTCGCCGGCATCAGCGGGATCCGCGGCGAGATGACCGGCAAGATGTACCTCACGGATGCGCCGGGCGAACGGCCGACCGTGATCCTCCTGCACGGGCGCCACGGTTCGTGCGCGACCGGCACCGCCAACCCCCTGCGGTGGCCCTGCGGGCCGGATCAGGTCAACGTCCGCTCATACCAGGGCTACGAGGGCACCGGCCGCGCCCTCGCCTCGCACGGCTACAACGTGCTGTCGATCGCGGCGAACGCGGTCAACTCCAATGACAACCAGCTGGCACTCGACTACGGCGCGCAGGCCCGCGGACAGCTCATCCTCGACACGCTCGGGATGCTGGAGAAGGCGAACGACGGGAAGCCGGTCGTGTTCGACGACATCAGCTGGCCCAACGCCGAGGGTTCTTCCACGAAGACCACCCGCACGCTCGACCAGGCGCTGACCTACGCCACCGCCCGGACCGACGCGCCGGCCACGGCCGCGGGCGTCACCGCAGCGTCCCTCGCGGGTCGCTTCGACCTCGACCGCGTCGGGGTCATGGGCCACTCCCGAGGCGGCGAAGGGGCGACGTCGGCGGCGACGCTCAACCAGGGCCTCGAAGACCCCTACGGCATCATCTCCGTTCTGCCGTTGGCACCCGTCGACTTCGGCCGCATGACCGTTCCCGACGTGTCTCTGGGCGTCTTCCTCCCCTACTGCGACGGCGACGTGTCGAACCAGCAGGGGCAGCACATGATCGACGACTCCCGCCACGCCTTCGGCGACGACGTGATGCGGTCGGCCGTGTGGGTCATGGGCGCCAACCACAACTTCTTCAACACGGTGTGGACGCCCGGGCTCTACCCGTACTCGACGAGCGACGACTGGAACCGCAACGACACCACCTCGAGCTGCTCCACCCGTGACGCGTCGCGCCTCACCCCCGCACAGCAGTACCAGGTCGGCGTGTCGTACATGACGGGCTTCTTCCGCCTCACGATGGGCGGCGAGACGCAGTTCCAGACACTCTTCGACGGATCGACGAAGCCCACCACCACGGCGACGACGTTCGCCGACGTACGGGTGATGGCCAGCCAGCCCACGACGGCCACGACCCTCGTGACCGACTTCGCCGAGAGGAGCACGCTCGTACGTACGGCGGGGAGCGCTTCCGCGCAGGTGTGCGCGAACGCGGAGACGGCCACCTCGATCGCCCCGACGGTTCCCTACTGCACCACCCGCGAGATCGGAACGGCTCGGGTTCCGCACTGGACTCCCGTGCGCTTCGGACTGAACGTGCCGGCGACCCCGGTGACCCGGGTCACCTGGACCGGATCGGCGACCGACCCCGCAGCCGCCAGCACGGGCGAGCTGCGCGTATCGGTTCCCGCCGCCCAGCGCGATGTCTCGAGCCGGTCGCAGCTGACGGTGAAGACGGCCCCCGATCGGACGGTTCCCACCGGCACCGACTTCACGATCTCGGTGATCGACGGCGCCGGCAACACCTTCTCGCGCGCAGCATCCGCCATCGACCCTCTCGCGATCAACCGCATGCCCGGCGGCACCAACACGACCCTCAACAAGTTCGTGCTGCAGCAGCTGACGATCCCGACGGCGGAGATGACCGGCATCGACCTCACCGACGTCCGCGAGATCCGCTTCACGGCGGGTGTCGGCGCCGACGGAACGGGCGCGGGCGGGGTCTATCTCTCCGATCTCGCGTTCGACACCCCGACCCCGGGCAACGCCGTCGCGCAGCAGAGGACCACGGTGAACGTCGCCTCGACCAGTGTCGAGGAGGGCAATGGCCCGAGCACCGCCGACGTGGCGGTGTACCTCGACGCACCCGCCGAGACCTCCGTCTCGGGCTGGGTCAGCGTGGTGGGTGCGAGCACGGTCGCCTCCGCGGTGCAGAAGGTGTCGTTCGCGCCGGGCGAGATCTGCCAGGCCATCACCGTTCCGGTGAACGGTGACACCTCCCCCTACCCCGCCGGCGCAATGGGCATCACGGTGAGCGTCACGAACACCACGAACGCCGTGATGGGGTCGGACGCCTTCGGCCGGCTCGTCGTCCGGGAGGACGACGGTCTGCGCCCGCTCGCCGACCGGGAGACGCTCCCCGTCGGGGCGATCAGCGCCGGCGCCGAGGTGCCGACGGTCGGCGTGCAGGGCGACGCGTGCGCCGAACTCGCCGCCGCGGGAGAGCCCGGAGAGCTGACCGCATCGAGCACCGAGGTGGCTCCGGGCGACAGCCTGACGCTCACCGCGACCGGGTACCGTTCGGGCGAATCGGTGGAGTTCGGCTTCGGCGACCTCGCCCTCGACCCGATCGTCGCGAACGCCGACGGGGTCGCGGTCGCGACGATCGAGGTCGACGAGGAGTCCGAGCTCGGGCCGCAGGACGCGTTCGCGGTCGGTGCAGGATCGGGTCGCGTGCAGGAGACCTCGGTGGCGGTTCTCGCACCCACCGAGACGACGCTCGCCGTCGATGCCGGCAGCGAGCTCGTCGCCGGTGCGCCGCTCACGCTGGTGGCCACCGTGACGGGGGCCGAGACCGAGGGCGTCGTCACCTTCACGGAAGGGGCCGCTCCCACGGCTCGCGCGGATGTCGCCGCGGGCACCGTGCTCGGCACCGCCGAGGTCGTGGACGGGGTCGCGACGCTGACGATCGAGGGTGGGCTGCCCGAGGGCGACCACGCGATCGTCGCGACCTTCGGTCGCACCGACGTCGCGTCGGCGTCGAGTTCGGCGGCGCTCGTGGTGACGATCGCCGCGGCACCGGTCGACGGCGGGGGCGAGCCGACTCCGACTCCGACCCCGACCCCGACGTCGACCCCGACGTCGACGCCGACACCCGGCTCGACCACGACGCCGCTCCCGGCCGGCACGGGCACGACGGGCGGACAGACCGGCGCCCTGGCAGCTACGGGCGTCGCGGGCATCGGCTCGCTCGCACTCCTCGCCGCAGGTGCGCTGGGTGTGGGTCTGGTGCTGGCGATCCGACGGAGGCGGGCGGTCGACTCCGAGTCCTGATCGCTCCCCGGGGCGCCGTCTCTTCGGAGGCGGCGCCCCTTCGCGTGCCGTCCGTCAGATGCAGGTCTCATCACATGTCCCCGCGCTCGGTCAACGATCGACGAGGCCCGAGGTGGCGCTCTGCGACGATACTGTTATTGTGTATATATACAGAAGGGAGCTCGTGAAGATCATCATCTCCACCGACACCGCGGCGCCGATCTACGAACAGATCAAGACGCAGGTGCGGACGGCCATTCTGTCCGGCGAGACAGCCTCTGGCACGACCCTGCCCTCGCTCCGGCAACTGGCCGCCGACCTGCGCGTCAGCGTGATCACCATCACACGCGCCTACAACGACCTCGTCGCGGAGGGTTTGGTGAAGAACGAGCACGGGCGAGGGTTCGTCGTGCGCGAGGTCGATTCCGATCTCGCGGCGACCGCGCTACGACACCGCGTGGACGCTGCGCTCCGCGACCTCCGCCTCGCCGCCCACCACGCGCAGCTCGACATCGACGACATCCATCGACTCCTCGACGACGTCTGGAGAACACATGACTGACACCATGGCACGCCTCGATGATGTGGCCATCCGCCGCCGCTCCTTCGCGCTCACCGACATCTCGCTCGACATTCCCCGCGGCGCGATCGTCGGTCTCGTCGGTCCGAACGGCGCCGGGAAGACCACCCTCATCCGCACGCTTCTCGGCCTGGTGACGCCCGACTCCGGGATCGGCGAGGTCATGGGGCTCCCCGCAGGCTCGCCGGCGGCGCTGGCGCGCACCGGAGTCGTGCTCGATCAGCCGGCCGCCTCCCCCGACTGGCGCGTCGCCAGCATCGGTCGCCGTCTGGCACCGTTCTACGACCGGTGGGACCAGCAGCGCATGGACGACCTGCTCGATCGCTTCGCCGTCCCGCGCAACAGACGCGTGGGGGAGCTGTCGCGGGGCCAGGGCATCACCCTCACCCTCGCCACAGCCCTGGCGCAACGCCCGGAGCTCCTGATCCTCGACGAGCCATCCAGCGGCCTCGACCCGGCCTCGCGTCGCGAGATCAGCGACGTCATCCGGGAGTTCATGATCGATCCCGACCACGCGACCTTGTTCTCGACCCACATCACGACCGACCTCGACGACCTCGCCGACGACCTCGTCGTCCTGGTGGGCGGCCGCATCGCTCGTCGAGGCCCGCTGGCAGACGTGCGCGACGAGTACGCGGTCGCCCGCGGCTCCGGCCCGCATCCCGACCGGGGTCTGATCGGCGTGCAGCGCCTCGGGCCGCAATGGTCGGCACTGATCAGCGCTTCCGAGACCAGCGCTTTCGGCCCCGACATCGTCATCGACGCAGCCAGCGTCGACGACATCATCATCCACCTGTCCATCGAGCACGAGCGGAGCGCAGCATGACGATCCTGAAATTCGCCCGATTCGACCTGGCTTCGTGGCTCCCCCGCAAGCAGACGATCCTCCCCCTCGCGTTCATCGTGGTCGTTGCGGCGGTGCTGCCCGTTCCCGGCATGGCCGTGGTCGCGGCCGCCTTCGTCGCGTCGATCATGCTGTCCGCCCCCTTCTTGGGCGACGAGCGCGGTCGACTCGAGACCCTCTACGGCATCCTCCCGGTGTCGCGCGGCAGTGTGGTCTTCGGCCGTACTCTGGCGATCCTCGTCTTCACGGCGATCGCCGCGGCCATCGCCCTGGCCGCGACCGCGGTCGTCGCCCTCGTGAGGGGCGACACGGTCGCCGCCGAGCTCATGGGAGTAGCGCTGGCCGCCGGTTTCGCGTTCATCGGCCTGGCTATGGCGCTGCAGCTGCCGGTGCTGTTCCGTATCGGCTATGCGCGCGGGCGGCTCGTCACCTACGCGCCGGCTCTCGCCATCGCCGCATTCCTGTGGCTGAACCAGGCGCTGGGTCTCGTCGATCTCGCCGACGGCGTTTCGGCCTCTACGGCGCAACTGATCGGCGCGGGCGTCGGCCTGGGGCTGGCCGGTGTCGTCGTCGGCGCGCTGCTGGCGACCCGCCTCTACCGCACGCGCGAGCTGCGCTAGCCGTCATCGCGCGCGGGCACGCCGGCCTCCCGCGCGGGCCGTGGGCGACGCATCCCCACGGTGCGCCGCCCGCGGCCTCACCTCTCCGGCACCGTCACCGACTCGTCGCCGCATCGGAACGCGCGGATGCTGCGGGCGTCGCGGGCGCACGACGAGCGCGACGCTGCCACCGCCGGAGGAACAGCACGCCCGTCGTGATCAGCACCAAGTGGAAAGCTGCGAAGGCGACGTAGCTTCCCGGCGAGTAGGCGCTCGCGATCATGTACACGTCGTGCCCGACACCTCGCACGACCGACAACGCCACGAGCAACCACACCAGCGACTCCCACCACCGCGGTCGGAACGAGGCGAAGACCAGGAACGCTCCGAGCACGATCTCCTCCAGTCCGAACATGAAGGTGAAGTCGACGAACCCGTTCCACGCCGGGCCTCCCCGTGCCGCGTCGAACCCGGGCACGAGGCCATCGACCCTGCCCGTGTTGAGGAGAGGGATGAACGTGACGCCGAGCGCCATGTAGACGAGTCCGACGATGCGGAACCACCACGCGAGAAGTCTCATGGACCGCACGCTAGCAGTTCGTTAGATGCACCGTCTAGTCAATTTGACGACCGCTCACCCCATCGTTCGATGAGGCTCACGAGAGCCCGCTCCATCCACGCGCGGTACCGCTCGTCATCCCACCCCGACCTCCTCACGAAGAAGTCGTAGGTCTCGGGACCGACGAGGTGGTTGAGCTCATCGGTGGCCTCTTCGATCGCTCCCGTCGACAGCATCCCGCGCTCCCGAGCCCACCGCGCGGCGAGACCGATGTCGGATCGGCGACGGGCATCCAGATCTGCGACGGCGGCGCGAGCGACAGGATCGGTCTCGGCAGCCACGGCCATCGCCTGCGTGAGCCCCGCGGTGCGGCGATTGGCCTCCGCCACGTAGTCGAGCCAGCCGCGCAGCGCATCGGCACTGTCGGCGCGCGCCATGATCTCGGCCATCGCCGGCCGTTCCGACAGGCTGTGCCGCCCCTCATCGCCGGCGAAGGTGCGCTCGAACGCGGCGATGAGCAGAGCGGCCTTGGTGCCCGCCAGGCGCACCGACTGCACCGAGACGCCGGCCTCGCGAGCGATCGAGGTCATCGTCGTCGCGGGATACCCGTCGCGGGAGAACAGGGCGGCCGCCGCATCGACGATGGCCGCGCGGGTGCGGGCGGCCTCCGCCTCACGCACCGGCGAGGAATACGTTCTCGGCGTCACAACGACCTTCCATTTATGGCTAGAGTCTGCATCTAACGAAACTTTACGTGGGAGTGCGCGGTGGCCACCTATCTTCTCGCGGCGAATCCGATCCACGGGCACGTCGGTCCGATCCTGAGCGTCGCCCGGCACCTCGTCGCACGAGGGCACCGGGTCGTCGTCCTGACCGGAACCCGGTTCTCGTCGCAGGTCGAGGGCGCCGGGGCGGAGCACCGGGCGCTGACCGGGACGGCAGACTACGACGATCGACGGCCCGACACATACCTGCCCGACGGTGCGCGCTACCGTGGCGTCCGACGAGCGGAGTACGACATCCGCACCATCTTCGTCGAGACGATCCCCGACCAGTACCGATCGATCCGTCCGCTGATCGACGACCTGCGTCCCGATGCGGTGTTGGTCGACGGAGCCTTCGCCGGAGTGCTGCCCCTCATCGCGCAGACCGATGACCGCCCGCCCATCCTGGCGCTGGGGGTGACGCCCCTCAGTCAGACCTCGCGCGATGTCGCTCCCTACGGTCTGGCTCTTCCCCCTCCCCGCGGTCGGTTCGACCGGCTGAGGTACGCCGCCATGGGCGCCGCGGCGCGACGCGTCGTCTTCGCGCCGACGCAGCGGGCCGGCGCCCGCGCCTTCGCCGCCACCGGCGCCGAACTGCGCGAGTTCATCATGGACGCCTCCCGCCACTACGACCGGTTCCTGCAGACGGGCCCGGCGGCCCTCGAGTACCCCCGCACCGATCTCGCCACCAACACCCGCTTCGTCGGCGTCCTGCCGCAGGGTGCCACGATCTCCCGTCGCCCCTCGTGGTGGGAAGAGCTCGACGGCGAACGCCCGGTCGTGCACGTGACGCAGGGGACGATCGACAACCACGACTTCGGTCGGCTGGTGCGCCCCACCCTCGACGCCCTCGCCGATCGCCACGCGGCCGTGGTGGTGACCGCGGGCGGACGCGAGGTCGAAGCCATCGGCCCCCTTCCGCGCAACGCCTACGCGGCGAGCTACCTCGACTACGACGCGCTCCTCCCCCGTGTCGACGTCGTCGTCACGAACGGCGGATACGGCGGGGTGCAGGCGACCCTCGCCGCCGGCGTCCCCCTCGTCGTCGCGGGCGGCACCGAGGACAAACCCGAGGTCGCGGCCCGCGTCGGCTGGACCGGGGCCGGAATCGACCTCCGCACCGGCACACCGGATGCTGCGTCCGTCGGTTCTGCGGTCGCATCGATCCTCAATGACCGCTCCTACCGCGCCGCGGCGCAGCGCATCGCCGCCGACGCGGCGACGCACGACGCCCTCGGCGAGATCGCACAGCATCTCGCCGAGGCCGCCGGTGGTGTTACCCCGTGACGGGGCCCCGGCGTCAGTAGCCCGACCCGGCGGCACCGTCCTCGACGATCGTGCGCGTGCTCGAGAGGCCGAGGCGCGAAGCGCCCGCCGCGATCATCGCCTCCGCGTCGGCGCGCGTGCGGATACCGCCCGAGGCCTTCACCTCGAGGCGATCGCCGACGGTCTGCTTCATGAGCTCCACGGCGTGCACCGTGGCACCGCCACTGGGGTGGAACCCGGTCGATGTCTTGACGAAGTCAGCCCCGGCCGCCTCCGCGGCCCGGCAGGCGCCCACGATGGCCTCGTCGGGGAGCGCGGCCGACTCGATGATGACCTTCAACACCGTCGGCGACACGGCCGCTTCCCGCACCGCGCGGATGTCCGCCTCGACGTCGGCGAAGCGCCCCTCGAGAGCGGCACCCACGTCGATCACCATGTCGATCTCGTGGGCGCCCTGAGCGACGGCGAGTCGGGTTTCGGCGGCCTTGATCTCGGAATGATGCTTTCCGCTCGGGAAGCCCACGACGACGGCGAGCTTGAGCCCCTCCGGCAGATCGACGGGAAGGACAGACGGAGACAGGCACACGCTGTACATGCCGAGCGCGGCGCCCTCCGCGATCAGCGCGGCGACGTCGTCGCGGGTCGCCTCGGGCTTGAGCAGGGTGTGGTCGACGTAACGTGCGAGCGAGGTGGTCATCGTTTCTCCGATCGAATCAACGAGCCGCGGCGAGTGCGCGACTGTCCAGCAGTTTGTTCAGCACGAGTGCGAGCACGAGGATGACGCCGGTGGCGATCATCTGCACGAACGACCCGATGCCCATGAGGTTGAAGAGGTTCTTCAGAACCGACAGCAGCAGTGCGTTCAACTTTTGAGCGGGTTCCTGCTCACATGAGCAATTCACCCCCGATGACGTGCGCATATGCGCACAGATTGCGCACATGGGGCCCCGCCGAGACGACCCGGTGGGACTCTCGCGCCGAGCGCCCGGCCGCCGCCGCGTGGAAGGATGGGCGGGTGACCGCGACCCTGGAGAACTCCGTCGTCCTGGACGAAAACGCGGGCGTCGTCCGCATCCTCGACCGCCGGGTCTTCCCGGCTCGCATCGAGTGGGTGACCGCCGAGACGCCGGATGCTGTCGCCGCGGCGATCCGCGACATGGTGACCCAGAGCTCGGGCCCGCTCTACGCCGCCACCGCCGGCATGACCCTCGCCGCGTTGCAGGCGCGCGACCTGCCCCTGCGTGACGCCCGCACCGCGCTCGGTGTCGCCGGGCGCACCCTCGCGACGGCGCGCCCGACGAACGCGCACCCGCGTGACGCGGTCGCGACGATCCTCGCCGCGGGGCGCGACGCCGACACGACGACCGAGCTCGTGACCGCCACCCTCGACTCCGCCCGGACGGTCGACCGCGACTACCGGGAAGCCGCCCTCCGTCTCGGCCGCGCCACCCTGTCGCTGCTCCCCGCGGCGCCGCGCATCCTCACGCACTGCTGGGCGGACGCCTACCTGTTCGGCCTCGTCGCCGCCGCCGCCGAGGCCGGCCGGGAGATCGAATGGATCGCGACCGAGACCCGCCCCTACCTGCAGGGCGCGCGACTGACCGCGCACTCGCTGCGCGAGCTCGGCCAGCAGGTCACGCTCATCACCGACGGCATGGGGGCCGCCGCGCTGTCGTCGCCCCGCGGCGTGGGCACCGGCCCGATCGATGCCGTCGTCACCGCCGCCGACCGGGTCTCGCTCGACGGCTCGGTCGTGAACAAGGTGGGCACGCTCGCCCTCGCGGCCGCAGCATCCGCCTTCGACGTTCCGTATTACGCCATGGTGGAGGCGCCCGACCGCGCCGCCCCGACCGGCGCCGACGTGGTGATCGAAGACCGCGACCCCGCCGAGGTGCTCGACGTGCTCGGGCACCGGTCGGCCAGCCCGCTCGTGACCGACGCGTGGTACCCCGCGTTCGACGTCACACCGGCGCGCCTGGTGACCCGCATCGCCACGAGCCGGGGCACGTTCGAGCCCGCGCGTGTCGCCGACCACTTCGCCGCCGACCCCGAGGCGCTCGCAGAGATCCCCAGCGCTCCGCCGCTCCGGCGACGTCGCACGCCGGCCGTGCCGGTGCCCGTGAACGCCTCGACACAGCCCGACACCGTCGCCTTCCACCCCTTCTCGAACGACTCCTCCGGAGGACCCGAATGACCGTCACCCCCTCCGCCGACGTCGTCGTGCTCGACATCGAGGGCACCACGAGCGAGGCCGGCTTCATCCTCGGCGACCTGTACGACTACGCGCGCCCCCGTCTCGAAGAGGCTCTCGGACGCGAATCGCTGCGGGCGGCGCGAGCCGACGCGATCGCGGAGACGGGACTGCCTGCCGGAGCGAGCGACAGCGAGATCGCCGATGCGTTGCGCGCCCTGATGGCGACCGACGTGAAGTCCACTCCGCTGAAAACGATCCAGGGCGTCATCTGGGCCGAGGGCTTCGCCGCCGGGGAGATCACGTCGCAGTTCTTCGACGACGTACCGCCGCGCGTGCGCGCGTGGGCCGACCAGGGTCTGCGGATCGCCGTGTACTCGTCGGGCTCGGTCGCCTCGCAGCAGCCGTGGTTCCGCCACGCTCCGCAGGGCGATCTGTCGACCCTCGTCGAGGCCTGGTTCGACACCGTCAACGCGGGCGGCAAGAAGGACGCGTCGTCGTACGCCACGATCGCCGAGGCGCTGGGCGTCGCCCCGGCCCGCGCCCTGTTCCTCACCGACCACCCCGAAGAAGTCGCCGCCGCCCGCGCCGCCGGCTGGCAGACCGTGGCGCTCGACCGCGCCGGCGAGCCGTGGGCCGGCGCCGCGTTCGACGGCCCCGTGGCGCATACCTTCGACGAGATCGAGATCGCCCGATGAGCGCCCTGTCGACCGCGCGCACGCTCGAAGCCGGCGCGATCCTCGCCGCCGAGGCCGCCCGCTTCTCCGGCTACGGCTGGATGCGCGGCACCTCCGGAAACCTCTCGCTCGTGATCGACCGCGATCCGCTCGTGCTGGCGGTCACCGCCTCGGGCCTGGACAAGTCGGAGCTCACCGAGGCCGATGTCGTACTCGTCGGCCCCGACGGTGGGGGCCTCGACGCCGACGATCCGCGCCCGCCGTCGGCCGAGGCCGGCCTCCACGCCCACATCGCCGCGCGCACCGGTGCCGGCGCGGTGTTCCACGTGCACGCGCTCGACGCGGTCATCGCCGCGCACCGCTGGCCCGACGGCGTCGAGATCAGCGGCATGGAGATGCTCAAGGGCATCGGACACCGCGCCCACGACGAGACCGTCGTCATCCCCGTGATCGCGAACGACCAGGACATGGCGGTCGAGGCCGCCCGCTTCGACGAGGCCTACGTGCCCGCGACCGCCGACGTCCCCGAGGTGCCGGTCATGATCGTGGCAACCCACGGCATGTACGCCTGGGGCGAGGATGCGGCGGCCGCCCGCCGCCACCTCGAGATCGCCGAGTGGCTCCTGCGCTTCACCGTCGCCACGCGCTGACCGCGCAGCATCCGCTCTCTGACGCCCTCCGGCACACGGCTCCGGCCCCAGCGCACGGGCTACGCACGCACCCACCCCGTGCTCTCGAGCGCAACCCGTGCGCTCGAGCTGACTCTCGCCGCGCTACGTCAGGAGCGGCTCGCGCGTCAGCTGCGTCAGGCGGCGCGGATCGGGATCGATCAGGCGCGCGACGCCCAGCGTGCGGGCCGTGAGCAGTACCCGGCGAGCGGCGATCGCGCGCTCGTGCTCGGGCAGGGTCTGGATATCGGCGACCTTCGAGAACCCGACGATGCGGCGCACGGCCTTCGCCGCGGCGTAGATCGCGGCATCCGAGCGGATGCGGCGCAGCGTCACCGCGAGCACGTCGTCGCCGTACACCCGCGGGTCGACGCGGTCGGGCCAGCGGCGGGTGAACTCTTCCTCGAAGGCGGCGATCAGCTCGACCGGCAGCGCGAGCAGCGCCTCGGCGTCGGCCTCGCGGCCGAGCACCGACGCCCGCGCCGCGGCGATGATGAGGTTCGCCCACACCGCGCCCAGGTCGAAGCCCGTGGGCGCGTAGGTGCCGAACTCCGAGTCGAACGCGCGGACCGAGCCGCCGTCGGCACGCACGAACACCGACCCGGTGTGCAGGTCGCCGTGCACGAGGCTCTGGTGGTCCTCCTGGAACTTCTGCTTCGCGAGCCCGATCTCGCGCACGAACACGCGGTCGGCCCGCAGCTCGCGCACGTCGTCCTCGTTCGCGGGCAGCCACCCGTTGTGCTCGTGGTCGACGTAGGGCTCGGTGAAGACGAGGTCTTCGGTGATCTCCGACAGTTCGGGGTTCGCGGCCTCGGCGATCCGTCGGCGCCGCTCGGGCCCGGGGGTGCCGAAGACGCTCGTGGCGAAGCCGATCGCGCCGACGTAGGTGCCGAGCTCTGCGGCGGCGTAGGTGTGCAGGCGCCCCGCGTTCAGCTCGTTGCGCCACACGGCGTGATCGCTGAGGTCTTCGATCGAGAGGGCGAGGGATGCCTCGTCGAAGCCGTAGAACGCGGGGACGTGCGCCGCATCCACCGCCTCGTGGGCGGCGAGCACGACCGCCTCGCGCTTGGCCCGCTCGCGGGTGAGCGGCCAGGTGGGGTCGACGCGCACGTGCGGCAGCGACTGCTTGACGACGACGCCGCGGCCGGCGGCGTCGGTGACGATGAAGACGAGATTGAGGTTGCCGTCGCCGACCTCGACCACGGAGACGATCGACGCGGGATCGACGGGTCCGGCCAGCTGCGGGCGGGCGAGGAGGTACGCACCGACCGTGTCGACGGTCAGGAGGTCGGCTTCGAGGTCGCTCATGCGGTGGTGCTCCCGGCGATGATCGTGGTCTTGCGGCGGCGGAACGTGAAGCTGAACAGCAGTGCCACGAGCAGCACGACGCCCTTGCCGAAGTCCTGGATGTAGTAGGGCAATCCCATCATGGAGAAGCCCGTCACCATGACCGCGATCAGCACGGCCCCCAGCGCCGTGCCCCAGGCGTTCGGCCGGCCGATGCCGAGCACCGAGACACCGACGAGCGCGACGGCCACCGCGTCGAGCAGTAGCGAGTTGCCCGCCGAGACGTCACCCTGACCGATGCGGGCGGCCAGCACGAGCCCCGCGATCGAGGCGAGCACACCGCAGCCGATGTACGCTGCGGCGCGGTAGGCGCGCACCCGCACGCCGGCGAGCCGAGCGGCCTCCGGGTTCGATCCGACCGCGGCGAGCGCGCGGCCCCAGCGGGTGCGGTCGAGCACGAACCACAGGAGGGCCGTCAGCACCAGGAAGAGCACGACCGGCACCGAGACGGGGCCGAACGAGCCGCGGTCGAACCAGAGGAAGTCGGCGGTGAAGCGGCCGGGTGCGGTGGAGCCGTCGGCGAGGGTCATCTGCGACGAGATCGACTTCCCGTCGACGATGATGAGCTTCAGCCCGACCACGGTGAACATCGTCGCGAGGGTCGCCAGCAGATCGGGGATGCGGGCGAAGACGATCAGCGCCGCGTTCAACGCGCCGATCAGCGCGCCCGACAGCAGCACGACCCCGACGGCGATCCCGCCGACCTGACCGGCGATCACGAGCGTCCACGCCGCGATCGAGACGGCGAAGCCGGCGTTGGCTCCCACCGAGAGGTCGAGGCCGCCGACCGTCATGGCGAGGGTGACACCCAGGCCCGCGATCCCGACGGGCGCGATGAACTTCAGCATCCCGAAGACGTTCTCGACCGTGCCGAACGCGGGCTGCGTGGCGAAGAAGAACACGATGAGCAGCGCGGTGACGGCGACGAAGCCCCACTTCGCGACGCCGTCGATCACGCGCGTTCCGATACCGGGGGCGGATGCTGTCGTGAGGCTCATGCCGTCTCCTTCGGGTGGCCGGGATCATCGAGCAGCGCATTGACGATGCGCGCCCGGTCGTGGACTCCGGCGGGGGTGTCGAGGGCGATCCTGCCCGAGACGAGCACGACGATGCGGTCGGCGACGTCGAGGATCTCGTCGACGTCGCTCGAGAGCACGACGACGGCCGCGCCCTCTTTCGCCCGGGCCCCTGCGGCGTCGCCGATGCGTCGACGCGCGCCGATGTCGACACCGCGGAACGGCTCGTCGAGCACGGCGAGGGCGGGTGCGGTGCGCAGCCAGCGGCCGACGATCACCTTCTGCTGGTTGCCGCCTGACAGATCGTCGACGGCGGTGTCGGCCGATGGCGCGACGACGTCGTAGGCCTCGATCACCTCGTCGGCCACCGCGCGCTCGCGGCGCACGCCGACCACACCGAGCCGGTCGGAGATCTCGCGCAGAACCGGCAGCCCGACGGTGCGAGCGATCGACCAGCCGGGCTGGATGCCGCCGCGCTGGCGGTCTTCGGGAACGAGCACGACCCCGGCCTCTTTCGCCGCCGCGGGGGTGGCCGGCCGGTAGTCGCCGCCGGAGAGCGTCATGCGGGCCTCGCCGGCGGACCGCACGCCCGCGACCGTCTCTGCGAGCTCGGTCTTGCCCGCGCCGAGAAGCCCCAGGATGCCGGTGACCTGCCCCGCGTGCACGTCGAGCGCGAGCGCCTCGGCGCCCGGGATGAGACGGGCCCCGTCGATCGAGAAGACCACGTCGCCTGCCGGCTGCGGGTCGGTCACGTGCTGCTGCAGTTCGGTGGGAACCCCGAGCATGGCTTCGAGGGCGGCGTGCCAGTCGAACGGCCGCGAGGCGGCGAGGGTGAGCCCGCCGTCGCGGAGCACGAGGATGCGGTCGGCCAGGCGCTCGATCTCACCGAACCGGTGGCTCACGAACAGGATGGCCAGGCCCGGTCTGCCGGGCTCGCCGTCGCGCAGCGCCCGCAGCACCTCGAACAGACGATCCGCCTCCGACGCGGTGAGCGCCGACGTCGGCTCGTCGAGGATCAGCAGCTTCGGGGTGGATCGCAGGGCGCGGGCGAGGATCAGCAGCTGCGCGTCGGAGGTACCCAGGCGCCCGGCGTCGGCGCGCAGTACCTCGTCGGGCCAGTCGAGCCCGAGGCGCGCGAGCGCGGCACGGGCGACGCGTTCGGTCTCGGCTCGGCGCACCACCCGGTGCCCGCCCGACGAGAGGTCGGTGAGCGCGATGTTGTCGGCGACCGACAGCGACGGCACGATTCCGTCGGCGATGCGCTGGTGCACCGTCTCGATGCCGGCCCGGCGCGCCCGGGCGGGCGAGGTCAGCCGCGTCGATGCGCCCGACACCTCGATCGACCCGGTGTAGCCGGGGTTCGCCCCCGACACGGCGCCGATCAGCGTGGACTTGCCCGCGCCGTTCGTTCCGAGGAGGGCGGTGATGGTGCCCGCGGCGAGCTCGAGCGAGACGTCGCGCAGCACCTCGTTCGCGCCGAAGCGCACGCCGACGCCGCTCAGGCGGACGACCGGCCGGTCGTCCGCCTGAGCGGGAAGGGGCGTGGAGGAGGTCATCCCGAGACGGCGGGGAGCCAATCGGCGACGACGACGTCTTCGAGCAGCAGCGACGGCTCGGCCTCGCGCAGCTGGGCGACGTTCGTGATCTCGTTCTCGAGCAGGAAGTCGCGGGTGACGGTGATCGCGGGGAACTGCACCTCGGTCTCGTCGAGCTCGCCCGCCAGCGAGAGCGCGAGGGTACGCACGACCGCGGCGCCGATCGAGGCGGGGTCGGTCGCCGAGGTCGCGACCCAGGGGCTGCCGTCGGCGATCATGACCTCGATGTCGGCGTTGGAGATGTCGATGCCGTAGACCTTGACCTTGTCCTGCAGGTTGTTCTGCGTCACCGCCTGCACGACACCCTTGGTGATCTCGTCGTAGGGGGCGAAGATCGCCTGCACGTCGGGGTTGGCCTTGAGCGCGGCATCCGTCAGCGGGATGTTGTCGGTCGCGGTCGACTCGGTGACCTCGCCGGTGAAGAACAGCTGGTCGAGGTCGTACTCGGTGAGGTAGTCGTCCCAGACGGCCTTCCGACGGTCGAGCGGCGCGAAGCCCTCGGCGCTGACGAGACCGACCTTCGCACCGTCACCGGCCGTGGCGACGAGCTCGTCGAGCACGCCCTCGGCCATCGACGTGTCTGACTGCGACGTGACGAGCACGCCGTCGGTGTCGTCGAGCGCCAGGTCGTACACGATCACGGGAATGCCCGCGTCGACGGCCTCGCGGATGCGCGGCTCGATCGTGTCGGTCTGACCGTGGTCGACGATGATCGCGTCGGGCTTCGACGCGATCGCCTGCTCCAGATCGGACGCGTGCTTGGCGTTGTCGTTGCGCGCATCGCTGACGGTCAGCTCGATGTTCGCCGCGGCCGCTTGCGCCTTCGCGCCGGCCGTCCACGCGGTGAAGTAGTCGCCCGCGCCCGACTGCTGCACGAGGGCGACGGTGACGGGCTCGCCGTCGAAGGGCGCCGGCGCGTCGGCCGTGGCCGCCTGCTGCGATGCGGCGGGAGCGGCAGTGCCGCCCGTGTTCTGCTGGGCGCAGCCGGCGAGGACGAGCGCGGTCGCACCGGCGGCGGCGGCGAGGCCGAGCAGACGGCGATTGTGCGAGAGGAACGACATGGAGGTCACCTTCGGGTGAGGGGTGCTGTGGGCGCTGGGGGACGGCGACCGGTGCTGTCCGGCGCGGGAGCAGTAAACCAGTTCGAGCAGGCACCGACCCAATCCGCCGTTGCGCATTGTTACGCCGAAGTCGACGGAAGTGCTCGTGAACTGGCCGCGCGGTCGGTGGACGCGCGAGAATCGACCTCACACACCCCATCCGAGGAGATCCCCGTGACACTTCTGACCGTCTGGAAGGACACCGACCCGAGCGTGCCCGTGCTCGAGTCCACCGACGAGAACGAGATCCGCGAGGCGCTCGCGACTCTGGGCGCCCGTTTCTCGCGCTGGGAGGTCAAGGACTTCGCCGACGACGCACCGCTCGACGAGGTGCTCGCGCTCTACTCGACCGAGGTCGAGGGCGTGAAGCAGAGCGAGGGGTACACGCTCGTCGACATCGTCGGCCTCTCGCCGTCGCAGGAGAACTACGACGAGGTCAAGGTCACGTCGCGCGAGAAGTTCCTCTCCGAGCACAAGCACGACGACGACGAGGACCGCTACTTCGCCAAGGGCGCGGGGGTCTTCTACCTCCACGTCGACGGCAAGGTCCACGCCCTCTACTGCGAGCCCGGCGACCTCGTCTCGGTGCCGGCCAACACCACGCACTGGTTCGACATGGGCACCTCGCCCGAGTTCACCAGCATCCGTTTCTTCCACGACGACGACGGCTGGGTCGGCCACTTCACCGGCAACCCGATCGCCGACACCTTCCCGACGTTCGACCAGCTGCAGGCCCGCCGCGCGGAGCTCGCCGCGGCCTGACGCGCCGCAACAGCCTGAGAGCCCAAGACACCCGGAGACGCGGAGCACCGCGCCCGGGTGTCTTGGCCTTTCAGCGGCCGGATGCCGTGGCGACCGGATGCTGCGGGGCGGGCGTCAGATCGCGCGCTCGCTCCACGCGTCGGGGTTGCCGAAGCGGTGGGCCGTGATGGAGATGGCCTGTTCGCGCAGGAACGGCAGCAGCTCGATGCGCCCGGCGGTCGTGACCTCGTCGGCGTAGACCGCGAGGTCGGGATCACCCGACGTCGCCTCGGCCAGCGCGCGTCGCAGGCCCGCCACCGACGCGGGCGAACCCACCAGCCGCACGCGCGAGGGGCGGGGCCGCGGGTCTTCGTCGGCCGCGGCCGCGACGACGTCGCCGACCCCGGCCATGCGCTCGATCCACTCGTCGTCGCTCTCCACCCACACCGGGACGTCGAGGTCGCCGAGCACGCGGCGCACCTCGCCCGGGAGCCCCACCGGCGAGCTCAGCGCGAAGCTCGAGCCCGATCGCACGCCGGCGAGCACGACCCTCAGCACGGCCTGCCACGCCGCGTCGCCGGTCGCGCGCACCGCGACCGACGCCGGGCGGTAGCGGAAGAGGTTGCGCTCGACGCCGAGCTGCGAGACGTCTTTGACGCGGCCGAACTCGCGGTCCCACGCGATCGCGTCGGCGAGCGCGCCACGGCGCAGCCATTCGAACGCCTCGTACGAGAGCGTCGGTTGCGCCGCCTCGATGATCGCCGTCAGACGCGAATCGAGACCGCGCAGGTGCAACGTCGACGACGCGGTCGCTCCCGTCGACGGGCGCCAGGTGCCGAGGCCGATGAGGTGGTTCGGGCCGCCCGCCTTCGCACCGGCGCCGACCGATGAGCGCTTCCAGCCGCCGAACGGCTGGCGCTGCACGATCGCGCCCGTCGTCCCACGGTTGACGTAGAGGTTGCCCGCCTCGACACGGTCGAGCCAGAGGGCGAGCTCGTCGGGGTCCTGCGTGTGCAGTCCCGCGGTCAGCCCGTAATCGACCGCGTTCTGCAGCTCGATGGCGTGGGCGAGGGAGGTGGCGTGCATGATGCCGAGCACCGGCCCGAAGAACTCCTCGCGGTGAAAACGCGAACCCGGCTGCACCCCGGTGCGGATACCCGGCGTCCAGTAACGGCCGGCAGCCGGACCGTCGAAGTCGAGCTCGCGCGGCTCGACCAACCACCGCTCGCCCTCGCCGAGGGTGGTGAGTGCCCACTTCAGCTTGCCGCGCGGCTCTTCGATGAGCGGGCCGACCTCCGAGAGAGGGTCGGAAGCGGGCCCGACGCGCAACGAGGTCGTCGCGTCGATCAACTGCCGGGCGAAGCGCCGCGAGCGCGCGACCGGTCCGACGAGGATGGCGAGCGACGCCGCTGAGCACTTCTGCCCACCGTGCCCGAAGGCGCTGCGCACGAGATCGGACGCGGCGAGGTCGAGATCCGCCGATCCCGTGATGATCATCGCGTTCTTGCCGCTCGTCTCGGCGTGCAGGGAGAGCTCCGGCCGCCACGACCGGAACAGCTGCGCGGTCTCCCACGACCCCGTCAAGAGCACCTGGTCGACCGCCGTGTGCTCGATGAGTCGGCGCCCGAGCGCCTCTTCGTCGAGATCCGCGAGGGCGAGCAGGTCTCGCGGCACCCCGGCATCCCACAGCGCCTCGGCGACGACGGCGGCGGTGCGGCGGGCCTGCGGGGCCGGCTTGAACACCACGCCCGAGCCGGCGGCGAGCGCGGCGAGCACTCCCCCGGCAGGGATCGCGATCGGGAAGTTCCAGGGCGGGGCGACCACCGTCACCCGGGCGGGCACGAAGACGGCGCCGCCGACGCGGTCGAGTTCTCGCGCCGTGGCGGCGTAGTAGTTCGCGAAGTCGACGGCCTCGCTCACCTCGACATCCGCCTCGGCGAGGACCTTGCCGGTCTCGGAGGCCGCGACCTCGATCAGCGCGCCCCGGCGTTCCGCCAGCGCGCGCGCCGCGCGCTGCAGCACCGCGGCCCGCTCGGCCGCAGACGTCGCGCCCCAGGAGGCCGCAGCATCCGTCGTTCGAGCCACGAGCGCGTCGAGAGCATCGCCATCGTCGACGCGCGCCGCGGCGATGGTCGCGGTTCCGGCCGACGAGTCGTCGACGCGGGCGAGCACCTCGCGCGCCCACTCACGGTTCGCGGGCAGCGCCGGGTCGGTGTCGGCGACGTTGCGGAAACCGGGCGCGCCGACCGCGTCGCCGGCCTCGCGCGGGGCGTAGACGGCCGTCTCGACGAACGCCTGCCCGCCGAACAGCACGTGCTCCGGTGGGGCATCGGATGCCGCGGCGTCGCGGGCGATGCCGAGCACCGCCTGAGTGAGCCCCGGGTCATCGGTCTGCGGCTCGCGCAGGATCGCCGGCTCGGGGGCCTGCGCCGCCACGCCCCTGTCCTGCCGGCGGTTCGGACCGGTCGGCAGTGCGGGATCGGCCGCGCGCTCGAGGGAGGCGAGGAAGCGGTCGCGCTCGCGGGCGTACAGCTCGGGGTCGTCGGCGAGATCGAAGGCGGCCGAGAGGAAGTTCTCGCCCGACGCGTTCTCTTCCAGGCGGCGCACGAGGTAGCTGATGGCGACGTCGAACTCGTCGGGCCGCACCACCGGCACGTAGAGCAGCACGTGGCCGACGTCGCGGGCGACCGCGGCGACCTGGCCCTGAGCCATGCCCAGCAGCATCTCGATCTCGACAGACTCGCGCACGCCTCGGTCACCGGCGAGCTCCCACGCGTGGGCGATGTCGAACAGGTTGTGCCCGGCTACCCCGATGCGCACGCCCTCGGTCGCCTTGGCCGTGAGCGCCTCGTCGAGGCAGCGCAGGTAGTTGGCGTCGGTGTCGAGCTTGCTGCCGTACGTGGCGAGCGACCAGTCGTGCATGATCGCGTCGACGCGTTCCATCGCGAGGTTCGCGCCCTTCACGAGCCGCACCTTGATGCGCGCGCCACCGGCGGCCACCCGCTGCCGCGCCCATGCCGTGAGCTGCCGGAGGGCGGGGAGGGCATCGGGGAGGTAGGCCTGCAGCACGATCCCGGCCTCGAGATCGGCCAGGCGGGGGTCCTCGAGGATGCGGGTGAACACCGCGATCGTCAGGTCGAGGTCGCGGTACTCCTCCATGTCGAGGTTGAGGAACGTGGGGAGGGTCGACGACGCCGCGTCGAGGTACAGCGGGAGAAGCCGCTCGACGACCCGGTCGACGACGTCGTCGAAGGCCCACATCGAGATGTGTGAGGCGATGGCCGAGACCTTGACCGAGACGTAGTCGACGTCGGGTCGGCGGACGAGTTCGTGGATGCCCTTCAGCCGGCGCTCCGCCTCCGCCTCGCCGAGCACCGCCTCACCCAGCAGGTTGAGGTTGAGCCGCGCGCCGTTCTCGCGGAGAGCGGCGATGGCGGGACCGAGCTTGTCGGGGCGCGCATCGACGACGAGGTGCCCGACCATGTCGCGGAGGGCCCGGCGCGCGATCGGAACGACCGGTGTCGGCAGCACCGGGGCCACCGCTCCCCCGACCTGCACGGCTCCGCGCAGGTACCAGGGCAGGAAGTCGGGCACGAGCGGCGCGATCCGGCGCAGCTGCGCCGCCGCAGCTGCGAGGCTCTCGGGGCGCATCACGCCGTCGACGAACCCGATCGTGAAGGGCAGGCCCTGAGGATCGCGCAGCACTCCGGCAAGACGCTGCGCCGCCGCATCCGTCGGCTCTTCGGCCGCCGCCGAGACCCACCGTCCGGCGAGGGCTACCGCCCGGTCGGCGAGCTCTGCGGGGGCGACCGGGTGCGACATGGCACCACCCTAAGTCGCGGGGCGAGCGCGGGCCGAGCGGCACCCCGGCGGGGTTCACTCCCACATGCTGGGGGCGGGGCGCTTCGTGGAGGGCAGAGCGGATGCTGCGGCCCACTCGTGCAGCCAGGGCGCGACCTCGGGGAGTCCCTCCGGGCGTCCGATGGCGGCGAACAGCTCCTCGTGGGGAACCGTGCCGCCCGAGCGACGCAGCATCCGGGCTCGGATGATCGCCTGCGCGTAGATCTCGCCGTCGACGACCGCGCGGTGCTCCAGGAAGAAGGCGCGGTCGTCATGCCCGATGAACCGGGTCTCGATGACGAAGCTCTGCCAGAGATTCAGCGACTTCCGGAACGTGATGGTCTCGTTCGACACGACCGCGTACCAGCCCTGCGCGCGGGTCGCGTCGGCCAGGCCCGTGCGGATGAGGAGGTCCCAGCGCCCCAGGTCGAACAGCGACAGGTACCGGCCATTGTTCATGTGGCGCAGCAGGTCGATGTCGGTCGGGAGCGTGCGTACGCGGATGCGGCTGATCGCGGTGGCCGCCAGCGGGCGACTGCGGCGGTGCAGGCGAGCGCGAAGGATGACGAGGAGGGTGCGCCAGATGACATTCACGAGGCGCGATCGTATCGACCCGACAGCGATCTCGCCCCTTTCGTAGTCGATGACCTACAAAGAGATCGCCCTTTCGTCAGCGATCCCCACCAGGGCGCGCGGGCTTTCGGTCGGCGCGAGGGCTTCCGGGCGCACGAAGCCCGCGCCCGGGCCGAAAGCCCGCGTCCGGCCGATTTCCGAGCCCTCGGGCTCACGCGTAGAGTCTGCTCATGGCACCCGAAACACCTATCGAGATCCAGCGCGACATCGTCGTCCGCCCGGTTCGCGACGTGGACGCCGAGGCCCTCGGGCGCGTCCACGCGACGTGCTGGCACGAGACCTACGACCACCTGATCAGCAAGGCCGCGCTCGAGCGCGTGTCGGCTCGCCGCATGGCCGAGCTCTGGACGCACTGGGCGTCGCAGGGCGAGGACTACCGCATGCGCGCAGCCCTCGTCGACGGCGTCATCGTCGGATTCGTCGGCTCCGGCCCGTCCCGTGACGAGGATGCTCCCCGCGCCCGCGAGTTGTTCTTCATCTACCTCCTCGATGCCTGGCACGGCACCGGCATCGGACAGCAGCTGTTCGACGCGGCCGTCGAGCCCGGCGAAGAGCTCTACCTCTGGGTCGCCGAAGACAATCCCCGCGCCCACCGCTTCTGGGTCCGTAACGGCTTCACCCTCGACGGCGCCTCGCACACCGAGCCCTTCCTCGGCGAGACGCTCACCGAGGTGCGCTTCGTCCGCTGACGTGCTGCAGCTCTGGGCCCTCGACGGCATCGGCGAGATCACGCCGGGAGTCGACCTCGTCGATGTGATCGCCGCCGCCGCGGGCGGCGAGCTGCGTGACGGCGACATCCTCGTCGTGACCAGCAAGATCGTCTCGAAGGCCGAGGGCCGGATCATCGACGCCGACGATCGTGAAGACGCGATCACCGCCGAGACCGTGCGGATCGTCGCGACCCGCACCTCGGCCACCGGCCACACCACGCGCATCGTCGAGAACCGCCTCGGCATGGTCTCGGCCGCGGCCGGCGTCGATGCCAGCAACACGCCCGCGGGCACGGTGCTGCTCCTCCCCGAAGATCCGGATGCGTCGGCCCGACGTCTGGCGGAAGGACTGCGCGAACGCACGGGCGCACTCGTCGGCGTGCTGGTCTCCGACACCCTCGGACGCGCGTGGCGGGAGGGTCAGACCGACTCCGCGATCGGCGCCGGTGGCGTGCACGTCTTCGAAGACCTCCGCGGACAGACGGATGCCGAGGGCAGGCCGCTCGTCGTGACGATGCCCTGTGTCGCCGACGAGATCGCCGCCGCCGCGGATCTCGTCAAGGGCAAGGCATCGCGCCGCCCCGTCGCCGTGGTGCGGGGGCGCGCCGATCTCGTGGGCGCGCTCGACCTCCCGGGCGCGCGGTCGATCGTCCGCCCGGGCGAACGCGACATGTTCCGCCAGGGCGCCGACGAGGCCTACGCCGACGGATTCGCCGCGGGCGCCGCATCCGCCCGGTGACCCTGACCGCGAGACCGCTGCGCCGCGGCGAGACCCCCGCAGAATGTCGGAGTCTCGGCGCGCGGATCGGGTCTCGCGGTCAGCTCAGCGCCCGGCGGCGTAGCCTTGCATGCCGCGCGGGTTCGCCGCGGCGATCAGCATGCCGTCCTCGCGGATCCCGGCGGCGCTGAGACGACCGAGCGACCACGACCCCGACACGGTCACGTCGTGGCCGCGCTCGCGCAGCTCGGCGACCACGGCGTCGCCGACGCGGTCCTCCACCACGACACCGAGCGGCTCGGAGTCCCGCGGGTAGAACGACGAGGGCATGTGCGTCGAGTGCCAGTTCGCCGCGTCGATCGACTCCTGGAGATTCATGCCGTGCACGAGGTGGTTCAGCAGGAACGCCACCGGCCACTGGTCCTGCTGGTCTCCGCCGGGCGTGCCGAACGCGAGGTACGGACGCCCGTCGCGCAGCAACAGCCCGGGACTCAGGGTCGTGCGCGGGCGCTTGCGCGGTGCGAGCGATCCGGCAAGACCCTGTTCGATCCAGAACATCTGGGCGCGGGTCGGCAGCGAGAACCCGAGACCGGGGATGACCGGGGAGCTCTGCAGCCATCCTCCGCTCGGCGTGGCGGCGACGACGTTGCCCCACCGGTCGACGACGTCGAGGTGGCAGGTGTCGCCGCGGGTGAGGCCGTCACGGGCGACCGTCGGCTCGCCGATACCGGCGGTACCGGTCGACGGGGCCGCCACCTCGCGTGGCAGAACCGGCACGCGTCCGCCCGGCCTCCCCGGGTTCTGGCCGTCCGCCGCACGCGACCCGATGAGCCCGGCACGCTCGCGGGCGTAGTCGTCGGAGAGGAGGGCGGCCAACGGCACGTCGACGAAGTCGGGGTCGCCGTAGTAGGCCTCGCGATCGGCGAAGGCGAGCTTCGCCGTCTCGATCACCGCGTGCACCGTCTGCGCCGAACCGGGCGCGCCGAGGTCTTGGTGGGCGAGCATCGCGAGCTGCTGGAGCAGCACGGGTCCTTGCCCCCAGGGCCCTGTCTTGGCGACGGTGACACCGGCGAACTCGATGGTCGCGGGCGCCTCCCAGGTCGGCTCCCACGATGCGAGGTCATCTGCGCGAAGCAGGCCGGCGTGGTCGCGTCCACTCGAATCGCGCACCGGGTGCCGCATCCATGCGTCGACCGCTTCGGCGACGAACCCTCGATAGAAGGTCTCGCGTGCACGGGCGATCACGCGCTCGCGCGACCCGCCGCCGGCGCTCGCCTCGCGGACGATGCGTTCGAGGGTGTCGGCGAGAGCGGGATTGCGGAAACGGGCGCGCGGCGACGGCGGCGCCCCGCCGGGAAGGTAGATCTCGGCCGACGTCGGCCAGTGCGCGGCGAACAGCTCGGCGACGGTGCCGATCGTTGCCACCGCCTGCGGGATGAGCGGGTACCCGTCGCGCGCGTAGCCGATCGCGAATCGCGTGATGCGCTCCAGGGGCAGCGTTCCGTGACGCTCGAGCATCGACATCCAGGCGCCGAAAGCGCCGGGGACGACCGCCGCGAGATGCCCGGTGCCGGGGACCACGTCGAGTCCGAGCGCGGTGAAGGCCGAGTGATCTGCTGCCGCCGGCGCCGTCCCCTGCCCGCACAGCACCCAGGGTCGCCCGGAGGCGACGTCGAAGCCGATGATGGGCGCGTCGCCGCCGAGTCCGTTCAAGTGCGGCTCGACCACGTGCAGCACCAGGCCGGCCGCCGCAGCCGCGTCGAAGGCGTTGCCGCCCTCCTCGAGCACGGCCATGCCCGCCGCCGACGCCAGCCAGTGCGTCGAGGCCACCATGCCGAACGTGCCGACGAGCTCCGGCCGCGTCGTGAGCGTCATCGGGTCCGCCCCTGCGTCGGCACCGGCACGACCCGCACGTCGCCGAAGAGCCGCGCGATCGGAACGAGAACCGCAGGACGGGCAGCGACCCATCCCGCTGCCAGCACCACCAGCGATGCGACGAAGATCGCGAAGCCCGTCCAACTCACCGTGTCTTGCGACGCATACATGTGGTTCAGGTTACGCAGCGCACCGGTGGCGAAGACCAGCGCGACGTGCACGGCGATGAAGACGAGGAAGTAGATCATCGTCCAGACGTGCACCCGCCGCGCCGCGTCGAACGGCAGCAGCCGGTTCAGTCGATCGGCCGTGCGAGGCCAGAACATGCTCAGACGCGCCCCGGTGACGATGGCGGCGGGGGCGGCGACGAACACGGTCGTGAAGTAGAAGAGCTGCTGCAGGCTGTTGTAGTTGACCCAGCCGTTGTGGGTCGGCCAGTCGAGGGTGGCGTACTGCAGGCCCGCGGCGAGCGCATTCGGAAAGACCTCCCACGAGGTCGGCACGATCTTCATCCACTGACCGGTGGCGAAAAGGAGAGCAACATACAGCACGCCGTTGGCGATCCAGAGCACGTCGAGCGCGAGATGGAACCACACCGTCAGGCTCATCTTTCGCCGCTTCTCGCCGCGCGGTGACCAGAAGGCGATGGGCCGCTTCTGCCTGCGCACCTGCCAGCCCGAACGGATGATGAGCGCGATCAGGAACGTGTTGAAGAAGTGCTGCCAGCCCAGCCAGGCAGGGATGCCGACCGGCGCGCCGGCGGGCAGTGGGTACTCGCCGGGATGCTGCGTCAAGAACTCCCGCACGGGATCGAGCGCGACCAGCGCTCGAGCGCCGATGACGACCAGCGCCGCCAGCGCGACGAGACCGATGATCCCGACGACGCTCGCGCCGGCCCACTGCCGCCGGGTGAAGCGGATCCGGCGCGCGCCGGGGGGAGCCTTCACCCCCGGACGATCAGCCGCTGCCACAGTCCGATTCTAGGAAAGGTGGATGCTGCGCCGGACCGGATGCGACCCTGATCGAACGACCGTCGCCAGCCGTCAGCGCCGCACTACCGACGGATGCCGTCCAGTGCGAGCCCGAGCAGCCTTTCCGCGTACTCGACGGGATCGGGCGCGGTCCGGGAGCCGAGCGAGAGGGAGTTCACGAGTGCGAGGAGGTCGAATGCCGACACCGTGGCAGAGACCTCACCGCGTTCGAGAGCGCGCGCGTGCAGAGAACTGGCTGTGGAGATCAGCATGGTTTCGCACGCACTCGTCGCCGGGTCGGGGACGGTGCCGAGGATGAGGGCATCCGCGACGCCCCGGGTCGACGCACTGAACCGGGCCAGTTCACGAAGCCATGCCTCCAGCGCCTCACCCGCCCCCATGCGGGCGCTGAGCACATCGGCGTGCTCGCAGATCGTCGTGATGCGGTCGACGAAGACGGCTTGGAGAAGGGCGCGGCGGGTGCGGAAGCGCCGATGCAGGGTGGCCGATCCCACGCCGGCGTTGCGGGCGATGTCCTCGAGCGAGGCGTCTGCACCGACGCGCTCCACTTCGACCGCAGCCGCTCGGACGATCGCGTCGTAGTTGCGTTGGGCATCAGCTCGCATGGGGCTCCTTCACGCCGTCCCGAGAGACATTGACAAGTGGGGGCTGCCACCACTTATATTAGTGGGGTGATACCCCATTTTAGCGACGATGACGAGACCAGCAAGGTGCGCAGCCCAGCGATCAGGATCGAGGTGTGGTCGGACGTGCAGTGCGTCTGGTGCTACGTCGGCGACGCCCGCCTCCGACGAGCCGTGGAGGCGTTCGCCGGAGAGGTCGAGATAGAGCACCGGTCCTTCGAACTGCAGCCCGGCTTCCCCTCCGAGGTGGACGCGACGGAGTATCTGCGGGCGAACCGCGGCATGGACGACGCCGACCAGGAACGGGTCTTCTCGCAGATGAAGACCGTCGCCGCCGCCGAGGGACTGCAGTACGAGCCGCAGTCGATCCGGCCCACGAACTCGCACCTGGCCCTGGAGATGCTCCACTACGCGCAGACTCAGGGCGTCCGCCGACGAATGAGCGACCGTCTCTACCGCGCGTACTTCGTCGAGGGCCACCACCTCGGATCGGTCGATGCGCTCGTCGAGCTGGCGGGCGACGCGGGGCTGGACCCCGAGCGGGCGCGCGCTGTCCTGACGGCCGGCACCTACCGGGCCGCCGTCGACAGGGACGCCGACACCGCGCGCGCACTCGGCGCCCGCGGCGTACCTTTCATGGTCGTCGACGACCGGTTCGCGATCCCGGGCGCGCTCGGCACCGAGGAGCTGACGCAACTCCTCACCCGCGTCGCCGAGGCATGACCGACTCGATTCCCTTCGCTCTCGTCCCGCAGGCCGCGGCCTGCGTCGATGGCGTCTGCACCTTCCCCACCCCACCCGCAACCAGAACGGAACACCCTCTCATGGACACGATCACCCCCACACCGCACGAACGGTTCGAGATCCTCGACCTCGTCCACCGCTATTCGACCGGGATCGACACTCGGGACTGGGCTCTCTTCGCGTCCACGTTCACCGACGACGCTCACGTGGACTTCGGGTTCGCTCAGTGGGAGGGCGCCCCGTCGTTCACCGCCTTCATGCGAGAGACCCACGACCCCGCCGGACGCACGCTCCACCGCATGACCAACACGGTGGTGACCGGGATCGACCCCCTGACGGCCCGCACCTACGGTGACGCCATCGTCCTGCAACCCGACAACGTCCACGGCACGATCGCCAACGCCTGGTACGACGACGAGATCGTGCGCACCCCCGACGGCCTTCGAATCCGGCGCCGCGTGGTGCACATGATCTCGATGCGCGCCATCGGACCCAATCTGGTCGCCGAGATGTGACCTGATCAGCGGTGGCGGAAGCGCGCCTCGCGCTTCTCGCGGAAAGCGGCCATCCCCTCCTTCTGGTCGTCGGTCGCGAACAGCGCCGCGAACGCCTGCTTCTCGAAACGGAGCCCCTCGGCGAGCGGTGTCTCCAGGGCCGCGTCGAGCGCCGCGGTCGCCGCGTACAGGGCAGGGAGGGGCTTGGCCGCGATTCCCTCGGCGATGCCGGCGACCTCGGCGAGCAGCCGGTCGGCCGGCAACACGCGCGAGACGATCCCCGCGCGCTCGGCCTCGGCAGCATCCATGGTCCGCCCGGTGAGGATCAGGTCGGCCGTCTTGTACGACCCGATCGCCCGCGCCAGTCGTTGCGACCCTCCCATGCCGGGAATCACCCCGAGCGTGATCTCGGGCTGGCCGAAGCGCGCGGAGTCGGCGGCGATGACGAGGTCGCACATGAGCGCGAGCTCGCAGCCGCCGCCGAGGGCGTAGCCGGCGACGGCGGCGATCGTGGGCGTGCGCACGGCGGCGAATCGGCTCCACGCCCCGAAGTGGTCGTCCACGATCATCTCGACCGAGGTCTTCGCCTCCATCTCCTTGATGTCGGCGCCGGCGGCGAAGGCTCTCGCCGACCCGGTGACGACGATCGCACCGATCCCGGAGTCGGCGTCGAACGCCTCGGCCGCCTCGACGACCTCACGCATGAGCGTCGTGTTCAGGGCGTTGAGGGCGTTCGGCCGGTTCAGGGTGATCCAGCCCACGCGTCCGCGGGTCTCGGTGAGGATCGTCTCGTACGTCATGGGGTCCCTTCCGAAGAGCGGATGCTGCGCGCCAGCCCTCCGATCCTCCCCCGGCGCGCCCGCGGAGTCGACCGTCGCCGGATGGTCGTCTCTCGTTCACCTCGCGGTCACCACGACCGGCGAGGGTCGACGAGGCCGGTCTGGAGTTCCACGGAACCGGTGCGTACCCCCGTCTCATCACCTACCCGAGGACACGCATGCCCACGCATTCCTTCCGCCGCGCCGTCGCGTTCACCGCGACCGCCGCAGCGGTGTGCGCGCTCGCCCTGTCGAGCGCCACCGCGGCTTCCGCCGCGATCGTCCCTGTTCCGATCACGCGCAGCGCCGACGGTGCCGCGCTCGCGCTGAGCCCGATCGGCACCTTCGAGTCGGGCGTCTTCGACGAGTCGGCTGCCGAGATCGTGCAGACCTATCGCGACCGCATCTTCGTCGTCAACGCGCAGGCGGGCTCGGTCAGCGTGCTCGACAACGCCGATCCGACGAAGCCGGTCGAGCAGTTCGCTCTCACGTCGGAGGGCGTGGCCAACTCGCTCGCGATCCGCGACGACGGCCTCGGTGTGATCGCCTTCGAGGCGCCGGTGAAGACCGACCCGGGCCACGTCGTCTTCTTCGACGCGAATGCTGCGGATGCGGCATCCGCGATCCTCGGTGAGATCACCGTCGGGGCCCTTCCCGACATGGTCACCATCTCGAAGGACGGCGCGTACGCCGTCGTCGCCAACGAAGGCGAGCCGGCCGACGACTTCACGACCGACCCCGAGGGATCCGTCGGGGTCATCAAGCTGCCGTCCACCGTCTCGCTGCCGGCGACCGCCGATGCGAAGACGGCGAACTTCCGCGCGTTCGAACCCGGCGGCACCAAGACCCTCGACCCGAAGGTGCGTATCTTCGGCCCGGACGTCGCCGCTGCGGGCCAGGACCCGACGACGCTCTCGACCAACCGCGTGAGCCGCAACCTCGAGCCCGAATACGTCACCGTCTCCGGCACGACCGCGTACGTCGCGCTGCAGGAGGCCAACGCCATCGCGGTGGTCGACCTCACCAAGCCCGAGGTCACGAAGATCCTGCCGCTGGGCTTCAAGGACTACGCGAAGAACACCCTCGACGCGAGCGACCGCGACCCCGAAGGGGCCCCCACCTACAACCAGAAGAGCTACGCGGGCTTGTTCGGCATGTACATGCCCGACGGCATCAGCTCGTACGTCGCCGCCGACGGCAGAACCTACCTGGTCACCGCCAACGAGGGCGACGGCCGCGAGTGGGGTGACTACGACGAGACCGCCCGGGTGAAGGACCTCGGCAAGAAGGGCCTCGCACCGGTCTGCGCCACTTCTCCCCTCGCATCGAAGCTCGGCGACGCGGATCTGGGTCGCTTGAACGTCACGACCTCGATGGGCCTGAACGCCGACGGCACCTGCTACTCCGAGCTCTACACCTTCGGAGGACGCTCGTTCTCGGTCTGGTCGACCGACGGCGTGCTGGTCTTCGACTCGGGCAGCCAGTTCGAGCAGGTCACCCACGACGCGAACCCCGCCTTCTTCAACTCCAACCACACGGAGAACAACCTCGAGGGCCGCAGCGACGACAAGGGCCCCGAGCCCGAGAACCTGGTCGTCGGCGTCGTGGACGGCCGGACCTACGCCTTCGTCGGCCTCGAGCGCGTGGGCGGCGTGATGGTCTACGACATCACGACCGCGAGCGCCCCGACCTTCGTCACGTACGTCAACAACCGCGACGTCACGAAGACGCCGGGAACGCCCGCCGCGGGCGACCTCGGCCCCGAGGGTCTCGCGTTCACCTCGGCGCTGCGCTCCCCCACGGGAACGCCCCTGCTGACGATCGGCAACGAGGTCTCCGGAACAACGACGACCTTCGAGGTCGACAGTCTCCTCAGCGACGACGCACAGCCCGACGTGCAGGTGCTCACGATCAACGACTTCCACGGCCGCATCGTGCAGGAAGCCTCCAACGGCTACGCCGGCGCGGCGGCCCTCACCGGTGCCGTGGACGCGTACCGCGCGCAGAACCCCAACACGCTGTTCGTCTCGGCGGGCGACAACATCGGAGCCTCGGCATTCGAGTCGTTCATCCAGGACGACCAGCCGACGCTCGACGCACTGAAGGCCGCGAAGCTGGACGTGAGCGCCGTGGGAAACCACGAGTTCGACCAGGGCTTCGATGACATCCAGCGCGTGATCGACACCCTCGGCGGCCCGCAGTACGCGCTCGGCGCGAACGTGTACGAGAAGGGCACCGACACCCCCGCCCTCGAGGAGTACACGGTCGAGACCACCGAGAGCGGCGCGCGCATCGCCTTCATCGGCGTCGTCACCCCGCAGACGCAGACGCTGGTCAACCCGGCCGGTATCGCCGACATCGAGTTCGGCGACATGGGAGAGGCCGTCGACCGTGTCACCGCCGAGATCGTCGCCGCCGATGCGGCCGACGTGGTCGTCGTCCTGGCGCACGACGGCGGAGCGAGCTCGAGCATCGAGGCGCTGCAGGCCGACACCACCTCCGACTTCGGTCGCCTGGTGCACAACCTGCCGGCCGACGTCGACGCTGTCGTCTCGGGGCACACGCACCAGACGTACGCGGGCGAGGTCGACGGCGTTCCCGTCGTGCAGGCGAACCAGTACGGCACGCGCCTCGGAACGCTCGACATCGACCTCGACGCCGACAACACGCTGGTCTCGATCGAGCCCGGTCTCGTGACCCTCTTCGACGCTCCGGTGTCGATGAGCGCCGCCTACCCGAACCTCGAAGTCAACGAGGTCGTCGCCGAGGCGAAAGCCGAGGCCGACATCCTCGGTCGGGAGCAGGTCGGAACGATCACCGAGAGCATCAACCGCGCGAAGACTCCGGCCGGCGCCGAAGATCGCGGCGCGCACTCGACCCTCGGCAACACCGTGGCAGACGTGTACCTGTGGGCCACGAGCGAGAACCCCGAGTACGGCGGCACCGACGCCCAGATCGCGTTCATGAACCCGGGCGGCCTCCGCGCCGACCTGGTGCCGGGCGAGAACGGCGCGGTCACCTACCGCGCGGTTGCCAATGTGCAGCCTTTCGGCAACACCCTGGTGACCCTGGAGCTCACCGCCGCGCAGCTGAAGGCCGTGCTCGAAGAGCAGTGGCAGCCGGCGAGCTCCAGCCGTCCGAAGCTCGCGCTCGGAGTCTCGGAGGGCTTCTCGTTCGAGTACCTCGAGACCGCGGAGCGCGGGTCGCACATCGGCGCCATCACGCTGAACGGCGAAGAGCTCGACGTGAAAGACACCGCCACGACCTACAAGATCGTGACCAACTCGTTCCTTGCGGCGGGCGGCGACAACTTCACCACGTTCGCGCAGGGTACGCGCGCGGCCGACTCCGGGCAGATCGACCTCGCCGCCACGGTGAACTTCTTCGAGGCAGCTGACGGCCCCGTCGCCCCGTCCCCGGCCGATCGCGCGGTGCTGGTCACCAGCATCGACCCGGTCGGGCCGACCGACCCCGGCACCAGCCCGGAGCTCCCGGGAACGGGCCCCGACACCACGCCGCCGGCACCGACCAACCCGGGCGGCACCCCGCCCGCGGCGGGAACGCAGGTCGGCGGCGACTGGGCCGACGTCACGCTGAGCAATGGCGGACGCATCGAGCAGGGCCGCACCCTCACGGTGACGGTGTCGGGTCTCAAGCCCGGCCAGCAGATCGCGGCGACGCTGTTCAGCCAGCCGCTCGTCGTCACCGGCATCCCCGCCGCCAGCGCCCAGGGCGTCACGACCTTCGCGGTCGCGATCCCGGCGGACTTCGACCTCGGGGCGCACCGCCTCGTGGTCACGTCCGCGGGCCTCGCCGACATCTCCGTCGGCGTCACGGTCGTCGCACCCGGCGCCCTCGCGGCGACCGGTGCCGAGCTGCCGTGGGGCATCGCGTTCGGGGCGGGCTTCCTGCTGATTGCCGGAGGCCTCGCCTTCGCCCTCCGCAAGCGCCGCACCGTCGTCGGCTGACACCAGCCGCCTGCCACAGAGGCCCTCACCCTTCGGGTGGGGGCCTCTGCCGTCGGCCGCAGCATCCGCTTCACCGAAAGTGCCCGAAACCGCCGAAGGTGCCCGAGAAGGGGGGCACTTTCGGCGGTTTCGGGCACTCTCGGCGCGAGCAGCGGCCGAGACGCGGGCTCAGCCGTCCCAGCGACGGAACAGCGCGGCGAGCGCCTGGCCGCCGCCGATGCACATCGTCACCACCGCGTACTCGAGATCGCGGCGGCGGAGGTCGAGCGCCGCGCGCACCGACAGGATCGCGCCGGTCGCCCCGACCGGGTGGCCCAGCGCGATCGCCCCGCCGTACGGATTCGTCTTCTCGGGGTCCAGGCCCGCATCGCGGATGACGGCGACCGCCTGTGCGGCGAACGCCTCGTTGAGCTCGATCACGTCGACGTCGGCGGGAGTGAGCCCGGTCTGCGCCCACAGCCGCTCGAGGGCGATCACCGGGGCGTAGCCCATGATCTCGGGGTCGACCCCGGCCGTGGCCACCGCTTCGAGCGTGGCGAGCCCCGCGAGACCCCGATCGCGCGCGTCGGACTCCCGCATCAGCACGGTCGCCGCCGCCCCATCGTTGATACCCGAGGAGTTGCCCGCGGTGACCGATCCGCCCTCGCGGAACGCGGCGCGCAGGCCCGCGAGCACCTCCAGGGAGGTGTCGGGGCGCGGATGCTGGTCGACCGCCACCTCGACGCCGGTGCGGCCCGGCGTCTTCACGGGCACGATCTCTTCCGCGAAGGCCGCCCGCGCAGCATCCGTCGCCGCGCGCCGTTGACTCTCCACCGCGAACTCGTCCTGTTCGCGACGGGAGACGCCGTAGCGTTCGGCGACGTTCTCGGCGGTCGTTCCCATGTGCGTGCCGCTGAACGGGTCGGTCAGGATCGCGAGGGTGCCGTCGAGCAACCGGCGGTCGCCGAGCCGAGCGCCGTCGCGGGCGCCGAAATCGAGGAACGGCGTGCGCGACATGCTCTCGTCGCCGCCCGCGACGACGACGTCGACGCCGCCCCACAGCAGCTCCTGCGCGCCCGACCAGATCGCCTGCAGCCCCGAACCGCAGAGGCGGTTGACGGTGAACGCGGGCACGCGGGTCGGCAGCCCTGCGGCGAGCGCCACCCGGCGGGCGTTGTAGGCGTCGGGTCCGTTCTGGGCGATGCAGCCCATCACGACCTCGTCGACGTCGGCGGGGGCCAGGCCCGCGCGCTCGAGCGCAGCGCCGACCGCCACCGCTCCGAGCTCGTGAGCCGGAACCGTCGACAGCGATCCGGCGAAGCTCCCGATCGGTGTGCGCGCACCGGCGACGAGCACGACCCGCTCGCGGTCGGCCATCAGCCCGCCGCCTCCTCCGGGCGGTCGGCCGTATCGTCGGCGACGACGAGATCCTCGGAGCCGTCGAGGTGGCGCTCGTCGGGCCCGTTGTACTCCGACAGCGGGCGGATGAGCGCGTTCGACGCCCGCTGCTCGCGGATGTGGGCGGTCCACCCCGTGACGCGCGCAGCGACGAACAGCGGCGTGAAGGTCGCGGTGTCGAAGCCCATCAGGTGGTACGCCGGCCCCGAGGGGTAGTCGAGGTTCGGGTAGATGCCCTTGCGGTCGACGAACTCCGTCTCGAGCGCGTCGTAGAGATCGAGCACGTCCGGCCTGTCGTAGTGCTCGACGAGCTCGACGAGGGCCGCGCGCATCGTCGGAACCCGGGAGTCGCCGCGCTTGTAGACGCGGTGCCCGAACCCCATGATCTTGCGCTTCTCGGCGAGCGCGGCGTCGAGCCAGGGCACGACGTTCGACGCGTCGCCGATCTCGTCGAAGACGTGCATGACCGCTTCGTTCGCGCCCCCGTGCAGGGGGCCCTTCAGCGCTCCGATCGCACCGACGACGGCGGAGTACAGGTCGCTCAGGGTCGACGTGATCACGCGAGCGGTGAACGTGGAGGCGTTGAACGAGTGCTCGGCGTAGAGGATGAGCGAGACGTTGAACGCGTCGACGACGAGCGGCTCGGACTCCTCCGCGAACGTCATCCACAGGAAGTTCGCTGCGTAGTCGAGGTCGTCACGGGGCTCGACCGGCTCGATCGGGTCGTCGTCGCGACGACGGCGCTGGTCGTACGCGATGACGGCCGGAAGAGCGGAGAAGAGGCGGATGCTGCTGGCCAGCTCCGCCTCGGGGCTCGCATCGTCGGCGTGGGGATCGGTCGCCCCGATCACGCTCACCGCCGTCCGCACCACGTCCATCGGGTGCGCGGTGGTCGGCACCAGGTCGATCGCCGCTCGCACGGCCGGCTGCAGCATCCGGTTCTCCCGCTCCGCGGCGCGCAGCTCGGCCAGCTGCGCGGAGGTGGGCAGCTCGCCGTGCCACAGGAGGTAGGCGACCGCCTCGAAGGGCTGGGAGGCGGCGAGCTCCTGCACGGGGTAGCCCCGGTAGAGGAGGCTGTTGGTGTCGGGGTTCACCTTGCTGATCGCGGTGTAGTCCACCACCACGCCGGCGAGGCCCTTCTTGATGTCGGTCATCTCTCTCCTTCGAGATCGGCGGATGCTGTGGTTCAGCGCTCCACGCGGAAGTCGAACACGTTCGTGTCGAACCGGGTGTATCCCTCGTAGTCGATGAGGTCGTACAGGTCGGCGCGGTGCTGCATCTCGCCGAGCTTCGAGGTCAGATGCCCCTCGTCGTCGAGAGTGTCGAGCGCCCTGTCGGCGGCGCCCATCGCCAGACGCAGGAGCGAGACGGGCCAGATGACGATGTTCACGCCGGCGCTGCGCAGCTGCTCGGTGGAGAACAGCTCGCTCTTGCCGAACTCGGTCATGTTGGCCAGGATCGGCACGTCGAGCGCCTCGCGCATCGCCTCGAACTCACCGAGGTCGCGCATCGCCTCGGGGAAGATCGCGTCGGCGCCGGCGTCGACGAGCGCCTTCGCTCGGTCGATCGCCGCCTCGAGACCGTCGATCGCGCGAATGTCGGTGCGCGCCATCACGAGGAAGTTCGGGTCGCGCCGCGCGTCGACGGCGGCGCGGATCCGCTTGACGGCGGTGTCGCCGTCGACGACGCTCTTGCCGTCGAGATGCCCGCAGCGCTTCGGGTTCACCTGGTCTTCGATGTGGGCACCCGCCAGCCCCGCGTCTTCGAGGGTCTGGATGGTGCGGGCGACGTTCATCGGTTCGCCGAACCCGGTGTCGGCATCGATGATCGCCGGAAGCTCGGTCATGCGGGCGATCTGCTGCCCGCGGCCGGCGACCTCGGTGAGCGTCGTGAGTCCGATGTCGGGCAGGCCGAGGTCTGCGGCGAGCACGGCGCCGGAGATGTAGACCCCGTCGAAGCCCTTCCGCTCGATCAGCCGCGCCGACAGCGGATTGAACGCGCCCGGGAAGCGCAGCAGCTCGCCCGATGCGAGGCGTTCGCGCAGCATCCGCCGCTTCTCGTGCGCCGGGGTCTGGGCGTAGAGCATCAGCCGACCTCCACCCCGCGTGCGCCCGTACTCAGGATGGATGCCGACGCGACAGCCCGGTAGGGGCGTGTCGCGGCCGCCGCGGCACGACCATCCTGAGTTCGTGCGCGGCGAGTGGGGGCATCCGCGACGCGACCGAGCATCAGAACAGGCCCTTGGGGGCGGGGGCGAGGGCGAGAACGCCGTGCTTGGCGACGATGTTCAGCTGCAGCACCTCCGCCGCCGTGAGCTCGGGCAGGCGCTCGGCGAGGTCGAGGAAGCGCTCGATCTCCTCCGGCAGCAGCACGGGCTCGGCCAGCAGGCGGAACTTGCGCACGTAGTCCTCGCGCGCGAACGGGCGAGCGCCCAGCGGATGGGCATCGGCGACGGCGATCTCGTCCTCGACGGTCGAGCCGTCGGCGAGGGTGATCACGACGCGGCCGCCGAAGGCCTTCTCGTTCGGGTCTTCGGAGTGGTAGCGACGGGTCCACTCGGCGTCCTCCGCGGTGGTGACCGTGCGCCACAGCTCGACGGTGTCTGCACGGCCGGCGCGCTCGGGCGTGTACGAGTCGACGTGGTGCCAGGCGCCGTCCTGCAGCGCAACGGCGAAGATGTACGGGATCGAGTGGTCGAGCGTCTCGCGCGAGGCCGCCGGGTCGTACTTCTGCGGGTCGTTCGCACCGGAGCCGATGACGTAGTGCGTGTGGTGACTCGTGTGCAGCACGATCGAGGCGATGTTCGCCGGGTCGCGCAGATCGGGCCGCTCGGTGCCGAGACGACGGGCGAGGTCGATCCACGCCTGCGCCTGGTACTCGGCGGAGTGCTCCTTCGTGTACGAATCGAGGATCGCGCGCTTGGACTCTCCGGCGGCGGGCAGCGGAACGTCGTACGAGGCCTCCTTGCCGTCGAGCATCCAGGCGACGACGCCGTCCTCTCCCTCGTAGATCGGGGCGGGCGCCGTCTCGCCGCGCATCGCGCGGTCGACCGCCTCGACGGCGAGCTTCCCGGCGAACGCGGGCGCGAACGCCTTCCACGTCGAGATCTCACCCTTGCGCGACTGGCGCGTGGCGGTGGTGGTGTGCAGTGCCTGCCCGATCGCCTGCCGGATGGTCTCGGTGTCGAGACCGAGCAGCGTGCCGATCCCCGCGGCAGCCGCGGGGCCGAGGTGGGCGACGTGGTCGATCTTGTGCGTGTGCAGCGAGATGGCCCGCACGAGGTCGATCTGGATCTCGTAGGCCGTGGCGAGCCCCCGCACGAGCGCCGCCCCGTCGCGACCCGTGTGCTGGGCGACGGCCAGGATCGGCGGGATGTTGTCGCCCGGGTGGGAGTAGTCGGCGGCGAGGAACGTGTCGTGATAGTCGAGCTCGCGCACGGCGACCCCGTTCGCCCACGCGGCCCACTCAGGGCTCGTGCGTCGTTCGAGGGCGCAGCCGAAGATCGTGGCGCCGGGGCCGCTGATCGAGACCGGGTGGTCGAGCGCCTGCTGGCGAGCGGCGCTCACGGGACGCCGGGTGAGGGATGCTGCCGCCACCGCGGCGTTGTCGATGACCCGGTTGACGATCATGTCGACGACGTCGTCGTCGACGCCCACCTCGTCGGTCGCGACCTCCGCGAGGTGCCATGCCAGCTCGCCTTCGCGGGGCAGGTGCTCGTCGCTGCGGTGGACTCGGAGGTGATGGGAGATCGTCATGGGGGGCCTTTCGTGGGGCATTCCCTACCCATACTGCCTGCCCGGCGGTGAGAGGGCCTCCCCCTTCCGCCCTCGGCGTGAGCCTCTTGACGAAACGTGGCACCACCCCACGGCAGCCCGTTGCACGCGGTGCGGCCGTTCGCAGGTTGCCGTCGCGGTCAGGCGGTGGCCCACCCGACGTCGCGACGACCGCGATCAGTCATCGTCGCCGTCGTCATCGTCGCCGTCGTCGTCAGCACCGTCGTCGTCAGCATCGTCATCCCCGTTGTCGTCGTCGTCGATCGGCTGGGGCGCCGGCGGCGCGACGGGCTGAGGCGCGACGGGCTGGGGCGCCGGGGGCTGCGGCGCTTCGGGCTGCGGCGCTTCGTTCATCGGCGGCTGCGTGCCCTCCGCCGGGGGCGCCTCGGAAGACGTATCGCCGCCGGCCGGTGCAGAATCCTCGGGCTGCGGAACGACGGCGGGGCGGTTGCCCGTGAGCGGTCCGTCGTCGAACGTGCGGTCGACCGACGTGCGCGGCTCGAGCACTGCGGCGACCGCGACTGTGCCGCCCGCGCCCACCACCGCGGCGAGCGCGATCACTCCGGCGACCATCCACGCGCGTCTGCTCATCACTGTCGATCCTCTCTCGGGCACGTCGATGCCGGCGTTCGACCATCAGCCTCTCCAGGCTGGATGACACGAACGAAAGACGACGATGAGAGCGTTCTTAGTCTCGCGGGGTCGGTCCCCGCCCGCCACCATACTGAGACCATGGGATCGCGCACCGCCGGCAGACGTGGCGTCGCCTGGACCGTGCGCACCCGCATCATCGCCGTGATCACGGTCGCGTCGGCGATCGGGATGCTGTCGGTCGGGGGCGTGGTGTACGTCGTCGAGCGCGCGCGCATCATCGCCCAGGTCGACGGCCGGTTGGACGCCGGCTACGAATCGGCACGGTTCCTTGTTCGTGACGGTGCGACGGGAGACGCACCCTGGACATCATCGGTCGACGCGCTCGAGTCGGTCGTCACGAGGATGAGTCCCGACGACAACACCGGCGCTCTCGGCGTGATCGACGGGGCAGCCGCCCTGGTGCCCGGGGTGCCGCTCGACGTCGACCTGCAGAGCGCGCCCGGTTTCGTCTCGCACGTCGCCGCCCGCGGGGCGGAGCGCTCGGTGATGGGCACGTACGCCGAGGACGGCGTCACCTGGCGCTACCTCGCGGCCCCCATCGAGATCGAAGGATCCCCCGACCCGGCGCGCGTGATGTTCGTGCTCGCCTACGACCTCGAAGCGGAGCTCGCCGAGATCGACGGGCCCGCCCAGGTGTACCTCCTCGCCGCGGCCATCGCGATCGCGCTCATCGCCGGAGCGGCCGGACTCGCAGCCGCGCGTCTGCTGCGTCCCCTCCGCCGCATGCGCGAGACCGCCGAACGCGTGTCGGCCAGATCGCTCGCCGAACGCCTGCCCGTCGAGGGCCACGACGACGTGTCGGAACTGGCCTCGACGATGAACGACATGCTCGACAGGCTCGACGACGCGCTCGAGAGCCAGCGCCGGCTGCTCAGCGACGTCGGGCACGAACTCAAGACACCGATCACGATCGTGAGCGGCAACCTCGAGGTGATGGACGTCGACGACCGCGACGACGTGCAGAGCACACGGGCGCTCGCGATCGACGAGCTCGCCCGCATGGGCCGGCTCGTGCAAGACCTGGCCGACGAGGCGTCACTGCACGGCCCGGCTCCGATCGCGGTGCGACCGACCGATGTGTCCGAGCTCGTCGCCCAGGTCGCCCGGAAGGCCCAGGGAATCGAAGGAGCAACCGTGACCGCCGGCTCGGCGCCGCGCGCCATCGTCGAGCTCGACTCGGCGCGTATCACTCAGGCCCTCCTTCAGCTCGCGCAGAACGCCGTGTCGCACGGCGGGGGCGAGCTCGGCATCGGCGCGCGGCGGGTCGGCGACACCATCGAACTGTCGGTGCGCGATCACGGCCCCGGAGTGCCCGACGAGGCGAAGGAGCGCATCTTCGAGCGCTTCCAGCGCGGCGACACCGAGGGGCGCGGTGCCGACGGCAGCGGGCTGGGTCTGAGCATCGTGCAGGTCATCGCGCGTGCGCACGGCGGATCAGCGAGCGCCCGTGACGCGGAGGGCGGGGGCGCGGAGTTCGTCATTTCACTGCCGAGCCCGCACCTGTCGGCGGTGGAGCTGACCACCGTCGAGCCCGAGGCCCACCCGCCGAGGCCCCCACGCGCGCGCACCGTACGGATCGACGATCGAGAGGTGGTCGTGCCTCCCCGGCCCGACCTTCCTTCCGGGCCGCCTGTCCGCACCCCCGGCGACCGGACGGAGATCTGACCGTGGCATCGATACTCATCGCCGACGACGAGAAGCGCATCTCCGGCTTCATCGAGAAGGGCCTCAAAGCCGCCGGCTACGCCACGAGGGTGACACCCAACGGCACCGAGGCGTTGCACCTCGCCCGCTCGGGCGAGTTCGATCTCGTCGTCCTGGATGTGAACCTTCCCGGGATGACCGGCTTCGAGGTGCTCGAGCATCTTCGCGGCGAGGGACACGGCATCCCCGTCATCATGCTGACGGCGCGAGTGGAACTCGAAGACACCGTCGCGGGCCTCGAAGGCGGGGCCGACGACTACCTCGGAAAGCCCTTCCGGTTCGACGAGCTGCTCGCGCGCATCCGGCTGCGGATGAAGAAGGATGCGGCAACCGCAGCGCCCGAGCTGAGGCACCGCGACATCGTCCTCGACATCAGGACGAGAGCGGCGAGCATCGACGGACGCGAGGTGGAGCTGTCGGCACGGGAGTTCGCCCTCGCCGAAGAGTTGATACGCCACGCGGGTCACGTGCTCAGCCGGGAGCAACTGCTCAGTCGGGTGTGGGGGTACGACTTCGACCCGTCCTCGAATGTCGTCGACGTCTACATCGGCTACCTGCGGCAGAAGCTCGGGGCCGGCCGCATCGAGACGCTGCGAGGGGTCGGCTACCGTCTGGTCTGACCGCGTGCGCCGCGCCTACGCACTCCGCAGCCACCGCAACGCGAGCTCGCGCCACGCGGGCCGGAAGAGGTAGAGCGCCCCGAGGCGCAACCGTGTCGCCGACTCGTACGCGTGCACCCGGTCGGGCTCCACGCCCGTCGCACGCGCGACACCGTCGATCGCCGCGCGGGCGACGGCCGTACGCGATGGCTCGAGCCGGCCCTGAGCGGCGCGGAACGCCACGTGCGCGCGCAGGTTGCCGAGATCGAGCGCCGCCTCCGCGATGGTCACGGTGTCGAGGTCGAGCAGGCCCGGACGAGACGACGCATCCCACATCACCTGTTTGTCGTGGAGGTCGCGGTGCGCGAGCGCGGCGCGACCGCGCGGACCCGCCACGAGTTCCTCCGCGACCCGGTCGCTCGTGCGGCGCACCGCGGACGCCTCGCCTCCGAGGTGGGGCTCGGCGTGCCGCATCCACTGCTCGAGCACTCGCGCCTCAGCCTCGGCGTCGTGCAGGGGCAGCTCGCCGCAGGAGCCGTCCAGCAGCATGCCCCAGGCTTCGGCCCAGCCGTTCCACGCCCGCGCGAACTCCGCCTCGGCAACGCGTCGGTCGGAACCGAGATCGAACAGAGTACGGCCCGGCAACGACGCGAATCGCACGACCCCGCGCGCCGCGTCGGTCGGAGCCGAGGTCACGGCGGCTCGCGCGAACCCCGCCGAGAAGGCGGCGCCCGCCGCGTGCGCGGCGAGCACGGGCTCGGCGGCCCCCTCTCGGACGACCTTGGCATACCCGCCTCCGCGGGCGATCCGGACGACCGCGCGACGCCCCGGTCGCCAGGAGACGACCTCACCGGCTCCGGCGACATCGGCCAGCGCGGGCAGCCGGCGATCGCACACCGCTTCGGCGACACGGACGTCGCCGCCGCACCAGCGTCCTGCGCGGACGCCGACGATCCCGTCCGCCGTGACCTCGAGGTCGGCGCCGTCTCCGGCCGCGCGAGGCCACGCGCGGCGGACGGTCCACGTGCGTCCGTGCGCGGCGACGCGGCGCGGCACCAGCGCGGTCACGGCGCCGTCTCCTCGGCGAGGGCGACCGCCGCGTGCACGCGGGCCGGCCACTCCGGGTCTCCCCGGCGGAACGGTTCGATCGCGCGCAGGAGCACGCACACCGGAAGCCAGCGTCGCAGGGCGTCGACGTCGACGACGCCCTGCGCCCCCCGATATCCCGCCACGAGCGCATCGCTCAGCACGCGGCGGCCGGTGCGCAGCAGCTCGTCGGCCGTGAACGACGCCAGGTCGCGCATCGGGTCGCCGCCCCCGCACCGGTCGAGATCGATCACCCGCACCCCGTCACCCACGAGCACCTGATCGGCACTGAAGTCGCCGTGGACCACGGTCGCGCGCCCGGTCACGGGTGCGCAGGCCACAAGCGCGGACGCCCTCTCTGCGAGCTCGGGCAGCACGCCGCCGACGGCGGCGGCCGCGGCGGCCGCCTCGGCCGCCGCATCGGCCATGACGAGCCCCGGTGCCGCGCCGACCCCGTGGAGGGAGGCGAGAACGGCCCCCGCCCGCTCAGCGGAGTCCGTCGACGGGAGCTCGGAGAGATCGCCGATTCCCCAGCGGGGGGCCGACCACGCCCGGGAGCCCAGGCCGCGCGGCTCGAGCACGGCCACCCCCCGGTCGAACAGATGCCGGTGCAGGGCGAGCACCCGGTCGACCGGGTGGTGGGTCAGTTTGACGATCCCGTGCGCCCCGGCATCGAGCACGAGGCGCCGGTGCGGGTTGTACCGCAGCACGGCGGCGCGGCGCGCGAGCCCCGCCGACCGGTTCTCCACCGACCGCACCGCTCGCGCGAGCGCGCGGTCGCTCAGCGCCGGCCCTGTCACCGCGTGCGCAATGGAGTCGACCGGCCGCACCCCGCCGCCGTGCCGGAGAGCCTTCCCCGCCTTGTCGGGGCCGTCGTAGGCGGCCACCCAGCGCGGCCCCTCGTCGCTCTGGACGGCCGCGACGATGCTCGTCCCCGCCTTGTACCGCAGGCGCGTGAGCCGCACCTCGGCTCCGAGGGCCTCGCTGAGCAGGTGCGGGTCGAGGAGCGTCCCGAGGCCGGCGACGGCCGGGTCGGCGCGCGCGAGACGCGCCGCGGCCCGTGCGGCCCCGTTCATGCCCGCGCCGCCGCGTCTGCCGCGAGCCCGCCGCGCCCGTCACGCCCGGCCTGCAGAACCCACGCGCGCACGCGGGAGTCCGACAGTCCCATCAGCAGCCCCGGCGGACCGTCCTCGACGATGCGCCCCTGCTCGAGCCAGAGCACACGGTCGGCGGCGAGAGCCTGGGTCACGTCGTGCGTGATCATGATGGTGGTGCGCCCACGGGTGAGCGCTCGAAGCGACGCGCCGACCTCGTGCCGCGCCTGCGGGTCGAGCCCGGTGGTCGCCTCGTCGAGCACCACGACGGGCGAGTCGCGCAGTAGCGCCCGTGCGATGGCGAGGCGCTGCCGCTGGCCGCCCGAAACCGTATTGCCACGCGAGCCGAGCATCGTGTCGTACCCCTCGGGGAGGTCGAGGATGAACTCGTGGGCGAAGGCGCGCCGAGCGGCCTCCTCCACCTCGTCGTCGGTGGCATCCAAGCGTCCGTACCGGATGTTCTCGCGCACCGTCGTGGCGAACAGCACCGACTCCTGCAGGAGCAGCGACACCGCCGACCTCACACTCGGGATGGTCGCCCCGCGCAGGCTCTCGCCGTCGACGCGGATGTCGCCGGCGATCGGGTCGGCGGTACGCACGAGCAGACCCGCGAGAGTCGACTTGCCCGCCCCCGACGGGCCGAGCAGACACAGTTGCTGGCCCGGCGCGATGCGCAGCGAGAGGTCGCGGAACAGCGCCCTCCCGCGGCCGTCGTCGACGCTCAGCCGATCGAACCACACCTCTCCGGCAGTCGCGCGCAGCGGCCGGGCGTCGACCGTCTCGGCGATCTCGACGGGCTCGTCGAGCAGGTCGGCGACCCGCTCCCCCGAGGCCGCGGCGCGGGCGATACGACCGGTGTACTTCGCCAGGTCCTTCAAGGGGCGCATCGCGAGCTTGAGGTAGGCCACGAAGATCACGAGGTCACCCGCGGTCATCCCTCCCGAGAGCACCTGCCACCCGCCCCCGAGCAGCACGGCCGCCGTCGCGAACCCCACGATGAGGTCGGTGCGACGCTCCAGTCCTGCGGCGAGCCGCCGGGCGCGCACACCCTCGGTGAGCGCCGTCGCGTTTCCACGATCGAACACCCCGCCCACCTTCTTCTCCAGCCCGTACGCCTGCACGACGCGGATCGCGCCGAGCGTCTCGGCGGCGGTGTCGGCGAGCGCCCCCTCTCCCTTCCGGGTCGTGCGCGAAGCATCCGTGATCTTCTTCGAGCTGCGCCGCGACGAGATCGCGTAGGCCACCGCCGCGGCCGCGACGACCAGCGTCAGCAGGGGGTCCATGAAGCCCATCACGACGATCAGCACCGCGAGGGTCGCCACGTTGCCGACGAGCGGCAGGCCCGCTGTCACGGCGACCTCCTGCAGGCGCCCGATGTCGCCGACGAGCCGCTGCACGACGTCGCCCGCCGACGACGAGGAGTGGTAGCGCAGCGAGAGTGCCTGCACGTGCGAGAACACCCGAGCACGCAACTCGGTCGCGACCCTCGACCCGACCAGCGCGAACGCGATGGTGCTGAGGTAGGCGGCGAGAGCGCGCAGGGCGATGATGCCCAGGAGCAGCACCGCGCAGGCCACGAGCAGCCCGGTGGTCGCCGGGGGGATCCCGGCCGCTGCGCCCGCCGTCGCCCCGAGGCTGGCGGCGACGGCGTCGATGACGAACTTCAGCGGCCAGGGCTCGAGCACCCGGAACGCGACGTCGGCGAGCAGCGCGACCATGCCCCCCGCCATCAGCCACCCCTTGCCCCGGAGGTGGGGTCGCACGATCTGCAGGCTGCGCGCGAGCGCGCCTCTGGTCGCTACCGGCTGGCGCGCACGCGACGGGCTCATGCGGCGTCCTCTCGCGGGAGAGAAGCGAGAATTCCCGACAGCACACGGCTCCAGTCGTGGGCGGCGACGGCGCGCTCTCGCGCGGCAGCCCCCATGCGGGCGCGCAGCGCCGGCCGGTCGCGCAAGCGGGCGAGTGCACCCGCCAGCGCCTGGACGTCTCCGGGATCGGTGAGCAGGCCCGTCCGCCCCGATTGCACGAGGTCGGGAAGCTGACCGAGGCGGGAGGCGACGACGGGCACACCGGCTGCGAGGTACTCGCAGACCTTCAGCGGAGAGAAATAGGCGTCGCCGGCACGATACGAGGCGACCCCCACGTCGAGTGTCGCGAGCAGGCCCGGTACGGCATCCGGCGCCACCGCGCCGTGGAACACCGCGTCGACACCCCGTTGCGCCGCATGGCGACGAAGATCCGCCCCCGCGGGCCCGTCGCCGATGATGACGAGACGGGACGGGTGATCGGATGCTGCGAGCAGCCCCATCGCGTCGATCAGCACGTCGACTCCGTGCCACGGCTTCAGCGTGCCCACGAATCCCACGGCGAACGGCTCTCCCTCAGCGGGACGCACGATCGACGGGCGGATACGGGCGGTGTTCACCCCGTTCGGCGCGACGATCGGGGCGATCGCCCCGTGGGCACGCGCCCAGTCCGCGACCGGGGCCGAGACGCAGGCCACGACGTCGGCGGCCGTCAACGCCGTGCGGGCGGTCGCCGCGGCGAGGTTCTCGTCCACGAGCACGCGGTGGGTGCGCTGCTCATCGATGAGCGGGGCGTTGACCTCGAGGACCGCTCTGATCGGAAGCGAGCGCGCGACGCGCGCGCCGATGGCGGCGAACAGCGAGAAGCGCTCGTAGACCAGGTCGCAGCCGTCTGCGACGACCGCGTCGGCGAGCTCCGCCGCGGCGTCAGCGACCGCCCGCTCGCGCATCCGGTCGTCGCCGCGTGCCACTCGTCGCTCGATGACGCGCAGATCTGCCAGGTCCGCGGGCGGGTGGTCTCCGCGCCGCGTCGCGTAGACCACCACCTCGTCACCGCGATCGCGGAAGGCGCGCACGATCTCCTGAATGTGGACGCTGGCGCCCTTGGTTCCGAACACGGGCACTCCGGGGTCGGCGCAGACGTAAGCGACGCGCATCAGGCCACCTTCCTCTCGGTCGCGAAGGAGGCCTCCGCGGTGAGCGCCGCCAGCCGGGCAGCCTGGCGGGCGGCGTCGAATTCGTTCTCCACGAGCGCACGCGCCCGGCGCGCGATTCCGACGCGGTCGAATCCGGGACGAGCAACCGCCATGATCGCCTCGCTCAACCCGACGACGTCGCCGGGTTCGCACAGGAGCCCGGTCTCGTGGTGGCGGATGACTTCGGGAATCCCGGTCACCGCGGTCGAGATGCACGGCACACCGCTGGCCATCGCCTCCAGCAGCACGGTGGGCAGCCCGTCGACGTTGCCGTCGCCCCCGACCAGGCACGGCGCGACGAAGAGGTCGGCTTCGGCGAGGCACCGGGCGACCTCGTCTTGGGGCAGCGGCCCGCGCAGGCGGATACCGTGACGATGCGGCGATCTGGCGATGCGCGCGGCGATGTCGTCGCGCAGCTCCCCGTCGCCGACGATGTCGAGCCGTGCCGCGATCCCGGCCTCTCGCACGCGGTCGAAGGCATCGATGAGCACACCGAAGCCCTTCTTCTCGACCAGGCGCCCGACCGACAGCATCCGTAGCTCGTCGCCGGGGGCACGCGTGACGAAGGGGAAGCGCGAGAGCTCCAGACCGTTGTACACGCGGTGCAGACGATCGCGGCGGGGAAAGGTCTCGCGCAGGTGACGCAGGTTGAAGTCGCTGACCGTCACCGCGAAAGCCGCGTCGCGGAGCTTCATGTCGAGATCGTCGGCCGAGACCGAATCGTGGAAGACGTCCTTCGCATGGGCGGTGAAGGAGTACGAGATGCCGCTGAGCCGCGCCGCCAATCGCGCGACCGATGTCGCCGTCGAGGCGAAGTGGGCATGCAGGTGGGTGATCCCGCGTGCGCGCACCTGCCGGGCGATCTCGATGGCCTGGATGGCATCGCTCGCCTCGGACGCCACGAGGTCGCCGAGGTGGCGCCCGATCGCCGCCGCGAGGAACGGGTCGGCTGCCGCGTCGCGCAGCACCTGCCACAGGGGCGCGACGCGACGAGGCGGGGCGATGGCCCGCACCGGCGCTGTGACCCGGGCGAGCTCGCTGTGGAAGCGCGTGTCATCGGTGGGGCGAAGGGAGAAGATCTCCAGGTGCTCGCCCTGCGCTTCGCGGGCGAGGATCTCGGTGACCACGAACGTCTCGGAGAACCGGGGGTAGACCTTCACCACGTAACCGGTGCGGGGGGCATCAGACAGCATGCGCGAGAACCTCCCGTCCGGCGCGGGCGTCGGCGATGAGCCGGGCCGCGAGCGGTGCGACGGCGTCGAGTCCGCCGAGGTCGATGCCGGTACGCGTCGCGCGGTCACCGACCCGACGGGCGAAGAAGTCCTCGATCGCCCGCGCGTCGGCCTCGGAGGGGGAGAAGGTCTCGATCGCACCGGCACGGGCGAGCGCGACGGCCCGGAGGCGTTGCTCGTCTCGACGATCGACCCGGGGCACGACGAGGATCGGAGTATCCGTGCTCATCACCTCGCACACCGTGTTGTAGCCGCCCATCGCCACGACGGCCGCCGCTCGTCGCGCGAGTCCGAGGACGTCGGGCACCGACTCCACGACCTCCGTGCGTTCTGTCGCGGCGGCACGCACGGACGCCCGGTCGCTCTCGGGCATCTGAGGACCGACGACGACGAGGTGCCGGAACCCGGCGGGCACCGCCGCTCGCGCCGCCTCCCGCGCGATGCCCGCTCCGTCGCATCCGCCCCCGACCGTGGTGAGCACGAACGGGTCTTCCACCTCGACGGGGGCGGCATCGCGGCCGTGGGCCAGGTAGCCGGTGTGGGTGACCAGGTCGTGCAGACCGCGAGGGAGCTCGCCGCTCGCGGTGATGTCGTGGACGGTGGGGTCGCCGTAGACCCAGATCGCATCGAAGTGCTCGCGGACCGCTGCGGCACCGCCCAGCGCCCGCCACTCGGCACGGGCCACCGCGGGGCGGTCGAGCACGTCACGCAGTCCGAGCACCGTCGCACAGGAGGGCCGCTGGGCTCTCAGCTGCCGCAGAGCCTTGTCGAGTTCGCGGTGCACCCCGAACGGGTGGCGGTCCACGACGAGGAGATCCGGACCGAACTCCTTCAGCACCGCCGCCACGACCGCCGAACGCATCGCCGTCACCCGGTCGATGCCGGCGGCGAGGTGTCGGGAACGATACCCGCCCTCGCCCACGGTGACGCTGGGAAGCACCACCCAGTCCCATCCGGCAGGAGCCGCAAACCCCGTGGCCGACGCCTGACCGGTCAGGAGCACGCCGGTGACCTGCTCGCCGGTCAGTGCGGGGAGCGACCGTGAGAGCGCGTGGGCGATGGCGAGGTTGCGCCGAACATGGCCGAGGCCGACGGAATCGTGCGACGACAGAGCGATGCGGAGGACCATGACGTTCTCTCCCGGGGAGTGCGGCGCGGATGGACCGCGGCGGCGGGTGGCCGCAAGACAACGATCGCGGCGCCCGCTAAGCCCCCCGTGAGACGTCTACGAGAGCGTTCTTAGAAAGACGAACGCCCCCGCACGCCCGAGTGTTCGCGGCGTGCGGTCGACTCGAGGCCCCGGTCAGCCGTGCACCGCGGACTGCCCCAGGTGCGTGACGAGTTCGTCGAGAGCGCTCGCCCAGCCGTCGTAGAAGCTGTCATCGCCGGCCATGCCGTCCACGCCGCGCAGGTCGAAGGTGAGGCGGGTCAGGTCGCCCGCCGACGCGATGGTGACGGTGACGACGGGGGTCGCGTCGGGATCGGCACCCGGCTCGCCCCAGGTGAAGACGAGGCGCTCCTGCGGCACGACCTCGCGGTAGACGCCACCGGTGGGGGACTCCTCGCCGGAGGCGTCATCGACCATCGTGTAGGCGTAGCGACCGCCCTTCTTCGCGTCGATGGTCACCGTCTCGCGCGGTGTGGTCATGCCGACCGGGTGCCACCACTGGGCGGCGTCGTCGGCGTCGGTCCACGCGTTCCAGATCTGCTCGGGGGTCGCGTCGAGCAGTCGTTCGATGGTGAAACCGCGGGAGGAATCGATCATGGGTGTGCTCCTTGCCTGCCGCGGCGCGCGTCGTCGCGGTTCGAGCACGGTACGTCGCGGTTCGCGTTGCGTCGAGGCGGTTGCGCGCACAGCCGATCGGCGGTGTCGAGTCGGCAGCAGCTCATCGACGCAGCCACCGGGCTCGTCCAGAACGATCAGGGGGTCGTCGCTACGGCACCGCCGTGAAACTCCCCTGAGCGACCCGCGGCTGCCAGGTCGCGAGAACGGCCGCGGCAGCATCCAGGCTCTCGGCGGCGGCCTCGTCGTCGGCGCGCGCCTGAGCCAGTGCAGCCAGCACGAGAGAAGAGCAGGTGACGGCGAGCGTGCGCTGAGACGCGCCGTCGAGGTCGGGTCGCCGCGCGGCGACACCCGCGCGCACGGCGCCGCGGATCTCGTCGGTGTACTCGGCGATGATCACGCGGACGCCCTCGTCTTCGCTCGCCAGCGGTGTGCACGCCGCGTTCACCAGCAGACACCCCGATCTCGCCGAGGATGAGGGAGAGGTGATCTCGGCGCGGAGCGCACCCAGGTAGCGCTCCAGTGCGTCGGGGGCGGGGTCGTTCTGCCGCAGCGCCGCGAGGCGGGGGCGGGCGACATGCGCGAGGTAGTCGACGACGACCGCCTCGAACAGCCCCCGCTTGCTCCCGAACGCGTGGTAGAGGCTCGACCGCTTCAAAGAGGTCGCCTCCTCCAGCTCGCCGATCCCCGCTTCGGCGTACCCGCGCGACCAGAACAGGTCGCGCGCCGAGCGCACCACCTCGTCGTGATCGAACGTTCGCTGTCGTCCCATCGGATTCCCTCCGTCGGGGTCTATATTAGACCGATCGTTACACAATTTCGGAAGGACATCCCCATGCGCGCGATCACCCACCACGAGTTCGGCGACCCGGCGGCAGTGCTCACGGTCGAAGACGTTGAGACCCCCACCCCCGGCGACGGAGAGGTGCGCATCCGCACGCTGCTCTCCCCCATCCACAACCACGACCTCTGGACGATCCGCGGCACCTACGGCTACAAGCCCGCTCTTCCGGCCCCCGCCGGAACCGAGGCCGTCGGCGTCGTGGAAGAGGTGGGCTCCGGGGTCGAGTCCCTGAAGGTGGGCCAGCGCGTCGCCACGGGCGGCACTCTCGGGGTCTGGGCCGAGCAGTTCATCGCCCGCGCGGAGGGTCTCGTCCCCGTCGCCGACGGCCTCCCCGACGACGCCGCCGCCCAGCTCGTGTCGATGCCGTTCAGCGCGATCAGCCTGCTGGAGTTCCTCGACCTGAAGCCGGGCGACTGGATCGTGCAGAACGCCGCGAACGGCGCCGTCGGTCGCATGGTCGCCCAGATCGGCGCCGCGCGCGGCATCAACGTGGTGGGCCTCGTGCGCCGCGCGTCGGGCGTGCAAGAACTCGAGGATCAGGGCATCTCGCGCATCGTCGCGGTCGACAGCGAGGGCTGGCAGCAGCGCGTCGCCGACCTCACCGGCGGCGCCGACATCGTGGCCGGCGTCGACTCCGTCGGCGGGCGGTCGAGCGGCGACGTGCTCTCGCTCCTCGCCGAAGGAGCGACCCTCGTCGCGTTCGGCGCGATGGACAGCCCGACGATGGAGCTCGCCTCGGGCGACGTCATTTTCAAGCAGGCCACGGTGAAGGGCTTCTGGGGCAGCAAGGTGTCGGCGAGCATGGATGCGGCGACGCGCACCGAACTCTTCGGCGAGCTCTCGCGGCACCTGTCGTCGGGGGTGCTGACGCTTCCCGTCGCATCGATCCACGGGTTCGACGATGTCGCGGCGGCCGTCACCGCCTCCGGCGAAGCGGGCCGCGTCGGCAAGGTGCTCCTGCGCCCCTGACCGGTCTCGGGCCGGTCGTCGCGTCACCTCGCGGCGCCCGGCCCTACTCGGCGGCGAGCTCGACCATCGTCGCAAGCGCCTCGAGGGCCGGTCGCTGGCCCTTCACGAGGCGCTCGCGCGCCTCATCGATCGCGACCCACTCGGCCCGGTCTACCTCGGGGAACCGTGCGGTCGCTCCCGACCGCGGGGGCCACTCCATCTCGAACTCGCCGAAAGTGAATCCGGATGCGTCGAAGCCTGCGCCGTCCGCGACGAACACCACGACGCGCTTGCCCGACGAGTACGCGAATGTACCCAGTTCGGCATAGTCGGCCGACGGCGCATCGACGCCGAGCTCTTCGCGGAACTCGCGGCGCGCAGCATCCATCGCCGACTCGTCGTCGGGATCGAACTCGCCCTTCGGGATCGACCAGGCGGCGGCATCCTTCGAGGCCCAGAACGGGCCTCCCATGTGGGCGATGAGCACCTGCACCCCGCCGCCGTCGAGGCGGTACAGCAGGATGCCGGCGCTCATCGCCACCATGGGCGGGCCTCAGGCTACTCGGGTCGCGGGCGACGTCTCGTACGTCTTCTGCCCGTCGCGCTCGACAGTGCCACCCAGCGCCTCGTCGATCGCGGAGAGGGTGTCGGCGTCGAGGGTGATACCGGAGGCCTTGACCGTGTCGGCGAGCTGCTCCGGGCGCGACGCGCCGACGAGCGCGGCGGCGACGTTCGGGTTCTGCAGCACCCAGGCGATCGCCATCTGCGGCATCGACAGGCCCGCCTGCTCGGCGATGGGCTTAAGTCGCTGCACCGCGGTGAGCGTGTCGTCGGTGAGGAAGCGCTTGATGAAGGTGGCGCCGCTCTTCTCGTCGGTCGCGCGCGACCCCTCGGGCACCGGCTGGCCGGGCAGGTACTTGCCGCTCAGCACGCCCTGCGCCATCGGCGACCAGACGATCTGCGAGATGCCGAGTTCTTCGCTCGCGGGAACCACCTTGTCTTCGATGACGCGCCACAGCATCGAGTACTGGGGCTGGTTCGAGATGAGCTGGATGTTGAGCTCCTTCGCGAGTGCGTGACCCTCGCGCAGCTGCTCTGCGGTCCACTCCGAGACACCGATGTAGAGCACCTTGCCCTGGCGCACCAGGTCGGCGAACGTCTGGAACGTCTCCTCGAGCGGCGTCTCGTAGTCGAAGCGATGGGCCTGGTAGAGGTCGACGTAGTCGGTGCCGAGGCGCTGGAGCGAACCATTGATCGACTCGGTGATGTGCTTGCGGCTCAGACCGGTGTCGTTGGGTCCGCCCGGTCCGGTCGGGAAGTACACCTTCGTGAAGATCTCGAGCGACTCGCGCCGCTGCCCCTCGAGCGCCTTCCCGAGGATGACCTCGGCGGCGGTGTTGGCGTAGGCGTCGGCGGTGTCGAACGTCGTGATTCCGGCGTCCAGAGCGGCGTGCACGGTCTTGACGGCGGCGTCGTCCTCGACCTGCGACGCGTGCGTCACCCAGTTGCCGTACGTGATCTCCGAGACCTTGAGACCACTGTTGCCCAGATAGCGATAGTTGACCATGCGTCAACGCTACTGGCGTCCGCGGGCGCCGGCTCCGGGTTGCGCCGACGGTATCGAGGATGCGTCAACCACCCCCGTTCGCAGGCGCGCCTCGGTAGCGTTCCCTCGTGAGCACCTCTCCGACCCGCGCTCGGATGACCGGGCAGATGCGCGCGGCGCGCACCCTCGTGGCGCCCTCGCGCGTGCTGCTGGCGGCGAAGACCGCGGGCGCCGCCGTCCTCGCCTGGTACCTCGCGCCGCTCATCCCCTTCGCCGCCGACGAGTACTCGTACTACGCACCGCTCGGGGTCGTCGTGAGCATGTATCCGACGCTGGCCGATTCTGCGCGCTCGAGCGTGCAGACGGTGCTGGGCCTGGCGATCGGCATCGGTTTCGGTCTCGTCGCGGTCGGTCTCGACGCCGCCGGGGTGCCGGCCGCGGTCGCCCTCGCCGGCATCGTCGCGATCGGAGTGCTGCTGGGCGGCGCACGCGCCCTCGGCCCCGGGCGGGAGTGGATCGTCATGGCGGCGCTGTTCGTGCTGCTGATCGGCGGGAGGGGCGACCCCGACCAGTTCTCGGTGTCGTACCTCGTCACGATGGCGTTCGGGATCGTGGTCGGTGTCGCGGTGAACGTCCTCATCGCACCCCCGGTGTTCCTGCCGTACGCCTCCCGACGGCTCAGCGAACTCCGCGACACCCTCGCCGCACGGCTGGACGAGATGGCCGACGCCGTCGGTGCAGGAGGCGTCGACCACGACGCCCTGGCCGCGTCGATGAGCGAGCTGTCGACGATGCTCCTGACCGTCGCCGACGAGGTGCGCGAGGCCGACCGCAGCCTGCGGGGCAACCCGAGGGGCCGCCGCCAGGCGGCCGCCCAGGAGGAGAACACGCGTCGCTTGCGCGCGCTCGAGCACGTGACGTTCTTCGCACGCGACCTGGCCGACATCCTCGGCCGCATCCCCCCGGCGAGCGCCCCGCTGCGAGGCGACGCGCGCGCGCTGCTCGCCGAGGCGGTGCGCGCGTGCCGCGACGTCGTCGCCACCGCGCCGGGTGACCGCGACACCACGGCGCTCATCGAGACCGCCGGCGCGGCGGTCGAGGGCTACCTCGCGTCGCTGGAGCCCGTCGACACCGGCATCGCCGAGCTGGCGGAGACCGTGACCGCGGGGGTCAGCCTTCGCCGCATGATCGACGCCTGCCGACCGTTCGCCTGAGGCAGAGGCCTAGCTGTCCTTGCGGATCCAGCGGAAGGTGATGCGCACGAGGATCAGGCCGACCACGAGCCAGATGAGCGTCACCCCCAGCGTGAGTCCGTGCTGCCACGTGCCGCCCGGCTCGTCGGCGGCGAACACCTCGGGCAGGAAGACCGATCGCATCCCCTGAGCCAGCCACTTCAAGGGGAAGATGCTCGCGACGTTCTGCAGCCACTCCGGCAGCACCGAGAACTGGATGAAGATGCCCGAGATGAACTGCAGCACCAGCACGATCGGGATGACGACCGCCGAGGCGCTGCGCCCGGTGCGCGGGAGGGCGCTGAGGCCGATGCCGAGGATCGCGCACGTGGTGACCCCGAGCAGGAACACCCACGCGAAGGTCAGCCACCGTTGCGGGTCGGTCGGCAGCGCGACACCGAAGAAGATCCCGGCGATCGCGATGAGGAGCGCGGCCTGCAGGAATCCGGTGACGAGCACCTGGCCGAGCTTGCCCATGAAGTACGACACCGGTGACAGCGGCGTCCCGCCGAGACGCTTGAGCGACCCGTCGCTGCGCTCCATCGCGATGTCGATCGCGAGGTTCTGCAGGCCCGAGAGCAGCAGACCAGCCGCGAGCATGCCCGGCAGGTAGTACGCGGCCGAAGAGATCTCGCCGTCGGGCGGCCCGAAGGTCGCCGAGCTGAAGGCCACCGCGAAGATGAGCAGGAACATCACGGGGAACAGGAACGTGAAGAAGACCGAGTCGCCCTGCCGGAAGTACGAGCGCACCTCGTAGGCGACGCGCGAGAGCCCGAGGCGCAGGGTGCGCCCCAATCCGAACGAGCCGACGCCGGAGCGGTTCGGACTCGAGAGCGCCGCGCTCATGCCGCGACCTCCTCGGTCGATGCGGCCGCCGGATCGACGAACGAGAGGTAGATGTCCTCGAGGCTCGGGCGCACCACCTCGAGATTCTCGGGTTCGCGCCCCGACGCGGCCACGAGCCGCGTGACGAACTCGCCGGGGCTCGACGTCCGCTCCTGGTGCACGACACCGTCGTGGCGCCAGCGCACCACCGGCACACGCGACGCGGGCCCGCCGAGCTCGTCGATCGGCCCGATCGAGGCCAGTTCGCCGCCGACGAGGATGGCCGCGCGCTGCGACAGCTCGGCCGCTTCGTCGAGGTAGTGCGTGGTGAGGAGGATCGTGGTGCCCTCCCCCTGCAGCCCTCGGATGAGATCCCAGAACTGCCGCCGCGCCTCGGGGTCGAAGCCGGTCGTGGGCTCGTCGAGGAAGAGCAGATCGGGCTGCCCGATGATGCCGAGCGCAACGTCGACACGTCGACGCTGGCCGCCCGAGAGCTTGCGGACGGGTGTCTTGGCCTTCTCGGTCAGACCGACCGCGGCGATCACCTCATCGACACGGCGGGCGCGCGGATAGAAACCCGCGAAGTGCGTGAGCAGTTCCTTCACCGAGGCGGTCGGGGCCTCGCCGGTGTTCTGCAGCACGATCCCCAGGCGGGATTTCCACTCGAGCGTGGCGTGGTGGGGGTCGACGCCGAGCACCGACACCGTTCCGCCGCTGCGATCGCGATACCCCTCGAGGATCTCGATGGCGGTGCTCTTGCCCGCCCCGTTCGGGCCGAGCAGCGCGAAGGTCTCGCCTCGATGGATCTCGAAGCTGATCCCCTTGAGCGCCTGGAACCCCCCGCGATAGGTCTTGGTGAGGCCGGACACCTCGACGACGGATTCGGTCATGTCTTCGAGAATGCCCTGAACGGATGCTGCGCACCACTCTCACGGCCAGGTCCGCAGCATCCGTTGCCCTGCCGAGCCGACGCCGGCACGCATCCGGCGTAGGAGAAGCCGCCGGCGTAGGCCGCTCCGCCGCCGATCGGCCTACCCTCGCGCCATCTCCTACCCCCGCGACGCCACGAGGTCGGCGAGCGCGCCGTTCGGCACCGCCAGCGCGGTCTTCGCGCGCTCGGAGGCAAGGTCGACCCCCGCGGTGCGCACCGAAGAAGAGGTCAGGCGACCGGTGTCGCGGAGGCTGCGACCTGGTCGTCTTCGGTGGCGACGAGCTGCCCGCAGGCGCCGTCGATCTCCTTGCCGCGGGTGTCGCGGAGGGTCGTGGGGATGCCGGCGTCGTTCAGGCGCCGCACGAACTCGTTCTGCACGGGCACCTCCGACGCGGTCCAGATCGAACCGGGGGTGGGGTTCAACGGAATCGGGTTCACGTGCACCCACCCGCGACCGCGGGCGTTGAGCTTCTCTGCGAGGAGGTCGGCGCGCCAGGCGTGGTCGTTCATGTCCTTGATGAGCGCGTACTCGATCGAGACGCGGCGCCCGGTCTTGTCGAAGTAGTCGCGCGCGGCGTCGAGCGCCTCGTCGACCTTCCAGCGCGAGTTCACCGGGATGAGCTCGTCGCGCAGCACGTCGTCGGGCGCGTGCAGCGAGAGAGCGAACGTGACGGGGATGTCTTCGTTCGAGAGCTTGGTGATCGCGGGCACCAGGCCGACGGTCGAGACCGTGATGCCGCGCGCGCTCATGCCGAGGCCGTGGTCCTTGTCGACCATGACGCGAACGGCCTGCATGACCCGGGCGTAGTTCGCGAGCGGCTCGCCCATGCCCATGAAGACGATGTTCGAGACGCGATCGGCGGAGTGGTCGTCCTTCTTCTTGCCGCCGAGGCCGCCATCGGCGATGAGCCGGTTGGCGCGCACGATCTGCTCGACGATCTCCGCCGCAGACATGTTGCGGGTGAGGCCGGCCTGACCCGTCGCGCAGAACGGGCAGTTCATGCCGCACCCGGCCTGCGACGAGACGCAGAGCGTGATGCGACCCGGGTAGCGCATGAGCACCGACTCGACGAGGGCGCCGTCGTGCAGCTTCCACAGGAACTTGATCGTGTCGCCGCGGTCGGTCTCGAGGCGCTTCACCTCGGTCAGCAACGGCGGCAGCATGCCGGCGACGAGGTCGTCACGACCGGCCGCGGGCAGGTCCGTCATGAGCGCGGGGTCGCTCGTGTAGTGCTGGAAGTAGTGCTTCTCGAGCTGCTTCGCGCGGAACCCCGGCATGCCGAGTTCCTTCACCTTCGCGACGCGCTCGTCGGCGGTCAGGTCGGCGAGGTGCACCGGCGGCTTGCCGCGCTTCGGGCTCGCGAACTGCAGCAGCGGACGACCGGTCTCGTCCTTCTTCTGCGACCAGCCCTCCGTCGCCGGGCGCACCTGGCGGGGCTTCGTGGTGCGCACGGGGGGTTGAGTCGTCATGGCTCCAGGGTACCGGCGAGCGCCTGCGAGCAGGCCGGGGGCGATCCAGCGATCGCTCGGCCTCGACGCGGTAGCCTCGCCAAGGCCGTGCCCGACGATCGTCGGCGGATGCCACAGCATCCCTCACCCCACCCGGAAAGCCCCACACCATGACGTCTCGCCGCATCGCATTCCTCGACGTCGACGGAACCCTCATCGACCACCAGCAGCGCCTGGCCCCCTCGGCCATCGAGGCGGTGCGCGGCGCCCGCGCACGCGGCCATCTCGTGTACCTGTGCACCGGTCGCGCCCGCGCAGAGATCCCCGACCACGTCGCGGCGATCGGTTTCGACGGGGTGATCTCGGCCGGCGGCGGCTTCACCGATCGCGGCGACGAGCACGTCGCGCGACACCTCATGCCGCCCGAAGACCTGGCCGAGCTCACCGCCTTCTTCGAAGCCCACGATGTCGAATACATCCTGCAGGCCTATGACGACATCTACCCGAGCCGCGGCATCCTCGCCCGCGTTCGGCCGATCTTCGATGGCGCCGAAGCGGGCGCCGATGACCCGGCGGCGGTCGCCGCGCTCGCCCGAGTCGAGAAACGCATGGCATACAAGGGGCCGGCGCCCGTCGACGCGATCGCCAAGGCGACGTTCGCCGGAACGCACCCCGACACGTTCTCGGTGGTGCGCGACGGCCTCGGCGCGCGCTTCCACGTGATCACCGGCACGATCCCCTACCTCGGAGGATCCGGCGGCGAGGTCAGCCTGCACGGCGTCACCAAGGGTTCGGCGATCGTCGAGCTCGTGACCCTGCTCGGGATGAGCCTCGACGACGCGATCGGCATCGGCGACAGCTACAACGACCTCGAGATGCTGCGGGTGTGCGGCGTCGGTATCGCGATGGGCAACGCCGACGACACCGTCAAGGGGTACGCCGACGAGGTCACCACCAGCGTCCACGACGACGGCGTGCACACCGCCTTCACCCGCCACGGCCTGATCTGACCCGCCCGCGGGACCCCTCGTCAGAGTCGATGGCCCGTCGCGCGCTCAGGGCGCGTCGCGCGCTGTCGCGATCGCGGCACGCGCCCGCCAGGTGCGGGCGGTCACGCGGTCGAGGGCGACCTGCCGCCGCAACGCGTCGGCCTTCTCGTACACCGACGGATCACCGAAGCTCGTGAGCACCTTCACCAGCACGGGCAGCAGCTCGATCATGAAGAACAGCCCGGCGATCAGCCAGTGAGCCCAGGCGAGCACCGGCTCGCGCTGCGAAAGTCTCTCGAGCGCTCCGATCTGACTGAGGATCCCCTGCGCCTGGGCATTGCCTCCCGCCACGGCGGCCGCGCGCTCGTCGTAGGCGGCGAGGGCTGCGTCGTATTGCGTTCGAGCGGTGACCAATTCGTCTTGGGCCCGCTGCTTGTTCGTCTCGGCCGATGCGGCCGCGGCGCTCGTCCCGGCCGCGTTCGCCGCGCTCAGGGTGGCGGTGGCCTGCTGCAGTTCAGCGGCGAGACCGTCGTACGACGCCTGCGCACCCGCCAGCTGCGCCTCGGCGGCCTCCGAACTGGCGCCGTCTCCGCTCACACCCGTGCACCCCGGGACGGTACCCGCACCCGCGCCCGTCAACTCGCACTGGTACAGAACACGGGCCTGGTCGATGACGGCCTGCTGCGCGGCGAGCTGGGCAGTGAGCTGGTCGACGCTCTGCTGGGCGGCGGCGGCTTCGGCCGAGGTCGACGAGGTTCCCGCGACGATACCCGTGGCGGCCTGGTCCTCCAACGCGCTCACCCGCGCGGATGCTGCGTCGAGCGCCTGCTTCTCAGGACCGCCGGCCACCGCCTCCTGGTCCGACAGCGCCTGCGAGACGTTGGTCGAGGTGACCTCGCGTGCGATGTCGTTCTGGAACACCTGCAGCACGAGCGGCTCGGCGACGACGATCCCGATGAGAGCGGCCATCACCACGCGGGGCACCGCAATCCCCAGCAACCTCCAGGGATTGCGGGTCGAGCGCATGCTCGAGGTGAGAAACCGGTCGAGGTTGAAGATGATCAGCGCCCAGACGATGGCGAGGGGCGCGGCCAGCCACACCGAGATACGCACCCCGGTGATGAGAGCGAACAGCATCGACAGCGCCGACACCAGAGCGGTGCCGGCCAGCACGAAGAACATCTGCACGAACCGCGGCGTCTCTTCCGGCACGTCGTCGAGCACCGCGCCGTCAGCACCCCCGAGCACCGCCAGCCGGCGGCCCCACGGCATGCGCCGCCGACGAAGCGTCAACCGGCGGCGCACTTCGGGTGCGGGCCCGCCCTCAGCCGGAGGCGCCTCGGACGCAGGCTCCTCCTCGGACTCAGGCTCCTCATCGACGACGACGGGCTCGGATCGATCGGCCTGCTCGTCGTAGCGCCCGGGCGTCTCACGCACATCGCCGAGATATTGCGCCTCGCTATCGTCGTGCGCAGCGAACTCGATTCGACCGTCGGAGCCGTAGCGGCCCGGTCGATGGGCGGAGAAAGACATCCGTACAGAGTAAGAGCACGTTCCTGGGCGGTGCCCGGGGACCGCGAGACGTCATCCCCGATACGAGACTGCACCGCCGGGCGGAAGTCTCGTATCCAGGTTGACGTCTCGCGGTCTTGCCGGGGTGCCGGATCGGCCGCGCGCGGTCAGTCGAGGAAGATGTCGGGGAACAGCGCCGAGTCGGGCGTACCCGGAACCGCCGCGTAGCGCGCGAAGTCGGTGACGCCGGCGGCTTCGAGCACGTCCTCGACGATCAGCGTCTGCCCGGTGCGCTCGCGGGCCGGGGTGGTCAGCACCTCGTAGGCCGCGTCGGCGTAGATCTCGGGCGTGCGGCTGGCGGCCATGATCCGGTCGCCGCCGAGAACGTTCTGCACCGCGGCGGTCGCGATCGTCGTGCGCGGCCAGAGGGTGTTCGCGGCGATCCCGGCCTGGGCGAACTCCGCCGCGATCCCGAGCGTGGCCATCGTCATGCCGAACTTCGCCAGGCTGTAGCCCGTGTGCGCGCCGAGCCACTTCGCGGTGACGTTCAGCGGCGGCGACAGCGACAGGATGTGCGGGTTCTCGGCGTCCCTGAGCACGGGGATCGCCGATCGCGACAGCAGGAACGTGCCGCGCACGTTGACCCCCTGCATGAGGTCGTACTTCTTCGTGGCGAGGTCGAGCGAGCCCGACAGGTCGATGACGCTCGCGTTGTTGACCACGATGTCGATACCGCCGAACTCGCCCTGGGTCTTCAGCACCGCCTCGGTGACGTCGTCGTCGTTGCGCACGTCGCCGACGATCGGCAGCGCCTGACCGCCCGCCTCGCGGATCGCCGCAGCCGCGGTGTGCACCGTGCCCTCGAGCTTCGGGTGGGGGGTGTCGGTCTTCGCGAGCATCGCGATGTTCGCGCCGTCGCGCGCGGCGCGCAGGGCGATGGCGAGGCCGATGCCGCGGCTCCCGCCCGACATGAGGATGGTCTTTCCTGCGAGGGATGTCATGGGTTTCTCCGGGTCAGCGCGGGGACGTGGCGGATGCTGCGGCGAACGCGCCGACGCGAGCGTGCGCGTCGGCGGTATCGAAGGCGGCGCCGATGGTGGCCGCCTCATCGTCGAGGTTCTCGGCGAAAGAGCGGCCGGCGCCGGTGCGGACGAGCCGCTTGGCCTGGCCGAAAGCCCCCGTGGCACCGCTGAGCCACGACCGGGCGACCGCCTCGGCCCGGGCGGCGAGGTCGGCCGTGGGAACCACCTCCGCCACGAGCCCCCACGCCTGCGCCTCGTGGGCGTCGAGCGTGCGGTCCTGCAGCAGCAGCTGGAGGGCGCGGCGCTGACCGATCGCGGCGGGCAAGAGCGTCGAGACTCCGAGGTCGGGGGTGAGGCCGATGTTGGCGTACTTGCTGACGAACTTCGCGCCGTCGGCGGCGACGATGTAGTCGGCCGCCAGCATGAGTCCCAGTCCGCCCCCGGCGACCGCCCCCTGAACGGCGGCGACGATGGGCACCGGGATCTCCGAGAAGATGCGGATGCCCTCGTGGATCACGCCGGCGGCCTCGGCCACCGCGGTGCCGTCGGCCCCCGACGTCGACATCGCGATGACGTCTCCTCCGGCGCAGAAGGCCGGCCCCGCAGCATCCAGGATCACCGCCCCGATCGCGGGGTCGACCGCGACGGCACGGGCGACGTCGCGCCAGCGCGCGCCCATCTCGAAGTCCATCGCGTTGAGCGACGCGGGCCGGTTGAAGGTGACGCGGGCAAGCCCCGCGTCGACGGAGAAGAGGATGCTGTCGGACACGGTCGCTCCTTTGTCGGGGTACGCGCGGGGCAGATCGCCGCGGCGTCGCCGAACCGTGTGGGCTCGCGGCGCTGCGGAGTTCGGCACCAGCCTAACGGGGCGCGCCGCGACCGCCGCGGGCGGTGTCGGGTCTACTTCGGCGGCATCCGGATCGCCCCGTCGAGGCGGATCGTCTCGCCGTTGAGGTAGCCGTTGTCGACGATCGCGAGCACGAGGCGGGCGTACTCGTCGGGTGCGCCGAGCCGGGCGGGGTAGGGCACTTGCTCGCCGAGCGAGTCCTGCGCCGCCTGCGGCAGCCCCTTCAGCATCGGCGTCTCCATGATGCCCGGGGCGATCGTCACGACGCGGATCGCGTGGCGGGCGAGCTCGCGCGCGATCGGCAGGGTCATGGCCGCGACACCACCCTTGCTCGCCGCGTACGCGGGCTGGCCGATCTGCCCGTCGAAGGCGGCGACGCTCGCCGTGTTGACGATGACGCCACGGTCGCCCGCAGCATCCGGGTCGTTGCGGCTCATCACGGCCGATGCCTGGGCGATGACGTTGTACGTGCCGACGAGGTTGACGCGCAGCACGCGCTCGAAGAGGTCGAGCGGCGTCGGGACTCCGTCGCGATCGAGCACCTTCGCCGGCGGCGCGATGCCCGCGCAGTTCACGAGCACCCTCAGCGGCCCCGCCTCCGCGGCGAGCGCGACGGCGGCGGCGATCTGCTCAGGGTCGGTGACGTCGGCCGGCACGAAACGCGCGCCGAGGTCGGCGGCGACCGAGGCCCCGGGAGAGGTGGGCAGGTCGACGAGGGTCACGTGCGCCCCGGATGCGGCGAGCCGCCGCGCGGTAGCGAGTCCGAGCCCGCTCGCCCCACCCGTGACGAGGGCTGCGGAACCGTCGATGTCCATGCGCCCACCCTAGCCACGGCGTGAGTTGCCGCAATCGGGGTCATCCGAGGGCTTCATCCCCCGGGTCGCGGCATCTCAACGGGCTCCACGGAGGTTGAGGCGACCAGAACTGCTCCGGCGCGGTGTGCACGGCCTCCGTGACCGCTTGGCGGAACCAGTTCAGGGCGGCACTCTCGTGGCTCGTCGTCCGCGCGAAGAGCCGCACCTGGATCGGCGCGAGGTCCACCGGCAGCGGTCGAACGGTGAGCGGCCACGTGGGCATCCAGTTCTGCGCCAGGCTCGACGGCACGACGGTGACCCATGGCCCCGCGTGGAGAAGACCGGGCAGGGCGGAGGTGTGCCCGACGGTCAGACTCGGGACGATGCCGAGCCCCGCCCGCTCCAACGCCGCGCCGACTCCCGGCGCTGCGGAGTCGCTGGAGGTCATGAGGTGCCGTGCGGAGAGGAACGCGTTCCGCGAGATCTGCGGACGGGCGGCGAGAGGATGCTCGCTCGACATGAGGAGCACGTAGCGCTCGGACTTGAGGATCGTTCCGACGAAGTCGCCCGGTGGCGGCGTCGACGCGATGGCGAGGTCGACGAAGCCTCGGGCGAGCCACTCGGTCAGGGCGCGAACGTCGAGCGGTACGACCTCGATCTCGACACCGGGCGCCTCCGCCGCGAGCGAGGACAGGATCGTCGGGAGGAATCCGACCTCGCCGAGCTCCGACAGCGCGAGCCGGAATCGGTACCGGGCAACGGCGGGGTCGAAGTCGCGCAGGCCCGCCAGAGCCGATTCGACCTGACTGAGAGCCCCGTGGAAGTCGGGGTAGAGCTGATGGGCGGCCGGCGTCGCGCGCAGGGCGCGACCGTCTCGGCCGAAGAGCTGATCGTCGACCTCCCGGCGCAGCCGCGTCAGAGATTGACTCACGGCCGACTGCGTCACGAAGAGACGCTCGGCGGCCGCGCTCACCGACCCCGTCTCATAGACGGCGACGAACACGCGGAGCAGGTTCAGGTCCATGCACGCACCGCCGATCCTCGGGTGGGAGCCTCCCGATATCAGTGAGGCTAATTCCACACATGACGAATGTTAAGTGTTGCGACTGGATCGACGGGCCCAGACTGGCGCTAGCCGTTGCGCAACGATGCCGACGGCCGACCACGTTCGATCAAGGAGGCTCGACAAATGGTTCATCGATCACGGAATCCGCGCCGGACGGCATTCGCCGTCCTCGGCGCCATCGCGACGCTCGCCGTGGCGGGGTGCTCGACCTCGGCAGGCACTCCCTCGGGCGGGGGCGATGATGCCGGCTCTCGCACGGTCAACGTCGCGGTGCTGCCGACCTCGAACATGGCGGCCGTCTACCTCGGCGAGGCGCAGGGGTTCTTCGAAGATGAAGGCCTCGAGCTGAACATGACCACGGTGGGTGGCGGGGCGGAGATGATCGCCGGGATGCAGGCCGGGTCGTTCGACTTCATCGTCGTCGGATACGTGCCCCTCTTCGCTGCAGCCTCGAACGGCCTGGATCTGCAGATCATCTCGGCCAACGACGTGGGCGGAGCCACCCCCGACGAGGAATGGCAGGCACTCGTCGTCGGCGCCGACTCGGATGCGCGATCCGCCGAGGACCTCGAGGGTGCGACCGTCGGCGTGAACGCCCTCAAGGGCGTCGCGGAGGCCACGATCCGCGCCTCGCTGCAGCAGCAAGGCGTCGACGACACGTCGGTGCAGTTCGTCGAGATCCCGTTCTCGGAGGTACCCGCCGCCCTGTCGAACGGGACCGTGGATGCTGCGTTCGGATCCGAACCGTTCATCACGGGCACCCTGGCGGACGGCGGGAGGATCGTCGACACCCCCTCGTACAACCTCGGCGCGAACTTCCCCAACGGCGCCTGGGCCACCTCATCGAGACTCGTCGCCGACGACCCCGACCTCGTGGATCGCTTCGAGCGGGCGGTCACCGCGTCGGTCGACTACGCCGCGGAGAACGAGGACGCCGTTCGGGAGATCCTCCCCGAGTTCACCGCCCTCACCCCCGAACTGGCCAACCAGATCCGCCTCCCGATCTTCCGATCCGGGCTCGATCGCGACCAGCTCGACACGCTCTCCCGAATCCTCGTCGATTTCGGCGTCATCGATCGGGAGCCCGATCTGGATCAGATGATCTCCGGGTGATCCGATGACCGTCTCCTCCCCTGTCCGCACGCCGAGCGCCGCGTCGGCACGCGCGCTCGGCGTGCACGGCGGCGGACTCCTCCGCAGCGCGTGGCACGACGTAGGCTCGCTCGGCGGGGCCGTGGTCATCGTGCTCGTCCTGGAGCTCGTGACGAGGCTCGAGATCCTCCCCTCGCGCTACCTCCCGCCGCCGACGGTCGTCATCTCCCGCCTCCTCGCGCTGCTCACCGACGCCGTCGCGTGGCAGGCGATCGGCCTCACCTTCATCGCCTGGTTCTTCGGATTGCTCATCGCGACCGCCGTCTCGGTGCCCCTGGGCCTGCTGCTCGGCACGAACGAGCTGGCGTATCGAGCGACGCGACCCATCGTGGAGTTCCTTCGCCCGGTGCCCTCCGTCGCCCTCATCCCGGTGGTGTTCCTCGTCTTCCGGCCGGGCTCGCTCGAAGGCACCGTGTTCCTCGCGGCGTTCGCGGCGACGTGGCCGCTCCTGGTGCAGATGATCTACGGGGTGCGAGCGATCAACCCCGTCCAGATGGCCACGGCGCGCTCGTTCCAGATCGGAGCGGCTCGCCGGTTCACCCGAGTGATGATGCCGGCGGCGACCCCCTACCTGGCCACCGGGCTCAGGATCTCGTCGTCGGTCGCGCTGATCCTCGTCGTCACGGGTCAGATCATCATGGGAGCGCCCGGCATCGGCCTGCAGATCAACCGGGCGCGAGAAGGAGCGGACGTGCCGCTCATGTACGCGTACGTCATCATCGCCGGGGTGCTGGGGCTGATCCTCAACACCGTCTTCACCCGGCTCGAGCGGCGGGCGCTCCATTGGCACCCCTCGCAGCGAACGGGTGCGCGATGAAGCGGCCGGTCGTCTACGCCTCGGCGGAGATCCTCGTCCCCGTGCTCGTCGTGCTCCTCATCCTGTGGTTCACCAATACCGGGTCGAGCTTCTTCCTCCCCCCGCTGCAGGACGTGTTCGTCGCCTTCGCCGGCAACTGGCTGTTCGCCCTCGTTCCCACCGAGCTCCTGCCCAGCGTGTTCCGATTGCTGTCCGGGTACGTCATCGCGATCGTGATCGGCGTCGGAGCGGGCATCGTCATCGGAAAGAGCCCCCGGATCCGCCGTCAAGCGGCGCCCGTGATCGAGTTCGCGCGTGCGATCCCGCCACCGGCCCTGCTGCCCTTCACCCTGATCGCCTTCGGCACGGGAGACGAGGCGAAGATCATCCTCATCGCCCTCGTGTGCGTCTGGCCCATCCTGCTCAACACCGTCGACGGGATCACCGGTGTGGACTCCACCCTGAAGGAGACCGGCGCCAGCTACCGCATCACGCGGTGCGACACCCTGCTGCACGTCGACCTGCGCGCGGCCAGCCCGCAGATCTTCGCCGGAATGCGGGCCGCCCTCCCCCTTGCCCTGATCATCATGGTGATCAGCGAGATGGTCGGCGCCACCAACGGGGTCGGATTCTTCATCATCCAGGCCCAGCGCACCTTCGCGATCGCCGACATGTGGTCGGGGATCATCCTGCTGGGCCTTCTCGGGTACCTGCTCAACCTGCTTTTCACCCTCGTAGAGCGACGCGCCCTCGCCTGGCATCACGGCGCTCGTGCCACCGTCCGCTGACTTACGGAGTCGTCACCATGCTCACTTTGAAGAACGTCTCACGACGCTACGGCGATGCCCGCACCGGGACGCTCGCGGTCAGCGATCTCAGTTTCGAGATCGGCTCGAACGAGGTCGTGACCATGGTCGGGCCATCGGGATGCGGCAAGACCACCGTGCTGAAACTGATGGCGGGTCTGTTGTCCCCGACCGACGGATCGATCGAGATCGACGGCCGGCCCGTCGTGCGCCCGCCCGAGGAGATCGCGCTCGTCTTCCAGGACTACGTCAACTCGCTCTATCCCTGGATGACGGTCGCGCAGAACGTCGATTTCCCGCTCCGACGCAAAGCGCCTGAGCGCGCGATCCGTCGCGAACGCGTGAAGACAGCCATCGATTCGGTGGGGCTTGGCGGATTCGAGGACCACTACCCGTGGCAGTTGTCGGGCGGCATGCAGCAGCGGGTGGCGATCGCCCGCGGGCTCGCCTATCAGCCGAAGATGCTGCTGATGGACGAACCGTTCGGCGCGCTCGACGCGCAGACCCGAGCCGACCTGGAGGATCTCGTCCTGCGCGTGCGCGACACCTTCGGGGTCACCATCGTCTTCGTCACCCACGACATCGACGAGAGCGTCTACCTCGCCGACCGGGTGCTCGTCATGGGGCCACGACCCACCTTCATCGAAGCCGACCTCCCGGTCGTCCTGCCGTCGCCGCGGGATCAGATCGAGACGAAGGAACTCGCCGAGTTCGCCCGGGTGCGCGGAGACGTCTACCGGCGCATCCGACGGTCCAGCGAGGCGATGCGCACGGAAGCCACGCGGACGGTGACGGCATGAGCGGCATCGACACCCTCGAAACCACAGCGGCGACCGCCGAAGGAGAGGGCGAGCCGATGACGGTGGCGGAGGCCGTGGGTCGTGCGTTGGCCGAGCGAGGTGTCGCTCACGTGTTCGGCGTCGTCGGGAGCGGCAACTTCATGGTCACGCACGGTCTCGTCAGCTCGGGGGTACCGTTCACCGCCGCGCGGCACGAGATGGGCGCGGCGTGCATGGCCGATTCGTACTCGCGCCTCACCGACCGCGTCGCGGCGGTGAGCCTTCACCAGGGCTGCGGCTTGACCAACGCGATGACGGGCATCGGCGAGGCGACCAAATCGAACACACCCCTCCTCGTCGTCACGGGCGACACCGCCGTCGGACAGGAGCAGGGCAACTTCGTCATCGACCAGGACTCGCTCGTGGCAGCGGTCGGTGCGGTACCCCGCCGCATCCACTCGTCTGCGACGGCCGTGGCCGACGCGGTCGCCGCCTACGACATCGCCGTTCGCGACCGCACGACCGTCGTGCTCTCGCTCCCGGTCGACCTTCAGGCGGAGATCTGGCAGGAGCAGCCGGCGCCCGCCCCCGCACCTCGAGTGATCCCCGCGGGGGCCTCGGCCGAGGCTCTTGCGGAACTCGTCCGGATCCTCACCGCCGCACAGCGCCCGGTCATCCTGGGCGGGCGCGGCGCGCGGCAGGCCGCCGCGGAGCTCCGTGCGCTCGGGGAGCAGACCGGGGCGATCCTCGTTCCTTCCGCGGGTGCGCGCGGACTCTTCACCGGCGAGGAGTGGGCGCTCGACGTGATGGGCGGATTCGCCACGCCCGGGGCGCGCGAGCTGATCCAAGAGGCCGACGTGCTGGTGGCGTTCGGAGCCGCGCTCAATCAATGGACGGCGCACCACGGCACTCTCACCGCCCAGCCCACCCTCGTGCAGGTCGACGATCGGCGCGAGGCGTTCGGGAAGCACCGCGGCGTATCGCTCGGAATCGTCGGCGACACGGCATCGGTCGCATCGGCCGTCACGGGCATGCTCGCGGCGCAGGAGGCCCCCCGGATCGGGCTCCGCACCCCCGAGACCCGAGCGCGTATCCGACGCATCCGTCACTGGGTCGACGACCTCCCGGCCGAGCGGCATTCCCCCGGCCACATCGGAGCGGGGGCCCTCACGGCGGCCCTCGACGCGATGCTGCCGATCGAGCGCGTCGTCGTTCCCGACGGAGGCAACGTCAACATGTACCCCGGCGCGTTCCTGCGCGTGCCCGACGAGCGCGGTTTCGTCATGCCGCTGTCGTTCCAGTCGATCGGCCTCGGACTCTCCAACGGCATCGGCGCCGCGATCGCCCGACCCGATCGGATGGCCGTGGTCGGAACCGGCGACGGCTCGTTCCTGATGGCCGCGGTGGAACTCGACACCGCTGTCAAAGCCGGCCTGGGCATGATCGTCGTCGTCTACAACGACGAGGCCTATGGCGCCGAGGTGCATCTCTTCGCCGATCATCCCGAGAAACAGGCCATCGTCCGCTTCCCTGAGACCGACATCGCCTCGATCGCGCGCGGGTACGGATGCGCCGGCGTAACCGTGCGCTCGCTCGACGACCTCGCCGGGGTGCAGGCGTGGCTCGACGGCCCCCGCGACCGGCCACTCGTCGTCGACGCCAAGATCACCGGCGACGCGTCGCCGCTGATGCGCGAGAACCTCGCCCACTGACCCGGCCCGGCCCCCGCCCCGCATCCGCCCCGTTCCGCGTCCAGAATCCAGGAACAACGGCCCCTCGCGACCCGGTGCGAGGGGCGCAGGGGCCGTTTCTCCTGCATTCCGAACGCTGGCGGCCGGAGGCAGGATGAAGGAATGGTCGACGAGGAGTACGCGGCGTGGGTGCGCACGTCCGCGCCCGGGCCGGAGACCGCCGTCCCGGCACGCATCCGCTAGATCACGTACGCACCGCGCACTCTTGAGTCGTCGATGGAGGCGGAGGCGGAACGGATGCGGTGAGCTGCCCCGTTCACGCCAACGCCCCGGGTGCTCTCCCGCGGATCCGATGACGAGCACGAATGGCTCGTCACGGCGGCGCCGCCGGGGCGGTCGGCGGTCGGCCCGCGCTGGATCGAGAGACCGGCCGACCGTCTGATGGTCTGCCACGGCGACGCGTGCGCGCCGAACACCCTCGAGGCGCACGCGGAGATTGCACCACAGTCGACCTATAGCCCCGGCGCGTCCTTCGGGCGCAGATCGCCGTGACGTCCGACGAACTCATCGCGTTCTGCTGCGCTCGCGAAAATCACATCGACACCGGCGAAGTAGGGGCAGAACGCCCAGCTTGTCCGATCGTCTGTGATGATCGCGTACCCCCGTTCCTCGACGGCACTCCGAAGAACAGCGTCGAGCGCAGCCTGTCGAACACCCGTATCGCTCGCCCACGAGAACGCCGTCGGACCGCGATGCTCACGGGACTCGCGGCGCCAGGGAAAGAGATCGATCGGAAGAGCCCGGGACCACCCACCGAAGAGGTCGGCCGCCCCGTACTCCTCGACGACCACACGCACTGGCCGACCATCCTCGCCTCGCAGATCATCGAGAAGCGCGCGAAGGACGACAGTGGCCTCTGCGTCAGAACCGGCGTCGCGGGCGCCACGGATGTGGAACCGCGCCCATCGCTCGGGCAGCTGCGAGCGCAGGGCCGCACCGTCGGGGACGCAATCGCCGAACGCCTCGTTCCACGCGGCATCGAGGTCACGACGTCGATCGCTATCCTCCGCGACCCGGAAGACGCGGCGCCGACCATGAGCCGCTCGAAGCGCTGCCTGCGCTCGGCCGACCAGCATCCTGAACATCACTCCGACACTATCCAGATCCGATGGCGACCTGACGCGGTGAGGTGCCTCGACCGGGCGACGCGGGGCCCCGCACACGGCACCTCGAGGCGCACGCGCCGCGCGTCAGAGGCCGAAGATGGGGCGCCAGGCCCCGGAACCCACCGAGATGACGACGGATGCTGCGGCGATGACGACCGCGATCGCGATGAGGGCGGCGTCCCTCCCGCGCAGGCGTGACGGGCGCGCCCAGGTGCGGGGTCCGGGGGCGCCGAAGCCGCGCGACTCCATGGCGGTGGCGAGCTTCGAGCCGCGCCGGATCGCCAGCACCAGGAGCGCGAAGGTCTGTCCGAGCAACCGGCGCACCCGGCCGGCATCGGCGACCCCCCGCGCACGGCGGGCGAGGGCGAGCTCGCGCCAGTCCTCGATGAGCAGGCCGACGAGGCGCAGGCCCGCGAGTCCGCCGAGCACGAACCGCGCCGGCAGGCGCAGGATCTGGCCGAGGCCGTCGGCGAGATCGGTCGGGTCTGTCGTCGCGAACAGCACCACGCTCGGCACGGCGATGGCCAGGACGCGCAGCAGGATCGCGAGCGCCAGCGCGATCGAGCCGTCGCTGACGCGCAGCACGCCCCACTCGACGTACACGTCGCCGGCGGGCCGACCGTAGAGCACGGTGGCGGTCGAGGCGACGACGGCGCCCGCCGCGATCGGCCAGAGCCGCAACCACAGGTCGCGGATCGGCAGACGCGCGAAAGGGAGGAGCACCAGGGTCGCGACCAGCGTGACCCCCGCCGAGACGGGGTCGATCGAGGCGAGCAGCGCGCCGGTGAGCACGAGTGTCGCGGCGAGCTTCGCCACGGGATTGAGGCGGGCGAGCGGTCCGTCCGCAGGACCGAGCGTCGTCAGACTCATGAGCGCCCCACCTCGAGCTCGGCGTCGGCGAGCGCGGCCACGAGCTCCCGGTCGTGGGTGACGAAGGCCACGGCCGTTCCGTCGGCGCGGAGGCCATCGAGCAGGCCCGCGATCTCGCGCCAGGTGCGGGCATCCTGCCCGAACGTGGGCTCGTCGAGCACGAGCACGCGCGGGGCGGTGGCGATCGCCGCAGCCACGGTGAGGCGTCGCTTCTCACCGCCGGAGAGCGTGAACGGATTGACGTCGGCGAGCCGGGTCAACCGCAACCGCTCGAGCAACTCGTCCACCGTGCGCGCGATCTCGTCGGGATCGCGCCCGAGCGCACGCAGACCGACGGCGAGTTCATCGCGCACGCGGGTGGTGAGCAACTGATGCTCGGGCTCCTGGAACACCATGCCGATGCGCGTCAGCAGCTCGCGGGAACGCCACCGCGAGGGCGTCGCCGTCAGCTCGCCCGCGAGGGCCGCTGTCGCGGCCAGGGCGCCGCCGGCCGGCGCGAGCAGACCCGCGACGGTCAGCGCCAGGGTGGACTTGCCCGCTCCGTTGGGTCCGGTGACGGCGAGCGCTCGTCCGGCGGCGAGGTCGACCGAGATGCCGGATGCGACGACCGACGCCGCGCGCGCGGCGAACGCCCGACGACCCACCGACAGGTCGGATGCGGTCAGCAGGGTCTCGGATGCGGCGGACCTCGGCCGCCGATCGATCTCGACCGGGATGCCCGGTACCCACACGCCCGCTTCGGTCAGCGATCGGCCGTGCGCGGCGAAGACGGCACCGGGCGGGCCGTCGGCGACCACCCCGCCGCCGTCTCCGCCCTCGAGCACGATCACCCGGTCGACCGCGTCGGCCCACAGGGCGACTCGATGCTCGACGACGATGAGGGTCGCGCCGGTCGCCCGTGCCGCCGCCATGACGGCGTCGCGCACGAGCTCGGCGCCCTCGGGGTCGATGTTCGCCGTCGGCTCGTCGAAGAGCATGAGGCCGGGTCGCATCGCCAGGATCCCGGCCACGGCGAGGCGCTGCTTCTGCCCGCCGGACAGCCGGGACGTCGGGTGGTCGCGGCCGATTCCGAGACCCACGGCCTCGAGCGCGGCATCCACCCTCGACCAGATCTCCTCGCGTGCAACGCCGAGGTTCTCGCAGGCGAAGGCGACGTCGTCACCCGCCCGCGCGAGCACGACCTGAGCGTCGGGGTCTTGGAGCACCAGTCCCGCGCGACCGCGTGCGGCGGAGGGAGCTGCACCGTCGAGCGTCAGCTCGCCGGTGCTCTCCCCGTCGTCGAGGTCGCCGAGCACGCCCGCGAGGCCCCGCAGCAGCGTGCTCTTGCCCGAGCCGCTCGCCCCGAGGAGCAGCACGCGCTCGCCCGGGGCGATGTCGAGATCGAGCTCGCGCACGGCCCAGCGCCGGCGGCCGGCGTGACGCCACCCCCAGGAGCGGGCGCGGACGGCGGCAGGCGCCGATCTCACGCGGCGTCGGCTGCGGTTGTCTCGCGGGAGCGGTAGGCGCGGCCGGACGCGAAGCGGTCGAGCGCGCCGGTCGCGGCGAGCGCCCGGGCCAGCACCCACGACACGAGACCGGCGATCACCACGCCGGAGACGATCGCCGAGACGAAGTAGACCGCCCGGGCCTCGAAGGCGAGCGCGGCGACCGAGGAGAACGTCGTGTCGAGCAGCGCTACGGCGAGACCGGCGAGGGCGCCCGAGAGCAGGGCGACGCCGAGGCGCCAGTTGGCGTAGGCGAACAGGGCGAACGCGAGCTCGGCGCCAAGGCCCTGCACCACGCCCCAGATCAGGGTCGTGAAGCCCCACTGGGTGCCGATCGCCATGGAGACGACGGCGGCCACGATCTCGGTGTAGAGCGCGGCGCCCGGCTTGCGGATGATCAGACCGCCGAGCACGCCGGCGAAGAGCCAGCCTCCGGCGAGGAGCCCCGACAGGCCGGGGGTGAACGCCAGCGCGGTGTCGAGCACCGGCCAGGCCTGGCCCCACAGCCAGAAGACCAGCCCGGCGGCGACACCGATGACGCTGGCCACGACGATGTCGACGACGCGCCACGAATAGCGGTGAGTCCCGGTGGATGGGGACGCGGAAGTGTGCATTTTCTCTCCTCCCTGCGCTGGCATGACCCAGATCAGGTTCGACGGTCGAAGCGTGGATCGCTTCCTCTCAGCCCGGCTCACCGGACTCCCGTGGTTCCAGGCGAGTATAGACCCGCCCGCGAGGTACGTTAGGCGCATGGGACCCGACGCCACCGCGCCGCCGTCGCGGCGTGCGTTGCGCACGAGCACCACCGCGCCGCATCCGATCGTCGACGACGCCGCGCAGACGCCCGTCGAGGCTGCCGGCGACGCCCCGCAGGCCGATCCTTCCGAGCCCGTGCTCGATGACGCGCCCGCCGAGGTCGTCGCGGCGCAGTCCTCCCGCTATCCCGCGCTGACCTGGGTCGACGAGAGCCGTGTCTCGTCGACCGCCGCCCCGGCCTCTCTCGCGGTCGACGCGGCGCCCGTGGCGACGGGCACCGACCTGCTCGCCGGCGCACCCCGACGTTCGATCTTCCGCCCCGGGGTGCTCGCGCCCGTCTTTGTGATCCTCGCCGTGACCGGCGCCTACGTCGCCACGACCCTGCTCTGGCCGCTCTACGCGGTCGCCCCGCAGATCGAGGCGGTCGCCGTGCAGCCGGTCGCCGCCGCCGCCGCGACCCCCGCGTGGCCGACCGAGGGTGGAGCCGCGATCACCGTCGCCGGAGCCGGGGGGATCCTCTCGTCGTCGTCGGAGGCCGAGTCGATCGCGAGCATCACCAAGGTCGTCACTGCGCTCGTCGTTCTCGACGAGATGCCGCTGGCCGCCGGCGAGGCCGGACCTGATTTCGCGTTCACCGCGGCCGACCGCCGGCAGTACTGGGCCGACCGCGCCGCCGGCGAGTCGGCGCTCGACGTGCCGGTCGGCGGAACGCTGAGCGAGTATCAGATGCTCGAGGGTCTGCTGGTGGGTTCGGCGAACAACTACGCCGACCGCCTCGCGGGCAACCTCTACCCCTCCGACGCGGTCTTCGCGAGTGCGGCGCGATCGTGGCTCACGACCCACGGCATCTCGGGCATCACGATCGAAGACCCCTCTGGCATCGTCGCGGGCAACGCCGCCACCCCCGAGTCGCTCATCCCCCTCGCGATCAAGGCCCTCGAGAACCCCGTCATCGCCGAGATCGTCGCCAAGCCCGAGGTCGACCTGCCCGGCGCCGGCCGCGTCGAGAACACGAACGACCTGTTGGACGACCCGGGTGTGGTCGGGCTCAAGACCGGCACGCTCGACGCGTACAACCTGCTCGCCGCGAAAGACATCGCGATCGGCGACACCACCGTGCGCGTCTTCGGCTCGGTGCTCGGCCAGCCCGACCGGGCGACGCGGGATGCGGCGATGCGCAGCCTCTTCGCGCAGATCGAGACGGAGTTGCAGCCCGAGCCCTCGGTGCCCGCGGGCACCCGCGTCGGCACGATCGAGACGGCGTGGGGCGAGTCGGTCGACGTGGTGACCGCCGATGACGCGACCGTCGTGCTCTGGAACGGCGGCGCGGCCACCCCGGCCACCGATTTCTCGCTCGGCGACGCCGTCGACGAGGGCGCCGCCGTGGGGACGCTCGTGGTGACCGGCCCGCTCGACGCGGACTCCGTCGAGGTGCGCCTCTCCGGAGACATCGAACCCCCGTCGCCCTGGTGGCGTCTCACCCACCCGCTCGAACTGCTCGGCCTCAGCGGCTGACGCGGGTTCCCGCCGGCATCGCGTCCAAAACGCAGGACGAACAGCCCCTCCGGGGACGCCAACGGGCCCCCGCCCGCCGTTGCTCCTGCGTTCCGTGCGGCTCAGACGTGTCGCACGCGCTGCTGCAGTCGGGTGCGGATGTCGAACAGCTCGGTGCCGCCGATATCGCGGGCGCCGGTGACGCCCTGCCGCAGCAGGGTCGACAGACCCGACTGCGACACCACGGCGACGGGCACGCCGCGCACCTTGCCGAGGTCGGTGACCGCGCCGAGCACGTCACCGTCGGGGAGCACCACGATCGCGCCGCTGAAGCGCACTCCGGCCCCGCGCGCGATCACGCGCTGCCGCGAGACGAGCTCGGTCACGGGGGCACCGGAGACGTGGGCGCCGACGATCTCGCCGCGACGGAAGCCGATCGGGCCGCCGAAGTCTTCCGAGAGCACCGCGTAGAGGCCGCTCGGACCGAGCACGATGTGGTCGAGCTTGTCTTCCGGGTCGCCGTCGCGCGACGCGTCGACGTCGTGCCACACCGTGTAACCCATGCCGAGATCGGCGACGATGCGGGCGGTCGCCTCCTCGGCGAGCGCGTCGGCGAGCATGCGGCGCAGCTCGTGCGGCGCCGATCGCACGAGCTGCGGATCGTACGGATCGGGCAGCTCGACCCCGCGGCCGACCCACTCGCGCACGAGTGTCAGGTAGCGCTCGCGCCGCCACCCGCCGGGCTGGCCGTGCGTGCGGGCGCGCGGCCGCGTGTCGGCGCGGGGAGGACTCGCCCGCGGCGCCGACCACTCGGGCGCCTGCGTGCCGCGACCGCGGTCGTACGACGCACGCGCATCGGGCGTTCCGATGAGTTCCCAGGCGCGCTGCACCTGCACGAAGACCGCGGCGTCGCCACCGGTGTCGGGGTGGGTCTGCCGCAGACGCAGACGGTAGGCGCGACGAAGGGCCTCGTCGTCGACGTCGGAGGTCACTCCGAGCACCTCGTACGCCGACGCGGACACCGGGCTGTCGAACACCTCACCCTCCTCTGCCGCGCGCACACGCAGCATCCGACAGGCTAACCCGACGCAGGTGTGCGGGGGCTGTCAGTCACGCCGACGGCGGTGGGCGTACGCGGCGGCGCTGCGGCTGGACAGCGCGAGCAGGATGAGGATGTCGAGCGCCAGCGTCACCAGCGTGGTGCCCACCCGGATGTCCTGCCCCTGGGCCCACCACCCGGTGAACGCCGTCGAGATCGACAGCACCGCGAAGACCATCACGACGACGCGCGGGAAGTTGCGCCCGCGCAGGATCAGCAGCCCGAAGACGGCCTCGCCGAGCAGGAACCCGCCGCAGACGATGACGAAGATCACGAGCGTGACGCCGAGAAGCTCGGGGGTGATGTCGGTCGGGTCGTCGTCGAAGACGCTCACCCACGACGACCAGTCGAGCGCGACGATCGTGATCCAGAAGAACCCCGCCGCGACACGCAACAGCACGAGAGCGGCCCCCGCGGTGGTCGAGATCGGCCGTTTCATCGACGGGTCGGCGCGCGGCCTCTCGAGGGCGGCGGGCAGTTCGAACGCCGCCCGCTTCTCGGGCGGGTGCTCTTCTCGACGACTCATGCCGCCACCCCCGTCTCAATCGCGCTGACGTCGATGATGGGCAGGTCGCCGTCGGTGCGGATGCTGTCGCCCCCGCCGTTGCGGGAGTGGTACCCGGTCGAGAAGTCGCGGATGACGTCGACCCTCACGCGGGGCTCCGCCGCCGTGAGGGAACCGACGATGTGGTCGCGCTCGATGTCGGTGTCGGCGTCGATGCGGTGGGTGACCTGGAGGGTGAACAGCGACAGGCCCACCGCGGTGTCGAACGTGCCCGCCGCGACCCACTCGACGCGATAGCCGCCCGGCAGCAGCCACCCGTCCGGGCATCGCCAGAAGCGCACGTGATGGCGTTGCGACGGATTGCCGGCGAACTCCTGCTGGTAGGCGAAGTCCTGCTGCCGCCCGAACAGGAAGAGCGGGCTCACCGGCGCCTCGTCGTAGCTGCGGCGCGTCACGGTGGACGTGATGATGCGCCACGACGACCGCAGGGTCACCGGGTCGGCCGGCCGCCACGAGGCCGTCACGAGCGCCGCCTCGATCTGCTCGCGCGTGCCCATGAACGCGAGGTTCACCGGGTCGCCGAGCAGTCCGTCGCTCGTGCGGGCGCGGCCGATGAAGTAGTCGGGCACGTAGACGGCCGTGAGGATGCGGTGCAGGCGCGGCAGCACGAGGTAGGCCAGCAGCCCCCAGAACGCGATCGCCATGGGGATGCCCCACCAGCCGACCGCGAAGGTCTCGGTGAAGCCCAGGTAGGCGAGCCAGACCGACGCGAGCCCCGCGAAGACGAAGAAGAACCAGTCGAGCGCGGCAGAGAAGGTGCGCGGACGTCGCTTCTTCGTCGTGGCCATGTCAACTCCAGAGCGGTGTGGTGGGTCGATGGGCGAACGCCTCGGCGAGCGCGGTCGGCGCGATCTCGTCGAGCGACGCCGGAGCCCACCGGGGCGAGCGGTCCTTGTCGATGAGCTGCGCGCGGATGCCCTCGAGCAGGTCGGGCTGGGTCGCGGCGAACCACAGCACGAGGCCGTATTCCTGCTCGAGCGCGGCCCGGAGGTGCGGCAGCGTGCGGGCGCGGCGGACGGCCTCGAGCGTCACCACCATCGCCGTGGGTGAGAGCTCTCCGAGCGTGTCGGCAGTGGCGGATGCTTCGGGCTCCGGCCGTGCGCGCAGACGATCGACGATCTCGCCCACGCTGTCGGCGGCGAACGCATCGTCGATCCACACCCGAGCGGCCTCGAGCGGGGACGGCGGCGGGGTCTCGTCGAAGAGCAGCACCATCTCGGCCGGGGTGGACGGATCGGCCCGCGTCTCGAGAGCGTCGCGCAGCGCGTCGAGGTTCTCGCTCGGCACGACGTGATCCGCGAAGCCGGCGTAGACGGCGTCTGCGCCGTTCATCGACGCGCCCGTCAGCGCGAGGTACTCGCCGAGACGGCCGGGCGCCCGGCCGAGCAACCAGCTGCCGCCGACGTCGGGGGTGAGGCCGATGCGCGTCTCGGGCATCGCGAGCACCGATCGTTCGGTGACGACGCGCACGGTCGCGTGCCCGGCCAGGCCGATGCCCCCGCCCATGGTGATGCCGTCGGCGATGACGACGATCGGGGCCGGGTACTCGGCGATGCGGGCGTTCAGGGCGTACTCGTCGCGGAAGAAGACGCCCGCGGCGTCCGCGTCGCCAGAGCGGATCTGGTCGGCGAGCCCGCGCACGTCGCCACCGGCGCAGAACCCTCGGTCACCGGCTCCGTCGAGCAGCACGATCCCGACGTCGGGCTCGTGCTCCCACTCGTCGAGGGCCGCTCGCAGACTCCTCACCATGCCGAGGTCGAGCGCGTTGAGCGCCCTAGGGCGATTCAGCGTGAGGTGCCCGAGCCCGCTCGCGGCTCGAGCGATCACACGGGGTTCGGTCGCAGCATCCACTCCGTCACGGTAGCGCGCCGGGCGCGGCACGGTCTGAGACGCAAGGAAATGCGGGATCGGGGGGTGTTTCCGCCAAGATGGAAGGAACGCACGCATGAACGGGAGGTTTCGGCATGCCAGACGGACAGGTGCTGGAATTCTCCGGGCTGGTCAAACGCTTCGGCCCGGTCACCGCGGTCGACGGCCTCACCGCACGCGTCGAGCCGGGTCTGGTGACCGGGTTCCTCGGGCCGAACGGGGCCGGCAAGACGACGTCGCTGCGGATGCTGCTCGGACTCGTCCGCCCCACGGAGGGCACCGCCACGATCGGCGGGCGCACCTACGACAAGCTCGACCGACCGCTGCAGAGCGTGGGCGCCGCGCTCGAAGCATCCAGCTTCCACCCCGGGCGCACGGCCGCGAACCACCTCAGGGTCTACGCCGATGCCGGGGGCATCCCCCGCGCCCGTGTCGACGAGGTGCTCGGTCTCGTCGGGCTCTCCGACGTCGGCGGACGCAAAGTGGGCGGCTACTCGCTCGGCATGCGTCAGCGGCTCGGACTCGCCTCGGCGCTGCTCGGCGACCCCGGCGTGCTCGTGCTCGACGAGCCCACGAACGGACTCGACCCCGAGGGGATCCGGTGGATGCGGGGACTGCTGCGCACCCTCGCCGGCGAGGGTCGCACCGTGCTCATCTCGTCGCACCTGCTCGCCGAGGTGCAGCAGACCGTCGACGCGCTGCTCATCATCGCCTCGGGAAAGCTCGTCTTCCAGGGCGGCATCGAAGACCTCGCCGAGCGCAGCGAGCACGCGACGATCGTCGACGCCCCCGACCGCGCGGCCCTCATCGCCGCGATCGAGGCCGCCGGACTGGAGTACGCGGTGCTGCGCAACGGCCTGACCGTGCACCGGGTCGAACCGGTGGAGGTCGGCGCGATCGCCGGCGCGGCCGGCGTCGTGCTGTCGAGCCTGCAACGCCGCGGGGCCGGGCTCGAAGAGATCTTCCTCGACCTCGTCAACGGCGTCGTCGCCGCGCCCCCGGCCGATGCTGCGCCGAGCCCCGCGCCTCCCGCGGTCGAGCCCCAGCCGGCCCCTGAGCCCGAGCCTGCTCCTGAGCCTGAGCCCGAGCCGGAGGCGGTTCCTGAGCCCGAGCCGGAGGCGGTTCCTGAGCCGGAGGCGGTTCCTGAGCCCGTCGAAGGGACCACTCCGACGGACCCTTCCACACGCACTGCCACCGACTCCCCCGAGCCGTCGACCGCGGCCTTCACCGTCGCCGCCACCGGCGTGATCGACACCGTGCCGCCCGCCGAGAGCGACCCCGCCGAGGAGGAGCAGCGATGAGTCTCGCAACCGCAACCCGCTCCGAGCTGACCAAGCAGTTCACCACCTCCATCTGGTGGATCCTCGCCCTGGTGCTCGCCGTCTACGTCGCCGTCGTGGCGGCCGGTTTCGGGTGGGCCCTCGCCGCGGTCGCCACCGGTGCCCTCCCCGGCAGCACCGGCCCCGCTCTCGCGCTCGACACCCTCCCGCCGGTGATCTACAGCGTCGCCACCTCGTTCGGCTACGTCTTCCCGCTGCTCATCGGCACCCTGATGGTCACGGCGGAGTTCCGGCACAAGACGCTCACCCCCTCGTTCCTCGCCACCCCGCGCCGCGGCACGGTGCTCGCCGGCAAGGTCGTGGTCGCGCTCGCGATCGGCGCTCTCTACGGAGTGATCGGAACGATCGCCGCCGTCGGTCCGGGCGCGCTCGTGCTCGCCGCATCCGACGTTCCGACCCTGCTCGGAGAGAGCGACACCTGGGCCATGCTCGCCCGCATGGTGCTGGCCTTCGCGCTCTGGGCCCTCGTGGGTCTCGGCGTCGGAACGGTCGTGCGCAATCAGGTCGTGGCCATCGTGCTCGTGCTGGCGTTCACCCAGTTCATCGAACCGATCGCCCGGGTCGCGGGCGCGTTCGTCGAGGGGATCGAGCCGATCGCCCGTCTACTCCCCGGCGCCGCGGGCGACGCTCTCGTGGGCAGCAGCGCCCTGTCGGTCGCGGCGGCGAGTGCCTCCGAACCGCTCGAATGGTGGGTCGGCGGTCTCGTGCTGCTCGGCTACGCGGTCGTGTTCCTGGTCATCGGGCAGTTCACGACCTGGCGTCGCGACGTCGACTGACCCGGATCAGCCCCGCCGGCGGGGCTTCTTCTTCGCGATCGCCGCGACATCTTCGGGTTCGCCGTCGACCTCCAGACGCAGAGCCTGGAGAAGTGAGGCGCCGTGCTGCGTCGTGAGGATCAGCCGCTCGAACTCGTCGTGCCCTTCGAGGTCGATGACGACGCTCGATCGGCGCCGTCGGATGAGCACCAGGTCGTTACCCCCGGCCGACTTCCACGTTCCCATCGCGATCGCGACGGGCAGGTAGATGCCGGGGTTCGGCACACCGCGCAACCACGTCCACGCGTCGTCGGTGAGCTGGGCGCGCACGATCGTCTCGCGCGGCACACGCAGGTTGCCGCGGCGAAACGTCATCGCCTTCTCGGTCGGCGACAGCACGACCTCGAGCTGTGTCGAATCGAGCAGAAGCGAGACCATGCCTCCATCCTGCCAGCGGTCGACGCCTCCTTCCGGGCCGGATGCTCACAGGACGACAACGATCCGCCCCACGCCCGTCGGCCCCGGCGCGCGGGAGGCGGGATAGCCTGAAACCATGAGCGTCGGCAGCACCGTATCTCCCGTCGACGACCTGCTCGACGCACTCCGCGGGGGCGCGGCTCTCGACGCCGACGCAGCCGAGGTGCTGCTCGCCGCGACCGGCGCCGACCTCGAGGCGCTGCTCGACCTCGCGGCGGCGACCCGCGACGAAGGACTCGCGGCCGCCGGCCAACCCGGTGTCATCACGTACTCGCGCAAGGTGTTCGTGCCGCTGACGACCCTCTGCCGCGATCGCTGCCACTACTGCGTCTTCGTCGACACCCCCGGGCAGCTGCTGAAGAAGCGCAAGCCGGCCTTCATGTCTCCCGAGCAGGTGCTCGCGGTCGTGCGGCAGGGCCAGGCGATGGGCTGCAAAGAGGTGCTGCTCACCCTGGGCGACCGGCCCGAAGACCGCTGGCCCGAGGCCCGGGCCTGGCTCGACGAGCACGGCTATGCCTCGACCCTCGACTACGTGGCCGCGATCGCGCGACTGGTCACCGCCGAGACGGGGCTGCTCGCCCACGCGAACCCCGGGGTCATGCACGCCGACGAGTTGCGGATGCTGCGCCCCACCGCCCCGTCGATGGGCATGATGCTCGAGACCACCTCGCGCCGGCTCTTCGAGGAGCCCGGGCAGGTGCACTTCGGCTCGCCCGACAAAGACCCCGACCTGCGGCTGAAGGTGATCGACGAGGCCGGCGCGGCGGGCATCCCGTTCACCACGGGCATCCTCGTCGGGATCGGCGAGACGCTCCGCGATCGAGCCGAGTCGCTCATCGCGATGCGGGAGCTGCACGAACGTCACGGTCATGTGCAGGAGATCATCGTCCAGAACTTCCGGGCGAAGCCGCGCACCGCCATGCAGGACGCCCCCGACGCCGACCTGCTCGAGTACGTCGCCGCGGTCGCCGTCGCCCGACTCGTCTTCGGGCCCCACATGCGCATCCAGGTGCCGCCGAACCTCTCCGACGCGGCCGAGTTCGCGCTCCTGGTGCGCGCGGGTGCCGACGACTGGGGCGGCATCTCGCCGCTGACGGCCGACCACGTCAACCCCGAGCGCCCGTGGCCGCACCTCGACGACCTGGCGCGCATGACGGCCGAGCTCGGCTTCGCCCTGCGCGAGCGCCTGACGGCTCAGCCCCCGTTCGTCCGTGACGCTGACCGGTGGATCGACCCGGCCCTCCACTCCGCCGTCGCCGCCCTCGCCGACCCCGCGACAGGGTTGGCCGCGGATGTGACGGCGGCGCCTCGCGAACCGTACTCAGGCTCATCGGCACCGTCGTCGTCGCATACCCCCGGAATCTCGGGCGTGCCCGCGGTCGCCGACGCGTCCAGCCTGAATACGGGCGAAAGCCGCGTCGATACTGCCGGGGACGCCTCGCCCGACCGGCGTCCGAGCAGCGACGCGCGGCGGCTGGCGGAGGCCGCCGCGGGCGATCCCCTCGCGCTCGACGACGCCGAGTGGGCGACGCTGCTGCACGCGACGGGCACCGATCTCGACGCGCTCGCGGCCACGGCCGACGACGTGCGCCGGTATACCGTCGGCGAGACCGTCAGCCTCGTCGTCAACCGCAATCTGTCGTCGTCCGGGTTCCGCGCCGCCGGTCGTCGCGGCGTGGGCACGTTCGGCCTCGACGACGTCGCGCAGATCGCCGCCGACGCGGCCGACCTCGGCGCCACCGAGGTGTGCGTGCAGGGCCGGCTCGAGGCGTCAGAAGATCCCCGCGCCTACCTCGACATCGCGCGAGCGGTGAAGACCGCAGCCCCCGGCGTGCACCTCCACGCCTATCGCCCCCAGGACGTGTGGGACCTCGCCGACCGGGGCGGGCTCGGCCTCGACGGCGCTCTGGCCGCCCTCCGCGACGCGGGCGTCGACACCGTTCCCGGCACCGGCGTCAAGGTGCTCAGCGACCGGGTGCGCGCCCTCGTCGCCCCCGGTGACGTCGAGGTCGACCGCTGGGTCGCGGCCATCACCGCTGTCCACCGCGCGGGCTTCCGCTCGACGTCGGTGCTGTTCTACGGACACGTCGAGACGGCCGCCGAGCGCGTCGCGCACCTGCGCGAACTGCGCCGCATCCAGGGCGAGACGAACGGGTTCACCGAGTTCGTGCCCATACCTCTGCCGGGTCACAGCATCCCGCTCGTCGCCGGCCGCGCTCCGCTCGACGAGCACCGCGCGATGGTCGCGGTCTCACGCCTGCTGCTCTCGGGCAGCATCCCGCACGTGCAGATCCCGTGGACCCGGGTGGGGAAGGATGCTGCGGCCGAGCTGCTGCGCTCGGGCGGCGACGACCTCGGAGGAGCGCTCCTCGACGGACGCGTGCTCCCCGACGCCGGGGTCGAGCAGGGGCTCGAGCTGCCGGTCGCCGACGCCGCGCGGATCGCCGCACGCCTGTTCCGCCCGTTCCGTCTGCGCACCACCGACTACGGCACCCCGGCCCGCGGGCCGGGCATCCCGTGACCCGGGTCGACGTCGCGATCGTCGGGGCGGGGTTCGCCGGCCTCGGCATGGCGATGGCCCTGCGTCGCGCGGGCCGCGACGACTTCGTCGTGCTCGAGCGCGGCGAGACGGTCGGCGGCACCTGGCGCGACAACACCTACCCCGGTGTCGCCTGCGACGTGCCGTCGCACCTCTACGGTTTCGCCGCGCACCCGCACCCGGCGTGGTCGGCCACCTTCGCGCCGGGGCCCGAGATCCACGCCTACCTCGAAGCCGTCGCCGAGCACGAGAGGCTCGGCGACCGCCTGCGCCTGCGCACACCCGTGTTGGGCGCCGAGTGGGATGCTGCGGCCGCCCTCTGGCGGATCGACGCGGGCGGGGAGACCATCGAAGCGTCCTCGCTCGTGCTGGCGTGCGGGCGCCTGACCGAGCCCCACGTGCCGTCGATCCCGGGACTCGAGTCGTTCCCCGGCGCGATCTTCCACTCCGCGCGCTGGGACCACTCCGTCGAGCTCGCCGGCGCGCGCGTCGCGGTCGTGGGCACCGGCGCGAGCGCCGTCCAGCTCGTGCCCGAACTCGCCCGTACCGCCGACGTGACGCTGTTCCAGCGCACCCCCGCGTGGATCGTGCCCCGCGGCGGCCGCGACTACAGCGCCGAAGAGCGGGCGAGGTTCGCCACCCACCCCGATGAGCTCGCGCGGCTGCGCGCCGAGCTCTACGTCGAGGGCGAGGCGCGCTTCGCGTCGCGCTCGGGCGATGCCGCCGCCTCGGCCGCCGCCCGCGCGGTCGCTCACGCGCACCTGGAGCGTCAGGTCGCCGACCCCGTGCTCCGACGGGCGCTCACCCCCGACTACGCCTTCGGCTGCAAGCGGGTGCTGCTCTCCGACGAGTTCTATCCGGCGGTCGCGTCCGACGCGGTCGCCCTCGAAGCATCCGCCCTCGCATCGGTGGACGGAACAACTCTTGTCGCCGGGAGCGGTGCGCGGTACGAGGCCGACGTCATCGTGCTCGCCACCGGATTCGCCGCCTCGCGGCAGCCCTACGCCGAACTCGTGCGCGGGGAGGGTGGCACGACGCTGGCGGAGCACTGGGCGGACGGCATGACGTCGTTCGCCTCGACCGTCGTGCCGGGCTTTCCGAATCTCTTCGTGCTCAACGGGCCGAACGCGAGCCTCGGCCACAACTCGTCGGTGCTGATGAGCGAGGAGCAGGCGGCGTACGTCGTGCGCGCCCTCGTCGAGCGCGACCGTCGCGCCGACGGCGTGCTGCGCACCCGGCCCGAGGCCGAGGCGGCGTACACCGACGAGATCGCGACCGCCGCCGCATCCACCCCCTGGCTCACCGGGTGCGGCAACTGGTACGTCGACGATCGTTCGGGGCGGCTCACGCTGTTGTGGCCCGGCACCGTGCAGGCTTTCCGTGAGCGGCTCGCCGCCGCCGACGGAAGCGAATTCGAACCCGCGCACGCGCCCTCGCGTCACGGCCAGACCAGAGGAGAGACGACATGACCGTCCCGTTGCGTTTCGGATACAAGGCGTCCAGCGAGCAGTTCGGTCCGTCCGAGCTGCTCGATTTCGCCGTGCTGGCGGAGGAGATGGGGTTCGACTCCGTCTTCCTCTCCGACCATCTCCAGCCCTGGATGCACGAGGGGGGCCACGCCCCCGCGGCACTCCCGTGGCTCGGAGCGCTCGGCGCCCGCACGTCGACCATCGTGATGGGCACGTCGGTGCTCACCCCCACGTTCCGCTACCACCCGGGCGTCGTCGCGCAGGCCTTCGCGACCCTCGGTGTGATGTACCCGGGGCGGGTCATCCTCGGGGTGGGCACGGGTGAGGCGCTCAACGAGGTCACCCTCGGACTGGAGTGGCCCGAGCCGCCCGAGCGGTTCCAGCGCCTCAAGGAGGCGATCATCCTCATCGAGAAGCTCTGGGCCGACGAGCGCGTCACCTACGAGGGGACCTACTACTCGGTCAAGGACGCCACGATCTACGACCGCCCGCCGGCCGACCAGACCGTGCCGATCTACATCGGCGCGTCAGGGCCGGCGGCCACGCGCCTGGCCGGACGCATCGCCGATGGCTACATCACCACGAGCGGCAAAGACCCGGCGCTCTACACCGACACGCTGCTGCCCGCTCTCGCCGAAGGTCTGGAGAAGGCCGGACGCGAGGCCGACGCGATCGACACGATGATCGAGGTCAAGGTCTCGTACCACCCCGACCACGACACCGCGATGGAGAAGACCCGCTTCTGGGCGCCCCTCGCCCTCTCTCCCGAGGAGAAGCGCGACGTGCACGACCCGCTCGAGATGCAGCGGCTCGCCTCCGAGCTGCCGCTGGAGCGCGCGGCATCGCGCTTCATCGTCTCGACCGACCCCGATGAGCACGTCGAGAAGATCGCGCGGTACGTCGAGCTGGGCTTCCGTCACCTCGTGTTCCACGACCCGGGGCACGACCAGGCCGAGTTCCTGCGCATGTACGGGGCCGAGATCCTGCCGCGCCTGCGCGCGCGCTTCGCCGACTGAACCCTTCGCGGGTTCGCGGCAAGCCCGCCCCCGTTCGCCCCGCCCTCGGGCAGAATTGTCGTGATGTCTCTGACTGACCGCTTCTCGCCGCGCTCCTCGCCCGCGCCGGCCGAACACGCAAGCTCCGGGTGGGTCGTCATCGTGCCGGTGAAGTCGTCGGACGTCGGCAAGTCCCGGCTGTCGGATGCCGCGCCCGACCGCGCGGCGCTGGCCCGCGCGCTCGCGCTCGACACCATCGCGGCCGCGGCGGCGGCGACGGCGGTCGAGCGCGTGATCGTCGTGACCGAGGACGCCGACATCGCGGCCGCCGTTCGCCGGATGCGGACGGTCGACGTCGTCCGCGAGGGCGACACCCGCGGGCTCGACGCCGCGATCGCGACCGGGGCGGCCGCCGCCGGATCCGACGTGCCGCGTGCAGCCCTGCTCGGCGACCTGCCGGCGCTGCGTCCGTTCGACCTCGACACCGCTCTCGAGGCCGCGCAGGCCGTGGAGCGCGGCGTGGTCGCCGATGCCGAGGGCGAGGGGTCGACGCTCGTGACCGCCCGGGCCGGCGCGACCTGGCTCTCGGCCTTTGGCGAAGACTCCTTCTCGCGCCACAAGCTGCTGGGCTGCACGCCCCTCGACCTGCCCGCCGACTCGACCCTGCGCCGTGACGTCGACACCGCCGAACAGCTGGCCGCAGCATCCGCCCTGGGTCTGGGCGAGCGCACGACCGCCGTGCTGACGTCGTCTGCGGCCTAGCCCCGGCGGACTCAGCGCACGAGTTCTGCCCGAGCACACGGGTCGGGCGCGGCCAGAGCGCGTGCGCTCGTGCGCAAGCCGTGTTGTCGCGGGCGGATCAGACGCCGGCGGCGGCGAGGGCAGAGGCTGCGATCGCGGCGGACGCGTCGACGTCGCTCATCCACAGCGGGGTGACGACAGGGCGGATGCCGGCGGCCTCGACCGCCGCGGCGCCATCGGCGTCTTCGGTCGCGACGAGCCACGCGTCGAGCAGGCCGCCCCTCGACCGGGCGCCGTAGTGCGCCCCGACGGCGGCGGCGGAGGTCTCGACGCCGATCGCGGCGAGGCAGACGTCGGCCATACCGCGCGCCACCCTGCCGCCGATGATCGGCGAGACACCCACGACGGGCGCGGATGCTGCGGCCAGAGCCTCGCGGATGCCCGGCACCCGCAGGATCGGACCGATCGACACCACGGGGTTCGACGGCGCGATCAGCACCACGTCGGCGGCGGCGATCGCCTCCGTCACGCCGGGCGCGGGTACGGCCGACCCGACCCCGGGGTTGTCGAAGCGGGCGGGGGCGAGGGTGGCGCGATAACGCGTCCACCACTCCTGGAAATGCAGGTCACGGCCGTCCTCGAGCACCACGCGGGTGTCGACCTCGGCGTCGGTCATCGGCAGCATCCTCACCCCGAGCGGCCAGCGGGCCGACAGCCGCTCGACGACCTGCGCGGGGGTCGCTCCGTCGCGCAGCCATCCCGTGCGGGCGAGGTGCGTGCCGAGATCGAGATCGCCGAGGGTGAACCACGGCCAGCCCGCACCCCACGCCTGGAGCTCCTCGTTGACGCGCTCGGTGTCACCCTGACGCCCCCACCCGCGCTGGGTGTCGTTGACCCCGGCGAGGGCGTAGAGGATCGAGTCGATGTCGGGCTGCAGCCGCACGCCCGAGAGCCACAGGTCGTCCCCGGTGTTGACGACGACCGTCGCCTCGGGCCCGCCGCGGCGTGCGAGCGCCTCGCGCACGCCGAGCGTGAACTTCGCCCCGCCGACCCCGCCGGCGAGCACGACGACGCGGGTCATCGGGAGCCCGCCGCCGAAGGTGCCGCCTTCTGCCGAGGGTGGTCGAAAACTCGGCCTGGTTCGGCGGGAACGGGCACCTTCGGCGAAGGTGCGACGCCGGTCACGAGCCCAGCGGAGGCTGAGGGGCGGATGCTGCGGCGCGGGCCGCATCCGGAAGCGCCGCCACGATGCGCTCGAGGGCTGCCTCGTCGTGCGCGGCGGTGAGGAACCATGCCTCGTAGACGCTCGGCGGGAGGGAGACACCCGCGTCGAGCATCGCGTGGAAGAACGGGGGGTATCGCCAGGCGTCCTGCGTCAGCGCTGTGGCGTAGTCGCGGGGGGCGTCGGGGAGGAACGCGACACCGAACAGCGACCCCGCGCGGGGCACGGCGTGCACGACGCCCTCGGCGGTGAGTGCCGCCGACAGCGCGTCGGCGACGACGGCCGCTGCCGCGTCGACCCGGGCGTAGACCTCGGGGGTGGCCAGGCGCAGGGTCGCGATGCCGGCCGCGACCGACAGCGGGTTCCCCGAGAGCGTGCCCGCCTGGTAGACGGGGCCGAGCGGGGCGAGGGCGTCCATGACGTCGGCGCGACCGCCGAGAGCGGCCAGCGGCATCCCTCCTCCGACGACCTTGCCGAAGGTGAAGAGATCGGGGGTGAAGGCCTCGCCGGCCGCGGCCTGCAGGCCCCAGTACCCCGCGGGGTGCACGCGGAAGCCGGTGAGCACCTCGTCGATGATGAGGAGCGCGCCGTTGTCGTGGGCGATGTCGGCGAGCGCGGCGTTGTAGCCGGGAAGCGGAGCGACGACGCCCATGTTCGCCGCCGCCGCCTCGACGATGACGGCCGCGATCCGGTCGCCGTGCAGCGCGAAGGCCTCGCGCACCGCGTCGAGGTCGTTGTAGGGCAGCACGAGCGTCTGCGCCGCGATCGGGCCGGGGACACCGGCCGATCCGGGCAGGGCGAGTGTCGCCACGCCGGAGCCCGCGGCGGCCAGCAGTCCGTCGGAGTGGCCGTGGTAGTGCCCGGCGAACTTGATGAGGAGGTCGCGGCCCGTGACGCCGCGCGCGAGGCGGATCGCGGTCATCGTCGCCTCGGTGCCCGTCGAGACCAGCCGCACCTTCTCGACCGGCTTCGCATCGCCGACGGCTACCCGCTCGGCGATGAGGGAGGCGAGCTCCACCTCCGCGCCGGTCGGCGCGCCGAACGAGAGCCCGCGGGCGGCCGCGGTCTGCACGGCCTCCACGATCTCGGGGTGCGCGTGACCCAGCAGGGCGGGACCCCAGGAGGCCACGAGGTCGACGAACTCGCGTCCCGCAGCATCCGTCACCGTCGCACCGCGCGCCGAAGCGAGGAACCGCGGCGTGCCGCCGACCGACCCGTAGGCGCGCACGGGCGAGTTCACCCCGCCCGGGATCACCTCGCGCGCGCGGTCGAAGAGCTCGTCATTGCGATCGGTCATTCGGGTCTCCGTTCGAAATCCAGGAGGAAAGAGTCATTCCGTCGCCCCGCCCACCCAGAACGCGTGTTCTTCCTGGGTTCTGAACGGCGAAGGCGGCTCAGGGGGTGTCGCGCAGCCAGCGGGCCGCTTCGACGGCCCAGTACGTGAGGATCGCGTCGGCGCCGGCACGCCGGATGCCGAGCAGGCTCTCTTCGATCGCACGGCGACGGTCGATCCACCCGTGCGCTGCGGCGGCCTCGATCATGGCGTACTCGCCCGACACCTGGTACGCCCAGACGGGGATGTCGACCGAGGCCCGCACCTCGGCGAGCACGTCGAGGTAGGGCATCGCGGGCTTGACCATGACGATGTCGGCGCCCTCTTCGGCGTCGAGCAGCGCCTCGCGCACGCCCTCGCGGCCGTTGGCGGGGTCGAGCTGGTACGTGCGGCGATCGCCGACGAGCTGCGAGTCGACCGCCTCGCGGAACGGGCCGTAGAAGGCCCCCGCGTACTTCGCCGAGTAGGCGAGGATCATCGTGTCGGCGAAGCCCTCGGCGTCGAGGGCGGCACGCACGTGAGCGGTCTGGCCGTCCATCATGCCCGACAGGCCCAGCAGGGCGGATCCCGCCCGGGCCTGCGCGAGAGCCATCGACGCGTACCGCTCGAGGGTGGCGTCGTTGTCGACCCGCCCCTTCGCATCGAGCACGCCGCAGTGCCCGTGATCGGTGAACTCGTCGAGGCAGAGGTCGGTCTGCACCACGAGCGCATCGCCGACCTCGGCGACGAGCGCCTCGGTCGCGACGTTCAGGATGCCGCGGGGGTCGTCGGCTCCGGATCCCCGGGCGTCGCGCACCGCGGGCACGCCGAAGAGCATGAGCCCGCCGACGCCGGCGCCCGCAGCATCCGTCGCCGCGCGGCGGAGCGAGTCGAGCGAGTGCTGCACGACCCCGGGCATCGACGAGATGGGCGACGGCTCGGTGATGCCCTCGCGCACGAACATCGGCAGCACGAGCTGCGACGGGGCGAGGTGGGTCTCTCGCACGAGACGGCGGATGGCGGGTGACTGTCGCAGCCTCCGCGGCCGGTGCTGCGGAAAGCTCATGGCGTGAACTCGTCGGCCGAGTGCGGGAGGGGGAAGCGCGCGACCGAGGCGATGAGGGAGTCGACGGTCTGCTGCTCGGCGATCACGTCGACGGCGAGCCCGGCGCGACGGGCGTCCTTCGCGGTGCGCGGGCCGATCGCGGCGATGACGGTGGACTCGGGGATGCGGGGGAACTGGGCCTGCACCTGCTCTGCGACCGATCCGCTGGTCACGAGGATCGCGTTAATGCGGCCGGAGGTCACATCACGGGCGATCTTGTCGGTGACGGGGACGCCGACCGTGCGGTAGGCCACGACGCTGCGCACGTCGTGTCCGGCCTCGATCAGCATGCGCGTGAGCACCGGTTTGGCGATCTCGCTGCGCAGCGCCAGCACCCGACGGGAGTCGCGTTCGAGGGAGATCATCTGCTCGGCCATGCCCGCGGCGGAGTTGTCGCGCTCGGGCACGAGGTCGACGCGATAGCCGGCGGCCTGGAGGGCGGCGGCGGTCGTCTCGCCGACCGCGGCGACCTTGGTCGTCGCGGGGAGCACGGCGCGATAGGCGTAGAGCACGTCGACCGTCGTCGCACTGGTCACGGTCAGCCAGTCGAACGCCCCGGCCGCGAGATCACTGAGGGCGGCTTCGAGCGAGGCCTGATCGTTCGTCGGTGCGAAGTTGATCAGCGGCGCGATGACGGGGGTCGCTCCCTGGTTGCGCAGGGTCGCGGCGACACCGTCGCCCCAGGGGCCGCCCCGCGGCACGAGGACGCGCCAGCCGGCCAGGGGCCGGTCGGGCGTCGGGGTATGCCGTGGGCTGGAATTCATGGGGTCGACTCTCGTGGGACAAGATCGGCCGCCCCACGTTCGAGCAACCGATGTGCGACATCTTCCCCGGTGCGCGCAGCTCGCGCGATCGGGTCCGCGCCATCGGCAGCAATCGCACCATCGCCGCTGCCTGCTGTCCGAGCATACCCCGGCTCGAGGCGGACGGTTCGGTCCATTCCGATGCGGTGCGCCCCGTCGAGGGCGTAGACGAGAGCGCGGATCCGCAGATCGCCGTCCGAGACGGAGGCGTGGGCGCCGACCGGTGCGTGGCATCCGGCGTCGAGGGTGGCGAGCACCGCGCGCTCCGCCGTGATCTCGATCCGGGTCTGCAGATCGTCGAGTCGCCCGAGCGCGTCGAGCAGGTCGGATGCGGCGTCCGTCCGCGTTTCGACGGCGAGCGATCCCTGTCCCGGTGCGGTCGGCCACTCCTCGAGGCCCATGGGCTCGGCGACGAGCCCGCCGAGGTCTCCGCCGAGCCTCGACAGACCGGCGGCGGCGAGCACCACGGCGTCGAGATCGCCGTCGCGCACGCGCGACAGCCGCGAGTCGACGTTGCCGCGCAGGTCGCGCACCTGCACGCGGTGGTTGCGCCGCAGCACCTGCGCGATGCGGCGGGGCGACCCGGTGCCGACGACCGCCCCCTGGGGGAGTTCGGACAGCGGCGTGCCGTCTCGGGTGATGACGATGTCCCTGGCGTCTTCACGGGCCGGAGTGGCGGCGATCACGAGACCCTCGGGCTGCGCCGTCGGCAGATCTTTGAGCGAGTGGACGAGCAGGTCGCACTCGCCCGCGGCGAGCGCCTCGCGCAGGCCGTTCGCGAAGACGCCGCGCCCGCCCAGCTGCGACAGCGACGCACGGTTGATGTCGCCTTCGGAGACGATCGGCACGAGCAGCACTTCGCGGCCGGATGTGCGGGTCAGCGCGTCGGCGAGCTGCTGCGATTGGGCGAGGGCCAGCGCGCTGCGTCGGGTGCCGAGGCGGAGGGGCGCGCTCATCGCGCCCGACTCACTGCAGAACCTCGGGGATCTCGGCGAGGTCGAGCAGACGCCCGGTGTAGAAGGGCACCTCTTCGCGCACGTGCCGGCGCGCCTCGGTGTAGCGCAGCTCTCGCATCATGTCGACGAGGTCGGTGAGCTCGTCGGCCTCCATCGGGAGCAGCCACTCGTAGTCGCCCAGCGCGAACGACGCGACGGTGTTCGCGATGACGCCCGTGAAAGCGGCGCCCTTGCGTCCGTGATCCATGAGCATCGCGCGGCGCTCCTCCTCGGGGAGGAGGTACCACTCGTAGCTGCGCACGAACGGGTAGAGGCACAACCACTCGCGCGCGTGCTCGCCTCGCAGGAAACCGGGCACGTGCGAACGGTTGAACTCGGCGTCGCGGTGCACGCCCATGGCGTTCCACGTCGGCAGCAGGGTGCGCAGCAGCTCGGTGCGGCGAAGCCGGCGCAGCGCCCGCTGCAGCGACTCCGCGTCGGGGCCGTGCAGCCACACCATCAGGTCGGCGTCGGCTCGCAGACCGCTGACGTCGTAGAAGCCGCGGACGGTGACCGCCCCGCCCTGCTCGATCAGCGCGACGATGTCGGCCAGCTCGGTGCTGTCGGCCTCGCCGAGGGGATTGTGGGGGTCACGGCGGAAGACCGCCCACAGGGTGAAGGCGGATGCTGCGGAGTCATCGGGCATGATTCCAGTCTCTCTCTGCGTGCCGAGCGCGCCAAACGCCGATGGCCGGAACCTGTCGACGACGAGCTACCGGCGCCGCTCGGGCGCGAATACGGTCGTCGCCCTCGCGGGAACGGCGCCGGACGGCCTCAGCGTGCGTAGGTGCGGACGGCGAACCAGACGATGCCGCCGACGGCGACCGCGACACCGACGACCGCTGCGGCGGCTCCGGCGGGGTTCTTCCGCCGGAAGTCGCGCGCCTTGGCCGTCACGCGGGTCAGACCGTGCTCGAGCCGACGGGGCACGTTGGCTTTGATCTCGATCGCGGCCAGGGCGGCCTTGAGCTCGGCGCGGGCGCTCTCGACCGGGTCGGTCAGACCCAGGGCGACGCCGGTGCGGGGTACGGGAACAGGGGAACGATCAACGCTCATCGCCGGCCTCCTTGACGATCCGGATGTCTTCGGCCACGGCCGAGCCGGGGTTGGTGCGCTTGCTCAGCTTGCGGAAACGCATGATGCCGAGCAGCGCCAGGACGGCGACGATGACGAGCATGCCGCCGAAGACGACGAGCGCCGAGAGCCACACCGGCCACCACGACGACAGCCCGGCGATGACGAACGCGAAGAACACCGGCAGCGACCAGAAGAGCACGAACAAGGCGCCGACGAACCACCCGGCGCCGATACCGGCGTCTTTCGCCGTCTTCGACAGCCACGCCTTGGCGGCGTTGATCTCGGCGACGACCAGGTTGCGGACGAGTTCGGGGATGTCGCCCAGGAGGGTGAAGAGGCTGTCGTCCGCGCGATCGCGGAATCCGCGGGGCGTGGTCACCTCAGCTCCCGGAGGATGCGGCGGGCTTCGAGGTCGACCGCGAACTCGTGGTGGAGGTCGAGGGAGCCGCCTTCTTGGCGTCGTCGACCGATTCCTCGACGGCGTCGGCGACCTTCTTGGCCGACGACTTCGCCGCGGAACCCGCGCGCTGGGCGCGCTCCTGAGCGGTTCCCGACTCGGATGCGGCGTGCGTGACCTTCTTCGCGCCGTTCCACAGTGCGCTGGGCACGGCCTTCAGAGCGCTGGCGCCGAAAGCCTGAACACGGGTCACCTGCGTCTGCACGGGGTCGAGTTCCCAGACCTTGATCGCCTGGGTCTTGATCTGTTCGTAACGCTCACGCCCGGCACGCGTGCCGAGCACATATCCGGCCGCAAGGCCGATAACGAGTCCTGCTTTGCCCTTCATAAGGGCCTCCTCACGCTCGGTGGAGCCTGTTGTCTGGGTCCCAGGCTAGCCAGATATTCCGTCAGAGGCATCCACCCTTGACATCCCACGGCCCGCGGGGCACTGCGCCACTAGAGCGGTGTTCCGCCGTTCCAGAGCAGCGCGCTGCGCAGACGATCGGCCTCCTGCTGCGCGTCGGGCACCACCTGGGCAAGGCCGGTGCCCGCCAACCAGGCTCCCGCCGCGCCGATCCCCGAGACTGCTCGGATCACGTCGCGCGAATCGCGGGTGCGCTCCGCACGCCCGATGAAGGCCCCCGGCTGCGACTGCGTGTAGCGCTCCCGCCGCGCCGCTCGCAGGTGCGCAGGTTCGAGGGCGACACCGAGAAGAGCGGATGCTTCCGCCACAGCCAGGTGCGCCGCATCCGCGTCGTCCAGGCCCGCCGTCGCGGGCTCCTCTCCCTGCGCGCCGAACGAGACGCGCACGACGTGGACACCGGGCTCGGCCTGCTGCGCCAGCCACGACCACTTCGCCGTGGAGTGCGTGAGGGCCTTCGCGGCGCGCGCGCCGGGCACGACCAGCACGCCCGAACCACGGGGGTGACGGTCGAGGCCGGGCGCGTCGACGACGAGAGTCACGACCTCGACGACCGGCGACTCCCCCGCCTCCGGGTCGAGGTCGGGAACGTGCGGTGCGAGCAGCCGTCGCGCCGACGCCTCGGGCAGGGCGACGAGGACGGCCCCGGCGGCGAGCTCGGTTCCGTCGCTCAGGACGACGCTCCATTCCTCGGCCCCGGTGTCCGGCTCCGCGGCGACGCGGCGCAGCTCCGACACCTCGGCGTCGGTTCGCAGCTCGACGTCGAGGTCGGCCAACCGTGCCACGAGGGCATCGACGAGGCGACCCATGCCTCCCACGATCCCCTCGACGGCGCCGCCGGGGGCGGTGGTGCGGCCCGCGGTGAGATCGGCGACCGCGCCCGAGAGCGAGCCGGTGCGGGTGAGGGCGGCGTTCAGCCCGGGTGCGGCGATGTCGACGTCGATGTCATCGGGGCGGGCGCTGTAGACGCCGCCGATGACCGGTGCCACGAGCCGATCGAGCACGCGCTCGCCCATGCGCGAGCGCACGAGCGCGCCCAGACTCCGCTCGTGCCCGATCGTCAGCGGGGGGCGGATGCGGTCGACGAACGCGCGCCACACCCCGCGGCGGCCGATGATGCGGCGCACCTCGGGCGACCACGGGTTGCCGGGGATGCCGAGCACCCCGCCGCGGGGCAGGGGTGCGGCCGCACCGCCGGGCAGCCCGGCGACCCACGCCCCCGCCGGGTTCGGGGTCGTGACCGCGTCGCCCAGGCCGAGGTCGTCGACGAGCGCGCGCACCGTGCCGCCCCGGGTCGCGTAGCTCTCCGCGCCGACGTCGAGGGTGAACCCGCCGACCTCGGCCGACCTCAAGACACCACCGAAACGGTCGCCCGCCTCGAGCACGGTGACCCGCAACCCGACCTTGGCGAACTCGAGCGCGGCGGTGAGTCCTGCCATTCCGCCGCCGACGACCACCGCGTGCGACTCGGCCGCGTGAGCGGCGAGCCGGTCGAGCGGCTCGCTCACGCGTCGAGCCCGTGGGCGCGCTCGACGATCCTCGTGAGCACGCCGGGGTCGGCGTCGGGGGGCACACCGTGGCCGAGGTTCAGCACGTGGGCGCGGGCGGCGCGGCCCCGGACGATGACGTCGTCGACGTGCGCGGCGAGGACCGGCCACGGGGCGCCGAGGAGCGCGGGGTCGATGTTCCCCTGCACGGTGGTGTCGGGTCCGAGCACGGCGGCGGCCGCGTCGAGGGGGGTGCGCCAGTCGACGCCGACGGCGTCGGCGAGCCCGCCGAGGCGCATGTCGTCGAGGATGCCGCCGGTTCCGACACCGAAGTGGATGCGCGGCACGGTGATGCCCTCGAGCGCGGCGGCGGAGTGCGGCGCCACGAACTCGAGGTAGTCGGAGCGCGACAGCGAGCCCGCCCACGAGTCGAACAGCTGCACCGCCGAGGCGCCGCCGTCGATCTGGGCGTCGAGGAACGCGCGCGAGACGCCCGAGAGCCACCCGGCGAGCCGGTGCCAGGCGTCGGGGTCGGCGTGCATCATGCCGCGGGCGCGAAGGTGCTCTTTCGAGGGGCCGCCTTCGACGAGGTAGGCGGCGAGGGTGAAGGGCGCCCCGGCGAAGCCGATGAGGGGCTTGTCGCCGAGCTCCGCCGTGACGATGCCGACGGCCTCGCGCACCGGCGCGGCCGCGGCTGCGACCTCGGCGGGGTCGATGGCGGTGATGCGCGCGACGTCGTCGGACGAGCGCACCGGGTCGGCGAAGACCGGCCCGCGGCCGGGCTCGATCTCGACGTCGATCCCGGCCAGGCGCAGCGGCACGACGATGTCGCTGAAGAAGATGCCGGCGTCGACGCCGTGCCGACGCACCGGCTGCAGCGTGATCTCTGCGGCCAGATCCGGGGTGAGGCAGGCGTCCAGCATCCGCGTCCCGACACGCAGCTCGCGGTACTCGGGGAGGGAGCGCCCCGCCTGCCGCATGAACCACACCGGCGGCCGGTCGGGGCGGTCGCCGCGCAGCGCGCGCAGCAGGGGTGCGTCAGGTGTTGCCATGGCAGCCATTCTTCCACCGGCGCCTGGGCGCCCACCGCCCACGGGCGCCTTCGGATGTCTCGTCGTCGAGACACCTCGGCGCTCGCAGCCGCCCCCGCCGACGCGGTGGGTAGAATCGACGACGTGCTGCTGTGCGTCAGCGCGAGTCACAAGACCGCGTCCTTCGATCTCCTCGAGCGCCTCAGCGTCCCCTCCACACCCGTCGCCCCGCTGATCGCGGCGCACGCGGAGTGCGTGCAGGGAGCGGTGGTCGTGGCCACCTGCAACCGCTTCGAGGCGTACGTCGACATGGACGAGCCGCTCACCGCGTCGGGCGCCGTCGGGCTCGAGGCCACCCTCTCGGCGATCGAGGCCGCGACCGGTGTGCCCGCGTCCGAACTCGACGGCTCGTACCGCCTCATGGGCGGCGACGAGGTCGCCGAGCACCTGTTCGCCGTCGCGTCGGGCCTCGAATCCGTCGTCGTCGGCGAAGGAGAGATCGCCGGCCAGGTGCGTCGCGCTCTCACCGAATCGCGCCGTCTCGGCACGACCTCGGCCGAGCTCGAGCGCCTGTTCCAGAGGGCTTCGGAGGCCCAGCGCGGAGTGAAGAACGCCACCGCCATCGGCCGTGCCGGGCGCTCGCTGGTGCGACTCGCCCTCGACCTGGCCGACAGCCGCATCACCGACTGGTCGAAGCTGCGGGTGCTGCTCATCGGCACGGGCTCGTACGCGGCGGTCACTCTCGCCGCGCTCCGCGACCACGGCGCCGACGACATCTCGGTGCACTCCCCCTCGGGTCGCGCGACCCCGTTCGCCGCGAAGCACGGCATCCGCGCCGTCGCACCCGAGCGTTTCCCGTCGGCCGTCACCCACGCCGACCTCATCATCACGTGCACGAGCGCCGAGCACCACGTGCTCAGCGCGGCCACGTTCGCCGCCGGCCGCGGCGCGTACGACACCGCGATCGAGGGCCAGCCCGCAGCATCCGCCTGCCCCATCGCGACCCCCGACCGCCGCCTCGTCATCGACCTCGGCCTGCCGCGCAACGTCGACCCCGATGTGGCGGGCGTCGCCGGTGTCGACCTGCTCGACCTCGAGACGATCCGCATTCACGCTCCCCTCGACGAGCTGCAGGCGACGGATGCGGCGCGCCAGGTCGTGCGCGACGCCGCCCGCCGGTTCGCCACCGTCGGCGAGCGAAAGAGCATCACACCGGCGGTCGTCGCCCTGCGCACGCACATCTTCGGACTCATGGAGTCGGAGATCTCGCGTGCCCGCGCCCGCGGCGACGACGACGGCCGCACCGAGCAGGCCCTCCGCCACCTCGTCGGCGTGCTGCTGCACACCCCCACCTCGCGCGCGCACCAGCTCGCCGAAGACGGACGCGCCGACGACTACATCACCGCGCTCTCGACGCTCTACGGCCTGGAGGTCGCCGAGCCCGAGGCGACCGCAGCCGACACCGAGCCCGGCGTCGCCTGACGCGTCGCCCCCGCCCCTGACGGTCCCGTCCCTGACCGGGAGACCGCTTCGCGCCGACGAGACCGCGACATTCACCCCGGGTCTCGGCGCGCGGTTGCGGTCTGGCGGACGTGCGGGCACGGGCGGGGCCGGCCGGCACATCTCGGCACCCCGCTCGGCGGGCCTAGGGTGAGAGCGTGAAGCTGCGGTTCTTCGGGGGACTCGTCGCGGGGGACGGATCAGCGGTCGTCGCCGGTCGCGGCCAGCAGGCACTGCTTCTCCGCCTCGCCGTCGACACCGCGACGACCGTGGGCTACCGCGCCCTGACGGAGGACATCTGGGGCCAGGACCCCCCGGCCGACCCCCGCGCCTCGCTGCACTCCCTGGCCTCCCGCCTGCGGCGCGCGCTGCCGCAGGACGCCCTCGTCGCCGCGCCCGGCGGCTACCGCCTCGCCTTCTCGCGCGAGGACATCGACATCACCCGCTTCGCCGACCTCGTGGCCCGCGCCCGCGCCGCCGCCGACCCCGGAGACGCCGCTTCTCTCGCCCGCGAAGCGCTGTCGCTGTGGAACGGCGACCCGTGGACCCCCGGCGACGGCTTCGACTGGCTGGTGCGCGATCTGCTCGAGGACCGAGCCCACGCCGAGCGGCTGGCCGGAGCGCGAACCGTCGTCGCCGACGACGTCGTGCGCGAGAGCGCCGGCGACGTCTTCCGCGAGAGCACCGTGCCGGCGGCCATCACGAGTCTTGTCGGGAGGGAGGCCGAGCTCGCCCTCATCGAGCAGCAGCTCGCCTCCGAGCGTCTGGTCACGGTCGTCGGCCCGGGCGGAGCGGGCAAGACCACGCTCGCGTTCGAGACCGCCCGCCTCCGCGCCGGCGCGATCATCGTCGAACTCGCCCCCGTCGCCGCGGGCGACGTATGGAGCGCGCTCGCCGGCGCCGTCGGGCGCAGCGTGCGCCTCCCCGATGCGACGAGCACCCCCATCGGGGTGCGCGACGGCGTCGTCGAGGCGCTCACCGGGCGCCGCGTGCTGATCGTGCTCGACAACTGCGAGCACGTCTCGCGCGAGGCCGCCGAGGTCGCCGTGGACGTACTGCAGGCTCTACCCGAATCGCGCGTGCTCGCCACCAGCCGCGAACCCCTCGGCGTGCCGGGCGAAGCGTTCGTCGACCTGGGTCCGCTCCCCCTCCCCGACGCGGTCGAGCTGTTCGGCCTCCGGGCGCGCGCGGCCTCCGGGTCGGTGCCCGATCCCGCCGATGCGGCGACGATCGAGGGGATCGTCCGCCGACTGGACGGGCTGCCGTTGGCCGTGGAGCTGGCCGCGGCGAAGACCCGCACGCTGTCGCTGATCGAGATCGCGGCGGGCCTCGACGACCGATTCCGCCTGCTCGCGGCGGGTCCTCGCGCGACGGCGCCCCGCCATCAGACGCTCCGGGCGCTCATCGACTGGAGCTGGGACACCCTGACCCCCACCGAACGCACCGCGCTCCTCGCGGCGGCCGTCTTCCCCGACGGGATCGCGGCGACGGATGCTGCGGTGATCGGCGCGCGGTACGACCTCCCCGCGTCGGCCTTCGACGAGCTGGTCGACCGATCGCTCCTGAGCCGGCGGCACGGACGCTTCCGGATGCTCGAAACGGTGCGCGAATACGGTCTCGAGCGCCTCCGCGCCGAGGGACTCGACGACCGGTTCCGTGCGTCGCAGGCGGAGTCGATGGCCGAGCTCGCCTCCGCCCGCGACGCGACGCTCCGCGGCCCGCAGGTGCGGGCGGGCCTGGCGTGGTTCGACACCAACGAGGAGAACCTGTCGAGCGCGCTGCGCTTCTGCGCGGAGACCGCGAGGCGCTCCACCGGGGTCCGCCTCGTGCGGGCGATGCTCTGGCCGTGGATCCTCCGCGAACGCACCGCCGATCTCGCCGGGAATGCCGCGGTCTTCGCCGCGACGGGCGGAGCGCTCGACTCCGAGCCCGAGGTCGTCGTGGCCGGCGTCGGACTCCTCGCCGACTCGTTCTCTCTCGTGATGGACAGCGCCGTGCTGGCACCGACCGCGGGCGGGCGTGGCGACGTACCGCGCTACGACGAGCGGGCGGCCGAGATCGCCGCGGCCTCGGCGCAGCATCCGTCCGAGCTGGCCGCCGCGCTCCCCGCACTTCTGCGCGGCATCGCCGAGGCGATGTCCAACCTCGGCCGCGACCTGAGCTGGTCGCACGGAGTCACCTTCGCCGAGGGGCCGACCGATCACCTCCCGCCGTGGACGCGGGCGTTCCTCGGCGTGCTCCGCGCGGGGGCGGCGGCAAACTCCGGTGACGTCGAGACGCTCGGTGCGCAGAGTGCGCTGGCGCTGCGCACGTTCAGCGAGATCGGCGACCCGTGGGGCATCGCGTTCGCCGGGCAACTGCAGTCGGAGTGGCTCATGCTGGAGGGCCGTCTGGAGGAGGCCCTCGAGATCGCCGACCGGTCGACCGACGTCTTCTCCGGCCTCACGTCGGCCAGCGACGCGGTGCAGCAGCGGTCTCAGACCGTCGGACTGCTCGTTCGCCTGGGCCGCGTCGACGACGCCCGATCGCGGGTCGACGAGCTCGACGACTTCGCCCGGCAGGACGGCTCGGAGCGCGCCCTGGTGCAGGTGCGGATGAGCCGGGCGCTCGTCGAGATCGCGGCGGGAGACGCGGAGGCGGCGTTGCGTGAGCTCGCCGTGCTCGACCGGGGCCTTCCGGCGGGGTTCCCGTCGCAGCTGACGGCCTGGTGGGGATCGAAGCGCGCCCAGGCTCTCACGCTGCTGCACCGCACCGACGAGGCACGCGCGGCGCTGCGCGACGCCGTGCCCGTCGCGATCCGCAGCGGCGACCAGCCCATCATGGCCGACGTCGCGCTGTCGCTGGCCGGCTGGCTGGTCGAGACGGGTCAGGATGCGGCGGCCCGCCGCGCCCTCGCGACGGCCTCGGCGTTGCGCGGTAGCGCCGACGAGCACGACCCGTACCGCACCCGCCTGGTCGCGCGGATGGCCGCGGCGCCGGAGGAACCCGTCCCCGACGCCGCGGCCGAGTTCATCCGGCTCGCCGCCCTGCTGGACGACGACGCGGTCTAGGCCTTGCGCATGTAGGTGCGCACCGTCAACGGTGCGAACACCGCGACGATCACGGCCGCGCCGATCAGCGTGATCACCACGTCGGATCCGACGGTGCCGTTGTTGACGAGATCACGGACCGCCGTCACCAGGTGCGAGACGGGGTTGATGTCGACGAACCACTGCAGCCACCCGGGCATCGTGTCGGCGGGGACGAAGGCGTTGGAGAGGAACGTCAGCGGGAACAGGATCACCAGCGACACCCCCTGCACGCTCGAGGCGGTCCGCGCCACCACCCCGAAGAACGCGAAGATCCAGCTGACCGCCCACGAGCAGACCACGACCAGGACGCCCGCGGCGACCACGGCGCCGAAGCCACCGGCCGGACGGAAGCCCATGATGAAGCCCATCGTGAAGGTGAGCGTGGTGGCGATCGCGTAGCGCACCGTATCGGCCAGGAGGGCTCCCGACAGCGGAGCGATACGGGCGATCGGCAGCGATCTGAACCTGTCGAACACCCCCTTGTCCATGTCTTCGCGCAGCTGCACGCCCGTCACGACCGACGTGGTGATGACCGTCTGCACGAGGATGCCGGGGATGATGATCGGCAGGTAGCTCTGCACGTCGCCGGCGATCGCGCCGCCGAAGATGTAGGTGAACATCAGCGTGAACAGGATCGGCTGCACCGTCACGTCGATGAGCTGCTCGGGGGTCCGGCGGATCTTGAGCAGTCCTCGCCACGCCATCGTCAACGTGTTCTGCACGGTCTGCGCGACGCCCGCGTGATTGCGGAGGTCGCGATCGGCGACCGGTGTGAGGGGTGCGGTCAGGGTGCTCATGCGCGTGCTCCTTCGAGATCGGGGATGTCCGCGGCATCCGCGTCGGACGACGGTCCCGTGCCGGTCAGCGTGAGGAAGACTTCGTCGAGGGTCGGTTGCTGAACGCTGAACTCGCTCAGGTGCACCCCGCCCTCCCGGAAGGCCAGGAGCAGGTCGTCACCCGGTCGGGGTCGCTCATCGGCACGGTGAGTCGGGCCGCCTCCGGAGAGACGATCGCCGACGCGCCCAGCACCCGGTCGACCGTCTCTCGAGCCAGGGCCAGCTCGGCGCCGTCGCGCAGGCGGAGCACGAGAGAGGCCTGCCCGACGGAGGCCTTCAGCTCGGGCGCCGTTCCCTCGGCGACGACCCGACCGCGGTCGATGACGGCGATACGGTCGGCGAGCTGGTCGGCCTCGTCGAGGTACTGCGTGGTGAGGAGCACGGTCGAGCCGTTGGCGACGAGCCGGCGGATCGTGTCCCACATCTGCCCACGCGTACGGGGGTCGAGGCCCGTCGTGGGCTCGTCGAGGAAGATCAGCGGCGGCTGGGCGATGAGCGACGCCGCGAGGTCGAGGCGGCGCCGCATCCCTCCCGAGAACTTCGCCAGCGGACGACGAGCGGCCTCGGTGAGCCCGAACTCCTCGAGCAGCTCCCCCGCCTTCCGACGGGAGTCGACCCGCGACAGCCCGAGCAGGCGCCCGAAGATGATGAGGTTCTCGGTGGCCGACAGGGTCTCGTCGACGGAGGCGAACTGCCCCGTGAGGCCGATGAGCTGGCGCACGACCTGCGCCTCGCGCACGACGTCGCGCCCGAAGATCTCGGCGCGGCCCGCGTCGGGACGCAGCAGCGTCGCCAGCATGCCGATGGTGGTGGTCTTGCCGGCGCCGTTGGGGCCGAGCACACCGTAGACCGTGCCGGCGTCGACGATCAGGTCGACCCCGTCGACGGCGCGGTTGGTGCCGAAGGTCTTCACCAGGCCTTCGGCGCGGACGGCGGGGACGCGCCCCGAGGGAGCGGATGAGCTCATGGGTTGTCTGCCTTTCTGTGGGCTGACACCAGAGTGCGTCGGGGGCGCTGTCACGGCGCCGTCGTCGTCGAACCGCCGCTGTCACCGCGCTGTCAGCGAGACTCCATCCTGTGCGCGAGACTGCGCGCGTCGCGTGACGTCTCGTATCGGGGGTGAAGTCTCGCGGTTTCCGGGCGGGAGCCCTGCGGCACACTGGAGGGATGACGCTGCACATCACCGACGACCCGGCCGCCGACGAACTGCTCTCGAGCGACCCCCTGGCGCTGCTGATCGGGATGCTGCTCGACCAGCAGGTCGCGATGGAGACCGCGTTTGCGGGGCCGCTCAAGGTGCGCGAGCGCGTCGGGTCGCTCGACGCATCCACGCTGGCCCACTACGACGCCGACGCCTTCGCCGAGGCCTTCAAGACCGCACCGGCGGTGCATCGCTACCCCGGGTCGATGGCGGGTCGCGTGCAGGCCCTGTCGGCCGCGGTGGAGCAGGACTGGGACGGCGACGCCGCCGCGATCTGGACACGGGACGAGCCGACCGGCGCCGACGTGCTGAAGCGGCTCAAGGCCCTCCCCGGCTTCGGCGAGCAGAAGGCGAAGATCTTCCTCGCCCTCCTCGGCAAGCAGCGAGGTTTCACGGGCGAGGGGTGGCGCGAAGCATCCGCCCCCTACGGCGAGGAAGGGTCGTTCCGCTCCGTCGCCGACATCACCAGCCCCGACTCGCTCACGAAGGTGCGCGAGCACAAGCGCGCGATGAAGGCCGCCGCGAAAGAGAAGTCGGCGTAGGAGAAGGGCCCGGCGTAGGACGATCCGCACGGGATCGGCCTACGCCGAGGGCGTCTCCTACGCTCGAACCGTCGTGCGGGCGCTTACGCGCCGCGGAGGCGCTCGGCGAGGTAGCCGTGCAGAGCGTCGAGCGGCACGCGCTCCTGCGACATGGTGTCGCGGTCGCGCACGGTGACGGCGCGGTCGTCGAGCGAGTCGAAGTCGATCGTGACGCAGAACGGGGTGCCGATCTCGTCCTGGCGACGGTAGCGACGGCCGATCGCGCCGGCGTCGTCGAAGTCGACGTTCCACTCCGAGCGCAGGTCGTCGGCGACCTCGCGGGCCAGCGGCGACAGACGCTCGTTGCGCGACAGCGGCAGCACGCCGACCTTGACGGGCGCGAGGCGCGGGTCGAGCTTGAGCACCGTGCGGGTGTCGGTGCCGCCCTTGGCGTTCGGCACCTCTTCCTCGCGGTAGGCGTCGACGAGGAAGGCCATCATCGCGCGGGTGAGTCCGAACGAGGGCTCGATCACGTACGGGGTGTAGGTGGTTCCGCTCGTCTGGTCGAAGAACGTGAGCTTCGCACCGGATGCTTCGGAGTGGCTCGTGAGGTCGTAGTCGGTGCGGTTGGCGACACCCATGAGCTCGCCCCACTCCTTGCCCGGGAAGCCGAAGCGGTATTCGACGTCGATGGTTCCGGCCGAGTAGTGCGCGCGGTCGTCTTCGGGCACGTCGAAGCGGCGCATGTTGTCGGCGTCGACGCCGAGGTCGATGAACCAGTTCCAGCAGGCTTCGACCCAGTGGTCGAACCATTCCTGCGCTTCGTCGGGCGCGGTGAAGTACTCGATCTCCATCTGCTCGAACTCGCGGGTGCGGAAGATGAAGTTGCCGGGGGTGATCTCGTTGCGGAACGCCTTGCCGACCTGGCCGATGCCGAACGGGGGCTTCTTGCGCGACGCGGTGAGCACGTTGGTGAAGTTGACGAAGATGCCCTGCGCGGTCTCGGGACGCAGGTAGAAGAGACCGCTCTCGTCGTCGACGACGCCGAGGTAGGTCTTCACCAGGCCCGAGAAGGAGCGCGGCTCGGTGTACTGCCCCTTCGTGCCGCAGTTGGGGCACGGCACGTCGAGCAGGCCGTTCTCGGCGGCACGGCCCTTGCGCGCTTCGAAGTCCTCGATGAGCGTGTCGGCGCGGAAGCGCTTGTGGCAGTGCAGGCACTCCACGAGCGGGTCGGTGAAGGTCGCGACGTGGCCGGACGCCTCCCACACGCGCTTGGGCAGGATGATCGAGGAGTCCAGGCCCACCATGTCGCCGCGCCCGCGCACGAACGTCTGCCACCACTGGCGGCGGATGTTCTCCTTGAGCTCGGTGCCGAGCGGGCCGTAGTCCCACGCCGAGCGAGAACCGCCGTAGATCTCGCCCGCCTGGAAGACGAACCCGCGGTGGCGGGCGAGGGCGATGACCTTATCAAGGCGGGACTGTTCGGCCACGGTGGCTCCAGGGGTCGAATGCGACGCGGGGGTTCAGCAGCCGACTGGCCGCCTCCCCCATCTTAGTTCCGGGGCGGGATCGCGCTCAGCCGGTCGAGCACTCGCGTCGGTGGAGGTCGGAGAGAAACCCGAGCGAGTCCGCGACGGCCATGCGCGCGATGGAGTCGGCGGCACCGAGCGTGAACTTCACCTCGAGCATCGTGGTGCCCTCGTTGGCCGCGTCGCAGTTCACCGCCGGCAGTTGCACGCGGATGTCGACCGTACGCCCGGGGGCGATGTCGGTCTCGCCGGCGACGACCCGCTCGGCGAGCCCGTCGAGCCGGTCGTCCTCGAGCTCGACCTTGCCGATGACGAGGGCGTCGTCGGCCGCGTTGTGGATCTGCACCTGCGCCTGACGCGTGGCGACGTCGCCGGCCAGCTGCACGACCGAGGCGGTGATCCCGATCGGGAGGGCCGTCGCCGACGGCGAGGGGTGCGGGGCTTCGGCGCAGCCCGCGAGCGCGAGCATCGCGAGGGCTCCCGCGAGGAGGGCAGCGCCGCGCTGCCGGGTGGTGCGTCGTCTCACCGGGCGATCGTCTCCCGGTGCACCGTGAACTGCTCCAGCGCCTCGTGGTCGATCTCGATACCGAGGCCGTCGCCGGTGGGGACGCGCACGTGGCCGTCGTCGAGCGTGATCGGTTCGGTGACGATGTCACGCGCGTAGAAGCGCGACGACGCCGACACGTCGCCGGGGAGGGTGAAGCCGGGGAGGGCGGCGAGCGCCGCGTTCGCGGCCCTGCCGATTCCCGTTTCGAGCATGCCGCCGCACCACACCGGGAGCCCCGCAGACCGGCAGAGGTCGTGGATGGCGACGGCCTCGAGGTAGCCCCCGACACGGCCGGCCTTGATGTTCACGACGGATGCGGCGCGCAGCGCGATCGCGTCGGCCGCGGCCTTCGCCGACACGATCGATTCGTCGAGGCAGACCGGAGTGCGAAGACGACGGGCGAGGGTCGCGTGATCGACGAGGTCGTCTTCCTGCAGGGGCTGCTCGATGAGGAGCAGATCGAAGGGGTCGAGATCGGCGAGCAGCTCGGCGTCGGCGATCGTGTAGGCCGAGTTGGCGTCGACCTGCAGCGGGATCGCCCCGAAGGCCTCGCGCACGGCTGCGGTGTCGTCGATGTCGCGGCCCGGTTTGATCTTGATCTTGATCCGCGCGTAGCCCTCGTCGAGGTAACCGCCGACAGCGTCGACGAGCGCGGCCGGGTCGCGCTGGATGCCGACCGAGACCCCCGACGGCACTCGATCGTGCACGGCGCCCAGATGAGCGGCGAGCGAGCGCCCCTCGGCGCGGAGCGCCGCGTCGAGCACGGCCGTCTCCAGGCCCGCCTTCGCCATGCGGTGGCCGACGAAAGGCGACAGCACGCCCGCGACCTCCTCGGCCGAGACGGCGGGGCGCTCGAGGAGAGCGGGGATCAACCAGCGGCGCAGCACGTCCCACGCGCCGTGGGTGTACTCGCTCGAATAGAGCGGCGCGTGCTGGGTGACGACCTCGCCCCAGCCGTCGCCGGCGTCGGTGAGCGCACGCACGACGATGACCTCGCGCACGTCCTCCGTGCCGAACGACGTGGTGAACGGCGAGACGAGCGGCAGGTGCAGCACGCGCAGCTCGACCGCCGACAGGCGCACCGGGGCCGTGGAACGCGCGGGAGACATGCGTTCAGGGTAGCGGCGGCAGCCTGAGCAACCGCCCCCGGCGGGCGGCACCGCCGCGGCGGGCACGCTAGTGACCCGCCACCGGGCTGGCAAGGCCCGGGCCGGTGAGCCGTGCGCGGCCTAGCCTCGGGGTATGGCTACCGACTTCTCCCCCCGCCACGCGATCGTGACCGCCTCGGACTCCGGCATCGGGGCCGCCACCGCCGTCGCCCTCGCCGAGGCCGGACTCGACGTGGGCATCACATGGCACTCCGACGAGGAGGGCGCCCAGGGCACCGCCGACGAGGTGCGCGCCCGTGGAGGACGCGCCGTGGTCGCGCGGTTCGACGCCACCGACTTCGATGCGGCCGGGCGCGTGATCGACGGTCTCGCCGACGAGCTGGGCGGGGTCGACGTCTTCGTCAACAACGCCGGCGGCGGCTCGGGCGGCCCCTTCCTCGACATGGATCTCGACGCGTGGCGCCAAGACATCGCGCTCAACCTCGACGGCGCGTTCATCGGCCTGCAGGTCGCCGCCCGGCGCATGGTCGCCGCGGGTCGCGGCGGGCGCCTCATCGCCGTCTCGAGCGTGCACGAGCACCAGCCGCGCGTGGGCAGTGCCGCGTACGTCGCCGCCAAGCACGGCCTCGGCGGGCTCCTCAAGACCATGGCGCTCGAGCTCGGGCGCTACGGCATCACCGCGAACTCCGTGGCGCCGGGCGAGATCGCCACGCCCATCAACGACATGGACGCCTCCGACGCGGAGTCGACGCACCGCGGCGGCATCCCGCTCGGACGCCCCGGCACGCCCGACGAGATCGCCGCGGTCGTGGCGTTCCTGGCCTCGCCCGCCGCCGCCTACGTCTCGGGGGCGAGCTGGGTCGTCGACGGCGGGATGCTGAACATGGGCCCGCAGGCGGGATCCCACCTCGAGAGCGATGCCTGGCGCGACGCCGGGAAGTAAGGGGAACACCATGACCGACCTTCGACACGATGGCGCCGAGATGAGCGACGCCGAGAAGCGCCACGACCAGCTGACGAGCGCCCCCGATTCGACCGAGGCCGACGCCGCGCCCCGCATCGACGTCGCCGAGCACGACGGCGTGACGCGGATCGACGTGCGCGACGACGCCGCGGTGCGCCCCGGCCCGGGCCCCGGCACCCCCGAGGCCGACGGCGCCTGACGCTCGACGGATGCGGCGCGCTCAGCGCCGGGCGAAGAGGTAGCCCCGGGCGGGGTCGAACCCGCTGACGCGCAGGCCCGCGGCGGTCAGCGCGAGGAAACGCTCGCGCACGTCGAGGCGCCACCGCGCAGCATCCGCCGGCGACGCTCGGCGCAGCGCCGCGATGTCGCGCGGGATCGCGACCGCCTCGACGACCTCGCTCGCCGGAATCTGCGCCGGGGTGACCGCCCACGACACGAGGATGCGGTCGGACGCATCGCCGCGGTTCACGTCGTCGTCCATCGGCCCGTACTGATCGACGAGGTACTCGGCGACGTCGGCGCCGAGGACGCCCACATTAAAGTGCGCGTTCCGGGCGATGAGCGGGTCGAAGGTCCACGTGATGCGCTCCACCCCGCGCTCGCGCGCCCACGCGCGCTGGTGCCGCTTCACCGCGCGGCCGATCCCCCGCCCCTGGGCCGACGGCAGCACGCCGGTGATGTGCGAGTGCAGCGTGCGCTCGGCGGGAGGGCCGAAGAATGCGGCCGAGGCGGCCAGCATCCGCTCGCCCTCGAAGACTCCGACGGCATAGTTGCCGGCGTGCTCGAGCGCGCGCAGGATGTTCGCCGGCATCGTCGAGCGCTCGCCCGTCCATACCTCGTCGAAGAGGCGGGATGCGGCGTGCACCCCCTCGACCGACGAGAGCGCGCGAATGTCGAGGCCGTCCGATTCGGGCATGCGCCCAGTGTCGCATCGCGCGCGACGACCCCTGGCCCTCCCGCGCGCGGCTAACCTGGGGCCAGTGGGCCGAGACGAGAACGCACGGAAGCGATTGACGCGAAGCTCGCCGCAGTGGGCCGTGATCGCCGTCCTGGCCGTCGCCGGACTCTGCTCGTCGTTCATGTTCACGCTGGTCGTGCCGATCCAGACGCAGCTGCCCGAACTGCTGAACGCCTCGCGGGACGACACCGCCTGGGTCGTCACCTCGACGCTGCTCGCCGCCGCCGTCACCACCCCGATCGCGGGGCGCCTCGGCGACATGTACGGCAAGCGACGCATCGTGCTCGTGCTGCTCGCCGTGCTGGTGCTCGGCTCGGTGATCGCTGCCCTGTCGACGGGCATCGGCAGCATGATCGTGGGCCGCGCCCTGCAGGGCGCCGTGGTCGGTGTCGTTCCGCTGGGCGTGTCGATCCTCCGCGACGTGCTGCACGAGAAGCGGGTCGACAGCGCGATCGCCCTCATCAGCGCGACCCTCGGCGTCGGGGGCGCGCTGGGCCTTCCGATCAGCGCTCTCGTGTCGCAGTACAGCGACTGGCACGTTCTGTTCTGGATCGCCGGGGGCCTGGGCGCGGTCGTCTTCGTGCTCGTGCTCCTGGTGGTGCCGGTGAGCGTGCTGCGCACCCCCGGCCGGTTCGACTTCGCGGGCGCCGCGGGTCTCGCGATCGGACTGATCGGGGTGCTCCTCGCCGTCTCGCGCGGCAACACCTGGGGGTGGCTCTCGCCCCTCACGCTCTCGCTCGGCATCGGCGGCGTCCTGGTGCTGCTCGTCTGGGGCTGGTACGAGCTGCGCATCGACGATCCTCTGCTCGACCTCCGCGTCGCCGCCCGTCGACCGGTGCTGCTGACGAACCTCGCCTCGATCGCCATGGGCTTCGCGCTGTTCGCCTCGAACGTCGTCTACCCCCAGATCCTCGAACTGCCCGTCGAGACCGGCTCGGGCTTCGGTCTGTCGCTTCTCGCCGCGAGTCTCGTCGTCATGCCGTCGGGCCTCGTGATGATGGTGCTCTCGCCGATCTCGGGGCGCCTGGCCCGCACGATCGGCCCGCGCGTGCTGCTGGTCGCCGGCGCGATCTCGCTCATCGCCGCATACGGCTTCACGCTGCTGTTCGCCAGCGAGGTGTGGCACCTGGTCGTCGCGAACATCCTCATCGGCTTCGGTATCGGATTCGGCTACGCCGCGATGCCGATGCTCATCATGCGCTCGGTGCCGCCGAGCGAGACCGGCGCCTCGAACGGGCTGAACGCGCTCGCGCGGTCGCTCGGCACGAGCACCGCCGCCGCCATCGTCGGCGTCGTGCTGGCATCGATGTCGACGGTGCAGAACGGCTCGCAGGTGCCCACCCCCGAGGCCTTCCAGGTGTCGTTCCTCCTGGGCGGCGGAGCCGCTGTCGTCGCGCTGGTGCTGGCCCTGTTCATCCCCACACGCTCGGTCGAGAAGCATCCGTCGCTCCCCTAGCCGCTCGTGAGGTGCCGCGCTCCGGGGCATCCGGGCGCCGCGCTCCCCCGGATCGAGGCAACTCGCCGCGCCCGAAGATGAGGGGCGGATGCTGCGGGTCAGCCCGCGCGTCGCGCCGCGGCGCCGACGTGCTCGGCGAAACGGCCGGCCCAGCCGAGCACCTCGTGCGGCGAGCGGGCGACCGACAGGACGCTGCCGGGGATGATCTCGCGCAGCTTCTCGGCCGTGGAGAGCGGATGCGCCGGGTCGCCCGCCCACGCCAGCACCAGCGTCGGCGTCGAGATCGCGCGGAGCCTGCCGACGGGCGGGAAGTCGGTGTCGGCCGCCCCGCGCAGCACCGTCGGCAGCAGACCCGCGTCGACGGCCGGGTAGCTCTCCGGCGCGTCGGCGAGCGCCGGCGGAACGGGGGCGGAGCTGCCGAGCTCGACCAGCGCGTCGACGCCCTCGCGCTCGACGAAACGGGCGTTGCGCCGGTAGGTCTCGGCCTGGGCGGCGCGCGTGGTCCACGCGGTGGGCGGCACGACCAGGGTCAGGCTCGCGAAGCGGTCGGGGTCGCGAACGGCGGCGTGCAGCAGCGTGCCGGTGCCCATGGACGGGCCGACGCCGTGCACGCGTTCGCCGGGGGCGACCTGGTCGAGAAGACGGAGGAGATCATCGGCGAGGCGGTCCCATCCGTACGAGGCGGGATCGGCGTCGCCCGTGGAGCGGCCATGGCCGCGGGCGTCGTAGCGCAGCACACGAGCGGCGTGGAGCGCACGGCCCAGATCGAGCCCGAGCTGCGCGTCGCGGGAACGGCTCGACGTCAGCCCGTGCAGCTGCACCGCCAGCGGTCCCGCGTCGCCGGTGACGTCATAAGAGATCGCTGCTCCACCCAGGTCGAGCAACCCCACCGTCATCCTCCGTCACCAGCGCGAGATATCGTCCGCCTAGACTACGGCGCCATGCGGTTGACTACAGTCACACGGATGACTCTCCCCCCGGGACGGTTGTCCAGCTTCGTCGTCCGCACGAGTGAGACGCCCGGCAGGCGCCTGCCGGTCTCGTTCGATCAGAGGCGTCACGTCGGCGAGGGGCAGCGCCCCGGCTCATGGATGGCGGTGTCGTTCCGCCTGCCGCTCGGCGTCGACCGGGAACAGCTCGCGTCGGCCTGGATGCGGGTGATCGCGCGGCACGGCACCTTCCGCACCGCCTTCCGCCCCGGCGACGACGGCCCGGCCCTGCACGAGGTCGACGTCGAAACGGGCGCGTGGACGCAGCATCCGGTCGCCCCCGGGCGCACGGCGCGCGAGGTGGTCCGCGACGTCTTCGACGAGGCCTGCGCGCCGTACCAGGCACCGTCGTACCGACTCTGCCTGCTCGAACCGCACGACGAGACCGAGGGCGGGGTGGTCGTGATCGGCGCCGACCACTCGCACGTCGACATGTGGTCGTGGCACGTCGTCATCCGCGATCTGCTCGCCGCGATCGACGCCCCCGACGTCGCCGTCGAGCCCGCCGCGCCCTTCGCCGAGCACACCGACCTGCTCGAGCGGATGCCCCCGGCGCCCTCACACGTCTCGGAGCGGTGGGACGCGATCCTGGCGGCGGAGGCCGGCGCGATGCCCCTGTTCCCCCTGCCGCTCGGCGACGTGTCGCGTCCGCGACGAGCCGTGGTCGAGGTGCGCGACGTGCTCGATTCGGCCGAGCTCCGCCGGTTCGACGCCGCGGCGTCGGCGCTGTCGGTGCGTGCGATCGCGCTGGCGATCAGCGTGCTCACCCGGGTGACGCGCACGCTGGCCGATGCGCCGCTGCGCGCGGTCTTCCCCGTGCACAGCCGTCATGACCACCGCTGGCACGACGCGGTCGGCTGGTTCATCACGAACGCGGTGATCGAGAGCGACGACGACGATCCGGCGGCCTGCGCCGCATCCGTCAAGGAGGCCATGGCGCTGGGGTCGTACCCGCTCGCGCCGATCCTGGCGCCCTACGGCGGCATGCCCGTCCGGCCCGGGATGTTCGCCCTGTCGTGGCTCGACGTGCGGCGCATGACCATGCCGACCGACCCCGAGCTCGAGATCCAGCACGTGTCAGCGGCGATCGACGTCGACGGCGTCATGATCTGGTTCACCGCCACCCGCAACGGCCTGCAGCTGCGCTCGCGCTACCCCGACACCCCCGAGGCGCGGGCGAACGTGGGCGCGTGGCTCGACGCCCTCGAAGCCGGGCTGGAGGATGCTGCGGCCCGCTGACCGGCACCGCACACACGTCCCCCCGGGGGCATTCCCCCGTCGCATCCGGCGGGTCCCACCCACCACCCGCGTCAGGGGAACCCCGGGAAGGATCCTCCCCTGTCACGAATGAAGGGCGGGACCAGCCGTTCGCGACAGGGGAGCGAAGGGAGCGCCCGAGGACTACCGCGGTGCGCGCACGAAGAGCTGTCGCACGACGCGCAGGAGCCCGAGGAACCCGAACAGGCCGATCGCGGCGCCGAGCAGGTCGAACAGCCCCCATCCGCCCGGGTACTGGGGGCCGGTGTCGACCACCGTCAGCACGATGGCGACCACCACGGCCGTGATCGACACCAGGGCGCCCACGATCTGCGCCGCGATCGAGCGGACGAACCCCTCCTGCGCCTCACCGGGGATCGCGCGCACGCGCAGGCCCGCGGTGCCGTTCTCGATGCCTGTCATGAGGTTCTCCAGCCGTTGCGGCAACGCCTTCGCCCGCACCGCCGCCAGGGCCGCACTCGCCTGGGCGTCGAGGGCGAGACGCTGGGGCGACACCATGCGGCGCGCGAGGCCGGGCACCACCGGGAGCGCGCGGGCGATCATGTCGAAGTCGGGTACGAGCACCCGCAGGCATCCCTCGAGCGTCGCGAAACTGCGGAACGCCGATGCGAGGTCGCCCGGGAGGGCGATGCGATGGTCGCGGATGACGTCGACCATGCGGGAGAAGATCGACCCGTCGCCGGCGGGCCGGAAGCGCTCGGAGGTGAGCACGATGCCGATGTCGTGGCGGAACGCGTCGATGTCGGCATCGGCCGGTACGTCGACGATGAGCAGCAGCGCGTCGCTGGCGATCACGTCGTCCTCGGTGAGCGCCCCGAGCAGCAGCGCGGTCATGTGCTCGCGCTGGCTTCTCTCGATCACCCCGATCGCCCCGAAATCGATGAGGCCGAGCGACCCGTCGTCGCGCAGGATCACATTGCCGGGGTGGAGGTCGGCGTGGAAGACGCCGTAGAGCAGGATCTGCTGGATGACCGAGGTCATCAGTCCGATCGCGAGGGCGTCGCGGGCATCGTCCGACATCGCGTCGAGTCGGTCGTGCGCGCGGCTGAGCGGCTCCCCGGCGACGAGGTCCATGGTGAGCAGACGCTTCGTCGACCCGTGCGCGTGCACGGCCGGGATCGACAGCAGCGGACTCTCGTCGCCGTCGGCCTCGGCGATGAGGTCCAAAGCGGTGCGCATCATCTCCATGTTCCGCGCTTCGATGCGGTAGTCGAGCTCGTCGAGGAGCGTGGAGGTGAACCCGCGCGCCACCGATTCCAGCCGCAGGTCTTTGCCCGCGCGGGTCTGGCGCTCGGCGCGCTGCGCCAGGCGCAGGATGATGTCGACGTCGGCCTCCACCTGCGCGCGTGCCGCCGGCCGCTGCACCTTCACCACGACCGGCGTCCCATCGAGGAGTGTGCCGGTGTGCACCTGCGCGACCGACGCCGCAGCGAGCGGCACGGGGTCGATCGACGCGAAGACCTCGTCGATGGGGCGGTCCAGCTCGTCCTGGATCACGGTCTCGACGACGTCCCACGCGAGAGTATTGGCGCTGGACTGCAGGGTCGACAGCGCAGAGATGTAGGGCTCGGCGATCAGGTCTCGGCGGGTGGAGAGCACCTGGCCGAGCTTGACGAAGGTGACGCCGGAGTCGTTGATGGTCGACACCAGCGCCTGCGCTCGCTGCTGGCTGGTCGTGAGCTCCCGCTCCACGCGCGACGTGCCGTGGACGAGCCAGCCCGCGCCGTGCTGCGACGCGATCGCGAGGATCTGGAGGTAGCGGCGGGTGCGCTTGCGCTGGCGGATGCCCGCGCGGGCCACGTCGATCGGGTTCGGCAGCGGTCTCGTGGGAAAGATGGCCTCGAGCGCGACGAGCACCGCGAGCCCCAGGGCGAAGATCCACGCGAGAGACAGAACCACGACCGCCAGCGCCAGGAGGGCCGACTGCACGTCGTCGGTGCGCCGGTCCACCAGCAGGCCCGACTGATCCAGCATCCAGTTCGAGAACGGCAGTCCGACGCTGAAGACGAGGAGTCCGACGAGGATGCTGCGCGGCCAGCCGACCGGGGTCTCGAGGATGCGTCGCGCCACGAAGCCGACGAGCACCGCCGAAGCGATCGCGAAGAGCGCCGTCAGGATATCGGCGAGCACGGGTGCACCTCCCTCTCGCCGGCCGTGATGCCGGCTCGTGCACACACTAACAACGCCGCGCCGGTCACCTCACGCCGGGATTCGACCGCCGCAGTCGGAGACAATGCAGGGATGGATCTCTCCGCCGGGCCGATCGTGCTCGACGGCGGGCTGGGCACGCTCCTCGAGGCGCGCGGGCACGACCTGTCCGACCCGCTGTGGAGCGCGCGGCTGCTCGCCGACGACCCCGATGCGATCCGCGCCGCGCACGCGGAGTACTTCGCCGCCGGCGCGCAGGTCGCGATCACCGCGTCGTACCAGGTGGGCTTCTCGACGCTCGCACGGCGCGGTTTCTCAGCCGGCGATACCGAGCGGATGCTGCGCGCGAGCGTCGACCTCGCCGCATCCGCTCGTTCGACCGCCGTCGGCGGCGACATGCCTCGCTGGATCGCCGCATCGATCGGCCCCTACGGCGCGACTCTCGGCGACGGCTCGGAGTACCGCGGCGCGTCGGGGTTGACCCGCGACGAGCTGCGTCGCTGGCACGAACCGCGGTTCGCGGTGCTCGCCGACGCGGGGGCCGACCTGCTCGCCATCGAGACCATCCCGACGCTCGACGAAGCCGCAGCTCTCGTCGATCTCGCGCGCGGCTCCGGGCGCCCCGCGTGGTTGTCGTTCACGGTCGAGGGCGGGCGACTGCGATCGGGGCAGCCGATGGCCGACGGTTTCGCCCTGGCGAACTCCGCCGACGAGATCGTCGCGGTGGGGATCAACTGTTCCCACCCCGACGAGGTTCCCGGTGCGATCGCCGCCGCCCGGTCGGTGACCGATCGCCCCGTCGTCGTCTACCCGAACTCCGGCGAGCGCTGGGATGCCGCCGCCCGGGTGTGGCGTGGTGCTGCGGGCCTCCCCGAAGACGACCGGGCGGCCGGTGCGAGCCTGGTCGGCGGATGCTGCCGGGTGGGGCCCGCCGACATCGCGCGGATGAGGTCGAGGGTGCGTGCCGGTGGACCGACCGATGGCCTTCGGTAGCGTGGAGGCATGCAGCGGCGCAGACGTTCCTGGGTGATCGGCGGTACGGCTCTCATCGTCTGCGGGGTGCTGGCGATGTTGTCGTCGTCGTTCCTCGGCACCCCCGCCGTTCGGGTGATCGCGATCACGGGAGACGTCGCGTGGGCGTTCGGCGTGCTGATGTTCGCGATCGGGCTCACCCGCGAGCAGAGCCTCGTCGCCCGCAAGCCTCTCGGAACGATCGCGCTGACCATCGTGGCGCTGTGGCCCGTGACGTCGTCAGCGATCGGTGCGGTGCTCGAGTCGCAGCGTACGACCGATGCCGCGGTATGGAGCGCGCTCGGGTACGTGGGCATCCTGGTCCCGGTCGGGGCGGGCCTGATCGCCACCGTGCAGATCGGCCGCATCGGTGTCGCACCTCACCCGTGGCGATGGGCGCCGCTCTCGGTGCTCGCCGGGCAAGCGGCGCTGTGGGTCTTGGTGCAGGTCGCCTACCTCGTCGTCCCCGGCGACGAGGTGCAGCTGCTCGCGGGGCCGCTCGCAGCGCTCGGCACGCTGGCGGTGCTCGCCGCCACGCTGGGCCTCGGGATCCTCGCCCTCGTGCTCGCCGCACGGACCAGGCCGGAGTCGGTCGAGGTCTATGCGCCCGGCGCCCCGTAGTCGACGCCGTCGGTGCGGCCGTACCGCACCCGCGAAGACGCGCGACCGGGTGCGGAGAGGATCACCGCGTGCGACGCGACCGCCACATCCCGACGATCCCCTGGCCGATCGGGTAACCCGAGAAGGCGGTGACGAAGTGAGCAGCAGTGGGGGCGCCGTTCGCGTCCCAGATCAGCATGCCGGTCAGAATCACGACGCCGGTGATGAAGTATGCCGCTGCGACGCCGAAAGTCATCGGCTTGATCTCGGTACCCATGGGTGCTGTCCTCCGCGTGGTTGCGTGTACGTGGGGCGCAGAGGGGTGTCCGTGGAGGAATATCTGCGTCGTCCTGATCGCAAGATATCGGCATGGCCGCCGACACCCCAAACTCGGTGGAGCGCACAGCCGACCCAACGCAGCATCCGTTCGGCAGATGCAGAACGACCCCCGCAGGAACTCTCACCGCAGGGGTCGCCGCGCACCAGGAGGATCCATCTCGATCGAACCGCGACCGATCCTTGTACCGCACGCGTTGCAGTAGCGACACTGCCATCGCAACGGTGTCACCGACCCGCCCTTGACAGGTCGGGTGCGCGTGCTACCGGCGAGGACCCATCCCGTCGACGAGCCGTCGGCTTTCGGCGCACCGAACGAAAAACCCGCCGGAAAATTGCCATGATGATGGCCTGAGAGGGAGTAGTTCCCGCAGAGCGCGTCGACATGCTGGTGAGATCGACCTCACCCGGTGCGCCGCCCGGATTCCGGGTGAACGAGACTCTCGACACCATCGACGTGTCGGGCGTTCGCCTGCCCGCGCGCCGAGAAAGGCGCCCCGTGTCCTTCTTCAACCTTCTCGTCGTCTCGGTCGGCGTCTCTGCCGACGCCTTCGCGGTCTCGCTCTCGCAGGGCGTGCGCGTCAAGACCCGGGTCTTCCGCGACGCCCTGATCGTCGCCCTGACCTTCGGCCTGTTCCAGGCGGCCATGCCGCTCGTCGGGTACCTGCTCGGCGCGCAGTTCAGCTTCCTCATCGCACCCGTCGATCACTGGATCGCGTTCGGCCTGCTGGCGCTGATCGGCGGAAAGATGCTGTGGGAAGCGTTCCGCGCGCACCCCGATGACGTGCCGACCGGCCGCATCCGCCCGCGCGAGCTGCTGCTGCTCGGTATCGCGACCAGCATCGACGCTCTCGCGGTCGGCATCAGCTTCGCGTTCCTCGACGTCGACATCGTGCCGGCGGTCGTGCTCATCGGCGTCATCACGTTCGCCGTCTCGTTCGTCGGCGTGGCGCTCGGCCACCGTGTCGGCACCCGCTTCCAGAAGCCGGCCGAGATCGGCGGCGGCCTCGTGCTGATCGGCATCGGCACGAAGATCCTGCTCGAGCACCTCCTCGGTTGAGCACCGGCGCGGAATAGCGGCGCGCCGCATCCCGTTGGGCCGGGGGTCGGCCGTCCGCGATGCGCCGGCCCCTCCCCCGAAAGGACCCCCGTGGATCTGTTCTCCCCCCTCGCCGTCGGCGACCTCGCGCTCCCGAACCGCGTCGTGATGGCGCCCCTGACGCGCATGCGCTCCGGTGCCGACGGCGTGCCCGGCGACATCGTCGTCGAGCACTACTCCCAGCGCGCAGGCCTCGGGCTCATCATCACCGAGGGCGTGTACCCGAGCGCAGAGTCACGGGCCTACCCCGGTCAGCCCGGGATCGTCACCGACGAGCAGGCCGCGGGGTGGAGAGCGGTCGCCGCGGCGGTGCACGCCGAAGGCGGACGCATCGTGATGCAGCTCATGAACGGCGGCCGGGTCTCGCACACCGACATCACGGGCACCGACCGCATCGTCGCCCCCAGCGCCGTCGCGATCGACGGCGCTGTGCACACCCCCGAAGGCAAGAAGGCGTTCCCCGTGCCGCACGCCCTGACGACGGCGGAGCTCGACGACGTGCGCGCGGAGTTCGTCGCGGCCGCCCGGCGCGCGATCGACGCCGGCATGGACGGCGTCGAGGTGCACAGCGCCAACGGCTACCTGCTGCACCAGTTCCTCTCCCCCGTGTCGAACCAGCGCACCGATGCCTACGGCGGATCGCCGCAGGCCCGCGCGCGGTTCGTCGTCGAGGTGGCCGCGGCCGTCGCGGCCGAGGTCGGCGCCGGTCGCGTCGGCATCCGCCTCTCCCCCGCGCACAACATCCAGGACGTCGTCGAGACCGACCCCGCCGACGTCCGCGCCACCTACGAGGCGCTCATCGACGGCCTCGCACCCCTCGGCCTCGCCTACCTCAGCGTGCTGCACGCCGAACCCGGCGGCGATCTCGTGCAAGACCTCCGCTCGCGGTTCGGCGGCGTGTTCATCGCCAACAGCGGGTTCGGCAAGCTCACCACGAAAGACGAGGCGGCCGAGTTCGTCGCGCGCGGGGCAGCGGATGCCGTCGCCGTCGGACGTCTCGCGATCGCCAACCCCGACCTCGTCGAGCGGTGGCAGGGCGGACACCCCGAGAACGAGCCGAACCCGGCGACGTTCTACGGCGAGGGCGCCGAGGGTTACACCGACTACCCGCGCCTGGCGGGCTGACCTCCGCAGAATCCGCGAGACCGCTTCTGCGCGGCGAGACCCGGGGCCGATGTCACGGTTTCGTCGCGCAGACGCGGTCTCGCGTTCATCACGGCACGCAAGACTGAGGGCATGAGACGACGACTGAGTCCTCTTGTCTGCACCCTCATCGCGATCGCATCGGTGGTCGCCATACCGGTCGTCTTCGTGGCGGGAGCCGCGTACGGCATCGAGTCGCAGGAGTGGGACCCTGTCCACTCGACCTACTTCTACGATGAGCGGCCGGGTGGGGGTTTCGTCGTGATCGGGGCGCTGCTTGCGTGCGTCGCGCTCGCGGCACTGGCCTTCGCCGCGGGCAACGCCGCTCTCAACCGCCGACGCGCATCCCGCGTCCCCGGCTGACCACTCGTCTCGCGTCGATACTTCTGTCGACAGACGAGGTCACCGGCCCGCTCAGGGACGGCGCGGGCGATCGAGACCGAGATGGATGCGGGTGCGCTTGCGCTCGACGACGATGAAGGTCGCCCCGACCAGCCACAACGGCACCTGGGTGAGGAAGGCGATGCGGAACGCGTCGAGCGAGTAGGTGTCCGGGGTGCCCGCGCCCTGCAGGTCCATCGCGATACCGATGAAGAGGATCGCCAGCAGCCCCGCGAGGAACCCGCCGCCGTTGACGATGCCCGTCGCGGTGCTGAGGCGGTGACTCGGATTGTGCGCGCGGGCGTGGTCGAACGCGATCATCGACGCGGGGCCCCCGGTGCCCATCGCGAAGGCCAGCACCAGCAGGAGCCAGAGAGGCGCCGGGCCCGGCCAGGCCGCCACGGTGATCCACGCGGCGGCCTGCAGCCCGATCGACGGGAGGACGAGCCACCGCGAGCGCCGCATCGGATGCCTGCTCGAGAGGGCGCCCATGACCGGCCCGACGGTGATCCCGAAGAGCACGAACGCGGTGAGCACCAGCGAGGCCTCGGCCGGCTGCAGCCCCTCGCCCGCGGTGAGGAAGGGGAAGCCCCAGAGGATGACGAAGGCGTTCCCCGCGAACGGCGTGGTGAAGTGCGACCAGAAGGCGAGCCGGGTGCCGGGGTGCTTCCACGCCTCGCTGAACCCCTGCCGCAGGTCGGCCGACGACCGCACGACGGTGATCGTGCCGGTGTCGGTGTCGACCGCGACATCGGCGGAGCGCGTGGGCGGGCGGTTGCGCACGATCACGAAGATCAGCACCGAGAACAGCATCCCGAGTCCGGCGAGGCTCCCGAACGCCACGCTCCACGAGGTGGCGTGCAGCAGGGCGGCGAGCGGGATGACCGAGACGATCTGCCCGAGCTGGCCGATGATGCCCGTCAGCTGCACCAGCACGGGCGCTCGTTGCGCCGGGAACCAGGTGGCGATCACCCGCAGCACGCTCGGGAAGATCGCCGCGTCGCCGGCGCCCAGCAGCACGCGCGCGAGGATGCCGATGCCCACGTCGCTGGCGAACGCCATGACGAGCTGGCCGGCGGCCATCACCACCATGCCGATCGTCATGACCGGCCGCGCGCCGAAGCGGTCGAGGAGGAGTCCGACGGGGATCTGCATGCCGCCGTAGACCGCCAGCTGGATCACGGCGAACATCGACAGCGCCGATGCATCCGCGTTGAAGCGGGTCGCCGCATCCACACCGACCGCCGAGAGCGACGTGCGGTTGGTGATCGACAGCACGTAGCCGGCGAGGCCGACGGCCCACACCAGCCACATGCGCCAACCCGGAGCGGGGGCGAGCACGGGAGCAGTCACGGGTCTTCTCTGTCGACGGAAGGGACCCTCCCAGCGTAGGCCGGGTCGGAGCGCGTCAGCGCACGGGCGCCTTCCGACCCGAGCTCACGTGACGCGCGGGTTCGGGGCGCATTCTTCGGGTCGGGGCGCAGAATCCCGCGCCCCGACCCGAGAACTGCGCCCCAAACCGCCGTGCGCCGGGGTGGGGCGTCAGCGCTCGAGCACGACCGCGAGTCCCTGTCCGACGCCGATGCAGATCGCGACCACCGCGACCCCGCCACCCCGGCGCGCCAGTTCGTGCGCGGCTCGCCCGACGACGCGGCCGCCCGACGCGCCCAGCGGGTGCCCGATCGCGAGGGCCCCGCCGTGCACATTGAGCTTCGCCGGGTCGAGCTCGGTCCACAGCTTCGCGCACGCGAGCGACTGCGACGCGAAGGCCTCGTTGAGCTCGACGAAGTCCACGTCGGCCCACGTGCGTCCCGCGCGCGCGAGGGCCCGGTTCGCCGCCTCGACCGGGGCGATCCCGAACACGTCGGGGTCGTTGCCGAACACCCCGCGCCCGGCGATGCGGGCGAGGGGCTCGGAATCGAGCGCGCCCTCGGCACCGATCAGCACCGCCGAGGCGCCGTCGTTGATGGGAGAGGAGTTGCCGGCCGTGACGGAGCCGTCCGCGGCGAACAGCGTCTTGAGCCCGGCGAGCTTGTCGAGGGTGGTGTCCTCACGGATGCTCTCGTCGCGGGCGAGCTCGTGCCCGTCGACCTGCACGATCTCGCCGTCGAAGACCCCCGCCGCCCAGGCGTCGGCCGCGGCACGGTGGCTGCGCAGGGCGAAGGCGTCCTGCTCCTCGCGGCTGATCCCGTAGAGCCCGGCGAGCTTCTCGGCCGACTCGCCGTTCGAGATCGTCCAGTCCTTGCGTAGGCGCGGATTCGTCATGCGCCACCCGATCGAGGTGTTCCACATGGTCTGATTGCCGACGGCGGGCCAGGGCTTGGGCGACTTCTCGACGACGAACGGGGCGCGGCTCATCGACTCGACCCCGCCGGTCAGCACGATGTCGGCGTCACCGGCCTCGATCGCCCGCGAGCCCTGGATCACGGCCTCGAGCGACGACCCGCAGAGACGGTTGACCGTCACACCCGGCACGCTCGACGGGAACCCCGCGAGCAGCGCGCCGAACCGCGCGACGTCGCGATTGTCTTCGCCCGCCTGATTGGCGTCGCCGAAGATGACGTCGTCGATCCGGGCCGGGTCGAGTCCGGTGCGGGCGACGGATGCTGCCATCACGGCCGCGGCGAGGTCGTCGGGGCGGACGCCCGAGAGCGCTCCGCCGGCGCGGCCGAAAGGAGTGCGGACGGCGTCGTAGATCCAGGTGCTGGGCATGTCAGTCCTTCGGAGTGAGAGAGAGCCCGAGGGCGGCCTCGAGCGAGGCGACGGTGTTGTCGCCGAAGAGCTCGCGCACGACGAACCCGTCGGGGGTGACGTCGAAGATCGCGTGGTCGGTGTAGACCCGCGAGACGCAGCCGACACCGGTGAGCGGGTAGGCGCAGGTCTCGACCAGCTTCGGCTCCCCCGACTTCGTCAGGAGGTCGGTCATGACGTAGACGTCCTTCGCGCCGATCGCGAGATCCATCGCCCCGCCGACGGCGGGGATCGCCCCGGGCTCGCCCGTCGACCAGTTCGCGAGGTCGCCGTTCTGCGAGACCTGGAAGGCGCCGAGCACGCACACGTCGAGGTGGCCGCCGCGCATCATCGCGAACGAGTCGGCGTGGTGGAAGTACGCCGCGCCCGGTAGCGCGGTGACCGCCTGCTTGCCGGCGTTGATGAGGTCGGGATCCACCGCGCCGGCCTCCGGCGCGGGGCCCATGCCGAGCAGCCCGTTCTCGGTGTGGAGCAGGATCTCCTCGCCCTCGGGGAGGAAGTTCGCCACGAGGGTCGGCGCCCCGATGCCGAGGTTCACCACCGCACCCTCGGGGATGTCGGCGGCGATGCGCGCCGCGAGGTCGTTGCGCGAGATGCGGGTGGTCATGACGCCTCCTCGGCGGATGCGGCGAGGGGCGACCCCTCGAGGTCGACGCCGCCGACGAAGACGCCGTCGCGCAGCCACGGGCGCTCGCCCACCGCGACGACGCGGTCGACGAAGATGCCGGGGGTGACGACCGCCTCGGGGTCGAGGTGGCCGAGGCCGACGACCTCGTCGACCTGCACGATGGTCGTGGTGGCGGCCGTCGCCATGATCGGGCCGAAGTTGCGCGCGGTCTCGCGGTAGACGAGGTTGCCCCAACGATCGGCACGGTAGGCCGAGATCAGGGCGAAGTCGGCGCGGATCGGATACTCCAGCACGTAGCGACGCCCGTCGATCTCGCGCTCCTCCTTGCCCTCGGCCAGGAGCGTGCCGACACCGGTGGGTGAGAAGAACGCGCCGATGCCGGCACCCGCCGCGCGGATGCGCTCGGCGAGGTTGCCCTGGGGGACGAGTTCGAGCTCGATCTCACCGGCGCGGTAGAGCCCGTCGAAGACCCACGAATCAGCTTGCCGAGGGAACGAGCACACGATCTTGCGCACCTGCCCGGCGGCCAGGAGCGCCGCGAGCCCGGTGTCGCCGTTGCCCGCGTTGTTGTTGACGATGGTGAGCTCCCGCGCTCCCGACGCGATCAGCGCATCGATGAGCTCGACGGGCTGCCCGGCGCGGCCGAAGCCGCCGATCATCACCGTCGCGCCGTCGGGAATCCCCGCGACGGCGGCCGCAGCATCCGCAACCTGTTTGTCGATCATGCGTCCCCCTCGGCGAAGATCTCGGAAGCGATGCGGAAGGCCGTGTTGGCGGCCGGCACCCCGCAGTAGATCGCCGACTGCAGAATGACCTCGGAGATCTCCGCGGTCGTGAGCCCGTTGCGAAGGGCTGCCCGCAGGTGCATCGCGAGCTCCTCGTGGTGGCCGAGGGCGATGAGCGCCGTCAGCACCGCGATCGACCGCGACCGGCGATCGAGGGCGGGACGCGACCAGATGTCGCCCCAGGCGTACCGCGTGATGAGGTCCTGGAAATCGGCGGTGAACGCGGTCGTGCGCTCGACGGCGCGGTCGACGTGCGCGTCGGAGAGCACCTCCCGCCGCACGCGCATGCCCTGCGCGTGCCGTTCGGCGTCGGTCGATCCGTGATCCGGGGTCGTCATGCGGCCTCCTCATAGATGCGGCGGAAGAAGTCGTCGAGCGCGGTCGCGACCGCGGCGGGCTGCTCGGCAGGAGGCAGGTGCGCGGCATCGGCGATGCGGATGCTGCGCCCGCGGCGGACGCCGCGTGCGATCTCGTCGGCCTTCGCCTCCGGGGCGACCTGGTCGAACTCGCCCCACATCGCCAGCACCGGGGAGGCGATCTCGCCCAGGCGCTCTCGCACGTCGTACGCGGCGAGCGCCTCGCAGCAGGCGGCGTAGCTCTCGTCGTCGGCGTCCTGCAGGGCGTGGAGCAGGCGCCCCGTGAGCTCGGGTTCGCGGGCGAGCGAGTCGGGCGCGAACCACCGGCTCGCCGAGGCGGTGATGAGCGCCGACGTCGACTGCGCCCTCACCTGGGCCGCGCGGACGTGCCAGGAGTCGGGGTCGCCGAGGAGCGCACCCGAGGCGACCGCCGCGGTGGCGTCGACGAGGTCGGGGTGACGCAAAGCCAGCTCCAGCCCGGTGGCGCCGCCGAGCGAGACGCCGGCGTAGCGGACGGGGCCGTCGGAGAGGCCGCGCGCGACGTCGGCGACTGCGTCGGCCAGGTCGGCGACCGTGAAGGGCGACGTCGATGCGGGTGAGGCACCGTGGCCGGGGAGGTCCCACGCCACGACGCGGTGAGAGCGCGCGAGAGTGGGGATGACGCGCTCCCAGAGGATCGTCGAAGTGCCCAGCGACGGTCCGAGCAGCAGCAGGGGCGCGTCGGCAGGACCGACCGGGGCGGTATGGGCCAACGTGGGGACGGTCATCGGTTCTCTCCTTCGCCGAGGCGGTCGACGAACGTCGTGGCGAGGCCCGTGTACCGGGCGGGGTCGAGCAGGTCGTCGACGTCGAGCGCGGACGCCTCGGGGAGCGCGCGCACGAGGTCGGCGAGATCCGTGTCGGCGGCCTGCCGGATCAGCGCGGCGAAGCGCTCGCGTCCGATCAGGGGAACGAGCACGACACCGAGGCGCTCGCTGACGAGCAGCCCGTCGGTGAGGGCGAGGTTGCGCGCGACGGCCTCGCGATCGACGGTCAGCCCGGCGGCGAGCGATGCCGCGTGCGCGGCTGCCCCGAGGGCGAGGCGGAGGAGTTCGCGCAGGGTCGGCCATTCGGCGTGCCAGGCGCCGTCGGGCCGCTCGTCGACGGCGAGGGCCGCGGCCAGATGCAGGGTGGCGCCGAGCTGCGGCGCGCGAAGGGCGGCCGAGCGCACGAGCACCGACGAGACGGGGTTGGCCTTCTGGGGCATCGCCGACGACCCGCCGCCCGCGGCCTCCGAGAGCTCGCCGATCTCGGTGCGGGTGAGGGTGGCGACGTCGGTGGCGAAGACGCCCACCGCGTCGATCGCCTGTACGAGGGCGTCGCCGAGCTCGGTGACGGGCCAGCGCTCGGTGTGCCAGGGGGCGTCGGCGGGTCGCAGGCCCAGTTCGGCCGCGTAGGCCGCCGTCAGCCCGGCGGCGCGTTCCGCGCCGAGGTCGGCGACGAACGCCGCCAGGGTGCCCGCGGCACCCCCGAGCTGCGCGGGCAGTTCTGCGCGCGCCGCGTCGAGACGCACGATGGCACGACGGATGCTGCGCACCCACCCCGCAGCGCGCGCCCCGACGGTCGTCGGCACGGCGTGCTGGGTGAGGGTGCGGGCGGCCGCGACGACGTCGCGATTCGTGGTGGCGAGAGCGGTGAGCGCCGCCTCGACCCGGTGGAGGTCGTCGCGCACCAGATCGGCCGCTGATCGAGCGAGGAGCATCAGAGCGTTGTCGAGGATGTCCTGACTGGTCGCCCCCCGGTGCACCCACGGCCGTGCGGCCTCGGGAACACGCTGCCTCAGCATCCCGACCAGGGCGACCACGGGGTTACCCGCGGCGACGGCAGCGACGGCGAGGTCGGCCGCGTCGAGGCCGTGCCCCCGGCACCCCTTGCCGACCCCTGTCCACCCGAGCGTTGTCGACACACCGTCGGCGATGTCGGCGGGAGCCGCTCCCACCGACGCGAGCGCGCGGACGAGCGCGACCTCGGCCGCGACGAGGGCGTCGAGCACCGCAGCATCCGAAACCGCCGCATCGTGCCCCGCGCTGACGGGCGAGAGCAGTCCGACGTCGAGGGGATGCGGGTCAGAAGGCAAGGAAGACGGTCTCCTTCTCGCCCTGCAGCCGGATGTCGTGCTGGAGGTGACCCTCGGGCGTGCGGGTCGCGATGAGCGTAGCGCGCTCGTCGGCGTCGAGGGAGGCCAGCAGGGCGTCGGCGGCCAGCGCGTCGGTGTCCTCGGGGAGGTAGATGCGCGTGTGCAGCTTGTCGGGGAGTCCGCGGGCGAAGACGACCGCCGCGAAGAACGGCGCCTTGCCGTCGACCGCGCCGGGGTTGCGGGTCCAGAACTCGAATCGGCCCTCGTCGGTCGTGAACGCGCGGCCGAAGCCGGTGAAGGTGTGGTCGTCGCGGCGACGCGAGCCGCGCCCGCGCGAGACGGTGCCATCGCTGTCGGCGCCCCAGATCTCTATGCAGGCGTCGGGGATGGGCGCCCCCGCGCCGTCGCGGAGGACGCCGCCGACGACGATCGCACCCGGAGAGTGCGGGAAGACGACCTCGTGCATCTTCGGATACTGCAGCCCGAACGCGAAGAACGGGCCGATCGTCTGCCCGGCGGTCGGCGGCAGCGGCGCGGCGCCGGCCGCCTTCACGAGGCGCCGGCGACGGGTCTCGGTGGTCTCGCTCATGTCAGTGCTCTCCCTCGGGCTCGAACCACGTCGCATCCGGACCGTCGACGACGATGTTCCAGCGGTAGCCCATCGAGAACTCGGGAACCGTCAGGTCGTGGTCGTAGGTCGAGATCAGTCGGTCGCGATCGCTCTGGCGGGCGATCGTGTTGTAGATGGGATCGAGGGCGAACAGCGGGTCGCCCGGGAAGTACATCTGCGTGATGATGCGCTGCGTGAAACCCGTGCCGAACAGCGAGAAGTGGATGTGGGCGGGACGCCAGGCGTTGACGTGGTTCTTCCAGGGGTAGGGCCCCGGCTTGATCGTGGTGAAGAAGTACTCGCCGTTGTCGTCCGTGATCATGCGTCCCGCGCCCGTGAAGTTCGGGTCGAGCGGGGCGGGGTGCTGATCGCGCTGGTGGATGTAGCGGCCCGCGGCGTTGGCCTGCCACACCTCGATGAGCTGGTTCGCAACGGGGCGGCCCCAGCTGTCGACGACCCGGCCGGTCACCGTGATGCGCTCGCCCTGCGGTTCGCCGGTGTGCTGCAGGGTCAGGTCGGACTCGATCGCCGCGACGTCGCGCTGGCCGTAGGCGGGCGAGAAGAGCTCGATCGTCTCGGGGTCGACGAGGCGCGGGTTCTTCGTGGGGTGCCGCAGCACGCTGGAGCGATAGGGAGAGAAGTCGATCAGCGTGCGGGGCAGGGTCTCACCGGCCTCCTCGCGCGCAGCGGCGGCACGGTGCAGATCGCCGATCTCGGCGGTGATCTCGCGCTGCGACGGCATGTCGGGCGACGCCAGGAGCGACTCGGGCGCGGCCGCCGTCTGCTCGAGCACGACGCTCGAGCCGAACGCTTCCTCGCCGCGCGGGTCGGCGTCCGCCGCGTTCTCCAAAGCGGTCATGGGGTCTCCTTCGACGGTCCATTCGAGTGGGGTGTCTACAGAGTCGCACCGGGGGTGGCGGGCGCAGCATCCCCGTTCCCACTCAGTGGGAATCAGGGTGTCGCACGGCGCGCGTGAGGTCTTTCGCGGTCTGCATCACCAGAGGCGCGAGCCTGCGCTCGTCGAGCGCCTCGCCCAGGTGCGCCACGATGCCGATGGCCGCCGGGGGCAGCCCCGGAAGCGCACCCAGGGCAGCGGCCACCGAGAAGTTCCCGAGCGTCATCTCCTCGCGGGTCGTCGCGTAACCCCGACCCCGCGCGCGCTCGATGTCGGCCCGCAGGCGCTCGGGGTCGGTGATCGAGAGCCGGGTTTCGAGTTCGAGCGGAGCGGAGAGGTAGTCGTCGAGCCAGACGTCGTCGCGCGTGGCGAGCAGCGCCTTGCCGACGCCGGTCGCGTGCAGCGGGTGGCGCCCGCCGCTGCGGCTGATCGTCGGCACCGATGAGCGCCCGGTGATGCGTCCGACGAAGATGGCGGATGCTGCGGAAGGGGTGGGATCGTCGAGCACCGCGAGGTGCACGTTCTCACCGGTCGCCTCGTACAGCCGCACCATGTGCGGAAGCGCCGTCTCGCGCAGCTGCGCCGCGAGGGGCGACAGCTCGCCGATTTCCCAGAGCTGCGCGCCGACCGCATACCGGTGGCCCGTGGTGCGCGCCAGCATCCCCTCGGTCAGCATCATGGCTATCAGGCGGTGCACCGTCGACAGCGCCAGCCCCGATCGCTCGGACAGCTGGCTTGCGGTGAGCTGCGGATCGTCCTCGGTGAAGGCGCGCAGCAGCCCCATCGCCCGCTGTAGGACCCCGTCGCTCATTCTCGCCTCCCCCCACGACGCTACTCGCCAGGTAACGCGGGGAGGAGATGACACGGGCGGAGGATGATCGGCGCCTCCGGCGTCCTCCGCGCGTGAGATCTCCTCCGTCGGTCACGAGGGGGGATTCCCACCGAGTGGGAATGGTGGGCGGCGAGAGCCGAGCCCGCGCGGCAGAGTGGTCGGCAGCATCCGTGCACCCCCCGCCCCGCCCTCGTCGAAGGAGACGCCATGACCCGAGTCGAGCGCACCCGCGTCGCGATCGTGGGGGCCGGCCCCGCCGGCCTGCTGCTGTCGCATCTGCTCGCCGCCTCCGGCATCGAGTCGATCGTGCTCGACCGGCGCTCGCGCGAGGAGATCGAGAACACGATCCGCGCGGGCATCCTCGAGCAGGGCACGGTCGACCTTCTCGTCGAGACCGGGGCCTCGACGCGGGTGCTGACCGACGGCAACCGTCACGACGGCATCGAGCTGCGCTTCGCCGGCGAGGGGCACCGCATCGACTTCCCCGCACTCGTCGGCCGCAGCGTCTGGCTCTACCCGCAGCACGAGGTGCTGCGAGACCTCGTCGCCGCGCGCCTCGCGGCCGGGCAGGACCTCCGGCTCGAGGCGACCGTCGACCGCGTCGACGATGCGGGCACGGCGCGCCCGCGCGTGATCGGAACGGATGCTGCGGGCCAGCCGTTCGAGATCGACGCAGACTTCGTCGTCGGCTCGGACGGGTCGCGGTCGGTCGTCCGGTCGGCGGTCACCGGTGGGACACGCGGCGACCTCTTCCGCGAGTACCCCTTCGCGTGGTTCGGGATCCTCTGCGAGGCGCCGCCCAGCTCGGAGGAGCTCATCTACAGCAACTCCCCCGACGGGTTCGCCCTCATCAGCCAGCGCAGCGCGACCGTGCAGCGGATGTACTTCCAGTGCGATCCCGAGGCCGACCCCGACGCGCTCACCGAGGAGCAGATCTGGGAAGAGCTGCGCATCCGCGTTCCGGGGACCGAGCTGCACGAGGGACACATCTTCCAGCGCGACGTGCTGCGCTTCCGCAGCTTCGTCGCCCCGGAGCTGCGTCACGGCCGCGTCGCGCTCGTCGGGGATGCCGCCCACACCGTGCCGCCCACGGGCGCGAAGGGCATGAACCTCGCCGTCGCCGACGTCGTGCTGCTGCACACGGCACTCGTCGCTCTGCTGCAGGACAACGACGAACGCCCCCTCGACGCCTACCAGGAGGTCGCGCTGCGTCGCATCTGGAAGGCGCAGCACTTCTCGTGGTGGATGACGACGATGCTGCACTCCACCCCCGACACGAGCGAGTTCGACCACCGCCGGCAGCTCGGCGAACTGCGCTCAGTGGTCGAATCGGAGGCCGGGCGCACCTACCTCGCCGAGGCGTACACGGGCTGGCCGCTCGAGACGCGGCTCGTGTGACGACGACAGCGTCGCGCGCATCATCCGCTCCGCTCCGGAGGAGAGTCCGGCGATCGTGACCCCTCCCCCCGCCCGCCGCGGCCCCGGCATTGCGCTGCTCATCTGCGCGGTCTGCGTGATCGCGGCGAACATGCGCACCACCATCACCGGCGTGGGGCCGCTCCTCGACCAGATCGCCGCCGACCAGGGCACGAGCACGGCAGCACTCGGCGCGCTGGCCTCAGTACCGCTGGTGACCTGGGGTCTCGTCTCGCCGGCGGCCCACGCCCTGTCGTCGCGGTTCGGCATGTCGCGGGTCGTGCTGATCTCGCTCATCGCGCTCGGCGCCGGCACCGCGTGGCGATCGTGGCCGGGGGCCGGTGCGAACCTCTGGCTCGGCACGATCTTCATCGGCGCCGCCCTCGCCGTGGCGAACGTGCTGATGCCCGCGGTGATCAAGCGCGACTTCGGCACCCGCGTTCCGCTGATGATGGGGCTGTACACGGCGCTGCTCGGCGGGTTCGGCGCAATCGCCTCGGGAGTCGTCGTGCCGATCTCGATCGCGGCGGGCGGCGGGGCGGACGGCTGGCGCGTGGCGTTGGCGAGCACCGCGGCGCTGCTCCCGATCGCGATCGCGCTGTGGATGTGGGCGATGGCGCAGGCCCGTCGACGCGACGGGTACGTGGCCCCGGCCCGCGCTCCGCGCGCGAGTGTCGGCACGAAGCTTCGGGGCACGGGCATCTGGCGCGACCCGGTCGCCTGGCTCGTGGCGGGCTACATGGCGCTGCAGTCCGCGTACTTCTACATGCTCGTGACCTGGCTCGCCCCCTTCGCCGTCTCGCAGGGGCGGTCGGCGGTGACCGCCGGCTTCGACACGATGATCTTCCAGATCATGACCATCGTCGGCTCGCTCATCGTTCCGCTCCTGCTTCGGGGGCGAGCCCGCCGGTGGATTCCCGCGGTGCTCCCCGTCGCGAGCATCGTCGGGGTCTTCGGGCTGCTCGTGGCCCCGGGCGCTCTCACCGTCTGGGCGCTCTGCGCGGGCCTCGGCGCCGGGGCCTCGCTGAACATGTCGCTCACCCTCATGGCCGAGCGGGCACGCGATTCGGTCGCCTCGTCTGCCCTGTCGGGGATGTCGCAATCGGTCGGCTACCTGTTCGCCGCCGTCTTCCCGCCGGTGTTCGGCGCCCTCCACGGGATCGACGGACGATGGATGCTGTCGCTGCTCGTGCTGCTGGCCGTACCCGTCGCCCAGGTCGCCGTGGGCGCCGCGGTCGGCCGCGACCGTTTCGTGCTCGACCGGGCCTGACGCGACGGCGCGCTCCGCGGCGAGGGTGCCCGTTTCCGCCGAGATAGCCCGAAGAATGAGGGCAGTTCGGCGGAAACGGGCACTCTCGAGAGTGCCGCTCCGGTGTCAGAGCGGGTACTGACCGGGCTCGCGCCGCATCGTGATCCAGCGGGTCTCGGTGAACGCGTCGATGTTCGCCTCGGCCCCGCCGTGGCGCGAGCCGGTGCCCGATGCCCCGACCCCGCCGAACGGGGCGTTGGCCTCGTCGTTGACGGTCTGGTCGTTGATGTGCACGATGCCGGTCGGAATGCGCTGCGCGAGCTCGAGGGCCGCGGCGGTGTCGCGGCTGACGATGCCCAGCGAGAGCCCGTAGTCGGTCTCGGAGGCCAGGGCCACCGCCTCGTCGTCGGTCGAGAACGACACGACCGACGCCACGGGTCCGAAGACCTCGTCGCAGTACGCGGCCGCGTCGCGCGGGGTGTTCGCGAGCACCGTGGGGCGGTAGAAGAGCCCCTCGTACGTCCCGCCCGCCGCGAGGGTCGCGCCCTGAGCCACCGCGTCCTGCACCAGCGTGTGCACGCGGTCGCGCTGCACCTCGTCGATGAGCGGGCCGAGGTGCACCTGCCCGGCGGCCGGGTCGCCGACCACCATCGAGTCGGCCTTCGCCGCAAGCTTGGCCACGTACTCGTCGAAGAGCGACTCGTGCACGATGTGGCGTCCGACGGTCATGCAGATCTGGCCCTGGTGCAGGAACGCGCCCCACGTCGCGAGGTTCACCGCCTGGTCGACGTCGGCGTCGGCGCGCACGAGGAAGGCGGAGTTGCCGCCCAGCTCGAGGTGGGCGCGCTTGAGGTGGCGACCGGCGAGCTCGCCGACGATGCGGCCCGCGCGGGTCGAGCCGGTGAACGCGATGACCCGCACGCGGGGATCGGTGACCAGCGCCTCGCCGACGTCGGCGCCGCCCGGCACGAGCTGGAGGAGTCCTGCGGGCAGGCCCGCCTCCTCGAAGATGCGCACCATCGCCACGCCGCCGGTCATGATCGTGCGCGGGTCGGGCTTGAGCAGCACCGCGTTACCGAGCGCCAGAGCCGGTGCGACGGCGCGGATGCCCAGGATGAGAGGCACATTGAACGGCGAGATCACCGCGACGACGCCGACCGGCACGCGCTGGGCGAGCGACAGGCGCGGCTCGGCGCTCGAGAGGATCGACCCGAGCGGCGCCGACGGCAGCGCCGACGCCTCGTAGCACTCCTCCGCGGTCACGTGCAGGGCGAAGCCGGCCAGGGGCGGGATCGCCCCCACCTCGCGGATGTTCCACCCCATGATCTCGTCGGCGTGCTGCTCCCACAGCTGCCCGGCCCGGCGCAGCACCGCAGCGCGCACGGGGTGCGGGGTCGCGGCCCATTCCTTCTGCGCGCGAGCGGCCGACTCGGCGGCCCGGGCGACGTCGTCGGGCGACGCCAGCCCGACCGTCGCGATCGTCTCCCCCGTGGCGGGGGCGATGGATGCTGCGGTGCCCCCGCCGCCCGGCACCCAGGCGCCGTCGAGGTAGATCTTCCCCTCGGTCGAGGTTTCGTCGATGAGGCGGTTGCCGGCCTCCGTGATGGTGGACATGGTCGTTCCCTTCGTCTTCGATCGGGTGGTGTGCTCAGACGGTCGCGCCGCGGGAGAGGCGCTGCGCACGTCGGCCGGCGACGCTCGTCGACCAGCCACGGCGGATCACACGCAGGGCGTCTTCGGCGAGCACCCTGCCATCATCGAACGGCGACCGCCAGATCGCCAATGCGTCGGCTACGGGTTCGATCAGTCCGCGCCGCGAGAACGCCTCCACGCCCCAGCGCCCGGTGTACCCGTCGTCGATGGCGCGTCCGACGACCTCGGGGAGGTCGACGGCGCCGCCGCTGAGAAGACCACGACCGGACTGCCCCAGTTCGAGGTAGGCGAGCTTCGGCAGTGCGAGCCGGATGGCGGCTCCGAGGTCGGCCTCCTCGACCGCCATGTGGAAGGTGTCGAGGTGGATGCGGAGGTGATCGGATCCACTGCGCTCGACGAAGTCCATCGCCTGCGCGGCGGTGTTCACCATCGAGGTCTCGTACCGGTTAAGCACCTCGAAGGTCATCGACACACCGCGCTCGTGGGCGTAGTCGGCGACCCGCCCCACGGCGTGGGCCGAGCGATTCCGACGACGCTCCGGCACCGGCTCCGTGGGGTGGGAGAACAGGCCGTAGGGCACGCCGTTCATCTGATCGCCCCCCAGGGCGACCGTGAGGTCGACGGCCGCGCGCAGCATCGCTGCACCGGCCGCCGCCTCGTCGGGGTCGTCGGAGGAGACGTCGGCTCCCGGCGCCTGTCCCGCGATCGTGATCGGCGCGAGGCCGCTCTCGGAGAAGAGCGCTCGCAGCTCCGCAGCATCCGTCGCCTGCGCATCGAGCGGCGGGAGCACCGCGCGACGGTACCCGAGCTCAGCCAGGGCACCGAGCGCGGCACCGAGTGCGCGCGGCTCGACGTCGGGCACGAGGACGTTGATGTGGCAAGCGAGGTCGAGGTCCAGCTCGAGGTCGGGATTCATCGCTAGAAGGTGGGCAGGTCGAGCCGCTGCTTGAAGACGGAGTAGCCGTCGTCGACGTGCACGACCGTGCCGTTGATGACGTTGGCCTCGTCGGACGCGAGGAAGGCCACCACGTCGGCGATCTCGGAGGGCTGGGTCATCTTGTTGCGCAGCTGCTCGCTCGCGAAGGTCTCTTTGAGCTCGTCGCTGAACTGGTTGATGATCGCGGTGCCCACGCGACCCGGGGTGATCGCCACGGCGCGGATCCCGTACTGCGCGAGCTCGTACGCGGCCGACCGGGTGAACGAGATCACGGCGGCCTTCGCGGCGCTGTACGTGAACGACAGCTCGGCGGCCTGCTCACCGTAGATCGACGATGTGCTGATGATGACGCCGGGGGTGCCCTGATCGCGGAACTGCCGGCCCGCGGCGAGGATGCCGTAGTAGACGCCGTCCTGGTCGATGCGGATCATCGGCTCGTAGTCGACGGCGGGGTCGTGGTCGAGCAGGGGCTTGCCGCCGGCGATGCCGGCGTTGTTGAAGATGACGTCGAGCGTGCCGAAGACCTCGACCGCTGTGGCCACCATCGCCTCGACCTCGGCGAACACCGAGACGTCGACCTGGCAGGCCGCGGTGGCGCCGTCGAAGCCGGCGGCCGTGATCTCGTCCACCGCCTGCTGCGCCCTCTCGAGCGAGATGTCGGCGACGAGCACTTTCGCGCCCTCTCGGACGAACTTCTCGACGGTCGCTCGGCCGATGCCGCTGGCACCGCCGGTGATGATGGCGACTTTGCCTTCAAGTCTCATTCTGAGTGCTCCTTCGTGGTGGGCTGCCGGCGGGGTGGTGACCCCGCCGGCAGAGAGGGGTGGATTCTTCTCAGAACCCGGTATGGGAAAGGGCGAGCGCCCCACCGTCGACGGCGAGGATCGTCCCCGTGACGAACGACGATGCCGGCGCGACGAGGAAGAGCATGGGCCCCTGGACCTCGGCCATGGTCCCCATCCGCGCGAGGGGGATGGTCCCCGCCCACATCGCCTCCGCCTCGGGGGTGATCTCGGTCTTGCCGTCGCCGATGCGCGTGCCCTTGAACGGACCGGGTGCGATCGCGTTCACACGGATCCCGTGCGGCGCCAGTTCGAGCGCGAGCTGGCGGACGAGGTTGAGGATGGCCGCCTTGGTGGTGACGTAGGCGTAGGAGACCATCGGGTCGGTCCGCAGCCCCGCCGTCGAGGCGGTGACGAGGATGCGTCCGCCCGGCTCGAGCACCCGCGACGCCGCGCGGAGCGTCTCGAACGTGCCGGTGAGGTTGGTCGCGACGACCTCGTCCCACTCGGCGTTGGTGTAGTCCGCGATGCGGCCGTCGCCGAGGTAGCTCGCCCCGCCGGAGATCCCCGCGTTCGCGACGACCACCGTGGGACGACCGACTTCGGCCGTGATCCGCTCGAACACGGCATCGACAGCGCCGCGCGCGGCGACATCGACGGCGTATCCGTGGGCCTTGCCTCCCGCCGAGACGATCCCCGCGGCGACATCGGCCACTCGCCCCTCGCTCCGTCCGAGGACGACGACGGTGGCCCCGGCGGCGGCGTACATCTCTGCCGCCGCCTGTCCGATCCCGCTGGAGGCACCCGTCACGACGACGATGTCCGCGCTCAGGTCGAGCAGCGCCGACAGGTCGGCTGAGGTGGTGGTACTCATCGTCCGGCCCGGATCAGAGCGTGGGCTCGTAGGAGGCGACGTTGCTGCGGTCGATCAGCTCGCCCTCCAACGGGATGTAGTTCTCGTCGGGCAGCGTCGCCGAGTCGCGGTACTCGTTCATGAGGACGATCATGTCGTCGACGACCCTGACCCAGTCCTGCGCGACGGACGCGTACATCGGGCCGTCCTTGGCGATCTCGACCGCGGTCTCGCCGAGGGCGTCGACTCCGGTGACGAAGATGTCGTTGCGGCCGGCCTCGGTGATGGCACGTGCCGCGCCGAGGGCTGCGTCATCCCAACCGACCCAGACGCCGTCCAGTCCTTCGGGGTTCGCCTGCAGGTAGTCGGTGACGAAGTTCAGCGCCTCGGTGCGACCGGTTCCCGGGTCCAGCGCCTGCTTCATGTCGCCACCGGCGATGATCGCTCCGGCTCCCTCGAGCTTGTCCAGGGCCAGGTTCGACCGGGTCTGAATGCCGATGTGCGGATCGTGCCCGATCACCATGACGTTCTTTCCCTCGAGGCCGCCCATGGCCTCTTCGAGCGCACCTACCGTCAGGTCCGCGGTCACCTCCTGGCTGAAGGTGATGTCCACGACGAAGTCGTCATTGGGCTCGACACCGCCGTCGATCGAGAAGATCGGGATTCCCGCCTCTTGCGCGGCCTGGACGAGCGGGGCGATCTGGCGGGGGTCGGGGAATCCGGCGAGGATGGCGTCAGCGCCCTGCTGGATGGCGGTCTGCACGTCGCTGTTGATCTTGTCGTAGTCGAACGCGCTGGTGTAGAGCGTGACTTCCCAGTTCTCCTGCGCGTTGCCCTTCTCGACGAATTCGTCCAGGGTCAGCTTTCCGCCCGGCGTGGCATAGCCGGCGGTGAATGCCGCGACCTTGAAGACGCCGTCGTCTCCGAGCCCGTCGGTCTTGCCCTCGGCGCTCGTTCCGCCGCCCGTGGTTCCGGTGGTCACCGAGCACCCGGCAAGAGCGACCGCGGCGGTCAGGGCGACCGCGACCGTGGTGAGGCGGCGCCTCGTAGTTACATTGCGCATGAGCGAACTCCTTTGTCGTGTTTCATACTGCGAATGGTGTGATCGCCGGGGCGGCGCCCCGGCGGGAGGGGGTGTCTTGAGGGCGGCGCGGCCGCGCTAGGCGTTCTTCTGCTTCAGCCCCGACAGCAGGACCGCGGCAATGATGATCACGCCGATGAGCACCTGCTGGATGTAGGTGTTCACGCCGATGATGTTGAGTCCGTTCTGGACGACGCCGATGATCGCGACGCCCACGATGGTTCCGCCGATGTTCGCCTGCCCCGATCGCAGCAGGGTCATACCGAGGAACACGGCGGCGACGGCGAACATCATCAGGTCGTTCGCGCTCGACGAGCCGGCGCTGCCCAGGCGACTGACCAGCACGATGCCGCCCAGCCCCGAGAGGAAGCCCGCGACGGTGAACGCGAGGAAACGCGTGGAGCGTACGCTCACGCCCGACAGTCGCGCGACCTCGGCATTGCCGCCGATTGCGTACCAGCGCCGCCCGATCGTCGTGAAGCGCAGAACCGCCCAGGCGACCACGGCGATGATGATCGCGTAGACGACCGGCAACGGAATACCGTTCACGCGCGCCTGCCCGAGGAAGCCGAACTCTTCCGGCCAGCCGTACAGGGTCGTCCCCCCTGTGACGATGAGGGCGAGCCCGCCGACGGTGGTCATGGTCGCCAGGGTCGCCACGAACGCCGACAGGTTGAGATAGGCGACGAGGATGCCGTTGATCACGCCGACGAGCGTGCCCACGACCATGGCCAAGACGATGGCCACCGGGACGGGCACCCCGGCGATCATGAGGGCGGCGGCGGACGCACCGGAGAGCGTGGCCGTCGTTCCCACCGAGAGGTCGAAGTCTCCGACCACCATGACGAAGGTCTGCGCAACCGCGATGATCGTCAGGATCGCGACCTGGTTGAGGATGTTCGTCATGTTGCCCGCGGTGAGGAACACCCCGTTGCCGGCGACGGTGAATACGGCGACGAGCACGACGAGGGCGATGACCGTGCTCCCCTGCCACACCCACTGCAAGCGCGGGGAGCGGTCGGGTTCCACTGCGGCGATCGTGAGGGTATCTGTCTGCGCCATGTCAGGCGTCCCTTCCATATGCATAAGTGAGGATGAGCTCATCGTCGGCGCCGTCTGCATCGACTTCGCCGGAGATGCGGCCCTCGTGCATCACGAGGATCCGGTCCGAGAGCCCGATGAGTTCGGGCAGTTCGCTGGAGACGGCCACGACAGCCGTTCCGGTCGCAGTGAGCTCGCGGATGAGGCGGTAGATCTCCGCCTTCGTTCCCACGTCGATCCCTCGAGTCGGTTCATCCATGAGCAGCACCTTGGGATTGCGCGCCAGCATCTTCGCGAGCACGACCTTCTGCTGGTTCCCGCCGGAGAGCTGCCCGACGGGCTGTCGAACGCCGCGGGCTTTGATCTGCAGCTCCGCGAGCGCCCGCTTGGCCAACTGCACTATTCGTCGCTGGGACACGACACCGCCCGGGCTCACCGACTTCAGGTTCGCGATCGCGATGTTGTCGGCGATCGGTGCCGACAGAATCACGCCCTGCGCGCGGCGCTCCTCGGGGACGAGAGCGATGCCCGCATCCAGGGCGCGGCCGACCCCGCGGCCGACCAGCGTGGCCCCGTCGATCTGGACGATGCCTCCCGAACTCTTCTGAGCCCCGGCGAGGAGGCGTAGCAGTTCGCTCCGCCCCGATCCCGCAAGACCTCCGACGCCCACCACCTCCCCCGCACGCACTTCGAACGACACATCGCTCACGCGCCGGCCGGATAGCCCCTCGACAGATAGCACGACCTTGCCCCCACCGGTGCCGCGCGGGGGGTACATCTCGTCCTGTTCGCGACCGACCATCGTCGAGATGACGTCGTTGATCGACGAGTCGGACACATTCTTCGTCACGATCGTGCGTCCGTTGCGCATCACGGTGAGGCGGTCGCAGAGCGCGAACACCTCCTCCAACCGGTGCGACACGTAGACGATGGCGACACCCTCGTCACGCAGACTTCGCAGGACCGTGAAGAGCCCCTCGATCTCGGTGTCCGTGAGGGCCGCGGTGGGCTCGTCCAGAATGAGCACCTTGGCATCGATCGACAGCGCGCGGGCGACCGCGACCATCGTCTGCTGAACGGGCGAGAGACCACCGGCGAGGCGACGCAGGCTGATGTGCTGACCCAACCGATCGAGCTGTGCCCGTGCGTGTGCGCGGAGCTGCTTCCAACGCACGACGCCGAGGGTCGACGGCGCATCGTCACCCAGCACGATGTTCTCGGCGACGCTGATCGTCGGCACGATCGAGAGTTCCTGGTACAGCGCGACGACGCCGGCTCGGTGCGCGGCGCGCACATTGGCGAAGTCGACGGCGCCACCAGCGACGAGCACCTCGCCCTGATCCTGCTGATAGAGCCCGGTGATGATCTTGATGAGTGTCGACTTTCCGGCGCCGTTCTCTCCGAGGAGGGCATGGATCTCTCCCGGACGGACGTCGAGGTCGATCCCGCGCAACGCCTGGACGCCGTCGAAGTGCTTCGTGATGCCGCGCACCTCAAGGATCGGCGCGATGGTCGGTGCCGCAACGGTGTCGATCGGAACGGTCATCGCGGCATCTCCTCGTCGATGTCGTTGCACCGCAGCACGACCTTCGGGAAGCGCCCGCTGATGTGCACCGCGAAAGCCTCGACCGCGTCTTCGAGGTCGTAGACCGCCTCGGTCAGCTCGTCGAGCTGCAGGTAGGGCAGAATCTGCAGCGCCCGGGGGAACGCGTAGGGCGAGACGAAGATGCCCGTCAGCGTCAGCTCCTTGAGGTAGAGGTAGTCCGACAGGTTGAGGGGCAGCTCGTAGTTCTCGGGATACATCGCCCCGTAGACGACGGTCGCCCCCTTGCCGGCGATGTCGAGCAGGCCCCGCACGGCGCGCGGCGATCCGGACGCGTCAATCACGACGTCGTAGCCGCGGCCGTCGGTGATCTCGGAGGCGAGAGCGGCCTGGTCTTCACCCACGGGGTCGATCACGAAGTCCGCGCCGTGGCGCAGCGCCATCTCGCGCCGCTCGGCGATGGGCTCGATCATCGTGAGCGAGGTCGCACCGTTCATCTTCATCACCTGGAGGGTGAGCTGCCCGATCGGTCCACCGCCGCAGATCGCCACCCGATCCCCGACCCGTGCGCGCGCCTTGTCCGCGATACGCACCGCCACGGAGGTCGGTTCGAGGATGCTGCCGTGCAGGAGGCTGACATCGTCGGGCAGCCGGTACACCTGCGACTCGTGCCAGGTCACGGTCTCGGCCATGCCGGGGCGGTTGTAGTCCTGGATGTTCTCGCAGAACTGCTGCCGGCCCTCCTGGCAGGGGCGGCATGTTCCGCAGAATCGCAGGAAGTTGCCCGCCACCCGGTCGCCGACCTTCAGACCGTTCCGGGTCGCCCGCTCACCCAGCGCCTCGATGACCCCCGACAGCTCGTGGCCGAGCCCGATGGGTACGTCCGTTCCGAAGAAGCCCTCCGCGAGGTGGGGGTCAGATCCGCAGATCGCCGAATAGGCGACCCGGATGCGGACGTCTTCGGGCCCGAGCGGCTGCTCGGGGAAGTCGACGACGCCGATGCGTCCTCGCGTGTTCTCATCGGGATCGCGCAGGCTGCCGATCCGTGTCACCGCTACCGTTCTCATTCGCTTCTCCGTTGAACCGAGGTGGGTCGTTCAGGCCTGCGCGGAGACCGCGCGCCGCAGGGCCGCGACCGTGGCCGCCGGGCCGTATCCGTGCTTGTTGCGGAGTTCCTCGTCGTCGCCGAAGCCGGCGTACACCTGTGGGATCCCGAGTCGCTCGAAGGTCGTGAGTCGCACGCCGCGGTCGGCGACGACGTCGGCGATGCGCGAGGCGAGTCCGCCGTAGGCGAGGTGGTCCTCCAGCACGACGAAGCGTCCGCCGGTCTCGTCGGCGCACCGCACGATGAGCTCTTCGTCGATCGGCTTGAGCGTGAACATGTCGACGACGCGGATCGAGCGTCCGTCCTTCGCGAGCTCGTCGGCGGCGTCCAGCGCCTGGGCGACGGTCGTGCCGTGCGTGAAGATGGTCGCGTCGGTTCCCTCGCGGGCGACGATCCCCTTGCCGATGCGCACGTCGTGCTCGCCCGGCTCGTACAGCACCTTGTCTTTCTTGCCGACGGCCAGACGGATGTAGATCGGTCCCGTCATGGTCATCGACTGCCGGATGATCTCGCCGACCATCAGCGGGTCGCCGATGGAGGTGACCGTCATGTTGGTCAACGCGCACATCAGCGCGAGGTCTTCCACGGCGTAGTGCGTCGATCCGCCGTTGCCGACGAGACCGCCGTGGGTGCCGATGATCTTGACGGGGAGGTTCGGGTAGCAGACGTCGCTGCGCACCTGCTCGAGCGCGCGCATGGAGAGGAAGGGCAGCATCCCCGAGACCACCGGGATGTTGCCGTCGTATGCGAGACCGGCGGCGATGCCGACGCAGGCCTGCTCCGCGAGACCGACGTCGATGAAGCGGTCGGGGAACTTATCGCGGAACTCCACGAGCGTGGCGCCGATGTCGGGGGTGAGCACCCAGAGGTTCGGGAGCTCGTCGCCCAGTTCGGCGAGGGTCGACCCGATGACCGAACGGGCTCCGAGGAACTCACCGAAGGTGAAGGTGGTGGGCATCAGACGTTCTCCTTCATGCGTGAGGACTGCAGGGCGGCGAGAGCCTTTTCGAGGTCGGCGGCGCCGAGCGATCCGGCGTGCCAGGCGAGGTTGCGCTCCATGAAGTCGACGCCCTTGCCCTTGATGGTCTCGGCGATGATCACCGTGGGGACGTCGCTGTCGGGCGCCGGGAGGGCGTCGATGGCGCCCACCAGCTGGCCCATGTCATGGCCGTCGATCTCGACGACGTTCCAGCCGAAGGCCCGCCACTTGTCGGGGTAGGGCTCGAACATGACCCGCTCCTCGGCGTGGCTCGTCATGAGCTGACGGTTGCGGTCGATGAAGGCCACGAGGTTGCCGAGCTTGTTGCTGCGGCCGGCCATCGCCGCCTCCCACACCGAGCCCTCACCGGTCTCGCCATCGCCGAGCAGGGTGAACACGCGGTGGTCGTCGCCGCGGTGCCGGGCGCTGAGCGCCATGCCGACCGCGAGCGGAAGACCGTGACCGAGCGAACCGGTCGACGCCTCGACACCGGGCAGCTGAACCTTGCACGGGTGCATGCCGTACGCGCTGTCGAGCTGGCCGTAGGTGTCGACGATCCCCTCGTACGAGAAGAATCCACGCATCGCCATCGTGATGTACATGCAGACGGCCGCGTGGCCCTTGCTCAGCACGAAGCGGTCGCGCTCCGGGTTGCTGATGTCGGTGGGGTCGATGTGCATCCCGTAGTGGAACAGCACGGTGAAGATGTCGGCGGCCGACAGATCTCCGCCGATGTGCACGGCCCCCTCGTAGGTTCCGCAAAGCTCCAGCAGTTTGGTGCGCAGCTCGAAAGACAGTTCCTCGAGCTCCTCGACGCTGTGCAGCGCCCCGGCATCCAGGGTCTTCGTACTCATCGCATCTCTCCTCGTCGATTGATACGCATGCCGATTTCCGGCGCCTGACCAGGCATCTTCTTCGACACTCTCGGGCTGTCGAGGGCTTTTCTCCCCCGACGGAAGTGACGCTAGCACGAAGCTCTTTACATGTAAACAGGAATGCACGTAAACTCCGAGGAGAGGTTGTGGCGCACGCACTCAGCCCGCAGAATCGGGGGAAACGGCGTCGTTCTCTCCCGGAAACGACTCACAGAGAGGTGGATGTCGATATGACTGGAGACGTTCTGACCAGCGCGGGAACCCGCACAGGTCTGTACATCGGCGGGGAGGAGCGGTTCACCGAGAACACGCTCTCGATCGCCGACCCGGCAAAGCCCGGAGCGATCGTCGGTGAGGCTGCCGCAGCATCCGTCGACGACGTCGCCGATGCCGTGGCTGCCGCGAAGGCCGCCTACCCGGCATGGTCTGCGCTCGGCGCCAAAGAGCGTGCCCGCATCATGGGCGAGGCGATCAAGGGCATCGCCGATGACCGTGACGAGGATGCCGCGATCCTGTCGCAGGAGAACGGCAAGGTCCGCTTCGAGTCCTGGGTCGATGCCCTCGTGTTCGAGATCCGCTGGAACCTCGCGCTCATGCTGGCCGACGAGATCGACACGACCAAGACGCTGCCGGTGATCCCCGGTGCCATCCCCGTCTCGACCGAGGTCGCGTACCAGTCGATCGGTGTGGTCACCGTCATCGTTCCGTTCAACTGGCCGATCGCGATCCTGGGAGCCGCCCTCCCCCACGCGCTGCTGGCCGGCAACACCGCGATCGTGAAGCCGCCGCCCTCGGCGCCGCTGGCGACGACCCGCGTGGTGCAGCGCATCGCCGAGAAGCTGCCCCCGGGAGTGCTGAACGTCGTCACCGGTAAAGACGAGAACATGGCCGGACTCATCCAGAACACCGATATCGCGAAGGTCTGCTTCACCGGATCGGTGGGCGGCGGCAAGCGCATCATGGAGATGGCGTCGAAATCGCTCACGCGGGTGACGCTCGAGCTCGGCGGCAACGACGCGGCGGTCTTCCTCGCCGATGCCGAGATCGACGACACGCATCTCGACCGTCTCTACGCGGCGATCTACGACACGACCGGGCAGATCTGCATGAACGCCAAGCGCGTGTTCGTGCACCGCTCCCGGCTCGACGAGGTCGTCGCGGGACTCTCCGCGCGCCTCGAGAAGGCCGTGATCGGCTACGGCCTCGACGAGGGCACCACGATGGGCCCCCTCCACCAGGCCGCGCAGAAGGCGTTCGTCGAAGAGATCATCCAGGAGGCCAAAGACGCCGGTGCCGACGTCCGCGAGTTCGGCGAACTGCCCGGCGGCGACCTGGCGGGCGGCAACTTCCTGCGCCCCGCGATCGTCGTCGACCCCGCCCTCGACCTCCGCGTCGTGACCCAGGAGCAGTTCGGCCCCGTGATCCCCGTCATCCCGTTCGACGACGAGGACGAGGCCGTGCGCCTGGCCAACGACACCTGGGGCGGACTCTGCGGATCGGTCTGGACCGCCGACCCCGCGGCCGCCCAGCGCGTGGGAAGCCAGCTCGAGTGCGGCTACGTCTGGGTCAACGACCACGGCGCCACCCGCCTCGACCTGCGCGCGCCCTTCGGCGGCGTCAAGCAGTCCGGCTTCGGTCGCGAACAGGGCATCGAGGGCATCCGGGCGTTCCAAGACACCCGCTCGATAGCGACCATCGACCCCGAAGCGCTCGCGAACATGGCGCACTGACCCCGTGACGTCCAGATGGGGCTCGGCCTCCCGGCCGGGCCCCATCTGCGTTCCCCCACCGACGACGGAAGGATCTGCATGCCACGCGGCACTGCATCGACGAGATTCCCCGCAGGATCGGATGACCTGCTCACCGAACCGCTCACCGCGACGATCGACCCCGAGAACTTCACCCCGCGGCTGATAGCGCTGCTGTCGAACGCGCTCGTGTGGCGCGAGTCGCACGAGCTGCGCCGGCGCTTCGGGCTCGGCACCAACGACTGGCGAGTGATCTCGGCGCTCGCGATCAGGCCGGGTTCGTCGGCGACCGAGGTGACGGAGTTCATCGGCGTCAACAAGGCGGTGGTATCCAAGAGCGTCACGTCATTGGCTGCGCGCGAGCTCATCACGCTCGTCGACGGCCCTCGCGGCTCACGCCCGCTCTACCTCACACCGGCGGGAGTACGGATGCACGACGAGATGCTGCCCGTCTCGACGAACGGGCAGGACATCATCCTCGAGGGCATGGACCCGGCGCACGTCGCCGGCCTGAACACCCTGCTCCGCGACATGATCGACAAGGTCCGGGTGGCCAACGCAGACGAAGCCGCCGAACTCGGCGAAGCCGCGACCCCCGCGTAATCGTCGGCGACGGATGCGGCGAACCCCGCCATCGCGCACACCTGAGGGGCGCGGTTCAGCCCCGGTCGACGAAAGCGATGCGACGCAGCAGCGCGGCGAGCTGATCGCGCTCGGCCGGCTCGAGCGCGGAGTGCAGCTCCTGCTCGGCGTCGCGCGCAGCGATCGCGGCCTCGGCGTGCACCGACCGGCCCTCGTCGGTCGCGATGACGACGTTCGCCCGCCGATCGTTCGGATCGGGCCGTCGCTCGACGAGACCGCGCTGCTGGAGCCCGTCGACCAGAGCCACGACCTGGCTCGGGTCGAGTCTGAGGAACGTCGCGAGGTCTCGCTGGGTGGGTCGACGGTCGTCGACCGTCAGGGCCAGCACCGAGAACGATCGCACGCTCAGTCCGAACGGCCGCACAGCCGTGTTGCCTGCCGCCAGCGACAGGGCGTTCGCCCGCGCCATGAGAAAGCTCAGATCCCCCGCGAGCGACACCGACGCGAGCCTCTGCACGGAGATGGTGCCGTCGGTTGCCATGGCGGCAAGCGTAGCAAAACATGCACGAATCAATAATTGACAATCTCAATGATTTACAGGTTCAATGAAGACACCAACGAAGGAGCCCTCATGTCCCTGGACGGCAAAGTCGCCATCGTCACCGGATCCGGCCGCGGCCTCGGCCTCGCCTACGCGCAGGAACTCGCCCGTCAGGGCGCGTCGGTCGTCATCAACGATGTCGACGCCGCCACGGCCGCCGAGGCGGTCGCCAGCATCGAGGCCGCAGGGGGCAGGGCCGTCGCGGTCGTCGCGCCGGTCGGTTCGACCGAGACGGCACAGCTGCTCGTCTCGACCGCCGTCGACACGTACGGCCGCCTCGACATCCTCGTCACCAACGCCGGCGTCCTGCGCGATACCGTGCTGTGGAAGATGAGCGATGACGACTTCGACACCGTCATCGGCGTCCACCTCCGCGGCACATTCACGTGCGTTCGCGAAGCGGCGACCTACATGCGCGCCAACGAGATCGCCGGCCGCATCATCTGCATCGGCTCCCCCACCGGGCAGCGCGGCAACTTCGGTCAGACGAACTACGCCGCCGCCAAGGCCGGGATCGTCGGCATGGTGCGCACGTGGGCACTCGAGCTCAAGAAGGCCGGCATCACCGCGAACGTCGTCGTGCCCGTCGCGGCAACGGCGATGACCGCGACGGTCCCCTACTTCGCGGCCGCCGTCGAAGCCGATACGGCCGGGGAACCGATGCCGGCGTTCTATCGCCACGACCTCGGATTCGGCACCGCCGACGACGTGTCGGGGCTGATCGCCTACCTCGCCTCCGACGAGGCGAGCGGCGTCACCGGCCAGGCGATCGGTGTGGGCGGCGACCGCCTGCAACTGTGGTCGCACCCCGAGCCCGTCGTCACCGCGTATCACGACGGCGGATGGGACGTCGAAGCGTTGCAGGATGAGTTTCCCGCCCTCATCGGCGAGCACCAGCAGTCGGTCGGCGAACGCTTCCCCGCCCTTCCCGAAGAACTGCAGCGCCCCCGGCCGTGACCCGCTACGAGCCGGCGATCGACCTCGCCTCGATCCGCGCGATCGACGTGCACGTGCACGTGGAGGTCGACGATCACGGACACAGTTCGCTGCCGCCCGACCTGGCCGACGCCGCCTCGAAGTATTTCAGCGCCGAACTCGAGCGCCCTGACATCGACGCGATCGCGGCGTACTACCGCGAGCGGCAGATGGCCGCGGTCGTCTTCACCGTCGACGCCCAGACCGCGCTGCAGCATCCGCCTCTCTCGAACGAGGAGATCGCGGAAGCTGCCGCTCGCAACAACGACGTGCTGATCCCGTTCGGCTCGGTCGACCCCCGCCGCGGCGCCGACGCGGTGGAGCGGGCACAACGCCTGATCGGCGACTACGGGGTGCGCGGGTTCAAGTTCCACCCGACCGTGCAGGGGTTCGATCCGAGCGACCCGGCATGGTTCCCGCTCTACGCCGCACTGCAGGACGCGGGCATGGTGGCCCTGTTTCACACCGGCCAGACCGGGATCGGCGCGGGGATGCCCGGAGGACGCGGGTTTCGCCTGGCACTGTCGAACCCCATGCTGCTCGACACGGTCGCCGCAGAGTTCCCCGAGCTGCAGATCATCATGGCCCACCCGTCGGTGCCCTGGCAGGACGAGGCGATCTCGGTCGCGACCCACAAGCACAACACGTGGATCGACCTGTCGGGCTGGAGTCCGAAGTACTTCCCGCCGCAGCTCGTGCGCGCCGCGAACTCGTTCCTGAAGTCCCGCATCCTCTTCGGCTCCGACTTCCCGCTGCTCACGCCCGACAGGTGGTTGCGCGACGTCGAACAGACCGACCTGAAGCCCGAGGTGATGCCCGGCATCCTCCTCGACAACGCCGCACGCCTGCTCAACCTCACCTGACCCTCATACCCCTAGGAGCACTCATGACGACTACCGTCGCTTACACCGATGCCGCCGGCCTCGCCGGAACCGACCTCGGCTGGACCGACTGGGTCGAGGTCACCCAGGACCGGGTGAACCTCTTCGCCGACGCCACCGACGATCACCAGTGGATCCACGTCGACCCCGAGCGCGCGAAAGACGGCCCGTTCGGCGGCGCCGTCGCCCACGGCTTCCTGACGCTGTCGCTGACGGTGAAGTTCTGGTCGGAGCTGTTCGACGTCGAGGGCGTCAGCGCGAAGGTCAACTACGGCCTCGACAAGGTGCGGTTCGTCTCGCCCGTGAAGGTGGGGGCGAAGGTGCGCGGCGGTGCCGTGATCGCCGAGGTCACCGAGGTGCCCGGCGGCTACCAGTTCGCGGTCGACCAGACGATCGAGATCGAGGGCGGCACGAAGCCCGCCGTCATCGCGCGCGGTCTCTACCGCTTCTACGCCTGACCCACCGGGTCGACTCCCGACACCCTCGACGATGAGGACACGCAATGACGCAGGATCACGGACTCGGCTTCTGGCTCGATAAGCGGCGACGGAAGACGCCCGACAAGCCGGCCATCGTCTTCGGCGACGACCGGACCATGACCTACCGCGCCCTCGCCGATGCTGCCGACCGGGTAGCGGCCGTGCTCGCCGACCGGGGGATCGGTGCGGGCGATGCGGTCGGCTACCTCGGCGAGAACAGCCCCGAGTTCCTGCAGGTGCTGTTCGGCTGCGCGCAGCGCGGCGCCGTGTTCGTGCCGGTGAACACGCGCCTCGCTCCGCCCGAGATCGCGCACGTGCTGGCCGACTCGGGCGCGAAAGCCCTGGTGTACGACGCCGAGTTCGCCGAGCGTGTCGCCGACGGCATCGAGGCGGCGCGCGTCGCGCACGTGTTCCTCACCGGCGAGGGTGCTCCGGGGGTGCCGGGCCTCGCGCACTATATGCGTGAGGCCGCTCCACGCCCCGCCGATGCGGGGATCGGTCTCGACGATCCGGCGGCGATCATCTACACCTCCGGAACGACGGGGAGGGCGAAGGGAGCCGTGCTCAGCCACGGCAACCTGACGTGGTGCGCGATGAACTGCATCGTCGACTACGACGTCGTCTCGTCCGACGTGGCTCTGATGATCTCCCCCCTGTTCCACGTCGCGTCGCTCGGGATGGGGGCACTTCCGGTGATCCTCAAGGGCGCGACGCTCGTGCTCGAGAAGGGGTTCGAGGCCGGGCGCGCACTCCGCCTCGTCGAACGTCACGGCGTGACCATGCTCAGCGGGGTTCCGACGACCTACCAACTCATGGCCGATCATCCCGACTGGCCGAGCACCGACGTGTCGAGCCTTCAGAAGCTCACGTGCGGCGGCTCCGCGGTGCCGCTGCGCATCCTCAACGCCTTCGAAGAGCGCGGGCTCTCGTTCTCGCAGGGCTACGGGATGACCGAGACCTCCCCCGGCGCGACCGCGCTGTCGCCGGCGATGACCCGCGAGAAGCAGGGCAGCGTCGGCCTCCCCCACTTCTTCACCGATGTGCGCATCGCCGGGGAGAACGGCGAGCGGGTGCCGGCGGGCACGGTGGGCGAGATCGAGATCTCGGGCCCCAACGTCTTCCTCGGCTACCACGGCCTGCCCGAGGCGACCGCTGCAGCATTCACCGACGACGGCTGGTTCCGCTCGGGTGACCTGGGCTATCTCGACGACGACGGGTACCTCTTCATCGCCGACCGGCTGAAGGACATGATCATCTCGGGCGGCGAGAACATCTACCCCGCAGAGGTCGAGAGCCTCATCGCCGAGATCGGCGGCATCTCGGGGGTGGCCGTGATCGGGGTGCCCGACGAACGCTGGGGCGAGGTGCCGTGGGCCGTGGTCACCCTCCGCGACGACGCGGAGGTGACGACCGAGTCGGTGCGCAGCCACCTCGACGGGGTGCTCGCGCGCTACAAGCTCCCCAAGAACGTCGTGGTCGTCGAGGATCTCCCCCGCACGGCCTCGGGCAAGGTGCGTAAGCCCGACCTCCGCGCCCGGTTCGGCAAGCGCGGCTGAACGTAGGCCACGCGCGTTACCCCGCCCTGGCCCGGCTCAGCGGGGCGCTAACGACGGTCCGCAGGCGTGGCCGGTGTCCGTCGATCGGCGAACGCGGTAAAAACGACCTCGTACTCACCTTCGGGCCAGAGGAGCACTCGGTGAACGAAGCGTCCCTCGGGAGCTGTATCGACCTCGTCGTAGATGATCTCGGTCTCTGAGTCGAAGAGGTTCAGGGAGCTGATCGTGACACCGGCCTCCAGCCGCAACTCGGCTTCCGCGTAGCTCATCTCGACAAATTCGTACCCCACCTGTAAGTCCCCGATCAGCGCGCAGACCTGGAGCATGTCACGGGGTCGGTAGTCGAAGGATCGCACCTGGCCGTCGTGAAGATGGATGCTGTCGAGAAGCCGATCCGCACCCCTGGTGAGGCGTGGTCGCACCTCGTCTCGATGCGCGAGGTAGCTGCTCCATCGCTCTTCGTACTCGATTTCCCCAAGACCACCCGACGCCCACTCGCGCGTGAGCCACCTCATCGACATGATGTGACCCTACTGCCCTGTTCCACTCCGGCGACTCCCGCGTCCGATCGGCGAGCCTTCACCCTTCCGCGGCGGGGGCACCCGGGTGCCGGAGCATTCGGTATAGCAGTTCCTCTGCGCACATCGGGTCCCACGCGATGCCTCGTTCATCGACGGACCACGCGGACCGTCGATGACCGCTACCCACCGGAAAGGCGATAGCGGGAAGACTTCCACGGAGAGATTCACCTGAGAAGTATCGAACGGGCGCGCCGCTCCGACGGGATATCGGGGCCGATCCTGCCATGGGCTCGCATGGGGTTCGGCTGCGGTTAGCCGTCTGCGCCCCGAACGAAGCCGGGGCGCAGCGGGCCATGCCGGTGGCTACGCCCCCGGGAGTGGAGGCGACGGGATTCGAACCCGTAACTCGAGATGCGTGTTGGAGAGAGTAATTGCACAGGCCCACGTCGCGCCAGCGCACGCCGGCTCTGTTACGGATCCGCCGTGACGCTCCGCGAACTTGGCTCGCCTCCATACCGCCGACGAGACCTGACGCGCCGCTGATCCCGCGCCTCAGCCCCGAACGGCCGGGCTCGTCTCGCAGGAAAAACTGACGACCCAACGCAAGAAGCATGTCGTTCCGCGGGCAAACGCTAGGTGGCATCGTCTTGGCACCACGCGCGAACGATCTCGACCGCAACCTCGACATCTTGCGTGTGCGAGTTTGCGGCGAGCAGAACGCGGTGTGCACCGCCGATGAGAGACAAGCGAAGGGTGTGCTCGACGTCACAGTTCAGCAGCACGTTGAGCAGCAGACTCGGCCACCACGTCAATCGAACCGCACCCACAGACACGATCTCCTGGCGCCGATAGCTGCGCGTAAGGAAGTGTCCGCGAGCAATCAGGTGTGTCGGTGTGAGTTCGACGCCGTGGGTTGCAGCCCGGAGCATGCGACGACTGCCGAACATTGTCACCTTTGCCGCCGCACTGGATTACTGCTCATCCCCTCCACGGAAAGTCGTCCGTCCGGAACCTCCGGGACTCGCGACGGCCCAAGCTGTCCGTCCCCGCAGTAACGTCACCTGACGGAGGTTCATCGCGCCGGGACCCACTCCACCGCCGAGCAGGCCGAGCATTTCGCATGGCGCGGTCGGCTGCTTACAGACCCGCGCAGCGCCAGGAGGCAGTCGAACGTCGACGCCGAGCACAACGCCGACGGGCCGCACGCGGATCGGTTTAGAGTTCGGCGAGGTACTGAGCGCGGGCTTTCATCGCGTGGATGACCAGCTCGTAGCCATCGTCGTAGATCGGAGCGACGAGCTCGAGTAGACGGCCTGCGGGGTCGGTGCTGATCATGAGCCACCGGCCTGGGTCGTCTTCGTCGTCGAGCGGACGCGAATGCAGGACGTGCGCGGCCGCGTAGAGCACGACTGAGTCGTCGAGCTGGTCACGCCGGTAGTGCTTGCGGGCTGATCTGTGCAGCTCAGGCAACGTGTGCCCATTCGCGCACCGCGGCGCGGATCGCATCAGAGCGCGTGGTGATGCCCTCGGCCTCGGCTCGCGCGGTCAAGGCCGCGAGGGTGGAGGCATCGAGCCGCACGGGGATCACCGCGCCTGGGCCGTCGCCCACGGGCGGCCGTCCGCGACGCGGCTTGGGAAGTTTTGACAGGTCGTAACCGACCTCGGCCTCATCCGCCCACGCCTGAATCTGCTCGTCGGTCACTGGCTTGCCGTTCAACAGATGCTCGCTCATGCGGTTATCGTATACGAAACTCACGCGATTGTGTATACGAAACTCCTGAGGCTCGCCGCTCGTGGCGGCCCGAGCGTGCGAGGCCGCGGCGTACGTGCTCCGGTTCGCACCATCGCTCGCGCTAAGACCTGTGCGGGGCAGATCTCCGCCAGAGCGCGTGGTGCTCGACTTCTCCGACACTGAACTGCCTGCCGCAGGCGGTGCACTCGTAGGTCGCCGGCCGCCCTGAACCGTCTTGACCGAGGATTCCCACTGCCCGAGCTCCTCCTCCCGGGCCGGGTCGGATACGAGTAGTCGCGGATATTCGTCGCGACAGCCTCGCCATGTGCCCCGAGGCGGCGTATGCCTACGAAAGTGCCCCCGGGCGGGGAGGTGGTGTGACGAGCACCAGTGGGGCGCCTCCCTCGTCGCCGACGGAGACGACGAACGCATCGTCGGTGATCCAGGTCATTCCCGCCGGCGCGCACAAGAACGGTGTCGTCACGGTCGTTTCGGCGGTAACAATCGCGAGGTGGTCGACAGCAGCGCCACTACCCGACGGATCGCAATCGGCGTGACGTTCGATGACCGCTCGAGCCTGTGCCGACCCGGCCGCGACGAAGGAGGAGAGCTCTTGCGGTGTTCCCTGGCGTGACGACAGTACGTCTCCCCGGTCGTTGACGGAGATCAGGGGGCGCTCGCTCCGGGATGCCACCTCGGCCAGGAGTTGACCGTCAGCGGCGAAGGTGTAGCGGTGTTCCCCAGTGACGAGGTGGATCGTGCCAGTGCTGTCCGCGTCCAGGGCGATCTGGCCAACCGCCGGTAATGGCGTGGTGATGTCGACGGCGCCGACGCCTTCATCGAGCGGGAGCCTCGCGACCGTGAACGTCGGTGTCGCCGAGTAGTCGTAAGCGACGACAAGGACGTCCTGACCAAACACCGTCACGTCTCCTAAAGGCCGCGAGTCCTCGTGGACCACATCCCATGACATGGTCTCCGTGTCGAAGACCCGCACCACTCCACCTCCGCTCACCGCGTCGGATGAGACCACCACGAGTTGAGTGGGGGTGATTGCCGCCACCGCGCCACTCGGGACGCCCTCGTCGAGGTTGAACCGGCGGACGGCGTCGCCGGACGCATCGATGTGCAGCCAAGAGCCGACCGAAACCCCCCAGAAGCCTCCCGCGGTGTCGCTGAGCAGTTCCATCGGGTAGGTGGTGTCGATCAGGCTCTCGCCCGCCTGCTCGCCGTCCATCGAGTTGTCATAGCTCACAGGAGTGAGCACCCAATCGTCCTCCTGAGGTCCTGACGCTGAACATGCCGCCGCTGGAAGCAGGCTCGTGAGGACGGCAACCGCAAGCAGGGCTCTCCGGGGAGCTTTCACCCGTTCACGATAGTGCCGCGCGCGTGGCTACGCCCGACCTCGCACCACGATCGAAGTCACGCGGTAGACGAACCGTCTCGTCGCGCTCAACGTCAGCCCAGGTCGGCGAAGGCCGCGACGGCCGCGACGTGCAGCTCGCTACGACGCGCCCGGTAGGCGGCGATCGAGCGCTGCGCCGGCCAGTCGTCGTCGAGGAACTCGTCGGGAAGACGGGGGTCTGCCCTGAGCAACGTGAGCCAGTCCGACACCAGCATCGTCAGCGACGACAGCGGCGGAACGGATGCTGCGGAGCGCGCCGGCTCTTCCCATACGGCCAGGAAGCGCTCGTGCAGTCCGCGCAGAGCGACGAGATCCCAGGCCTCCCGCACCGACGCGGCGAGAGGGAACTCGGGCAGGTCGCGCGCCCGGAAGGCCACGACGCTCGAGTCGGCCAGCTCGTCGCGGAGCGGCTCGAGCGCACCGGCGAGATCGACCTCGCCGGGGGCGACCCACAGACCGTCGCGCACCGGCGCGAACCCGCCCCAGGTGAGGGCGGCGCGCAGGCGGTGGCGGAGAGTGCGCTGGCCCTCGGGAACCGAGAAGGTCACGAGCGTCCATCCTCCGCCGTGGGGCGAGAACGGGTCGGGCGAATGCACGCGCTCCGACCCCTCGCGCAGCACGTCGCGGCCGTGGTCGGTGAGGCCGTACTCGACCTCGCGCCCGACGCGACCGCGGCTCAGGAACCCGCGCACGACCATGCGGTCGAGTGTGGCGCGCGCCGTCGGGCCGGCGACGCCCGCACCCTCGAGCACGTCGAGGTAGACACCCGCGCGCAGGGGTCGCTCGATGCGCAGGTCGAGCTGCTCACCCAGCAGCGCCAGCAGCAGCTGTCGCGGGTTGCGGGCGAGGCCCGCCTCTTCATCGCGGGGGCGGGCAGGGGTGACCGTGGACGACACGTCAGGCGACCGGCCGCACGGCCTCGCCCCGCTTGGCGCGCTGGATCTGCTCGTAGACGTGCGTGCGCAGCTCGGTGAAGCGCGGCAGGGCCCGCGTGGTGATCTGGTCGCGGTCCGGGGCCAGGTCGATGACGAGGTCTTCCTGCACCCATGTCGGCGACTTGGACAGCACGACGACCCGCTCGCCGAGGTAGACCGATTCGTCGATGTCGTGAGTGACGAAGAGGATCGACATGCCGCGCTCGAGGTGGAGGCGGCGCACCAGATCTTCGAGATCGGCCCGAGTCTGCGCGTCGACGGCGGCGAAGGGCTCGTCCATGATGAGCACCTCGGGCTGATAGGCGACGGCACGGGCGATCGCCACGCGCTGCTGCATGCCGCCCGAGAGCTGCCACGGGTAGCTCTTGGCCGCGTGATCGAGGCCGACCGCGACGAGCGCGTCGTCGATGAGACTGTCGCGCTCGCCCTTCGAGAGCTTCTTGTGCTTCAGGGGCAGCTCGACGTTGCCCCGCACGGTCAGCCAGGGGTAGAGGCTGCGACCGTACTCCTGGAAGACGAGCGCCATGTTCGGCGGCGGGCCGGTGACCTTTTTGCCGTCGAGCACGACGCTGCCGGCGGTGGGCTTGAGCAGCCCCGCGATGCACTTGAGCAGGGTGGTCTTGCCGCAGCCCGACGGGCCGACGATGCAGACCAGCTCGCCGCGACGCATGGTGAAGTCGATGTCGCCGATGGCCTCCACCGATCCGGTGGTCGATTCGTACACCTTGTTCAGGTGCTCGACGTGCAGGAGCGTCTCAGGCACGCTCCACCTCCTTGATTCCGTGGTACCAGCGCAGGACTCTGCGCTCGACGATGGTGAAGACGACGGCCAGCAGCACACCGACGAGGCCGAGCAGCACGATGCCGCTCCACATCTCGGCGATGAGGTAGTTGCGCTGGAAGAACGTGATGCGGAAGCCGAGCCCCGACGACGAGTAGAACATCTCGGAGATGACCATCATGATCAGGGCGACCGACAGGGTCTGGCGCACCCCCGCCATGATGCGAGGGCTCGCCGCGGGCAGCACGAGGCGGAACAGCCGCTGGCTGCGCGTCAGCGAGAACGAGCGCGCGGTCTCGGTCATGACCGAGTCGGTGCCGCGCACCCCCTCGACGGTGTTCAGCAGCACGGGCCAGAGCGACCCGAAGACGATCACGATGATCTTCATGCTGTCCGTCACGCCCAGCAGCGCGACGAAGACGGGGATGAGCACCGGCGGCGGGATCGCGCGGAAGAACTCCAGCAGCGGCTCGAGCAGCTCGCGCAGCCACCGGGTGAGACCGATCAGCGTTCCGGCGGCGATCCCGATGGCGATCGCGAGCACGATGGCCACGGCCAGCCTCGCCAGGCTCGGCAGCACGTCGGTGACGAAGATCGGCCCGACCCAGGTGTCGACGAACGCCTCGGCGATCCGCAGCGGGCCCGGGAAGAACTTCGCCGGGGCGAGGGTTCCCCAGATTCCCCAGACGATCAGCAGCACGATCGGGAGACCGATGGCGAAGCCGATGCTCTTGCCGGCCTTGGCCCACACGCGCGGCGCGGGCGAGGCGGTGCGCACGGTGCTCGTGTAGAGGGTCACAGCACTTCCTCCCCGCGGATCGATTGGTGCCACGCCAACGCGCGGCGTTCGACGAAGCGGAAGACGAGGTTGATCAGCAGCCCGAGGATGCCCGTGACGACGACGACCGCGTACACCGTCGAGATGTTGCCGATGTTGTAGGCGACGACGAGCACTTGACCGAGGCCCGGGTTCTGGATGGTCATCTCGGCCGTGATGGCGAGGATGAGGGCGACGGATGCGGCGAGCCGCAGTCCCGTGAAGATGTAGGGGAGCGCCGTGGGGAGCACCAGGCTTCGCAGCTGCGCGACCCGCGTCAGCCCGTAGCTGCGCGCGGTGTCGCGGGCGACCGTGTCGATGTCGGCGACGCCGTAGAGCACCTGCACGAACACCTGCCAGAAGCAGGCGTAGACGATGATGACGAGCGCCGCCTGGATCTGGATGCCGTAGGCGAGGATCGCGAGCGGGATGAGGGCGACCGACGGGATCGGGCGGAGGAACTCGACCGTGCTGTGGGTCGCTTTCCGCAGGAACGGGATCAGCCCGACGAGCCCGCCGAGCACGATGCCGAGCACCGAGGCGATGGTCAGCCCGATCGCCCAGGCCGTCATGGTGCGCCCGACGTTGCGCCAGAACTCGAGGTCTCCGACCATCACGCCGAGCCGGGCGAACGTGTCGACGGCCGAGGGCAGCTGCGAAGGGTTCACGATTCCGGCCGCGGCGACGAGCTGCCACACGGCGAGGAAGCCGATAATGCCCAGCGCGCCCAGGAGGGGCTTGCGCGGAGACCGCCGGGGCTTCCGGCGACGCGGCACCACCACCGTCGAGGTGTGCAGCGGAGCGGGGGGAGCAAGGGTCATGAGACGCCTTCCGGGAGGGAGAGGCCGGGGGCGTCGCCGAGCGACGCCCCCGGTCGGGTCACTGCTGCGGCTGGATCAGCGTGGCGAAGTCGGGCTCCGCGTCGATGTAGCCGTACTCGACGGCGAGGGCGCCGAGGTCTTCGATGCCGGCGTCGCCGAGATCGAAGGTGAAGTTCGGCAGCGTGATCGCTGCGGCCGCAGCCTCCGGGATCTCGAGGTTCGACGCGATCGCCGCGCGCACGGCGTCTTCGTTCTGCGTCGCGTACTCGAGCGCTTCCTTCATGGCCGCCGCGTAGTCGGCGACGAGCTCGGGGTCGGAGTCCATCTTTTCCTGCGTGGTGAAGTTGGTCAGCACCGTCAGACCCGGAATGGTCGCCTGGTAGGGCGAGACCACGTCGACCCCGCCACCGCTGACGATGAGGCCGCGGAACGGGTCGGGCACCCATCCGGCGTCGATGTTGCCGGCCTCGAGCTGCGCCTGCACGTCGGGGAAGGCGACCTCGATGAACTCGATCGTCGACGAGTCGCCGCCGGCGTCGTCGACGGCCTTGCGGATCGTGAGGTCGCCGGCCGCGCCGATGCTGTTGACCGAGACGCGCTTTCCCGCGAGGTCGGCGGGGCTCGCGATGCCGGAGTCGGCGAGCGCGACGACCGAGTTGACGTCGTCGCCGCTGGCAAGGCTCGAGGCGTAGTTGCCGAAAATGACCACCCCGAGGTCCTGCAGGTCGGCCCGGATCGGCCCCATGGGCTGACCGATGGCGAAATCGATGTCACCGCTGAGGAGGGCGGGGATCGCCTGGGCGCCGCCCTGGGCGGGGACGACCTCGACCGCGAGGCCGTGCTCCTCGAAGATGCCCGCGTCGATCGCGGCCCAGAGCGCCCCGCTCTCGGCGATGGGGAGGGCGGCGACGCGAACGTCGCGCAGTTCGCCGCCGCCCGCGTCGGCGGAGCCCGACGACGTGTTCGCGGGGGTGGCGGCGGAGTCGCTGCAGCCGGCGAGCGCCAGGGCTGCGACGGCGACGAGTCCGAGCGCGGTCAGGGTCTTCTTCATCGAATGGCCTCTCAGTGCGGTGAGTGGGTGTCGACGCGACAGGGCCATCGGCGGGCGCCCGTTACGGGAGTCACGCTGTCATCCGCACCGCGTCGTGCTGACACCGCCATGCTCCGCGATGGCCGACCCAATGTCAAGCATTCCGTGACGATCGTCGCGTGATCGTTTATTGGCGAACGGACGTCACGGATCCGTGGGCCGACAGGCACATCCGAAATACCTCTTGTCATTACCTATCAACGTAGGTAATGTCCCTCTCGGAGCTGCAGTGACGCACTCCCCCTGAGAGCGGAAAGGACCACGATCAGTGGCACACACATCCCCCGCGGGCGACAACGCCGCATCCGTTCGTCTCGTCGAAGGCTTCTCGCTGGAGATGACCGGCAAAGACATCCCCGGCCTCCAGGAAGCCCAGAGCACGATCCCGGCCGGTACCAAGATCAACGTCACCTTCCTCGGGAACGAAGACCTCGAGATGCGCGTGGCTGCCTCGAAGGCCGTCGTCGACATGGGCTTCGTCCCGGTCCCGCACATCTCGGCCCGACGCCTGTCGTCGCAGGCTCGGCTCGAGGAGTACCTCGACCGCCTCCAGCAGGTCGGCGCGAGCTCGAACGTGTTCTCGGTCGGCGGCGACCCGGCGGAGCCCGAGGGTCCCTACCCCGACTCGCTGTCGGTCATCCGCACCGGACTCCTTCAGAAGTACGGGGCCACCGAGGTCTCGATCGCCGGTTACCCCGAGGGGCACCCCGACATCCCGAACGACGTGCTCTGGAAGCACCTCGAAGACAAGTCCGCGGCGCTGAAGGAACAGGGCCTGGATGCTGTCATCCTCACGCAGTTCGCCTTCGACACCGACCCCGTCACGGCCTGGGTCAACGGTGTCCGCGAGCGCGGCATCGCGTCGGAGATCCGTATCGGCACCCCCGGCCCCGCGGGCATCAAGCGCCTCATCGGGTTCGCGCGCCGCTTCGGCGTCGGCGCGAACGCGATGATCGTGAAGAAGTACGGGTTCTCGCTCACGAACCTCATGGGAACCGCCGGTCCCGACACCTTCGTCACCGACCTCGCCGCCGAGCTCGCCCAGAACCCCGCGTCGGGGGATGTCAAACTGCATTTCTACACGTTCGGCGGTCTCAAGGCGACGTCGGAGTGGGCACGCGACTACATCGCGGCCCGCGTCTGACCCGCGCCCGACGACCGAGGCCTGAGGAGAAAACGCATGTCCATGCACACCGCCGCCCTTCGCGATCGCGCCTGCCTGATCGTCCACGGCCCTGACCAGCCCGGGCTCGTCGCCGCCGTGACCGCGCTCATCACGCGGCACAAGGCGAACATCGTCTCGCTCGACCAGTACAGCGACGACCCCGAGGGCGGCAACTTCTTCCAGCGCGTCGTGTTCCACATGAACGACCTCGCCGCCGCGTTCCCCGACCTCAAGGCCGACCTCGCGGAGACCCTCGAGCCCTACGGCATGACCTGGAAACTCACCGATCAGTCGGTGCCCAAGCGCATGGCGATCCTCGCCTCCACGAGCGATCACTGCCTGCTCGAGTTGCTGTGGCGCCACCGCCGCGGCGAGCTCAACGTCACGATCCCGATGGTGATCTCCAACCACACGAACACCGCGGAGGACGTGCGCTCCTTCGGCATCCCGTTCTTCCACGTGCCCTCGCAGGGGCCCGACAAGTCGGCGGCCGAGGCGGAGATCCTCAAGCTCCTCGCGGGCAACGTCGACTTCGTCGTTCTCGCGCGCTACATGCAGATCCTCTCCGACGACTTCATCACCGGCGTCGGGGTTCCCGTCATCAACATCCACCACTCGTTCCTCCCCGCCTTCATCGGCGCCGGCCCCTACAAGAAGGCCAAGGAACGCGGCGTGAAGCTCATCGGCGCGACCTCTCACTACGTGACCAAAGACCTCGACGAGGGTCCGATCATCGAGCAGGACGTCGCGCGCGTCGACCACTCGCACTCTGCCGCAGCCCTCCAGGCCCGCGGCGCCTACGTCGAACGCGCCGTGCTGTCGCGAGCCGTGCAGTGGCACGCCGAGGACCGTGTCATCCGGCACGGAAACCAGACCATCGTCTTCACCTGACCCCATGCCTCATCCGAGGCACTCTTCGAGAGAGAACAGAGAGGTTCACCTTCCATGGCTGACAACCTGCAGGAGCTGCTCGACCAGACCAACCCGGTCGAGATGCTGCGCAACTCGCAGATCGGTTCGTACATCTACCCCGTCGTGCCCGCCGACTTCCAGAACTGGATCAAAGAGCAGCAGGCCTGGCGCAACACCGCCGTGCTGTACGACCAGTCGCACCACATGGACAACGTGTTCCTCAAGGGCTCCGACGCGATCAAGCTCATCAGCGACACCGCGATCAACTCGGTCGCGAACTTCGCCGTCAACAAGGCGAAGCAGTACGTGCCGACGACCTCGTCGGGCCACGTCATCGGCGACGGCATCCTCTTCCGCGAGGCGGAGGACGAGTACACCTACGTCGGCCGCGCACCCGCGTCGAACTGGCTGATGTTCCACGCCGAGACCGGCGGCTACTCGAACCTCGACCTCACGGTCGACCGTCGTTCGAACTCGCGCCCCTACGGCCACGCGGTCACGCGCCAGTACTACCGCTTCCAGATCCAGGGTCCCAACGCCTGGGCCGTCATCGAGAAGCTCAACGGCGGCCCGCTGGAGAAGCTCGGCTTCTTCAACATGTCGACGATGAGCATCGCCGGCAAGCAGGTCCGCACCCTCCGTCACGGCATGGCCGGCGCGCCGGGCCTGGAGATCTGGGGCCCGTACGCCGACCACGACGCCATCCGCGACGCCATCGTCGAGGCGGGGGCCGAGTTCGGTCTCGTCCCGGTCGGATCGCGCGCCTACCCCTCGAACACGCTCGAGTCGGGCTGGATCCCGTCGCCGCTGCCGGCCATCTACACCGGCGAGGCGGAGCGCGCGTACCGCGAGTGGCTCGGCACCGACAGCTACGAGGCGACCGGAACGCTCGCCGGCTCGTTCGTCTCCGACAACATCGAGGACTACTACCTGACCCCGTGGGAGCTCGGATACGGCTCGTTCGTGAAGTTCGACCACGACTTCATCGGCCGCGACGCCCTCGAGAAGATCGACCCGGCCAGCCAGCGCAAGAAGGTCACGCTCGCCTGGAACGCCGAGGACCTCGCCGGAGTCTGGGGATCGCTCCTCAACGTCGACGGACCGACCTACAAGTTCTTCGACCTCCCGCTGGCGAACTACGGCTCGGCGAACTACGACTCGATCGTCGACGCCGACGGCACGAACGTCGGATTCTCGATGTTCACCGGATACAGCGCGAACGAGAAGCGCGGCCTCTCGCTCGGCGTCGTCGACCCCGACGTGCCCGAGGGAACCGAGCTGAAGGTCGTCTGGGGCGAGCCCGACGGCGGCACGTCGAAGGCGTCGGTCGAGAAGCACGAGCAGACCGAGGTCCGCGTCGTCGTCAGCCCCGTCCCCTACTCGACCGTCGCCCGGTCGACCTACCAGGGCGGCTGGCGCACCGGTTACAACGACTGAGCACGTCCGTCCGAGGGGCCTGGGCGAACTCGCCCGGGCCCCTCGCCGCACCCCGCGGTGCATCGACCGGTAGCCTCGGCACTCCGACGGGGTGACGACAGAAGGAGTCCGATGAGTCTGCGATACGCGCTTCTCGCGCTCGTTCGCGTGGGTCCGCAGTCGGGGTACGAACTGCAGAAGCAGTTCGCCGTCTCCGTCGGCCATGTCTGGCACGCGCCCGACTCGCAGATCTACCCCGAGCTGCGCCGCATGGAGGGCGAGGGGCTGTTGTCCGGCGAGGAGCAGACCCGCGGCGAACGCGGAACCCGACGGCTCTACCACATCACTCCGGCCGGCGAGCAGGCATTCCTCGACTGGATGGCCTCGCCGCCCGACTATCAGCGGGTGCGCGATCCCGCGCATCTGCGGGCGGCCTACCTCGAGGCCGCCACCCCCGCGCAGGGACGCGCGTTCCTCCGCGCTCACATCGCGCAGTGGGAGGGCGAACTCGATCAGTGGCGCGGCGAGCTGGTGCGCATCGACGCCGCCGACAACCCGATGCTCGTCCGACGCCTCGCCGTCACCGCCGACGAAGATCGCGAACGCACGATCGCGTACAAGAGATTCGCCTACGAAGGCCTCGTCGAGCGTGCCCTCGGCGAGATCCAGTGGGCCCGCAGCGGACTCGACCTGATCGACCGCCTCGAAGGTGCCGAGGAGGCCCCATGACGATCACCAGCCCCGTCAGCGTCGACCGCGACCGTGCGGTCTCAGCCGTCCGCGAACTTCTGCTGGCCGTCGGCGAGGACGCCGACCGCCTGGGCCTGCTCCGCACGCCCGAACGCGTCGCCGACCTCTTCCTCGATCTGTTCTCGGGGCTCGGCGTCGACCCGGCCGCCGCGCTCGGCGCTCCCGTCGCCCTGACGGAGAACGAGCAGCCCGGCGAACTCGTCGGGCTCACCGGCATCCCGTTCCGGTCGGTCTGCGAGCACCACCTCCTCCCCTTCGAGGGCACCGTCGACATCTACTACGCGCCCGTGCGCCACATCGCGGGCCTCAGCCGCATCGCGACTCTCGTCGAGCTCGCCGCCCGCCGCCCCCAGCTGCAGGAGCGGTTGGGACAGCAGATCGCCGACGCGCTCATGGCCGTTCTGCGGCCGCACGGCGTCGCCGTCCGGATCGAGGCGGCCCACGGATGCGTCGCGCATCTCGAGCCGAGCGCCGCGTCGGCGCGAGCGATCACGGTTGCGACCGTCGGCACGATCCCCGACGCGACCTGGCGTCTCGCGGCCAGCACGCACCCCGCGCCCTGACTCCGCACCTGCCGCACAGCGGAAATGGCGTCGAGAATGGTGCCCGGATCGGCGACAATGGTGCCACTGCCCGTGGAGGTCGCCACGGGCATCTCACGGAGAGCGTGGAACCATGACCCTCATGCCTGTCGCCGATGACGCCGACACCGTGGAACGAGCCACCGTCGATCAGCAGATCCGCGAAGCGATCCTCGGCGGCGAGTTCGCCCCCCACCAGCGCCTCATCGAGGCCGACCTCAGCGACCGGTTCACCGCCACCCGCGCTGCGGTGCGCACCGCGCTGCTCACCCTCGCCAGCGAGGGACTCGTCGAGCGGCTGCCGAACCGCGGTGCGCGCGTACGCGCCATCAGCGTCGAAGAGGCGATCGAGATCGTCGAGGTGCGCGTGGGCCTCGAGTCGCTGTGCGCCCGCAAGGCCGCAGAGCGGGTCGACGCCGACGCGATCGCATGGTTGCGCGACCTGCGCGACCGCATCGGGACCGCCGTCTCCGCCGGCGATCTCGTCGAGTACTCCCGCCTGAACCAGGAGATGGACCGGCGTCTTCGCGAGTTGAGCGGTCACGCCACCGCCACCCAGCTGCTCGAGCGCCTGCGAGCCCAGTCGGCACGGCACCAGTTCCGCCTCGCGTTCGCCCCCGGGCGCGCCGCCCGATCGGCTCCCGAGCACATCGCGATCATCGACGCGGTGATCGCCGGAGACGCGGATGCTGCGGAGGCGGCGACACGCACCCACCTCGCCGGGATCGTCGAGGTGCTCCGCACCCTCGACTGACCCCTCCGCACAACGTCGGACGAACCAGCCGGCACCCCGCGGCAGCCACCGCTTGGCCCGGCGTGTCGCACGAAGCATCCGAAGTCCTGCCTGGGAAACACCAAACGGCGGCCCGCCCCGAGGGACGGACCGCCGTTTCGGCAGGCGGAGGTCTAGCCGAAGTCCTCGACGGTGGTGTAGCCGGTGCCGTTGTACTTCTGCACGACGACCGACGAGACCGCGGGCTGACCGTCGACCGTCGTGTCGACGGCGGTGCCGTCGAGCATCAGCGGTGCCTGGAAGTCGGTGATCGACCTCAGCGCCTCCATGAAGTTCTCACGGGTCGGCTCGGTCATGTTCTCGAAGGCCTGCTCGAGCGTCGCGCCCACCATCCAGCTCCACTGGCAGTGGGGGAACGCCGGCATGTCGGGGTAGTTGCCGTACTCCTTCAGCGCGGAGAGGTACGTCTTCACGTCCTCGTCCTCGGCGAAGGCGGGGCTCTGCGGGGCCTTGGCGAACGACACCGAGTAGATGCCGGGGAACGCGTCGGCACCACCGGGCTGGAGGATCGCCGTCGGGCTCGAGGTGTTCGACGGCAGGAACCAGCTCGGGGTCCAGTTCAGCTGCTGCGCCTTCTGCAGCGCCGAGATCACGAGAGGCGTGATCGACATGGCGTTGACGAAGACGTCGGCTCCGGACGCGGCGAGCTCGGTCATCTGACCATCGACGGCCGTGTCGGTCGCCTCGTAGGTGAGCTCCTTGACGATCTCGATGTTCGAGGCGCCCTCGACGGCCGTCTTGAAGCCCTCGAGGTACCCCTCGCCGTAGTCGTCGTTCTGGTACAGCACGGCGACCTTGTGGCTCTCGGTCGAGGAGGCCAGCAGCTCTCCGAAGGCTTCGCCCTCGTTCTGGTAGATCGGCACGAAGCCGAGCTGCTCCGGGCTCTCGGCCTGGTCGCTGAAGATCGGGTCGCCCGTCATGACGAGCACCTGGGGCACCTCGTCGGCGACGGCCGCCTGGAGGTACGCGCGGTTCGTCGGCGTTCCGAGGCCCGCCGTCATCGCGAAGACGCTGTCCTTGAGCTGGTCGTAGTTGGCCTTCGCCTTCTGCGGGTCGTATGCGTCGTCGAGCGCGTTGATCTCGACCGTGCGCGTCTTGCCGTCGCCGAACTCGATGCCGCCCTCGGCGTTCTTCATGCCGAAGTAGGCCGTGACGCCCGCCACGGTGCACGTGCCGGGGCCGGCCGTCGCACCGCTCAGGGGCGTCGTGATGCCCAGGGTGAGCGTGGTGTCGGTGATGCCGGGGCTGGCCGCGACCGCGCCGCCCGAGGCGTCACCGCCGCCCTCTCCCCCGCGCGAACAGCCCGAGATCGTCAACGCGAGCGCCGAACTCAGGGCGACGATGCCCAGGACGCTCCTGCTCCTCTTGCTCATGTTCATGCCTGATCCTCTTTCTTGTTATCGGTGCCCGAGGTGCCGCCCCCGGCGGCGTCTCGAAGGACGGTTCCCTCCGCCGCGGGGCGCTGCTGCTCGCCCTGCGGAGGAGTCGGTCGACTGCCGGACGGACCGGCGTGCTGAGGTTTTCGGAAGAGCTTCCGCAGCCGGGCGGGAAGCGAGGCGAGCCCGCCGGGGAGGAGGAAGAGCACGAGCAGCAGGAGCGCGCCCTGCAGCACGGCGGTCAGGTTCGGATCGACGAGGTTCGTCAGCTGCGGGGCGAGCACGTAGTACGCGCCGCCCAGGAGCGACCCGATGATGCTGCCCGCGCCGCCGATGACCATGGCGGCGAGCAGCTGGATGCTGTGGCCGAAGCTCATGGTCTCGGGCGAGGTGTACTGCACCACCACCATGTACAGGAAGCCGCTGACGCCGCCGATGAGGGAGGCCACCGTGAAGGCCAGCACCTTGTAGCGATAGGGCGAGATGCCCATCGACGAGGCGACGGCCTCGTTCTCCTTCACGATGGCGAAGGCGCGGCCGTACTTCCCGCGCACCAGGTTGCGGGTGAGGAGGAAGACGATGCCGCCGACGAGGATCACGATGTAGAGCTGGAACTGGTCGTCGTACAGACCCGACCATTCCGGCGCATCGGTGAAGCGGGCGGAGATGCCCTGCGAGCCGCCCGTGAACTCGGACAGGCGCTTGGCGAGGGGCACGCCGACGATGGGGAGAGCGATGGTGACCATCGCGATCGCGAGCCCGCCGAGGCGAGCGGCGGCGAGCGCGATCAGAAGCCCGACGACACCCGGCAGCACGATGCTCGCGATGAAGGTGACGACGATGTTCCAGTCGTTCTCGACCCCGTAGGCGGTGATGTACGCCCCGAACCCCACGAAGAAGATCTGGCCGAGCGAGACCTGGCCGGTGTAGCCCATGACGACGTTGAGGCCGAGCACCGCGACGGCGAAGACGCCGATGCGCGCGACGGTCTGGTTGGCGAACTCGGGGAGCATGAGCGGCAGCGCGAGCACGAGCGCGACCACCACGATCGTGATCGCGAGGCGCACCCAGCGGCGCGAGAGGAACGACGTTGCAGCGGACATCAGACGCGCACCACGGCTTTCCGGCCGAACAGGCCCTGCGGTCGAACGATGAGCACGACGAAGATCAGCACGAACGGCACCGCGACCTTGAGGTCGTAGCCGATGAACGGCACGTACACGGCGGCGAGGTTCTCGAGCACCCCGATGATCCAGGCCGCGAGCACCACCCCGAGAGGACTCGACAGGCCGCCGAGGATCACCGCGGCGAGCGCGTAGACCAGGGCGTTGTCCATCATTCCCGGGGTGAGCGTCAGCTGCGGGGCGATGAGCGCACCGGCAACGGCACCGAGCACCGCCGCGAGGCCCCACCCGACCATGAGCAGCCGACCGACGGGGAGGCCCGAGAACGACGCCGACTGCGGGTTCACCGCGACCGCCCTGAGGGCGAGTCCGAGCTTCGTGCCGAGGAACAGCCCCTGCAGCGCGATCATGATCGCCACGATCACGAGGGTCGTGCCGAGTGACCGCACGCTCACCGAGGCCCCGAGGATCGAGACGGTGTCGAGCGAGAAGAGCGAGGCGAACTGCTGGTTGTTGTAGGTGAAGAGCCACCCACAGATGCCGGTGATGAGGGTGAGCACACCGATGGTGACCACGACCGCGGTGTCGGGGTCTCCCCGTTCGAAGCGGCGCATCACCCACCGTTCGATGCCCGCGCCCATGAAGAACGAGACCAGCACCGACAGCAGGATCGCGACGATCAGGGGCACACCGAAGCCGGTGAACCACCACGCGATGTACGCCGAGAGCACCGCCATGCCGCCCTGCGCGAAGTTGATCAGCCCGGTCGTCTGGTTCACGAGCACGATCGCGAGCGCGAGGGCCGCGTACACCGACCCGATCGAGAGCCCGTCGACGACGAGTTGGACGAAGGTACCCATCGGTCAGCCTCCCAGGTAGGCGCGTCGGATCTCGTCCATGCCCTTGAGCTCGGCCGAGGTGCCGGTGAGGACGTTGCGTCCGGTCTCGAGGACCGTCGCGCTGTCGACGAGGCGGAAAGCGAGGTTGGCGTTCTGCTCGACGACGAGCATCGCGATGCCCGACTCGACGCGCAGCCGCGCGATCGCGTCGTAGACGTTCTTCGCCGTGCTCGGCGCGAGCCCGAGCGAGGCCTCGTCGAGCAGCAGCAGCCGGGGCCGGGCCATGAAGGCGCGGGCGACGGCCAGCATCTGCTGCTCTCCACCGGAGAGCGCGGAGGCGCTGGAGCGGTACCGCTCCTTCAGGTTGGGGAACAGCTCGAGCAGGTAGTCGATGTCGGTCTGGATCGCCGTGCGGTCCTTGCGGAGGTAGGCCCCGACACGCAGGTTCTCGCGCACGGTCAGAGAACCGAGCGTGCCTCTGCCCTCGGGAACGTGGGCGATGCCGATCCGGGCGACGCGGTCGGTGCGCATGCCCCGGATGTCCTGGCCGTCGAAGCGGATGCTGCCGCCCGCCCGTACGACGCCGGTGATCGCGCGCAGCGTGGTGGTCTTCCCCGCGCCGTTCGCTCCGAGGATGCCCACCGCGCCTCCCTCGGGCACCGACAGCGAGACGCCGTCGAGCACCTGTACGGGACCGTAGAACGCGGTGACGTTCTCGAGTTCAAGCAGCGCCATCGACCGCGTCCTTTCCGATGTAGGCCTCGATCACGCGAGGGTCGTTCTGCGCCTGCGCGGCCGTGCCTTCCATGAGCGTGCGCCCGTGGTCGAGCACGACGACCCGGTCGGTCAGCGCGGCGATCAGGCCCATGTGGTGCTCGACGACGATGACGGTGATGTCGTCGTCGCGGATGCTGCGCACCGTCGCGATCAGCTGCTCCACCTCGGAGTGCGGCAGGCCCGCCGCGGGCTCGTCGAGAAGGAGGAGGCGGGGTCGCGAGAGGAGCGCCCGGCACAGCTCGATGCCCTTGTGCAGACCGTGGGAGAGTTCGTCGGCGGGGAGGTCGGCTGCCCATCCGAGGCCCGTCCGCTCCAGCAGCGCACGCGCCTCCGCGCGCAGCTCGCGCTCGGACCGCAGGGTGCGGGGCGACCGGATCGACCACTCGGCCGGTCCGCCCGGGAGGCGGGTGTGAGCGCCCAGCAGCACGTTCTCGAGCACCGACGAGTGCAGCTGGAGCGCGGGATGCTGGAAGGTCCGCGCGAGTCCGCGTCGGGCGAGGCGTGCCGGCGTCGAGCCGAGCATCTCGTCGTCATCGATGCGGATCGACCCGGAACTCGGGCGGTAATGCCCGCTGATGCAGTTGAACAGCGAAGTCTTCCCCGCGCCGTTCGGCCCGACGAGGCCGAAGATCTGGCCCGGTTCGACCGTGAATCCCACGTTCTCGAGCACCGTGATGCCACCGAATCGCAGGTTCACCTCCTGCAGGGTCAGTCGAGCTGCCATTGCTCACCTCTCCGTGTCGCAGCATCCTTGCCTACGACATAAAGGACGAATCCCGCCCTGTCTGGGAAGCTACGGATCCGCTCCCCGATTGTCAACGATTTTGGTGTGCGGTTATGCGGACGTGATCTCGGGCCCCCTCCACGAGCATGCGCCGGCGGCCCCGTCGACCCGGTTCACGGTGACATCGAGACCGCCCATACGCCGCGGAATTTCCTTTCATCGGAAGCCGACACGTCGAACCGGCGCGGCGGGCGCACGATCGGACGTAACGAAAGGAACGTCGACGATGACATCCGAATCCCTCGCCCAGGCGATCACCCGTGCCGGCTCCGCCGTGGAGCTGCTCCGCAACCAGAACTGGCCGGCCTTCACGTTCCCGGTCGCACCCGAGTTCACGAACTGGCGCGACGAGCAGCGCTCGTGGAGCACGACCGTGGCGCTCATGGACCAGTCCCACCACATGACGCAGCTGTTCCTCGGCGGCAGCGATCTGCTGCCGCTCCTCGAATCGGTCTCGCCGAACACGTTCGCCACCTTCCGGCCCGGCGTGGCCAAGCAGCTCATCTCGGTGAACGAGGGCGGCTACCTCATCGGGGACGGCATCCTCTTCTACAACGAAGACGCCCCCGAGGGCCTGGTGCTCATCGGCCACCACATCCTCATCGACTGGATCCGTTACAACGTCGAGAAGGCCGCGGCGGCGGGCAAGGACGTGCACCACCGCCTCGAGCCGAACTCGCACATGCGTCAGGGCCCCCCGACCTTCTACCGCTACGAGCTGCAGGGCCCCCGCGCCGACGAGGTCATGGAGAAGCTCTTCGGCGGCCCGCCACCCGAGGTGAAGTTCTTCCACATCGGCGACTTCCAGATCGCCGGACGCGCGGTCAAGGGGCTTCGCCACGGCATGGCAGGACAGCCGGGCTTCGAGTTCTTCGGGCCCTGGGCAGACAACGAGGCCGTGCTCGAGGCGATCCTCGACGCCGGCGCCGAGTTCGACATCCGCCGCGTGGGCGCGAAGGCCTACTCGGCGACGCCGCTCGAGTCGGGCTGGGTGCCCACCCCGTTCCCCGCGGTCTTCGACGACGACCTGGCCGAGTACCGCGAGTGGCTGCCGGCCGCGCGCATCGGATCGGTGGCCGGGTCGCACTTCTCGTCCGACATCCGCGATTTCTACATGACCCCCTACGACCTGGGGCTCGGGCGCTCGGTGCGCTTCGACCACGACTTCCATGGGCGCGCCGCCCTCGAGCGCCACGCCGAGGCTCCGCGCCGGCGAAAGGCCACGCTGCTCTGGAATGCCGAAGACGTCGCATCGGTCGTCCGCTCCCAGCTCGAACCCGGCACTCCGGCGAAGTTCCTCGACTTCCCGAAGGCGCGCTACGGGCTCTACCAGATGGACGACGTGCGGCTCGACGGCCAGAGCGTCGGCATCTCCACCGACGCGGGGTACATCGCGTTCGACCAGCTCTACATGTCGCTCGCGACGATCGACGTCGACGTGGCGGACGGCACCGAGGTCGAGGTGGTGTGGGGCGAGGATCCGATCTCCGCGAAGCACTCGGTCGACCAGGATCACCGCCAGGTCACGATCCGCGCGACCGTCGCCCCCGCGCCGTACCACGAGTGGGCGCGCACGGTCTATCGCGCCTGACCGCGATCGCCGGAGGGTCGGGCACGCGGCGGATGGTGTGTAGGGTCTCTCGCAGGAGGTCGCGATGGCGCGGAGATCTGCCGGGGAGTCGGCGCTGCACCGGCACCTGCGCGTGCTCGACGCCTTCGACGCGCTCCGTCCGTTCCTGACGCTCGGCGAGCTCGCCCGCGCCGCGGGACTCCCCCTCTCCACGACGCACCGGCTCGTCGGCGAGTTGCTGCAGGAAGGGATGCTGGAGCGCATGCCCGATCGCACCTACCGCCTCGGCGTGCGGCTGTGGGAGTACGCCTCGCGCACTCCGGGGGCGCTGGGCCTCCGCGAGGTGGCGCGCCCGTGGCTGGCCGCGGCGCACGCGCGGATCCGTCAGCACCTGCAGCTGGGGGTGAGGTCGGGCACCGACGTGCTCTTCATCGAGCGCATGTCGACGAAGGACGCCGTGGTCAACGCCACGCTCATCGGCGGACGCATCCCGCTGCACGCCTCCTCGATCGGCCTGGTGCTGCTCGCCCACGCCCCCGACGCCGTGATCGAAGACACCATCGCGCAGGGGCTGCGCGCTTACACCTCCCGCACGATCGTGACCGGGGCCGGGCTGCGCTCGACCCTCCGCCGCATCCGCGCCGACGACGTGGCGATCGCTCCCGGCCACATCCATCTCGAGTCGCGCGGAATCGCTGTGCCGGTGCGCGGGCCCGACGGCTCGGTGTACGCGGCGATGGGTGCCGTCGTGCGCAACGACGATTCGTCGGCCGCTCCCGTGGTCGAAGTGCTGCGCGTGGCCGCCGCGGGGGTCACCCGGTCACTCCGCGACGTCTATGCCGCCGACGTCGACGAGAACGCCGCGCTGCACGGACCGCGACCCGATGCGGGGGTGTCGGCCCGTTCGTGGGAGTACATCGCCGCGCTCGATGCCCGGGCACCGCGGACGGGATCCGGCGGGGCGGCGGCGGTGGGAGGCGTGCGATGACACGGATCGCGGTGATCGGGCTCGGCGAGGCCGGCAGCCTCTACGCCGGGGGGTTCCGCGAAGCCGGTGCGCGGGTGCGGGGCTACGATCTCCGCCCCCGTCTGGCCGACGGCGGGCAGGTCGACCGCCTCGCCGATGCGCTCGAGGGCGCCGACGTGGTCGTGAGCCTGGTCGGTGCCGCCTCGTCGCTGGAGGTCGCCCAGGAGGCCCTTCCCCTGCTCGAGCCGTCGACGATCTTCGCCGACTTCAACACCTCGTCGCCCGATCTGAAAGACCGCATCGCCGCGATTGGAGCGGCTCACGACCTCGACGTGGTCGACGTCGCCGTGCTCGCTCCCGTCCCGCGTGAGGCGGAGCGCACGCCCCTCCTGGCCAGCGGTCGCGGAGCCGAGCGACTGGCCGCGCTTCTGCGCCCGCTCGGGGCGCCCGTCGTCGTGCTCGACCAGCCGGCGGGCGCCGCGGCCCGCATGAAGCTGCTGCGGAGCGTCTTCACGAAGGGGCTCGCGACGCTCATGATCGAGACGCTCGGGGTGGCCCGCGCCGTCGGGGCCGAAGACTGGGTGCGCGACCAGATCGCCTCGGAGCTCGGCGACCAGGGGCCCGCACTGCTCGACCGCTTCGTCGCGGGCACGTACCAGCACGCCGAACGCCGCGAGCACGAGGTGCGCGACGTGCTGGCAGCGCTCGAGGCGACCGGGCAGCCCTCCGACATGACCCGCGGAACGCTGGCCTGGTTCGAGCGCATCCTGTCCGAGCGTCCGGCCTGACGCCGCCCGGGCTGCTGACTCCCCCGGGTTCGGGGCGCCCTTTCTCCCTCCGGGGCGCGGAATCCCCCGCCCCGGGGAGTAGATCGCGCCCCGAACGTCGGTGGCGCCGTCATACGGAAGACTGTCGGCGTGGCCGAGCCCGACGTGAGCGAGCTGATCGCACGCCTGGAAGCGCTGAACGAGGCAGAACGGATGCTGTGGATCGGCGACGGCACGATGCGCGCGCTCAACGGCCCGGCCGCGCTGGTCCGCCAGCGGGAGATCGATGACGAGCGCGAGAGGGTCCGCGCCGAGTTGCGCGCGCGCACGACCCCGGAGATGTGGGCCGCGGCCCTCGCCGACCTCCAGGAAGACCTCCAGAGGATCGGTTTCGTACCGCGCCTGTTCGGCGTCGGGTTTCTCCTCCTCATGCTGCTCTTCGCGATCTTTTCGTGGTTTCACGGCTGGTCGCCGCTTCTCCAGGCCGCCTTCGTCGTCACTCCCGTGGTGACCCTCGTCTGCGCGTTCCGCGTCACGGCGCACGTCCGCGGAGACGTCCTGGTCGTGAGGTCGTACCTCAGAACGCAGGAGATCTCGCTGAGAGACGTGTCTTTCAGCGTGGCGCCGTACGAGGGGTTATGGAACACCTACAGGGGGGCCGAGGGTTGGCTGGGCGGGAACATCTACGTCCTCGTCGCCTGGTACGCCGACTCCTCGAGTCAGGAGGTGAAGGCGACCGTCTGTTTCCGCAGAACCGCTGAGCGCATCGCTCGACGGCTCGACGACCACGCCGACATGCTCCGCGACTTGGCGACCGGAGAGAACTGACGGCGGCCGCGCCGCATCCGGTTCGCTCCGGAGGAGATGTGCACTGCGGAGGTTTCCCCTCGCGAAACTCGCCTCCGGTGTGCACATCCCCTCCCGTATGAACCGTGCTTCGAGTGCTCCGGGCGAACCAACACCTCGGGAGGACGGCGCACGTCGTTCGTGCCGGTGCGTCCCCAGCGGTCCGGTGCACGATGCCCCCCGTCACCGCGAAGAGAGACCTCGTCGCGGTGACGGGGAAGGCATCCGGATGCTGCGCCTCAGCTCTTGCGGTAGTTCTCACGCGCGAAGCGCGAGAACGGCGCGGGAGCCACGGTGGCGCGGATCTCCACCTGCCGGTGCGGCTCGACGGCGGGCTTGCGGGAGTTCGGCTCCTCGCCCCACGTCACGACGACCCGCGTACCGGGTTCGGCCGACGCCGCATCGACGCTCGCGAGCGAGACGAACGCCTGCTCGTTGGTGATGTAGCCGCAGTCGTGCGAGATGCCGACGTCGGTGCCGTCGATGCTCACCCGGTCGACCTGGTAGACCCCGTAGCGGGCCTTCGGGAACTCGAGGTACTTCGCCGGCACGCCCTCCTCGTAGAGCGAACGCTGCGCGGCCGCGACGTCTTCGGGGTCCCAGACGAGCGTGACCTTCACCCGCTTGTCGGCGGCGGCGAAGCGCTCGAGCGCGGCGCGACCGATGAAGTCGTGGTCGAACGCGACGCTGCGGCCGTAGCCGAGTTCGTAGGGCGTGAGGTAGTAGTCCTCGATGTTGTCCGAGACGACGCTGCCCGCCAGCGACCCGGTGCGGGCGGCGGGCAGCCATGCGAGGTAGTCGGCGCTGCGCTCGCCTGTGAAGATCGCCGGAAGCGGCGACGGCACCCACGCCGACTCGAGGTTCGCCGACGAGTAGGCGCGCGACCCGACGAGAACGAGGTCGAACTCCTCCCCTGCCGCGACGATGGCCTCCCGCACGGTCGCGCCATCGGCCCACGGCCCGAACAGTTCGAACCCGGGCTGCCCGGCCATGCCGTGGCGCAGGGAACGCACCGTGACCCCCGCGATCTCGAAGGTCGCCATGCCGAAGAACTTCGTCGGCGGAACCGGTGCTCCGGTGAGCTTCTCCATGAGAGCGAGGGCGTGCGGCCCCTGCAGCTCGTAGCGGTACAGCTTCGGGTCGGCACCCGGTGCGCGCATGAGCGAGTTCGCGTCGCGCTCGAACGTCACGTCGTAGTCGCCGGTCTCACCGATGAACTGCACCCAGTCGAGCACCATGTGCCACCCGACGAGGTCGTAGACCTCTTCCTCGAGGTGGAACAGGATGGCGTCGCCGATGAGGTAGCCCTCGTGGTTCACCGCGATGAACTGCTTCGCGGCATCGACGGGGAAGTTCGCGAAGCTGTTGACGCCGGTCTCGCTCAGCAGGCGCAGCGCGTCGGGGCCCGAGATGAACAGGTCGGTCATGTGGTGCGACTGGTCGAGCAGGGCGACGCTCGTGCGCCATGCCCGTTGTTCGGAGCGCCAGTTGCTGAACTCGGGGGTCACGGGGAAGATCGTCGGTCGAGACTGCGCGTTGCGCAGCAGCTCGACGGGGCTTCCGGCCCGGGCGATGGCCTCGGCGGCGGATTCGATCATGGAGAACTCCTTCGTTCGGCGGGTGTCGCGAGAGCAATGCTAGGCAGCCCCACGCATGATGGGTGGGCGGGCGCATAATGAATGCTTATGGGATCGCAAGCAGCCGTTAGCCGCGCCGGGAACGCCTGATGGATCTGAACCTGGTGCGGGTGTTCCTCGCGGTGAGCGAGACGCGAAGCCTCACCGCCGCGGCCGCCCGCCTCTACGTGACGCAGCCGGCGGTGAGCCAGGCGCTCGCCCGACTCCGCCGCGAGCTCGATGACCCGCTGTTCGTCCGCGAGGGGCGACTGATGGTTCCCACGCCTCTCGCCGAGAGCATCGCACCGGGCTTCCGCGACGCGATCGCCGCGATCGACCGCACGCTCGACGGCGTGCACGGGTTCGACCCCGCAGCATCCGATCGCACCTTCCGCATCGCTCTGTCCGAGCTCGGCGAGATCGGCTGGCTGCCCGCCATCGTGCGGGCGGTGCGCGCGAAGGCCCCGATGATGCGGATCGAGGTCGTCCCGATGAACGTGCGGGAGCTGCCCGAGTGGCTCGGGCGGGGCACCGTCGACCTCGCCGTGACGCCCTCCCCCGTGCCGGGGCGGTTCGAGAAGGTGGTGCTCAAGTCGCAGGGCTACGGGGTCGTGATGTCGACGAAGCATCCGCTCGCCACCGGGAAGCTCGGTCTCGAGGCCTACGCCAACGCGAACCACGTCGTCGTCGCGAGCGACTCGGGAGCCTCGGCGATCGACCAGGCGCTGCACCGCGCGGGGATCGCCATCGAGCCGCGGATCGCGTCGAACCACTTCGCGGCGCTGCCGCCGCTGATCGCGGCCAGCACCGACCTCGTCGCCACGATGCCCGACACGATCGCCGAGGGGTGGGCGCAGACATGGCCGCTCGTCGTCCGCGCCCTCCCCTTCGACATGCCGGCGATCGACGTCAGCCTCTACCGGCGGTCGACGACCCAGCACACCGCGGCCCTCGACTGGCTGTTCGCGACGGTCGCCCACGCGATCCGCGGCTCATCGGGCCGCTTCCAGGTCATCCACGGCGACGCCCCCTGAGCATCCGCGCCGCCCCGCCTCGTCCCCCGCCTCGACCCCTCCATCGTCAGGAATGTGGCGCATTCCAGCGACTGACTGCACAGATTCCTCGCGTCACTCGCAGGAATCTGGCGCCGTCGTCGCGAGCACCGTGCCCGAAGCCGCCGCCGTGAAACGAAACCGCCCCCTGCCCCGCGACGACGGGACAGGGGGCGGGGATCGGATGCTACTGGCCGCCGCTGGTGCGCCAGCCGCCCTGGTACTCCTGGCGCGCCGTCTCGGCGTACGGCACCGGGCTCACGATGGCACGCACCGAGATCTGCTCGTGCGGCTCGACCGTGGTCTTGCCGGAGCCCCCGTCGGGCTCGCCCCAGACGACGCGCACCTCGGCGCCGATCGGCACGTCGTGGTCGACGGTCGCCAGCGACAGCCCGCGCTTCTCGTTCGCCGTGATACCGGTGAACAGCGACAGTCCGACGGTGTTGCCGTCGGCGTCGATGACCGCGTCGTAGTTCGACGAGCCGTAGTTCGCGTTCGGCAGGTCGAAGAACTGGTAGCCGACGCCCTCGCGGTCGATGACGCTCGTGAGGATCTTCGCGAGGTCCTCATCGTTCCACGCGAGCGTGACCTTCTTGCGCTGGTTGGCCGGATCGATCTTCTCGAGCGCCTCGCGGCCGATGAAGTCGTGGTCGAACTTCACGAACGAGCCGTATCCGAGCTCCCACGGGTTCAGGTAGTAGTCCTCGATGTTGTCGGAGACGAACGAGCCGGCGAGCGCGTTGATCGCCTCGTAGCTGTTCGCGGGCAGCCATTCGCGGTACGCGCGCTCGGCCTCGCCGGTGTAGATGGCCGGCAGCGGCGACGGGATCCAGCCCGACTCGAGCGTGTTCGACGAGTAGGCGCGCGAGCCGCAAGGCTCCAGTCCGAACTCGCGTCCGGCGTCGAGCACGGCCTCGCGGATCTTGCCGTGCTGCTCGTAGGGGCCCCAGATCTCCAGGCCCGGCGCACCCGCCATGCCGTGGCGGAGGGTGCGGACCTTCTCGCCGGCGATGGTCATCTCGCCCATGTGGAAGAACTTGACCTTCTCGAGCGTGCCGCCGTTGAGCTTCTCGATGATCGACCAGGCGTTGGGGCCCTGGATCTGGAAGCGGTAGTACTCGCGGGTGACGGCCTGACCGTAGGGGCGCGAGGGCGAACGGTCGTCGTAGCGGAACTGCACGTCGTAGCCGCCGGTCTCGGCGTGGAACTGCAGCCAGTTCGCACCGGGTGCGCGGCCGACGTAGACGTACTCGCCCTCGGCCTCGTGGAAGAGGATGCCGTCGCCGATGACGCCGCCGTTGGAGGCGGTCGGCACGAACTGCTTCGCCGTGTTCACGGGGAAGTTCGCGAACGAGTTGATGCCCGTGTCGCTCAGCAGCTTCAGCGCGTCGGGACCCGAGACGAAGAAGTTGACCATGTGGTGCGTCTGGTCGTAGAGCACGGCGGTCTCGCGCCAGGCCTTCTGCTCACGACGCCAGTTCGTGAACTCGGCGGGCACCACCGGGTAGATGTAGGTACCGAGCTGCGAGTCGCGGAGCATCTGGACGATGCCGCCCTTCTCGTCCAGCAACTCCTGCAGATTGCGCGCCATGGGGGCTCCCTCGACTTTCTCTTCGTTGAGCAGCACGTTCAGTCCTGTGTGTCAGCCGCCACCGTACGGCGACGATTTGCCTCTGTCCATAGTGGTTCAGGTTGCCCGGATTGTAAACAAAATCTTGACCATTCGTCCGGCGATGTGGTTCGCTGAGTCCGAGTCGGCCAGCGTCGCCCCGTCCGCGGCAGCAGCGTGCCCACCGATCCGGTGGACGGACCGACCCACGACGGACAGGAGTCGACATGGCAGAGACCGCACCCGCACTTCTCGTGGTGAGCGCACACGCCGGAGACTTCGTCTGGCGCGCCGGTGGAGCCATCGCCGCCGCGACGATGCGCGGCGAGCGCGCCACCGTCGTCTGCCTCAGCTACGGCGAGCGCGGCGAATCGGCGAGCCAGTGGCTGGCCGGCAAAGACCTCGACGAGATCAAGGCCACCCGTCGCGGTGAGGCCGAGGCCGCAGCATCCGCGCTCGGCGCCGACGTCGTCTTCCTCGACCTCGGCGACTACCCGTTGCGCGAATCCCCCGAGGCCGTGGCGGCGCTCGTCGACGTCTACCGCCGAGTGCAGCCCACGGTCGTGCTCACCCACCCGCTCACCGATCCCTACAACGGCGACCACCCGGCGGCCGCCCGCATGGCGCTCGAAGCACGCGTGCTGGCGCAGGCGATCGGCGTGGCGAACTCCGACGGCACCTTCCCCACGAAGGACGACATCATCGGCGCGCCCCCGGTGTTCTTCTTCGAGCCGCATCAGCCGGAGCAGAGCGACTTCAAGCCGAACGTGCTGCTCGACATCACCGACGCGTTCCCGCTGAAGCGCGCGGCCATGGAGTGCCTCCCCGCACAGAAGCACATGTGGTCGTACTACACCGACCTCGCGATCCGCCGGGGGGTGCAGGTCAAGCGCAACGCCGGACCCAACCTCGGACTCGCGCACGACACGATGGGAGAGGCCTACATGCGCTACTTCCCGCAGGTCACCGGGCACCTCGAATGAGCGGAGCATCCGAATGACCGGCGTCGTCGTCACCGACATCCAGAGAGCGGATGCTGCGGTGGCCGCCGCGCTCGCGGAGTTCGGCTCCGCCACCGTGCACGAGGCCATGGGGCGGATCGGCTACGCCGGCCCCCGGCTGCGGCCGATCCAGCAGGGAGCGCGCATCGCGGGGACGGCGATCACGGTCAGCGTGGCGCCGGGCGACAACCTCATGGTGCACGCGGCGATCGAGCAGGCCCGAGAGGGAGACGTGATCGTCGTGGTGCCCATCAGCGACTCGGCGTTCGGATTCATCGGCGACCTCATGGCCACGCAGATGAAGGCGCGCGGCGTGCGCGGCTACGTCACCACGGGCGGCGTGCGCGACACCCAGGAATTGCGCGAGATGGGCTTTCCGGTCTGGACCCGGCACATCAGCGCGCAGGGCACCGTCAAAGACACCGCAGGTTCCGTGAACGTGCCCGTCATCCTCGACGACGTCGAGGTGCGCCCGGGCGACATCGTGGTCGCCGACGACGACGGCGTCACGATCGTGCCGCGGCGACGCGCCGAGGAAGCGCTCAGCGCATCGCGTGCCCGCGCGGCGAAAGAGACCGCCAACCGCGCCCGCTATCTCTCGGGCGAGATCTCGATGGACCTCAACGGTCTGCGGCCCGTGCTCGATGACCTCGGCGTCCGGTACGTGACACAGGAGGATCACGACGGTGGTCGCTGATCCCGTGCACGACGGCATCCGCTGCATGGTGCTCCGCGGCGGCACGTCGAAGGGCGCGTTCTTCCTCGCCGACGAGCTACCCTCCGACCCGGCGGCACGCGACGACCTGCTGCTGCGGATCATGGGCAGCCCCGACCCGGCCCAGATCGACGGGCTCGGCGGCGCGCACCCGCTCACGTCGAAGGTCGCGGTCGTCTCGCTCTCGGACGCCCCGGGTATCGACCTCGACTACCTCTTCTTCCAGGTGTCCGTCGATGAACCCGTCGTCGGCACCGCGCAGACCTGCGGCAATCTGCTCGCCGCCGTCGGGCCTTTCGCCGTGGAACGGGGCCTGACCCGAGCGGTCGACGAGCGCACGACCCTCCGCATCCGTCTCCTCAACACCGGGGATGTCGCCACGGTCTCGTTCGCGACCCCCGAGGGCCGTGTCTCCTACGACGGCGACGTCGCGATCGACGGCGTACCGGGCACCGCCGCCGGCATCGACATCGACCTCACCGGCGGCGACAAGCCCCTGCTTCCGACGGGTTCGGTCGCGGACGAGATCGCCGGGCACCGCGTGACGCTCATCGACAACGGCATGCCGGTGGTGCTGCTGCGGGCCGACGAGTTCGGCGTCGATGGCGACGAGTCACCGAGCGATCTCGAGGAGCGCGCGGAGCTGCGCGAGGAGGTCGAGCGCGTGCGCCTGGCCGCGGGCCCCCTCATGGGGCTCGGCGATGTCTCGCAGCAGACCGTTCCGAAGATGTTCCTGCTCTCGGCCCCGCGCGGCGACGGCGCGATCTCGACGCGCGCGTTCATTCCGTCGCGCGTGCACACGTCGATCGGGGTGCTGATGGCGGCATCCGTCGCGGCGGGCATCCGCATCCCGGGTGCGGTCGGCAACGACCTCGCCCGTATCGCCGACGACACCACCACCGCCGTCGAGCATCCCTCCGGCGCGTTCCCCGCCGCCGTGACCGTCACCCGCACCGACGACACGTGGCGCGCGTCGTCGGCGTCGGTGCGCACCGCCCGCAAGATCTTCGACGGCACGGTCTTCGCCCGACCGCGTCGCTGAACCCTGTTCGCCCGTCAGAGAGGACCCGCACCATGACCGACTCCACCGCATTCGACGTCGCCCACATCGGCAGCGTCGAACTGCTCACCCCCGAGTTCGACAAGAGCCTCTGGTTCTTCCGCGACCTCCTCGCCATGCGCGTCGTCGCCGAGGAGGGCGGCTCGACGTTCCTGCGCACCTGGGACGAGTACGAGCTGTACACGATCAAGCTCACCCCCTCGGATGCTGCGGGCGTCGGGCGCACGACCTTCCGCGCGTCGTCGCCCGAGGCCCTCGAGCGCCGGGTCGCCGCGATCGAGGCCACGGGCCTCGGCGAAGGCTGGGTCGACGGCGAGGTGGGCACGGGCCCCACCTTCATGTTCCGCGACCCCGACGGCCACTCGATGGGCATCTACTACGAGACCGAGCGCTATGTCGCCACCGATGACAAGCCGGCGCTGAAGAACCAGGCCTCGGCCTTCCCCGGTCGAGGAGTCAACGCCCGGCGCCTCGACCACATCAACTACCTCGCGAAAGACGTCGAGGCCAACGGCGAGTTCCTGGCCGACGCGCTCGCGATGCGCGAGAGCGAGCGCATCCGCAACGACGACGGCAAGTTCGCCGCCTGGTGGTTCCACTTCTCGCTGAAGTCCTACGACGTCGTCTACTCCGACGACTGGACGAAGCACGGCAACCGCCTGCACCACATCGCGTTCGCCCCCGACACCCGTGAAGACATCCTCAAGGCCGCCGACATCTTCCTCGAGAACGGCATCCACATCGAATCGGGCCCGCACAAGCACGCCATCAACCAGACGTTCTTCCTCTACGTGTGGGAGCCGGGCGGCAACCGCATCGAGTTCGCCAACGCGGGTGCGCGTCTGCTGCTCGACCCCGACCAGCCGGTCGTGGAGTGGAGCCAGGAGGAGCGCAAGAAGGGCCAGGCCTGGGGCATGAAGACGATCGAGTCGTTCCACACCCACGGCACCCCGCTCGTCTGACGCTCGGGTCTCAGCCGCGCAGCATCCGCTTCGCTACCCCCTTCACAGTCCCAGACACCCGGACGCGCAGCTCACGCGCTCCGGGTGTCTGGGACTTTCAGCGGGAGGGGGCGCTCAGCCCCAGACGGAGTCGGCGATCTCGACCACCGAGCGGATCTTCGCCCACTGCTGATCCTCGGTGAGCGTGTTGCCCTCCTCGGTCGAGGCGAAGCCGCACTGGGGGCTCAGGGCGAGCTGCTCGAGAGGGGCGAAGGCGGATGCTTCGTCGATGCGCCTGCGGATGGCGTCGGCGTCCTCGAGTTCACCCGTCTTGGTCGTGATGAGCCCGAGCTCGACGACCTTGTCGCCGGCGGGCAGGAAGCGCAGCGGCTCGAACCCGCCGGCGCGCTCGGAGTCGTACTCGAGGAAGTACCCGTCGTACGCGGTGTTGCCCAAGAGCTGTTCGGCGACGGGCTCGTAGCCGCCCGACGAGATCCAGGTGGAGCGGAAGTTGCCGCGACAGACGTGGGTGGTGACGACCAGGTCGTCGGGCTTGCCGTCGAGGATGCGGTTGAGCAGGGTCGCGTAGCGCTCGGCGATACCTTCGGTGTCGATGCCGCGATCACGGGCCTTGGCCAGCTCGACGTCGGAGCAGAGGTACGCCCACGCCGTGTCGTCGAACTGCAGGTAGCGCGCACCGGCGTCGTAGAAGGCCGCGAGCGCGTCGCGGTACGCGGTCACGAGATCGTCGGTGATCGCGTCGCGCCCGTCGTAGGTGGCGTCGATGTGGCCCGGCTCGAGCCGGAAGTCGAGCACGGTGGGGGCGGGGATCGTGAACTTCGGGGTCAGGCCCGTGCCGGCGACGTCGTCCTGCAGCGCGCGGTAGTGCGCCAGGAACGGGTGGTCGGCGGGGAAACGGATGGGCCCGGAGATCTCGATACCGCGGGGGCGGGTCTGCACCCCTTGGAACTGGATGCCGTGGTCGAGTTCGACGATCTCCACGCCGTCGAGCAGACCGAAGAAGTCGAAGTGCCACCACGACCGACGGAACTCGCCGTCGGAGGCGACCCGGAGCCCGTTCTCGGCCTGCTGGGCGACCAGGTCGACGACCGCGGCGTCTTCCGCCGCGCGCAGCGCGTCGTCCGAGAGATCGCCCGCCGCGTGCCGGGCACGAGCCTCGGCGAGAGCCGCAGGACGGAGGAAACTACCGACGATGTCGGCGCGGAACGGAGGGTTGACGGTCATGCAGCGATGCTACTGAGCGTCGCGGGTGCGCGCCGCACCGGCCGACGCGCGACGTCATCGACGCCGCACGCCGGCCGGTCGATCACGCGGACCGGCGACGCCGCAGGGCGAAGGCGAGCCCGCCTCCCGTGGCCAGCGCGCCGGCCAGCAGCGCGAGCCCCCACGGCAGCGTCGCGCCGGTCGCCGCGAGCGGCGACCCTGCGACCGCCGTCGGCGTCGGGCTCGGCACGGGGGTCGCCGTCGGCGACGGGACGGCCGTCGACGTCGCGCTCGCGCTCGGACTGGGCGACGGTGCCGCTGCCGCCGTCACCGTGGCCGTCGCGGCCGAGACCGCCGATCGCGACACCCGACCCTCGGCCTCGGCGGTCACCCGCACCGTGAGACGCGCGCCCTCTTCTGCGACGGTCGGCGCGAACTCCGCGGAGGAGGCGCCGGCGATCGCGACACCGTCCGCGAACCAGGCATACGACAGGGCGGCGTCCGCGGGGTCGGCGTCGACGGTCGCCCGCAGCGTCGAGCCGACGAGCGCCTCTCCGGCCACGACCGGCGCGTCGAGGCCCACCTGCTCCGTGTCGCCGAAGTCGAGCCACGTGCCCTCGAGCTCCGCGTAGCCCTGGCTGGGCTTCGTCCAGTCGCAGACGCCCTCGGAGAACACGGCGGTGATCGCCGACCACTGCTCGTCGGTGAGCACCGGGTAATCGGCACGCACCGGAGCCGTCAGCTGGCACTTCGGCACGTCGCGCAACAGGCCTTCGCCCGCTTCGTAGCGCGGCTCGGAGTGGTACGGGTACAGCGTGTTGCAGGCGGTCGTCGGGTCGGAGTAGTCGAGCTCCTCCGCGATGAAGGCGCCGGCGCCGTCGAAGCATCCGTCTTCCAGCCCCGCCGGGCGCGCATCCACCGTGCGCTCGCGATCGGCCGGGCCGCCCCGCGCCTCGATCTCCTCCAGCCACTCGTCGAGGTAGGCGAAGGCCTGCTCGCGCATCGTGTTGTTGACCGCCCCCTCGGGGCTGGTCCAGTTCACGTGGGTGTCGGCATCGCCGTGAGCCGCCAGCATCCGCTCTCGGATGATGGCGGAGCGGTACCGCTCGTGGAAGTCGCCGCGCAGATCGGAGTATCCGCGGATCTCGAGCACGGGGATCGCCTGGAGGCCGCCCGTCATCATGTTGATACGGCCGGTCTCGAACGCCCGCTCGATCGCCTCGACGCTCGCGACCGAGCGCTCCGCGGTGCGGACTCCGTCGACGTCCATGCCGCCGATGTTCTCGTTCAGGCTGAGGAACTGCTTGACCGTGATCTCGCCGTCGTGCAGAGCGTCGAGTCCGTACTGCACGCCAACATTGTCGGGCTCCACGCGCAGGCCGCGTCCCTGGTCGTCCACACCGTAGACGTTCTTGACCATGTCGGCGATCGTGCAGCGCAGGCCCCCGGGATTCGTCGGCGACCACCGGTCGGCGACCGGCACCGCGGCCGCGCAGCCGCGGTTCGGGTCGTCGACGCCGTCGAAGAAGGTGAATCCGATGCACGTGCCGGTGACCGCGTGGCCGCTCACCGCGAGCTTCTCGGCATCGGTCCATCCCGAGCCGGCCGGGCTCGCCCAGTAGTTCTGCAGCCCGCGGCAGTCATGCCCGCCCACGGTCGTGGTGCGCTCGTCGGGGTAGCCGATCTCGCCCAGCACGCCATCGAGGATGCCGGGGTAGTTGTTCGACAGCAGCAGCTGCTGCATCGTGCCCGCCGAGCCGCCCGACCCCATGGTGAAACGCACCTCTCCGTGCGTCTCGACGAACTTCTCCTTGACCATCATCGCGGTCTCGGCGCTCGTGACGTCGTTGCAGTTCTGGGCGTAGACGTTGAGGGTGGCGGATGCGACGGCGTACCCGTTCCGCAGGAACAGGTCGTTCTCGACCCCGCCGGTGCTCGCGCCCTGCCAGTATCCGACGCCGCACGCGCCGCCGAACGTATAGGCCAGCTTGCCGGTCCAGCCGGGGAGGTCGCGCGTCGGCGACGGTGCGGGCGTGCCCGGTTCGTGCAGCACCGCCGTCTCGTACACGGCACGATTGACGGTTCCGCGCTCGATACGCACGACGTACGGCACCTCGACGCCGTCGACGACCGTCGTGGCGAGGTCGGCCGGGGTCGTCCCGTCGGTCGGGTAGTCGGCGAACGCACCGGCGCTCGTGCGATAGCGGTAGGTGACGAAGGTCTCGTCGGTCTGGCAGTCCTCGTCGAGGGCGCCGAAGTTCCACGGCGCGCCCGACGCGGTGCAGTACATCGGATGCTGCGGACCGGAGAACACCGGACCGGAGGCCGGGTGGTTCACGACCTCGAGCCGGGCGGATCCGGCTGAGCCGGTCTCGACCACGATGTCGCTCGACCCGAGGGGCAGACCCTCGACCAGGCCGACCAGACGATCGCCGTCGGCGACGAACGCCGACGAGACGTCGGCGCCCGCCGCGGTGACGCGCACCGCGCCGCCGGCGCCTGTCACCGCGATCAGGGCGTCGCCGCCTGACACGCTGTCGGCGCGACCGGAGAGGATCTCGACGCCCACCGCGTCGGCAGCCACGGCCGGCGGGGTGAGCATCGCGAGGGCGACGGCGGATGCTGCGGCGACAGCTCCGACGGCGGCGAACAGATTTCGGGGTCTTCTCATGCGGATGCCTCCGAGCGGGGAAAAGGACGACGTCGTCCGGGCGGCGTCGTTGCCGCCTTCTGCCCAGATGTTAGAAGCTCAGGTGTCGACCGTCAAGAAAGTATCGAGTATCGACGTCACAGGCGACGGTCGGTCACCTGTTCGGCCAGTGCGGGATCGACCGCCGCCACGAACGCGCGGAACCGTTGCACGCTCGCCGGAGCGAGCGATCCGTGCCACTGGGCGAAACGACGGCGAAGCGGCACCCGCGGCCAATCGTCCGCCAGGATCGCGAGCGGGAGCGCGGGATCACTCTCGCGGAACGACTGCCACCCCAGCATCAGCCGCGACCGGAGGGCGAGCGCCTCGGCCCCCGACGCCGGGCTCTCGCTCGCGTCGAGCACGGCGCCGAACGCGTCGTAGTGCCCTCGGATCTCGTCCAGATTCCAGGCCGACCGCGGGCTCGCCCCACCCGACCGCTCGAGGGGGGCGCGCAGGGCGGTGGCATCGGCGACTCCGAGCTCCGTCAGCTGCGCGAGCGCATCGGAGGCCGGCACTCGGGCGGAGATCCACACCCCGTCGTACAACGGCGCGAAGCCGAGCCACCGCAGGCGAGTACGCGACGAGTGCCGCAGTGCGCGATGCGACTCGGGGATCGAGAACGCCACGACCGTCCAGGCGCCGTCCCACTCCGGCTCGCGCACCCCGAACGCATCGAGCCAGCGCGCCTCGTCGTCGATGACCGCGCTCCCCCGCTCCGTCAGCCGGTGCGAGGTGCGCCGCCCCTCGCGCTCGGTCGCGAGCAGACCGATCTCGACGAGCCGCGCGAGGGCAGCTCGAGCGGCGGGTTCCTTGACGCCGAGGTCACCGAGGGCCCGCAAAGCAGCCCCCGTCGGCAGCGCCTCGGGCACGTGCCACCAGTAGTCGCCGAAGAGGGTGAGCACCTGCCGGGCGGGAGACACGCGCCGGACGGCGATCGCCTCCCCGCCCAGGGCTGTCGACATCATCCCGCCATCCTCCCACCGCGGGTCGCGGTGGGAGCCGACGCGGTCAGTACACGTACTCCATGAGTTCGACACCCAGAGTGCGGAACGCGTCGTGAGCGCGCAGCCGGTGCGTGATCGACAGGTCGTCGAAGCAGACGATGAGCGCGTAGGAGACACCCGCCCGGGGGCCGGCGAGCACCCCGGCCTCGGCACGCACGCCGGCGCCGCGGCCGGTCTTGTTCACGAACAGCAGCTCGTGCTCGTCGTGCTCGTGAGCGAACGGATCCAGCCCCGTCGCCGACGCCACGAGACTCAGATCGTGGTTGAGGCTCAGCCACTCCGAGACCTGCGCGCTGACCCCGGGGCTGACGGCCTTCGAGTTCACGAGCGCCGAGAACAGCTGCGCCAGCTCGCGCGCCGAGGCGAGCGCGACCTGGGGCGCGTCGTCGGGCCCGCGTGCGTCGCGGAACCGGTCGAGCAGCGCCGAACGTTCAAGGCCCAGCGACTCGATGCGGGCGAGCACCGCGGGCAGCCCCACCCGCTCCAGGAGCGCATTGGTCGCGAGCGCATCGCCCACGGCGGCGGCCAGCACGGCCGCGTCGACCAGCGGAAGGGCGGGGATCTTCATGTGCTGCCAGATGCCCGCGACGCCCACGTGTTCGAAGCCCGCCCGATCGACGATCTCGAGCGGGTCGAGGCGCCCCTCCTCGAAGGCCGCCGCCACCTCGATCAGGAGCGGCACCACACCGAGACCTCCGACGGGGTGCGTGTCGAAGTCGTCGCCGGCGAGCACCGGGGTGCCGCGATCGAGATCGTCGACGCGCACCGACACGCGGGCACCCGACGCCGCGACGGCGTCGAGCGCGCGCAACGTCGACGTGAACGACCTCGCCGCGGAGCGTGCTCGCCGCGGCGAACCCCGCATCTCCGTGCGATCGCTCGCCCGCAGCGGGGCGGCCTCACGCGAAGAGTCGGCAGACGTGCCCACGGCGGCCCCCCTCTCCGGTCCGGTCAATCGCTCGACGGTCGATGCAGCATCCGGATCTCACCAGACGCGGGTTACCAGATGGTGACCCGACGGTCGGGGTCCAGCCACAGGTCGTCGGCCTCGGTGACGTCGAACGCGTCGTAGAACGCGTCGATGTTGCGCACGATCTGGTTGCAGCGGAACTCGTTCGGCGAGTGCGGGTCGATCGTGAGGAGGCGGATCGTCTCGGCGTCGCGCCCCTTCTGCTGCCAGACCTGTGCCCAGCTGATCAGCAGGCGCTGGATGCCGGTGAGGCCGTCGACGACCGGCGCTTGCGTGGAAGCGTCGTCGGAGACCGCAGCGCTCGAGGACTGCAGCGACAGCCGGTAGGCGCGGATGGCGATGCCGAGGCCCCCCAGGTCGCCGATGTTCTCACCGATCGTGAGCTCGCCGTTGACCTTGTGCTCGTCTGACAGACCGCGCGGCACGAGCTCGTCGTACTGGTCGATGAGCGCGCGCGTGCGCTGCTCGAAAGCGGTGCGGTCGGCGTCGGTCCACCAGTCGCGGAGCGATCCGTCGCCGTCGAAGCGGCTGCCCTGGTCGTCGAAGCCGTGACCCAGCTCGTGACCGATCACGGCGCCGATTCCGCCGTAGTTCGCCGCCGCGTCGCGGTCGGCGTCGAAGAACGGGTACTGCAGGATCGCCGCGGGGAACACGATCTCGTTCATCAGCGGGTTGTAGTAGGCGTTCACCGTCTGCGGCGTCATCAGCCATTCGTCGCGGTCGATCGGCTGCCCGACCTTGCCGAGCTGGCGGTCGTGCTCGAACACGTGCGCCCGGCGCACGTTGCCGACCAGGTCGGTTGCGTCGACCTCGAGGCCGGAGTAGTCGCGCCACTTCACGGGGTAGCCGATCTTCGGCGTGAACGCGTCGAGCTTGGCGAGCGCGCGTTCGCGCGTCTCGGGACTCATCCACTCGAGATCGGAGATCGACTGCCGGTAGGCCTCGATGAGGTTGGCGACCAGCTCGTCCATGGCCTCCTTCGCCGACGGCGGGAAGTGCCGCTCGACGTAGACGCGACCCACGGCCTCGCCCAGGGCCGCCTCGACGAGGCTGACGCCGCGCTTCCACCGCTCGCGGTTCACGGGCACGCCGGTGAGCTGCGTGCCGTAGAACGCGAAGTTCTCGGCGACGAACTCGTCGCTGAGGAACGCGGCGGCGGCGTGCACGATCTTGAAGCGCAGCCACGCCTTCCAGTCGTCGATCCGCTCGGCGGTGAGCACCGTCTGCAGCGCTTCGACGAAGCTCGGCTGGTAGAGCACGACCTCGGAGAAGGCGTCGGCGTGCCCGGGCGCGATCGCATCGAGCCACGGTCCGAGGTCGACGCCGGCGAGGGCGAGGGTCTCGTCCCAGGTGCGCAGGTTGTAGGTGGCGACCGCGTCGCGGCTGCGCACCTTGTCCCAGTGGTGGGTGGCGATGTCGGCCTCGAGGGCGAAGACGCGGTCGGCCGATGCTGCGGGCTCGGCGACACCCGCGAGACTCAGGATCCGCTCGATGTGGGTGCGGTAGGCCGCGCGCACATCGGCGAAGTTGTCGAGGCGGTAGTAGCTCTCATCGGGAAGCGAGAGTCCGCCCTGGATGACGAAGGGCACGTAGCGCTGCGGGTTGCCCGGATCGGGCTCGACGTAGAGCTCGATCAGACCGTTGACGCCATCGCGCTCGAGCCTGCCCACGGTGCGCAGGAACGACGCGACGTCGTCGATGTCGTCGACGAGCGCGAGCTGATCGGCGATGGGGGCGGACCCCAGCTCGGCGATGCGCGCGGTGTCGGTGAAGCTGGCGAAGAGGTCGCCGATCTTGCGGGTCTCGGTGCCGGGCTCGGCGTCCTGCGACTCCTCGATGATCGTGCGCACGTGGCTCTCGGCCTGCTCGGCGAGCACATGGAAGGCGCCCCACCGAGCCTTGTCGTCGGGGATCTCGGTGCGGTCGAGCCACTGTCCGTTGACGTGGCGGAAGAGGTCGTCCTGGGGGCGGATCTCGTCGCTCAGCTCGTCGAGCGCGAGACCGGAGCGGGGGGAATCGGTCATGCGACAAGGATAGGCGCGCCGCTGCGGAGTCGGCTGGGAACGGCGAGGACTCTACGCTCGAAGCCGTGACAGCCGACACGCTCAACCGCGACATCCTGCGCCTCGCCGTGCCGGCACTGGGCGCCCTCGTCGCCGAGCCGCTGTTCCTCATCGTCGACTCGGCGCTGATCGGTCACCTCGGGGTCGACCCGCTCGCCGGTCTCGGCATCGCCGGTGCGGTGCTGCAGACGATCGTCGGGCTCATGGTCTTCCTCGCCTACTCGACGACCCCCGCGGTCGCCCGGCGCTTCGGCGCCGGTGATCCGACCCGCGCGGTGTCGGTCGGCATCGACGGCATGTGGCTCGCGCTGTGCATCGGAGCCCTGTTGGCCCTCGCCGGCTCGCTCGCCACCCCGTTCCTCGTCGGGCTCTTCCGCGCGCCGGAGAGCGTGGCCATGCAGGCCGAGATCTACCTCGGGATCTCGATGTGGGGCCTTCCCGCGATGCTCATCGTCTTCGCCGCGACCGGACTCCTCCGCGGCATGCAGAACACCGTCACGCCCCTGTGGATCGCCGGCATCGGCTTCGCGGCGAACGCCCTCCTGAACGGGCTGTTCATCTACGGCTTCGGGTGGGGGATCGCCGGTTCGGCCGTCGGAACCGTCATCGCCCAGTGGTCGATGGTCGGGGCGTACGTCGTCGTCGTCGGTCGCCTCGCGCGCAGGCACGCCGCATCCGTGCGCCCGCAGAGCGAGGGCGTGCGCGGCTCCGCCGTGTCGGGGGGATGGATGCTGCTGCGCACCGTCAGTCTGCGCGCCGCCCTGCTCGCCACCGTCGTCGTCGCCACCGGGCTCGGCGCGCCGGAGCTGGCGGGGTGGCAGGTCGTGTTCACCATCTTCTCCACCGCCGCATTCGCCCTCGATGCCCTCGCCATCGCCGCGCAGGCCCTGGTCGGAAAAGGACTCGGTGCCGAAGACCCCCGGGGCGTGCAACGGGTGCTCCGGCGCACGACGGCGTGGGGCGTGTGGTTCGGAGTCGTCGTCGGCGGGGCGATCGCGGCTCTCTCGGGTGTGATCGGACTCGTCTTCACGGGCGACCCGGCGATCGCCGCGCTCATCCAGCCCGCACTGCTCATCCTCGCCGTCGCGCAGCCGGTGGCCGCCGTGGTGTTCGTGCTCGACGGCGTGCTGATCGGCGCCGGCGACGCGCGCTACCTCGCCGTGGTCGGCGGACTGAACCTCGTCGCTTTCGCCCCCGCACTGGCGCTGGTCGCCGTGCTGGGCCCGACCGACGCGAGCGGCCTCGGCTGGCTGGCGGTGACGTTCTTCGGGGTGTACATGCTCGCGCGGCTCGCGACCCTGGGCTGGCGGGTGCGCGGCACCGCCTGGATGACGGTCGGCGCGCGTCAAGCCTGACCGCCTCCCCAGCCCGACATCCGTGGGAGTTGTCCACCGGTCGGCACCCCCACCGGCGACGCGTGACTTCGCACTGGAAGTGTGGGGTCATGGTGACGACAATGGAGAGGTGCTGACGGTGACCGAGCCCCAGGTGTGGACCCTGATCGGCGTGTTCGCCGCCATGATGTTCGGCATGCTGACGATCGTGTCGACCTTGTTCGTGCGCGTCCTGCGCGTGGAGATCGGGTCGCTGCGCACCGAGATGACGTCACGCATCGACAACCTCGACCGGGACGTCCAGGCTCTCGTCAAGCACACCTTCGGCATCGACCGCGGCTGAGCCTCGGCCGGGTCGCTACTGCGCCCAGCGACGGCTCCACTCGTACATCACGACCGCCGCGGCAGCCGAAGCGTTGAGAGACCGCGTCGACCCGTACTGGGTGATCTCGACGACGCCGGATGCGGCGGCGACCGCCTCGGGAGAAAGCCCGGGGCCCTCCTGACCGAACAGCAGCACGCAGGCCTCGGGCAGATCGGCGCGGTCGACCGGAACCGAGCCGTCGACGTTGTCGACCGCGACGACCGGCAGCGAGGCGGCTTCGGCCCAGGCGACGAACGTCGCGACGTCTTCGTGGTGGCGCACGTGCTGGTACCGGTCGGTCACCATCGCGCCACGGCGGTTCCACCGACGCTTGCCGATGATGTGCACCTCCGCGGCGAGGAACGCGTTGGCGCTGCGCACGATCGACCCGATGTTCAGATCGTGCTGCCAGTTCTCGATGGCGACATGGAACGGGTGGCGCCGCTCGTCGAGGTGGGCGACGATCGCCTCCATCGTCCAGTAGCGGAACTCGTCGACGACGTTGCGCCGGTCGCCCTTCGCGAGCAGCTCGGGGTCGAAGCGCGGATCGTCGGGCCACTCGCCCTGCCAGGGCCCCACGCCGTGCGCGACCTCGGCCTCGGGTTCGGTCAGGCCGTCAGCATCCACCGCCTCAGGCTACCCGCGCTCGCCTCTGCCGGAATGTGGCGCATTCCTGCGACTGACCCCATCGATTCGTGGCGTCAGTCGCCGGAAACTGGCGCATTCGTCTCGCACGACGGCGGTGGGAGGCCGATGGAGTCGCAGGAGGGCGGATGCGGCGCCGCAGGCGGTGTTTTCGGTGAGCCGAAATATGGCTAAGGTTTCGGTATGCCGAAAAGCGATGTCGCGATGGCGCGAGCGCCCCGCACCACCCGGCCCCCGCGCGCCGCCTGGCTGATCGGCCCCGCCCTCGTCGCGGGGGTCGCGTACCTCGATCCGGGCAACGTCGCGAGCAACATGACCGCGGGCGCCGTGTTCGGCTACCTGCTCGTCTGGGTCGTCGTGCTCGGCAACGTCATGGCCTGGCTCATCCAGTACCTCTCGGCCAAGCTCGGCATCGTCACGGGCGAGAGCCTGCCCGAGGCCCTGGGCCACAGGATCCGTCGCCCGTGGGTGCGGCGCGCGTACTGGCTGCAGGCCGAACTGGTGGCGATGGCGACCGACATCGCGGAGGTCATCGGCGGCGCGGTCGCCCTCAACCTGCTCTTCGGCGTGCCCCTCCTGTGGGGCGGGGTCATCACCGGGGCGGTCTCGATGGCGTTGCTGGTCGTACAGTCGCGGCGAGGTGCGCGCCCCTTCGAATTCGTGATCGTCGGACTCCTGGCCATCATCGCCATCGGCTTCATGTTCGGCGTCTTCATCGCCCCACCCGACCCCGCCGGTGTCGTCGGGGGTCTCGTGCCCCGGTTCGAGGACTCGCAGTCGGTGCTGCTGGCCGCATCCATCCTCGGCGCCACGATCATGCCCCACGCGATCTACGCCCACTCCGCGCTCGCCCGCGACCGTTTCGATCCGGAGGGGGCGGCCGACGCGAGGCGGGCGGGCACCCCGACCGAGCACGAGCGCAAGACCGCGCGCGACGGCCTCGAGAAGGCTCGGGGCATCGGCACCGCCCGGCTGCTCCGCGCGACGCGGTGGGACGTCACGATCGCCCTCGCCATCGCCGGAACCGTCAACCTCGCGATCCTGCTGCTGGCGGCCGCCAATCTCGCCGGAGTGCCGGGTACCGACACGCTCGAGGGGGCCTACGGCGCCCTCCGCGACGGCATCGGCCCGCTCGTGGCCACCCTCTTCGCGGTCGGCCTGCTCGCCAGCGGCCTCGCGTCGACCTCCGTCGGGGCGTACGCGGGCGCCGAGATCATGCACGGCCTGCTGCGCATCCGGGTGCCGCTGCTCGCACGGCGTCTCGTCACCCTCGCCCCGGCACTGGTCATCCTCGGCCTCGGCGTCGACCCCACCCTCGCCCTCGTCCTGAGCCAGGTCGTGCTGTCGTTCGGCATCCCGTTCGCCCTGATCCCGCTCGTCGCCCTGACCGCGAAACGCGAGGTGCTCGGACGGTTCCGCAACCGCTTCATCACGACGGCGGCGGGGATCGCCGCATCCGTGTTCCTCATCGCCCTGAACGGCCTGCTGCTCTGGCTGGTGCTGACGGGCGGTTAGCCTGTTCGCGTGGCCTCCCCTGCCGTCGACGACTACCTGAAGACGATCTACCACCACACCGAGTGGCAAGACAGTCGCATCACCCCGTCGCAACTCGCGGCCGTGCTGGGGCTCGCGCCCTCGAGCGTCACCGAGATGGTCAAGAAGCTCGCCGCCCTCGACCTCGTCACCCATCGCCCCTACGGCCCCGTCTCGCTCACCGATCTCGGCGAGCGCCGCGCGGCCGCCGTCATCCGTCGCCACCGCCTCATCGAGACCTGGCTCGTGCGCGACTTCGGATACTCGTGGGACGAAGTGCACGACGAGGCCGACGTGCTCGAGCACTCGCTCAGCGACCGGCTGCTGGAGCGCATCGACGAACGCCTCGGGCATCCCCGCTTCGACCCCCACGGCGACGCGATCCCCGACGCGGAGGGCGCCGTGCATCGCGAGCCGTTCGTGCTGCTCGCCGACGCGCAACCCGGTCATCGGGGGCGCGTGCTGCGGGTCAGCGATCGCGACTCCGCGCTGCTGCGCGCGCTCGTCGACGTGGGCATCGACGTCGACGTCGAGCTCGAGGTCGAGGATGCGTCGTCGGTGCGAGTGGATGCTGCGCGGGTCGCGCTGCCCGACGGCGCGGCGGATGCGGTGTGGCTCAGCCGAACGGACGGCGACTGACGGTCACCGCGCCGCGCGCGCGGCTTTCGCGAACGGCCATCGCACACCGGTCGCTTCTTCGCACACGGCCCAGAGACGCTCGCCCACGGCGGGGTCGCGCGTGAGGGCCGATGCCGTGGCGGGCCGCGGGGCTCCTCGCGTGATCTGAGCCGGCCCCCAGTACGACCCTCCCTCGGCGCCGATGTCGACGAGCGCGCGCACGAGCGGCCACGCGCCGTCCTCCTTCGACTGCGTGAGCGGTGCTTGCAGGTTCGCGAGGAAGCGCTTGGCGCGAGTGGGCTCGTTGACGTCGCGGATGCCGGCGGTGCGGCCGCTCAGCGAGTATCCGGGGTGGGCGACGAGACTGCGCACCGGCACGCCCGTCGCACGCAGCCGTCGGTCGGACTCGAAGGCGAGCGCGGTCGTCGCCACCTTCGACTGCACGTACGCCCGCCACGGCGTGTACCCGGTGGTCAGTTGCGGGTCGACGGGGTCGTAGTTCCACATCGAGGTCGACATGCTGCCCACCCAGACCATGCGCCCCCGCGCCGCCGCCAGGGGCTGCAGCAGTTCCCCGGCGAGCGCGAAGTGTCCGAGCACGTTCGTGGCGAAGATCAGCTCGTTGCCGTCGACCGTCTCGCGGATCTTCGGCGGATGCACGACACCGGCGTTCAGCAGCAGGCCGTCGAGTGCCCCGCGGGCGCGCAGGGTGGCCGCGGCCGCCCGCACCGACCCGAGTTTGCTGGTGTCGAGGAGAAGGGTCTCCACCGAGGCGTCCGGCACCCGTCGCACGAGCGCGGCGCGCGCGGTGACGAGCCGGTTCGGGTGGCGCCCGGTGAGCACGACGTGGGCCCCGGCACGTGCGAGCTGCTCGCAGGCGAAGAAGCCGAGCCCCCTGGTCGCTCCGGTCACCGCGAACGTGCGTCCCGTCAGGTCGGAAAGCTCTCGAGGGTTCCACTCCGCTCGCGTCACACCATCGACGATATCGGCGTGGAGGGCCACGATCGAGGCATGTCGCCGACGGCATGGAACTGGTAGGGAACGCACCCTGCGGCGGCGGATCGCGGGGTTTAGGCTGAGGCCATGCGGACCAGGGGCGACATCGAGTGCTGGCTGACCGATATGGACGGCGTGCTCGTGCACGAGAACGTCCCCATTCCCGGGGCGGCCGATCTTCTCGCGCAGTGGCGCGAAGAGGGGACCCCCTTCCTCGTACTCACGAACAACTCGATCTACACGCCTCGCGACCTGAGCGCTCGGCTGCGAGCGTCGGGGCTCGAGGTGCCCGAAGCATCCATCTGGACCTCCGCCCTCGCGACCGCCGACTTCCTGAAGTCGCAGAAGCCCGGCGGCACCGCGTTCGTGATCGGCGAGGTCGGCTTGACCACGGCCCTGCACGAAGCCGGCTTCATCATGACCGAGACCAATCCCGACTACGTCGTCGTCGGCGAGACCCGCAACTACTCGTTCGAGGCGATCACGAAGGCGATCCGCTTCATCGGCGCCGGCGCCCGCTTCATCGCGACGAACCCCGACGCGACCGGGCCGTCGACCGAGGGGGTCCTGCCGGCGACCGGTGCGATCTCGGCGCTGATCACGAAGGCCATCGGCAAGGAGCCCTACGTCGTCGGCAAGCCGAACCCGATGATGTTCCGATCAGCGCTGAACCGCATCGGCGCGCACTCCGAGAACACGGGCATGATCGGCGACCGCATGGACACCGACGTCGTCGCGGGCATCGAGGCGGGACTGCACACGGTGCTCGTACTCACCGGCATCAGCGACCAGGCCGAGATCGACCGCTACCCCTTCCGGCCCGACGAGATCCTCGGCTCGGTAGCCGAGCTCGTGCGGTCGGAGCCGATCGAGATCGAATTGAGCGAGTCGGAGCTTCCGGACGGACTCTGATGGGGGCACTCGACGACGGGGAGCGCGTGGTCGCCGCGGACGGCGATGCCTGGCTCGCATGGCTCGACCTCCATCACGAGAGCTCACGGGGGGCCTGGCTCGTCCGAGGACGGACGGGTTTCGCTGACCGCCACGTGGCGTACGAAGACGCGATCCTGCACGCGCTGTGCTTCGGGTGGGTGGACGGCCCGGTGCGCGTCTTCGACGAAGAGACGTCGGGGCTGTGGTTCGCGCCACGTCGACCCACGAGCGGGTGGGCCGCCACGAACAAGGCGCGTATCGCTCGCCTCGAGGCTGAGGGGATGCTGCGACCCGCCGGCATGCGCGCCATCGAGACGGCGAAGCGCAACGGCGCGTGGGAGATGCTCGACGGACCGGAGGCCGGTATCGAGCCACCGGAGTTCACCGCGGCGCTCGACGCGACCCCCGAAGCGCGCACCCGGTGGGACGCTTTTCCGTCTTCGACGAAGAAGTTCGGGCTCACCCAGATCGCCATGGCGAAGCGGCCCGAGACCCGCGCCGCACGCATCGCACGGATCGTCGCCGACGCGGCGCAAGGAAAGAGGCCCTGATGGACGACCGCACCGCGATCCTGCTCGTCTCGTTCGTGATCCTCGCGACGACGCTGGTGGTGTTCGTCGTGCAGTGGGTGCGCTCGCGCCGCGACCGCGACGACGACTGACTCCTACTGCGGGGCGAGCCCGAGATCGTCGAGGTCGATCGCGGCGAGCCACGTCAGGCCGGCCGCTTCGACCGCGGCCTGCGCGCCGGTCTTGCGGTCGACGATCACCGCGACGGCCAGAACCTCGGCGCCCTCCTTGCGGAGCGCCTCGACCGCCTTCAAGGCCGACTGCCCGGTGGTCGAGGTGTCTTCGACGACGATCACGCGCGCACCGGCGACCTCTGCGCCCTCGATCTGACGGCCTCGGCCGTGGTCTTTGGGCTCCTTGCGCACGACGAACGCGTCGACCGGGTCGCCGGCACGGGCGGATTCGTGCAGCACCGCGTTCGCGATCGGGTCGGCACCCAGGGTGAGTCCGCCGACCGCCGAGATGTCGCTCCAGGTCTCGCCGAGCCCCTGACGCATGAGGTCGAGCATGATGCGCCCGATCGCGGGCGCGGCACGGTGGTCGAGCGTGAGCTTGCGCATGTCGACGTAGTACGTCGCCTTCTTGCCGCTCGAGAGCGTGAAGTCGCCGTGGAAGACGGCCTCCTCCCCGATCAGGGCGATCAGAGCCTGGCGGTCGGCTTCGAGCTCGGGCGTGGAGGCGACGGTCATGCTCCGAGCCTAGAGCCCGCAGCATCCGTCGAGTGTGCCCGAAACCGCCGACCGTGCGCGTTCCTTCGGGCACCTCTGGCCGAAAGCGGCACTCTCGGCAAGGCCGACGTGGCCGCGGTCGTAGGCTGGAAACCATGCGCCTGGCCACCTGGAACGTCAACTCGATCCGCGCCCGCGTGACCCGCACCGTCGAGTTCGCCGTGCGCGAGCACATCGACGTGCTGGCCATGCAGGAGATCAAGTGCAAGAACGAGCAGTTCCCCTACGCGCAGTTCGAGGATGCCGGCTACCACGTCGTCGCCCACGGCCTGAACCAGTGGAACGGCGTCGCGATCGCGAGCCGTGAGCCGATCACCGACGTCGAGATCGGGTTCCCGGGGATGCCCGGTTTCGCCAAGGGGCACGAGGGTCCGGATGCTCCGCAGGAAGCGCGTGCGATCGGCGCGACGATCGGCGGGGTCAAGGTCTGGAGCCTCTACGTGCCGAACGGGCGGGCGCTCGACGACCCGCACTACATCTACAAGCTCGACTGGCTGAGCGCGCTGCAGGAGTACGCCGCCTCGACGCTGGCACAGACGCCCGATCTGGCGCTCGCCCTCACCGGTGACTTCAACATCGCCCCGACCGACGCCGACAACGGCGCGCCCGGTGTTGTCGTCGGGAAGACCACTCACGTGTCGCCGCCCGAGCGTGCGGCCTTCGCCGCCCTCGAGTCGGCCGGCCTCACCGATGTCGTTCGCCCGCTCGTTCCGACAGGCTTCACGTACTGGGACTACAAGCAGCTGGCATTCCCCCGCAACGAGGGGCTGCGCATCGACTTCATCCTCGGCTCCCACACGTTCGCCGACGCCGTGCGCGGCGCCGAGATCCACCGCAATGAGCGCAAGGGCGAGGTGCCGAGCGATCACGTTCCCGTGGTGGTCGACCTCGACCTGTCTTCCGACGAAGACGACGACGATCGGCCGATGATCTTCGGCTGAGCCGCCCGCTGCGGAGTTTTCCACAGGCCTCTGCTTTCCGGGCGAGTGTCGTACCTTTGTTCTAGAATGTAAGCATGTTCTCGAACGGTGGTACCCCGACTGACGGTGAGGCGCGGCGTGATGCCGATGCCCCGCAGTCGGAGGCCGCTGGCTCGGAGTGGTCCGACGAGCGCGAGTGGTTCGACGAGCGCGAGTGGATCGACGCCGACGGTGATCCGGTCGCGGCGGGTCGTGATGGCCTGGATGCGGTGGCGGATGTGTCGACGTTGATGTCGGTGTTCGCCGCGCAACGGTTCGAGCGGGTCGAGGGCTTGCGGCGGGAGGCGGTGGCCGAAGCGGCGGTGTTCCGCGGGAAGACGACGGAGATCGTGATGCGGTCCCTGCGGCTCGAGCTTGCGACGGTGTTGCAGGTCACCGAGCACATCGCAGAACGGATGCTGGCGACCTCCGACGGCCTCGTCAACCGATACCCGGCGATGCTCGACGCCCTCTCCCACGCCCGCACCACGGAGCGGCACGCCAACGTGTTCGTCGAGCTGGTCGACCAGGTCGAGCCGGAGTTGCGTGACCAGGTCGTGCCGCTCGCCGTCGACCTCGCCACGTCGCACGCGCTGGGGTCGTTCCGCCGGTTGCTGCGGAAGCTCGTCGACACGGTCCGCGCCGCAACGCTCAGCGAGCGGCACGCGGAAGCGATCCGGGAGCGGCGGGTGGTGGTGCAGCCGGCGGAGGACGGGATGAGTTGGGTGATGCTCTACACCTCCGCCGTGAAGGCCCACGCGATCCAGCACCGCGCAACGGCAATCGCACACGCCCTCGGCCCCCAGGAGGGCGAAGAACGCACCCTGGACGAGTTGCGTGCGGATGTGGTGGTCGATCTTCTCGTCGACGGCGACGTGCCCGCCCACCCCGACGCGGCGCGCGGAATCCGCGCGACCGTGGCCGTCACGGTGCCGGTGTTGTCGCTGCTCGATGACGAGCACGCGAACACCGCCCC
>NZ_QEIJ01000006.1 GCF_003095395.1 Microbacterium sp. Gd 4-13
GCCTGGGGCGTGGGCGGGGGCGGGGGGGGGGGGGGGGGGGGGGGGGCGGCGGGGGGGGGGGGGCGGGGCCGCTGGCAGCGGGACTGGCGGGCGTCGGCCGCAGGCCGACGCGGGCATGCGGTACCGCACCCCACACCGCGCAGCGTCCGGGGCACGCAGCGTCCGGGGCACGCAGCGTCCGGCGTGCCGCCGGGCCAACTCAGGCGTTCTTGTAGGACTTCAGCCGGCTGAGCAGCGACGGCGCCGTGCGGTCGAAGACGCGGCCGCCGACGATGATGCCGACGATGCACAGTACGGCTCCGAGCACGATGCCCACGATGACGGCGAGCCATGACCACAGGGGGTCGCCGAGCGCGATGGCGAGCACGGCGAACACGATCTCGGGTGCGGCGAGGAGCCCGGCCACCAGCCAGAGTCCGATGCCGACCAGGCCCATCGTGAACGTCGCTCCGGGCACGCGCTTGAACGGGCTGTCGCCGGCCGCGGCGACCGGGATCACCAGCAGCGCCGAGCTGACGGCGCAGACACCGTAAGCGGTGAGCAGCACGCCGAACGAGGCTCCGAGCACCGCGGGCAGCACCTCCCAGCGGCCCGAGATCGCGACGGTGACGACCGCGACCAGGAGCACGAGCGGCACCGCGACGGATGCTGCGGCGAGCGTGCGCCCGACGCGGTCGGCCCTCCCGCGGATGCCCGTCTGCAGGATGCCCGCGAACGCGGTGCCGTCGTAGGAGATGATCGTGTACGGCGCGACGCCGACGAAGAACGCCGAACCGATCGCGGACCCCGCGAAGAACGGGCTCGTCAGATCGCCGCCGCTGTAGAACAGCACGAAGACCGGCACCAGCGGGGCGAGGAGCAGCTGCTGCAGGTAGCGGGAGTCGCGCACCCAATAGGTGAGCGAGCGGGCCCAGGTCGCGCCGACGGGTCCGGTCGGAAGCCGGCCGAACCAGCCGAGGGAGCCCGACTGCACGCGGCGAGCGGATGCCTGCGGCGGCGATGCGAGACCGGTCGTCAGGCTGCGGTTCCACAGCAGCCAGAGCCCGGCGAGGGTGGCGGCGGCGATGAGCAGCTTGAACAGCGCGGTCACCGGCGAGCCGGCGGCGAGGTCGCCCGGCACCGCCCATGCCGCGGCGAGCGGCGTCCACGAGAGGCCGTCGAGGATCGCGAGGAACTGCACGCCCGATTCGACCCCGGTTCGCAAGAGCTGCGTTGCCCCGAGGAAGATCGGGCCGGCGAACAGGATCACCACGAAGGCGATGAGGCCGACGGTCTCCTGGGTGCGCCGGCGACCGCCCAAGCCCGACGCGAGCGAGGCGACCGTGCGCGACGCGACGACGCAGATGGCTACGCCGAGCGGCACGCACACGATCGCGGCGAGGGCGGCGACGGGCCAGCGCCACCACGCCGTGAAGGTCGCGAGGCCGCCGATCAGCGAGGCGAGGCCGGGGATGCCGGTGAGTCCCGCGATCGCGATCGCGATCATCATCCGCCCGGTGGTGAGGGGGAATGTCGCGAGCTTGGCCGGATCGAGCGTCGTGTCGATTCCGGCGACGAACACGGGGCCGATGATCCAGCCGAGCGTGAGGATGGCGCCACCGGCGACGACGGCGTACCGCGTCACATCCGCCCCCGCCGCTCCGGCGAAGAAGAGGCCGACGGCAGCCATGAACAGCACGCCGAGCGCCCAGAAGGCGGTGATGATGAAGCCGACGAGCTGCCAGGGGCTGCGCGAGAGAGTGTTGCCGAGGATGCGGAAGCGGATCCTCAGGAGCGTCGCAACCACTCGGGGCCCTCCGTGTGGTGACGGCCGCCGACGAGCTCGACGAAGCGGTCTTGCAGGCTCTCGCCGCCCCGCACCTCGTCGACGGTGCCCGCGGCGAGCAGGCGCCCGGCGCCGATGACGGCGACGTGGTCGCACATGCGCTGCACGAGGTCCATGGAGTGGCTCGAGACGATGACCGTGCCACCGCCCTGCGTGTACCCGCGCAGGATGTCTTCGATGTTCGCGGCCGAGACCGGGTCGACCGACTCGAACGGTTCGTCGAGCACGAGCAGGCGCGGGGCGTGCACCAGCGCGCACGCCAGGGCGATCTTCTTCGTCATTCCGGCCGAGTAGTCGACGACGGGCGTTCCGGCGGCCTCGCCGAGGTCCATGATGCGCAGGAGGTCGGCGGTGCGCTGGCCGATCTCGTCGCGCGAGAGGCCGAACATCATGCCCGTGTAGGTGACCAGCTGCTCACCGGTGAGCCGGTCGAAGAGCTTCACGCCGTCGGCGAGGTTGCCGATCATCGCCTTCGCCTCGACGGGGTGGGCCCAGACGTCCACGCCGTGGATCGTGGCGGTGCCGGCATCGGGGCGCAGCAGTCCGGTCGCCATCGAGAGCGTCGTCGTCTTACCGGCTCCGTTGGGTCCGACGAGCCCGTAGAACGAGCCCGTCGGAACGACGAGGTCGAGCCGGTCGACGGCGACCTTCTCTCCGAAGCGTTTGACGAGTCCGGAGAGCGCCATCGCCGGCACCCCCGGTTCGGCTGGCGGGGGAGCGGTCACGGGGATCGGAAGATCACGAGGGTCGGCCACCCTTCGAACCTAGCGGGGCCGTACGCGCCGCCACCAGCGTTGCGGCCGCGGGTCGTCGTTCGCGGGGAGGACGGATGCGGCGCTCTCCCGTGCTGTGCGACGGTCCTGCCACGCGGTCACCTCCGCGTCGACGTCGTGCGTGGGGGTGACGACGGGCGGTCCGCCGAGCAGCTGCCGCCGCGCCTCGATGACGCGGCGGTTGAAGTCCTCGACGGCATCGCGAACCTCGTCTTCGCGGTGGAGGAGGTCGAGGCGCTCGGCCATCTCGGCGTGCTCGACCCGCAGCGTCAGCGCGGGTGGGCCGAGCCCGGTGATCTGCTCGGACGCGATCTTCCGGCGGATCCACCAATCGGGATCGTGGGTGTCCCCGAGCCCCACCAGCGGTTTGCCCGCGCCGGGGAGCCCGTCGAAGTCGCCGCGACGGATCGCCTGCTGGATCGCCGTCTCGACGTAGGCGGCGCGTTCGGCCGCGGTCGATCCCCGGGCGACATCGGCGTCGGGCTCCGCAGCATCCGGTGTCTCTCCGGCCGCGGCGGCGTCGCGCGCCTGTCGATACTCCTGCGCGGCCTGCCGTGGATCGTCTCGCATGTGCTCTCCGGCTCCTCCCCGGGCTCCATCGAACAGAAGGTGTCGCCCTCCTGCAAGTGACCCCACCGAATGCTGGGGGCGGATGCTGAGAAGTGTCGCCGTCGTGGCGGATCGCCCCTCGCGGCGTTCGAACGGATGGCGGTGCTCGGGATTCGGCGTCGCCCCTCGCGGCGCCGTCGACGGGTCAGGCGTCGCGGCGCTCGTGCTCCAGGCGGCGCAACCGTCGTCGCGCGAAGTCCTGCGCGCGAGGGCCCGAGCCCAGGGTTCGCGCCGAGATCGCCAGAACGATGCGCGTCAGCGTCACCACCGGCAGCGGCGAGCGTCGCACGCCCAGCATCCTGCGCCACTCGCGCGGCAGCGAGGCCACGGCCGCCTCGAAGAGCACGCGATACGCCAGCCCCATCGCCCCTGTGAAAGGCGGCTTGCGCAAGAAGCGCACGACCTCGTCGACCCGCTCGTCGCGGCGCAGCTCGCCGCGGGAGCGGAAGCCCTCGAGCGCGGCTCGCAGCTGCGCCTCGCTGGTCGGAGGGTGTGGCACCCGCATGAGTCTTCCGGCGGCCGCCCATTCGGCGACGTAGGCGTCGGCGCCCCCGGGTATCGGGACCCCCCACATCTCGTGGCTGCGCAGGAAGGCGTCGGCGAATGCGAGGTGCACCCAGGTCACGAGGTCGGAGGCGTCGGCGGTGTAGCCGCGGACCGCGCCGTCGCCGGCCGTGTAGTCGCCCTTCACACGGGTGTGCAGGCGAGCGACCCGCGCGGTCTCGGCCTCCGCCTGCGTGCGTGAGCCGTAGGTGACGCAGATGACCCAGCGCACGGTGCCGCTCAGCCGACCGATGGGGTCTTCCCGGTACCGCGACCAGTCGTGGACGCCCGCGAGTGCCCCCGGGTGGAGCGCCTGCACGAGCAGCGCGCGGATGCCCGCGACGAGCGTTCCCATACCGCCGTGCACGACCCACGTCGCGCCGTCCTCGGGAAAGTACCCCGGGTCGTCGCCGTCTTCGATCGCGAGCACCCACGGCGGGGTGCCGTTCGGGTCGCCGGCGAGGGCCGTCAGCATCCGCGAGCGCAGACGTGTCGTGCGCGCGGACGGGCCGGATGCGGTCATCCCCCCAGCGTGCCATCGCCGCGCCCCGAGGGGGCCGGGTTCTCACGCCGTCGAACGACCTGCGAGCCGCGACGCAGCATCCGCCCTTCCCTTCGCCGAGCCCGCACGGTCTCGCCGAACACGCACGCTCTGCGCGCGGGGGGCGTGCGCGTTCGGTGATCGTGTGCGGGCTCGACGGGGGACGGGGAGGGGGTGAGGCTGGCGAGGTGGGGGTGGTAGCGGTAACATCGGGGGGCGGTCGACGGGACCGCGCACGACGACGATGGAGCTTCCGTGAGCAGTACCGCCCTCACCCCCGAGATCCAGGACGCGGTCGAGGCGGTGCGAGCCGACGTGGCCCGGCTGCACGGCGAACTCGTCCGCTACGGCCTGGTCGTCTGGACCGGCGGCAACGTCTCCGGACGCGTGCCGGGTGCCGATCTCTTCGTCATCAAGCCCTCCGGTGTGTCGTACGACGACCTGGCCCCCGAGAACATGATCCTGTGCGACCTCGACGGCACCGTCATCCCCGGTACCCCGGGAAGCGAGCGGAGCCCGTCGAGCGACACCGCCGCCCACGCCTACGTCTACCGCAACATGCCCGACGTCGGCGGGGTCGTGCACACCCACTCGACCTACGCCGTGGCCTGGGCCGCGCGGGGCGAGGAGATCCCCTGCGTGATCACGGGCATGGCCGACGAGTTCGGCGGCCCCATCCCGATCGGCCCGTTCGCCGTCATCGGCGACGACTCGATCGGTCGCGGCATCGTCGAGACCCTTCGCGGTCACCGCAGTCGCGCCGTGCTCATGCAGAACCACGGACCGTTCACGATCGGCGTGTCGGCCAAGGATGCGGTGAAGGCCGCCGTCATGTGCGAGGACGCGGCGCGTTCGGTGCACATCGCGCGCGAAGCGGGGCCCCTCATCCCGATCCCGCAGGACCGGATCGACGCCCTCTACAACCGCTACCAGAACGTGTACGGCCAGAACTCGGACGCCCGCCGGTGACCGCCGCGATCGCCGACGGCCGCGCCGTCCTCGGGATCGAGCTCGGCTCGACCCGCATCAAGGCATGCCTGATCGACCCCGACGACCCGACCGCCGTGCTCGCGGTCGGCAGCTCGGACTGGGAGAACCGCTTCGAGAACCGCACGTGGACCTATTCGCTCGACGACGTCTGGTCGGGCCTGCAGGCGGCCTACGTCGACCTCGTCGCCGACGTCCAGCGCCGCTACGGTCTCGCTCTCGGCGCGGTCGGGGCGATCGGCGTCTCGGCGATGATGCACGGCTACCTCGCCTTCGACGGCGAGGGCGAGCTGCTCGTGCCGTTCCGCACGTGGCGCAACACGTCGACCGGCCCTGCCGCGGCCGAGCTGACCGACCTGTTCGGCACGAACATCCCGCTGCGGTGGTCGATCGCGCACCTCTACCAGGCGGTGCTCGACGACGAGCCCCATGTCGCCGACGTGCGGTTCGTCACGACCCTCGCCGGCTACGTGCACTGGCGCCTCACCGGTCGCCGCGTACTGGGTGTCGGCGACGCCTCGGGCATGTTCCCGATCGACGCCACGACGAAGACCTACGACGAGCGGATGCTGCGCCAGTTCGGCGATCTGGTGGGCGAGCGAGGAATCGACCTCGCAGCGCTCCTCCCCGAGGTGCTCCCCGCGGGGGTGCCGGCCGGTGATCTCACCACCGAGGGTGCCGCCCTGCTCGACCCGACCGGAGCGCTCCGCCCGGGCGTCATCCTCTGCCCGCCCGAGGGCGACGCGGGTACGGGCATGGTCGCGACCAACTCGGTCGCGCCGCGCACCGGAAACGTGAGCGCCGGCACGAGCATCTTCGCGATGGTCGTGCTCGAACGACCGCTCGAGAGTCTGCACCACGAGATCGACCTCGTCACCACCCCCGCGGGTGACCCGGTCGCGATGGTGCACTGCAACAACGGCGCGAGCGAGCTCGCCGCGTGGGTCGGGCTGTTCACGCGCTTCTCGGAGGCCGCGGGTACGCCCGTCGGGGCCGATGCGGCTTTCGACGCTCTCTTCCGTGAGGCCCTCGTCGGAGCGGCGGATGCGGGCGGGCTCCTCGCCTACAACCACCTCGCCGGTGAGCCGATCGCGGGTCTCGACGAAGGTCGGCCGCTGTTCGTCCGCACCCCCGACAGCGCGCTGAACCTCGCGAACTTCATGCGGGCGCAGCTCTACGGGGTGTTCGGCACCCTCGCCCTCGGCATGCGCGTGCTCGACGGGGAGGGCGTGGCGCTCGACCGCATGTTCGCCCACGGGGGGATGTTCCGCACGGCCGGGGTCGCCCAGCGGTTCCTCGCCGGTGCGCTCGCCGCCCCGGTCTCGGTCGCTGAGACGGCCTCCGAAGGAGGGGCGTGGGGCATCGCCGTGCTCGCGGCCTACGCCGCCACAGCGCCCAACATCGCGCTCGATGACTATCTCACCGACCGCGTCTTCGCGACGTCCGCGTTCGAGACCGCCGACCCCGACCCCGCCGACGTCGCGGGTTTCGCCGTCTATCTCGACCGTTACGCCGCCGGACTCGCCGTCGAGCGAGCCGCCGTCGCCTCCCTCTGATCTCGCGGGAGGGGTCGTCCGTCCCTCCTCCGTGCCAGATCGGCGCCGACCGGTAAAGTTGCTCCTCGCACGAGGAGTCTCCGAAGACAACGTCGAACACGCTCCGTTCCGCGGCTACGCGGCGTGGATCCGAGGCAGGGTGGTAGGGGCATGCGAAGGCGCATCTTCGGGTGGGGACGGGTCGTGTCGGTGGCGAGCGCGGCACTGGTGGCGGCCCTGGCGGCAGCGCCCGCCGTCGCCGCGGCGGACGCGGCGGGCGATGTCACGTGGTCGGTGACGCCGGCGGCCGCGAGCGGCCCCGACGGTCGCAGCGTCGTCGAGCAGGAACTCGACGCCGGATCTTCGAAAGAGGACTACTTCGCCGTCCGCAATCTGAGTCCGTCGGAAGTCACCTTCCGGCTGACCGCAGCGGACGGCTACTACACGGATGCCGGGCGGTTCAACATGCTGCCGGCCGGCGAAGAGTCCATCGACGCCGGCACGTGGATCGACATGCCGGAGACGGTCACGGTCGGAGCCGACGCCACCGCTGTCGTGCCGTTCACGACGACCGTGCCTGACGATGCGACCCCCGGTGACCACGCGGCCGGGATCGCCGCATCCGTTCTCTCGTCTTCCACGGACGACAGCGGAGCACAGGTCGGTGTCGAGAGCCGGGTCGGATTCCGCGTGCTCACCCGGGTCACCGGTGAGATCACGCCGTCGATCGAGGTCGCGGCGGTGACGACCGCGTACGACATGTCGTGGAACCCCTTCCGACCCGGCGTCGCGACGGTGTCGTTCGACGTCCGCAACACGGGGAACGCCAGCGTCTCCGTCGTCGGCCGCGTGGGAGCCGGCGCGGGATCGGTGTCTTTCCCCGCATCCGACGAACCGCAACAGCTGCTCCTTCCCGGGGACAGTCGCAGCTTCACCGTCGCGGTGGGCGACGTCTGGCCGACGCTGTTCGTGCCCGCATCGATCTCATTGACTCCCTCGGCGACGGACTTCGGGGGTGCACGCATCGACATGGCGCCCCTCACGGCCGACGTGACGATCTGGGCCGTCCCGATCCCGCAGCTGCTGCTGCTGCTCGGTGTCACGCTCGTTCTGGTCGCTCTTCTCTGGGGGCGCCGGCGTTCCCGACGCCGGTTCGTGGCGGCGATCGCGGCGGCGCGCGAGGAGGGGATGGCCTCGGCCGGTGCGCGTGCGAACGCCGGCGAATCCGTGCCGTTGACGAGGTCTGCGCTGCGGAGCGCCGAACGCCGAGACCGCGACGGATGATCCACCGCCAGCGTCCGAGCATCTACGACGTCGCGCGCCAGGCCGGCGTGTCGCACATGACGGTCTCGCGCGTCTTGAACGGTCACGCGAACATTCGCGACGCGACGCGCGCGCGGGTGCTGCAGGTCATCGACGAGATGAACTACACCCCCAGCCCCATCGCGAGGGCGCTCGCTACGCGTCGTGCTCATCGAATCGGTGTGCTGGTCGACGCCCCCGACCAGTACGGTCCGAACAGCACGCTGCAGGCGTTCGAAAGCGCTGCTCGCGTGGCGGGGTACGCGATCAGCACGTTCTCCGTCGCCGACGACGAGGGATCGCCGATCGATTCCGGCGCGTCGGAACTCGCCAACCAGGGTGTCGAGGCGCTGTGTGTCATCGCGCCACGGGCAAAGTCCCTCGACCTGCTCCGACGGCAGGCCACCGGTCTGCCGACCGTCGTGATCAAGTCAGAACGCGACGAGCAGTGGCACACGATCGGCGTCGATCAGCGTGCCGGCGCGGTGAAAGCGGTCACCCATCTGATCGAGCGGGGACACACGTCGATCGCGCACCTCGCGGGGCCGCTCGATTGGTTCGATTCCCGCGAACGTGCCGAGGGATGGCGCCAGGCGCTGAAAGACCACGGGATCCGCCCCGGTGCGATGGTCAGCGGTGACTGGACATCGGATTTCGGCTACGAGTTCGGCCGCCGGTTCGACATCGGCGAGACGACGGCGGTGTTCGCGTCCAACGATCAGATGGCACTCGGCCTGATCCACGGGCTGAGCGAGCGCGGTCTGCGCGTGCCGCACGACCTCAGCATCGTGGGCTTCGACGACCTCCCCGACACGCGCCACTTTCTTCCGCCGTTGACAACCGTGCGTCAGGATTTCGCTGCCCTGGGCGACCTCGCGCTGCAGCGAATCGTCTCGGCCATCGAGCACGACGGTGCGCCGCAGCACCACACGATCGAGCCGCTCGTGGTGGTGCGGATGTCGTCGTCCTCGCCGCCGACCGTTCGCGGCGGACGCTGAGGTCGCGAGGAGCTCCGGGCGGTCGGTGGACACTCGCGCAGAGTGTCAGGACGACTTCGGGTGAACTGCGGCAATCACTCGCGGATTTATAGTGTTAGCGCGCACAATGGTAGTTCCAGCCGCACTCCTCAAAGACGAAAGAGCCCCGTCATGTCTCGTACGCCCCTGTCCACGTCGCTCGATGCCTTCGAGGTGTGGTTCGTCACCGGTAGTCAGAATCTCTACGGGGAGGAGACGCTTCGTCAGGTGGCGGAGCAGTCTCAGGCAGTGGCGGACGGGTTGAGCGGGTTGCCGGTGAAGGTTGTGTGGAAGCCGGTGCTGAAGGACTCCGACAGCATCCGTCGTCTCGCGCTGGAGGTCAACGGCCGCGATGACGTGATCGGTGTGGTCGCGTGGATGCATACGTTCAGTCCGGCGAAGATGTGGATCGCGGGTCTGGATGCGTTGCAGAAGCCGCTCCTGCACCTGCACACGCAGGCGAACGTCGAGCTACCGTGGGCCGACATCGATTTCGATTTCATGAATCTGAACCAGGCGGCTCATGGTGACCGGGAGTTCGGGTACATCCAGACCCGCCTCGGTGTCGCCCGCAAGACCGTCGTCGGCCACGTGTCGAACCCGGTGGTGCGCCAGCAGGTCGAGGACTGGCAGCGTGCGGCGGCGGGGTGGGCGGCGTCGAGGACGCTGAAGCTGGCGCGTTTCGGTGACAACATGCGGTTCGTCGCGGTCACCGAGGGCGATAAGACCGAGGCCGAGCTGCGGTTCGGTGTGCAGGTGAACACGTGGGGCGTGAACGAACTCGCGGATGCTGTGGCCGCAGCATCCGACGCGGATGTCGACGCGCTCGTGGCCGAGTACATCGCCTCGTACGACGTTGCGGAGGAGTTGCTTCCCGGCGGTGACCGTCACCAGTCCCTCCGTGACGGTGCGGCGATCGAGATCGGGCTGCGTTCCTTCCTGGAGGAGGGCGGGTTCGGCGCGTTCACGACGTCGTTCGAAGACCTCGGCGCTCTGAAGCAGCTGCCGGGGCTGGCGGTGCAGCGTCTGATGGCCGAGGGCTACGGTTTCGGTGCGGAGGGCGACTGGAAGACCGCGATCCTCGTGCGCGTCGCGAACGTCATGGGTGCGGGTCTTCCCGGTGGTGCGTCGCTGATGGAGGACTACACGTACGACCTCGTGCCCGGTGCGGAGCGCATCCTCGGTGCCCACATGCTCGAAGTCTCGCCGTCGCTGACGACCGCGAAGCCGCGTCTGGAGGTGCACGCCCTCGGTATCGGGGGGAAGGAAGACCCGGTGCGTCTGGTCTTCACCGCCGACCCGGGACCTGCGCTCGTGGTGGCGATGAGCGACATGCGCGACCGGTTCCGTCTGGTCGCGAACGTGGTCGAGAACGTCGACGCCCCCGATCTGCCGAACCTCCCGGTGGGCCGTGCGGTGTGGAAGCCGCAGCCCGATTTCGCCACCAGCGCGGCGTGCTGGCTCGCCGCCGGTGCCGCGCACCACACGGTGATGACCACCGCGGTCGGTATCGAGGTGTTCCGTGATTTCGCGGAGATCGCGAAGACCGAGCTCGTCGTCATCGACGACGACACCACGGTGCGCGACTTCCAGCGTGAGCTGCGCTGGAACCAGGCCTACTACCGCCTCGCCCAGGGACTCTGACGTGGCACGCGTTCCCGTCTCCGGTGAGCAGCACGTTCTGCGCGCCGGCGAGTACGACGCGATCGTCGCGAGCGTCGGGGCATCGCTTCGCTCGCTGACTCACCGCGGTCGCGACCTCGTCGTGCCGTTCGGCGCCGACGAGCTCCGCCCCGGCTTCCGCGGGGCAACGCTCGCTCCCTGGCCCAACCGCATCGTCGACGGTCGCTACACGTTCGACGGCGAGGAGTATCAGGTCGCTCTGAGCGAGCCCGACCGGGGCCACGCGCTGCACGGACTGCTCGGGTGGAGCGACTTCAGCGTCACCGACAAGGGCCCGAGCCACGTGACGCTCGCCGCCACGGTCGAACCGCAGTCGGGCTACCCGTGGCGCGTCGAGGTCGAGACGACCTTCGCCCTCTCGTCGGAGGGGCTCACCCAGTCGGTCACGGCGCGCAACGACTCCGCGACGGCCGCTCCGTGGGGCACCGGACCGCACCCGTACCTGGTCGCCGGCGACGGGCTCGTCGATGCGTGGACCCTGACGCTGCCCGCCGCCGAGGTGCTCGAGGTCACGCCCGACAGGCTGTCGCCCACCGAGCTGTCACCGGTGGATGTCGACGCCGACCGGTTCGACTTCCGCGTCGCCCGCGCTCTGGGCGCGGTCGAGATCGACCACGCGTTCACCTCGCTCGAGCGCGACGACGACGGACTCGCGACCGTCACGGTGACGGATGCCGCGGGCAACGGTGTCGCGATGGATTGGGACTCGACGTGCCCCTGGGTGCAGATCCACACCGCCGACGTCGACGGCGACCCCGCGACCCCCGGCTACCGCGTCGGACTCGCGGTGGAACCGATGACCTGTGCTCCCGATGCGTTCAACGACGCGGCGTACCCGTTCGACGCCGGGCTCATCGTTCTCGAGCCCGGCGTCCAGCATCCGGGTGCCCGGTGGCGCATCCGCGCGATCGGCTGACCCGCAGGGTGTCGCGTATCAATGCCCGTCGTGCGTCACGACGGGCACTGTGCCGTCGTCGGTGAGGAGCACGGCGTCCTGCGCCGCGCCGAGCGCGGGGGTGACGATGACGGCGATGATGGCCGCGGCCACCAGCATGCCGAGGATTCCGCGGAGGGTGCCGACGTCACGGGCCTTGTCGGCGCCGCGACGGACCACGACGGCGCAGGCGCCGCCGACGACCAGCAGGAGGAAGGTGCCCGCGGCGATCGCGTAGACGCCCGTGTGAGAGGGCGCGACGGCGAGCAGCCCGAACATCGCCAGCACGCCCGCGACGGCCCCGGCGAGGGCGAGCGGGGGAGCGACGAGACGGGAGGCGACGAGGTTGGCGCCGCCCCAGAAGAGCGAGAGGACGCCGAGGCTGACCAGCAGCACGCCGACGGCACGCTCGGTGAAGCCCGACGTCGCTCCGACGATCGCCCCGGCGCCGAGGGCGGCTTGGATGAGCCCGGCCCCCCAGGCCGCGACCGACGGCCACGACCCGGTGAAGCCGGACGACCCCGCGGCCGGACGGGCTCGATGAGCCGTCACGACCGCGGGGGTGTTCGCATGAACAGTCACGGTGAAGAGTCGTTCGATCAGATCGCCGCGGTGCGGGGGACGTTCTTGTCGGCGGCGAGGCCGACACCGAGCAGCACGACCGCGCTGGCGAGGTGGAGGAAGTGGTCGGCCACGTTCAGCGCGAGGATGTTCGCGGCGGTTCCGACGAGGAAGAAGCCGACGACGCCCAGGAGCAGGTAGACCGCGCCCACGGTGGTGTTGACGCCCTTCGCGGCGCGGACGTTGGCGAGGCCTGCGATGAGGAGCGCTGCACCGATGAGGAGGTGGGCGATGTTGTGCAGCGGGTTCACCTCGAAGATGCCGAGGAGGAGGCCTCCGTCGGTGGCGATGAAGCCCACGCCGCCGGTCACGGCGAAGCCGAGCAGGCCGACGAGCAGGTAGACGGCGCCGAAGATGGTGGCGACGATGCGGTTCGGTGACGAGCCCATGAGGGACCTCCTAGTTCAGGATGCGACCGGCGCCGCATCTGAGAATGATTCGTACTGGGTGGGAGATCGGATTGGGCGTTCTCCCAGGTTCGAAGCTATGGCCTGGTCTGGCCTCGAATCGCGGGGGTTGCGCGCGCCGGTCCGACGCGGTATCTGCGTGCTGTCACACTTCACACATGACGTTCGAGACGACTCTTTCCCAGAGCGGCAACAACACCGGCATCGAGGTGCCCCCGGAACTGATCGAGGAGTTGGGCGGGGGCAAGCGCCCCGCCGTGATCGTGACGGTGAACGGCTTCACCTATCGGAGCACGGTCGGAGTGATGGGAGGGCGCCACCTCATCCCGTTCTCATCCGACAAGCGCGCCGAGACCGGACTTCGCGGGGGAGACGCGATCACGGTCGAGCTGGCCCTCGACACCGCTCCGCGAACGGTCGAGCTGCCCGATGACCTCGTGTCGGCCCTCGCCGAGGCGGGTTCGCGAGAACTCTTCGACGCCCTGGCGCCGAGTCAGCGCAAGGCGCACGTCACGAACATCGAGGGCGCGAAGACCGCCGAGACGCGGGAACGCCGCATCCGGTCCATCGTGGCGAAGCTCTCCGTCTGAGCCCGGCCGCGGTCGCGCTAGCCTCGTGTAGAGGAGGTGCGCCGTGGGGAAGACGTCGGATGCTGTCGCCGAGGGCGTCTCGATCGCCGCAGCGGCCGCACGGCTGATCGTGCGCAACCGCATCCTCGTCGACACGATCGCCGATGGCGGGCAGTTCGATGCCGACGCGTTCGGCGAGATCACCCGCGAGACGTTGCTCGGACTCGCTGCCGAGCAGGAGCGCGCCGCCGACCGGGCGCGGCGCTTGCGGCGCGGTGCCTGGGGCAAGTTCTCGACGTCGTCGGGTACGCACGACTACCGCGACCGCGACACCGCCAACCTCCGTCGCCGTCGCAAGCAGTACCTGGGCGTGGCGTCGGAGTTGCGTGCCTGGGCGGGCGATGAGGCCCGCGTGAGCGCGTTGCTCGAGAGCGCGCGCGACGCCGCGTGGGGCGACGTGGAGTCGAACCTCGCCCGTCGGCTGAACGTCGAAGCGATGACGGCCGACTCCGACCCCGAGTACGAGACGATGCGCAAAGCGCGCATGGATTCGCTGCGCATGATCGACCTGGCCCGACTCGCCTCCCAGGCCAAGAAGAAGGCCCAGCAGGCCCGCGCCGGCGACGCCTGACCGCCCGCGGCAGCGCCACCCCGCCGGGAACCGGGTCAGCGCCGCAACGCCGCCGGGCGCGCGATGTCGAGTGCCTCGAGCAGGTCGCCGAGTCGCCGATCGAGCTCGACACCCGCCTGGGTGAGCTTGTTGAGGCCGAAGCTCGCCAGGTGCGGACCGGGCTGCTCGAGAGTCAGCGCGACCTCGTCGCCGCGCGCGACCAGCAGCATCCGCACCGGCAGGTACAGCAGCGCGGTCGGTTCGATGCGGTGGATGCGGGCGGCCGCCGCCCAGTCCATGAGCAGGTAGCCCACGGCCGCAGCATCCCTTCCCGCCACGCTCAGCACGCCCCCGAGGTCATCGCTCGACAGGCGTACGAATCCGTTCGGCGCATCCCACGAGAGGCCGCGCACGAAGTCGTCCCACGGAGTGCGTCCTCCCGTGACCGCATCGAGGTCGTCGCGGTCGAGCTCGGGCACCTCGGCCTCGATGCGGGCACGCATCTCGTCGAAGGGCGCGGCGACGCGGAGGCTGATGCGGCGCGCACCGTGGTCGGCGGCCTCGTCGGCGGTGCGATAGCTCATCACACCCATGCTCCCAGAGCTCGGACGACCGAGGGCGCTCGTGAGAGTCCAGAACACCCGGACGCACGCTCGGCGCGCTCCGGGTGTTCTGGACTCTCGAAGCGAGCGAGGCAGAGAAAAAGGCTCCGGCCCCCGCTTTCGCGAGGGCCGGAGCCTGTCACTGTCTCAACACAGTGTGCGCCCGAAGGGACTCGAACCCCTAACCTTCTGATCCGTAGTCAGATGCTCTATCCATTGAGCTACGGGCGCGCGACCCCCAACACGAAACGGTGCGGGGGCCTCGAGCGAGCTTACCCTACGGAGAACGCGCTCGCCAATCGAGACGGATGCTGCGGTTCACTCGTGCTGCGGGAAGCCCAGATTCAGGCCTCCGTGCGAGGGGTCGAGCCAGCGCGAGGTCACCGCCTTCTCCTGCGTGAAGAAGTCGAACCCGTGCGTGCCGTAGGCCTTCGCGTCGCCGAACAGCGACGCCTTCCACCCGCCGAACGAGTGGTACGCCACCGGCACGGGGATCGGCACGTTCACGCCGATCATGCCGACCTGCACCTCGTGCTGGAAGCGGCGCGCGGCCCCGCCGTCGTTCGTGAAGATCGCCGTGCCGTTTCCGAAGGCGCCCGAGTTGATCATCTCGAGACCCTCCTCGTACCCGGCGACGCGGATCACGGACAGCACCGGTCCGAAGATCTCCTCGCGATAGGCGGCCGAGGCCGTCGGCACGCGGTCGAGCAGGGTCGGGCCGAGCCAGAATCCGTCGGCGTCACCGTCGACGGCGGCACCGCGCCCGTCGACGACGACGTCCGCCCCGTCGCCGGAGGCCACATCGATGTACGACGCGACCTTGTCGCGGTGGGCGGCGGTGATCAGCGGTCCCATGTCGGTGCCGCGGGTGCCGTCGCCGATCGTGAGTCGTCCCATGCGCTCGCGCACCTTCTCGATGAGCGCGTCGGCGACCGTGTCGACGGCGAGCACGACCGACACGGCCATGCAGCGCTCGCCCGCCGAGCCGAAGCCGGCGTTCACCGCCGCGTCGGCGGTCAGGTCGAGGTCGGCGTCGGGGAGGACGAGCATGTGGTTCTTCGCGCCGCCGAGCGCCTGCACGCGCTTGCCGAGCCGGGTGCCCGTCTCGTACACGTACCGCGCGATCGGGGTCGAGCCGACGAACGAGATCGCGCGCACGTCGGGGTGCTCGAGCAGGGCGTCGACCGCCGTCTTGTCTCCGTGGACGACCGAGAAGACGCCGTCGGGCAGCCCCGCCTCCTTCAGCCGGGCCGCCATCCAGTTCGCCGCCGACGGGTCTTTCTCGCTGGGCTTGAGTACGACCGCGTTGCCGGCCGCGAGAGCGAGTGGGAAGAACCACATGGGCACCATCGCCGGGAAGTTGAACGGGCTGATGATCCCGACGACGCCGAGCGGCTGCCGCAGGGTGTAGACGTCGACGCCCGTCGAGACGTTCTCGGAGTAGGCGCCCTTGTTGAGCGTGCCGACGCCGCAGGCGAACTCGATCACCTCGAGGCCGCGCGCGATCTCGCCGAGGGCGTCGGAGGTGACCTTGCCGTGCTCGGAGGTGAGGATCGCGGCGAGTTCGTCCTTCCTCGCGTTCACCAGCTCGCGGAACGCGAACAGCACCTGCGTGCGCTTCGAGATGCTCGTATCGCCCCACACGGCGGCCGCGCGCGAGGCCGAGGCGACGGCATCAGCGACGTCCTGCGTCGAGGCGAACCGCACCTCCTTCTGCACGACACCGCGCGCCGGGTCGAACACCGGACCCGTGCGGTCGGACGAGCCGGGCCACGGTGCGCCGTCGACCCAGTGGTCCAGCACGACGGTGTCGGATGCTGCGGCGGGGGGAGCCGTGAGTGCGGTATCGGCCATGGGCGGTCCTTTCTGAGGTCGCTCGTCAGCGAGCGCGGGCGAGGTCGGTGAAGGCCTCGTCGTAGATGGCGGCGGCCTGATCGACCTCATCGGCCGTGACCACGCAGGGCGGTACGACGTGGATGCGGTTCTCGGACACGAAGGGGAGGAGCCCCCGGGCGACGAGGCCGCTCTTGAGCGCGCCCATGGCCGCGCCCGACAGCGGCTGGCGGGTGGTGCGGTCGGCGACGAGCTCGAGCGCCCAGAAGACGCCCTCGCCGCGCACCTCTCCGATGACGTCGTGCCGGTCGGCGAGAGCCCGCAGCGCCGGGCCGATCGAGTCGGCTCCGATGCGTACGGCGTGCTCGACGATGCCTTCGCCCGCCATCGCGTCGAGGGCACCGATGATCGAGGCCGCGGCGAGCGGGTGCCCGCTGTAGGTGAGTCCGCCGGGGAAGACCTGCTCGTCGAACTGCGCGGCGATGGGGTCGGATATGATGACGCCGCCGACGGGCACGTAGCCGGAGTTCACGCCCTTGGCGAAGGTGATGAGGTCGGGCACGACGTCGTAGCCGTCGAAGGCGAACCAGCGTCCGGTGCGGCCGAACCCTGCCATCACCTCGTCGAGGATCAGCACGATGCCGTACCGGTCGGCCAGACCCCGGACGCCGGCGAGGTATCCCGGCGGCGGCACGAGCACCCCGGCGGTGCCGGGGATCGTCTCGAGCAGGATCGCGGCGATCGTGGTGGGGCCCTCGGCCTGGATCACGCGCTCGAGGTGGCGGAGCGCGCGCTCGCACTCCTCCTCGGGGCTGTTCGCCCAGAACTCGGTGCGGTAGAGGTACGGGCCGAAGAAGTGCACGTGCCCTCGGGCGTACTGGTTCGGGATGCGCCGCCAATCGCCGGTGGAGACGATCGCGGCTCCGGTGTTGCCGTGGTACGAGCGGTAGGTCGACAGCACCGTGTCGCGGCCGGTGTGCAATCGCGCGAGTCGGATGGCGTTCTCGTTCGCGTCAGCGCCGCCGTTGGTGAAGAAGACCTTCTCGAAGCCGTCGGGCGCCCGCTCGACGATGCGTCGCGCTGCTTCTCCCCGCGCGAGGTTCGCCGTCGCGGGTCCGATGGTCGCGAGGGTCGCCGCCTGCTCCTGGATGGCGCGGACGACGGCCGGATGCTGGTGGCCGATGTTCACGTTCACGAGCTGGCTGGAGAAGTCCAGGTAGCGGGTGCCGGCGTGATCCCACACGGTGGTGCCGGACCCCCCGGCGATCACCATCGGATCGAGCGCCCCCTGCGCCGACCACGAGTGGAAGACGTGCGCGCGGTCGAGGTCCTTCGTGCGGGCGTCGAGGTCTGTCGTGTCGTGGTCCATCGGCATCCTCACCGTCGAGTCGCGTCGTCCGGCCGGAACCCCGACCTGTCATCGACCATACGGCGTGATCCGCGCGCCGCGCAGGTCACGCTTTCGCCGTCACGTGCTGCTGGAGCGCGGGGATGACGGTCTCGCCGTACACCCGGAGGGTCTCCTCCTTGTTGTCGTGCTGCAGGTAGCCCGCGAACTGGGTGACCCCGAGTGCGCGCAACCGCTCGAGCTTCGCGATGTGCTCCTCGGCGGTGCCGAGGATGCAGAAGCGCTCGACGATCTCGTCGGGCACGAAGTCGACGTGGTCGTTGCCGGCCTTGCCGTGGGAGTTGTAGTCGTAACCGGTGCGCCCGGCGATGTAGTCGGTGAGCGCCTCGGGCACAGCGCTGCCGGTCCCTGAGCCTGTCGAAGGGCCGTACTTCGCCACGATGTCGGCGACGTGATTGCCGACCATCCCGCCGAACCACCGTGTCTGGTCGATCATGTGGGCCCGGTCGGTGCCGATGTACATCGGGGCTGCGACGCAGAACGCGATCGCGTCGGGGTCGCGCCCGGCGGCGGCCGCAGCATCCCGCACCGTCGTGATCATCCACTCCGCGATGTCGACGTCGGCGAGCTGCAGGATGAACCCGTCGGCGACCTCGCCCGTGAGCTTCAGCGCCATCGGTCCGTAGGCGGCGACCCAGACGTCGAGCTCGGAGCCGCGGCTCCACGGAAACTGCAGGGTCGCGCCCTTGTACTCGACGGGCCGCGAGTTCGCGAGCTCGCGGATGACGTGGATCGACTCGCGCAGCTCGGCCATCGTCGACGGGCGTCCGTTGGTGACCCGCACCGCGGAGTCGCCGCGTCCGATGCCGCACACCGTGCGATTGCCGTACATCTCGTTGAGCGTCGCGAAGATCGAGGCCGTCACCGTCCAGTCGCGCGTGGCAGGATTGGTCACGAGCGGACCGACCGTCACCCGGCGGGTGGTCGCGAGGATGGCCGAGTAAATGACGTAGGGCTCCTCCCACAGCAGGTGCGAGTCGAACGTCCACACGTGCGAGAACCCGTGCGCCTCGGCCAGTTGGGCGAGGTGGATCACCCGCGAGGCGGGCGGATTGGTCTGCAGAACGACGCCGAAGTCCATGATCTCCTTTGGTCCCTGAGCTTGTCGAAGGGTAGTCCTTGAGCTGTTCCGAAGGGTCAGATCAGGTACTGGCTGAGCCCGCGCTTGACGAACCGGCCGTCGCCCTTGGTACCGCGGTAGGCGCCGTCGTCGACGATGACCCGCCCGCGCGAGAGCACGGTGTCGACGTGTCCGTCGATCTGGAACCCCTCCCACGCCGAGTGGTCCATGTTCATGTGGTGGGATGCTGCGCTGATGGTCGTGCGACCGTTCGGGTCGTAGACGACGATGTCGGCGTCGGCCCCCGGCTGGATGACGCCTTTCCTGCCGTACATGCCGAACATGCGCGCCGGGGTCGTGCTGGTCAGCTCCACCCAGCGCTCGAGGGTCAGTTCGCCGGTGACAACGCCCTGGTACATGAGATCCATCCGGTGCTCGACCGAGCCGATGCCGTTGGGGATGGCGCGGAAGTCGTTCCTGCCGAGCTCCTTCTGCCCCTTCATGCAGAACGGGCAGTGATCGGTCGAGACCATCTGCACGTCGTTCGTGCGCAGCGCCTGCCACATGTGGTGCTGGTGGCCCTCGGCGCGAGAGCGCAGCGGTGTCGAGCACACCCACTTCGCGCCCTCGAACTGGCCCCACTCCTCGCTGAAGGCGCCGAGCTGCTCCTCGAGCGAGAGGTAGAGATACTGCGGACAGGTCTCGCCGAACACGTTCCAGCCCTGGTCGCGCGCCCAGGCGAGCTGGTCGACGGCCTGCTTCGCCGACACGTGCACGACGTAGAGCGGGGCGCCGGTGAGGTTCGCGAGCATGATGGCGCGGTGCGTCGCCTCCTCCTCCATCTGCCAGGCGCGCGCGATGCCGTGGTAGTACGGTGCGATCTTGCCGGCTTCGGCGAGCTGGGCGGCCAGCACGTCGATCGCCGGGCCGTTCTCGGCGTGCATCATCGTGAGAAGGCCCGTCTCGGCCGACTTCTGCATGGCTCTGAGGATCTGCCCGTCGTCGGAGTAGAAGACGCCGGGGTAGGCCATGAACAGCTTGAAACTCGTGATCCCCTCGTCGACCAGCGAATCCATCGCCCGCAGTGACGCGTCGTCGACGCCGCCGATGATCTGATGGAACCCGTAGTCGATCGCGCAGGTGCCGGCGGCCTTCTCGTGCCACGCGGCGAGTCCGTCCTGCACCCGCTCACCGGTCTTCTGCACGGCGAAGTCGACGATCGTGGTCGTACCGCCCCAGGCGGCGGCCCGGGTGCCCGTCTCGAACGTGTCGGACGCGTTCGTGCCGCCGAACGGCAGCTCCATGTGGGTGTGCGCGTCGATGCCGCCGGGGATGACGTACTTGCCCGTCGCGTCGATCACGGTATCGACGTTCGCGGCGATGTCGAAGCCCAGCAGCGCCGAGCCCGGCGCCAGCACCGCGGCGATCGTCTCGCCGTCGACCAGCACGTCGGCCAGGCTCGAGCCCGTCGCCGTGACGACGGTGCCACCCGTGATGAGTGTCTTCATGGCCTAACCTCCGTCGCTCCGCTCGGTCTGGAGGCCGACCCGATACCCAGGTGCTCGAGGCGGGCGGTGACCCGGGCAGTCGCGGCGCTCACGGCTGCGCGATCCCGGTGTAGGAGTCGGGGCGGCGATCCCGATAGAACTGCCAGTCGTCGCGCATCTGCCGCACCATGTCGAGGTCGAGATCGCGCACCAGCACCTCCTCGTGCTCGCCCGAGCCGCGCTCGCCGACGAAATTCCCCCGCGGGTCGATCACCTGGCTGGTGCCGTAGAAGTCCACCGCGAGCTCCCCGTACTCGTTGTCTTCGCGGCCGACGCGGTTGGGCTGCAGCACGAAGTAGCCGTTCGCGACGGCCGCGGCCGGGCCCTCGACCTCCCACAGGCGGTTCGACAGCCCGGGCTTGGTGGCGTTGGGGTTGAACACCATGTGCGCGTCGTTCAGACCCAGCTCGCGCCAGCCCTCGGGGAAGTGGCGGTCGTAGCAGATGTACATCCCGATCCGACCGACCGCGGTGTCGAAGACCGGGTAGCCGAGGTTGCCCGGACGGAAGTAGAACTTCTCCCAGAACCGATCGAGGTGGGGGAGGTGGTGCTTGCGATACTTCCCCAGGATCGAGCCGTCGGCATCGACGAGCACCGAGGTGTTGTAGTAGACGCCGGTCTGCGCCTCCTCGTAGATCGGGAGCACCATCACCGTGCCGAGCTCTCGAGCGAGGTCGGCGAACCGCTGCACGATCGGCCCGTCGGCCGCCTCGGCGAAGCCGTAGTACTTCTTGTCCTGCGTGATGCCGAAGTACGGGCCGTAGAACAGCTCCTGGAAGCAGACGACCTCTGCCCCGCCGTCGGCGGCGTCGCGCGCGAAGCGCTCGTGCTTGTCGAGCATCGAGGCTTTGTCGCCCGTCCACGTCGTCTGGGTGATGGCCGCTCGTACTGTCGTCACTGCTACCTCCATGCTGATCGTGGTGGTGCTCGCCCGCACTGCATCCCTACCGCACCTCGGCCGTCGCCACAACGGTCGGGGCCTCATCTACATCGCGAGGCGGATGCTGGGGGCGGCCCCGACGCGTACGGTGAAAGCGATGTTCCGCCCACTCCGCCCGCACCAGATCGCCCTCGATCTGTCCCTCGCCGGCGTGTTCGCCGCCCTCGCGCTGTCCTTCGAGCTCTCCGCGGGCGGCGGTTCGATCACGAGCTACCTGCCGGTGACCGTGGTGGCCCTGATCTTCACGACCGCGCTGGCGATCCGCCGACTGCAACCGGGGCTGGCGCTGGGGGTGGCGTGGCTGGCGGCGATCCTCCAGATGCTGTTCCTGCTGCAACCGGGCCCGGTCGACGTCGTCGTTTTCGCGGTGCTCTACACGTCGGCCGCGTATGGATCGCGCCTGGTCTTCTGGTGGGGGTTCGGCTCGGCCATCGGCGGTGCGGTGGTGATCACCGTGTATGTCTTCGGCGTGCTTGCCTCGACGGGGGTGGAGAGCCTGCCCCTCGCGGTCGTGGTGCTCGTCGCCGCCCTGTTCGCCCTCCTGCTCTCGTGGGTGACCGGAGCGCTCGTCCGCACCGCGATCCGCGGTCGCGAAACCCGGCGCGCGCAGGAGCTCGCCGAGGGCCAGGCGGCCGCCGAACAGGAGCGCGTGCGCATCGCCCGCGACATGCACGACGTCGTGGCGCACTCGCTGACGGTCGTGATCGCGCAGGCCGACGGGGCCCGGTATGCGGCAGCATCCGATCCCGCCGCCGCCGCCGTCGCGCTCGGCACGATCTCGACCACCGCCCGTGCGGCTCTCGCCGACGTGCGGCTGCTGCTCACGCAGCTGCGGCACAGCCAGGCGCCCGGTCCGCAGCCGACTCTCGCCGACGTCGAGGCGCTCTATACGCAGGTGCGTGCGGCCGGGGTCGAGCTCAGGGTGGACGTCGATCCGGCGCCCGCCCACGAGCAACCCGCCTCGGTGCAGCTGGCCGTGTACCGCATCTTGCAGGAGGCGCTTACGAACGCCCTGCGGCACGGCGACGGCGGTGTCGTCTCGGTGCGGCTGGCGTGGTGGCCCACCCGTGTCGAACTGACGGTCACGAACGGACGGACGAGCGACCCCGCCCCCGGCGGCCACGGGCTGATCGGCATGCGCGAGCGCGCGCAACTCGTCGGCGGGCGTCTCGACGCCGGCGCCGAAGACGCCGACTTCGTCGTTCGGGCGACGATCCCGCTGGGGGTGGAGTCGTGATCCGGGTGGTGCTGGTCGATGACCAGGCGCTCTTCCGCGCGGGCATCCGCATGATGATCGACTCGCAGGACGACCTCGAGGTCGTCGGTGAGGCGGCCGACGGCGCCGAGGGCATCGACGTCATCCGCGCGACGTGCCCCGACGTGGTGCTCATGGACATCCGGATGCCGCGGATGGACGGCCTCGCCGCGGCCGCCGTCATCCTCGCCGACCCCGTTGCCGATCACATCGAGGGGCCGCCGCGGATCGTCATGCTCACGACCTTCGACCTCGACGAGGCCGCCGCGCGGGCCATCCGCCAGGGGGCCAGCGGATTCCTTCTGAAGGACGCCGACCCCGAGTTCCTGCTCGCCGCGATCCGCACGGTGCACTCCGGGTCGGCCGTGATCGCCGCATCTGCCACCCGCGAGCTGTTCGCGGCCACGACCCCCGCGCCGGTGCCCGTTCCCGCCGTCTTCGAGACCCTCACCGACCGCGAGCGCGAGATCTTCGCGCTCGCCGCCCGCGGGCTCAGCAACGCCGAGATCGCCGCCCGCGAGTACCTGTCGGAAGCCACCGTGAAGACGCACATCAGCCGCATCCTGTCGAAGCTGTCCCTGCGGGACCGCGTGCAGCTCGTCGTCTTCGCCTTCGAGCACGGACTCGCCTGACCCCGAAGCATCCGCGGGCGCCCCTGTCTCTTCGCAGGACTGTGGCACCCCCTGTCTCTTTCGCAGGAATGTGGCGCATTCCTGCGAAAGACTGCACATGTCGCTGCGGGCATTCACCGAGAAGTGGCGCATTCCCGAACGGAGGGCGGCCGGATGCTGCGGCAACGTCATCCTCGCGATGTACGCGAATGCGCCGCTCGGGCGACGCGGGGCGCGCGGCCCGATTCGTAGCGTCGAAGCATGGAAATCACCTCGACAGATCTCGGGCTCGCCGCCCGGGTGCAGCAGCTCACCAAGTCCTACGGCGGCGGCGAGAACGCCGTCCGCGCCCTCGACGGCGTCTCGGTCGGCATCCGCCGGGGACAGTTCACCGCGATCATGGGCCCCTCCGGTTCGGGCAAGTCGACACTGATGCACGTCATGGCCGGACTCGACGCCCCCACCTCGGGTCGAGCCTGGATCGGCGACACCGAGATCAGCGGCCTCGGCGACCTGGAGCTGACCCTCCTGCGCCGCCGCCGCGTCGGCTTCGTCTTCCAGGCCTTCAACCTCGTGCCGACCCTCGACGCGATCGGCAACATCCTCCTGCCGTTCGACCTCGACGGGCGCCGCCCCTCGGCGATCGAGCGGGCGCGCATCGAGGGACTCGTCGAGACGCTCGGCCTCACCGCGCGCCTCACCCACCGCCCGCACCAGCTCAGCGGCGGGCAGCAGCAGCGTGTCGCGATCGCCCGGGCGCTGGCCACCGCGCCCGACCTCGTCTTCGCCGACGAGCCCACGGGCAACCTCGACTCGCGCTCCGGCCGAGAAGTGCTGAGGCTCCTCGCCGCGGCCAGCCGCGACCACGGCCAGTCGATCGCGATGGTGACCCACGATGCGCTCGCGGCCTCGCACGCCGACCGCGTGCTGTTCCTCGGCGACGGCCGGATCGTCGCCGACAAGCCGCGGCAGAGTGCCGAGCAGATCGCCGCGTACATGCTCGAGACCGAGAGCGCCCTGGCGCCCGAGGTGACGGCATGACCGCGGTCGCGGTGGAGGAACGGACGGTGAGTCCCGCAGCATCCGCCCGACCGCTGGCGTGGCTGCGCGAACGCGGGATGGGCGCGAGCGTGCTCGTCGCCGCCCTGTCGAGCGCCTTCGCGGTGGTGCTCATGTCGACGACGGCGTTCATCTCGCTCGTCCTGCGCTCCGACCCCTTCATCGGGGGGAGCGAGACGCTGGTTTTCATCCTGGGCTTTCTCACCGTGCTGCTCGTCGGGGTCGCCGTCTACGTCGCCGCGATCGTCACGGCCAACACCTTCGCCACCGTGGTCGCGGGGCGCACACGTCAGATCGCGCTGCTGCGGCTCATCGGCGCGTCGGCCAAGGCGCAGCGCGCCGAGGTCGCCCGGCAGGGACTGATCGTGGGGGCGATCGGCGCCGCGCTCGGCTTCGTCATCGGCACCGTGCTGTCGCTCGGCGGGGCGCAGCTCGCGGTGCAGCTGATGGGCCTCGCGCTGGTCGACGACGTCTCGACGCTTCTGCAGCCGCTGCTGGTGCTCCCCGTCGTCGTCGTCGCCCTGACCACCTGGGGAGCAGCGTGGGCGGGATCGCGCCGCGTGCTGACCGTGACGCCGCTGCAGGCGCTGGGCGGCTCGGTGGAACCGACCCGCGAAACGGTGGCGCGCCGGAGCGGTCGGAACATCGCCGCCCTGGTGCTGTTCGTCATCGGCGGGGGGCTGCTCGCCCTGGGCATCGCGGTCGGTCTGGTCACGCCCCTGGGCGTTGCGATCTCGTTCCTGGGCGGCATTTTCTCGTTCACGGCGCTCGCCCTCGGGGCGACCCTGGTCATGCCGCCGGTGCTCCGCCTGGTCGGGCGTCTGTTCGGACGCTCGGCGACGGCGCGACTGGCCGCGGAGAACGCGCTGCGCTACCCGGAGCGCTCGTCGCGGATGGCGATCGGCGTCGTCATGGGAGTGACGCTGGTGACGATGTTCGCCGTGGCCCTCGAGACCGTCAAAGCGGTGCTGACGGCATCCAGCGGCGGGGAGCTCGACCCCGGGATGGCGACCCTCATCGACTCGTTCTCGGCCATCATGATGACGCTCGTGGCGGTGAGCGCCGTGATCGCCGGCGTGGGACTGGTCAACCTCCTCACGATCGGGGTGGTGCAGCGGCGACGCGAGCTCGGGTTGCTGCGGGCGCTGGGGATGTCGAACGCGCAGGTGCGTCGGATGGTGCTGCTCGAGGCCGCGCACGTCACGATCGCCGCCCTCTCGGCGGGCCTGGTGCTCGGCATCGCCTACGGCTGGGCGGGCGCGCAGTCGGTGCTCGGGTCGGTGCGGTTCCCGCCCGCATGGCTCTCGCCGACCTTCGTGCTTCCCGCGGTGCCGTTGTGGCCCGTGCTCGCCGTGGTCGTCGCGACCGCGATCCTCACCCTGGTGGCCGCGGTCGTCCCCACCAGGCTCGCCACGCGCGTCGCCCCCGTCGCCGCGCTCGCCGAATAGCCGCTCCGCGGGTCGTGCCGCAGCATCCGATCAACACGCTCGTGGTCGAATCCACATCCCGTTGCAGCGGCGGGATGTGGATTCGAGCATCACGGGGTGAATCGGATGCTGCGCAGGGTCGGGGGATCGGCGGAGCGGGGTGAGGGGCCGAGACGCTGGCATCGGGACTGGCGGGGAGCCGCCGGCCCCGGGCCGGCGACTCCGGGCATGCGTCACGGACCCTCACACCGCGCAGCCGCGCCGCCGCAGGGTCGGGGGATCTCACACTGCGCAGCCGTGCCGCGACCCGCGGGTCAGGCCTCGGGCTGGGGCTCGGGGTCGTGGGCCCAGGTCGGGGCGAGGGCGCGCAGCCGTGCGGCACGCCACTGCCACGCCGCCCAGAGCGTCGGCCACAGGAGGGGTGCCGCGCGACCACCGATGACGAGGCGATCGCGCCACAGGGTGCGCGTGGGGTCTCCGGGGGCGGGTGACACGGCCATCTGGTGGTCCCACACGTCGAGGGCGGCGAGCGGGCCGGTCAGCGGCATGCCGCTGTCGCGGAAGATGCGCACGCGGGCGCCCGCCGCATCCGTCGTCTCGCGGTCGGACACCGAGATGAGCTGACTGCCGACGGGCACGACGCCGGCCACGCTCAGGCTCACCGGGGCGTCGGTGCCCGTCTCGAACGAGGTCGGCGGGTCGGCCAGCGGCTGCATCTGCATGAGCGGCCCGTAGAGCTCGGCGACCGCCGTCGGGGAGTGGAGGGCGCGCCACGCGGCATCCGCGTCGCAGTCGATCACGAGCTTCAAGAGGATGCGCATGCCTCATCCTCTCTCAGCGGCGGCTGCACGAGCGCCTCAGCGCGGAGTTCGTGCGGCGAGCCGGTCGGCGGAGCTGATCTCGCGCCTGGTCCAGGTGAAGAGGAACCGCTGGTCGAAACGCGGCGCGCACGTCGAGCACGACGTGGCCCGCGGTGCGCGGCGATGGCGGTACGCGACGTGGCCCGCGGGGCAGACCCCCACCCAGGGCGCGAGTTCGACGGCGGTCTCGCCGCGGTGCGTGGTGCCGCCGACGTAACCGAGATCGCGGGCGATCGCCTTCCACCGGGGGCCGTGACCGGCACCCGGGCCGGCGATCGCGTGGGCGACCTCGTGCAGCAGGGTCTGGTGGTTCTCTTCGTCGTCGTACCGCGCGGAGAGGTAACGCGACACGGTGATGCGTTTGCGTCGGAAGTCGCACAGCCCGGCACGCAGCTTCGCGTTGTCGAAGCCGAACGACCACGAGGCATCGAGGTGGAGGGCGAGGAGCGCCTCAGCCCAGGTGCGAACGCGCTGCGGTTCGGTCATGCTCGCGACGATAGAACGTACGTGCGACACTCGGCCATCGGGGGTCAGCTGGCGACGGTGGTCCGAGCGCGTCGTCGGTCGGCGGCGTCGATCGCGAGCAGGGTCGCCTCCAGCTGCTCGTCGGTGGCCCCGGCGTCCTGGCGGAGGAAGAGTGCGCGCTTGAAGTCGGTGCGCGCCGACTCGTAGTCTTCGCCGTCGTAGGAGGTCTTGCCGCGGTGCTGGTAGGCGAACGCGGCGATGCCCGACCAGCGCTGGCCCTCGGCCTCTTCGGCGCAGGCGGTGAGCTCTTGCAGCGCGGCGGCGAACGCTCCGCGGTTCTGCAGCACGGTCGCGTGCAGGATGCGGGCACGAAGGAGGTCTTTGCGGGTGCCGCCCATGCGGGCCACGCGCACCGACTGGTCGGAGACCACCAGGGCCTCGTCGAGTCGGTCGAGCACCTTCAGCAGCCACACGCGCTCGAGGAGCGCGGGCAGGCTGCGCTGCACGCCGATCTCTTCGAGACGCTCACGGCATTCCTCGAGATCGACGATCTCGCGAAGCGTGTCGGGGTCGTACCCGTGGATGTAGCTCACTCGCGACTCCTTCCGCCCGTGCCGGCCGCTCAGCAAGTCTGCGGCACGTCGCCGGGTGCCTCGCCCAGGCGCGCCGATCTCACCGGTGGAACAGCGACGGCAGAGGTTTCGGAGACGCCGTGGCGTCGCCGTCGGTCGCCGGTCGGGCACCGCGGACGAACTCGTCGATCTCGGCGCCCTGGGCCACTTTCGCGGGGTGCGGTCCGGCCGCCATCAGCCTCGGCAGCCACTCGACCGGAAGCGGGGACGCCGATGCGACGATCACCAGATTGCCGAACCGGCGGCCCTTCAGCACCTGCACCTCGGCGAGCACGACGACGTGCTCCAGCACCTCCCGGACGGTCGCGACCTGACGGCGGGCGAAGGCGAGCCCCGCCCCGTCGGCGACGTTCACGAGCAACACCGCGTCGGGCGCGAGCAGGCGCGCAGCATCCCGGTAGAACTCCACCGTGGTCAGGTGCGCGGGGGTCTGCGCCCCGGCGTAGACGTCGGAGACGAGCAGGTCGACTGCGCCGGTCAGTCCTGCCGGGAGCTTCGCGGTGACCGCGCGGGCATCGCCGATGCGCACCCTCAGCGAGGCGTTCCGCGGCAGGGGGAGGTGCGTGCGCACCAGGTCGACGAGCGGTTGCTCGAGCTCGACCACCTGCTGGCGCGACCCCGGGCGCGTGGCCTCGACGTAGCGCGGGATCGTCAGGGCGCCCGCCCCGAGGTGCACGGCGGTCAGCGGTTGCCCCGGCAGGCGGAGGAGATCGATGACCGCGCCCATGCGCGCGACGTACTCGAAGTGCAGGTGCGTCGGGTCGTCGAGGTCGACGTGCGACTGCGGCGTCCCGTCGACGTCGAGCTCGTATCCGGAGGTGTACGCCGAGGGCAGCACGCGCGCGATCGTGCCGTCGCCCAGGCGCGCGCGGCCGAGCTCGTCGTTCTCTATCCGCGCCCTGGCCACGCTCCCACGCTAGTGGCGCCGCCCGGTCGCGCCCGACCTCCGAACGTCGGAGCATCGCACGGCCGTCGGAGGTTCGGCGGCGAAAGCTCCGACCTCCGCGCGTTCCTCCGACGCCGTGCGGCGGTCGGGAGCGAGCGGGCCGCCACTACCGTGGGGTGATGGGCACGATCGACCTGAACGCCGACCTCGGCGAGACGATCCGCGGGGTCGCCACGGCCGACGACGAGGCCATGTTCGCGCTCATCTCGAGCGCGAACATCGCCTGCGGAGGGCACGCGGGCGACGCGGCGTCGATGCGGGCGTCGGTGACGCGCGCGGAACGATTCGGCGTCGCCGTCGGCGCCCACCCGTCGTACGTCGACCCCGAGAACTTCGGCCGCGTGCGCCGCGACCCCGGGGCTGTCGCCCTGCGCGCGCAGATCGCGGCGCAGCTCGACGCGCTCCGCGCCGCGGGCGCCGAGATCCGGTACGTCAAGCCCCACGGAGCGCTCTACCACGCGGTCGTGGACGACGCGGGGCAGGCCGACGCGCTCGTGGATGCCGTCGCCGACCTCGCGTCCGACCTCGGTCGTCCCGTTCCGCTCCTGGGCGTGGGCGGCGAGGTCGAGCGGGCAGCGGTCGCTGCGGGTCTGCCGTTTCGTCGGGAGGCCTTCCTCGACCGCGGCTACCTCTCGACCGGCGCTCTCGTCCCGCGCGGGGAGCCGGGCGACCTCCTCGACGACCCACAGGCCGTCGCCGCCCGCGCGCGGCGCCTCGTCGCCGACGGCGAGCTCGACGCGGTCGACGGCACTCGGCTGCGACCGAACGCCGACTCGCTCTGCGTGCACGGCGACACCCCGGCCTCCGTCGCGATGGCGCGGGCGGTGCGCCGCGGTCTCGCGGCCGACGGCGTGAGCGTGAGGGCGCCGTGGTGAGGTGTCGGCGATGAGCGGCGGCGACGCCGCATCCGTCGTCGTCCGTCCGATGGGCGACCGGGCGCTCCTGGCCGAGGCCGGCTCGCTCGACGCGGTGCTCGCCCTCCATGCGACGCTGGATGCGACCAGGCCCGCCGGCGTCATCGACCTCGTGCCCGCCGCGCGTACGATCCTGATCGCCGTCGACCCTGCCGTGCTGGCAGTGTCGCGAGCGCGCGCATGGATCGTCGACGCGGCCGAGGCCGCGGGGACGGATGCTGCCGGGCCCGGCCCGCTCGTCGAGATCGCGGTGCGGTACGACGGGCCCGACCTCGCCGGCACCGCCGAACTGCTCGGACTGACGCCGCGCGCTCTCGTCGAGCGCCATCTGGCGACCGAGTGGTCGGTCGCTTTCACCGGTTTCGCGCCGGGGTTCGCCTACCTCGTCGGCGCGGGGTGGCCCTTCGAGGTGCCGCGGTTGGCCGCGCCCCGCACGCGCGTGCCGGCCGGGGCCGTCGGACTGGCCGGATCGTTCTGCGGTGCCTACCCCCGCGAGACCCCCGGGGGGTGGCGCCTGATCGGCACGACACGGGCGACCCTGTTCGACCCCGACGCCGACGATCCGGTGCTCCTCGCACCCCGCAGCCGTGTGCGCTTCACCGAGGTGACGGGGTGAGCCTGCGCGTGCTCGCGCCGGGCCTGTTCTCGACCGTCCAGGACCTCGGCCGGGCGGGGAGGGCGGCGCTCGGCATCGCGCGCTCGGGTGCCCTCGATCGCGGCGCGCTCCGGCTGGCGAACCGTCTCGTGGGCAACCGCGAGGGCGCCGCGGCGATCGAGGTGACCGTCGGCGGGTTCCGCGCCGTCGCCGAGTGCGACCTGTGGGTGGCCGTCGCCGGGGCGGGCGGCGACCTGCGCCTGGGCGGCCGCGGGGTCGACTCGCACGCGGCGGTGCGGTGGCCCGCGGGGGAGGAGCTGTCGCTCGCGCCCTTCGTCGCCGGTGTCAGGGCCTACGTGGCGGTGCGCGGCGGGATCGACGCGCCCGTCGTCGCGGGCTCGCGGTCGACCGACACGCTGGGCGGGCTCGGCGGGGCGCCGCTGCGCGTCGGCGACGGGCTCGCCGTCGGGCGGGAGGTTCTCGGCGAGGTGCCGACGATCGACGCCGTCCCCTGGCGCACGCACCCCGAGTCGCCGATCGAGGTGCGTCTGGCTCCCGGTCCGCGGACCGATTGGTTCGCCGCATCCGCCCTCTCCCTCCTCTTCGACGGTGCGTGGACGGTCGGCAGTGCCGCCGACCGGGTGGGGCTGCGCCTCGACGGGCCATCGCTCGAGCACGTGCACGACGGGGAGCTGCCGAGCGAGGGCATGGTGCCGGGTGCCCTGCAGGTGCCGCCGAGCGGGCGTCCGACGATCCTTCTGGCCGATGGTCCCGTGACCGGCGGGTATCCCGTGATCGCGGTGGTGGCGGATGCGTCGCTGGACGCCCTCGGTCAGGCCAGGCCCGGCGACCGCGTGCGCTTCTCCCACGCGCGCCTGATCGAGTAGGCGACGGCGGCGGCGATGCCCGCCCCCGCGCGCGGCCCCCATCTGCCTCGGTGTCCGCAGCTCGGGCGGGGCTCCGGCAGGCCGGTGCCCCGCAGCTCGGGCGGGCCCGCCGCTCCAGCGTTCCCGGGGGCCCGGGCATCCGCAGTTCCGGCGTTCCCGGGTCCCGGGCATCCGCAGTTCCGGCGTTCCCGGGGTCCCGGGCATCCGCAGTCTCCGCGTCCGACGGCGCCGGCGTCCTCCGGCAGTGACCGCAGTCCCGACAGCTCCTGACTCCCCGGGTTCCGCCCTCCCTTGCGCCCTAACTCAGGATGGGCCCGGTGCATCGCGCGCGACACGCCGTTCAGAGGGCTATGGGCTCGCTCGTATCCTGAGTTCGTGCTGGGCAGGGGATTCGTCCCGGCCTCGCTGCCGAGGCGGCGAGGGGTGTGCGGGCGATGGCCGAGGCCGAAGAGGGCGGTCTGGCCGAGGCGAAGAGGGCGGTCCGGCCGAGGCCGAAGAGGGCGGTCCGTCCGAGGCGAAGAGGGCAGCGGGCCCGCCGAAGTCCGAGAGGCGGCGCGCGGGGCGGCGCGACACGAACTCAGGCTGAGGCCACAGAGCGAGCCGAAACGACGCGGGGAAGAGGGCGGCGCACCGCACTCATCCTGAGTTCGGGCGCGAAGGTGGGGGAGGGATGGGGCGGGCTGGGGGAGGGCTGCGGGCGGGAATGCCGAACGTCGGCGCGCGGTTATACCGCAGCGGATCACACGCGTCAAGATTCCGGCTGGACACGGCGCGGGATTCGACATATAGTTGGTCTTTGCGCTCCTCGTATCTCCCTGCCCTCATATGGTGGTCGGCTGTCTCTGCGCGTCCCCGCGATTCCGCGGTGTGCGACGCACAGGGTTTCGGGGCCGAGGAGCACTCCACCTGACGACGAGGAATCATGAGCCCCCTGCCCGGGCTCTGCGGAGGATATCTTTTGGCTGCTGCGCGCAACGCATCCAACACCACCACCAACCAGAAGAACGGTCGCGGCACTTCCCGCCTCTCGTTCGCCAAGATCTCCGACACCCTGCAGGTCCCCGACCTCCTGGCGTTGCAGACCGAGTCCTTCGACTGGCTCGTCGGTAACGAGAAGTGGAAGGCGCGGGTCGCCGAGGCCCAGGCCGTCGGCCGCACGGATGTCTCCGAGATCAGCGGTCTGGAGGAGATCTTCGAGGAGATCTCCCCGATCGAGGACCTCAGCGAGACGATGCAGCTCTCGTTCACGAACCCCTACCTCGAGCCCGAGAAGTACTCCATCGAGGAGTGCAAGGAGCGCGGCAAGACGTACGCCGCCCCGCTCTACGTCGAGGCCGAGTTCATGAACCACCAGACCGGTGAGATCAAGACCCAGACGGTCTTCATGGGCGACTTCCCGCTCCAGACCGGCAAGGGCACGTTCATCATCAACGGCACCGAGCGTGTCGTCGTGTCGCAGCTCGTCCGTTCGCCGGGCGTCTACTTCGACAAGACCCCCGACAAGACGTCCGACAAGGACATCGTCTCCTCGCGCATCATCCCCAGCCGCGGTGCATGGCTCGAGTTCGAGATCGACAAGCGCGACCAGGTCGGCGTCCGCATCGACCGCAAGCGCAAGCAGTCGGTCACCGTCTTCCTCAAGGCCCTCGGCCTCACGAGCGAAGAGATCCTCGCCGAGTTCGCCGGCTTCGACTCCATCGAAGAGACGCTGTCGAAGGACACCATCCTCACGAAGGAAGACGCGCTCCGCGACATCTACCGCAAGCTCCGTCCGGGCGAGCAGGTCGCCGCCGAGGCCGCGCGTGCGCTGCTCGACAACTTCTACTTCAACCCGAAGCGCTACGACCTCGCCAAGGTGGGTCGCTACAAGATCAACCAGAAGCTCGGCCTCGCGGGCCCGCTCAGCGACTCGGTGCTGACCGTCGAAGACATCGTCGCGACGATCAAGTACCTGGTGCGCCTGCACCGCGGCGACACGACGTTCGACGGCCTGCGCGCGGGCAAGCCCGCCGAGATCCGTCTCGACACCGACGACATCGACAACTTCGGCAACCGTCGCATCCGCGCCGTCGGCGAGCTCATCCAGAACCAGGTCCGCACCGGTCTGTCGCGCATGGAGCGCGTCGTCCGCGAGCGCATGACCACGCAGGACATCGAGGCGATCACGCCGCAGACCCTGATCAACGTGCGCCCCGTCGTCGCCGCGATCAAGGAGTTCTTCGGAACGTCGCAGCTGTCGCAGTTCATGGACCAGAACAACCCGCTCGCGGGTCTGACCCACAAGCGTCGCCTCTCCGCGCTCGGCCCCGGCGGTCTGTCGCGTGAGCGCGCCGGCGTCGAGGTCCGTGACGTCCACCCGTCGCACTACGGCCGCATGTGCCCCATCGAGACCCCTGAAGGCCCGAATATCGGTCTGATCGGTTCGCTCGCCTCGTTCGCCCGTATCAACTCGTTCGGGTTCATCGAGACGCCGTACCGCAAGGTCACCGCGGGCAAGGTCTCGGAGCAGATCGACTACCTCACGGCCAGCGAAGAGAGCGACTACATCGTCGCCCAGGCCGGCGCCGAGCTGAAGGCCGACGGATCGTTCGTCCAGGACCGCGTGCTCGCACGTCGCGGCCAGGGTGGCGAGGTCGACCTCTTCCCGATCGACGAGATCGGCTACATGGACGTCTCGCCGCGCCAGATGGTCTCGGTCGCCACATCGCTCATCCCCTTCCTCGAGCACGACGATGCCAACCGCGCCCTCATGGGTGCGAACATGCAGCGTCAGGCCGTGCCGCTGGTTCGCAGCGACTCGCCGTTCGTCGGAACCGGTATGGAGGGCTACGCCGCGATCGACGCCGGTGACGTCGTCACCGCGCAGAAGGCCGGCGTCGTGCAGGAGGTCTCGGCCGACGTCGTGACCATCCAGCTCGACGAGGGCGGCACGCAGGACTACTTCCTGCGCAAGTTCGACCGCTCCAACCAGGGCACGTCGTACAACCAGCGCGTCATCGTCTCGGCGGGCGACCGCATCGAGGTCGGCGAGGTCATCGCCGACGGTCCGGCCACCGAGAACGGTGAGCTCGCCCTCGGAAAGAACCTCCTCGTGGCGTTCATGACGTGGGAAGGCCACAACTTCGAAGACGCGATCATCCTCAGCCAGGAGCTGGTGAAGGACGACACGCTCTCCTCGATCCACATCGAGGAGTACGAGGTCGACGCGCGCGACACGAAGCTCGGCAAGGAGGAGATCACCCGTGATCTCCCCAACGTCAGCCCCGACCTGCTCAAGGACCTCGACGAGCGCGGCATCGTCCGCATCGGCGCCGAGGTTCGCCCCGGCGACATCCTCGTCGGCAAGGTCACGCCCAAGGGCGAGACCGAGCTGTCGGCCGAGGAGCGCCTGCTCCGCGCGATCTTCAACGAGAAGAGCCGCGAGGTGCGCGACACGTCGCTGAAGGTCCCCCACGGTGAGCAGGGCACGATCATCGCGGTCAAGGAGTTCAACGCCGAGGACGGCGACGACGAGCTCGGCTCGGGCGTCAACCGCCGCGTCGTGGTCTACATCGCCCAGAAGCGCAAGATCACCGAGGGCGACAAGCTCGCCGGTCGTCACGGCAACAAGGGCGTCATCGCGAAGATCCTCCCCGTCGAGGACATGCCGTTCCTCGCCGACGGAACGCCGGTCGACGTGATCCTGAACCCCCTCGGCATCCCCGGCCGCATGAACTTCGGCCAGGTGCTGGAGCTTCACCTCGGCTGGATCGCCAAGCAGGGCTGGAAGGTGGAGGGCACCCCCGAGTGGGCGGCCAACCTCCCGAAGGAAGCCTTCGAGGCCGCTCCGAACACGAAGGTCGCCACCCCGGTGTTCGACGGCGCGTTCGAGCAGGAGATCGCGGGTCTGCTCGACTCGACGACCCCCACGCGCGACGGCGACCGTCTGATCGACTCCTCGGGCAAGACGAAGCTGTTCGACGGCCGCTCCGGCGAGCCGTTCCCGGCTCCCGTCTCGGTCGGCTACATGTACATCCTGAAGCTGCACCACCTCGTCGACGACAAGATCCACGCCCGTTCGACCGGTCCGTACTCGATGATCACCCAGCAGCCGCTCGGTGGTAAGGCGCAGTTCGGCGGACAGCGCTTCGGTGAGATGGAGGTGTGGGCCCTCGAGGCCTACGGCGCGGCATACGCGCTCCAGGAGCTCCTCACGATCAAGTCCGACGACATCCTCGGCCGCGTCAAGGTGTACGAGGCGATCGTCAAGGGCGAGAACATCCAGGAGCCCGGCATCCCCGAGTCCTTCAAGGTGCTCATGAAAGAGATGCAGTCGCTCTGCCTGAACGTCGAGGTGCTCTCGGCCGACGGCACGGCGGTCAACCTCCGCGACACCGACGACGACGCCTTCCGCGCCGCCGAAGAACTCGGCATCAACATCTCGAGCCGTTTCGAGTCCTCATCCATCGACGAGATCTGATCCGGAACCGGATGCTGCGGCCCTCCGCCTGAGGGCGACCGGCCGCAGCATCCGACCCCGGACGTCGACCCAAAATTTCAGCGACTGAATTTCTACCAGGAGAATTCGTGCTCGAGTCAACAACTTTCGATCAGCTTCGCATCGGCCTCGCGACCGCCGACGACATCCGTCGTTGGTCCTTCGGCGAGGTCAAGAAGCCCGAGACCATCAACTACCGCACCCTGAAGCCCGAGAAGGACGGTCTGTTCGGCGAGCAGATCTTCGGTCCCTCCCGTGACTGGGAGTGCGCGTGCGGCAAGTACAAGCGCGTCCGCTTCAAGGGCATCGTCTGCGAGCGCTGCGGCGTCGAGGTCACCAAGTCCTCCGTCCGTCGCGAGCGCATGGGCCACATCGAGCTCGCCGCTCCCGTGACCCACATCTGGTACTTCAAGGGCGTCCCCTCGCGCTTGGGCTACCTGCTCGACATGGCGCCCAAGGACCTCGAGAAGGTCATCTACTTCGCCGCCTACATGGTCATCTCGGTCGACGCCGACGCGCGTCACCGCGACCTGGCCACGCAGGAGAACAACATCCGTCTCGAGCTGAAGACGCTCGGCGACCGCCGCGACTCCAAGATCGCTGCCCGCCTCGCCAAGCTCGAGGAGGAGCTCGCCGCTCTCGAGGCGGAGGGTGCCAAGGCCGACGCCAAGAAGAAGGTCAAGGACGCCGCCGAGAAGGAGATGTCGCAGGTCCGCAAGGGCGCTGACGAGCAGATCGCCAAGCTCGAGCGCGTGTGGGAGGACTTCCGCACGCTCGAGGTCGGTGCCCTCAAGCCCGAGGACGACGTCTTCCACGAGCTGCAGGACCGCTTCGGACAGTACTTCGAGGCCCACATGGGCGCCGAGTCGATCCAGCGTCGTCTGGCCGCGTTCGACCTGCAGGAAGAGGCCGACAGCCTCCACCTGCAGATCTCCGAGGGCAAGGGCCAGCGCAAGATCCGCGCGATCAAGCGCCTCAAGGTCGTCAACTCGTTCCTCCAGACCGGCATGAGCCCGGCCTCGATGGTGCTCGACGTCGTCCCGGTGATCCCGCCGGAGCTGCGCCCGATGGTGCAGCTCGACGGTGGCCGCTTCGCGACCTCCGACCTCAACGACCTCTACCGTCGTGTGATCAACCGCAACAACCGTCTGCGGCGCCTGCTCGACCTCGGTGCTCCCGAGATCATCGTGAACAACGAGAAGCGGATGCTGCAGGAGGCCGTCGACGCGCTGTTCGACAACGGTCGTCGTGGTCGCCCCGTCACCGGTACCGGCAACCGTGCGCTGAAGTCCCTGAGCGACATGCTCAAGGGAAAGCAGGGTCGTTTCCGTCAGAACCTGCTCGGAAAGCGCGTCGACTACTCGGGTCGTTCGGTCATCATCGTCGGTCCGCAGCTCAAGCTCCACCAGTGCGGTCTGCCCAAGCAGATGGCTCTCGAGCTGTTCAAGCCGTTCGTGATCAAGCGCCTGATCGACCTCGGTCACTCGCAGAACATCAAGGCCGCCAAGCGCGCCGTCGAGCGCACGCGTCCCGAGGTGTGGGACGTGCTCGAGGAGATCATCCGCGAGCGTCCCGTGCTGCTCAACCGTGCGCCCACGCTGCACCGTCTCGGCATCCAGGCGTTCGAGCCGCAGCTCGTCGAGGGCAAGGCCATCCAGCTCCACCCGCTCGTCTGCGCGGCGTTCAACGCCGACTTCGACGGTGACCAGATGGCCGTCCACCTGCCGCTGTCGGTCGAGGCCCAGGCCGAGGCCCGCATCCTCATGCTCGCCTCGAACAACATCCTGAAGCCGTCCGACGGCCGCCCGGTCACCCTGCCCTCGCAGGACATGATCATCGGCCTCCACCACCTGACCACGGTCAAGAAGGGTGCGATCGGCGAGGGGCGCGCGTTCGGTTCGGTGGGCGAGGCGATCCTGGCCAAGGACGAGGGAACCCTCGACCTGCAGGCCAAGGTCCGCATCCGCATCCCCGGTCTGTCGTTCCTCGAGTCGGAGGGTGAGACCCCCGAGACGATCGAGGCGTACGAGCGCAACGGTCTCGTCGAGGCGTCGCTCGGACAGGCGATCTTCAACGACACGCTCCCCAAGGGCTACCCGTTCGTCCGCGAGCAGGCCGACAAGGGCAAGCTGTCGCAGATCGTGAACAAGCTGGCCGAGGAGTACCCGAAGACCGAGGTCGCCGCCTCGCTCGACCGGATCAAGGACGCCGGCTTCTACTGGGCCACCCGTTCGGGTGTCACGGTGGCGCTCAGCGACATCCTGACCCCGCCGAACAAGGCCGAGATCGTCGGCGGCTACGAGAAGCAGGCCGCGAAGGTCCAGTCGCAGTACGAGAAGGGTCTCACCACCGACGCCGAGCGTCGTCAGGAGCTCATCAAGATCTGGACCGAGGCGACCGACGAGGTGCAGAAGGCGATGCGCGCCAACTTCCCCGAGGACAACACCATCAACCGCATGGTGTCGTCGGGTGCTCGTGGTAACTGGCTGCAGATCCGGAACATCGCCGGTATGCGAGGGCTCGTCAACAACCCCAAGGGTGAGATCATCCCGCGTCCGATCATCTCCTCGTACCGCGAGGGTCTGTCGGTGGCGGAGTACTTCATCGCGACGCACGGTGCCCGTAAGGGTCTGGCCGACACGGCCCTCCGTACGGCCGACTCGGGCTACCTGACGCGTCGTCTGGTCGACGTCTCGCAGGACGTCATCATCCGCGAAGAGGACTGCGGCACGTCGAAGGGCCTCGAGCTCCCCATCGCCCTGGTGGGCGCTGACGGAACGCTCACCCGCGACCCGAACGTCGAGAACTCGGTGTTCGCCCGTACCCTCGCCTCCGAGGTCGTCGACGCCCAGGGCACCGTCCTGGCCGACGCCGGCGACGACGTGGGCGACGTGCTCATCAACAAGCTGGTCGAGGCCGGTGTCGAGACCATCAAGGTGCGCTCGGTGCTGACCTGTGACTCCGCTGTCGGCGTCTGCGCGAACTGCTACGGCCGTTCGCTGGCCACCGGCAAGATCGTCGACATCGGCGAAGCGGTCGGCATCATCGCGGCCCAGTCGATCGGTGAGCCCGGAACCCAGCTGACGATGCGTACCTTCCACACCGGTGGTTCGGCGTCGGCGGAGGACATCACCCAGGGTCTTCCCCGTGTGCAGGAGCTCTTCGAGGCCCGTACCCCCAAGGGTGCGTCGCCGATCGCCGAGGCCGATGGCCGCATCACGATCGACGAGACCGAGAAGGCCAAGAAGGTCATCCTCACGCCCGACAACGGCGACGAGGCGGTCGTGTACCCCGTCCTGAAGCGCGCGACGCTCCTGGTCGAGGACGGCCAGCACGTCACCGTCGGTCAGCCGATCCTCGTCGGAACGCTCGACCCCAAGGAGGTCATGCGTGTCATGGGTGCCCGCGAGGTGCAGCGTTACCTCGTGAACGGCGTCCAGGGCGTGTACCGCTCGCAGGGTGTGCCGATCCACGACAAGCACATCGAGGTCATCGTCCGTCAGATGCTGCGGAAGGTCACCGTGGTCGACCACGGCGACACCACGCTGCTCCCGGGCGAGCTGGTCGACTTCAAGAAGTACCAGAACATCAACCGCGAGACCGTGGGCGAGGGCAAGCGCCCCGCGTCGGGTCGACCGGAGCTGATGGGTATCACGAAGGCGTCGCTCGCGACGGAGTCGTGGCTGTCGGCCGCATCGTTCCAGGAGACGACCCGCGTTCTCACGCAGGCCGCCATGGAGGGCAAGAGCGACCCGCTCGTCGGCCTCAAGGAGAACGTCATCATCGGAAAGCTCATCCCCGCCGGAACCGGACTTGCGAAGTACCGCAACGTCGCGGTCGAGGCGACGGAGGAAGCGAAGAGCGAGCGGTACCCCAACCGCATCTTCGCCTCGGACGGCGCGTACAGCGACGCCGACCTGAGCTACGTCGATTTCGACAGCTTCTCCACCGACGACTTCACGCCCGGTACCTACAACTGAGTGAAGAACGGATGCTGACAGCATCCGTGTGACGAAGGCCTCCGCCCCTCACGGGTCGGGGGCCTTCGTCATGCGTGGCCCCGACGAGGCGCTGCTCCTCGACGGGTTCGGGGCGCGTTCTTCGCTCCGGGGCGGAGTATTGCGCGCCCCAAGGGTCGGAATGCGCCCCACACCGCGAGGGATGGATGCCGGCCGCACGCTCGACCGCCGGCGGAAGGTCCCGCAGCGCGCACGTCGGGCGTGCCGCAGCCGGGGGATTGACGCCCCGGTGCGTACCGTGGTGGGAGGGGAGGTCGAAGACATGGCCAAGGTGGGTGGACGCAGCGCCTGGATCGCGTGGCCGGCGTTGCTGTTCTGCGCCGCTGTCGTGCTCGTTCTGCTCTGGCTCGCCGCCCCGGGAGTGCCGGGCGCGATCTCGTTCGTCGGCGACACGCTGCGCAGTGCCACGACGGCCTCCGTCGCCAGCACGCCGGACGAGGCCGAGGAGCCCGCGACCGATTGCCGCACGCTCTACCCCGACCGGCTGTGGGCCGAGCTGACCTGGACGCCCGAGGTGCTCCTCTCGCAGAACGTGTCGGCGCCGGCGACCACGACCACCCTCGCCCAGGCGCTCGCGCCGACGGTGCGGTTCACGTGCACGTGGACGACCGAAGACGGCCGGAGCGCGTCGACGACCCTCTCCGATGTTGCCACCGGGGCGGGGGCGATCGCGTCGGCCGCCCTCGCGAGCGAGGGATTCTCGTGCGGGGACGAGGGCGGGCGCCTGCACTGCGAGCGCACGACGGGCGGGGTCGTCGAGCTGCACGACCTGAGGGGCACGGCGTGGCTCTCGACGGTGCTGACGAACTGGCAGCCCGAGGAGTACGGCGCCCAGACGGTGGCTCGCGCGTTCCCGCGCTGACCGCGTCAGACACGCCTTCCGGCCGAGGCTCCCCGCCTGGCGGTGTGTCTCAGCCGATCGCGGTGTCCCGAACGGCGGGCGGTCAGCCGAAGACGCGCTCGATGATGCTGCTGGTGTAGCCGCTGGGTGCCAGGTTCGAGTACGACGTGTCGATCAACAGCCCCTCGCGGTAGAAGAGCGTGCGGCCGTCGGTCGTGCCGTACGTCGGGTTCTGGAACGTCTTCTCGCACCGCGTGCCCTTGTCGGGGGTGAAGCAGGTGAACCCGTCGGAGGCGACGAGGCCGTTCAGCAGGTCGAGCGCCGGCCCCGACGACATCCTCGTGATCGTGGTGACCAGGCTCGTGGTGTCGGCGGCCGGGTCGCGCCAGATGCACGTGAGGGTGTCGCCCCGCGCGCCGGAGGGTCCGAACGACGGGTCGTTGAGCGAAACGCCCGCGAGCTCGGCCAGGACCGAGGCGGACAGGATGCTGCGGCAGTCGGTGGGCAGCGCGGATGACCCCGGCGAACCCGACGGCGACGGCGAGAGGGCGGGGCTGGCAGAGGCGCCCGTCGTCTGGCTCGTCGCGGGCGCGGTCGACGGCGTCGCCTGCCCGTCGCCCTCGGGGGCGCATCCCGCGAGCACCACGATTCCCGCCACCGCGACGGCGAGGGCGAGGGTGCGGACGCGGAGACGGGTCATGGGCACACCCTACCGGCGCCGATCGCGACCCCGACATCGACACACGACGGCACGCCTCACCGCCTGGCGAGCACCACGGGGTTAACCTCGCAACGCGGGATCGTGCCCCCGCGGGAGGAATGCGGCGATGAGTGATTCCAGGTCGTCCTACGGCGAACCGGTCGATGAGCCGAAGGATGTCGTCGACCACGACGTCGTCAGCCGCGCCCACGAGGGGCTTGCAGAAGCCGAGGCCGCGCGCCGCGAGGCGGAGGCGGCCGACGCCCCCGGCCCCGAGCGCGCCCCGGTCGACCGTGCCGCCGACGAGCGCGTCGAACCCGTGGCGCAGGATCGCGCGGAGCCCGTCTCCCACGAGCGCGTGGAGCCCGACGGCGTCCCCTGGTACGAGCGCGACGACGTTCCCCTCGACGACGAGCCCGCGGTGACCGCGAGCGAACCCGCCGCCGAGCGCGACACGTCGTACGCGCCCGCCGCGTGGACCGGCGGCACCGCGCAGGCGTCGGAGCCGGCCTCCGTCGCGCCCGAGCAGACCTACGCCGCGCCCGAACCCGCCTCCGCGCCTGAGCCGTCCTACGCGGCCGGCGCCGCGGCGGCGACGGCGCCCGCCGCCCAGCCGATCTTCGTACAGGCACCCGAAGCGCCGCGCGCGCGGGGCAACCGCGGCGCCGCCGGCGCCATCGGGCTGCTCGCGGCGCTCGTCTTCGCCGTGCTCTTCCTGGCCGCCTGGCTCGGTCTCGAGCTGCTGTACGACGGCGGGATCACGCTCGCCGAGGTGCCGCAGGCCGCCCTTGCGGCGCTCACGACGTGGACGCTGTGGGTGCCGGTCGTCGCCTTCTACATCGGCTTCTGGCTGCTCGGCGCCTTCATCAACCGTGGGCGCTGGGGGCACTGGGTCGTCTGGGGCATCCTGGTCGGTCTGTTCGCCTACGCCGGCAACCTGCTCGGCGAGCTCTTCCAGGCACCGTTCTGGATGCTGACGGCGCGAGAGGGCGCGACCCTGGTCGAGGAGCAGCTGCTGGCGCCTCTGTCGATCGTCGCCTTCGTGCTCGGACGCGAGCTCACCATCTGGTTCGGCGCATGGGTCGCCGCCCGCGGACGCCGCGCCACCGAGCTCAACGACGAGGCGCAGCGCGAGTACGAGCGCACTCTCGAAGCGGGTCCGCAGCTGCGCCAGGGCTGATCGGATGCGGCGATGACGGGCGCGTCGGAAACAGAGGGCGGCCCCGTTCGCCGCTCGATCGCGGTCGCCTTCGCGAGCGTCGGGTTCGCCGCCCTCGCGATCTGCGGGCTCGGCGTGACGAGCCTCGTGCTCGATGCGGACGTGATCACGACCCCCGGGGGCGGACAGATCCCCGGCATCGTCGGGATGATCGTCGCGCTCGCCGTCTTCGCCGGGTCTCTCGCCGCCGCGCTGCGGGCGCCGCATCCGTCTTTCTGGAGTGCGCCGGTCGTCGCTCTCGCGGTCTTCCTGCTCTACGGCGGGGGAGTCGCGATGGGCGCGGCGATCGCGGGTGTCGACCCGGCGGCGGCGGTGGCGGCCGCGGGTCGCACGCTCGTCAGCTGGTTCGGTGTGATCGTCGCGGCCGCCGCCGTCGTCGCGGCGTGGGCCGGTATCGCACTCGTCCGCACCCGCGCCCGACGCCCCCGGTGGGGCTGGGAGGGCGACGAAGACGAGTGACGCGCCGCGCCGCCGATGGCCGGTGCCTGGGAAGTCCGGGCGTGTCGGACTACCGTGGGACCGTGGAGCGGTCGCTCGAAACCCAGGTCAGCCAGGCCGTCGATACCTGGCTGCGGTGGTTGCCGCGCTGGGAACCCGCCACCCACCGCGGGCGCGTGGCCCCGTGCCGGCGCTGCTTCGGCTCACCGGTGCTGTCGGCCGCGGGTCTCGGATCCGACGTGCCCCACGGTGTGCAGCACGGCCTGTCGACCCGGGTGAAGACGATCGTCGACCACGCCGTCGCCGAGTACACGGCCCGAAACCTCCCGATGCTCCAGGCCGAGCTCGACCAGCAGGCCGAGCGCAACCGCGTCCGCAGCTATCGTCCGGCCGAGGGGCTCGACCCGGAGTTCGAAGGACTCCCGCTCGACCCCGACCCCGACCCTGCGTCGCCCTTCCTCTTCACCCTCTCCGGGCTGGCGGCCGAGGAAGAAGCGGCGATCCCGGCGCTTCCTCCGCTCAGCGACGAGGCAAAGGCGGCGCTGCGGCAGGAGGTCGGGCTCGCCGACGACTACGCGAACATGATCGGCCGGGAGGTGTGCGCGATCCTGCTGCACCACCGGTTGCGCATCCAGGCGGCCGTCGCGCAGTACGTCGAGCCCCAGATCGCCGCGATGCTGGAAGAGCTCACCCGCACGCTCGACGCGCCGTTCGAGGCGCCGGCGGATCCGGGCGAGCCGGGCCTGCCGAACCTCTGACCGGATCGGCCGCTCCACGGGCGGGCGGTGGGCGTTCGCCGCGTCGATCTTGTTAGCATTGCCGGGCTCGTACCAGGAGCTGCCCGCGCCGATGTCGGCGCGCTGGGACTGCAAGAATCGGGAGGCCGGGTGCCGACACGCCTGCCTGCCGCGCCCCCGATCCTCCCCGGGCTCGGCTACATCAGACCGCTCGGTTCGGGCGGCTTCGCCGATGTGTTCCTCTACGAGCAGGACATGCCGCGCCGGAACGTCGCGGTGAAGGTGCTGCCGAGCGACGTGCGCGACCCCGACCTGCTGCGCATGTTCAACGCCGAGGCCGACGTGCTCGCGCACCTCTCGGCGCACCCGTCTATCGTCACCGTCTATCAGGCGGGAATCTCGGCCGACGGGCGGCCGTACATCGTGATGGAGTTCTGCCCCGGGTCGCTGTCGCAGCGCTACCGCGTCGAGCGCATGCCCGTTCCCGAGGTGCTCACCATCGGGGTGAAGATGGCGAGCGCACTGGAGTCCGCTCATCGTGCCGGGCTCGTGCACCGCGATGTGAAGCCGAGCAACATTCTCATCACCACGTTCGGTGCCCCGGTTCTCGCCGACTTCGGCATCTCGTCGTCCCTCGCGCGCGAGTCGGCCGACGAGATGCTCGCGATGTCGATCCCGTGGAGCGCCCCCGAGGTCGTCGCCGAGCAGACGGCCGGGTCGATCGCGAGCGAGGTGTGGAGCCTGGGCGCCACGGTCTATTCGCTCCTCGCCGGGCACAGCCCGTTCGAACGGCGCGAGCGCGGGCAGAATACGCGCGATCAGCTGCGCCGGCGGATCGCCCGCGCGTCGTACGTCGAGATCGCCCGCGCCGACGTGCCCGCCTCGGTGCAGAAGGTGCTCGCCCGCGCCATGCATCGCGATCCGCAGCAGCGGTTCGCCAGCGCTCGTGAGGTCGGCGACGCCCTGCGCGAGGCGCAGTCCGAGCTCGGACTCCCCGTCACGCCGCTCGAGGTCGCGGCCGACGAGTGGGCGCCGACATCGCGCCCGATCGACTTCGCCGACGGCTCCCTGCGGGGTCCGGTGCGCTCGCGCGTGGAGCACACCAGCTCACGCAAGGTGCGCACCGCGTCGGGGATGGCGGGCCTGGCGCGCGACGAGGACACCGACATCTCCGCGTCGCCCGGTCGTCGGCGCAGGGTTTCGCCGTGGATGCTGGCCGGGGGCGGTGTGCTCGCGGCCGGCATCGTCGTCGTGACCACCCTCTTCGTCACGGGGGTGCTCTAGATGCGCCGCCGCACCGCGGCCGGGATCACGGCATCCGCTGTCGCGGCCGCTCTGATCCTCGGCGTCAGCGTGGTGTGGCCCGGTCTCGACGCCCAGCAGACTCCCGAGGTCGACACCTCGGTCTGGGCGCTTCAGACGGGCGAGAACTTCCGCTACGCGCGGGTGAACACGACGATCCGCGAGCTCGACACGGTGCGCAGCGTCACGAACCCCAGCGCCGTCGTGCAGGGCGCTGACGGCGCGTACCTCTATTCCGACAGCTACAGCAAACTCACTCGCATCGACGAGTCGCTTCCCGTCGACCTCGACGACGAGGTGCTCCGCACGTCGCCGTCCACGCCCGCGGGCACCACCCGCGTGGCCACGGCCGGCGATTTCACGGCCTACCTCACCGACACCGGGGCGGTCTTCGCCGGCCGCCTGTCGTCGGGCGACGCCGTCCAGGTCGATCCGTTCGCGTCCGACGACGACGCCCCGCAGTACGCGGCGGACGCCGTCGCGGTCGACCGCACCGGTCGTCTCTTCGCCTACTCCTCGGCCGACGCATCCGTCGTGCGCTACGACATCGCGACGTCGGAGGTGCGCGGTCGCGATCCGCTCGACGCGGATATCGCCTCGCCGTCGCTGACGGCCGCCGGCGACGCGTGGGCGCTCGTCGACGGCGAGTCGGGAGACGTGCGGGTGCGCGATGTCGAGGCGCCGGTCGTCACCGATCTCACCGGCACGATCGCGGTGGGCGAGCCCGACCCCGCCGGTTCGTCGGTCTACCTCGCCGACGAGTCGACCCTGGTGGGCGTGCCCGTCGACGGGTCGGGCGTCGCCACGCAACGCGACGCGGGCGCGTCGGTGCTCGGCACGCCCGCCCCGCCGATCGTGCACGACGGCGTCGTCTACGCCGCCTGGCTCGGCCCGGGCGGCGGGGGCGGAACGCTCTGGCGCAGCGACGTCGGGGAGACGACGCTCGACTACGGCGGCGAGACCGCCCCCGATCAGCGCCGACCGGTCTTCGTGGCGACCGATGACGCGGTCATCCTCAACGAGACGCGCACGGGCTGGGTGTGGACGGTACCCGACGGAGAACTCGTACCGTCGAGCCAGGACTGGTCGCTCGATGACCGCACCGATCCCGACGCCGTGCCCAGCGAGGAGCAGCTGAGCGTCGTGATCGACCCCAAGCCGCCCATCGCCGAGCCCGACGCCTTCGGCGTCCGGGCCGGGAGCCTGGCGACGCTGCCGGTGCTGATGAACGACCACGACCCGAACGAGGACGTGCTGAGCATCGACCCCGCGTCGGTCACGGGGCTCGACCCCCGATTCGGCACCGTGTCGATCACCGATGACGGCCAGCGCCTGGCGGTGCGGGTCGAGCCGGGGGCGGTCGGCTCGACGAGCTTCCAGTACGCCGTGACCGACGGCACCGCGCAGGGCGGCCTGACCTCCGCCGCGACGACGGTCACCCTGACAGTGTCGACGGCGGATGCCGCGCCCGAATGGTGCGGCGTCGACCGCTGTCTCGTGCGGTGGCCCGAGCCGGAGGTGGCGCGGGGAGGCACCGTCACCGTGCCCGTCCTGCCCGGGTGGGTCGACCCCGACGGCGACCCGCTGCTGCTGCTCTCGGTCGAGAACCCGTCGGGCATCGGCACCGTCGCCGCGTCGCCGTCGGGCGACGTGGTCTACCAGCACAGCGATGACGGCTCGGGCGGCGAACAGCTCATCGAGCTGCCCGTGACGGTGGCCGACACGACGGGGCTGGTCTCGCAGCGCTCACTGCTCGTGCGGGTCTCGCCGAGCCCCGCGCTCGCGGTGCAGTCGTTCGCCGCCGTCGATTCCATCGAGTCGGGCATCACGGTCGACGTGGCCCCGCACGTGACGGGCACCTCGGGCTCGCTCTCGGTGTCGTCGGTGCGAGTGCTCGATGACGCGGCTGCCTCGGCGACCGTGGTGGGAGGGTCGACGACCTTCGACTTCTCAGCGCGAGACGCCGGCACGTTCCGGGTCGGATTCACCGTCACCGACGGCGTCAGCGAAGCCACGGGCACCGCGCGCATCACACTCGTCGCCGCCGACGCGCCCGCCGAGCTCGCCACCTCCCCGGTCGTGGCGTTCGTGCGCCCGCAGGAGGATGCGACCCTCGACGTCTTCGCCGCGGTCTCGAACCCCACCCGGCGGGTGCTCCTGCTCAGCGACGTCGTCGCGAACGCCGACGAGGGCGCCACGCTGTCGGTCGACGCCGTGGGGCAGAACGATCTGCGCGTCTCGGGCAGCACGGCGAGCGGCTCCGCCGGGCGGCTCGGCACGGTCTCGTACACGGTCAGCGACGGCACCGAAGACCAAGGATCCCGCGTCGCGGGCGAGGCCACCGTGTACCTGCTGCCGCCGACGCCCGAGATCGCGCCGATCGCGGTCGACGACAGCGTGGTCGTGCGGGCCGGTTCGCAGATCGACATCCCCGTGCTCGACAACGACATCTCGCCCGCGGGCGGGCGTCCGACCCTGAACCCGGCATCGGTGGTCTCCCGCACCCCCGACGCCCTGGCGTTCGCGTCGGGCGGCGTGCTGCGCTATCTCGCGCCCATCGAGCCCGGCGAGTACGGCATCGACTACGCGGTGTACACGACCGGACTCCCGTCGCTCTCCGACACCGCGACGGTGCGGGTGCGGGTGCTCCCCGGCGACGCGAATCGCGCACCGCGGCCCGACCGCATCGAGGGGCGGGTGCTGAGCGGACAGACCACGTCGATCGACTTCGACGGCTTCGGCATGGATCCCGACGGTGACGTGGTGACCCTCGACCGCATCGTCACGCAGCCCGAGAGCGGTTCGGCGACGATCTCGGCCGACGGTTCGTCGATCGTCTACACGAGCGTGCCCGGGTATCGCGGGCAGGTCTCGTTCCGGTACCGGGCGGTGGATGCTGCGGGCGCGGGCGGCGAGGGCACGGTGCGCGTCGGCGTGCTCGACGCCGACGCCAACCCGAGCCCGGTGACCTTCACCGACTACGTGCAGGTGCAGGCGGGGCCCGGCAACACGATCCGCGTCAGCGCGCTGGCCAACGACATCGACCCCACGCAGGGGACGCTCGCCATCACCGATGTGCGGCCGGATCTGCCCGAGACCCTCGCCGACGGCGAGGTGAACGAGGAGTACACCCGCCTCGCCGCGCAGATCCGCGACGTCGGCGACAGCGACGTGCTTCTGGCGGCGGGGGAGAACCCCGGGACGATGTCGTTCCTCTACGACGTCGAGTCCAGCTCGGGCAACACCGGCCGCGGCCTCATCGTCGTGAAGGTCGTGCGCGAGAGCGTGCCCGACTATCCGATCGTCTCCGACACGGTGCTCACGACCGAGAACCGCGACGAGTTCGCCGACGGCGTCGACGTGCTGACGGCGAAGGCCTCCTGGTCGGGGGGCGACGTGGGCAGCCTCACCGTGGGCCTGTGGGCCGACCCCGGCGACATCCGGGTCGACGGATGGCGTCTGAGCGGCGAACTTCCCCAGACCACCCGGGTCATCCCGTTCGCCGTGACGGGCGAGGCCGCCGGCGCCGAGGTGCGCACCTACGCGTTCCTGCGCGTACCGGGCGACGACGACCTGGCGCTGGCCCTGCGCGCCGGCACCACCGCGCAGCAGGTGAACGAACTCGAGTCGGTCTCGTTCGACATGGCTCAGCTGGTCGCCCTCCCGCGCGGCGCGTCGCTCGAGATCGGTGGCGACGTCCGGTCTGCGGGGGCACGGCCGGCGGCGATCTGCACCGCGGAGGGCGGCACGACGGTGCGCTACAGCTCGGGTCAGGGCGCGCCGTGGACCGACGCGTGCCAGGTTCCCGTGCGGATCGCCGGCACGGAGGACTGGACCTACCTCTCGGTGCCCATCCTGGTGAACGCACTCGACCCGCAGCCCGAGCTGCGCCCCGCATCCCTCACCGTCGGACCCGGCGAGACGGCGACGTTCGACCTGCGAACCATGACGACGTGGCAGCTCCGTGACGACTGGAACGCCCTGCAGTACGGCATCGAGTACAGCGGGTCGGCGTTCGACGTGTCTCTGGCGGGGTCGACCGTCACGGTGACCGGCGATGATCGAGCGCTTCCGGGCTCGGAGAACGCTGTCCTGGTCGGGATCACCAGCCACACCGCGGCCCCCGCCCGCCTCATCCTGCGCGTGGGTGCGGCACCGTCGACGCTGCCGCAGGGCGGGTCGACCGCGCAGCAGTGCTCGCAGGCCGCCGGGTCGTCGTGCACCGTGACGGTCATCGGTTCGTCGGGGGAGGTCAACCCGCTCCCGCGCACGCCCCTGGAGGTCGTCGACGTCCGCCCGACCGGCGCGTGCGTCGGGGTGAGCTTCCGTGTCGCCTCGGCGAACACGGTGACCGCGTCGTGGACGGCGGATGCCCCGGGAGCGACCTGCAGCGCCTCGTTCTCGGTGCGCGATGCCCAGGGACGTGTGACGGCCGGCCCCCGGGACGGACGCCTGCTGCTCGATCTGCAGGGCTTCCCGAAGGCTCCGGGGAGCGTTCGCCAGACGGCGTACGCCGACGGCTCGGTGACCCTCCGCGTGGATGCGGGGGAGTCGCGCCAGGCTTATCCGTCGCTCTCCGGTTTCGTGATCCGTCAGGCCGGGCAGGAGGTCGCGCGCTGCGGCGTCGACGGCGTCTGCCCCGCGATCGCCGCCCCCAACGGCGAGCAGCGCTCGTACGAGGCGTGGGCGGTGAACAGCACCGGTGAGTCGCGGTCGAGCGTGCGCACGACCGCGTGGGCGTACGACGCCCCCGATGCCCCTACCGAGATCGTCTGGCAGCCCCGCGACGTCGGCGCGGACGGAAAGGTCATCGATCTCGCGATCTCGGGAATCGACGCCTCCGCGACCGGGCGGCTGCAGATCATCAGTGCGGCGGGCGAAACGCGCGACGTGTCCATCCGCCCGGGCCAGACCTCTGTCGACGTCAGATCGTTCTCCGTCGGCTCGAACGCGGCCACGGATGTCACCGTGACGCCGTTCTCGCGCTTCACCCTCCCGCCGGGTCTCGGCGGCACACCGTCAGGGCAGTCCACGACGATCCGCGCCAACGGCGTCGGTGCCCCGCAGAACGTGGCGCTCTCGGTCGAAGCCCGACAGGGGCAGAACGGAACCGAGCTCGTCGCCAGCGCCACGGCCGCGGCCAACGGGGAGGGGTCGACCCTCGTGTACGGATTCGCCCTGGGCCGGGATCGATGCAGCCCGAGCGGATCGGCCGCGACCGCCACGTTCTCCGACGTCGACGAGGGCGAGGAGTATTCGGTCGTCGTCTGCGTGCAGTCGCGCTACCGGGATGAGGGCTTCGGCACCGCCACCGCCAGTCGTACCGCGCGCATCGACACGACCAAGGTCCCCACGGGCTGGCAATTCGAGGTCGACCGTCGTGCGTCCGTGTCGGGCGCGCGGGCGGAGTGGAGCATCACGAGCGAGCCGCGCTCGCAGACCGATCAGCCGCCTCGACGCTATCGGGCCGCCTTCGAGGGCTTCCCCTCGACGATCTACGGTCGCGACCCGGGCATCACGGTGCGCTACGTCCGCGACGGGTGGTCGTCGTCGGCGCCCCAGAACGTGGGGCCCCGCGCCGGCAGCGCGCCGTTCCAGGTGCAGGCGGCGTGGTCGGTGGGCCAGGGGGGATGCGTCGCAGGGGGCACGCTGACCGCGACGGGCACCTCGAGCAATGCCCAGGCCGACATCGCGTTCGACTACTCCGGGGTGCGCTATCTCGATGCGAACCGCGCGGCGCTCACCCGTGGCGAGGATCCACGGCTGGTGCCGGTCGGCGCGCGCTACGTCGAGAACATCGCCGTCACAGCCGGATGGACCACGCAGGGCTGGAACCTCGACGCGGCACAGTCGACCTTCTCGGGGCAGTGCGATCCCGGCACACCCCCGGCGCCCGAGCAGCCCGCCCCCTGACCTTCCCTTCCCCACGACACAGGAGAGCACGATGACGATCACCCAGGAGCAGGCGACGTGGTTCGCCGACACCTTCGCGCAGATCGCCGACAACGTCGAGCGCGCCGTGCTCGGCAAGCGGCGGGTCGTCGACCTCGTGCTCACCGCGATGCTCAGCGACGGACACGTGCTGCTCGAAGACGTGCCGGGCACGGGCAAGACCTCCCTCGCCCGTGCGGTGGCGCAGTCGGTGCAGGGCACGAACACCCGCATCCAGTTCACCCCCGACCTCCTCCCCGGCGACATCACGGGCATCACGGTGTACGACCAGAAGACGGGCGCCTTCGAGTTCCACTCCGGTCCGGTCTTCGCCAACATCGTGCTCGCCGACGAGATCAACCGGGCGAGCCCCAAGACCCAGTCGGCGCTGCTCGAAGTGATGGAGGAGAAGCACGTCACCATCGACGGGGTCACCCGCGCGGTGGGCGACCCGTTCCTCGTGCTGGCGACGCAGAACCCGGTGGAGCAGGCGGGCACCTACCGCCTGCCGGAGGCCCAGCTCGACCGCTTCATGATGCGCACCTCTCTCGGGTATCCCGACCACGCCGCCACCGTGCGCATCCTCGACGGCGCAGCGGTCGCCACCGACGACCTCTCGCCGATCATCACACCGCAGGCGCTAGCGGGGATGGCCGACCTCGCGGCAGAGACCTACGTCGACGCCCTCGTGCTCGACTACATCGCGCGGCTCGTCGACGCGACCCGATCGGCCGACGAAGTGCGGCTGGGTGTCAGCATCCGCGGCGCCCTCGCCCTCAGCCGCGCGACCCGCGCACGCGCCGCGTCGCAGGGGCGCACCTACGCCACCCCCGACGACGTGAAGGCGCTCGCCGTGCCCGTGCTCTCGCACCGCCTGATCCTGCACCCCGAGTCCGAATTCGACGGCGTCACGCAGGAGGCCGTGATCGGCCAGGTGCTCCTCGACGTCGCCCCTCCCACGCAGCGCGAGACCGTATGAGCGCTGACCCGAGCCCCGGCGACGCGGCATGAACACGGTCGATTCGCGTCTGACCCGCACCTCCGCCGCGTCGTCGACGACCACGTCGTCTCGCACATCGATCACCTCGACGACCTCCCGGCGGCGCGAGCGGGCGATCGTGCGCGCCGCGGTGCGCACGAGCATCGCCCTCCGCGCCACCCGCGAAGCGCTCGTCGCCGCGGTCCGCTGGGCGGGGCGCACCGTCCGACCCGCCGGCGCGCTCGTGGTGATCGCTGCCACCGCCGGGCTCATCGTCGGCATCGCCTTCGGGTGGGTCGAATGGATGGTCGCCGGGGTCGTCTCCGCGCTCCTGGTGGTCATGGCCGTCCCGTTCCTGTTCGGCGCCCGCGCCTACGAGGTAGACCTCACCCTCACCCACGAGCGGGTCGTGGCCGGCCAGGGCGTGACGGGCCAGATCATCGTCCGCAACGACGGGCGGCGCGTCGCCCTCCCCGGGCGCCTCGACATCCCCGTGGGTCGCGGACTCGTGGAGTTCGGGGTGCCGCTCCTGCGTCCGGGGAGCACGGTGGTGCAGCCGCTCGAGATCCCCGCTCTCCCCCGCGGCGTCGTGAGGGTCGGGCCCGTCACCACCGTGCGCAGCGACCCGGTCGGGCTCCTCCGGCGCGAGCACGCGTTCGACGACGTGCGCGACCTGTTCGTTCACCCGCGCACCACCGCGATCCCCTCCACGAGCGCGGGGCTCATCCGCGACTTGGAGGGCAACCCCACGCGCCGTCTCGTCGACTCCGACATGTCGTTCCACGCGATCCGCGAGTACGCCCCGGGCGACTCGCAGCGCCAGGTGCACTGGAAATCGACGGCGAAGACCGGGCGCCTGATGGTGCGCCAGTTCGAGGAGTCGCGCCGCTCCCGCATGGCGGTGGTGCTCGGCGTCGCCGAGCCCGAGTTCGCCGACGCCGACGAGTTCGAGCTCGCGGTCTCGGCCGCCGCATCCCTCGGCCTGCGCGCCGTGCGCGACGCGCGCGACCTCGACATCGTCTCGGGGTCCGAGATCCCGCGGGTGGTGCGGGGCCGGCTCCGAGCGATCCAGCACATCGCGACCGTCTCGCCCCGGGCGATGCTCGACGGCTTCAGCGCCATCACGCGCCTGGAGAACACCATGCCGGTCGACGAGGTGTGCCGCCTGGCCGCCGAGGCGAACGAGCGTCTCTCCATCGCGTTCATGGTGGTCGGTTCGACCGTGCCGTTGCAGCGCCTGCGGCAGGCGGCGCTCGCCTTCCCCGCCGACACCGCTCTCGTCGCCGTCGTCTGCGACGAGAGCGCGCACCCGCGCATGCGCGTGCTGTCGGGGCTCTCGGTGCTGACGATCGGCACCCTGGACGACCTCTCGGGCCTCCTCGCACGGGGGGCGGCGTCGTGAAGGGCCCCCGGATCGCCGCGGGCGCCGTCTACGTGGCCGCGACCGTGCTGGTGGCCGCGCTCGCCGCGTGGCCGATCTACGCGTCGACGGCGTTCCTGCTCGCGGCCGGTGTCGGAGCCCTCGTCGGCGCGGGGATCGCCGTCGCCGCGCTCCTGCGACGCTGGGGCGGCTGGATCGTGGCGGCCCTGCTCGTCGGCGCGTTCGCCCTCCTCGCGGTGCCCCTCGCGGTGCCGTCGCGGCTCGTCGGCCCGGCCGAGGTGCTGCAGGGTCTCGGCGAGGCGTTCGCCGGCGTGATCGTCGGGTGGAAAGACCTCGTCACCGTCGACCTCCCCGTCGGCGCCTACCGCAACCTCCTCGCCCCGGCGCTCGTGATCTTCCTCGTCGGCACGACCGTGGCACTGCTCCTCGCCTGGCGCGATGACCGGTGGGCGAACGCCTCGGTCGTCGTGGGCCTCGGCATGGTGTCGTTCGGACTCTTCTTCGGTCGCACGTCCGTCAGCTCCGCGCTCGTGCTCGGGCCGCTCACTCTCGCCGCGCCCGTCGAGACCCTCGTCGGGGTCTGCGCCCTCGGCTCCGCGCTGATGTGGCTCGCGTGGCGTGCGCGCGACGAACGCGTCGCGGCGCTGCAGCGCGCCACGTCGGCGACCGGCGTGCGCCTGTCGCGCCGCCCGTCGAGCGCCGATCGGCGCCGAACGGCTCTCGGCGCGGGAATGCTCGCGATCGCGGTGGTGGCGACCGTGGCGGTCGTGCCGTGGGCTGCACGGGGCGCCGATCGGCAGGTGCTCCGGACGGCGGCCGGTCCCGAGCTCGAGATCGCCGCCGCGGTGAGTCCGCTGTCGGACTATCGGATGCTGTTCTCCGACGAGCGTGCCGATGACGTGCTGTTCACGGTCAGCGGCGACGCGCTTCCCGAGCGGGTGCGCGTCGCCACGCTCGACGGTTACGACGGCGAGATCTTCCGCCCGGGCGGCGACGGCAGCCGGTTCGTGCGCGTACCCTCCGTCCGCGATGCGGGGGAGGGGACGCCGATCGACGCCGAGGTCGAGATCGGCGATCTGGGCGGCATCTGGATGCCTACCGCGGGCAGCCTCGCCCGCGTGGAGTTCGCGGGCGATCGTGCGGCAGCGCTCGCCGACAGCTTCTACTACGACGTCACGGCCGGCGCGGGGGTGCAGACCGCCCAGGGCGGGCTCGCGGCGGGCGATCGCTACCGGCTGCGGGGCGTCGAGCCCGCCGTCGCCGATCTCGCGTCGATCGGCGAGCCGGGCGGTGATCCGGGCGGTGTCGTCCCGCCCGAGAACCTGGCGGCCTGGGTCGACGAGCACGCCGTGGGCACGGGCGGTGCGGCGCTCGACGGGCTCGTGCGGCTGCTGCGGGAGCGCGGCTTCCTCAGCCACGCGCTGGACGAGGGCGAGCAGACACCGGTGTGGAGGGCGGGGCTCGCGGGCTACGTCTTCCAGCCCAGCGCGTCGGGGCACTCCCTCGCGCGCATCGACACGCTCTTCTCCCGCCTGATCGAGCGCGAGAGCGACCCGCGGGCCGTCGCGTCCGACAACTTCGTGGCGGCCGTCGGCGACGACGAGCAGTTCTCGGTCGCCGTCGCGCTCGTCGCGCGCGAGCTCGGCTTCGCCTCCCGGGTGGTGGTCGGTGCGCGACTGACCTCTTCCGATCCGGGGCTCAGCACCTGCGAGTCGGGCACCTGCCGCGCGAAAGACCTCGCCGCGTGGGCCGAGGTGCTCTCCGACGACGGCCGCTGGATCGCGGTCGACGCGACCCCCCAGTGGGAGCAGTCGCCGAGCCTGGAGGTCACCGAGCAGCGCGACCCCGAGAACGTCACCGAGGTGCGCCCCGACACCGTCGAGGAGGTCGTGCCGCCCGAGCCCGTGCAGGAGGACTCGGCACGAGACGCCCCCGACGACGACGCCGGCGGGATCGACCTGGCGTGGCTGTGGCCCATCCTGCGCGTCGCGGGCATCGTGCTGCTCGTCCTCGTGGTCGTCCTCGGTCCGTTCCTGGCCGTCCTGGCCGCCAAGGCGTCGCGTCGGCGCGGGCGCCGGACGACGTCCGATCCCGTCGAGAAGATCGCGGGCGGCTGGGAGGAGTACGTCGACGCGGGCGTCGACGCCGGTCATCCCGCACCGCGCGAACTGACGCGCTCAGAGCTCGCGGCGGCCTTCGGCACCCCGTCGGGCGGGCAGCTCGCGGCCACGGCCGACCGAGCGGTGTTCGCACGCGAGCAGACCACACCCGACGACGCCGCGGAGTTCTGGCGCATCGTCGACGACGAGCGCAGACGCCTCTCCCGTGAGCGTGGATTCTGGCGTCGCTTCGTCACGGCCCTATCGTTGAGATCATTCGTCCGGTTGATCGCGCCGCGCCCCTCGCGCCCGCGGTCGCCGCGGTCCGTCGAGAGGGGGAAGCGCCGACCAGCTGCTGGCGGACGCACCACGACATGAACGACTCTTCCATCGGCGTCGTCGCCGGGCTCATCACGTTCGCCGTGATCGTCGTCCTCTACCTCTGGGCGTCTCTCTCGCTCGCGGCGGTGTTCCGTAAAGCCGGAGAGGACGCCTGGCAGGCATGGGTGCCCATCCTCAACACCGCGGTGCTCCTGCGGCTGGGCGGATTCTCGCCGTGGCTCGTCTTCATCGTCTTCGTGCCGCTGTTCGGTCAGATCGCCTTCGTGGTGATCCTCGTGATCTCGTACTACCGCGTCAACGTCGCGTTCGGCTTCGGCGGGGGGATGACGGTCGTCGCCGCGCTCTTCCCGCTCATCTGGGCGAGCATCGTCGGTTTCGGCTCGGCGCGCTGGATCGGCGAGGAGCAGTCCGGCCCCCGTCGCACGGGGGATCTCGGCGACCCCGCGGATGCTGCGCTGGCCCCGCGCGCGCGGGCGTTCACCGCCTTCGAGCCGATGTTCGCCGATCCGGTCGACACGACGCGCGTCGAGATCCCGCGGGCCGACACCGAGCCTCAGGACGCCGCGCCCCTGTCGACGGGGTTCTGGGCTCCGACCCCCGAGCCGCAACAGCCCGCAGCATCCACCCCTCCTCCCGCACCGGTCGTCGTGCCGAAGGCCGAGCCCCCCGCCGAGTCGGCGGTCGTGCCGCCGCCCGCGTCGTTCCTCACCTCGCGGCGCTCGACCCGCCCCGCCGCAGAGCCCGATGACAGCGCCGTAGACCCCGAAGACCGCGAGACGCCGCCGTCCGCCTCGAGCGCCGCATCCTCCCCGTCTGCTCCGGCACTCGACCCCGAACAGCCCCGGCGCGGCCCCGAGCCCGCCGCGCCGATCGAGTCGGTGCCGACCGTGCCGCCGCGCGAGACGCCGGAGGTCGCCCCCGCGCCGGTCGCGGAGGTTCCCGAGCCTCCCGCACCGGCACCGGTGCGAGAACCGTGGGCTCCCGGACCCCTGCGCGCGCCCGCCTCGCCTCCGCGCGATCCCGAGCAGTTCCCCGAACTCAGCGAGGCCATCTCCGCCGTGCCGGGCGCCCCCGATGCGGGTGCCCCCCGGCCGGCGCTGTCGTCGGTCTCGGCGCTGTACGCCCAGGGCGATTCGTCCGATGACGAGGACGACGACCTCGAGGCCATGGATCGCACGATCGTGGCGCGGCGGCGTCGCGTGCCGTGGAAGTTGATTCCGCCGGGCGGTGCTCCGATCGACATCTCGTCGGAGGTCGTCATCCTCGGTCGGCGTCCCGCCCCCGATGCCACCCGGCCCGGCGCGCAGCTGATCGCCATCTCCGACGAGACGCGCACCGTGTCCAAGACGCACGCCCGCCTGGAACTGCGCGGCGAGACGTGGTTCGTCACCGACCTCGATTCGACGAACGGGGTGCTGTTCGCGACCCTCATGGGCACCGAGATCGAGGCGCAGCCCGGTGAAGAACTCGAAGCGGGCGAGCGGTTCTTCCTCGGCGACGCGGAGGTGCGACTCACGCGGAGCGAGGCGTGAGCGACCGCGACGACGACGACGTCACCATCTGGGCCGGGCGACTGCGCGCGTGGCCGAATCCTCCCCCCGAGGAGCAGCAGCACCCGGCTCCGTCACCGGACGACGACGAGACCGTCCTGGCGCGACGCCGCGCGGCGCGGGAGCCGACCGTCCTCGTTCCTCGCGCGTCACCCGCGGGCCCGGTGGAGCCGGCCGCTCCGGCGTCGGCTGAGCCGCTCGATGAGGCCACCGTCCCGGGGCGTCGGCGGCTCGCCGCATCCGACGGCGAACGCGACGACGACACCGCCCCCGGCACGCGCGCCCGCGCCCGCCCCGCCGAGGTTCCCCCGACCCGCGTCCGCCAGTCGGCGGTGCGTGCGGCGCGGGGGCTTCCCGCGGAGCGCACGGCGCGCGTCCCGTCGGTGGAGGACCGCGAGATCTACCGGCCGCGAGCGGTCGAGTCCGAGGTCGTCACGCGTGCGGCTCCGGCCCGACGGGAACCGCAGGTCTCCGTCGATGTGGTCGCCGCAGCGGCCTCGCGCGCTCGACGGGCTCGGCGTCGGGCCGGTGTCGCGATCGCGGCGGGTGCGGCGGCGGGTGCGCTGGCGATCGCCGCGATCGTCTGGGCGATCGTCGTACCGGCGTGACGGCGGCACCGGGGAGGTGTCCGGCCGCGCGCCCGTCCAGGGACGGGTCGGGCAGCGTCGCTGCGATAGGTTTACCAGTCGAGCTTTCTGCGAGGGGGACCGATGAGCGGAGCCGGTGAGACGCGGGATCACACCCCGTCGGATTCGATCGGTGGCGACCCGGAGTCCGCGACGAGACTCGGCATCGTCGACGCGCGCCCCGGAGTGCGGGCGTGGGCGTTCGCGATCGACGTCCTGATCTGGTCGCTGCTGGCCGTCCCCGCCGGCATCGGCGCTGCCTTCCTCCTCGGGGGAGACGTCTCGTGGGGCCCGATCGTCCTCGTGATCGCCGGTTCGGTGCTGCCGGCCCTGTTCGGACTCGTCCAGCTCGTGCTCCATGGGCGTCGTGGCGTGACCGCCGGCAAGGCTGCGATGCGGCTGCGCTCGGTCTCCGTCGTCGATCTCGGGCGCCCCGGCTTCTGGCGCATCGTGCTCCGCGCCCTCGTCCTGTGCGCCAGCGGGATCGTGCCGGTCGTCGGCCCGGCCGTGATGTTCGCGTCGGGGCTGTGGGATCGCGAAGGCCGCGGGCGCAGCATCCTCGATCGTGTCGCGGGATGCTGGCTGATCGACGCGCGCGCGGGGCTCGACCCGGCCGACGCGCGGGCGCTGCGCCGCACGATCCGCGAGCTCGAGATGCCGCTGCGGGAGGTGTCGGAGGGCCTGCCCTCGCTCGCATCGAACGGATCCGGCGAGCCGCCGATGCTCGCCGAGCGTCGCTCGAGGGCCGGCGTCGTCGGTGTCTCGGGCGGACCGTGGGCTCCGCACCCCGTCGAGGACGAGGCTGCGGGACTGATCACCGCCGCGCCGCGGATCGAGCACGTGCTCGTCTTCGAGGACGGCTCGAGCGTCCGCGTGCCGGAGTACGGCCTGATCGGCCGCCAGCCCGAGGCCGCACCCGGTCAGACCGCCGAGGTGCTGCTGGCCCTGGAAGACCCCGACAAACTGCTGTCCAAGACGCACCTGGCGTTCGGTCTCGATGCGGGCGGGGTGTGGGTCATGGACCGCAACTCGAGCAACGGGACGACGATCGTCGGGGCGGATGGCGCCGAGACCCCGCTCACCCCGGGGTCGCGCGTCGGCCTCGAGGCGGGCGTCGTCGTGCGCCTGGGTGGCCGCATGTTCCAGGTTCGTCGAGGGGGTCCCCAGGCATGAAGATCAAACTCGCCCTCCGCCGAGAGGCCGCAGCGCCCGTCGACGTCATCGTCACCGCTGACGCCACCGCGACCGTCGAAGACGTGGCCCGATCGCTCGCCGACAGCAGTCGCATCCCGGCATCGGTCACGCCCACGCTGCTCGTCGCCCCTCCCGGCGAGGAGCCCGCGCAGATGGATCCGACGGCGCTCGTCGCCGACGCGCCCCTCGGCTCGGGCTTCGATGCCGCGGTGGTCGCAGCGACCGCCGACGCCTATGCGTCCAGCGGCGCCACCGCCGCCGTGATGCAGATCCTCAGCGGCGCCGAAGCGGGGCGCGTCGTCCCGCTCGCCCACGGCACCTCGATCATCGGGCGGGTCGAGCCGGCTCACGTGGTGCTCCGCGACCCGATGGTCTCCAAGCGCCACGCGCGCGTCGAGGTCGACAAGGAGATCGAGGTCATCGATCTCAACTCCGCCAACGGGCTGGTCATCGACGGCGGTCTCGTCTCCCGCGTGCGTGTGCGACCCGGCCAGATCATCACGATCGGCGGCACCGACGTGCGATTCGTCCGCACGGCGAACGAGGGCGATGCCGAGGAGACGCGCATCTTCGAGCAGGGCGGGTCTCTGCTGTTCAACCGCTCGCCCCGCGTCGAGAAGCGCTATGCCGGGCGCGAGCACCGGCACCCGATCATCCCGGCCGAGGCCGACCCCCGCATCTTCCCGTGGCCGATGGTCGCAGCCCCCGTGCTCCTGGGCCTCGCCCTGTTCGCCGTGACCCAGCGCCCGACGTCGCTGCTGATCGTCTTCATGGCGCCGCTGATGATGCTCGGCAACTTCATCGGGCAGCGCACGCAGCAGGGCAAGAAGCTCCGTCTGGAGATCGACACGTTCGAGACGCAGATCGACGAGCTCGAAGACGCCCTGCTCGCCGAGGAGGTGGTCGAGCGCGAACGCCGCCGAGAGGAGGCTCCTCCGACGGCCACCGTCTTCGAGCAGTCCATGAAACTCGGCCCGCTGATGTGGACCCGACGCCCCGAGCACTGGAACTTTCTCTCGGTGCGACTCGGGTCGGGCACCGGTCGCAGTCGCAACACCGTGCAGGAGGCGAGCGACCAGCGCGGCATCGCCGAATACTCCGACCGGGTGAACGCCCTCCGGTCGCGGTTCGAGCACATCTCCGACGTGCCCCTCGTGGAACTCCTCCCGTCGGCGGGAGCGATCGGCATCGCCGGAGGACGCGGCGAGGTCGCCGACGTGCTCCGCGGGATCGGCGTGCAGCTGTTCGGCCTCCACGCGCCCAACGAGGTCATCACCGCGGCGATCGTCGACCCCGCCTGGACGCCCGACGTCGAGTGGATGAAGTGGCTGCCGCACACCACGAGCCCCCAGTCTCCGTTCGCCGAGATCGCGCTCGCCGACAGCCCCTCCGCGGCGACCGTGCTGCTCAACGCCCTCGAGGGCGCCGTTCTCGAGCGCCTCACCGGCTCCACCGAGCAGCGGGGACCGCTCGCCCCGCAGGACACGTCGATGGAGCTCGGCAAGAGCGTCGGCGAGCGGGCACACAGCCCCGCGAAGGGCGGCGACGTCTCGCTGATCCTCATCGCCACCAACGACGCGCCCGTCGACCGCGCCCGTCTCACCCAGCTGATCGAGCGTGGACCGGATGCGGGGGTCTACACGATCTTCGTCGCCCCCACCGTCGAGTCGCTCCCTGCCGCCTGCCGCACGTTCGTCGATGTCACGAACGGCCTCGACGACGCCGTGGTCGGCTGGGTGCGCGCCGGTGAGCGGGCCGAGGGGGTCAGCGTCGAGGGCGTCTCGCGCGAGTACGCCGAGCACTTCGCCAAGCGGCTCGCGCCCGTCGTCGACTCCAGTTCGGTCGCGCCCGACTCGTCGGACCTGCCCCACAGCGTGTCGCTCCTGCGCATCATCGGCGCCGATCGAGCCGCCGAGACCTCGGCCGTGATCGAACGGTGGCGGCAGAACAACTCGATCATCGACCGGTCGCGCACGCCCCGGCCGCGCCTGAAGCGCGCCGGCACCCTCAAGGCGTTCATGGGGCAGGGGAGCCCCGACGCGATGTCGCTCGACCTGCGCACCCAGGGTCCTCACGCGCTGGTGGGCGGAACGACCGGCTCGGGCAAGAGCGAGTTCCTGCAGACCTGGGTGCTGGGAATGGCGGCCGAGTACAGCCCCGACCGTGTGACGTTCCTGTACGTCGACTACAAGGGCGGCTCCGCCTTCGCCGACTGCGTCGACCTGCCCCACACGGTGGGGCTCGTCACCGACCTGAGCCCGCACCTCGTGCGACGCGCCCTGACGAGCCTGCGAGCGGAGCTGCACCACCGCGAGCACCTGTTCAACCGCAAGAAGGCGAAGGACCTGCTCGAGCTCGAGAAGCGGCAGGATCCCGAGACGCCGCCCGCGCTCGTCATCGTCATCGACGAGTTCGCCGCCCTCGCCACCGAGGTGCCGGAGTTCGTCGACGGTGTGGTCGACATCGCCCAGCGCGGTCGTTCCCTCGGCATCCACCTGATCATGGCCACGCAGCGCCCCGCCGGTGTCATCAAAGACAACCTGCGCGCGAACACCAACCTGCGCGTCGCGCTCCGGATGGCGGATGCCTCGGACTCGAACGACGTCGTCGGCGATGCCGTCGCATCCACTTTCGACCCCTCCATCCCCGGCCGCGGGATCGCCAAGACCGGCCCGGGCCGACTCGTGCCGTTCCAGGCGGCCTATGCGGGCGGATGGACGACGCAGGAGCCCGATCGTGCTCAGGTGCGGGTCGCGGAGCTCCGCTTCGGATCGGTGACGCTCTGGGAGTCCGAGCGCGACGATGACGGATCTGACGCGCACGACGACGATCTCGGCCCGAACGACCAGAAACGCCTCGTGGCGAACCTGGTGGCCTCGGCCGAGGAGGCCGGCCTGCCGAAGCCGAGGCGGCCCTGGCTCGACGATCTGGCGGGCACGATCGACCTGCGCGACCTGCCGCTCGACGGAGATGCGCGCATCCCTCTCGGACTCGCCGACATCCCGCAGCAGCAGCTGCAGACGGCGGTCTTCTTCGAGCCCGACACCGACGGCCACATGCTCGTCTACGGAACCAGCGGGTCGGGCAAGAGCGTGGCATTGCGCTCGATCGGCATCGCCGCGGGTGCGCGCCCCGACCTCGGCCGGGTGGCGGTGTACGGCATCGACTTCGGTACCGGCTCGCTCCGCTCGATCGAGACCATGCCGCACGTCGGCGCGATCGTCTCGGGCGACGACTCCGAGCGCGTGCAGCGGCTGCTGCGCACCGTCCGTTCGATCCTCGACGACCGTTCACGACGGTTCTCCGCGGTGAACGCGTCGACGCTCACCGAGTACAGGGTTCTGGCAGACAAGCCCGACGAGCCGCGGATCGTCATCCTCCTCGACGGGTTCGGCACGTTCAAGCAGGACTGGGAGACGGTCTCGGCGCGCGCGCCGTACTACGCGATCTTCATGCGCGTGCTGGGTGAGGGGCGGCCGCTGGGCGTGCACGTCGTCGCCACGGCCGATCGCTACGGGAGTGTCCCCACGGCCGTGAGCGCGAACGTGACCAAGCGCATCGTCCTGCGCATGGCCGACGACGGCGCGTACTCGATCCTCGGGGTGCCGAAGGACGTGCTCAATGAGCGCAGCGCTCCCGGGCGCGCGATCGTCGACGGTGTCGAGACGCAGATCGCGGTCATCGGGGGCACCACGAACGTGGCCGAGCAGAACGCCGCCGCCGAGGCGTTCAGCGCGAGGCTTCGAGCAGCCGGAGCCATCGAGGCCGAGAACATCGGCGCACTTCCGACCGAGCTCGAGGCGTCGAGCCTGCCCGACCGGATCGACGGGCTCCCCGTTCTCGGGATCGGCGATGACACCCTGGGACCTCGGGCGTTCGAGCCGATCGGAACCTTCGTCGTGGCGGGGCCGCCGCAGAGCGGCAAGACCACGGCGCTGCGGGGCCTCGTCAGAGCGGTGGAGCGCCTCGACCCCGAGGTGGCACTGTTCCACGTCGGCGGACGCCGTGCGGCACTGCGCTCCTTCCGGCCGTGGACGAGGACGGCCAGCAGTCCGGAGGACGTGCGCGCGCTCGCCAAGGAGCTCAAGGACGTCGTCATCGACGACACCCTCACCCAGCGGCTCATGGTCGTGGTGGAGAACATCACCGAATTCAGCGACACCGACGCCGAGCGCCCGCTCAAGGAGTTGTTCCAGGCGATCAACCGCAGCGACCACTTCCTCGTCGCCGACGGCGACGTCGCCCAGCTCACCAGCGGGTTCGGTCTGATCGGGGAACTCAAGGCGGGGCGCCACGGCATCGCGCTGCGGCCCGAGACCTACGACGGCGACTCGTTGTTCAAAGTGCCGTTCCCGAAGGTGCAGCGTCACGAGTTCCCGCCGGGCCGCGGGTTGTTCGTCGAGAACGGCCGCATGGTGACCGTTCAGCTTCCGCTCGTGACCGCCTGAGGCGCGATACCACAACCTCTTGGCCGGCGGGAAGGCCTGTCGGAGGCCGCGAAGAGGTTCGATTAGGGTGGTGGTCGTTCAGGGGTTCCGGCCCCTTTCTCCTCAACGAAAAGGTGCATGATGGCGGATTTCAAGGCGTCCTACGGCGAGATGGAGTCGATGTCGGGCAAGCTCGATTCGGGCCGCGAAGAGATCGGCGACGTCCTCCGTCGTCTGAAGGACGACGTCGACCGGCTTCTGGGAGACGACTTCAAGACCCAGCACGCTTCCGGCAAGTTCGGTGAGGGTTACACCGAGCTGACGACCGGTCTGGAGAAGGCCATCGAGGGCATCTCCGACATGGGCGAGTCGCTGCGCAAGATGATGCAGGCGATCAAGGACACCGACCAGGCGCTCGCGGGCAACTGACGTCCTTTCACCCCGGGCCGTTCTCCACGAGGACGACCCGGGGTGAAAGTCGTGTGCGCGACGGTTCCGGCGACGACGAGGAGGAGACCGCATGGCCAACGACGGGATGGACGTCGATCTCGGGGATCTCGAGCTGATGGTGGGCCGGTTGGACTCGTTCAAGACCGAGTTCGCCGATCTCGGGAAGAACACCGATACCGTGGCGGATGCTGTGGGACGACCCTCTGGGCGGTCAGAACTGCGCAGCAAGGTCGAAGAGTTCCAGAGCGGGTGGGACGGCAACCGCGAGCAGCTCTCGGAAGACCTCGACACCGTCTACCAGCACCTGAAGGACTTCGTCGACACCATCGGCGAACTCGATGTGGAATTGGCGAGTGACCCCGAATGACCTACTCACCGAATCGCGGCTACCGGCTCGAGGAACTCGAGGGCGACCCCTACGACATCGACACCGCCGGGAACGAATACACCCGCATGGGCGAGCGCATGCAGTGGACCTCGGACGAGCTGCAGAAGCTCTCGTCGGAGACGCGCTACAAAGCCGAGGGGCTCGACGCGATCCGTGAACAGGCCGGCGAGCTCGCCGACCAGCTGACGAAGGTCGCCGATCGCTACACGAGCTCCGGGCCGGTACTGGTCGCATACGCCTCCGCGCTCCGCGATGCGCGCACGCGCACCGTCAACCCGCTCGTGGACGACATCTTCGCCGCCATCGCCGCGCGCAACGAAGCCGTTGCCGCCCGCGAGGAGGCCGAGAGCACCGCGGACGACCTCCGCAACCCCTGGCCGTGGCAGGACGACGCCACCGATGCTCAGCTCGCCACCGCCGACCAGGCCGTCTCGAGCACGGGGAGCGCAGCGAACACCGCCGAGAGCGAACTCGAGGGCCTCTGGGAGACCTTCGAGTCGGGCTATTCGGCGTGGGAAGAGGCCTACGAGAAGGCCGTCAACGATCTGGAGACCGCGTACAGCGCGTCGGGGATCGACGACAACCCGTGGGAAGACGCCTTCGATTTCATCGCCCAGGCGCTGACGGTGATCGGCACGATCGCCATCGTCGTGGCGATCTTCGTCGCCGCTCCCATCGCGGCGGTGCTCCTCGTCATCGCCACCGTGGCGGCTATCGCCACCCTCGCCATCCATCTCGGCATGATGCTGGCCGGGTCCAAACGCGTGACGATGGGCGACCTGATCTTCGACACCATCGCGGTGATCCCGTTCGCGGGAGGCGTCGTCAAGGCGATGCGCGGCGGATCCACCTTCTTCCGTGCGCTCGGACCGGCAGCCGGTCTCGGCACCGCGTCGCGGACCACCATCACAGCGGGTCGCAACGCCGTCGAAGACGGTGTGCGCACGATCCGCGGATGGGGCGGCTCGGGCGGGGGACAGGCGGCTCGACAGGCCGCTGCCGGGGGTATCGCGGACGACTTCCTGCGCACCTCGGTCGGCAACTGGGGTCAGGGTGCCTGGAACGCCATCCGGTCGGGCGGTGGTCGTCTCGACGGCCAGGCGTTGAGCATGTCGGAGAACATGCTCACCGCGTGGCCGCGCCCGGGCGGGGTGCCGCGTGTCGCGGCGAACAACTGGCTCGCGAGCGTCGGCGCCCCCGGTGCTCTCACGCAGGGATCCAACGTGCTGAACTTCTTCAACGGCATCGAGCAGTCGGTGAGCAGCGGTGTGAGCGCGTTCGGGGGACCCGACATCCCGACCGTCTCCGACATCCCCGGTCTCGACGTCAACCCTTTGGCGAGGTGACGTGTCCGACATGACCACGGGTGTCGTCGCCGAGCTGAAGGACCGCATCCCGGATTTGCGTCGCCGCACACGCCTGGACGCCGTCGTCGAGGCGTCGCGTGCAGCCCTCCTCGTGGCGGTGCCCCGCCTGCGCGGCGACTACGACAGCGTCGTTCGTCGTGCAGGTGCGGCGCCGGCGAGACCTTCGCGTCCGACGTGGGGCGTGCGCGACACCGTCACCGTCGTCGCTCTGCTCCTGGGGCTCCTCGTGGCCGGCCTCGTTCTGCCGTCCCCGCGCAACGGCCGCCCCGCGCTCGGGGTCGACGCCGCTGCTCTCTGGGTGGGCCTGTGCGCGGTCGCCGCGTTCGCGATCTTCGTCGCTCTCGAACGGGGCCGACGCGACACCCTCCTGCTCGGCGCCCACACGCGGGGCGCCTGGCGCCTGTTCGTCGTGCTCGCCGTGGTGTGGGCGGCGGTGTTCGTCTACATGGTGCTCAACGGGGACGACGTCGACCGCTTCGAGCCCCAGGCTCCGATCGCCGGATTCGTTCTCCTCGGGCTGTCGGTCGTGGGTATGGCGGGGCTCGCGATCGTGGCGCGTCGTCGCGACCGTGTCGCGCTGCTCGACCCCGCCGTGGCGGCGAAGGACGAATGGGGAGTCAGCGCCGGCGGCGACGACCCCATCGACGAGTGGTGGGCTTCTCTGCCCACGAAACTCGCGCCCGCCGAGCGGTCGGTCGCCGACCGCTCGTACGGCACCGCGATCGAGGTGCTGGAGCGCGAGGGCATCATCCGCGGCGGCGACGCACGTCGCCTCCGTCGGAAGAATCCGTCGGTGGTCTGGAGAGGAGACGCCGGATGAGCGCCGTAGAGGTGATCTTCGACACCGATCGCTGGATACGGGTGCCTCTGGACTACGCGGATACCCCGTGGCGCGACGCCGAGGAGTGGGCCGACTGGCTCGCGGAATCGGCCACGAGCGGTCGGCCGGACGCCGAGACCGTCGCGCCCCTCGTGCGCTCCGGCGCACGCGCGGTCGCCCTGTTCCCCGCCGCTCACGTGTGGGCCCGGTTCTGGCACTATCCGATCGCGTCGATCCCGACCGGATTCGCCGACATCTACGTCCAGAGTCGCGAACCCGACGGTACGGATGCGGAGGATCTGCTCCCCGATCCGGGCTTCACGGCGCTCGATCCGGTCGTGGAGGTCTTCTCGATCGACGGGTTCATCTCCGCGGCGTGCCGTCACAGCCTCCCGCTCGTGCTGCGTTCAGAGGACGACGCCGAGCCCGCGGTACTGCCGCGGCTCGAATGGCTGGGCGTCACGCCCGAGTGGGTCTGCTACGTGGTCACGAACGATCACGACCCCGCGGCGATCGCCGACCGGGAAGCCGACGTCGAGGCGCTGTTCCGCAGTATGGCGGAACCCGGCGGACGAGAGACGGATCGATGACTTTGCGCGAAGAACTCATCGGCCGCCGAGCCGCTCCGCCCCGGCCCGCGCCCTACCGCCTCCTGGCCCCCGCGGGATGGCGGAGGGTCCCCGCCGAGGTCCTCACGGACGTCTTCGGCGAGACGGCGGTCGAGCGCCTGAAGGAGGCCGGTCGGCCGGATCTCGTGCTGCAGATGCGGGGGATGCTGTCGCAGCTGCGACGATCCCTGCGGTCGACCCACGTGTTCGAGGCGTACCTCCCGCCGACCCTCGACGGCGATCCCCAGCCGGCCGTGCTGACGGTGGCGCCCTTCGTGCGTCCGAGCGACGTCTCGTGGGCCGGTGCGGTCGCTCGTGCCGCCCGAGGTGCCGAGGTCGTCCAGCCGGACTTCACGGCGACCCCGATGTGGCGGTGGGCGAACGATCACAGCGATCGGCGCGGCACGGAAGAGCCCGCGATCCGCACGCGTGCGCAGCACTACGTCGTTCCGGTGGGCGTCGATGCATCCGAGCGCCGCGGGCTCCATTTCGTCCACACCGTCCTGGCCGCCGACGACACGCAGCCCGCGCTGTCGGACGACGCCCTCACCCCGACCAGGCTCACGGAACTGCTGCTCGAGACCGGCGACGTCATCCTGAGCACCTTCCGGTGGACCGACGTCGAAGACTGACGCGGCTTCCCCGCCTCGAGGATGCGCAGCATCCGGTGTCGTTTGCCCGCACCCCTCCCGGGGGCGTATGATTGGGCGGGTGTGCGCTCACGCGCGCCCTGCGTCGTGCCCCCGGTATCTCGCAGGAGCGTTGGTCGCACCATCTCAGGGATGGGCCTGCGAACAGGTCACCCCCACGGCATATCCACCACGAGAAGCGTCAGATCATTCTGCCGCTCGGTGGGTCTATGTGAGCCCGCAACGTCATGAATCGAAAGATCCGGATGCTGCGGGGGAGACACACCCGCTGTCACCGTGCAGCACAACAAGGAGAGAACGTGCCAACTATTCAGCAGTTGGTTCGCAAGGGACGCTCGCCGAAGGTCACCAAGACCAAGGCTCCCGCCCTGAAGTCGAACCCCCAGCAGGCCGGTGTCTGCACCCGCGTCTACACGACGACCCCGAAGAAGCCGAACTCGGCCATGCGCAAGGTCGCCCGTGTGAAGCTCCGCAACGGCACCGAGGTCACCGCCTACATCCCCGGCGAGGGCCACAACCTGCAGGAGCACTCGCTCGTGCTCGTCCGCGGCGGTCGTGTGAAAGACCTCCCCGGTGTCCGCTACAAGATCGTCCGCGGTGCACTCGACACCCAGGCCGTCAAGAACCGTAAGCAGGCTCGCAGCCGCTACGGCGCGAAGAAGGGCTGAGTCAGATGCCTCGTAAAGGTCCCGTCACCAAGCGTCCGGTCGTCAACGACCCGGTCTACGGTGCTCCGATCGTCAGCCAGCTGGTCAACAAGATCCTCGTCGACGGCAAGAAGTCGATCGCGGAATCGATCGTCTACACCGCCCTCAAGGGCGTCGAGGCGAAGAACAGCCAGGACGCCGTCGCCACCCTCAAGAAGGCGCTCGACAACGTGCGCCCCACCCTCGAGGTCAAGAGTCGCCGCGTCGGTGGCTCCACCTACCAGGTGCCGATCGAAGTGAAGCCCCACCGTGCGAACACGCTGGCCCTGCGCTGGCTCGTGAGCTACGCGAAGGCCCGCCGCGAGAAGACCATGATCGAGCGTCTCCAGAACGAGATCCTCGACGCCTCGAACGGCCTCGGTGCCGCGGTCAAGCGCCGCGAAGACACCCACAAGATGGCCGAGTCGAACCGCGCCTTCGCGCACTACCGCTGGTAATACGCCTGAACGTCGACCTCCGGGTCCCGAGCCTGTCGAAGGGCCCGGAGGTCGACGGAATGTCCCTCTCCACAAGTTAGGAACCCCGCCCGTGGCACAAGACGTGCTCACCGACCTCACCAAGGTCCGCAACATCGGCATCATGGCGCACATCGATGCCGGCAAGACGACGACGACCGAGCGCATCCTCTTCTACACGGGCGTCAACCACAAGATCGGCGAGACGCACGATGGCGCCTCGACCACCGACTGGATGGAGCAGGAGCAGGAACGCGGCATCACGATTACGTCGGCCGCCGTCACCTGCTTCTGGGACAAGAACCAGATCAACATCATCGACACCCCCGGTCACGTCGACTTCACCGTCGAGGTGGAGCGCTCGCTCCGCGTCCTCGACGGCGCCGTCGCCGTCTTCGACGGCAAGGAGGGCGTCGAGCCCCAGTCCGAGACCGTGTGGCGTCAGGCCGACAAGTACGACGTCCCCCGCATCTGCTTCGTCAACAAGATGGACAAGCTGGGCGCCGACTTCTACTTCACCGTCGACACGATCGTCAACAAGCTGAAGGCCAAGCCGCTCGTCATCCAGCTCCCCATCGGTGCGGAGAACGACTTCGTCGGCGTCATCGACCTCGTCGAGATGCGCGCCCTGGTCTGGCCCGGCGACTCCAAGGGTGACGTCACCATGGGAGCGAAGTACGAGATCCAGGAGATCCCGGCCGACCTCGCCGACAAGGCCGCCGAGTACCGCGAGCTGCTGCTCGAGACCGTCGCCGAGTCGGACGAGGAGCTTCTCGAGAAGCACTTCGGCGGCGAGGAGCTGACCGTGGCCGAGGTCAAGGCCGCGATCCGCAAGCTCACCATCGCGTCCGAGGTCTACCCGGTCCTGTGCGGTTCGGCGTTCAAGAACCGCGGCGTGCAGCCCATGCTCGACGCGGTCGTCGACTACCTCCCGTCGCCCCTCGACGTGCCGGCCATCGAGGCCCACGACCCGAAGGACGAAGAGATCGTCATCGAGCGTCACGCCGACCGCGAAGAGCCGTTCACGGCCCTCGCGTTCAAGATCGTGACGCACCCGTTCTTCGGTCGTCTCACCTACATCCGCGTCTACTCCGGTCACCTCGACTCCGGCGGACAGGTCGTCAACTCGACCAAGTCCAAGAAGGAGCGCATCGGGAAGATCTTCCAGATGTACGCGAACAAGGAGAACCCGGTCGACTCGGTCACCGCGGGTCACATCTACGCGGTCATCGGCCTCAAGGACACGACCACGGGCGACACGCTCTCCGACTCGCAGCACCAGGTCGTGCTCGAGTCGATGACGTTCCCCGAGCCGGTCATCGAGGTCGCCATCGAGCCCAAGACCAAGGCTGACCAGGAGAAGCTGGGTCTCGCGATCCAGAAGCTCGCGGAGGAGGACCCGACGTTCCGCGTCGAGCAGAACTCCGACACCGGTCAGACCGTCATCAAGGGCATGGGCGAGCTCCACCTCGACATCCTGGTCGACCGCATGAAGCGCGAGTTCCGCGTCGAGGCGAACGTCGGAAAGCCCCAGGTGGCCTACCGCGAGACGATCAAGAAGGCCGTCGAGCGTCACGACTACACGCACAAGAAGCAGACCGGTGGTTCGGGTCAGTTCGCGAAGATCCAGTTCGCGATCGAGCCGCTCGAGGTCACGGCCGACAAGACGTACGAGTTCGAGAACAAGGTCAGCGGTGGCCGCATCCCGCGCGAGTACATCGGCCCCACCGACCAGGGTTTCCAGGACGCCATGAACGTCGGCGTGCTCGCCGGCTACCCCATGGTCGGCGTCAAGGCCATCCTGCTCGACGGTGCGTCGCACGACGTCGACTCCTCGGAAATGGCGTTCAAGATCGCCGGCTCCATGGGATTCAAGGAAGCCGTCCGCAAGGCGAACCCCATCATCCTCGAGCCCATCATGGGCGTCGAGGTGCGTACTCCCGAGGAGTACATGGGCGACGTCATCGGCGACCTCAACTCGCGTCGTGGCCAGATCCAGTCGATGGAAGATGCCCAGGGCGTCAAGGTCGTCAAGGCGAACGTCCCCCTCTCGGAGATGTTCGGCTACATCGGCGACCTGCGCTCGAAGACCTCCGGCCGTGCCGTCTACTCCATGGAGTTCGACAGCTACGCCGAGGTGCCGCGCGCGGTGGCCGACGAGATCGTCCAGAAGACCAAGGGCGAGTAACTCCGTCCTCCGGATGCTGCCGGTGCCGCGCCCCGGTGAGGGGCCGGCAGCATCCACCCCACAACTTCACATCACACCTCTACTAAGCTGAGAACCATCCCCGTAGAGAACCGGTCGCAAACCAGTGCCCGGACCCTCTACACATGACCGTCCTGAGGAGGACCCAGTGGCTAAGGCCAAGTTCGAGCGGACCAAGCCGCACGTGAACATCGGAACGATCGGTCACGTCGACCACGGCAAGACCACGCTCACCGCTGCCATCTCGAAGGTGCTCGCCGACAAGTACCCGTCGGCCACCAACGTTCAGCGTGACTTCGCGTCGATCGACTCGGCGCCGGAAGAGCGTCAGCGTGGTATCACGATCAACATCTCGCACGTCGAGTACGAGACCCCCAAGCGTCACTACGCCCACGTCGATGCGCCGGGCCACGCTGACTACATCAAGAACATGATCACCGGTGCTGCCCAGATGGACGGCGCGATCCTCGTGGTCGCCGCCACCGACGGCCCGATGGCTCAGACCCGTGAGCACGTTCTGCTCGCCAAGCAGGTCGGCGTCCCCTACCTGCTCGTCGCGCTGAACAAGTCCGACATGGTCGACGACGAGGAGATCCTGGAGCTCGTCGAGCTCGAGGTTCGCGAGCTGCTCTCGAGCCAGGACTTCGACGGCGACAACGCCCCCGTCGTCCGCGTCTCGGGCCTCAAGGCTCTCGAGGGCGACGCCGAGTGGGTCGAGAAGATCGTCGAGCTCATGGAAGCCGTCGACGCGTCCATCCCCGACCCGGTGCGTGACAAGGACAAGCCGTTCCTCATGCCCGTCGAGGACGTCTTCACGATCACCGGTCGTGGAACCGTCGTCACCGGCCGCGCCGAGCGTGGCACGCTGGCGATCAACTCCGAGGTCGAGATCGTCGGCATCCGTCCGACGCAGAAGACGATCGTCACCGGTATCGAGATGTTCCACAAGCAGCTCGACGAGGCCTGGGCCGGCGAGAACTGTGGTCTGCTCCTGCGCGGCACCAAGCGTGACGACGTCGAGCGTGGCCAGGTCGTCGTGAAGCCGGGTTCGGTTACGCCGCACACCGGGTTCGAGGGCACCGCCTACATCCTGTCGAAGGAAGAGGGCGGCCGTCACAACCCGTTCTTCACGAACTACCGCCCGCAGTTCTACTTCCGCACCACCGACGTCACCGGCGTCATCACGCTGCCCGAGGGCACCGAGATGGTCATGCCCGGCGACACCACCGACATGACGGTCGAGCTGATCCAGCCCATCGCCATGGAAGAGGGCCTCGGCTACGCGATCCGTGAGGGTGGCCGCACCGTCGGCGCCGGCACGGTCACGAAGATCCTCAAGTAACACCTCCGCTCGCCCCGCGAGCGAACGAGCAGCCCCCCGGGTCCATCAGGATCCGGGGGGCTTTCTCGTCCGCGCGCCAGCCCTTGCAGGGCAGGGAGGCGGCGTCCGAGAATGAGGATCCCGATCACGAGGAGGTCCCACCATGGGAGTCGACGACATCATCAACAAGGGCAAGCAGATGTTCGAGCAGAACCGCGACAAGATCGAGGAGGCCCTCAAGAGCGAGAAGGCCGAAGACGTCAGCGACAGGTTCCTCGACGGCGCCGCCGACGCGATCAAGAAGGTCGCTCCCGAGCAGCACCACGGGAAGATCGACGAGGTCCGCGCCAACGTCGACAAGAACATCGGCAACCAGTAGCGCCGCACCGAAAGTGCCCGTTTCTGCCGAACGTGCCCGTTTAGACGGGCACCCCCGGCGGGAACGGGCACTTTCGACGTCTGGCGTCCTCTCCTCCCCAGGGCGGGGCGCCGAGCGGATGACGCGGGGTCGCGCGATCGAGGGGCCGGGGGAGCGCGGGCGGGAGCATCCTCGGGGGATGCGCGCCGATGGACCCCTCATTCGCACCGCCGATCTCGCCCGCGTCGGAACCGCCGGCGCCGTGAGGGCGGAGGCGCCGGTGCTGCAGACCGAGGTGCGCGTGCGGGATGGGCGGAGGGCCTACCCCGACTTCGCGTGGCCGAGGCGGCGGCGGTTCGCCGAGTTCGACGGTGACGGGAAGTACGTCGATCCCGGAATGACCGGTGGCCGCAGCATCCGCGAGACGTTGCGCGATCAGCGCGCTCGAGAGTCCGCGGTCACGGAGGCCACCGGGTGGCTGCCCGTCCGCTGGGGATGGGAGCGCCTGGCCTCGCTGACGGCCTTCGCGGCGTTCCTGCGCTCCCACGACGTGCTCGACTGACGCCGAGAGTGCCCGAATCCGCCATTCGAGGCCGCAATTTCGGGCACCCTCGGCCGAAAGGGGCACCCTCGGTGTGTGCGAGGCTGGGGGAGCGCTGCATATCGCCTGTCGCGACACGCCCGGGTTTGCGACACGCCCGGGCGGCACGTAGACTAATCCAGTTCCACACTCCGGTGGTCGCTCTGCGTGCCGCCGGTCACTGCCAGGGCAGTGCATAGCGACACGAAAGTGAGCTAGGCCGCGGGCAGGAGAACATCCCACCGAAACCCTCCACTCTTTCGGGAGTGCGTCTTCGTGCGCGAGGAGGGGCGGGCCGGATGCTTCGGCAGCCGGTTTGACAGCAGAACAGCGGTGCAGCATCGCTCGCGAGAGCGAGCAGAAGTGCCAGGGCGCGCAAGCGCCGTCGTGCGTCCAATGCCACCGGGTCCGAATGGCCCGGGGTAAGACGCGTAAAGAGAGAGAGCAGACAATGGCGGGACAGAAGATCCGCATTCGCCTGAAGTCGTACGATCACGCCGGACTCGACTCGTCCGCGCGCAAGATCGTCGACACCGTGACCCGTGCCGGCGCTACGGTCGTCGGCCCCGTGCCGCTTCCGACCGAGAAGAACGTCATCGCGGTCATCCGGTCGCCGCACAAGTACAAGGACAGCCGCGAGCACTTCGAGATGCGCACCCACAAGCGCTTGATCGACATCATCGACCCGACGCCCAAGGCCGTCGATTCGCTGATGCGTCTCGACCTCCCGGCCGATGTCAACATCGAGATCAAGCTCTGAGGTTCGACATGGCTGACATCAACTCCAAGATTTCCAAGGGCCTGCTGGGCACCAAGCTGGGCATGACCCAGGTCTGGGATGCCAACGGCAAGCTCGTTCCCGTCACCGTCATCGAGGTGGCTCCGAACGTGGTCACCCAGGTTCGCACCCCCGAGAAGGACGGCTACAACGCCGTGCAGATCGCCTACGGGCAGATCGACCCCCGCAAGGTGAACAAGCCCCTGACGGCCCACTTCGAGGCCGCGGGCGTCACCCCCCGTCGTCACGTCACCGAGATCCGCACCGCGGACGCCGGCGACTACTCGCTCGGGCAGGAACTCACCGCGGAAGGCCTCTTCGAGGCCGGCCAGCTGGTCGACGTCGTCGGCACCAGCAAGGGCAAGGGAACCGCCGGTGTCATGAAGCGTCACAACTTCAAGGGCGTCTCGGCATCGCACGGTTCGCACCGCAACCACCGCAAGCCCGGTTCGATCGGCGCATCGTCGACCCCGAGCCGCGTTTTCAAGGGCATGCGCATGGCCGGCCGTATGGGCGGCGAGCGCGTGACCGTCCTCAACCTCACGGTGCACGCCGTCGACGCCGAGAAGGGTCTGCTGCTCGTCAAGGGCGCCGTCCCCGGCGCACGTGGCCGCATCGTCTACGTCCGCAACGCAGTGAAGGGTGCCTGAACTCATGGCTGACTCGACTCTCGCGCTCGACGTGCTGAAGGCAGACGGCAAGAAGGCTGGCTCCGTGGAGCTGCCCGCCGCGATCTTCGACGTCAAGACGAACATTCCGCTGATCCACCAGGTCGTCGTCGCGCAGCGCGCGGCGGCTCGCCAGGGAACCCACTCGACCAAGCGTCGCGGTGAGGTCTCCGGTGCCGGCCGCAAGCCGTTCAAGCAGAAGGGAACCGGTAACGCCCGTCAGGGTTCGATCCGTGCTCCCCACATGACCGGTGGTGGCATCGTCCACGGTCCCAAGCCCCGCGACTACGGGCAGCGGACCCCCAAGAAGATGATCTCGGCCGCCCTCCTCGGCGCACTGAGCGACCGCGCACGCGGCGACCGTCTCCACATCATCGACTCGTTCGGGTTCGACGGCACGCCGTCGACGAAGGCCGCAGCATCCGTGCTCGGTGCCCTCTCGGCGACGAAGAACGTGCTGGTCGTCATCGAGCGCGGCGACGACGTCGCCGTGAAGAGCGTCCGCAACCTCGCGTACGTCCACGTCCTCACGTTCGACCAGCTCAACGCGTACGACGTGCTCGTCTCGGACGACATCGTCTTCACCAAGGCCGCGTACGACGCCTTCGTCGCGTCGAAGTCGGCGACCACCCAGGAGGTGTCGGCATGACCGTAAACAAGGACCCGCGCGACATCATCCTGAAGCCGGTCGTCTCCGAGAAGAGCTACGGGCTCATCGACGAGGGCAAGTACACGTTCTACGTGGACACCCGCGCCACCAAGACCGAGATCAAGCTCGCCATCGAGAAGATCTTCGACGTCAAGGTCGCCGCGGTGAACACCATCAACCGCGTCGGCAAGGCGCGTCGCACCCGCTTCGGCCTCGGCAAGCGCAAGGACACCAAGCGCGCCATCGTCACGCTGAAGTCGGGCACCATCGACATCTTCACGGCAGTCGGCTGACGGTCGGGACTGAGGACTACAGAACATGGCTATTCGCAAGTACAAGCCCACGACCCCGGGTCGCCGCGGTTCGTCGGTGGCAGACTTCGCCGAGATCACGCGATCGACGCCTGAGAAGTCGCTGCTCCGACCGCTGTCGAAGACCGGTGGCCGCAACAACCAGGGCCGCATCACCACGCGTCACATCGGTGGCGGCCACAAGCGCCAGTACCGTCTGATCGACTTCCGTCGCAACGACAAGGACGGCATCGACGCCAAGGTCGCTCACATCGAGTACGACCCCAACCGCACCGCGCGCATCGCGCTGCTGCACTACGCGGACGGCGAGAAGCGCTACATCATCGCGCCGAACAAGCTGTCGCAGGGCGACGTCATCGAGTCGGGTGCCGGTGCTGACATCAAGCCCGGCAACAACCTGCCGCTGCGCAACATCCCGACCGGTACGGTCATCCACGCCATCGAGCTCCGCCCCGGCGGCGGCGCGAAGCTGGCGCGTTCGGCCGGCGCATCCGTGCGTCTGGTCGCCAAGGACGGCCCGTACGCCCAGCTGCGTCTGCCCTCGGGCGAGATCCGCAACGTCGACGTGCGCTGCCGCGCCACGATCGGCGAGGTCGGCAACGCCGAGCAGTCGAACATCAACTGGGGCAAGGCCGGTCGCAACCGTTGGAAGGGCATCCGCCCGACCGTCCGCGGTGTCGCGATGAACCCGGTCGACCACCCGCACGGTGGTGGTGAGGGCAAGACGTCCGGTGGACGTCACCCCGTGACCCCGTGGGGTCAGAAGGAGGGGCGCACCCGCCACCCCAACAAGGAGAGCGACAAGCTCATCGTCCGTCGTCGTACCGCCGGCAAGAAGCGCAAGTAGGTAGGAACAGAAGATGCCACGCAGTCTTAAGAAGGGCCCCTTCGTCGACGAGCACCTGCTTCGCAAGGTCGTGTCGCAGAACGAAGCCGGTACCAAGAACGTGATCAAGACCTGGTCGCGTCGATCGATGATCATCCCCGCCATGCTCGGCCACACCGTGGCCGTGCACGACGGTCGCAAGCACATCCCCGTGTTCGTGACCGAGACCATGGTGGGCCACAAACTGGGCGAGTTCGCGCCCACCCGCACCTTCCGCGGCCATGAGAAGGACGACAAGAAGGGCCGCCGCCGCTGACGCGGGGGCGCTAGAGGAGAGAGAAATGGTGGAGTCCATCGCACGCGTGCGACACATCCGCGTGACCCCTCAGAAGGCTCGTCGTGTCGTTGCGCTCATCAAGGGCAAGCAGGCCGCTGAGGCCCTCGCCATCCTGAAGTTCGCGCCGCAGGGCGCGAGCGAGCCGATCTACAAGCTCGTCGCCTCGGCGATGGCGAACGCTCGGGTCACGGCCGACAAGACGAACGAGTACCTCGACGACCAGGATCTGTTCGTCGCGAACGCGTACGTCGATGAGGGCGCGACGCTGAAGCGCTTCCGTCCCCGTGCCCAGGGCCGCGCTTTCCAGATCAAGAAGCGCACGAGCCACATCACGGTCGTGCTGTCGACGCCCGAGGCGCCGACGGCCGAGTCCGGAACCCCGACCAAGAAGGCGAGCAAGTAATGGGCCAGAAAGTCAACCCGTACGGCTTCCGCCTCGGTATCACCACGGACCACGTGTCCCGGTGGTTCTCCGACTCGACGAAGCCGGGCCAGCGCTACGCCGACTACGTGGCGGAGGACATCAAGATCCGTCGTCTGCTCACCACGTCGCTCGACCGCGCCGGTGTCAGCAGCATCGAGATCGAGCGCACCCGTGACCGCGTCCGCGTCGACATCCACACCGCCCGCCCGGGCATCGTGATCGGTCGTCGTGGCGCCGAGGCCGAGCGCATCCGCGCCGACCTCGAGAAGCTCACCGGCAAGCAGATCCAGCTGAACATCCTCGAGGTCAAGAACCCCGAGGCCGACGCTCAGCTCGTCGCGCAGGGCATCGCCGAGCAGCTCGTGGGTCGTGTGGCGTTCCGCCGCGCGATGCGCAAGGGCATGCAGGGTGCACAGCGCGCCGGCGCCAAGGGTGTCCGCATCCAGGTCTCCGGCCGCCTCGGCGGCGCCGAGATGAGCCGGTCGGAGTTCTACCGCGAAGGCCGTGTGCCCCTGCACACGCTCCGCGCGAACATCGACTACGGCTTCTACGAGGCGAAGACCACCTTCGGCCGCATCGGCGTGAAGGTCTGGATCTACAACGGCGACATGACCAACAAGGAGCTCGCTCGCGAGCAGGCCAACGCGCCGAAGTCCCGCGGTCGCGACGACCGTGGCGACCGCGGCGACCGCCGTCCGCCGCGCAGCCCCCGCAACGAGGCCCCCGTGGCAGAAGGAGCGTCGGCGTAATGCTCATCCCCCGTAAGGTCAAGTACCGCAAGCAGCACCACCCCGGGCGGTCCGGTCAGGCGACCGGCGGCACCGAGGTGAGCTTCGGCGAGTACGGCATCCAGGCACTGACTCCCGCCTATGTGACCAACCGTCAGATCGAGTCCGCTCGTATCGCCATGACGCGTCACATCAAGCGTGGTGGAAAGGTGTGGATCAACATCTACCCCGACCGTCCGTTGACCAAGAAGCCCGCCGAAACCCGCATGGGTTCCGGTAAGGGTTCGCCCGAGTGGTGGGTCGCGAACGTCAAGCCGGGCCGGGTCCTCTTCGAGGTCTCCGGTGTCGACGAGTCCCTCGCTCGCGAGGCGCTCACCCGGGCAATTCACAAGCTGCCCCTCAAGGCACGCATCATCAAGCGCGAGGAGGGCGACGCGTAATGGCGATCGGCACCAAGCAGCTCGCCCCGAGCGAGCTCGACACGTTCGAAGACCAGCGTCTGGTCGAAGAGCTGCGCAAGGCCAAGGAAGAGCTGTTCAACCTGCGCTTCCAGTCGGCCACCGGCCAGCTCGAGAGCCACGGCCGCATCCGCGCCGTCAAGCGCGACATCGCGCGGCTCTACACCGTCATCCGTGAGCGCGAGCTCGGCATCCGTGCCACTCCCGCTCCGGTGGAGGCGACGAAGGCGAAGAAGACCAAGGCCAAGAAGGCGGATGCCGCTGACTCGGCCGCGAAGGAAGAGGCCGAGTGATGGCTGAGACCACCGAGAAGAAGACGGCTCCCGCCCGCAAGGCGTCGACCAAGGCGGCTGCGGCCGCCGAGGCGCCCGTCGTGGACGAGGCCGTGCAGGCCAAGGGACACGAGAGCTCCGAGCGCGATGTGCGCGACGCGGACGCTCGCGGTTACCGCAAGTCGCGCCGTGGCTACGTCACCAGCGACAAGATGGACAAGACCATCGTCGTCGAGGTCGAAGACCGCGTGAAGCACCCGCTCTACGGCAAGGTCATCCGTCGCACCTCCAAGGTGAAGGCGCACGACGAGACGAACTCCGCCGGCATCGGCGACCTCGTGCTGATCAACGAGACCCGCCCGCTCAGCGCCACCAAGCGGTGGCGTCTGGTCGAGGTCCTCGAGAAGGCGAAGTAACCCATGATTCAGAACGAATCCCGCCTCAAGGTCGCCGACAACACCGGCGCCAAGGAGCTGCTCACCATCCGTGTGCTCGGCGGCTCCAACCGTCGGTACGCGGGCATCGGTGATGTCATCGTGGCGACGGTCAAGGACGCGATCCCTGGCGGAAACGTCAAGAAGGGCGACGTCGTCAAGGCTGTCGTCGTGCGCGTCATCAAGCACACCCGTCGCCCCGACGGCTCGTACATCAAGTTCGACGAGAACGCCGCCGTGATCCTGAAGACCGACGGGGAGCCCCGCGGCACCCGCATCTTCGGGCCGGTCGGTCGTGAGCTTCGTGACAAGAAGTTCATGAAGATCGTCTCGCTGGCACCGGAGGTCATCTGATCATGGCGAAGATCAAAAAGGGCGACCTGGTTCAGGTCATCTCGGGCGCCAAGCCCGAGCGCGGCGGCGACCGCGGTAAGCAGGGTAAGGTCCTCGAGATCCTTGTCGAGCAGAACCGCGTCATCGTCGAGGGCGTGAACTACGTCACCAAGCACACCCGCGTGGGCCAGACCCAGCGCGGAACCAAGACGGGTGGCATCGAGACCTTCGAAGCCCCCATCCACATCTCCAACGTCGCCCTGGTCGACCCCTCGAGCAAGAAGCCGACCCGCGTCGGCCACCGCGTCGAGGAGCAGGTCAAGGACGGCGTGAAGCGGACCGTTCGCGTTCGTTTCGCGAAGAAGTCAGGCAAGGACCTCTGAATATGAGCACCGATACTGCCGCGCCCGCTGGCAAAATCCAGCCGCGCCTGAAGCAGAAGTACAAGAACGAGATCCAGAAGGCTCTGCAGGAAGAGTTCGGTTACTCGAACGTCATGCAGATCCCCGGTCTCGTGAAGGTCGTCGTGAACACCGGTGTCGGCGAGGCAGCTCGCGACAGCAAGGTGATCGATGGCGCGGTCGACGACCTCGTCAAGATCACCGGCCAGAAGCCGGTCGTCACCAAGGCCCGCAAGTCCATCGCGCAGTTCAAGCTGCGCGAGGGCCAGGCCATCGGCGCTCACGTCACCCTCCGCGGCGACCGTGCGTGGGAGTTCCTCGACCGCCTCGTGAACCTCGCGCTTCCCCGTATCCGCGACTTCCGCGGTCTGTCGTCGAAGCAGTTCGACGGCAACGGCAACTACACGTTCGGCCTCCAGGAGCAGTCGGTGTTCCACGAGATCGACCAGGACCGCATCGACCGTGTTCGCGGTTTCGACATCACTGTCGTGACCACCGCGAAGACGGACGACGAGGGCCGCTCGCTGCTGCGGCAGCTCGGTTTCCCCTTCCAGGCCGCCGAGACCCAGGCATAAGCCATCCATCATCGAAGGTCGTCTGCCGCGTAACGGCAGCCGAAACCTCATGAACGAAAGAAGCATCACATGACGATGACAGACCCGGTCGCAGATATGCTGACCCGTCTGCGCAACGCGAACTCGGCGCACCACGACTCCGTGTCGCTGCCGAGCTCGAAGCTCAAGACCCACATCGCCGACATCCTCAAGCAGGAGGGTTACATCTCCGACTGGATCGTCGAAGACGCCCGCGTCGGTCAGACCCTGACCCTCACGCTGAAGTACGGCCCGAACCGCGAGCGGTCGATCGCCGGCATCAAGCGCGTGTCGAAGCCCGGTCTGCGGGTCTACGCGAAGTCCTCCGAGATCCCCACCGTGCTCGGTGGCCTCGGCGTTGCCATCCTGTCCACTTCCTCCGGTCTTCTCACCGACCGCCAGGCCGACCAGAAGGGCGTGGGCGGAGAAGTCCTCGCCTACGTGTGGTGATCTGACATGTCGCGAATCGGACGTCTTCCCATCGACATCCCCGCCGGCGTCACCGTTACGGTGGCCGGCCAGGATGTGGCAGTCAAGGGCCCCAAGGGTGAGCTCACGCTCACCGTGTCGCGCCCGCTCGAGGTCAAGGTCGAGGAGAACCAGGTTCTCGTCAGCCGTCCCGACGACGAGCGCGAGTCGCGGTCGCTCCACGGGCTGACCCGCACGCTCATCAGCAACAACATCATCGGTGTCACCACGGGGTACACCAAGGGTCTTGAGGTCGTCGGCACGGGTTACCGCGTCGCACAGAAGGGCAGCTCGGTCGAGTTCGCCCTCGGCTTCTCGCACCCGGTTCTCGTCGAGCCCCCCGCGGGAATCACCCTCACGGTCGAAGGCAACAACAAGGTCACCGTGAGCGGCATCGACAAGCAGGCCGTCGGTGAGGCCGCCGCCAACATCCGCAAGATCCGCAAGCCCGAGCCGTACAAGGGCAAGGGTGTGCGGTACGCGGGCGAGGTCGTGCGCCGCAAGGCCGGAAAGAGTGGTAAGTAGCCATGGCTCTCAAGACAAAGAGCGAAGCACGCGCGCGTCGTCACGCCCGCCTTCGCAAGAAGATCGTCGGCAGCGAGGCCCGTCCTCGTCTCGTCGTCACCCGCTCGGCGCGTCACGTCTTCGTGCAGCTCGTCGATGACAGCAAGGGCCGCACGCTGGCCTCCGCGTCGACCCTCGAGACCGACCTGCGCGGCCTCGACGGCGACAAGACCGCCAAGGCGCGCAAGGTCGGCGAGCTCGTCGCCGAGCGTGCGATCGCCGCCGGCGTGACCGACGCCGTGTTCGACCGTGGCGGCAACCGCTACGCCGGACGCGTTGCAGCGATCGCCGATGGCGCCCGCGAGAAGGGGCTGAACCTGTGAGCGACAACAAGGAGACCGAAGTGGCAGTGGATGCCGAGCAGACCGCGCCCGCCGAGGCGCCGGCTGCTGCAGCTCAGGCGCCCGCCGAGCGCGAGCGCGAGCCGCGTCGCGGCGGCCGTGAGCGCAACGCCAACCAGCGTGACCGCGGTTCGCGCGACGACAAGAGCCAGTTCCTCGAGCGCGTCGTGACGATCAACCGTGTCGCCAAGGTCACCAAGGGTGGAAAGCGCTTCAGCTTCACCGCCCTGGTGGTCGTCGGTGACGGCAACGGTGTCGTGGGCGTCGGTTACGGCAAGGCCCGCGAGGTCCCCCTGGCGATCTCGAAGGGTGTCGAAGAGGCCAAGCGCAACTTCTTCCGCGTTCCCCGCGTCGCATCGACGATCCCGCACCCGGTGCAGGGCGAAGCCGCGGCCGGCGTCGTGCTGCTGCGTCCGGCCGCTGCCGGTACCGGTGTTATCGCCGGTGGTCCGGTCCGCGCCGTCCTCGAGTGCGCCGGCATCCACGATGTCCTGTCGAAGTCGCTCGGCTCGTCGAACACGATCAACATCGTGCACGCGACGGTCGCCGCCCTGAAGCAGCTCGAAGAGCCCCGCGCCGTGGCCGCCCGCCGCGGCCTGGAGTTCGACCAGGTGGCACCCGCCCGTCTCGTCCGTGCCGAGGCCGACGCCATCGCCGCCCAGAAGGTAGGTGCCTGATGGCCGCCCGTCTGAAGGTCACGCAGATCAAGTCCAAGGTGAGCGAGAAGCAGAACCAGCGCGACACGCTGCGCAGCCTCGGTCTGAAGCGGATCAACGACTCGGTCGTTCGTCCCGACGACGCGCAGACGCGCGGCTACGTCAAGACCGTCGCCCACCTCGTCAAGGTTGAGGAGATCGACTAATGGCTGAGAACGAAACCGAAGCCGCCGAGCCCAAGAAGGCTCCGGCGCGCAAGCCCGCCGCCAAGAAGCCTGCCGCTGCGGCGAAGACGAAGGAAGCTCCTGCCACCCGCCCGGGTGTGCTGAAGGTGCACCACCTCCGTCCGGTCCCCGGCGCCCACAAGGCCAAGACCCGCGTGGGTCGCGGTGAGGGCTCGAAGGGTAAGACCGCCGGTCGCGGTACCAAGGGAACGAAGGCTCGTTACCAGGTGCGCGTCGGCTTCGAGGGTGGGCAGATGCCCCTCCACATGCGTACGCCGAAGCTGCGCGGGTTCAAGAACCCGTTCCGCGTCGAGTACCAGGTGGTCAACCTCGACAAGCTCGCCGAGCTGTACCCCGAGGGCGGAGAGGTCACCATCGCGGGCCTCGTCGCCAAGGGCGCGGTTCGCAAGAACGAGAAGGTCAAGGTGCTCGGCACCGGCGACATCTCGGTGAAGCTCACCGTGTCGGTCGACAAGGTCTCGGGTTCCGCCGAGCAGAAGATCGTCGCCGCGGGCGGCACCGTTCAGTAACACCCATGACAGGGGTCGGAGGCTTCCTCCGGCCCCTGTTGCCGTTCCAGTCGGGAGGCGCGGACCACCCCGCGCGCCCGGCTGGGCTACGCTGGCTTCTTGTGCGCTCTCTGTGCGCGCGGAACCATTCCGGAGGAGTCCCCTTGTTCAGCGCCATCGCGCGGGTGTTCCGCACACCCGACCTGCGGAGGAAGATCGGCTTCACTCTCGCGATCATCGCCATCTACCGTCTGGGTGCGCACGTCCCGACGCCGTTCGTGAACTTCCCGAACGTGCAGTCGTGCCTCGACCAGTCGGGGAGCACCGAGGGTCTCCTCTCGCTCGTCAACCTGTTCTCGGGCGGCGCGCTGCTGCAGCTGTCGATCTTCGCGCTCGGCGTGATGCCCTACATCACCGCCACGATCATCGTGCAGCTGCTGCGCGTGGTCATCCCGCACTTCGAGACCCTCTACAAGGAGGGCCAGGCGGGCCAGAGCAAGCTGACGCAGTACACGCGCTACCTCACGATCGCCCTCGCGCTCCTCCAGTCGACGACGCTGGTCACGGTCGCACGGTCGGGCCAGCTCTTCGGCGCCACCAGCATCCCCGAGTGCCAGCAGCTCCTCACCAACGACGTGTGGTGGGCTCAGCTGCTCATGATCATCACGCTGACCGCCGGTACCGGCCTCATCATGTGGTTCGCCGAGCTGGTCACCGAGCGCGGTGTCGGCAACGGAATGTCGATCCTCATCTTCACCTCGATCGCGGCGACGTTCCCGTCGGCGATGGGCTCGATCTGGGCCGCCCGCGGTTTCGAGGTTTTCCTCATGGTCCTGGCGGTCGGCGTCGTGGTCGTCGCGCTGGTGGTCTTCGTCGAACAGTCGCAGCGACGCATTCCGGTGCAGTACGCGAAGCGTATGGTCGGCCGACGCACCTACGGCGGATCGAACACCTACATCCCGATCAAGGTCAACATGGCCGGCGTCGTGCCCGTCATCTTCGCCTCGTCGCTGCTGTACATCCCCGCGCTCATCGCGCAGTTCAACCAGCCGCAGCCGGGCCAGGAGGTTCCGGGCTGGGTCGCGTGGATCCAGCAGTACTTCACGTCCGGTGACCAGCCGGTCTACATGGCGACGTACTTCCTGCTCATCATCGGCTTCACCTACTTCTACGTGGCGATCACGTTCAACCCGGTCGACGTCGCCGACAACATGAAGAAGTACGGCGGGTTCATCCCCGGCATCCGTGCCGGACGCCCGACGGCCGAGTACCTCGACTACGTGCTGACCCGCATCACCCTGCCGGGCTCGATCTACCTCGGTCTGATCGCGCTCCTGCCGCTCATCGCCCTGGCGACGGTCGGTGCCAACCAGAACTTCCCGTTCGGCGGCGCTTCGATCCTCATCATCGTCGGTGTCGGCCTCGAGACCGTGAAGCAGATCGACGCCCAGCTGCAGCAGCGTCACTACGAAGGGCTCCTCCGCTGATGGCGCGCCTTCTCATCGTCGGCCCCCAGGGTTCCGGCAAGGGCACGCAGGGCGTGCGCATCGCGGAGTCGTTCGGCATCCCCGTGGTCTCCACGGGCGACGTCTTCCGGGCGAATGTGGCTGAAGGAACCGATCTGGGCCTGCAGGTCAAAGAGATCATCGACGCCGGCCGCCTCGTTCCCGACGAGCTCACCAGCGCGGTCGTCCGCGACCGTCTCTCGCAGGCGGATGCTGCGGACGGCTTCCTTCTCGACGGATACCCCCGCAACCTCGGTCAGGTGCTGCACCTCGACGAGTTCCTCGAAGGGCGCGACGAGTCGCTCGACGCGGTGATCGCTCTCGTGGTTCCCCGTGACGAGTCGATCGACCGACTGCGCAAGCGCGCGCAGGAGCAGGGTCGTGCCGACGACACCGAAGAGGTCATCGCGCACCGTCTGTCGATCTACGAGTCCGAGACGGCGCCGATCCTCGGTGTCTACGGAACCCGTGGCGTGGTCGACGAGATCGACGGCGTCGGGTCGTTCGACGAGGTGACGGCACGCATCTTCGCGGCGCTGGACGCCCGCGGGCTCTCCCGCTCCGTCTGACGTGCGCTTCCGCACCTCGATCTACAAGTCGCCCGCCCAGCTGCGGGCAATGGTCGAACCCGGACTGATCACCGCCGCCGCGCTCGACGCGGTGCGCGCGATGATCGCACCGGGTGTGCGAACGATCGAGCTCGACGCCGCAGCATCCGCCGTGCTCCGGGCCCGCGGTGCGCAGTCGAACTTCCAGATGGTGCGCGGGTACCGCCACACGATCTGCGTGTCGGTGAACGACCAGGTCGTGCACGGCATCCCGGGGGAGCGCGTGCTCGAGCCGGGCGACATCGTCTCGGTCGACGCCGGTGCCCAGTTCGAGGGCTGGAACGGCGACTCCGCGTTCACGATGATCGTGCCCGGTGACGCTCCCGCCGCGATCGTCGAGGAGCGTCGGCGCCTGTCGGACGTGACCGAGGGGTCGCTCTGGGCCGGGATCGCCGCGCTGGCGTCTGCGTCGCGGCTGGGCGAGGTCGGCACGGCGATCGAGGCCTACGTCGAGGCGAACGCCCCCGAGGGGGGCTACGGCATCCTGCGCGACTACGTCGGTCACGGGATCGGGCGCAAGATGCACGAGGCGCCCAGCGTCTTCAATTACCGCATCAGCGACCCCGGTCCCGAGGTGCGGCCGGGGCTCGCCGTGGCGATCGAACCGATGGTGGTCGCGGGCGATCAGGAGACCTTCGTCGAAGACGACGACTGGACCGTGACGAGCGTGGACGGGTCGCCCGGCTCACATTGGGAACATAGCGTCGCGGTGCACGATGGAGGCATCTGGGTCCTGACGTCGCCCGACGGAGGAGCCGCGAAGTTGGCGCCCTTCGGCGTCGTTCCACGAGTGATCGGATAGAGCATGGCTGCGGGTAAGACGAACTGGTTCGCGATCTGGGTGAGCGCCGCTGTCGTTGTGGTGATCGTCGCGGTCGGGGGCATCGTGTGGTTCTCGAACTCGCAGGCGGCCTCGCCGGGCCCGGCCCCCGAGAGCTCCGCGATCAACCAGGAGACCGGTGCGATCGCGGTTGGAAGCGGCCCCAACACCGTCGACACGTACGTCGACTTCATGTGCCCGATCTGCAACAACTTCGAGCAGACCTACGGCTCGACGCTCTCGCAGCTCGCCGACGACGGCACGATCACCCTCAACATCCACCCGATCTCGATCCTCGATCGCGCCTCGCAGGGCACGGAGTACTCGACACGCTCGGCGAACGCCATGTACTGCGTCGCGGCCGACGACCCGGCCAACGCGCTGCCCTTCCTGCAGGCCCTCTACGAGAACCAGCCGCAGGAGCAGTCCACCGGTCTCGACGACGCCACCCTCACGAGCATCGCCGAGAGCGTCGGAGCGGGAGAGGGCGTCGCATCCTGCATCACCGACGGAACCTACAGCCGCTACGTCACCGCGAAGACGCGCGAGACGCCGGTGCAGTCGGGGGCCGGGGGCATATCGACCCCGACGATCGTCGTGAACGGCCAGACCCTCACGAACCAGACCGACCTCACGGGTGACCCGCAGGCCGACATCGTCGCCCGCTTCAGCTGACCCGAAGCACCATTCTGTTGCGTGAATCCACCGCCGAATGCTGCGTGCGGATGTGGATTCGCGCGTTCGGTTGTTGATTCGCGCGCACCATTGCCTCCTGCACAGGCAGGGGAAGGGTGTCGGTTGCTCGCGATAGTTGAGCGCGCGGACCACGGACTCGGGGAGCGCGGCACGGTGTGGGGATGGATATCCCCGAGATCGGTGCTCATCTTCTGTCGACAGCGGAGCTCCGCGCCACCGGACGCACCCGTGCCTCCATCGAAGCCGACCTGCGTGAGGGGAGGCTCGTCCGTGTGCACCGCGGGTGGTACATGGATGCGGCGTACTGGGCGACCTTGTACAGCGAGGGTCGCCAGGTGGCCCAGGGGCTCGCGGTCTTCGGTGCTGCGCGCTCGGAACGCGCAATAGCGTCGCACACGACAGCGGCCGCGTTCTTGCTTCTGCCGATCGCGCGGATCTCGCCGAAGAAGGTGCACCTGGTCTCGGCGAGGGCGAACGGACGGGTGGCGTCGGATCGGCTCGTCGCGCGTCATCGGGCGGATCTGACGGCTTCCGACGTGACGACGCGGTTCGGTGTGAGCGTGACGAGCCTGATGCGCACCGTCTGCGACCTCATCGGTCATCTGCCCCTGGAGTCGGCGGTCTCGCTCGCCGACGCGGCGATGCGGTCGGTCGCATGGCGCGAGGACACGCGCACCTATGACGCGGTCGCCGCTGAGCTCTGGCGTACGGAGATGCGGGAGCACCTGGCCCGACGCGGCGGTGCTCGCGGCATCGTCCAGGCCAGGTGGGTGCTCGAGTTCGCCGACGGCCGTGCGCAACGGCCAGGGGAGAGCATCAGCCGTCTCTATCTCGAACGACTCGGGTTCGGCCGGCCGCGCCTGCAGGTGCCGGTCACGGGACCGAACGGCGAGGAGTGGGTCATCGACCTCGGTCTGGACGATGTACCCGCGTGGGGGGAGTTCGACGGCCAGGCGAAGTACACCGACCCGCAGATGCTCGCGGGGCAGTCGACGGCTGCGGCGGTACTCGCAGAGAAGGCCAGGGAGGACTGGATTCGTGGAACCACGGGTCGTCCGGTGCTGCGATGGGGCTGGTCGCACATCGCCAGCCCGGCCTCTTTCCGACGTCACCTCGCCGCCTTCGGCGTCACCGCCCCCGTGCCGCATCTGCGAATCCACTTCGAGATGCCTCGATCAACATTCTGACGCGACAATCGACGGTTGATTCGATCGCAGACGTGTTGATTCACGGCGTCGGGGGCGCAGGGGCGGGGCGAAGTTGCCGCACGGCGGCGCGTGGCGTATGCTCGTTCGTTGGTGCGTTGCGCCTACTTTGGCGTGCTTCTGCACCGACACCCATCCAACGCAGACCGACCGGTCTCCAAGTGATAGCGAGTATATGGCGAAGAAAGACGGTGTCATCGAGATCGAGGGCACAATCTCCGAGGCGCTGCCCAACGCGATGTTCCGCGTCGAGCTCACCAACGGACACAAGGTGCTCGCCACGATCTCGGGCAAGATGCGACAGAACTACATCCGCATCATCCCCGAAGACCGCGTCGTCGTAGAGCTGAGCCCCTACGACCTCACGCGCGGTCGAATCGTCTACCGCTACCGCTAGGCCGGTCGAGAAGTAACGTCCCCGTGCCGCGGTGCGGGGAACGAAGACAGCGAAGCAGGAAATCATGAAGGTAAACCCCAGCGTCAAGCCCATCTGCGACCACTGCAAGGTCATCCGCCGTCACGGCCGGGTGATGGTGATCTGCAAGAGCAACCCGCGTCACAAGCAGCGCCAGGGCTGACGGATGCTGCGCCAGGCCGTCTCATCGCAGCCTGCGCCGCACCTCGAAACTCGCAACTGAAGACACACCGGCAGGATCAGATCCTCCGCCATCGGCCCTTCGACCCGCTCGAAGACCGAAGACGGAGGTGACACCTCGGGCGGAGGCCCGGGCACCGATCCTGCTCCACACCTCCACAACACTCCTAGGAGAGTCGCATGGCACGTCTCGCCGGCGTAGACATCCCGCGTGACAAGCGCGTGATCATCGCCCTGACCTACATCTACGGCGTTGGCCGTACCCGTTCCGAAGAGATCCTCACGGCGACGGGCATCAGCCCCGACATCCGTGTGAAGGACCTCACCGACGACCAGCTGATCGCCCTGCGCGATCACATCGAGGCCGCCTACAAGGTCGAGGGTGATCTCCGCCGTGAGGTCGCCGCCGACATCCGCCGCAAGGTCGAGATCGGCTCGTACGAGGGCATCCGCCACCGTCGCGGTCTTCCCGTGCGCGGACAGCGCACCAAGACGAACGCTCGCACCCGCAAGGGCCCGAAGCGCACCGTCGCCGGCAAGAAGAAGGCGCGCTAGGCCTGCGCCGGCGCTGAGGTTTCAGGAGAATCATGGCTACCCCCAAGTCCGCAGCGCGCAAGCCGCGCCGCAAGGAGAAGAAGAACATCGCGCTGGGCCACGCCCACATCAAGTCGACGTTCAACAACACGATCGTTTCGATCACCGACCCCTCGGGTGCGGTCATCAGCTGGGCATCGTCCGGCGGCGTGGGCTTCAAGGGCTCGCGCAAGTCGACGCCCTTCGCCGCAGGTCTCGCCGCAGAGTCGGCCGCCCGCCAGGCGCAGGAGCACGGCGTGAAGAAGGTCGACGTCTTCGTGAAGGGTCCGGGCTCCGGCCGCGAGACCGCGATCCGTTCGCTCACGGCCGCCGGCCTCGAGGTCGGATCGATCCAGGACGTCACCCCGCAGGCGCACAACGGCTGCCGCCCGCCGAAGCGCCGTCGCGTCTGACACCCGTCGACCGTGGATGCTGCGGCCACCCGTTTCGGTGGCCGCAGCATCCGCTCGACCACAACTCAATACCTCACCCATTGCACGTGTCATATAGCGGATACGTGATCGAAAGGAACACATCGTGCTTATCGCACAGCGTCCCACTCTGACCGAGGAGAAGGTCGGGGAGTTCCGCAGCCGTTTCATCATCGAGCCGCTCGAGCCCGGCTTCGGTTACACGATCGGCAACGCGCTGCGTCGCAGCCTCCTCTCGTCGATCCCCGGTGCGGCCGTCACCAGCATCCGTATCGATGGAGTGCTGCACGAGTTCAGCACCATCCCGGGTGTGAAAGAGGACGTCACCGAGATCATCCTCAACATCAAGCAGCTCGTCGTCTCGAGCGAGCGCGACGAGCCCATCACGGCCTACCTGCGCAAGACCGGCTCCGGTGAGGTCACCGCGGCCGACATCTCCGCCCCCGCCGGCGTCGAGGTGCACAACCCCGAGCTCGTCATCGCGACACTGAACGACACCGCGAAGTTCGAGCTCGAGCTGACGATCGAGCGTGGCCGCGGCTACGTGTCGGCTACCCAGAACCGCAACGAGTATGCCGAGGCCGGCCAGGTGCCGATCGACTCGATCTACTCGCCCGTGCTGAAGGTCAGCTACCGCGTCGAGGCCACTCGTGCCGGTGAGCGCACCGACTTCGACAAGCTCATCCTCGATGTCGAGTCGAAGTCGTCCATCGCCCCGCGCGACGCGGTCGCGTCGGCCGGTCGCACGCTGACCGAGCTGTTCGGCCTCGCTCGCGAGCTGAACGTCGAGGCCGAGGGCATCGAGATCGGCCCCGCGCCGGTCGAGACCGTCCTTTCGAACGAGCTGTCGATGCCGATCGAAGACCTCGACCTCTCGGTCCGTTCGTACAACTGCCTGAAGCGCGAGGGCATCAACACGGTGTCCGAGCTCGTCGCCCTCTCGGAGACGCAGCTGATGAACATTCGCAACTTCGGTCAGAAGTCGGTCGACGAGGTTCGTGACAAGCTCACGTCGCTCGGACTGTCGCTCAAGGACTCGGTGCCCGGTTTCGACGGCGCCCAGTTCTACAGCGGCTACGACGACGAGACCGTCTGATCCCGGCTTCCGCCTCGATTCCACTGGAGTAAATCACTATGCCCAAGCCCACGAAGGGTCCCCGCCTCGGCGGCGGTCCGGCCCACGAGCGTCTCCTGCTGGCGAACCTCGCCGCGGCACTGTTCACGCACAAGTCGATTCAGACGACCGAGACGAAGGCAAAGCGCCTCCGTCCGCTCGCTGAGCGTCTCATCACGTTCGGCAAGCGCGGCGACCTGCACGCGCGTCGTCGCGTGCTGAGCGTCATCGGTGACAAGGACGTCGTTCACACGCTCTTCACCGAGATCGCGCCCCTGGTCGCCGAGCGCCAGGGCGGCTACACCCGCATCACCAAGATCGGCAACCGCAAGGGCGACAACGCCCCCATGGCCGTCATCGAGCTCGTTCTCGAGCCCGTGACGCCCAAGGCGAGCTCGGCGAAGCGCACGGCTCCGGCCGCCGCCGCCCCGGTCGAGGAGCCCGTCGAAGACGAGGCCACCGACGCCGTCGCCGACGCGGATGCTGCGGACGACGCCGCCGCCGACGCAGGTTCGGAGTCGCCCGAAGAGGGCGCCGCCGCCGAGGCTGCCGCCGACGACGCGGTCGTCGAAGACGACAAGAAGTAACACCCCGCCGGATCTCCGGCTCGAACGGCCCGCGTATCGCGAGATGCGCGGGCCGTTCCGCGTTCCCGGCTCAGTTGCTGCCGAGCAGGCGTCGGTTGAGCTCGTAGCTCCGCAGGTCGAGGGCGTACTGGCGGTCGAGCCGGTCCTTCTGGGCGGTGTCGACGGCCGCGCCGACCGTGTCGGCGAAGATGCGTCCTCCCGCGGATTCGGGGTGGATCCGATCGCCGGCGAGAAGATCCTCGTGCGCGCCGATCGCCCCCGACCAGTCGGCGAGCTCGACGGTGGGGTAGTCGGCGGCGAAGGTCTGCAGCTCGGAGTTGACGCCCGCGATCCAGTCGCGTGGCGCGTGGGCGTTCACGACGACGAGCTCGCGGTCGGGTCCGACGATCCGCTCGATCTCGTCGAGCGTGGCGCGGTCGATCGCCCCGTTGGTGCCGAGAGCGACGACGACGTAGCGGCGCAGCTGACCGGCGGAGGCGAGCTGCTCGAGAATGCCCGGGCCGGCATACATCGAGCGCGACACCGCCGCATCCACCTGGATTCCGGGGAAGCGATCGACCAGCGCGGGCGCGGAGGCGAGCATGACGGAGTCGCCCACGGCGGTGATCTCGGTGCCTCCGACGGGCGTGGGCACCGGCGTCGGCACGGGGAGGGGGTCGGCCGTCGGCGTGGCGTCGGGCTGAGTGCCTTGCGCGTCGTTGAGGGCATCGATTCCCGCCCGCACCGCGGATTCGGCGGAGGTCTCGGCGGGGGCTGCCGCGATGGCGGCCGTCGTTCCCCCGAGCATGAGAAGCAGAGCGCCTGCGGCGGCCACCGCGCGCAGGCGGCGCTGTGGGGAGCCTCTCAGCGCGCCCCACGCGGCCCGTGCCGCGCCTCGGAAGCCTCGGCGGCGCACGGGGGTCTCCCACAGTCGGTACGACAGCTCAGCCGCGACGACGGTGACGACGAGCGTGACCACGGCGATGGTCAGCGGCACCTCGGCGGGTGTCGCGCCCGACGTGGCGGCGAGGAGCACGAGCACGGGCCAGTGCCACAGGTAGAGACCGTAGGAGCGGTCGCCGACCCACCGCAGCGGCGCGACGTCGAGGCATCGGCCGAGAGGCGCGCCCGGCCAGGTCGCGGCGGTGATGACCACGGCGGTGAGCAGGCTCGCGGCGAGCATCGCGCCCGGGAACGTCGCCGCGGAATCGGCGGCGGGGAGGGCGGCCACGACGAGGAGCGCGGCGAGGGCCACCACGCCGGCGGAACCGACGAGCGTCGTCGCGCGACGTCGCAGCATCCACGACGGTGGTTCGGCGAGGGCCGCCCGCAGGACGAGAGCCAGAGCGACGCCGATGAGGATGCCGAACGCGTGGGTGTCGGTGCCGAAGTAGGCGCGCGTGAGATCGCCGCCGCCGATGACCTGCGCCATCCAGGCCGCCGACGCGCCGGCGGCCAGGAGCACGACCGCGACCCGCACCACGCGGGAGCGCACGAGCAGCAGGAGGGGAAGCACCACCGGCCACAGCACGTAGAACTGCTCCTCGACGGCGAGTGACCAGAGATTGCGGAAGAGCTCGGGCGACGTCGCGGCGAAGTAGTCGGAGCCCCCGGCGATCGACACCCAGTTGTAGCTGAAGGTCACCGCGCCGAGGATCTGCGCCCCCATGCGCGCGAGCACGTCGCCTCCGACGAGCCAGGCCACGCTCGCGCAGACGGTCACCACGAGCAGGAGCGCGGGCGCCAGCCGCCTCGCGCGGCGCGTCCAGAAGGCGCGCAGGTCGATGCGGCCCGCCGCCCGGTGCTCGACGAGCAGGAGCGAGGTGATCAGGAACCCGCTGATGACGAAGAACACGTCGACGCCGACGAAACCGCCCGCGAAGACCCACCCCGGGAAGAGGTGGTAGACGATGACAAGGGCGACGGCGATGGCACGCATGCCGTCGAGACCCGCATAGCGGGCAGGGCGTGGCGGACGATCTGTCATGGGCGGGGGGAGGCTCCGAGACTCGCGGACATGCCAGTCTAAACAGGCGCGCGGGACGCATAGGCTGGGGCGGTGCGGATCCGTCTCGACATCGCCTACGACGGCACCGCATTCCGCGGATGGGCTCGACAGCCCGGTCTTCGCACCGTGCAGGGGACGCTCGAAGACGCGCTCGCACGCATCGTCGGCGGCGCGCCGCGGCTCGTCGTCGCGGGGCGGACCGATGCCGGCGTGCACGCCACCGGCCAGGTCGCCCACCTCGACCTCGATCCCGAGCAGGTGCGCCGCCTTCCGCGGGGGCGGGGGGCGGAGGCAGTCGAGCCCGACGAAGCCGCGACGGCACTGTCGGGGCGTGTGCGCGGCGTGCTCGGCGCCTACCCCGACGTGACCGTCCGGTCGACCGCGGTCGCGCCCGAGGGATTCGACGCGCGGTTCTCGGCCGTCTGGCGTCGCTACGAGTATCGGATCGCCGACGGTGTCGCTCGGTACGAACCGCTGGAACGGCTGCGCACGACGACCGTCCGAGGTGCGCTCGACGTCGGGAGCATGGATGCTGCGGCGCGCTCGCTCATCGGACTCCACGATTTCGCGGCGTACTGCAAGCCGCGGGACGAGGCGACGACGATCCGCACCCTGCTCGAGTTCGACTGGCGCCGCACCGACGACGGGGTGCTTCTCGCGCACGTGAGGGCGGACGCGTTCTGCCACAGCATGGTGCGCGCCCTCGTGGGGGCCTGCGTCGCCGTCGGGGAGGGGCGGCTGAGCGTCGACGACGTGGTGTCGATCCGCGACGGGGCGGTGCGCACGAGCGAGACGAAGGTGCTCGCCGCCCGGGGCCTGACGCTCACCGAGGTGGGTTATCCGGCGGCCGACCTGCTCGCCGATCGAGCCGAGCAGACGCGTCGCCGGCGAGACCAGGAGTGAGCGTCGCGTCGATCGACGGCGAGCCGGTGTCAACCTGGCAGGCCCCCATAGATCGTGTGCCTAGGCTGGACCCGCTATGAAGGTCATCTCCTACAACCTGCGCAAGCACCGCGCGGCCACCGAGCTCGCCGAGCTCGTCGAGGCCCACGGGGCCGATGTCCTCTGCCTGCAGGAGTGCGACAGGACCGGCCTGCCCGCCGAGATCGCCGGCCTCCGTCTCGCAGAAGCGACGCAGCGCAACCGACTCGGTCTGGCGGTGTACTACCGGGCGAACACCTTCCGCGCCGTCGAGGTGCGCTCCCTCGCATTGAAGAAGTCTCTGCACGACTATGTGCTCAAGCCCGCCGAGGAGCGGATGCTGGCCGTGCGGCTGTTCGACATCGACCACGGACGCGAGATCATCGTGGCGTCGTTCCACGCGGCGCCGCTGACGGCGCTGAACTCGCTGCGGCGTCACCAGATCCGCACGGCGCTGTCGGCCCTGCAGAACCTGGGGGAGGGGCTGCCGACGCTCATGGTCGGCGACTACAACTACCCCGTCTTCAAGGAGTACCTGGGGCAGAAGATCCGTGCGCAGGGGTACGAGTTGACCCTCAGCGACTCGCGCACGTACACCCGGTACCGGTTCTTCCGGGGGCACTACGACTTCGCGACGTCCTCCGGCTTCGACATCGAGCGCATCCGCACCCTGCCCCAGGGGTTGTCGGACCACCTCCCGATCCTGATCACCGCGAAGGTGTCCGACTCCCACACCCCCGTCGGCGACGACGCGGACTGACCGCGGCAACGAGAAAGGGCCGTCCGTTTCCGGACGACCCTCTCTGCGAACCGCTGTGTCTTACGCGGCGTGCTTGCGCTGGCGGTGCACTGCTGCACCGACCGCGACGGCACCACCGGCGAGGACGAGCGCGCCGCCGCCGACCCAGAGGCCGAGGAGCGAGCCGGAGTCCATACCGGTGGCCGGCAGGCTGCCACCGGCGTTGGAACCGCCGGTGCCGCCACCAGCCGCTGCGGCCGACACGCTGACGCTCACGCCCGCCGGAACCGAGGGCGACGTGGCGGTGATCGTGTAGACGCCCGACGCGTTGGCGGGGAAGGTGATGCCGGTGCTGATCGAACCGTCGGCCGCGGCCGTGACGGTTCCGAGCGTGGCGGTTTCGACGGCCATCTTGATAGCGGCCAGGCTCGCGCCCGACGCGTTCTCGCCGGTCAGGGTGATCGTCACGGGCTCGCCCGGAGCGAACGTGTCGTCGGCCACGGTGAACTCGACGGTTCCTCCGGGCGTGACGGTGGGGCTGGAGACACCCGCCTCGTCACCGGTGGGGTAGGCCTGGGCAGCGAGCGGAACGAATGTGGCGGCGGCGGCGAGTGTGATCACCGCGGCTACCTTCGCAAAACTATTTTTCATGGGGGGCACCTGTCTCTTGGTCAGCATGTCGCCGCGGATTCGCAGCGTTGTGCAAGGCAGGGGAACGACGGTGGAGGTGGATCCTGAGGGTCCCCTATAAACGATTATCGAGGCTACTCACAGGTAGTTGCAACTCGCGGCGTTTCATTCGTGTTAACAGTCGGTGTTATGTGCATGGCCAACTGCGAGGTCTGCGGCGTCTTCACCCGCACGCGCAGGGTTGCCTCCTCGCCGGGGGCGAGCTCGCTCGTCCACGAGATCACCTGGCGGCCCGAATCGAAACCACCGCCGAAAACCGGCGTACCACCGGCGTTCGAGGCCTCGCTCGAGACGAGCTCGGCCCCGGAGGGCAGGTAGACGTAGGCGACCGAGCGCGCCGATCCCTCCGGTACGCCGAAGCTGCCCCCGCCGGTGATGTACGTCGGCAGGCTCGCCGCATCGGCCGGTGCGTCGTTGCGAATCATGACGACCGCCTCCGCGGTCGATTCGCCGTCGACGCCGGTGCACCACCCCGCACCCGCGTCAGCGGTCAGGTAGTAGTCCATCTTCGAGCCGGTGCCGTCGTTGAGGTACACGCCGAACGCCGTCTGCTGCGCGTCGGTCACCGGCAGCCCGCCCTGCAGCGTCGTCGCGTCGAGGATCGCCTGGTCATCGTTCCGTGCGCTCCACAGCAGCAGGCGGTTCTCGTCGCCCGCTCGCGCGAGGGCCTCGAGGAGGGGGCGGGGCTCGGCGGCGCCCGACGACAGTGCCGAGAAGACCTCGGCCGCGGCTGCCTGGAAGAAGGCGTCCTGGTCTGCGGGTCGTTCGTACCGCTGGTACACGCCGTTGAGGAGGAGGTCGACCGCGTTGTCGCTGGTCAGCACGTCACCGGTCGGCAGGGTGATCGGACCCGTCGCCGCCAGCAGGTACGACAGGGCGACCGGATCGAGGGAGATGACGCCGTCGACCTGCGTGCCGAACTCGCGCGCCCACATCTCCTTGGCGATCTGCCCGGTGAGCGCGAAGTCGGCCACCTGGGTGGCGTTCTGTATGTAGAGCCCGGGGCGCTCGCCGTACACGCCGAGGAGTTCGGGCGACAACGGCACCACCGGCGCGTCGTACCGCCGGAAGTCGCCCGACGACCCCTGCGCGGAGAGCGACATCCGCCCGCCGTCGGTGCTGATCACGGCCATCGCGCCGACGATGCCGCCCTGCGAGCGCCACTCGGCGTTGTTCTGGAAGATCACGAGGTAGTTGCGGGGCCCGTCGGCGCCGAGCATGGCGGGCATGAGCTCGGTCGCGCGGGCGAGGGCCTCGGCGCCGGCCGTGGTCGTCTCGAGAAGCTCCTGCGCCTGGAGGATCGGCTCCCGCAGGGGGCCGATCAACCGCGACGTGTCGATCGAACCGACGGATGCTGCGGCGGCGCCGATCTCGTCGGCACCGGTACGCGCCGCGGGCGCGAGCGAAGTGAAGAGCGAGATGTCGATCGCGCCGTCCCGGGGGCGGATGGCATCGACCGAGAACGACGACGCGACCTCGGCCAGCGGGGTGAGCGCCGAGCTCGCGACGTCGTCGACGGCGGCGGTCACCGTCGACACCGCCGACAGCTGCGCACCGATCCACGGCAGGGATTCGGCGGCCCGCCAGATCGGGTCGCTCGTGAGAGCGCGTGCGTGCGCCGTGTCGCCGGAGATACCGGCGATGGCCTCGGCGGCCGCGGCGGGGTCGTTCAGACGGGCGGCGACCTCGGCCGCCGCATCCTGAGCGTCGGTCAGGTGCCCGTAGGCCATCACGCCGCGCACGCCGATCCACAGTGCCCCGAGGACCGCGAGGGCGAGGATCGCCGCCAGCGTCCAGGCGACGATGCGACCCGGCAGGCTCCGGGGGGCGTCGGGAGTCGATGCGCTCACCCGATCACCCTAGGCGGTCACGGGTGGTTCATCCCCCCGCGGATAGAATCGCAGTCATCCAGGGAGAGGCCGCACATGTTTGGTTCGAATCGACGCCGCACCGTGGGTGCGGGCGCCCTCGCGCTGACGGCCGCGCTCGTGATGACGGCCTGCGGGACCCCGCCCTGGGCGGTGGACGGCACGGACGAGCCGGCGGTCTCGACGTCGCCCTCCCCGACGCAGTCGGTGGCCCCGCAGCCGGTGCCCAACGACCTCTCGAGCGGATCGACCGAGCGCAAGATCCAGGCGGGATCGGTCGCCGCCGAGGTGAACTACTGGTCGACCCTGTCGATGGACAGGTGGACGGCGACGGCGCTGAAGCCGATCCAGCTCTCGATGGTGACCACCGTCACGCCGAACGACGGCCAGCAGGTCTATCTGCAACGTGCGTCGATGATCGCGGTGCCCGGCAACGCGACGGAGTCGTTCGCGCCGCTGACCGCGCAGGTCGATCAGTCGACGGTGAGCCCCGGATATCCCGTGCTCGACCCCTACAGCTACTCGCAGACGTTCAACGTGGGCGAGGTGCCCGACGGCGCGACCTTCGTCACCCTGCAGTTCACGTACGAGTACCTCGTGCAGACGACGCCGACGTCGAGCGAGTACGCGAAGCAGACCGCGACCGACACGCTCACCGTCGCCATCGCGGGCGGCGCGGAGTAGTCAGGCGCCGATCCGCTGCCATCGGTCGCCACCGAGCGCGGATGCCTCGGCGGACGCCTGCTGCGCCGCGGTGAGCAGGGCGGGGAAGTCGTAACCGACGACGTCGGCCGGGGCCCATCCGATGCTGGCCGACAGCTGCACGGAGATCTGCTGGGCGGCGTCGATGGTCGACACCTCGCGCAGCAGGGTGCGCATGTGCTCGCGGATCACGGGACCGGGTCGCGCGGTCAGCACGACCAGGCGGCCCCGCCCCTCGCGTCCGATGTCGGCTTCGGCGGGGAACGAGGAGACGACGGCATAGTCGAATCGTTCGGCGATGCGGGAGAAGGATGCTTCGCCGGCGGCCGCGCGGATCTCGTCGGGGTCGTCGATCTGCACCGACAGCAGCACCCAGCTGGTCTCGCCGGCCGCGCGGGCGCGCGCGAGACGGTCGGTGGCGGCGACCGCGAATTGCGTCCACGACCGGGCCGTCTGAACGCCCGCGCTCGACACCGAGGTGAAGAACAGGAGGGTGACGGTCACGCACACGAGGTACACCAGCATCCCGAGCGAATTCAGAAGTCGCACGAGTGCGAGGTCCTCGACGGTGCCGGGGGAGGAGATCAGACCCGCCAGAAGGGAGAACACGCCCAGCACCACGAACGCGGACGAGACCAGCAGCAGGGGGAGCACGAGCCTTTCGTGCCGGTCGGGGGAGCGCTGGATCTCGACGACGGTGAGCGCGGCGAAGACGCTCGAGGCGAGGAACACCGTGCGGAACCCGAGGCTGTACGCCTGGGGGTCGGTCAGCACGATGAGGATCACGGCGCACACGGCCGCCAGCACGGCGGCGATCCACGGGAACGCGCGCACCCGGCGTCGGGCGCGGAAGCCCGACCAGATGAGTGCCGGGGCTCCGAGCATGAGGCCGAGGCCCAGACGCCGCAGCCCCTCGAGCGCCAATGCCTCGCCCGCGAGGGTGACCCAGGTGCTGACCATGGCGAGGATGAAGGCGAGCGACCACAGCAGCGACGACCGCGACGGGCGCTGCAGGAACCCGAGACCGACGATCATCACGGTGCCCAACGATGCGACGACCGCCTGGGCGACGCCGAGGTTGGCGACGGCGATCGACCCCATGAAGAACCCCGTTTATGCCTCTGTCACGACCGGCAGCGAGACCGTCACGGTGGTGCCGGTTCCCTGCTCGCTGTCCACGTCGAGCGTACCGCCCTGCTGCTCGATGATGTCGCGAACGATGCCCATTCCCAGTCCCGTGCCCGGCGTGGGGCTCTCGCGCGCGGACTGCGTGCGGAAGTACGGGTCGAAGATGCGCGGCAGGTCGGCGGGCGAGATGCCGACGCCGGTGTCGGCGAACGCCACGACGAGGCGGTCGTCGGTCTTCGCCGCGCTGATGCGCACCGTCCCGCCGCCGGGCGTGTACTTGATCGCGTTGCTGAGGATGTTGTCGAACGCCTGCCGCAACCGGAACGCGTCACCCACGTGGGGGAGGTGGTCGGGCGCGTCGACCAGGATCGCGATGCGACGCCCGTCGGAGGCCGGGCGGAAGGATTGGACGGATGCATCGATGATGCGACGCACGTCGGCGGAGGTCTGAGTGCTCGACTCGTCCGATCGCGCGCGGGAGCCCGCGAGGATCTCGGAGATCAGCTTCTGCATGCGCTGGCCGGCGTTGTCGATGACTTCGATCTGCTCCCGGACGCGGGCCGGGAGGTCGTCGTGGTCCAGGAGCAGGTCGGCGTGACCGATGATCGCCGTGAGGGGGTTGCGGAGTTCGTGCGAGACGACCGTCGCGATGTGCTCCCGCGCGCGCTCCGCCTCGATCAGGGCTGTGACGTCGTGGACGATGAGGAGCGTCGTGGCCGGCTCGTCGGCGTTCGAGGTGAGGCGACGCGTCGATGCCGACAGTGCGTGCCACTGTCCGTGCGTGTCGTAGAGCCAGACGCGCTCGTCTTCGAACTGCTCGCCCCGGGCCGCGCGCATGAACGGCCGGTCGGGCTCGGGCAGGGGCTCGCCGCGGAGGGTCGCGTACTCCACCGACGCCCCCGGACGCTTGGGGTCGTCGCGGTCGACGGCATAGAGCGTGACGTAGGTGTCGTTGAGGGCGAGTACCTCTCCATCCGACGACAGGCGAGCGATACCGGTGTCGAGGCCGTTCAGCATCTCGGACACGCGCCTCTCCTGTCCGGTGACACGCTGGAGCGTGCTCTGAAGCCGGGACGCCTGACGGCGGAGGAGATTCTTGAAGGCGTTGTTCTGGCGGGCCGTCAGGTAGGTGGTGAGGCCGATGAAGGTGAGCGAGAGCATCACCACGAGAAGCCGCAGCGCGGCGAAGGGCGTGGGGCCGTTCACGCTGGCATCGATGAGGATGATCGCGCCGACCGTCCCGAGCGCCCCGCCGAGGTGCAGGAGGGAGTAGTAGGAGGCGATCCAGGTCACCGGGAACACCCAGAAGAAACCGAAGCGCATGTCGCTGTCGTACGCGAGCAATCCGATCCCGATCAGATCGAGGAACGGCATGACGACGACGGCGTTGCGCGACACGCGCTGCCAAGGCACGACCAGGGTCGCGACCGTCAAGACGACGATCGCGATCACTCCGGCCGCGAACGTCCATGAACCGAACAGGCGAGGCTGAAGCGCTTCGACCACGATCACCGTGACGATCACGCTCGCCGCCAGGACGAGCTGGAACAGCCAGATCGACCGCGTGCGGCTGCTCGGAGACGCGTCGTCTGGGTCTTCCACGACGTCGACCGGCGACGACACCGGAAGACGAATCGCGGCACCCATGCGGTGAGTCTACGGCGGTGGTGTATTCTCTTGCGCGCCATCCTGTCTCTGCTCCGGCCGATGTATGCTCCCGACTCATCGCCCCGGTCAGACTCCCCCTGAGGCCTGCATCCCGCAGCGTGATGGTCGCCGAATCGACCCTTCGCGCACCCGCGCATCACATCCTCAGGAGTGGGCCCATGAGCCTCCGTGTTTCTTCGCGCCGGAAAGTCCGCTCCGCGGCCGTCGTCGCCTCCCTCGCCCTTGCCGGGCTATCGCTCACCGGGTGCGCGCAGCTGGTCGACACGTTCAACAACGTGCAAGGCATCGCCGAGCCCGCGAGCGCCCCGAGCGCGGTCGTCACCCCGCAGCCGCAGCCGTCGGAGTCGATGGACTTCGCCTCCCAGTTCACCTACGACGGCTCGGTCTCGCTCAAGACCGAGGTCGCCGACGGGCTCGAGGTGACGCTCGACATGTGGGCGGTCGACTCACGGCGCACCCAGGAATGGACGACCGATCGGGAGAAGACGTTCGGATTCGCCGTCAACGCGTACGACCAGCGCGTGGACGAGAAGGCCGTTCTCACCCAGAAGCGCCGCGTCTACATCTCGGCGATCTCGATCACGTCGCAGACCGCCCAGACGTCGGGTCAGGTGCAGAGCCCGTTCCAGTTCAGCGCCGACCCGCGCACGCTCGTCCCGGCCGACACGAACCGGTCCGACCGCGGTCTGCTGCTGAACAGCTTCCAGGGCGGCCTGCACGTTCCCGAGACGACGATGCGCCAGATGCCGAACGACACCTACGGCGTCACTCTGGAGTTCGCAATGAACATCTGGGTCGAAGGCGGCGCCAACGACGAGAACTCCTTCTCGCAGCAGACGGTCTACCAGTACGTGCCCATCGCGATCTACCCCGCCGGCTCGGCGGGATGAACCGAGGGGATCTTGAGGGAATCTTGTGGGAAAGCGTGACGTACGCGCGCTGATTCCCTGAGGGGGGTCCGCCAGAGTGGGTCTCGGCCGGAAGGTCGAAGAATCCGATTGGAAGACACCCCATGAGCGACACGCGCACCTCCCTCGCCACGCAGGCGTTCGCGCCCCCCTCGTTCACCCACGAGCCCATCCAGGCGAACTCGGCGGCCGGGTTCGCCGACGACTTCTCCGCGGTGCTCGAGGACAACGGCGGACACCGCTCCACCATCGGGTGCGTCATCCCCGCCTACAACGAGGAGGAGTCGATCGCCGAGGTGATCGAGGCGCTCCTGAAGCAGACCCGCGTGCCCGACGTCATCCACGTCGTCGTCAACAACACCTCCGACGCGACCGTCAAGATCGCCTCCGAGTACAGCGGGCCGCACGAGATCACGACCGACCTCGGGGAGCAGTTCACCGAGGTCTTCGTGCACGACATCGGAAAGAACCCCGACAAGAAGGTCGGCGCGCTCAACTACGGTTACTCGCTGGTGGAGGGGTACGACTACCTGCTCGGCGTCGACGGCGACACCATCGCCGACACGCAGGCCGTCGAGTACCTCGAGAGCGAAGCCGTCGCCGATTCGCGCATCGGTGGGATCTCGGCGATCTACTCGATCGACGACCGCCCGATCAAGGGCGCTATCGCGAAGTTCCTCATCGCCGGCCAGCGCACGCAGTTCGCGGCCTTCAACCTCCAGAACCTGCTGCGCGGACGCAACATGGCCGTTCTGGGCGGGCAGTTCTCGATCTTCTCCACGCACGCGCTGCGCGAAGCCATGCGGCAGAACCACCAGAACTCTCCCTGGGTGCGCGACTCCGAGGTCGAGGACTCGCTGCTCTCGCTGCAGATCAAGAGCGCCGGCTACCTCACGAAAATCAGCCCCTACGCTCGCGCGAACGTCGGCGGAATGACCACGCTCTCCGGTTACGACGCGCAGCAGGTCAAGTGGACCTACGGTGCGATCGAGCTCATGTGGCCCGGCCAGCGGGGCGACACCAAGGGCCAGCCCCTCCACCCGAACCTGCGTCTGCGTTGGCTCGAGAACTTCGGCATGCTCACCAACCTGTTCGTGCGCGTCGCCTTCGTGACGCTGCTGGCGGGCTCGCTGTCGATCAACGCCTTCGTCTTCTCGCCGTGGTGGCTCATCCCGTCGGGGATGGCGATCCTGCTGAACGTGCGCATCGCGCGGACGATGAAGGACAGCAACAGCCGCGACCTGCTCTTCGCGGCGACCTTCCTCCCCGCCGAGATGTTCATGTGGGTGCGGCTCAGTCACTTCGTCCGCTCCTGGAGCCGCTTCTTCTCGCGGAAGAAGGTCGACAACTGGGCGATGCAGGCCAAGGCCGAGAAGGGTGGCGGCCTCGGACACTGGACGCCGCTCATCGTGCTCGTCGCCATCGCTATCGCGATGACGATCGTCTGGTTGCTGATCGGCCCGATGGCCCAGTCCACGATCCTGTGGATCGGTTGGCCGATCGTCGGCGTCGTGACCGTGCTCCAGACCCTCGGAATGTTCTTCAAGCTCGTCCGTCGCTACCACGGATACAAGGTCTGATCACGAATCCGACGTGTCAGAAACACGGATGCCTCGGCCCTGGGGAGGGTCGAGGCATCCGTTCTGCGTGGTGCGCGCGGATCACGCCGAGGTGAGCTCGGACGTGAGGCGGTAGCCGACTCCCCGCACCGTCTCGATGTAGCGCGGTGCGGCCGGGTTGTCGCCGAGCTTGCGGCGGAGGTTCGTCATGTGCGCTTCGATCGCCCGCTTGTCGGCGTCGCCGACGAAGTAGCTCGTCACGTAGGACTCGCCCCTCAGGACCAGGGTGAGGTCGGCCTTGCTGCGCACGCGCCGCTTGGATTCGAGCAGCGTCGCCAGCAGATCGAACTCGGTGCGGGTCAGATCCATCTCTTGCCCGGCGACCAAGACGATGCGGGTCTCGGGATCGAGCTGCAGGTCTCGGTGCAGCACCCAGTGCGCGCCGGTCGGCGCGACGGAGCCGCTCGGACGGACGGCCACGTCGGAACCCGCGGGCGGGTAGGAGGCGGGGCCGTGCGAGGACGGGACGATGACGGGGGAGCCGGGCATCGCGCCGGTCGGCGGAAGGCGGTGCTCCTCGTATGCCGCGACAGAGGGCTGCCCCGTGGGTGCCTGGTGATAGGCGGCGTCGGGGACATTGCGCACGATCGGGATCGACTGCGTGTGACCGGTCGCACGCGCGCCGGGGAACGAGGGCCCGACGGAGTCCTGTCGCGGTGTCGTCGCCTGGGTGTCGCCGCCTCGGGGGCGGCGCAGGAGGGCTTCGATGCGCGCTCGGAGTTCACGCGGCCGGAACGGCTTGACGACGTACTCGTCGGCACCTGCGCCGAGTCCGAGCACGACGTCGGCCTCGTCCTCCAGGCCGGTCAGCATGATGATGTAGGTGTCGCTCTGCGCGCGGATGCGGCGGGCGGCCTCGAATCCGTCGATGCCGGGCATGTTCACGTCGAGGGTGGTGATCAACGGCTGGTAGGCGATGACCGCCCGAACCCCGTCGATGCCGTTGCCGACCGAGACGGTCGAGAAGCCGGCCGACTCGAGGACCTCTACGAGAAGGTGCCGGATGTCGGGATCGTCCTCGACGATGACGGCGGTCTTGACGTCCGCTGAATCGCTCATGTCCCTGCTCTCCGGGCTTATCAGGTGAGCGGATGCTGCGAACCGGAAGTCGCGCAGACCGGTGGCACCGCTCGGTCCAGCGTTATCATTACATACTTGTACATACGGCGTGAGCGGGGCAGTGACAGCCTCACCGTACGTCGCGGGTGAGCTCGGCGGAGCCCTCCGGCCACCACACACCGGCGTCGGGGCCGCCGTTGCAGGTGCCGTCGCTCTCGCCGGGCGGCTTGATCCAGAGGTTCGTGTCGACCACGTCGTCGCCGTACGTGCCTCCGGGGTCTCCGACCAGGCGTCCTCCGGGATTGCACCACTCGCTGCCGGCCGGACCGGCGCCGTTTCGCGACGTGTCGACGATCGCGTGCACGTTGCCTCCCAGGAGGGCAGCCACCTCGTGCGCGTAGTCGAACTCGGCGGACGTGGACTGGTAGTTCGACACGTTCGTGGCGAAGCCTCGCACGCGGTCGGCGACGCCGACCTGGCGGATCAGATCGGCCATCTGCTGCGCCGACAGCCAGTCGGAGTGCCCGCCGTCGAGGTAGATCCAGGTGTCGATCCCGGCCAACCGGTCGGCGGCGCCGGAGAGCTGCACGACTCTCTCGTCGACGTTGCCGCAGTCGGGGGCGAGGGCGAGGCTGTCGGGCTCGAGGATCACGATCTTCTGCACGTCCTGGGCGTTGCGCAGCGCTTGACCGATGAGGTCGGTCCATTCGACGTACGCCTCGGGGTCGAGCCCGCCGGCGGAATGGTTGCCGCAATCGCGCCCGGGCAGGCCGTAGACGACGACCGCGAGCGCAGCATCCTGATCGCGTGCCTCGTCGGCAAGATGCGCGATCCGGTCCCACACCTCGTCGATCGGGTCGAGCTCGGGCGTCAACCAGTAGGCGGTCGGCTGCGCGGCGAGATACGTGGCCGCGGCGGTCTCATCGTCGGACAGCCCGGTCGGGGAGGCGGCCGACCGGGCGGCCTTGGACTCGCTCGGGGCCACGATCGTCGTTCCGACCGCGGGCGGACGCGCGCCCAACGCGTGGAAGAAGGTCTGCGCGTTGATCCCGACGAACGCGATCACAGCGACGAGCCCGATGGCCAGTAGCGCGGCGGCGGCGATCAGCAGGGTCTTTTTTGTCCGTCGACGCGTCGTCGGACGAGACGTCGGGGTACCCATCAGAAGGGACTCTACTCGCGGTGGGCCGACCGGTGCGATCCGGACGGGAGGGAAAAAGAGTGCCCCCGTCGGGTGGACGAAGTCACACGCCGGCGAGGGCTGACGACCGGTGCCGGGCCGTCCCGCCCATCATACGGGCGGCGTCCCCCGTTCGGGGGACAAAAGTGGATTCTCGTGCATCGATTCTCGGTGAACTCGCGGGAAGGGCGGACAGCGTCACGAGGCCGTGGGAGGGTGAAAAATGGCGCCGCGCCGGAGATCGTTCACCGCCGCCGCCCTGACTAGTTAAGTCGGTGCGCGCGGTAGTCTGTGATCGTGGGCAAACTGATTTACAACGCGCAGGGTCATTCCTTCGACATCGAGGACCGTGCGTTGTCTCACCTGCGGATCGTGTTCATGAACAAGCTGCGCCGGAACGAGTCGTTCATGTTCCAGTTCGCCGCCGGCGACGGAAGCGGTTCGCGGTCGATCTGGATCCATCCGTCCATCCCGTTGGTCTTCCACTTCTACGGAAGCCGCCCGCCGTCGCTCAACCGTCGCTGGGTCGATCAGCTCATGCTCGAGGCCGGGAGCCCGAACGGGCTGGCCGTGACGCCCGAGCCCGACGCCGACGCTCCGCCGGAGCCTGTCGTCGGCTGACGGCCGCGGCTGTCAGGCGCACTCGGCGTCGACGACCTCGCGCACGCGTTCGAGGAAGTCGGCGATCTGGGCCGCCGCTTCGGGGGAGAGATCGCCGGCGAACTGGCGGATCTTGGCCGTCACCGGGTCGACGTCGTCCGCGTCCGTCGAACGGTCGAAAGGAACGACCAGCTTGCTGCGCCGGTCGCGAGGGTGCGCTTCGAACGCGATCATGCCTCCGGCGTGCAATCGATCGAGCATGCCGGTGACCGAGGCGCCCGAGACACCGAGGTGAGCCGCGATCTCACTCGGCGTGACTCCCTCGCCGCCATCGGCTCGCTCGAGGATGTATCGCATCGCCGCGCGGGCGTTCTCGCTGGGACCGCAGTGGGTCTGTCGTCTGCGAGAGAGACGGGCCTCGGAGAGTCGCAGCAGCTCCACCGACCGGGCGGCGTCGTGGATCGCCTCGTTCGTCTCGAAATTGGTGTCGGTGTCGGTGATGGTCACCGGTCACTCCTTCCCTGGGGGCTCAGGGTGCATGGTCCGTGCCGGAGCACATTCTACTTAGGCTCGGTGATTACTAGCCGAGTAAAGAACTTCCACTCTGGCACGCTGGGACGATGATCACCGCCGCCGCGCGCGCCTTCCTCTCCGAATACCACCTCGCCACCCTCTCGACCCTCGGGCGGCATGACCGGATCCACGCGGTGCCCGTGGGCTTCACGTGGGAGGACGACGTCGTGCGCGTGATCGGATCGCGAGGTTCGCAGAAGTTCCTCAACGCCGAGCGCCGCGGGCGCGCGTCGATCTGTTCGGTGGACGGTCGGCGGTGGATCAGCTTCGAGGGCGCCGCGAGGGTGCTCGACGATGAGGGGGCCGTCGCCCACGCCGTCGACCTGTATGCGCGGCGCTACCGCCAGCCGCGTGTGAATCCCGAGCGGGTCGTGCTCGAGATCCGTCCCGACCGCGTGCTGGGCTCGCCCGACTTCCGGGCCTGATACGCCGAACGGCGGCAGGATCGCTCCCACCGCCGTCCGTCCTCCAGCGAGCGTCAGTTCTCGACGTCGCCTCGCCACGCACCGGTCTCGGACCCGCGCGACTCGATGAACTTCTTGAAGTTCGCGAGGTCGCGCTTGACGGCGATGTCGTCGACGCCGACCAGGGCTCCGGCCTTCTCGAGCAGGCCGGTGGGCTCCCAGTCGATCTGCACGGTGACCCGCGAGGTGGTGTCGCTGAGCTTGTGGAAGGTCACGACGCCGGCGTGGTTCTCCTCGCCCGCGATGCTGTTCCACGCGACGCGCTCGTCGGGGTGCTGCTCGGTGATCTCGGCGTCGAACTCGCGCTCCTGGCCGCCGACCTTCACCTTCCAGTGCTGCGTCTTGTCGTCGGTCTGCACGATCGACTCGACGAAGCTGAGGAACTCGGGGAACTCCTCGAACTGCGTCCACTGGTTGTAGGCGACACGAACGGGGACGTCCACGTCGATGGTCTCGATGATCCGGGCCATGTTCTGCCTTCCTGTTGCGGGGTGTGCTCCCATCGTGGCGCGGGCCCGCCGTCGCGCGCCCCGGCCTTGACAACTACCCTCGAATGCATGAGAACAGTCGCCCGCTGGGCGCTCGCCGCCGCCATGGTCTTCGCCGGACTGAGTCACCTCCTGTGGGCGAGGAAGGATTTCCAGGCGCAGGTGCCCGACGCCCTCGTCGACGGCATGCCGCTGGACAAGGACACGGTCGTCGTGGCCTCGGGAGTGGTCGAGGTCGCCTTCGGTGTGGCCTTGGTCGCCCTCCCCGGTGAACGCCGGCGGATCGGTGCGCTTCTCGCGGCGTTCTTCGTCGCGGTGTTCCCGGGGAATCTCGACCAGTGGCGCAAGGGGCGCTCGGCCTTCGGCCTCGACACCGACCGTCGGCGGTACGTGCGGCTGTTCTTCCAGCCGGTGCTGGTGGCGTGGGCGTGGTGGTCGACGCGTCGCGCCGCATAGCACCCCGCGCACGCGCAACCCGGGCCCCGCGAGACGATCGGGTTGCCACGATGGAGGGGTGACGAGAATCCTTCCCCCCGCAGCCCTGGCCGTCGTCGCGCTCCTCGGCCTCGTCGGATGCGCGGCGGCGTCCCCGTCGCCGACCGCGGAGTCGTCGAGCAGGGCCCCCTCGACGGCTGCACCGGCGTCCCCGACCGTCACCCCCACACCCGTCGACCCGATCGCCGACCTGTCGCTCGAACAGCGGGTGGGGCAGCTCTTCATGGTGGGCACCTCGGTCGGTGGGCCCGATCCGATCACCCTCGAGGCGGTGTCGCAGCAGCATGTCGGCGGGATCTTCCTGCACGGCCGCTCCTCGGCCGGCGTCGAAGCGGCGGCCGCGTTCGTGAAGACCTTCGAAGACGCCCATCTCGAGAGCGTCCCGCCGCTGTGGATCGCGACCGACCAGGAGGGCGGCGACGTGCAGGTGCTCTCGGGTCCTGGCTTCGACAGCATGCCCACCGCCCTCACCCAGGCGCGCTCCGACACCGCGACGCTCGAGACGGACGCCACCCGCTGGGGCGCCCAGCTCGCGCAGGCCGGGGTGAACATGAACCTCGCCCCGGTGGCCGACATCGTCACGAGTGCCGAAGCGGGGCCCCAGAACCCGCCGATCGGTGCCTTGAACCGCGAGTACGGGTTCGACCGGGCGACCGTCGCCGACAAGGCCGGAGCCTTCGCCGCCGGGATGCGCACCTCGGGCGTCATGCCGACGCTGAAGCACTTCCCCGGTCTCGGGCGGGCGACGCAGAACACCGACACCCGGTCGGGCGTCGTCGACGACGTCGTCGGCGCCGATTCGGCCGACGTGGCCGTCTACGGCGATCTCCTCGCCGAGGGGCCGGCGGTCGTGATGATGTCGACCGCGGTCTACGCGCGGATCGACCCCGCCGCGCCCGCCGCCTTCTCGCCCACCGTCGTCACGGGGTTGCTGCGGGAACAGCTCGGTTTCGAGGGCGTGGTCACGACCGACGACCTCTCGGCCGCCGCCCAGATCCGCGATTGGGCACCCGGTGACCGCGCCCTGCTCTCGATCGAGGCCGGGGTGGACCTGGTGCTCGTCTCGGCCGACCCGACGGTGTTCCCCGAGATGTACGCGGCGGTGCTGTCGCGCGCACAGACCGACGATGCGTTCGCGGCGAAGGTCGACGCCGCCGCCCGCCGCGTGGTCGAGGCGAAGGCCTCGCTCGGCTGATCGCGCCGGCGCAGCATCCGTCACCGCCGGAGGACAACCGACGAGCGGAGGACCAGTTTCTGGGGAACCGTCCTCCGCTCGTGAGGTCTCCGCCGCCCGTGGCCGGACGCGCGCCTCTCGCGGCGGGACGAGCCGGGCGAGAGGCGGATGCGGGGGCTAGTGCTGCGACTCCTCGTCGGCGTGGATGACGGGCTCGCCCTCGATGCGGGTGCGGTCCTTCTTCCGGGCGTCGTTGCGGGTCTTCGCGAGGCTCGCGACCGTGGCGACGGCGATGGTCGCGCCGATGAACAGGAGCGAGAACCAGATCGGGATCTCGGGCACCCACAGGAGCGGCTCGCCCCCGTTGATGAACGGCAGCTCGTTGACGTGCAGGGCGTGGAAGACGAGCTTCACACCGATGAAGGCGAGGATGACCGCCAGCCCCTGGGCGAGGTACACGAGACGCTCGAGCAGGCCGCCGATAAGGAAGTAGAGCTGACGCAAGCCCATGAGCGCGAAGGCGTTGGCCGTGAACACGATGTAGGCCTCATTCGTCAGGCCGTAGATCGCGGGGATCGAGTCGACCGCGAAGACGAGGTCGATGAAACCGATCGCGACGATGGTGAGCAGCATCGGGGTGACGAAGCGCTTGCCGTCCAGCTTCACGGTGAGCTTGTCTCCGTGGTACTCCTCGGTGACGGCGAGGTGGCGACGAACGAACCTCATGAACTTGCCGTTGGCGGGGTCGCTCTCACCGTGGGAGAAGGCCTGGCGGTACGCGAGGAACAGCAGCAGGGCGCCGAAGAGGTAGAAGATCCACGAGAAGTTGTCGATCAGCGCCGCGCCGACGGCGATGAACGCGCCACGCATGATGAGCGCGATGACGATGCCGACCATCAGCACCTTCTGCTGGTACTTCTTGGGCACCGCGAAGCCCGTCATGATCAGAAGGAACACGAAGAGGTTGTCGATCGACAGCGCCTTCTCGGTGAGGTATCCGGCGTAGTACTCGCCGCCGAAGTTCCAGCCCCACACCGCGCCGATGACGACACCGAACAGCAGCGCCAGCCCGATATAGAACGCCGACCAGCGGGCGGACTCGCCCACGGTCGGTTCATGCGGTGTGCGCACGTGCGCGAAGAATTCGTAGACGAAGAACGCGATGGTGACCGCGATCGTGATAAGCCAAATGAGAGGCGTGATCTCCACGGGAGAGCTCCAGGGGTGAGAGGACGTTACAACGACGTCAAGGTCTCCTCCATCACGACCGGGGTCGGGACCGACGTGCCGGGACTCGATGTCGAGTCCGTAATGACGGCAGCGCCGCGAGTGGGAGTACTCCCCTTGCTCCTCCAGGATAAGGCATCCACGGAGGGCTTCGGGATGCGGCGTTCATGTGGTAGCGCTACGATCCGAGGCGGGGAGGATCGTATGGGGACGATCGCATCGCACGGACGCTCGGAGAGGGCGGCACGAGCGGGTGTCGGCGTAGCCGCCTTGGGCCGCCGCATCCATGAACACCGGACGGCGCAGGGGCTGTCGCTGCAGGAGTTCGCCACGCTCGCCGGCGTCGCCGCCCCCGCACTGTCGGCGCTCGAGCGCGGCGAGGGTGCGACGACGCTGTTCACGCTGTTCGCGGCCGCGGATGCGCTCGGGGTGCCGGTGCGCTCGTTCGTCTCGGTCGGCGAGACCTCGGCGGATGCTGCGCCCCCGTCCCCGTCGCGCGGCTACGCGCCCGCGGGGGCGCCGACGGTCGCTGCGGCATCGCCGCGTGATCCGGCCGCGCCCGCCGAGCGGCCTCCGCGGACGTTCGCGGATCTGCGCACGGGAGCGCTGGCCGGCCGCTCGTTCGACACCCTGCCGCAGTTCGCCGTCGCGGCCGTGATCGAGGCGCGGTACTCGGTCGCGGCGATCGCCCGCGTCTTCCGCGTGCCGGCCTGGAAGCTCCAGGGCTGGGTCGATGAGAGAATCGGCTCCGACTCCGCCGCACACCGTCGGTAGCGCGGGCGCAACCCCGGCTTTCGCGGACCCCGCGCGACGTACGCTCGCGGCATGAAGACCTCAGAGATCTCCTGGAACGAACCGGCGCGGGCGAAGATCGTCGACGACGCGAACCGAGTGCTGCGCGAAGCGGTCGTCGACGTCGCGAAGACCCACCCCGGGGCGACGGCCGACGAAGCGTTCGCCGAGCTGAACGCCCGTCTGAAGGACCGGTTCATCGATTACGAACCCGGACCCGACCTGCGCACCTACGCCGAGGCGATCGCCGCCGGAGAGATCGAGCACGAAAGCGACACCGAGTAGTCACCTCCGCGCCATCCGCACCTGTTACGGTGCGGCGACCGCGGCCGACCACGGCGGCGGATCGACCTCAGCAGGAGCGGGCACGTGAACCACTCGAACGGCTCGCACCGGCCCGGGTCGCTGCGCCGGGCTGCCGCCCTCCTCGCCTCCGCGGTCGTCGCGGGATCGTTCTTCGCGCCGGCCGCGGCCATCGCCGCAGAGCCGGGGACGGGCCGCATCCTCGGGCGCCTCGCCTCGAACAGGGGCGAGCCGGTTGCCGGCGACATCGTCGCGATCGACGAGACCACCGGTCGGGCGTACAGCGCGACGGCGCGATCGGACGGCGGTTACGCGATCAGCGACGTCCCTGCCGGTCGCTACGCGGTGCTGTTCCGCCCCTCCGACATCGCTCTCCCCGATGCCCCCTTCGGATACGCGGAGGCCTGGTTTCCCAACGTCCGCCGGGGCGACGATGCGGCCCGCGTGATCGTGGATGCCGGTGTGGAGACCGTGGACGTCGACGCGGTCCTGACCGCGGCCGGACGCGTGACGGGCGTGATCTCGGGTGCCGTGGGCGAGTACGCCGTCGCGCTGTTGGACGAGCCCACCCCGGTCGATCCCTTCGACGGCGACACGCTCGTGGTCGAGATCGACCGCGCGGGCCGCTTCGCCCTCCGGGCTCCGGCCGGCGGGTATGAGCTGCTCGTCTACCGCCGCTTCGGTCACGACTGGCTGCCCTACGCGCTCTCGGAGGAGCGCGTGGAGCTCCCGAGCCGCGGCGACGTCGAGGTCACTCCGGTGGTGGTGCCGATGGCCGGCGCGGTCGAGCTTCACCTGTGCGCGGACGACGGGGCGTTCGCGGCGGAAGCCGATGTCACGCTGGCGCGGCAGGGATGCCTCCGCGTCGAGCGGGACGGTCTCACCGATCAGGCCGGGCGCGTGCTTTTCGAAGGACTCGCCCCGGGGCGCTACGTCGTGGCGGTCGACGGGGTCGCGCGGACGCCGTCCCTCGTCGTGACGGTCGAACCCGACCGCGTCGCGCGCGTCGCCGACCGTCCGATCCCCGCATAGCCCGCGCATAGTCTTCCCGACACCCGACCGACACGGGAGCGAAACACGCGCTTCCTAGGGTGGGGGCACCGCCTGTCTCTTCGATCCGCGTCCCACCGGACGGCGTGGTCTCGCGCGCTCAGCTCCGAGCGTGCGTCGAGTTCCCCCCTTTCGAATGGAGTCCGCTTCGTGCGAACCCGTGCTCTCGTGTCCATAGGTGGCGTCGTCGCCATCGTCTCGTCCATGCTGGCGTTCGCGCCGGCCACGGCGGCGGTCGCCCCGCCCGCGCTCTCGATCGTGCGCCCGACGTCGTCGATCGACATGCCGACGCAGTATCCGTACCAGCCCCGTCTCACCGTCGTCCCCGACCTGCCCACCGATGCGTCGATCGCGCGCGGTGTGATGCCGTACGACGAGATCGCGCCGTTCCTGAACCGCCTCATGGACCGCAGCAACCGCGTGTCGTCGCAGGTCGTGGGCACCTCTTACCAGGGCCGCGAGATCTACATGGTGACGGTGACGTCGCGTGAGACCCCCGCCGAGACGGCTCAGCAGGACGCCTGGCGGACCAAAGTGAAGTACGACCCCGCGGCGGCGGCTTCCGATGCGGCGCTCGCCGAGGGCTACAAGGTGCCGCTGTGGTTCAACGCGAATATCCACGGCAACGAGTGGGAGGGCACCGACGCCACCCTGAACTACATCGAGGATCTCGCCACCAGCGCCGACCCGGTCGTCCAGGATCTGCTCGACAACCATCGCATCTACTTCACGGTCACCAACAACCCCGACGGGCGCGCGCTCGGACAGCGCGGCACCGTGAACGGGTACGACCCCAACCGCGACTTCATCACCGGCGCGACGAAGGAAGCATCCATCGTCCGCGACCTCGCCAGCATCATCCAGCCGACGTACTTCATCGATCTGCACGGCTACACCAGCGTGCTGCAGGTCGAGCCGTGCGGTCCGCCCCACGGCGAGAACTACGAGTACGATTTGTTCGTGCCGCACGCCTACGCGACCGCGCTCGACATCGAGAAGGCCGTGACCGAGGCGAACATCCCGGGCAACACCTACTACAACCCCGAGACCGGGGGAGTGACGTCGACCAACACCGGCTTCATCAACATCCCCTACCGCGACCAGCGTTCGGGATGGGACGACTGGCCGCCGATCTTCGCCCCGCAGTACGTCGCGTATCAGGGTGCCGTGACCAACACGGTCGAGTTGCCGCTCGGTCGCAGCGGCGACCAGCCGGCGCGCGCGAAGGTGAACATCGAGGTCGCCGAGGTGGTCATCGATACCGTCGCCGACTACGTGCAGGACAACAGCGCCTCGCTGCTGGAGAACCAGATCGAGATCTTCGGGCGCGGGCTCACCGGCGCCGAGAGCGTCGAGATCCCCGCGGACGTCTCGCCGGACGACCTCCCCGAGGGCGTGCCCACGGAGTGGACCGACATCTGGGACGAGAACGACATCTACACGACCGACTTCCCGCGCGCTTACGTCATCCCGCAGGGCGCGGGCCAGCGCTCCGACTCCGACGCGCAGACGCTCGTGCAGCAACTGCTCGTCAACGGCATCGAGGTCTCGCGCACCACGGCACCGTTCACCGCCGAGGGCGTCACCTATCCCGCCGGGTCCTATTACGTCGACATGCACCAGCCCGTCCGCGGCCTCGCGAACGTGCTGCTCGCCGACGGCACCGACATCACCGACCGGGTGCCCGACATGTACGACATCTCCGCGTGGAGCCTGTCGTTGCTGTGGGGAGCCGACGTCGAGGCCCTCGGTTACACGACCGATCCCGCCCCGACGACGGCGCTCGAGCGCATCGTCGAGGCGCCTCTGACGGGTTCGCTGGCTTCCGGGGGCGCGTACCTCTCGTTCGAGCCGCGGGGCGTCGCCGACTACCAGGCGATCAACGAGCTGCTCGGCGAGGGGATCGCGCTCTCGCAGCTGGAGGACGGCACCGTCGTCTTCCGACGCGATGCGACGGCGGATGCTGCGGCCCAGGCCATCGCCGACATCTACGGGGTCGACGTCGAGGCCTCCGACGGATCGGGTCTGCGCGAGGAGGGTGTCGTCGGACTGCGTTCGGTGCGCGTCGGATACGCGAGCAACGCCGATGACCGCGACGCGCTCACCAAGCTCGGGTTCACCGACCTCGTCGAGGTGAACGAGACGTCGATCCTCTCGGGCGCAGCCACCTTGGACGGGATCGACGTGCTCTTCGTGGGCGCGTCGCTGTCGTTCCCCGTGTCGGACCGAGGGTGGAACCCGGAACAGAGCGCCGCCGGTAAGGCGCGCGTGGCGCAACTGCTGGCCGCAGCCGAACCGGCGGTCGTCGGCCGGGGCGCGAGCGCGGCATCGTTCGTCGCGACCTACGGGCTCGCACCGATCACCGGGGTGAACGGCACGGGCCGCTCGAACGGCATCGTCTCCATCGACACGCCGGCGGACGGGGTGCTCGGCGACTACGCGCAGGACACGGCATTCGTCTCGCCGGCGACGTGGTTCACCGCCCTCGGCCAGGGGGTGACGGTCGAGCGAACGTACACGGCCGAACCGTTCATCTCGGGCCACTGGGCCGCGGGGGCGACCGCTGGCACATCGCAGGCCGATGCGGCCGGGCAGCCGGCCGCGGTATCGGCCGTCTCGCCCGTCACCGGCGAGAGGGTCTTCCTGTTCGGCACGTCGCCGACGTACCGCAACCACCCGGTCGGTGCGTTCAGCGACATCGCACGGTCGATCTTCTGGGCGACCGAGACGGCGAGTGCTGTGGAACCGCCGGTCGTCGAACCCGAGCCGACCGCGACGCCGACGCCGGAGCCCACGACGGCTCCGACCACGGAGCCCACGACGGCACCGACGCCGGAACCGACGACCACCGGCGCGCCGGCGGTCGTGGTGCCGCCGAACGACTCGAGCCTCGCGGCCACGGGTGGGTCGAACCCGGGGTCGCTGTGGGCCGGGGCCGTCGCGCTCATGATGTTCGGCGCGGGTGTGTTCGTGCTCGCCCGCACGCGGGCACGGCGTTCCGCCGAGTGATCCACCGAGGGGGAGGGCGGGGTCGTCGCATCCCGTCCTCCCCCTCGTCGTCCCCAAGACCGAGGAGCACCTGATGACCGAATCGAACGACCCGGCCGGCGCTGCGACCGTCGAGTCGACCGTGCGTCGGCGGATCGTCTGGGGATATGTGGGCGGCGCGGCGCTGATCGTCGCCGCGGTCGTGCTGGCCTGGTGGGCGATCGGCAACGGTTCGACGCCAGCTGCTCCCGCCTCGTCGACACCGTCCTCGTCGACACCGTCCTCGTCGACACCGTCCTCGTCGCCGGCGGGATCGGACGCGGCATCCTCTGCTCTGCCGTCCGGCCCGGCGTCGTCGCCCACCGGGCCGCCGGCCGATGGTGACGCACCGGGAAGCGTGGGGGCACCCGGGCCCGCGGAGAGCACCGCGCCGGTCATCGCCGCCTTCGCGGTGAGCACGACCGTGGCCGAGTGCGCCGACGACCGCTCGGCAACCGTGCCCCTCGCTTTCACCTGGACCGCCACCGGAGCCGATGAGGCATGGATCGGAGTCGGGACGACGGATGCTTCGGTCGTGCCGTCCGCCGCCGTGCCGCTCTCGTCCGACGGCTACACCGAACTTGCGTTCGCCTGTGGTGACGAGGAGCAGCTCTACACGTTGACCGTGCGCGGGTCGGGCGGGACCACGAGCAGCTCGGTCTTGGTTACGCGGTCGCTCCTCTGACCGGCGTCAGAGGGCGCGGAGCTTCTCGAGCAGCGGTTCGGCGATCTCGCCGACGAAGCGCTCCTGCTGCTCGTCGCCGACCTGCACGATCGCGATGTCGGTGAAGCCGGCGTCGATGAACGGGCGCACGCTCTCGGCGAGGGCGTCGAGGTCGGGGCCGCACGCGATCGACTCCGCGACGTCTTCGGGCCGCACGAACTGGCTCGCGCCCTCGAAACCGGCCGGCGTCGGAAGATCCGAGTTCACCGCCCAGCCGCCCGCGAACCAGCGGAACTGGTCGTGGGCCCGGGCGATCGCCGCATCCTTGTCGGGGTCCCAGCTGATCGGGATCTGGCCGATCTTGCGCGACGCGGGTTCACCCGATCGTGCGTCGTCCCACGCGGAGATCAGGTCGCCGTCGGGTTCGGTCGTGATGAGGTGATCGCCGAGCGGGGCGAACTTCTCGATCGACTTCGGTCCCGAGACCGCGACGCCGATCGGCACGCCGTCGTCGGGCGCGTCCCAGATGCGAGCCGAGTCGACGCGGAAGTACTCGCCGTCGTAGGTGACGAGGTCGCCGGTGTGCAGTGCTCGGATGATCTCGATCGCCTCGACGAGCATCTCCTGTCGAGGCTGCACCGATGGCCAGCCTTCGCCGATGACGTGCTCGTTCAGGTTCTCGCCCGAACCGAGGCCGAGCGTGAAGCGGTTCTCGGAGAGGATCTGCAACGTCGCGGCCTTCTGCGCGACGACGGCGGGGTGGTAGCGCAGCGTGGGGCAGGTGACGTAGGTCATCAGCTCCACTTTCGACGTCGCATTCGCGACCGCGCCCAGCACGGTCCACGCGTAGGGGGCGTGGCCCTGGCTCGTGAGCCACGGGGAGAAGTGGTCGCTCGACACGAGGAAGTCGAACCCGGCGTCCTCGGCCGACGCGGCGTACCGCACGAGCTCGCGAGGACCGCTCTGCTCGGTCATCAGGGTGTAGCCGAAACGGGTCATGCTGTGCTCCCTCGTCGTCGTGCGTCGCGGAGTTCTCCCGCGCGGCACTTTCGACGATAAGCGGGGCGGCGTGACGTCATGCCGGGGTTGCCGAAGCGGGTGCGTTAGGGCATCCTGCCGGGGCTCAGAAGGGCTGGCGACCGACGATGGTCCGCGGCTTCTTCGAGCGGGCGGGGGTCGGGGCCGCGGCTCTGCGGGTCGCTCCGACGGCGGGGTCGAACCGCTCCGCGCTGGCGGGAGGGGTGGGGCGGGGGGCTGAACGTTCTGAGGGATTGTCCATCATCGAACGCTATGCGTTTCACATGTACGTGCTCACAGGTTCGCGCTCGGGCCCCCGAGATGGTAGGGGCCCGAGCGCGAGCGTCACGCGTCGCGGCGCTTGAGCAGCACCATCGCCGTGGAGAACAGCACGACGACCCACGCGACGAGGATCAGCCCGCCGGCCCAGGGCTCGATGGTCCAGAGTCCCTCCGTGGTGGGGGCGCCCGGCGATTCGACGGGGTAGGCCGCGAGGGCGCTTCCCGCCGACGACGGCAGGATCTTCTCGAGGTTCTGCATCCACACCAGCTGGGTGAGCACGCCCACGATGTTCAGCACGATCGGGGCGGCGAGCACGAGGCCGAGCGCCACGGCGACGCTGCCCGCCGTGTTGCGGATGATCGCGCCGAGCGAGAACGCGATCAGCCCGACGAGCACGAGATAGCCGACGCCGCCGAGGATGGAGAGCCAGTACTGCGGGTCTGCGAGGTCGGTATCGAGTCCCTTGCCCGACAGCAGCGCCACGGCGACGACGATCGAGATGCCGAACGAGATCACGGCGACGACGAACGTCGCGACGGCGAACACGAGGGCCTTCGCCAGGAGCGCGGGCGTCCGCTTCGGCACGGCCGTGAGCGTGGAACGGATCATGCCGGTGCCGTACTCGCCCGAGATGATCAGCACACCGAGCACGCTGACGACGAGCGCACCGAAGGTCGTGCTGATGGTCACCGCCTGCACGGACAGCGCCTGCGCCGAATCGCCGGTGGGCGCGGGGTCGACACTGAGCGATGAGGCGAGCAGCAGAGTGAAGCCGACCGTCAGGACGAGCAGGATCGCGTAGCACCACCAGGTCGAGCGGATGCTGCGGAATTTGATCCACTCCGACGCCACGGCTCCGCCGAAGCTGAGGTCGCGCCCGGTGGGGGTGAACACGGGGGTGGGGGTCGAGGTGCTCATCGGTTCGCCTCCGCGGTCGTGGGGGTGTCGTAGTCGGCGGTGGCGTACTCGATGCTGTCGCGAGTCAGCTCCATGTAAGCGTCCTCGAGCGAGCCGGTCAGCGGCGTGAGCTCGTAGAGCACCACACCCGCGCTCGCGGCGATCTCGCCGACGCGCTGCGCGGCGATGCCCGTGACAGACAGCAGGTCGGGTGCGGTCGCCGTCGCGGCGGCGCCTTCGCTCTCGAGGAGCGGGCCGAGCCGCGCGATCTGAGGGGTACGCACCTTGACCGACCCGCCCGAGGCGTTGGCAAGGATCTCGTTGACGGGGGCGTCGGCCACGATCCGTCCGCGCCCGAGCACGATGATGTGGTCGGCCGTCTGGGCCATCTCGCTCATGAGGTGCGAGGACAGGAACGAACTGACGCACCCACGCCACGCCCTCGGGGTCGAGGCCGTTGACCGGTTCGTCGAGGATCAGGGTGGCAGGGTCGCCGAGCAGCGCCACGGCGAGACCGAGGCGCTGGCCCATGCCGAGCGAGAACCCGCCGACCCGCTTGCGGGCGACGGACTCGAGTCCGGTGAGGCCGATGACCTCGTCGACGCGCTTCGCGCCGATCCGGTGGGTGGCGGCGATGGCCAGCAGGTGGTTGCGTGCGCTGCGGCCGGTGTGGACCGCCTTGGCGTCGAGCAGCGCGCCGACCTGGTGAAGCGGCGCGCGGTGCTCGGCGTAGGGCTTGCCGTTCACCGTCACCGACCCGTTCGTGGGGCGGTCCAGGCCCACGATCATGCGCATCGTGGTGGACTTTCCCGCACCGTTGGGTCCGAGGAATCCGGTGACGTGTCCCGGACGGACGGTGAAGTCGATGGTGTCGACGGCGGTCTTCGCGCCGTAGCGCTTGGTCAGGGAATGGGCTTCGATCACGACAGGAACTCCATGCCACCCACCGTAGCGAGGGCGATCGTCGTGTCGATACCGGGGTATCCCTAACCGGTTATCGGGTCAGCAGGGCCGCGGCGACCAGCAGGACGGTTCCGAGCGCGACGATCACCGCCCCGACGATGAGCCACACCGGCTGGCGGTGCGGGGGGCGGGTGGACGAGAAGCGGCGGCGAGTACGTCTTCGGGCAGACATGCTCGAAGCATAGGGGGCGCACGTGACGCGTGTGTGACGCGGACGCTACCGGCCTCCGCCTCCGCCGCCCCCGGCGCCGCCGCCCGAGAACCCGCCTCCCATGGAGCCCCCGGAGAAACTGCTCCCGCCGCTGGAGTCCCACGCCGGCGCAGGCGGGCTCGCCGCCGTCCGCGACGCCGTCATCAGGGCCACCAGCTGGGCGGAGGAGAACGCCTGGGTTCCGCGGTACCAGTCGATCGACGCATCCGTCTGCTCGGCCTGCGCCGCGAGCACACCCGCCCACTCCTTCTCGATGCCCCAGATGATCGCGTAGGGGAGGAGGCGCTCGTAGAGGTGCAGCACCTCGGCCGCCTCCGGCCCCGTGCGCTCGGCCCCTTCGGGGCTCTGGAGCATGCGGATGCGATCGGCCTCGGCCAACTGCAGGTAGTCGCGCAGGCCGATGAGATGGTCGCGGACGGGCGCGCCGAGCTCGGTGATGCGGTCGCGGGTGCGCCACATGGTGACCGTGACGATCCCGGCGAGGATCGCGACGGCGACGGCGGCCCCCGGCACCCAGCGCGGGGCGTCGCCCATCGCGGCGAACACGGCGCAGACGACGGCAACGGCGAACGCGATGAGAGCCACGGTGAAGGCCGCACCGGGCAGCCGATGCGACTGCTTCTGCGTGAAGCCGGCCGCGTGGAGTTCGCCGACGGCCGAGGCCGAGAGGCTGGTGAAACGCGACGCGATCTGCGCGTCGGCGCCCTTCAGCCGCAGACGTCGGCCGGGCTCGGGGGCGAGTCCGAACACCGCGTCGAGCGTGCGCTGGCGGGCCGGATCGTCGGGGCTCGGGGCGAGGTATTCGAGCGACACGTCGGAGGCCGCATCGTCGTGCGCGATGACGCGTGCATGACCGGTGACGGCGAGATCGACGATCGCGGCGGGCACGGCTGCGGCGGGGCGCGCGACGAGGTGTGCGGCCTGCACGACCGAGACCTCGCGCGGCGGGTCGTACTCGGCCACGATGATGCCGCGTCCCTCCGCGTCGCGGCTGCGGCGTCGGGCGAGGAGGGCCGCGGTCGCCGCCGCGATGCTCGCCGCGATCGCGGCGACGGCCCCGGCCTGGAACGCGGGGGCCGCGTCGGTGGCGAAGTCCTGCACCGCGCTGCGCTCGACCTCGCCGGGAACGAAGGTGCCCGGCGCGAAGCCGATGGCGACCGTCACGTTCTCACGGGGCTCGAGGTCGAACGCCTGCGGGAAGAACTCCCTCGGCTCGCCCTGTGCCGTCTCGCGCTCGACGATCTCGCAGGTGTCGCTCGAGCCTTCGGCGCCGACGTAGCAGGCGGTGTTCCCCGTGAGCGCATCGGACAGCGAGGGGTCGATGACGATGTAGGCGCTGACCTCGCCGAAGGGTTGCTCCCACCCCGTGCCGTTCAGGTCCCGGTAGAACTCGTCGGCGTCGGTGTCGGCGAATGCGCGGATCGTGTCGCGCTGCGTGTACGAGATGACGTAGGTCTGCATTCCGCGCACGTAGGAGTCGTCGCCGGTCGCGACCTCGATGAAACCGCCGCGTTCGCTCACCTCGTAGGGGAGGGGCTCGCCGCCACCCGACGTCACCGAGGTGACGGTCGTGTGCAGCGGTACGCCGTCGTCGTCGTCGGGGATCGCGCGCACGATGCCGCGGTTCTGATCACTGTCGGGGAAGCGGGCCACGAGCGTCTCGGTGACCGAGAGCTCGGCATGCCCGTCGGCGGCGCGTGTGAGCAGCATGTCGGCATGGAACGAGTCGAACGCGAAGTCGTCGACGTCGGCCGTGGCCGCCGCGGCCGGCAGGAGAACCGCCGCGACCGCGATCAGCAGCGCGAGGACGAACCGGCCGAGGAGCGAGATGCGCGCGGTCATGTCTCCGACCCTAGGCGAGGCTCGCGCGGGATCGAATCCCCACGATGCTGCGCGAGTCCACGCGCTGATGCTGCCGTTCGGTGGTGAGCGGCGCGCAGAGGTGTGGACTCAGCGCCGCTTGCGCCCGCGACGCCCGCGGAGGAGCACGAAGGCGATCCCGCCGACCGCAGCCACGGCGATCAGTCCCGCGATGGCGACGAAGACATAGACGACGCCGGCGGCGCCGTCGGCGGGCGTCTCGGGCGTGCCGTCGGCGAGAGCCCCCGACAGCAGAGCGGTGAAGAGGGTGAGCGAGGTGACGAGTCCGGTGAGCACGGGCGTCCTTTCCGACGGTCCAGCCAGGTTAGGCGGATGCATGGAGCAGGCCCGGAGCCTGGACGCGCAGCCGCGCACGGGGTATGCGGGCACGAGCGCCCGGGGAGGTTGTACGTACAGACTGGACGATCTGTACTGTTCAGGTTAGAGTGACGCTGTCTCTTCGAAAGGACCCCCTATGCCACTGGTCAGCGGCCTCGACGTCATCCAGGAATGCACTGCGCGCGGGCTCGTCGCGGGTGCCTTCAACACCACGAACATCGAGACGACGATGGGGATCGTCGATGCGATCGAGAAGGTCGGGGTGCCGACGTTCATCCAGGTCGCTCCGACCAACGCGGCACTCTCGGGCTTCGAGTACATCTACGACATGGTCAGCCGCCGGCTCGCCGGCACCCGCGTTCCCGTCGCACTGCACCTCGACCACGGCAAGTCCCTCGGCGCCGTCGAAGACGCCCTGGCCGCCGATTTCACGTCGATCATGATCGACGCCTCCGAGGAGCCGTACGACGAGAACGTACGAATCTCGTCCATCGCGCGAGAGATGACCCCGAACGACCTCGCCCTCGAAGCGGAGCTCGGCAGCATCGGCGGCAAGGAAGACGACCACGGTCCGGAGGTGGAGTTGAGCACCGACCCCTCTCAGGTCGAGGGGTTCGTCACGTCGGTACGCCCCGACATGCTCGCGGTATCCGTGGGCAACGTGCACGGATACTCCCCGGCGGCAGCCATCGACTTCGACCTGCTCGGGCGGGTGCGCGCGGCAAGCTCGGTGCCGCTCGTGGTCCACGGCGGTTCGGGCCTCCCGCCGGAGCAGCTCGCTCGGTTGCACGAGTTCGGCGTCGTGAAGGTGAATGTCGCCAGCGACCTGCGCAACGCCATGATCCGCGCCTTCGGCGAGGCCTATGCCGCGAACCCGAAGGAGGTGTCGTTGATCCGCGTCTCCACGCAGGCGGTCTCGGCGATCTCCGACGTGGTGGAGCGACGCATCCGGATGCTGAATCCCTCCGTGGCCTGAGCGGTCGGGCCCCATGCTTCCCACGATCACCGTCGACGTCGGAACGACCAGCGTCAAGCTCTGCCTGTTCGACGCGGCCGGCGACCCTCGAGCCACCTCCCGCTTGGCGACGCCGACGACGAGCGACCGCTGGGGGGAGGTCTACGACCTCGCCGAGCTGACGGCGGGGATCGAACGGTTCGTCCTCTCCCTCGGCGCGGACGAACGGGCGACAGTCCGCCGTATCGCCATCACCGGCGTCGGGGAATCGGGGGGTCTCGTGCGCGGCGACATGTCGATGGCGTCGCCGATGATCCTCTGGCACGACCATCGTGGCTCGGACTACCTCGCCCGACTCGGCGCGCGCGAGCGTCGTCGTGTCTACGAGGTGACGGGGCTTCCGATCAACGCCAACTACGGCCTGTCGAAGGTCGCGTGGGCCGTCGCCCACGCCGACGACGTCGGCGATGCGCAGTGGCTCAACGTGGCGGAGTACCTCGCCGGGACGTTGACCGGGGATCGGTGGTCGGAGTACTCGCTGGCGAGCCGCACGATGGCACTCGACCTCGGCGAACGCCTGTGGTCGGCCGAGATCGTCGGCCTCGTGGGTCTCGACACGTCGCTGTTCCCGTCACTGAGGGCCGCCGTCGACGGGTCTGCGATCACCGCGGATGCCGCACGACGGCTGGGTCTCGGATATGACGTGACGGTGCACGTCGCCGGCCACGATCACATGGTCGGCGGCGCGGGTGCCGACCTGCAGCCGGGCGAACTGCTCAACTCCACTGGAACGACCGAGGGCCTGCTCTTCGTCGGTCAGAGCCCGAGGCTCGACGAGACCGCCGCCGCGGCGAAGCTGGCGAACGGCATCGACTGTGGCGGGGAGGGGTTCACCCTGTTCGCCTCGATCCCCACGGGCGGGTCGGCGTTCGCGACGCTGCAGGGCATGCTCTCGCTCACTGCGGGCGAGCTCACCGCCTGCGTCGACGACCTCGCCCGGCGCTATGCCCGTGGTGCGATCGACCTCGACACCGTGCCCGTCGTGCTGCCGCAGTTCCGCGGGAGCCCGCCGCCCGACAAGAACGCCGCCGCGCGGGGCGTCATCGCCGGGGTGCGCAGCGATACCACCACCGCCGACATCGTGCTCGGCTGCTTCTTGGGCATGGCCCTTCAGTTCCGCGACGTGCTCGGTCTGTTCGAGCACCCCGTCGAGCGGGTGAAGGTCATCGGACCGGCCGCCGTGAATCCGCTCTGGCTGCAGCTGAAGGCCGATCTGCTGGGTGTGCCTCTGAGTGTCTCGCGCTTTCCCGAGGTGGTCTCGCGCGGGGCACAGGCCCTCGCGTCGGGAGAGGTCGTTTCGTGGGCGCGCAGCGAGCCGCGCGAGGTCGAGGTCGATCCCGCGAACGCCGAGCGCGTCGCTGCCTGGGCCACGTCGGTCGGCCCGCGCTGGGAGCACATGAAGGCCATGCCGTGGTGAGCCGTCGGCTGATCCACGGCACCGCCCACGAAGACCAGGGGGAGAAGCGATGACGCTCGTCGCCGGAATCGATTCGTCCACGCAGGCGTGCAAGGTCACGGTGCGCGATCTCGCGACCGGCGCGCGGGTGCGCGAGGGCAAGGCCGCCCATCCCGACGCGACCGTCGTCGACCCGGAGGTCTGGTGGGCGGCGTTGTTGGAGGCCGTACGCGCGGCAGGTGGACTGGACGACGTCGCAGCCGTCTCGGTGAGCGGCCAGCAGCACACGCCCATCTTCCTCGACACGTCGGGGGCGGTCGTTGCGAGGTCGCCGCTGTGGAACGACACCGGGTCGCACCCTCAGATGGTGGCGCTCAACGCCGAGCTCGGGCGGGAGGAGTGGATCCGTCGCACGGGGCTGCCGCTCACGCTCTCCGACACAGTGGTCAAAGCGCGGTGGCTGCGCGACACCGATCCGGACGCCGCTCGACGCACCGCCGCCGTCGCGGTCGTGCACGACTGGCTGACCTGGCGCCTCCGCGGATACGGGCCGGGCACGGGCGGCGTCGACCGCTTGACGACGGATCGATCCGAAGCATCCGGGACCGGTTACTGGTCGGGCCAGGACGAGGCCTACACTCCCGACCTGTTCGCACACGCCTTCGGGGCGTCGGCGATCCTGCCGGAGGTGCTCGGGCCCCTCGGTCGAGCGGGGATGACCGGGGCGGGGATCCCCGGTGTGCCGGCCGGCATACCGATCGGTGTGGGCAGCGGCGACAACGCGGCCGCGGCACTGGCGCTCGGACTCGCCGACGGCGACGCCGTGCTGAGCCTCGGCACCTCGGGCGTCGTCTACGCCCGCACGCCCGCGCCCGTGCACGACTACTCCGGGTACGTGTGCAGCTATGCCGACGCGACGGGCGCGCACCTGCCGTTGGTCGCGACGCTCAACGCCGCACGCAATCTGCACCTGGGGGCGAGCCTTCTCGGATGCACGTACGCCGAGCTGTCCGACCTCGCGCTGGAGGCGCCCGCCGGCGCCGGCGGGCTCGCGCTGCTGCCCTACTTCGAGGGCGAACGCACCCCCGACCTGCCGCACGCCCGCGGGTCGCTCCAGGGGGCGACGCTCACGAACCTCACCCGCGCGAATTTCGCTCGCGCCGTCGTGGAGGGGACCCTCGCGAGCCAGGTCGCCATGCTCGACGCGCTGCACGTCTGCGGGGTGTCGACGACACGGATGCTGCTGATCGGCGGGGCGGCGAAGAACCACGCCGTGCAACGCGTGCTCGCTCAGATGGTCGACCTGCCGATCGTCGTGCCGGAGTTCGACGAGTACGTCACGAAGGGCGCCGCCATGCAGGCCGCGGCGGTCCTCGACGGCGCGTTCCCGTCGTGGCCGCTGGCCGCCACGGAGCTGCCTCGCGTGGCGCTCGAGCCGCAGATCGCGAGGCAGCACGTCGAGGCGCAGCGCGCGCTCGGTTACCTCGACCCCGCGCTCGTCGTCCCCTCCTGACCGTCGCGGGCGGCCCCGGGTCGCGAGGGCGGTTATGGTCGTGGACGAGGCGCGGCCACTGCCCGGTCGGCGTCTTCGGCAGGTCGCCCGCGAGGCGCCCCGGGGAGGAGTGGTCACGTGTCTGCCAGTTCGCGCGTGCCCGTCGCCTGCGGTGTCGATGTCGGGAGCACCAATTCCAAGGTCGTCGCCATCGACGAGTCGGGCGTGGTCGTCGCTCGTGCCAGTCGTCCGACACCGCGCGATGCCGTCGATCTGTCGGTGAAGGTCGACCGTCTCTTCGACGCCGTCGAAGAGATGGTGGTCGAGGTCTGCGGGGACATCTTCGAGGTGCACGCGATCTGCGTCGCGGGAGTCGGCGAGGACGGCGTTCTCGTCGACGAGAGGCTCGGCGTGCTCACGCCTGCGCTGACGTGGTTCGATCCGCGCCGCCAAGACCTCTTCCGGGCGCTCCGGCCGCAGCTGGTCGACGACGAGACGTTCGATTCCGAGACCGACCCCGTGCGCACGGTCGTCGGGTGGGCGTGGGCGCGAGCCCACGAGACCGCGGGTCGTGCGCGTTCGTGGCTCGCGTTGACCGACCTCGCCGCGTGCCGGTGGGCCGCACGACCGTTCTTCAGCGACACCCTCGCCTCCCGCACCGCGGCGTGGCGATCAAGCGACCGGGTGTGGGCGTTCGACCGTGTCACCGCCACCCTCGGGTCGCCCGAGCTGCTCCCCCCGGTCGTCGCGACCGGTGAGATCGTCGGCCCCCTGCAGTCCTCGACCCTTCGTGCCGCGGGTGTCATCGCCGCCGACGCGATCACGGTCGCGGGCGGTCACGATCATCCGATCGCGGGGTGGGGCGTGCAGCAGGTCGTGCCCGGCGCGATCCTCGACTCGATGGGAACCGCCGAGGTGGTCGTCGCGCAGGTTCCCGGGATGCCGGTTGCGCGCGGCGAGCACGTCGACGTCGCCCCCGGCATACGCTCCGACGGGCTGACGCTCCTGCGAGTGGAGGAACTCGCCCGCAACGTGCAGTGGGCGTCCCAGGACGCGGGCGTGGCCGCACAGGTGCGCGCGCTGCTCGAGGGCGCGGCCGAGCCCTTGCCGCTGTGGGACTCGGGCTATTTCGTGCCGGGGGAGAGGGGCGGGGGCGCGCCCTCGTACTCATCGGATGCTCCCCGTGATCCGCGTGCGCGCGCGTCGGCCGTTCTCGGTGCGCTCGCCGTGGCCGGACGCGACGCGGTCGACGCTGTGTCGGCGGGGATGCCCAGCCGAGGCGAGGTGCGTCTGGCGGGCGGGTGGGTGCGCTCGCCGGGGTGGATCGAGATCAAGTCCGCCGTGCACGGCCTGCGGGCGGCGCCCATCCTGGAGCCGGAGGTGACGGCGGTCGGCGCTGCCCTGCTGGCGGCGACGGCGCGCGGGTGGCGACCCGATGCGGTCGTCTCTCTCGGCGGGTTCACCGCGTCCATGCTCGGGTGAGCGTCAGCTCGCCGCCACGCTGACCTCGAGCGGGATGACGTCGGTGAGCACCCAGGTCTCGTAGTAGTCGAAACGCGTGTCGCTGTGGTCCCACGAAAGCGACCGCACGCGGAGGACGGGCTGGTCGGTGTCGATGCGCAGGTGCTGCGCCACGACCGCGGGGGGCAGGGTGGCGTGGATGAGCCGCCGCGCGCCGCTCGTGACGAATCCGGCTTCGCGGAGTCTTTCGTTGACCGACCCGGTGCCGTCGAGCACGGCGTCGGCGGTCGACATGGTGCGGCCGACGGCATCGGGGAACCAGTTCGTGCTGAACATGGCCACGCGACCGTTGAGAGATCGCACGCGTTCGATCGCGAACACGCGGTCGTCGGAGGCGACCCGGAGCGCCTCGGCCACGTGATCGGGCGGGGTGACGAAGCCCGCGTCGGTGACCTCGGTCTCGATGCCGGTGCGGCCGTGCCGGATCTGGGACTCGAGGAACCCCTCCTGCACCGTCCACCCGGAGGGGGCTTCCGGGGACGTGGCGAACACGCCGCGTCGGGGCACTCGACGGGCGAAGCCGTCGGACTCGAGCTTGGACAGCGTCTGCCGCACGGTCGCGCGCGAGAGGCCGAATTCGCGGCAGAGCTCGAGCTCGCTGGGGAGCCGCTCGTCAGTGGGCACCTCTCCCGCGACGATGCGGGCGCGCAGGATCTCGAAAAGCTGCTCGTAGTACGGCACCGGAGAGGTGCGCTCGATGATCTGGGACACGACCACACTCCTTTGCATCGATGAACGGGCCGAGAATGATCTATCGGTACGTTGTCGTCCGACTGTACAGACAAGCACGATCCCTCCGCACCCGAGCGGTCGGGAGTCCACGGTTTGCATTCCGTGGCGTTAGCTGTACATTCTGTACGTACAAGACGTACGATACGTTCAGAATGACGTCGGCAGCAGCCGTCACCTGTCCCGCACTTCAGAGAGGAAGTCGCATGCGAACTTCAATGATCACCGGTGTCGCACTCCTCGGAGCCGGCGCCCTCCTGCTCGCCGGGTGCTCCGGCGACACCGCCGGCACCGGCACCGACAGCGGCGATCCGGCGTCCACGCCGCTGAGCTACTCGCAGCCGCACACCGATCCGTTCCAGAACGCCGAGAACGTCGGCTCGATGGAGCGCTTCGCCGAGCTCGGCTACGCCACCATCCCCGCGACGAACGCCGACCGCGATGCTGCGCAGCAGATCACCGACATCCAGACGCTCATCAACAAGGGCGCCAAGGGCCTCGTCATCTCGGTGGGTGACGCTGACGCGATCGTGCCCGCGATCGAGTACGCGAACGACGCGGGAGTTCCGATCGTCGCGATCGACGAGGCGCCCGCCTCGGGCAACATCGCGATGATCGTCCGCGCCGACAACGTCAACATGGGCGCTCTGGCCTGCGAGGAGATGGGCTCGCGCGTCGCCGCGGGTTCGGCCGTGATCACCCTCGACGGCGACCCGGTCACCTCCAACGGTCGCGACCGCACCAACGGGTTCAACGACTGCATGAAAGAGAACTACCCCGACGTGCAGCTCGTGAACGTCGCCACCGAGTGGGACCCGGCCAAGGCCGCGACCGGCATCGAGACCGCGCTGAACCAGTACTCGAACGTCGCCGGCATCTACAACCAGAGCGACGCGACCTTCTTCCCGACGATCCTCGACACCCTCCAGTCGATCGGCAAGCTCATCCCCGTCGGCGAGGCCGGTCACATCGTGCAGGTGTCGGTCGACGCGAGCCCCATGGCCATGACCGCGATCCGCGACGGATGGCTCGACGCGGCCATCGCCCAGCCGATGACCGACTACATCGATTACGGGGCCGACTACCTCACGCGCGCCATCGAGGGCGAGACCTTCGCACCCGGTGAGACCGACCACGGCAGCGTCATCGAAGAGCGCAACGGCAACCTCGTCGACCTGCTGCCGACCCCGGTCGTCACCAAGGAGAACGTCGACGACCCGCAACTCTGGGGCAACAAGCAGTTCGCCCTGGACGCCTTCGGCGTCGCTTGACACCCCACCGCCCGACCGCGCAGCATCCGAGACGGAGACGTCATGACCGCTTCACCGACCACCGTGCCCGTCACCGTGCCCGCCATCGAGATCGATGGCGTCAGCAAGACGTACGGTGCGACGAGAGCCCTCCAAGACGTCTCCGTCTCGATCCTGCCCGGACAGGTGCACGGTCTCATCGGCCGCAACGGCGCCGGCAAGTCCACGCTCCTGCGCATGATCACCGGCCTGGAGACCCCCGACACCGGGAGCGTGAAGTTCTTCGGGTCCGAGGCGCCGCCCGCGTCTGACCCGAAGGCGTGGCAGCAGCGCGTCGCCTGCGTCTACCAGCGTCCCTCCGTGTTCGCGAACCTGACGATCGCGGAAAACCTCTTCACGGGCCGGCTTCCGCAGCGCGGCGCCGGGGTGTCGTGGCGGCGCATGCAGCAGGAGTCCGAGCGCATCCTCACGGAGTGGAACATCCAGCTCGACCCCAGGATGCTGCTCGCCGACGCGCCGCTGGAGGAGCGGCAGATGCTGACCATCGCCAAGGCGTTGGAAGCCGGCACCCGCATCGTGCTGCTCGACGAGCCGACCGTCCAGCTCGAGGGCGCGGCGATCCGGAGGCTCTTCGACAAGGTCCAGGAGCTCCAAGCGGCGGGAGTGACGTTCGTCTTCGTCTCGCACTTCCTCCGCGAAGTCACGGCCATCTGCGACTCCGCGACGGTACTCCGCGACGGCAAGCTGCTGTGGTCTCGGCTGGGTGACGAGATCCGATCCGACGATCTCGTCGACGCGCTGCTCGCCGGACAGGAGCAGCGTCGGCACCGGGCGGAGTCGACGGTCGCCCCGGATGCGCAGGGGTCACCCGCCGTCGCCCTCGCTGTCGAGAACGCGACCGACCGGGAGGGCGCGTTCACCGACGTGTCGTTCACGGTCGCGCCGGGCGAGATCGTGGCGATCGGCGGCGTCGGCGGCTCGGGCAAGTACTCCGTCGGGGAAGCGATCGCGGGCCTGCGCAAGACCGCCGCTGGAGGCATCGCCGTCAACGGCGAGTCCGTGGCGGCCGGGAACGTCAAGGCCAGTCAGCGCGCCGGCATCGGCTTCGTTCCCGCTGACCGGCACCGCGACGGATACGTGCCGCAGCTGAGCGTCGCCGAGAACATGACCATGGGAGTGATGGACCAGATCGCCCCGCGGGGTTTCTTCTCTCCGAAGAAGCGCACCGAGATCTCCCGCGACCTGATCGCCGACGTCGCCCTGGTGCCACCGGACCCGTCGCTGGCGGTGTCGGGGCTCAGCGGCGGCAACCAGCAGAAAGTGGTGCTCGCGCGCGCCCTCGCCCGGAATCCGCGCGTGCTCGTGCTGATCTCACCCACCGCCGGTGTCGACATCGCGGCGAAGGATGCGATCTACGCGCTCATGCTGCGCGCTCTCGCCGACGGCGTCGCCGTGGTGCTGATCTCCGACGACGTCGAGGAGCTGCTCGTCAGCCCCCGCGTCCTCATCATGCGGGAGGGGCGCATCGGCGCCGAGCTCCGCGAACCGACCGAAGAAGACATCGTTCGAGCCATCGAAGGCCTGGAGTGAACAACGTGCGAACCACCGTCATCCGTACCCCCGCCGCGAAGAACCCCTTCGCGCGCACCGTCGTGAAGAACGTCCGCGAGCTGAGCGTGCTGCCCGGCCTCGTCATCGTGGCGATCATCGGCGCGGTCGTGAGCCCCGCGTTCCTCTCGGCGGCCAACCTCACGCTGATCCTCCGCCAGTCGGCGGAGCTCGGCATCGTCGTGATCGGCCTGACTTTCATCCTCCTCACGGGCAAGCTCGACATCTCGCTCGAGTCCACCGTGGGACTGGCGCCGATGGTCGCCGCGTGGTTGCTCATCCCCGCCGCCGTCGGCGGGCTGGGTACCGAGATCAACGAGTTCGGTGCGATCGGCATCACGATCGGGATCGGGATGCTGGTCGGATTGTTCAACGGATTCCTCGTCGTGAAGGTGAAACTCGATCCCTTCATCGTCACTCTGGCGATGCTGATTCTCCTCCGAGGCATCACCCTCGGTATCAGCGAGGGCAAGACCCTCGCCGGCCTCCCCGAGGCCTTCCGCTACGTCGGTTCGGCTCGGTGGGCGGGGATTCCCGCAGCCATCTGGATCACCGGAATCCTCTTCCTGATCGCGGGCCTCCTCCTGCGCTACACGTCGTGGGGCCGTGCCCTCTACGCGATCGGCGGCAACGCCGAGGCCGCGCGCGCCGCCGGCATCCGGGTCGACTTCGTGCTCATCACGGCCTTCGTCGCCGCCAGCGCGCTCGCCGCGTTCGCCGGTCTGATGCTCGCCGGGCGCCTCGCCTCGGTCACGAGCGGGATGGGGGAGAACCTCATCTTCAGCGCCCTCGCCGCGGCTGTCATCGGGGGTGTGCAGCTCACGGGAGGGCAAGGCCGCATCGTCGGCGCGCTCATGGGTGTGCTACTGCTCGGTACGCTGACCAACGTCCTCACCCTCGCGGGCGTCCCGACCTTCTGGATCAACGCGGTCTACGGCGCGGTGATCCTGCTGGCTCTCCTCGTCGGGCGGCTCGGCGCCAAGCCGGGCGTGCGATGACCCGCGATCAGCACGAGCTCGGTAGAGAGCACCGGGAAGAATCTGTAGAGAAGCACCGGGAAGAATCCGAAGAGAGGAGAGTGGACATGTCGGAATTCCGCGAGATCAGCGCCACCGTCGTCCAGGAGCTCGGCGAGGTCTTCCGCCGGGTGCCGCTGGACAACATCGAGGCGGCCCTCGACGCGCTCGAGAGCCACCAGCGCATCTTCGTGCTCGGCATCGGGCGGGAAGGCCTGGGGTCGAAGGCGTTCGCGATGCGCCTGACGCACTTCGGCAAGACCGTGCACTGGGGGTGGGACGACACGACTCCCGCGGTGACCGCGGATGATCTGTTCATCATGCCGTCGGGTCCGGCGAACATCCCGCACCTCCACTACATCGCGGAGCAGGTGAAGAAGACCGGTGCGACGCTGCTCGTGGCCACCGCCGTGCCCGACGGGCCGACCGCGCAGCTCGCCGACATCGTGCTGACCGTTCCGGCCCACACCTACGGCGCCGACGACCCGAGCGGTCTCGTGCCGACCATCCAGGCGATGGGGAGCCTGTTCGAGCAGTCGCTCTGGATCTTCTGGGACGTGCTGTACCTCATGCTGGTGCGTCGCACGGGGGCGAAGTTCGAAGATCTCGTCGCCCGCCACCGCAACTTCGAGTGATGTGACGCGGTCGTCGCCGCGTGCAGAGAGAAGGGCCTCCCGGTCGACACCGGGAGGCCCTTCCTCATGCGCGGGTTACTTCAGCGGGCCGTACAGGGTCGGCGCGGTGCGACCGTCGATGGCCTGCTCGAGCGCGTACGCGTAACCGAGCAGCGGACCCTCGGCGAAGCCGCGCCCGAGGAACTCGAGGTTGACGTTGCCTGCCGGGGAGGTGCCCACCGCGGCCGCCCAGCCCATCGGCATGGTGACCGAGGGGAGCCCCGTGTTGGGGCTGAGGCGCATGTTGCTCCCGATCGGGCTGTACGGGTTGCCGCTCGGGTACACGATGGCGTCGAGATCCAGGTCGTCCATCAGCGTGGTCACGAGCGTCTTGCCCTTCGCGAGCTGCGTCGTGTGGGTTCCGGTCGGGCCTGCCCATGCCTGGTACGCCTCCTCGGTCACGGCTGCGCGCTCGCCATAGGGGCGGGCGCTGCGTCCGGGCACCGCGTTGTCGGACTGGCTGATCTTCAGCAGGCTGTTCGCCGACACGTCGGGGTCGAGGTAGGTGGCGATGTACTCCTGGAGGTCGTGGTTGAACTCCGGACCGCTGCCGCTGCCCTCGGCGAGAATGGCGTCCCACCCGGCCGGCGGGGTCACCTCGACGACCTTCGCGCCCTGCTTCACGAGCTCCGCCTTGGTCTGCTCCCACAGCGCCAGGGTGCTGGCGTTGGTTCCGAACATCGCCGGAACGTAGCCGAACGTCTTAGCGTCGAGCGCGTCGGCGTCGAGGTACGACGTGTACGAGGTCGGTACCTTGCCGGCCTGGCTCGCCGTGATCGGGTCGGCCGCATCCGCGCCGACGACCGCATCCAGGGCGACCGCGGCGTCGGTCACAGACCGGGCGATCGGGCCACCGGTGTCCTGCGACAGGGCGAGGGGAACGATGCCGGCGCGGCTGGCGAGACCGACGGTCGGACGAACACCGACGAGGGAGTTGTACGTCGACGGGATGCGGATCGAGCCGCCCGTGTCGGTGCCGAAGCCGATCGCGGCGAGGTTCGCCGAGATCGACGCGCCCGTGCCACCGCTCGAGCCCCCAGAGGACTGCGACGTGTCGAGCGGGCTCGAGACCGTCAGTGCCGTACCGGGCGCCTGGAACGCCGACCACTGCGAGGTGAAGCCGATCGCGAACTCGTCCATGCTCGCCTTGGCGAGGATGACCGCACCGTCGGCGCGCAGGCCCTTCACCATCGTCGCGTCGGTCGTGGTCTGGTTGCCGCTCCAGCACCCGCAGCCGGCCGTGGTGGGCATGTCGACGGTGTTGTAGTTGTCTTTCACCGCGATCGGCACACCGAGGAGCATGCTCGTCATGCCCTTGTCGGCGCGCACGGTGTCGGCCGCGGCGGCGGCGGCCAGCGCCGCCTGCTCGCCGACGGTGATGATCGAGTTCAGCGGTCGTGCACCGCCTTCGACCGTCACCTTGTCCAGGGCCTTGATGCGGTCGATGTAGGCCTGCGTCAGCTGAACCGACGTCGTGACGCCGGCATTCATCGCGGCCTGCATCTCGATGACGTCGGCCTCGACGAGAGCGAACGGGCCGTCGTCGTAGATGATGCGCTGCGACAGCAGAGCCAGGTCGGAGACCGTCACGGCGCCGTCGGCGTCGAGGTCGAAGGGCGCGTACTCGGCCCACTGCGGGTCGGTGCTCGTCGCACCGATCGCGGCCGACAGCACCGACAGGTCGGCGTCGGTGACCTGCTCGTCGCCCGTCTGGTCGAGCTCGGTGTAGTACGGCGCGAGGAACGGTGCGCTCTCGGCCGCCGCGGCGGGTGCCGCGGTGGCGGGGACGGCGAGGGAAGCGGCGGCGACCGTTCCCAGCGCGGCCGCGACGGCGAGGATGCGCCGGGTGGATGCTGTCACGAGGGGGCCTTTACGGGATGAGGGGGAGGAGGGCGTCGTGGTCTGCGTGCGGATCATTCGGACACCGCCTGACGACGACGGATCACCAGGAGCGCACCCGCGGCGATGAGGACGACGGCACCGGCACCCGCGACGAGCCAGGGGGTGGCATCGGCGCCGGTGGCGGCCAGGGGCTGGCCGGTCGAGCCGACCGGGACGGAGGTCGCGGAGGCGCTCGCGCTCGGGGTCGGCGTCGGCGTCGCGCTGTCGGTCGGCGACGACGTCGGCGACGGCGTCGGGTCGGGGAGGGCGACGAGCGACACCGACGCGGAGTCGATGTCGGTCTCGGTCGCCGTCTCGTCGGTCGAGCTGACCAGTTCGGCCGAGGCGAGGGCGATCTCGGTGTCGCCGCCGTCGATGGCGCGGAACGAGAACGAGGCGAGCTCGACCGCACCGGTGAGGCCGGGGGAGGTGCCCAGGCGGGTGTGGGTCACCGCGATCAGGCCGTCGCCGAGCGCGCCGGTGGTGAATCCTCCGTCGGGGCCGACTGTCGAGTCCTCGTCGAACTCGAGCACCGCGGGGTCGTACGTGAAGATCAGGTCGTACGCGTACAGGTCGGTCGTGCCGGTGGAGGTCACGGTCACCTCGAGAGTGTCGCCCTCCGTCGCCTCATCGGGGGAGACATCGATCGAGATGCTCGCGGCGGGGGCCGCGGCGAAGGCCGCGGGAGCGAGCGCGACCGATCCGCTCGCCAGGGCGAACGTGGTGACGAGGAGCGCGATGCCGCGAGCGCGCAGCATCCTGCCTCTGCCAGTGGTGTCAGACATGCGTGAGTAGCCCTTCTACGGGTAGAGGGACTCGCTGACGCACGCGTCGACGCGTGCTCGCGTCGGCGCGTCCCGTGTGGGTACCAGCACCCTCTCAGACTCCCGTTTCGGGCGGGGGTCGTGTTGTTACCGCCCGGTTTCGTCGAGGGCTCGGGGCAGGCGGATGCGCACCGTCGTGCCGTGCCCGACGGAGCTCTCCAGCTCGATCGTGCCGCCCGCGTTCGCGACGGCCCGCGCGGCGCTGGCGAGTCCTATGCCGCTGCCGCCGTCGTCGTCCCCGGCCATCCGCCCGCGCACACCGTCGTCGAGGATCGCCGGGAGATCGTCGGGGTGGATGCCGCGGCCCCGGTCGCGCACGACGATGTCGACGGTGTCGTCGGTGGCCTGCACGTCGACGTCGATGGTCGACTCGGAGTACTTGGCCGCGTTCTCGAGAACGTTCTGCACGGCGCGACGCAGTTCGGTCGCGTCACCCTGAACAGCGGCGTCGTCGGTGAGGGAGAACGACAGGCGGCCGAACAGGTCGCCGGGGAGCACGAGGCCCGCCGCCTCGCGCACCAGAGTGCCGGCGTGGGCGACCTCGTCGCGCCGCGGCGGCGGGTCGTCGCGCACGCGCTCGGCGAGCGCGGTGGCCATCGCCAGGAGGTGGTCGCTGGTGGCTTCGAGGTGCCCCAGCATCTCGTCGGCGTCTCCGACACCCTCGCGCAGCAGATCGACGTATCCGCGCACGGCCGTGACGGGCGAGAGGAAGTCGTGGACGAACGACCGGAGGAACGCGTTGAGTTCGTCGTCGGCGCGCTTGGACGCGGTGAGGTCGCGGACGATCTTGACGAAGCCCGTCGGCGTGCCGACGCTGTTGCGCACCGCGGTGATCGTGACGTGCGCCCAGAAGAGAGTGCCGTCGGACCGCACGCGCCAGCCGGTGTCTTCGACATAGCCGTGTGCCAGCGCCGAGGTCAGCAATGCTTGAGGCACGCCGCGCTCGCGGTCTTCGGGTCGATAGAAGCGGGAGAAGTGCTCCCCGATGATCTCGTCGCGGGAGTAGCCCTTGATGCGCTCGGCGCCGGAGTTCCAGCTCTGCACGATGCCGGTGCGGTCGAGTTCGATGATCGCGAAGACCGCTACCTGGTCGCTCCACGCGATCGACGGCCGACGGGTCGAGGTGGGTTCCACGTACGTCTCCGATCCGCCGTTCCGGTTCCCCAACCATGAACAGCATTGCACCCGCGCGGTGCACATCGGGTGGTTCGGAGACCGACCTTCAGCGGATGATATCGTTCGGGGTTTCGGAGGCCGTCGGGCCCGCTAGGCGCGCGTGAAGCCGTCGAGGTCGGGGTCCCAACTCGTGTCGGGATCGTTCGCGGCATACGGCTCGGTGCCGGTCTCCGCGCGGCGCGGATATCCGGGGTGCGAACGCAGGGTCTCGGCCGCCTCGGAGAAGTCGAGCTCGTCGCCCTCCCACTCGGCGGGGGCCGACAGCACGTCGTTGCCGACCCCGATGACGAGGTCGGCCGTGCCGCCGTCATCGGTCGTGCGCGAGACGATCGGAATCGTCACCGCCTCGGCCCGGCCGTCGTTCGCGATGGCGGCTGTGAGCTTCACCAGTGCTTCGGCGACCTCGTCGGTCGTGATGATCGTCTCGCCCGCGTAGGTGATGCTTCTCATGGCCCCACTCTGTCGTCCGCCCCTCTCTCGGGGCCGACCCATTGCCATCGGAGAGGCGGTGGGATACGACCGCCGTCCACCTGCCGCCTGTGTCCGGGCGTGTTCGGGGTTGTTCGGAGTAGGCCTATCGGGCTGCGAGCCCGGCGGCACCGGCATAGCGTCGAAGACGAGCGGGTCGGACGGCAGCCCCTTTGTCTCCCGGCCCGCTCACAGATCTCTCCCGTGGAGAGGCCGAGCCGTGGGGGATCCGGTCTCTCCTCTCCGCCTGCGGGCGGAGTGATTCACCGCCGACGGTGTCGGTGGATCCGTGCGCGACGGATGCTGCGCTCGCCGCTGTTGTCAGGCGCGCAGCGCAGCATCCGTCCGCGTCTCGCCATCGCGTCGAGCTTCACCCGTCGCCATGCGGCCGACCATCGACCCGACCAGATCGTGCTTCAGCATGCGGGCCGGGAGCAGGCCGATCACCGCGAGGGCGATGAAGCCCGAGAGGAGCTTGTCGGCCAGTGAGGTCAGCAGGTTCGCGGTGAAGACCGCGGGGGCGAGATGCTCGCCCGAGGAGATGAGTCCTTCGGCGATCTGGTCGCTCGCGTGACCCGTCTCGCCGCCGAAGAGGATCATCAGCACCGGCACGGAGACGATCGTGCAGACGACCCCGACGACGAGGTTCAGCGCGAGGAACCTCGGCAGCGACCGCGCCCCGCCGAGCGCACGAGCGCCGTATCCCCACGCGAGTGCGCCGGCGATGTTGACGATTCCGAACGGTAGGGAGTCGGGGGTGCCGGTGACCGTCTCGATGCCCGTGGAGCCCGCAGCGACCAGGACTCCCCACCAGGGCCCGAAGGCCATCGCGGCCACGGCGGTGCCGATCATGTCGAGAAAGAGGGGGAGGCCGAGTGTGGCGACCGCCGCGCTGCCCGAGAAGTTCAGCACGACGCAGCCGACGAGCAGGATCGCGGTCCACATCGTGGAGCGCGGCCCGGTGGACGCCCCCGCCGCAGCGGGTGTCACCGGCGCAGGTGCCGCGCGCCGCGCCTTCTGGGCGAGACCACAGCGAGTCTCCCACTTCTCGGCCTCGGCGTCGTCGGCTCCGAGCGCGCGGACGATCTCGCCCACGAGCGCGGCGTTGATCCGGGAGCGACCCAGACGGAAAGCGTCGTAGACCGTCGTCCTGGCGGGCGTGGATGCCGAGAGGGGCACCCCGCGTTCGATCCGGGCGAGCGCGATGCGGCTCCCGATCTCTGCGTACGAGGGTCCGCCGGCGCGGGCGCGGAGATCCCGCAAGCTGCTCGCGATGTCGTCGAAATCGTCGTTCGTACTGTCGTCCGTTGGCACCGGCGTCGTTCCCCCTTTGCCGGGAGGCCCCCCGCCCGGCTCGAAGAGCTTATGCGACGCGGCGACGGCCGCGCGGACGCGCCACGGGGCGGCGAACGCGCGCCGTTCGGGGCGGGACAACCACCGAAACTAGGGGATAACGGTGACAGGGGGATTCTGTCCCCCATTCAGGGGACAGAATCCGCTAGTGTCTGTGTTCAGCGACGAGACGCACGGCACCGCGAATCGTCACGTGAAGAAATCGGACCCCCGCCCGTCTTGTCTCGACAGGGCGGGGGTCCCTCTTCTCTCCCGGGTCAGCGCACCTTCACCGCGGACGACTGCAGCGAGACCGTGAACTCCCGCGTCTCGCCGATCTCCTCGCCATCGATCTCGAACGCGCGGGGATCGGGAAGCGTCACACGGATCTTCCTCGCTCGGCCGTGCGTGACCGACTCGGAGCTGGTCGTGTCGTCCTTCTTGGTGATCAGACGCATGAGCCCGTTGTCCCACATCATCGTCTTGAGGGTTCCCATCCACTGGCCGAGTCCTTCGGCGCTCAGCAGCAGGAAGTCGAGCTCGCCGTCGGATGGGTCGGCGTCGGGCAGCAGCGTGAAGCCGCCCTGCAGCGTGCCGCAGTTGGCGATCAGGAGGGTGTGGCCTTCCTCGTCGCGACCGGGCTCGTCGTCGACGGTGAGGTGGAAGGGCACGATGTCGCTGGCGGCGAGGGCCCGCCCGAGCGACTCGACGTAGGCCAGCCAGCCGGCCTTGCTCTTGAGCTCGTCATCGGTCTCGGCGATCATCTGCGCATCGATGCCGAAACCGATCATGACGACGAAGCCGTGACGCTCGGTTCCCGTGTCGAGGTCGACATCGACCCAGCCGACGTCGATGGCGGTGGCCGTACCGGTGAGTGCGCGGTCGACCGCCTTGTCGATGTCGTTGATCGGCACGCCGAGGTTGCGCGCGAGCAGATTGCCCGTGCCGAGCGGCACGATGCCGAGGTCGACATCGGCCTTCTCGTCGGCGAGGTGCTCGGCCACCGCGCGCACGGTGCCGTCGCCGCCGGCGACGATGATGACGTCGGGTGACGCCTCGAGGGCCCGGCGGGTGGCCCCCTGGCCGGGGTCGTCGACGCTGGTCTCGAACCACTGGACATCGGCATCGGCGCCGAGCGTCGCGGTCACGGGCGCCTCCAGCGCCTCCCGCTCGGTCTTCGACGGGTTCCAGACGACCGCCACACGGGTGCTCATTCTCGTGGTTCCCCCTCAGTCAGGACCTGTTCGCGACGACAGGTGTCGTCATGGTGTCGCCACAGTCTGACCCCCGCCGCGCGGGAGCGCCAACTCCTTGCGCGGGCTCGACTTCCGCGGGTCTGTCGCGCTAGGGGCGAGGCGAGCCCCGATCTCGGTACTCGGTCTTGCCAGGTACCGGTACCCGGCGTTACTATTTACCGGTACCCAGTGTCACGGAGTAGAGAGGGTTCGTATGGCGAAACAGATGACCGAGATGCTCAAGGGCACGCTCGAGGGCATCGTGCTGGCGCTGCTGGCCGTGCAACCCGCCTACGGATACGAGATCACCGCCCGGCTGCGGGAGCAGGGATTCTCCGACATCGTCGAGGGCACGGTCTACGCGCTGCTGATCCGCGTCGAGCAGCGGGGGCTCGTCGCCGTCGAGAAGGTGCCCTCGGAGAAGGGGCCGCCCCGCAAGGTCTACTCGCTCAATGCGCAGGGGAGCGAGTACCTCGACGAGTTCTGGAAGTCGTGGAGCTTTCTCGTCGAGCGGATAGAGAACCTCCACACCCCGCACGCGAGAAACCAAGGAGAGTAGCCATGGCTGCGAAGTGGATCGAAGCCGTCACCGGGTCGTTGGACCAGAAGAAGCAGTATCGACAGGCGACCGCGAGGATCGAGGCGTTGCCCGAGCCCTATCACCGGGCCGCGAAAGCGCTGAGCCGGTACCTGATGTACTACGCCGGCGTCACGGACGGCGACACGCTGGTGGCGATGTTCGGCGACCACGCCGACCTCTGGGAACGCGCCGCGGTCGATGCGACGCCCGTGCGCGAGATCGTGGGTGACGATCCCGTCGAGTTCGCCGAGTCTTTCGCCCGCGCCTACTCCGGCGCGCAGTGGATCGATAAGGAACGAGCCCGTCTCACCTCGGCGATCGACGCCGCGGCGGGTGGGTCGAGCTCACCGTCATGAACGCCGTCGACGTGCGAGGCGTCACCAAGTCTTTCGGCGACGTCCCCGTGCTGCGCGGGGTCGACCTCGAAGTGGAAGAGGGCAGCATCCTGGCCCTTCTCGGCTCGAACGGGGCGGGGAAGACGACCCTGGTGCGGATCCTCTCCACGCTGTCGCGGGCCGACGCGGGGAGCGCGGTGGTGCACGGATTCGACGTCGCGACCCAACCCGGCGAGGTGCGGGAGTCGATCAGCCTCACGGGGCAGTTCGCTGCCGTCGACGAGGTGCTCAGCGGCCGTGAGAACCTCGTGATGGTGGCGAGGCTCCGGCATCTGGAGAATCCCCGCGCGATCGCCGACGACCTGTTGGAGCGTTTCGACCTCGTCGAGGCCGGTGGTCGTCGGGCGGGCGGCTATTCCGGGGGCATGCGACGTCGTCTCGACATCGCCATGAGTCTGATCGGCGACCCTCCCGTGATCTTCCTGGACGAACCGACCACGGGCCTCGACCCCCAGGCGCGCGCGGAGGTGTGGCGGACGATCGCCCGACTCGCCGCGGGTGGAACCACGGTGCTCCTGACCACGCAGTACCTCGATGAGGCCGAGCACCTGGCCGACCGCATCGCAATCCTCCACGAGGGCAGAATCATCCAGAACGGCACGCTCGACGATCTGCGGCGGCTGCTACCTTCCGCTCAGGTCGAGTACGTCGAGAAGAAGCCGACGCTCGAGGACGTCTTCCTCGCCCTGGTCGGCCGTTCGGGAGACGGGCCCGCGCACCGGGAGGACCTCTCATGACCGGGCACGTCCTCAGCGACACCGGAGTGCTGACCGGTCGTTCGCTGCGTCACATCCTGCGCAGCCCCGACACGATCATCACCACCGCGGTCACACCGGTCGCGCTCATGCTGCTGTTCGTCTTCGTGCTCGGGGGAGCGATCGACACCGGGTCGAACGAGCACTACATCGACTACCTGCTGCCCGGCATCCTGCTGATCACCATCGCATCGGGGGTGGCCTACACCGCCTACCGGCTGTTCCTGGATGTGCAGGGCGGGATCTTCGAGCGGTTCCGGTCGATGCCGATCGCACGCTCCAGCATCCTGTGGGCGCACGTCTTCACGTCGCTCGCGTCGAACGTCACGGCCCTCGCGATCGTCGTGGGGGTGGCGCTGATCCTCGGCTTCCGCACCGGCGCCTCGGTCGGCGCCTGGCTGGCGGTCGCCGGCATCCTGGTGCTGTTCACGCTCGCGCTGACATGGATCGCGGTGGTCGCGGGCCTCGCGGCGAGAACCATCGACGGGGCGAGCGGCTTCAGCTACCCGCTGATCTTCCTGCCCTTCATCAGCTCGGCGTTCGTGCCGACCGACTCTATGCCAGGCCCGGTTGCCTGGTTCGCCGAGAATCAGCCGGTCACGTCGGTCGTCGACACGGTGCGCGCCCTGTTCGCCGGCCAGCCCGTTGGAGGCGCGATCTGGGTGGCGCTGGCGTGGCTCCTCGGCATCCTCGTCGTCGCCTACGCCGCCGCGATCGCCATCTACCGCCGCAGGCTCAGCTGACCGAGGTCATTTCCACGCTGAAAGCCCCAGACACCCGGATGCTGCGCGAAGCGCGCCCGGGTGTCTTGGGCTCTCGGTGCAGAGCCGTCAGTCTTCGAGGTCGCCGGGCGCTTCGGGTTCGGCCTCGGTCTCCTCGACCTTGCCGCGCAGCTGGTCGGCCATCGCGGCCGCGCCGTCCTCGCCGTGCTCGTCGTCGACCTTCGCGATCAGCTTGCCGAGGTCGGTGTCGGAGCCGGTCGGGGCGGTGTCGTTCTCGTCGCTACTCATCCCGCGACTTTACGCCGCCCCGGAGGGTCGACGTCGCGGCGGTGGATGATCGCAGCGGCGACGAGGATGCCGATGCAGGTGCCCGCCGTATTCGCGAGCACGTCGGAGATGCTCGCCGTACGTTCGTCGAGCAGCTCGGCCTGAAGCCCCTCGATGGCGATCGTCGTGAGCAGCCCGATGGGCAGCACGAGGTAGCGGGAATGCTCGAGCACGAGGCTCAGCAGAAACCCCAGGGGCACGAAGAACACGACGTTCGCGGCGACCTCGATCCGTCCGTACGTCGCCCACGGCAGCAGACGCTCGATGCGGTCGAGCAACCCCACGGCGCCGCTGTCGACGGGCACCGGCCAGAACGCGATGAGCAGCACGGCGACACCGTAGACGACGAGTGCCAGCAGCGCGGTGCGCCGCCAGCGCTCGGTGCGCGTGCGGGCGCCGAGCTCTTCGATGAGAGGGGCGGGACTCAAGCGTCGATGCGGCGCTTGTCGTAGGTGGCGGAGCCGAAGCCGAGGATCAGGTACCCGATGAACGAGAAGAGCCACAGCAGGAAGATCGAGAACACCGCGCCCTGGCCGAACGCCTTACCGGTGCGCAACGACACGATGATGTGGAAGACGATGTTGACGATCGGGATCAGGTACAGCAGGCCGAACCACGCGGAGAACCCGGCGACCTTCACCAGCACGAACACGTTCACGATCGGGATGATCGCGAGCCACCCCGGGTAGCCGGCCTTGGAGAACACGCGCCAGAGCGCGATGACCACCACGACGTAGATGAGGAACCCGAAGAAGCCCGAGACGCCGTTCAGGGCGGTGAACTCGGCCTGGTCGGTGATTCTGCTGAGAGCGATCATGGCGCTCAGCATAAGGGTATCCGGGGCACCGTCATGCACGCCCGCGAAGGATCAGGTTCCAGTACACCCACGGCAGCACCCACCGGTCGAGCAGGTACGTCAGCCGTCGCTCGCGGAACAGGGTCCGCCACCCCGGTACGGTCGGGGCCAGACGGTCGTCTCGATCGAACTCGGCGAACACGAGGGTGCGTCGACTCACGGTGATCGGGGTCACCGTGTAGCCGTCGTAGACGGCGTGGGGCTGCCTGCCCGCCACGACCGCCACGAGGTTCTTCACGAGCACCTTGGCCTGCGGCCGGATGCCGCCGCCCGACCGCGTCGGGGTGATCGCGGTAGCGTCGCCCAACGCCCAGACGTTGCCGAAGCGGCGGTGGCGCAGCATCCGTTCGTCCACATCGACGAAACCGTCCGCGTCGCCGAGCCCGCTCTCGGCGATCCACGCCGCCGGGGCCTGCGGTGGGACCGCGTGCAGCAGGTCGTAGCGCACGGTCTCGCTGACGCCGCCGCGCCCGATCACCACCTCCTGGCTCTCGGGGCGCACCTCGATGAGGTCGTGCGCGTATCGCGTCTCGATGCCGTAGTCGTCGATCTTGCGCTGCAGCTCGTCGGAGATCTCATCGATCCGGAAGGCCTGCGACTCCGGCGAGACGAAAACGGATCGCACGCGGCGTCGCGGATCGTGCCGCCACCAGTCGTTCGCCAGATACATCGGCTTCTGGGCGACGCCGGCGCAGGTGGCGGGCTCGGGCGGCTGGACGAAGACCACGGTGCCGTCACGGATATCGCGCAGGGCGAGAGAAGCCTTGGCCGCGAGCTCGTGCGTGTAGCTCGAGATGCCGAGCGGCGTGCGCATCGCCTCGGCGAGGCCCGGCACCGCATCCCACCGCAGCTCGATCCCCGCGGCGACGATGAGGTGCGCGTACCGCACCACGGTGCCCGAGGAGAGAGTGACGCTGTCGTCGTGCGGAGCAACGCTCGTCACACGGTCGCGGATCCATTCGACCCCGGATGGTGTGACGTCGGCCTGGGGGCGCACCGCCTCCGAGGCGCGCGCGAGCCCGCCCGCCACGTGCGACTGCAGCGGCGCGTATACGTGCTGCTCCCGCGGCTCGATGACGACGACGTCGCCGACGCCCTGACGGCGCAACCGGCCCGCGACCGACAGCCCGGCGTTTCCACCGCCGATGATGACGACGGGGTGGGGCGGGCGATTCGCGGGTGGCTGCATTCGGTCAACTCAACGCGACGAACGCCACCACGGCTACCGCTTGACAGTGCGCGCGCCGCGGCGCGCGTGTCGTGTCCCCCGAAATGCCTACATCGGTGGTGCGGGGCCCCGCGTAATCTGGAGGAGCGCTCACTCGCGCATCGGGCAAGTCATCCCCCCACGTACTTGTTCCGGTCTGAGCGCCGGCCCCCGGCGACGTTCATCCCCCCAGAACGAACCGGGGGCTCACTTCTGCCATCGGGTGGCCGGAGCTCACGGGCGTCCCATTCCGTAGTAGGTCCATCCGGCGGCGCGCCACGCGTTCGCGTCGAGGCAGTTGCGGCCGTCGATGACGATGTGGCCGCTGGTGAGGGATGCGGCGTGCTCGGGCGGGAGCTCGCGGCGGTACTCGTCCCACTCGGTGACGACGATGACGGCGTCGGCGCCGCGGAGGGCTTCGTCGCGGTCTTCGACGTAGTTCAGCTGCGGGTGGATGCGCCGGGCGTTCTCGATCGCGGCGGGGTCGGTGATGGTGACCCAGGCGCCGAGGCCGTGGAGACGGACGGCGACGTCGAGGGCGGGCGAGTCGCGGATGTCGTCGCTGTGGGGTTTGAAGGCGGCGCCGAGCACGGTGATGTTCTTCTTGAAGACCTGCCCGTCGAAGGCCTGCACGACGAGGTCGACGGCGCGGTCGCGGCGGCGGAGGTTGATCGCGTCGATCTCGCGGAGGAACGCGACCGATTCGCCGCGGCCGAGCTCTTCGGCGCGGGCGGCGAAGGCGCGGATGTCTTTCGGGAGGCAGCCGCCGCCGAAGCCGATGCCGGCGCCGAGGAAGCGGCGGCCGATGCGGGCGTCGTGGCCGATGGCATCGGCGAGGGTGGTGACGTCGGCGCCGGTGACCTCGGCGATCTCGGCCATCGCGTTGATGAACGAGATCTTCGTCGCCAGGAACGCGTTCGCGGAGACCTTCACGAGTTCGGCGGTGGCGTAGTCGGTGATGATGAACGGCGTGTTCTTCGCGACCGACGGGTGGTAGACCTCGCGGAGCACGGATGCTGCGCGCTCGCCCTCTTCGGTGGCGCCGTTCGCGTCGGAGGGGACGCCGGCGACCAGGCGGTCGGGGTCGATCGTGTCTTGCACCGCCCACCCTTCGCGGAGGAACTCGGGGTTCCACACCAGCGTCGCACCCGTCGGGGTGACGCTCTCGGCCAGGCGGGCGGCGGTGCCCACCGGCACGGTCGACTTGCCGGCGACGAGGTCGCCCTCGCTCAGGTACGGCAGGAGCCCCTCGACAGCGGCGTTGACGTAGGTGAGGTCGGCGGCGTAGCCGTCCTTCTGCTGCGGGGTTCCGACGCCGATGAAGTGCACCTTCGCGCCCTGGGCCGCCGACATGTCGGTGGTGAAGGTGAGGTTGCCCGATGCGATGCCGGCGGTCAGCAGCTCCTGCAGGTCGGGCTCGAAGAACGGCGCCTCACCCTTCGACAGCTGAGCGATCTTGCGCTCGTCGACGTCGATGCCGACCACCTCATGGCCGATCGACGCCATCGCCGCGGCGTGAACCGCACCCAGGTACCCACAGCCGATCACGGACAGACGCATGAGACTCCTCAGAGGGACGGAAGGAACTGCCTGAAAGCCGGCGATCATTGGCGGCGGAAGAGATATCGCGACAAGGGGCGATGCCTCTTTCTAGCAGACGCACGTGACCGGCAGTTGTCGAGAGGCCACACGACGGTGCAGGATTAATCGCTCGGAAACAGGGATTTCATTCCGGGCGGCTAGGTTCGTGACTATGGAACAGTCATGTCGTCCGGGGTGGGGGCGTCGATGACCTCGATGATCGATCGGCTCACGCCGCGTCGCGAGGGCGACCGCCCGACGCGTCGTCGTGGCCATCTCGTCGTCGTCGGCGGCGGGTGGCGACGCGGTGCGCGCATCGCCCTGCTGATCGCGCTCGGCGGCCTCTTCGCCGGCGGGATGACCCTCGGCATCCTCAGGTTCTTGAACGTCATCGTGCGCCTCGCGGCCATTCCACCCGAACTCGTCGGGCTCGTGATCGCTATCGCGCTGCCCGTCGCGGCCCTGGTGATGATCGCGCTCTTCGTGATCCCGGTGCATGTCATTCCGACCATCGCGCTGGTGATCCTCACCCTCGCACCGACGCGCTTCATCCCGAGCGACGGTCCGTTCAATGCGTTGCCACCGCTGGCGATCCTCATGGGGATCTGGGTGTTCCGACGTCTCGTGCTGGGTCAGACCCCGGCCGAGAACCTCCCCACCGACGGTGAGCATCGCCCGATGGGTCCGCGCTTCGCCATCGGTGCGATCGCCGTGCTGCTGCTGTTCTGGCTCATCGTCAGTACGGCGCTCGAGGGAGGATCCGACACCACCGTCGGCTGGACCCTCGCCTTCGCCGTGAGCGTGCTGATGCCGCTGCTGGTTCCGAATGCCCGAGCCGAAGCACGTCTACTCGCGCAGGTGGTCTTGGTCATCGGCGTGCTCGTCGGGATCTACCTGCTCATCGAGATGGTGCTCAAGTTCTCGCCGGTGTACGGAGCCCCGACGGAGGAGTTCGAGTTCTCGGTATACCGGGCTCGCGCCGCGTTCTCGCACCCGCTCTTCGCGGCGGCGTTCATGACGATCCCGGCGTCGATCGGCATCGGCGCCTGGCTGCAGTCCGGAAAGCTGTGGCCGCTGTTCGCCGGTGCGATCTCGGTGGGCGGCGTCGTGGCAACGGTGTCCCGCGGCTCTGTGGCGGGGGTCGGCGTCGCCGTGGCGTTCGCCCTCCTGCTCGCGCCGCTGTTCCTGGGGTGGAAGAACATCTCGCGGTGGGCGCAGCTGCTGGTCGTCTCCGCGATCGGTGCGGTGGTCGTGCTCAACGCCGGGCCCCTGGTGGAGCGATCGGACTCGATCGAGTCGCAGATCTCGGCCGACGTCCGTGACCGGGCCGTCGACGTGGCCTTCCGGGCGGCCGACCTCTCCGGATGGATAGGCACCGGCCCGGGCACCTCCGGCATCACGTCGCGACTGTTCGACACGATCATCATCGAGAACTCCATCCTCCAGCTGCTGATCAGCATCGGGATCCCGGGGTTGATCCTCTTCGCGCTGTTCATGACGGCCCTCATCTGGCAGGCGTGCACCAGGGGCAATCTGAGCATCATTCTCGCGATGGTGGCCTATGTCGTCGCGCTCGCGGGGTTCAACTCGATCGACGCCGTGCGCACCATGCACATCCTTCTCGGGTTCCTCGTGATCATGGCCGTCCATGGCCGGGGCGACGACGCGGCTCGGTGGGGACGTCGGCCGGATGCGCGCGAAGCGGCTTTCGAGCCGAGCGATCTGGCGAACGCGGCTCCGCTCGAGCCCCTCGCACCTGAACCCGTTCTGCGGAGAGGGTGACGGTGGGCTCGGGGGGGCGAGGTCTCGGGGCCGTCGCATCGCGGGGAGCCGCGGTGACTCTCGGGGCGCAGGGGATACGCATCCTCGTGCAGCTGGGCGGTATCGTTCTGCTGGCGAGACTGCTCTCTCCGGCCGATTACGGGCTCACCACGATGGTGATCGCGATCATCGGAGTCGGCGAGATTCTTCGTGACTTCGGTCTGTCGAGCGCGGCCATCCAGGCCAAGACGCTCTCCGTCGGGCAGCGATCGAACCTGTTCTGGATCAACACCGGCATCGGAGCGCTCCTGACCGGGATCGTCGCCGCGCTCGCCGTACCGATCGCCGCGTTCTACGACGACGATCGACTCATCGCGGTGACGTTGGCGCTGTCGGCGACGTTCTTGCTCAACGGTATTTCGACCCAGTTCCGGGCCGATCTGAACCGCCGATTCCGTTTCGGTGCGCTCGCGTCCGTGGAGATCTCCGCGCAGGCCGTGGGTCTCGGAATCGCGCTGATCCTGGCGGTCGCGGGCTTCGGGTATTGGGCGCTCGTCGCGCAGCAGGTCATCCAGGTGCTCTTCCAGGTGCTGATCCTGCCGTTCGTGGCACGGTGGATGCCGGGACTGCCCCGACGGGGTGAGGAGATGCGCAGCTTCTTCACCTTCGGTGGGCCGCTCGTCGCCTCCCAGGTGCTCGTCTACGCGAGTCGCAACGTCGACGCTCTCGTGATCGGACGCGTCTTCGGCGCCTCGAGCCTCGGCTTCTACAACCGGGCGTTCCAGCTCATGTCGCTGCCTCTGAATCAGATCAACGCGCCCTCGTCGAGGGTCGCGCTTCCCACGCTGTCACGACTCCGTGACGAGCCGGCGCGTTACCGGGAGTTCCTCACATTCGGGCAGATCACCCTCCTGAACATCGTGAGCCTCGTGCTTGCGCTCTGCGTCGCGCAGGCCGCGCCGATCATCGCCATCTCGCTGGGATCGCAGTGGGCGCCATCGGTGCCTCTGTTCCAGATCCTGGCCGTCGCCGGACTCTTCCAGGCGGCCTCTTTCGCCACGTACTGGGTCGTGCTCTCGCTCGGCCGGACCAAGCGACAGTTCTGGTACACCCTCATCACGCGGCCTCTCGTCATCGGGCTCATCATCGGGGGAGCCCTCTGGGGAGTGGAAGGCGTCGCCTGGGCGTACGCCCTGGGCAACGCGCTCCTGTGGCCCATGGGCATCGTCTGGCTCGTGCGCGGTTCGATCGCCCCGGCGGGGCGGCTGTTCGTCGGAGCGCTGCGGACGATCGTGGTCTATGCGCTGGCCGCCGCGGCGTCGTATGCGTCGACGATGGCCATCCCCGAGAGCCTCTCGATCGTGCGCATCCTCGTCGGGGCGGCCGTTCTCCTCGCGGCACTCGCCATCATCGCCCTGGTCTTTCCTCCCTTCCGCCGCGACGTGAGGGCCATGGCGGGCGCGCGCCGGTTCTTTCAGCGTCAGAGGTCTGCCCGCACCGCCCCGCCGTCGACGGAGCCCCAGGAGGCCGACCTATGAAACTGCGCAGGATCACACAGCGCGTGAAGAAAGAGGCACGCGGACTCGTCGACCGTGTGGGACACACGCGTCGCCGGTTCGGTGCTCTGGTCGAGGCCTCCGTGGGGAGTCCGGGCTCGTCGCATCACGTGCTCGTCGCCCCTCCGGGAGCCGGGAACATCGGAGACCAGGCCATGGTCGAGGCGTTCGTCGCCGCGGCCGACAAGCCCGTCACGATCATCACCCGTGCCCGTGACGACTTCCACCTTCCCGCCGACCTCGCCGAGCACGCGAGGATCGAGGCGCTGCCGAACCTGTTCTACGGGCAGGGGTCGGCGCACGAACGTGATGTCCGTGCCCTCGGGCGGGTACTGACCGGCGCCGCGAGCGTGTCGATCATCGGTGCCGACATCATGGACGGGGTCTACACGCTGCGACCCTCGATACGGCGAGCGACCCTCGCGGCCTCCGCCGCGCGCCGAGGATTCGATACGACCGTCATCGGGTTCAGCTGGAACAGTGCCGCACCTCGCCCCGCGTGGGACGCCCTGCGCGCGGCCGGGCAGGCGGGGGCGCGACTGCTGCTGCGTGATCCCGAATCGGCGAGAAGGGTTCGGGATGCGGGCATTGTCGGGGTGGTCGAAACGGCCGACATCGTCTTCACCGACGATCGGCTGGCCCCGGTGCTCCCCGACGTGGCCGCGTCGTTGCCGCGCCCGTATGCCCTCGTCAACGCGAGCGGCCTGATCGCCCGCACGGTCGATCAGGTGCCCGAGTATGCGTTGCTCATCGAGGAGCTGCGCTCACGCGGACTGCATGTCGTTCTTCTTCCGCATGTCATACGCACAACGGCCGACGATCTCTTGGCCTGTCGAGGTGTCGCGGCCTCGGTCGGTGGCGCGGGCGTGACCTTGATCGAAGAGATGCTTGCTCCCTCGGTCATTCGCACGCTGGCCGACGCGGCGACCGTCACGATCACCGGCCGGATGCATCTCGCGGTGATGTCGCTCTCAAGGGGAGTGCCGGCGGTCACCGTCGCGACGCAGGGGAAAGTCGAGGGTCTCATGAGGCTCTTCGATTGGCCGGAACTGTGTGTCACGCCGAGGCGCGGGATGGGGGAGGAGATGGTCGCCGTGGTGCGCAGCATCCTCGACTCAGACGACAGCCGGGCGCGTGTCGAACGCGGACTGGTCCGTGCCCGTGGGGCGGCGCGGGCGAACATCGAACGAATCGGTGCCGGCGCTGCGGGTTAGCCGGCCAACGGGGGGAATGTAAGAGTGGGGACAACGAAAGCTCGGAGCACCGTGCTGCTGCGCGATGACGTCGGAAAACGAGACTGGGTCGATTTCGTCAAAGGAGTGGCGATCATTCTGATCGTCGCCTACCACGCGGCGCTTTTCCTGACATCTACGGGCATGGACATCGCAGGTATTGGTCGGGCCCGAATCGTGCTCGACCTCTTTCCAATGCCGGCCTTCTTCTTGATATCTGGAATGTTCCAGGCTCGCATCGGCACCTGGTCGTTCGCCGACCTATGGCGACGTCGCCTACGGCAGTACTTGTACCTCTACGTGCTGTGGTCTGTCATCCGGTTTATCTTCTACCTGATCGCCCCCAATGTTCGTTCGGATGGGGCGGGCAGCTCGGCGCAGGACCCGCTCGCGCTGCTGGGGATTCTCTTCTGGCCGATCAGCTCGTATTGGTTTATCTATGCGCTCTTTCTCTTCACGCTCGTAGTCTGGGTGTTCCGCAAAGCGCCGATCGCGGTGCTACTCGCCATTGCCGCAGTCGTCGGGGCGTTCGCTGCTTCGGGGATGCTCGACACTGGCAACAGCGGATTCAACCGCATGGCGGAGTACCTGATCTTCTTCGTGATCGGGACGGCGTTCCACCGACGCATCTACTCCGCCGTCGAGTCCACGCGCGCGTGGAAGGCGTTCTTGCTATGGGCGGCCTTCCTAGCGTTCTGCGGACTGGTCTTTGCCGCTCCCATTGCCATCTACGTCCCCGGCGTCGTGCTCGTGGGTGAGGCGCTCGTCGTCGCAGCCGTGTTCTCGCTCGCGGTGTACCTCGTGCGACTGCGGTTTCTCGGCTGGGTGAGCTACATCGGGCAGCGCGCCCTGAACATCTACCTCGTGCACGTGTTCGTGATCGCGCTCTTCGCCGCGGGGCTCTCACTGATCCCAGCGTTCGACGATCCTCTCCCCGACCGGGGGCTGCTCCTGCTCGCCGGCATGACTGCTGCGGTGATCGTGGTTTCCATCGTTCTGACGCGCTACCTCACCCGCGTTTCCTGGCTGTTCGTCTATCCCTTCCGCGCGAAGACGCCACGGTCGGTTCCCGCCTCGGAACGCGATCGCGCACCCGACGGGGGCGCGGCCACGACGGAGGTGCAGAAGAGACCGGATGATACGCGGGGCGAGGTTTAACGGTCTTGAAACAAGCCTTTCGCAATTCAGTAGTGCTTAACCCGCCCAGGTGTGATGCCATGTTCCGTGGGGGGAAGCGCGATCCGGCCTTCTCGATCTCTCAGACGACGGGAAAGTGCCATGAACAAGAATGTTGAGCAGAAGGGTAATAGCGGGGGCGGCCTTTCGAGACGGGTGTTCCTGGCCGGGGCCGCGGGAGGGCTGGGCGGTCTCGCCCTCGCGGGGTCGTCGCTGTCACCGGCCACGGCGGCAGGGGCGACGCCGACGTTGCCGGCCGAGTACTACCGCAAAGCGAACCAGCGGACTGCGGCCGGCACGCAGTACGACAACATCAACGTACGCATCAACGGCGACGTCGCACGCATCTTCGTGCCGCAGACTGCGAAGCCCGGCGGTGCGCCCGTTCCCGTTGTGTGGTTCTATCACGGTGCCCGCACCGATCACAACGCGCTTCAGGCGGGGTTCCTCTCGCACTCCGAGGCGGTGGTGGACCGGGGGTCGATCGCGATCTGCCAGACGGCTGGCGGGACGCTTTACTCGCACCCTACGGCGGTAGCGCTGCAGGAAGCGGGCACCGCCTACATGAACTCTGTCTTCAATATCTCGACGAATGTCCTCCGTGCCACGTCGGCGGGCGGGGCCCTTGCGGTGGAGACATATGCGCGAGGCATCATCGCGAACGTCGCGGGGCTCTACACCGTGAACGGTACGTACGACCTGCGAGCGCACTACGACGCGGGCGGGATCCAGCGCGACGCAATGTTGAGCGCCTTCCCCGACGTTGCCGCGATCGACGCCGCCAATCCGGCGCGACACGCCGCCTCGGCGTGGCAGGGCAAGCGACTGCGCGTCGTCGTCTCGACACCGAACGAGAGCGATACGACGGTGCCCCCGGGGTCGCACGGACTCGCGCTCCAGCAGCGCGCGAGTTCGACCGCAGCCGAGGCCTCTGTGCGCACTCATACGAACGGACACAGCACGCCTGGGTTCGTCAAGCTCGACTTCGCGGCGGCTATGGACAGGTGGGGCGTTCCCGACGCCCCTGTGGTGGTCGACACGCAGGCGCCCTCCGTGAGTCTCATCTCGCCCACCGCGGGGCAGACCATCAAGGGAACGGTCACCGCTCGGATCTCCGCCACGGACAACGTCGGCGTCGTCAGCGCCGGGATCTACTCGGGCACGAGGCTTCTCGCGGCCGCGACGAAATACAGCGCCAGCGAGTGGCGGGTGTCGTTCGACACCGCGACGGTGCCCAATAGCGCGTACACGCTGACGGCAAGGGCGAGCGACGCGGCGGGGAAGACCGGCACTTCGTCGGCGGTGCGAGTCACGATCCGCAACTAACGAGGCGTCGTGCGCGCACCTCACCCACTCTTAGGTCGGGTGAGGTGCCGCTCGATCACCTCTGCCTGCGACAGCGCCGTGTCGATGCCACTGGTGGAGGGGATGCCGGGCACGCTGGCGACGTAGGCCAAGAGAGTGCCGGCATCGCTGGATCCGGACGCTGCGAAGTAGGTGACGTCGAAGCTGTATTCGTCGGCGATCGAGTAGAACTGCTCGAAGAAGGCGTTCCAGCCTTCGGCCGATTCACGGGAGTAGACCCCGCCTTGACCTCCGGAGGGCCACCCGACCTCGCCGACCGAGCACCGCACGCCCCAGCGCTCGCACCAGTCGCCGAACTCGCGCAGCCGGTCGAAGACCTGTTCTGCTACGATGCCCGGCTCGAACGGCCCTCGCTCATCGGCATAGAAGTGCTCCGAATACATCACGAGCCCGAGCTCGTCGACGATCCAGGGCCCGTCCGGCGCGATCGCTGAGAGGCGACCGCGCGTGTCGCTGAGGATGCCCTCGATCCACACCGTGTGCGCGTCGCCGGTGGAGCGGATGGCGTCGACCGCCACCTGGGCGAACCGCTTGTAGGTGTCGACACCGACCGACCATCGGGGTTCGTTGAAGACGTCGTAGGCCAAGACGTTCCCGTCGTCCCGGAAACGCTCGGCGATCGTCGACCAGATCGTCGTGACGTGCTGCTCGGAGATGCCGTCGCCGCACCGCAGGCTCCCTTCCACGAACTCGCCCGCGCCCCAGGGGTAGGTGCAGCCGTTGTGCAGATCGATCACCGTGCGGATGCCGGCCGCTCCGGCACGACGCACCTGTTCGGCGACCATGTCGAGGTACTCGGTGTCAATCGGCTGCTCCAGACCGTCGGCGGCGGTGCCACCTGCGGGAATCGTCTGAAGGCGCTGCCACGGCACGGCAAGGCGGATAATCGAGACGCCCCGCCCGCTCAGAAAGTCGTAGCTCGTTTGCGGCTCGCCCACATCGGCGGTGGCGACGCCACCCCCCGCGAAGATCAGGCTGTAGACGTTGACTCCGCGCAGATAGTCGTTGCCGTCGAGGTAGTCGGGGTCGACAGTAGAGAACGGTGGGGGAGCGGGGCCGACGAAGGCGCGAGGGATGACGATGACGGCTGCGATGGTCAGAGCGGCGAGCAAGACCGCTGCGATGGCGGGAGCCGCGCGGCGGCGAGGAAGTCGTCGGCTGATCGCCATGGCCGTCCTAGCCGTGCGGAGGGTGGTCGACAAGGTCCGGCAGCGCACCGAGAGGCGAGAGCCAAACCCTCTCGACGTTCGGGAACACCGCTTCCGCCGAGTAGTGCGAGATGAATCGCTCGTGCGCCCGGCTGGCGATCCGGTCGCGGCGCTCCGCGTCGGACATCAGGCCTTCTAGGCCCACGACGAGAGCGTCCACGTCGTCGGGGGCCACCACGACACCGTGCCCGCCGCCGAGTACCGCGGGGATGCCACCGACAGACGTGGATACGACGCTGGTGCCGCGAGCCATCGCTTCGAGAATGAACATCGGCATCGCTTCGTCCCGGGACGGCAGGACGGCGACGGATGCTTCGTCGAGTAAGCGCATGAGGTGCTCGTGCGACACGCTTCCGAGGAAGGTGGCGCGCGTCAAGCAATCGTCGACAAGCTGAGCGTCGCGAACCGGGCCCGCGATGAGCAACGTCCAATCCTCGTGGCGCAGAGCGAGTCGTCGCCACGCTTCCTGAAGCACGTCAATACCCTTCCGGTAAGAGACGACGCCACCGAAGACGACAGTCTTCTGCTTCTCGACCGGGTCCGCGACGGGGATGGCGTTTGGTAGGAGGCTGACCAGATCGGCTCCGACTAGGCCGGCGGCGATCGATCGCGTCTCCTCCGATAGGGCGATGACATGCGCGCACACGCCCAGCACCTTGGCGACCGTCGCAGAGTGCTCTCGCTCGTATCGGGCGAACTCGCTGCCGTGCAGGTGCGCGATCACCGGCAAGCCGAGCCGTGCTGCGAACGCGGCGAGGTGGCCCTCGCGGAGAAATGACCCACGCTCGGAGAGGTGCACGACGATGACGGCGGGGCGGCGGGAGCGGGCGATCTCTGCGATCCGGGTGCGCGCGGCGAGAAGGTGACGGACTCCGGTCACGTGATCGCCGGGGTTGCCGCGAGATACGATCACGTCGACATCGCATCCCTCGAAGGCCCACCCGAGGTAGGCGTTGATGACTTGCGTCATGCCTCCCGGGACGTCACCGGCCCGCCCGACGTGGTAGACGATAGGGCGCGATTGCCTGCCGCGCGCGCCATGCTGATCGGGTGCGGCGCGCTCGGCATCTGGGCGACCGGAGCCCGCACGCCGCAGGAGGCGGTGCAGATCCTCTTTCACCCCGAGGAGGCGCGTCCGCGCGTGCGGGAGCGCCTCGAGGATGTCGGCGCGGCGCTCGTCGACCATGACGATCCGCATGGCAAGTTCGGAGGGCGACAGTCCGATGGTGTTGATGGAGATGTCGTGCACGCCGATCGTGTCGAAGTGGCGTGAGATCTTCAAGGAGTCATCGAGCTGCAGGCCTACGGGGACGGCTCCTTCCGTGTACCCGGCGATGATCACGTGCAGCCGATCGCTCGCGACGATGCGCGCACGCCGGTAGAGGGCGCGAAGGCGCTGCTCCTGATCGAGATGTCCGGCCAGGACAGGCCAGTCGACGATCTCGTGCGCGTCGAGATCCACCGCGAGCCGCCGGGTGCGCTCGTCGTCCACCGAAACCTGCGTGGCGACGGCGATCCGCAGCCCTAGGCGCTTCGCCGCCTCTCGGATGCCCTCGATCCACGCAGAATCCGGATAAGGACGAGGAGCGACTTCGTCGTCCTCGCGCAGTGAGACCACCAGCAGGTCGCGGTCGTCCGACGGCGCGACCGCGGAGGCGCGCAGAAGGTCGTCCGAGAGTCCATCGCTGTATCCGAGGTCAGGCATCGATGAGCCGAACCCGAGGTAGCGCGCGGTGTGGTCGTCTCGCCACCGCGTGTAGTTGCTGAGCGCGCTCGACGGCCACATGATCGCGCGGGGCAGTCGGGCGAAGTTACGCGCTCCGGCGCCGATGCGTGCGACTCGGCCACCACGGGCCCGGACGAGCGCAACGGCGGGCAACATCACGACGTGTTCTTTCATGCCGATCAGGGTCAGCTGCACCTCTCCGGGCTTGTAGACGGAGTCGGCTCTGCCGGCGACTGCCGCTCTCAACAGCGCGAGGTACCACCGCGCGAAGGAGCGATAGACGACATCGTCACTTCGGAGCCCGAGCCCCGCGTCATAGCCATCGGGAGAATGACCCACGTACACGTGAAGACGGCCCGCTTCGCGCACCCAGTCGAGGAGCGGACGACGCAGGAGCACATCGCCGATGTTCTCGTACTGGCCTCGACCGACCGCAAAGATCTGGCGTCGCTGCTTCGGAGAACCGTCTGCTCGATCGCGCCCCGTCACGCTGCGCGCCACACCGGGTCGAGACGGGCGTTGTCGATCACATGTCGCCGGGCCGCGCGCTCGCAGATCTCGCGCGTGAGGTCGGGTCCTTCCACCGGGATGCCCACGCCCATCGAGGTGACGAGATCTGCGAGCTCCACCTGGTGATCGTCGACGTGCTCGTTTCGAGAGGCGCGCCGGACCGCATAGACCGCGTAAATGCCCGACGCGAGCATGTCGACCAGGGTTCCGACGCCGGTGTGAGTGATGACGAGGTCCGCCTCACGAGCCTGCCGGTTGAACTCGTCGGGTTGCAAAAAGTCGTGGACCTGGCCCGGGAGATCATCACGCGAGGTATACCCCAGCTGCCATACGGTCTCGGGGTTGGCCAGACCAGTAGCCAGGAACGAATCGATGACCGAGTCGAAGCGGTAGCCCTGAATGGTCCCGAGAGCGACGAACACCTTGCGGATGGCCTTGCGATCGGTGGTCGGCTCGCTCCGAAAGTCCTCCAGGACGCTGGGATATGCCTTCCAGTGAGAGTCGGCCCACTGGGGGTTCTGCGTTCGCAGGTGAATGCCCGGCGTGTGCCGGAGGATCTGCCCCGTCAGTGAGGGGCCCTTGAGCCTGCTGACGCTCTCTACGTAGGTGCTCGGGATGCCGTGCAAGGCGGCGAGCGGTAATGCCGTCGTCGCCACGGCGGCGCCTGTGCTGATGGCGGCGTCGAAGCCCTCCCCGCGCAGAATCCTTTCGAGTGCGGGCACCGCGGCGATCGTGCCGCGCAGATCGCGGGGCCCGATGTAGGGCAGTGCCGCCATCCGCTGACCTTCGAGCAAGTGGCGGCTCTGAAGTGTGTCGAAGGTGACCCACAGGCTCTCTGGATCGGAATCGAAGCGCCGGTGCAGCCTCAGAAGCTCGGTGAGGTGCCCCCCGCTCGAGCACACGAACAATACTTTCCCCCCGGAACCCGGGATCTCTTCCCCCACGTGCGATGCCCCCATTTGCGATGACGTCGAATCGACGACGACGACCGCGCCACCCCGCCACCGTTCCCCCAGTGAAGAGATGGATCGCGATCTGTTCGCGTCCCCCTGTGAACAAGATACGCCTAGCGGAAACCCAGTGCACAATCTGGTGTCGCGCTCTTTACGCGAAGCTAGCGAGCGTGCAACAATCGTTGGCCGATTTTCGTGGCGCGCAGGCCGAAGGTGCGGCGCCTTACTCGCCGGCGAGTTTCGACAGGTGCCGTTCGATCACTTCGGCCTGCGAGCGCGCCGTGTCGATGCCGCTGCGAGCGGGGATGCCGGGTTGGCTCGGCACGTAGGCGAGGAGCATTCCGAACCGGTGGGTTCCCGACGCCGCGAAGTAGGTGACGTCCAGCTTGTACTGGTCGGCGATCGTGTAGAACTCCTCGAAGAGGGCGGCCCACCCGTCGGCCGACTCCTGCGAGAACTGCTCGCCGGGCCCGCCCGCAGCCCATCCGACCTCCCCGACAGCGCAGTGCACCTCCCAGCGCGTGCACCAGTCGCCGAACGTTCGCAGTCGCGTGAGGATGGTGCGCGTCTCTTCCTCGGCGATGTACTCGAGCTGCGAATCCGCGTAGAAGTGCTCCGAGTAGATGATGCGGCCGAGCGGGTCGATGATCCACGGACCCCAGGGGGCGATCGAGGCGAGCCGGCCGCGTTCGTCGCTGAGCATGCCTTCCACCCAGATCGAGTGGGTGTCGCCGGTCGCGCGGATCGCGTCGACGGCGACCTGCGAGTAGTACATGTAGACGTCTACGCCCACCTGGAAGCGCGGCTCGTTGAAGATGTTGTACGCCGCGACGTTCGGATCGTCGCGGAAGCGTTCGGCGATGGTGGACCAGATGTATGTCACGTGGGCTTCGGTGATGCCCCGCCCGCAGAGGACGCTGCCCTCGATGGGTGCGGCGGCCCCCCATGGGTAGGTGCAGCCGTTGTGCAGGTCGATGACGGTGCGGATACCCGCCGCTCCGGCACGGCGCACCTGCTCCGCGACCATCTCGAGATACTCGACGTTCACGGGCTCGTTCAGGCCGTCGATGGCGTCGCCGCCGTCGGGTATCTCCTGCAGGCGCTGCCACGGGACGGCGAGACGAACGATCTTCACGCCGCGCTCCGCGAGAAAGTCGTAGCTGGACTGAGGCTCACCCAGCGCTGCCACCGGAATGCCCTTGCCGGTGAAGATCAAGCTGTAGACGTTCACGCCCCGGAGGTACTCGTACCCGGCGAGGTACTCGGCGTCACCACTGGTCGTCAGGGTACGGTCCTCGACCGCCTCGGTGTGTGTCGGCGACGGCTCCCCTGAGGTCGTCGGGGAGAGCGAGACAGACAGCGTGACGCAGAAGAAGGCGAGGGCGAGAGCGACAGCGGCTAACGCGTACCTGCGGCGGACCCGCACCTCAGACGGCCACGCGCTGCGCGGCTGCGTAGTCGAGAGCTCGGCCCATCACCGCACCACTCGTGGCGGAAGAGAACCGGTCGAGCCAGCCTTCGATTCCCGTCACTCCCAGGCGGGCAGCCGCGTACACGGCGTCCGCGATCGCAGACGGTGAATCATCGAAGGCGAGTTCACCGGTGATGCCCGGGATGAGGGCATCGGCGACGCCCAAGGCGGTCGAGATGCCTACCGACGGGACGCCGTGCGCCGCGGCTTCGACCAGAACGCGGCCGAGCCCGACCGCACGGTGAGGAAGGAGCACCACCGCGTTCGGGGCGAGCTGGGCGGCCCACCCTTCGCCGCGCGGTGAGACGGTGAACGTCACATCGGAGCGCTTCGCGAGAGCCGCCACCTCGCGGGCCAGAGGCCCTTCGGCGTGGGCCACGACGTGCGTGGGCACACCGCGGGAGTTCAGGTCTCGCGCCGCGAGGATCGCGAGGTGGGGCCGGGTCGCGGCGACGAGGAGGTTGGCGATGACCAGCTGGATACCGGCCGATGGATCGATCGAGCGCGCGATAGGGTTCGCGGCGGCGGGGAGCACCGGGTCGTGAACGACCAGGCTCCGACTCGCCGGCACGCCGAAGGCGGCGCTGAGTTCGGCGCTGATCGGATGGGACGAGCCGATCACCAGGTCGGCCTCCGGATACGCGCGCCGAGCGCGCCGGATCCGTCGCATCGCGGTGATACCGGGGCGAGCGAGGCCGGACGTGAGAAGTTCGAGCTCGGTGAGCACGAGGATCGGCCTCGCCGCCATTGCGGCGACGGCCTCCGCCGCGAGCAGGTTCGGCCCGGTCTGCAGGGCGAGAACGATGTCGAACGGCGTTTCCGACAGCAGGCGACGGATGCTGCGGACCTTCCCGCTCCGCCCTCCGTCGGGGTACCTCACCGTCACCGCGGCCGGCAGGGCGAGAGAACGGTCGGCCGGCTCGGCCGACACGGGGACGACGGTGACGTCGTACCCCGCGCCGGCCAGCCAACGCAGGCGGTCCACTCCGATGTGTTCGGCGTCGCCGCCCGTCAGCCGAGTGACGATAACCGCGATGCGGCGCCCGTCGCTCTGGTGTTCGTTGTGGTCACGATGTTCGTCATGGAGAACAGAAGACATTCGTGAGCCCGCTTCCGGATGAGGTGATGTCGTTGTCGCACGCAACCTTCACCCGGCGGTTCTTGTCGTGAACCCAGACGCCGTACCCAGAGGAGTTCGCCGTCCCCGTGTTAGCGAAGAATTCGTTGTCGTACCCCCAATTCGACCACACCATCGACGAATATGCATGCTCGACCGCATCGGAACCGTCGTTGTAGGCAATCGTCCAGGCGTTCCCGGTGACCAGCACCCACCCCAGGGAGCGGGACCCGGGGAGGGATCCGGACAGGGTGTTCCCCCCGATGATTCCTCCCGTCGTTCCTTCTTTGGCCTCGATGTGCTCTGCGCCCGTATCGGAGATCGTGTTCATGATGATCTTGTTTCGGTCGGACTTGTCGGGCAGGCCCGCCGTCACCTCTGACCACCGGCGCTGAGACGTGCCGATGTACACGCCCTCGCCGTACGCGACGTCACGGACTCCCGTGCGGCTGATGGTGTTGTACTGCACGGCGCTGTCGGTCGTCTGCGCGTAGAGGTGGATGCCCTCGTACCCGATGTTCGACACCGCGAGGTCGCTGACGGTCACATCGCGGCTGTTCTTCACCATCACGCCCTGGAGCGAGGTCGTCACGCTGAACCCGGCGACATGCACGTGGGCCGAGAAATGCACCCGCAACGCCAGGCCCGTGTTCACCGAACCCGTCTGGAGCACGGCCCCTCGCCCGCCGCAGAGCCAGACCGGCTGGGCAGCGGTTCCGACTACCTGCAGCGTGAACTCGCCGGTGTAGACGCCGTCGTTGAGTCGGATGACCGACCCGGGCTGTGCGCTACCGAGCGCGTCGGTGAGCTCGGCAGCGGTGGAGACCGTCGTCGTCGCGTCCGGGCACTCGCCGATGCGTCCGGGGGTGTCGAGGTTGGGCACGGAGCGAACCGCGCCGACGACGAAAGAATCCATGTGCGTGATGCGCGAACTGGATTTCGCGTTCTTCTGTCCCGACCCGACGATCTTGATCGTGTGGGTGCCAGGACCGACGTCGGCCTGATAGCCGACGATGCCGGTGGTACTCGAGGGTGCGTAGTTGTCGACGGTGGCGACGGTCTTGCCATCCACGATGACGTTCACGATTCCTGCGGTGGGGGAGTTCCACGTGTACCAGGTGATCGACGCACCCGTGAAGGTCAGGGTCGCGGACGCGGTTGTCGAACTCGTGTGGCGGATGCTGCCGCCGCTGGACCCGGACGACGAGAGCCGCGACCAGCTGCCCGTGTAGGTGATGTTGGGCGAGCTGTCTTCATATGTCCCTGCGGAGGAGACGGTGGCCGCCTGTGCGGGCGTTGCCGGAGTCGAGATCAGCACACCCGTCAAGGCAACCAGGAATGCGAGAAGAAAGGCGCTAGGCCTTGTGATGGGTCGGTCGAACATCATCAGCCCCTGAGATCGGCGAACAGAAAGGCGCTCGCCTACCTTGCGGCTACCTCTCGGCGAGGGCGAGCAGTGCGCGGTGAGCACGCACAGATGTTTTCGCCGTGATGCATAGTGCGAGGCGCCTCATATCGCGTCGTCGAGCGACCGCCCACATGTTTTGCATGGTGAGGGCGCGTCGTCGCTCCGAGATCAGAATTGCCCGCTCGGCGGGGGAATAGCCCGCGAACAGGGCATCCTTCAGACCTGACAGATGGATGTACCGAGCGCGGAAATAGCGGTAATCGTTCGATGCCTTCAGACCGAGACCTGCAGCGTCTCGGTTGACTGCTGCGTCGATAATAGCGAGGCTATCGGATCGTTTCGATACCGAATTTATGATCGAGTCGTCTCTCAGTAAATACTGGTAAACAAGTGGTGACGAATATGTTACGCGGCGTGCGTGAGTGAGTGCATCGGCGACCATGACGAGGTCTGATTGCACCCGGGCGGGGGCGAATGACGCCCTGGTCATGACCTCGCGACGGAACAACTTGTTCCAGAGGTGCCCGGTGATCTCTCCTCGGAGGAGCATGCGGAATCCTTCTCGGCCCGAGGTGGGAGCCGAGACCGGAGCGGAGAGTCTTCGATGCGTGCCGTCTCTGTAGACGAATTCCGCGTCAGCGACCGCGATGTCGGCATCGTTGCGCTGCGCAAGAGCGACGAGTGTGCGCAGGGCGTCATCCGGCCACGTGTCGTCGGCGTCGACGAACCACAGGAACTCGCCCCGCGCCTCCGCGACCGCGCGCTGGCGCGCTCTCGCGACACCCCCGTTCTCGGGGAGGGCGAAGAAGCGGACCCGGGGGTAGGTCTGCGCCAGTGCTTCGGCGGTCTGCGCGGTGCCGTCGTCAGAACCGTCGTCGACGATGACGATTTCGAAGGGGGCCTCGATCGTCTGGCGATCGAGCCGGTCGACCGCAGCAGACAGATGCTCCGCAGCGCGGTAAGCGGGAATGATGACGGACACGAGTGGACTGGTCATGGCCGGCTTCCTATCCGTGGGTGCGCGTGCGCAGAGCGGCGGTGAGGTCGTTCAGGACGGTTCGAGCGTGCCCGACAGCACGCATGATCTCGGAGCGGCGACTCAGCGCATCCGTCATCACCGACAGCGCCTCGTCGTACGAGGGAAGGGCGCGGGGCACACTGGTGCCGACGATGTTCGCCCCCTCGAGAGTCCGCGTGACCTTGTCGAGCGGACCGGTGGTGAGAGCGACCGGCACCGCACCCTCGGTGGCTCCGATGACAGCCGCATGCAGGCGGTCGGTGAGTATGATCGCGCTGTCGCGGTAGACGGAGCGCAGGCGCTCCTCTTGGCGCGCGTGATTGTCGTCGACCCAGGTGATTGCCGTGCATCCGAGTCGCTCCGCCAGCTCGTCGGCGAGGGGGCCGTCGCGTTCGATCTGCGCGAGCACGACCGGCTCGAGACCGAGAGTGTCCGCCAGCCGGCGAACGGTCGCGATCCACTCTGCCGTCGGCTTGTCGCGTGCCGCATGGCTGAGGCCCTGGCGCACCGCGATGGCGAGGAAGGGCCGGGGTCGAGCGTCGTCCGTGAGGAGCTCGTCGTCGGACCCCAGCGCGAACGCCCAGTCGGGGGTCACCGAGCCGATTCCCATGATGCGACGGCTCATGTCGTCGCGCCAGGTGACCATCGTGCACACGCGCAGCACCGCAGCGATCGGCCGGCGCCACGGAGTCGACTCGCGCACGCCCGTTCCCAGCTGCACGGCGAAGCCGCCGCGAAGCCGGTTGATCGCGAGGAGCGGGGCGAGCTTGAGATATCGGCGCGCGAACGGCGCCTGTGCTTCGGTCTCGCCGGTGTCGAAGGCATAGATGCCGCGCCCGGCGAGGAGCTGACGTGAGACCGCCCGACGCCACTGGGCGCCATTGCGGACGGCGATGTCGCCCTGCTGCAGGCCGAGGCCGCTGATGTAGTCGTCCGACTTGTCTCCGACGTACACGCGCAGCGGGCCGAGGGTGCGGAGATGGTCGAGGAAACCGCGGCGCAGGACCGTATCGCCGACGTTGTCGAACTGGCCCACCGCCGACACCATCACGGTCGGCCGGGGGCGTGGGCCGGTGCGGGACGTGCGTCGCGTGGCCTTCTCGATCGCACGCAACAAGAGCGCCCCGCTGTTGTCGCTCGAGAAGCGCCGAGCCCACTCGTCGACGCGACCGATCGATGCGGAGCGTGCGCGGAGGATGGCGGCGGCCAGGTCTTCGGGGGTGCCCGCAAGGGCCAGTTCGCCCGAGATCGTGGGAACGAGAGCGTCGGCAACGCCGTAGGAGTTCGAGACCGCGACGCTCGGTATGCCGCCCAAGGCGGCCTCGACCAGCACGTTGCCGAAACCCTCGCGGTAGGACGGCAGCACCGCGATCGCGTTGGCCGGGGTGTCAGCGACCCAGTCCGACGTCCAGCCGGGAATGGAAAGCGGCACCTCGGCCGCACGTGCAGCTTGCTCCAGTTCATCCAGGCCCGGTCCCTGGCCGAAGCACACCAACCGTGCGTCCACGCCCTGCGCGCGCAGGATCGCGGCCGCCGCCACGGCCAGCGGAGCCCGTTTCTGAGGCACGAGCCGCATGGGCAGAACCAGGTTGAGCGGTGCCTCCGGATCGAAGGGCGAGGGTTGCTGCCGGTGACGTGCCCTCACCTCGGAACGCTGCCCTGCCGGGTTCGGCACGATGACCAGACGGGAGCGCAGCACGCCGTACGCGCCGATCAGTTCGGCGGCGACGGGGTGGGAGATGGCGACCACGACATCGGCTCGGCGATAGAAGCGCTGAGCGGCCAGCAGCTTCAGACGCTCTCCGCGCGTCGGGGGTTCCCCCTCGCGCGAGGTGATGTTGCGCTCGCTGATCAACACGGCCGGCCGATTCGCCAACCTGACGGTAGCGGCCAGCGCGAGCAGGTTCGGGTAGCTCTGCACCGCGACGAGAGCGTCGGCCGGCTCGCGGATCAGCTCGCGCCGCAGAGCTCGAACGAGTCGGGCGTGCCCCGTCGCGCCGAGCGGGCGCACCCGAGCGCCGCCCGGCAGCCGGGTCTCATCCGTCGGCGAGGTCGTGATGATGCGAGTGTCGTGCCCGTGGGCCGCAAGCCACTCCGCCCAGACGCGCGCGACGAACTCCGCACCGCCACCACTGAGCTTGGTCGTGAGGATCGCAATGCGCACGGCTGAGCTATCCGGTCAGTCGGTCTTGCGAGCCGGTTGCAGCTCGCGGTAGAGAGACGTCGACGGGTCGGCGTCGCTGCCTCGCACGGGGGCGTTCATCATCACCACGCCGATGACCTCGACGCCGACGGCCTCGAGGGCCTGCGCCGCCGAATCGAGCTGGCCGGTCGTGACGCGGCCCGCCGATACCGCCAAGACCGTCGACTGGGCGACGGACGCGGCGAAGATCGTGTCGCTGAGCGGAAGCGCGGGCGGAGCATCGATGAAGACCATGTCGTGCGACGCACGAAGCTCTTTCACCACGTTGCCGAGCTCTGCCCCCGAGAGCAGCTCGGCAGGGCTGTCGACGCTCTTGCCCGCCGCGAGCACGGTGATGCCCTCGGTCTGGTGCAGCGACGGGGTGAGCTCGGCGTCTCCGCGCAGCACCTCCGCCAGGCCTGGCCCTGTCAGGCCGAGCAGTGCGGAGAGGCGACCCGAGCGGAGGTTCGCGTCGATGACAGCCACACGGACACCGAACTCGTTCATGGCCAGAGCGATGTTGGCGGTGAGGGCGGAGGTGTTGTCACGGGGGGTTGCGGCCGCGATAGCCACGACACCCAGGCGCGCATCGGGTGTGTGACCCAGAGTGGCGGCGATCGTGCGATAGGCCTCTGCCTCTCGACCGAGCGGCTGGGAGACGAGGGCCACGCCGGCCGCGCCGTGCGCCGCGGGTACTCCGCCGAGGATGCGGCGCTTCGACAGTGCCGCCGTCGCGGTGATCTCGTCACGGGTGTGGATGCGGCGGTCGGTCGCCGCAGCGACCGCGAGCCAGATGAGGCCGACCGCGAGACCCGCGCCGAGGCCTACCGCGGTGTTCACGAGCAGGTCGGGCGTCTCGGGCTCGGGGGGCGCGACCGGGTCTTGAAGGGTCTCGATGCGAACGGGGGCCGCCCCACCGGTTGCCGGAGTCTCGACCTCGGTGATCACGTTGGTGAACGCCGTGATGTAGGCCTGAGAAAGGACCGCAGCATCCTGCGCCGTGCCGGCTTTGCCCGACAACTGAAGTATGGGTGTGTTGAGCGGAGCGACCACTTCGAGGTCGAGTGCCAGCTCTTCCGGGGTGTCGCTGAGCCCGAGGTCGGTGATCACGGCTGACAACACTCTCTCCGACAGCGCGATCTGCTGGTAGGCGATAGCTTTCTGAACCGCGAAGCTGTTTGCTTGCGCGAGGTCTGATGAGCTTGCGCCCACGGGGGCGTTGTACGTCACGACCAGCGAGCCCGTCGCTTTATACGTCGGAGCGATGATGACGACGGACAGCGCGCCAGCGGCGCCGCCGATCAGGGTAAGCACGACAACGGCCCACCACCATTTCCGAAGGGATCGAAGGACCGTGGTGCTAGTCATGACGTGTTCCGTTCGTCTGTCGCGCAGGAGCCGAGCCGTGCAAAGGGGGATCTGTGAGACAAACCACGTCTCGCGGTTCCCCCAAGACCCTCGAGACCTTCTGAATCTACCGTCGCCATATTGCCGCGATGTTGTGGCTTCTAGTCGGACTGTGTCGTCGAATCACGATGCTGCCTCGAGGAAATCGAACAACGATGCCCGCGTCTTGCTGTTCAGCAGGCTAAGGCCGTGGTTGTCGCCGTCCACGACGACGAGTTCGTTCTCGACGCCCGCGGCGTTCATCGCGGCGACGAGCGCCTCCGCTTGCGCGAGGGGAATCAGCTCCGCCGATCCGTGGATGAGAAGCGTGGGTGGCAGTGCGGCGGCGACCGAGACCGGCGAGGCGACGACCGCGGACGGACACTCCGTCAGCTTCGCGCACCCGAGGTACCCCTGCACCACGAGCTCCAGCTCAGGCGGAGGCGAGCCGAGCTCGCGGGCGTCCTCGGTGAGTACCCCCGCCGTCGAGAGGCCGACCACTGCATCGACAGGGGTGCCCGCTCCGGCAAGGGATGCAGCGGCCGTCATGACGATGATCGCACCGGCAGAGCTCCCCAGCAGTGACATGGAATCGTTCAGATTGAACCTGTCTTGCTGGGCCGCGTCTCGAAGCCATTCGGCGGCTGCGGCGACATCGTCCTGCTGGGCGGGATAGATGGACGGCACGAGTCGATAGTCGACCGAGAACGCCGCGAACCCCGCATCGGCCAGGTCGCCGCAGATACCCGACATGGTCTTGCGGTCGCCTTCCTGGAAAGCGCCCCCGTGCACAAGCACGACGGCTGGGACCGGTTCGTCCGCATTGACTGGAAGGCAGGCATCGAGCGCCAGCGTCTGGCCATCGATCTCGCGATACACGATGTTGCGCTCTACCTTCGAGGTGGGATCGGGAATGTCGGTGCGGCCGCCTCCGCATCCCGCCAGAACGGCGAGCGACGCGATGGCCACAGTCGCTGCCATCATGCGTACGGCGCCTGATTCGACCCGAACTCTCATCGGTGATTCCTTCCCCCGGCTGCCGCGATCGCGGCGATGTAGACGTCGCGGTGGCGACGGCCCACCTCGTCCCAGTCGCGGCCAGTCAGTTTTGGGCGATCGCTCGGGGCGAGGGAGGCAGAAGCATCCACTCCGGCCGACAGTACAGCGTCGGTGAGGGGCCCGTCATATTCGAGTACCCATCCCGGCCCGACCTCGGCAGACAACGCAGTGTTCGACGGGCTTCGCGGCACAAGGATGGGGCGATCGAGCGAGAGCGCCACGAGAGCGGCACCGGAATTGTGCATCTCGGCGTAGGGGAGCACGACGAGACTGGCCGCGCTGATCTCGCGAACCAGGTCTCCGTCATCGACAAACTCGAGCGCCGCAGAGACGTTCGCCGCTGCCGCCGCTCGCCGGCGAATGGGCTCGCGCAGCTCAGTAGTCGGTGACCCGACGATTCGCAGTCGCGATCCCGGGCGCGGTCGCGACGAGAAGGTGTCGATGAGGGCCTCGACGTTCTTGTACGGGCGGATGATTCCGAAGTAGAGGAGTAGGCCCGGCTCCTTCGGGGCGCGGGGGTGCGAGGCAAAGCGGTCTCGGTAGTGGCCGTGGAGGATCGTCACGGTCGGGGCGGGCGACCGGACCTCAGTAGTTGGATTGAGGAGGATCGACATGGCCGTGACACGGTCTATGCGGTCGAGGAGTCGGCGCTCCGCACGCGTGCCCGATTCGTGCGGGCTCACGTTGTGCACGGTGCGGATCACCGGGATGCGTCGCGCCCTCGCAAGCATCAAAGTGGCCCGCATCGCCTGACGCTTTGCGAACCGGATCCGGCGGGTCTTACCTCTGAGGAGAAGCTCCGGCCAGTGGATATGGAGGACGTCGTAGCCGCCCCGCAGTGCCGACTTCCACGAGAAGTAGGTCACTGCGACATCGTTGGGCGCCCCCTCCGTCATCTGATCGACGTAGCGGGTCTTGCCGTCCGGCGGTGCGAGTGAGTGGAGCACGCGCACGCGAGGCGCAGAGTCGTTGCCCCGAGCGCGCACCATACGTGGGAGGTTAGCCCGACTCGGCCAGGTGCGATGCATCCGCCACTACTTGTTAACGCGCATGAAACCGCCGCGGCGAAGGTTACACCTTCGCATCGTCGTCGAGACGAGCACGCCGAGCGGGACGGAGCCAACGCTCTGCAGGTCGCTCGACGGCGACGTGCAGCAGCCACGCGGCAAGGATTGAGAGGGGTACGGCTGCGAGCACCACCACGATGGGCGGAAATCCGAGTCGCAGGCCGACAGCGTCGCCGGTCCACAGCACGAGTCCGTGGACGAGGTAGATGCAGTACGACCAGACTCCGAGCCGAACGAGCCAAGGCCAGCGCATGAAGGAACGGCGACCTTCGAGGTCATTCACGGCGAGGGAGAGAACGAGGATCGCGAACGGGATGAGCGTGATCGCGTAGTGCCCCATCGGGTACGGCAGGAACATCGCCGCGACCACGGCTGCCGTCGCAAGCGGGATGCTGAACCAGAGGCTGATACGAGGTCGCCAGCCGCCCGCCACCAGAGTGCCGATGACCACGCCCACAACGAACTCGGGCAGCCGGATCGGAGGGAAGATGACGAACGCCCACTGGGTGGTGTCATCGGGGAACGCAGCACCGACGGACCCCCATGTGATCGACAGCACCGTCGCGACGCCACCGAGGGCGAACAGCCCGTTCCGGTTGAGCTGACGCGTGAACGTGCGGATCAGTGGGAAGACGACATAGAAGAAGATCTCGCAGGACAGACTCCAGAAGATCGCCTGTGCTCCGAAGTAGATCGCTTGGTCGGGCACCCACGCCTGTACCAAAAAGAGGGCTGGCAAGTCTGTGAGATTGAGGTCGCCGATGCGGAACAGCCAGGCGCATGACAACAAGAAGACGACGAAGTAGGCGGGGTAGATGCGCGCGAACCGCTTGCGATAAAACGTCATCGCTGTGTCGGTGCGTCGATCGGTCCAGGCCATGACGAACCCGCTGATGACGTAGAACAACGAAACCCCGACCATGCCTGAGGAATGAACCTCGTCAAAGCGGTTCGTGGCGTGATGCCAGAAGACGAGGAACACGGCGAACGCTCGGACGCCCGTGAGCGAACCGAGATGCGCGATGCGGGTAGCCGTGGTCACACGGCTGAGCGTATCGGCCGTCGGGCGATCGGCGGTTACGGGGAGGTAAGCGTTCTTTCACTTTCGGGTCCCGCGCGGCGCCCGCGGCATCGGTCACCGCATATTAACGCGCGTGAAATCCGGCCCGCGCTCGCCGCGTGGCGTGCTCAGCGCGTGATGTCGGCTATCAGGTGACGGCGGGTCGCTCGGCGCTCAGGCGCTGTTCGCGCTCGGAGTTCTCCGTCTCTTGTCGACGGTCGGCGGATGCTGCGGCGCGCCCGAAGACGAGTGCCACCCCGCCGGCGATCACGACGTAGAGCACGAGCAGTAGCAGAAAAAGAATGACCATGGTGACTCCCCAGTGAATCGACCGTTGTGGATCAAGCTAGACCCCCACGCGGTCGCGGCGGGTGAGATCCCTCTCATGTCGGGCGAATTCTGGGCGACTTTCAATTCCAAGTCCAGGGTTTTCCTGATTTGTCCCCCAAAAGGGGGACACGGATGTATGCTCACCGACAGCCCGCCCCGAAACGGAGGCACCCCTGACCGGGGCGGGCCTCAAGGGAGATGACATGGCGACGATTGCCTTTCCGCGGCGGGCCAGCGTGGCCGTCCGTCGAGCGCACGCGAGCCCCGGCCCGAGCCTGCGAGATGCGGTCAACCGCATGCTCTACGGACAAACGACGGTGACCTGCGAAGAATGCGGCACGCCGCTTCGCCCCCACCGTGCGGTCTGGCGAGGTGCGCATCCTTACTGCTCCGCCGAGCACGAGGCGGCCGACTCGTTCTGACGCCGACGCCGGTGTCGAGCTCTTCTCGCGGCCGGTCGTGCGCGGCACTACCCTGTGGGCAGCGAGCGTGGGGCTCGCGGTGACGACGGGGGAGAGATGGCGCACACGACCGGTGGGGACGCCGAGGTGCCTCCGACCGACCGGCGTCGGGAGCGAGGCCGTGCGCGGACCGTCGTGGCCGCGGTTCTCATCGTGGTCGGTGCGCTTCTCGCACCGGTGGCCGCCGCGGCGGCGTGGGCGCACACGACCCTCACCGACACCGACCGGTTCGTCGAGACCTACGCGCCGCTGGCGAACGACCCCGCGGTGCGCGATTTCGTCACCGACGAGACTGTTCGCGTCATCGCTGAGCAGGTCGGCATTGCGCAGCTCGCCTCCGACGCCATCGACGGCATCATCGGCCTCGGCACCGGTCCCGTCGCGACGCAGGCGCTGGAGGCGTTGAAGGGATCGGTTACCGAGGGACTCGAATCGCTCGTGCGGTCGAAGGTGAGCGACCTCGTCGCATCCGAGGGGTTCGACACGGTCTGGACGAACACGCTGCGAATCAGCCACGTGCAGCTGACCGCAGCCCTCGAGGGTGATCCGGATGCGTTGGTGGGTCTGGGCGACGACGGTTCGATCGGCATCCAGCTCGCACCGATCGTCGACGCGGCGAAGCAGATGCTGGTGTCGGACGGGTTCACGTTCGCCGACCAGATCCCCTCGACCGACAGGGTGATCGCGGTGGCGCAGTCGGATGCTCTTCCCGCGATTCAGCGCGGATATGACGTCGCCGTCGTCTCGGGGGCGTGGTTGCCGTGGGTCGCGCTGCTGCTGATCGGCGCGGGTGTCGCGGTCGCCCGGCGCCGGTGGATCGCGCTGATGTGGGCGGGGATCGCGGTGGCCGCGACGATGACGGTGCTCGTGGTGGCGCTCGCCGTGGTCGGCGCTGTGGCCCCAGGCGGGATCGTCTCGTCGGAGATTCCTGCGGGGGTGGTCGACGCTCTCCTCGATGCCGCTCTCTCGCCGCTCCGAGGCGCAGCGGTGCTCGTGATCGTGGGAGCGCTGGTGGCGGCGGTCGTGGGCTGGGTCGCGGGTCCGTGGCGCGCGCCGCGGGCGCTGCGGGGCTTCGTGCTCATCCGCGCACGGGGTGTGCGCGCTGCCGCGGGGTCTCGGGAGACGGCGGCACACTGAGCCGAGCTGCCGGGAGGCGCAAGCCCCCGACGCCGTTCGGTGGCCGGTCGTAGGGTCGAGTGATCTGGGGGGGGGGGGGGGGGGGGGGGGGGGGGGGGGGGGGGGGGGGGGGGGGGGGGGGGGGGGGGGGGGGGGGGGGGGGGG
>NZ_QEIJ01000007.1 GCF_003095395.1 Microbacterium sp. Gd 4-13
CGGGAACTCTGCGGCGGCGCGGACGGGTGGATGCGGGTGCTCACCCACCCCGAGACGGGGATGGTGCTCTCCGTCGGCCGTGACCAGTACCGCACCCCGGCGGCGTTACGACGGCTCGTGGAATGGCGGGCGGCGACCTGTATGGCCCCCGGATGCGGAACACCCGCCCGCCGGTGTCAGATCGACCACCAACTCGCGTGGGAACACGGCGGCACCACCGAACTAACCAACCTCGGCCCCCTCTGCGTCGGGCACCACACCATCAAGCACCACGGCGGGTGGCGCGTGAGACAGATCCCCGACAGCGGCGGCGCACTCGAATGGAAATCCCCCGGGGGCAGACGATTCATCGTGCGACCGGAACGGAAAGTCCCCGTCTTCCGACCCGCACCCGACGACGACCGCTCACCCCAAGCCACCGCACCCTTCTGACCCGCGCCCTCCTGGCCCGCGCCCTCCTGGCCCGTGCCCTCCCGGCCCGTGCCCCCGCCCGCGCGAGCCAGTGCCCTTCTGAGCCGTGCCCTTCTGAGCCGCGTACCTCACCTCAACGCGGCCCACCTCACCTCGTGCGCGGGCAGAAAACACCGCGACGCCGCCCCCGGCTTCGAATCGGGGCGGCGTCGCGGTTGTGTTCAGTGTCAGATATTGATCATGTGTCCCGCAAGACCGTGGAACGCTTCTTGCACCGCCTCCGACAGGGTCGGGTGGGTGTGGACGTTGCGGGCGGCCTCGAGAGCGGTGAGATCCCACTTCTGCGCAAGCGTGAGCTCGGGGAGGAGCTCCGACACGTCGGGTCCGATGAGGTGGCCTCCGAGCAGCTCGAGGTGCTCGGCGTCGGCGATGAGCTTCACGAACCCGATGGGTTCGCCGAGGCCGTTCGCCTTGCCGTTCGCCGAGAAGGGGAACTTCGCGACCTTCACGTCGTGACCGGCGTCGCGTGCCTGCTGCTCGGTGAGTCCGAAGCTCGCGACCTGCGGCGAGCAGAACGTCGCGCGCGGCATCATGCGGTAGTCGCCCAGCGTCTGGGTCTCAGCCTTTCCGATCGTCTCGGCGGCCACGACGCCCTGCGCCTCGGCCACGTGCGCGAGCTGCAGCTTCGCGGTGACGTCACCGATCGCGTAGATGTGCGGCACGTTGGTGCGCATGTAGTCGTCGATCGCGATCGCGCCGCGCTCGGTGAGCTCGACACCCGTCTTGTCGAGACCGAAGCCCTCGACGCGGGGCGCGAAACCGATCGACATGAGCACGCGGTCGGCGTCGATGGAGCCCTGGGCGCCGTCTTTCCCTGTGTAGGTGACGGTGACCTTGTCGCCGGAGTCGACCACGGTCTCGACCTTGGTAGAGGTGAGGATGTCGACGCCGTACTTCTTGTACTGCTTCTGGATCTCCTTCGAGACCTCGACGTCCTCGTTGGGGAGGGCACGGTCGAGGAACTCGATGATCGTGACCTTGACGCCGTAGTTCGTCAGCACGTAGGCGAACTCCATGCCGATGGCGCCGGCGCCGACGACGACGATCGATTCGGGCAGATCGCGGTTGAGGATCTGCTCCTCGTAGGTGACGACGTTCTCGCTCAGCGTCACACCCGGGAGGAGGCGCACGGTCGACCCGGTCGAGATGATGGCGTTGTCGAAGGTGACCTTCTCGGTCGACCCGTCGGCCTTCGCGACCTCGATGCTGTTCGCGTCGAGGAAGGTACCGCGGCCCTCGTATTCGGTGACCTTGTTCTTCTTCATGAGGTAGTGGATGCCCTTGACGTGGGTATCCGCGACCTTACGGCTGCGGTCCCAGGCCACCCCGAAGTCGAACGAGACATCGCCGGAGATCCCGAACAGATCCGCCTGCGAGTGGAAGGTGTGAGCGAGGTCGGCGTTGCGGATGAGAGCCTTCGAGGGGATGCAGCCCACGTTGAGGCACACACCGCCCCAGTACTTCTCTTCGATGATCGCGGTGGACAGTCCGAGCTGGGCGCTTCGCACTGCCGCGACATACCCGCCGGGGCCCGCGCCGAGGATGACGACGTCGTAATGAGGCATGGTTCCAGCCTAGTCGTCGGTGGTCGGCCGGTCGCCCGTCGAGCCCCCGCCGTTGCGACCCCGGGGGCGCAGCACGAGCAGGTACAGCACGACACCGATCACGGCGAGCACGACGACGACCCCGATGATCCAGGGGAGGGGGTTCGAGGCGGATGCTTCGCTGTCGGGCGCGGTCGTCGTGGTCGGCTCGTCCGTCTCGGGCGGTGTCATCGTCGTCATGGTCGGCTCGGGAGTCTCGGGAGCCGTGGTCTCGGGAGCCGTGGTCTCGGTCGGCGCGGACGTCGGGGGCGCGGGGGCGTCGACCGTGAACGCGAACTCACCCGAGATCGGGTGTCCGTCGCTCGAGACGACGCGCCAGATCACCGAGATCGCACCGGACGCCGTGCCCGTGAGCGCCTGGGTCACGGTGACGCCGTCGACGACCGCCGTGCCCTCGATGAGCGACGTGCCCGCAGCATCCGTCACCTCCACCACGTTCGATGCGCCGTCGCCGAGCAGTTCGGCGCTGAACGACAGGGTGATCTCCGCCGGCAGCGCCGTGAGTACCGCATCGGCGGCCGGGTCGGTCGAAACGAGCTGATCGTGGGCGGAAACGGGCGACGCGGGCCCGAAGACGGCGAACAGGGCGAGGAGGGCCGCGGCCACCGCGAACGGTGCGCGGCGGCGGGTGCGCAGAGGGGAGGAAGTCACCCGTCCAGCGTATCCGGGGTGCTCGCGCGGGTCTGTGGACACTACTGTCATCGGATAAGGTTTGGGGAGCGAAGGAGGACCTGTGGACGAGACCCGTCGACCTGAGCCGGAGGACGTGCGCCGCGGCTCCGACGAGCGCGCTTCCGAGCGACTCCCGCACGACATGACGCAGACTTTCGGACACGATTCCGACCTGTCGTTCATCCCCTTCGGCGCCGACCTCAGCGAGGCCGAGCTCGAGGCGATCGGGGCGCTGCCGTCGCGCGCCGCTCTGCTGATCGTCCGCTCCGGTCCGACGGCGGGGGCGCGCTACCTGCTCGACACCGATGTCACGACCGTCGGACGCCACCCCGAGGCCGACATCTTCTTCGACGACGTCACCGTCTCGCGTCGGCACTCGGAAATCACCCGAGAGGGCACCCGATTCGACATCGTCGATCAGCGCTCGCTCAACGGCACGTACGTGAACGGCGAACGCGTCGACCGCGCAGCGCTGGTGAACGGCGCCGAGGTGCGCATCGGCAAATTCCGTCTCAACTTCTTCGTCTCGCCCGCCGACCTGCAGCAGGCGGCCGACGCCTGATGCCCGCCGCATCCGCCCGTGGCAGGTCCACGGCGACCGCGGGCCTTCTCAGCATCGGCCAGGTGCTCGCGCGTCTGACTCCCGACTTCCCGGCGCTCACCTCGAGCAAGCTGCGTTTCCTCGAGGTGCAGGGCATCATCACCCCGACGCGCACCGATTCGGGCTACCGCAAGTTCTCGGCCGCCGACCTGGAGCGGTTGCGCCTCGCTCTCACCCTGCAGCGTGATCACTACCTGCCGCTGTCGGTGATCCGCGAGTATCTCGCCGACGTCGATGCCGGTCGCGAGCCCGCCTCGCCGTCATCGGTGCCCTCGATCGTTCCTGCGCCGCGTCGATACCGCCGCGACGAACTGCTCTCCGCGGCCGGAGCCGCCCCTCAGCTGCTCAACGACGCGATCTCGACCGGTGTCATCGTGGGTGCAGACTCGTACACCGAGCAGACGGTCACGCTGTTGAGGGCGCTCGTCGCGCTCGACCGCCACGGCATCGAGCCTCGTCACATGCGGTCGCTGCGCCAGAGCGCAGAGCGCGAGGCCACGCTGATCGAATCGGCCCTGTCCGCGCTCCTGCGCCGCCCCGACACGGCGTCCCGGGCGCGCGCGAACGAGCTCGCGCCCGAGCTCGCCAAGCGCCTCGACGAGGTGCGTGCGATCTTCGTCCGCGGGGCGATCGATCGTCTGTTGTCGTGATGTTCTCGTGACCTTTGCGACACGCCGGGGCCCGGGGAGCGGATGTCATTGCCGGAGGGTCGGGGCTGTTCTAGCGTGGGGAGAGATCACATGAGGAGGCACGACGGCATGAACGCTGGCGACGCTGTCGGAGAACCTGGTTTCTCGGCGGAACTCCTCTTCACCGACGGTCTTCCCGGTCTCGACGACGAGGTGGGATACCGCGGAGCGGTGGCCGCTCGCGCCGCCGGCATCACGTACCGTCAGCTCGACTACTGGGCGCGCACCGAACTCGTCGAACCCACCGTCCGCGGTGCGAGCGGCTCGGGTTCGCAGCGGCTCTATGGTTTCCGCGACATCCTTGTCCTGAAGCTCGTCAAGCGCCTTCTCGACACCGGCATCTCGCTCCAGCAGATCCGCACGGCCGTCGAGCAGCTCCGGGCGTCGGGCATCCGCGATCTCGCGGGCACCACGCTCATGAGCGACGGGGCCTCCGTCTACCTGTGCACCTCCAACGACGAGGTCATCGACCTCGTCAGCCGCGGACAGGGTGTCTTCGGCATCGCGGTCGGCAAGGTGCTGCGCGAGGTCGAGACGACGCTCATCGACTTCGATGCCACCGTGATCGATCCCGTCGACGAGCTCGCCGCTCGCCGCACCAAGCGCACCGCGTAGACCCCCCGCCGGCACGTCGGGGGTCGGCACGTCCGCCTCTTCTTGCGCGCCGTCCAGGCCGTCGTCGATGCCAGCGGTCGCTGGGCGCGTCGAGCGGAGCGGGGGTGCCCGTCGAGACGTCACCGTCGAGTGCTGCTGCTGCCGACCGGGCGGCCGTGACGCCCGTCAGGCGCGGGCGTCGCCCGGTACCGGGATGCGGCCGGTGCGCATGATGCGGTCGAGCAGCGCGTCGAAGTCGGCCGCGAGCTCCTGCGCCGAATCGCCCGGCCAGACGTGCAATGGCTTCGCCGCGCCCTGAGCCTGCTGCAGCGACGTGCGCTCGGGCAGCTGGGGGTTCAGCACGAGGGGGCCGAACATGTCACGCAATTCCTTGATGCGGAACTGGTGCTCGATCGATTGGGGGCGTACGCGGTTGACGACGACACCGAGCGGCTGGAGACGGGGGGAGAGGCCTCGACGGATCTCTTCGATCGCGCGCAGCGCGCGGTCGGCGGCCGCGACGGAGAAGAGCCCGGGCTCGGTGACCACGATCACGCGGTCGGAGGCCGCCCACGCGGTGCGCGTGAGGGCGTTGAGCGACGGCGCGCAGTCGATGAGGACGAGGTCGTAGTCGGCCTCGATCGTCGCGAGTGCCTCCTCGAGCTTCCACACGTCGCGCACGCTCGGGTGCGGTCCGTCGAAGTTGATCGCCGAGGGACTGCCGATGAGAACGTCGATCGTTCCCGGGTGGACCTTCGCCCACCCCGACGAGGTGATCGCCTGACGAACGACCTTCTCTCGCGGATTGGCGAGGACGTCGGCGACATTGAGGCGCCCCGCGACCTGGATGTCCATGCCGGTGGAGACATCCGATTGGGGATCGAGATCCACGACGAGGGTGCGGACACCACGCGCGAACGCTGCTGAGGCGAGCCCGAGCGTCACGGTGGTCTTGCCGACCCCACCTTTGAGCGAGCTGACCGAGAGAACGTGCACGATCCCCTACGTTACCGTCCCCTAGGCTGTGAGCACACTTTGCCCCCTTAGGTCGTCTGCTCAGTGAGGTGCGAATGTTCCGGAAGATCCTCGTCGCCAACCGTGGGGAGATCGCGATCCGCGCGTTCCGTGCGGCGTATGAAGTCGGCGCCCGCACCGTCGCGGTGTTCCCCTACGAAGACCGCAGTTCCCTCCACCGGCTGAAGGCCGACGAGGCCTACCTGATCGGCGAGCGGGGTCACCCCGTGCGTGCGTACCTCGACGTCGCGGAGATCATCCGCGTCGCGAAGGAGTCGGGTGCCGACGCGATCTACCCGGGTTACGGCTTCCTCTCCGAGAACCCCGACCTCGCCGAGCAGGCCGCCGCGAACGGCATCGCCTTCATCGGCCCGCCTGCCGCGGTGCTCGAGATGGCGGGCAACAAGGTCACCGCGAAGCACCACGCCATCTCGGCGGGTGTTCCCGTTCTGCGATCCACCGAAGCATCCGACGACATCGACGCTCTCGTCGCCCACGCGGACGACATCGGATTCCCGCTGTTCGCGAAGGCGGTCGCCGGAGGCGGCGGGCGAGGAATGCGCCGCGTGGCGGATGCGGCGGAGCTCGCACCGGCGCTGGCGGAGGCCATGCGCGAGGCGCAGAGCGCCTTCGGCGACGCGAGGATGTTCCTCGAGCAGGCCGTGCAGCGGCCTCGCCACATCGAGGTGCAGATCCTCGCCGATCAGGCGGGCGAGACCGTGCACCTGTTCGAGCGCGACTGCTCGGTGCAGCGGCGTCACCAGAAGGTCATCGAGATCGCTCCCGCCCCGAATCTCGACGAGGGCATCCGCGACGATCTGCACCGGTACGCCGTGGCGTTCGCCCGGTCGATCGGCTACCAGAACGCCGGCACGGTCGAGTTCCTTCTCGAGACCGCCGGCCCCCGCACCGGCGACGTCGTCTTCATCGAGATGAACCCGCGCATCCAGGTCGAGCACACCGTGACCGAAGAGGTCACCGACGTCGACCTCGTGCAGTCGCAGATGCGGATCGCCGCAGGCCAGACCCTCGTCGACCTCGGCCTCACACAGGGCGACATCCGCCTGCGCGGCGCCGCCCTCCAGTGCCGCATCACGACGGAGGACCCCACGCAGGGGTTCCGCCCCGACACCGGCAAGATCACGACGTACCGCTCGCCCGGCGGCGCCGGCATCCGCCTCGACGGCGGCACGACGGCGGCCGGATCACAGGTCAGTCCCCACTTCGACTCGATGCTGGCGAAGCTGACGTGCCGCGGGCGCGACTTCGGCGCCGCCGTCGCGCGCGCGCGTCGTGCTCTCGCGGAGTTCCGCATCCGCGGTGTCTCCACGAACATCCCCTTCCTCCAGGCCGTGCTCGACGACCCGGCCTTCGTCGCCGGCGACGTGAGCACGTCCTTCATCGACGAGCGCCCCGGACTGCTGCGCGGCCGCGAGTCGAAAGACCGCGGTACGAAGATGCTGAACTGGCTCGTCGACGCCACGGTCAACCGGCCGAACGGGCAGAACCCGCTGTCGGTCGAGCCCCGCTCCAAGCTCCCCGCCCTCGACCTGCTGGCCCCGGCCCCCGCCGGGTCGCGCCAGCGACTGCACGAGCTCGGCCCCGCGGGATTCGCGCGGGCCCTGCGCGAACAGACCGCCCTCGCCGTCACCGACACCACGTTCCGTGACGCCCACCAGTCACTCCTCGCGACACGGGTGCGCACGAAAGACCTCGTCACCGTCGCGCCCTACGTGGCGCGAATGACCCCCGAGCTGCTCTCGGTCGAGGCGTGGGGCGGCGCGACCTACGACGTGGCACTGCGTTTCCTCGGCGAAGACCCGTGGGAACGCCTCGACGCCCTGCGCACGGCACTGCCGAACGTCGCCCTGCAGATGCTGCTGCGCGGACGCAATACCGTCGGCTACACGCCATACCCGTCCGAGGTCACCGACGCGTTCGTGGCCGAGGCCGCAGCATCCGGCGTCGACATCTTCCGCATCTTCGACGCCCTCAACGACATCTCGCAGATGCGCCCCGCCATCGACGCGGTGCTCGCGACGGGCGCGGCCGTCGCCGAGGTCGCCGTGTGCTACACCGGCGACCTGCTCGACCCCGCCGAGTCGCTCTACACGCTCGACTACTACCTCGGCCTCGCGGAGCAGATCGTCGACGCGGGCGCCCATGTGCTGGCGATCAAGGACATGGCGGGGCTTCTGCGACCTGCCGCGGCCTCGCGTCTGGTCACCGCGCTGCGCGAGCGCTTCGACCTTCCGGTGCACGTGCACACGCACGACACGGCCGGCGGACAGCTCGCAACTCTCCTGGCGGCGTCCGCGGCCGGGGCGGATGCTGTCGACGCGGCCGCCGCGCCCCTGTCGGGCACCACGAGCCAGCCGTCGCTGTCGGCCCTCGTGGCAGCGATGGCCCACACCGAGCGCGACACGGGGTTGAGCCTGGAGGCCGTCTCCGACCTCGAGCCGTACTGGGAGGCCGTGCGGCACCTGTACGGGCCGTTCGAGTCGGGCCTTCCCGGCCCCACCGGTCGCGTGTACCGCCATGAGATCCCGGGCGGTCAGCTGTCCAACCTCCGCCAGCAGGCGATCGCGCTCGGCCTGGCCGACGACTTCGAGCTGATCGAGGACATGTACGCGGCCGCGAACGCGATCCTGGGCCGCGTGCCGAAGGTGACACCGTCGTCGAAGGTGGTGGGCGATCTCGCACTGCACCTCGCGGCGGTGCGGGCCGACCCCGCCGACTTCGAGGTGAATCCCGGGAAGTACGACGTGCCCGACTCGGTCGTGGGCTTCATGGCCGGCGAACTCGGCGATCTGCCGGGAGGCTGGCCCGAGCCGTTCCGCACGAAGGTGCTCGCCGGGCGCGACGTGAAGATCGGCGTCACCCCGTTGACGCCCGAGCAGTCCGCAGCTCTGGAGGGCGCGTCCGCCGAGCGGCGCGTGGCGTTGAACACGCTGCTCTTCCCCGGCCCGACGAAGATCTTCCGCGAGATGCGCGACGCCTACGGCGACCTGAGCGTGCTGGACACCCCCGACTACCTCTACGGTCTCGTCCCCGGGGCGGAGCACGTCGTCGAGATCGAGAAGGGCGTTCAGCTCTTCGTCGGACTCGAAGCCATCGGCGAAGCCGACGACAAGGGCATGCGCACGGTCATGACGACCCTCAACGGGCAACTGCGTCCGGTGTTCGTGCGCGACCGTTCGATCGAGGTCGATGTGCGGCAGGCCGAGAAAGCCGACACGACTCGACCGGGCCAGGTCGCGGCTCCCTTCTCGGGCGTCGTGACACTGAAATCCGCGGAGGGCGACAGGGTCGAGGCGGGTCAGGCGGTCGCGTCGATCGAGGCCATGAAGATGGAGGCGGCGATCACCGCACCGGTCGCGGGAGTGGTCGAACGCCTCGCCGTGGGGTCGCCTCAGCAGGTCGACGCCGGAGACCTTTTGGTCGTGATCCGTCCCGCGCAGTAACCTGAGGGGATGGGCGCTCGCGCCCGATCCCCGTTTGGAGTACCCGCAGTGACGCTCGATCGACACGACGAGAACCCGCCCGAAGACGCCGAACACGGCGTCCTCTCCGACGCCGGCAGTCTCGACTCCGCCGGAATCGGCCTTCTCGGAACCCCCACGGCGCAGTTGCGCGTCGTCCTCCCCGTCGGTTCCGGCGACGACGATCTCGACGACGACGACGTCATCGGCGACGAGATCCGGATCGACGAGATCCCCACCGACGAGATCGTCGTGGAGGAGTTGCCGGCAGCCGAGACCGTCGACGACGAAGAGATCGCTGACGCCGAGGACATCGCTGACGCAGAGGACATCCACGACGCCGAGGTCATCGACGCCGAGGTCATCGACGACGAGCACGGTACTCCCGAGACATCCGGCGCCTCCGACGTCGCCGACGCCGAGAACGGATCCGAGGTGCCCGAGTCGGAGACAACGGAGCCCGAGGTGACGGTCGAGTCCGATGGGGCCGATGTCGAGCTCGACGGCGACTCCGACACGGCGGACCGCGCCGACATCGTCGCCGAGACGGATGCGCCGGAAGCGGATGCCGCCGCTGCGCCCGTCGAGCCGGAGCCCGAAACCGAGGTCGTCGATCTCGCGGACGACGCCGAGGAGGGCGCGGATTCGCCGGCCGAAGCGGACGAGCCCGCCGCTACGCCTGGGCCCGCGGCCGCTACGCCTGCCCCTGCTGCCGCTGCGCCTGCGACGGCGGACACGCCCGTCGCCGCCGTCGCGGTTTCCGCCGCGCCGCTCGCGCCGCGCACCGGGAGCGTGCCGACGACCCGCCGCGAGGCGAACAACACCGGCGCCCACCAGCGCATCGACCGCGACCACGCGTCGGAGCGCATCGTCACGCGCGACCCCGAGGTGACGATGGCCTCGAAGCGACTGGGCGAGTTCGACGGCAGTCGTGAGAGCTCCGACCTTCTGACGCCCGATCGTCTGCTCGACCCGTCGCAGCTCTCCCGCCCCGAGCCCGAGGGCCTGTGGCAGCAGCTCGTCTACTCGATCTCGGGCCACCGCATCAACCTGGGCGACGGGCCGAAAGCTCGCGCTCGCAAAGAGCTGGATCGTCTGATCTCCGCGCCGCTGTCGGGTGGGGCGCGTTTCGTCCCCGTGCTCTCGCGCAAGGGGGGAGTCGGCAAGACGACCATCACGGCGCTCCTGGGGATGGCCCTCGCCGACGCCCGCGACGACCGTGTCATCGCCGTCGACGCGAACCCCGACCGCGGGACCCTCGCCGACCGCATCTCGCGCACCAGTTCGCGCACGGTGCGAGACCTCGTGCGCGGCCGAGCCGACGTCACCGGCTACGCCGACATCTCGGCCCTCGTCGCCCGCGACGAGACGCGGCTCGACGTGCTGTCGTCTGATGCCGATCCGCGGGTCTCCGAGGCGTTCAACGACCGCGACTACCGTGATGTCGCGGAGCTGGCCGCCCACTACTACTCCCTCGTGCTGACCGACACGGGTACGGGCATCGTGCACTCCGTCATGGGAGCGACCCTCGACCTGTCCGACCAGCTCGTGATCGTCGCCGGTCTCAGCGTCGACGAGGCGCGCCTGGCGTCGGAGACGCTGACCTGGCTCGAGACGAACGGCTACGCGCGTCAGGCGCGCGAGGCGGTCGTCGTGCTCAACAACGCCCGCCCCGGTGCGCCGCTGGTGCGCGAGAGCGAGCTCGAGGGGCACTTCCGCACCCGCGTGCGTTCGGTGGTGCGCGTTCCCTACGACACCGCCATCGGCACGGGCAGCGCCATCGTGTTCCGCGACCTGCAGCCCGCGACCCGCAAGGCCGCGCGTGAGCTCGCAGCCGCCGTCATCGGCGGTCTCCGCGCCGCCCCCGAGGCCGCCTGACCATGGCCATCCGCACGATCCGCCTCTTCGGCGACCCCGTTCTCCGCGCCCCGAGCGTGCCCATCGACGAGATCGACGACGGCATACGCGCCCTCGTCGGCGACCTGGTCGAGGGGGTGGCCCTACCGAACCGCGCGGGCCTCGCCGCCCCGCAGATCGGCGTCGGCCTCCGCGCGTTCAGCTACAACGTCGACGGCGAGATCGGCTATATCCTCAACCCGGTGCTCGTCGAGACGCGCGGCGAGCCCGAGCTCGTGGGCGAGGGATGCCTGTCGATTCCGAACGTCTGGCACGAAGCGCTCCGCCACCCCTACGCCCGGGTCGTCGGCATGGACGTCAACGGCGACGAGCTCGTCCTGGAGGGCGAGGGGCTCATGGCCCAGGCGCTCCAGCACGAGACCGATCACCTCGAGGGGATGCTCTTCATCTCGCGTCTCCCGCCCGAGACGCGCCGTCAGGCGATGCGCGAGATCCGCGAATCCGACTGGTTCTGACGCGCGCGCAGCACGAGACATCGTTCCCGGCTAAAACCCCCCGTCTGGCGGTGGGTCTCGGCCGGAAACGATGTCTCAGCGGAGGCTGCGCTCAGGCCAGCGAGATGTTCGTGGTGTTGACGGGCGTGGCGTAGAGGTCCTCGATCTCGTCGGCGAAGTCCTCGACGATAACGTTGCGCTTGATGCTCATCTTGGGCGTGAGGTGCCCGCTCGCCTCGGTCCACTCGATGGGCAGGATCCTGAACTTGCGGATCGACTCGGCGCGCGACACGTGCGCGTTGGCCGCGTCGATCGCCCGCTGCACCTCGGCGTGGACGGCTTCGTGCTTCGCCGCATCCGTCAGCGCGATGTCGGCGGGCAGCCCGTTGTTGCCGAGCCAGGTGGGCAGCATCTCGGGGTCGAGGGTGATGAGGGCCGAGATGAACGGCTTCTGATCGCCGACGACGACGACCTGGCCCACGATCGGGTTGGCGCGGATGGGGTCTTCGAGCACGGCCGGGGCGACGTTCTTGCCGCCGGCGGTGACGATGATCTCCTTCTTGCGGCCCGTGATCGTGAGGAATCCGTCGTTGTCGAAGGCGCCGATGTCGCCGGTGCGGAACCAGTCGCCGTCGAACGCCTCGGCGGTCGCCTGCGGGTTGCGCCAGTACTCCTTGAACACGTTGATGCCGCGCACCTGGATCTCGCCCTCGTCGGTGAGACGCACGCCGACGCCCGGCAGCACGGGGCCGACGGTGCCGATCTTCGAGCGGGTGGCGAGGTTCACCGTCGCGGGAGCGGTGGTCTCGGTCAGGCCGTAGCCCTCGAGGATGACGACGCCCAGGCTGTGGAAGAAGTGCCCGAGGCGCGGACCGAGCGGGGCCGACCCGCTGACGGCGTAGACGACGCGGCCGCCCATGGCCTCGCGCAGCTTGCTGTAGACGAGCTTGTCGAAGAGGGCGAATTTCACTTTCAGCCCGAGCCGGATGCGCTTTCCGTCCTGCAGCAGCTGCGAGTGCTGGACGGCGGCCGCGGCGGCGGCGCGGAAGATCTTGCCCTTGCCTCCGGCTTCGGCCTTCTGCTCGGCGGAGTTGTAGACCTTCTCGAAGACGCGGGGGACGGCGAGGAGGTAGGTCGGCTTGAACGATCCGAGCGCGGGAAGGAGCTGCTTGGTATCGGGCTGGTGACCGGTCTTCACGCCGGCGTGCACGTTGAGGATCGAGATGAAGCGCGCGAACACGTGTGCGGTGGTGATGAACAGGAGCGTCGATGCTCCGGGGACGTCGACGACCTCTCGCAGCGCCTTGCCCGAGTTGCGCGACAGCTCGACGAAGTTGCTGTGGGTGAGCACGCAGCCCTTCGGACGGCCGGTCGAGCCCGACGTGTAGATGAGGGTCGCGATGTCGCTGCCGATCGCGAGGTTGCGGCGTCGCTCGATCTCGTCGTCCTCGACGCTCGCTCCCTGCGAGACGAGGCGGTCGAGGTCACCGCCGTGCATGGACCACACGTTGCGCAGGAGCGGGAGCTCGCCGCGAACCTCTTCCAGGCGGGCCGAGTGGTCGGGCGACTCGACGATGATCGCGATCGCGCCGGAGTCCGACAGGATCCACTGGATCTGCGCCGGCGAGCTCGTTTCATAGACGGGCACCATGACCGCCCCGGCGAAGAAGAGCGCGAAATCGACGAGGGTCCAGTCGTAGGTCGTGCGTGCGAGGAAGGCGACCTTGTCGCCGGGCTGGATGCCGACCGCCGCGAACCCCTTCGCCAGCGACACGACCTGGCGGTGGAACTCCTTGGCCGAGATGTCGCGCCACCCGGTGCCGTCGGGCACAGCGAACAGGGCACGGTCGGGGCTGGCCGCCACACGGTCGACGAGCAGATCGCTCACGTTCGCTTGCGGGTCTGCGGGGACGACGGGGGGTGCGTCGAACTGGATCACGGCAACTCCTTTGGTACCGGGCGGGTTTCGCTGGACGCTTCGAGTCTATCCGGAGGGTCTCGGGCATCATCCGGGGCCGCGCGCCTTGGCTAGACTTCACACGCCGTCGCGAGGGCGTCGGCCGGAAGGGACAACGAGGTGCTGAACGTCGGAATCGATATCGGCGGGACGAAGATCGCCGGAGGCGTCGTGGACGCCGAAGGCCGGATCGTCGAGAAACTCCGCGTCGACACCCCGATCGACGGCGAGGCTCTGCTGGATGCCGTCGTCGACATGGCCTCCCACTTCCGCCGCTCTCACCGCGTCGCCGGCATCGGCGTCGCCGCGGCGGGTTTCATCGACCGCGCGCGCCGCACCGTGATCTACGCGCCCAACATCGACTGGCGCAACGAGCCGCTGCGCGCCCGCCTCGAGGCCCGCCTGGAAGCGCCCGTCACGATCGAGAACGACGCCAATGCCGCCGGATGGGGCGAGTTCCGCTTCGGGGCCGGGCGGGGCGTCTCCGACATGGTCATGCTCACGATGGGCACGGGCGTCGGGGGAGCGATCGTGGCCGAGGGCAGCCTGTACCGGGGCGGCAACGGCATCGCCGCCGAACTCGGGCACATGAGATTCATCCGCGGCGGTCACCCGTGCGGGTGCGGGCAGAGCGGATGCCTGGAGCAGTACGCGTCGGGCAGGGCGCTGCAGCGCGAGGCACTCGAGATCGCCGACGATCCCGCGATCGGAGCCGGCCTCGCCGCCCTCCGCGACGAGCAGGGAACGATCGAGGGTCCGTCGATCTCGCGTTTGGTGCTCGCGGGCGACCCCGGTGCCGTTGAAGCGCTTCGCCGCGTGGCGACGGCGCTCGGCGAGGCCTGCGGCGGTTTCCAGGCGGTGCTGGATCCTGAGCTGTTCGTGATCGGCGGGGGAGTGGCCCAGCTCGGCGACGACCTGCTCGAGCCGGTGCGGCTGGCCTACGAGACGTCTCTGCCGGGATTCGGCGACCGGCCCGTGGCCGACTTCGTGATCGCTCGACTCGGCAACGACGCGGGTCTCATCGGCGTGGCCGACCTCGCCGGACGGGATCGCTGACGATGTTCTACTGGCTCATGAAGTACATCGTCATCGGACCCGTTCTGAAAGCGATCTTCCGGCCCTGGATCGTCGGACGCCGCAACATCCCCGCCGAAGGCGCCGCCATCCTGGCGAGCAACCATCTCTCCTTCGCCGACTCGATCTTCCTCCCGCTCATGATCGACCGGCCGATGGCGTTCCTCGCCAAGAGCGACTACTTCACCGGCAAGGGCATCAAGGGCTGGGCGACCCGCATCTTCTTCAAGGCCACCGGTCAGATCCCCATCGACCGGTCGGGCGGCAAGGCGTCGGAGGCGTCGCTCAACACCGGGCTGGCCGTCCTCGGACGCGACGATCTGCTGGGCATCTATCCCGAGGGCACCCGCAGCCCCGACGGGAAGCTCTACCGCGGCCGGACGGGTCTTGCCCGCATGGCGCTGGAGGCGCGCGTGCCCGTCGTGCCCGTCGTCATGGTCGACACCGACACGATCCAGCCGATCGGACAGCGCATCCCGCGCATCGGACGCGTGGGGATCGTCATCGGCGAGCCGCTGGACTTCTCCCGCTTCGCCGGCATGGAGGGCGACCGCTACATCCTGCGCTCGGTGACGGACGAGATCATGGTCGCTCTCCAACGACTGGGCGAGCAGGAATACGAGGACGTGTACGCCTCGACGGTGAAGGACAGACTCGCCGCCGCCCAGGCCGCAGCGACCCCCCTCTCGGCTCGCTAGACTTCAGGGATGCTCCCTCAGCTCGACGCACTCGATCACTGGCGTTCTCTGCCGATCAAGCAGCAGCCGCAGTGGTATGACGCCGACGCCGCCGCCGCAGCATCCGAAGAACTCGCCATCCTCCCTCCCCTCGTCTTCGCGGGCGAGGTCGACCAGCTCCGCGAGCGTCTCGCGCGCGCGGCGTCGGGCAAGGCGTTCCTCCTGCAGGGCGGCGACTGCGCCGAGACCTTCGCCGGCGCGACCGCCGAGCAGATCCGCAACCGCATCAAGACGGTGCTGCAGATGGCCGTGGTGCTCACCTACGGCGCCTCGATGCCGGTCGTGAAGATGGGGCGCATGGCGGGTCAGTTCGCCAAGCCCCGCTCCAGCGACACCGAGACGCGCGGCGACGTCACGCTGCCCGCCTACCGCGGCGACATCGTCAACGGGTACGACTTCACCGAGGCGTCGCGCCGGGCCGACCCCGCGCGACTGCTGAAGGGCTACCACACGGCCGCGTCGACGATCAATTTGATCCGCGCGTTCACCCAGGGCGGCTTCGCCGACCTCCGTGAGGTGCACAGCTGGAACCAGGGTTTCGCGAAGAATCCCGCCAACCAGCAGTACGAGCGCCTCGCGGGCGAGATCGACCGCGCCATCAAGTTCATGGAGGCGGCGGGCGCCGACTTCGACGAGCTCAAGCGCGTCGAGTTCTACACGGGCCACGAGGGTCTGCTGATGGATTACGAACGCCCGATGACGCGCATCGACTCGCGCACCGGAACGCCGTACAACACGTCGGCGCACTTCGTGTGGATCGGTGAGCGCACGCGAGACCTCGACGGCGCGCACATCGACTACTTCTCCAAGATCCGCAACCCCATCGGGGTGAAGCTCGGTCCGTCGACGACGCCCGAGACGGCACTCGCGCTGATCGACAAGCTCGACCCCGAGCGCGAGCCCGGACGCCTGACGTTCATCACGCGCATGGGGGCCGGCAAGATCCGCGACGCCCTGCCGCCGCTCCTGGAGGCCGTCCGCGACTCCGGCGCGACGCCGCTGTGGGTCACCGACCCGATGCACGGCAACGGCATCACCACGCCCACCGGCTACAAGACGCGTCGCTTCGACGACGTCGTCGACGAGGTGCGGGGCTTCTTCGAGGCGCACCGCGCCGCGGGCACGTTCCCGGGCGGCATCCACGTCGAGCTCACCGGCGACGACGTCACGGAGTGCCTCGGTGGTTCGGAGCACATCGACGAGGCGACTCTCGCGACGCGCTACGAGAGCCTCTGCGATCCGCGCCTGAACCACATGCAGAGCCTCGAGCTCGCGTTCCTCGTGGCTGAGGAGCTCGCGAAGATCTGACGCACATGCCGAGGTAGGACACGGCACGGAGGTAGGACGATACCGCGAGGGTCGTCCTACCTCCGTCGCATTTCCTGCACCGGGAACGGCGAACGGATGCTGCGCACCCGGCGTGCGCCGCCGGTCAGAGCGAGGCGGCGATCCGGATCGACACCTCGGTGCCCTTGACCCGCTGCGCTTCGGCGGCGGGCGTCTGCGACTCGACCTTCGTGAACGGGTCGGGGAAGGCGTCCCAGCGGGTGTCGTACTCGAGCGTGAAGCCCGCATTGGTGAGCGCAGCCTTCGCCTGATCGCGGGTCATGCCGACGACGTTCGGGATTGGGAAGAGCGGCGGCCCCTTCGACACGATGAGCGTGACGGTCTCGCCCGGGCGCCAGTTGCCGCCGTCGGTGCGCCCGGCCATGTCGATGACGCGGCCCTCGTTGACCGAGGTGCTGAAGTCTTCGCGTGTGTCGCCGGAGACGACGAGACCGGCCTGCGTCAGTGTCGACGTCGCGTCTCCGATGCTGAGGCCGCGGACGTTGGGGACGGGGCCCTTCGAGACGAGGAGCGACACGGTGTCGCCCTCGAGAGCGGCGCATCCGTCGGTGCACGGCACGGCCTCCCCGCCCGCGCGCGGAATGAGCGTGGCGCCGAGCACCGTGCCCGCGTCGGCGTCGGTGAATTCTTCCGCCCGGTCGCCGACGGCGAGGTTCAGGGCGGTGATGATCCCGCTCGCCTCGTCGGCGGTGCGTCCGTTCAGCGACTCGACCTGTTGCGGCCTCGGCCCCAGCGAGACCTGCACCGACACCGTCGACTCCTTGTCGACCCGCACGCCCGGCAGGGGGTCACTGCCGACAACGACTCCCGCGGGGATGTCGAGGTCGTAGACGTCTTGCTGCACGGCGACGAGCGATTGGGCGGCGATCGCCGCCTCGGCATCGGCGAACGAGCCGCCCTCGACGAACGGCACGGCCACCATCGAGCCCGGTCCGGATCCGAACCACCACCCCGTGCCGGCGGCGAGGCCGGCGAGCAGGATCACGAGGGTGAACAGCCAGGCGCCGCGCGCGGTCCGTCGTCGCGTCTTGCCGCGCAGGCGCGCCGCGTTGTCGATCTCGTCGACCGTGGCGGTGGGCCCGGTCGGCGTGGCGGCGTTCGCCGGCAGCACCTTCGTGTATCCGCCGGAGTCGAAGGCCTCGTCGTCGACGGCCGTCCCCACCGCGACGGCTCGGGCGACCTGCGGGGCGACCCCGAGCTCGCGCTCGATGTCGCGCAGCCGCTGCAGCATGACCGAGGCATCGGTCGGACGGTCGTCGGGCACCTTCTCGGTCGACCACAGCACGAGCTCGTCGAGCTGCTCGGGAACGCTGGGGTTCTTCGCGCTCGGGCGGGGGACCGAGTCGGTCGCGTGCTGGAACGCGATCTGCATGGGCTGCTCGCCCTTGTAGGGCTGCTCACCGACGAGCATCTCGTAGAGAAGGATGCCGAGGGAGTAGATGTCGCTGCGCGCATCGGCGGTGCCGCGGGTGACGAGCTCGGGTGCGAGGTAGGCGATGGTCCCCATGAGCATGGCGCCGCTGGCAGTGTTCGCGGTGGTCGCACGCGCGAGTCCGAAGTCGCCGATCTTGATGCGGCCGTCTTCGGCGAGCAGCACGTTCTCGGGCTTCACATCGCGGTGCACGATTCCGGCCCGGTGGGCAGCAGCAAGACCCGAGAGCACGGCGTCCATGATCGTGATGGTCTGCGGAACCGTCAGGCGCTTCTGCTCGCGCATGAGCTCGCGCAGCGTGATGCCGGGCAGGTATTCCATGACGAGGTAGGCCATCTCGCCGTCCTGGCCCTGGTCGAAGACGTTGACCACGTGCGGGTCTGCCAGCCGCGCGGCCGAGCGCGCCTCTTGGATGAACCGGCTCTGGAACACGGTGTCGTCGCTCAGATGGCCGTGCATCACCTTCAGCGCGACCCTGCGCTCGAGGCGCATGTCGGTGGCCACGTACACGGTAGCCATACCGCCGCGCGCGATGCGCGCGCGAACCCGGTATCGGCCGTCGACGAGACGGCCGATCAGCGGGTCGGTCTGCTGACTCGTGCTCACGCTCAGAGTCTACGGAGCGGCTCCTGTGAGCCGGGGGAGCGGCTCACCTCCGTTATCCACCTGTGCCCGAAGCGGATGCTGCGCATCACCGCAGCGCGGCGAGCCACAGGGCGGCGGGTGCCTCCCACTGCGCGTACCGCTCGGGGTAGGCCGAGATCTGCACGGCTTGCGCCGCGTCGGCGTAGCTCATGGCCTCCCACCCGGGGATGTCGAGCAGCCCTCGCGTGCGCGTGCCGTTCGGATCGGAGGAGCCGCCGTAGAAGACCCGCACCGAGCGCGTCGGGTCGCTGATCTCGGCGGCCGACCCCCAGCCCATGCTCGGTCGCTGCTGGAACAGGCCCAGCGAGTCGCGGTCGCCCCAGTCGAGATTGCGCAACCACGACTCCTGCATCGCCGTACCCAGTGCGATGGCGATCCCGCGCTCGGGCACGCCGAGCTCACGACCCACCCGCACGATGACCTGTGCGTTGGTGACCTGCTCGGCATCGAGTCCGTCGATGACCGGTGCCGCCGTTACCGCGGACACCGTTGCCGCGGTCACGGCGATGACCTGCCCGGGGTAGATGATCGACGAGCGGTCCAGCCCGTTCGCGGCGAGGACCGCATCGATGGTGGTGCCGTGCGTGCGGGCGATCCCGCTGATCGTGTCGCCCGCGCGGATCGTGTAGCCCGTCGCTGCGGGTGGCGCGGGAGCAGCGGCCTCGGGGGTCGGCGCGGGGGCGGGCGCAGCATCCGTGGAGCCCAGCTGGATCTTCTGACCGGGACGGATGATCGACGACCAGCCGAGCCCGTTGGTGCGAAGCAGGTCGGCCGTGGACAGGCCGTGGCGTGCGGCGATGCCGCTGACGGTGTCGCCGGGGGCGACGGTGTAGTCGGCGGCGTGGGCCGCCTCGGGCGCGCTCGCGAGGGCGAGGGCCCCGACGAGGGCGGCGGGCAAGCCCGCGAGGGCGCTCTTCGATCCACGAAGGGCAGGGGGAGCGACAGGTCGACGCATGGGGGGGACATCCGTTCTTCCGACTCCGGGTACCGTGTCACGGATGTGTACGTGTGTCAACGGAAGTGGCGCATGGGGCTGATGTGAAAGCCGGGGCCCACGTGCGGCGGAGGACTCCGCGTACGGATGAGATAGTGGCATCGTGAGCGGTGCGACCTACGAAACGACCTGGCTGTCCCTTCCCGAGCTGGTGGAGGCGACGGGCGAGACGCTCAGCCGCGTCCGGAGAATGCTCGACGAGCGTCAGCTCGTCGGCACGCGACGAGACGGCAAGCTGCTCGTCCCCTCGGTGTTCCTCGTCGACGGCGAGCCGCTCGGATCGCTGCGCGGCACGCTGATCGTGCTGCACGACCGCGGGTTCACCGACGACGAGGCGATCGAGTGGTTGCTCTCCCCGGAGGAGTCCATCGGCGTCTCGCCGATCGAGTCCCTGCTCGCCGGGCGCAAGAGCGAAGTGCGTCGCGTCGCGCAGTCGCTCGGCTGATCCCGGCGGCGGTTCAGGCAGACCGGGTCGTGGCCGCGCGAGCGAGATCGCGCAGCTCGCCCACCGCGGCGTTGCCGAGGCGTGCACCCGAGAGTGCGCGGTCGGCGGTGCGCGCGTAGTCGGCGATCAGTTCTTCGACGCGATCGAGCGCCCCGGTCTCGACGATCGTCTGCTGCAGCGAGGCGATCTGCCCGTCGTCCAGGGTCGGATCGCCGATGAGTTCGTCGAACACCCGGCGCGAACCCGCGGACAGGCCTTCGCGGGCGTAGGCCACGAGCACGGTGCGCTTGCCCTCGCGCAGGTCGTCTCCCGACGGCTTGCCGGTCACGGCCGCGTCGCCGAAGACGCCGAGCACGTCGTCGCGCAGCTGGAACGCCATTCCCACCGGGTGGCCGAACGCCGAGAGCGCGTCGTGCTGCGCTTCGTCTGCTTCGCCCAGGGCGGCGCCGATGAGCAGGGGCTGCTGGATGCTGTACCGCGCCGACTTGAACGATGCCACCCGCAGCGCGCGTTCCGCGTGGTGCTCATCGGGTTGGCGGACGAACGCCGATTCCTCCGCGATGTCGAGGAACTGCCCGATGGTGACGTCGCGGCGCATGCGCGCGTATTCGGCGCGGGCCGATGCCGCGGCCGCGGGGGGCCGCGTGGCGAGTCCTTCCTCGAGCAGGTCGTCGCTCCACGCCACGAGCAGGTCGCCGAGCAGGATCGCACCGGAGCGGCCGAAGGCGGCGGCGTCGCCGTGCCAGCCCGATTCGCGGTGCACGGATTCGAGGGCACGATGGGTCGCGGGGCGTCCGCGACGGGTGTCGGAGTTGTCGATGATGTCGTCGTGCACCAGGGCGGCGGCGTGGAAGATCTCCAGCGACGCGGCGGCGGCGATGATGCCGTCGGGGGCGGATGCGGCGGGGCGCCCGCCTGCCTCGACGACGGCCCGCCAGCCGGTCAGGCAGAAACGGGCGCGGAGGCGCTTGCCGCCGCGGAGCGCATCGGCGGCGACGTCGACGAAACGGCCCGCCTCGTCGCCCATCTCGTCGGAAGAGCGGGTCTGCGAACCCACGAAGTTGTCGAGTCGCTGGGAAACAGCCTCGATGGGATCCGGGGAGGGCAGCACGGGCCTAGCCTAGTGATCAGCGGCACGCGTACAATCGATGCCACGAGGACAAGAGGGGGATGCATGCCACTGTCAGAGCAGGAGCAGCGTCTGCTGGACGAGATGGAACGCCATCTCATGCGAAACGACGCCGATGTCGTCACGGCCCCGGGCCGTGCCCTCAGCTATCGGAACATCGTCTACGGCACGATCCTCGTGCTCGTCGGGATCGGCGCCCTCATCGCGGGCGTCGCGATCAACGTGCAGGCCGCGAGCATCGCGGTGGGTGTGATCGGCTTCGCCGTCATGCTCGGGGGAGTCATCCTCGCCCTGACGCCGCTTCGCGGATCGGCCCCGTCCCCGACCTCTCCGACGGCCGCCCCGTCGGCCGGCGCCTCGAAATCCCGCGCCGGCTCGTCGTTCATGGACCGGATGAACGACCGCTGGGATCGCCGTAACGATCCCTCCTAATCCACCCTGAGAAACCCCGACTCTGCGGAGTCGGGGTTTTTCTTTGCCCGGATCTTCCTCCACGATCCTCCCCGCACCTCCCTCTGCGAACCCCCGCCCCGGAACGGCGGGGGTTTTCCGCGTTCCGGGGTGCGCAGCATCCGCGTACCACATGGCCGAACTTCCCCGGAATATCGCCGGACATGATGGTCAAGTGGAGGAGAGTGGAGTAAAGTGGGGAACACTTCGCAGGCCGGACGAAGGGGGGAGAGCGGATGCTGCTCGGCACGCACACCCCCAAGCTCGACGACAAAGGGCGCGTCATCCTTCCGGCGAAGTTCCGCGACGACCTGAGCGGCGGCGTGGTGGTGACGCGTGGGCAGGAGCGCTGCCTCTACGTGTTCAGCGAGGCGGAGTTCGAGCGGGTGCACGAGCGCATCCGCGAGGCGCCGCTCAGCAACAAGCAGGCTCGCGACTTCCTGCGCATGTTCCTCTCGGGGGCCAGCGCCGAGAAGCCCGACAGCCAGAACCGGATCACGGTGCCGCCGGCACTGCGCACCTACGCCGGGCTCGAGCGCGAGCTCGTCGTGACCGGAGTCGGCGCCCACGCCGAGATCTGGAACGCCGACGCGTGGAACGCCTACGCCGAAGCGAACGAAGACACGTATTCCGAGATGGGGCAGGAGGTGATCCCGGGCTTGTTCTGATCCTCGGCCGTGATTCCCAGCCGCTCGCCCTGACGCACTTCCCCCGCGCCAGGTCGATGCGGAGGGGGATCAGGGTCCGGGACCACGAAGCCCTTCTTCCCATGGAAGCTCGCGATCTCCACACCCCCGTCCTCCTCGACCGCTGCGTCGAGCTCCTCGCCCCCGCCCTCGAGCGCGACGGAGCCGTCTTCGTCGATGCGACCCTCGGCATGGGAGGGCACTCCGAGGCGTTCCTCGAGCGCTTCCCCGGCGTCCGGCTCATCGGCCTCGACCGCGACACCGACGCCCTGCGCATCGCCGGTGACCGCCTCGCGCCCTTCGGCGACCGGGTGACACTCGTGCACACGGTCTACGACGGCATCGCCGAGGCGATCGCGTCGGCGGGCGCCGACCGCGTGGACGGGATCCTCTTCGACCTCGGCGTCTCGTCGCTGCAGCTCGACCTGGCCGACCGCGGTTTCGCCTACGCGCAGGACGCCCCGCTCGATATGCGGATGGATCAGAGCGGGGGAGTGACGGCGGCCGAGATCCTCGCAACCTACGGCGAAGGCGCGCTCCGACGCATCTTCGAGCGCTACGGCGAGGAGAAGCTCGCCGCGCGCTACGCCCGGGCGATCATCGCGGCGCGTCAGCAGGAGCCCATCCTTCGGTCGGGGCGCCTCGTCTCGATCCTCCACGACGCGACCCCCGCGGCCGTCCAGCGCGCGGGGCACCCCGCCAAGCGCGTCTTCCAGGCGCTGCGCATCGAGGTCAACCAGGAGCTCTCCGTGCTCGAGCGGGCGATGCCCGCCGCGCTCGACGCGCTTGCGGTGGGCGGGCGCATCGTCGTCATGGCCTATCAGTCGCTCGAAGACCGGCTGGTCAAGCACGTGCTGGCGGATGCTGCAGCCTCGACCGCCCCGCGCGGACTCCCCGTCGAGCTCCCCGAGCACACCCCCCGTTTCCGCCTGCTGGTCAAAGGCGCGGAGATCGCGAGCGACGAAGAACGCGCACGAAATCCCCGAGCCACACCGGTGCGTCTGCGCGCCGCCGAACGATTGAAGGAGGCCGCATGAGCGATCTCGCCTACGAGCTCTTCCCGGCCTCACCGCGCCGCGTCGAGAATCCCGAACGACGTCTCCGCCCGCTCGAAGCGCCGAAGCGTCGTCGTCGGCCCAAGCTCGCGTACGGCATCATCGCCGTCGCCGGCGCCGTGGCGATCGCGCTGGCGCAGATGACGTTCTCGATCCTCACCACTCAGGGCACGTTCGAGGTCGCCGCGCTCAACCAGCAGCAGCGCGACCTGAACTACGAGAAGCAGATGCTCTACGACGAGGTCGCCGGCCTCGGCTCGCCCCAATACCTCGCCGCGAACGCGTCGGCGCTGGGCATGGTGGTCGCCGACACGCCTTCCTACCTCCGACTCAGCGACGGCGCGCTGATCGGGGCGGGCCAGCCCGCGTCGGGCACCTCCTCCGTCGACGCGATCGGCCGCGGGGCGGTGCAGAACGCCCTCATCGCCGACACCCCGCTCGTCACGGCGCCCGACGCCACGATCCAGGGAGCGCCCATGGCCGAATCGACGGGCGATTCCGCGACACCCCCGCCCATCGCCGACGGTCTGCCGACTCCGGCGACACGCTAGCTCCATGACGACGCGCAGCACTCGCAGTTCACGCCGTCGCACGGTGGTCGCCCTCTCGGTCGTCCTCGCTGTGCTCATCGTCTTCGTCGTGCGACTCGTCGACATCCAGGTCGTCAACGCGCGCGAGCACATCGACGACTCGCTCGCCCTCGGGTTCGGCGCCTCGCAGACCCTCTACGGGGCGCGGGGCGAGATCGTCGACGAGAACGGCGACACGCTCGCCGGCAGCATCCTGCTCTACGACGCCCAGCTCGACCCGATGCTCGCGCAGGACGGCATCACCCGCAAGGACGAGAACGGCAAGCCCGTCAAGGTCTCCTGGCCCGACCTCGCGGCGCAGATGGCGCAGATCACCGGTCAGACGGCCGAGGAGGTCGAGAAGATCGTCACCGACGCCCTCGCCGTGAACGAGGAGTCGCGCTGGGCCTACCTCAAGCAGGGAATCACCACCGAGCAGCGCCTCGCGCTGGCCGACCTCGGTGCGCCCTTCCTGACCTTCGTGACGCACCCTGCCCGCACGTACCCCGACGGTGCGGTCGGCGGCAACCTCGTCGGGTTCGTCGGCCGCGACGGCGAGGCGCTCGCGGGTCTGGAACTGGCGCAGAACACCTGCCTCTCGTCGGAGAACGGCACGCGGAAATACCAGCGCGGCAAGGACGGCGTCATCCTGCCCGGCACCCAGGTGGACGACCCCGCCGTAGATGGAGGCACCCTCCAACTCACGATCAACCGCGACCTGCAGTGGTACCTGACGCAGCTGATCGCCGAGCAGGCGCAGAACGTCGGAGCGAAATCGGGAACCATCACCGTCGTCGACGCGAAGACCGGCAAGGTGCGCGCCGCCGCCGAGTGGCCCACCGTCGATCCGAACGCCTACGACGCCTCTGCCCCGGAGGACAGGTACAGCCGCATCTTCTCAGGGACGTTCGAGCCCGGCTCGACGTTCAAGGCGCTCACCGCCGCGATCGCGATCGATGCGGGGGGACAGAACCCCGGGTCGACGGTGACGGCCGCCAACCGCGAGACGTTCCCGAACGGCGCGACCGTGCGCGACCCCACGGCGCACCCCACGAACAACTACACCCTGACCGGGGTTCTCATCGATTCGTCGAACGTGGGTATCTCGAAGTTCGGCGACACCGTCTCGGCGCAGACGCGCTACGACTACCTGAAGAGCTTCGGCATCGGCGGGAGTGAGAACTTCGGGCTCGGCCAGGGGATCGGTGAACTGCGCACCCCTGACACGTGGGACAACCAGACCTTTTACAACACGAACTTCGGTCAGGGGCTCACCACGACCGTCCCCGAGCTCGTCGGCGCGTATCAGACCCTCGCGAACGGCGGGACGCGCATGCCTCTGTCGATCGTCGAGGGGTGCACCGCCTCGGACGGCACCGTCACCGACGTTCCGGATGCGACCGGTCAGCAGGTCGTCTCCCCGACGGCGGCGGACGACGTGTCACTGATGCTGGAGAACGTCGCCACCCAGGGCTCGCTCGCCAAGCAGGTGGCCGTACCCGGATACCGGCTCGCGGTGAAGACCGGAACCGGTGAGAAGAGCGATGGCATGGGCGGCTACAAGGCCGGCGCGTACTTCACGACGATGATCGGATTCGCCCCCGCGGAGGACCCGCAGTACGTCGTCGCCGTCACCCTCGACGAGCCCGTGACGGTAAAGTCGTCTGCGGCCAACGCGCCCGCATTCCAGAAGGCCATGACGCAGGTCCTCAAGACCTACCGCGTCATGCCGTCGGAATCGGAGACCCCCGAACTGCCCAAGTTCGGCTGACCGCTGCGGACCACGCACCTATGATCTCCCTCACACTCTCCCAGCTCGCCGACGCCGTCGCGGGCGACCTCCACCTCTTCGGCGACGACACGCCCGAGACGGTCGTCGCCGGACCCGTCGACACCGACTCCCGAGCCATCGTGAGCGGCGGCGTCTTCGTCGCCAAACCCGGCGAGCACACCGACGGCCACCACTTCGTCGACGCCGCGGTGGCCTCCGGTGCCGCGCTCGCGATCGTCGAGCGGACGGTCGACGCCGCCGTGTCGCAGATCGTCGTGGCCGACGCGGTCGCCTCCCTCGCCGACCTGGCGCGGTTCGTCGTCGCGCGCGTGCGCGAGCGCGGTGGCCTCCGCATCGTCGGGATCACCGGCTCCAACGGCAAGACGACGACGAAGAACCTCCTCGCCCGCATCCTCGAGGACGACGGCGAAACGGTCTCGCCGCACGCCTCGTTCAACAACGAGGTCGGCGCTCCGCTGACGATGCTGCGGGTGACCGAAGACACGAAATACCTTGTGAGCGAGTTCGGCGCGAGCGGCCCCGGTGAAATCGCGCGGCTCGCCGGTCTCGTCACCCCCGACATCGGGGTCGTCCTGATGGTCGGCATGGCCCACGCGGGCGGCTTCGGCGGCATCGAGGCCACGTTCCAGGCGAAGTCCGAGCTCGTGCGGGCCGTGCGCGCCGGCGGCCTCGCGATCCTGAACGCCGACGACCCTCGCGTCGCTGCGATGGCCCCGATCGCGGCCGAGAAGGGCATCGACGTCCGCTGGTTCGGACGAGGCGAGGCCGCCGAGGTGCGCGCCGTCGACGTGGAGGTCACCGCGACCGGCACGCGCGCCGAACTCGTCGTCGACGCAGACCCGCTGACCCTGAACCTGCGTGTGCTCGGCGAGCACCACGTCATGAACGCCCTCGCCGCGCTCGCGGCGGCAACGGCGCTCGGGATCGACGCGGCGACCGCGGTCGCGCGGCTCGAGACGGTCGAGCTGGCCGAGCGGTGGCGCATGCAGCCTCTCGGGTCCGAGCGCGTGCGCATCATCAACGACGCCTACAACGCCAGCCCCGACTCGATGGCGGCGGCGCTGCGCACCCTCGCGCAGATCACGGGTCCGCAGGAGCGCACCGTCGCCGTCCTCGGCGCGATGAGCGAGCTCGGCGAGTACGCCGAGGAGGAGCACGACCGTGTCGGACTCCTCGCGGTGCGCCTCGGCATCCAGCGCATCGTCGTGATCGGCGCAGACGCGCGGCGGATGTTCCTCGAAGCCGTCGCCCAGGGCTCCTGGGACAGCGAGGCGGTGTTCTTCGCGACCGCCGACGAGGCCTACGACTACCTGGTGACCGAGCTGCGAGACGGAGACCGCGTGCTGGTGAAGTCCTCCAACTCGGCGGGGCTGCGCTTCCTCGGTGACCGTCTCGGGGAGTTCTTCGCATGATCTCGTCATCCATGAAGACCGCGCACCTCGGGGCGCTCGGCGATCGTCTGGGAGAATCGTCCTCGTGAGATCACTCCTGACAGCGGCGGCGATCTCGCTCGCATTCACGCTTTTCCTGACCCCGGCCTTCCTGCGCCTGTTCCGCGCGTGGGGATGGGGGCAGGTCATCCGCACCCCCGAGAACATCCACAACCCCTCGCACGGCGCGAAGCGCGGCACCCCCACGATGGGTGGCACGATCTTCATCGCCGGCACGATCGTCGGCTATCTCGTCGGATCGTTCACCGGGAACAACCCGCCCACGATCTCGGGCATCCTCGTGCTCTGGATGATGGTCGGATTCGGAGCGGTCGGTTTCATCGACGACTACATGAAGCTGCGCCGACAGCGCAGCCTCGGCCTCGAGGGCTGGCCGAAGGTCATCGGCCAGGTGCTCGTCACCGTCCCGTTCGCGATCGTCGCGCTGAACTTCCCCAACTCCGTCGAGCAGACCCCCGCCTCGGCGTACATCTCCGTCTTCCGCGACGTTCCCGGCCTGTGGTTCATGGCGCTCGGCCCGATCATCGGCTGGCTGCTGTACCTGGCCTGGATCTCGCTCATCGGCGTCGCGTCGTCGAACTCGGTCAACGTCACCGACGGTCTCGACGGTCTCGCCGCGGGCTCGGGCATCTTCGTCGTCGGCGCCTACAGCCTCATCGCGTTCTGGCAGGTGCAGCAGGTCTGCACCAACGTGGCCTCGGCGGTGCAGTCGGCCTGCTACGGAACACGAGACCCGTTCGACCTCGCGATCATCTCCGCGTCGTTCGTCGGCGCTCTCGTCGGCTTCCTCTGGTGGAACGCGCCCAAGGCGAAGGTGTTCATGGGCGACGTCGGGTCGATGGCGATCGGTGGCGTCGTCGCGGCCATGGCGATCCTGACCCGCACCGAACTGCTCCTCGTGCTCGTCGCCGGCGTCTACGTGATCGCCTCCGGTTCGGTCATCCTCCAGCGCGTCTACTTCAAGCTCACCCGCGGCAAGCGGTTGTTCCTGATGAGCCCGCTGCATCACCACCTCGAGATGCGCGGGTGGTCGGAGATCACGATCGTCGTACGCATGTGGATCATCGCGGGGCTCCTCGCCGTGTCGGGCGTCGGCTTCTTCTACGTCGAATGGCTCACGCGCGCATGAGTTCGGCCCGGCTCGATCCGCTCACCAGCTGGCACGCCGACTGGCGGGGGCTCCGCGTCGCCGTGCTGGGCCTGTCGGTCACGGGCTTCTCGGTCGCCGACACCCTCGCCGAGCTCGGCGCCGACGTCCTCGTCGTGACCGAGTCGGCCGACGGCGAGTACGCGCGCCTGCTCCCGGTAATCGGTGCGGGCCTGCACGTCGGTTCCCTCGACGCCGTACCCTCCGAGCTCGTCGACTTCGCACCCGAGGTGGTCATCGCCTCACCCGGGTTCTCGCCGCAGCATCCGCTCGTCCTCTGGGCGCAGGAGTCGGGCGTGGCCCTCTGGGGCGACGTCGAGCTCGCGTGGCGCGTGCGTGACAAGGTCGTGCGCGCAGACGGTACGCCCGCGGACTGGGTGCTCGTCACCGGCACGAACGGCAAGACCACGACCACCCGACTCGCCGCGACCATGATGGTGCACGGCGGTCTGCGTGCGGCGCCGTGCGGCAACATCGGCGTACCGGTGCTCGACGCGGTGCGCGATCCGGCGGGCTTCGACGCGCTGGTGGTCGAGCTCTCCAGCCACCAGCTCTGGTACCTCGGTCTGCAGACGGGGCCCGAGCCCCTCTCGCCGCACGCCGCCGTCTGCCTGAACCTCGCCGACGACCACCTCGAATGGCACGGGTCGTTCGAGGCCTACCGTGACGCCAAAGCCGTCGTCTACGCGAACACGCGCGTCGCCTGCGTCTACAACAAGGCGGATGCGGCGACCCGCGCGATGGTCGAAGACGCCGAGGTGGTCGAAGGCGCCCGAGCGATCGGTTTCGACCTGGGCGTTCCCGGACCGAGCGATCTCGGGCTGGTGGACGGGATTCTCGTCGATCGCGCCTTCCTCGAGGAGCGCGGCACCTCGGCGCTCGAGCTGACGACGGTCGCCGATCTCGCGGCGCGCGGCCTCGCCGCCCCCCACGTCGTCGCGAACATCCTGGCGGCGTCGGCGCTGGCGCGTTCCGTCGGAGTGGAGCCCTCCTCGATCCGCGAGGCGCTGGACGAGTTCGCCCTCGACCCGCACCGCATCCAGGTCGTGGCCGTGTCCGGCGGCATCACCTGGGTCGACGATTCCAAAGCCACCAACCCGCACGCGGCGGCCTCCTCGCTCGCCGCCTACCCCGGCGCCGTGTGGGTCGTGGGGGGCCTGCTCAAGGGCGTCGACATCGGTGGGCTGATCGCTTCCCGAGGTGCGATCGCGAAGGCGGCGATCGTCATCGGGGTCGACCGCGGCGAGATCGTCGCGGCTTTCGCGCGACACGCCCCCGGGGTGCCGCTGTTCGAGGTCGACCACGCCGAGACTGAAGACGTCATGGCACGGGTCGTCGAACTGGCGGCGGGCGTCGCCGCGGACGGGGACGTCGTTCTCCTGGCTCCCGCGTCGGCATCGTTCGATCAGTTCGACTCCTACGCAGACCGCGGCAGGCGCTTCGCCCGGGCCGTGAACGACCGGATCGACAACGGGAAGGCACCGCGTGACAGCGATCATCCCGCCGAGGACGCCCCCGAGCAGTCCGGCTCCTGATCCGGCCGGACGGCGCGGACTGTCCGCCCGGGTCTCGCTGGGCAAGGTGTTCGCGCCCGTGCCGAGCGAGTTCCTCCTCATCGCCTCCACGGCGCTGCTCCTCACCGGCTTCGGGCTGGTCATGGTGCTGTCGGCGACCTCCGCGCTGAACGGCGGCACCGACCCCTACGATCACGTCATCAAGCAGGGCGTGTTCGCGCTTCTCGGAATCCCATTGATGTTCGTCGCCAGCCGCATGCCGGTCAGCTTCTGGCGCAAGATCGCCTGGGTGGCCCTGATCGGGGCGACCGCGTTCCAGCTCCTCGTCTTCGTGCCGGGACTCGGCGTCGAGTCGTACGGAAACCGCAACTGGGTGGTCATCGCGGGCTTCCAGTTCCAGCCCGCGGAGTTCCTGAAGATCGCCCTCGCCCTGTGGATGGGCGCCGTGCTCTACCGCAAGCGCACGCTCCTCACGTCGTGGAGCCACGTCTTCATCCCCGTCGTGCCGGTGGGGATCATGGTCGTCGCGACCGTGCTGGCCGGTAAAGACCTCGGTACCGCGATGATCCTCGTGCTGGTCATCCTCGCCGCGTTGTTCTTCTCGGGGGTCAAGCTCCGGATCTTCATCCTCCCGGCGATCGCCGCACTCGGCGCGGTCGCGTTCTTCGCCGTCAGCAGCCCCAACCGCATGGCGCGCATCATGAGCTTCCTCAACGCCGGCACGCTCGACTGCTACTACGACGACTGCTATCAGGCGCTCCACGGCGTCTGGGGGCTGGCGGGCGGCGGTGTGTTCGGTCTCGGTCTCGGTAACTCGAGGGAGAAGTACGACTGGCTCCCGGCCGCCGCGAACGACTACATCTTCGCCATCGTGGGCGAAGAGCTCGGACTCATCGGCTGCGCGGTCATCCTCGCCCTGTTCGCGCTGTTCGCCGTCGGTGCCTTCCACATCATCCGCAAGACCGACGACTCGTTCGTGCGCATCGTCGCGGGCGCGATCACGATCTGGATCGTCGGTCAGGCCCTCATCAACATCGGCGTCGTGCTGCGCGTGCTCCCGGTGCTCGGTGTGCCCTTGCCCTTCATGTCGCAGGGAGGCACCTCGCTACTCTCGGTGCTGCTCGCGTGCGGAGTGCTGTTGTCGTTCGCGCGCTCGCTTCCGGTGCAGGCCCGCTGACGCATCCGTCGGCGTCGGCCGCGCCCGTTCGGGCCGGCTGCGCCCGTTAGGGTCGATAGGTGACGACGTACCTTCTCGCCGGCGGTGGCACCGCCGGTCATGTGAACCCGCTGCTCGCCGTCGCCGACGGGCTCCGCGCACGTGATCCCGAGGCGGTCGTGCGGGTGCTCGGCACGAAGGAGGGGCTGGAGGCGCGCCTTGTTCCGCAACGCGGCTACGAGCTGCTGGTCGTCGACAAGGTCCCCTTCCCGAGGAGACTGGATGCTGCGGCCGCCGCCTTCCCGAACCGGTTCCGGCGAGCGATCTCCCAGGTGCGTCGGCACATCCTCGACCACCGCGTCGACGTCGTCGTCGGTTTCGGCGGCTACGCCTCGGCGCCGGCCTACATCGCGGCTCGCCGCGCGGGAATCCCCTTCGTCGTGCACGAGGCCAACGCGAAGCCGGGTCTGGCGAACGTCCTCGGCGCGCGCGCGGCCGCCGAGGTGGGCGTCGCCTTCGACGGAACGCCGCTGCGTCGATCCACGGTGGTCGGCATGCCCTTGCGCCGCGAGATCGTCGACCTCGACCGCGGCGCCCTGCGCGCGGAGGCCGCCGCACACTTCGGGCTCGATCCCGAGCGCCCGACGCTGCTGGTCTTCGGGGGGTCGCTCGGTGCTCTGCGGCTGAACGAGGCGTTCGGAGGAGCGTGGCGCGACGTGCTCGACGCCGGGTGGCAGCTCCTGCACGTCACGGGCGATCGATCCCAGCTGCCCGATCCGGGTGTCGACGGGTATGCGCTCCGTCGCTACGTCGACCGGATGGACCTGGCGTTCGCGATCGCCGATCTGATCGTCTCGCGCTCCGGCGCGGCCACGGTCAGCGAGATCAGCGCACTGGGAATCCCCGCCGTCTACGTCCCGTACGCGGTCGGCAACGGCGAGCAGAGCCTGAACGCCGCCTCCGCCGTCCGCGCCGGCGCGGCTTTCGTCATCCCCGACTCCGCGTTCACCCCCGAGCGCGTGCGTGCCGAGGTCGTGCCGCTCCTGACCGACGGCGACCGCATCGCCGCGATGCGCGACGCCGCCGCATCCGTCGGCACGCGCACCGGAACCGAGAACGTCATCGCCCTGATCGATCGCGCGCTCGCGCGCTGACGAGGCGTCACGCCTTCAGTGCGGCCGTGGCCAGGGCGAGGGCGTCGGCGGGGTCGATCCGCAGTGTGCGCATCTGGTCGGCGAAGACGGCCGCGGCGCGCTGAGCCTGCTCGCGGGCCGGGTCGTCCGAGAACGAGACGTAGGTGCCGTTGCGACCTCGGGTCTCGATGATTCCGGATGCCTCGAGCTCGCGATACGCGCGGGCGACCGTGCCGGGGGCGACCCCGAGGTCTTCCGCGAGGCGACGCACGGTGGGCAGCCGGTGCCCCGCGGCGAGGTCACCCGTCGACACGGCCGCGACGATCCCGGCGCGCAGCTGCTCGAACGGAGGGATGGCGGAAGCGGGGTCGATGTCGATCACGCCTTCGATTGTGCGGTGTTCGCGCCGGATGCGCGACGCGCCCCTCGCCCCGCGTGCCGCCGGTCCCCTCCCAGCAGCCCCGACTTAGGATTGACGCGCCATGATCAGACCCGACCTCAGCCTGCCCATCCCCGAGAACATCGAGGCGGCCCACTTCATCGGGATCGGCGGTTCCGGCATGTCGGGTCTCGCGCGGATGTTCCTCGCCCGCGGCATCCGCGTCTCGGGGTCCGATCGCGCCGACAGCCCGGGCCTGCGCGAACTCGCCGCCCTCGGCGCCACGGTCTTCGTCGGCCATGATGCGGCGCACCTGGGCGATGCCGACACCGTCGTGCACACCGGCGCGATCTGGCCGGAGAACCCCGAGTTCGTCACGGCCAAGGAGCGCGGCCTCGCCGTGATCCATCGCTCGCAGGCGCTGCACTGGCTGATCGGCGGGCGCCGACTCGTCTCGGTCGCCGGTGCCCACGGCAAGACGACCTCGACGGGGATGCTCGTCACCGCGCTGCGGTCTCTCGACGCCGACCCGACGTTCGTCAACGGCGGCGTCATCGCCGACCTCGGCGTCTCCAGCGGCACGGGCTCCGACGAGCTCTTCGTCATCGAGGCCGACGAGTCCGACGGCACGTTCGAGCTGTACGACACCTCGATCGCCCTCATCACGAACGTCGATCCCGACCACCTCGACCACTACGGCTCCGACGACGCGTTCTACGCCGCGTTCGCGCGGTTCGCCGACGGCGCGAGCGAGGGCGTCGTGATCTCGGCCGACGACACCGGTGCGCGACGGGTGCGCGAGGCGATGCAGCATCCGCGCGTGCTGACCTTCGGCGAATCGGATGCGGCCGACCTCCGCGTCAGCGACATCCGCACCGTCGGACCGGTCCGCTTCACCGTGACCCACGAGGGGCGCACCGTCGAGGCGTCGCTGCGCGTCCCGGGTGCGCACAACGCGATCAACGCCGCCGGTGCGGTCGGCGTGCTGCTGCAGCTGGGGTTCGAGCTCGAGGCGGCCGTTCGGGCGGTCGAGGGGTTCGGCGGCACCGCGCGGCGTTTCGAGCTGCACGGCGTCGAACGCGGAGTGAGCGTCTACGACGACTACGCGCACCACCCGACCGAAGTGGCCGCAGCGCTGTCGGCGGCGCGCACGGTCGTGGGTGAGGGGCGCATCATCGCCCTCCACCAGCCGCACACGTACTCGCGCACGGCAGCCATGTACCGAGAGTTCGCGAGAGTGCTCGAGTCGCACGCCGACCACACCGTGGTGCTCGATGTCTACGGTGCGCGCGAAGACCCGATCCCCGGGGTGACCGGCGAACTCGTCAGCGACGCGTTCACCGATCCGTCGCACGTGCACTTCGTGGCCGACTGGCAGGACGCCGCCGACTACGCCGCCGCGACGGCGCGTCCGGGCGATTACATCGTGACGCTGGGCTGCGGCAACGTGAACCTCATCATTCCGCAGGTGGTGGAGGCGCTCGGCCGGATCGAGCCCGCTGACGGCGAGAGCTGAGCCAGGGTGCGCCGGCCGACCCCGCTGCCCCCGCCGCCCGAGCCGCGCCCGCCCGCGCCGCCGGAGCCGTCCGTCGTCGCCCCCGGGGGCGACGCCGCGCCGGTGCTCCCGTTCGAGGCCGACCGCCGACGCCCCGCACCGATCGAGACCTCAGCCACCGCGCCGTCCGACGAGGCGGCCGACCTCGGCTTCCGCGACGTGTGGCGCGCCGCTCGTGCCCGGCGTCGCGCGCTACGTGCCGAGGTGCGGCGATTCACCGTGCGCCAGCGCCGTCGACGCATGGTCTGGCTGGGCGTGCTCGGGGCGTTCGTGGTGCTCGTGGCCGGCAGCTTCGGCGTGGCGTACAGCCCCCTGTTCGCCGTGCAGCGGATCGAGGTCATCGGCACCTCGCAGCTCGATCCCGCTGCCGTCGCGGCCGCCCTCGACGATCAGATCGGCACACCGCTTCCGCTGATCGACGACAGCGAGATCAAGGCCGCGCTGGTGACGTTCCCGCTCGTCGAGTCGTACAGCCTCGAGGCCCGCCCGCCGAACGACCTGGTCGTTCGCGTCGTCGAGCGTCAGCCTGTCGGCGTGGTGCAGTCGAGCGCGGGCTTCACGGTCGTCGACGCGGCCGGCGTCGCGCTCTCGACGAGCCCCGAGGCGCCCGCGGGGCTCCCGGCGTTCGACATCACCGGTGGCACGGGCTCCGAGGCGTTCCGTGCCGCGGGCCAGGTGATCCGTACGCTCCCCGACAGCATCCGCGCGCAGGTGACCGCCGTGACCGCCTCGACTCCCGACGACGTCTCGTTCACGCTGGGTGCGACGAACACGCGGGTGGTGTGGGGGAGCGCGGAGCAGTCGGCGCTCAAAGCCGAGACGCTTCTGAAGGTCATGATCAACCGTCCGCCCGACGGCGTGCGCAGCTATGACGTGTCGTCGCCCGAGGCCGTCGTCGTCAGTTGAGCGATCCGTCCGATGGATTTTGTCGCGACACGCCCGCCGCCTGGCGGCACGGCGCGGAAGCGCGGCTTACCTTCGGAATCAGGAATTGCATACCGGGCAATTCTTTAACCCTTTAGCTGAGGTTGAGGGTTTCGGGGTTCGATACAACGGAGGCCGGCATGAGCCAGAACCAGAACTACCTCGCCGTGATCAAGGTCGTCGGCGTGGGCGGCGGCGGCGTCAACGCGGTCAACCGCATGATCGAGCTCGGACTGCGCGGGGTCGAGTTCATCGCGATCAACACCGATGCGCAGGCACTGCTCATGAGCGACGCCGATGTGAAGCTCGACGTGGGCCGTGAGCTCACTCGCGGACTCGGCGCGGGTGCCGACCCCGAGGTGGGCCGCCGCGCCGCAGAAGACCACGCCGAGGAGATCGAAGAGGCCCTCTCGGGCGCCGACATGGTCTTCGTGACCGCCGGAGAAGGCGGCGGCACCGGCACGGGCGGCGCGCCGGTCGTGGCGCGCATCGCGAAGTCCATCGGTGCGCTGACCATCGGTGTCGTGACCAAGCCCTTCTCATTCGAGGGTCGTCGTCGCCAGAGCCAGGCCGAGGCGGGTGTCACGAAGCTCAAGGAAGAGGTCGACACCCTCATCGTGGTCCCGAACGACCGGCTGCTGGAGATCAGCGACCGCGGCATCTCGATGATCGAGGCGTTCGCCACCGCCGACCAGGTTCTCCTGGCCGGTGTGCAGGGCATCACCGACCTCATCACGACCCCCGGTCTGATCAACCTCGACTTCGCCGACGTCAAATCGGTCATGCAGGGGGCGGGGTCGGCCCTCATGGGCATCGGCTCGGCCCGGGGCGCCGACAGGGCGATCAAGGCCGCCGAGCTCGCGGTCGAATCGCCTCTTCTCGAAGCATCGATCGAGGGTGCGCACGGCGTGCTGCTGTCGATCCAGGGCGGTTCGAACCTCGGCATCTTCGAGATCAACGACGCCGCGCAGCTCGTCAAGGAGGCCGCGCACCCCGAGGCCAACATCATCTTCGGAACGGTCATCGACGACACCCTCGGAGACGAGGTGCGCGTGACCGTCATCGCCGCCGGCTTCGACGGGGGAGAGCCGTCGTTGCGGATCGACCCGGTCGTCGCGCAGCGCACCCCGGTGCCACCGGCGCTGCCCACGGTCCCCGCCGCCGACGAGGCGTCGCGCGAGCGCGACACCGTCGTCGAGGAGAAGAAGAAGGAGTCCGTCCCGGTCACCGCCAACGTGCCCGAGCCGGCGTACGACTCGGCGTTCGGTGACGACGACCTCGACATCCCCGACTTCCTGAAGTGACCCCGGGCGCCGCGGGCGTGGAGCCCGCGGCGATCGAGAAGGAGTGACGTGGACGATCAGCTCGCCGAGCGGCTCGCCGCCGTCGACGCGCGCATCGCCGAGGCGGCGCGCGCGGCGCATCGCGATCCGGCGGAGATCACCCGCATCGTCGTGACGAAGTTCCACCCGGCCAGCCTCGTCGAGGCGCTGTACGCCCTCGGGGTGCGCGACGTCGGAGAGAACCGTCAGCAGGAGCTCACGTCGAAGAGGGCCGAGGTCGGTCCGCTCGGCGGGCTCTCGTGGCACTTCATCGGGCAGGCGCAGACGAACAAGGCGCGAGCCGTGCGCGACGCGGCCTCTGTCGTCCACTCGGTCGATCGCGCACGGATCGCCGACGCCCTGGATGCTGCGGGCCAGCCGGAATCCGGCGTGCTCGACGTCCTCGTGCAGGTCAACCTCACCGACGACCTCGGCCGGGGCGGGGTGTCTCCCGAAGGCGTCGTCGAGCTGGCCGAGCGCGTGGCCGGTCTCGCCGGGCTCCGCCTCAGGGGAGTCATGGCGGTCGCCCCGCTCGACGAGGAGCCCGCTCGTGCGTTCGAGCGTCTCGCCGAGGCCAGTGCCAAGGTGCGCACGATAGTTCCCGATTCCGACTGGATCTCAGCCGGAATGACCGCAGATTTTCCCGAGGCGATCTCGATGGGTGCGACACACCTACGGATCGGCTCGGCAATAACGGGTCCGCGCCCTACTCGCGGATAGCCTCAAACCACACGAGCGAACGGAGGATGCGATGTCGAACCCGCTCAAGAAAACCATGGTGTACCTGGGCCTCGCCGACGAGGAGGAGACGTTCGATGAGCCGGCACCGCAGCCCACGAGCCGCAAGCAGCAGCAGCCCGCAGTCGTCGAGAAGACGGCGACGGTGACCCCGTTGCACCGGCCGACCGTCGTGCGCCAGCCCACCGCCGGACCGATCAGCGAGATCCTGACGGTGCACCCCAAGCAGTACCGGGATGCCCAGACGATCGCCGAGAACTTCCGCGACGGCATCCCCGTGATCATCAACCTCTCGCAGATGTCCGACGCCGACGCCCGTCGTCTCATCGACTTCGCGAGCGGTCTGTCGTTGGGCCTCTACGGTCGCATCGAGCGCGTCACCAGCAAGGTCTTCCTGCTGTCGCCCGAGAACGTCGCCGTCTCCGGCGAAGGCGCGGTCGCACAGGCCGACCCCGAGGCGACGCCGTTCGCCCCGGCCTCGTTCGCCCCGTAATCCACGGTGAACGTCGTCGGCCTCGTCGCCTCGATCCTCAACGTCCTGTTGTTCCTGTACGTGCTCGTGCTTCTCGCGCGGCTCGTGCTGGAGTACATCCCGATGTTCAACAGATCGTGGCGACCGACCGGAGCAGGTCTCGTGGCGGCGGAGCTCGTTTACACCGTCACCGACCCGCCCATCAAGCTGTTCCGCCGGTTCATCCCGCCCCTGCGGGTCGGGCCGGTGGCGATCGATTTCGCCTTCATGCTGACGATGCTGCTCTGCTTCATCCTGCTCAGCGTCACCCGCGCTCTGGCGTCGTGAACTGACGCGTCGTCGACGCGCCGCATCACGGATTCGCACTTCGACATGCCGTTGAGGCTGAGACTATGCTGGTCCGAAGCGGCACGCGGCGGTGTGCCACCCCCGACATCGGCCCCGCGACCAGATCTCTCGGAAGAGGAACCACCATGGCATTGACACCCGATGACGTCGTCACGAAGCAGTTTCAGCACGTCCGCTTCAAAGAGGGTTTCGACCCCGACGAGGTCGACGACTTCCTCGACGAGATCGTCGTCGAGTGGCGCAAGACGATCGCCGAGAACGAAGAACTGAAGGCGAAGCTCGCCGCGTTCGAGTCCGGCGAGTCGGCCCCCGCTGCCGCGCCCGAGGCCGTCGAGGAGCCCGCCGCGGCTGAGCCCGTCGCCGAGGCGGAGGTCATCGAAGAGGTTCCCGCTCCGGCGCCCGCAGCCTCGAACGAAGGCCCCGCCGCCGCATCCGCCGGAATCATCGAGCTGGCCCAGCGCCTGCACGACGAGCACGTCGCCGAGGGCAAGGCGCAGCGCGACCAGCTCATCTCCGACGCGCAGTCGCAGGCCGCGAGCATCGTGAACGAGGCCGAGGCGAAGGGCCGCGAAGAGATGGCACGCCTCGACCGCGAGCGCGCCACGCTCGAAACCCGCATCACCGAGCTGCGCACGTTCGAGCGCGACTACCGCACGCAGCTGCGCAGCTACATCGAGGGCAAGCTCCGCGACCTCGACACCACCGCCACGCCGTCGGGTTCCACCCCGGTTTCGGCGATCGGTCTCTAGGCCGGCTCGGTGCCACGCCGAGACCCCCTGCGTAAGGCGGCGGCCGGCGCCATCATCGCGATCCTCGCGGTGCTGGTGCTGGCCGCCGACCAGTTCGCGAAGTACCTCGCGATCGAGAACCTCCCGCCCGAACGGGTGGTTCCGGTGCTGGGCGACTTCCTGCAGCTCTACCTGATCCGAAACCCCGGAGCGGCGTTCTCGCTGGGCGAGGGCGTCACCTGGATCTTCACCATCGCCCTTGCTGCCGTCGCCGTGGCGATCGTCTGGATCGCCGTCACCCGCCTGCGTTCGCGGGCGTGGGCGATCGTGCTCGGTCTGCTGCTCGGCGGCGTGCTGGGCAACCTCACCGATCGGCTCTTCCGCGAACCGGGGTTCGCGGTCGGTCACGTCGTCGACTACATCTCCACGCCGTGGATGATGCCGGCGATCTACAACATCGCCGACATGTTCATCGTGACGATGATGATCGGCGTCGCCATCATCGTTCTCGTGGGTCTGCGATTCGACGGCACCCGTGAGCCGCGTCGCGGATCCGACGACGCCGAGGCCGAAGCATCCGACCCCGCCTCCGACACGACGGTGGCCGGAACCGGCGCTCCGGCACGCGGCGCGGCCGAACCCGGCGACCCGGCCGAGCGCTGATCGTGGAGTCACGCTCTTTCCCCGTTCCCGACGGGCTCGACGGCACGCGCGTCGACGCGGCCCTCGCCAAGATGCTCGGCTTCTCGCGCACCTTCGCCGCGGACGTCGCCGACGCCGGTGGGGTGACCCAGGACGGCCGCGCGGTCGAGAAGTCGGATCGACTCCGCGCGGGTGCCTGGCTGAGCGTCGAGTGGACGCCCCGGCGCGAACCCGAGATCGTGCCGACCGCCGTCCCCGACCTCGGCATCGTGTACGACGACGACGACATGGTCGTTGTCGACAAGCCCGCCGGCGTCGCGGCGCACCCGTCGGTCGGGTGGGAGGGGCCGACGGTGCTGGGCGCCCTCGCGGCGGCGGGCTTCCGCATCGCCACGACCGGCGCCGCGGAACGGCAGGGCGTCGTGCACCGCCTGGACGTCGGCACGAGCGGGCTCATGGTGGTCGCGAAGAGCGAGACCGCCTACACCGCTCTGAAGCGCGCGTTCAAAGAGCGTGAGGTGGAGAAGATCTACCACGCCATCGTGCAGGGGCACCCCGACCCTCTCTCGGGCACGATCGACGCCCCCATCGGCCGACACCCCACGCACTCCTGGAAGTTCGCGGTCACCCCGTCGGGCAAGGACTCCGTCACCCATTACGAGACGATCGAGGCGTTCCCGGGGGCGTCGCTCCTCGAGATCCACCTCGAGACCGGTCGCACTCACCAGATCCGTGTGCACATGGCCGCCCACCGTCATCCGTGCGTCGGCGACCCGCTGTACGGCGCCGACCCCACGATCTCCGCCCGCCTCGGGCTCACCCGGCAGTGGCTGCACGCCCACCGTCTCGCCTTCGCGCACCCTGCGACCGGCGAGTGGTCGACCTTCTCTTCGGACTACCCCGCGGATCTGGCCCGCGCGCTCGAGATCCTCCGCGCCGACTGACCCGCCCTTTCGCAGGAATGTGGCGCATTCCGGCGAATGACCGCAGCGGACTCCGGTGTCATACGCAGGGACGTGGCGCAGTCGCCCGGCGAAGAGTCTGGCGGATGCTGCGCATGGCGACGAGGTCGTCGGATCGAGGTCGTCGGATGCGCGCCGACGCTCAGGCCCCCTGCTCGAACCTCGCCTCGGGGCGGTCGGCGAGGGCCGACGCGATCCGGGCGCGCATCTCGTCGCCGACGTCGGCGAGGTCGTCGAGGCGGTACCAGCCGACCTCGGTCATCTCGCCGTCCGCCGGGTACGGGTCACCCGAGACCCAGGTGCAGCGGAAGGTCAGGTCGAGGTAGTCGCTCTGGTCGCCGTTGTCGTAGGTGACCCGCGGGATCTGGTGCACCCAGGCCAGGCGATCGGCGCGGATCACGACCCCTGCCTCCTCGAGAGCCTCGCGGCACGCGGCGTCGGCGGGTTCTTCTCCGGGGTCGACGATGCCGGTCACGGGTGTCAGCGCGCCGTTGTCGGACCGGCGGCCGAGGAGCACCTCGTCGTCGCGGACGACGACGGCGGTGACACCGACGAGGGGGAGCGGGCGCGTGCCGACCAGCTCACGCAGTTCGAGGACGAAATCGGGGGTGGGCATGCCACAACGGTAGCGGGGGAGGGCGACCGTGTCAGAGCCCGAACGTAGACTCGGGGCGTGGCAGCAGACTCCTTCGTTCACCTCCATGTGCACAGCGAGTACTCGATGCTCGACGGCGCGGCCCGGATCGGGCCGATGGTCCAGGAGGCGGCCCGGCTCGACATGCCGGCGATCGCCGTCACCGACCACGGCAACACCTTCGCGGCCTACGAGTTCTACAAGACCGCGAAAGATGCCGGCATCAAGCCGATCATCGGCATCGAGGCCTACGTCACCCCGGGCACGCACCGCTCCGACAAGGCCCGCGTGCGGTGGGGCAGCCCCGAGCAGCAGAGCGACGACGTCTCGGGCTCGGGCGCGTACACCCACATGACTCTGCTCTCCGAGACGACCCAGGGCATGCACAACCTGTTCCGGTTGTCGTCGAAAGCGAGCATGGAGGGCTACTACTTCAAGCCCCGCATGGACCGCGAACTGCTCCAGACCTACTCCAAGGGGCTCATCGCCACCACCGGCTGCCCCTCGGGCGAGGTGCAGACCCGCCTGCGTCTCGGCCAGTACGACGCCGCGAAGGCCGCCGCCGCCGAGTTCCAAGACATCTTCGGCCGCGACAACTACTTCGTCGAGCTGATGGACCACGGTCTCTCGATCGAGCGCCGCGTGATGGGTGATCTGTTGAAGATCGCCAAGGAACTCAGCATCCCGCTCGTCGGCACGAACGACCTCCATTACACGCACCAGCATGACGCGACGAGTCACGCCGCCCTGCTCTGCGTGCAGTCCGGATCCACCCTCGACGACCCGAAGCGCTTCAAGTTCGACGGCGACGGCTACTACGTCAAGACCGCCGCCGAGATGCGGCAGGTCTTCCGCGACCACCCCGAGGCCTGCGACAACACGCTCCTCATCGCCGAGCGCTGCGACGTCGAGTTCGACACCTCGGCCAACTACATGCCGCGCTTCCCCGTGCCCGCGGGCGAGACAGAAGAGTCGTGGTTCGTCAAAGAGGTCGAGAAGGGCCTCGAGTACCGCTACCCCGAGGGCATCTCCGACGAGGTGCGCAAGCAGGCCGAGTACGAGACCGGCGTCATCGTGCAGATGGGCTTCCCCGGCTACTTCCTCGTCGTCGCCGACTTCATCAACTGGGCGAAAGAAAACGGCATCCGCGTGGGGCCCGGGCGAGGTTCCGGTGCGGGATCGATGGCGGCGTACGCGATGCGCATCACCGACCTCGACCCGCTGCAGCACGGTCTCATCTTCGAGCGCTTCCTCAACCCCGACCGCGTCTCGATGCCCGACTTCGATGTCGACTTCGACGACCGTCGCCGCGGCGAGGTCATCCAGTACGTCACCGAGAAGTACGGCAGCGAGCGGGTCGCGCAGATCGTGACCTACGGCACGATCAAGGCGAAGCAGGCGCTGAAAGACGCCGGGCGCGTGCTCGGCTTCCCCTTCAGCATGGGGGAGCGGCTCACGAAGGCCATGCCCCCGGCGGTGATGGGTAAAGACATGCCCCTCGGCGGCATGTTCGACAAGAACCACCCCCGGTACAAGGAGGCGTCGGAGTTCCGCACCGTCATCGAGACCGACGCCGAGGCCAAGACGGTCTTCGACACGGCGGTCGGCCTCGAGAACCTGAAGCGCCAGTGGGGCGTCCACGCGGCCGGCGTCATCATGTCGAGCGAGCCGCTCATCGACATCATCCCGATCATGCGCCGCGAGCAGGACGGCCAGATCGTCACGCAGTTCGACTACCCCGCGTGCGAGTCGCTCGGCCTGATCAAGATGGACTTCCTGGGGTTGCGCAACCTCACGATCATCAACGACGCACTCGACAACATCGAAGCGAACCGGGGGCACCCGCTCGTTCTCGAAGACCTGCCCCTCGATGATCGCGGCGCCTACGACCTGCTCACGCGCGGTGATTCGCTCGGCGTGTTCCAGCTCGACGGCGGCCCGCTTCGAAGCCTCATGCGGCTCATGCGGCCCGACAACTTCGAAGACATCTCCGCCCTCATCGCGCTGTACCGTCCGGGCCCCATGGGCGCGAACTCGCACATCAACTACGCGCTGCGCAAAACGGGTCAGCAGGAGATCACGCCGATCCACCCCGAGCTCGAAGAGGCGCTGTCCGACATCCTCGACACGAGCTACGGCCTGATCATCTACCAGGAGCAGGTGATGGCGATCGCGCAGCGCGTGGCCGGCTTCACCCTCGGCGAGGCCGACATCCTCCGCCGAGCGATGGGCAAGAAGAAGAAGTCCGAGCTCGACAAGCAGTACGCGGGCTTCGAGGGCGGCATGAAGAAGAACGGCTTCAGCGAAGCGGCCGTGAAGACCCTCTGGGACATCCTGCTGCCGTTCTCCGACTACGCCTTCAACAAGGCGCACTCGGCCGCCTACGGGATGATCTCGTACTGGACCGCCTACTTGAAGGCGCACTATCCGGCCGAGTACATGGCCGCGCTCCTCACGAGCGTCGGTGACTCGAAAGACAAGATGGCCGTCTACCTCAACGAGTGCCGTCGCATGGGCATCAAGGTGCTGCCGCCCGACGTCGGTCAGTCGATCCGCTACTTCGCGGCCGTCGGTGAAGACATCCGCTTCGGACTCGGCGCCGTGCGCAACGTCGGCGCGAACGTGGTCGACGGAATCGTCGCAGCCCGCGCTGACGGACCCTTCACGTCGTTCCACGACTACCTCGCCCGCGTGCCCGGACCCGCGGCGAACAAGCGCACGGTCGAATCGCTCATCAAGGCGGGCGCGTTCGACTCGATGGGGGCGACGCGCCGTGCGCTCCACGAGATCCACGAGGATGCCGCGGAGGCGGCGGTCGACGTGAAGCGGAAGGAAGCGACGGGGGCCATCGGCTTCGACTTCGACAGCCTGTACGACGAGGCCGAGGAGGCCGTGCCGGCCAAGGTGCCCGATCGCCCGGAATGGACCAAGAAGGACAAGCTCGCCTTCGAGCGCGAGATGCTCGGGCTCTACGTGTCCGATCACCCGCTGGCCGGCCTCGAGGTACCCCTGGCCAAGCACGCGTCGACCAGCATCCACGACCTCCTGGCCTCCGAGAGCATCGAAGACGGCGACCAGGTGACCGTCGCGGGCCTTGTGACGAGCGTGCAGCATCGCGTGGCGAAGGCGAGCGGCAATCCCTACGGCATGATCACGGTCGAGGATTTCGACGGTGAGGTCACGGTCATGTTCATGGGCAAGACCTACCAGGAGTTCTCACCCGTCCTGCAGCAGGACTCGATTCTCGTGGTGCGCGGGCGCGTGTCCCGACGGGATGACGGGCTGAACCTGCACGCGCAGTCCGCCCTGTCTCCCGACCTCGGCGCCGTCGATGCCTCCGGCCCGCTCGTGCTGCTGATGCCCGAGCAGCGGGCCACGGAGGTGCTCGTGAAAGACCTCGCGGAAGTGCTCGAGCGGCATCGCGGCGAGACCGAGGTGTCTCTCCGACTGCACCGCGGAGGCACCGCGAAGGTCTTCGAGGTGCCCATGCCCGTGCGAGTCACGGCCGATCTGTACGGCGAGCTGAAGGGGCTGCTGGGCCCGAACTGCCTCGGCTGAGACCCCGCTCGCGCGAACCCCGAGAGCAGCCAGACCGTCGTCGTCGAGAGTGACGTCGAACGTCGCGCCGCGCAGGGATTCGACACAGCGCGCGACTAAGATCGGACGGCGCGCACCCCCGGCGCGACAGCGGAGAGGACCATCGTGACCGACGAGAATCTGAACGACAAGACCCTGGCAGACACCTCCGTGGACGAACCCACGGCACAGGCGAACGACCAGGTTGCGGCGACCGAGAGCGCGAGCAGTGAGCCCGAGGCCGCGTCGTCGACGGATGCCGATGACGCGAAGGCCACGGGTGCTCCGCCGCAGTACGGCGTCGGACCCTTCTCGGTGCGCGAAGTCGCCCTGGGCGGGGTGTGGCTCGTCGCGTTCATCGTGTCGTTCTTCCCCGTGAACCTCCTCGTCGGGGCGCCGGCCGCTCTCGTCGGAGGACTGAACGTGTGGGTGTCCGGCCTGGCTTGGATCCTCTCGATCGGCGTGCCGACGGTCGCCGTCTTCCTCGTCATCCTCCGACGACTCTCGCCGCAGGGCATCCCGCGCGTCGGGTCGCTCGGCATCGACCAGTTCGCCTCGGTCGCCTTCTCCGTCGCCGCGATCTACTGGCTGCAGTCGGTGTGGGAGACCGTCGCGATCTCGATCGAGACGGGCGCCTGGGTGCGTTCGTGGGTGATCTGGGTCGAGCTCGTGCTGATGCTCGCCGGCGTCGTGCTCACCGTCTTCGCGCCGTTCATCCCCTCCCTCGAGCAGGACTTCCAGGATCGCCGCGAGGTGCCCGCCCACCGCAACGCCCGTCCGATCCGCGCGGTCGTCGCCCGGCCGAAGACCCCGCGTCCGGAGCGCCCCACCCCGGCACCCGCCGAGCAGCACGCGGCTCCGGCCTACGTTCCGCCGGCATCGCACGACACCGGCTCGTACGACACCGGCGTCCAGCCGGCCGCCGATCAGTCCGACACCGGCGCTTTCAGCAGCCCGACCGCCGACACCGGCGCCTACGGCACCGACGTCTTCGCCCCGCTGCACACCGGGGAGACGACGCAGATCTCCGACGACGACGGGGCTCCCGCGAACGACGACACCGTCCGCACCACCCAGTTCCCCGCACAGGCGCAGACGCAGGCCTTCTGGGCGCTCGTGCCGGTGGAGCGCGACGTCGTCGACGACTACGGCAACCCGCTCTTCCGCATCGGCCCGACAGCCTGGGCGCTCGTCATCGAAGACCGGGGCGAAGCCTTCGTCGTCCGGCACGAAGACGGTCGCGTGGGCTATCTGCACGACGTCACCGGCGTCACGCGCGGCTGAGGGCCACCGGCTCCAGCCGGTAGCCTTGACGGATGCTTCGAACCATCGATCTGCGCGGTCGCACCCTGTCACCGGCCGAGTTGCTCGCCGCCGTTCCGCGTGCCGAAGGAGCCCGTGACGAGGCGCTGAGTGTCGCCTCGGAGATCGTCGCCGACGTCGCGGAGCGCGGAGAGGCCGCGCTCCGCGAACAGGCCACCGCGTTCGACGGGGTGAGCGACCACGACCTCCGGGTTCCGGCATCCCACCTCGTGGAGGCACTCGGCCAGCTCGCCCCTGATGTGCGAGCCGCTCTCGAGGAGGCCATCGCGCGGGTGCGCCGGGCATCCGCCGCGCAGGTGCCCGCACCGGTCGTGACCGAACTCGCGCCGGGCGCCCGGGTGGCGCAGCGCTGGCAGCCCGTGCGCCGGGTGGGCGTCTACGTGCCGGGCGGCAAGGCCGTGTACCCGTCGAGCGTTGTGATGAATGTGGTTCCCGCGCAGGTCGCGGGCGTATCCGAGGTCGCCCTCACGTCGCCGCCCCAGCGCGAGTTCGGCGGACGGGTGCACCCCACGATCCTCGCGGCCGCCCACCTCCTCGGTGTCACCGAGGTGTACGCGCTGGGCGGTGCCGGCGCGATCGGGGCTCTCGCCCACGGTGTGCCGGCCATCGGGCTCGAGCCCGTCGACGTCGTGACCGGCCCGGGAAACAACTTCGTCGCCGCCGCCAAGCGCGTTGTCGCCGGTCGGGTCGGCACGGACTCGGAGGCCGGTGCGACCGAGATCCTCGTCGTCGCCGATGCCTCGGCCGATGCCCGGTTGGTCGCCGCCGATCTCGTGAGCCAGGCCGAGCACGACGAACAGGCCTCCGCGGTGCTCGTGACCGATTCTCCCGAGCTCGCCCTCGCCGTCTCGGCCGCCGTCGACGCGCGAGCCGCCGCGACCCGCCACAGCGCACGAGTGGCGGCTGCGCTCACCGGTCCGCAGTCGGCGATCGTCCTCGTCGACGACATCGATGCGGCAACCGCGTTCAGCAACGCCTACGCACCCGAGCACCTCGAGTTGCAGCTCGCGGACGCCCGCCCGGAGGAATTCGTGCACGCCGGAGCGATCTTCGTCGGCCCGCACACCCCGGTCAGCCTGGGGGATTACCTCGCGGGCAGCAATCACGTGCTCCCGACGGGCGGTCAGGCGCGCTTCCAGCCGGGTCTGTCGGCCGCCACGTTCCTTCGTCCGCAGCAGGTCATCGAGTACGACCGTGCCGCTCTCGCGACCGTGCGCGACGGAATCGTCGCCCTCGCCGAGGCCGAGGCCCTGCCGGCGCACGGCGAGGCCGTCGTGGCCCGGTTCGAGGCGTAGTCTTTCGGTGCCATGCACTGCCCCTTCTGTCGCCACCCCGATTCCCGTGTCATCGACTCCCGAACGAGCGATGACGGCCTCAGCATCCGTCGTCGACGCCAGTGCCCCCAGTGCGGCGGTCGGTTCTCGACCGTCGAGACGGCGAGCCTTAACGTCATCAAGCGCTCCGGCGTGATCGAACCGTTCAGTCGCGAGAAGGTCATGTCGGGCGTTCGCAAAGCCTGCCAGGGCCGCCCCGTGACCGACGCCGATCTCGCGATGCTGGCACAGTCGGTCGAAGAGGCCGTACGCCAGACCGGTTCGTCGCAGATCGACGCGAACGAGATCGGTCTGGCGATCCTGGGTCCTCTCCGCGAGCTCGACGAGGTGGCGTTCCTGCGCTTCGCCAGCGTCTACCAGGCGTTCGAGTCGCTGGAGGACTTCGAGACGGCCATCGAGCAGCTGCGTGTGGATCACCGTGATCGTCGCCGGGCGCGCGACGCGGCGCAGGTCGACTGACGCGGTCCAGTAATCTGGCGGGGATGTATCCCCTTCTCTTCCGGCACGTGCTGTCGCGGATCGATCCCGAGCGCGCCCACCACCTCGCCGTGCCGGTGATCCGGCTGTTCGGCGTGCGCCCGTTCTCCTGGGCCGTGCGCGCCGTGACGGCACCCGCCCCCGAACTGCGCACGCGGGCCCTCGGCCTCGAGTTCGATTCGCCGTTCGGCGTGGCGGCCGGGTTCGACAAAGACGTGCGCATGGTGCGCGGCCTCGGAGCGCTCGGCTTCGGACATGTCGAGGTCGGCACGCTCACGGCTCTCGCGCAGCCAGGCAACCCGCGTCCGCGCCTGTTCCGCCTCGTGGCCGATCGAGCCGTCATCAACCGGATGGGGTTCAACAACTCGGGTGCCGCTGCGGCCGCGGAACGCCTGGGCCGGCTGCGCCGGCGTGGCGGGCGCACCGTCGTCGGTGTGAACATCGGCAAGAGCCGCGCGGTCGACGTCGAGGCCGCGACCGCCGATTACGTGCGCAGCACCGAACTCCTGGCGCCGTTGGCCGACTACCTCGTCGTCAACGTGTCGTCACCGAACACCCCCGGCCTGCGCGGTCTGCAGGCGGTCGAGACCCTGCGTCCTCTGCTGCAGGCGGTGAGGGATGCTGCGGGCGGCACGCCGTTGCTGGTCAAGATCGCCCCCGACCTCCCCGACGACGAGGTGCACGCGGTCTCGCGTCTCGCGGTGGACCTGGGCCTTGCCGGCCTCATCGCCACGAACACGACGATCTCGCGAGAGGGTCTCCTCACCCCCGCGGGTGTCGTCGAGGCGGCGGGCGCGGGCGGGCTCTCGGGAGCGCCGCTGAAGGAACGTGCTCTCGCGGTGCTGCGTCTCGTGCGCGAGGTCGTTCCGGCGGAGTTCGCCGTGATCTCGGCCGGCGGGGTCGAGACGGCCGACGACGTACGAGAGCGCCTCGCCGCGGGCGCGACCCTGGTGCAGGGCTACACGGCTTTCCTGTATCGCGGGCCCTTCTGGGCTCGACAGATCAACCGCGGACTGCGCCGCGGGTGAGCGGGATCAGACCGGGTAGCCGCCGCGCTTGACCTGGGGCTTGGGCAGGCGCATGAAGCGCATCTGCACGGTGCGCATCGCCGCGTACCAGCCGAGGCCCTTCTCCATGCGGGCCTCGCCGAACTTGTTGCGGGCTTCCTTCTTCACGCGGCGCCCGGTGAGCACCATGTCACCGATCGTCAGCAGCACGAAGACCATGAGCACCGGGTAGGCGAAGAGCTGGATGTAGACGTTCGGGATCAGGGTGAACAGGATCACGAGGATCGCCATCGGCATGAGCGCCTCACCGAGGTGCCAACCGGCGTCGACCCAGTCACGGGCGAACCGGCGCTGCGGGCCCTTGTCGCGCAGCGGGAGGTACTTGTCCTCACCGGCTGCCATGCCGGCTCGAGCGCGGTCGCGTGCGACGGCGAGTTCGGCGCGGGCGCGGGCGCGGGCTTCCTTCGTGTCGGCCACGAGCGGGCGCTTGCGCGCGGCCTCCTGCTCGGCGCGCGTGGGCGTTGCGCGGCCCTTGCCGCTGCCGGAAGCGAACTCCTCTTCGGGAGCTTCGTTCGATGCGGGGGCGGGGGACTTGGCCACGGTGAACCTCGAAAACGTCGTTGCGGGAGCCTTAAGATTACCCGCATGACCCCCGAAACTTCCCGACAGGACGCTGTGCGCTCCGCCGCGACCGAAGGTATCCCGACCGCTCTCGCCGATCTCGGCGCCCTGGTGCGGATCCCGTCCATCGCCTGGCCGGCGTTCGACCAGACGCAGCTGGAGCGCAGCGCCGAGGCCGTGGCGGATCTCGCCCGTGAGATCGGGGTGTTCGATTCCGTCGAGATCGCCCGCGCGGCGATCCCCGGAACCGACGAACTCGGCCAGCCCGCCGTCCTCGCGGTCCGCCGCGCGCGCAACGGCCGCCCGACCGTCCTGCTCTACGCCCACCACGACGTGCAGCCCCCCGGAGACGAGTCGCTCTGGGAGTCGCCGCCGTTCGAGCCGACGGTGCGCGGCGGCCGCCTCTACGGTCGCGGTGCCGCCGACGACAAGGCCGGCGTCATGGCGCACCTGGCCTCCCTGCGCGCGCTCACGGCCGCCGTTGGGGGCGACTTCGACCTCGGTGTCGCGCTCTTCATCGAGGGGGAGGAGGAGTACGGTTCGCGCTCGTTCGCGACGTTCCTCTCCGACCACGCCGACGTGCTGCGCTCCGACGTGATCGTCGTGGCCGATTCGGGCAACTGGGACGAGAAGACCCCGGCCCTCACGGTGTCCCTCCGTGGCAACGCGCGGTTCACGCTGCGCGTGCGCACGCTCGACCACGCCTCGCACTCGGGCATGTTCGGCGGCGCCGTCCCCGACGCGATGCTCGCCACGGTCAAGCTCCTGGCGACCCTGTGGGACGACGACGGCGCGGTCGCGGTCGAGGGATTGCAGGAGAGGGATGCTGCCACCCCCGACTACACGGAGCAGACGCTCCGCTCGGAGACGGGGCTCCTCGACGGCGTCTCGCCGATCGGTACGGGCTCGTTCCTCGGCCGCATCTGGAACAAGCCGTCCGTGACGATCACGGGCATCGACGCCACGAGCGTGGAGGCGGCGTCGAACACGCTCGCGCCCGAGACCTCGGTCGTCATCAGCGCGCGCGTCGCGCCCGGGCAGCGCGCGGAGGACGCCTATGCCGCGATCGAGGCGCACCTGCGCGCGCACGCCCCCTTCGGAGCGCAGCTCGAATTCACCGACGTCGACTGCGGTGACGCGTTCCTCGTCGACACCAGCGGATGGGCCGTCGACGACGTGCGCGACGCCTTCCGCGAAGGGTACGGCGTCGAGCCGGTCGACGTGGGCGTGGGCGGTTCCATCCCGTTCATCGCCGACCTGGTCCGCGAGAACCCCGGCGCGCAGATCCTCGTCACCGGCGTGGAAGACCCGCACTCCCGGGCGCACAGTCCGAACGAGTCGCTGCACCTCGACACCTTCCGCAAAGCCGTGGTGTCGGAGGCGCTCCTGCTCGAGAAGCTCGACGCGCGGACGATCTGATCGAGCCCGCGCCGCCGGGGGCGGCGTACAATTGCAGCATCCGTTCGCCCCACACGCCTGAGGAGAGTCATGACCGACACTGCCCTGTCGACCGAGCCGACCGTCCGTGACCACGGTGTGTCGCTGACCGATACCGCCGCCGAGAAGGTCAAGAGCCTGCTCAGCCAGGAGGGTCGCGACGACCTCCGCCTGCGCGTGGCGGTCCAGCCCGGCGGCTGCTCCGGACTCATCTACCAGCTCTACTTCGACGAGCGCTTCCTCGACGGCGACAAGGCCGTCGACTTCGACGGTGTCGAGGTCATCGTCGACGACATGAGCGTCCCGTACCTCGACGGCGCGAAGATCGATTTCAAGGACACGATCTCCGAGCAGGGCTTCACCATCGACAACCCGAACGCTGCGGGCAGCTGCGCCTGCGGCGACTCGTTCCACTGAGACGAGCCCGCGGCCGTCAGGCCGTTCGACGTCGAGAGATCTCGACGTCCCGTCGATAGCAGACGACACGCGCAGACCCGCGGAAGTGCCCGGAAATCCGGCGGCTTCCGCGGGTTTCGTCGTTTCGTACCTGAATGCTTGGCCCGAGAACCATAAGAGGTTGCTCTAGACTGAGACAGCAATATTCTCGACCCGGAAAGGTGCACTGTGCCCTTGAAGACAGCGCCCTCCAGACGACGCCTCCGCCTGGCCGCACTTCCCGTCGGGATCGCCACGGCGCTCGTCCTGGCCGGCTGCACGACGACCGAGCTCAACGGGTTCCTCCCCGGCTTCACCGATGACGGTGTGCAGGCGACGAACCACACCGAGATGATCTCGGGCCTGTGGGTGAACTCCTGGCTCGTCCTCCTCGCGGTGGGCATCGTGACCTGGGCCCTCATGCTCTGGTCTGTCATCGTGTACCGCCGCCGCAAGGGCCAGACCGGTCTCCCCGTGCAGTTGCGCTACAACATGCCGATCGAGATCTTCTACACCGTCGTACCCCTGATCCTCGTGGTCGGCTTCTTCGCGTTCACCGCGCGTGACCAGACCATCCTCGAGACGCAGTACGACGATCCCGACGTCTCGATCACCGCGTTCGGCAAGCAGTGGGCGTGGGACTTCCAGTACAACGGCGACCGCGAGGACAACTCCGACGCCGTCTGGACGATGGGCGTCCAGGCCGAACCCGCCTCGAACGGCGACGTCGACCAGGAAGCACTGCCGACGCTGTACCTCCCGGTGAACAAGACCGTGAAGATCGAGCTGCAGTCGCGCGACGTGATCCACTCCTTCTGGATCATCGACTTCCTGTACAAGAAAGACATGTACATCGGTCGCGACAACTACATGTCGTTCATGCCGACGCGCGAGGGAACCTACGCCGGCAAGTGCGCCGAGCTCTGCGGCGAGTACCACTCGGCGATGCTTTTCAACGTCAAGGTCGTCAGCGAGACGGAGTACGAGAGCTACCTCTCGACCCTCCGTTCCGACGGACAGACCGGCGACATCGATGACGCCTACGACCGGTTGCAGAACAACACCGGCTTCGGCACTGCTGTGGAAGGTTAAGGCTGATGACGACCACACTTCCCCCGGAAGAGGCGACGGGCCCGTCGCGTCCGACGACTCTTCCCCCTCGGCAGGCGGCGCTGCTCACCTCCTCGCGCATCGAGCAGAAGGGCAACGTCTTCGTCAAGTGGATCACCTCCACTGACCACAAGACCATCGGGTACATGTACCTGATCGCCTCGGTGATCTTCTTCTGCCTCGGCGGCGTCATGGCGCTGATCATCCGCGCCGAGCTCTTCGAGCCCGGCATGCAGATCGTGCCCACGAAAGAGCAGTACAACCAGCTCTTCACCATGCACGGCACGATCATGCTCCTCATGTTCGCGACGCCGTTGTTCGCTGGCTTCGCGAACGCGATCCTGCCGCTGCAGATCGGCGCACCCGACGTGGCGTTCCCGCGTCTGAACTCCTTCGCCTTCTGGCTCTTCCTCTTCGGCTCGACCATTGCGGTCGCCGGCTTCCTCACCCCGGCCGGTGCGGCAGGCTTCGGGTGGTTCGCGTATCAACCGCTCGCGAACGCCAGCTTCTCGCCCGGCGTCGGAGGAAACCTCTGGATGCTCGGCCTCGGCATGAGCGGGTTCGGAACCATCCTCGGAGCGGTGAACTTCATCACCACGATCCTGACGATGCGTGCCCCGGGTATGACGATGTGGCGCATGCCGATCTTCACGTGGAACACGCTGATCACCAGCATCCTGATCCTTCTCGCGTTCCCCGTGCTGGCCGCCGCGATCTTCGCCGCCGCCGCCGACCGCGTTCTGGGTGCGCACATCTACGATCCGCAGAACGGTGGTGTTCTGCTCTGGCAGCACCTCTTCTGGTTCTTCGGACACCCCGAGGTCTACATCATCGCGCTGCCGTTCTTCGGCATCGTGTCGGAGATCTTCCCGGTCTTCAGCCGCAAGCCGATCTTCGGCTACAAGACGCTCGTCTACGCGACGATCGCGATCGCCGCCCTGTCGGTGGCCGTCTGGGCCCACCACATGTACGTGACGGGCGCGGTGCTGCTGCCGTTCTTCGCGCTCATGACGATGCTGATCGCCGTGCCTACCGGTGTGAAGATCTTCAACTGGATCGGCACGATGTGGCGGGGCTCGGTGACCTTCGAGACGCCGATGGTCTTCGCCCTCGGCTTCCTCCTCACCTTCGTCTTCGGTGGTCTGACCGGCGTCATCCTCGCGTCGCCGCCGCTGGACTTCCACCTGTCCGACTCCTACTTCGTCGTCGCCCACTTCCACTACGTGGTGTTCGGCACGGTCGTGTTCGCGATGTTCGCCGGCTTCTACTTCTGGTGGCCGAAGTGGACGGGGCGGATGCTGAACGAGCGTCTCGGCTTCGTGCACTTCTGGATGCTGTTCATCGGCTTCCACATGACGTTCCTCATCCAGCACTGGCTGGGCGTCGACGGCATGGTGCGTCGCTACGCCGACTACTCGGCAGCCGACGGCTGGACCTGGCAGAACCAGGTCTCGACCGTGGGTGCGATGATCCTCGGTGCGTCGATGATCCCGTTCTTCCTCAACGTCTGGATCACCTCCCGCAAGGCTGCCCGGATCACGGTCAACGACCCGTGGGGTTACGGCGCATCGCTCGAGTGGGCGACGTCGTGCCCGCCGCCGCGTCACAACTTCACGTCCATCCCGCGCATCCGCAGCGAGCGGCCCGCGTTCGACCTGAACCACCCCGAGGCCGGCATCCCGGTCGGCGTGGGTCCGGCGAAGGATGCACCCGAAGCGCCGGTCGTCGATGCGGACCAGGGAAAGGTCAAGTAAGTGCGTACGAACGTCGGTCTCTGGTGGATGCTGTCCGCCTTCTTCCTCCTCCTCGCGGTCGTCTACACCGTGTGGTCGCTGCTCTACTATCAGGGTGATTTCGTCAACCGCGTCGAGTGGGTCGGCTCGACGGCGCTGCTGTTCACCTCGATCATGTCCGCGCTCATCGCGTTCTACGTGCAGCACGTGCACCGTGCGCAGGGAGGCGAGCTCCCGGAGGACGTGCTCACCGCCGACATCGACGACGGAGACCCCGAGCTCGGCGAGTTCAGCCCATGGTCGTGGTGGCCGCTCGTGCTGGCGGGGTCCGCCGCCGTAGCGGTCCTGGGTCTGGCTGTCGGCACGTTCTTGATGCCCATCGGGCTTGCTCTGTTCGCTGTCGCCATCGTCGGCTGGGTGTTCGAGTACTACCGCGGGTACTTCGCGCGCTGACCTCGTGCCCATCCGGCTGAGAGCGGCCGCCGTCTCCGATGTCGGCGTTCACCGCGAGACGAATCAGGATGGGGCGTTCACCGCACCCTGGGGAGCAGCGGTCGCCGACGGCGTCGGGGGCGGCCCGTCGGGCGATCTCGCGTCAGCCGCCCTCATACATCGGTTGGTGGCAGAGGGAGCCATGATCCCCGACCCTGAGACGCTGGTCGTCCGCATTCGCGAGGCGAACTGGGACATCCGCGCCCACGTGGAGCGCGACCCCGCCCTGCGCGGCATGGCGACCACCTTCACGGGTCTTTTCCTCGGAGCCGCCGGCGATCTGCTGGTGGCTCACACGGGCGACTCTCGCGCCTACCTGCTGCGAGACGGCTGGTTCACGCGCGAGACCCGCGATGACTCGTACGTGCAAGCGCTGGTGGATCACGGGCTCCTCGCCCCCGAGGCCGCAGCATCGCACCCCCGACGCAACATCATCACGGCGTCGCTCGGGGGTGGCGAGGACGACACGATCTCGGTGCTCGAACGCCAGCCTGTCGTCGGAGACCGGTGGCTGCTGTGCAGCGACGGCCTGACCGATTACGTGCCGGAGCTCGACATCGTCGAACTGCTGCGCTCGGCCGGTACCGCGGTCGACGCCGCGGCCGACATCGTCGCTCTCGCTCTCGAAGCCGGCACGCGCGACAATGTGACGGCCGTCGTCTGCGATGTCGTCGACACCGAGGCGGGGGCGGAGCCCCCCGTCTTCTACGGCTCCGCCGGCCGCTACTTCACCGAGGACGTCGAAACGGCCTGAACGCGGCCTTCGCGCGCGGTCCTCACCACAGTGACGAGCGGGTCGAAGACACGGGGGAGCGGACCGTCGTCGTCTTCGGTGGGTTGTCCCTCGCGCACCCAATACTCGTACCCGCCGATCATCTCCTTCACGGTGAATCCGAGTTGAGCGAACGCGAGGGCCCCCCGCACGCCGCCGTTGCAGCCGGGGCTCCAGCAGTACACGACCACGGGGATCGCGGGGTCGAGCTCATCGAGCGCCCGGGACGATATCTCAGCGTGGGGGAGGTGCAGGGCCCCGCTGATGCGTCCCTGGCGCCAGGCCTCGTCGTTGCGGACGTCGACGAGCACGACGTCGCGGCCGGCGCGCTGGTCGGCGTAGACGTCGGCGGGATCAGTTTCGTGCGCAAGCCGGGCGACGAAGAAGGCGGGGTCGGTCATGGTTCGACGTTAGGGCCCGCGTGAGCGCGGCACGAGCGGCCGAGGTGCCAGTCGCCGCAGGATTCCTGACACGGCGGAGGACGGGGGGAGGGGGAGAACGGCGAATGCCCCGGCCCTCGCCTCAGAAGAGGCAGGGACGGGGCATTCGGATCGGGAGGACTACTTCTCGTCGTCCTTCTGAGGATCCTTCTTCTCGGACGAATCGGTCTCGTCGAGGATCTTCGGGGCGCGCATCTCCACGTCGGCGCGCTCGTCATGCGGTGCCATCGCGGGACGGCCGTCTTCGGCTGCGCGCTCGCGAGCGCCCTCGATCTCACGCGCCTCTTCGTCGGCGAGGTGCTCGATCTCATGGTGCTGATGCGCGGCCGCGGCGTCGAGTTCGGCCTGCGAGAGCGGTGCAAGGCGGTCTTCGAAGAACCAGCGCGAGATGCCGGCACGAAGGTTCTCGTGCCATGGGATCTGGCCCTTGGCGTTCGGTCGCACGACGAGCGGCTCATAGCCGTCGTTCGAGACGAGCTTCCACCGGTCGAACTCGTCGACCGGCTGGTGCACCTCGATGTACTCGCCACCGGGGAGGCGGACGATACGGCCCGACTCGTAGCCGTGCAGGACGATCTCGCGGTCCTTCTTCTGCAGCGCGATGCAGATGCGCTTGGTGACGAAGTAGGCGATGATCGGGCCGATGATCAGCAGGGCCTGCAGGGTGTGGATGACGCCCTCCATCGTGACCCAGAAGTGCGTCGCGATGATGTCGGACGATGCCGCTGCCCACAGCACGGCGTAGAACGTGACGCCGGCGGCGCCGATCGCGGTGCGGGTCGCGGCGTTGCGCGGACGCTGGGCGATGTGGTGCTCGCGCTTGTCGCCCGTGACCCACGCCTCGATGAAGGGGTAGATCATGACGAGAACGATGAACAGGCCCAGGACGGCGAGCGGCAGGATGATGTTCCACGAGAAGGTGTGGTCGAACAGCACCGTCTCGAGGTGCGGCGGCACCAGACGCAGCGCTCCGTCGGCGAAACCGATGTACCAGTCGGGCTGCGTACCCGCTGACACCGGCGACGGGTCGTAGGGGCCGTAGTTCCAGATCGGGTTGATCGTGAACATCGCAGCGATCGTGACGATCACACCGAAGACGATGAAGAAGAATCCACCCATCTTCGACGCGTACACCGGGAGGATCGGGTAGCCCACGACGTTGCTGTTCGTGCGGGCGGGGCCGGCGAACTGCGTGTGCTTGTTGACGATCATCAGCATGAGGTGCACGGCGAGCAGCGCCACGAGGATCGCCGGGAGCAGCAGGATGTGCAGCGTGTAGAGGCGTCCGACGATCGCCGTGCCCGGGAACTCTCCACCGAACAGGAGGAACGAGATCCAGGTGCCCACGAGCGGGATGCCCTTGACCATGCCGTCGATGATGCGCAGACCGTTGCCGGAGAGCAGATCGTCGGGGAGCGAGTAGCCGGTGAAGCCCTCTGCCATCGCGAGGATGAAGAGGATGAAGCCGATCACCCAGTTGAGCTCGCGGGGCTTGCGGAACGCACCCGTGAAGAAGACGCGCAGCATGTGCACGCCGATGCCGGCGATGAACGTGAGAGCGGCCCAGTGGTGGATCTGCCGGACGAGCAGACCGCCGCGCATGTCGAACGAGATGCGCAGTGTCGAATCCATCGCGGCCGACATGGCGATTCCGCGCATCGGCTCGTAGGCGCCGTCATAGTGCGTCTCGACCATGGAGGCCTGGAAGAAGAACGTCAGGAACGTTCCCGACAGCAGCACGACGACGAAGCTCCACAGAGCGACCTCGCCGAGCATGAACGACCAGTGGTCGGGGAAGATCTTGCGCCCGAGCTCCTTGACGAGGCCCGAGATGCTCGTGCGCTCGTCGAGGTAGTTGGCTGCGGCGCCGACGAAGCGGCCGCCCAGCGGCTTGCCGTCGCGCCCGGCCTCGGGCTTCGGCGTCTCGGTCACCGCCGGCTCGAGGGTGACGTTATCGGTGGGGTGAGATCCGGTACTCAATGACGCTCCCAGAAGCTCGGTCCGACGGGTTCGGTGAAGTCGCTACGAGCGACGAGGTAGCCCTCGTCGTCGACGGTGATGGGCAGCTGCGGCAGCGGACGAGCGGCGGGCCCGAAGATGACCTTCGCGCCGTCGGCCACGTCGAACTGCGACTGGTGGCAGGGGCACAGCAGGTGGTGGGTCTGCTGCTCGTAGAGGGCGACGGGGCAGCCGACGTGCGTGCAGACCTTGGAGTACGCGACGATGCCGTCGTACGACCAGTCCTTCTTGTCATCGGCCTCGGTGAGCTGCTCGGGGAGCATGCGCATGAGCAGCACGATCGCCTTGGCCTTCTCCTCGAGGTACCCCTCGTCGTGGCCGAGGTCGGCGAGCTCTTCGGGGATGACGTGGAAAGCGGAACCGAGGGTGACGTCCGCGGCGCGGATGCGACGACCCGACGGGTCGTGAGCGAGGTGCGAGCCCTCTTTCCACATCGTGTGGCTGAGGAGCGCCACCGGGTTGCCCGCGATCGGGTTCTCGGGGGAGTTCTCCGGTGCCAGGCCGCGGAAGAGCGTGATGCCGGGGATGACCGAGGCGACGAGCGCGGCGAAGAGGGAGTTGCGGATCACCTCGCGGCGTCCGAAGCCCGACTCCTCGTTCGCGTCGACGAAGACGTTGATGGCGCCTTCACGCGTCGCATCGCGACCACGCGTCGCGTGACGCGGCTCGATGTACTCCTTGTCGGACATGACGGCCTTCGACCAGTGGATCGCGCCGATGCCGATGGCCAGCAGGGCGAAGCCGATGCCGAGTCCGATGAAGAGGTTGTTGTTGCGGATGTCGATCATCTCGCCCGACTCGATCGGGAAGATCATGTAGGCGATGCTGGCCCAGAGGCTGGCGGCGACCGACAGGTAGAACAGCGTGTAGACCGTGCGGACCGCGCGGCGCATGGCCTTGGGGTCCTGGTCGGTGACGCGGTGACGGTGGGGCGGCAGCTCCGTACCCTGCACGGGGTCGGGCACCACGACAGCGAGCCCGGAGGCGGGCTTCCATGAAGCCCTCTCGTGCTCGAGCGCGTCTTCCTCGTGTGCCATGTTGCTCCTCGTGCGTGTGATGTGTCGTGCGGGCGTCGGTCGAAACTAGTTCGACTTCGCCGTGATCCAGACGGTGAGGGCGATCAGCGAACCGATGCCGAACACCCAGATGAACAGGCCCTCGGAGACGGGACCCAGCGAACCCAGCGTGAAGCCGCCGACGGACGGGCTCTCCTGGTTGTACAGCAGGTAGGAGATGATGTCGCGCTTGTCTTCGACGGTCAGGTTCAGGTTGTTGAAGACGGGCATGTTCTGCGGGCCCGTGACCATGGCGGCGTACATGTTCACCGGGGTCGTGGTGTGCAGGTTGGGGGCGTACTTGCCCTCGGTCAGCGCACCGCCGGCGCCGGCGACGTTGTGGCACATCGCGCAGTTGATACGGAACAGCTCGGCACCGTTGGCCAGGTCGCCTTCACCGTCGAGAGTCTCCTCGTCGGGGAATGTCGGGCCCGGAGACGTCGACTGGACGTACTTGCCGAGCGCGTCGATCTGCTCCTCGGTGAACTGAACGGGCTTCTGCGGTGCCTGCGGGGCCTGCGCCTGCAGCGGCATGCGTCCGGTCGAGACCTGGAAGTGCACCGACAGCTCACCGGCGCCGTACAGCGACGGCCCGGCTTCGGACCCCTGCAGGTCCATACCATGGCAGGTTGCGCAGTTCGCCTGGAAGAGCTTCTGTCCGTCTTCGACCGTCAGCGTGGACGTCGTCGCGGAGGTGTCGTCGGTCGCGGCCATCGCCGCGGACGCACCGGCGTAGATGCCGCCGGTGAGGAGCAGGCCGATGCCGATGAGTGCGGCCGCTGCCAGGGGGCTTCGGCGGCCGTTAGAGCGGCGCTTCTTCTCTCGTGCCATGTCGGGGTGCAGCTCCGCTCTATTTCAGGAAGTAGATGACAGCGAACAGGGCGATCCAGACCACGTCGACGAAGTGCCAGTAGTACGACACGACGATCGCGGTGGTCATCTCTTTGCGCCCGAAGTTCTTCACGGCGTACGCGCGGCCGATGACGAGGAGGAAGGCGATGAGGCCGCCCGTCACGTGCAGGGCGTGGAAGCCGGTGGTCAGGTAGAAGGCCGACGCATATGCGTTGGCGGTGATGGGCATGCCCTCGGCGACGAGCTGGGCGTACTCCCACACCTGTCCGGAGACGAAGATCGCGCCGAGCGCGAAGGTGAGGAAGAACCACTCGACCATGCCCCAGCCGAGGATGCCGCGCTTCTTCGTCGAGTAGGGCTGGTACCGCTCGGCGGCGAACACGCCCATCTGGCAGGTCACCGACGACAGCACGAGGATGATCGTGTTGCCCAGCGCGAACGGAACGTTCAGTAGCGCGCTCTCCTGCTCCCACAGACCGGAGGAGGTGCTGCGCAGCGTGAAGTAGATGGCGAACAGGCCGGCGAAGAACATGACCTCGCTGCCGAGCCAGACGATGGTGCCCACGGCAACCGGGTCCGGCCGCTTCACGGAGCGCAGAGCCTGGGAGTATGTCGCTGGGGTCGTCACCTGACCATTATGGACGATTTCGGCGTCGTAGTTTCGCACCGCCGACCCAACAAACTGCTTCGTCTAACTAAGCACCGCCTAAGAATCGTCCGCGAGTTCACTGGATGCCGGGTGCGACGTGGGCGCGAGAACCGCGCGGTCATGCGGGCGGCCCTCACTAGGATCGAATCATGGCGGAGCGGTATTCCTGGCCCGAAATTCTCACGATGCTCCTCGACGGGCGCGACCTCAGCGTGTCGGAGTCGACCTGGGCGATGCAGCAGGTGATGGCGGGCGACGCCACGCCGTCGCAGTTGGCGGCCTTCCTCGTCGCGCTGCGGGCGAAAGGCGAGACGGTCGACGAGATCGTCGGCTTCCGCGACGCGATTCTCGAGGCCGCCGTCGGGTTGCCGGTCAAGGCCGACGTGCTCGACATCGTGGGCACCGGTGGCGACCGTCACCGCACGGTCAATGTCTCGACGATGTCGGCGATCGTCGCGGCCGCGACAGGCATCCCGGTCGTCAAGCACGGCAACCGCGCGGCCAGCTCGGCTTCCGGGTCGTCCGACGTCTTGCGCGAGCTCGGCATCGACCTGACGCTGTCGCCCGAGGCGGTGGCCGAGACGCTCGAGCGCACCGGCCTCACCTTCGCCTTCGCGACGGCGTTCCATCCCGGATTCCGCCACGCCGGTCCGACGCGTGCCGAACTCGGCATACCCACGGTCTTCAACTTCCTCGGTCCCCTGTGCAACCCGGCGCGCGCCGAGGCGAACGCGGTGGGTGTGGCGCACCTCGACCGCGTCCCTTTGATCACGGGGGTTTTCCGCACGCGCGGCGCGACCGCACTGGTCTTCCGCGGCGACGACGGTCTCGACGAGCTGACGACGACGGGTCACAGCCGCCTGTGGGAGGTCAGCCGCGGTGACGTGCACGAGCACGACCTCGACCCTCGCGACCTCGGTATCCGCTTCGCCGACCTCGACGATCTCCGTGGCGGGTCGCCCGCCGACAACGCCGAGGTCGTCCGTCGCGTGCTCGCCGGCGACACCGGTCCGGTGCGCGACATCGTGCTTCTCAACACGGCGGCGGGCATCGTCGCGTTCCGGCTCTTCCAGGATCCAACGCAGGTGCAGCGTCCGATCGTCGAGCGGCTCGCGGAGGGGATGGCTGCTGCTGCACAGGCCGTCGACGACGGCCGCGCGGCGGCGAAGCTCGACGACTGGGTTGAGACGAGCCGATCGCTCGCGACGCCGTCGTAGGGCCCGAGCTCAGGAGAGGAGATCGACGTGGATCCGCTCGACGCACTGAACGAGATCGCGTACCTGCTCGAGCGGGAGCGCTCCTCTCGCTACAAATCGAAGGCGTTTCGCACGGCGGCGCAGTCCATCGCAGACCTCGACGACGCGGCCCGGCGGGATCCGGCGCTCCGCCGTCGCAAGGGTGTCGGCGACTCCACCTTCGCCGTGATCACCCAGGCGCTCGACGGGCGTGTGCCCGACTATTTGGTCGGTCTGAGGGAGAAGGCGGGGGTCGCGACCGGCTCTGAGCTGCGGGGGCTCCTGCGGGGGGACCTTCACAGCCACAGCGAGTGGTCGGACGGTCTGACCCCGATCGAGCTCATGGTCGACGCGGGCCGCCGGCTCGGGCACGAGTACCTGGCCCTGACCGACCATTCCCCGCGCCTGCGCGTCGCGAACGGTCTCTCGCCCGAGCGGCTCCGTGAACAGATGGGCATCGTCGAGTCGTTTCGCGGTGACGGCTTCACCCTCCTCACCGGTATCGAGGTCGACATCCTCGACGACGGCGCGCTCGATCAGGAAGACGACCTGCTCGACGAACTGGACGTGGTCGTCGCATCCGCCCATTCCCAGCTCCGCATGGAGAGCGGTCCGATGACCCGTCGCCTGGTCGGGGCGGTCTCGAACCCGAGGGTCGACGTGCTCGGTCATGTCACCGGACGCCTCGTCGAGGGGGCGCGGGGAACGCGGCCCCCCTCGACGTTCGACCCGCGCGCCGTCTTCGACGCGGCTGCGGCGCACGGGGTGGCGGTGGAGATCAACTCGCGGCCCGAGCGCCAGGACCCTCCCGACGAACTGATCGCGATCGCCCTCGACGCGGGCTGCTTGTTCTCGATCGACTCCGACGCGCACGCACCTGGCCAGCTCTCCCTCATCGACTACGGCGCCGCGCGTGCGGAGCGGGCGGGTGTGCCCACTGATCGCGTCGTCACCACCTGGTCGCTCGAGCGCCTGCGGGAGTGGCTCGGCCGACGGCGGTGACCGCTCGCGGCTCAGCCGGGCTGCGCGTTGGCGCGCAGCACCTCGAGCCGCGCGCGATATTCGGTCTCATCGATGTCGCCCTTCGCGAACCGCTCGGCGAGAGTGCCTTCGGCCAGCTGGGCTGGACTGCGCCGGCCCCCGGGCCCGAAGCCGTTGGCTGCGGCGGCGCGGCGCCACCGACGGCCGAACACGGCGAAGAGCACGCCGATCAGCACGATCCAGAACAGGGGGATCAGCAGGAACCACCAGCCGAAGCCCGGGCCGCCCCACCCCCCGGGGTGATGGGCGGACAGGTGAGCGGCCGCCGCGGCGACCAGGGGTACGGACATGGAGTTCCTCTCCGTCGGGCCGCGGAAGATCGCGACCGGATGCGTCGAGTCCACTCCCATCGCGGTCGTCGCGAATCCACCCGGGGGAGGCACTTCGCCTGCATCCGGCGGAGTACCGTCGGTCGGCGTCTACTGCCACCCGGGCGCGACGAGCCCGGACTCGTACGCCAGCACGACCAGCTGGGCGCGGTCGCGCGAGTGCGATTTCTGCAGGATGCGCGAGACGTGCGTCTTCGCCGTCAACGGAGACAGCACGAGCCGCTCGGCGATCTCGTCGTTGGTCAGACCTTGCGCGACCAGCCGCAGCACCTCGCGCTCACGGTCGGTCAGCGCGGCCAGCAGTACAGGATCCGGACTCGCGCGCAGCCCGTCCGCGGCGCGCTCGAGCAGCCGCCGCGTCACGCCGGGCGAGAGCAGCGCGTCTCCGGCGACCGCGACCCGTACGGCGCGGATCAGATCGGCGGGTTCGGTGTCTTTGACGAGGAAGCCGCTCGCCCCGGCTCGGATGGCCCGGCCGACGTACTCGTCGAGCTCGAAGGTCGTCACGATCACGACGCGCACGTGTTCCAGCGCGGGGTCGACCGCGATCTGCTCGGTCGTCCACAGCCCGTCTCCGTCGGGCATGCGGATGTCGATCAGCACGACGTCGACCGGTGTCGTGCGCAGCATCCGCAGCAGCTCTTCGCCCCCCGACGCTTCGACGACGACGTCGATGTCGGGCTCGGAGTCGAGCAGCGCCCGGAACCCCGCGCGCACGAGCTGGTGGTCGTCGGCGAGCGCGACGCGGATCACGGGGCGCCGCGCCAGGGGAGCCGGGCGGCGATGACGGTGCCGTGACGCGAGTCGGACGAGATCACGAGCGTGCCGCCGGCGAGCTCGGCCCGTTCGCGCATGCCGCGGATGCCGCCTCCCGCGACGTGGTCGGGAACCATCCCGGTGCCGTCGTCGCCGACCGTGGCGACGAGATCGTCGGCGTCACGCGCGAGCGTCACCGTGGCGGTGGTCGCCCCCGAGTGCCGCACGACGTTCGTGAGTGCCTCCTGCACGATGCGGTAAGCCGTGGTCTGCACGACGCTCGGCGGGGTCTCTCCGCGCAGTTCGTCGTCGAGCCTGACCTCGAGTCCGAGTCCCGACCGGTCGCGGGCGAGAAGCGACAGGTCGGCGAGCTGGGGTTGTGGAGTCAGCGGCGCGCTGGTCGGGTGCCGTTCGTCACCGCGGAGGAACGACAGGACGCCGCGCACCTCGTCGAGACCCGTGGCACTGAGGGCGCGGATGCTTCTGAGCGCCTCGCGGGCGCGCTCGGGATCGCGGTCGAACAGATGCAGCCCCACGCCGGACTGCACCGAGATCTGGCTCAGCGAGTGGGCGAGCACGTCGTGGAGCTCGCGGGCGATGCGCGCGCGTTCGTCCTGTTCGGCGGTGCGGCGGCGTTCGTTCAGCTGCGCCCGGCGCTCGTCGACAGCCGCACGGCGCGCACGGAACCCCTCGCCGATGGCGAAGCAGACGCCGAGCCCGACCGTCACGACCGCGACGCGGAACGGATGCCACGACGTGTCTGCGCGCAGACCCGCGATCGCGATCGCGACCACCCAGCCCGCGCCGACGGCGCCGAGGGCCCAGAAGCGGGCGCCGCGCACGACGGCGCCGATGATCGCGAAGGCGAGGGCGAACATCGGAGGCCCCGCGTCGGGGCGGAGGAGGAGCCCGGCCACGGTGAGGGCGGTGACGGCGACCACCGTCGGACCGGGGAAGCGGCGGGCGCCGAGCAGGGCGAGCGCGGATGCGGCCGCGAGAGCGATCGCCAGCGCTGCGCTCGGACCCCACGAGCGCCCGGCGGCGGTGATCGCGATCGTTCCGGGCACCTGCAGCACGAAGGCGACGATGACGGGGAGGTACAGGGTGACCCCGGGCGGCGGGCGGAAGCGGGGCGCGCCGTCGTCCCAGGTGGTGCTCGGCATGCGCTCGATGCTACGCCGCGCCGGTGGGACGGGCGTCGGCCGCACGGACCGGTGCGGTGTACTCCCGGGGGAGTACTCGGATGCTTCGGTGGCTCGTCAGCGGGCGAGCGCGGCGATCGCGCGGCCCATCGGGCCGGTGAGGTTCCAGCGCTCGGCGAGCGCGTCCGCCGCATCCGTCCTCTCGGCGTCGAGCGGCACGATGGCCGTCGGTACCTCGGCGAGCGACAGGTCGCGAACGACCTCGACTACCGTCGGCGCGACGGCGATGTAGTCGAGCGCGGCCAGGATCTTCGCCCGCTGACCGGCGGGCATGCCTTCGCCGGCGCGTGCCGCCGCGACGATGCCGCCGAGGTCGCCGTGGGCGGCCAAGAGCGACGCGGCCGACTTGTCTCCGATGCCCTTGACGCCGGGAAGGCCATCGGAGGAGTCGCCCCTCATCGACGCGAAGTCGGCGTACTGCCGCGCGTGCACCCCGTACTTGGCGAACACGACGTCGTCGGTGACGATCTCGAGGTTGCTCATGCCGCGCGCGGTGTAGACAATGCGCACGGCGCGGTCGTCGTCGACGAGTTGGAACAGGTCGCGGTCGCCGGTGACGATATCGACGGGCATGTCGGCCGTCGTCGCGAGCGTGCCGATGACGTCGTCGGCTTCGTGCTCGGCCGCACCCACGATCGCGATGCCGAGGGCGTCGAGCGTCTCGCGGATGACCGGCACCTGCAGTTCGAGCGGATCGGGCACGACCTCGACATCGGGCGCGTTCTCGACCGGCTCGGCGACACGGTGGGTCTTGTAGCTCGGGATCAGGTCGACCCGCCACTGCGGGCGCCAGTCGTCATCCCAGCACGCGACGATGTGGGTGGGTTCGTAGGTCGCGACGAGCTTCGCGATGATGTCGAGGAACCCGCGCACGGCGTTGACCGAGGTGCCGTCGGGCGCCTTGACGGTGTCGGGCACGCCGTAGAACGCACGGAAGTACAGCGACGCGCTGTCGAGCAGAAGCAACTTCTCGGGCCGTGGTGCCATGTGCTCAGCGTAGTGACGTCGCCCTCTGCCGCTCGCGTCCTCCGATCCCCACCGGGTCGCTATGCTCTGACCCGTGTCGCACGTGCTGACCCGCTGGCGGTACTCGGCACGCGATGGGCGGAAAGCGAATGCTGGGACCTGAAGTGGCGCGGGTTCTTCCGCTTACGCCCTGAGCTGGTCGCCCGTGCGCCTCTGAGGTTTCTCGACTGGACGATCGACGGCCAGCCGCTCCGCGACAGGCTCGCGTTTGCGAACGGACGAGTGTGCGAGAACGTCACGTTCCTGACGGAAGGCTCTTACGGCGATCCATTTGCCATCGAGAGTCTTCGCGCGCTCCTCGGGGAGAACACGTCCGGCATGGATCCGTGGGTCCAGTACGACGACGGCCGTGCCGGTGTGTGCTGTTCTGCCTCGGGTGCGGGGGGGCTGGATTGTGGCGCCGTCAGCACGGACGTGCAGGTGATGGAGACGACGGTGGAATGGCGCAACGTCACGTACCAGGACGGCCTGACGGGCGAGGTCGGGGGGCCGGATGCCCCTGCGTTCACTCTGCGGTTCGATCGCACGCAATACGAGACGACGGTGCGCGCCCTCCTGGAGGAGTGGAGTACCTAGAACGTCGCGGCGACGTCCGCCCGGAAGTACAGCGACGCGTCGAGAGCGAGCGGCGACGCTCGGTGTCGTTGGGGGCAGGTTGTGGGCGTAGGAGACGGCGCCGGCGTAGGACGTCTTGCGGCGATGTGTCCTACGCCGGCGCCATGTCCTACGCCCGACACGGATGATGCGGATCAGCAGCCGGGGCCGGAGGGGTTCTCGGCGCAGGTCTTGTCGACAAGCGCCGTGCGCGCTTCGAAGATCTCGACGCGCTGACCGGGTCCGGCCGCGGTGACGACCCCGATCACCGGGCGCCAGCCGGTGCCGAAGTCGACGGCGGCGACGTACTCGACCGACACGACGGCGTTGTAGACACCGCGGGAACCGTAGGCGTGGCTCGTCGGGGTGGCCGTGAACTGCGGTTGACCCAGCGCGGTCCAGGCGGTGCCGCCGGATGCAGACCGAGCGGACGAGCCGTCGCCGTAGGAGAAGACATAGGCCGACGGGGTGAAGCGCACCGTCACCGGCCTGTCGAAGAGCGTGCCGGTGAGAGTCTGCGTCGACGCGGAGGCGACGAAGTTGGTCGGCATGCCGACGATGCCGACACCGCCGGGTTCGGCCTCGAACGACGGAGTCGCGGGCGCGAACGACGCGAGGTCGGATGCCGTCACGTCGGGCAGCGAGACCACCCCGAAACCGCGGCCCCGGCACAAGACGTCGGCCGGCCCGCAGTCCTGCGGCGCGATGGCTTGCGAACCGTCGTCGGGGGAGGAGCCGGCGCTCGGAGGCGCACTACCGCCGGCGGACGCGTTCGAGCCGCCGGAACCGACCGTGCCCCCGACGGTGACCTGCGAACCGTCCGTGGAGGCATGGCAGGTGGTGCCCCATGTGCCGACGTCATTGCATTGTTTGCCGGCGATGGGCAATGTGGTCAGACCTGCCAGAAGAGCGACAGTGACAAGCACGCGGACTAATCGCATACTGGTTCCCCGCTGCGTCCAGAAACTGAACTGACTTGCAAGCTTCCCGCTGCAGTTCGCGGGCCTTCCACTGTCACCCGCAGGCTCTGAACGGGAACACGGTCAGGATCGACGATCGATTCCCCGCTGAGTTCAGTCAACTCGACTGTCGAGACGTCAAGGCACACGGAGAAGTGGATGATGCCGTTCTCCAGGTCAGCCGACTCGCGTTGCAGATCGGTAATCGTTGATTCGCCCGACTTTGCTACTTGATCGGCGTGATATGTGGAGAGCCCTCTACGGTCGCTGGTGTTGAGCTCGCCGGTGGTGAGGGCGAAGACGGGCTCGAACGTCTCGGGGTCGCTCAGGTCGACCTGGTTGAGCGCGTCGACGTAGGCGCGGTAGGTCTGCTCCGCTGCGGCGAACGCCTCTTCTTCGGTGGCGAAAGCGGGGGTGGTCTCTTCCGGTTCGGGGGTGACGGAGCATCCGCCCATCACAAGGACCATCGTGGCGAGGGCGGCGGAGGCGACGTGGCGAGCGTTCACCCGATCAGGGTATGAGGTGGGCGCAGACCCCGCCGGGGTTCTCCACAACGCCGCTGTAACAAGCGGTTCACACGGATGGGCGAGGATGTCGGCATGACACTTGCGACCGGCTTCTCCGTCTCCCTTCCCGAATGGCTGCGGGGCGAGCTCGATCAGCTGCCCGACGCGCTCGAAACCGCAGAGGAGCGGATGGACCTCGTGAACGCGCTCGCCGACCGCAACTGGCGCGAGGGCAATGGTGGACCGTTCGCGGCGATCGTCGTGGAGGCTGCCACAGGTCGCCTTGTCTCGGCGGGCGTCAACGTGGTGCTGAGCTCGGGTCTCAGCTCGCAGCACGCAGAGGTCACCGCCCTCGGGCTCGCCCAGACCGCGCTCGGCCGGTGGGACCTGGGTGCCGACGGTGCCGACCTCGAGCTCGTCGTCAACTGGCGTCCGTGCGTCATGTGCTACGGCTCGACCATGTGGAGCGGCGCGCGCTCGCTCGTGATCGCCGGTGATGGTCCGGAGCTCGAGGAGCTGAGCGGGTTCGACGAGGGGCCGATGGTCTCCGACTGGGCGGAGCAGTTCGAAGCGCGCGGAATCCGCGTGCGCATCGGGGTGCGAAACGCCGAGGCGATCGAGGTCTTCCGGGCCTACGGCGCGTCGGACGCCACCGTCTACAACGCGCGCGGCGCCGTCGACTGACGGGCGTCGCCGACGGGTCGTGCGCGGCGCGTCAGAGCGCGGCCGCTCCCCAGAACACGGTCTGACCCGAGTCGAGGTCGAGCACGTAGAAACCCGAGCCGACGGCATCGGGTGCGAGGTCGTACACCTCGTAGAACGTGACCGTCTCGCCCGGCTCGACCACCTCGACGTCCCACGCGCTGGGATAGGTCTCGATGTCGGAGAGGTAGGTCAGCTCTGCCTCGCCCCCGTCGGCCGTGAGGAAGCGGGTGTACGGCAGGTAGGCGTAGTCGACCGCCAGATCGATGGTCTCGTCGGTGACGTTCGTCAGCTGCACGGGCACGCCGACATAGGCGCCGAATGCGGGCTCGAGGTCTCCGGTTGCCGCGGCGGCGGCCGTCAGGTCTTCGAAGGGGAGAACGGTCAGCGCCCACACGTCTTGCGAGACGTTGTCATCGGTGATCGTGATGGTGGAGCCCGGAACGAGCGGGGCGGAGATCGTGTTGCCGTCGGCGCCGAAGTCGGGGGTACCGAGCATCGGATAGGAGTAGTAGTCGTCGTCGGGCGCGGGGGAGTACTCCGACCCCGAACTCGATCCCGACGAGACGGCCGAGCCGAACGCGCCGATGGTGAACAGCACCACGGCCCAGACGATCGACAGAAGGAATCCCGCACCGGTGATGATGAGTGCGGCGATCGACATCCCCTTGCCGGGGGTCTTCTTCACCAGGGCGATGATGGCGAGGATGATCGCGGTCGCGAACAGAGCCCAGGCGAGCGCCGAACCGACGAACGGGATGAAGGAGATCAGCACCCCGAGCACCGACGCGACGAGGGCGAGCACCGCGAGCACCGACGAGCCACTCTGCGGCGCACCGGCATTCCACGGTGCGCCGGGAGCCGGGCCGCCCATGGGCGGACCCCACGTCGGCGGGGCACCCGGGTAATCCTGACGCGGTGCACCGTAGGCCGCAGGGCCGCCGGGCGCGGCATAGGGCGGAAGGGGCGCGGGGTGGACAGGCGGCGTCGGAGCACCCTGGGGCTGCGGGGGCGGTGGCGCGGACTGCGGGCCGGCGGCGTAGGGCGGCAGGGGAGGCGACGCGGCGGCTCGCTCGTTCTCGTTCGGGCGGGTGCCGTCGGTCATGGCTGCTCCTGTTCGGTGGTCCGCCCATGCTACGGAAGATCGCCGACACGTCGGAGGCCCTTGCGGGCGCGGCGGTACAGTGACGAACGTGTCTTTCGGAGCCGCGTCGTCGCGAAGGGGATTCCCCCGGTTCGCGGCCGGCGACCCGTGCCCGTGCGGAGCCGGACGATACGACGGATGCTGCGGCCCGATCCTCGGCGGTGAACCCGCGCCCACCGCGGAGAAGCTGATGCGCTCGCGGTACACGGCGTTCGTCGCCGGTGACGCGGAGCATCTGCGGCGCACCTGGCACCCGCGCACCCGTCCCGCCGATGTCGAGCCGGATCCCGCGACGGCATGGACCGGGCTCGAGGTGCTCGCCACAGAGGCCGGCGCACCGGCCGACCTCGAGGGGACGGTGGAGTTCCGCGCCCGCTGGAGCGAGAGGGGAGTGCGCGGCGGCCTGCACGAGCGCAGCCGCTTCGCGCGCCGAGGCGGGCGATGGGTGTACGTCGACGGCGAGATCCTCTGACTCGACCCGTCACGCGGAATACCGGCGCGCCGTGCGTGGTTCTGGAGGCCGTGAGCACCACAGCGCGCACGGTCGACGTCGTCGTCGTCGGCGCGGGCCAGGCGGGGCTGTCGACGGCCTACCACCTGCGTCGCCGCGGCTTCGTCCCCGACGGCGAGGCGCACGCATCCGATCGATCGTTCGTCGTGCTCGACGCGAATTCCGCTCCCGGTGGTGCGTGGCAGCATCGATGGGCGTCGTTGCGCATGGCGACGGTGAACGGCATCCACGAGCTGCCCGGGTTCGATGTGCCCGCGGCCGACCCGACGGCGCGGGCGCGTGATGTGCTGCCCGCGTACTTCGCGGACTACGAGCGCGAGTTCGGCCTGGGGGTGCGTCGGCCGGTCGCCGTCACGGCCGTGCGTCGCGAGGCCGACGCGCTGCGCGTCGAGACCGACGCCGGCGCCTGGCGCGCGCGGTTCGTCGTGTCGGCGACGGGAACGTGGACGCGCCCGTTCTGGCCCCACTACCCGGGCCAGGAACGTTTCCGCGGGCGCCAGCTGCACACGGCCGACTACGTCTCGGCCGAGGAGTTCGCGGGTCGTCGGGTGCTGGTGGTCGGTGCGGGGGTGTCGGGCGTGCAGCTTCTGGACGAGATCTCGCACGTCGCCACGGTGTTCTGGATGACGCGCCGCGAGCCCGTCTGGATCGAGTCCGACTTCGACGCGCCCGCGCGGGTCGCCGCCATCGCCGGTGTCGAAGACCGCGTGCGCCGTGGCTTGCCGCCCGGCAGCGTCATCTCGGTCACCGGTATGCACTGGACGCCGTGGGCGCGCGCGGCGCGCGCGCGGGGCGTGCTCGAGCGGCTGCCGATGATGGCCGGCATCGAAGAGGACGGCGTGCGCATGCCCGACGGCACGTTGCTCGAGGTCGATGCGATCCTGTGGGCGACGGGATTCCGTCCTGCCCTCGAACACCTGGCGCCGCTTCGCCTGCGAACACCGGACGGCGGATTCCGGGTCGACGACTCGAGGTCGCTCGACGAGCCGCGCCTGTTCTTCGTGGGGTACGGCCCGTCGGCCTCGACGGTCGGGGCGAATCGGGCGGGGCGATCGGTCGCCGCCCGGATCGTGAAGGAACTCGCCCCCGATGCTCCGGCGTCAAGCCCCGCGCGGCGGGTCGGGGCCGGTGCGTAACGTGGAGATCCGACGAAAGGAGTGCGCGTGATTCCCGACGACCTGCGCGATCTACTCGACGAACCGAATTATGGCGCCCTGGGCACGGTGAGACCCGACGGCTCGGTCCAGGTCAATCCGATGTGGTTCGAGTACGACGGTGAGCACCTCCTGTTCACCCATACGACCCGGCGGCAGAAGTTCCGCAATCTCGCGGCGAACCCGTCGATGAGCCTGATGGTCTTCGACCCCGAGAACCCCTATCGCTACATGGAGGTGCGCGGGCGTCTCGTCGAGGCGACACCCGACCCCGAGGGCGCCTTCTACGTGCGGCTCGGGCAGCGCTACGGCAACGCCGATCAGCAGCCGCCGCCCGACAGCGCCGACCGGGTCGTTCTCAGCATGTCCATCGAACACATCGGAAGGCACTGACTCATGAAGGTTCTCGTTCTCGGCGGCCACGGCAAGGTCGCCCTCCTGCTCGCACCGCTTCTCGCCGCCCGCGGCGATGACGTCACGTCGGTCATCCGCAACCCCGAGCACGCGGACGACGTGACCGCCGCCGGTGCCAGCTCGCTCGTGCTCGACGTCGAGGCGGCCGACGAGGCCGCGCTGCGAGACGCCGTCGACGGATACGACGCGGTCGTGTGGTCGGCGGGTGCCGGAGGCGCCAGCGCCGAGCGCACCTACGCGGTCGACCGCGACGCCGCGATCCGCACGATGGATGCTGCTGCCGCGACCGGTGTGCGTCGCTTCGTGATGGTGTCGTGGATCGGCTCGACCCCCGACCACGGCATCTCGCCCGACGATTCGTTCTTCGCCTACGCCGACGCGAAGCTCGCCGCCGACGACCACCTGCGCGCAACCGCGCTGGACTGGACGATCCTCGGCCCGGGCACCCTCACGCTGGGCGAACCGACCGGCACGATCACGCTCGACCCCGAGGGCAAGGGCGAGGTGTCGCGCGCCGACGTCGCGGCCGTCATCGCGGCGTCGCTGGCGGACGACCGCACCGTGGGCCGTTTCATCCGATTCGGAGGCGGCGACACGCCGATCGCCGAGGCGCTCGCCGCCTGAGCTCCTTCCGCGGGCGCACGGGTTGCGACCCCGCGCACGGCCTAGGCCCGCGCCCTGGTCGTGCGCTCGGAGCCAACCCGTGCGCGCGAGGCGAGCGACTCGTGCAGCCGCGGACCGGTCGCAAGGCCGGGGACCGCGTCTCTCGGCGCACCGTAACGTGGGACGCATGAGCACCCAGATCGAGAAAGCCCAGAGCTTCGCGCAGCTGCACACCGCCCCCGAGATCCTCCGCGTCGTGAACGTGTGGGACGTCGTCTCGACGAAGGCGATCGCCGCCCTCCCCGAGACGAAGGCCATCGCCACGGCGGGGCACTCCATCGCCGCCACGTTCGGCTATGAGGACGGCGAGAACATCCCCCTCGACGTCATGCTCGACATGGTGCGTCGCATCGCCGAGGCTGTCGACCTGCCCGTGACCGCCGACCTCGACGCGGGGTACGGCGATGCGGGCGAGACCGTGAGGAAGGCGATCGGCGCCGGAGCGGTCGGTGCGAACATCGAAGACCGCTTGAAGCCGCTCGCCGAGTCGGTGGCCGTCGTCGAGGCCGCCATCGCCGCCGGCGAGGCGGAGGGTGTGCCGTTCGTGCTGAATGCGCGCACCGACGCGTTCGTGCGCGGCGGCGATCGTCCCGTCTCCGCATCGATCGCCGACGCGATCGAGCGTGGCCGGGCCTTCCTCGACGCCGGCGCCACCTCGGTCTTCGTTCCCGGACTCCTCGACGCTGACACCACCCGCCAACTCGTCGAGGGCATCGGTGACCGTCGCGTGAGCGTCATCGGCCTCCCGGGAGCCCTCACCGCGGCGGAATACGAAGCTTTCGGCGTGGCGCGCATCTCGTACGGACCCACGACGCAGCGCGTCGCTCTCACCGCCCTGCAGGACGTCGCGAAAGACCTCTACGCGAACGGCGTCATCCCGTCCAGCATCCGCGCCCTGAACTGAGCGCGTCTATTCGAAGGGCTCCTCGTCGACACCGCGCACGGCGAGGAGCTCTTCGGCCGCCAGCGTCAGATCGATGACCTCGCGGAGGAGTCCGCCGACGCTCGTCGCGCCGAGCAGCGCGAGCTGGTCGATCGGCCCGAGCGGCGCGATCGCGGCGATCTGCCACGCCCGCGCGAGCGGTTCTTCGGCGAGCTCGATGCTCGGTTCCCACCGGGTGTCGCCGTACTCGCCGGCGCGCGCGAGCACGCGCCGAACGATCCTCTCGGCCTCCGACGAAAGGGGGGCGAGGGCATCGTTCCAGTCCAGATCGGGCAGCATGCGCACTCGGGCGCGCGGGTAGGGCGCGTCGTCGAGCCACTCCTCCACCTCGAAGCGGCTTCCTCCGCGTGCGAGCACCGAGATGACGCCCTCCTGCGGCAGCACCCGTTCGAGTCGCGCGACCGCGCCCCGTGCGAACCGCTTCTCTCCGCCCCCCACTTCGTGTCCGCGTTCGATCAGCACGACGCCGAACTCCGCGGGTTGTTCATCGAGCAGCATCCCGAGCATCTTCAGGTAGCGCTCCTCGAAGATGCGTGCTGCGAGGGGTGTGTGGGGAAAGAGCACCATGCCCAGGGGGAACATCGCGAGCGTGCGGTCGGTCATGAGTTCGCCGTCTCTCCGAGAGCTTCGTGAATGCGGTGCAGGTCGACGAGCAGTGAGCCGACGAGAACCCAGTGGCCCTCCGACGGCGCGCCGATGTCGAGCGGTCGAGTCAGGGCCGGGGGTTCGAGGGGTGAGGATGCTGCGCCGTCGGCCGCGCGCGACGCCGAGGTCGCATCGGGGGCCCGGTGCCGGAGGACCGCGAGATGCACGTCGTGCGCGGCCCGGCGCAGCTGTTCGGCGATGGCGCGGACCGACGGTTCGTCGACGATCGACGGGTCGTACCGGTCGTAGGCTGCCCGGGTCATGCCGATCACCTGCGTGAGGATCGGAGTGAAGACGTCGAGCAACCGCTCGAGCTGGGCGAGGTCGTCGCGGTGACGGCGGCCCCGCGGATTGAGGGCGAGCGAGTCGCGTGCGTCTGACAGCGCTTCGTCGGCCGCGTCGCGCATCGGCCGCATCAGGCGTGCCTCGAGCAGGAGCTCTTCGAGAGAGGCGGGCGTCTGCGGGGTCGCGAGCGCGTCGGCGAGGCGATCGAGGGCGGCCGACAGCTCGTCGCCGAGCGCCTCGATGCGCTGCCGGGCCGGGGCGACGGCGACAGGGGGCACGAGCGCCACGTTCACGATGAGGCCGACCAGCGCGCCGATGAGCGTCTCGATCACGCGATCGACGGCGTAGAGCGGGGTGGCGGTGCCGAGTGCGAGCACCAGGATCGCGCTGATCGCCACCTGATTGGCCGCCCCCGGGGTCAGCTTCAGCGCCCACGCGGCGAGAAGAGCCACGGCGGCCGCGATGAGGATCACCCAGGTCGACGAACCGAGCGCGATGCCGAGCGCGGAGGCGACGATCACCCCGGCGATGACCCCGACACTGCGTTCGACCGCGCGCGTCAGCGACTGGTTCAAGCTGGGCTGTACGACGAGGAGCGCGGCGATCGCCGCGAAGACGGGGAGCGGCCCGGGCACGAGCCACCCGGCGAGCAGCCACGCCGCGATCGTCGCTATCGCCGACTTCGTGACCTGGAGGAACGGGGTTCGGCGCGCGGAGCGGAAGGAAGCGGTCACACGCATGCTTCGAGAGTAGGCCCGTCGCATCCGCCCGCGGCTGTCACATGGCGTGCTCAGGCGTCCGTGAGTCTGCGCAGAGCCGATCCCTTGTGCGCCGCACGGTTGCCGCTCTTGTCGGATTCGACGACGAAGGCGGGTTCGTCGGACGAGGCCGTGAAGTGCTGCCCGGCGAGGGTGAAGTCGCTCGTCTTCTTCTCTACGATGCTGCCGTGCGTGCGACCCTGCGGGGTGTTCCAACTGACCCGGTCACCCGTCGAGAAATCCTTCGCCATGAGCGCCTCCCTGATGCGTATCACCGATCGTGCCCGCTCGACGCGCGCGCTCGTGCGGGATTGACAGTCGTCAGCTGGCCCTCCCCACGTGCGCGCGGGCGTAGCCTGGAGCGCTGATGACCACAGATCACGCCACCGTCCTGCGGACGCTGCTGCGCGAGGCCGAACAGCGTCTCGCCCACCTCGACGACGACGAGCGCAGTCTTCTGCGCGACCGCGCCGATGCAACGGCCGACGATGAGCACGACCCCGAGGGGTCGACGCTGTCGGGGGAGTGGAGCCGGGTCGACGCGTTGCGGCGCGGCGCCGAACACGACAGGGCGGATGCTGCGGCGGCGCTCGCCCGCGTCGCCGACGGAACGTACGGTACCTGCGTCGTCTGCGGCGGCCCGATCGCGCCGGGGCGGCTGGAGGCGCGTCCGACGGCGGCCACCTGCATCGGATGCGCCCGCTGAGGCTCTGGTTGTGCAGCATCCGTCACGGGCGTAGGACATGGCGCGGGCGCAGGACGCATCCGCACTCATCGTCCTACGTCGGCCACATCTCCGACGTCCACGACCTTCGCGGGAACGACGCTTAGGCTCGGGGCGTGGAAACTCTGCTCGTCGTGCTGCTGTTCGTCAATGCCGCCTTCAACGTGATCGTCTGGCCGCGGTTCTACATGCGCGTCGCCAAAGACCCCCGGGCACGCGATGCCGCGGGGAAGCCGACCACCTTCCTCATCGTGCACGCGGTTCTCATCGCGCTGGCCCTCGTCATCGCACTCGCATCGGTGATCGCCGGCGTCGCCGCGCTCACCACCTGATCCCTCTCAGACCGACGTTCGCTGCGCGCTGTTTTCGCGGCGTCGACCGACGAGGAAGGACCGCCGTCCCGAGAGGGCGGCGGTCCCTTCTCGTGAGTGGGGAGGTCAGTCGTCGGAGACGGTGACCGTGACGTCGATGTTGCCGCGGGTCGCGTTCGAGTAGGGGCAGACCTGGTGGGCGGCGTCGGCGAGCGCCTGTGCCTCGTCGTGCGGGAGGTTCGGGATGACGACCTCGAGCTCGACGGAGAGCTGGAAGCCGCCCTCGCCGTTCGGGCCGATGTGCACGCGCGAACCGACGCTCGTGTCTTCGAGCGTGACCTTCTGGCCCCGCGCGACGGCCTGAAGCGCACCGTGGAAGCAGGCCGCGTAGCCAGCGGCGAAAAGGGCCTCGGGGTTCAGGCCGCCACCGGGGCCGCCCATCTCCTGGGGGATGCGCAGGTCGGTGTCGAGCAGTCCGTCTTTCGTGACGACGTGGCCGCCGCGTCCTTCGCCGGTTGCGAGTGCTTCTGCGGTGTAGATGACGTCCATGGGGATGTCCTTTCGGTTCAGGAGGCGGTTGCCTCGGAGGAGGCCTGCACGCTGCGGGTGAGGCTGTGCAGGGAGTCGAGGAGTCGACGTGCGGCGTCGATCTCGATGCCCATGCAGGTCGCGATCTGGGCGGAGACCCCGCTCATGCGTTCGCGGAGATCGAGTCCGAGCTCGGTGAGGGAGACCTCGACGACGCGTTCGTCGTCGGAGCGGCGCGTGCGGGTCACAGTGCCGGCGCGTTCGAGTCGCCGAAGAAGGGGAGACAGCGTGCCGGAGTCGAGGTCGAGCGTCTGGCCGAGCTCGCCCACCGTGCGCGGGCCGTCGGTCCAGAGGGTCACGAGCACGAGGTACTGCGGGTAGGTGAGGCCCCAGGGCTCGAGTACGCGCCGGTAGGCCTGCGTGGTTGCGCGGCTCGCCGAGTACAGGGCGAAGCACACCATGTCGTCGACTGCGGGCATGCGAAAAGCATTGCACGCCATTGAATTGTGTGCAACTGATTCGACGACGGTTGACCACGCTCGGGAGCGGGTCGTGTCAACGAGGAACCCCGCGAGCTGGGGGAGCACGGCCCCCAGAGCCACGCCGACGAGCCCCGCGGCGCAGCAGATCACGGCCACCGTCACCTGCACGCGCAACCTCACACGAGCGAACACGACCTGCCCGGCGGCCGAGGCGGCGAAGACGGAGAACGCCGTGGCGCCGGCGGCCGTGAGAGCGTCTCAGCCGTTCGCGGGGGAGACGCGCAAACCGGACCCGGTGCGGCTCCGAAGAGAACGAGACAGAGGAGGATGGTCGGATGCGTCGAATTCTCGCCGTCACACTGGCGGCCGTGGGTCTCACCCTCGTGGGCTGCGCCCCGCAGCAGGCGGCACCGCCGGATGACGACGGTCGTCCGCTCGTCGCCTTCTACGGCGACTCGTACACGCTCGGTACGGGTGCCAGCTCTCCGGATGAGCGATGGTCGACCCGTCTCGCCGAGGACCGCGGCTGGCGGGAGTACAACCCGAGCGTGAACGGGCTCGGGTTCGTGAACAACCGCGATGCGCGCGGTGCCGACCTCCCCGGCGACATCATCGACTCCCAGCCCGACATCGTCGTCATCACGATGGGACTCAACGACGCGTTCAGCTTCGACGCGCGGGGAACCGAGATCCGCGACCGCATCGCCGACGACGTCGACCGCCTGACCGGAGCCCTCCCCGACGCGCGCTTCGTGGTCGTCGAACCGTTCTGGTACACCGCCGAGCGCACCGACGGCCTCGAGACCATCATCGGCTGGGTGAAAGACGCCGCAGAGCGCATCGACGCCGACTACATCCCGGGGGCCTCGTACTGGATTCAGGGGCGTGAGGGCGAGATGGCGGAAGACGGGCTTCACCCGAACGACGCGGGTTACGACGAGATCTACCGACACATGGATGCGGCGTTCACCGAGATCGGCCTCTGAGCCCTGCCGCGGGGCCTGCCCCGACCGGGGCGTGCACGCTACGCTGGCGCCCATGGCCACCCTCGTCCTGACCGTCGTCGGTGCCGACCGGGCTGGTCTCGTGGCCGCTGTCGCCGGCGAAGTCGACGCGCACGGCGCCAACTGGGAGAACAGTCAGCTCGCAGAGCTGGCCGGAGCCTTCGCCGGCATCATCGAGGTGTCGGTCGACGAGGCCCGCGTCGCATCGTTGCGCGCCGCGCTCGCTGAGATCCCCGGGCTGGTGACCGTGACCCTGCCGACGACGGGATCGTCGCGCGGCTCCCGAGATCGACGCTTCGCGGTCTCGGTGCTCGGCAACGACAGACCGGGGATCGTCCGGGAAGTGTCGACGACGCTGAGTCGACGCGGCTTCGGCATCGAGCGGATGACGACGGAGGTGCGCGACGCGCCGATGGCCGGCGGGCGCGTGTTCGAGGCCACGATCGTGGCGATCTCCGCCGCATCCGCCGACCCCGACGACCTCGCCACCGGACTCGAGCAGCTCGCGAACGAGCTGCAGGTCGACATCGCGCCCCTCGACTGACGTCGAGGGGCGGGCTCAGCCCGAGGGGTTCTCGACCGGCGTGCCGTCTTGTTCGGTGGTCTCTACATCGTCGACATCGCCGCCCGTGGCCGTCGCGTCGTCGATGTCGGTGCCGTCGTCCTGCGGGTTCTTCTCGCTCATGGTCGTCTTCTCTCTCAGCTCTTCACTGCTTTGCGTGCGGCTTTCTCGGCCTTGTGGGCGGTCTTCTCGGCCGACTTCCGCGCCTTCTTCAGCTGTTTCGCGGCGCGGCGGCGGATCTTCTTGACCTCGGGGTCGTTCCACAGCGCGACGACAGCGGTAGCCAGTGCACCGTACTTCGCGACGACGAGGCGGACGCCGACGAAGACACCGGCGGCGGCGCCGAGGACGAGAAGAAGTTTGGCGAATCGGTTCATGACGGGTCCTCCGGGTATTCGGCTTCGAGTGCTTTCCCATCACATCGCGCACCGGTCGGGATGCGCCCTCCCTTGCGCACGGGCGCGGGGTGTGGCACGAGCGGGTGGACCGCGTGCGCGAGCAGGCATCCCGCCAGGAGGGCACCGAGGCCTCCGACGGCCATGTCACCGATCGTGTCGTCATAGGTGACGAAGATGTCGTCGGTGACGAGGGTCTTCCCCAGCCACTCGATCATCTCCCACACCGCGCTGAGGGCGAGTCCGAACGCGGTGACGAGCACGATCGCCGCGCGTCCGGTGAACGCCTGCGTGCGCGGGGCGGCGACGACGCCGGCATAGGCGCAGAGCACGTACAGGAGCACGGCTAGCACGCCCGTGCAGACGAGGTGGACGGCGATGTCCCACCACGCGACGCGGGTGTAGAGGTCGAACACGTTGCTCCACGCCGCGACGAGGACGGTCGCGGTCGTCACGATGTCGAAGATCGGACGCAGGCCGAGGAACCGGGGCGCCACCAGAGCAGGGAGCGTCAGCCCGACGATGCCGGCGTCGGTGGCGGTGAACCAGATCGCGGCCGCGATGACGCTCAGGGCGCCGATCAGCCGGAGGGCGTCAGCGGTGTATTCGCCGATCGAGCGAGGTGGCCGGAGGAAGTTCTCGATCATCGGATCGTGTCGTCGAGGTCGACGCGGACGACGGCGTGCACGGGAAGGTGGTCGGACGGCCACCGGCCGTCGACGGGCTCGCCATCGATGGCCGCGCCGAGCACACGCACGCCTTTCGTGACCACGATCCAGTCGATGCGGGGTGCGTCGGCGCGCGGCCGGCGATAATTCACGAAGGTGCCCCACCTCGGGGTGAGGTGCGTCCGGGCGCTCGCCCACGCGTCGCGCAGGACGCCGCCGGACAGCAGCACGCGCAGCGCCGGTGAGGCCGCAGCCGCGTTGAGGTCGCCCATGACGATCACGGGTTCCGTCGCCTCTTCGGCCGCGCGCCTCACGATCTCGCTCGAGCGCACCCGTGCGGCCGCGGAGAAGGGATCGAAGTGCGTGTTCATGACCCGGAAGCGCGCCTCGGTCGCGCGGTCGCGGAACAGAGCCGACACGACGATCCGCGGGACGACGGACCCCCACGAGCGCGATCCGGGCTCGTCGGGTTGCGTCGACAGGGCGGTCTGGTCGGCCTCGACCAGCTCGAGCCGTTCCGCGTCGTAGAACAGCGGGCAGGCCTCGCCACGCCCATCGCGGTTGCGACCGCGGCCGATCGAGCGATAGCGCGATCCGAGCGCGGCCGCGACGAAGGCCGCCTGATCGGGCATCGCCTCCTGCACGCCCAGGACCGTGGGGAGTTCCGCGGCGAGCAGGGCACGCAGGGGTTCCCTCCGCCGTGACCACCGATCGGCCGGACGCGGGTCGATGCCGAGGCGACGACGGATGTTGTAGGTCATGACGTGCAGTTCGGGGGCGTCGACCGGTCCGATCACGCCGGTCATCGTGCGCATGACAGCAGGGCGCGATCGCGGCGGGCGCTGCGTCGATGCAGCGCGACGCGAAGCCAGCGGTGCGGAGGGAAATCGTGGGGCCAGTGCACGGTCACCGTGCGGAACCCCCTGCCGATCCGCTGTCGGAACCCCGACACGCTGGCGAAGGGGCGCATCGACATCCCCATGGCCGCCGAGGGGAGCCGCCCGATGCGGTGGCGCTCGCCGAGGTGGAACGCGAGATCGACGTCGTCGTGCAGCATCGCGTCGTGCCGGTGCACCGCCGAGCGGACGTCCATCCACGCCTCACGGCGAAGCGCCACGTTCGAGCCGAAGAGAGGAAGGTGCCCGAGAGCGGGTGCCGTGACGAGGATGTAGGCGAGGAGGTAGGCGAAAGCGAGCGGACGGCGCAGCATCCGTGGTCCATCGATGAAGCGCGCGCCACCGGTGAACGCTGCGACGTGCGGCTGACGGGAGAACGCGGAGAGGACCATCTCGATCCACGTCGCGTCGGGGACGCAGTCCGCATCGAGGCGGAGGATGACCGCGCCGGTGGCGGCGTCGTACCCGAGGGCGCTGGCCGCGGGTATGCCCGGACGCACGCACTCCACGACACGGGCACCGGCACGGCGGGCGACCTCCGCAGATGCGTCGACGGAGCCGTTGTCGACGACGATCGTCTCGTCGGCGAGGCGCGTCTGGCCCGCCAGGGCGGCGAGGCATCGCGAGAGCGCGACAGCGTCGTCTTTCACGGGGATCACCACCGAGACGGTCACGTAGGCGGACGACGCCCGGGGGCTGCGTCGTTCGGGGATGGTCGTCACGGCGTCTCCTCGGCGGCTGACCAGCCACGCTACCGCCGTCCCGCCCCGGCCTCGGGCCGTTGACAGGCCGCACGTTGCGGCATAGCGCCGCACTGCGATGATGGGCCGACCATGACCGATGACGAGGACGAACGCTGGCTGGTCATCGACGGGCGTCGGTGGCGCCGCACCGATCCCTGCCTGCCCGACGATCTCGCTGCGGCGCTGCGCTCCCACCTCGGGAAGGGGCGCTCGGGCGTCGGCGCGGGCAAGCGTGCGGGCGACGATGCGGCGGTCACCGCGGCCCGGCATCGCGTCGGACTCGCGAAGCACGGACTCGGCGAACGCGGTCCGTACTGGTGGGACGAACCGGAGGACGACCGCATCGCACGCGCTCGAGCGGCGCTCGCCGAGTTGGACGGCCTCGAGTCCGCGACACGTGGGTAAGTGCGTCGCACCGTTCCCGCCCGGTGTCAACGGCGTGCGCCGGGGCCCGGAGAGGCGTTGCATGGGGGGCATACCTCGACCCACCCGTGGAAAGGCCGCGTCATGATCGCAACCCCCTCCGAACTCGAGAAGCTCGCCAGCCTCCTCAAAGGCTTCCGCTTCGCGATGCTGACAAGCCGTGACGAAGACGGCAAGTTGACCGCCCACCCGCTCACCGTGCAGGAGAGCGAATTCGACGGCGACCTGTGGTTCATCATCGGCCGTCACGCGTCAGCGGTGGAGCACGTCTCCCGCGATGCGAACGTCGGCGTCTCGTTCAGCTCCAACGATTCGTGGCTGTCGCTGGCGGGCACCGCCAGCATCGTCGACGACGGCGCGAAGCTGCGCGAGCTGTGGACCCCGGCCGTGGAAGCCTGGTTCCCCGAGGGGCCCGAAGACCCCGACGTCACCCTTCTGAAGGTCGACACCGTCAGCGGCGAGTACTGGGACAGCCCCGGCGGCAAGGTCGCCACGATCGTCGCCCTGGTGAAGCACAAGGTCACGGGTGAGAAGTACGAGGGCGACAACGAGAAGTTCGACCTCTGACGCGACGACACCCGCGGATTGGAGGGGGGCGCCGCGTCTGCGTACGCTGGGCCGGTGCCCTCCGTCCTGAACGTCTCGGCGTACCTGTTCACGCCGATCGATGACCCTGTCGCTCTGCGCCCGGTGCTGCGAGCGCGTGCCGTCGACGCGGGGCTGAAGGGGACGATCCTCCTCGCCGAGGAGGGCATCAACCTCTTCCTCGCCGGGGACGAGTCGGCGCTGCGCGGGTTTCTCTTGCAGCTGACCGCCGACGAGCGATTCGCCGCTCTCACGGCGAAGGAGAGCTGGTCGAGTGCGCAGCCGTTCCGCAAGATGCTGGTCAAGGTCAAGCGCGAGATCATCCGCATGGATCGCCCCACCGTCCGCCCCGCGGCCGGTCGTGCCCCGGCCGTCGACCCCGAGACGTTGCGTCGTTGGCTCGATCGCGGTCACGACGATCGAGGGCGCGAGGTGGTGCTGCTCGACACGCGCAATGCGTTCGAGGTCGATTACGGCACCTTCGACGGCGCGCTGAGCTGGGGTATCGAACGCTTCACGCAGTTTCCGGATGCGGCGGCCTCCCACCGCGACGACCTGACCGGTAAGACGGTCGTGAGCTTCTGCACCGGTGGTATCCGCTGCGAGAAGGCTGCCCTTCACCTCCGGGAGGAGGGGGTGGACGCCTACCAGCTCGACGGGGGCATCCTCGGTTACTTCGAGCGGGTCGGGCGCGCCCACTGGAGCGGCGATTGCTTCGTCTTCGACGAGCGCGAGGCGTTGACGCCCGGGCTCGCACCGCGCGAGGTCGACGCATGACGGACCGGGTGACCGTGGGCCGGTCGACGGGTCTGCGGGTGGCAGGGGCGTTCGCACTCGACGCCGCGCTGGTGGTCGCCTTCGCGGCGACGGGGCGTGCGACGCACGACGGCGATGTCTGGAGCGGGCTCGCGGTGACGGCGTGGCCGTTCCTCGCCGCTCTCACCGCCGGGTGGCTCGTCACGCGCGCATGGCGGGCGCCGTCCGCGCCCGTGCGGGTCGGGATCGGCGTCTGGGTGACGACGGTCGTCGGCGGGATGCTGCTGCGGGCGCTGTCAGGTCAGGGCACGGCTGTCGCGTTCGTCGTCGTGGCGACGTTGACCCTGTTCGCAGCTCTCGTGGGCTGGCGGTTCATCGTCGCGCTCGTTCGGCGTTCGCGCTCGAAAACGGCGCTCACCGAGCGGCGGCGGTCTTCGCGGGCGAGGTGATCATCAAACGGTGGCACTCAGGCCATCGGAGGTCTCGATCGACATCGTCCGCGGGGTAATACTGCTGGCTCTCGGAGCCTCCGCAATCACGGAGTGGGCGTGAGGGCCAAGACCGACCGGCCGGACAGCGTGCGCTGCCCGGCCGGAGAAGTCTCAGAGGGGGCGAATGTTCGCAGCCTGCATACCCTTGGGTCCGCGCTCAGCGTCGAACTCCACCTTCTGGTTCTCCTGGAGCTCCTTGAAGCCGCTGCCGGCGATCGCGCTGAAGTGCGCGAACAGGTCGGCGGAGCCGTCATCGGGAGCGATGAAGCCGAAGCCCTTTTCGGAGTTGAACCATTTCACGGTGCCAGTGGCCATCGTGTTCTTCCTTTTTCTTTTCGGGCCGCAATCAGCGACCGTGTGTGCCGCTTCGACGTGTGCGGAGCGGACGGATGAGGCGCAACGAACGCGACCGGCGCGGGGTGACCCGGCGGGTGGCGATCGTTCCGCGAGCTTCTTCGACCGTGGTCTGCGCGAGAACGGCAGACGCATGGCGACCGAGGTCTTCACCGACGGGGCCGTGCGCGTCGTAGCCATCGGTGACGGTGGCGACGAACCCGGCGTACTCGCCGGCATCGGTGGCGACGAGGATGTCGGCCCCGGCCTGGCGCCAGTGGACGGATGAAGAGGAGGAGCGGGGTGTGAAGGGAGGTACGGTGACGAGCGTCAAAACAAGCTTTCAGCAGGGCGGAGGAGGCAACACGATGGTGCTCTCACTGCGCAAAATCTAGGGGTTATATGAGCCGTCTCAGACGGGGAAGAACGTCGGGGTTGCTGTTCTCTACATTGAGGCAGAGGGTTTCGACGCGGGGCCCCGGATCGGGACACCAGCAACGCTACCACGCTCTTCGACCGCACGGCTAGGGGCGGTCGTCGATCGCCCCCTCGCGATCGGCGGCGACGATCGCGCGCGCGATCCGCTCTCCCGAGGCGAGGGCACCCTGGATCGACGCGGTGGCGCGGTGGTCTCCCGCCACGTAGACGGCCTCGGCGACACGGGCGTGCGGCGTCGCCCGCAACGGAGCGGCCTGCACGGGGAGGGCGTGGGGAATGTCGTCGCGTCGCAGCAGGTGCCACGACCCCGCATCCGTCTGCCAGATCTCGCCGAGCTGGCGGCGCACCTCAGATTCGGTCGCCTCGTCGACGCCGCCGGAGCGCAGCAGACACGTCGCCTGCACGAGGTGGCGTCCGCTCGGTGCGTACGACGCAACGGTGTTCGACATCACCGCGGTGTTCACGATCGGACCGCGCCCGCGGGCGTCGACGCTGATCATGGCGGATGCTGCGGGAGCGGTGTCGGTCGCGAACCACCACGTCTGCAGTCCGCGCGTCGCCGGGCGAGGCAGATCGACGAGGTCCGAGACCGCGTCGGGTCCGACCGCCACGACGACGATCGCGGCGGAGATCGCGTCACCGCCGTCGACGTCGACCTCCACACCGCCCGGGGTCGACCGGAGACGCGATACCCGCTGACCGAGTCTGATGCCGACCCCTTCGGCGGTTGCGGTGAGCGCGAGCTGCGCGGGGAGCGCGCCGATTCCGCGCTCCGGGAGCCCCGGGTGTCCGAGGACGAACATGCGCACCAGCAGACGGACGAACGCGTCGGAGGTGCTCTGCGCATCATCGGCGAGCACCCCGGCGAGAAACGGCGCGAGCACCGCGGTGCGGAGCGTGCCGAACAGTCCCGCCCGATCCCACCCCTCGCGAAGCGTCCGGTCGGGCGCGGCCATCATCGTGCGGGGGCCCAGCAGTGCCGGTGCCATCCAGCGGGCGAGGGCGACAGCATCCGCCCCGCTGATCAGGCCGCTCCGGAGGGTCTCGGGAATGCTCGCGGGGTGCCGCAACGGGTGGGCGATCTCGGCGACGGTGCGCTCGCGGCGCACGCGCACACCGACCGGGAAGCGCTGCAGGCGGAGGGCGGCGATGTCGACCCCGCGCTGCATCGCCGGGTAGGCGGGGTTCAGCACGTGGAACCCGCGGTCGAGAAGGAAGCCGTCGACCTCGTCGGTGCGCTGGCGCCCACCCACCGCGTCGCCGGCCTCGAGCACGACCGCGTCGCGACCGGCTCGAGCGAGGTCTGTCGCGCAACGCAGACCCGCAAGGCCCGCGCCGATCACGATCACATCATGCGTGTGCATGCCGCGAGCCTAGGCGGCCCGCTCGGTTCGCGCCCAGGGCTTGCCGGTCGGCTCGAAAGGCCTCACCAGCCGCCGCGCGTCGGCGTGTGGCCCTCTCTCGCGTCGTCGGGCATGGCCATCTCGGCGCGGACACCGAGCAGACGCACCGCGCGATCCGGGTCGATCTTCGTCACGAGCGCCATCGCCTCGGCGACCACGGACTCGCGGTCGTTCGTCGCCGCCACGCGACGCGTGAAGGTCTTCGTCACGAAGGGTGCGTAGCGCACCTTCAGGCCGAGGCCCACGACGGGGCGTTGCTCGGCGACAACGTCATCGAGCACCTGGTCGAGCATGGCGCGCACCGCGTTCTCGATGTCGGCACGGTCGACGAGATCGACCTGGAACGTCGTCTCGCGGCTGTGACCGCGGGCCACCCACGGGGTGTCGTCGACCGTGGTGGCCCCGTCTCCTCGACCGAGCTGCCGGTACCAGAGCCCCATCTTCGGTCCGAACTCGGCGGTCAGCACGTCCGTGTCGACGTCGGCCAGCTGCGAGACGGTGACGATGCCGTGGGCGGCGAGCCGGCGCGAGACCTTCGAGCCCACACCCCAGAGCTCCTTGGTCGGAAGGTCGCCCATCACCGACGACCAGTTCTCGGCCGTCAGTCGGAAGACGCCGCGCGGTTTTCCGAAGCCGGTCGCGATCTTCGCTCTGACGAGGGTGTCGCCGATCCCGACGCTGCAGTGCAGCAGGGTGCGTTCGAGGACGGCGGCCTGGATCGCTCGTGCGTAGGCCTCCGGATCGGCGGTCTCGATCCCGACGAACGCTTCGTCCCACCCCAGCACCTGCACGGTGGCATCCGGCTGTGCACGCAGCGTCGCCATGACTCTCTCTGATGCGGCGGTGTAGGCGGGAGCGTCGACGGGGAGCAGCACGGCGTCGGGCGCCTTCCGCGCGGCGATCCGCAGCGGCATCCCCGAACCGACGCCGAATGCACGCGCTTCGTACGACGCCGTCGACACGACGGCGCGCTCCGCGGGGTCGCCCCGCCCGCCCACGATCACGGGCTTCCCGGCGAGCTCGGGTCGCCGCAGCACCTCGACGGCGGCGATGAACTGGTCGAGGTCGACGTGCAGCACCCAGGATGCGGCGTCACCACTCATGAGCCCAGTGTGCTCCGCACCGACGACTTCCGCAGTCCGCAGACAACGAGAGCCGCGACCCGGCGGGGATCGCGGCTCTCGTTCGAGCGAGGTTTACGCCGAAGCCTCGGCGCGCTTCGGCAGCACCCAGCCGGGGCGCACGAAGTGGCACGTGTAGCCGTGCGGGATGCGGATGAGGTAGTCCTGATGCTCGGGCTCGGCCTCCCAGAACGGGCCCTCGGGCTCGATAGTGGTGACGGCCTTGTTCGGCCAGAGCCCGGATGCGTCGACGTCGGCGATGGTGTCGCGCGCGACCTGATCCTGCTCGGGGGAGAGCGGGAAGATCGCCGAGCGGTAGCTCGTGCCGACGTCGTTGCCCTGACGGTTCAGGGTCGACGGATCGTGGATCTGGAAGAAGAACGCCAGGATGTCGCGATACGTGGTCTTCGTGGGGTCGAAGACGATCTCCACCGCCTCGGCATGGCCATCGTGGTTGCGGTATGTGGCGTGGTCGTTCGTGCCGCCGGTGTATCCGACGCGCGTGTCGAGCACTCCGGGCTGGCGGCGGATGAGATCCTCGACGCCCCAGAAGCATCCGCCGGCGAGAACCGCCGTCTCGGTGCCGGGCGTTCGGGTGATGGCTCCGGTGTCGCTGGGTCCGCTGGTCATGATGCGATCTCTCCTTCATTGTCGCTGAGCGTGTCGAAGTGTGTCAGGTAGGCGCCGTAGCCCTGCGCCTCGAGCTCGGCAACGGGCACGAACCGCAGTGCGGCCGAGTTCATGCAGTAGCGCAATCCTCCCGCATCGCGGGGGCCGTCGTCGAAAAGGTGGCCGAGGTGACTGTCGGCGCCGGCCGATCTCACCTCGGTGCGCTTCATCCAGAGGGAGCGGTCGGTCTTCTCGGTCACGACGGACGGATCGATGGGCTGGGTGAAGCTCGGCCATCCCGATCCGCTGTCGAACTTGTCGGTCGACGAGAAGAGCGGCTGACCCGAGACCACATCGACGTAGATGCCGGCTTCGTGATTGTCCCAGTACCGGTTGCGGAACGCGGGCTCGGTGGCGTCCTCCTGCGTGACGCGGTACTCGTTCGGGGTGAGGCGGCTCAGCGCCTCGGGAGTCTTTCGGTAGTCGGTGCTCACGGTTTCCTCCTCGGATCGCACCGCTGGCTGCGGCGTCACTCAAGAGAACGGCGGCCACCCCGGTTTTGGTCCCTCGAACCTGGGAGCGGGGTGTGAGTTCGCCAGGCCCGCGACGACGCAAGATGGTCGCATGGGCGACTCCGGCACGCGGCGAGCGGGCAGCATCCATCTGATCGGCGGCGGACGCGACGCAGGGCGTCTGGCACCGTTGTGCGCCGCATTCGTCGAAGACGCCGCGGAGTGGAGGCCGCCTGGTACGTGGCTCCGGGCGTCACCGTGCGGCGGGTGACGGTGCGGTTCGGGGCGCGTTTCTCGCCGTGGGGCGCGACATTCCGCGCCCCGAGCGGAGAAACCCGCCCCGAAACGGCGCAGCGTCAGGCGAAGAGGCCCGCGCCGACGTACGAACCCGGCGCGGCGCCCGGGGGCACGGCCCACAAGCCCGAACCCACGTGACGGATGTACTCGCGCATCGCGTCGGTCGACAGCGCTCGCTGCAGGGTGACGAACTGTTCGGGGCTGCGCTGGAACGACAGGAAGAACAACCCCGCGTCGAGCCTGCCGAGATCGGTGTTGCCGTCGACGAAGTTGTATCCGCGGCGGAGGATGCGGATGCCGCCGTTGTTGTCGGGGTGGGCGAGATGCACGTGACTGGTGCGGTCGATGCGAGGCGCGCCCGCCGCATCCGTCGCCGAGAAGTCGGGCTCGGTGAACTCGTCGCCTCCCGACAGGGGTGCTCCCCGTCCCTTGTCGCGGCCGACGATGCGGTCCTGTTCGCTCAGGCGCACGCGGTCCCACGTCTCGATGATCATCGCGATCTTGCGTGCGACGAGGTACGAGCCGCCCGCCATCCAGGCGGGTTCGTCGGCCGTTCCGACCCACACGTTCTCGTCGAGGGCGGCTGTGTCGTCGGCGAGGATGTTCGCCGTGCCGTCCTTGTAGCCGAAGAGGTTGCGCGGGGTCGCGGCCCCCGTGGTCGTGCGCGAGGTGCGGCCGTAGCCGAGCTGCGACCAGCGGATCCGCGCGCGTCCGAACGCGATGCGACTCAGGTTGCGGATCGCGTGCACGGCCACCTGGGGGTCGTCGGCGCACACCTGGATGCAGAGATCGCCGTCGGATGCTGCGGGGTCGAGGTCGTCGCCGAGGAACGGGGGCAGGCGCTCGAGCGCCGCGGGGCGCGCGCCGGCCAGTCCGTACCGGTCGTCGAACAGTGACGGACCGAAGCCGAACGTGATGGTGAGACCGTTCGCGGCGAGTCCCTGCGCCTCCCCGGTGTCGTCGGGTGGAGCCTCGGGGGAGCCCCCGACCGCTCCGGTCGCGCTGACCTCGAGCCCCTGCGACATCCGCGCCGAGGCGTAGCTCCAGTCCTGCAGGAGCGAGATGAGGTCGTCGCGGTCGGTGCGCGCCATCATGTCGAACGAGGCGAAGTGCAGGTGCTCCTGCACGGGGGTCGTGATCCCCGCCTGGTGCGCGCCGTAGAAGTCGTACGCCGTCGCCGCCGGGTCGACCGTGGCCGCCGCGGCCGCGGTGCGCTGCGCCACGACGCCGCCGCCGGCTCCCATCACGAGGCCCGCGGCGCCCGCCCCGAACGCCCACCCGAACAGCCCGCGTCGCGAGACGCCGGCTGCGTGGGCGGGGGTCGGGGCGTCGGTGCCCGTCGTCTCGTCGGATTCGGTGGTCACATCACTCCAGGACGGTCACGGTGAGCTGCGAGAGCGGCTCGGCCAGCGCGTTGATGAGGTCGGTGAACTCGCGCTTATCGGCCTCGGTGAGCTGGCCGTAGCCGACGAAACCGTCGGTGAGCGAACCGTGCGCTGCCAGCGAAGCCTCGAGGTCGGCGTAGCCGGCGTCGATCTCGTCGACGAGGGCGGCACCCTCGTCGCCCTTCGAGGCGGCGAAGTCGGAGACGAGCGAGAACGCCATCTTCGACCCCTCGACGTTCGCGGCGAAGTCGTAGAGGTCGGTTCCCGACCACCAGTCCTCCTCGCCGCTGATCTTGCCCGTCGCGACCTCGTCGAGCAGCGCGATCGCGCCGTTCGAGATGCCCGCGACGCCCTGCGCGTCGAGCGCCGTCTGGAAGTCGGCGGAGTGCACGTAGTCGTACAGCTCCTGCACGTCGGCGATCAGCTGGTCGCCGTACGAGGCGCGTTCCTCGGCCGTCGACGGCGCCCAGCCCTGCCAGGCGGGTGTCTCGCCGTCGGCGTTCAGGGCGTCCTGAGCCGGAACCCAGAGGTCCTTCTCGATGCGGTGGAACCCGGTCCAGTCCAGCCCCTCGGCGACCGCGTCGACCTCGCGGTAGTCGATGCGGGGGTCGAGGTCGCCCAGGGCTTCGGCGACGGGCTCGATGCGCTCGTAGAACGCGCGCACCTGCGGGAACTGCGCCTGCGCGGCCGCATCGTCGCCCGATTCGTAGGCGGCGACGAACGCCTCGACGGCGGGCACGAGCTGGCCGACCTGATCCTTCACGAACGCGGCATAGAGGTCGACGGCCTGCTGCTTCTGCTCGGCGTCGGGTCCGTCGATCGCGACGGCGTCGCCGCTGACGGCGAAGCCGGCCCGGCCGACCCCGTCGCCGATCATGCCGGGCTTGCAGAGCGTGTAGTAGTCGCCGGGCTGCGCGACGACGGTGAGCGTCCGCGACGCGCCCGGCGCGATGTTCTCGACCTCGCCCACGATGCGCAGGCCGTCGTCGGCGAGCAGGTAGAACTCCGTGACCTCGTCACCGCTGTTGGTGACGTCGAACGCGAGGGTTCCGCTCGTCGCGGTCGATCCCGACACTTCGCAACCGTCCGCGGTCGACGTGACGGTGAGGGCATCGGATGCGGCGACGTCGGCCTTCGCGACGCAGCCTGCCAAGACGATGGTCACGACCCCGAGGGCTGCCGCCGCTCCGACGAGACGAGAGGTGTTCATACTGCTCCTTGCTGTGTGGTGGACGCGCCGGCGGCGGGAAAGCCGGTGCCGTGGGAGGAGATCTCTGCGTCGCGGGCGGAGGTCGTCGACGCCGGGGGAGCCGACGTCGCTCGAGACGGACGCCCCATCGCGCCGCGGACGAAGAAGAAGCCGACCACGGCGATGTACACGAACCACGCGATGACCTGCAGCCACGTCATCCGCGGCATGAAGCCGATCGTGGCCTGGAGGATGGCGGCCAGCGGGCTGCCCGGCGGCACGGCGGCGGAGACGTCGAAGGCCCACCCGAAGGGGACGGCCGCCCACCCGGTCGCCACGGCGCCGGTCGCGGCGTCCAGGGGCGCGGCAGCGGTGAAGGGACCGGGAAGGGCGCCGGCCTCCTGCAGGTCGTGGATGGCGTAGGCGAGCACCCCGGCGGCGACGATCACGAGGAACGCGCCCGTCCAGGTGAAGAAGGCTCGCAGGTTCAGACGCAGCATCCCCCTGGCCACCGCCCACCCGAGCACGACCGCGCACGCGAGACCGAGGAGGGCCCCGAGGAGCGCATCGGGAGCGTTGCCGAACGACTGCACCATCGACCACAGCAGCAGAGTGGTCTCGATCCCCTCGCGGGCGACCGAGACGAAACCGATCGCGATCAGAGCCCAGACGCTGCCCGCGACGAGCGCGCGCTGAACCCCGCTCTCGAGATCGTTCTTCAGTGTGCGGGCGGTGCGCTGCATCCAGAAGATCATCCAGGTCACCATCGCGACCGCGACGAGGGAGAGGAGTCCGCCGATGAGCTCCTGCGCCTCGAACGTCAGCGAGTAGGCGCCGAAGGTGAGGATCGCGCCGATGCCGAGCGAGAGGGCCACGGCGAGCGCGACACCGGCCCACAGACGGGGGAGCGCGTCGCGGCGGCCTGATCTCGACAGGTAGGCGACGAGGATGCCGACGACGAGGGCCGCCTCGAGGCCTTCGCGCAGGCCGATGAGGAAGGTCGCGAACACGGGCAGACGTCCTTGCGTGGGGAGGGGGAAGGAGGTGCACCCACCGGGTCGACCTCATGAGGTTAGGCTTGCCTCACCGATCCGAAAGAGTACGCCCATCGAGGCCTTCCCGTCCACACGACGCATCGACGTCGAGCGACGTCGCCCCATCGAGCGCCGCGGATCGGCGAGGATCGCGGGGAGAAGGCGCGTCGCCGCGCAACCCCCGGGGAACGCGAAGATTGCGCGTTTACGCTGACCGCACCCGCAATCGAGGAGGACCCGTGCCGCGCACCATCGTCATCACCGGAGCAAGCGACGGCATCGGCGCCGCATCTGCCCGTCAGCTCACCGACGCCGGCGAGCAGGTCGTGGTCGTCGGGCGCAATCCCGAGAAGACGGCCAAAGTCGCCCGTCAGCTGGGGGTTCCCTCGCACGTCGCCGACTACAGCGATCTTTCCCAGGTGCGAGACCTGGCCGCCGTGCTCCTGGAGACCTACCCCCGCATCGACGTGCTGGCCAACAACGCCGGGGGCGTCTTCGGCGACCGTGCGGTGACGAAGGACGGCTACGAGCTGACCTTCCAGGTCAACCACCTGGGCGGTTTCCTGCTCACCAACCTGCTGCTCGAACGATTGATCGAGAGCCGGGCGTCGATCGTGCAGACCTCGAGCTTCGCCGCGCGGGGATTCTCCCGCTTCGACATCGACGACCTCCAGGGCGAGAACCGCTTCTCGGCGACGACCGCGTACGGCAACGGCAAGCTGGCGAACGTGCTGTTCACGAAGGAGATCAACCGTCGCTTCGGTGACGACGGGCTCAACGCCGTCGCGTTCCACCCCGGTGCGATCGCGAGCGGATTCGCCGCGGCATCGACGGGTCCGTGGCGGTTCATGTACACCAACCCGCTCGCGGCGCGCCTGCTCACCTCGACCGAGGTCGGCGGGGCCCGCCTGACGTGGCTCGCGCTCGGCAAACCCGGGGTCGACTGGGAACCGGGCCAGTTCTACTCGAACAACCGGCCGTCGAAGACGAGCCGCGTCGCCGACGACCCGCTCATCGCCCAGCGTCTGTGGGACGAGAGCGCCGAGATGGTCGGGCTGTAACCGCGATGGCCGCGACCCCGCGGCAGACGAAACCGTGCGCTCACTGCGGGCGCCCGTTCGCCGACCGCAAGCGGTGGGCCGGGCGCGAGCAGTGGGACGACGTGAAGTACTGCTCACGCGGATGCCGCGCCGCAGCCGCCCGTGAGAGGCGCCGGGCATGAAGGCGGCGCTCATCCTCGGCACGCAGCTGTTCGCGCAGCATCCGGCCTTCGACGATCCCGACATCGACGCGTTCTTCTTCGTGGAGTCGCCCGCACGGTTCGAGAAAATGCCGTACCACCAGCACAAGATCGTGCTGGTGCTCGCGGCGATGCGACACGCTGCTGCGCGACTCGAGGCCGACGGCCGCGCGGTCCACCGCGTCGAGCTCGCCGAGGGGCTGTCGTTCGCGGAGGGGGTCGAGCGGCTCGTAGGCGAGACCGGTGCCGAGGGGCTCGCGTGGATGAGCGCGACCGATCGTGGCGTCGACGAGCGCCTCGGCCGGCTGTGCGCCCGGCTCGGGCTGCGCACCCGCGTCTACCCCGACGACTTGTTCCTCACGCCCGCGGATCTCGTCGACGGATGGTTCGCCGAGCACCCCACCCCCGTCATGGAGGACTTCTACCGGTGGCAGCGTCGCCGCACCGGCGTTCTGATGGACGGGGAGAAGCCCGTGGGGCGTCGCTGGAACTTCGACGCCGACAATCGCGAACCCCTCCCCAAGGGCGGCCTGCCGATCCCCGCGCTGCCGACCCTCGAGCGCGACGCGATCCTCGAGCGCACGATCACCGAGGTCGCCGACCGGTTCGCGGGTCATCCCGGCGATGCGACGCAGTTCTGGCTGCCCGTGACCCCCGACGGGGCGCGTGGCTGGCTCGAGACGTTCGTCGCCGAGCGACTGCAGAATTTCGGCCGCTACGAAGACGCGATGGCGCACGACGAGGCGTTCCTGTTCCATTCCGTGGTCTCACCGATGCTCAACATCGGACTCGTCACGGTGCGGGAGGTGGTGGATGCGGCGCTCGCCGCCGTCGACGACGTGCCGCTGGCCTCGATCGAGGGGTTCGTGCGGCAGGTGGTGGGGTGGCGGGAGTACATGCGCGGGATGTACCGGGCTCACCCGGTGCTGGAGCGGACGAACTTCCTTGGCCAGGAGCGACGGCTCGAAGGCTGGTGGTACACGAACGAGGATGTCCCCGACGACCTGCCCGAACCTGTCCGCACGGTGCTCGGCCGGGTTCACCGGTGGGGATACGCCCACCACATCGAACGGCTCATGGTGCTCGGCAATTGGTTTCTGCTGCAGGGGTACGAGCCGCGCGAGGTCACGCGCTGGTTCTCGGCGCTCTTCGTCGACGCGTATGAGTGGGTCATGGTGCCGAACGTGATGGGCATGAGTCAGTACGCCGACGGAGGGCTCGTCGCGACCAAGCCCTACATCTCGGGCGGTGCCTATCTGCAGCGCATGGGCTCGTGGTGGTCGTCGGGCCGGGAGGCGAAGGAATCGGCCTTCACCGACGCGTACTGGCGCTTCCTCGACGATCACGAAGACCAGCTGACCGGAAACCACCGCCTCGCCCGGCCGCTCGCCCAGATGCGTTCGCGCCGCGAGGCCGCCGAGTAGTCCGGGCGTCGAGAGCGCGTGGCATCGGTTCCCGGGGAGTCACGCCACGCGGCGGTACAGAACCTCCGGGCGGCCGCGCGCGCCGAAGCGGTGCGAGACGGCGGCCTGACCGGTGTCTGCGAGATAGCCGAGGTAGCGGCGTACCGTCGCGCGAGAGGCGCCCGACGCGTCGGCGATCGCCTGCACGGTGGCGGGTGTCGTCGGGTGCAGCGCCGCGAGGATCGTCTGCAGCGTGGAGTCGGCGAGGCCCTTCGGCAGCGCGATCGGGGTCGATGGCACTGCGGGCGCGGCGCGCGGTTCGACGAGCCGGTCGATCTCGCCCTGGGCGAGCCCGATCGGCGTCTCGGCCGGGCGCATGCCGCGCTCGGCGCGATACTCGGTGAGCCGGGCGACGAACGCCTCCTTCGTGAACGGCTTCACGAGATACCCCACGACGTGGGCCGCCAGGGCCTGGCGCACGGTGAACCCGTCGCGCGCCGAGCTGATCACCATGACGTCCACACCCCACTCGCGCACCAACCGCAGCCGGTGCAGCACCTCGATGCCGCTGAAATCGGGCAGGTTCATGTCGAGCAGCACGAGATCGATGCTCGTGTCCGCAGCCAGCCGCGCCCCGTCTGTGCCGGTGCGGACGGCCGCGACGAGCTCGAACCCCTCGACGTCGCGCAGATACGCCGAATGCAGGCGCAGTACGGCCGGGTCGTCGTCGACGAGCAGCGTACGGATGCGGGTGCCGTTCACCGCACGAGCCCTCGGGCCGGGATCGGCATCTCGACCGTGAAGCGCGCCCCGCCCCACGGGGAGCGCCCGACCGTGACGGTGCCGCCGCGCCCGGCGACCGCGCGACGGACGAGGTCGAGCCCGACCCCGCGCGCGTTGGGTCCGCCCTTCGACGAGACGCCGCGCTCGAAGATGCGGTCTACCAGGTCGGCCGCGATGCCCGGGCCGTCATCGGCCACGTCGACGTGCACCCCGGTCGGGTCGGCGACGACGAGCACGCGAACGGTCTGCCCGCCCGCCTCGATCGCGTTGCGACAGAGGTTGCCGACCACGAGCAGGTCGGCGTCGTCGAGCAGCCCCGGCTCGACGGTCGTCAGCGGATCGACCTCCAGGCGCCCGCCGCGCGCGTGGAACTCGGACGCGAGGGCATCCAGCAGGGTGCGCAGGGCGGGGTCGCCGACGGCCGCGGCCGCGGCCGTGCCGGTCGTCAGCGGCACCAGCCGATCGACGTACTCGAGCGCGGCCTCCGCTTCGCCCTCGGCGACCAGGCCGCGGATCACGTGCAGACGGGTGCGGAACTCGTGCGTCTGGTCGCGCAGCGCCTCAGCGATCCGCCGCTGGGTCTCGGCATCGCGGGCGCGGTCTTCGAGACGGCGGATGCTGCGGCGCAGCACTCCGGTCAGCAGCGCGCTGACGAAGCATCCGATCACCACCGATCCGAGCACCCAGGGGAGGAGCCCTCCGACCGCGGCGCTCAGGTCGCTCGCGATGCTGCTCTCGAGGATGCCGACCGACGCCGCGCCCACGATCTCGTCGCCGTCGGAGACCGGCACCTTCGCGCGCAGCGTCGACCCGATCGTGCCCGTCTCGGTGCCCACGAAGGTCTCGCCGTCGAGCACGGCCGACGGGTCGGTCGAGACTCGCAGACCCCGCTGATCGGGGGTCGGGTGGGTGAGCCGGATGCCCGCCGCGTCGGTGATGACCACGTAGTCGACGCCCGAGGCCTCCTGCAGGATGTCGGCGAGCGGCTGCAGCTCGGCCATGGCCGAGGCGGTGTCGCCCTGCACGGCGGTACGCACCTGGTCGAGGTCGGCGAGGCTGCGCGAGACATCGAGCACGCGCTCGGTGGTGGCGACGCGGATGCTGCGGTCCTGCACCGCGAGGGCCACCAGAGTGGTGACGGCCACGCAGGCGAGCACGACCACGCACTGCATGACGAGGATCGCGAGCGTGCGGGTCTTCGTGCTCGCACCCGGCGTGTTCGAGGTCATCGTCGACTCCTCTGCGGCGTGAGCATCAATGAGCGCAAATCCAGCCGAACGCGACGCGACACCCACGCGATGCCAGTCTACTCGGGCGGTCTGCAGCAACGACGACGCAGACCCGGGAGGTGGATATGCGTCGACGCATCATCGGAACGATCGTGGGTGTCCTCGCCGGAGCGCTCTTCCTCGGCGCGGCCGTGCACGCGAGCGTCACCGGAGGAGGCTCCGCCAGCCCACGCACGAAGATCACCCTCGTCGCGCCCGCCGCACCCGGCGGCGGATGGGACGCTTTCGCCCGCGAGGGCCAGCAGGTCATGCGCACCGAGGGCATCGCCGGGGGAGTGCAGGTCGTGAACATCCCCGGCGCGTCCGGCACGATCGGCCTCGGCCAGGTCGCCGAGATGGGGGACCGGCACGACATCATGCTCGTCACCGGCGGAGTCATGGTCGGCGGAACAATCATCAACAACTCCCAGGTCACGCTGGAAGACGTCACCCCGATCGCCCGGCTCGCCGACGACTTCAACGTGCTCGTGGTGCCGTCCGACTCGCCGTTCCAAACGCTCGACGACTTCGCCGCGGCGCTCGCCGCCGACCCGGGCGGCACGGCCATCGCCGGCGGTTCGCTCGGCGGCATCGACCACCTCCTCGCGGGGCTCCTCGCGCAGGCCGTCGGAGCGAACCCGGCCTCCGTGAACTACCTCGCCTACCCCGGCGGCGGCGAGGTCGTGACCTCGGTTCTCTCGCACACGGCCGCGGCGGGCCTGTCGGGGTACAACGAGTTCCGCGACCAGATCGAGTCGGGCAGCATGCGGGCCCTCGGCACCTCCGCCCCCGAGCCCGTGGAGGGCATCGACCTGCCGACCTTCCGCGAGGGCGGGCTCGACGTGTCGATGTCGAACTGGCGCGGGTACATCGCCCCGCCCGGGATCGACGACGAGACCCGCGAGGAGCTGATCGCCATGGTCACGGAGCTCCGCGACACGGAGGCGTGGGCGGAGGTGCTCGACCGCAACGGCTGGGTCGACAGCTTCATGACCGGAGACGAGTTCGGCGCGTTCATCGCCGATGAGACCAGCCGCACCGAGCAGATCGTCGAGGAGCTGGGACTATGACGACCAACGATTCACATCCGATGACCACGGGAACCATCCGTGTCCAGCGCATGCCCCGCTGGTTCACGGGCCGCAGCGAGCTGTTCGTCGTCGCCGGCGTGCTCGTGCTCGCGACGTGGATGCTCATCGGCACCGTCACGATGAAGGTGCCCGACGGCGCCGCCTTCCCCGGGCCGCAGTTCTTTCCGACTCTCGTGTGCGTGTTCCTCTACGCGGTGGCCATCGCCCTGGCGATCGAGGTGCTGCGCACCCCGCAGCGCCAGCACGTGGGGGATGACCCGGTGGAGATATCCGACGAGATGCTCCGCGACCTCGGCGCGATCGACGCGACGAGCGAGATCCGCGTCGTCTCTCCCGAGGACTACGCGGCGAAGCCGACGGATGCTGCGGCGAGCGCAGCATCCGGATCCGACCACAAGACGGTGCTGATCACGATCGCCGGCTTCGCGGGCTTCATCGTGATCCTGCCGTTCATCGGCTGGCTCATCTCGGCGGCGGCGCTCTTCTGGGTCATCGCCTGGGCGTTCGGCAGCAAGCGACCGCTGATGGACATCGCCATCGCCGTCATCATCTCGTCGGTCGTGCAGCTGGCGTTCGGGGCGGGCCTGGGCCTGTCGCTCCCCGCCGGCTTCCTGGGAGGGATTCTCTGATGGATCAGCTCGGACACCTCATGGAGGGGTTCTCCGTCGCCTTCACGCCGCAGAACCTGCTCTTCCTCGTCATCGGCGCCGTGCTCGGCACGGCCGTGGGCGTTCTCCCGGGCCTCGGTTCGGCCATGGCCGTCGCCCTGCTGCTGCCGGTCACGTTCAGCCTCGACCCGACCGGCGCGTTCATCATGTTCGCGAGCATCTACTTCGGAGGGCTGTTCGGCGACTCGACCTCGGGCATCCTGCTCAACACCCCGGGCAACTCCTCGGCGATAGCCACGACCTTCGAAGGTCATCGGATGGCCAAGGACGGCCGAGCGGCCAAGGCTCTCGGAACGTCGGCGATCGGTGCGTTCATCGGCGGCACCATCGCCTGCATCCTGGTGGTCTTCTTCGCCCCCGCGATCGTGCAGCTCGCGACGATCTTCGGTCCGGCCGAGTACTTCGCGCTCGCCGTGTTCGCCTTCGTCGCCATCTCGGCCGTCGTCGCCGACTCGATCGTGCGCGGACTCGTCTCGCTCGGCCTCGGCTTCGCCCTCGCCCTCGTCGGCATCGACGGCATGACGGGCACCGAGCGGTTCACCGCAGGCAGCCCGGTGCTCTTCGACGGCATCTCGATCATCGTCATCACGGTGGGCCTCCTCGCCCTCGGCGAGGTGCTGCACGTCGGCTCGTACATCCGGAGATCGGGCGGCCCCGGCGCGGTCGTCGCGCCGAAGGGCTCGCCGATGCTGAACGCCCGAGAGTGGCGTCAGGCGCTGCCGGCGTTCCTCCGCGGCACCGCGTTCGGCGTGCCGTTCGGTGCGATCCCGGTGGGCGGCTCTGAGGTTCCGACGTTCCTGGCGTACGGCACCGAGAAGCGACTCGCCAAGCGTCGCAACGACCCCGACTTCGGCACGCGCGGTGCGATCCAGGGCGTGGCCGGTCCTGAGGCCGCAGGCAACGCGACCGCGGGCTCCGCGATGGGCGCGTTGCTCGGCCTCGGCATCCCCACGTCGGCGACGGCGGCCATGATGATCGCCGCGTTCCAGCAGTACGGCATGCAGCCCGGCCCGTTGCTCTTCGAGCGCAGCGGCGACCTGGTCTGGCCGCTGCTGGCGAGCCTCTTCCTGGGGCTCATCATCCTGCTGATCATCAACCTGCCCTTCGCCGCGGTGTGGGCGAAGCTGCTGCTGATCCCGCGTCACTACCTCTACGCGGGCATCTCGGTCGTCGCGATGCTCGGCATCTACGCCATCGCGTCGCGCACCGTCGATCTCTGGATGGCGCTGGGGATCGGCGTGGTCGGACTGATCATGCGACGTTTCGCGCTCCCGCTCGCGCCGGTGCTGATCGCCGCGATCCTCGGCCCGCTGGCCGAGACGCAGCTGCGCCGCGCGCTGGCTGTGTCAGAGGGCGACCCGACGATCCTCGTCTCTTCGCCCATCACGGTGGTGTTGTATCTGCTGCTCGCGGTGGTTGTCGGGGTCAGCGTGCTGCAGCACACCCGCCACACCATCACTCGTCGCAAGACCGACAAGGCCGACGCGCTCGTCCCCTGACCCGCGCAGAACAGGCAGTTCGTGCCGCATTCGGATGGATGATGCGGCACGAACTGCCGTGTGCACGTCGACGTCTCAGGCGGTCCACTCCCAGGTGGCGAAGACCGACTGCGCGAGGGCGGTGCGGCCGGCCTCGGCGACGTCGTCGTTGAAGGTGAAGGTCACGACGTAGGTCTGGCCGGCGTTGGTGGGGTAGTACTGGTCGACGCGGAACTCGCTGCCGCTCGAGGCGAGGAGCGCGGTGAGGTGCGACGACTCGACCCCCGCGACCGTCACCCGCTCGAGCACCTGCACGTCGGTGGCTCCGCCGGTCTCGAGCTCCTGCACGCCGATGGTCTCGACCTGCTCGTTCGTGACCTCGCCGGCGGGGCTGAGGACGACGTTGATGTTGTCGGCGAAGCCGTCGGTGTCGGTCACATCGGCCACGGCCGTGTCGACGCCGTCGGGCACGGCCTGTCCGTCGGGGATGCCCCAGCCCTCGGGAGCGATGAAGCTGTAGCCGTCACCGGTGATCCGGTCGCCGGTGGTGGCTTCGTCCGACTCGGACGGTGCAGTCGTGCTCGAGGCGGCGGGGGTGTCGGTGCCGATCGTCGCGGGCGAACACCCGGCGAGGGCGAGCGCGAGTACGACGGAGGCGGCGGCGAGGGCGGGGATACGGCGCATGCCCTTCACCGTACGCGGGGTGCGGGGTGGCATCGACCGCCTTTACATCCGTGCGCGGCGGAGTCACGCGGAAGCGATGGCTCCGTGGTCGGGAAGTGCGGACGCGAGCTGCGTCCGCCACCACGGCGTCTCGATGAACCCGCGCTTGAGGAAGACGAGCTCCATGCTCGACGTCCACCCCTGCACGCCGTCGAGGTGGGCGAGGGAGTCGGTGATGAAGGCGTAGAGCTCGGCGGTCGACGGTGAGATCACCTCGCACACGAGTGCGTTCTGATCCAGGAGCACGGCCAGGTATCGCACGAAGGGGTAGGCGCTGAGCTCGCGTGCGACGTCGTCGAGACGGTCAGGGCGCACCGTGACGGTCATGAAGGTCTCCGCCGCCATCCCGAGGGCCGCGGAGGGAACGAGGGCGAGCATGTCGACGCAGTGAGTGCTGCGCATCCGTTCGAAGCGACGCCGCACGCTCGACTCGTTCATGCCGAGCCGTTCGGCGATGCTCTGGAACGTCTCTCGTCCGTCGGCGCGCAGCGCCGCGAGGATGGCCCGATCGGCGCCGTCGAAGTGCTCGGGCGCGCACGGTGCGTGCGTCGGCGGCGCCTCGTCCTCGGCAGCATCGGGCGGCCCGAGCATCTCCCCGTACAGCTGACGACCCCAGTCGAAGCTGACTTTGTAGACATGGAGGATGAGGTCGCTGCGCCAGCGCTCGACACCGTCGATCAGTTGCAGCTCCGCGACGTGATGCGGGTACCGGGTGGCGCCGCCACGCACGATGACCTCCGCCATGATGTCGTAGCTGCCCGTGACGACCGTGCAGAACCTGACCTCTTTGTTCTGGGCCAGTGTCTCGGCGACCCGCATCTGCATCCCCGGGGCGGTGTTGATGCGCACGAAGAACGAGTCGAACGGTCCGTCGGCGCCGAGGGCGGGCACGGCCGCGACGCGTACGACGCCGTCGGCGATCAGCTGCTGTCCCCGTCGCGAGACCGTCGTCACCGGGCCGCCGACCGCTTCGGCGATGGCCCGCCAGCTGGCGCGTCCGTCACGTTGCAGCGCGACGATGATGCGCTTGTCGAGGTCGGTCAGGCGGTCCAGAGCGCCGGAGATCACGGGTTCGCTGACGCCGTCGGAGGGACGACCCGATGTAGGAACGAGCGGACGGTCCGTGTCCATTCCTCTGCCTCCTCGATCTGGGGCGAGTGGCCCGACTTCTCGAAGACGACGAGATGCGAGTCGGGGATGAGCTCTGCGATGGTCTCACTGCACGATACCGGCGTGATCCAGTCGGTGCGTCCGACGGTGATGAGCGTCGGCGCCGTCACTCCGGGCAGCCGCGGCTTGAGGTCGTAGTTCTTCAGGTTGACCGAGAAGGCGTAGTTGTGCGCCTCGAAACGGTAGGGCGTGGCCTGCACCTTCCGTTCGGTGGCCTCGGGGTCGTAGACGAAGTCGTAGAGCGGCAGGATCTCCCGCCAGCAGTCCTTGAGGTCGTCGTTGTCGCGAACCCGGCCTTCGTCGATGCGGTCGAACTTCTCCATGTCGATGTCGACGCGGTCGCTGGCGATCGCGTTCTCGCGCGCCAGGTGGGCGTTGCCGTTGTCGGCCGACGTGTCGCGCAGCACGACCGCGCTCACCCGGTCGGGGTAGCGGATGGCGTACTCCATCGCCATGAAACCGCCGTACGAGCCGCCCGCCATGATGACCGTCTCCGCACCCGCCCACTCGCGCAGCCCGTCGAGGTCGGCGGCCCACTGCTCGTGGCTGAAGACGCCCGCCCCCTCGCTCTCCCCGCTGCCGCGTGCGTCGAACACCACGACGCGATACTCGTCGGCGAGTCGGCCGAAGCTGGCGCGGGGCTCGGCGCGCGATCCGAGCCCGGGTGCGCCGTGGTGCGTCAGGATGACGGGGGCGTCCTCCGGGCCGAGCACTTCGACGGCGAGCTCGTTGCCGTTGATCACCACGCGTTGCGCGCGTGTGGTCGCTGCTGCGAACTCGGGGGAGACGGCGTTCTCGGTCATGGTCGTCCTTTCGACGGGTGGATGCTGCGCGGGGAGCCGGCGAGGATCAGAGGGGGATGACGCAGTCCTCGAGCGAGCGCGGGAACGACGTGAGGGGCTCGGAACCGGTCTCGGTGACGAGCATGCTGTCGCTGATCCGATACCCCGCGTGTCCGGGGATGTAGATTCCCGGTTCGTTGGAGACGATCATGCCGGGTCGGAGGACCGTCGGATCGCCGTCTTCCAGCCACGGCGGCTCGTGCATGCCGAGCCCGATACCGTGCCCCTGCCGGTGCCGGAGGTACGACCCGAGTCCGGCGTCGCGGATCACGTCGAGGCAGCGCGCGTTGCTGTCGCAGCAGCGGATGCCCGGGGCGATCGCGCGGCCGCCCTCGGCCTGTGCGTCGCGGATCGTGTCGTGGTAGCGCCGCTGGTCGGACGTCGGCTCGCCCAGCACGAACGTGCGCTCGCCCTCGACGAAGCGCCCGCCGACGGCCGCGCCCAGCGACAGCATGAAGGTGTCCCCGTCGCGGAGTCGGTACGAGGAGGGCAGGCCGTGCGGGATGGCCGAGTTCGCTCCGGCGTAGACCAGGCCGCCCGCGAGGAAGGAGATGACGACGACGTCGGCGTGCTCCTGATACATCTCGCCGACCCCCACGCGTCCGACGTGGGCTGCGAGGTCGGCTTCGGAGGGGAACGGTGCGCCCGAACCGATCGCATCGCGCACGAGGTCGGCCCCCGCCTGGAGCATGAGATCGGTGATCCGCGCCGCCTCCCGGTGGAGTGCGACCTCCTCGGGCAGCTTGATGAAGCGGGCGGTCGTCACCATCTCGCTCGGCACCCACTCGACGCCATCGAAGGCGGAGCGCAGGAGCGCGAGGCGATGGTGGGTGATCTGCGTGGTGACCGCGATCCTCCGTGCCGGCGCCGCCGCTCGTGAGAGCGGTGCGAAGGGGCTCTCGAGGCCGGGGTACTCCGCGAACGTGACGATCTCGGCGTGCGCGCGCTGCTCTTCGGCGTGCTGGCGTTCGAGCTCGGGCACGAGCAGCACGACCCGACCGGTCGACTCGAGTAGAACGGCCACCGGGCGCTCGCCGGGGTGGTGGAAGAATCCGGTCAGGTACGACACATCCTCCGGATGGTCGGTGATGAGGGCGTCGACCTTCTCAGCGGCGAGCATGGCCAGTATCCGCTCCTGGATGCGGTCGTACACCTCCGCACCGAGGCGCTGCGAGAAGGGAGTGGACGGATCAGCGCTCATGATTGCGGGGGTTCCTCGCGTCGTTGTAGCCGATCGAGAGCAGCGTCGCCGACAGCACCAGCGCGAGGATCGCCAGCGACGGGAACAGCGTCAACCACCACGCGCTCACCATCGCGCCCGACTGCTGCGCTTCGAAGAGGATGCGACCCCACGACCACGTCGTGGGGTCTCCCAGGCCGAGGAACGCCAGTCCCGCGGCGGAGAGCACCGCCCGCGATGCCGTGACGACGACCGACACCACGATGACCGGTGTGACGGCGGGGATGATGTGGCGCCCGACGATCCAGATGTGGTTGCGCGTCATCAGGCGGGCGGCGTCGATGTAGGGGAGCTTGACGACGGCGAGAGCCTGCGAGCGGACGAGGCGCGTGACCTCGGGCCACGAGAAGGCCGCGACGACGAGGATGATCGTCCACGTGCTGGGCCCGGCGAGCGCGGCGACGAGGATCATGAGCGGCAGAACAGGCAGCGACAGGGTGAGATCGACGACGACGCTGACGACGGTGTCGAGCCGGGGCACGTAGGCGCCGGCGACGGCCACGAGAGTGCCGATCATGATGGCGATCGCCGACGCCGCCACGGCCACGAGGACCGACTGCTGGGTGCCCCAGATCACCTCGGCGAACACGTCGCGGCCGAGCGCGTCGGTGCCGAACCAGTGCGCCGCGCTGGGGGGACTCAGAACCTCGGTGCCGTAGCTGGCGGGGTACGGGGAGAGGAGAGGCGCCAGGACGCTGACGAGCACGAGGATCGTCAGGATCACGAGCGAGACGATGCCGAGAGGCTGTCGCCGGAACGCGCGCCACGTCGCCCGACTCGCGCGGTCGCCGCGTCCTCCGGCGGGCTCGACGAGCGGGGTGGTGAGTTCTGTGGTGGTCAGCGGGGCGGTCATGATGCGGTCTTCACTCTCGGGTCGAGGAATCCGTAGGCGATGTCGGTGAGCATGTTGGCGATCACGACGGTGAGAGCCAGGAGCAGGAATGCTCCCTGGAGAACGGGGAAGTCGAGCTGGGTGACGGCCTCGTAGATTCCCCGGCCGATTCCGGGGTAGGCGAAGACCGTCTCGGTGAGCACGGCGCCGCCGACGACGAAACCGAGCTGCAAGCCGATCAACGTGATGGCGGGGAGCATCGCGTTGCGCAACGCGTGTTTCCAGAGGATGCGGCGCGGGGGGATGCCGTTCGCCTTCGCCAGCGTCACGTAGTCGTCGCCGAGTGCGTCGATGAGGGTGGCCCGCATCGTGAGGGCGAACGACCCGAGCTGGATGAGCGCGAGTGACACGGTCGGCAGCACGAGGTGCTGGAGCACCGACCCGTACCACTCCATGCCGTAGACCCCCTCGCTGTAGGCGCCGCCGATCGGGAACCAGCGGAACATCAGCCCGAAGACCAGCAGGAGGAGGATCCCGACGCTCGGGACGAAGAGCGATTGACCCGTCACGCCGAGCACCTGCACGAGCCGGTCGAGGAACCGGTTCTTGTGCGACGCCGCGAGCACGCCGAGCGGGATGCCGATGACGATGGTGAGCACGAGCGCTGAGATCGTCAGCAGCAGCGTCCACGGCAGCCGCTGCAGGAGCACGTCGACCACCGGCACCGACTGGGTGAACGACGTGCCGAGGTTTCCCTGCAGCAGCTGCCCCAGGTAGAGGACGTACTGCACGGGGAGGGGCTGATCGAGCCCGTACTGCGTGAGCAGGGCCGCCCGCGCTTCCTCGGTCATGTTCGTGCTCGCCACTGCCAGCGCCGGGTCACCGGGCAGCAGTCGCAGGAGCAGGAAGGTCACGGTCACGGCGAACAGGATCGTGAGGGCTCCCCGCCCGAGGCGGCGGAGGACGAACAGAGCGATGGACACGCGGGCGGCCCTTCCGGATTACTCGGCGACCCGGAAGGCGCTGGCCACCGAGACGGGGTTGACGATCGACAGCAGCTCGCTGGGCTTGGAGATGAAGCCGTCCCACTCGGAGCTGTACGCCACATAGAGGTTCTGTGTGTACATGACGTTGTCGTAGACCTGCTCGTGGACGATCTTCGCGGCCTCCTGCATGAGCGAGATCTTCTTCGCCTCGTCGAAGGTCTGGGAGGCTTCGGCGATCAGTGCGTTCAGCTCGGCGTCATCGTTGTAGGTGTAGTTGATGGCACCGCCGGGCAGGTACGACAGGCTGAAGTTCGTCACCGGGTCGTCCATGATGGCGAAGTTGCCGGCGTAGATGTCGTAGTCGCCGTCGTTCGTCTGCGACAGATAGGTGTTCCGCTCCGAGCCCTGCAGCTCGATACGGATGCCGGCCTGCGCTGCGCCGTCCTTCACCAGCTGCGCCCACTGGCTCGTCACCGGATCCTGCAGCGAATAGATGAGGCGGAACGAGACGGGGTACATGCCGTCGGCGTCGGCCGTGTAACCGGCGTCCTCCATCAGCTGCCGCGACTGGTCGGGGTCGAAGGCGTACTCGCTGATCGAATCGTCGTAGTACTTCGACAGCACGGGCATCAACGGGCTCGACCCGGTCGAGACGGCCTGTCCCTGCAGCACCACGCTGCGGATCGCCTCGTAGTCGGCGGCATGCGCGAGCGCCTGGCGCACCTCGACCTTGGCGAGGTCGGGGTTCTGCATGTTGTAGGTCATGTGGGCGTAGCCCAGACCGGTGACTTCGGCCACCTCGATGCCGTCGGTGTTCTGCAGCTGCTGCACCTGCGCGGGCGGCAGCGAGTTGGCGATGACGTCGACCTCGCCGCTCTGCAGCGCGAGGATCTCGGTGTTCACGTCGGGGTAGACCCGGTAGACCACCTTCGCGGCGACGGGCGTGCCGCCCTCGACGAGGGGGTAGTCGTCCACCCGTTCCATCGTGTAGCTCTGACCCGCCTGCACGTTGGTCAGGAGGTAGGGGCCGGCACTGACCCAGCCGTCGCTGCCGTCGTTCGCGAACTCGGCGACCGAGCCTGCGGGCTCGAAGACGTGCTGCGGTACGACGTTTCCCCAGAAGCCGATCTCCTCGACGATCGACGAGTCGGGCTGCGTCAGCTCGATCTCGACCCGCGTGTCCGACACCGCGGTGGCCGAGGAGAAGTTCGTCATCTGTCCGTAGAAGGTGCCGGAGGGCTGATCCTGTTTGACCGCGTTCATCGTGTAGGCGACGTCCTCCGCCGTCAGCGGTTCGCCGTCGCTCCACGTCATGTCGTCGCGGATCTCGTAGTACCCGGTGGTGTCGTCGACGTAGCCCCACTCGGTGGCGAGCTGCGCCTCTTTCGCGCCGTCGTCCCCGATGGAGAGCAGGTGCGGGTACATGAGGTTCGTGACCCAGTAGTCGCTACGACTGTTGCCGATCAGCGGGTTGTAGTTCACGACGTCGGTGGTGGTGGCGATGGTGAGGGTGTCATTCCCCGCCTCGCTCGCCCCTCCCGATGGTGCTTCCGGAGCCTGCGGCGCGCAGGCGCTCAGGGCGAGCGCGGCAACGGCGAGCAGGCCCGCCCCCGCCAGTGATTTGTGTCGCATCAGAACCAGACCTCCTCGAGTACGCGCATCGTGTTGCCACCGACGACGGCGCGGATTTCGTCGTCGGAGTATCCGTGCTTGACCAGCCAGCCGATGATGTTGCCCATCGCTTCGGCGGGGTTCTCGACGCCGTCGACGTAGGGCACCTCTTCGAAATCGACCTGGCCGTGGGCCTGGCCGAGAGAGAGCTGCGCCGCGAAGGCGTGGTGGAGCCCGACGTGATCGCCGAAGAGGGTGTCGGGTCCGAAGCTCACGTGCTCGATCCCGACGAGGTCGACGCAGTACTGGAAGTGGTCCATCACCGACTCCAGCGAGTGGTGGGGATGCGCCGGCGACAGGGTGGTGTGGGGAGCGGCCTCGATGCCGATCACCCCGCCGCGCTTCGCGCACTCGATGATCGTCTCGTCGGTCTTCATGCGGTTGGTGGGCCAGAGGCCCCGCGCGCCGGCATGGGTGATGAAGACCGGCTTGGTCGAGGCTTTGATGACGTCGACGCAGGTGCGGTCGCCCGAGTGCGAGATGTCGATCGCGATGCCCAGCTTGTTCATGCGGGCCACGGCCTTCTCGCCGAAGTAGGTCAGACCGCCGTCGCCGCGCTCCTTCAGCCCGCCGCCGAGGTAGTTCGCCTCGGAATAGGCGATCCCCATCTGCCGCACGCCGAAGCCGTACAGGACGTCGAGACGGTCGACCTCGTTCTCGATCGGAGTGGCCGCCTCCAGCGCGAAGATGTGAGCGATGCGGCCCGTGTCCTTCGCCAACTGGATGTCTTTCAGGGACTCGCCCTTGATGACGTAGTCCTGGTGGGCGAGATCAGCCATGCGCACGCCGAGGTCGAAAAGGACGTCCTGGTACTTCCAGCCGGCGTCGCTGGAGATGCAGCAGGTGCCGTCCATCCCGTTGTCGAACACCGCCGTCAGGCCGGAGCGCGCGAGGCCCGCGTAGCCCGTGGGTTCCCTCCCCGCGCGGATGTGGTCGCGCAGGTCTTCCATGTTCTCGGGGAACACCTGCACGTGCTCATGCAGAGAGATCACCGTCTCCTCGGCGAGGAGCTTCTTCGCGCGGGCCGACTGCTCATCGGTGAGCTGCAGCCCGGCGTACTCGGGCACGCGGCCGATCTGGGCGGCGTAGGTGAACTCTCGATAGTCCACCCCTGCTTCGAGATAGTCGTACGCCCGGTATCCCGTGTACCGCTCAGCTGGTTCGAGCACGTGTGTCTCCATTCACTCGGCAAGTCAGGGCGCTCGGTCGCGAGGATCGGCGCCGTCGGCATGACTTTGCCGTTCATCCGGCGCATATGTCAACCGAAATGATGAAATCCGGCACAGAGTTTTCATGTTTGAAACAATCCGGCACCGCAGGGGGTGCATGATGGAGCGATGAGGAACGAGACGATCACGGGGCGCACGGTTCTGTCGGTGCGAGGACTCGACATCGGATTCCGCAGCGCCGGTGAATACGTACCCGCCGTCAGCGGTCTCGATCTCGACGTGCGCGGGGGCGAGCTCGTCGCCCTTCTGGGCGAGTCGGGGTCGGGAAAGACGGTCACCGCGCGCGCCATCATGGGCATCCAGGACGAGGCGGCCGTCGTGCGCGCCGACGAGATGCGTCTCGGTGACACCGATCTGCTCTCCCTCGACGAACAACGGCGGCGCCGGCTCCGCGGCGACGCGATGAGCATGGTGCTGCAGGACGCACTGTCATCGCTCAACCCCGTGCTGTCGATCGGCGATCAGATCGGCGAGATCTTCCGCGTGCACCGGGGGATGCGGCGTTCCGCGGCCAAGGCGCGCGCGGTGGAGCTTCTCGACCTCGTCGGTATTCCGTCGCCGAAGACACGCGTCGACGATTACCCCCACCAGTTCTCCGGCGGCATGCGCCAACGCATCCTCATCGCGATGGCCATCGCCCTCGAACCCGCTCTGCTGATCGCCGACGAGCCGACGACGGCTCTCGACGTCACGGTGCAGGCGCAGATCCTCCGTCTTCTGCACGATCTGCGCGGGCGTCTCGATATGGGCGTGCTCCTGATCACCCACGACATCGGCGTCGTCACCGAGGTCGCCGACCGCCTGGTCGTGATGCATCGGGGCAAGGTCGTGGAGTCCGGTGATGCCGACCAGATCTTCGAGGCACCGCGGGACTCCTACACCCGCACCCTGCTCGGGTCGGCGCCGCGCCCCGAACCGGCGCGCGTTCTCGCGCCCACGGCCGGTATCGAGCGCTCCGACCCGCCGCTCTCCCTCGAGGTGACCGGTCTCACCCGCACGTTCTCGTCCGGCTCGGCGCTCTCGCGTCACCATGTCAGAGCGGTGGACGGAGTCGATCTCATCCTCCGCCGCGGAGAGACCCTCGGCATCGTCGGGGAGTCCGGATCGGGCAAATCGACCCTCGCGCGCATGATCGTCGGCCTCGAGAGCGCCGATGCCGGCACCGTGCTCTACCAGGGTCGCGACGTGACCCGCCGCACCCGAGGGCGTCGTCCGGGGGCGCAGGCCGGCGTGCAGATGGTCTTCCAGGATCCTTACACTTCGCTCGACCCGCGGATGCGGGTGCGCGACGTGATCGCCGAGCCGCACACCGTGGCCGGGGTGGGTACCGCGAGCTCGCGGCGAGCCCGCGTCGCCGAGCTGCTCGACCTCGTGGGCCTCTCGCCCGAGATGATGAACAGGTTCCCTCATCAGTTCTCCGGCGGTCAGCGACAGCGGATCGGCATCGCACGGTCCCTGATGCGCGACCCGGACGTGCTCGTGTGCGACGAACCGGTTTCGGCGCTCGACGTGACCATCCAGGCCCAGGTCGTCGACCTCCTCGTCGACCTGCAAGATCGCTTGGGGCTCAGCATCCTGTTCATTTCGCACGACTTGTCGGTCGTACGAAACCTGGCCCACCGAGTGCTGGTGATGTATCGGGGCGAGGCCGTGGAGACCGGCGACGTGGAGCAGATCTTCGAGCGGCCCGCGCATGCCTACACACGCGAGCTGCTCAGCTCGATTCCGCCTCTCACCCGGGCGGACAGGGGACGACTCACGAGCGCCGCCCCCGCGGGACGCTGAATCGTCGCTAGCGTAGGGGTGTGAGCGCACCTGTCGACCCCACGTCCACGTCTGCCTGGAGCCAGCTGACCGCGGCCCGCGACACCTTCGAGCCCGATCTACGCGGATGGTTCGCGAACGACCCGGGTCGGGTGGAGCGCCTGACCCACACGGTCGGCGACCTCCACGTCGACCTCTCGAAGAACCTGGTGACCGACGAGATCCTCGCGGCCCTCGTGAAGCTCGCCGAGGAGACCGGCGTCGCCGAGCGATATGCGGCGATGCTCGCCGGCGACCACCTCAACACGAGCGAAGACCGCGCAGTGCTGCACACCGCCCTCCGCCGGCCGGGGGCGGCCAGCCCCGAGCTCGTCGTCGACGGACAGCACGTCGACGCCGACGTGCACGAGGTGCTCGACAACCTGTCGGCCTTCGCCGAGCGCGTGCGGTCGGGTGAGTGGCGCGGGATCACCGGCAAGAAGGTCACCCATGTCGTCAACATCGGCATCGGCGGGTCCGACCTCGGACCGGTCATGGTCTACGAGGCTCTGAAGCCGTACGCCGACGCCGGCATCGAGGCGCTGTTCGTGTCGAACATCGACCCGACCGACGTCGCGCAGAAGACGGCCGGCCTCGACCCCGAGACGACGCTGTTCATCGTCGCGTCGAAGACCTTCACGACGTTGGAGACCCTCACGAACGCGCGCCTGGGCCGCGAATGGCTGTGGTCGGGACTGACCGAGTCCGGCGCGATCGACGGCTCCGAAGCATCCCGGACGGATGCTGTCGCCCACCACTTCGTCGCGGTGTCGACCGCGCTCGACAAGGTCGCCGCATTCGGCATCGACACGGCCAACGCGTTCGGGTTCTGGGACTGGGTGGGCGGTCGTTACTCCGTCGACTCGGCCATCGGGCTGTCGCTGGCGGTCACACTCGGCCCCGACCGCTTCCGCGAGCTGCTCGCCGGGTTCCACACGGTCGACGAGCACGTCGCACACACCCCGCTGGCGCAGAACGTGCCTGTTCTCATGGGCCTGCTCAACGTCTGGTACAACAACTTCCTCGGGGCCCAGTCGCACGCGGTGCTGCCCTACGCTCAGCAGTTGCACCGCTTCCCGGCCTACCTGCAGCAGCTCACGATGGAGTCCAACGGCAAGTCGGTGCGCTGGGACGGCACGCCCGTCGTCACCGACACCGGCGAGATCTTCTGGGGAGAGCCCGGTACGAACGGTCAGCATGCGTTCTATCAGCTGATCCACCAGGGCACCCGCCTCATCCCGGCCGACTTCATCGCTTTCGCGAATCCCGCCTACCCGCTCGAAGACGGCGGCCGTGACGTGCACGGGCTGTTCCTGGCGAACTTCCTCGCGCAGACGAAGGCCCTCGCATTCGGCAAGACGGCCGAGGAGGTCGAGGCCGAAGGCACCACCGGAGCACTCGTCGCCGCTCGCACGTTCCCCGGAAACCGCCCGACGACGTCGATCTTCGCGCCGTCGCTGACCCCGTCGGTTCTCGGGCAGCTCATCGCGCTGTACGAGCACATCACCTTCACCCAGGGCACCATCTGGGGCATCAACTCGTTCGACCAGTGGGGGGTCGAGCTCGGCAAGCAGCTCGCCCTGCAGATCGCCCCGGCCATCGAGGGAGACGAAGACGCGCTCGAGGCGCAGGATGCGTCGACGAAGGCGCTCCTGGCGTACTACCGGGCGCAGCGCCCCTGACGAGCCGGATGAGCGACTCCGCCGAGCATCCGCAGATCGGGTACCTCGACGTTCCGCAAGCCGTGATCGACGAGGTCGGCGTTCCCCTCGGCCGCCTGGCGGCGGAGTTCGGGGCGACGGTAGACGAGCGACGGGTGCGGGGGATCCCCGCCGACGGCTGGCGGGTGCTGCAGCGCTGGGAGACCGGGGCGGTCGTGGTCGGCGCCCCCGTCGACGCTTCGGGTCGATCGTGGCGGATCGCGCAGTTGGGAGACGGGCACCCGGAGGCACCGAACCGATCGGTGCGGGTGCAGTCCCAGGAGATGCCCCTGCGACCTAGTCGCGCGGAAAGGTCGCGCGGTCTCGAGATGCGGTGGCCGGAGTCGACCCGCAGGTGGATGGACGACGCTCTCGACGGTGTCGGGTTCGCCGTCGACGTCGTCAATACCGGTGAGAGCGTGTGGCGTCCCGACGGTGATCCGTTCCACGTCGTCGGCGTCATCACCCCGGCCGGCCAGACGGATGTGGGATTCGGCTGGATGAGCGGGGGAGGACACAACCGGGCCGTGGCGCTCGCTCCGGGTGAGTACGCGCGCCTTCCGGTCAACGTCGGGGACGCGCAGTGGCGCGATCTGGAACCCGGCAGCTACGGACTGCGTGCATTCTTGCCGGGGCTGGCCGTTCCTTCGCCTCCGCCCCTGCCGCTGGAGCTGACGGCCGAGGTGATCGAACGCCATCGTCCCATCGCCAGGGACATCTCGACTCCCGCCGAGGAGAAGCAACAGCTCGAGGCGCAGATCGTGCAGAGCCGCGCACTCCTGGCGGCGCGTCACCGGTTCTCCGAGGTGGCGGATGCTGTCGTGTCGGCTGCTACGCGCGAGGCCGCGCGCGACGAGGTGCAGCGCATCTTGGGTTGCGACGCGCTGGCGGCGAACACGGTCGTGCACACCCGCCTCGTCGATGTCACCGACGAGGCCATCGCGCAGACCCACGGTCTGATCACGCATCTCGAGGGGCGGCTTGCCGACCTCTGACGTGCCCGGGCCGACCAACGAAAACCTGCTGATCCGGTCTTTCCCATAAGGGCTCCTCTCACGTTCCGTCCAGGAAGCGCCGAGGATTCGTCCAGACGCGGTGGTGCAGACTCGGGCACTTGTGTCTCACCCGAGGACGCGAAGCGCCGTTCTGGCGCCCACCAACCGAAGGACCCGGTTCATGCTCCACACCCAGAAATCGGCGCGCCCGCGCCGCCGTTTCCTCATCGCCGGCGCGTGCGCCGGTGTCGCCGTCAGCGTTCTGGCCTCGGCTGCCGCCGCGACCGCGAGTCCGATCGCGACGCCGGCCGCCGCATCCGCCACCCTCGCCCTGCAGATCACGGAAGCTGCCCCCTTCCTCGCCGAATCGCCCGTGGTCGATGCCTTCACCACCAGCACGGACGAGGCTCAGGCAGCCCTCGACGGCGCGCGGTCGGCTCAGACCGAGGCCGCGACCGTCATGGCGTCGGTTGCCGAGTCGGGGCTGTCGTCGCGGATCGCCGACTCCACCATCGACACCACCGATCTGCGCGCGGCGATCTCGAGCCTCGCGAAGGCGAGCTTCGTTCCCGTTCTGCTCTACCCCGAGCTGGCCGATGACGCACAGACGCAGGCGGCTTCCGTGACCGAGGAGGTCACGACGCTCCGCACCGAGCTCGAAGCCGCGCGCGAGCAGAAGGCGGCGGAGGACGCCGCGCAGGCGCAGCGCGAGGCCGAGGAAGCTGCGCAGGCCGCCGCAGCAGCTGCCGCTCAGGCTGCAGCCGATGCGCTCGCGGCGGCGAACACGCCCGATGGCGCGAAGTCCATCGCCAGTTCGATGGCCGCTTCCCGCTACGGCTGGGGGAGCGACCAGTTCTCGTGCCTCTCGTCGCTCTGGCAGAAGGAGTCGAGCTGGAACTACCAGGCCTACAACGCCTCGAGCGGTGCCACAGGCATCCCGCAGGCTCTGCCCGGCAGCAAGATGGCCAGCGCCGGCTCCGACTGGCAGACCAACGCCGCGACGCAGATTGCCTGGGGGTTGCAGTACATCTCAGCTGTCTACGGAACCCCCTGCAGCGCGTGGGGCCATTCGCAGGCCACGAACTGGTACTGAGCCGCTGAGCCGCGCCCCGTGGAGTCAGCCGGCTTCACCGGGTCGCGGCACGCGGACCACCCAGCCGTAGCGGGTGAGCGCGGCGTCGAGCCGCTGGGCCTCGACGGCCGCTGCCTCCAGCGATGCGTCGGAGCACACATCGATCGCGAGCGGCGGAGGGTCGGCGAACTTCGGGATCTGCACCTCGGCCCAGACGTTCGGCGCCAGCCCCACCCGTGGCCATGCGGTGCCCGCATGCTCGACGACCGAGTCGGCGGCGAAGGCGATCACGTCGAGGGCGTCGAGCTTGGTGATCGGCAGGTCGACGACCAGCGTCACGACGAACGGACCGCTCGCGGTGTCTCGCATCATTGCGTCGACGTTACGGATGCCGCCGCCCGAAAGCCAGGTCGAGACGCGGGCATTCTCTCGACGCGCGGGCTTTCTGCGTCGCCATGCCCGCGCGCCGACCGATTGCCCGCGCGTCGGTGCCGCGGTGGGCGTGGAGGACCGCCGCCGGTGCGGGAGAATCGGGAGGTGCCTTCCGCCCCTCGTGCCCTCACCGAGATGCCCGACCCGCAGTTCGTCATGACCGGTGACGGGCTGAGACTTGCGACCTACCTCTGGGGCGGGGTCGACGCCGACGAGCCCACGGTGCTCGCCGTGCACGGGTTCGGTTCGAGCGCGCGCGACAACTGGGTGAACACCGGCTGGGTTCGCGACCTGCAGGCGGCGGGGTTCCGCGTGCTCGCCGTCGACCAGCGCGGGCACGGAGCGAGCGAGAAGCCGCACGATGCCGCCGGCTACCTCATGACGACTCTGGTGGCCGACCTGCTCACCGTTCTCGACACCTATCTGCTCGACACCGTGCGCTACGTCGGTTACTCGCTCGGCGCTCGCGTCGGGTGGGAGCTCGCCGTGACCTACCCCGACCACGTCGACCGCGCCGTGCTCGGCGGTATCCCCGACGGGAGGCCGCTGCGGCGCCTCGACGTCGCTCAGGCACGGGCGTTCATCGAAGACGGCACCCCGGTGGAGGATGTGACGACCCAGCGGTATGTCGGACTCGCGCAGCGCGTTCCGGGCAATGATCTGCGCGCCCTCGTGGCGATCGCCGAGGGCATGACGGTCGACGGCGGCGATCCGGACCCGGCTACACCGCCGCTGCAGCCCGTGCTGTTCGCGACCGGCAGCGACGACCCGATCCTGGAGCAGTCGCGACAGCTCGCCGGATATGCGCCGCGCGGAGAGTTCTTCGAGATCGAGGGCCGCAACCACGTCAACGGCCCGGGAGCCCGCGCGTTCCGTGAGGCCGGTGTGGGTTTCCTTCAGCGTGACGACTGACTTGGCGAAGCGGCGAGAACGGATGCTGCGCCCCCGGTAGCCCCGGGAGGAGCGCAGCATCCGATCTCGTGCTCTGATCAGCTCGCGGTGTAGTCGATCAGGTCGGGGTGCTCGGCGTATACGGCCTCGAGCAGGCTCATGTCGAACAGCTGGTCGGCCGTGACGGTGATGCCCGCGGTCGCCAGGGTCGTGACGGTCTCAGCCTGGAGGGTTTCAGAGGTGGTGAAGAGCCCGTTCTCGGCCGTCTCATCGGTGACGACGAGCTGCGTGTTCGCGGCCTCGGCGCAGAGCAGCTCGTTGGCGGGGTCGAGACCGAGGTCGGTTCCGCTCTGCGACATCATCAGGTCGATGCCCTTCTGCGGGTTGCGCAGCGCCTCGGCGTATCCGCGGATCTCTCCTTCGAGGAAGGCCTTCAGCTTCTCGGGTTCGTTCGCGATCATCTCGTCGGTCGCGATGATCGCGTCGGCGACGAAGGGCAGTCCGTTGTCGGCGAAGGGCATGTCGACAGCGTCGTGACCCTCGGCGCGCACGAGGATCGACTCGTTCGTGAGGAACGACATGTACCCGTCGATCTCTGCGAAGATGAGTGGGGAGGGGTCGTAGCTGACGGGGACGATCTCGACCTGGGTCTTGTCGATGCCGTTCGCAGCGAGGAGCGCGTCGAAGAGGATGACGTTGACGTCTTGCACGCCGATCTTCTTGCCGATCAGGTCTTGCGGCTCCTCGATCGGGTCGCCGTCGGCGAGCGACAGGATGCTGTAGGGGTTCTTCTGGTAGCCGCTGGCGATGATCTTTATCGGAGCGTTCTCGTTCGCGACGGTCGCGCCCAGCGTCATCGCGTCGACCATGCCGACGTCGACGGTGCCGCTCAGCACCTCGCTGACGGACGACGACGGTCCGGGAACCAGGTTCACTCCTTCGAGCCCGGCGTCGGTGAAGTAGCCCTCGTCGATCGCGAGGTACTCGCCGATGAACTGCGAGTTGAGGATCCACGGCAACTGCATCGTGATCGAGCCCAGTGACTCGTCCGCGGACGAGGACGACCCCGTGTCGCCGGCGGGGGTGGAGCAGCCCGCGAGGGCGGTCGTGGCGATCAGGGTGAGGACGCCGAGGAGTCCTGCGGCGGTGCGGCGAGCGGTCATGGGTGTTCGTCCTTTCGAACGGCGGGTCCGGGTGCGGGTCGGCGGATGCCGGTGTCGGGTGAAGCGAGAGAATGCGTGGGAGGGGTGGGGTCAGAAGTCGTCGGTGACGGCGGGGAGGCGGCCGAGGGCTTGCACGAGGTCTGCGCTGTCGCCCAGGACGGAGCGCCAGTCGTCGCCCTCGGTCATGAGGGCGGCGACCGACACGATCTGCGCGCCGTGCCGCGTGAGTAGCTCGAGGGCGGCCGCCGCGGAGCGACCCGTCGAGATCACGTCGTCGACGAAAGCGATGCGCGCGCCGTTGATCGATGCGAGTCGCCGGGCATCGAGGGTGAGCCGCTGCGCGTCGATCGTGGTCACCGATGTCACCTCCACCGACGGGCTGTCGCGGAGGTGCCACTTCTTGCTCTTCTGCAGGACGACGTACTCGTCGAGGCCGAGGTGGGGTGCGACCGCGATGGCGACCGGGATGCCGAGGGTCGCCGCGGTGACGATGATGTCGGGCTGTCGATCGCGGACGAGATCGGCGAGTTCGCGCCCGGCGCGCGTCAGCACCGACACCGGCAGGTCGATCGTCATGAGCAGGGCCGCCTGCTTCCCCGGGCCCAGGTCGACGATCGGCAGCTCGATCTCCTGTGAACCCATGCGGGCGAGGTAGGTGCGGTCCACGTCACACCACCGTCCCGGCGGAGATCGCGACCGACGCATCGAGCCAGTCGCCGACGTTGGCCAGCGCGATGACGTCGACCCGGAGTTCAGCGGCGATTTCCGGCGGCAGCCCGCTCGCCGTCCCCGCGACGAACGAGACCGGAGGAGGAGAGGGGTTCCACTTGGTCCATGCCAGCTCGGCGATCGTGCCGCAGCTGAGTCCGATGGTGACCATGGCGTCCGACATCTCGCCGATCTGGTGGTGCTGCTCGTACCAGGTCAACTCATCGCGGAGTTCGTGGCAGCGCACCCGCTGCAGTTCGATGGAGGGCATGGCGGCGGGCTCGCTGATGCCCGATGCCGGGGTCAGTCCGATCAGTCGTGTTCCGCCGGCGGCCAGGTAGCCGTCCATGGCGGAGACGGCCACGCCGCGATCGGGGACGACGATCATCGACCACCCGCGGCGAGCGATCATGACGCCCACCTGTTCGGCGGCGTCGATCAGACGAGCAGGGGCGATGCCGGCGGCAGCGGCGACGCGAGCGATGTTCGAGGGACCGAGCACCGCGACGATCGGAACGTCGGTGGCAGAGAGGGAGGCGGGGTGCATGATGCAAGGTTGCACCACACGCATTTCGCCGATCCTGATGTTTCGTTACATCTAGATTTCGAGGGTGGGGGGCGTGCGCCGTCGTCGTGACTGCCACGACGCATAAGATCACCGGGTGGCCTCCTTCCCAGTGAAAGACACCGCACCTCGCGACCGGGCGACGCTGCGCGACATCGCCCTCGACACCGGGCTGTCGATGAGCACGGTCTCGCAGGCGCTCCGCGGGGCCGGTCGCATCAGCGAGGCGACGCGCGCCCGCGTCGCCGAAGCATCCGCCCGGCTCGCCTATCGAGCGAATGTCAGCGCCCTGCACATGCGGGGTGCCCGCACCGGACTGGTCGGGCTCGTCGCCACCGTGCCCGACTCGACGTCGTGGAGCGTGGGCGATCTCGACTTCCTCGTGCGATGCGAGCGCGCGTTCTGCGACGTCGCACTCGGGAGCGATCGCTACCCGGTCATGCTGTCGGGTTCGTCGGTGTCGGGCGCGATCGGCGTACTGCCGGTCGACGGCGTCGCGGTGATCGACCCGGGGCCGAACGACCCGCTGCTGCGCCTACTCGAAGAGCGGAGCGTGGCCTACGTCACGCTCGGCCGAGACGTGTTGAGCAATGCCACGGATGAGTGGGTCGTCGACAACGACAAGCTGGAGATCACGCGGGTCGCGCTCGACGGTCTGTACCAGAGGGGGATGCGCCGGTCTCTGCTGTTGATCGCCGACACCGGGCAGAACTACATGACGGATGTGGCGCAGGCCTACGACGCGTGGAGCGACGCGCACCCCGACGTCGCGACGACCACCGCCGTGCTGCCGCTGCCTTTCGACGCCGCACAGGCCGCGCGAGTGGTGTCGGATGCATGCCGCGATGGGGTGGACACGATCTATCTGGCCGTGGAGCCTGCTCTCACCGCGGTGCTCGACGCGGTGGCCGCCGTGGGGCTCAGCATTCCCGAAGACGTGCAGCTGCTCGCCACGACCGACAGCACGCGGGCGCAGTCGCTCGTTCCCGCGATCTCCGCGGTCGATCTGCAGCCCGCCGCGCTGGGGGAGAGACTGTTCGAACTGCTCGAGCAGCGCGTGAGCGGCGCGGTTCCCGACGTGGTCGAACGCCTCGTGCCCGCCGACGTGCGGTGGCGGGGCAGCACGCGCGCGCCGGTCTGAGGCACTGGCACACACGGCGGCCCCTGTCGACCCTCCCGTGCAGCGGTGCGGGCTCGCCATGCTGGATGCAGTCGAAAGGATCCACGATGAGCGACAGCAGCAGCATCCGCCCTTCATCCGACGGTGACGCCACGCAGGCCGACCTCGAGCAGCTCGCCGGGGGTGAGCTCGAGAACCTGCCGCCCGCGCCCCATGGCGCGCCCGACGACGGGGACGAGCCGGATCCCGATGAGGTCTTCATCGCTCCCGAGGGATCGGGCCCCTACGCCGACCGCGACGCGGTCACCGACGAGCGGACGGGCTCGGCCGAGGTCTGAGGGCTACTCGCCGGAGTAGTCGCGCGCCCAGCTGACCTCGGGTTCGATGTAGAAGGCGGTCAGTCCCTCGCGCACGTCGTACGGGGCGCCGGTGTACTTCTCGGAGATCCGGTCGACGATCGGCAGTGCGTCGTCACCGGTGATCCGTTCGACCACGCGCCCGCGGACGAACGCCGAATCGAGAGGATTCGCCGGGTGGGTGACCGACACCGCGACGCGCGGATCGACCTGCAGGTCGCGGTCTTTGCGGGAGTCGGCCATGGTGAACATGGTGAGGCGGTCGCCCTCCACGCCGATCCACACCGGAACGGTGTGCGGCGCGCCGTCGGGGAGCAGCGTGGCCACGTGCATGACCGTGTCGCGCTCGAAGTAGGGGCGGACGTCGTTCCAGCGCTTGGTCATTCGCTTCTCCTTCGTCGGGACTGTCTTCTCGACAACCGGCCCGCACGGCGGGGTGTTCCCACGGCGCTGCGCCTTCGGCGCGCTGAGCGGCCGGTGTTGCGCCCAAGGTGCCCGTTTGCGCCGAACGAGGCTGAGTTTTCGGGCACCCTCAGCGAAAACGGGCACTCTCGCCGACGTGCCCCCGCTACGGTGGCGGGATGACACGCCGCGACCTCGGTGCAAGCCGCATTCGAGAGCACTCGCGGGGTGATGTTCTCGGTGTGGTCGGTCCGCTCTTGTGGATCGTGACACCGCTTCTCGCGGCGGCGGGGTACATCTGGCTGCTCTTCCAGGGCTTCAGCCTCGTCGGTTGCTCGGGGGATTGTCGCGAGCAGTACCTGTACTGGCCGATCGAGGTGTACCCCTGGGCCGTGGGAGCGGTGATGATCGGCGCGGTCGCCATCGCCCTGGCGCTCCTCGCGGCCGGGAGGCGGGCGGAATGGTCGGCGCTCGCCGCATTCGTCCTCGTACTGTCGGTGATCGTTTCGGCGACGGCTATTCGCGAGTACGGCTTCGCTCCGATGCATGAGCGGAACGCACGGATAGCGAGCGGCGAGATCACCCCGAGCCCCAACGGGCCGCCGATCCCGCCCACACCCGAGGGGTTGTGGGGAGTCCAGAGAGCCGGCACGCCGCACCTCGTGATCTCGACCGACGGCACCCTGAGCGGCAGCGACGGCTGCAATGCGTTCTCCGGCACGTGGACTCTGAATAGTGACGGGGTGGCGATCTTCCGCGACGTGGTCGTATCGACCGAGGTCTGCGACGGCGTCGACACATGGCTGAGCTACGGCCGATCTGCCTACGTGGTCGGCAGTGACCTCTGGATCGGCGACGCCGAAGTGGGCATCATCGGGTTTCTTGCGCCTGCTGTGCGCTGAGCCCTCACGCGCTGGTCCGCCGTGCTTGCCGCAATCGCGGTGTGCGACAGCTCGGCCGCGACGCCGTTGGTGCGGACGCTATCCCGGGAGCGGGAGCGGGAGCGGGGCGGTCGGGCGAGGCGGGCCGGGGTGAGCTATGCGGGCGGATCAGCCGTCGCCGGCCTCGCGCGCCGCGATCTTGCGCTCCCGCATCGCGAGGAAGAGCGGGAACGTGAAGGCGAACGCCGTCACCGCCGAGAGCACCACATAGAGCCATGCGCGTTTCATGCGGAGCCGCCGGGCCTCGGCGAAGATCAGCACCACCCCGGCGATGGCGACGACCAGCAGGTCGACGCCGATCGACGACACCGCCGGGCCGCTGCCGAACAGGTCGGCGAAGTAGTTGCGTCCTTCGATGACCGTCCAGGCGTTCAGCGCGAAGGTCCACACCAGTCCGACGATCGACAGTGCGAGGTAGATGAACGCCCGGGGCGTCCAGTGCTTCGTGATCGCGCGTTCGCTCATGCTCGCACCGTACTCCCGAGGGAGTGAGTTGCCGCAATGCGGGGTATCCCGAGGCGTCGTGCGCCCCATTCGTGGCAACTCAGGTGCGACGCATACGCATACGCTCCCGCAACACCGCAGCGGGTGTACTCGTCACGTCGGCCCGCCCGAGCCGGCGGAAAGGGCCGTTTCGATGACCGCTGCCACCACCCGCAGCATCCGCCTCTTCGCCGCCGCGCTCGCGGTCGGTATGGTCGCGCTGCTCACGCTCGCCCCGAGGTCGATCGTGTCGCCCGCGCGCGGGCAGTTCATGCGACTGATGGATGCTTCGCTCGCCCCGCTGGTCGACGCCATTCCTTACGGCGACGCCGAGCGCGTGCTCAACGTGCTCATGTTCGTGCCTCTCGGCGCGACGATCGCCCTCCTGCTGCATCGCCGCGCGTGGCCGCTCGCGGTCGTGGCGGGCTTCGGCCTGTCGGCGGCGGTGGAGTACGCGCAGGCCTCGATTCCGGGGAGGGTTCCCGACCTCGACGACGTCTTCTGGAACACACTCGGCGCTGTCGTCGGCGTCGCCGCCGTCACGGTTCCGCGCATAGCGGGCGCGATCGTGACCCGCATCCCGCACCGCGCGGGGCGGTGAGCCCATACATCATCGAGACCCGCCACCCCTGCGACCCGCCCAGGTCGGCGCGGTAGAACGGAGGGACCAGCCGCCACCGTCCCACCGAGAGGGCTCCGATGACGACCACCCCGCTCCGCGCACCCGACCTCCGACCGGAGGTCGCGCGATGAGACTCACCGATACCAGCGACCTGTGGTGGAAGACCGCGGTCTTCTACAACCTCGACGTCAAGACCTACCTCGACACCGACGACGACGGAGTCGGAGACCTGCGCGGACTCGCGCAGCGCCTCGACTATCTCGCCGAGCTCGGCGTCACCTGTCTGTGGCTCGCGCCGTTCTACCCGTCGCCGCAGCGCGACAACGGCTACGACATCCAGGACTACTACGGCGTCGATCCGCGCTACGGAACCCTCGGCGACATGGTCGAGGTGCTCCGCACCGCCCGCGACCGCGGCATGCGGGTGATCGTCGACCTCGTCGTGAACCACACATCCGACGAGCATCCGTGGTTCCAGGACGCACGCTCGAGCCCCGACAGCCGCTACCGCCATTTCTACTCGTGGCGAGACGACGTGCCCGACGATGCGCCGGCGAGCATGTTCCCCGACGTCGAAGACGGCGTGTGGACCTTCGACGAGACGGCCGGGCAGTACTACAAGCACTCGTTCTACCGGCACCAGCCCGACCTCGCGACCGATCACCCCGAGGTGCGCGAAGAGATCGCGAAGGTGCTCGGCTTCTGGCTCGAGCTGGGCATCGACGGATTCCGCGTCGACGCCGTGCCGTTCCTCATCGACGGCGACGGCGGTCCCGAGCACGAGTTCCTCCGCACTCTGCGCGGCTACGTCTCACGGCGGCGCGGGGCGGCGATGCTGCTCGGCGAGGTCAACCTGCCCTACGACGAGCAGCTCGCCTTCTTCGGTGACTCGGACGGCGACGAACTCACGATGCAGTTCGACTTCGTCGCCAACCAGCGGCTCTACCTGGCTCTCGCGCGACAGGATGCAGCGCCCCTGCGCGACGCGCTGCTCTCCCGCCCCTCGATCGCCCTCGGCAATCAGTGGGGCAACTTCGTGCGCAACCACGACGAGCTCACCCTCGATCAACTGAGCGCCGACGAGCGCGAAGAAGTGTTCGAGGCCTTCGCGCCCGAGAAAGGTCAGCGCATCCACGATCGCGGCATCACCCGCCGCCTGCCGTCGATGCTCGAGGGCGATCCCCGCCGCATCCGCATGGTCTACAGTCTGATCTTCTCGCTACCGGGAGCCCCCGTGCTCTACTACGGCGAAGAGATCGGAATGGGGGAAGACCCCCGCATCACGGGCAGCCGTGCCGCGGTGCGAACGCCGATGCAGTGGACGGATGCTGCCGGAGCGGGCTTCTCCGACGCCGACCCCGACGACATGGTCGCGCAGGTCGTCGCGGGCGGGTTTGCTCCGCAGCACATCAACGTCTCACAGCAGCGGCACGATCCCGGGTCGTTCCTGCGCTTCGTGCAGGAGCTGATCCGCACGTATCGGGCTGCCCCCGAGATCGGCTGGGGAGAGCTGGCGATCCTCGACCAGCCGCATTCGTGCGTGCTCGCGCACTCGGTGACAAGCGAACTCGGGATGCTCGTCGCGGCACACAACTTCGCACCCGACGGACGCACGTTCCGCATCGACATCGCGGGTGCCGACGAAGGCTGGCGCGTCGTCAGCCTGCTCGGCGACGACCCTGCGCCGGTGGCATTGGACGACCGCGGATTCGACGTCGAACTCGGCGGGTACGGCCACCAGTGGTGGCGTGTGATCCGCCCCGGGGAGCGGCGGATCGCGTGAACGTGCGCGCGGCGGCTCTCAGGACTGACAGGATCAGCAGATGAAATGGCGCGCCCTCGTCTCCCGGATCCCGGCCCTGGTCAAGACGCTCTCACCGGTCGTCTTGGTGGTCGACATCGTGATCCGCGTCGTCGCCGTGATCGCCGTCCCCCGCAACCGGCGCCCTACGTCGGCCATGGCCTGGCTGATGGCGATCTTCATCGCGCCGATCCCGGGCAGCCTGCTGTTCGGCCTCTTCGGAAGCTCAAAGCTCCCGCGCGACCGGCGCAATCGCCAGCGCGAGATCAACGACCTGATTCTCGAGCACACGCAGGGGATCGACGAGGAGATCGTCGACGATCCGCGCCCGCCGTGGTTCGCATCGGTCGCCCAGCTGAACCGCACCCTGGGGGCGATGCCCCTGCTCGAGGGCAACGCCGCGCGACTGTACCCGCACTATGAGGGCTCGATCGCGGCGATGACGGATGCTGTCGATGCGGCGCGCCGGTACGTGCACGTGGAGTTCTACATCCTCGCGCGCGACAAGACGACGATCGGCTTCTTCGATGCGCTGAAGCGCGCGAGCGAGCGAGGCGTGCAGGTTCGCGTGCTCTTCGACCACTGGGCGACGATCACGAACCCCGAGGGGCGCAACACCCGTCGATGGCTGCAGGAGAACAGCATCCGGTTCGAGGAGATGCTGCCCTTCCACCCCACCAAGGGCATGTGGCGCCGCCCCGATCTGCGCAACCACCGCAAGATCGTCGTGGTCGACGGCAAGATCGCCTTCACCGGATCGCAGAACATGATCGACAGCAGCTACAACAAGAAGGGCAACATCCGGCGCGGTCTGCAGTGGGTCGACCTGATGGTGCGCCTGGAAGGACCGGCGGCGATCGGTCTCGACGCGCTCTTCATCACCGACTGGTACAGCGAAACCGACGAGCTACCTGATGTCTCCGACGTCGACGAGATGACCGTCGACCACAGCGACCCCGGCACGTTCGAGTGCCAGGTCGTGCCGAGCGGACCGGGGTTCGACGGCGAGAACAACCTCAAGCTCTTCAACGCGCTCGTCTACTCGGCGCAGAAGAGGCTCATCATCGCCAGCCCGTACTTCGTGCCCGACGATTCGATGCTCTACGCCATTACGACCGCGGCCGAGCGTGGGGTCGACGTGCAGCTGTTCGCGTGCGAGGTCGCCGACCAGTTCCTCGTCTACCACGCGCAGCGTTCGTACTACGAGGCGCTGCTGCGGGCCGGTGTGCGCATCTTCTTGTACGAGAAGCCGATCGTGCTGCACTCTAAGCACTTCACGATCGACGACCAAGTCGCCGTGATCGGGTCGAGCAACATGGACATGCGCTCGTTCAGCCTCAACTTCGAGGTGTCGCTGCTCGTGCACGGCCGCGAGTTCGTCGACGACCTGCGCCACATCGAGAACGACTACCGGTCGCGCTCGAAGGAAGTGCTGCTCGAAGAGTGGCTGCAGCGCCGGGTGCCGGTGCAGGTGCTCGACAACCTCGCTCGCCTGACTGCCACCGTCCAGTAGCGCGGCACCGCCGGAGATGTCAGCCGCGGGCGGCCGGTCGCCCGTGAGCCGTGTCTCATGCGCAGAATGCAGGAAGAAACCCGTCTCGCGGCGCCGCACGGGCCGCTGCTGCGCCGTTCTTCCTGGATTCTGAGCCGGAGACGGCTCAGACGTGCCCGCCACCTCAGCGCGGCAGCACGACGCGCACGAGCAGACCGCCCTCGGGGCGCGCCGTCACGTCGAGCGCCCCGTCGTGGGCACGCACGATCGACGCCACGATCGCGAGGCCGAGCCCCGCGCCCTGGTGCCCCGACTCGGTACGCGTGCGTCCGGCGCCGCGCACGAACGGCTCCGTCAGCGTTGCGGCGACCGCGGGGTCGAGCGTGACACCGCTGTTCTCCACGGTCAGCGCCGCCCATCGATCGCCCGGCGTCACGGTCAGTCTCACCCAGCCATCGGGCTCGTTGTGCACGATCGCGTTGTGCAGCAGGTTCGCGGCGAGCTGACCGATCAGGGCTCGATTCGCCGTGATCTCGGCGGAGGGCAGCGATACCCGACCGCGGATGCTGCGCGCCTCCGCCTCTGCCTGCACGTCCTTCAGCGCGATCGAGGCGACCGCCGCGAGGTCGATCGTCTCGATCGGGAGTCCGCCGCGGCCCACGCGGGCGAGGGTGAGGAGCGCCTCGGTCGTCGCGATCGCACGGTCGTTGGTGGAGCCGATGCGCTGGAGTAGCACGTCAATGTCCCGGCCGGCCGGGTCGGCCTGGCCGACTTCGACCATCGTGCGGATGATCGCGTGCGGCGTCCGCAGCTCGTGCGAGGCGTTCGCGGCGAAGCGTCGTTCCTCCGCGATCGTGTGCTCCACGCGGTCGAGCATCGTGTCGAGGGCGTCGGCCAGGTCGGTGAGCTCGTCGCGTCGTCCGGGGAGGGCGACGCGCTGGTCGAATCGTCCGTCGCGCACGCGCCGCGCAGCATCCGCGATCCGTCCGAGCGGGCGCAGCACGAGCCCGGCGAGCACCCAGCCCCCGATGAGTCCGAAGGCGATGAGTCCGGCCATCGCCCACCAGGCGTAGCGGACGAACACCTCGAGCAGGTCGCTGCGGTTGGGTACGAACCCGCCGCCGTCCAGGTTCAGGTTGCCGTCGGGAACGAAACGCAGCAGCAAGAACCCGACGACGAACAGGGCGATGCCGGCGACGACGATGAACCCGGCATAGCTGAGGGCGAGCTTCGCCTGGAGCGAGAGGCCCCGCCCGCGAGAGGAGCCCGCTGCGGTCACCGGCATGCAGTCAGCCTAGGTCGACGCCCGTATCGCCGGCGTATGCCGATCAGATCCACCCGCGTTCCTGCGCCATCACGGTCGCTTGCTGGCGCGTGGCGACCGAGAGCTTGCCGAGCGCCGACGACACGTGGTTGCGCACGGTGCCGGGGGAGAGGTGCACGGTCGCGGCGATCTGCGCGATCGTCTCGCCGCGCTGACCGGCACGAAGCACGTCGAGCTCGCGGTCGGTCAGCGGGCTCCGCTCGTCGGCGAGGGCGTCGGCGGCGATCTCGGGGTCGACGTAGCGGCGTCCGGATGCGACGCGGCGGATGATCTCGGCGACCTCCTCCGCGCGCCGCGATTTCGGCACGAACCCCTCGACCCCGGCCTGCAGTGCGCGCCGCAGCACTCCGGGCCGGGCGTGCCGCGTCACCACGATGCACCGCGCGGCGCTCTTGCCGCGCAGCCGCTCCGCGACTTCCACTCCGTCGAGCCCGGGCATCTCGAGGTCGAGCAGGCATACGTCGGGCTCGACGCGCATCGCTTCGGCGACGGCGTCGGTTCCGGTGCGGCACTCGGCCACGACCTCGAGGTCGTCTTCGAGTCGCAGCAGCGATGCGAGCGCCGTGCGGATCATGTCTTCATCGTCGGCGATCAGAACGCGGATCATGCGAGCTGCTCCTGATCGACGGATGCTGCGTCGGCGGGCAGCGTCACCGTGAGCGCGAACGTCGTACCCTCGCGTGAGACCCGCACTTCGCCGCCCACCGCTTCGGCGCGCGCCGTCATGCCGTCGAGCCCCGATCCCCACCCCGTGTCGTCGTCGCCGGGGTCGTCGTTCGCGATCCGGTACACCCACCGCTCGGCGTTCCGCGCGAGCGACAGCGACGCGTGCCGTCCGCCGCCGTGCTTGAGCACGTTCGTGACGCTCTCTCGCACGATCGGGCCGAGCGCGTCGATGCGCCCGACGTCGGCGTCGACGTCGGTGGTCACCTGCAGACCCGCGGACCGCAGCAGATCCGCCGCGTTCTCGAGCTCGTCGGGCAGAGGCACGCCCCGGAACTGCGACGCGAGGTCGCGCGTGCCCTGGCGTGCGTCGTCGACCGCTTCTCGTGCCCGTGCGATCTCGCGGGCCGCGCCGTCGGGGTCGTCGCGTGTGAGCAGACGCTCGGCAAGCTCGAGTTGCAGAGCGATCACCTGCAGGTGGTGCCCCTGCAGATCGTGCACGTCGTTCGCGAGGCGCAGGCGTTCACGTGTCGCGGCCAGCGCGCTCTCGGCTTCCCGGGCGCGGTCGAGTTCGAGCACGATCACCCACCACCACATCGACGAGGCGAACGTGGCGGGCAGCAGGGTCGTGAACAGCGCCGGAACGTAGAGGTCGGATCGCGTCGACAGCGCCGGCGCCTCGACCACCCACAGCGCGATGAGAACGACGGTGAGTCCGATCACCACGCGCCAGCGGATGCCACGCGGCCAGGCGCACGCGCTGAGTGCCCCGGCGACGACACCGACCCCGGCCAGCCACGATCCGGTGGCCACCCCCAGCAGACAAGCGGCCACGAGCATCATGCCGATGCCCACCAGCTCGCCGACGCGGAGTCCGCGACGTTCCTCGTCGCGTTGCGCCATCGCGGTCGGTCGGTACTCGCGCAGCAGCACGGCGAGACCGGCGACCGCGAAGATCGTCGCTGCCAGTCCCAGCCAGAGCCCCAGCTCGACCCGCCCGGCGGTGTCGTCGTATCGCAGCGGAATCCATGCGACCCACGACAGCGGCGTGATGATCTGAAAGAAGACGAGCGCTGTCGCGGTGTACCACCATGTCGCGGTGACGCCTCGGCCGAGCGCCCGATCGCCGATGCGCGGACCGCGGTCGGGGGCACTCGTCGGCGTGGTCATGTCTCCACGGTAGCCAGCCGTGCGTGCCCCGTGCCGTGCGGCCGCAGGGTCGTGACATTCGTCATGGGTCGGCCCGGGAATCATCCCGGCCGAACGTGACGCGACGACACTGCCGGGGGCGGGGGGTGGCGGCTGGGATGGAATCACCGCCGCTTGCACACGGCATCCCCACGGAAAGGCTCCCCATGAACCCCGTCGCCGACCTCATCCTCGGATTCCAGAACCTCATCGCGCAGCTTCCGGAATGGGCGCAACCTCTCATCGTCTTCGTCGCCGGTGCGGTGCCGTTCATCGAGGGTGAGGGCGCAGCATCCATCGGTATCATCGGCGGCATCAACCCGGTGATCGCCGCCATCGCCGGTGCTCTCGGCAACTTCGTCGCCGTGGCCATCGTCGTGCTGCTGGGGGCGCAGATCCGGGCCGCGCTGACGAGATCGAAGCCCCGTAAGCCGGCCTCGGCACGCCGGGAGAAGTTTCAGAGGGCCTTCCACCGCTATGGCGTGGTCGGCGTGAGCCTGCTCGGGCCCCTGCTGCTGCCGACACACTTCACCGCGGCGGCGCTCGCCGGTTCGGGCGTGCCGAAAGCGCGGGTGCTGCTCTGGCAGGGCGTCGCGATCGTCCTGTGGACGACGCTGCTGACCCTGATCATCACGGGTGTCATCGCTGTCGCGGTCTGACCCTCTCGACTCGGCGCCACCGCACCTTCTGTGGGGAAGGGCGGTGGCGTCGTCATGCCGTCATCCGGTAGCCGACGCCGGGCACCGTCTCGATGACCCAGGGCTCTCCGAGACGCTTGCGCAGGGTCGAGATGGTGATGCGGACGGCGTTGGTGAACGGATCGGCATTCTCGTCCCACGCCCGTTCGAGAAGGTCTTCGGCGCTCACGACGCCGCCTCCGGCTGTCATGAGCACGTCGAGCACGGCGAACTGCTTGCGCGTGAGGTTCACGTAGTGCCCATCCCGGAACACCTCGCGGCGGAACCGGTCGAGCCGCACCCCCGACACCTCGATCACCGGAGGTGTGGATGCTGCCGGCCGCCGCCCGAGCGCGCGCAGCCGCAGCACGAGCTCGCGCAGGGCGAAGGGCTTGGTGAGGTAGTCGTCGGCGCCGCTTTCGAACCCCGCCGCCTTGTCGTCCAAGCGGTCGGCGGCCGTGAGCATGAGCACGCGGGGCGAGGCGGGTTCGGCGGCCAGGCGGCGCGCGATCTCGTCGCCGTTCGGTCCGGGGATGTCGCGGTCGAGCACGACCACGTCGTACGTGTTGATCGCGAGTTGCTCGAGCGCGGTGTCGCCGTCGCCGGCGATGTCGGCCGCGATCGCCTCGAGTCGCAGCCCGTCGCGGATCGCTTCGGCGAGATAGAGCTCGTCCTCGACGATCAGCACGCGCATGGCATCAGCGTAGAGCGGCGCACGTATCGCGGTCGTATCCTCCCGTGCGTACGGCGCGACAACATCGGCGCGCGTGGGATGGGCCTCATGCTCACGCTCGATGCTCCTGCTGTCGCCGCTCCCGTCCGTCGCTCGTCCGCGCGGAGGCGGCGCGTCGTGTTCGTCGTGGCCGGGGTGATCGCGGCGGCCCTCATTGCGGGCGCGATCGCCATCGCGGTCGCGGGCGCATTCTCGGCGGCGGTCGCGCCGTTCACCACGCTCGAACCGTTCTCACCGACGGCAGAAGACGGCCTCATCGCCGAGGGTGAGACCGTGACGCTCGACGACGAAGTAGCCGCGATCGCCCGCCTCAACCCCGAACTGCGTGACGCCATGCGTGCGGCCGAAGCCGATGCGGCGAACGACGGCCTCTCGTTCCGGGTGATGAGCGGGTGGCGCTCCGTCGAGTATCAGGAATGGCTGCTCGAGGATGCGATCGAGCTCTACGCGAGCGAGGAGGTCGCTCGTCAGTACGTCGCGAGTCCGGATCGCTCCACCCACGTCACTGGCGACGGCATCGACATCGGCCCCATCGACGCGCAGTTCTGGCTGATGACGAACGGCTCCCGCTACGGCATCTGTCAGACCTACGCGAACGAGCGATGGCACTACGAGCTGGCCACCGACCCCGGCGGGGTGTGCCCCGAGATGAAGTCGGATGCCGCATCCTGAACGGGCGCGCCGCGTCCAATCCACATAGATGTGCGTGAATCCGCATCGTGGGGCGTCACTAGAGCGTGGATTCGAGCAGCGGACTGAGGATTCGGCTTGGCCCGCGAGCTCACAGCGCGGCCAGGTAACGACGCGTCATCCGCGACTGCACGAGGCGGGCGAGCGGGCCCCCGAGCCGGGTGAACCACCGGCCCGGGGCCGAGAATGCGGTGATCGTGAAGGTCACCTCACCGGAGGGGGAGAGGCTCAGCTCGAAGCGCTCCTCTCCGCGCTCGGGGTGACCGGGCAGAGTGCCGTAGGCGAAGCCGGCCGAGGTTGCGCTCCGTTCCGCCCAGACGACGAGGCACGGTATGCGAAACGAGAGCGGCCCGACGCTCACGAGCATGCGCACGCGCGTGCCCTCACGCAGCGGCACGTCCGATAACCGGATGCGGGCACCGGCCCGTCGCTGCACGAGACCGGCGAACAGGTCGTCGGAGGCGCGATCGAACACCGCTCGCCCGTGGCCGATGACACGCCTCATGCGAACGTGGTGGTACCCCGGGGGCAGTTCGCTCGCGGTGGCGCCGACCTCGGCGTAGGTGACGGTGGTCATTCCGCCACCCTAGGCGCGCGCTCAGCCCGCGCGTCGTCGGTGCCATCGGAGCAATCGCCGACACCATCGGTTCGCCGTGGGTTGGGAATCACGCCGCGCGAGCCGTGGAGGCGCGGACGAGCAGCGAGGTGGGCAGCCGCTGGTGGCGGATCTCGGCGGGCTTGTCGGTCGCGATCGCCTCGACGAGGTATTCCGCCGCGAGGCGGCCCTTGGTCGCGATGGGTTGCCGCACGGTCGTGAGACTCGGCGCTGTCCAGCTCGCCTCGGCCAGGTCATCGAACCCGGTCACCGAGAGCGCGCGGGGCACGTCGACCCCCGCGGCGCGAGCGGCGTCGAGCACGCCGAAGGCGATGATGTCGCTGAACGCCACGATCGCAGTCGGCGGCTCGGGTTCGGCCCAGAGCCGCCGGAACGCCTCCGTGCCACCGCCGCGGGTGCATGCCACTTCGAGCACCGTGATACCTGGGTCGTCGGTTGACAGACCCACTTCGCCGAGGCTCCGGCGCACGCCGTCCATGCGCCGGCGAACAGGACCGCGCCACGCGCCGTACCCGCCCTCGACGCCCGTCTCGAAGACGACGAAAGCGATCCGGCGATGCCCGAGGCCGAGGAGGTAGTCGACGACTTCCGCGGTACCCTGCCCGTCGTCGATCTCGACGCTTGGAACGTCGTCGTGCCACTCGCTGTCGACGAGCACGAACGGGATGCGGCGGTGCCTCAGCGCCGTGACCTCCCCCCGGTCGTACTCCAAACCCGAGACGATGACGCCGTCCACGGCGGCGTAGGGGATCGCGCGCAGCATCGACCCCCGCAGCGGGGGAGCGAGCAGGAGGGTGAAGCCCTCACGGTGGCACGTCTGGCCGATGCCCTGCAGAAACTGCGTGTAGTACGGGTTCTGCAGCACGTTGTCCAACTGCTGCGGCAGAAGGAGCGCGAGGCTGTCGGTGCGCCGTGTGCGCAGCATCCGTGCCGCCGGATCTTGTGCGTACCCGAGTTCGTCCGCCGCCGCGCGGATGTTCTGCAGCGTGGAGTCGGAGAGCTTGCGCGGATCGTTGAACGCCAGCGATACCGCCGACTTCGACACTCCCGCGAGTTCGGCGACTTCTCGCATGGTCACCCGCCTGCCTGTCACGCAGAGCCCCCGAGCGACGCCGTGCCGCGCGGTCCGAGCACGATGACGTCCTCATCGAGCGACGCGAGCTCGGGCACCGCCGTCATGTCGACGGTCGTCCCCTCGCCGCGGTGCACGATCACGGCGGCCCGTTCGTGCTCGCCCGCCCGCACGATCGCGATCGTGTCGGCGTCGAGGGCCACGGCGGTCTGCCGCCCCCGCCGCATCGCGGGATGCTGTGCGCGGAACGCTGCGAAGCTGCGGATGCCGTCGAGGAGCCGTGTGTTCCACGTCTCCTCGTCCCAGGGCATCGTGCCCCGGCACCCCGGGTCGTTGTCGCCGGTGAGTCCGACCTCGTCGCCGTAGTAGACCATCGGCGCTCCCTCGAGAGAGAACAGCAGGGCGTACGAGAGCAGCGCGGCCTCGACGTCGCCTTCGTGCCGGGTGAGCACCCGTTCGGTGTCGTGGCTTCCGAGCAGGTTGAGCATGCCCTGGTGGAATCCGGTGGGGATCTCGGCCTGGAGTGCGTTCAGGCCGGCGGCGAGCGCGTAGGCGTCGGTGCTGCGATCGGCGCTGAAGCCCAGGATGAGGTCGCGGGCGGTGTAGTTCATGGTGCCGTCGGCGGTGTCTCCTTGTAGCCATTCGACGGGGGAGCGCCATTCCTCGGCGACGATGTAGAGGTCGTCGCTCTTGCTCTTCACCGCGGTGCGGAACTCGCGCCAGAACGTGTGGTTGATGAAGTACGGCACGTCGAGGCGCCACCCGTCGATGCCCTGGTCGATCCAGTACCGCGCGACGTCGAGGTGGTGGTGGCGCACGTCGGGGTTGTACGCGTTCCACTTCGGCAGGTAGTAGCAGCCCGAACAGGTGCGGTAGTTCGGCGTCGGGTGGGCGGTGACGGGAAACCCCTCGACCGAGAACCAGTTCACGTAGGCCGAGTCGGCCTCGTTCTCGACGACGTCTTCGAACGCCCAGTGGCCGTTGCCGCAGTGGTTGAGCACGGCGTCGAGCACGACGCGAATGCCTCGTGCATGGCATTCGGCGATCAGTGCGCGGAAGGTCTCGAGGGTGCCGAGCCGGTGATCGATCGAGAAGTAGTCGGTGGCGTCGTAGCGGTGGTTCGTGTCGGCCTCGAAGACCGGTGTCAGGTAGAGGGCGTTCGCCCCCAGCGCGACGATGTGGTCGAGGTGGTCGATGATGCCCTGCAGGTCGCCGCCGAAGAAATTGTCGGGCGTCGGCGTCGAGCCCCAGGGCACCACGTCGTCGGGGTCGAGCGAGGGGTCGGCGTTCGCGAACCGCTCGGGGAAGATCTGGTAGAAGACGGCGTCGGCGAGCCAGTCGGGAACGGTCATGGAATGTCAGTCCTTCAGTCCGGAGGTGGTGATGCCGCGCACGAGGGCGCGTTGGAAGAAGAGGAAGACGAGGATGCTGGGGATCGTCGCCGTCAGGGTGCCGGCCATCAGGTAGTTCCAGCTCGTGCCGTACCGGCCGACGAACGACGACAACCCGATCTGGATCGTGCGTACCTCGTCGGTGTTCGTCACCAGCAGGGGCCAGAGGAAGTCGTTCCAGGCGAAGAGGAAGCTGAAGATCGCGAGCGTCGCGAACGCGGGGCGTGAGAGCGGCACGATGATGCGCAGGAAGGTGCCGATGCGGCTGCAGCCGTCGATGCGCGCCGCGTCTTCGAGCTCCTGCGGGATCGACACGAAGAACTGACGCAGCAGGATGATGCCGAACACGTCGGCCATGCGCGGGACGATCAGGGCCGCATAAGTGTCGATCCAGCCCAGGTCGGCGACGATCGTGTAGGCCGGGATGATCGTCACGAAGGTCGGAACCATCAGCGCGGCGAGCAGCACGACGAAGATCGCGTTGCGGAACGGGAAGGTCAACCGCGCGAACGCGTAGGCGGCCATGGCGTCGAAGACGAGGTGGCTCGAGACGATCCCGACCGCCATCACGACGCTGTTGAGGTAGTACTGACCGAAGGGTGCGGCCTCCCACGCGGTCAGGTAGTTCTCCCAGTTCCACGACGTCGGGATGACCGACGTGTTCGTGTAGGTCTCCGCGCGGCTCTGCAGCGATGTCGTGAACATCCAGAGGAACGGCACGACGACGAGCGCCGCGCCGGCGATCAGAAGGGCGTGGCGCCCGAGGCGTAGGGCGAGGGGCTGTCTCATCGGTCGCTCCGTCCTGAGCCGCTGGCTCGCCACTGCACGAGGGTCACGCCGAGCACGAGCAGGAGCGTCACGAACGCGATGGCCGTCCCGTAGCCGAAATCGCCGAGTCGGAAAGCCGTGCGGTACATGAACATTCCGAGCACGTCGGTGCCGCCCCGCGGTCCGCCCTCGGTCAGGACGTAGACGAGATCGAACGCCTGAAAGCTCGTGATGAGCGCCTGCACGACGACGAAGAACGTCATCGGGGCGAGGAGGGGGATCGTCATGTGCCGCAGGCGTCGCCACGCGTTCGCCCCGTCGAGCTGCGCCGCCTCGTAGACGGCCGGGGGCAGTGCCTGCAGCGCCGTGAGGTAGAGCACGGCGTTGAAGCCGACGTTCTTCCACACGGTCAACGCGGTCAGCGCGCCGAGCGCGAGCCACCGTTCCTGCAGCCAGTCGGGGCCCGCGATGCCGACCTGTGCGAGCAGGGCGTTCACGAAACCGGCGGGATCGAGCATGTACTTCCACACGATCGCGGCGGCGACCGACGAGGTCACGGCGGGGAGGAAGTAGATGCTGCGATAGAAGCCGCGCCCCCGCATCGGGGCATCGAGCAGCAGTGCGACGGCGAGTCCCGTGGCGACAGACAGCACGCACACACCGGTCGCGTAGACGACGGTGACAAGCAGGCTGTTCCAGAACGCCGGGTCTTGCACGAGCCGCACGTAGTTGTCGAGTCCGATGAACTCCTTGACGGGGTCGAAGCCGTTCCACGAGGTGAGGCTCGTGTATCCGGCGTTGATGATCGGGTAGACGACGAACACGCCGAGGATCACGAGCGCCGGAACGAGGAACAGCAGCGCCGTGACGATCTGCTCGCGATCCCCTCTCCGGCGCCGCCGTGCGGGGGCGGACCCGCCCGACGCGAACTGCGCCGGGCGGATCCGGGTGGGTACCGATGTCACGATCGTCCGCTCAACCGTTCTTCAGGACGGCGTTGACCGCTCGCTCGGCGGCGTTGAGCGCGTCGTCGACGGATGCTTCGCCGGCGAGCGCCTTCTCGATCTCCTGCGCGAACGCGAGGGACACCGTCGGGTAGAGGGGCGTGTTCGGGCGGGCGTGAGCATTCGCCATCTGCTCGACATAGGGGCGAAGGCGGGGTTCGGTCGACTCCACCCACTCGAGGTACTCCGAGCCGGTCGCGACGGAATCGAGCACCGGCAACATCCCGGTCTTCTTGCTCCACTCGGTCACCTGGTCGGCCTCGAGGAACCACGACAGGAACCCGGCGGCGGCGTCGGCCTCGGCGTCGGAGTTCTCGAACACCATGGCCTGCTCGCCGCCGAGATTCGTAGCCGGTTCACCGTCGCTCGGGTAGGGCACCTGCGCGGTGCCGAACTCGAACGGCGGGTCGGCCGCCCAGATGCCGACCATCCACGAGCCTTCCTGAGCGGAACCGCCCTGCCCCTTCTCGAACTCGCCCCACTTCGCGTACGGACTCACACCCGAATCGATGAGGTCGACCCAGTACTGCAGGGCTTTCGCGCCCTCGGGGGTGTTGAAAGCCGCGGCGGAGTTGTCGGGGGTGAGGAACTCGCCGCCCGTCTGCCAGAGGTTGACCTGGAAGTTCCAGGTCAGGCCCTCGCCGCTGTCCCCGGCCTGCGTGTAGAGGTCGTAGCCGGGCTTGCCGGTCTGGTCGAGGATCGCCTTCCCGGCCTTCTTCAGCTCGTCCCACGTCGTCGGGGGATTCTCGGGGTCGAGTCCTGCCTCCGCGAAGAGGGTCTTGTTGTACATGTAGCCGAGGTTGTTCGCCGAGACCGGCACCGAGACCTGCTTGCCGTCGATCGTGCCGAAGGAGGTCAGCGCGTCGTTGACGTCGGACAGGGTGTCGTCGGGGATGCGGCCCTTCAGGTCGGCCAGCGTGCCGATCTCGGCGATCTGAGGCACCCACACGAGATCGCCGATGGCGATGTCGGGCAGGGTGTCGGACGTCGCGGAGGCTCGGAGCTTCGTGAGGAAGTCGGAGTTCGGCACGTTCGACGCGCTGATCTTCACGTCAGACTGGGAAGCGTTGTAGGTGTCGACCATCGCGTCGAACGCGTCGGCATTGGTGCCGTCCCAGTAGTGCCAGACGGTGACCTCGACGGGTTCGTCGCCGGGTGCGCCGTTCGCGGCGCATCCCGAGAGGATGAGCGCGCCGACGGCTCCGATGACGACGGCGGCGGTGGACCTGCGTTTCATGGGTTTCTCCTTGCTGTTCGGGTTCGAAGATATGAACGGGAATGTATACATGCTCAGGCTGCGGCAACGCGGTGCAGCGTCGACCACACGGTCGTTTCCGGTGGCACCGTCGCGGAATCCGTCAGCGGTTGAGAGGCGAGAAGCGGTGCGAGGACGCCCCAGGTCGACGGCGGGGTGAAGGGCGCGGCGCCGAAGTTCGTGATGACGACGACGTTCCCGCGTCGGAAGGCCAGCACCTCGTCACCTGCGGTGGGGAGCCAGACGAGCGGCTCCGCCCCGCTCAGGTGGGCGCGGCGCGTGGCGAGAAGGTCGCGGTGCAACGAGAGCATCGAGTCGGGATCTGCGGCCTGCGTCGCCCGCGCGAAGGCGCCGAACCAGGCGGGCTGGGGGAGCCAGGTCGTGTCGGCCTCCCCGTCGCTGAATCCGAAGGTGCTGCCCTCCCGCGTCCACGGGAGAGGGATGCGGCACCCGTCGCGCCCGAGCTCGGTGCCGTTCGAGCGGGTCCAGATGGGGTCTTGGCGCGCAGCATCCGGCAGGTCGAGAACCTCGGGGAGCCCGAGTTCTTCGCCCTGATAGAGGTACATCGACCCCGGGAGCGCGAGGGCGAGGGCAGTTGCCGCGCGCGCACGGCGAAGCCCGCGATCGAGGTCGGCCGGGCCCCTGCGTCGCGCCGCGGCGATCATGTCGGTCGGCAGGGCTTCATCGAGCGGCTGCTCCTGGCCGTAGCGGGTGACGGCACGGTGCACGTCGTGGTTCGCCAGGGTCCAGGCCGGCCACCCGCGCCCGACGGTGAGTCCGGTGTCGATCGCCCTCCGGAACCGGTCGGCGTACCACGGCTGCACGAGCAGATCGAAGGAGAACGCGTTGTGGAGCTCGTCGGGTCGCAGGTAATCGGCCAGCCGTTCGGCGGAGGGAACCCAGATCTCGCCGACGAAGTACTTCTCGGGCTCATAAGTGCCGCCGAGCGCTCGCCATGAGCGGTAGAGGTCGTGCACCTCCGGCTGGTCCCACATACCGTGGTTGTGGCCGGCGTCGGGCCCGCGACCGCCCGGGTGGTCGGGCAGGGCCGCGTCTTTGAAATGGCCGTGAGCGACATCGATGCGGAAGCCGTCGACTCCCCGCTCGAACCAGAATCGCAGCACGTTCTCGAAGTACTCGGCCACAGCGGGGTGACGCCAGTCGAAGTCGGGCTGGCTCGCATCGAAGGAGTGCAGGTACCACTGCCCGGGCCGTCCGTCGCGCTCGGTGACGCGGGTCCAGGCGAGACCACCGAACACGCTGTCCCAGTTGTTCGGCGGAAGCTCGCCGTCGGGGCCGAGGCCGTCGCGGAAGATGAAGCGCGCCCGCTCGTCGCTGCCGGGCGCGGCGGCCAACGCCGCCTGGAACCAGGCGTGATCGGAGGAGCAGTGGTTCGCCACCATGTCCATGAGCACGCGCAGCCCGAGCTCGTGCGCTCGTCGAACCACCTGGTCGAACTCCTCGAGGGTGCCGTACGCCGGGTCGATCGTCAGGTAGTCGGCGATGTCGTACCCGTGGTCGCGCTGCGGCGAGGCGTAGCAGGGGTTCAGCCAGATGGCGTCGCAGCCGAGTGCCGCGATCGCGTCGAGCCCCTGGCTCAGGCCGCCGAGGTCGCCGATCCCGTCGCCGTTCGCGTCGCGGAACGACCGCAGGTAGACCTGGTAGACGACCGCGTCACGCCAGGAGAAGGCGCGCCCGGCCGTGTCGAGGGGAGAGGGCCGTTCGATGGTGTGGCTCACAAGCATCCTTTCGGTGGTCCCGGGCGGCGTCCGACATGTCGGCGCCGCCCGGGAGTGGGGGTTAGAAGGTGGGGTAGATGTCGATCACATCGCCGCCCGTCCCGGTGAAGTTGCCTCCGGTCGACCACGTGACGTCGTCGATGAGTGGCTTGAACTGGAAGGTCTCACCGTCGGGGATGCGTTCGAGCTCGAACTCCCAGACGTCGGAGGCGACGTTGCGAGCACCGCGACCTGAGGTCCACGTGAACGGGTACTCGTCGCCGCGGATCGCGATGCTGTGCCCGAGACCCACGTTGTAGTGCACGCGGATCTTCGTGGTGTTGCGCGCCTCGGGGCTGTAGGCCGACACCGGGGTCCCGGGTGCGTACACCTTGCTTTCGTGCTCACCGAGAGCGACGGTGATCTGCTTTCCCGTGACCCCGCCGGCCGTCACAATCACCGTGTCGCTCGTGTTCATGAGGTTCGTCAGCGTCGTGCCGACCGTGATCGAGCTCTCGGCGCGCAGCGGCACCGTGCGCGTCTGCGTCGCCCAGGAGTTCGACGAGAGGGTGATCGCCTCGGCGCCCGTGCTGTCGACGCGTCGCGAGAACCCGTAGACGGACGTGTCGGACCACATTTCGCGCTGCGTGCCGACCTGCAGAGCCGGGTAGGCGGCCTTGATCGCGGTCAATCGCTGGATGTGCTTGTAGAGGTTCGAGTTCTGGTCGAAGCTCTCCATATCTTTGCGGTTGTCTTTGTTCGCGATCGGCACCTCGTAGGGGTTGCCGTTACCGTCGTCGGCCTGCTCGGTGCCGTAGTAGATCACGGGCACGCCCCGGGAGGTCAGGAGGAACGTGAGCCCCGAGCGCAACCGCTGGTAGTTGTCGTCGGCCCAGGTCAGGAATCGCGCCCGATCGTGGTTGTCGAGGAACGTCTCGAGCCGGTTCGGGTTCGCGTACTTGCTGTCCTGGTCGAAGAGGTCGCCGAGCTTGTTCATGTCGGTATCTGCCGAGAACGCATCGCGCACGGTGAAGAAGTAGGGGAAGTCGAGCACGCCCCACTCGTAGTCCTGGTACTCCGAGACGTAGTCGACGTCGCCGACGAACACCTCGCCGAAGGTCGGCACCCCCATCTCGGCCTCGAAGGCGGCGAGCCACGGCTTCGGCACCGAGCGCGCAGCATCGACTCGGATGCCGTCGAAGCCCATGTCGACCCAGTCCTTGTACGTGTTCATCAGGTGCGCCGAGACGACCGGGTTCGACTGATCGAGGTCGTCGAGCCCGCCGAGGTCGCAGTTCTCGATCTGGGTCTGCGTCTCGAGTCCGTTGAAGAGGCAGTCGCCGGCGTGATGGAAGTACGACGCGTTGTCGAGCGGGCTCGCCGGCTTGTAGGTGCTCGGCGAATAGGTCGTCGATGTGCCCGCGAGGTAGTCGGCCGTATGGTTCGGAACGACGTCGAGGATCATCTTCAGCCCGAGGCCGTGTGCGGTGTCGATCAGCTCCTGCAACTCGGCGCGGTCGCCGAAATGCGCGTTCGGCGTCGCGAAGTCGCGAGTGAAGTAGCCGTGGTAGCTGGCTTCCTGCCCGTCGCGCGAGAGCGGCTGCTGCTCGGAGACGGGCGACAGCCAGATCGCCGTCACGCCCAGGTCGGCGATGTAGCCGAGCCTGTCGGTCAGACCCGCCCAGTCGCCGCCGTGATAGAACCCGAGGTCGGAGGGGTCGTACTCGCCGTCGCCCTGGTCGTTGTTGGTGGGGTCGCCGTCTTCGAACCGGTCGACGAGCACCTGGTAGATCACGTCGCCTTCGGCCAGCGGGCCGGGAGACGTGGTGGGATCGGCGCTCGCGGGGGCGGCGCCGGCGCCCCACATGAGCGTGCCGGCCGCCACCGCGACGGCTGCTGCGATCGCGAGACCCCTACGCGCGGAGACGCGAGGAGCGGTGTGAACTGTCATTCTCATGACTCTCTCCTGACTTCCTTGTCGGATGCGCATCGGTCCGCGAGGTGCACGGTTTACTGGATCGATGCAACATGTATAAATGCGTTTTGTCAAGTACTGGCATCGGCCGTGCTCGCAAAAGTGATTCGACTCCCGTACTTTCAGCGCATCAAGACCTCTCGCGGCAGGATGTCCGCCGCCGGGAGGTGGTCGTGGGCTGCAAGGCCAGTGTGGACGCGCGTGGACGATGTATACCTGCACGGGGCGCGGCGAAAATCGGGCGCCGAAGTTCGTCCAAATGCATGAGATCGCGCCGACGCTGGGGGAGTCGCGGTCGCAGGATTCCCCAAGCGCCCGGCACGCGCATCGAGCGACGTCGGTGAAGTCGGGCGGGTCCGGTGCAGTTCGGCCGCAGAACGCACCGAACTCGACCGATTCCACCGATGTCGCGATCGCCCGAGCGCCTGGGATGGTGCTGTCAAGCGGCACGGATCGCAGGATCGGGATTGTTAGCGTCCGAGCGTGAGCTCCTCCCGTCTTCCCGCAGCATCCATTGATCGCGTCGCTCGCGAGATCTTCGGCTGGGAGACGCTCCTGCCGGGGCAGCGTGAAGCGATCGAGGCGTCGGTCGCGGGGCGCGACACTCTCGTCGTCCTCGCCACCGGCGGCGGCAAGTCGGCCGTGTACCAGATCGCCGGTGCGCAGCGCGGTGGTGTCGTCGTCGTTGTGTCACCGCTCGTCGCTCTCCAGGCCGACCAGCTCGCGTCGATCCACGCCGCACCCGGGGCACCCGCCGTGGTCGCGATCAACTCCGCCCTGGGCGCTGCGGCTCAGGAGAGCGCGTGGGATCGCGTGGACGAGGGCGGCCCGCTGTATGTGCTGCTCGCTCCCGAGCAGCTGGCGAAGGACGAGAACGTCGCCCGGCTCGCCGCCGCCAGGGTCTCGCTGCTCGTCGTCGACGAGGCGCACTGCGTCTCGTCGTGGGGCCACGACTTCCGGCCCGACTATCTGCGCCTCGCCGACGTGCGTCACGAGCTCGGCGATCCGCCGGTGCTCGCAATGACGGCGACCGCCTCCGGGCCCGTGCGCGAGGAGATCGTCGAACGCCTGGGCATGGTCGATCCCGAGGTGCAGGTGCACGGTGTCGACCGCCCCGAGATACGGCTCGTCGTTCACCGCCACGAGAGCGAGGGCGACAAGCGCGCCGCCGTCGTGGCGGAGGCCCGCACCTGGACCGCGCCCGGTCTCGTCTACGTCGCCACTCGCAAGGATACCGAGCTGTACGCCGCCGAGATCGCGGCTGAGGGGCGCAGGGTTGCCGCGTATCACGCGGGGCTGCGCGCTCCCGAGCGTCGAACGGTGCAGGACCGCTGGCGGGAGGGGCAGCTCGACGTCGTCGTCGCGACCTCGGCGTTCGGGATGGGGATCGACCGCGCAGACGTGCGTTTCGTGCTCCACGCCACCACGACCGAGTCGCTCGACGCCTACTACCAGGAGGTCGGGCGAGCCGGCCGCGACGGCGAGCCGGCCACCGGCGCGCTGCATTACCGCGCCGAGGATCTCGGACTGCGGCGCTTCTTCGCCAAGCGCTCCGTCGACAAGCCCTCTCTGCGCGCGATCTGGGCCGCGGTCGTGGCAGCTCCGGGGAGCAAGATGTCCGAGCTCGCGAAAGCGGTGGACGTGCCGTCGCGCACGGTGTCGCGCCTCGTCAACGATCTCGTCGACGCCGGCCTGGTCGATACCGCGTCGGGGGTACGAGCCACGGCGGACCGCCGCGTCGAGGCCGTCGTGCGCGCGGTGAAGGCAGCGCTCGCGTCGCGGGAGCGCGTCGCCGAATCGCGGCTGGCGATGATGCGCGCCTATGCCGAGACCTCGCACTGTCGGCGTCGAGTGCTGCTCGACTACTTCGGCGTCGAGGGTCCGCAGTGGTGCGGAAATTGCGACGGCTGCGAGCGGCACGAGGCTCGGCGGCATGAGGCCACCGCTGACGCCGTCGGTGCTCCGATCGCCGTCGACGAGGCGGTGGAGCATCGCGAATGGGGCCACGGCACGGTCATGAGCGTCGAGGCTGACCGCGCGACCGTGTTCTTCGAGTTGGAGGGCTACAAGGTGGTGTCGTATACGGCGCTCGACTCCGGCGTTCTGCGGCACCGCGAGCCCGCGTCGGTCTGACGGCGTTTCACGCGCGATCGTCTCATCGCCGCGAACGTCACGGCCAGAACGGTCTGGACTGTTCAGCGAGTTCGCCGAACGACGAGACGTCGAGAGAGGTGCGCGTCTCGGGAACGCCCAGCGTCGGCCATTGGAGAACGAGCTCGAGCGACCCCGACGGAGGGAGGGGCCAGAGCCAGAGCGCGTCGTTCGACGAGTACGAGTGCCCGTCTCCGCCGCCGCCCCCGCCGCTTCGCACGAGCGATGAGCTCTCCGGTGGCGACATCGGGTCACCCGCGAAGCCGAAGGGGCGATCGGAGAGCACCTGTTCGCCGGTGCTCAGCACGACCCCGTATCGCAGTCGCCCGGCCGATGACGCACCGTGACCGGCCCAGTGCTCCATGAACGCGTTGTTCATGCGCTGCCACTCGTCGTACGGAAGGTCGTTGCGACGAAGTCTCCGCTCGATGCGGATCTCGACGCCGTCGGAGTAGACATCGACGCCGACGAGCGCGATCGCCAGGTGCTCGGTGGTCGCGAGGATCTCGCTCGCCGGGTAGAGAACCGGGAGGCGGTCGGTCGGCGCCGTCCACCAGGGAGATCGCACCGCCGGGGCGTCGTCGAACTCGGGCATCTCGGGGTCGGGCGGGAAGAAAGACATGCCACCACCCGAGCACACCGCGCGGGTCGACGCAACGATCCGGGTGTCGGCTGCGCCGGAATTCCGTCGCGCGGGGGAGGCGCCCGACGCGGATTGCGCCGAGGCTCGAAGGGTGAAGATCTCGCCCCAGACTCTCCGCCCGCTCCGATCCCTGTCCGTCGCTCTCCTCGCTGCCGCCGCGCTCGTCATCACGGCGTGTGCCTCGCCCGCCGAACCGGCATCGCCAGAGCCGTCAGAACGGGTGGCCATCCCTTCGAACCCCGTCGGCACGCAGGCCGCGTGGGTGCTGACCGAGATCAACGGTGCGCCGAGCGAGCAGGCCGAGTTCGAGGGTCGATTCGATCCGATCATGTTCGAGCAGATGGCGGTCTCCGATCTGCAGCAGGTCTTCGAGCAGTTGCGCGCGGCGGCGCCGTGGGCGCCCGTCGCGTACGAGGGAACCGAGACGCAGGCGCGCGTGACGATCGAGTCGCCGCAGGTCACCTACGACATGTCGGTGTCGGTCGGCGATGACGGCAGCATGAACGGCCTGTTCTTCGGCGAACCGCAGGGTGCGCGCACCCCGGCCGCCAGCTGGGATGAGCTCGAGTCGCAGATCGAGGACGCGCCCTACGAGGTGTCGATACAGGTGACAGAGTCGGGCGCCGATGAGCCGGTGAGGCTGATGGGGGAGTCGTCGCTCTCGCCGATCGGGTCGGTGTTCAAGCTCTGGGTTCTCGGCGCGGTCGTCGCCGCGGTCGATGCGGGCACCCTCGCCTGGGACGACACGGTGACCATCGATGCCGAGGTACGAAGCCTCCCGAGCGGAGAGCTGCAGAACCTCCCCGACGGCTCGACCGTCACCGTGCTCGACGCGGCGCAGAAGATGATCGCGATCAGCGACAACACCGGCACCGACGCCCTCATCCGTGCGGTCGGCCGCGACGCCGTCGAAGCCGCCCTCGTCGACATGGGCCACGCGACGCCCGAGGTCAACACGCCGTTCCTCACGACCCGCGAGATGTTCTGGATGCTGTTCGACGACGCGGCTCTGCGAGAGCGCTGGGCGTCGGGCGACACCGCTGCCCGTGACGCGGTGCTGGCCGAGATCCCGGCCGGTGTGCCGTCGCTCGCGAACGCCGCCGAGGTTCAGCCCGGCTGGCCGGAGGGCGTCGACTGGTTCGCGACGCACGACGACATCGCCCGGGCGCACGTCGCCCTGCAGCAGAAGGCGCAGACTGCGGCAGGTGGGCCGCTGCGCGAACTGCTCTCGGCGAATCCCGGCATCACTTTCGGTGACGAGTGGACCCACGTCGCGTTCAAGGGCGGCAGTTCGATCGGCGTCCTCGCCGGATCGTGGTATCTCGAGCGCGACGGTGCCGAGCCGATCGTGCTGACGGTGCTCGCCCGCGCCGACGATGCGCAGACGCTGACGACCAACCAGACCGCGGTGTTCGGATTCATCGAGGATGCTGCGGCACTGATCGCAGCGGAGTGACCCCGCGGCGTGGCCGCGCCTCATGACGGCCGAGGCTCGTGGCTGCTCACCGAGAGCTGAGGAAGGCTTCGAGCCAGCTTTCACCGACGATCGGGATGCCGTAGTCCCGCGCCTTGCGTGCCTTCCCTGACAGAGAATCGGGATCCGCCGCGACGACCAGCGCGATACGCTTCGTCACGGCGGACTTCGGGGTGAACCCCGCGTCGCGGAGCTTGTCTTCCCAGCTACTCCGGGGGTGGGTCATCTCGCCGGTCAGCACGATCTCGTCACCCGGTGCCAGGAGGAACTCACCAACTGCGATGGCAACCGCGGGTTCGGCTGGCGGCGTTGAGAGGACTTCCGTCATCAGGTCATCGCTGATCGAGAGAAGGGCCGCGACGAGTTCCAGGTCTCCGCGTTCTTCATCCGTGACGACACCGTCGGCCCACGCAAGACGGGCGAGGGCGACGAAGTAGTCCCGATGGAGCCGCTCCGCCGTGTCTCGCCCGATTCCCAATTTCTCAGCGAGCGCGACGAGCGCATTCTTCTCATGCTCAGAGAGATAGCGGTCGAGAAGACAGCGTTCGACGAGCGCCAGGTACTCGGCCTGCTCGTGGGTCTCGGCGACGTCGGGCACTCTCACGACAATGCGAGCGAGGAATCCCGGTGCAGACGTCGCGACGTGCTCCCGCGCAAACCACGGAGCGCGATCCCCGCTGAACGCAGGCAAGATCGGTGCTGACGCCAACATCGGCTCCCACTCCGCCCCGCTCGTGCTGGCGAGGAACGCCTCCAGAAGTTGCGCCGTGGCGTAGGCGTCGGCCGATGCGCGGTGGGCATTCTCAAGAGGTATCCCGAACGCGTCGCAGCAATCCGCGAGTGCGAGCCCACTTCCGAGGTGCGTGCGCGCGAGGCGCATCGTGCAGGCATACGCGAATTGCTCTCCGGGCCAATAGTCAAGACGTCCGAGTTCGCCGTTCAAGAAGCGCAGGTCGAACGACGCATTGTGAGCGACGATGACCCGGCCCGACAGCAGCTCGAGGAGCTCGCCCGCGATGTTCGCGAAGATGGGTGCGTTCAGGATGTCTCGTGCGGCTATGCGGTGGATGTCCTGCCGGCCGAGGTCGCGTTGCGGGTTGATCAACGTGTCCCATTGCCCCGTGATCGTCCCGTCCGGATCGGAGTGCACGACCGCGACCTCGATGGCTCGGTCTGTGGTCTCCGCGAAGAGTCCCGTCGTTTCAAAGTCGATCGTTGCGAATCCGCGCGCGGGCGCGCCAGACGAAAAGTTCCCCATGGCGGCGAGCGTAGCGGCGAAAGCGCTCGCGCCCGGGGCGGTGTCGTCGGCGCGTTTTACTGACACACGATCATGCGCAGCGTTTTGTGAGGGTTGCCTAACTAAGGCTACGCTTACTTTGGTCACCCGGCTTCAGAATGGCTGCTCCATCATGTCTTCTCGTCTTCACCGTCGATGGGTCGCGCTCGCGGCGACGACCGCGTCTGCCGCCCTCCTGCTCGCGGGCTGCTCCGCTTCGGCGCCCTCGATGGAGGCCGCGAACGCCGACACCGCGACCACGCGCCAGGTGCAGCACGCCCGCGGCACCACGGAGGTGCCGGTCGAGCCGCAGCGCGTGGTGACCCTCGAGCCGCTCGAACTCGACACCGCTGCCGCCGTCGGCGTCGTTCCGGTCGGCGCGGCGGTCGCGAGCAACGTCGTGGGCGTGCCCGCCTACCTGGGCCTCGACGCAGTGGAGGCGGTGGGCAGCGTGCCCGAGCCCGATCTGCAGGCGATCGCGGCGCTGAAGCCCGACCTCATCCTCGGCACCGAGGCCCGCCACTCGGCCCTGTACGAGCAGCTGTCGTCCATCGCGCCGACTGTTTTCATCGCGACCCAGGCCGACCCGTGGCGTGACAACGCCGCGCTCATCGGTGAGGCGCTCGGGCGCGAAGACGAGACGGCCGCGCTGCTCGAGAAGGTCGACGCCCGCTGCGGCGAGCTCGCCGACACCTACGGCATCGACGGGCAGACCGTGCAGCTCGTCCGCCCTCGCGACGAGACGACCCTGAGCCTCTATGGCCCGGTGTCGTTCGCGGGCAGCCTGCTCGAGTGCGTCGGCTTCACGATTCCCGCCCAGGACTGGGCAGACGGTCTCCAGGCCGACATCTCTCCCGAGAACATTCTGTCGGCGCAGGCCGACCGGGTGCTGGTGACGACGGCCGACACGTCGGACGACTCCACCATCCCCGCGGCGATCGTGCAGAACGCGGATGCTTTCCCCTCGGTCAGGCTCGTCGACACCAGCTACTGGGTGTCGGGCGTCGGCCCCCTCGGCGCACAGAAGGTGCTCGATGACATCGAGCAGTTCCTCGAAGAGCGCTCTTGACGGCTCTCACCGGGGTCGAGTTGCCACAGGCTCGGCCCCCGGTGCGCCGGTCGCGGCGGGTTGCCGCGCTCTCGATCGTCGTGGCGGTGCTCGTCGTCGCGATCGCGTCATCGCTGATGATCGGGGCGAACCCGCTGTCGCCGCAGGTGGTCTGGGCAGCAATCCGCGGTGAGGGCACCACCGAGACGACCTACATCGTGATCGGCCTGCGCATCCCGCGCACCGTCGCAGGTCTCGTCGCCGGTGCCGCGCTCGGCGTCGCCGGCGCACTCACGCAGGCGTTCACCCGCAACCCGCTGGCAGACCCGGGAATCCTCGGGGTGAACGCCGGTGCTGCCCTCGCGGTGGCGCTCGGGGTCGCCCTGCTCGGACTCCGCGACATCTCCGCCCTCGTCTGGCTCGCGCTCCTCGGGGCGTTCGTCGTCACGATCGCGGTGTACCTCATCGGGTCGTCGGGCCGGGGCGCGCCCGATCCGTTGCGGCTCACTCTCGCGGGTGTCGCGCTCGGTGCCGTGTTCTCGGGCATCACGACCGGTATGACGCTCAGCAACCCCGACGCGTTCGACGCGATGCGCAGCTGGAACGCCGGGTCTTTGCTCGGTCGCGGCTTCGACGTCATCGTGCCTGTGCTGCCATTTATCGCGCTCGGCCTCGCCCTCGCGTTCCTCGTGGGCCCGGCGATGAACGCGCTCGCGCTCGGCGAAGACGTCGCGCGGGCGCAGGGTGCAGAGGTGCGCCGCATCCGTGTCGCGGTGATCGTGTCGACCACTCTGCTCGCGGGCGCGGCGACCGCGCTCGTCGGCCCGATCGCGTTCGTGGGGCTCATGATCCCCCACATCGTGCGGTGGGTCTTCGGCGTCGACCAGCGCACGATCATCGCCCTGTCGGCGTTGCTCGCCCCCGTGCTGGTACTGCTCTCCGACGTGCTCGGCCGAGTGATCATCGCTCCCGCCGAGGTGCCGGTCGGCATCGTGACAGCGTTCGTCGGCGCGCCCGTGCTGATCGTGCTCGCGCGGCGCAAGAGAGCGAGCACCCTATGACTCTCGCCACGCCGACCGCGCCTCGGCGCGTGCTGCTTCGTCTCGGCCCTCTCGCGGTTCCGCTTCGCGGGCGCAGCATCCTCGTCGCCACCGTCGTCGTGGGGGTCATCCTCGTTCTCGGCATCGTGTCGCTCGGCGTCGGAACCTACGTCGTCGCTCCTGATGCGGTCGTGCGCACGCTCCTCGGCGCCGGCGAGACGATGGACCGCGTCGTCATCGTCGAGTGGCGCCTGCCGCGCACCCTCGCTGCGATCACGCTCGGCGCGATCCTCGCCGTCGCGGGGGCGCTGTTCCAGACCGTCACCCGCAACCCGTTGGCGAGTCCCGACATCCTCGGGCTCTCCAACGGCGCGTTCACCGGCATGCTCGTCGCGCTCGTGCTGGTCTCGGCGACCTGGCAGTCGCTGACGGTCGGGGCTCTCGTCGGCGGTGTCGTGACGGCGCTCGTGATCTGGATGCTGTCGTATCGCGGCGGCATCCAGGGCTTCCGCCTCATCGTCATCGGTATCGGGATCGCCGCGATGCTGGCGTCATTCAACACGTGGATGCTGCTGCAGATCGAGCTCGAGACCGCGATGTTCGCCTCGGCCTGGGGCACCGGCACCCTCAAGGCCGTCACCGGGGGATCGCTGGGCGGGGCGCTGCTGTGCGCTGCACCCTTCGTCGTGGTCGCGGCGTTGCTCGGGCCGAGCCTGCGCCAGCTCGATCTGGGCGACGACGTGGCCGCAGCATCCGGTGCGCGACCAAACCTCGTGCGCGGCGTCGCCCTCGTCGTGGGGGTGGCGCTGGTCGCCGCCGCCACGAGCGTCGCCGGCCCCGTCGCTTTCGTCTCGCTCGCAGCTCCCCAGGTCGCGCGGCTCGTCGCCCGCACGCCTCACCTTTCGCTCGGGCTGTCGGCCGCGTTCGGGGCGCTGATCCTGCTGGCGTCCGACCTCGTCGCGCAGCACCTGTTGCCCGTCGCTCTGCCTGTGGGAGTCGTCACCGTGTCGGTCGGTGGCGCCTACCTCGTTCTGATGATCATTCTGGAGATCCGCCGTCGTGCCTGAACACACCTCCGCCCGCCTTCTCGCCGAGGGGGTCGCGCTCTCATACGACCGTGTCGAGGTCGTGAGCGATCTCACCGTGTCGATTCCGCCGGGGTCGTTCACCGTGATCGTCGGGCCGAACGCGTGCGGCAAGTCGACGCTGCTGCGCGGGCTCTCGCGGCTGCTCGCACCCACGAGCGGACGGATCGTGCTCGACGGTGCGGCCATCTCGTCGTACCCGGCGAAGGAGGTCGCGCGCCGGCTCGGACTGCTTCCCCAGAGCGCGATCGCCCCCGACGGCATCACCGTCACTGATCTGGTGGGCAGGGGCCGCTACCCGCACCAGAACCTGCTGCGCCAGTGGTCGGATGCTGACGCCCACGCTGTCGACGAAGCCCTGGCCGCCACCGGCACCACCGATCTGAGGGATCGTCCGGTCGACGCGCTCTCGGGGGGCCAGCGTCAGCGCGTCTGGGTGGCGATGGTGCTCGCGCAGCAGACCGACCTGCTGCTGCTCGACGAGCCGACGACGTACCTCGACATCGCGCACCAGGTCGAGCTGATGGAGCTCTTCGCCGAGCTGAACGCGCGCGGGCGCACGATCGTCGCGGTGCTGCACGACCTCAACCACGCCGCAAGATACGCCAGCCACATCGTCGCGATGCGCGGCGGACGCATCGTCGCCGAGGGTGCGCCGGGCGCCGTCATCACCCGTGAGCGGGTGGAGGAGGTGTTCGGTCTCGCGAACGTGGTGATCGAAGACCCCGTGACGGGCGGTCCGCTCGTCGTGCCGCTGCGCGGCTCATCGAGTGCGGCGGCCAGCGCATGAACCGGCCCTGGGCCTACAGCGCGTTCCGCGTGCAGGTGCGTGCGCGCGTGCTGTTGAGTCCGCGCTTCCTGCGCCTCACGCTGGCCGGCGACGAACTTCGCAACTTCGCGCCGTGGGGCGTCGACCAGCGCATCAAGGTCGTGCTGCCGTTCGCCGACGGTACGATCGCCGAGTTCGGTCTGCTCGACGACCCGACGCCGCATCCGTCCGACTGGTACAGCCGGTGGCGGGCTCTACCGGAAGGCGAGCGCAACGTGCTGCGCACCTACACGCCCGCCGCGATCCGCCCCGAGGTCGGCGAGATCGACGTCGACTTCTTCCTGCACGAACCCGCCGGTCCCGCATCGGCGTGGGCGGCGGCGGCGCAGCCGGGCGACCGCCTGGTCGTGAACGGGCCCGACATGCGCATGGGGCACACCGGCTACGGCATCCACTGGAACCCCGGTGATGCGCGTCGGTTTCTGCTGGTGGCGGATGAGACCGCCTACCCGGCGGTGCGCAACATCGTGAGCGCGCTCGAGCCGGGTGCTGACGTCGACGTGATTCTCGAAGCATCCGACCTCGACGACGAGATCGTCAGCCGCGAGCTGCCCGCTCACGTTCGTGTGCGCGTCGTGCTGCGCGACGTCGGCGTGGAAGCGGCCGTGCGCGAGTGGGGCTCGACGTTCGCCGGAGGTGCGGACTTCTACGCCTGGCTGGCGGGGGAGTCGGGCTCGACGACGAGCGTGCGCCGCTACCTCGCTGACGAGCTCGCGGTCTCGAAGGAACAGGTGTCGTTCCTCGGGTACTGGAAGCTGGGCGGCCCGCTCGTCGGGTGAGAGGAGTAGGCGGGCGTCAGTCAGCTGAGCGGCTCGAGATTTCCAACGCGGCGCGGCTGCCGACCTTCGAGCCGTAAAGCAGGAATCCGAGCATCAGCACACAACCCGCGATCACGGCGGTGGCGCGGACAGGGGCTGACACCGGCAGGAGGGCGACGAAACCGCTCGCGATCGATGCCCATCCGCCGAGCATCGTGGGCCGTTTCGCGCGGATGTGCGCCGCCTGCCACGCCTCGTCGCTCGCCATGGTGCTGGGGATGCGGATGCCCGCCAATGCGTTGCGCTTCAGCCGACCCGAGGCGGTGGCGCGGGCCATCCACATGATGAGGACGCCCGAGCCGACCATGACGACGAAGAGAAAGACACCCATAGCCACATCGTTTTCCACCATGACGACGTTACCGAACGGACAGACTCCCTCTCTCAGGCGACGATGGTGTAGTCCGTCCAAGAATCCGGCGGTGCATCACCGTTGAGGCCAGCGTTACGCCAGGCCCGACGAGCTGCTCGTTTGAAGCGCTCATTACAGTGGATGCCACACACATGACGATCTCTGTGAGTCCAGTGCTCCTTGCCGGTGAGTGTGGTGGCGCACCAGATGCACGTCTCTTCGCCGGCTGCCCGCCCGTCGGGATGCAAAAGAGACGAATTGAACCAGCCCCAATAGTCGTCTCCCGGTCCATCGCCGGCCTGCGTTACCACCCACTCTGGGACGCGTGATCGAAGTACGCGTGCCGCAGCCAGTTCCTCATCACTCAGCGCCAAGCGGCGGAGGAACTCGTCCTCCGTGATGATCTCCAGAGATTGCCCTCGTTCGACGGCGCTCATCGCATCGCGGACCTTCTTCGAGAACATGGCCCCGGGCCGGAAAGTCGAGAGGTTGAAACCACCCGTGACGAGGACGGAGGTGGTCTTGGTCACACTGCCCTGCCAAGCTCCGCCGTGGTCGACGACACGTCGGCGGGCCTCATCGCGAACCATCATCTCGAGAGCACCGGTGAAGCAGACCACCGCATCGGCAAATCCGACCGTGTTGGTGTTGATCGGCGTGATGGGCATCTGAACCCCCGCCGTGGTTTCGCTGTCCGCCGGTTCGCGGACACTCGTGGGGATGATCGGGGTACCGAGGCTCTCATTCAACTCACGAACGGATCGAACCCCTTCGCGACGTGCCAACGCGATCAGCACCGCTGCCGCGGCTTGCGCGTCTGCGAGGGGGTCGTGGTGGTCGAATACGTCTACTCCCAGGTGGTCGGAAACCCACGGCAGTGTGTAGGAAGGAAGGGTCAGCGCGGCACGTGCGAGGCGCAGAGTGCAGGCGACGTCGAACGCCGGCCAGTCGATGTCGTACGCGCTGCACGCGTTTACCAGCACCGACACATCGAACTGCGCATTGTGACAGACCATCATGTCGGCGCCAATGAACGCGCGGAGCTCCTGGTAGACCTCCGGCCAAGACGGCGAATGCGCGACGTGTCTGGCTTCGATTCCGTGAATGCTCACGTTGATCGGTTCGAACTCGTCAAACTCCTCGGGCGGCTTCACCAGCGAACGGAACGTATCCACCACCGCGCCGTTGTGAACCCGAACGGCTCCGACCGCGCATACGGAAGCCCGCGACCTATTCGCCGTCTCGAAATCAATAGCGACAAAGTCCAACGACATTGCGTCCCCCAACGCTCGAAGTCAGTTACCTCTCACACCATATCCAAGTCGTTCGACCGCATGCGCAACACCCGCAGCACCGCATCCGTAAGGGTCACGGTCCCCTGGTCTCGCCACTCGACCTCGCGGTCGACCGACTCATTGGTCTCGACGGTCCACCCGTCGGGAAGGTCGAGCGAGGCGAGCACCTCGCCGGATGTCGGCAGGGGAGGGGCCGCGCGATCATGATCGTGACTCGACCCCGGTGGGAATGCCCCGTGCCCGACGACGAGCAACCGTCCGCCGGGAGCGACGGCGGAGACGGCCCGCCGCAGGATCTCCCCCGCGGCAACTCGACCGGCGTGTTCGCCGGCTCCCGGTTCCTCGGGCGCGGAGGAGTTGAGCCGGCGGTGCTGACGGTGCTCGCCCACGCCGATAGCCCCAAGGACTGAGGTGTGCAGGTTCAGCTCGTGGATACGGGAGGCTAGAGTCGCAAGGTTCCGCCCGCGGACGGTGTTATTTGTGTCCCTCTGGCTCGCTAGTTCTCATTCCGCGAAGAAAGAGGGTCAGATTTCGTACTTGGTTCAGCGATTCAATGGATTCGTCGTCTTGCGCAAAGTGGGCTATGTCATTTCGCACCTGGCGGACAACCTCGATCCAATCGACGAAAGCTCCGTGCGAAAGTCGGAGGCCTAGCTTGCCCCACGCTTCTGGCTTGGCGATAAATTGCTTGATGTCGCCGACTGTCATGGCCGAAGCGCCTGGCATCCCAGGTTTCTTGTACCGAGTTGCAGTGTGGAGCTCCTCCTTTGAGAACGCGCCGTCGAGGATCTTCCTGAGTTCGCGTTCGCACTCGCCGACGGAGAGGAAGGGGCGGGCAAGTCTGTCGAACTGTCGCGCCAGGTCCGCCGTCGTCACTATGCCGGTCGGAACGCCACGTGGGTCCAATACGATGACATAACCTGCCTCCACGATGACCGGCATGCTCGCAAGCAGGTCTGCGTCTCGGTTGAGAGTCTGCGCTTCTGTGACGCAGTCTGATACGCGCTTCACCCGTGTTCGTAGTGACGCTTGAGCGATACTCTCCCAGCTGATGATGCCCACCAGGTCGCCATTGTCGACGACAGGGAGCTGGGAAAAATCGTGTTGAATCATCAGCGTCTGAGCACGGCCGATGCTTGTTATTGATTCCACCGAGACGAGGTCTGACAGGGCTGACGGGATTTGACCGACGTGGAGCGTCTCAGACTGTTCCTCTGAGTCCGACCGCTCACTCGACGAGGGCTCATGAAAGGTGCCGTCACCCCGCGAGATCGTTTCTGCTTCTCTTATGGTCACAACACGGATGGGCGTATCCAGGGACCCGTAGGAGAACGGGGGTTCTGTGGCCAGTCCTTGGTCCCGCATATCACGACGCATCTGCTCCGATACTTGCGACCCGCGCCCCTTCGCACCCCAGTACGAGATGAGCTCTCGAACGGTTATCGCATCGCCAGACTGCTCAAGCTTCCGAAGTGTTGCAGTCAGCGCCTCGGTCTCAGGTGAAGTCACGTATTACACATACCGTAAAATCGCTCGCGTCGCACGTCGCGAATCATTTGATTCGAGCGCCAGCCGTTCCATATCTGCGCAATGAAGATTAGCCCTCTAACGAGATAGCGTCTGCTCGTCGCCCGAAGGCTTCGGGCGACGCCGGGACTAAGTCACGTTGGTGTCTGCGCGCAACACCCGCAGCACCGCGTCCGTGAGCGTCACCGTGCCCTGGTCTCGCCACTCGACCTCGCGGTCGACCGACTCATTGGTCTCGACGGTCCACCCGTCCGGAAGGTCGAGCGAGGCGAGCACCTCGCCGGATGTCGGCAGGGGAGGAGCCGCGCGATCATGATCGTGACTCGACCCCGGTGGGAACGCCCCGTGCCCGACGACGAGCAACCGTCCGCCGGGAGCGACGGCGGAGACGGCCCGCCGCAGGATCTCCTCCCGCGGCAGCTCCACGGGTGAATGGAGGAATGCCGCCGTCACGAGGTCGTACTGCGCGGAGGGGTGCCACGTCGCGAGATCGGCCTGCACCCACTCGATGCGCTCGACGAGGCTGAGTTCGGCAGCCTTCGCCGCGCCGACCGCGAGAGCGTTGGCCGAGATGTCGAGGGCGGTCACCGTCCAGCCCTGCCCGGCGAGCCAGAGCGCGTCGCCGCCCTCGCCACTGCCGAGCTCGAGCGCGGTGCCGGGGGTCAGCCCCGACACCTCTCGCTCGACGGCGGCGTTGACCTTGCCGCTCCACACTGCGCCGCTCTTGCCGCGGTGCGAAAGGTACCGCGCCTCCCAGAACTGCGCCGGATCGGTGAGCGCTTCGTCTGACGAATGAGCCATAGCTTCAGTGTCCTACCCCGGCGTCGACGCCCCGCCGCTGCGCCACACGAGCGGATGCCGCGGCCACGTCCTCTGCGACCAACTCGCCGTTGATCGTCAGCGCCGCCATGGCGCCCGACCCCATGGCGATCGGAACGAGCGCGTTAGGAATCCCGGAGTTCCCCACGGCGAACACCCCGTCCACGCTCGTTCGCCCGAACCCGTCGACCGCGGTCCACAGCCCGATCGGAGTCTCGGTCTGCGCGACACCCAGCTGCCGCAGCGGCTCATCGAGCGCGGTCGGCGTCGGCTGCGCGAACACCACGTCGAGCGCCGCGACCGATCCATCGGCGAGGCCGAGCCCGGTGATCGAGTCGCCCTCCGTGACGACGTGGGTGACGGTGCGGTCGTCTATGCGCATGCCGCGTTCCTCGAGCAGCATCCGCTCGTCTTCGGGAAGTTCGCCTGCGAGCGATGTGAACACCGTGATGTCGTTGGAGTAGGCCCGCAGCATGTGCGCCACGTGCAGGCCCATCACCGAGCCTGCGAGCACGCCGATCGCGGTGCCCGATGCCTCGTAGCCATCGCAGTACGGACACGCCACGACTCCGCGCCCCCACTGCTCCGCGAGTCCGGGAATGTCGGGCAGTCGGTCGCGCGTGCCGGTTGCGACGATCAGCCGCCGCCCGGTCGCGAGGCCGCCGGAGTCGGTGACGACCTCGAAGCCGTCCGCCGTCGCGCGCGTCTCGACGACCCGGGCGTTCTCGATGACGCCGTCGACGGCGCGCACCTCGCGGTATCCGTCGGCGACGAGGTCGAGCGGCGAGTACCCGTCGCGGCTCAGCACACCGTGCATGTGCGGCGCGAACCGGTTGCGCGGCTCGTGCGCGTCGAGCACGAGCACGCGACGCCGGGCGCGGGCGAGAATCAGCGCCGCGCTGAGACCGGCAGCGCCGCCGCCGATGATGATGACGTCCCAGAGCTCGCCCGAGATGTCGGAATTCTGGGCGGGGGAGTGAGGGGCGGATGCTGCGGAGAGCCGATCGTCGTGCGTCATACCGTTCACGATGCTCGGCTGGTAGCGTATCAGCAACTATCGATGCCAAATTGGCAAGAACGGAGCGGGATGCCCGACGATTCCCTGGCGCTCATCGGTCCGCGGCTCAAGAGCTGGCGTGAGAAGCGCAGCATGACCCTGGCCGAGCTGTCGGAGACGACGGGCATTTCGTCGAGCACTCTCTCGCGCCTCGAGTCGGGCAAGCGCGCGCCCAACCTCGAGCTGGTCGTGCCGATTGCGCGTGCGTTGCGCCTTGAGCTGGACGACATCGTTCCGCGTGCGGCGCCGGATCCGCGCGTGAAACGCACCTCGAAGAGCATCGGGGGCACGCAGTATGAGACGCTCTCGCCCGAGTCGAGCCCGGTGCAGACCTACAAGGTGACCTTCCCCGCACAGCCGCCCGGGGTGGTCGCGACTCCTGAGCCGAAGGTGCACGACGGCCAGGAATGGCTCTACGTGCTGTCGGGCCGGCTGCGCCTGGTGATCGGCGAGCAAGACGTGACGCTCGGCCCGGGCGAGGCCGCGGAGTTCGACACCCGCATCCCGCACTGGCTGGCCGCGACCGGGGCGGGGCCGGCGGAGGTGCTGTCGATCTTCAGTAAAGAAGGCAAGCGGATCCACCTGCGCACGGGCCGCTGACGCGAACGGATGCTGCGGGGCGCTCGGCCGACGTCAGTCGGGGTAGCTCTCGTCGTCGCCGCCCGCGGGGAAGTCCGCCCGTTCGGGGCGGGCGCGCAGGTAGAGCACGCTCGCGATCAGACCGCCCCAGACGATCACGATCGCGAGGATCAGAAAGGCGATGGCGAGACCGGTCATCGCGTGACCTCCTTATCGCGGCGGGATGCAGCATCCGGTGTCGGCGGGTAATCGGGCCACGCGACGAAGTCGTCGGGCGAGCGTCGCCACGCGAAGAGCGACAGCGCAATCGCCGCGACGACGATGAACGCGATCGTGCCCCAGCCGAAGATGCCGAGGTACCAGTCGGGCATTCCGCCGTATCCCTCGGTGAGGAGCGTGACGATGCGCTGGATCAGCATGTAGGCCAGCACGATCGGCGCGATCACTCCCACCAGCAAGACCCAGATGCGTCCGACCTGGAAGGTCGAGACCGCGTTGAGGTGGTAGCGCAGCTCGGGTCCGCGGCGTCGCACCCAGATCACGAGCACCGTCATGAGGATGGCGGAGGCGACGATGCCGATGTTGTTCGCCCACTGGTCGACGACGTCGAGGGCGAGCAGGCCGGTGGTCGTCGAGAACAGCAGCACCGACAGCACCGCCGAGACGCCGCCGACGCCGACCGCGGCCGCGCGTCGCGAGAGCGCGAACTTCTCCTGGATCGCGGCCGAGACTACCTGCAGCACCGAGATGAGCGACGTGAAACCGGCCATCGCGAGCGAGCCGAAGAAGAGCGCGCCGAAGAGGGGGCCGCCGGGCATCTGCGACACGATCGCGGGGAAGGTGATGAACGAGAGTCCGACGCCGGTGAGACCCTCGAGCTCGTCGATGCCGACTCCCTGCTGCACGGCGAAGAAGCCGAGGGTGGCGAAGACGCCGATGCCCGCGAGGATCTCGAACGACGAGTTCGCGAACGCGACGACCAGGCCGGGGCCGGTGAGGTTCGCTTTGCGCTTGCGGTAGGAGGAGTAGGTGATCATGATGCCGAAGGCGATAGACAGGGAGAAGAAGATCTGGCTGTACGCGGCGATCCACACGTTCGGGTCGCCGAGCGCCGCCCAGTTCGGGGTGAAGAGTGCTTCGAGGCCCGCGCCGGCGCCGTCGAGGAAGAGTGCGCGCACGACCAGCACCGCGAACGCCACGACCAGCAGCGGCAGGAAGACCATATTGACGCGCTGCAGCCCCTTCGCGACGCCGAGGGCCAGCACGACGATGACCGCGATCCAGACGAGGACGAGCGGGATGAGCACGCCGGGAACGAACTCGAGGCTGAGGCCCGGATCGCCGGCCTGGAGGTAGTCGCCCGAGAAGAATGTTGCCGGGTCGTCGCCCCACCGCAGGTCGAACGAGAACACGAAGTAGCTGAGCGCCCACGCGACGACGGCCGTGTAGTAGAGGCCGATGACGAACGCGATCGCGACCTGGAACCACCCGAGCGACTCGAGCCAGCGGCCCGCCTTGCCGCCGAGGCGACGCAGCGCCGTGGGGGCGGCTCCGCGATAGCGGTGACCGATCGCGTAGTCGAGGAAGAGGATCGGGATGCCCGCGGTCAGCAGCGCGATCAGGTAGGGGATGAGGAACGCCCCGCCGCCGTTCTCGTACGCGACACCGGGGAAGCGCCAGATGTTGCCCAGCCCGACCGCCGAACCGATGGCGGAGAGGATGAAGCCGACCTGACCGGTCCACTGTTCACGGGGCGGGTGGACGGATGCTGCGCTGGGGCTCATTGCGGATCCTCGGCTTCGTGCGGGGGGAGCAGATGCTGGCGCGACACTACCAGCGCGGGCGATCTGGGGGCGGGATCATGTTTGCCTTGACATCGGCACTGGTCTGGGGGTTGCCGGGGGACGCGCGGGGACTCGTCCACGCGCGGAGCGAGCGCGTGGAGCCCCGCCCTCGGGTCGGCTCCGGCTGCTGCGAGCCGCCGCCCTAGGCTGAACCGGTGCCTGCCCCGACTCCTCTCGCGTCGTGGCGCTTCACCGGCACACTCCGTCACTATCAAGCCGACGTCCTCGACCGCATCGACGTCGCCACCCCGGGTCCGCTCCACATCGTCGCGCCGCCCGGCTCGGGCAAGACCCTGCTCGGACTCCTCCTCGCACAGCGGCGGGGCGCCCGCACTGTCGTGCTCGCCCCGACGACGACGATCCGCGCACAGTGGGTGCGGCAGGCCGCATTCCTCGGTTCCGACCCGGGCGCGCTGTCCGAAGATCCCGAGAACCCCGGTGACCTCACTGCGCTGACGTACCAGGCGCTCAGCGTGCTCGACACGGCCAACCCGTTCGCCGATCTCGCTCGCCGACGCTGGCTCGACGACCTCGAGCAGGACGGGAGGGCCCCTGAATCGGCCGACCGATGGCTCGCCGACCTCGAAGCGAGCAACCCCCAGCCCTACAAGCGCGGCATCGCGAGCCGCTCGCGCACGATCCGCCGGCAGCTCACGAAGGAGAACCCCGAGACGCTCGCCCGGGCGCTGCATCCGAACGCGCTCGCGCTCATCGACAGGCTCGTCGCGCGCGGGGTCGAGACGATCGTGCTCGACGAATGCCATCACCTGCTCGACCACTGGGCCCTCGTCGTCGCGACGCTCGCCGCCCGCATCCGCGCCACGGGCACCGAGCCGCTGCTCATCGGACTCACGGCCACCCTGCCGAGCCCCGACGACGCGAACGAGTACGACAACTACACCTCGCTGCTCGGCGACGTCGACGACGAGGTTCCGGTGCCGGCGGTCGTGCGCGAGGGCAATCTCGCGCCCTACCGCGACCTCGTGCGCTTCGCCGAGCCCACCCGCGACGAGCTCGCGTTCCTCGCCGCGCACGCGGAAGGGCTCGCCGTGCTGCTGCGCTCCACGTTCGCGCATGCGACCGGGCTCGCATTCCTCGTCCATAAGCTTCAACCTGAACGTGAGACCCGCGACGAACTCGAGCCGCCAGCACCGGGCGCCGACGAAGACCGCCGTCTCGCGAAGGCGTTCGCCGACGACTTCGGCGGATCCGAAGCGGCGGCGGCGATGCTTGCTACGGCGGCGCCGCAGCATCCGCTCGTCTCGCTGCTTCCCGACGTCGCGCGCCGGCCCCCGACCACCGACGAGTCGCTGCGCCTGCTGGCGCGCTTCGCGCTCGACCGGCTGCTGCTGAACCGCGCCGAAGAGGCCCGCTGGCAGCGCATCCGCCGCACGCTCGCCGACTTCGGATACTCGCTCACCGACCGGGGCGTGCGCCGCACGCGCGACCCGGTCGACACGATGCTCGCCTCGTCGCTCGCGAAAGACTTCGCGGCGTGCGACATCCTGCGCATCGAACGCGAGGCGCTCGGCGACGACCGCATGCGCGCGCTCGTCGTCACCGACTTCGCCGAGCACGGCAACAAGAGCGGCGGGCTCGTCGGCGCCGCCGGCGCGCTCCGCACCTTCGGTGTGATCGTTGCCGACACCGCGGCGCACGGGCTGCGCCCGATGCTCGTCACCGGTGCGCACACCCGCATCGCCGCGCGCGACATCGACGTGCTCGTGCCCATGCTGGGGGAGCTGCTGGGCGTGCCGGTGGCGACGGCACCCTTGCTCGAAGACACCCAGGTCGCCGAGGTGCACGCGCCGGGTGTCGGTGCCGCGCGGCTCGTGCGCGCAGCATCCGTTCTGCTCACCCGCGGCACGGTGCAGGTCGTCGTCGGCACGCGCGGACTCTTCGGCGAAGGCTGGGACTGCCCCGCGGTGAACACGCTGATCGACCTCACGGCGGTCGCGACGGCCTCGGCCACCCAGCAGCTGCGCGGGCGCACCCTGCGCCTCGACCCGATGTGGCCCGAGAAGGTCGCCCACAACTGGACGGTCACCGCGCTGCTGCCGCCGAGCTTTCCGCTCGAGGCGCAGCCCGACGCGTCACGCCTGCGGCGCAAGCACGCGCGGCTATGGGGGCTCGACTCCGACGACCCGTCGCGGGTCGTGCGCGGTTTGTCGATCGCGCTGCCGTCCGCGGCGCAGGAGGCGATGCGTCAGGTGACCGCGAAAGGTGCCGACGCCTCCGTCGACGGGCTGAACGCCATGCTCGTGCTGCCACCGCGAGAGAAGACGCGGGCCGACTGGCGCATCGGTGAGCCCTACGTCGACCGTGAGGGCGTGAGCGCGCTCGTGGCGCGGCGGTCGACGGCGCCGGTGTTCCGTACGAGCGTGCGGGGGTCCCGAAGGCTCGGTGCGGCGCTCGGTGGCATGACGACACTGGCGGTCGGCGGCAGCATCCTGTCGCTCGCGACGCTCGAAGACGGGGGAGTCATCGTCAGCTTCGCGCTCCTCGCCGCAGCGCTCTGGCTGGGCATCCCGCTGGCGAAGGCGTGGCGGCGAGAGCGGGCGCAGACCTCGCGGACCGTGGCGACCTATGGCCGCATCGGCGACGTCGTCTGGCAAGCATTGCGCCGCGCCGGCCGGGTCGCCGACGTGGCGGCGCAGCCCGTGGTGGTCGAGAGCGAGCGCGACGCTCTGGCGACGGTGAGCGTCGAGATCGCGGATGCTGCGCCCACCGATCAGCGCACCTTCGCCGACGCGATGGCCGAGCTGTTCGCACCGGTGCGCACTCCGCGCTTCCTTCTGCAGACCGGGCGGGGCGGGCGCGCGTGGATCGTTCGGACCGTGCTCGGGCGTTCGAGGGAGCCGCAGTACCTTCCCGTGCCGACGGCGATCGGTCGACGCCGCGAAGACGCAGAGGCGTTCGCCGCCCTGTGGGAGCGCGAGGTCGGCGCGTGCGTGCTGCACGCCGTGGACAGCCCCGCTCAGCTCGCGCTGATGGCCGTCGCGCGACGCGGCGGGGGAGGCACCTCGGCTGCGCGCACCCGCGAGGAGTGGCGGTAGGACGGGGTCCGGCTCTCGTGTCGGCGAGCTGACGGCGTCGCGATGTTCGTGGACGGGCCGATGTCGGAGGTTCTTAGTACATTTGTTCTATGGTTCAGATAGCGACTACGACCACCGAGCGGCTCACCGTCGCCTCGGGGCGGATCGCTGAGTCGCTGGGCGGAGCCGACGTCGCAACGGTCGACGAAGAGGTGCTTCTGCGAGCCATGCGTGACATCGCCGAGGTGCGCAATGCGGCCGATCTGGTGCTCGCAGCGCTCGCGGCCGAGGCTGCGCGCCGGTCGGAGCGCGACCGCGGGTACGACGGACTCGCTCAGCGCAAAGGCCATCGCACCGTCGGCTCTCTCGTGCAGACCATCACCGGCCAATCGAAAGCCGAGGTGACCCGTGCCATGAAGACGGGCGAAGAGCTGGCGGCGGTCACAGACACGCCTCCCGCCGCTGATGTCGACGATGCGGGTCCCGCTGTCCCGACGTGGGAACGGATGCTGAGCGACGCGCTCGAGAGGGGCAGCATCGCGTCGCCGCAGTATCGCGCCATTCGCACGGGGTTGGGGGCGCCACCGGTCGAGCGGTATCCCGAACTCGATCCGCAGTTCCTGCCCCAGGCGTGGGCGCAGGCCGTCGAGATCCTGCTCGATGAGGCTCATACGGTGCCGGTCGAGCAGCTCAGAGCCGACGCCCGCACCGCCCGCGACCGGCTCGACCCGGTCGGGGTGACCCTGCGCTTCGAAGAGCGGTTCGCGGCGCGTTCGCTGCGCACGTGGATCGACGAGGCCGGTCAGCATCAGGCGCGCATTTCTTTCGACGACGAAGCAGCCGCATGGGTGCACGCCATCATGAACGCGGCGTTGCGTCCGCGCCGGGGTCCGCGGTTCGTGGGCGAAGGGGCGAAGCAGAAGGCGGCGGATGCTGCGGCCGACGAACGCACGAACGAACAGCTGCAGTACGACACGCTCATCGCCGTGCTGCGCGCCGGCGCCGCAGCAGACCCCGAGCGGGCGTTCGGAGACCGGCAGCCGGGTGTGCGCATCGTGGTCGAAGCATCAGCGATCGCCGAGGCGGGCGAACGCGGTGAGATGCGGGTGATGGGCGTCGGGCATCTGGAAGACGGAGGGCAGGCGCTTCCCGGAGGGGTGATCGAGAAGCACCTATGCGATGCGGGATCGCTCGCCGTCTCGCTCGACCAGAACGGTCGTCCTTTGGATCTCGGGCGCGAGCGACGGCTTTTCTCCGCGAAGCAGCGCACCGCCATCGCGATACGGGAGGGCGGATGCATCGGCCCGTCCTGCACGGCGCCTCCTTCGTGGTGCGAGTACCACCACATCGGTCACTGGTGGGAGCATCACGGCAAGACCGACGTAGACGACGGCGTTCCGCTGTGCCGCAACTGCCATCTGCGCTGTCACAACCTCGGGTGGCGGATTACACGTGAGCGAGACACCGTGACCGGTGACGACTCGTACTGGCTCCATAAACCGCCCGACCCCGCAACGGGAAAGACGGTGCCCCCGGAACGCTTGCGATCTGCCTCACCGCGTCGCTTCGCGGGCCAGTGGGCGCGGGAGTGAGGCGGGGGTCGAAAATGGGCGGTGGATGCGCGCGCGTCGGGGGACGGGAGTGCCGGTGCGCGCGAGTGAGGGGGACGGGAGTGTCGGTGCGGGCGAGTGAGGGGGATGGGAGTGCCGGTGCGCGCGAGTGACGGGGACGGGAGTGTCAGCGGAGCGACCGCCAACGCGGGGCGAAACATCCGCACATTCGAGAGGATGGACGCGTGAGACGAACCGGGATGCTGCTCGCCATGACGGCCTGCGTCACCGTCGTGAGCGGATGCTCGGCGATGCCGAGGGCGTGCACGGAGATCGGATACGTCAACACCCTCACGCTCGAGGTCGCCGGTGCCGGAGCAGCGGCGGTCGACGATCTGGAATGGTGCGTGGCGGGGGAGTGCGCCGGTGACGCGCTGACCGAAGCCCGCGGTCTCGGCGGGGGGCAGTGGGAGGTGCAGACATTCACCCAGACACCCGGCGAGCTCACCGTCGTCGCGCGAGACGCCGGCGGCACCGAGATCGCACGGGTCGACGTCGCTGTGACGTGGACGGGTACCGACGCGCCGAACGGGCCGGGGTGCGACAACGCATCCGAGGCTCCAACGGTCACCGTTCCGCTTCCGTGACAGAGAATACGAGCGTCAGGCGCGACGCCTGAGACGCAGCATCCCGATGCCCAGCACCGCCAGAACGGCGCCGGCGAAGGCCAGCCCGACGGGGAAGTCGCTCCCCGACTCGGCGAGTGTCGCCCGGGGAGCAGAAGACACCGCAGCCGGATGCTGCAGCGGGGCGACCGGCGTGGTCACGACCGGCTCGCCCGGCGCCGTCACCACCGGCTCGCCCGGAACAGGCTCACCCGGAACAGGCTCGCCCGGAACAGGCTCGCCCGGAACGGGCTCGGGCGACGCACCGGGCGACCCCACCCCGGGTCCACCGGCACCCGGAGTGGTCGCGACGCACGCGACCTCCGACGTGGCGAGCTTCACGGTGGCGATCCGCTGGTCGACGGGGCCGTCATCGGGGAGACTCCCGCGCAGATCGACGGTCAGCAGCACCCACGCCGACGCGGTCTCGGTGCCCGGCACGGTGACACTCTCGAGACGGATATGCAGGATCGCGTCGGGGGTTTCGACAGCACCCCCGCGACCGAGATCGAGGTAGGGCGCCTTCTTGTCGAACTCCCACACGCGCTGCGTCGGACCGACGTAGGCGCTCAACCCCGCGACGATACCCGTGGCCTGGGCGTTGGGGGCGGCGCTCTCGCGCATCGGGCAGGTCGCCGACGACTGCGCCCAGCCGTCGTAGATCAGATTGCCGAGCATGCTCACGAGAATGCCGTCGGCGCGAATGAACGCCGTGCTCTCGTTGGTGAAGGGGAGTACCGTCCACGTCGTGCTATCCGCCGTCACGCGCAGCACAGTGGTGTCGACCACAGACTCCGCCCCACCGCCCTGGATGAGGTTGATGTCGGTGAACGGGAAGGTGAGAAGGTGCGCGGGGCTCGAGACGCTGGTCTTGAGCACCTCGACGTCGCCCGCCCTCAGGTCGATGTCGCCCTGCAGAGAGGTGACCCGCGACCACGGCGCCACGGGTTCGTCGGCCGCGATGGCGGCGGTCCCCGTCACCCCCGCGATCGTCGCAGATACGGCCATCGCCGTGACCGCCACCCACCGGCGATGTACCGCCCGGCCCACCCCGAGAGCACTCATGTCGCGAGTATGGCGGGTCGGTGCCGCACCGGCGCGAAATACCGGGAAAGGAGGGGGTTCCTGAACCCAGTACGGGGAAATCGCGTTCGCCATTCCCCGGGAGTCGCGGCGGGCGTAGCCTGCGCTCAACCGACGAAGGAGTCACAGATGTACGAAGCACTCAAAGCGCTGAAATACCTCAAGAACTTGCGCGCCATCCTTCTCGGCTGGCTCGGCTAGAACGCCGCCACGCCGCGAGGGCGAGATGACCGGCCGGACCGTCGCCCCTTTACGGCGGTCCGGCCTTCTCACCTCTACGCTCGAGGGGTGAACCCGCGCACGCTCGACGACTCCGCCATTCTCCGCACCGCCCGTCCGGGCGACGAGGCCGGCATTCTGGCCTGCATCCAGGCGCTCGCCGACTACGAACGAGAACCGGATGCTGTGCAGAACACCGTCGGCGCGCTGACCGCGACCCTTTTCGGCGACGACCCGAAAGCCTTCGGTCACGTCGTCGAACGCGACGGCCAGATCGTCGGCATCGCACTGTGGTTCCTGACCTACTCGACGTGGACCGGACGCCACGGCATCTGGCTCGAAGACCTCTACGTCGACGACGCGCAGCGAGGCCGCGGCTACGGGAAGGCGCTCATCTCCTCGCTCGCCGAGGTCTGCGTCGACCGCGGTTACTCTCGCCTGGAGTGGACCGTCCTCGACTGGAACGCCCCGGCGATCGCCTTCTACCGCTCGATCTCGGCCGCCCCCATGGACGAGTGGACGACCCAGCGCCTCACCGGCGACGCGCTGGCGGCGCTCGCCGCAGCATCCTGACGGCCTAGCCCGCGACGAGCGCCGCCGCGATGCCGCGCGCAACGCTGCTCGTGTGCGCGGGGGAGCGCAAGCGCATCGCGAGGTCGCCGGTGACGACGAGCACCAGCTGATCGGCCAACGCCGCCGCGCGTGCGGGGTCGACGGCGGCCGCGAGGTCGGTCAGACGCCCGCGCATCGAATCGGTGTCGCGGTGGATCGCCGCGTCGACCTCGGGTGGGGCGTCGGCATACTCTGCGGCGCTGCCGAGGAAGGCGCACCAGCGCGAGCCCGCAGGCTGCGACCGGAAGGCGTCGAGCGCGTCGAAGATCGCGAGCAGCCGGCCTTCGCCGGTCGTCTGCGCGGCGACGGCGGCGTCCCACGTCTCGATCCATATCGCGTGGCGCCGTTCGAGGGCGGCGGCGACGAGGGCGTCTTTGCTCGCATACCCGCGATACAGCGTCGCGGCCGACACTCCCGCGCGTTCGAGTACGGCGTCGACCGGGGTCGCGGCGATGCCGCGCGTGAAGAACAGCTCGTCTGCCGCGTCGAGCAGTTTCGTCTCGGTGCGGGTGCGCAAAGCCATGACAGCACCCTAGACTCGCAAAAGTGAAACGAGCGTTTTTGTTACGAACGAGTTCGTCCGTGCCGCTCGTCGCGGCCGGTGCCGGACTGATCGCTGCCACCTATGGCCTGGTGCGAATGGCCTACGGACTCTTCCTGCCCGACGTGCAGGCCGACCTCGGGCTCGACGTCGCCGCGGCGGGCGTCGTCTCGGCGGGTGCGTCGGTCGTCTACTGCGTCGGGGCCGTGGTCGGATTCCTCACGGCCGCGCGACACGCGCGAGCGCTCGTGATCGCGGCGGCTGTCGCAGCATCCATCGGCGCCCTCGGCATGGCTGTCGCGCCCGTCTCGCTTATTTTCGCCGTGTTCGCGATCGCGAGCTCGGCGGGAGCGGGTCTCGCCTCGCCGGCCCTGGTCGCGGTGCTCCAGCGCGATCCCGCGACTTCTCGGTCGCCGCGCGGCCAGGCCATCGTGAACGCCGGAACCGGTCCGGGAGTCGTCCTCGCCGGCGCGCTCGCACTGCTGCTCGCACCCGATTGGCGCCTCGCGTGGGTCGTCGCCGCCGTTGTGACCGCGCTTGCCGCCGTCGGTGTGCTCGGGGCTGCGCGGGGAGGGGCGGATGCTGCGGTGCCGCCCACGTTCCCGGCCTTGCCGTGGTTCGTCGCCCATCGCCGCGTGCTGCTCGCGGCGCTGCTGTTCGGCGCGGGATCCGCCGCCGTCTGGACCTACGGGCGCACGATGCTCGTCGCGTCGGGAACCTCGTCGGGCGCATCGATGGCCGCGTGGATCTCGCTCGGCGTCGGCGGCACACTCGTGATCATCACTGCGCGGTGGATGGAGAGGCTGGAGCCGCCCGTCGCGTGGATCGCGACCGCGATCGTGGTCGCGATCGCGACGGCCGCAGTGCTCGCCGGGGGAGGGTGGGCGCTCGTCGCCTTCGCCGCGTTCGGCTGGGGCTACACGGCCGGGAGCGGCGTGCTGATCGCGTGGACCGCGCAGATCGACGCGCCCCGCGCGCCGGCCGGGACGGCGTTGTTGTTCGTGACGCTGATCCTGGGTCAGGCGCTCGGGGCGGCTGTCGTGGGTGGCCTGATTCCCACGGCGGGCTACCCGGTCGCCTTCGTACTGGCGGCTGCGGTCTCGGCGGTGGCGCTCGTTCCGGCGGTGGGTGCGCGGCCGCGGGTGCGCGGGTGAAGCGCGCCGGGCGGTGCTTCGTCCCGTCGCGCTCGGTGCCACCGGAGCCGCTGCAGCGCTGGTCGTGGCGGAGTGCCCGCGATCCTTCGATGACTTGTCCACAGGGGGCCCGATTTCCGTGGAGTGTCGTAGGTATGTTCTAGGATGTAGGCATGCGCAACAGCTATGAAAGCCCCTCCGGCGGTGAGGCGCTCCGCGATGCCGATGCGCTCCCGGTGCACGGTGCGGGTGAGTCGTGGGCGACCGGCGACGGGCTCGACGACGCATGGCCTGACGAGCAGGAGTGGATCGACGCCGACGGTGATCCGGTCGCGGCGGGGCGTGATGGCCTGGATGCGGTGGCGGATGTGTCGACGTTGATGTCGGTGTTCGCCGCGCAACGGTTCGAGCGCGTCGAGGGCCTGCGT
>NZ_QEIJ01000008.1 GCF_003095395.1 Microbacterium sp. Gd 4-13
CTTCCATCCTGGAAGACCTCGACCCTATCCGGCCGACGGCGCGCTAACCCCGACTACACCCTCAACTGCGAAGAGCCGGTAAAGGTGTTCATGCTGCCCTTCGGGTTGGTGATGTCGGGTGGGTGCGAGGGTGGAGCGTGGCCATACACTCGCACTTGACCGGTCAACCCGTCAAGTACGGAAACATAACGTTTACACGCCGAGGAGACAGCACGATGCCGCCGCAGACCCGCTCCGCCAGCCTCTACACCTTTCCCAGCGACCTCGTCGACGACGGTGTCGCCCGCGTGATCGACGACGCCCGGGCCGGCGGATTCGACACGCTCGCCGTGGCTCTCGCCTACCATCAGGCCCGTGACGTGCTGCCCCATCCGAGGGGGCCGCGACTGAGGTATCGGCGCGACGGAGTGTTCTTCGAACCCGACAGCGAGAAGTGGGCGAACTCGCCGATGCGACCGTCCGTGCAGTCCGCGCAAGAGAGGGCGGCGGTGGCCGAGCTGCTCGCCGCGCCCGACCGGCCCGCCGTCGAGTCGTGGACGGTGTTCCTGCACAACACCGGTCTCGGCGAGCAGCATCCGTCTGCGGCGACGGAGAACTGCTTCGGCGACCGGATCCTGTCGAACCTCTGCCCCGCGGCACCCCTCGCCCGCGCCTACGCGCGGGCGCTCGCCGACGACGTCTCGTCGCGCGGGCTCGACGTCGTCGCGGAGGCCCTGAGCCAGCAGACCTTCGGCCACGGCCACCACCACGAACGCAGCTTCGCTCCGGTGAGCGCGGGCGACGAGACCCTGATGAGCCTCTGTTTCTGCGAGGCGTGCATCGACCGTGCGGGCGACGTCGATACCGCGTCGCTCGCGGCGCGCTGCAGGGAGCGAGTGGATGCGGCGTGGGCGGGTGCCGCGGCGCTCCCGGCCACGCGAGACGCCCTCGTCGACGCGATCGGAGACGACCTTCTCGGGTTCCTCGCCGCCCGCGAGCGGGCGGTGACAGAACTCGCCGGCGAGGTCGCGGCCATCGTGCGCTCCCGCGGGCAGCGGCTCGCGTTCATGGACCTGACGGGGGCCGTGCTCGGCTACGACGACGGACGCCCGCAGGGCGCGCCCGCCGCCGACCAGGCCTGGCGGCTCGCGATCGATCCGGCAGCCGTCGCCTCTGCGGTGGACGCCTACGCCGTGCTCGGATACGCGCAAGACCCTGCGCGACTGCACGACGACGTCGCGTCGGTGCGGGCGGCGATCGGCGGGTGCGAACTGCGCGTGATCCTGCGCCCCGGCCACCCCGACACGACCTCGGCCTCGCACTGGCGCGAGAAGGAGGCCGCCGCAATCGCTGCCGGGGCCGACCGCGTCGACGCCTACAACTACGGCATGGCCCCCGAGCACGTGCTGGCGCGGCTCGAGCGGGGCTGAGGCGGAGTCGCCCGCTGGGCTCGAACTCGATCAGCGCTGCCGACGCAGCATCCGTTCGTGACCCCCGTAGCACACACTCCCGTTCGATCGGTATGCCCCGTTCGGTGTCGGATGTCGCGATTATGTTCGGAAACGACTCCTCAGCGGAGGGTCTCGAGCATCGGAGAAGCGAGTGAACACGGTGGAGGTCGATCGTCCCGAAGCGGGGGCCGTCTGGGCGCGCGTGGAGGACGGCTTTCACGTCGGCAGCAGGGGCGGAGAATTCCTCGGCTACATCGATCGGCAGCGCGACGGCCGCTGGCTGGCGTGCGACCTCTACTCCCGAGAGGTGGGGCTCTTCGCCGATTTGACGGCGGCGATGGAGGCCCTGACCGAGGTGGAGGCCTCCGAGCGGTCGCGCCGGCGATGACCGCAGGGTTGCTGTCGATCCTCTACTCGAGCAGCGCCGTCGAACCTTTCGACGACGAAAGGCTGCTCGCCCTGCTTCGGCAAAGCCGAGCGAACAACGAGCGCCACGCTCTCACCGGGATGCTGCTGTACCGCGGCGGCCGGTTCGTGCAGGTCCTCGAAGGCCCCGAGTCGGCGGTGCGTGAGGTGGTCGAGAGAATCGGCCGCGACCCGCGGCACACGAAGATGCGGATGCTGTTCGAAGAGCCCATCACCGAGCGCCAGTTCGCCGCGTGGACGATGGGGTACGAGCCGATCTCGGAGCCACGGGAACAGAAGCCGCCGGCGTTTCGCGACACCTTCGACGACCTCGAGGTGGGCGACGATGCCACCGCCACGCTGCGGGCCGTGCGTGAGTTGAGCCTCTGGTTTCGCGTGCGCGCTGCGTCGCGAGCGTAGGAGATGGCGCCGACGTAGGACGATTCGCGGAGGATCGTCCTGCCTGCGTGTCTTCGCCTACGCCGGTGATGCGCAGATTGCCGGACGAGAGGGTTGCGCCGGGTTCGCGTTGCGTGAACCGCATGTAAACAGGTACGGTAGCCGAAGTAGACGCGCACACCGCGGAGGCGTGCGCTGAGTCACTCCGGCTGAGGCCACGTCGCGCGGCGATTCTCGATTTCGCGCGCCCGCGTGCTCCTCGTCGACGATCTGGGGAGTAGCCACGTGTCAATTCGTCGCGCCCAAAAGCGCCATCGCGTCCTCGCGAATCCGCACCGCTCGACCGGTGATCGGCGACCCAGCGTGTGGAGGAAGGCCGTCGGCCTGCTGGCCAGCGCCGCCGTCGTCGCCTCGTCGCTCGTCGTCGCAGGAGCGGTCACGGCGGCGCCCGCCGTCGCCGCCGACCCGTTCTCCTGCACCCCCGGATCGGTGTTCGTGCAGAGCTCGACGGAGGTGCGCGAGTTCGATGTCACCACGAACGGCGGCACCCTCGGCGGCACGAGCTTCGGCTCCGGTCACTCCGACAACGGCCTCGGGGTGTCGGCGGGAGGCCGGTACGCCTACACCGTGACGAACTCCTCGGCGAACAAGACCCTGGCGAAGCACGACCGCGCCACCGACACGACGACGCGCACGAACTTCACCCTGAACTCCTCCGTGCTGCGCGGCGCCGTGCACCCGGCCACCGGCGTCTACTACTTCGCCAGCGGCACCATCGACAACGCCATCAACATCTACGCGTGGAACGAGAGCGTCTCGCCGCAGACCTTCGTGCAGGTCGGTACGTTGCGCCCCTCGGCCGGCAGCGGTGCCTTCGGTCTGAACGGCGACATGGCGTTCAGCGCCTCGGGCCAGCTCGTCATCGTCGCAGACAGCTACATCTACTCCGCAGATCTGCCGCTCACCCTCACCCCGAGCACGGCCACGATCAGTGCCAAGCAGGTGCACGACATGGGCGCGGGGATCCAGGGCAACGGCATCGCGTTCGGCAACCTGGGCCACATCTTCGTCTCGGTCAGCGGGGGCGGCAATCGCATCATCGAGGTCGATCTCGGGCGAGGCGTGACGGTCAACACCACCAGCCTCGGCAGCTTCGCGCCGACCGACATGGCGAGCTGCACGTTCCCGAACACGCTCACGCTGAAGAAGGACCTACCGGGAGGACGGCACGCGCCCACCGACCAGTTCGCCCTCACCGTCGACGCGCCGAGCGGGTATCTCGTGCCGCGCACGAGCACCACCACCACCGGCACCGCGACGGGCGTGCAGGCCGAATACGCCGGACCCATCTTCACCAACCAGGGCGACACCTTCACCCTGTCCGAATCCGCCGCCGGCACCACGGATCTCGACCGATACGCATCGTCGCTGAGCTGTGTGCAGCAGAACTCCGACGGCACGACGCTTCCCGTCACGGTGCTCTCGGGCGACCGGGTCGTGCAGCCCGCGGGCGACCTCGGCACCGAGGTGGTGTGCACGTTCGTCAACGACCGCCTGACGCCCGACATGGCGCTGCGTAAGACCTCCGACCCGGCCGGCGGCACGCCTGTCGCCGCAGGTCAGAAGATCACCTACACGGTAGAGGCGGAGAACACCGGCAACACGGTGCTCGACCCCGTCACCGTCGCGGACGACCTCTCGGATGTGCGAGCGCACGCCGAGTACCAGGACGACGTGGCGACCGCGATCGACGGCACCCCCGTCTCGACCGACGCCGCGACGATCACCGGCGACGACCTCGCCTGGACCGGGGCGCTCGAACCCGGCCAGATCGTGACGATCACCTATTCGGTCATCGTCAACGAGGGCGTCGCGGGCGAGAAGATCGCCAACAGCGTGACCGCCTCGGGTACCCCTCCCGGTCCGTTCCCGCCGGTCACCCCTCCCGTCGTGACGACAGAGAACCCCGTCGCCGGCTTCGAGATCGCCAAGACCGCCGACCCCGCATCCGGCACCGTCGTCGAGCCCGGGCAGACCATCGAATACACGGTGACCGGCACGAACACGGGCGCCACCGTGCTCGACCCCGCGACGATCACCGACGACCTGTCGGGCGTCTTCGCACACGCCGAGTACAACGACGACATCGTCACCGCCATCAACGGTGTCGAGGTGACCTCGGGCGCCGCCGCCGTCGCACAGGACGACCTGACGTGGACCGGCGCGCTGCAGCCCGGTGACATCATCACCATCACCTACTCCGCGACCGTCGCCGACGACGCCTCGGGCCAGGTGCTCGACAACTCGGCCACGGGATCGGGCACCCCCACCACCCCGAACCCGGAAGACCCGAGTGGTCCGCCGATCCCCGGCGAGCCGATCGTGCCGCCGACGGTCACGACGCAGCATCCGGTCATCGGATCGGGCTTCACGATCAGCAAGACGGCCGACCCGGCCTCGGGAACGGCCGTGGAGGCCGGCGACACGATCGCCTACACGATCGTCGCGACCAACACCGGTGACACCCTGCTCGACCCCGTCGAGATCGCCGACGACCTCTCGGCGGTGCTCGACAACACCCGCTACAACGACGACGTCGCGGCCGATCGCGGGAACGCGAGCATCGCGGGCGACGAGCTCACCTGGAACGGATCTCTCCCGCCGGGTGCGTCGGTGACCATCACCTACTCGGTGACGGTGGACGAGGGGGTCCGCACCGCGCTGCTGCGCAACACCGTGACCGGTGACGCCACGCCGCGGATCCCCGTCGACCCGACCGACCCCGAGAGCCCGACGACCCCGGGCACGCCCCTCACTCCGCCGCCGGCCGAGACGCAGCATCCCGTCGTCGACAACGGCTTCGAGATCGTCAAGTCGGCCGACCCCGCCTCGGGCACCGCCGCGCGGGCCGGCGACACGATCACGTACACCGTGACGGGCACGAACACGGGCAACACCGTGCTCGAGCCCGCGTCGATCAGCGACGACCTGTCGGCCGTTCTGGAGAGCGCTCGGTACAACGACGACGTCTCGGCGACGGTCGGCGAGGTTCTCGCAGACGGGAACACGCTCACCTGGCGTGGCACCCTCGCCCCCGGCGGCGAGGTCGTCATCACCTACACGGTGACCGTGAACGACGATGCGACCGGCGTGCTGCTGCGCAACACCGTCGAGGGAGAGGGCACGCCGCTCATTCCCGAAGACCCGACGGATCCCGACAGCCCGACCACCCCGGGTGAGCCCGTCACGCCGCCTCCGGCAACCACCGAGCACCCGGTCGTGAACCCCGGTTTCGAGATCGCCAAGTCGGCCGACCCCGCCAGCGGCACGCGCGTCGACCCCGGCAGCGTGATCCGCTACACGGTGACCGGCACGAACACGGGCGACACGACGCTCGAGCCCGTCGACCTCACCGACGACCTGTCGGGCGTGCTCGCGAACGCGGCCTACAACGGTGACGTCTCGGCCGACCGTGGCGACGCAGTGGTGACGGGCAACACCCTCACCTGGAACGGAACGCTCGCACCGGGCGCCGCCGTGGTGATCACCTACTCGGTGACCGTTGCGTCCGACGCGGGCGGCGAACTCATCGACAACTCGGTGTCGGGCGAAGCGACCCCGCTCATGCCCGAAGACCCGAGCGACCCCGACAGTCCGACGACGCCCGGCGTTCCGGTCGTGCCGCCGACCGTGACCACCGAGCACCCGGTCAACCAGCCCGGCTTCACGTTCGCGAAGACGGTCGACCCGGCATCCGGTACCGCGGTCGACCCCGGCCAGGTGCTCACCTACACCCTCACGGGCACCAACACCGGTGAGACGGCGCTCGATCCCGTCGACATCGTCGACGACCTCTCGGGCGTGCTCGCGCACTCGTCGTACAACGACGATGCCGTCGCGACGATCAACGGAGAGCCCGCCGTCGCGCCCGCGGTCGCCGGCGACGAGCTCACGTGGACCGGTTCTCTCGAGGTCGGCCAGGCCGTCACCGTCCGCTACACGGTGACGGTGGGGCCGGATGCTGCGGGCACCGTTCTGGCGAACTCGGCCCGCGCGACGGCCACGCCCCCCGGAGGCGAGGAGATCACCCCGCCACCCAGCACGACGAAGACCCCCGTGAACCTGCCCGGGTTCTCGGTGTCGAAGAGCGCCGACCCCGCGACCGGCACCGCCGTCGACCCCGGCAGCGTCATCACCTACACGGTGACCGGCGTCAACACGGGTGAGACCGCGCTCGACCCGGTGACGATCGTCGACGACCTGTCGGGCGTGCTCGACCACGCGGAGTACAACGACGATGCGACCGCGACCATCGACGGCTCGGCGAGCACGGCTCCCTCCGTCGCCGAAGGACGGCTGTCGTGGACGGGTGCGCTCGCCGTGGGGCGGACCGTGACGGTCACCTACTCGGTGACGGTCGATGCCGACGCCGGGGGAGCGGTGCTCGAGAACATCGCGACCGGCTCGGCCACGCCTCCGGGCGGCGTGCCGCCGATCGAGACGCCGCCGGCGACCACGCAGCATCCGGTCAAGGAACCCGGTTTCGCGCTCGTCAAGACCGCCGACCCCGCGTCGGGCACCCGCGTCGACCCGGGCAGCGTCATCACCTACACGGTGACCGGCATCAACACCGGCGAGACCGCGCTCGACCCGGTGGTGATCAGCGATGACCTCTCGGCCGTGCGTGCGAACGCCGCCTACAACGACGACGCGGTCGCATCGGTGGGAGGATCGGCGGTCGAGGCCCCCGCGGTCGACGGCGACACGCTCTCGTGGCGCGGGCCGCTGGCCGTCGGCGAGCGGGTCACGATCAGCTACTCGGTGACGGTGAACGGCGACGCGGGCGGCACGACGATCACGAACGTGGTCGACGGCGTCGCGGTGCCCCCGGGAGGGGTTGTCATCACGCCGCCTCCGACGAGCACCGAGCACCCCGTCGGCACGCCCGGTTTCGCGTTCGAGAAGTCGTCGAACCCGGGATCCGGTGCGGTCGTCGCCACCGGTAGCGTCGTGACCTACACCCTCACCGGCACGAACACCGGCGAGACCGCGCTCGACGAGGTCGTCATCACCGACGACCTCGGGCAGGTGCTGTCGCACGCCGCATTCACCGACGACGTCGTGGCCACGGTCGGAGACCGCACGGTCGCCGCCCCGGTGCGCACGGGCACGCAGCTCGCATGGACCGGATCGCTCGCGGAGGGCGAGACCGTCACCGTGACCTACTCGGTCACCGTGAAGGCCGACGCCGCCGGCCAGACGCTGAAGAACGTCGCCGTGGCTACGGCCACGCCCCCGGGCGGCGTCACGATCACCCCTCCGGCGAGCGAGACAGCGCACCGCGTGCTCACGCCCCTCGCCGTCACCGGCGGGCAGATCGCCCCGTGGGTCTTCGCCCTCGGCGCGATGCTGCTTCTCGGCGGCGGGGCACTGCTGGTCGTTCGTCGTCGCCGACGCTCCGCCGACTGACGACGACGCGGCGTCACCGCGAAACGGGGCTCATCACCGCGATGGGCCCCGTTTCGCGTGGGTGCGTCACTGCGAGAGGTCTCGACTCAGACGGTCGAGCAGGTTCTCGAGCGAGACCTCGAACTCCTCGTCGCTGCGGTCTTCGCTGAGCAGCACCCGCAGTCGGCTCACCTCCGGGGCCTGGGACAGGTTCATCTCGCCGTCGCCCTCGGGAATCGTCGCGTCTCCCTCGTCGAGCGGCTCTTCGACGGGTCCCGTCTCGGCTCCGCGTACGGCCGATTCGAGAAGCAGCTGGCCGAGAAGGAAACTGCTGAACGATCGGTAGGCGTCGACGGCCTGCTGGTCGGTGAAACCGTGCCCGATCAGCGTGCTGAGGAACGAGTTCACGATCTCGACGCTGCGCAGCGGCGGGCGCAGCCAGGGGGCCGCGGGGTGGCGGGTGGCGACGAGGGGAAACGCCATCGGGTGCTCGATCGCGATGCGGCGCACCTGGTGCGCGACCGTCTGCAAGAACCCCTGCCAGTGGTCGGTCACCTCGCCGACGAGGTTCGCGCTGAGGTCGGCCATCAGCAACGCGACGACGCCCTCGAGCAGATCCTCCCGCCCGTGCACGTAGCGATAAAGAGACATCGCCTCGACGCCGAGCTCTTGCGCGAGCGATCTCATCGACAGCCCCTGGGCACCCGTGCGATCGATCTGGCCCAGCGCGGTCGCGAGGATCAGGTCGCGACGCAGCTTCGGCTCCGAGGGGCGCCCCGGCTTCTTCGTCTGACGTGCCACCGAGTCGCCTCCTTCGCGGTCGTCCCATTATCGCGTTTGCGCACCGCTGTCTACCGAGAGTGGGCTATCCGCCGAAGGGAGAGACTTACGCTGTAAGTTTTCGCATCTTCGTCCTGAAGGGACAATCATGAACTTTCCTCAAGCGCTGGAAGGGGGGCTTGCGGCCGTCATCGCGTTCGTGCCGCTGGCTCTGCTGTTCCTGCTCATCCTCGTCGTCGGCCTCGTCGTCGCGAAGCTGATCTCCAAGGGCCTCGAGAAACTGCTGGAGAAGGTCGGATTCGACCGGCTCGTCGAACGCGGCGGCATCAAGAAGGCCCTCGCGAAGTCGAAGCTCGACGCCTCCGACATCGTCGCCAAGATCGTCTACTACGCGCTCGTGCTGTTCGTGTTGCAGTTCGCCTTCGGAGTCTTCGGGCCCAACCCGGTCAGCGACCTCCTCGAGGGAATCATCGCCTTCCTGCCGAAGATCATCGTCGCGATCATCATCGTCGTGATCGCCGCGGCCATCGCGGCCGGTGCCAAGGCGCTCATCCAGAACACCCTCGGTGGGCTGTCGTACGGAAAGATCCTCGGCAACATCGTCGCGATCTTCATCCTGTTCCTCGGCATCACTGCCGCGCTGAACCAGGTCGAGGTGGCCACGACCGTCACGACGCCGATTCTCATCGCGGTTCTCGCGATCATCGCCGGAGTCATCATCGTCGGCGCGGGTGGAGGCCTCATCAAGCCCATGCAGCAGCGATGGGAAGCTCTGCTGACCAAGGCGGAAGAAGAAGCGCCGAAGATCCAGCAGGAAGCGCAGAAGGCTCCCTCGGTCGCCGACCAGGCCTCGCAGGCCGCACACCAGGCGCAGGCTGCCACCCGCAGCCAGCCCCAGCGTCCGCCGCAGCCCCCGCAGCTGCCGCGCGTCTGAGGCAGAAACCGCAGAGGGGCCGACCTCGCCGTCCTGGCGGGGTCGGCCCCTCTGTGCGCGGCTGACACGTCACCACGTTCGGGCCGATCCTGCCGCCGTGCGGGGTCGGCCCTTCGGCGTCTCGGGGCGGGGCGGGCGTAGGAGGAGGCGCCGGCGTAGGACGATGCGCGGCGCAGCATCCTGCCTGCGCGCCTTCTCCTGTGCCGGGAACGCCGGGGGCGGATGCGGCGTGGCGGCCGCGGCTGCGCAGCATCCGGTCTCGCGGCATACGCCGGGGAAGGGTCGAGCGCAAGCCCGGGGTCACCCGGATCGTCGCGACCTACGGTGAGGGCTTCCCCCGAGAGATGAGTCACGCATGTTCCGCTTCCTGCTCCGCTTCGCCCCCGTGCTGTACCCGATCGCGCGCAAGCTCTGGCGCTCGCGCCAGGCGAAGAACGCCGGCCAGACCCCGCCCACTGGCACCACGCGCCGCTGAGCGCAAGGGTGGTGCCGGTGGGCGGGGTGAGCGCCTAACGTTCCGGGCATGGCTGATCAGTACACCTTCGACAACCCCGTCACCCGCTACGCCCGCGTCGAGCCGCCCGTGCAGCACCAGAGCGAGCCGGGCGTGCAGGGCGAGATGACCCCCGTGCCCGACCTCGGCGAGACGTCGTACCGCGGAAGCGGTCGCCTCACCGGCCGGAAGGCCCTCATCACGGGCGGCGACTCCGGCATCGGCGGTGCCGTGGCGATCGCGTTCGCGCGCGAGGGCGCCGACGTCGCGATCGTGCACCTGCCCGACGAGCAGGCCGACGCCGACCACGTGCTCGAGCTCGTGCGCGAGGCCGGACGCACCGGCGTGTCGATCGCAACCGACATCTCGGATGCGGCGGCCTGCCGTGCGCTCGTCGCCGAGGCCGTCGAAGCGCTCGGCGGACTCGACATCCTCGTGAATAATGCCGGCAAGCAGGTGGCCGTCGACCGCGTGGAAGACCTCAGCGACGAGCAGTTCGAAGAGACCTTCCGCACGAACGTGTTCGCCAACTTCTGGATCACCAAGGCCGCGCTCGCGCACCTGCCGGCCGGTGCGAGCATCATCAACACCGCGTCGCTGGAGGCGTACAAGCCCGCGCCCGACCGGCTCGACTACGCGGCGACCAAGGCCGCCGTGAACAACCTGTCGAAGGGTCTCGCGCAGCAACTGGCACCCCGCGGCATCCGCGTGAACATCGTCGCGCCCGGCCCGACCTGGTCGGCTCTGCAGGTCAGCGGCGGCGTCTCGGACGAGCAGATGAAGGCCTTCGACGACGAGAGCACCTACCAGCGCGCCGGGCAGCCCGCCGAGATCGCACCCGCGTTCGTGTTCCTCGCGTCGGCCGAGTCGAGCTACGTCTCGGGCGAGACGCTCAACGTCAACGGCGGCATGGTCACGCCGTAGTCCCCGCGTATCGCCGGTCGAGATGCCACGACACCCGGATGGGTGGGGCGCGCGCTCCGGGTGTCTTGGCATCTCAGGGGATGGCGGCGGATGCTGCGCGGGAGACGCGTAGAGGGATGCCGGGGCCGAACGCAAGCCGCCCCGAAAACTGGCGCGGTGCCCGAGTGTTGAGGTCATGGTGGTTTCGAACACGCGTGCGCCCGTCGTCGTCTGCGCCCTGCCGGGCTTCGCGGAGCGCGCGGGGTCGACCGACGGCGAACTCGACGTGCGCCCGGTCGAACGCGCAGATCTCGATCACGTCATCGCGCAGCTGGCGTCCTATGACGGCCGACGCTTCGTGGTCGCCGGTGCGGGAGCGGAGGCCGCGGTCGTCGCCGCGGTCGTGGAGCGGCTGCTCAGCGGCGAGGCGCCCGTGTTCGGGCTTGTCGGGGTGGTGCTGGCGGAGCCCGAGGGCGACCTCGGAGCCGAGGTGTTCGACCTGCCGACGTGCGTTCTCGCGGGCGCACAACCTCGGACGAACCGGGTGGATGAGGTCGAAACGGGCACCGGGAGCCCGCGCGAGCGAGGAGTGTCCGAAGATGTGCGGGCGGTCTCGCGCACCTTCCCCCGAGCCCGGGCCGGGCAGCTCGCCGACTTCGTCGCGCGCGAGATCGCGCCGGCCCCGGCGGTGCCCGAGGAATGGGCTCGCTTGATCGCCTCGGATCGCGTCGATGTCGAGGTGCGCAGCATCCTGTCTCGGCGCTCTCTGCCCGACGACGTCGAGTACGCCCCGCGGGTGATGGATGCGGCGCAGCTGACGCTGCTGCGCGAGATCGCCGACCTCGTGGTGCCGCAGGACGGCCCGGCGATCGACCTGGCCGCTCGCGTCGATGCCCAGCTCTCGCGCGGCGAGGGCGACGGGTGGCGGAACGCAGCGCTGCCGCCCGACCCCGAGGCCTACCGCACCGGGCTCACGGCGCTCGCCGACCGCTGGGCGGGGGAGGAGACCCTCCGCGCCGCGATCGAGGGTGAGCTCGAGGCGGGCGGGCCGTTCTCCGCCGCGCAGCTGGCAGCCTGGCTGGAAGACGTGCGGGTCGATCTCGTGCGGCAGTGGCTCGCTCACCCCGCCACCGCGGCGAAGGCGGGATTCGACGGGTTCGCCACGGGCGGCACCGTGCTGCCGCTGCGCGGGTTCGGCGAACTCGGGAGCGGAACGCGAGACGCGTGGGAGCCGGCGGGGGTGAACGCGTGAACCTCGAGAACATGCGCGCCTACGCCGATGACGAGATCGTCGACGTCGTCGTCGTCGGAACGGGAGCCGGCGGCGCCCCGCTTCTCGCCGAAATGGCCCGTCGCGGCCTGAGCGCGGTCGCCTTCGAGGCGGGCCGCAACTTCGACCTCGATGACTTCACGACCGACGAGACCGAGGCGGTGCGCATCAACTGGATGTCGGAGCGGCTGAGCGGGGGAGCAGACCCCACCGCGTTCGGTGCGAACAACAGCGGCATCGGGGTGGGCGGCTCGACCCTGCACTGGGGCGCCTTCGCGCCCCGCCCCGACCGGCGCGACCTGCGCCTGCGCAGCGAGACGGGCGAGGGGCGCGACTGGCCGCTCGACCCGGAAGAGCTGTTGCGCTACGTCGTCCGCGTCGAGGGAGACATCGGCGTCTCGGGGCCCGTGCCCTACCCGTGGGACTCCGACCGCGCCTACGCGTACAAGGCCCCGGCCCGCAACGGCTCGGCCGACATCGTCGCGCGCGGAGCCGACGCCCTCGGCATCCGCACCGCCGACGCCCCGGCCGCCGTGCTCACGCGCGCCCGGCTGCAGCCGTACCTCGGTGAGCGCGGCTCCTGCCAGTCGTGCGGCGCGTGTCATCAGGGCTGTCGATTCAGCGCGAAGGCCACCATGGCGACGACGTACCTGCCCGCCGCGATCGCGCTCGGCGCCGAGATCCGCGCGGAGTCGATGGTGCACGGCATCGAGCTCGACGCTCGTGGTCACGTGGAAGCCGTCGTCTACCGCCGAGACGGCGTCGAACGGCGCCAGCGCTGCCGCGCCCTCGTGCTCGCCGCGGGAGGAATCGAGACCCCGCGCCTGCTGCTGCACACCGGGCTCGCGAATTCGAGCGGCCAGGTCGGGCGAAACTTCCTCGCCCACGGGGCGACTCAGGTCTGGGGGCGTTTCGACGAGGCCGTGCGCGCGTACCGCGGTTACCCGTCGTCGCTCATCAGCGAAGACATGCTGAGACCCGCGGATGCCGATTTCGCCGGCGGCTACCTTCTGCAGAGCCTCGGAGTCATGCCGCTCACGTACGCGACCACCCTCGCGCGCGGGGGTGGGATGTGGGGCCGTGAGCTCGTCGAACGGGCCCTCGATGCGCGCTTCTACGCCGGCATCGGCATGAACGGGGAGTGCCTGCCGACGGAGGACAACCGGCTCGAACTCGTCGACGAACTCGACGAGTGGGGCATCCCGCGCGCACGAATCGACTTCACCGCCGGTGCGAACGAGAAAGCGCTCGATGCTCACGCCACCCGCACGATGGAGAGCATCATGCGCGCCGCTGGGGCGAGCGAGACCATCGTGCTGACCCGTACCGCGCACACCGTGGGCACGTGCCGCATGTCGAGCGACCCGGGCGACGGCGTGGTCGATGCCGACGGTCGGTCGCACGACATCCCGAACCTCTGGATCAGCGACAACTCGGTCTTCCCGAGCTCCCTGGCCGCGAACCCGGCGCCGACCATCATGGCGATGTCGCTGCGCACCGCAGACCGGATGCTGGCGTCCGCCGACTAGGCCCGCGGACCCTTCGACGAGCTCAGGGACCGCCTCCAGGCCGGCCGCTGAGCCTGTCGAAGCGTCCGGCGCGCCCCGGGACGTAGCATCCGTCGCATGTACCCGGTCGTCCGCAATTCGTCAACGCTCGGCTCGAGGCAAGGTTCGCGGCGCACCATGTCGGGCATGACAGAGATCACCGCACACCACGGACTGCTGACCGACATCAACCTGCACGTCGACGACACCGGCGGATCGGGTCGCCCGGTCGTGCTGATCCACGGCTGGCCCCTCTCGGGTGAGTCGTGGTCGGAGCAGGTTCCGGCCCTCGAGAAGGCCGGCTACCGCGTCATCACGTACGACCGCCGCGGCTTCGGGCGCAGCGACAAGCCCCGCACCGGCTACGACTACGACACGTTCGCCGATGACCTCGCGGCCGTCCTGGCGGCCCTCGACCTGCGCGACGTCACGCTCGTGGGCTTCTCGATGGGCGGCGGCGAAGTCGCCCGCTACGTCACGAAGCACGGTACCGATCGCGTGAAGAGCGTCGTGTTCGCCGCCGCCGTGCCGCCGTACCTGAAGAAGAGCGCCGACAACCCCGAGGGTCCTCTCGACGACGAGACCGCCGCCGGCATGGAGAAGGGGCTGCGCGAGGATGAGAAGAGCTTCTACCACCAGTTCACGACCGCCTTCTTCTCGGTCGACGGCACGCTGAGGGTGAGCGACGCGCAGCAGGCCGACGCCGAGCGGCTCGCCAACCAGGCCGACCACCACGCGGCGCTGAAGTCGATGGAAGCGTTCGCCACCACCGACTTCCGTGACGATCTGCCCCACGTCACCGTGCCGGCGCTCGTCATCCACGGCGACAGCGACGGCACCGTGCCCTTCGAGGGCTCGGGAAAGCGCACCCACGAGGCGATCGTCGGCAGCGAACTCGTCGTCGTCGAGGGCGCGCCCCACGGCCTCAACGTCAGCCACGCCGAGCAGTTCAACACCGCGCTCCTGAGCTTCCTCAACCGCTGAGTCGCTCCTTCGCCGCCGTGTGTGCCTCACCGGTGGAGGAGATCTCGCGAGCGGAGGACGGAGAGCCGGCGATCCCACCTCCGCCCGTGAGATCTCCTCCGCTCGCGACGGTGCGCACGGCGGGAGCGTGCATCGACGACACGCCCACGCCGGCGTTTCAGCGACCTCATAGCCGAGGAGAGCATGCTAGAAGATCCGTCTGAACCGAGGTACGCGTGAACGCACTGCTCGACATCGGCATCCTTTCCGGACCGGCTGTCATCGCCGTCATCGTCGTCGCAGGCATCGTCGCCGCTCTCTTCGTGCTCGTGCGTCCGAGCACGAGATGGAGACGCGGCACCTGGGTCGTGACCGCCGTCGGGTCGGCCCTCGCCGGAGGCCTCATCGGCGCCGCGCTGACCTGGCTGATCGCGGATCAGATGAACGCTTTCGGCGTCGATCTCACCTTCGCGTCGCGCTCATGGATCGCGCTGGCCTTCGCCGGGACCGCCGTCGCCCTCGCCTCGCTCTGGCGCGCGAGCTGGAAGCGGGTCGTGGCCGTGCCGCTGGCTGTCGTGCTGTTCGTCGCCACCGCGGGGATGGGGGTCAACATCGCGTTCGGCAAGTACCCGACGATCCGCAGCGCTCTCGGACTGAGCGCCTACGCCGGGGACGTGCTGCCCGATCTGCACATCGGATCGACCAATCGCCCGACCATCGCCGAATGGACCGCCCCGGCCGGCATGCCCGTCCAGGGGAGCATGGCGTCGGTGGTCATCCCCGCGACGGTGTCGGGCTTCCCCGCGCGCGACGCGACCGTCTACCTGCCGCCCGCCGCGTTGACCGAGAACGCGCCCCTGCTGCCGGTGCTCATCATGATGTCGGGGCAGCCGGGCTCGACCGACGAGGTGTTCACCGTCGGGCGCCTGCGCGAGACGCTCGACGCCTACGCCGCGGCGCACCAGGGGCTCGCCCCGATCGTCGTCTCACCCGATCAGCTGGGCAACTCCGACGCGAATCCGATGTGCGTCGACTCGCCGCTCGGCAACTCGGCGACGTACATCACCGTCGACGTGCCGAACTGGATCACCGCGCACCTGCCCGTACTCCCCTCGCCCGGCGGGTGGGGCGTGGGGGGACTGTCACAGGGCGGCACCTGTTCGATTCAGCTCGGCGCGCAGCATCCGGAGCTCTTCAGCGCGATCCTCGACGCCTCGGGAGAGGAGTTTCCCACGTTGGGAGACCCCGCCACGACCATCGAGAAGGGCTTCGGGGGCGACGCGGCGAGGTACGCCGCCGCCTACCCCGCCGCGATCATGGCGTCGAAGGCGCCGTACACCGACATGTTCGCCGTGTTCGGCGTGGGCAGCGCCGACTCGGCGTTCCTCCCCGGGGTGAAGGCCCTGTACGCCGCCGCGCAGGCCGCGGGGATGACGGCGACGTACGTCGAGTCGGAGGGCAACGCCCACGACGCGGCGGCGTGGAGCTACGTGTTCTCGGTCGGGCTCCCGCTCATCGCCGACCACTGGGGCCTGAACCGGTAGGTGGGCGGCCCTTCGACAGGCTCAGGGACCTTCGACGGGCTCAGGGGCCTTCGGCGGGCTCAGGGACCTTCGACGGGCTCAGGGACCTTCGACGGGCTCAGGGACCTTCGACGGGCAGGGGCCTTCGACGGGCAGGGGCCTTCGACGGGCTCAGGGGCCTTCGGCGGGCTCAGGGACCGGCGGCTATTTCGCGGAGACGGCCTCGCGAGGCTCGCGCAGCGTGCCGGCCATGCGCGCTGCCTGCGCGAGCGTGAGGTGCGGCAGATAGGAGCGGGCGAGGGCCACCGCGAGCGCGGGAAGAACGGTGGCCTCGGGGTACACCGCCCAGAGCGTGACGAACTCGGGCTGGAACTTTCGCTTGAAGTTCAGCAGTGAGCGGAAGCCGTAGGCGGGCTCGAGCAGCTCGCCGAACCGGTCGAGCACCCGTGTGATGGCCGCGCGCTCGCCGTCGTCTCCCGGTCGCGATGCCAGCGGCGACCCCGAGAGGCTGAGCCGTTCGAGGCCCTCCGCCTTCATGTGGTCGGCGGCCGCGCCGATGACGAACTCCATGATGCCGTTCATCGAGTCGGCGCGCCGGCGCATGAAGTCCAAGGTGTAGCCGCGGACCGCGCCCCCGTCGAACAGGGGCAGCCAGCTCGTGACCGCCTGGATGCGGCCCTCTTCGTTCCGGGCGAGCATCAGCCGCACCGCGGGATCGTTGAGCTGGTCGACCCCGCCGAGGGTGAACTCCATCTCGGGGAGGCTCTTGTCGGCGACCCAGGCCTCTGAGATCTCGCGGATCTGGGCGTGCTCGGCGATCGTCAGGTCGTGCCAGCTCGTCCAGGTCGCGGTGACGCCCTCACGGGCGGCGCGGTTCGTCGCGGTGCGGATGTCTTGCCGCTTCTTGCCCGCGGTGTTCCAGGTCGCCGGGTCGAGCAGCGCCTCTTCGGCGACCGGCATGCGCTGCCATCCGAGGTGGGCGTAGGGCGAGTCGTCGCCCTCCTCGACGCTGTAGAAGACGGGCGTCCACCCGTTGTCGCCGCAGAACTCCACGAACCCGGTCACCACCTCGGGCCGGCGCGCATCGGGGCCGAACGCCCCGCCGAGGGTCAGCGCCACCGAGCCGTGCACCCGGTAGGCGATCGCCGCATCGATGTCGGGCGAGAACCAGTAGGCGTTCCCCTCCCACGTGGTCATGAACGACAGGGTGTCGCCGCCTCCTCGTTCCAGCGTCAGGCGGGCGCGCGAGCGATCGGACGCGCCGCTGACCGTACCCGGATCGAGCACGAGCCGCGCTGTCGCGATGGCCGCCGCCAGCCAGAACAGCAATGGCGGGAGGTACCAGAAGGCTTGCGCCCACCCGCTCGAGGGCACGAACGTGAGGATGTCGGAGGGCAGCAGCGTCGGCGGCAGCAGCCGCAGCGGCAGCCCCACGAGCACCTTGCCGACGTCGAGGTTCGGCGTGTACCCGTCGGCAGCGGCCAGGCCGCCCACGAACGCCAGCAGCAGGTTGGCGGCGGCCGCGACACCGACGGTGACACCGAAGGTGCGCAGCGCTGCGGGAGTCGACGACGCCCGCACGTCGCGGCGGAACACGACGAGCACGATCGCCACGATCAACGGCACGAGCGCACCGATGAGGCTGCTCGAGAGCGTCTGCGCCACGTACTGCTGCGATTCGGTGTCGCGCAGTTGCGCGATCGCCGCCACCGTCTCGGGCTGGATGACCGAGAAGACGTAGAGCATGCCCGCGAACACGATGCCGTTGAACACCACGGCGATCCAGAGCGCGGCACGGCGCCCCTTCAGGATGCCCCAGGCAGCCAGCACGGCGACGAGGATCGGCAGGAGCGCGATGAACCCCGACGCGGGTTGCAGCTCGCGGAACACGTCGTACGTGTCAGGGCACGGCGCGGCCGTCGACCCGTAGGCGCACGTCTGACCGTCGATGAGGGTCACCGGGTCGTCGGAGAGGAAGCCGTAGATCGACAGCAGGCCGGCGCCGGTCTCAGAGAACGTGGCGATCACCGGGCCGACGGAGGTCACGAACGTCAGCGCCGCCAACAGCACCCGCGTCTCGTGGTGCGAACTCCGCACGATCCGGAAGCCGGACCGGCGCCCGCCGAGGGCGAAGCCGAGCCCGAGTCCGATGGGCAGGGCGAGGATCGAGAACAGGTCGTTCGCGGCACCCTCGTAAAGGAACAGCGTGACCGCCGTGAGCGAGGCCAGCAGGCGCGTGCGCCGCCGCCACAGGGCACCGGCGAACGAACTCGCCGCCATCGCCGTGCAGATCACCGCGGCCAGGGGCGAGAGGGTGTCGACGGCGGGGGTGTTCAACGGGAGGAAGCCGAGGTACCGGTCTTCGACGACGCCGACCCCCAACCCCAGGAACGACGCGGCCACCCCGCCCACGACGTAGGCGACGAGAGTGCGGATGCTTCCCATCGTCTTCTCTGCGGCACCCAGCACGATCAGGAGCACCGGGACGATCGCGATCAGCGCGGCGATGTCGGCGACGGCGAACAGCGATGTCACGGTTCCCCACCAGTGGCGCTGGAAGACGACCCCGGGTTCCTCCGCGTTGAGGACCTGCCACCCCCACCCCGAGGGGGTCAGGATGAAACCGGTGAGACTGAGCACCACGATCGCCGCCGTGATCAGCAACGTCACGGGTCGCGCTCGGCACCATCGGAGCACGAGCACTCCGGCCTGATTCGCATTCATCGTCGGCGTGCGCAGCATCCGACATTCCTTTCGTCACCGTTCCTGCCGCCGTGACTCTATCGGCGGTCCCTATGGACGGGCCGGTTCCATCCTGACGAGAGCGACAGCGGTGTCGCGGGCGGTGCGCCGCGCGGGGCGGGGGATCTACTCGGCGGCGACGACCGCGTCGCCCGACCAGACGAGGGCGCGTCCGCCGGACACGGCGAGAGCGAGCGGGCCGGCGGGGTCGGCCGCGGGGGCGCAGCCGAGCGGGGTGGCGGTGTCGAACCCGGCGCCCGACCACCGCGTCACGGCGACGCCGGCGCAGTCGTCGGCGGGGGAGGCCGTCACCACGGTGCCGCCGTCGATCGACAGCGCGACAGCGTCCGTCGCCCCGAGCGCCTGCCACGCGCGGTCGGAGCCGAGAACCGACACGGTGCCGGCGCACTCCACCGCGACCACGTCGCCGGCGGCGCGGAACGACCGCGGCTCGGCGCACGGGGCGGCGACATCGTCGCCGGGAAGCACGACGACGGCCCGATCGGCGAGGTCGAGGTAGCGCGATGCGGCGAGCACCTCGGGGTAGGGCTGCCAGAACTCGCCCTGCGTGAAGGTGCGGAGGGCCTGCACCTCGCAGGTGGCGCCCATGGCGGCGACCATCTCGGCCTCCGAACCCGCGAAGACGTCGAGCGAGGCGACCTGACCGATCCCGCGGTAGGCGGGGGTGACGTCCTGCCATGTGCGGCCCCCGTCGGCGGAGTGCTCGACGAGCGGGGCGGTGGTGCCGCAGTCACCGGCGGTGGCGCGCCACCACCCCTCCGAGCCGACGGCGAAGAACCGCGCCTCGGCTGCGGGGTAGGCGGCGCTCGCAGACGACGAGGGCGACGGCGACGGGGCCGCCGCGGTCGGGCTCGCCGAAGTGGTCGGGTCGACCTCGAAGGAGTAGTCCTGATCGGTCGTGGTCGCGTCGGTGGCCGTTGTCGGTTGCACGCTCCGCAGGGCGAGAACCACCAGCACGATCGTCGCCACGATCAGCAGGGCGACCAGCGTCCCCGCGATCCATTTCGCGGGGACGGGGTCGAGCCGTCGTCTGCGGGCCATCGTGCTCCGCGTCAGGGCAGCAGCTGGTCGTCGGACGACTCTGCCGCCGCGGTCTTGCGACCGCGCCGGGTGGGCTTCTCGGCGGGGGCGCCGTAGGTGCCGTAGGAGCCGTATCCGCCGTAGCCGTACCCGTAGCCATAGCCGTAGGAATCGGGGCCGCGCGTGGGGAGCATCGTCAGCACGACGCCGCCGACCTTCGATCCGACCGTTTCGAGCGCGTCGAGCGCACCGCTGAGCTGGTGGGTCGTGGTCTTGCCCGCCGCGACGATGAGGAGGGCCCCGGCGGTGAACTTCGACAGGACCGCAGCATCCGTCACCGGAAGCAGCGGCGGCGCGTCGCAGAGGACGACGTCGAACTCGTTGCCGAGGGCCTCGAGCAGCTGACCCATCTGCTTCGAGCCCAGCAGCTCGCTCGGGTTCGGCGGCACCTTGCCGGCCGGCAGCACGTAGAGCGGACGCTTGCCCCAGGGGAGCATCACGTCGGCGACGCGTGCGCGGCCGATCAGCACGTCGGTGAGGCCCGCGCCACCCTCGATGTTGAGGTACTCGGCGATCTTCGGCTTGCGCAGGTCGGTGTCGAGCAGCGCCACGCGCTTGCCGGCGTCGGCGAGGGCGACGGCGAGGTTGATGGTGGTGGTCGACTTGCCCTCGCTGGGGAGGCTGGAGGTGACGACGAAGATGTTGCCGCCGTCCATCTCGAGGAACTGCAGGTTGGTGCGCAGCGCACGGAAGGCTTCCGACCGCTGGTTGTGCGGGTCGGCCTCGAGGATGAGGGGCCGTTCCTTCGCCTTGGGGTCGAAGGGGATCGCGCCGATGAGCGGCCGATCGGTGAGGTTCTCGATGTCGCGGGGGTTGCGCACCTTGTTGTCGAGCACGGCGCGGAGCACCGCGATGCCGACGCCGAGCGCGAGGCCGACGAGACCGCCGAGCGCGAGGTTCAGCGGCACGTTCGGGCTGACCGGGGTGCGCGGGGCCTGCGCGTCGCGCACGCGGGTGAGCTTGACCGGGCTCACCTCCTGCCCGTCGCGGGTCTCGAGCGTCTCGACGGCGTTCGCCAGGCTCGCTCCGAGGGCGTTCGCGATGAGGGCCGCCCTGGCCGGGTCGGCGTCGGTCACCGTGATCTGCACGATCGTCGAATCGAGCCCGGAAGACGCGGTGACGCGACCGGCGAGCCCGTCGGCGTTCATGTTGAGGCCGAGCTCGGTGATGACGGGGTTGAGCACGAACGGCTCTTCCACCAGCTCGACGTAGGTCGCGATGCGCGCCTGGGTGAAGTTGGAGCCCTGCTGCAGCTCGGTGATCGTCGATCCGCCCTCGGTCGAGACGAACACGCCGCTCGTCGCCTCGAACTGGGGCGTGCGCGTAAGAGAGAATCCGGCAGCAACCGCGACGCCCACCAGGGTGGTGACCACGATCACGAGCCAGTTCTTACGCAGGATGCGAATGTAGTCGCTGAGCTCCATGGCACCTTTCCGGGGTTCAGTACGGGATCATCCTGCCACACCGGGTGTTTCCATTCGGTGACGGGGCGCTTTGTCCGTCACGGAGCGGGGGCTCAGCGGATGCGCGCGATCTGGATGCGGATCTCCCCGTCGGGCGCCGGGTGCGCGGCGAGCAGCGCGTCGGCCACCGCGCGCGCACTGTCGGCGCTGCGGGCGTCGAGCTTCGTCGCGATGCGCGCGTCGACGCGGAGTCCGTCGTTCGTCGCAACGATGGCCCGTTCCACATCGCCCGTCGCCGCGGCGATCAAGCGGGGAATCGAGGGCGGCGGGAACGCGTCGACCACTCCTTCGACGCCGAGGATGACCTCGGTGATCCGGTTGCTCTCGAGCGCGCTCATGACTCGTCCTCCGTGTTCGCGAAGCCGTGCACGTCTTCGATCGTCACGTTCACCGCGACGACGTTCAGGTCGGTGTGCTGCGCGAGCGCGTCGTACACGGCGGCGCGCAGCAGCGAGGTCGCGTCGAGCACCGACCGATCCCACCCGATCGTTCCCGTGATGTTCACCTCGACGGGGGCACCGGGCACCTCGGCGTCGCCGTCGAGGTCGACGCGTCCGATGTACAGGCCCTCGATCTCGTCTCCGACCGATCGCACCAGCGCGCGCACGGCGCCCTCGGTGATCGTGATCTGCACCCGGGGGTCGGGATGCTGCACGGGAAGGCTTCGACCGACGCGCATCTCCGAGCGCACGACGTCCATGATCCGGTCGAACCAGTTCGCCGGGGGAGGGGGGAGCTCGCTCGCCTCGCGCTCGAGAAGGCTGCGCGAGAGCATGCCGACCCGCTCCAGGGCGTCGAGCGCGTTCAAGCACTCCGGGCAGTTCTCGATGTCGGGGTCGTAGGGCAGTCGGTCCGCGGCGAGATAGTCGCTCAACTCATCGACGGTCTTGCCGCATTCCAGCGCGACGGGGTGGGCTTCGTTCATCGCCATCCCTCCATCTGGATCATGATGCTCGCCCGCGCACGGGACAGGTTTCCTCGAACGGTGCTGACAGGAAGAGACGTCTGTTCAGCGATCTCGTCGTAGCTGAAACCCCCGACCTCTCTCAGCAGCCAGGAGGTGCGTTGGGCCTCCGGAAGAGTCGCGAGCGCTTTCGAGAGTGCCGCGAGTCTAGCGTTGTGCACCGCGATGGCTTCGGGGTTCGTCGACTCCCGGGTGGGCACGTCGATCCCGTCGTCGAGCGCAGCATCCGTTCCCCTGCGGCGGATCAGCGCGAACGCCTCCCGGCTGGCGATCTTCATCAGCCACGCCTTGACGGCCGAGCCGTCGCGCAGCGTCGGCAGCTGCTTCCAGGCGGTCGAGAACGCCTCTTGCACGACGTCGTCGGCCTCCGACAGCGAGCCCACGATGCGGGAGGTGTAGGCACGCATGATCCCGCTGTGCCGACGCACGATCTCACCGAACGCCAGCTCGTCGCCGTCGCTGGCACGTTCGACCAGGATGCGGTCGGACAACCCGCTCAGCGAGGAGGCCGAACCCCCCGAACGTCGTGCCATGAAAACTCCGCCGAACTTTTTTGTGACGAATGAGGACCGCCGTGCCTCCTATTGACGAGCGACGCTAACGCGCAGCGAAGTCGGCTGGCAGTGGTTGCGTCCATTACTCGAAACAGCTAGGAGAAAATCGCATGGCTACTGAAGAGAAGAACACCACCTCCGTCACCCCCGCCACGGTGAGCCGCGTCGACCGCGTCGGCACCACCCCGGGCGAGGTCTCGACCGAATCGGGCGGCACCACCCGCATCGCCGAGAGCGTCGTGGCGAAGATCGCCGGCATCGCTGCGCGCGAGGTTCCCGGTGTGTTCGCCCTCGGCGGCGGCGGAGCCCGCGCCTTCGGCGCCATCCGCGACGCCATCAACCAGACCGACCTCACGCAGGGCGTCAAGGTCGAGGTCGGCGAGACCCAGGCCGCCGCAGACCTCACCATCGTCGTGGAGTACCCGCAGCCGATCCACCAGGTCGCCGCGAACGTGCGCACCGCCGTCGCCTCCGCCATCACGCGCCTCGCCGGCCTCGAGGTCGTCGAAGTGAACGTCGACGTCAACGACGTGCACCTCCCCGGTGACGACAACGACGACGACGACCAGAACGAGTCGCGCGTCGCATGAGCGCCACGATCTCCGGCGCCCTGATCGGCGCCGTGCTCGCCTTCGCCGCCCTCGTGTTCGGGTTCTGGGGATTCCTGCTCGTCGCCCTGTTCATGGGCATCGGCGCACTCCTCGGACGCGTCGCCTCGGGCAAGCTCGACGTACGCGGATTGGCGAACGCCTTCTCCGGACGACGGACGTCATGAGCATCGCAACGGTGTCCCGCGGCGGCAGCGGATCCGCCGCCGCGGGACAGAGCGAGACGGATGCTTCGGCCGCCGCCTCGACGGCGCTGCCCGGCCGCATCACCGTTGCCGACCGGGCGCTGCGCGCCGTCACCGAGCAGGCCAGTGCGCTGGCGTTCGGCGTCGGCCGCGACCAGGTATCCGTCGAGATCGGATCGGCTGCGGGTGGCCTCGCCCTGCGGGTGTCCGCTCCGCTTCCGATCCCCGACCTCGATGACACCGAATCCGTGCACGCGGGTGCGACCGTGATGGAGCGCATCCGCAGCATCCAGCAGAACCTCCGCCGCACCGTCGCCGACCTCACCGGTCGCGCCGTGACCCGCGTCGACGTCACCGTCACCGGGGCGGTCATCCCCACCAGAAGGAGAGTCCGATGAGCGATCGCGTCCTCGCTCGCGTCGCCCGACGCGAGACGCACTCGCCGCGCACGGTCGCCATGGCCGTCGCCGTGGTGCTCGTGATCCTCGCGCTGATCTACGTCGGCCTCGAGATCGTGCTCGACCTCCTGTCGCAGCCCGCGCTGCTGATCGCGCCGGCCGATGCGCTCGCGCAGCTGGCCGAGGTGCCCGGCCTCCAGCCGTCGGGCACCGTGATCGGCATCGGACTGATCGTCGCCGTCGTCGGACTCGTGTTCCTCGTGCTGTCCCTGACCCCGGGGCGGCTCTCGAAGCACCGCATGGACATCGGAGACCGCGCCGTCATCGTCGACAACGGCGTGCTCGCGGCCTCTCTCGCCCAGCGCATCAGCGACGAAGCGGGCATCCCGCGCGACCGCATCACGGTCGGCGTCGCCCACCGCGTCGTCGACGTCGTCGTCACCCCCGACGCCGGCCTGCCGATCGACGCCGCCCGCGTGCGACTCATCGCCGACGAGGAGATGGCGGGGTACCGCTTGACGCCCCCGGTGAAGACCGTCGTGAAGATCGCCGCACCCAAGGAGCAGGAGTTCAGCCGATGAACCAGACGAATCGTGCGCTCAACCGCATTCTGCTCTTCCTGATCGGACTCGTCTTCCTCGCCGTCGGCGCCGCGATGGTCGCCGCTGCCGCGACACCGGTGGTGGGCGACGTGTGGCGCAGCACCGCCGAGCAGGTCGAGTCGGGGCTCGTGGCCGCCGCGCAGGCGAGTCCCCTCGGTGCCGGCGATGTCTCGTGGGTCACGGTCGGAGCCCTCGCGGCCGTCGTCATCGTCATCGTGTTGCTGATCGTCGTGCTCTCCCGCCTCGGCGGCGGACGCAGCCGGTCAGTGCTGCAGTCGTCGATGGACGAGAACACCCTCGGCCGCGTCGTGGTGAAGGACTCGTTCGCCTCCGACGCCCTGACCCACTCGCTCGCCTCGCGCAGCGATGTGGTCAGCGCGAAGGTCACCGCCGCCGAGGTGAAGAAGGAGACGGTGCTGCACATCTCGGTCACTCCGCAGCGGAACACATCGCCGCGAGCGATCGCCGTGGAGGTCGACCGACTCGCCTCCAACCTCGCCGTGCTCACCGGCGAGGACATACCCACCTACGTGTCGATTCGAACGGGACTCCGAGCGCGCCTCGCGACGGAGCACCGAGAGTTGGCCTGACCCACCACCCCGGACCACCGGGACCACCACCCGGGGGAACCGGGCCACAACCGGGAAACCGGGATCACCAGAAGAGAGGAGCCCGACATGGGACTCGACGACAAGATCAAGAACGCCGCGGAAGACATCGCCGGCAAGGCGAAGGAAACCATCGGTAAGGCGACCAACAACGAGCGCCTCGAGGCCGAGGGCAAGGCCGACCAGGTGAAGGCCGACGCGAAGAAGGCCAGCGAAGACGTCAAGGACACCTTCAAGTAAGCCAGCGTTCCCTCGAATGCCCCGACCCCGCGGTCGGGGCATTCGTGCGTGTGCGGCGAGACGCGGGCTTTCGGCCCAGGCGCGGGCATCGGGCGCGGCCATGCCCGCGCGCGGGCCGAAAGCCCGCGCCTCGGGGCAGGGGCGGATGCTGTCGCACCATGGTTTACACAGCGGACACACAGGCGGAGAGCGGCGGAAACGGCCAACCGCCACGATGACAGGACACCGGGCACCAGACCCGGCTCGCTCGGTCTCCGATCGGGCGCTCCTCGCTCCACACCCGTGACGGGCGCGTCTTCGGCGTGCCCGCTCCCCGAGAGGAAATCCGTGGCAACCGCTCATCGCACCTCCGCAGCATCCCGTCTCTCCCGACGACTCGTCGTCGGGCTGATCGCCACCGCGCTCGTCGGCGCCGGCACGATCGCGACCGCGCCCGTCGCCGTGGCAGCGGCGGACGAACCCGCCGACAAGCCCAAGATCGTGGTCGTCGCCACCGGCGGCACCCTCGCGGGCAAGGCCGCGGGCCGCGACACCTACACGAACTACCGCGCCGGCACGTACCCGATGAGCGATCTGGTCGCCGTGCTGCAGCCCGAAGTCTCGGCCTTCGCCGACGTCGAGGTCGTGCAGTTCGGCAACTCCGGCTCGGGGGGCTACACCTTCCCGCAGTACCACGACCTCACGATCGCCGTCGAGGATGCCCTGAGAGACGCCGACGGCGTGGTCGTGACCACCGGCACCGACACGATGGAAGAGTTCGCCTACTGGCTCGACCTCACCGTGCAGAGCAAGAAGCCCGTCGTGATCACCGGCGCGATGCGCCCGTGGGCCGCCGGTGACACGGCGTCGGACTCGATGGTGCTCGGCACCGACGGCCCTGCCAACCTGCTGCAGTCGATCCGACTCGCAGCCAGCCAGGAGACGTTCTGCTTCGGCACCGTGCTGTCGCTCAACGACGAGGTGCACGCCGCCCGCGACGTGACGAAGACGAACTCGACCCGCAACGACACCTTCGCCACCCGCCTGTCGGGCATGCTCGGCTGGATCGATGGCTCCGACGTGGTCATCAACCGTGCGCCCGCCCGCGTGCTCGACTGCGAGACGAACGACTGGTTCACACCGTTCGACCTGCGCGCCGTCTCGCGCGACGCCTACCCGCGCGTGGAGATCTTCTACAACGCGCAGGCGGCCGGCGGCGAGTCGATCTCGGCGTGGGCGGCCGCGGGCGTGAAGGGCGTCGTCACCGCAGGAACGGGTGCCGGCGGAATCTCCGGTGCCGCGGGCCAGGCCCGTACGGCCGCCGCGCGCGACCAGGGCGTCTGGTTCGTCAGCACCACGCGCACCGGCAGTGGTTCGGTCAGCGGCGGCTCGGGCAACATCATCCCCGGCGGCGACCTGCTGCCTCAGAAGGCCCGCATCCTGCTCATCCTCAGCAGGGCCTTCACCGGCGATGTCGAGCAGGCGCGCACGTGGTTCTCGACCCTCGGCGCGCCGACGTTCGACTCGTCGGCACTCGCCGACGTGGTGAGCCCGACCCCGGTGGCCGAGCCCGAGCCCACGGTCGAGCCGACACCCGAGCCGTCGCCGTCGGAGTCGGCAGGAACCGGTGCGGGCGACCCCCCAGCATCCGCATCGCCTGTCCCGTCGGCCAGCGAGACGCCGGCCGCCGTGGTCGGAGCCCTGCCCTTCACCGGCGGCGGCGCACCGGGCCTCGCCGCACTCGTCGCCGGCCTGGCGCTGGCGCTCGGCGTGGTGCTGTACTGGCAGCACCAGCGGCGCCTCTCGGCGCAGCGGGGTCTGATCCACTGATCCGAACCTCCCCCGGGCATCCGTGCCCCGGGGGAGGGGCAGGCGCCCGCGCCTCGGGGCAGGGGCGCGCACTACCTCAAAACCGCGCGCTTCGCCAGCATCCCTCGCGCTGAGGCCGCTCCACGTACGGTGGAATCACCTTTCGGGAGACACCCGGATCGAAGACGGAGGGAGCCCACATGGGACTCGACGACAAGATCAAGAACGCCGCCCAGGACATCGCCGGTAAGGCGAAGGAAGCGACCGGCAAGGCGTCCGACAACGAGCGCCTCGAGGCCGAGGGCAAGGGCGACCAGACGTCCGCCAACGTCAAGCAGGCCGGCGAGAACGTCAAGGATGCTTTCAAGTAAAGCTCGTCTCTCACCGAAACGCCCCGCGCCGATGGCCGGGGCGTTTCGCTGTTTCCGGGGGAGTCGGTCGGTCCGATAGTGTGCGGGAATGCCCGTGCCGGGGCGATCGTGGATTCGCGCGGCTCCGGGGGGAAGCACCATGGCGGACGGGATAGGCGACTCGGCAACGAAAGAACGCTGGACACGGTTCCTGCGAATGCAGTCTCCGGTGGCCGTGTCGGTGGTGATGCTCGTCGCGCTCGTGCTGATCCTGGGCGTCGACGTCGCCCGTCCTCGGTTGCTGGCGATCGGCACGGCGATCATCCTTGCCGTCTCGGTCGCCTCGCTGGTGCTCCCCTGGCATCGGGTGCCGGCCGTCGCGCAGGCGACGATGCCGATCCTCGACATGGTCGGTGTCGCGGTCCTAGCTGCTGCGCTGTCGGGCACCATCGACACCGTGGGCGTGCTCGTGGTGTTCCCCGCCGTCTGGCTGGGAGTGGTCTTCGGGGCCGGCGGTGCCGTCGTCGGTATCGTCGGGGCTTTCGCGGCGTCGGCGGTCACGGTGCTGGCGGCACCCGTCGAGCAGCACGCGGCGCAGTGGGCAGCGGCCTCCATCGTGTTCATCATCGTCGGGGTGATCGTCTGGGCGGCGACGGTGACCGTCACCGCCGCGCGGGCGGCTCACGCCGCGAACGAAGCCGCCGTCGTCGACGCCGAGCGCGCGAGTGCGGCCCTCAGATCGTTCTTCGAGCGTGTCGATGCCGGTCTTCTCTATCTCGATGAGCGGGGCAAGGTGGTGTTATTCAACACCGCGATCGTCGGCTTCGGTGAGCTCGCGCGGCACGGCGCGGGCGACGTCGCCGGATCACGCGTGTTCGCCGCCGATCAAGTCACGCCGCTGCCACCCGACGACCAGCCGCTGGCGAGAATGACGCGCGGTGAGAGCTTCGCCGACTTCCTCTACTGGGTCGGACCCCGCGGCGGGCAGCGCGCGCTCGTCGCCAACGGCCGGTCCATCGAACGTGCCGACGGGAGAGCGGCCGGGGCGATCCTCGTCGTGCAGGACGTCACCGAGATCCTGCGCTCGAACCGTGCCCGTGAAGACGCCCTCGCGACGCTCGCCCATGAGCTGCGCACCCCGCTGACGTCGATCGTCGGCTACAGCGAGCTGCTGCTCGCCGACGACCTGGGCGTCGCAGCATCCGCCCGTGTCGAGATCATCTCGCGCAACGCGGAGCACCTGCTGTCGCTCTCCGCCTCGTTCCTGGACGACCTGCACGGCGAGGTTCCTCTGGTGCGCGAGCGCCTCCCGCTCGGCCGCGTCGTCGATGACGCGCTCGAGGTGATGGACGCCGCCCCGGGTTTCAAGGATCGGGAGGTGATCCTCGACGTCGCGCCCGAACTCTGGGTGCTGGCCGATCCCCGCAGCATCGCGGAGGTGCTGCTCAACCTGCTCGGCAACGCCGTGAAGTTCTCCCGCCCGGGCGGCCGCATCTCGATCACGAGCGGCGAGGACGACGCGTTCGTGTGGCTGGACGTGAGCAATTCCGGCTCGCGCATCGACCGCGAAGACCTCGAGCGCATCTTCGACCGCTTCTACCGCGGCGGCAACGCGCAGCGGGGTGCCGTCGCGGGCACGGGTCTCGGGCTCGCCGTGAGCCGCCCGATCGTCGCGGCGCACGGCGGCACGCTGACCGCCGAAGACGTCGACGAGGGCGCGTCGTTCCGGCTGTGCCTCCCGCGCTACTGAGCCGCGCTCGCGGCGGGCCTCAGGCGAGGGCGATGCGCAGCACGCGGGCGACCTCGGCCAGGCCGGGGGCGAGTTCGGTCGCGGACTGCTGGTAGACGTCCCACGAGCGGCGGTACGGGTCGACCACGTCGTCGTCGGCGGGGTCGACCGGAGCGTCGACGTCGTCGCGGTGCGCGCGCAGCAGAGCGAGCGCGGCGCGCACCCGGGTGTGGGGATCGGCTCCGGCGGCCTCGGCCTCGTCGCGGATCTCGGCGTCGCCCACCTTCTTCGCGAGACGCTCGAACTCGCGCACCGTGAAGGCAGATCGCACGCGAGCCGGCGCCAGTGCGACGACGTGCGAGCGGTGCTCGCGGCTCATGGCCAGGACGAGATCCGGTCCCTTGAGGTGCAGCTCGGTCAGCCAGCGGGCGCGATGCGCCTTCGAATCGGCGGTGGGCACCCCGAAGGCTGCGGCGAGCTTCGCCGACTCGCGGGTCATGGGCTTGTCGACGAGCGCGTGGGTGCCGGCGCTGGAGACCTCCACGTCGAGCGGGGTGAGCGCCGCGCGCAGGATCTGCTCCGCGAGCGGCGAACGGCAGATGTTGCCGGTGCAGACGGTGAGTATCTCGATGGTCGGACTCGCCTCGGCGTTTCCCCCACCTCGGAACAACGAACTCAGATCCAGATCCAGCATGACGACCCCCCGGCGCGCGCGAATGTACGTGGGCCCAGGACCGGTGCTCGGGGTGGCAGAGCGGTAACGTGGGCGCTGATGAGCGAGTCTAGTGAAGCGCCGAGCAGCACCCCGGCATCGGGGATCGTCATCGACGAGCCGCTCGACGATGTCGACGCCGAGTCGGAGCGATCCGACGAGCGATCGCGCCGACGCCGACGCCGTGGCGACGACGCGACCAGGCCGCGGCGCACCTGGCGCGAGGGCGGCACGTCCGTCCATCGCTGGGGGTGGGAATTCGTCGGTTGGGCGGTGCTCGCCCTCGGCATCGGCGTGCTCGGGGCGACCGGGGTGACAGCGACCATGGGCGGGGCCTCGGCCGCGCTCATCGCCCAGATCGTGCTCTGGGTCGCGTTCGCAGCGGTGGTCGTGGCGGCCTTCGCGCGATCGGTGCCCCGCGGGCTGCTGCGGTTCCGCCCGGTCGACCTGCTGTTCGGCCTCGTGCTGGGAGGGATGCTGCGCCTGGCCCAGGGCTGGGTGCAGATGCGCGCCGGCGGCGACGGCGGCTGGCCGAGCTACCCGAGCCTGGGCGGCTCGCTCCCGTCGTCGTGGTTCTTCGACGACCTGCTCGCGGACGTCGTGATCTCTCCCGTCGTCGAGGAGTTCTTCTTCCGCGGGCTCGTTCTCGTCGCGGTCTACACGGCGGTGCGACGGCTGGCCGGACGCGAGGTCGCGATGTTCGCCTCGGCGATCGTGTCGACAGGGTTGTTCGTCGTCGCGCACGCCCTGCTCGCCCCCCTTTCCTGGGACGCGGTCGTCTCGCTCGCACTCGTCGGTCTCGTCGCGAGCCTGCTCGTCCTGCTGACGGGGCGACTCTGGCCGGCGGTGCTCGTCCACGTCGTCTACAACGGTCTGTGGGTCGCGATGGCGACCGTCGGAACGCTGCTCGCGGCCTGAGCGCGCAGCATCCTCCGATGGATCACGCATCTCTCAGCATGTAAACCTGTGCATGCACGCATGTAATGTGCGTCAGTCTCGAAGCATGCATGACGACCCGAACCAGGCCTGGGAGCAGTACACGGCGGCGCTGGGCGTCGCGCTCGCGCGTGCGCGGGCCACGCGGGGACTGTCTCAGGAGCAGGTCGCCTACGCCGCCGGGATCGCCGCGTTCTCGTACCGCAAGCTCGAGAAGGGCGAGTCCAACCCCGGCACGCCCGCGAACCCGCGCCTTCGCACCCTCGTCGCACTCGCAGGCGTGCTCGGGGTTCCCGTCGCCGCGCTGCTGCCGCCCGATCCCGACGGCGTCACCGCCTGGAAGTAGGGCCTCACCGCGCGTCCGCGCCGAGGGTGCACGGGGCCGGACGACACGCATGCAGCCGGTCACATCGGTGAGGTACAGTACCGCCGTCCGGCTCGACCGCGGGGTGCGCACAGCGCCGAACCGGACGCAAGCGCGGCGCGGGGGAGGCCTGGGTGGAGCACCGGTATGCCGTGGGGCGTTGGGCTTCCACGGCGGTGGCGATAGGAACCATCGCCGCGCTCGTGGGGGGTGTCGTCGCGCTGTCGTATGACCGCCCGTCGCGAGTGACCGATCATCAGCCCGCAGCCGGCATCTGGGTCGTCGACGAGAGCGCGGGTCTGCTCGGTCGAGCCGACCCGCGTGCCGGAACGGTCGACGCCACGATGGAGCTGGCGGCCGGGGACGTCGAGATCGTGCAGTCGTCGAACACCGCTGTCGTCATCGACCGGACGCGTTCGGTCGCCTCCGTCGTCGACGCCGCTGCCCTGACGCGCAGCGACGAGGTGCGCCTGCCCGCGCGCGATGCGCAGGTGACGTTGGCGATGGTCGATCAGAGAGAGCCGGTCGACCCCCTCCTGGACGCGGTCGTGCTCACGCCCCGTGCCGGCGACGTCTGGATCATGCCCGTCGGAGACGTCGGGCGCTTCGACGCCGACGCGCCGCCGGCGTTCTCTTTCGGTACGGGCGCGAGCGCGGCGGTGGGCGAAGAAGGTCGGCTCTACGTGGCGTCGCCGCGCGACGGAGCTCTCTACGAGATCGACCACGACGGTGCCCACCGCCGAGCGGGTTTCACCCCGTTCCGAGGGTCGGCGTCCGACCCGGTGCAGGTCTCGGTCGGCGCCGGCGGCTGGAGCGTGCTCGACCGCGCGGCGAGACGCGTGATCACCGACGACGGTGTCGTCGACCTCCCCGGCGATTCGGGCGAGCTCGCCCTCGAGACGACGCTCTCGCCGACCATCGAATCGGCACCCGCGACGGCATCGTCCGCTGACGGCACGAGCGTGGCGTTGGTCGCCGCCGACGACGGGCTGGTCGAAGCATCCATCGATCGGGTGAGGTCTCTCGTGCGCGTCGACGGGGAGTCGCCGGTGCGCCCCCTCCGGCTGGGCGACTGCGTCTACGGCGCGTGGGAGTCGCACACGCTCGCGGTCGGGTGCGCGCAGACGGCTCGGCCGGCAACCGTGGGTCATGCCGAGCCGTGGTCACCCGCTCCCGAAGCGCGCCCGCGACTTCGCACCGACGGGCACACGGTCATCGCGAACGACGCGGCGACCGGTCACACCTGGGCGATCACGCCCGACGGCTCGCGACCGTTCGTCTGGACGGGCGGTCACGACTCCGACGAGGTCGACCTCTCGGGACCGAGCCCGAAGACGGGGGTACTCGACGAGGCGTCGCCGCCCCGTGCGGGCGACGTCCTCGCGCCCGATCCGCAGCGCCCCGCGCCCGACGCGGGGAGCACGGTGACGGATGCTGCGGTCCGGTCCGAGCCGCGGCCGCTTGCCGCCGAGGGCCCCACCGTGCTGAGCGCCGGCGATGTCGAGGCGACGGTGGACGAGAGCGCGGGCACGATCGCCGTATCGTGGCAGCCGTTCACCTCGGCCGGATCGGGTGTGCTCGGATACCTCGTGCAGCGATTGGCTCCCGGCGACGAGGCGGGGACGTGCGCGATCGACCAGGGGCGGGCGACGGTGGCCGGCGGCGAGGTGCGCGCGACCACCGGCACGTCGACGCTCTACGGAGGGGAGAGGCCGCCGGACGGCGGCTACCGCTTCGTCGTGACCGGCTACACCGACGGCGCGTGCGTCTCATCGGCGCCGATCGAGGTGCGACCGACGCCGGTGCCCGATGCCGTGGGAGACCTCCGCGGCGAGATGGCCTGGATCGGTACGCGATGGGACTATCGCGTCTCGCCCGGACAAGCCCCCCGCTACGAGGTGGAGAGGCTGGATGCTGCCGGGGCGGCGACAGGATCGACCGGGGTCTTCTCCGAAACGGCCGTGCCGCGCGAACTCACCGGCGGGGCCTTCGGGGAGACGGTGACGTTCCGCATCCGCGCGTGCGCCCCGTGGGGCGCGGATGCCGCGTGCGGTCCGTGGACCGAACACGCGGCACCCGAGCCCTCGCTCGACTTCACGCTCGCAGACCTCGCCTACTCGGAGGACACGGGCGAGTGGACGTGGAGTGCGCTCCCCGACAACGGCACCGCGAAGGTGCGGGTGTTCGGACTCGGAGGAAGCGGCGCGCAGTGGGAAGCGGGTGCGCTCTACTGTCGAGCGAACGCCCCGGTTGCACCGGCGGACGCCGTCCTCACGATACGAATCGACGGCCAGGTGCGCGAGGTTCGAGCGAACGAGCTCTGACGCGTCATCCCTCGATGCTCATCGACTCGGCGCGGTTGCTGAACGTTCCGAGATTGTTGGACACCGTGAGGGGGCCGAACTCGGTGCCGCCGTAGTTGACACCGTCGAAGAGGTATCCCTCGCAGCCGTTGTACGCCTCGAACGATTCGAACCGGTTGCTCCACGTGCCGAGGTTGGGGAAGCTGTGGATCAGGCCGGTGCAGATCGCCGGATTCGTCGTGAAATAGCTGACGCTCGCCCCCGTCCGTCCGGTGGCGTCCCACCCGGTCGCGAGCAGATACGTCGCGGCGCTCGCGGCAGCGGTCGCCGCGGAACGGCTCTGCGCCCCGGTGGGTACGGCGACGAGCTGTGTGCCGGTGGCACGTTCGATCTGCTCGTGCGGGTCGAGGGAGGCGTCGAAGCATCCCATCGTGTCGTTGTCGACGTTGTACCAGCACGACGGGGTCGGTTCGGCCGCCTGGGCGGTCGAGATCGGGAAGAGGCTGAGCGCTCCCACGGCGATGGCGGTGAGGGCGGTGATGCGGCGAGTGATAGTCACGGCCGCAGTCAACCGCGACGAACCTCCCGCTCGAAAGTCATGGCGGTCGACCGTCTGCTGAAGGTTTTCTCCCGCGGATGACGTCTCGATGGACGTTCGCTGCGGAGGGTAAGGAACCGGGCTGCGCGCACATATAGAGAAGTGCGAAATCACCGGATCTTCGAGCCGCTGCGCCCGCCGAGCGTCACCCCGGTCATGGGCGCGGCGCCGCGTCCGAGATGCGTTCCGCGCCGGTCTACACTCACCTCGTGATGGGGGAAACCGAGCGGCGCAGCGACCGCGAGTTGCTCGATGCCTCGTCGCGTCGCAATGAGCACGCGTTCTGGGAGTTCTACCATCGGCACGCCGAGGTGGTCTTCGCTGCCGCACTCGATGAGCTCGCAGACGAGGACGAAGCGCAGGAAGTCGCGCAGCACGTTTTCGAGACGGCGTGGCGCAAGGCATCGAAGGTGCGTATGGTCGCAGGCTCGGCGGAGGCGTGGTTGATGCTCACGTGCCGCAACCTCGTGGCGAACAAGAAACGGAGCCTGCAGCGCAGGCCATCGGTAGAGGGACTTGATGATGCAGCGGCTAGCATGCTCGAAACGCGCACGGCGCAGCGGGCTCGCGATCAGCAGCTGCTCGCCCAGGTGGAGGACGAGATCGCAGGCATGCCGGTTCTCGATCAGCACGTGTACCGGGCCGTTCTCGTCGAAGGCCGAAGCTACGAGGAGACCGCCGCGTCGCTCGAGATCTCCGTTCCCTCCGTCGGCAAGCGCCTGCATCGCGTGCGGGCGCGCATCCGCGATCGGTTCGGTGATGAGCGATGAGCGATGACCCCCGTCTCAGCCCGGAGCGTCGCGCCGCGATGCAGACCTGGCTTTCCCGCCGGATCGACGCCCGACGCCGCCGCCGTCGCGGGTTCGTGATCGCCGGCGCCGTCGGCGGAGGCGTCGCGGTGCTCGGGCTCGCCGCGTGGATCGTGGTCGCCCCGCAAGAGGTGCAGGAACGGTGGGTGGACTGCTACGCCGCCGTCGACACGGACGCCGCGTTCGCGACGGCCGTGCGCTCGAATGCCGATGCCATCGACGACCGCACCGCCGCCGCGCTCTCCGCGTGCGGCGAGCTGTGGAAGCACGGGCTCGTCGACGGCGTCGAGCACGTGACCGCGCCCGAGTTCGTGCTGTGCCAGCGCACCGACCGTTCGCTCGCCGCGTTCCCGCTCCTCGGCGGGGTCGCGGCCGGTGAGGTGTGCACGAGCGTCGGTCTGACGCCGCCCACCCGCACCGACTGACGCTCACGCGAGGGCCGGCCCGGAGTCGGAACGCACGCTTCGCCGCGCCCGGAAACCGGGGTGATCGCGCGGGTAAGGGTTCGCAGATCGGCACATATGTGTGCTGATCGCCGATCCTTACCCCCGACGCAAACGTTCACCGAACCGCCTCGAATTCGGCCTTGACCGTTTCCTCGGCGCGTCTTGGGCGAGCTCTCGACGGTGAGCATGCTTGTGCTGTCGCGACGGAATCTCCGGATCGCACCCCTTCCTTCTCGAATGTGATTGGTGACTCGCCCGTGCCAGAAACTCCCCGCGATCCCGCCACGCCCCTCACGGGTGGGGTGATCGCCGAGGCCGACGCGCTGCGCGATCTGGGGATCGATGCGCCGGTCGACGGTGACGACCCGCAGCCGACGCGCTCGGAGCGTCCCGGCGACACGGATCGCCCTCGGAGCCTGCCCCAGGTTCGCGGACTGACCGACAACATCTTCCGGGTCGGCGCGCACGGCGGGGGAGTCGTGGTGCTGGCGATCATGACCCTCGTCGGGGTCTTCCTCGCCGTCCGCGGCGCGGAGGCCATCGCCGCGGCCGGGCCGGCGTTCCTCACCGAGCAGGACTGGGAGCCCAACTCCGGGCGCTTCGGCATCGCGGCCGTGCTCTTCGGCACGGTCACGATCGCGCTCATCGCGATCTCGGTCGCCGTGCCTCTCGCGCTGGCGACGGCGACCTACATCTCCGAGTACGCCCCCGAGGGCATCCGCCGCTTCCTCATCGGCATCGTCGATCTGATGGCGGCGATCCCGTCGGTCGTGTACGGGCTGTGGGGCATGTTCTGGCTGGAGGGCAGCATCCTCCCCGTCTCGCAATGGATCTCCACCCATCTCGGCTGGATCCCGATCTTCTCGGTACCGCAGTTCGACCCCGACAACCCGCTGGCTACGCCGACGGTCTTCACCGCGTCGGCCTTCCTCGCCGGCCTCGTCGTGTCGATGATGGTCGCCCCCATCGCCGCGTCGATCATGCGGGAGGTGTTCAGCCAGGCGCCCATCAGCGAACGCGAGGGGGCGCTGGCGCTCGGGTCGAGCAAGTGGGGCATGATCCGCACGGTCGTCTACCCCTTCGGGCTCGGCGGCATCATCGGAGGCACCATGCTCGGGCTCGGCCGCGCGCTCGGTGAGACCATCGCCGTCTACCTCGTCATCAGCCCGATCTTCGTCATCAACTGGCACGTCTTGTCGACGGGTACGAACTCCATCTCGTCGCTCATCGCCCTGCGCTACGGCGAAGCATCCCAGTTCGAACTCTCGGGGCTCATGGCCGCCGGCCTCGTGCTGTTCCTCATCACCATGCTCGTGAACTTCGTCGCGGGCTTCATCATTCAGCGCTCCCGTTCGGGGGCCTCGAGTTGAGCACCGATATGACAGACCAGATCACCGTCACCGGCGACCCGCGCGGGCGTACGCACCGACGCGCCTCGCTCGCGGGCCACATCACCCGCACGCAGGTGCCGGGCCGCGGCCGCATCCCGCACTCGGCGCGCCCAGAGGAGCGTCGCAACCTCTCGAAGGTGCGCCGCGACGACATCCTCCGGGTGGCCGGCGCCGCCGTCGCGGCGATCGGGGCAGCCACCTGGCTGTCGACGCAGATCCTGCCCTTCGAGGGCGCGCTGCCCTTCGTCCTGATCGCCTACGCGCTGTTCGTCGGCTTCTTCGTCGTGCTCATCAGTTTCGACGACGACAAGATCACGATCCGCGACCGCGTGGTGGCGGTGCTCATCCACTCCGGTGCCGTCGTGCTCATGCTCGCCCTGGCGGTCGTGGTGGTCTTCACCCTCTTCCGGGGTTCCGACGCTTTCCTGCAGCCGAACTTCTGGGTGCAGGACCTCTCGCTCGCCGGCCCCCTCGACCCGCTGAACGTCGGCGGGATGCTGCACGCCGCCGTCGGCACGCTCATCATGATCTCGATCGCGCTCGCCATAGCGATCCCGCTCGGGCTTCTCACGGCGGTGTGCCTGGCGGAGTTCCCCTCGCCCTTCACCCGGATCGTGCGGACGGTCTGCGAGGCGATGACGGCGTTGCCCTCGATCGTCTGCGGCCTGTTCATCTACGCGACGTACATCCTGATGTTCGGCTTCGACAAGTCGGGCTTCGCCGCGTCGCTCGCGATCACGATCATGATCCTGCCGATCATCATCCGCTCCGCCGACGTCGTGCTGCGCCTCGTGCCGCAGACGTTGAAGGAGGCGTCGCTGGCGACGGGCGCCTCGCAGTGGGCGACGATCTGGCACGTCGTGCTGCCGACGTCGAAGTCGGGCCTCACGACCGCGATCGTGCTCGGCACGGCCCGCGGCATCGGCGAGACCTCGCCCGTGCTGCTCACCGCCGGGTACACGACGTTCTACAACTTCAACCCGTTCTCGGGCCCGATGGTGTCGTTGCCGTTCGCGACGTTCACCCTCGTCAAGAGCCCCGAGGCGACGCAGATCGCGCGGGGGTTCGGTGCGGCAGCCGTTCTGATGGTGCTGGTCTTCGTGCTCTTCCTGCTCGCCCGCATCATCGGCGGGCGAGGGGCGGGCGTGCTCTCGCCCCGCGGACGTGCCCGCGCGCTCGCGGCTTCGGCCCGCGACGCCCAGCGCTTCCTCTCGAAAGACGCGGCTCCTCGGTCGGTTGACGTGGTCGACCCGCCGGGTGCCGATCCCGTCCGGTCGATCCCCGGGCGTGTCGAAGGGTCCGGCGACTCCACCCGGCCGACGAACGGGGAGGAGCGATGATCCGCCGCCTGAGCCGCGCCCGCGCGGTCGCCGCATCCCTCGGTCTCGTTCTGATCGTGCTCGGCGTCTTCGGCACCCTCACACCGGCACAGGCGGTCGGTTCGATTCACGCGAACATCGTCGGCTCGGGCTCCACGTGGTCGGCGAATGCGCTCCAGCAGTGGATCCGCAACGTCTTCAACAACTACCAGTGGAAGATCACGTACTCCGAGTCGGGATCTACGCAGGGTCGCAACGACTTCGCCAACGGCACGGCAGACTTCGGCGTCAGCGAGATCCCCTACGGGATCGCCAACAGCAACGAGGCCGATTCCCCGCCGACGCGGGGGTTCCGGTACATGCCGATCGTCGCCGGAGGCACGGCCTTCATGTACAACCTGCAGATCGCAGGCAAACGGGTCACCAACCTCCGGCTGTCCGGGGAGAACATCGCGAAGATCTTCACGGGCGTCATCACCACCTGGAACGACCCCGCCATCGTCGTCGACAACCCTTCGCTCTCGCTGCCCGCGACGCCGATCGTGCCCGTCGTACGATCGGACGGCTCGGGCACCAGTGCGCAGTTCAGCACGTGGATGCGCCAGGAGCAGACCGGTCTCTGGGACGCGTACTGCGGCAAGGTGGGGCGCCCGTTCGTCAACGGTCACTGCGGCATCACGAGCAACTACCCCACGGTCCCGGGCAGCGGATTCGTCTCCAAAGCGGGTGCCAACGGGGTAGCCGGATACGTCGCGCAGGCTGCCGCCGTGGGCTCGATCACCTTCGTCGAGTACTCGTACGCGCTCAACTCCAAGTTCCCCGTCGTGAAGATGTTGAACGACGCGGGGTTCTACACCGAGCCGACGGCATCGAATGTCGCGGTCGCGCTGCTGCAGGCGCGCATCAACGAGGACAGCACCTCGCAGAACTTCCTCACGCAAGACCTCACGAACGTCTACACGAACGTCGACGCGCGGAGCTATCCGCTATCGAGCTACAGCTACATCATCCTTCCCACGAAGGAGGAGTCGAACTTCACCCAGGACAAGGGACTCACTCTCGCCGACTTCGGCTCGTACTTCCTCTGCGAGGGACAGCAGCAGGCCGAAGCGCTGGGCTACAGTCCGCTTCCTGTGAACCTCGTGCTCGGTGCGCAACAGCAGATCACACAGGTGCCCGGAGGAGACCCCGCCAAGACCAACTTCGCGATCGCGAGCTGCAACAACCCCACCCTCGACCCGAACGACCCGCGCGGCAACGCCCTGGCAACGCGCGCACCGATGCCCCAGGACTGCGATCGATTCGGGGTTGCGCAGTGCCTCACGGGCACGGGAGGCGCTCGCGAGATCTCCACCGCGGCGTCGAAGACGGGCGAGTCGGGGGCAGGCGGTGCGTCGAGCGGATCGGTGGGCGCCGGTGCGTCGGACTCGGCAGGTGCGGTGGATGCCGCGGCCATCGCCGACCCCGGGGCGACCGGCGAGGCCGTGGTCGATTCGGTCGCCGCGAGCACGGTGCTCGCGGGTACCCCCCAAGACCTCGCCGTCTCGCACCCCGGGGTGCTCCCCGCCATCGCGGTCACCGGTGCGGGTATGGGGCTGCTGCTCGCGGCCGTGCTGCCGCCCCTGCTGGGGCGGCGCTCTCGAAAGGCCCTCCTCGTCCGCCCGACCCGCGGTTCGCCCGCACGCTGAAGGACTGACCCGTGAACCTGCCCTTCCTGACTTCTCGCGGCCGCCGCGCCATCGGTGTGCGCCTCTTGGCCATCAGCGCCGTGCTGGCGTCGGTGTCGGCCATCGGTTTTGTCACGCTTCCGGCATCCTCCGCCGAGGCCGCCGACGACGCGAGCTCCGCGGTGACCGTCGCCTGGCGCGGGGGCAACGATCCCGAGCTGCAGAAGTTCCAGGTCGATCACGAGAAGCTCCTCACCGACGCGAGCGGCAACGACGCCGGCTCGGGGCACTGGGACGACTTCAAGGATCTGAAGATCTCGGTGTCGAAGACGCAGGGTCTCGTTGACGAGGTCATCGAGGTCACCGCGACAGGGATGGCGCCGACCTCGTCACAGACCTGGGAGGGGAGCGCGAGCAACTACCTCCAGATGTTCCAATGCTGGGGTCCTGATCCTCTCGCTGCCAACTTCGCCGAGACGTGCCAGTTCGGGTCGTGGTCTCAGACCTCCGGCGATGCGCGGGCGGATCAGACCATCAGGAAGGCGCTCGGAACAGGGGCGAACACGCGCGGGCAGTACAGCAATCTCACGGGATTCGGGTACTCGGAGATCGAGATTCCGTTTCGCACCGCGACCGGTGCCGCCTCTGCGGCGGAGATGGTGGATGGGTCGTGGACTTCGGGGACGGCGAAGTTCTATGCAGCAAGCAACGCGAACGAGAAGCCCTTCGTGCGCATCGCGTCGAACTCGGCGACGACGACCGGGTTCGAGGTGCAGACAGCCGTTTCGCAACCGTATCTCGGGTGCGGCAGGCCCATCGCGCAGAAGGGGGCGGGGCAACGCTGCTGGTTGGTCGTGGTTCCCCGCGGTACCCACTCGGGTGAACTCAGCCCCAGCTCGCAGGGGGATTGCGCGACCGCGGCCCGTGGGGGAAAGCCCTACGGTCAGCAGACCCTCTTCCAGATCGGGAGCCCGGTAATTCCCTCGTGCTCGTTCTGGTCGGACAGGGTCGTCGTTCCGCTCGACTTCGGCGACCTGCGTGGGGGGTGCGCGGCGGGCGGGGCGGAGCAGACCGTCGTCGGCAGCGAGTTCCTCTCCGGCGCGATGTCGTCATGGCAGCAGCGGCTGTGCCCCGCCACCGGCACCGTGTACGGCATGGTGACCAACTCGAGCGACCTCGCTCGCGCACAGCTGCTCAACGGGCAGGCCGACCTCACCGTGGTCGCCGACGCCTTCCGGTCGAGCTCCGTCGGTGTCGAGCAGGCGGGCTTGCTCGACGATGCGCGTCTGGTTTACGCGCCCATGGCGAATACGGCACTGTCTATCTCGTACGTCGCGTCGACGGCGAGCGGGCGACAGATCCGCGACCTCAAGCTCACACCTCGGCTAATCGCGAAAATGCTCACGCAGTCGTATAAGACCGATGTGGCGAACATCGCCGGTAGCGAGGAGGCCGCACAGCCGGCGTGGTCGACCATGCCCCACGCGCTGATCGACGACCAGGAGTTTCTCGCGCTCAACCCTGAGGCGCGCTTCCAGTTGTTGTCCGGTGTCTTCCTGGCTGTGGGCCCATTCGGCGACGACGCGCTCACGCAGCTGTGGCGGTACATCCAGGCCGACGCCGACGCGGTCGCCTTCTTGCGCGGTGAACCCGACCCTTGGGGCAACACGATAAACCCCTACTACCTCCCGGCCGGGCATCCCCGTGCGATCGGGTCGGGGTTCAGCACCGACCTCTCATCGAACCCGATCGACGGGATCGTCCGTGCAGACCAGACAGTGTCGCCGCAGGATCCGTCGAAGGCGACCGCGTGGGGAGGGCGGCGGCTGGACTCGCTGACGATGTTGCCCTATTCCGGCAGTTTCGCCGCGAACGCGGGCCGGATCTTCCGCGGAGACACCCGCTACACGAACGAATGGGATCCCAACAAGGTGCTGACGCCGCAGGACAAGGGAGCGTTCATTCCGGCGGTTCCCCAAACCGACATCAACGGCCGGTTCACCCTTGGGCCCGCAGATGCCGCCACCGCGGCCGACTACAAGCTCGACAGCGCCCAGCTGGCCATCCCTCTCGGGACGACGACCGGAAAGGGCGATCTCGCGACGGCGCGCCAGTTCGTTCCTCTCAACGATGCGTCGCTCGGCGCGGCCGCCGAGGCGATCAGCTCGCAAGACGGGGAGGGCGCGGAACAGCTCGATCTCGGAGCGTTGCCCGAGGGGGCTTACCCGCTCACCTTCACCCTCTACGGGGTCACCGATCTCGGAGATCGCGCACCCGAACCCGACGTTCGCGAGAGGCTGGCACAGCTGCTCGACTTCGTGACGACGGAGGGCAACGCGCGGGGCGAACAACCCGGGCTCCTCCCCGCGGGGTTCGTTCCGCTGACCGACACGCAGATCGCGCGCACCCGCACCGTGAGTGAACTCTTGCGTCTGGACCGAGGGGGGCCGCCCCCCGCCGATCCCGCCGGGGGTGTCGCTGCGGCTCCGGCTGCCGGTGCGCCCGCAGGTGCGATGGCCGTGCCGAACCCCGGGCAGCCGGCCGGTGCGGACGCGCAGACGACCGTCTCGTCGCTCGCGGTCGAGGCGACAGCTGCGACCGCGAGCGCGCCCGGCTCGCCCGCGGCGCTCGGCGGCGCGCTCGTGGCCGGGCTCGTCGGGGTGGTCGCGTCGCCCTTCCTTCTTCGCCGAAGGGTTGCGGACCGATGACGTCGTCGCTCAGGACCATCCGGAATGTGTGCCCGATCGTGCGCTGAACCGGACCACAGAATTCGCTCGAGCACCCTCCTCGAACGGAAATGGCCCCTCACCAAGAACGTGGAAGTCAGTGGTGAGGAGCCAGAGCCCGCATGGGCATAACAGAGGGAAACCATATCCCAAGGAGAATCTGAGATGCAAATCAACAACAAGCGTCGCTTCGGTGTCGTCGCGGCCGTTTCGGCTGCCGCGATCGCGCTGGGCAGCTTCGGTGCGGCGGGTGCCGCCGTCGCCGATCCGAGCGGTGCGCCGACCTACCGTGCGCTCGCCGGAGTGGGCTCCGACACGACCCAGGACCTCAACAACGGTCTGTCGTCGGTGATCCTCGACAACGCCGGTACCGCGCTCGCTCTCGGGTCGTACAACGCGACCGGCTCGGCGACGATCAAGACCAAGGCGACGGGCCCGACGTTCAACCGTCCGAACGGTTCCGGGAACGGTGTCGCTGCTCTCAAGGCGGCGAAGACGAGCACGGCCTTCGGCGGCGTCACGCTCAGCCCGACCGACGTGCAGTTCGCTCGTTCCTCCAGTGCCGCGAGCTTCGTCCCGAACGGGCGCTACTCGTACATCCCGCTGGCGCTCGACGCGGTGACCTACGCGAAGAACCCCGCGGGTGCTGCCCCGAGCAACATCCCGCTGGGAACGTCGACCGGTCAGGACACCGACGGTGACGGCATCCTCGACCTGACGCTGCGCAACATCTACACGCGCAACGCCACAACGACGCTCGAGACCTCGACCAATGCCGTCTACACCGTCGGCAACCAGGCCTCGGGTGCGCAGATCGTCCCGTTCATCCCGCAGTCCGGATCGGGCACCCGCTCGTTCTGGCAGACCACGGTCGGCGGCTCGTTCGGATCGATCGTGAGCGACAACGCGAACACGGTTCAGGAGCACGACGGAACCATCACCACCACCGTGACCAACGCGATCGTGCCGTTCTCGATCGCGCAGTACGTCGCTCAGGGCAACAGCTCGGTGCTCCAGAGCGAGTACGGGGTCTCGGTTTCCGATCGTCGTGAGGGTGCGGTGCTCGGGCAGGTCAACGGGATCGCTCCGGTGGTCTCGGACGCGCTGAACACGGCGTTCCCGATCGCTCGCCCGGTGTTCACCGTCGTCGAGTACGCGGAACTGGCCACGAACGCCGAGCTCGCTTCGGCTTTCCAGGGCGACACCGCGAAGGCGTATACCGCGACGCGCCCCGGCAGCTCCTCGGCCCTGGTCATCACCGACTTCGGGTTCGGTGACCTCGCCGGTGGCGTCACCGTGAACGGCGTCACGTACGAGCCCGGAGACACCACCTCCTACCGCGTGAACTGAGCGCAACCACGAGCGCCACACGACGCGATCGCGTGACGCTCACCGGTGGTACCCGCCCGCTCGCGGCGGGTACCACCGGGCCCCGGCTGAAGACACGCATCTCACCACGACGGCGTGGCGAGCGAGACACCCACAGACCATTCCTCGCAACGCGGACAACTCCTCCGCGTCCAATAGCACCACTACCCGAAAGGTAAGACCCCTCACCATGAAAAAGCACTCCGTCCGGTCCGCACTCGCGGCGGGCCTCGTCGCTTCCCTGGCTGCCGCGCTGGCGATCACGATCGCCTCGCCCGCCTCGGCCGCCGAACTGATCACAGACAACGAGATCGCCGGCGGCACCTACACCCTCACCCTCAGCCCCGAGGCGCGGTCCGGCGAATCCGGCGGGACCGCCGCAGTGAAGTACGCGCCCGCGCAGATCGACATCAGCACCGGGTGCCCGGAGGGCTTCCGGCGCTCGTCGCGCACCTTCATGGTGTCGCCGACCGGGGTCGAGACCGAGATCGCCATCGCCCGCACCAACATGAACGCCGCCGCCTGGGGTCTGCAGGGCAACGCCATCAAGCTGACCGGCAACCGCGCCGCCGACTTCACCAACCTCGACGAGACCACCTTCCCGACCGGGATCAATGCCTTGGTCATCACGTGCGACGCGCCCAACGCCGACGGCGGCTTCATTCCGAACGGGCAACCGATCGGCACGTCGAAGTACTTCGTGACCTACCTCGAGGTCGACAGGACCGCTGACTCGTGGAAGGTCGTCCCGGCGCCCACCACGCCCGTCGAGAAGACGGCCACCACGACGACGCTGGCAGCGTCGGGCACGACGGAGACGTCTACGACGATCACCGCGACCGTGGCGCCGGCAGCGGCTTCCGGCACGGTCACCTTCCGACAGGGCGGCACGCAGATCGGTCAGCCGGTGACGGTGACGAACGGCGCGGCGACCTACTCGGTGTCGGGTCTGACCGGCGCGACGGACTACAGCTTCACGGCCACCTATTCGGGCGACGCGACGCACGAGGCCTCCACCTCGACGGCCGTCGCCGTCACGACGCTCCCGGCCGTGCCGCCCGTCGACACCGCGACTCCCGACGTGACGGTCAACGTTCCCACTCTCGAGGACTCCGGCCCCACCGGCCTCGCCATCTCGACCAAGCCGGGTGCGGTCACGCTCGCCGGCGGCGTGCGGGCCGACAACCAGGTCTGGTCGGCGAAGGGGCCGCTCGGCGACGTGACGGTGAAAGATGACCGTCGTGACGCGACGAAGAGCGCATGGACGCTCGGCGGCTCGTCGTCGGAGTTCGTCAGCGGCAGCGACAAGATCGCCCCCTCGGCCCTTTCGTGGACCCCCACGAAGGTATCGGGCGCGGGCGAAGCGGGCGGTGCGGCACAGAGCCTGGCGACCAGCCAGACCCTCGCGTCGGGCGCGGCGTCGGCCGACAAGAACGTGACGACCACCGTCAACGCCGAGCTCGAGCTCAAGGTGCCCGCAACGGCACCGGCGGGCAGCTACAAGGCGACGCTCACGCTGACGCTGATCTGACCCCGCGCGGGCGACTCCCTCGGGCCCTTCGGCAGGCTCGGGCACCAGGGGGAGTCGCCCGCATCCTCACTCTTCTTCCGACCCGACACTCGACATGAAAGCTCGCATGACCTCTCGATCACGCTCCGCGCTCGCCCTGCTCGCCGCCGCCGCCATCGCCGCGGCGCTGTTCGGCGCCGCGACCCCCACCGCCGTGGCCGCCGAGGGCGACATGTCATGGGGCGTGCAGCCCTCGACGCCGTCCGGGCCCGATGGACGCTCCGAGCTCTCGTACCAGGTGGCACCCGGCACCGTCGTCAGCGACTGGGTCGCCGTGACCAACTACTCGCCGGTGGCCGCGACCCTCCGCGTCTACGCCGCCGATGCCGTCACCGACTACGACACCGCCGCGTTCACCCTCATCAACGCCGACGAGACCTCCACGCGTGCGGGCTCCTGGACCTCGGTCGACGGTGCTTCCGCCGCATGCCCCGATACCGACGACGACGCCGAGCGCGCCTGTGCGGCCACGGTCGGCATCACGGTGACCCTCGATCCCGGCGCCCGCGCCGACATCCCGTTCACCCTCACCGTCCCGGTCGACGCCACGCCGGGCGACCACGCCGCCGGCATCGTGGCGTCGTACGTCGCCGACGCAGCAGTGGGGGAAGGCGCCGCCGTCGCCGTCGAGCAGCGCGTCGGCACGCGCATCTACCTGCGTGTCGACGGCCCGCTCTCGCCCGGCATGGGCGTGCAGGGCGCTGTCGCGGGCTACGAACCCTCGCTGAACCCCGTCGGGGGCGGCACGGCGCGTACCGGTTTCGACATCAGCAACCTCGGCAACACGCGCATCTCGGTACAGCCCGAGGTCGCTCTCGTGGGTCCCTTCGGTATCGCCCTGGGGTCGTTCACCCTGCCTGCGGTGCAGAACATCGTGCCGGGCGGCACGGCTCACGTCGAGGCCGAGATGCCGGGCGTCGCGCCCCTGTTCCTCCTCTCGAGTGAGATCACGCTCACCCCGATCCCGGCCGGAGGCGTAGCCGCGACCGACCCGCTCCCCGCGGCTGTGACCGCGTCGACCGTGGCGTGGGCGGTGCCCTGGATGCTGCTGGCGATCCTTCTCGCGCTGGGGGTCGTCCTCTCCGTCGTCATGATGGTTCGTCGCCGGTCGCGGCGGTTGCTCGCCGAGGATCTCGCCGACTACGAAGAGCAGATCCGCGCCGAGGAACGCGCGAGATCCGTCGTGTCCCGCCACCCCGACGGCCACGACTCGTCGCCCGCACTCGAGAGCGAGGCCGTGCGATGAGCCTCCGGCGTCCCCTCGCGGCGGCAGCTGTCGCCCTGATCGCCGTGGTGAGCTGGGCCGGCGGTCTCGGCGTCGCCGTCGCCGCCCCGACGGCGACGAACGCCCCCGCCACGAGCGATGTGGCCGTGTCGGTTCCGGCTCCTACCCCCGCCCCGCCCATGTCTTACCCGCCGATTCCGCCGCAGGCGCCTCCGGCCGCTAGCGCCGGCACGGGTGCCACCGGAGGGGCGGCCGGTGGCATCGGCGCCCAGGCGGGAGGCGCCGGCGCTCCCGCGACCGAGCCCGCGGCCCCGGCTCCCGCCGCGTGCGTGCCGAAGGAGCCGGTCGTACCGACCGCTCCGGTGACGGGTGGGGGCGACGCATCCGTCGACAAGGAGGTGTACTCCGCCGGAGACACGGTCACCGCGATCGCATCGGGCTTCGGTGCCGAGGAGCAGGTGCAGCTGGTGTTCTTCGGCGAGCCGGTGCTGGTCGGCACGTTCGCGGCGGACGCGACCGGAGCGGTGGTGGCCCAGTTCGCGGTATCGGCCGAGACCCTTGCGGGCTCGCACACCGTGCAGTTCACCGGGTGGTGCGGGTCGACGTCGACCGCCCAGCTGCTGGTCGGTGTCGCGAACGCCGCGGGAGCCACCGGCGTACAGGGCGTGCCGGTGTGGCTGTGGTGGGTGGGCGGCGGCCTCGGTCTGATCGTCCTTGCGATCGGCACCTGGTGGGCGGTGCGCGTGATGCGCGCGCCCGCGTCGACCGAGGCGGTGCTCGCGTGAGCGTCGACACGGCGGAGCAGACGGCGTCGGCCGTCACAGAGATCCACGCGACCACGGCACCGCCGTCGCGGCACGACGGTTCGCCGCGCCCGACGCTCGAGCGGGGGAGCGGCGCGGTGACGGAGGTGATCCGCCGGGCGCGGACTCCTCGCGCTCCGCGCGGCCCCTCGACGCCGACCCGCCCACCGCGCGCGGCCCGGCCGGCTCGGTCGCGCCTGCCCCTCCCCGGACCGCGGCCGAAGGCTCCCCGCGACGGGCGGTGGTGGGCGGGGGCGGTGGTCCTCACGGTCTCGCTGCTGCTGCTCTCGTTCGTCGTCCACGTCGCCGCGCTCTCGGCCGCGCAGCACCACCGCGCACAGACCCTCGCCTACGACGAACTGCGCACCGGGCTCGCGAAAGCCGAGACCCCCGTGGGCCAGCTCGTCGGCGAGGACGAGATGACAGCCGTCGGTGTGCCGGTCGCCCTTCTGGAAGCTCCCGCGATCGGACTCTCCGAGGTCGTGCTCGAGGGCTCCGACTCCGACGTGCTGCGCTCGGGCATCGGCCATCGCCGTGACAGCGTCATGCCGGGGCAGGCCGGCACCGCCGTCGTGCTCGGCCGCCAGCTCGCCTACGGCGGTCCGTTCGCCCAGATCAACCGTCTCGTCCCCGGCGACGAGATCACCGTCACCACGGGGCAGGGCACGAACACCTTCCGCGTGATCAGTCTGCGACGCGCGGGCGACCCGATGCCGCAGCCGCTCGGCCGTGGCGAAGGGCGGCTCGAGCTGCAGACCGCGGACGGGCTCGCGCTCTTCCCCTCGGGGGTGCTGCACGTCGACGCCGAGCTCGTCTCGACCGCGCAGCAGACACCCTCGCGGGTGATGAGCTACCCCGCGCTCCCGCCCGACGAGCGTGCGATGGGCCAGAACGACGAGGGCTGGTTCGCGGCGTTCTTCTCGTTCGTCTTCTTCGCCGCCGCCGCCATCGGCGTGTGGTGGCTCTGGCGTTCGTGGGGGCGCTGGCACGCCTGGGTCGTCGGTGTGCCGGTGCTCGTGGCACTCGGCGTGATCACGAGCGACCTCGTGATGACCGCCCTTCCCAATCTCCTCTGACCGCTCGAACGATTGCCGACAAGAATGACTGAACCCGACGACATCACCACCGTCCACCCCGCCCCCGAGGCGCGCACCCGCCGGGAGAACGGCTCGATCGTCGCGGCCGAGGCGCAGCTCATCGCCGCGCGCGTGCCCATGGACGACGTCACCACCGCGCTCCCGGTCGCGACCGACGACCGCGACCAGGCGACGATGCTCCCGGCTGCCGCACCCGAGACGGTGCGCGAGGCCGACGCCGAGATCGCGCAGGCGTGGGAGCATGCCCTGGCCCCGCAGCATCCGCTCTCGTCTCTCGAGGCGCGCGACATCTCGGCGTGGTTCGGTTCGCACAAGGTGCTCGAGCGGGTCTCGCTCGACATGCCCGCCGGTCACGTGACGGCGCTGATCGGACCGTCGGGATGCGGCAAATCGACCTTCCTGCGCATCCTCAACCGCATGCACGAGCTCGTGCCCTCGGCCTCGCTCGCCGGCGAGGTGCGCCTGGACGGCGACGACATCTACGACCGCAAGAAGAAGTTGCAGGACGCCCGGAAACACATCGGCATGGTGTTCCAGAAGCCGAACCCCTTCCCGGCGATGTCGATCTACGACAACGTCATCGCGGGCCTCAAGCTCACGGGGCTGCGCGTGTCGCGTGATGAGAAGGACGAGCTCGTCGAGCGCTCCCTCACCAGCGCAGGACTCTGGAAGGAGGTCAAAGACCGCTTGCGCGCGCCGGGCGGCGGCCTTTCGGGCGGCCAGCAGCAGCGTCTGTGCATCGCCCGCTCGCTCGCGGTGAAGCCGAAGGTGCTGTTGATGGACGAGCCGTGCTCGGCGCTCGACCCCACCTCGACGCGCGTCATCGAAGAGACGATGGGCGAGCTGCAGAAAGAGGTGACGATCGTGATCGTCACGCACAACATGCAGCAGGCGCAGCGCGTGTCGCAGCAGTGCGCGTTCTTCCTCGCTTCGCAGGGCACGCCCGGGGCGATCGTGGAACACGGCGACACCGAGGCGATGTTCACCGAACCGCAGGACGAGCGCACCTACGACTACGTCAACGGGCGGTTCGGATAAGCGTGGGCGCGCACACCTCCGGCGAAGCGATCGGCGGACGCTACGCGCTCGGCGAGCTGCTCGGGGTGGGCGGTACCGGGTCGGTCTTCGCCGCGGTCGACGTCACGGCCGATGCCAACGCAGGTGCTGCGGTGGGGGAGCGCGTCGCGGTGAAGCTGCTGCATCCGCATCTGTGCGACGACGAGTCGTCGCGTGACGCGTTCCTGCGCGAAGCCGCGCACGTCATGGCGCTCCGGCACCCCAACGTGGTGCGGGTGCACGGCGCCGGCCTCCACGACGCGGCCGGAGTCACGATGCCCTGGATCGCGCTCGACCTGCTCCAGGGGCCCACTCTTCGCGAGTGGGTCGACGCCACGGGGCCGCTCACGCCCGACGACGCCGCCGTGCTGGCGATCGGCCTTCTCGACGGCCTCGCCGCGGCCCATGCCGGGGGCATCGTGCATCGTGATGTCTCGCCCCAGAACGTGATCCTCCACGGTGCGTCAGAGGTTCCCGCGGATTCTCCGTTCACGCCGGACATGGTGCGACTGGTCGATTTCGGGCTGGCCGATCTCAGCGGTCGGACGACTCTCGGCGGCGACGTGCTCTTGACCGAGCCGCAGGCCGCGTCGTCGGGGCGGGCGCCTCTTTCGGGGGTCGTCGGCAACGCCGCCTACATGTCGCCCGAGCAGGCGCAGGGTCTGCCCATGCGGGCCTCGAGCGACCTCTACCAGGCGGGGGCGGTGCTGTACTTCGCCCTCACCGGCCGGGTGCCGTTCGTCCGGCACAGCACCGAGGCGACCCTGCACGCCCACCTGTCGGCGCCGCCGCCCGTGCCCTCGGTCATCGCACCGGCGGCGCGCGCGTTCGACCGCGTCGTCACGCGCGCGATGGCGAAGAACCCGGGCCAGCGATTCCGCGACGCGGCGGAGTTCCGCGATGCGGTGCGCCGCGCCGTCCCACCCGCTCTGCCCGTGACCGAGGCCGACGTGTCCGCCGCCGATCCCGCCACCCGGGTGCTGCCGAGCGCGGCGCCGGATCGGTCGTTGGCCTACCTCGGCAGTACCGACGACGCTCCCGCTCCCGCGCCCAGTCCCCGCGGGGGCAGCGGCGCCGCGGCGGTCGTGGCCGGGATGGTCATCCTCGGGCTCGCCGGTTGGGCTGTCGCTGCGGCGGCCGCGCCGTCGGGGTCGTCGGCGGAGCCTCCGGCGAGTGCGTCCGCGAGCCCGACGGCATCGACGGCCGCGCCCGTGCCGACCGAGACGGCGGTGCTTCCCCCGGAGGCTCCGCGGGTCGAACCGACCGAGATCGTCCGCGTCGAAACACCCGCCGAGGTCGCGGTGCCGATTCTTCACGGGTCGCTGGCGGAGGTGGAGGGCGCTCTGCAGGCCGCCGGCCTCGCTCTCGGCGCGGTCACCCGGGTCGAATCGGCCGAGAGTGTCGACCGGATGCTGTCGCAGTCGCCCGCGCCGGGCGAACGCCTACCCGTCGGCGGCGCCGTGAACGTGACGGTGGCCTCGGGAAGCAACGTGGTGCCCCAGGTCGCGGGGATGACCCTCGCCACGGCGACCGCGACGCTGCAGTCCGCGGGGTTCGTCGCCGCATCCGACCGCAGCGGCGCGCCCGCCTCGTCGCTGGTCACCGGGTCGATGCCCGGCGCGGGGACCGTTCTTCGCGTGGGCGTCACCGTCACGGTGGCCGTCGAGACGCCGTCGACCCCCACCCCGACCTCGACTCAGACCGCTACGCCGGGTGCCCCGTGACCGGCGGGTGGCCGGTCACCGTTGCCGCGTCGAAGGTCGATCACTCCCTCGCGCACGGCGGACGCCGGCGACTGGCAACCGGAGGACGATGATGAGCTCCTTGTGGACCCCCGATTCCGAGCCGCTCGAGGACAGACCGGAGCCGGCACGAAGCCTCGCCCCGCTCCCGGTCGAGGTCTTCGACGTTCAGCAGGACGCCGCTCGCTACGCCGGGCGGACGGCGGTTCGAGCGGCCGCCCTCGCGATGGTCCCGATGGATGGCGATGAGCCCCTCTTGCCCGGGCCGCTGCGCCGGCCCGACGGAGCATTCTGGGGAGTGCACTCACCGAACGGTCTGACCCTGGCACTGCGCACGGCCAACTTCGCCACAGCGCTGTCGGCCCGTCGCGACGCGATCGAGCTGCTCGGCGACGCGCCGAAGTTCGAGGTGGTGCCCGTGGCGACCGGTTGCGCCGATCGCCTGTCGTTCTGGGTTCTGCTGCGCGGCCGGGTCGTCATGGTGGGCGGGCAGTCGTGGCGCAAGCCGTCGAACTCGACGGCGCGGATGTTGCTGCACACGCTGGCGCGTCTGCCGCGCGGCTGACGCGGTGGTGTCACCGCCGGAACGGGCACCTCGGGCCGGCGGTGACCCCTTCAGACTGTCGTTCCTGCGCACTCGGCGACACCGGCTTGACGACGGACGAAACACGGGTCGTTCGACATCGGTCGGCTTGGCGCCGCATCCGGTCTCCACCGGGCATTCCGTGGGTGCGTCGGCGACACCCCCGGGTCGTTCCGCGGATCGAACAGAGAAACCCGACCCGCAGACGTACGCGTTCAGTGTCGGAAGGACTGCAATAATTGTGGGGCCGTTGTCTGGCTTTTTGGGCGGCGATCAACAATCTCGAGTGCCCCCAGGAGAACCGATCACGTACCACACGCTTCCCACCCTTCAAGGGTGGATCGACGAGTTCAGCGACCTGCACGCGCCGTTCGTCAGCGACGTCGTCGTGCTCATCCAGGACGGTGAGGACGGCGCTGACACCGGTCTCGTCGAGATCCGCATGGTGAACGCCACCACCGTCACCACGATCGAGCCGGAGTTCGTCGGCTCGAACCGGTGGGTGACCGTGTTCGACGCGCGCGAAGATCCGCTGCGTCTCGACGCGAAGACGGTGATGTGGCTCTCGCGCGAGCTCGCCACGGTCTCGGAGCTCTGCTCGTTCCTCGAGCGCAAGGCCTCCGCCTACGAATGCGACGACCCGGAGACGGCGTGACGCGACAGGGGTCGTGACGGCTCACTTGTCTTGTGCACGTGTGAGCCGCATGAGCCTCTTGCTCACCTGCCCGGTCGAGAGCGTCGAACGCCTTCTACACCGCCCTCGGGTGGACTCTCAACGCCGAGATGTCGGGCGACAACGTGTCGTGCTCGCGATCGCGCCCGAGCAGTACGTCATGCCGGCAGCCGCGAGATGTACGCGAGCGTCGGCGGCACCGAGGATGTGATCGGCGGACCCGGCACACCGTCGAAGGTCACGGTCTCGTTCGATCTCGCCAGCCGCGAGGCGGTCGACGAGCTCGTCGACCGTGCCGCCGCTGACGGGGGTTGGGTCGGCGATACCGACGACTACCCCTTCATGTACCAGCGGCAGTTCGACGACCCGGACGGCTACCACTACTCGCCGTTCTGGATGAAACCCGACGCCGATTCGACCGCGTGAGCTGGAGGGGGCCGGCGTGCTGACGCGCCTGCCCCTCCGCCACAACACGCGGGCTTCCGCGCTGACCGATCACGGCCTCGCCCTGCGCGAGACGATCGAGGCGCTCGGAGGCTGGGGCGCCGGGAAGGCGTAGGCGCCGAGCGCCGGCTCAGCGGGCTGTCTCAGCGGTAGTTGATGAACTGCAGGTCGAGGTCGAGGTCGGCGGCCTTCAGCACGCGGATGACCTCCTGCAGGTCGTCGCGGCTCTTGGACTGCACGCGCAGCTCGTCGCCCTGGATCTGCGACTTGACGCCCTTCGGGCCCTCGTCGCGAATGATCTTGCCGATCTTCTTCGCGTTCTCCGACGAGATGCCGTCCTTCAGCGTCGACGTGATGCGGTACTCCTTGCCGCTCGGCGTCGGCTCGCCGCTCTCGAGGCTCTTCAGCGAGATACCGCGCTTGATGAGCTTCGACTGGAAGACGTCGAGCACCGCGTTCGCGCGCTCCTCGGTGCCGGCCTTGATGAGCACCGCTTCGCCGCTCCACTCGATGGAGGCGCCGGTGCCCTTGAAGTCGTAGCGCTGCTCGACCTCTTTGCGGGCCTGGTTGAGGGCGTTCTCCGCCTCCTGGTGGTCGACCTTACTGACGATGTCGAAAGAGGAATCAGCCATGGAGCGAGTTTAGCCGCGGCTCTTCGAGAGCGGCGGATGCAGCAGCCTGCCGTCGCTCGCAGTCAGACCTTGCCCACCGCCCAGCGGAAGGCGTTGCGCAGCAGGTAGCCGTCCGCGGTGCGGAAGGGACCAGCCGCCTCGACGATCGTCGCGCGGAAGAAGTCGAGGGTCGCGGCGTCTTCGCCGAGCAGGATGCCGCGGACGAGGGTCTCATCGTCGCGCGCGGTCCACGGCGCCTCGACCACGCCGGAGGAGACGACGCGGAGGCCGGCCTCAGTGAACGCGGCCGCGAGTCCTCCCGCGGGGCGGAGGGGTCCGTCGGGGAGGGGGTCGGATTCGTCGGCCTCCGCCACCGCGCGCTCGATCACGTCGACGTCGTTCCGCGCCCCTTCCGCCCAGTTCGCGACGGCGATGCGTCCTCCTGGCGCCAGCACGCGCGCGAACTCGCGGAGCGCCGCGGTCGTGTCGTCGGCGAAGTGGAGGGCATTCACCGCCGTGACCACGTCGAAGGTTCCGTCGGCGAACGGGAGGTGCGCAGCATCCGCGTCGCGCACGTCGAGACCCCGGCTGCGCGCCAGTTCGCGCATGCCGCGCGCGGGGTCGACACCCGTGACCTGCGCACCCGCGTCGCGCGCGGTGAGCAGCAACTCGCCGCCGCCGCACCCCACGTCGAGCACGCGCGCGCCCGGGCCGATTCCGGCCGCGGCGATGATGGCGGCGTGCGCCGGTCGGGCGGCGTCGGCCCACAACTCCGACCAGCCGGCGGCCACGTCGGACCAGCCCCCGGCATCCGCGTCGTCGACCACCCGCCCACCCTACGGCGTGCCCGCTGCGCCCGCGCTGCGCCCGGCGCCGGCCGCCCGCTCGCGCCCGGCCACGGCCGCCCGCTCGGCGCCAGCCCGACGCTCGGCGCGCGCTGCCCGGCGGTTCGCTGCCGCGTGCGCCCGTGCGCCTGTGCGCCCCTGCGCCTGTGCCCCTGTGCGCCTGTGCAGCGCCCGTACTCAGGATGGTTGCGCCCCGGACCGCTGCGGATCCCCGCGAAATCGAGGTCTGGGGCGGGCGCCGGCGGTAACGAGCCTGAGTTCGTGCAGCCGGGGAGCGGAAGCGCGGCGGCGAGGCGGGCGGGCCGGCCCACGGCGTGGAGCCGAGTGCCGGGAGCGGTTCGTCGACCGGAGGCGGCCCGGGGCCCGGCCGCCGGCGCCTGTCGGCCGCCGCTGCGCCCGTCGCCCGCCGGTGCCTGTCGGCCCCCGCTGCGCCCGTACTCAGGATGGTTGTGTCCCGGACGGGCGCGGATCCCCGTGAAATCCGCGCCCGGAGAGGGCGCCGGCGGGAACGAGCCTGAGTTCGTGCAGGCGGAGGAAGGGAACCGTGCGGGCGCGGCGGCCCGCGGCGTGGGGCCGAGCGCCGGGGGTGGCCCGGGCTGTGAGTCGTGCTCCGCGCCACAACTCAGGAAGAAGCGGGGGCGGTGCGTCGCGTTCCGCGTCTTTCCGGGGTGGGAGGGCGGTGGCGATGGCAACGATCCTGAGTTCGGGCGGAAGGAGGGGGAAGAGGGGGACGGAGGGCGGAAGGAGGGGGGAAGAGGGGGGAGGGAGGGGGCGCGGGGGGCGCGCCGGCCCGGGTGGCGGAGGGGATTCGTAGACTGGTGGCCGTGCGAGCCCTGACCGAAGAAGAAGTACGCGATTCGTTCGTGAACGCGACGACCGACGAGCGCCGGGTCGCCGCGGTGCCCATCGACTTCCTGCTGCTGGATTGGGACCACCTCGATTTCCTCGCGTGGCGCGACCCGCACACCCGGGGTCGCGGCTACATCGTGATGGAACACGAGGGCGAGCCGGTCGGCGTCGTCCTGCGGGGTGCGGAGGGCTCGTCTCGCGCGAGATCGGCGATGTGCAACCTGTGCCACACGATGCAGCCCGCCGATCAGGTGTCGCTGTTCAGCGCGCGCAAGGCCGGACGCGCCGGCGTCGCCGGCGACAGCATCGGCACCTACATCTGCGCCGATCTCTCGTGCCATGAGAACGTGCGGCTGGCGATGCCGCTCGCCCCGAGCGAGGTGCGCGCGAGCGTCGACCGCCGCATCGACGGCACCCGCCGCCGCACCGAGGCGTTCGTCGAGCGCGTGCTGGAGCCCGCCGGCGCCGACGCCTCCTGACCCACACCCCCGGTTGCCGACGTGGTTCTGAGCAGGTCGCGCGGCAGAGTAATATGGTTTCTCGCGCCTCCGGTCGACTGAGAAAGCCGGGCGGGTGCGCACCTGGCGAGTTACCCAAGCGGCCAAAGGGATCTGACTGTAAATCAGACTGCATTGCATTCGGGGGTTCGAATCCCTCACTCGCCACCGAACGAACAAGGGCACCCCTCGTGGGTGCCCTTCTTCGTTCACCGGACGCAGCGGCGGGGGCGGTGCGGCAGGCCGGATGCTGCGCATCACCCGGCGGCCGGTACCCTCGGTGAGCAGCCGCACAGTCCGTGCGACGCAGCATGAGGAGAAGCGCACATGTCGGTCGGATTGCTCGCCGTTGTCGATGACATCCTGACCGCGGCGCTGAAGGCGAGTGCGAAGACCGCGGGCGTGGTCATCGACGACGCCGCCGTGACGCCGCAGTACGTGCAGGGCATCACGCCGGCGCGCGAGTTGCCCGTGGTCTGGAAGATCGCCCTCGGCAGCCTCATCAACAAGTTCGTCATCATCATCCCGATCGCGCTGCTGCTGTCGGCCTTCGCGCCGTGGGTGCTTCCCTTCCTGCTCATCATCGGCGGCGGGTTCCTCTGCTTCGAGGGGGCGGAGAAGGTGCTCGAGTGGTTCGGGGTCTCACACGGCCACGCCGACGACGGTCCCCGTGACGAGAAGAAGCTCGTGCTCGGCGCGGTGCGCACCGACCTCATCCTCAGCACCGAGATCATGCTCATCGCGCTCTCGAGCCTCGACCCCGGCTTCGGTACGTGGATGACGCTCGGAGCGCTCGTCGTCATCGGCCTCGGAATGACGCTCCTCGTCTACGGCGCCGTCGCCCTCCTCGTGAAGATCGACGACATCGGGCTCCGGCTCATGAAGAGTCCGACTCGTCGAGTCCGTCGTGCCGGAGCACGCGTCGTGGCCGCGATGCCCGCGGTCTTCCGCGTCATCAGCGTCATCGGCACGGTGGCGATGCTCTGGGTCGGTGGCCACCTTCTCATCGCGAATCTCGCCGAGACCTTCTGGCACGGGCCGTACGACGTGATCCACGCGATCACGCACACGATCGAGGCCGCGGGTGCGGTGGTGCTGTGGATCGTCGACACCGCCCTGTCGGCGGTCTTCGGTCTCGCCGTCGGTCTCGTCATCGTCGCGATCATCACGGGTATCTCCCGCATCGGCCGTCGACGCGCTCCCGCCGACGCGGCGCACTGACGATCTAGTAGTCCTCGATCGGCTGGTCGGGGAAGTAGGTCTGATCGAGCAGCCACGTCGACTTCTCTGTGCCGTCGACGGCGACGAAGGGGATGAGCACCCACCGGCCGACGTACTCGCTGCCGTCGTCTGTGGTGAACGTGATGTCCTGGTAGTCGATGATCGTGCCGTTGGATTCGACCGTCTTCGCGGCGTAAGCCGTCGCCGTGAAACGCGTGTCGGTCGTGTACGGCGGTCCACTGGCGTTGCTGCGGTGCGCCTCGAGTTCGGCGTCGAAGATGGTCGACAGGCCCTCGCCTTCCACCCGCAGGAACGCCCCGCTGAGGTACTTGATGCCCTCGGTCGCGTCGTGCAGCTGCGCGCCCGTCTTCGGATCGATGCGGAACTGGTAGTCCGCCTCGTCGAGCACATAGACGAAGTGGTCGACGATCTGCTGCGGGTTGCTGCTCGCCGACGGTGCGACGAAGCCCGGTCGCCCCGCTCCGAGCACTTGCGCGTGCTCGTCCCGGCTGCTGTCGATGCGGTAGTCGACGTACTGCAGTCGGTCCTGAGACGGCAGCGCGTTGAACGCCTGCCACGGCAGGGCCGCGTAGCTCGTGATGACGGCGGGAGCCGCATCCTGCGTCACCTCGGGCTCGGGCGCCGTGGCGACCGGAGACGCACTCGCCGTCGGCCTCACCTGGGCCGGAACCGTGCACCCGGCGAGCGAGACCGCGAGAGCGACGACGCAGGTCGCGGCGAGGAGGGGAGTGCGCATGGTCTCCCCAACCTGCCCCGGGCCGGGCTCGGCGTCAAGCGGGCCGGGTGCTGCTCCCGTGCGCCCGGCGGAGTGCCGCCGAGGCCACGGCGACCACCGTTCCGATCGCGACGCCGATGATCGTGTCGACCACACGGTCGCGAAGGAGCACGTCGGCGGGCGTCGGCGACGCGAGCGACACCATGAGCAGGGCCAGCGGGGTCACGAACACCATCGCGATTCCGTAGTTGCGACCGATGAACAGCTCGGCCGCGGTCTGCAGCAGCACCACGATCGCGATCACCGCGAGTGGGGGCAGCGCGAGACCGAGGACGGCGGCGGCGACGAGAACTCCGAGCAGTGTTCCGAGCAGGCGCTGGATGCCGCGGATCACACGCGCCGACGTGCGGGCCCCGCTCACGGCGGCGACGGCGCCGACCATCGCCCAGTACCAGTGCGACCCCACGATGAGGAGCGCGGCGATCCCGGCCGCGAGCGTGGCGATGCCGACGGTGAGCGTCATCTCCCACGCGACCGCGCCCACGGTCTGGCGTTCCCTCCCGCCCGTGACGGGTGCGCGGCGAAGGGCGAGCGCAACGGTCGAGGTGACCGCGAGGGAGAACAGCACGCTGAGTGAGGCGACCCCCAGCACCGAGAGGAACGACGACGCGGTGGCGGGAATGGTGGCGCAGGCGCCGGTGGCGAACACCGGGAACAGGGCGCCCGGTGGGTGCCATCTCAGCGCGTAGCTGAGCAGCGTCACCCCCGAGGCGATCGCGGCGACGACGACGACGCTGACGACGGCGGGTGCGCCGATCACCGACAGGGCCGTTCCGCAGAGCATCGCCGCGATCATCATGGCGCCGGCGCCCGCCTGCATGCGAATGCGGTCGCGGAACGGATCGTGGCGGCCGTAGAGCGAGGCGAAGGCTCCGAAGCTCGCGTAGATGCTGAGATCGACTCGCCCGATACCCCACAGCACGACGAGGGGCACGGCGATGCTGACCGCCGCGCGGAGAGCGGCTCGGTGGTCGCCCTGATGGGGTGCGACACGGAGGACGCCGGTCCACACGCGTCCTCGGGAGTCTTTCACCGACCCAGCCTAGGCGCGGGCCTCGCGCGACCGGGCGGTGCGCTCCCACTCGCCAGGAAACGACGAAGACCCCCGGCTCATGGTCGAGGGTCTTCGTGAGGGGGCGAACTCAGCGCGGTTGTTCGGAGGCGATGAGTTCGGCGATATCGATCGGTTCGGTGGGCAGGTCCGCGAAGTGCATGCTGCGATTGTGCGGGGTGCGCGAGGGCGCACGGCGGCCGTTGCGGTGGTGCCCGGAAACCGCTAGGTGCGGTCACACGATGCGACCGGCGTCGAGGCGCACCACCCGGTCGGCCGCGGCGAGCACCGCCGGGTCGTGCGAGACGCACACCACTGCCGCGCCGCGGTCGGCCTCCGAGCGCATGGCAGCCCGGATGAGCGTGCCGCTTTCGGCGTCGAGCCCGGTGGTCGGCTCGTCGAGCAGCACCAGGTCGGCGCCGCGGGCGAGGCCCTGCGCGAGCAGCGCCCGCTGGCGCTGCCCTCCCGAGAGCGAGGCGAACGGATGCTGCGACAGGCCCTCGATCGCGAGCCGCCGCAGGGCTTCGTCGATGGCCGCGCGGGCCGCCGCATCCGGTCTGCGCCAGGGGCCGAGCGCACCCCAGGTGCCCACCGCGACGACGTCGCGCACCGATACCGGCAGGCGGTCGGACGCCGTCGTGCGCTGCGGGACGAAAGCCATGGTGCCCCGAACGGCGCGCTCGCCGGACGACGGCGGGCGGGTGCCCGCGAGAACCTCGATCAGCGTGGATTTGCCGGCGCCGTTCGGCCCCGCGATCGCCGTGATCGCGCCGGGGGCGATGTCGAGGTCGACGTGGCAGAGGGCTTCGCGGCCGCCGAAGACGACGTGCACGGCGCGCAGTCGGGCGACGTGCTCGGTGAGCGTGGGGAGGAGAGGCATTCGCCCATCATATGAGTTTGAGAATCGTTCTCAATAAAGCTACGGTCGTGACTCGTGACTGTTCCGACCGACGCGCTCCTCGCGCCCTTCGCCCTCGACTTCGTGCAGCGCGCCTTCGCCGGCGGAGCCCTCGTCGCGATCCTCTGCGGCATCGTCGGCACGTGGGTGATCGTGCGCGGCATGGCCTTCCTCGGTGAGGCGCTCGCCCACGGCATGCTTCCCGGCGTGGCCCTCGCGACCGTGCTCGGGGCCCCCGTGCTCGTGGGCGGGGCTCTCAGCGCTGTCGCGATGAGTCTCGGCATCGCCGCCGTCCAGCGCCGCGGGAAACTGTCGTACGACACGAGCATCGGCCTGCTCTTCGTCGCCATGCTCGCGCTCGGAGTGATCGTCATCTCGCACTCGGGCAGCTTCGCCACCGATGCGACGTCGATCCTCTTCGGCGACATCCTCGCGATCGCACCGGTCGACCTGGCGCTGCTGGCCGGCGCGACCGTCGTCGGCTTGATCGTCGCCGCGGCGTTCCATCGTTCTCTCGTCGCCCTCGCGCTCGACCCCCGGGTCGCCGCGGTGCTGGGGCTGCGCCCCCGCCTCGCTCAGGCGGTGCTCGTCGGGCTCGTCACCCTCGCCGTCGTCGCCTCGTACCAGGCTGTCGGGTCGCTGCTCGTCGTCGGTTTGCTGCTGGCCCCCGCCGTCGCCGCGAGTCCGTGGACCACGCGCATCCCCACGCGGATGCTGCTCGCCGCCGCCCTCGGGGTCGTCGCCGTGTTCGCGGGGTTGCTCGTGTCGTGGCACGCAGCCACGGCGGCGGGCGCCTCGATCGCCGCCGCCGCCATCGCGTTCGCGGCGCTGTCGGGCGCCGCTCGTGCCGCCGTCGACGCGATGCGCTCGCGGGGTGCCCGCCCGCGTCGAGCCGGAGTCGACGCCCACCGGACGGGTGCGCTCGCGTGATCGGCGCCGCATCCGTCATCCCCTCCCGAAAGGACCCCGTGCGCTCCCGCATCGTTCCCCTCGCCCTCGCCCTCGTCGGCTCTCTCGCCCTCGCCTCCTGCGCGGGCGCCGCGCCCGGGAAACCGGCCTCGACCGAGGCCGGCGACGGCCACGGCGAGATCGCCGGCGCCGTCGAGCTCGCGGAGCCCGCCCTCGGGCTCACCTCCGTCGATGCCGACGGTGCCGTGCGCCACCTCGACCTGCTCGACGAGAGCGTCACCGACCTCGGCTCCACCGCGCCGCCGGTCGGCATGACGACCGACGGGCGATACCTGTTCGTCGAGACGGCCGACGGGGTGCAGATCGTCGACAGCGGCGTGTGGACCTGGGACCACGTCGATCACTTCCACTACTACCGCGCCGAACCTCGCCTGCTCGGTACCGTCGAGGGGGAGGGGCCGGTCACCGTCGCCACGACGAACTCGTCGACGACCGGCGGCACGGGCCTGTTCTTCGCGGGCTCGGGCGAGTCGGTGCTGCTCGACACCGAGGCGTTGTCGAAGGGCGAGGTCGTCGAGCGGTTCCGCGACGACGACGGCGGTCTCGTGGTGCCGGTCGGCTCGTTCGCCCTCGTGGCGCGGGGTGGCGAGGTCGCCGTGCGGTCGGCCGACGGCGCGCCCACCGGTGAGAGTGCGGCGTGCGTCGACCCCCGGGGCGCCATCACGACCCGCGTCGGCGCGGTGGTCGGATGCGGCGACGGCGCGCTTCTCGCCACCGCCGCCACGGGCGGGGTGGCGATCGAACGCATCCCCTACCCGCAGGGAACGACCGCGCCCCGCGCCGAGGCGTTCGCGAACCGCGAGGGGCGGCCGACCGTCGCCGCGCTCGCCGGCGACAGCGCCGTCTGGCTGCTCGACACCCGCGCGCGCGAGTGGACGCTGCTGCCCGCACCCGCGCCGCTCGCCGCGGTGACCGCGGTCGACGACGCCGACGGGCACGTGCTCGCGCTCGCCAAGGACGGACGGATGCTGGTGCTCGAGGCCGCGACGGGCGCACAGCTCGCCGCGACCGAACCCCTCGTCGCCGACTCGCTCTCGACGGGGGCCGCGCCCGTGCTGATCGCCGACCAGCAGCGCGCCTACCTCAGCGCGCCGTCCGAGCACCGGATGTTCGAGATCGACTTCGCCGACGGCGCGCGCCTCGCCCGCACGTTCGAGACGGCCTCGGCCCCGGCGTTCGTCGCGGAGACGGGGCGATGACCGTGCGTCGGATGGGCGCGCTCGCCGCCGTCGCCCTGCTGGCCGTCCTCTCCGCGTGCGCGCCGGGCGGCGGCGCAGACCGGCCGCTCGTCGTGGTGTCGACGAACATCCTCGGCGACGTCGTCGGCGAACTCGTCGGGGACCAGGGCGAGGTGCTCACCCTGATGAAGCCGAACGCCGACCCGCACTCGTTCGAGATCTCGGCGCAGGAGGCAGCCCGTGTGCGCTCGGCCGACCTCGTCGTCTCGAACGGCCTCGGGCTCGAGGAGGGGCTGCAGCAGCACCTCGATGCGGCCGCCGCCGACGGTGTGCCGACCTTCGTCGCCGGCGACGCGATCGACGTGCTCGCCTACGCCGGAGCCGACGCGCACGGCACGCCCGACTCGCACTTCTGGACCGACCCCGCCCGCATGATCGACGTCGTCGACGCCCTCGAACCCGCGCTCGCCCAGATCGACGGGATGGATGCGGCGGCCCTCGCCGTGCGCGCCGAGGCGTACCGGGCGCAGCTCGAGCAGCTCGACGCCGAGATGACGGAGGCGTTCGCGGCGATCCCCGACGAGCGGCGGGCGCTGGTGACCAATCACCACGTGTTCGGCTACCTCGCCGATCGGTTCGACTTCGCCGTGATCGGGGCCGTGATCCCCGGCGGCACGACGCTGGCCGCGCCCAGTGCGTCCGACCTCGCCGACCTGGTCAAGGCCGTCGAGCAGACCGGCGTGCCCGCCATCTTCGCGGAATCGTCGTCGCCCGACCGGCTGGTGCAGGCCCTCGCGAGCGAGGCCGACGTGCACGTCGACGTCGTCGAGCTCTTCACCGAATCGCTCACCGAGCCGGAGGGCGCCGCCCCCGACTACCTGACCATGATGCGCGTCAACACGCAGCGCATCGCCGGCGGACTCTCGCCCTGAGAATCCGCACACCGAGAGAAAGAGAAGCATCCATGCACCTCCCCACCGCACGAAGAATCGGCCTGACGGCCGTCGCGCTCGGCGCCGCCGTGACGCTGGCGGCCTGCTCGACGCCGACCGCGAGCGGCCCCGGCGCGGCCTCCAGCGCTACCCCCGAGGCGGGCGCGCGCGTCGCCGTCGCGTACGAGGGCGGCATCCTCGTTCTCGACGGTGACACCCTCGAGACCGTCGCCGATCTCACCAGCGAGGAGTTCACCCGCCTGAACCCGGCCGGCGACGGCCGGCACGTGATGGTCACGATGAGCGAGGGCTTCCAGGTGCTCGACACCGGTGCGGGTTCGACCGATCAGGCCGAGCTGACCGACCGGGTGTTCGCGGCAGACAAGCCCGGTCACGTCGTGCGCCACGGCGGCAAGACGATCCTGTACGCCGACGGGACGAGCGACACGACCGTGTTCGACACCGCCGAGCTCGCAGCATCCGACGCCCTTCCCGAGGTCGAGACGATCGCGGGCGTCGACGCGCACCACGGTGTGTCGCTCGTGCTGGAGGACGGCACGTTCCTCACCACGGTCGGGAACGCCGACGGGCGCACCGGGATCATCGCGAAGGATGCGTCGGGCGCCACCGTGGCCGAGAGCGCCGACTGCCCGGGCGTGCACGGCGAGGGCACCGCGGTGAACGAGGCCGTGGTCTTCGGCTGCGAGGACGGCGCGCTGCTGTACCGCGACGGCGAGATCACGAAGCTCACCGCGCCCGACCAGCCGTACGGCCGGATGGGCAATGCGTACGTCAGCGAGACGAGCCCGCTCGTCGTCGGCGACTACAAGAACGACCCCGACGCGGAGGGATACCTGCTGCACGCGGTGACGCTGATCGACACCGACGCCGGCACCTACGAGGTCGTCGACCTACCCGAGGGCGTCGAGTACACCTTCCGCGACGTCGCGCGCGGCCCCGGCGACCTCGCCTACATCCTGTCGGCCGACGGATCGATCCACGTGCTCGACCCCGCCACCGGCGAGATCATCGACGCGTTCCCTGTCGTCGAGCCCTGGGAGAGCCCGGTCGAGTGGCAGGACGCGCACCCGGCGATCGTGGTCGCGGGCGACATCGCCTACGTGACGGAGCCCGCCGAGAACGCCGTGCACGCGGTCGATCTCACCACCGGCGAGATCGTCGCGACGGGCGAGCTCGCGGTGACGCCGAACGAGATCGCGGTGGCCGCGGGCTGACGCCCCTTCGGCCGGGGGCATCCCCGTCGCGAGCGGCGCGTCGCTCCCGGCCGTTCGGAGCCCGTGGTGCCCAGAATCCAGGAAGGAACGCGGTCGGCGGTCGGCGTGCGCGTTGTCGCAGCCGTTCCTTCCTGGGTTCTGAGCGCGAAGCGACGGCGCGTCGTCTCCTCCCCAGGCGGCGTTCGCGCGCCGGACTTCACGGATGCCGTGCGGCACCGGTCGCGGAACGAGGCGCGTGACAGGATGGGAGCGATTCCCTCGCGGAGGAGGACACCATGACCGCTCCCCACTCACCGTCCCCGTACTCGGGGCAGCCCGCTCCAGCGGCCGACCACGGCGCACCGCGCCCACAGCTTCTGCGCTGGGCGATATGGGTGGCGATCTTCGCGCTCATCGCCGCGGCCGTCGTCTGCGTCATCTGGGTGCTCGTCGGCCCCGAGAACGGGTTGATCGGCCGGGCGTTCCTCACGATCCTGCTGCTCGCCGCGTTCGCCGGCGTGGCGATCCTCGAGACGCATCTCGCCCCGCGCCGCCCCGACTGGTTCGCCCTGACGAGCATGGTCGTCTGGGTCGTGACGCTGCTACTCGGAGCATTCCTCATCTGGATGCCCGTCGACCCCTTCGACTATACGGGCGGCTTCGGGCGCTTCGTGTCGTTCCTCGCGATCATCCTCGTGCTGCAGCTCGCCGTGCTCCACGTCCGGCTGTTCGCCAAGGCGATGGCGCGCAACCGCACCGCCTTCACCCGCGCCACCGGTTTCGTCACCATCGGCCTCGTCGCCGTCCTCGCGGTGCTGCTCGTGCTGCCGCTCACCTTCCACGAGTTCATCGACTTCCACGACCTCTACTGGCGCATCGTCGTCGCCGTGACGATCCTCGCTGCCGTCGGCACCGCGCTGGTGCCGCTCGTGAACGCGCTGTTCGCCCCCAAGCGCGAGCGGCCGGTGCCCGACGCGTCGGGGTACGCGCCGGTCGCGCAGGCGCCCGGGTACGCCCCCGGCTACCCGCAGCAGCAGACCCCGGGGTACGCGCACCCCGCGCAGCCTGCGGCGCAGCCGTGGCCGACCTACGCCGACGGGGTCACCCCGCTCCCGGTGCTGCTCGACGGCTCGCCCGACTGGAACGCGTACTACACCGGCCAGCCGAGCCAGCCCGCGCCGCAGCATCCGCCGGTCGAGCAGAAGGAGGCTCCTCAGCCGCCCGCCCCGCCGGCCGGCTACCAGGGCTTCCCGCCGCCGCCCCCGATGCCCCCGAGCTGAACGCCGTCGACCGTTACCCCGTTCCGGGCCCACCGCTGATCGGGAGGTCCGGAACGGGGCACCTCGCGTGTGGGCGTCAGGCGCCCAGCAGCTCCAGGGCGGCCATCGCCGCGTTGTGACCGCCGACGCCGCTCACCGCGCCGCCGCGACGGGCCGATGACCCGCACAGCAGTACACGTTCGTGTCCGCTCTCGACGCCCCAGCGGGCTGCCGGGCGGTCGAGATCGGCGCCGTCGTCGGCCCACGGCCACGAGAGCGGGCCGTGGAAGATGTCGCCCCCGACCATTCCGAGCGACCGTTCGAGGTCAGCGGTCGTGCGCGCCTCGATGCACGGGCTGCCGTCGGGCGCCTCGTAGACGACGTCGGCGATCGGCTCGGCCAGCACCGAATCGAGCGAGCGCTGCGCTGCGGCCAGCAGCGCGGCGCGGCTCGCCGCGGCATCCGTTCCCTCGACCAGTCGGTGCGGAACCTGCAGTCCGAACAGGGTCAGGGTCTGAGCGCCCTCGGCGCGCAGGTCGGGGCCGAGGATCGAAGGGTCGGTGAGGGAGTGGCAGTAGATCTCGGCCGGAAGCGGTGACGGTACGCGACCGGCCACGGCCTGGGCGTAGGCCGTGTCGAGCTGGGTCATCGTCTCGTTCACGTGGAACGTGCCGGCGAACGCCGCCTCGGGGGCGACCGTCGCGTCGTGCAGCCGAGGAAGTCGCCGCAGCAGCATGTTCACCTTGACCTGCGCCCCCTCGGCGACCGGGGGTGCGGGAGTCGGCGGGGGAGTGACGTGGGCGGCGGCGCCCGCGGCCAGCAGGCGTTCGAGCACGTCGCGCCCGACGCCGCTGAGCACGAGGCGTCCGCGCAGAACCTCGGGATCGCGGCCGTCGACGTGCACCTCGCCGTCGGGGGTCACCGAGGTCACGTCGGCGTTCACCCGCACCTCGGCGCCGGCCTCGCGCGCGGCGCGTTCGAGCTCGGCCGAGACGCGTCCCATGCCGCCGACGGGTACGTCCCAGTCGCCCGTGCCGCCCCCGATCACGTGGTACAGGAAGCATCGGTTCTGGTCGAGGGAGGGATCGTCGGCCGACGCGAAGGTGCCGATGAGCCCGTCGGTGAGGGCAATGCCGCGGGCGAGGTTCGACTCGAGCGAGCGCCGCAGCACGGTGCCCAACGGACGCTCGACGACGTCGGTCCACAGGGCGTCGTCACCCAGCCGCTCGCGCATGGCCGTCGCCGTGGTGAGGGGTTCGGTCATCGACGGAAACACCGCGCGCGCCAGCGGCCCCATCCGCGACGTGAACGCCGCGTAGCGGGCGGCCTCGTCGGGGTCGCCCACGGTGCGGGCGAACGAGGCCTCGGTGGCCGCCGCATCCGCCGTGTCGACGAGGATGCCGCGGCCCGGGTCGGCCGGGTCGGGCGTGTACGACGAGAACCGTCGGCGCCGCAGGTCGATGCGCAGGCCGAGGTCATCGATGATGCGGCGGGGGAGCAGGCTCACGAGGTACGAGTAGCGCGACAGCGACGCATCCACGCCCGCCCACGGGCGCTCCGACACCGCCGCTCCGCCGACGGCACCGAGGCGCTCGAGCACGACGACGCTGCGCCCCGCCCGTGCCAGGTACGCGGCGGCGACGAGCGCATTGTGGCCCCCTCCGACGATGACCACGTCGTGCGTGCGGGCGAAGGGTGCGCGGCTCATGCCTCCACGGTACCCACCGTGCCGCGTCGGTCCACGGCTTGCGAGGCGCCCGTCGGTCGTGCAGGCGGCGCGGGGCGGCTCCGACCCGCGCTGCTCGCGCGCTTCTCGACCGTACTCAGGATGGATGCGCGCTCCGCCCCCGCGATGCCCGCCATTCCGCGGTCGGAACTCCGGGACGATCGGCTGATCCTGAGTTCGTGCAGCGCGCCCGCGACCGCGCAGGCCTCAGGTCGCCAGGCCCGGGCTGACGCGGTCCGGGGGTGTTGTTACCTCGGTTCCGGCGGTACCGCCGGGTCGTGCTGCTCCAACTCAGGATGGATCGCGCGGCGCGGCGAAGGGCCCGCGGCATCTCGGGGGTGTGACCCCGCGGCGGGTCTGCTCATCCTGAGTTCGGGCCGGGGGCCGGGGCGCGGGCTAGGGCGGCAGGGCCCCGGGGGTCCGGAGGCCCGGGGGTCCGGGGGCCCGGGGGGAGTGCGCCGGGCGGGGGCTGAGGCCCGGGAGGAGGGGACCGGCCGGGGTCGGGGCGGGGGCTGGGGCGGCAGGGCCCGGGGGGACGGCCGAGGGTGGGAGGGGATCGGGCGGGTCGCAGGGAGGGAGGAACGAGGACGGATGCTGCGCGCCGCAGTAGCGTGGAGGCATGACCTCTCCGAGCGAGCTGCTGAGCCTGGCCGTCGACATCGCCCTCGAAGCGGGGGAGCTGGCGCACCGGCGCCGCACCGAGGGCGTCACGATCGCGGCGACCAAGTCGGCGCTCGCCGACATCGTCACCGAGGCCGACCGGGAGGTTGAGACGCTCGTGCGCGACCGGATCGCCGCCGCGCGCCCGGATGACGGCTTCTTCGGCGAGGAAGGCGGCGCGGGGCGGGGCAGCACGGGGATCACCTGGGTCGTCGATCCGATCGACGGCACCGTGAACTACGCCTACGGCATCCCGGCCTGGGCCGTCAGCATCGCCGCCGTCGAGGTGGCGGACGGCGACGGGGAGCCCGACACGGCGACCTGGACCGCCCTTGCCGGCGTCGTCTACAACCCGGTCGTTGGAGAACTCTTCCGCGCTTCCCGCGGGGGCGGCGCCTGGCTGGGAGAGCACCGACTCCACGTCAACGACGAGGTCGGCCCGGCCGGGGCACTGCTGGCGACCGGTTTCGGCTACGACCCCGCCACCCACGCAGCGGCGCTCGAACAGCAGGCGCGCATCATGCCGATCGCGCGCGACATCCGCCGCATCGGTGCCGCCTCGCTCGACATTGCCTACGTCGCCGCGGGGCGTCTGGACGGCTATTACGAGCGCGGACTCCAGCCCTGGGACCACGCCGCGGCCGCACTGCTCGCCACCGAGGCCGGTGCCGTGGTGGCGGGGAGTCCGGGCGGTGTTCCGGGGCGAGAAATGACGATCGTCGCCGGACCAGGGCTTTTCCCACGGCTCGACGCCCTGATCGACTACTGAGCCCGTCGGCCGGGGTCGCCCACATGGCATTCCCAGGGCGTCCGATGTAGTGTTTACCCGATCGTTATCTTCGTCGCCCGAACGGCGGAGACGCCCCGAAAAGCCCGATTCCGTCGCGCCTGCGACACGACCCGAGAGCACTCTGCGCGTTGTCCGAAACCCCCGAAGTCGAGCCCGCTCGCACGCGACGGTCGACTCGCCCCTCCGCGGCGCCCGCCGCCGCCGAGCCGCGGCAGTTGACGCGAGCCGAGCTGCGTCGCCTCGCCCAGGGTTCGCCCGCGGCTGAGACCGCGATCGAGCCCCGACCCGCCGCATCCGCCCCTCTCGCCCCCGCGCGCCGCCGTGTGGCCCGCGCCGCCGAGGCTCCCGCCGCACCCGTTCCCGCCTCGGAGGCCGTCGTCGCCGTCACGGTCGCGCCGACGCCCACGCTGCTGCCGACGTCACCGATCGTCTTGCCCGCCGCATCGCGTCGCTCACGCGTGCGGCCCCCTCGTGAGACCCCCGCGGTCTTCGAGCTGCTGACGCCGGGCGACGCGTCGAACGGCCCCATCGCCTTCGCCGCCGCCGCAGCCGATGAAGCGCTCGCCGCCGATGAAGCCCTCGCCGCCGACATCGCCTCGGCAGAGGCCGCCGCCGAGGCCCAGGCGCAGGAGGCGCTCGACGAGTTCGAGGCCGCTGCCCGTCTGTTCGCCTTCACCGGCGAGACTCCCGTGCAGGTCGCCGCCGAGGCTCTCGCCGATGACGTTCCCGCCGAGGCCCCGCATGTGCCCGCACGTCGCCAGGGGCTCCTGTCGTTCAAGCGCGTCGCGACCGCCTCTTTCTCGATCGGCGTCTTCGGCGTCGTCGGGCTCATGGCCGTCGGCATGACGACCCCGGTCGGGGCGGTCGCCGCGGCCCAAGGCTCGTCGTCCACCAGCGCGAACCTCCTCGTCGCCTCGGACCTTGCGCGCGAGCCGGGCGAGATCCAGGCCTATGTCGCCCCCGCCGACGTGCAGGCCGGTTCGCTGGAGCGCACCGACGGGTATGAGGCGGCGTCGATGGCGAAGATCGCCGCCGACTCGGGCATCACGAACTTCTCCGACTTCTTCGTCAATGACCCGACGGCGGCCATCCAGTGGCCGTTCTCGGTGGGCGTGCCGATCACCTACGGCTTCGGCATGCGCTCGGGCAAGATGCACGAGGGTGCCGACTTCGTGCCGGGCGCCGGCTCACCGGTGCAGGCGATCGCCGACGGCACGGTGCGGATCGCGACCGAGTCGGGCGGCGCGTACGGCGTCACGGTCGTGATCGATCACATCATCGACGGCGAACTCGTCTCGAGCCGCTACGCCCACATGCAGTACGGGTCGCTGAAGGTCTCGGCGGGCGAGAAGGTCACCGTCGGAACCGTCGTCGGCAACACCGGCAACACGGGCCGTTCGTTCGGCGCGCACACGCACTTCGAGATCCTCGCGGGCGGCACGACCGCCATCGACCCGATCCCGTGGCTCCGGGAGCACGCCGGAGGCTGACTCGATTTCTTGAGGATGCCGCGGCTCTGGTATTCTCTTCTAGTTGCCCAGCATCGCTGGGTACGCCCCGATAGCTCAGTGGTAGAGCACTTCCATGGTAAGGAAGGGGTCGACAGTTCAAACCTGTCTCGGGGCTCGAAGCATCCATGTCACTCCACCGGATGCTGTGCGGCGGGGTAGCTCAGTTGGTGAGAGCGCACGACTCATAATCGTGAGGTCGCGGGTTCAAGCCCCGCTCCCGCTACCAAGTTGGTTTTACTCGAACGAACGACCTGAAGATAACGGTCGGGGCGTCCCGTCTCAACGGCACTGGAGATCGATCCGGTGCCGTTTTTGTTTTGCCTCCTGTCGTGGCCGCGGCCGTGGCTTGCGCTCGGTGCGTCGTGTCCTCGTCTAGATGACTTCTGCGAAGCGTCGTCCCGGGAGCATCGATCTGACGGTGTCCAGCGGAAGTCGAGCAGCAACGGCGATGCATCGCTGTCGGATGCCCCGTCGAATCGCGAATCTGCTCCTTGCTCATCTGCACGCATGATGACTTCCTCTCTCGTGGTGGGTCGTCGCTCGTTCCCAGCGGGTCGGGAGCGTTCAGCCTCACCGGCATCGGATGTTCATCCGGTGCCGTGTGATTTTCTCGCCTTCTCGCACATTCCTCGCCGCCATCCGAGAGTCGCGCGCGTTGAAGCGCTTCAGTCTCGGGCGTTGCGAACGGTATTCTCGGGTTCGAGAGGGTATCGACGACCGTGCCGCGTGGCTCCGGCGTCACCCCGGCCACGCCAACGCGGAGGGTACATTCGGCTCATGACGATGCCACGGCTTCGACCGCCGAGTATGACCGACGTCGCGCGCCGCGCCGGCGTCGCACTCGGCACCGTCTCCAACGTCCTCAACTATCCCGAGAAGGTCAGCCCCGAAACGGTTCAGCGCGTACGGGACGTCATCGACGAACTCGGCTTCGTGCGCAACACCAACGCCCGCGACCTCGCGGGCGGCCGATCTCGAACGATCGGGCTCTCCGTCATCGACATCAGCAACTCGCTCTTCGTCGACATCGCTCGCGGCGCGCAGAACTTCGCTGAGGAGACCGGCCTGAACGTGATGATCGCGAACAGCGACAACAAACTCGAGTCGCAGGACGCAAGCCTCAGCTTCTTCGACGGGTCGCGCGTCGCCGGCATACTTCTCGCGCCGATGCAGGATTCGCGGGCATCGATCGACCGCGTTCGGCGGCACGGCCGGCCCGTCGTGGTGTTGAACTACGACGACGGCGACGACGACACGTGCCGGGTCCTCGTCGACAACGAGCTCGTCGGCTACCTCGCCGCGCAGCATCTCATCAGCCTCGGACGTACCAGGTTGGCCTTCATCGGCGGGCGGGACAATCTCCAGCCCGTGCACCTGAGGCGCGCGGGCGCGCGACGCGCGGTCGAGGAGGCGGGCGGGCGGGTGACGCTCGAGGAGATCCCCACCGAGACCCTCGACCCGCCCAGTGGCGCCGAGGTGGGTCGGGCCATCATCGGGCGCCCCCCGGCGGATCGACCGGACGGCGTCATCGCCGTCACCGATCTGCTCGGGATGGCGATCATCCAAGTCTTCAACGGGGCCGGCGTCGCGGTTCCCTCCGACATCGCCGTGATGGGATGCGACCACAACTCGGCGGCCTGGGGCGGCACGATCTCCCTCACCTCGGTGCAGATGCGTGGACTCGAGATGGGGCGCGAAGGCTTGCGTCTCCTCATCGACGAGATCTCGACGTCCCGCGACGAGCATGTCCACCAGACCGTGATGCTGGAGCCGGCCATCGTCGCGCGGGAGAGCACGGTCGGTCGCAGCGCCGTGGTGCAACGCTAAACTGAAGCGCTTCAATTCTGTCTTGACAGGGCAGGGTCGCGGCATCCATACTCTCCAATTGAAACGCTTCAATGTTCGGAGCGTGGCCCTTTCAAGGAGGAACTGTGACCACAGCATTCGCACGCCGCTCGACCCGACGGGTGGCCTTCATCGCAACGGGAGCCGTGACCGCTCTCGCGCTCACCGCCTGCGCCGGCGGCGGCGGCACCGGGGGAGCGGACGCCACCCAGTTCGGCTTCCTCGTCAACACCGAGAACACCACCATCCCGGATCTGCTGACGAACCTGAGCGAGAACGCCTGCTCGGCAGAGAACGAGGCCCTCCCGCTCACGGTGGAGACCGTCCCGCAGACGCAGCTCGACCAGCGACTGCAGCTCCTGGCCGGCCAGAACGCCCTCCCCGCGCAGTACGCAGCCGGCAACGCCCCCGCGCTCACGAAGGAACTCGCCGCCGGCGGACAGGTGCTCGACTTCGAAAAGACGCTGACCGACCTGGGCGTCATCGACCAGGTGGAGCCGGCGGCGGTCTCGACGATCGAGGCGCTGTACGGCGGGTTCAACGTGCTCCCTTACCAGTACAACATCGAGGGGATCTGGTACAACAAGCAGATCTTGGCCGACAACGGTATCGACGTCCCCGCGACGTGGGACGAACTCACCGCTGCCGCCGCGGAGCTCAACGGTGCCGGTGTGCAGCCCTTCTCCGCCTCCGGTGAGCAGGGGTGGCCCATCACCCGCCTCATCAGCGGCTACATCTTCCGTGACCTCGGACCGGACGCGCTGCAGAAGGTGGCAGACGGCGACGCTCAGCTGACCGACCCGGAGTACGTCGCCGCGGCGCAGGCGGTCGCCGACCTGGGCGCGGACGGATACTTCGGCCAGGGCGTCGGATCCATCGACTACGACACGGCTTTCAACACGTTCCTCACCGGCAACGCCGCGATGTTCTACATGGGCAGCTGGGCGCTGGGCGACTTCGCCAACGAGGAGCGCAACCAGATCGGCTCCGAGAACATCGGCTTCATGCCCTTCCCCGCCGTCGATGGCGGCGCGGGAGACGCGAGCCAGACCCCCGCGAACGTCGGGCTCCCGATGACGTTCAGTGCGAAGGCCTACAACGACCAGGTCGGTGACTGGCTCACGTGCATCGCGAACAACTACGGAGCCGCCTCGCTCAGCGAAGCGAGCACCATCTCGGGGTTCAAGGTCAACGGTGACGTCGAGGTCGACGAGCTCACGCAGGTCGTGCAGGACCAGATCGCCGACACCGACCAGTCGGTGCTGTGGTTCGAGGCGCTGTTCAACTCCAAGGCGACCGAGACCAGCCAGAAGAATGCGGCGCAGCTGGTGACCGGTGCCATCTCGGCCGAAGACTTCATGAACCTCGTCCAGACGGACCTCGGCAGCTGACACGCGGCGGGGTGGGGCAGCGGATCGCCGCGCCCCACCCCGCATCCCGCACCGCGAGCAGAAAGAACTCCCGCAATGCAAAACATCCTCGGGGACCGGCGCGCCATCGTGACGCTGCTGGGCCCGGCCCTGTTGGTCTACACCCTGGTCATGCTGGTCCCGGTGTTCTGGTCGCTCGGTTACACCCTCTTCGATGGCAACGCCATCTCCGGCTTCACCTTCGTCGGCCTCGACAACCTCGCCCGGTTGTTCACCGACCCGCGGGTCGCCGACGCGCTGCGCTTCACCATCCAGTACGCACTGGTCATCACCGTCGGCCAGGTCGCCCTCGGCTACCTTCTCTCTCTCTTCTACGTCTTCATCCTGAAGAACCGGGGGTCGGTCGTTCGCACCCTCGTCTTCTTCCCGGTGGTCGTACCGACGGTGGCTGTCGCGCTGCTGTTCCAGAAGATGTTCGAGGTCGCTCCTCAGACGGGTCCGGTCAACCTCCTCCTCAACGTCTTCGGAGTCGAATCCGTCGACTGGTTCGGAAGTGCCGGCTCGGCATTCGCCGTCCTCGTCATCATGGACCTGTGGAGGTCGATGGGCTTCTACGCGGTCCTGCTCTACACCGGGCTTCTCGACATCCCCGATGACATCCTCGAGTCGGCACGCATCGACGGCGCCAGCACCTGGCGGGTCATTCGCTCCATCGTGCTGCCGCTTTCGCTCCCGGTGCTGCTCTCGTCGCTGATCTTCTCGATCAACGGCACCCTGAAGGTCTTCGACTCGATCGTCGCACTGACCAACGGCGGTCCGGGTACGGCCACGACGCCGCTCACGCTGTACATGTACTCCACCTCGTTCAGCTACGGCGAGTACGGGTACGGAGCGTCGATCGCGTTGGTACTGACGATCCTCTGCCTCCTGGTCACCGTGTTCATCTTCCGCTCCTCGCGTCGCGACCTGACGAAGGGCTAGGACCATGGCGACGATCACTCTTACAACCACTCCGAACAGCCGCCCGCCCCGTGACCGGGCCATCCGCGGAGGGTCCCGCTCGCGACGCTTCCTCCGCCGGCTCCCCGGCAACATCGTCATCGTCGTCCTCGTGGCGATCATGGTGCTGCCCCTGCTGTGGCTGCTCGTGAACTCGTTCAAGACCCAGGACGAGTTCCTCAACGCACCGACTCTGTCGCTGCCGTCCTCGCTCAATTTCGACAACTATGTCGAGGCCTGGACCACCGGCAACCTCGGGCAATACCTGCTGAACAGCGTCATTGCCGTCTTCCCCTCGCTCTTCCTCATGCTCCTGCTGGGAATCGCAGCCGGATTCGTGCTCGAGGTGATGGTGTTCCGCGGACGAGGGGCCATCCTCCTGATCTTCCTGGCCGGAATCATGGTGCCGGGCCAGATGATCCTGCTGCCACTGTTCTCCGTCTACTTCCAGGCCGGCCTGACCGGCACCCTGTGGCCGCTGATCATCACCTACACCGCGACGGGGCTGCCGCTGACGGTGTTCATGATGGCCACCTACTTCCGAGCCATCCCGCGCGAAGTCTTCGAAGCGGCGACCCTCGATGGCGCATCGGTCATCCGCGCGTTCTTCTCGATTGCGCTCCCGATGGCACGCAACGCCATCTTCACCGTCGCGCTCGTGCAGTTCTTCTTCATCTGGAACGACCTGCTGATCGCCCTGACCTTCACGAACTCGAGCAGCCTGCGCACCGTGCAGGTCGGATTGCTCAACTTCACCGGACAGTTCGGTGCGACACAGTACGGACCGCTCTTCGCCGCGATCTGCATCAACGTGTTCGGCATCCTCGCGATCTACCTCGTCCTGAACCAGCGCATCATGGCGGGACTGGCCAGCGGCGCGGTGAAGGGATGACCCCGGCCACCCGCGTCGCGATCATGACGGGGGTCGAGACGACCTCGATCGAGGACCGGATGCTTCGGCCCCTCGATCGCGGAGAGGTGCTCGTCCGCGTCGCGTCCGTCGGCGTCTGCGGATCCGACGTGCACTGGTACCGGGACGGTCGCATCGGAGACACCGTGGTGACCGACCCGCTCGTTCTCGGGCACGAAGCATCCGGCACCATCACCGAGGTAGGAGCCGGAGTCGATCCCTCGCGGGTCGGAACCCGCGTCGCCATCGAACCGGGCATCCCGTGCCGGGAGTGCGACCAGTGCTCGGCCGGTCGGTACAACCTCTGCCCTTTCGTGCGGTTCTTCGCGACGCCACCCGTCGACGGCGCATTCGCGACCCACGTGATCACGCAAGACGCGTTCGCGCACGCCGTGCCCGATTCCCTCACCGACGACGAGGCGGCACTCATAGAACCGCTCTCCGTCGCGGTGTGGGCGAACCGAGCCGGCCGCGTCTCACTCGGCGACCGGGTACTGGTGACCGGCGCGGGGCCGATCGGCCTTCTGGTGCTCCAGGTGGCTCGCAGCTCGGGCGCCGTGGTCACCGTCACCGACATCTCGGATGATCGGCTCGCTCTCGCATCCGAGCTGGGTGCGGATCGAACGGTGAACGCGTCGACGCCGTCGGACGCGGACCGTTACGACGTGCTCATCGAGTGCTCGGGGGCGGCATCCGCCATCGATTCCGGGATCCGTGCCCTCGCCCCGGCGGGGCGTGCCGTTCTGGTGGGCATGGCCGCGAGTGCGTCGGTCGCGGTGCCTCTCGACGTCATCCAGTCGCGCGAGCTCCAGATCACGGGCACGTTCCGGTACGCCAACGTCTATCCGGCCGCCATCCATCTGGCCGCGAGCGGTCGTGTGCAGCTGACACGACTCGTCACCAGCGTGCACGACCTCGACCACGTCGATGACGCGCTGATGGCCTCCTCCCGAGATCCGCTCGCGCTCAAATCCATTGTTCGACCCCAGGCTCAGGAGAGTCCTTCCGCATGACCGTTCTCGTCACCGCCCCGACCTTCGACCATCTGCCCGGTGCCTTGGGCATCGGCAACCCGCGGCCCCGCATCTCATGGAAGACGTCCGCGCCGGCAGGGTGGCGGCAGGCCGGGTACGAGATCGAAACGCGGCGTTCCGACGAGGACATCACCGTGACCCGCGTCTCGAACCCTGACTCGGTGCTGGTGGAGTGGCCGGGGGCTCCGCTGCGGTCACGCGAGCGTGTCGAGGTCCGCATCCGTGTCACCGGTGCCGACGGAGTCGCGTCGCCGTGGTCCGAGTCGGCCGCTGTCGAAGCGGGGCTCCTGCACAGCTCCGATTGGGAAGCCGCGCTCATCGAAGCGCCGTGGTCGGACGACCCGGAAGCCCTCCGGCGACCGCCACGGATGCGGCGCGACTTCCACATCGCCGACGACGTCGTCTCGGCGCGGCTGTACGCGACCGCCCACGGCCTCTACGAAGCGGCGATCAACGGCGAACGGGTCGGAAACGACGCTCTCGCCCCCGGGTGGACGGTGTACGGCTCCCGCCTCCGGTACTACACCTATGACGTGACCCACTTGCTTCACGCCGGAGACAACGCGATCGGCGCGTGGCTGGCGGACGGATGGTTCCGCGGACGGATCGGATTCCACAGCGGCTATCCGAACTGGTACGGGTCGGAGATCGGGCTCATCGCGCAGCTCGAGATCACCCTTGCCGACGGCACACGTCAGATCGTGACGTCCGATGGCGAGTGGACCGCTCAGCGCAGCCCGATCCTCACTTCCGGGCTGTACGAGGGCGAGGAATACGACGCTCGAGCGGATCACGCCGACTGGGCGCGGGCAGGTTTCCGCTCCGACGATGCGGTCGCGGTCCGCGTCGCCACGCATGACGCGACGCTGCTCGTCGCGCCCGAGGGCCCGCCCGTGCGCTGCACGGAGGAGTTCCTCCCCCTCAGCGTCACGCCGACCGCGAGCGGCGCGCTGCTGTTGGACTTCGGACAGAACATCGCCGGACGACTGCAGATCCGCGTCGCCGGCGACCCGGGGCGCCGCATCACCCTGCGCCACGCCGAAGTACTCCAGGACGGCGAGCTCTACACCCGGCCCCTTCGTCGCGCCACCTCCACCGACGTCTACACGCACGGCGGCGGCGAGGCGACGTGGGAACCGAAGTTCACCATCCACGGTTTCCGCTATGCCGAGGTCAGCGGCTGGGAGGGTGAGATCGCCCCCGGCGATGTCGTCGCGCGGGCCTACCACACCGACATGGAGCGGACAGGATGGTTCGAATCATCCGATCCCCTCGTGAACCGCCTGCACGAGAACATCGTCTGGTCGATGAGGGGCAACTTCGTCGACATCCCCACCGACTGCCCGCAGCGCGACGAGCGCCTCGGCTGGACGGGCGACCTGCAGGTCTTCGCACCCGCCGCCTCGTTCCTCTACGACTGCTCCGGCATGCTCAGCTCCTGGCTTCGCGACGTCGAAGCGGAACAGCTCCCCGACGGCACCGTGCCCTGGTACGTCCCGGTGATCCCCGGTGGTCCCGAGTGGACGCCGATCCGCCCCGGCGCCGTGTGGGGCGACGCGGCCGTTCTCACCCCGTGGACCCTCTACCAGCGGTTCGGCGACGCGAAGGTGCTCGCCGATCAATATGCCAGCGGCTCGGCGTGGATCGACCTCGTCGAGAAGCTCGCCGGCCCCTCTCGTCTGTGGAACACCGGCTTCCAACTCGGTGACTGGCTCGACCCGGACGCTCCGCCGAACGACCCCGCCGACGCCAAGACGGACCGCTACCTGGTGGCTACCGCCTACTTCGCGTGGTCGTCCGAGCATCTCGCGAAGACAGCGGGCGTGCTCGGCAAGGACGACGAAGCGGCCCGGTACGCCGACCTGTCCGCGCAGGTGAAGGCGGCCTTCCGCGCGGAATACGTGAACGCCGAGGGAATGCTCACGAGCGACGCGCAAACCGCGTACGCGTTGGCGATCGAGTTCCACCTCTACGCCGACGACGCCGAGCGCGACCGGTGGGGCGCGCGGCTCGCGCACCTCGTGCGCAAGAGCGGCAACCGGGTCTCCACGGGCTTCGCCGGAACGCCGGTCGTCACGGACGCGCTCACCCGCTCGGGCCACACCGATGTCGCGTACGACCTGCTCCTCGAGCGCGAATGCCCGTCGTGGCTCTACACCGTGCTCAGCGGGGGGACGACGATCTGGGAGCGGTGGGACAGCCTCATGCCGAACGGCAGGGTCAACCCGGGCGGGATGACGTCGTTCAACCACTACGCGCTCGGCGCCGTCGCCGACTGGCTGCACCGCACCGTGGCGGGGATCGGTCCGCTCGAGCCGGCGTATCGCTCGATCCTGTTCCGTCCGCGTCCCGGTGGTGGTCTGACGTCCGCGAAGGCGGAGCACGAGACGCCCTACGGCCGCGCGTCGATCGAGTGGGTGGTGCAAGACGCGACGATCAGCGTGAACGTCACCGTTCCCACGGGGGCCACCGCGGTGCTCGATCTCGAAGGCGACGTCATCCGGCACCTCGAGTCGGGATCTCACGCGTTCTCGGCGGCAGTGGCCACGCGCGTCTGAACGGGAGGGCGGCCGGTGCCGCCCGCCCGTTCAGACGAACACGTCAGGCGGAGCGTTCGAGGTGGTCGGGTTCCCGGCGACTCGTTCGTTCGCGAATCGCCGGGAACCCTGTCGGGCACTACGGTGTCGTGCTGGGGCGCACCCTCTGGGGGTGTGCGGCCTCGTAGGCGTACGCGAGGCCGATGATGGTCGCCTCATCGAACTGCTTGCCGACCAACTCCGCACCGACGGGGAGGCCCTCGCTCGTGAAGCCCGCCGGGAAGCTGATCGCCGGTGCCCCCGCGGATGAGGCGAGGAAGGCATTGACGGCGCCCCAGTTCGAGACGCCGAGGGCCGAGGGCGCCTCCTTGGCGCTCGGGTAGAGGAGAGCGTCGATGTCGTTGTCCTCCATGAAGGCGGAGAACGCGTCGATGAACGCCGTCGTCGGCTGAACGACCTCCCGCTCGTAAGAGGGGTCGGTCGTGTCGGGCCCGCCCACGAGCGCCTGGAGAGAGGCGCTCACGTCGGTGACGATGCCGCCGTTGCGGGTCATCTCCGCGAACGTGACGCCCTCCTGGTCAGGCCCGTAGTCCTGCAGATACGCGTCGAATGCCGCTTCCATCTCCCAGTCGTTCTGCATGGCGGACTCCGATGTGAAGCCGAGCTCGGAGATGTGCGACACAACGGCTCCCGCCGCGACGAGGTCGGCCTCCATCCGCGCCATGACCTCGTTGACCTCCTCCGCTTCCGGCGATTCGCCGAACGCGTCGTCCAGGACGACGATGCGAGCGCCGTCGAGAGCGTCGGGGTCGAGTGCGTCGAGATAGGAATCCGGGCGCGTCGCGTCGGAGCCGAGGGCGACCGGGTCATCCGGGTCGTCGACACCGGCGATGAGATCGAGCGCGCTGGCGATGTCGCTCACCGAGGTCGCCATCGGGCCGACGGTGTCGAGGCTCGTCGAGACCGGCGCGATCCCCGACCGACCGATCAAGCCCTTGGTCGGACGGATGCCGACGCTCGATGTCGCCGACGCCGGCACTCGAATGGAGCCGCCGGTATCCGTACCGAACGCCAGTGGTGCGAAGTTGGCCGCAACGGCCACCGCGCTTCCGCCACTGGAACCGGACGGGTTCTTGGACAGGTCGTACGGGTTCAATGTCTGACCGCCGAAGGAGCTCGTGGTGGCGAACCCGTACGCGAACTCCTGGAGGTTCGCCTTGCCGAGAATGATCGCCCCGGCATCCCGGAGCTGCGTGACGATGAAGGCGTCCTCATCCGGCGTCGACCCGCCCAGCGCTACCGACCCGACGCTCGTGGGCATGTCGGCCGTGTCGATGTTGTCCTTGAGGATGACCGGGATGCCGAACAGCGGTCCTCGTGAACCGGACTCACGACGTTCCTCGTCCAGAGACGCCGCCGTGTCGACGGCATCCGAGTTCACGTACACCATGGCGTTGAGCGCGGGGCCTTCGTCGTCGTACGCGTCGATCCGATCGAGATAGGCGCCGACGAGCTGCTCGCTCGTCACCTCACCCTTCTCGAGCGCTGCCTGGATCTCGACGATCGTGGGCTCGGTCGTGATGTACGCCACGACCTCCTCCGTCGACATCGCCGGGTCGGTCGTCTGTGCCGCGGTGCAGCCGGCGAGAATCGCCATGCTCCCGCATCCCAGCGCACACAGCACGATCCTCAAGCGTCTCTGCTGAGACTTCGTCTTGTTCATTCTTCTCCGCTCCCTCTTTCGCTCGTCCGAGGTCTGGCGTCCGGTGGACCCTGCTCGCCGACGAGCGGCGTGCGGACCACGTTAGGGAGCGACGGTGCGGCGGCGGATGACGATTCCTGCAGCCCACATGACGCTGTCTGCACGAATCGGATGCTGCGGTTCTCGCCGGCTGCCGTCCGGATACACGCCCGGGACATCCGCGACATCACGGCGAAACAGCCATGGGCGAAACTCTCAGCGTGCGCCAGATCCGAGTCCAGACCGTCGACGCCTGGCACCAGATCGCCAGCGAGCGCATCGTCGCGCTGTCGTTCACCCCTACCGAAGAGCGCTTCCGCGCGACGTTCGCGCAGACCGTTCTGAGCGAGGACGTGTCCATGCACGACCTGTCGACGACCGGACTGATCGTGGATCGCTCCGAGAAGTCCGCGGCGGCGGATCCGCACGAGGACGTGTTGTTCGTCCTGCAGCGCAGGTCGTCGGGTGTGCTCGCGCAGAACGGCCGCGACGTTCACCTGACGCCCGGATCGCTGGCGTTGTTCGACCCCTCGTGCGCGTACTCGTTCGATCACTCGGCGGGCAACCAGCGTCAGCTGACACTGCGCATGAGCCGACGCCGTCTGGGCGTCGACGATCGGACGATCGCGCGACTGTCGGCAACCCCCATACCGGGGGACCACCCGCAATCCGTGCTCGTCCAGGCGTACATGCGTGCGCTGTGGAAACGAGGCGCCGCCGCGTCACGCGATGTGGCGAGTGCGAGCGGGGACCTTGCGATCGAACTGATCGGTTCGCTCCTGAGCTCACTCCTGTCCTCCCGCATGGAGGCACCCCGAGCGTCGGAGTATGAGCGCATGATCCGGTACATCGATGCGCACTTCGAGCGCCACGACCTCGACGTGGCCGCGCTCGCCGATGCTCACCACGTCTCGGTCCGGAATGTCTACAACGTGTTCGCGAGGAGGAGAGAGACGCCCGCGGCCGCTATCCGCGCCCGGCGGCTTCAGCACGCGGCCCAGCTCCTTCACGACCACCCGCGCTCGACCCTCGTCGATATCGCCATCCGATCGGGGTTCGGTGACGCGGCGACCTTCGCCCGGGCCTTCCGCCGACAGTTCGGTCACAGTCCGTCGACGTGGCGACGAGAACCCCCCGCACGTCGCGCGACCAGCACCTAGAGCGGCGGCGTCAGAAGTCGAGAGAGAACACCTTTCGCGCGGTCCGTTCGAAGAAGTCCGCCTTCTCGTCGTCGCTGATCGGCAGGGCTTCCTGCGCGTCCACCTCTGCGGCGTCGTACTGGTAGGGGTAGTCCATCGCGTACATCACGCGGTCGGCGCCGATGACCTCGCGCGTGAACATGATCGCCGGCGCCCAGGGCATTCCCGACGTGGTCAGCCAGATCTGGTTCGAGAAGTACGCCGACGGCGCCTGGCGGAGCGGTGTGATGCTCTCGTACCTCCCCGAGGCGACCTGCTTGGCGTGCATGTGGTCGATCCGGTGCAGCCAGAACGGGAGTCCCTCGCCGAGGTGCCCGACGACCACGCGGAGACCGGGGTGGCGGTCGAGCACGCCCGAGGTGATGATCCGCAGCAGGTGCAGACCCGCGCTCGCACCGAATCCGTGGACGGCGCCGTCCAGCCCCGCCTCTCGATAGGGCGCGATCATGCTGTCGGGCGGTGTGTTCGGGTGCAGGTACAGCGGCACGTCCAGTGACTCCAGCTCGGAGAGCAGCGGAGCGAAGCGGGGATGGTCGATGTACGAGCCGCGGATGTGGTCGTTGAGGATCAGCCCTTTCAGGCCCAGCTCGGTCACCGCGCGCCTCAGCTCGATCACCGCCGCATCCACGTCTTCGAACGAGACCGCCGCGAGCGCGGAGAACCGGGTGGGGTGCTCTCGGCTCAGTGTCGACAGGCGGTCGTTGCTGAGACGGGCGATGTCGATGCCTTCCCGCGCATCGAGCACCTGGGTGCCTGGTGCGGTGAGGGCGAGCACCTGGTGGTCGATTCCCGTAGCGTCCATGTCGGCGATCCGTTCTTCGGCCGCGCTCTGCAGCCGCGCCACGACCGCCTGCGGCTGCGGATGCGTCGACCCCAGGAAATACCCCATCAGGCTCGAGAATCCGATGTCGTCGATCGTGCGCTCCGACAGATGCCGGCGGTAGAGGGAGATGAGCTCGGGGGGTGCCCAGGCCTCCTCGGTCGCGATGCGCAGGTGGGTTCGGCGGTTGTCGTCGGTCACGTCGTGTGCCCTTCCCCGAGCGGCGAGGTGTCGGCGCCCGGTGTCGTGTTCTCGTGAGTCGTCGTCGGCTCGGATGCTTGGTCGGAGATCGCGTGCATGCGCACCGTCACGACCGCCGAGATGCCCTCGGAGGTCTTCGCAAGGCCCGTGCGGAGCACCGCGTCGAGTTCCGAGATGTCGGTGACGAGCCCGCTCCAGGCATCGCCTGCCGCCGCGGCGACACCGCCGAAGTCGGCGCTCTGCTGCAGGTTCACCCACAGCCGGTCCGTCCGGGCGGCGACCCCGTCCGGGTGCAGGCGTTCCAGATTGCGTTTCGTCGCGTTCCACCCGCCGTTGTCGAGCACGACGGTGAGTACCGGCAGACCGTAGTGGCGGGCGATCCAGTAGGTCGACGACGGCGCGCTGAAGAAGAAGGTGCCGTCTCCGACGATGCTCACCACCGTGCGATCGGGCGCGGCGAGCTTCACCCCGAGCGCTCCGCCCCCCGACCAGCCGAGCGACGTACCGCGGTTGCCGTACAGCGTTCCGGGCAGCTCGCGGGGCAGGTGCTTCCACACGGCGGGCGCCGCGGAGATGGCTTCGTTGACGACGATCGCCTCGTCGTCGAGCAGGTCGTGGAGTGCGCGGGCGACGGTTGCGGCGGTCAGCCTCCGGGCGTCCCGGTCGGCGTCGGCCTCGTCGTCCCATGCCTCGCGTATGCCTCGGCCGACATCGGCGCCGCGGGCGGCGCGGAGCTCTGCGGCTTCGTCGGGTGACGGCGGACAGCGATCGAGCAGCTGTCGCAGAACGAGCCCGCTGTCGGCCCCGACGAACCGCTCGGCGGGCACGTACCAGAGGGGCAGTGACTCCTGCAGCGGGTCTTCGTTGACCACGAACACCCGGGCGTCCGGGCGCGGGCGACCGATCGCGTCGACCCAGGGCACGTCGGTGTCGATCGCGAGGATCACGTCGGCCTCGCCCAGGAGCAGGTGGGGGTCGTCGCCGCCGTGGAGCGGATGCTGCCGGGGGAAGCTGAGCACCTCCGCGTTGTGTTCGACGACGACGATGCCGAGCCTCTCGGCCAGGTCGACGAGCGCGGCGACGGACCCTCGATCGCGACCGAGGTAGGTCGTGATGATCACCGGTGCGGTCGCCGCGGCCAGCGCCGCGAAGATCTCGTCCGCCGCATCCTCGGATGCGGGGTTCGGGGCGACGGGTGCCCACCTCGCGGCATCGATGGGCGCCGGGAGGGCGCGGTCGGCCAGCGCCTCGCGAGCGGCGGTCACATACACCGGGCCGGCGGGGGCGCTCCGGGCGATCTGCAGCGCGCGGTGCACGATCTGGCCGGTGTTCGCCGCGGTGCGGATGTCGTAGCTCCACTTGACGTAGGGCCGGACGATCCCGTGCTGATCGGCCACGTCCTGCAGGTGGTTGACGAAGGAGTTCCGGCTGCCGGGGAGCTCCCCTTCGAGGGTGTAGGGGGTCAACCCGGCGAACACGAACACCGGCACTCGCGACCTCGCGGCGTTGTGCACGGCGCCACCCAGGTTCGCCGTGCCGACGTCGGTGTGCACGAAGACGGCCTGCGGCTCACCGGTGACGAGCGCGTACCCGTGCGCCGCGCTCAGCGCGCTGTACTCGTGGGGACACAGGATGACGACGGGCGTGTCGATCCCGTTCTCCCGGTCCTGCGCCAGCGCCTCGATGATCGCGGGGTGGTCGCTGCCGAAGTTCGCGAACAGGTGCGTCACACCCGCGGCGCGCAGCGCATCGACGATGAGCGCGCCGGCCGTGCTCGTCTGCGGCGTCATGAGGCGGCCGCGACGGGGATCGGCTGCACATCGACGCTGTGGAACTGCAGGTACTCGTCGATTCCGTGAGGGGATCCCTCCCACCCGATGCCGCTCTGCTTCCATCCGCCCATCGGGATCTCTCGCGTCCCGGTGTGCGAGAACATCGCACTGTTGACGAACGTCACCCCCGCCTCGATCCGGGCGGCGACGGCGAGAGCGTGCTCGCGCGACGTCGACCAGACCGATGAGCACAAGCCGTACTCCGTGTCGTTCGCGAAGTCGATGGCCTGCTCCTCGGTATCGCAGACGACCACCGGGAGGATCGGTCCGAACTGCTCCTCGCGCACGATCTCGTCGCCCTGCTGGGCGTCCAGCACGAGCGCGGGCAGGAGGAAGTTCCCCTCATCCCAGGTGGAGGGGTCCAGCGGCGAGCCGAGCACGCGCACGTCGCGCCCCGCCGCACGCGTGCGCTCCAGCAGCTCGCTCACCCGGGCGAACTGCCCCGGGTTGTTCACCGGCCCCATGTCGGAGCGCTCGTCCTGGGCGTCGCCGACGGTCATGGCCGACACCCGAGCGACGAGCAGCCGTTCGAACTCCTCGGCGACCTCGCGCTGCACGTACACGCGCTTGGTGGCGAAGCACACCTGCCCGGCCCGCCGGTAGGCGGACTGCGCGATGCGTTCCGCGGCGAGGGGGAGATCGGCGTCGGCGAGCACGATCGCCGGGTCGTTGCCGCCCAGTTCGAAATGCACGGGAAGCAGCGAGTCCGCCGCCTGGCGCATGATGTGTCTCGCGGTGGCCCCGCCGCCGGTGAACGAGATCTTGCGTACGCGTCGGTCGTCGACGAGGGCCCGCACCACCGGGGCGTCGCCGTTGACGATGGCGATGACGCCCTCGGGGAGCTCTGCCGCGGCCAGGGTCGCGAGAAGCGAGACGGCCAGCGGAGCGAACGGTGACGGCTTGAGCACGACGGCGTTTCCCGCCGCGATCGCCGGGGCGAGTTTGTTGGCCGTGAGCAGCACGGGCGCGTTCCACGGCACGACGCACGCGACGACCCCGTATGGGCGACGTTCGACGCGCACGAACTCGTCGGTGCGAGGGTCGCCGATCGTCTTCGACGCCACGGCGTCTTCGAGGTAGTCGGCCACGTCGCGGAAGGAGCCGGCGGATGCGGCGACCTCGCGCCGGATGGTCGAGACGATGCTGCCGTTCTCGCGCGTGGCGAGATCGATGAGCCGGTCGGCGTGGGCGTCCACGGCGTCGGCGATGCGGCGGAGCCGCTCGACGCGATCCGCGACCGTCGTCGCCGCCCATCCGGGTGCCGCCGCGACTGCGGCGTCGACCGCCCGCGCGGCATCCTCCGCCGTTCCGTCTGCGACGACCCCCACCAGGTCCGACGCCCGCCCCGGGTTGCGCACCTCGAAGGTCGCCGCCCCGTACGTCGCGATGCCGCCGATCAGGTGGCCCTGCACAGCATCCTGGGTCGTCGTGTGGATCATGGTCGTCTCTTCCTCGCTCTTCGTGTGACCCCGCATCAGGAGCTCGCCGGCATGACGAGCGACAGCAGATGGCTGCGCAGATCGAGGAACGGGCGGCTCGCTCGCGTGTCGACCTGGGAGCGCTCCGCCCCCAGCTTCACGTCGACGACCTCCCGCACCACGCTCGGGTTCTTCGAGAGCACGACGATGCGATCGCTGAGGTAGATCGCCTCGTCGATGTCGTGGGTCACGAGCACGACGGTGATGCCGAGCTCGCGGCGCACCTTGAGGATGAGGTCTTCCAGGTCGAACCTCGTCTGCGCGTCGACGGAGGCGAAGGGCTCGTCCATCAGCAGCAGCTCGGGGCGGTACGACAGTGCCCGCGCGATGGCGACGCGCTGCTGCATGCCGCCGGAGAGCTCCCACGGGTACTTCTTCTCGACATGGCCGAGTCCGACGCTCTCGAGCGTCGCGGTCACACGCGCCGCGCGCTCGGAGCGCGCGACACCGCGTGCGGCGAGCGGCAACGCGATGTTCTCCCCGTTGGTGAACCAGGGGTAGAGCGACCTGCTGTAGTCCTGGAAGACCAGACCGAGCTGCTCGGGCACCTCGGTCAGGGTGCGCCCCTCGAAGCTCACGGCACCCGAACTGGGGGAGGCGAGGCCGGAGATGCAGCGCAGGAGCGTGGTCTTGCCGGCACCGCTGGGGCCGACGATGCAGACGAACTCGCCCTTGTCGACCTCGAACGACACCGAGTCGATCGCCATGTTGGCGTGATCGGTGCCCTCGTCGTAGATCTTGCGGAGGTTGTCGACGGCGAGCACCGTCTCGGTGGCCGTGGGAAGCGCTGGTGCGATGGTCATGGTGCTCCTTAGGAAGAACCGAGCGCGCGCGACCGGTAGTACCAGCGCAGCGCACGCCTCTCGATGAAGACGAACAGGAAGTTGAGGCTCGTTCCGATCAACGCGAGCACGAGGATGCCGGTCCACATCTTCTTGATGGCGAACTCGGCCTGAGCCTGCAGGATGAAGAAGCCGATGCCGGAGTTGGCGGCGACCATCTCGCTGACGACCATCAGCACGATGCCCACCGTCAGGCTGGCACGGAGCCCCGCGGCGATCTGTGGTCCCGCGCCCGGGAGGACGAGCCGGAAGTACGTGCGCCAGCCGCCGAGGCGAAGCGCCTTCGCCGTGTCGAGCTTGACGGTGTCGACCCCGCGCATGCCGTCGAGGGTGTTCAGCAGGGTGGGCCAGATCGAACCCAGCGCGATGAGGGCGACCTGCCGCGCGTCACCGATGCCGAAGATGGCGATCATGGCGGGCAGCAGCGCCGGCGCCGGCAGCACGTAGAGGAAGTAGATCAGCGGGTTCGCCGCCACCCGGAGGTACTTCAGGCGCCACATCAGAGACCCGCCGATGATGCCCAGCAGGGTGCCGAACAGGTAGCCGATCAGGAGGTTCCGCAGGCTCACGACCGCGTTCGTCCACGCGCCGAAGACCACCCACTGGTTCCACGTGTCGGCGAGGATGGCGCTGAGCGGGGGGAAGAACGGCGAGGTGGAGTTCGCCGTCGCGATCCACCACGCGGCGATCAGCAGCAGGGGGAGCCACACGGGGGTCAGCGCCTGGCCCACCCGTCGCCATCCGTTGTTCGTGCGCCGCGGGCGAACCGTCGGTACGACGCTCGTCGTCATCCTGGTCATGCCGCACCCACCTTGTTCGACGCGCGGATGTTCCGCTGGGACTCGTGCCAATGCATGACGCGTTTCTCGAGGAGGAAGAACGCGCCCGTCAGAGCGATGCCCAGCACCCCGGCCACGATGATGTACGCGTACATGGTGGGGTAGGCGACCACGCCCGAGTTCTGGGCGAGCAGGATGTTCCTGCCGATCCCCGCCGCCCCGCCGACGATCTCCGCCACGATGCAGAGGATGAGCGCCTGCGCCGACGCGATGCGCATACCGGTCACGAGGTACGGGGCGGCACTGGGGATGCTGATGGCGAGGAACCGTCGGGGTCCGCGGATCCCGAGCGCCTTCGCGGTGTCGAGCACGATCGGATCCATCGACCGCACCCCGTAGATGACCTGGATGAGGAAGGGCCAGAACGCCGCGAAGCACACGAGGAACACCTTCATCGGAAGGGTCGACCCCGCCACCAGGATCACCAGCGGCAGGATCGCGATGGCGGGGATCGCCTTGAAGATCTCGATCACGGGCGCCGCGCTGCGCTGCGCGAACCCGTTGAAGGCGAGCGCCGTGCCGATGATCAGCCCGAGACCGATCGTGATCAGCATGCCGATCACCCAGCCGATGAGCGTCGCGCCGATCGCGGGCCACACCCGCCCCGACGCGAGCTCCGACCCGAGAGCCGCCATCGTGCTCGACATCGTCGGGAACTGCGCGGGACTGACCACGCCCCCGACGGTGACGGCCTGCCAGAACAGCAGCACGATGCCGACGGTGACGACGGGCAGTGCCCAGTTCAGCCATGCATGCGGGTTCTTGCGCATCTGCCTCTCCTCTCCTCGGTGCGTGATCGCCTGCAGGAATCGCGGATCACTCGACAGCGCCGGGCCAGACCACCGTGCTGACGTCCAGGGCCTCCAGCGCCGCCTGCGCCGACTGGTCGGTGCTGAACTTCACCAGGAGGTCGCGTGCGGTCTCGAACGCGGTCAGGTTCAGCGCCGGGTCGCCGCCGACGTTCCAGCGGGCACCTTCGGCCTGCTCGGCCGTGATACCGAGGCCGTCGACGAGAGCGGCTTTCGCCGCATCCGGATCTTCCGTCGCGCCGAGCATGGACTCGGTCATCGCATCGGCGAAGGCGCGGACAGTGCGCGGGTTCTGGTCGATGAAACCCTGCGACGTGTTGAACAACGTCGTGGCCGTATCGACGAAGAGCTCGCGGTTGTTGTACCCGAGCTCGACGCCGCCGGCCGCGAGGGCCTCGGCGGCGAAGGGCCACTGCATGATGGCGGCGTCGACGTCTCCGTTCTCGAGCGCCGCCGCCATCTGCCCGAACGGCAGCTGCACGAGCTCGATGCTCGACGTGTCGGCGCCCGCGCGGTCGGCGAGCTCCCACATGGTCAGCGTGTTGTGCGAGGAGAGTCCGATGGTGGCGACCCGCTTCCCCTCGAGGTCGGCGAAGTCGGTGATCCCGGAACCCGGCGCCGCGATCGTCAGCGTGCCGTCGTCGTCGGGCTGGATCTGGCCCTCGATGGAGGTGATCGCCCGGATGGGGATGCCGTTCGCGTTGGCCGTCACCACGTGCACGACCGTGGCGAAGCCGACGTCGTACGTACCGCTCGCGAGGCCCGAGACGATCGCGGCGATGTCGGTCTGGGGTGTGATCTCCAGTTCGAGCCCGTGCTCGGCGAAGATGCCCTCCTGGATGCCGTAGTACAGCGGCGCGAACTGCGTCGACGGGTTGATCGCGACGGTGAGCGTGGCCTTCTCCGGGGCGCCCGACTCCTCGCCGGATCCCGGCTGCGCCCCTGCGGAGCAGGCGACGAGGGATGCGGCGGCGATGAGCCCGATGGCGGCGGCGGCGAACTTTCGTGCGGTGGGTCTGCTCATGAGGAAACCTTCGATCCGTAGGTGCGGGGGTGAGAAGCGTCGCCCAGTCGGAGAAGGGCGGTGACGTTGCCGTGATAGATCCGTTCGCGATCCGCGTCGTCGAGGATGTCCATGTCCTGGAGGTTCGCGATGGTGTCGCGGATGTACCCGGGGCCCTTCTCCGGGTCGAACGGGGTGTCGGAACCGAAGAGCGTGTGATCGACCCCGAAGAACTTGATCGCCGTGCGCATCGAGTCGCCGGCGCCGAAGTAGGCGGTGTCGACGTAGAACTTCTTGAAGTACTCGATGGGCCGAAGCGTCAGGGGGTAGCCCTCGATGTCGGCCGCCTGGTTGGCGGGCGTACGGGCCCCGAGCTGGTCCCATCCCGGCCCGACCCGTCCGGCGAAGTGGGGGATCATCGCCCCGCCGTGGTGGATGAGGATCTTGATGTCGGGCAGCCGGTCGAAGACCCCGGAGAAAACCAATCGCGACATGAAGGCGGACAGGTCGTACTCCCAGCCGAGCGTCCACCAGATCTCGAACTTCGAGCGCTCCTCGGTCTTGTAGTCCGACCAGCTCGCGTCGCGGCAGGGGTGCACCTGGATCATCTTGTCGCCGCGTCGGGCGATCGCCTCGTAGAACGGGAAGAAGCGTTCCTGGTCCATCGGACCGCCGTGCACGTGTGTGTAGATCTGCACGCCGACGGCCCCGAGTTCGTCGAAGGCGCGCTCGGCCTCGGCGATGGCGTTGTCGACGTCGTCGAGCGCGACCGCCGCGCAGAACCCCTCGAAACGATCGGGGTTGTCGGCGACCAGCTCGGCCATCCCGTCATTGGCGATCCGGGCCAGCTCCGCCGTCCGCACTCGCGGGCCGAGATCATCGAGCGGCGGCGCGGCGGTGTTGATGATCTGTCGGTAGTCGCTGCCGAACATGTCCATGACGCGGAAGCGCTCGTCCATGTCGAAGAGTGCGGGGACTCCGCTGACCCGTTTCTGAATGTTCCGAGCCACCGCGCTGTCGGAGATCGCGAACAACCGCTCGGCATAGGCGGCCGGCAGCACGTGGCAGAAGGCATCGATCTTCATCGAATCGGTCCTTTTCTTCCCCGTGCGTCGGTGCACCGGGATAGTCAGCGAGCTAAGCAACCTCGCCGGGGCTGGTAAAGGCAGAAGGCCCGCGGATTCCGTGATGCGGAATCACCGGGCACGCGGCATCACCGGGTGAGGTCGGACCGGATGCCGGCGGCGCACCCACGGAGCGCGATGACCATCTCGCGGACGCGGCGGGCAGGCAGACGCGGGCTCGGCGCCGACATCGCCACTGCGGCGATCGTGGCGCCCCCGCGATCGCGCAGCGGAACGGCGACGGCGCTGAGCCCTGACACGCTCTCTTCTTGGTTCACCGCGTATCCGCGCATCAAAATCACGGCCAGTTCGTCCAGCAACTGCGTGAAGGTGCGGGTGCGCGGGGTGAATCGCCGCAGGCCCCGCGGGTACAGCTCTCGCAGGGTCTCCTTCGGAAGCTCCGCGAGCAGCAGCTTCCCGCCCGACGTCGCGTAGGCGGGGAGGAGCGTCCCCGTGAGCACGTGCGTGCGCACCCGCTGGTCGGCTTCGAATCCCGCCACGAACCTCACCGACGCGCCCTGCAGCACCAGCAGATTGACGGTCTCGCCGAGCTGCGCGGTGAGACGGGCGAGGTGCGGTTCGCTCACTTCTCGAAGGTCGATGGCCCGGGTGCTCGAGAAGCCCAGTTCGATCAGCTCCGGTCCGACGCGATAGGCGCGCGTGATGCGGTCCTGCGTCACGAATCCACGGTGCTCGAGGGTGCTCAGAATGCGGTGCGCTGTCGACGCTGCCACCCCGAGCCGGCGAGCGGCTTCGGTGACGCGCAGGTCGGGGGAGTCGCGCAGAAGAAGGAGCAGCTGCAGGGCGTGATCGACGGCGCCGACGGGATGGCGCGGTCCGGGGGTGCGCTCTAACGTCATCGTCGTGCTCGTCTCATCATCGATCTGCGAGAGCCGGTCGGGGGTCCACGGTCGTCGGTGATCGCGCGGTCAGGCTGTCGCCCACGAGGGCGGTGGCGTACGGGTCGGAGGATGATACCAGTCCACCCGGCGCGACGGTGTGGGACCCCGCTCGCTGCGCTCAGCCGAGCTGGTCGGGGTGCGTCAGACGCCACCACTCGCTCGGGGGTTCGATCTCGCCCTGGATCGTCACGGGTGCGGTGGCGGTCTGCGGCCCGGCGGTCCACGTGACGGTGCCGACGACCTCGCCGTCCTCGTAGGTGATGGGCGCCGTGGTGTCCATCGTCACGGTGATCGGTGTGTCCGACCACGTGAAGATCGCGGCGTCCTCGGCGATGACCATCCGCGCCGATGATCCCCACGCCGTGGTGAGCGAGCCGACCTGCTCGCCGGCCGTGGCGACCGGCACGGTGTGGAACCCCTTGCGAAGGCTCTCGAGCGTCGCGACCACGCTCTCGTTGATCGCCGCGCTGGAGTAGCCGCCGAGGGCGACGCCCGTGACGCTGAGCGGCGCAGCGGCCCCGACGTCGAGGCTCGCCGTGTACAGGAGGTTGTAGGTGCCCTCGCCGAGGTTGCCTGTCTTGAGACCGGTGATCCCGGCGGTTCCGAGCAGCCCGTTCGTGTTGTGGACGGTGCCCGCTCCGCCCAGAGTCATCGACGGGGTCGCCGCGATCCGGGCGATGACGGGGTTCGCCGCCGCGATCTTGCCGAGAGCGAGCAGGTCGGTCGGCGTGCTCGTGTTGCGGCGGTCGAGGCCGGTGGGTTCGACGAGGGTCGTGCGGTCGAGGCCGTTCGCGGCGAGCCATCGTCGTGCGGCGCCGACGAACGCGCCCTGCGATCCGAACGCCCACGTCGACACGACCTCGGCGTAGTTGCTCGCCGAGGGGATCAGCATCGTCGCGAGGGCGTCGCGCAACGACATCTCGCTGCCGGTCGGCATCGCCGCGATCGTCGCACCGCGAACGTAGTACTCGTCGTAGAGGTCGTTGTCGGCCTCGTCGAAGGTGAGGGTAGGCCCGACGTCGTCGGCGCCGTCGAGGGGCCACGCGTCGAGCACGACGAGCGCGGTGACGAGCTTGCTGATGCTCGCCATCGGTCGAACGTCGTCCATGCCGCTGGTCAACCACACGCCGCCGGTGTCAGGACCGAGGTACTCCTCGGCCCCTGAGACGCTGATGGCTGCCGCGCCGTCGCGAAAGAGCTGGATCGCGGCGGCCGACCCGGCGGAGGCGGTCGGCGTCTGCGAGGTCACCGTCGGCGACGCCACCGGAGCGTTCAGCGCCCAGCCGACGTACGCCGTCGGCGTGCCGATCACGATCACGAGAACGGTGAGCGCGGCGACCAGGCCCCACCGTCGGCGCCTGCGTCTGCGCTGCGGGTCGATGTCGTGCTCGGAGGCGGCGGGATCACGGTTCCACAGCTCGTCGAGTCCGACCAGTCCGTCTGGCGGCGTGGTCATCGCGGGCCCCCGTCCGTCACGCTGCTTCGATCATGCACCACGTCGGCGGCGAGGGGGAGGCGCGGATCATCGCCGAGGGCGAGTGCGGGCTGCTCGGGTCAGTGGGGCTCGGCCGAGACCTGATCGACGGCGTCGGTCATCCGCTCCAGGAAGGCGACGATCGCCTCGGCCTCGGGTTCACCGACCTCGCGGGTTGCGCGCATCATCCGCTCGTGCATGTCGCCCAGCGTCGCCCGCACCGCGTCGTCGGCGCTTTCCGTCGCCGCGATCGTCACACTGCGGCGGTCGGTCGGGTGCGGACGGCGGGTGATGTAGCCCGACGACTCCAGCCTGTCGATAAGAGCTGTCGTAGACGCCGTGGATACGCCTAAGTACTTCGCTACGTCGGTCGGGGTCGCCGCGCGCCCCTGCGTGTGGCGTCTGATGATGAACCGCAGGGCCGCGAGTTCGTTCTCGCCCATCGACATCGCCGCGCGCGTACGCCGTCGCATCGCTACTTCGGCCGCCTGATAGAGCCGAAGCGCGTGAAGCAGGCGGCGACCACGCGCGACCTGCTCCTCACTCGAGTACCAGAAGGCGCCCGTGTCGTTCAGCGTCATGGAACCATCCTCGAAATCGGCTTTGCCTAATTGCTAGCCTAACTAGTAACGTAATCAGCGAGCAACAAGCAGGGCGAGATATCAGGGAGAAGGGTCAGTCATGGCGAAGCTTTATTACGGCAACAGCGCCGATCCGATCGAGATGCCGGACAGACTCCTGGCGCACGTGAAGGTCGTCCTGGCGACAAAGCTGCGTCGCAGCGAGAGCTTCACCCTGTCGTGGCAGCACCCCGACGACTCCGTCGGCGCACGGTCCACCGTCTGGATCCAGCCCTCCATCCCCCTGCGTTTCGTCTTCTCCTCCGCCGAGCCCGAGGCACTGGATCCCTCCTTCCTCACAGAGCTCGCGACTGCCGCCAACTCCTCGGGTGGTCTGACGATCGACACGAGCATCGAGGTGCCGGCCGCTCAGATCGCCGCCGACCGGCCTCGCGCCGTCGTGCGGGCGGCCTGATGACCACCGTCGCTCCTTCCCTGCGCAGCTTCGCCGCCCTGCGGTGGTCGGAGGTGGAGCCCGACTTCCACGTCGGCGCGCGGGACGGTGAGTTCGTCGGGTACGTCGACACGAACGCCGACGGCACCTTCGTGGCCTTCGACGGCCACTCCACGGCTGTGGGCCGGTTTCGAACGCTCGCCGACGCGAAGGCCTCGCTGCTGACGACCGACCACCCCGCCAATGTGCGTCGAGACAGACTCGCGCGCCACGTCATGCTGGGCGTCGCCACAGGCGCCGGATCGATCGCCGCCGGCCTCGCGCTCACCGCAGGAGTTCTCGCACCTATCCTCTGATCCCCCTCAGGTCACGCGACACGAGACCCGGTCTCCCTCACCAGGGCGACCGGGTCTCGTGTCGTCGGGGTCAGCTCTTCATCGCCCCGAACGTGATGTCGATGTCGGCCATCTCCATCGCGGCGGTCGCCTCGATGAGGTCGCGCAGTTCCTTGTCGGCGCCGGGAGAGAACTCCTCCGGGCGCTCCGGGGCGATCTCCAGAGGGGCTCCCTCGGGAGCCTGCTGCGACGCATCCAGGTCGGTGCCGTCATTCGACGGCGACATGCCTTGGAAGATCTTGCCGGCCTCGGACTGATCGCCCAGATCGAACGAGTACTGCTTGCTCTGCAACCCGAGGTCGACGAGGCGTTTGACCTCGGGGAACTGCTCGGCGTTCGTCTTCGGGATCGGCAGCGAGGTGCGCCAGTTGACCCCCAGCGTCTCGAGGGCCTTCGCGTAGGCGTTCTCGTGAGCCTGGTCTCGCACGATCAGATACGAGATCGTCGAGCGGGCGGTCTTGTTGTCGGTCATCTCGTACATCCGGCACTTCTGCAGACGCCCGGTCGACTCCAGCATGAGGTTGTAGAGCAGGTCGAGCACGAGGTTGCCGGAGTTGTAGACGTAGCTTCCGCTCCAGGGGTTCCCGGCGGAGTCGACGGGGAGGGCACCCTGCGCCCCCACGAGGTAGTGATGGATGTTGCCGTGGTCGAGTGCGATGTTCAACGGCGTCGCCCCGGCAGCCCCGGGCTTGTCCACCGGGTCGGACTTCTTACCGTTGTACTGCGGTGAGCCGTCGAGCAGCCGGGAGATCGTGGTGCCGATGAGCTCGACGTGCGAGATCTCCTCTGTGCCGATGCCCTGGATGAGGTCCTTGTAGGGCTTCCCCGACGGTCCGCGGAAGTTGATGCTCTGGAAGAGGTACTGCATCATGGTGCGCATCTCGCCGAACTGACCGCCCAGGCCCTCCTGCAGCGCGTTCGCTGCGGCGGGGTCGGGCTCATCCTGCTCGATGGGATTGATCAGGCGCTGGAGGTGGAAGTACACGATGTTTCCTTTCGCAGGGGGAGGAAGCCAACGATCCGCTTCTTTCCCGGATCGTTCAGCCGCCTAGCCGAGCCCCCCTGTGGTCGACTACTGTCAACGGGCCGATCGGGCGATGAAGGAGAGTGCGATGAAGACACGGATGCTGGCGCGACGCGAGGTCTCGGCCATCGGTCTGGGCGCGATGCCGCTCTCGATGAACAACGACGACGTGTACCCCACCCCCGATGAGGCCGTGGCCACCGTGCATGCCGCTCTCGACGCCGGCGTCACGCTGATCGACACCGCAGACATCTACGCGCCGGCCTGGAACGAGATGGGGCACAACGAGCGCGTCGTCGCCGAGGCCGTCCGCACGTGGGCGGGCGACGCATCCGGAGTCTTCCTCACCACGAAGGGCGGGATCACCCGCTCGGACGGCGAGCGGTGGGGGCGCAACGGTTCCCTCGACTACTTGCGCTCCGCCGTCGAGGCGTCGCTGCAGAACCTCGGCGTCGACACGATCGAGTTGTACCAGTACCACCGGCCCGACCGGTCGCTCGTCTACGCCCGCATCATCGAGAACCTCGCGACGCTGCGCGACGAAGGACTCATCGGCGCGATCGGCATCTCGAACGCCAGCGTCGAGGAGATCGAGATCGCACAGGACGTGCTCGGGGAGGGAGGGCTCGCGAGCGTGCAGAACGAGTTCTCGCCGCGGCATCCCGGGAGCATCGACGAGCTGCGCCACTGCTCCGATAACGGCATCGCCTTCCTGCCGTGGAGCCCGCTGGGCGGAACGGGCGGCGGCGCACGCCGCGTCGGCGACCGGTTCTCCGCCTTCGCCGAGGTCGCGCGTGCCCACGATGTCAGCCCGCAGCGAGTGGTGCTCGCCTGGGAGCTCTCTCTCGGCGAGACGGTCATCCCGATCCCCGGTGCGCGCCGCGCCGCATCGATCGTCGACTCCGCCGCGGCGGCCGACCTCGTGCTGAGCGACGAAGAGGTCGCGCGCTGCTCGTTCTCGGTGGGTATCGACGCCTGACCGCGGCGTCTGCCGTCAGATGAGGCTGTCGGTGGCGTCGTCGTCGGTCTGATCGGCGCGCTCGCGGATCTCGTCCTCGTCCAGGGGGATGGGCGAGGTCGCGGGCGCTTCCGGCGGTTCGGCGTCGGGCCCGGATGGGCGCTCGTCGTCGCCGGCGGGCGAGGTGCTCTCGGTCATCGTGCTTCCTTCTCTCGGGTCGTGCACCTCAGCCGCGTGAGCGGCCGGGTGTTCCCGACACGGCGCGGGCTGTCAACCCCCTGGGGGCTTCGTGTGCCCCGGCGGAGGGTGAAGACACACCCCCCAACGAATGGATGTGCCCTGACATGAAGGCTCTCACGTGGCAGGGGCGTCGCGACCTCGCCGTCGTCGACGTTCCGGATCCTCGGATCGAACACCCCACCGATGCGATCGTGAAGATCACCTCATCGGCCATCTGCGGATCGGACCTGCACCTCTACGAGCTGTTCGGCCCGTTCCTCGACAAGGGCGACATCCTCGGTCATGAGCCGATGGGCGTCGTCGTCGAGGTCGGGACCGCCGTGACGAAGCTCAAGGTCGGTGACCGCGTCGTCGTGCCGTTCAACATCTCGTGCGGCGAGTGCTTCATGTGCCGCCACGGTCTGCAGTCGCAGTGCGAGACGACGCAGGTCACCGAGTACGGCAGCGGGGCCTCGCTCTTCGGGTTCACCAAGCTGTACGGCCAGGTGCCCGGCGGGCAGGCGGAGCTGTTGCGCGTTCCTCTCGCCGACTACAACTCGGTCGTCGTCGGCGGCGACCTCCCCGACGAGCGATACCTGTTCTTGAGCGACATCCTGCCGACGGCCTGGCAGGGCGTGCAGTACGCCCAGGTGCCCGACGGCGGAACGCTCGCGGTCGTCGGCCTCGGCCCGGTCGGCCAGTTCGTCGCGCGCATCGGCGCGCACCTCGGCTATCGCGTCATCGCGTCCGACCCCGTCGCCGAGCGCCGCGCGCTGGCCGAGAAGTACGGCGCGCAGGTCGCCGAGCCCGACGACATCGCGGCCTTGGTGAGCGAGGCCACCGAGGGCCGTGGCGCCGATGGCGTCGTGGATGCCGTCGGAATGGAAGCGCACGGCAATGCGATGGTCTCGGCGTTCCAGAAGGCGACGGCGCTGCTTCCCGACGCCATCGCGCAGCCGCTCATGGACAACGCCGGTCTCGACCGGCTCGCCGCGCTGCACTCGGCGATCGATCTCGCTCGACGCGGCGGAACGGTCTCGATCAGCGGGGTGTACGCCGGTGATGCCGACGTCATGCCGATGAAGACGATGTTCGACAAGCAGCTCACCCTCAAGATGGGTCAGTGCAACGTCAAGCGGTGGGTCGATACCCTGCTCCCGCTCGTCGAAGACCCGGCCGACCCGCTCGGTACGGCCGATCTCGTGACGCACACGGTGGGGCTCGACGACGCGCCCCACATGTACGAGGTCTTCCAGAAGAAGGAGGACGGATGCATCAAGGTGGTGGTGAAGCCCTGACCGGGCGGTGGGCGCGCAGCAGCTCGACGCGGCCCATCGAGATCGCGCACCTGCCGCCCCTCGCGCCGCGCCAGCCGGACGCGGGCGCGGAGGGCGGGGGAGCAGAGCCCGCGACCGAGGGTGAGGAACGCGGCACGCTCCGAGACGGACCGCAGTGACGTCGCGTGTGCCGATGAGGTTTGGATGCTGCGGACGAATGCCGTAGTCTGTCCCTTTGGTGCCTCCGCCTGTCGGAGGTCACTGCGAACGTGAGCCCTCCACCGGCCTGTTCCCCGCGTTTTCGCGCGAGGCAACGACCACCGGAGCGGGATTCACGAACTCCTCCGTTCGATCCAGAAAGCAGTATCACTGTGACGCGCACATTTACCCCCAAGGCTGGCGAAATCCAGCGCGAGTGGCTTGTCATCGACGCGACCGACGTCGTGCTCGGTCGTCTTGCCTCGCACGCGGCGGTCCTCCTCCGCGGCAAGCACAAGGCCACCTTCGCCAACCACATGGACGCCGGCGACTTCGTCATCGTCATCAACGCCGAGAAGGTCGCCCTGACCGGCCAGAAGCTCGAGAAGAAGAAGGCGTACCGCCACTCCGGCTACCCGGGCGGCCTCAAGTCCGTCACCTACGGCGAGCTGATCGAGAAGAACCCCGAGCGCGCGGTCGAGAAGGCCATCCGCGGCATGCTCCCCAAGAACAGCCTGGGTGCGCAGCAGCTCCGCAAGCTCAAGGTCTACCGCGGCGCCGAGCACCCCCACGGTGCACAGCAGCCCAAGACCTACACCTTCGACCAGGTCGCCCAGTAGGCGCGAGAGACTTAGAGGATAACTATCGTGTCGGACATCGACCCCACCAACTACTCCACCGAGACGCCGCTCGACCAGGCGGCAGCCGAGGCCCCGCGCCCCGTGCTCTCCGTCCCCGGCGCGGCCGTCGGTCGCCGCAAGCAGGCCATCGCCCGCGTGCGCATCGTGCCCGGATCGGGAACGATCACGGTCAACGGCCGCTCGTTCGAGGATTACTTCCCGAACAAGCTCCACCAGCAGCTGATCAACGACCCGTTCACGGTGCTGAACCTCACCGACGCCTACGACGTCATCGTGCGCGTCTCCGGCGGTGGCCCCTCGGGCCAGGCCGGTGCCGTGCGTCTGGGCATCGCTCGCTCGCTGAACGAGATCGACCTCGAGAACAACCGCCCGGCTCTGAAGAAGGCCGGCTTCCTGTCGCGCGACGCTCGCGTCAAGGAGCGCAAGAAGGCTGGTCTCAAGAAGGCCCGTAAGGCGCCTCAGTACTCGAAGCGCTGAGTCCGGCTGCCCGTATGCCGCTGTTCGGCACGGACGGGGTGCGGGGGCTGGCCAACGGCCCCCTCACCGCCGATCTCGCACTTCACCTGGCCCAGGCGACTGCCGTCGTCCTGGGCCAGGGCCGTTCTGCCGAGGCGCGCCGCGCCGAAGGCCGCCGGCTCACCGCCGTGGTCGCACGCGATCCGCGGGTCTCGGGGGAGTTCCTCTCCGCCGCCGTGGCGGCCGGCCTCGCATCGTCAGGTGTCGACGTCCTCGACGCCGGTGTGCTTCCGACACCGGCTGCCGCCTACCTCATCGCCGACATCGATGCCGACTTCGGCGTCATGGTCTCGGCGTCGCACAACCCTGCGCCCGACAACGGCATCAAGATCTTCGCGCGCGGGGGAGTGAAGCTCCCCGATCTCGTCGAGCAGCGCATCGAGGCCGCGCTCGACGCCGAGAAGCTGCAGCCCACAGGTGCGGGTGTGGGCCGTATCCGCGTCTTCGCCGACGCGGAAGACCGCTACGTCGTGCACCTGCTCGGTTCGCTTCCGCACAGGCTCGACGGCATCCACGTCGTGCTCGACTGTGCGCACGGAGCGGCCTCGGGGGTCTCGCCCGAGACGTTCAAGGATGCCGGCGCGACGGTGACAGTGATCGGTGCCGACCCCGACGGCTTGAACATCAACGACGGCGTCGGCTCGACCTACCTCGACCACCTCGCTGAGACCGTCGTGCGCCTCGGCGCCGACGTCGGCATCGCGCACGACGGCGACGCCGACCGCTGCCTCGCCGTCGACGCGCAGGGCAAGCACATCGACGGCGATCAACTCATGGCGATCCTCGCGGTCTCGATGAAAGAACGCGGCGTCCTCGCATCCGACACGCTCGTCGCGACGGTCATGAGCAACCTCGGCCTCCACCGCGCGATGGAGGATCACGGCATCCGCGTCTTGCAGACCGCGGTGGGCGACCGCTACGTCCTCGAGGCGATGACCGAGGGGTCGTACTCGCTCGGAGGCGAGCAGTCGGGACACGTCATCATGAGCGAGCACGCGACGACCGGTGACGGTCTGCTGACCGGCCTGCACATCGTGGCCGAGATGGCGCGTCAGAACAAGACGATGGCGGAGCTCGCGTCGATCATGACCGTGTATCCGCAGGTGCTCGTGAATGTCCGCGGTGTCGATCGCACCCGCGTGGCTACGGATGAGGAGCTGCAGCGCTCGGTCGAAGAGGTGCGCGCCGAACTCGGCGACACCGGGCGCGTGCTGCTGCGCGCCTCGGGCACCGAACCGCTCGTGCGCGTGATGGTCGAGGCCGCCGACGAGAAGTCCGCTCGCGAGTACGCCGACCGTCTCGCGGCCGTCGTCAGCGACCGACTGGCTCTCTGAGTCCCGCACCAGATCCGCCGGCACCCGACGACCGTCGGGCTCCGGCGGTTCTGCGCGTTTCGGCGCCTGTCGCTAGTCGACCGGCTCGGTGAGCCCCTCGATCATGGCCAAGTAGGCGAGAGCGGCCAGCGTCCACTCGACGGGCTCGCCATCCATACCCGGCGCGATGAGGACCTCCGACGCCGACGGAGCGCCCATCCGGCGGTGCGTGACGATACCCTCGACGATCGCACCTCCCGCGGTGGCGAGGTGCTGCCAGTGCACCCCGGGTCGCGTCTGGCGACCGAGGCGCTCGCACGCGTCGGCGTAGAACTCGGTCATCGTCTCGCGGAAGGCGCGGTCCGACTCGCGCAGGGCCTCCGCGACGCGCTCTCTACGCCCCGGGGGGAGGCTCGGAAGCGTCGCGGCCAGGGCCTGGCAGGTCTGCCAGCGGGCAGAACCCGCGGTGTCCTCGACGTTCTGACGCAGTGTCAGCCGGACCGTCTCACGGAGCACCGCATACGATCCGTCGCGGTCACGCGACCCGTCGGGGCGCAGCATCCGATGCCCGTGCTCGGCGATGGTGCGCTCGACGACATCGAGCGTGGCTTCGAAGATCCCCTCCGATCCGTCGCTCTCGCTCAGCAGCTGCACCATCAGACTCGTGAGCAACTCTTCTTTGCCGCCGAATGCGGCGAAAGCAGAGCTGCGAGGCACCCCGACCTGCCGGATGAGTTCCTCCATGTTGAGGTGATGGAGGCTCACCGTGACGCCGCCCTCCGACAGCATCGCGCTCCCCGCGCGAAGCACGCGCGACCGGAGCTCGGCCCGGGGGAGACGTCGGGAGCGCCAGTTCTGGACTGTGAGTCCTGAGTCTTGTCTTGTCGCGCTCTCTCCCATATCGTCGAGACTACCGACGGGATGCGCACCGTGCTCCGCACACGAAATCGCATCGCACCGGGGGGGCGTCGGTGTTCGCACCGCGTGCCCGGGAAGCTCGCGGAAGACGCGACTCCCGGGCACGTGCGGGTGCGCCCGAGAGACCCGAGGATGACGTCGTGTTTCGCGTCTCGCCCGTCGTCGCCCCGACGTGCTTATAGTGGAGGGGCAACGTAAGCCGTTGTGGGCCACCGGGCCAAAAGATCTCGGTGGAATGTGAGAGACGTCGACGTCGTCGAGTCCGCATGGTCCTCGGCTTCGATCTTCTCGTCGTCTCCTTTCCTGTTCCTCCGGCGGAAGTGCGAGATTCGAATGACGGTAAAAGTAGCGGTGGTCGTGGGCAACCCGAAGCCGCAGTCCAGAACACTGAAAGTGGCGACCACCCTGGTGGACCGCCTGCTCGAGCCCGGGTCGTTCGACCTGACGGTGATCGACCTCGTCGATCACCAGGCCGAGATCTTCGCGTGGCCGAGCGACGAGCTCGCGCGGCTGAACACCCTGGTCGCCGAGAGCGACCTCGTCGTGTTCGCGTCTCCCACCTACAAGGCCACCTTCACGGGCCTGTTGAAGTCGTTCCTCGACCGCTACCCGGCCAACGGCCTTCGCGGCGTCGTGGCGATTCCCGTCCTGACGGGGGCCGACCAGACCCACTCGATGGGGCCGACGTACACGTTCGCTCCGCTCCTCGCCGAGCTCGGAGCCGTCGTTCCCGGCCGGGGCTTCTACTTCGTCTCGAGCCAGATGGACCGGCTCGACGAGCTGGTGGAGGCCGCCGCCGAGGAGTACCGATCCAATTTCGGCCGCGTCGCCGCTCTCGCGACGTCGGCATCTCGGAAGGAGGAGGTGGCACGATGACGATTTCGCCGCATCCGTCCGCCGCCATCGATCAGCGGACTCTCCGCGACACGCTCGGGCACTTCGCGTCGGGCGTCACGATCATCAGCGGGATCGACGACGCCGGACCCATCGGCTTCACCTGCCAGTCGTTCTACAGCGTCTCGATGGACCCGCCTCTGGTGTCCTTCAGCGTCATGAAGACGTCCACCACCTACCCGCGCATCCGCGAGACGGGCGCCTTCGCCGTCAACGTGCTCTCCGACCACCAGCACGGGATCTCGTCGCAGTTCGCGCGCAAGGGGACTGACAAGTGGGCCGGGGTCTCGTGGCGTCCGACCGCCGCGGGCAACCCGGTCATCGACGACTCGTCGATGTGGCTGGACTGCGAGATCTGGGCCGAGCACGAGGCCGGCGATCACCTCATCGTGATCGGCCGGGTGGTCGAGACGAGCCCCGCCGAATGGCATCGGCACGAGCCCCTGCTGTACTTCAAGGGCGCGTACCGGCATCTGCGCGGCCTCGCCAGCTGAGACCGGTTTCGCTCAGCCCTGGGCGAGCGATTCGATGTAGCGCAGCAGCACTCCCTCTCGAAGCGCCCAGGGCGACACCTCGAGCTCGTCGACGTCCATGGCCTTCATCGCCTGGTGCAGCACGACCGCGCCGGCGACGATCTGGAACGTGCGGTCGGGGGTGATCCCGGGAAGCTCTTGGCGCGCCTCGGCGGGGATGCGCGCGAGACGGGGGATCCAGTCCTTCAGCGCCGTGCGCGGCAGCACCATGCGTTCGATGCCCGACCAGCCCGGCACGGGGAATCCGGCGAGCTTCGCGAGCGAACGGATGGCCTTCGACGAGCCGACGACATGGTCGGGGCGGGGGAGTGCGGCGAACCTCTCGGCGACGGGGGCCAGGACGGATGCGGCGTGGTTGCGCAGCGCCTCGATCTCGCCGTCGCGAGGCGGGTCGTCGGGGAGGAACTGCACCGTCATCCGCCCGGCGCCCAGGGCGACGGACTCCGCGAGGTCGGGCAGCTCGTCGGCGCCGCCGGCGATCTCGAGCGAGCCTCCGCCGATGTCGAAGAGCAGGATCTGACCGGCCGACCACCCGAACCACCGACGCACGGCGAGGAAGGTGAAGCGCGCCTCGGTCTCGCCGCCGAGCACCTGCAGAGGCTGTCCCAGCGCGGCCTCGATGCGCGCGATCACCTCGGCGCCGTTGACGGCGTCGCGGACGGCGGAGGTCGCCGTGGCCAGCAGCTCGTCGACGCCCTCGGTCTCGGCGCGAAGACGTGCCCGGGTCACGGCTTCGACGAGGGCGCTCACGCCCTCTTCGGAGATCGCGCCGTCGGGAGTGAGGTATCGCATCAGGCGCAGGACCGTGCGGTCGCTCGTCCGAGCGGTCGGGCGCCCTCCGGCCCGGGCCGTCGCGACGAGCAGATGGACGGTGTTCGAACCGATGTCGAGAACCCCGAGACGCACCCTCCGACCTTACCGGCGCCGCGTCGGCTCGCCGCGCAGCGCGTCGGCCGGCCGGCCGGAGGTAGGGTCGGAGGGTGTCCGCCGCCGAGACCGCTGCACCCGCGCCGTCGCTGAGCCCGTATCGCGACATCGCCCGCGCCGAGTGGGCACGGATGGCCGCCGGCATGCCGCAGCCGCTCACCGAGACCGAGGTCGTGCAGCTGCGCGGAATCGGAGACCGGCTCGACCTGCGCGAGGTGCGCGAGGTGTACCTGCCCCTCAGCCGACTGCTCAGCCTCTACGCCACCGCCACCCGACGGCTCGGCGCGGCGACGAGCGACTTCCTCGGCGAGCCCGATGCCACCACCCCCTTCGTCATCGGCGTCGCCGGCTCGGTCGCCGTCGGCAAGTCCACGATCGCGCGCCTGCTGCGCGAGCTCATGAGCCGATGGTCGGACACGCCGCGGGTGGAGCTCGTCACCACCGACGGCTTCCTCTACTCCAACGATGAGCTCGAGCGCCGCGGCATCATGCACCGAAAGGGGTTCCCCGAGTCGTACGACCGCCGCTCCCTCGTCGACTTCGTCCGTCGCGTCAAGAGCGGCGATCCCGTGGTGCAGGCGCCGTTCTACTCGCACATGCGGTACGACATCATGCCCGACGCGCACGTGACGGTGAACCGACCCGATGTGGTCATCGTGGAGGGGCTGAACGTGCTGCAGCCGCCGCCCTCCCCGAACGAGGTGGCCGTGAGCGACCTGTTCGACTTCTCCATCTACGTCGACGCGCAGGCGGCCGACATCGAAGCCTGGTACGTCAGCCGGTTCCTCGCACTGCGTCAGGGAGCTTTCGCCGATCCCACGTCCTATTTCCGTGTCTTCGCCGAACTCAGCGATGACGAGGCCGTGCAGACGGCCCTGAAGTACTGGAACGAGATCAACCTCCCCAACCTGGAGGAGAACGTTCTGCCGACTCGTCATCGGGCGACCCTGGTGCTGCAGAAATCGGCCGACCACTCGGTCGAGCGCGTGCTTCTGCGCAAGGTCTGACGGCGCAGCATCCGCTCGACAGACAGCGGCGCGCGCGAGGCTGCAACGCCCGTCGAGAGCCCGCGCGCCCGCGGGATTTCGCCGCGACCCAGTAGTCACTACGGGGATGACGGATGCGGCGCGCCTCAGTAGTACCGGGACTCGGGATTACCTACGGGCCTGCCCCGGCTGCTGTTCAGGTCGCTCACAGCTTCACCTACGTTCGGGGCTAACGCCGCGCGCTCGCCCACACAGATGCGCGGAGACCGTCGATGACGACCGGAGCCGGGAGCAGCACACATGAGTCTCGATCGCACACGCGTCCCCAAAATCAGGCAGAAAGTCCGCGCCCGCACTCGGAGCCTCGCTCTGCGGGCGACCGCGATGGTCGGCGTCAGCGCGCTGGCCGTGTTCGGTGGAGCCACCGCGGCGCAGGCCGCGCCGGGCGATTCGTCGAACGCCAGCGGCACCTTCCTCGGCGGCTCGATCCTCGACCTCATCGATCTCGACGCTCTGGTCAACCTCGAAGGCGCGCAGGCGAGCAACGACGGCACGCCTCCCGAGGTGGTCGACGTCAACACGCTCGATCTCGGTGCCCTGGGCGTGGTGAACGTGACGGCGGAGGGCGGGATCCAGATCCCGATCAGCTTCGCCGACGCGGGTGTTCTCGGGCAGTACGCCAGCGCCGACTCGGACGGTTCGTCATACGGTTCGTCCGGCGCCGTCGGCTCCGACGGTGTCGTCGGCGCCGGCCCGGTGCCAGGCTCGCCTCCCGGGCCCCTGACGCTCGACCTGACCGCAGCGGCCGGTGCGCTGGGGCTGCCGCCCGCGCTCGTCAACGATGTCGCCGACGTCGACCTGTCCGTCGGCGTCGTGTCGGCCCAGGCCGAGCTCGTCGGCGCCACGGGCGTCACCCGCGACTACACGATCGCCGACACGACGCTCACGCTCCAGAGCAACACCGTCTCCGGCCTCGCGGGCACCGTCAACTCGGCCATTACGCCGGTGCAGACGACCGTCGACGGGCTGCAGGCCACGATCAACGATCTCGTGAACGGGGTTGCCGGGTTCGCTCTCTCTTCGGACCTCACGGTCAATACCGCGAGCCTCACCGGCGCCGTCTCGAGCCTGTTGACCGGCCCGATCACGAGCCCCGACTACCCCGGGGTGGTCGTCAACCTCTCGACCGGGGTCATCTCGATCGATCTCGAGCAGATCGTCGATCTCAACAACCTGGGTGTCGGGCAGGAGATCCTCAGCGGCGCAACCGTCCAGTACATCGAGGAAGCGGTCTTGGATGCGATCGACGGCACGCTCGCCGACGTCACCCAGACCCTCGTGGAGGCGATCCGCGGCTTGACCGTCACCGGCGGCGTCGACATCGATCTCGGCTTCCTCGGCACGCTGGACGCGCTCGCGGTGAACACGACGGTCGGCGCCCTCGCCGACGGCAGCACGGCCGGCATCACCCTGCTCGGTCTTCCCGTACCCGCCCCGGGGCTGATCGGCGCTGTGGTCGGCGTTCTCACCGCGCCACTGGACGCCGTCATCGACTCCGTCGCAGGAGTGGCCACCGCAGCGCTCCAACCCGTCAACGACGTGCTGCTCGAGGTGATCGATCTCGTCCTCCCCGGAGTCATCAGCCTGACGGCGAACAACCAGTCGGAGGCGGCGGGCGAGTACTCCATCACCGCGCTGATCCTGACGGTGCTGCCGGCGGCCGGCGGCGGCGTGCTCACGATCGACCTCGCGAATGCCACGGTCGGCCCGAACGCGATCGACGCCAACCCCGACGTCACGATCACCGCGCCCACCCCCGGTCAGGTCTTCACGGTTCCCGACGCGGACGACACGGCGGACGTGACCGTCACGGGTACGGGAGCGGACGGCGCGACCATCAGCGTCGCGATCCCCGGCCAGACGACGCAGCCCGCCGACGTCGTCGACGGCGTCTGGACGGCGACCTTCCCCGACCTGCCGGTCGGCACCTACACCGCTACGGCGACGCAGGACGTCGACGGTTCCGTCGCATCCGTCTCCTTCTCGGTGGCTGCGGCTCCCGACGTCGTCATCACCGCTCCGGTCGACGGAGACCAGTTTTCCGTCGCCGGCCCCCTCGACACGACCGACGTGGTCGTCTTGGGCACCGGCGCGGTCGACTCCATCGTCGAGGTCGAGCTCAGCAACGGCGACAGCGAGCCCGTCACCGTGGGTCCGGACGGCACCTGGACGGTGACCTTCGAAGGCCTCCCGGTCGGGGCTTACACCGCCACCGCCACCCAAGAGATCGACGGCTCGACCGACACGGTCGACTTCTCCGTCGTCGAAGCGGCCGACGTGCAGATCCAGCAGCCGGTCGACGGCGCGGAGTTCGTCGTCGACGGCCCCGGTGACGTGACCGACGTGACCGTGTCGGGCATCGGTGCCCCGGGAGCGTCGATCGAGGTGACGATCCCCGGTATCGGAACGGAGACGGCCGAGGTCGACCAGGACGGCGAGTGGGAGGTGGTCTTCGAAGACCTTCCTGTCGCCGAGTACACCGCGACCGCCGTGCAGGATGTCGACGACTCGACCGATTCGGTGACGTTCGAGGTCATCGCGGCCATCGACGTGACGATCCTCGCTCCGGTCGACGGCACGAGCATCTTCGTGGACGACGACGGCGACACCATCGACGTGACGGTCTCGGGTACGGGCCAGCCCGGCGAGACGGTCACCGTGACCATCCCCGATCAGGCGACGCCCGCAGCGGTGACCGTGCTGGCAGACGGAACGTGGTCGGTGACCTTCCCGAATCTCCCCGTGGGCGACTACACCGCCACGGCGACCCAGAGCGACGGATCGACCGACACGACCTCGTTCGCGATCGCGCCCGAAGACGACGTGGCCATCGCCACGCCGACCCCCGGCCAGGTGATCGTGGTGCCCGACGCGGGTGACACCACCGACGTGCTCGTCTCGGGAACCGGACAGCCGGGGGCGACCATCACCGTCGTCCTCGACGGTGGCGAGTCTCTCACCGACGAGGTCGATGGCGACGGCAACTGGAGTGTCCTCTTCGACGACGTGGGCGAGGGCGGACATACCGCGGTCGCGACCCAGGACGTCGATGGATCGACCGACAGCGTGGACTTCTCGATCGAGGAGGCCGACGACGTGGTGATCGAGGAGCCGGCGGACGGCGAGACGATCCTCGTCGACGGACCGGCCGACACGGCGGTCGTCGAGGTCTCGGGCATCGGGCAGCCGGGTGCGGTCATCACCCTCACCGGCGACATCCCGACGCAGACCGCGACCGTGAACGAGCAAGGGGTATGGACGGCGACACTGCCGGCTCTCGGGCTCGGCGAATACACGGTCACCGCGACACAGGACATCGACGGGTCGACCGACACGGTGACCTTCGAGATCGACGACCGCGCCGACGTGACGATCATCGATCCGGATGACGGCGACGTGATCCTGGTGCCGGACGCGGGCGATACCACCACCATCACCGTGACAGGAACGGGCAACCCCGGCTCCACCGTCACCGTGACGATCCCGGGTCTCGACCCGGTGGACACCGAGGTGGGAGAAGACGGCACGTGGACGGTCGATGTGCCGAACGTCCCCGAGGGCGAGCAGGTCATCACCGCGACCCAGGACGATGGGTCGTCGACGACGGTGACCGTCTCGGTCGAGGCCGCGGACGACGTCACCATCACGTCGCCCGATCCCGGTGAGGAGTTCACCGTCGACGGTGTCGACGACACGACGGACGTCGTGGTCACCGGAACCGGGCAGCCGGGAGCGACGGTCACCGTCGCGCTCGAGGGCACCGATCTCGAAGAGGTCGCGGTCGTGCTCGAGAACGGCACCTGGACCGTCACGTTCGACGATGTCGAGGTCGGTGACTACACCGTCGTTGCCACGCAGGACGTGGACGACTCGAAGGCCGAGGTCGACTTCTCGGTCGTCGCCGAGGGAGCGGTCGACGCGATCGACGCCGACGCTGACGGTATGGATGCCGACGGTGTGGACGCCGACGGTGTGGACGCCGACGGTATGGACGCCGACGGTGTGGACGCCGATGGCATGGATGCCGACGGTGTGGATGCTGACGGCATGGACGCCGATGGCATGGATGCCGACGGTGTGGATGCTGACGGCATGGACGCTGACGGCATGGACGCTGACGGCGTGGATGCTGACGCGGACGCTGACGCGGATGCTGACGGCGTGGACGCTGACGGCATGGACGCTGACGGCGTGGATGCTGATGCGGATGCCGATGGCATGGATGCCGACGGTGTGGACGCTGACGGCATGGATGCTGACGGCATGGACGCTGACGGCGTGGATGCTGACGCGGACGCTGACGCGGATGCTGACGGTGTGGACGCAGACGCAGATGCGGACGCGGATGCTGATGGCGTGGACGCGGACGCGGACGCCGACGCGGATGCGGATGCTGATGGCGTGGACGCAGATGCAGATGCGGATGCTGATGGCGTGGACGCAGATGCGGACGCGGATGCGGATGCTGACGGCATGGACGCAGACGCAGACGGAGACGCAGACGCAGACGCAGACGCCGACGCGGATGCGGATGGCGCTGACGCAGACGCGGATACCGATGCCGACGGTGCAGACGCCGACGCCGACGCCGACGCCGACGCCGACGCCGACGGTACCGACGCGGACGCGACGGACGGTGGCCAGACCACGGTTCCTGAAGCGGCCGTGACGCAGACGCGGATCGTGCGCGGTACCGGGGTCACTCAGGTGGTCATCGGAACCGGGTTCCAGCCCGGCGAGACCGTTTCGGCCACCGTCCTCTCGACACCGTTCGAGTTGACCCCCGTGGTCGCCGACGCCGCCGGCAACGTGCGGTTCACCTTCCCGGTCGGGTCCACCTTCGAACTCGGTGCACACCGCGTCGAGGTGCGGGGCTCGGTATCGGGAGAGCTGCCCACCGATCGTGAGCGCACCGCGTTCACGGTGGTGGCGGCCCCGGCCGTTCCCGGGTCGCTCCCGGCGACGGGTGGAGAGATGAACGGTCTCGCGCTGGGAGGTCTCGGAATGGCGATGCTGATCGCCGGTGCTGCGGCACTGACGCTCCGCCGACGGAACACCGCTGAAGAGAGGTAGGGGGGTGGGTAGGCCTCGGGCGGGCTTGCCCACCGTCGCAACCAACGCCGCCGGCGACGGAACCACTCCGTCGCCGGCGGCGGCCCCTCCCCGCGGAGGGCCGGTCGTGGCGGTCGCGACGGCACTGACGCTGGCGATCGTCGCCGGATACGTGTTCGTCAGCGCCTCGTTCACCCTGCCGCCGACAGCGGCCCAGGCTGCCGTGCGCCAGACCTTCGCGCCGTACTTCTCGCAGCAATGGAACGTGTTCGCCCCGAACATCATGCGGTCGAATCGCGAGCTCCAGGTGCAGGTGCAGTGGCGGGAGGACGGGGAGCTCGTTCACAGCGAGTGGATCGACGTGACCGAGACCGAGTTCGCGGCGGCCCGCGGCATCCCTCTTCCTTCTCGTATCTCGAAGAGCTCGTTCAACGCGGCGCAGGCCTACATGTCGCGCTACAACGCACTGTCGAGCCCGCAGAAGACGAGGGTGCGCGATACCTTCATCGAAGCGGTCGGGGGCGGAGAGTTCGCACCGATCCAGGACTCCCGGCTGCTCGACGAGATCGACGCAGCCGGATCCGCCGGCGGCGACGAGGAGTTCGAGCCGGTCACCGATGCCGACGTCGTCGACGAGAGCGCCGCGGCCGAGGCGAGCGGAAACCGTTCGGCCGTGGTGCGGTTTCTCCGTTACGACTACATGCTGGTGCGCTTCGCGTCCGCGTTCGGCTCCGCGTACTTCGACCAGGACGTGGAACGCGTCCGTTGGAGGGTCGAGACACAGCGCACCAACGACTTCCTGCACCGGTTCGACGACGAACCGCAGTCGGACGCCTCGGTCGTCACCTTCGGATGGCGTCAGCCCGGGCGTGACGTCGACCCCGAGGTGCTCGCCATCTTCGACGACGTCGTGGAGAGGTACACCGGACGATGACCGTCACACGCACGCCGCAACAGTCTCCTCCGACACGTCTGAGTCGCATCGCGAGACCTGCGCTGCTGTGGACCGGTCTCTCGCGATGGCTCACCGAACGCAAGCACTCCACGATCAGCTTCTCGCTGATGCGGATTCTGCTCTCGGCGGCCATGCTGGCGGTGCTCGTGCCCAGCATCCCCGACCGGCACTACCTGTGGGGCCCGGGGTCGTGGTGGGTCGAGCCCGAGGCAAGTCGCCGCGGGTGGTGGGAGCCGCTGCGTCTGCTCTTCTCCAAGGACAGCATCCTTCTGTTCGACATTGTCTACGGGGCGCTGCTGGTGCTGGTGCTGGTGTTCCTCGTCGGCTGGAAGACGCGCTGGGTCACCCCGGTGCTGCTTCTGCTCTGGGTCGGGTTGTCCACGAACAGCACGCTGCTCACGAACGGCGGCGACACGCTCATGCGGATCGTGCTGCTGTTCGCGGTCTTCGCCGACCTCAGCTCGCACTTCTCGGTGGACGCGTGGCTGCGGCGTCGTCGAGGAGGTGCGGCGGCGCCCCGCCCGCGGTGGCTCCGAGCCGTGCCGGTGTGGGCGTCGAACTGGGCGCACAACACCGTGCTGATCCTCTGCGTCTACCAGATCCTTCTGGTGTATCTCGTCTCGTCCGTGCTGAAACTGGCCGGTGAGGAGTGGCTGCAGGGGACGGCGATCTACTACGCGCTCAGCATCGACCAGTTCCGTGTGCTGCCGGGGCTCAGCGACCTGGCGTGGCAGTTCACCCCCGGCGTGATGCTGGCCACCTGGACGGCGCTGTGGGTGCAGCTCCTCTTCCCCGTGTTGATTCTCTGGCGCCCGACGCGCTACGTCGCCCTCGTGCTCATCACCGGCATGCACCTCGGCATCGCCGTCCTCTTGGGCCTCTGGCCCTTCTCGCTGACGATGATCGCGCTGGATCTCCTGCTCGTGCGCGATCGTTCATGGACGCGCGCGTGGGGTGGGGCGCGGCGAGTCGGTCGAGCCATGAGGCGCGTGGTCGACGACGCATGGGCGGACGACGGCGGATCCGGGCGGGGGAGCGGGCGCTCCGCGCGGGGGCGCACCCGCGTGGCTCGAGGGCCACGGCGTCCCACGCACGAGCCCCAGCCGATACCCGACGGTCGCGCCCTCTGACCTGTCGCGGGCCGGTTCGGGGCGCGTTCCTCGCCTCGGGGCGAGGAATTCCGCGCCCCAACCGGAAGAACGCGCCCCGATCCCGCACCGCGCTCGCCGCGCGGGCGCGCGTTCGAAGCCGACGGACAGGTCGCCGCGCCTAGGATGAATCCCTATGTGCGGAATCATCGGATACGTCGGCCCCCGGCAGAGTCAGAGCATCCTTCTCGCGGGCCTCGCCCGACTGGAATACCGCGGATACGACTCGGCGGGTGTCGCCGTGATCGACGCCGATGGCGGCCTCGGCATGCGCAAGCGCGCGGGCAAGCTCGCCGTGCTCCGCGACGACCTCGTCGAGCACCCGCTGAGCGACGGCACCACCGGTATCGGGCACACCCGATGGGCGACGCACGGTGGACCGACCGACTCCAACGCGCACCCGCACCTGGCCGACGACGACAAGCTCGCCGTCATCCACAACGGCATCATCGAGAACTTCTCCGAGCTGAAGGCCGAGCTGGTCAGCGACGGCTACACCTTCCTCAGCCAGACCGACACCGAGGTCGCAGCCGTGCTCATCGGTCGGGAGTACCGCAAGACGGGCGACCTCGTCGCCGCCTTCCGTGCCGTCGTCTCCCGACTGGAGGGCGCGTACACGCTCCTCGCGATGCACCAGGACCACCCGGGACTCGTCGTCGGCGCGCGCCGCAACTCGCCGCTGGTGATCGGTCTGGGCGACGGCGAGAACTTCCTCGGCTCCGACGTCGCCGCTTTCGTCGAACACACCCGTCACGCCCTGGCCATCGGTCAGGACGAGATCGTCGCGATCACTCCGTCGGGCGTCGAGGTCACCGACTTCGACGGCGCCCCCGTCGAGGTCGAGCCGTTCGAGGTGACCTGGGACGCCTCGGCGGCCGAAAAGGGTGGATGGTCGTCGTTCATGGCCAAGGAGGTGTCGGAAGAGCCCGACGCCGTCTCCAACACGCTGCGCGGTCGCCTCCACGACGGTGCGGTGGTCATCCCCGAACTCGAGGGACTCGACGACCTGTTCCGCGACGTCTCGCGCGTCATCGTCATCGCCTGCGGCACGGCGGCGTATGCCGGCCAGGTCGGCAAGTACGCGCTCGAGCAGTGGACCCGCGTGCCGGTCGACGTCGAGCTCGCCCACGAGTTCCGCTACCGCGACCCGGTGCTCGGACCCGACACCCTCGTCGTCTCGATCAGCCAGTCGGGCGAGACCATGGACACCCTCATGGCGGTCAAGTACGCCCGCGAGCGCGGCGCGAAGACCCTGTCGATCTGCAACACGCAGGGCGCCACCATCCCGCGCGAGTCCGACGCGGTCGTCTACACCCACGCCGGTCCCGAGGTCGCCGTGGCCTCGACCAAGGCCTTCGTCGCGCAGATCACCGCGCTCTACCTCTTCGGCCTGCACGTCGCGCGACTGCGCGGGTCGCTCTCGGCCGCCGAGATCGCCGACCACGTGGTCGAGCTCGAGTCGGTGCCCGGCAAGATCGCGCAGATCCTCGAGCGCGAGCAGCCCCGCATCGAGCAGTTCGCGCACTGGATGGCCGACACGCGCTCGGTGCTCTTCCTCGGTCGTCACGTCGGGTTCCCCATCGCGATGGAGGGCGCGCTCAAGCTGAAGGAGCTCGCCTATATCCACGCGGAGGGGTTCGCCGCCGGTGAGCTGAAGCACGGCCCGATCGCCCTCATCGAAGCCGGTCAGCCCGTGTTCGTGATCGTCCCGTCGCCGCGCGGCTCGGGCGAGCTGCACCGCAAGGTGATCTCGAGCATCGAGGAGATCAGCGCCCGCGGCGCCCGGGTCATCGCGATCGCCGAGGAGGGCGACGCTGCGGTGCTCCCGCAGGCCGACGAGGTTCTGCGCATCCCGCTCGCAGGTCCCCTGTTCGAGCCGCTGCTCGCCGTCGTGCCGCTGCACATCTTCGCGATGGGGCTGGCGACGGCGAAGGGTCTCGACGTCGACCAGCCGCGCAACCTCGCGAAGTCCGTCACGGTCGAATAGGCACCGCCCGCAGGGCGCAGAAGGAGCACTCGGTGATCGTCGGCATCGGCGTCGACCTGGTCGACATCGCGCGGTTCGAGAGGTCTATCGCGCGCACCCCTCGGCTGCTCACGCGGTTGTTTTCTCCGGACGAGCGGATGCTGAAGCCCCGGTCGCTCGCCGCTCGCTATGCTGCGAAGGAGGCCCTGATCAAGGCTCTGGGCGGCTCCGACGGCGTGCACTGGAGTGAGATCGAGATCGCTTCCGAAGCATCCGGGAGGCCTCTCTTCCGTCTCTCAGGGTCGACGGCGGCCGTCCTCACGGAGCGCGGCATCACCGCCGTGCACCTGTCGATGAGCCACGACGCGGGAATCGCGACGGCTTACGTGGTGGCCGAAGCAGAGAAGGGTGCGGCATGAACCGACTCCCCACCGGGCGCCTGCGCGAGGCGCGCATCGACGTCGAGGCGATCGCCGACAACGTGCGACACCTCCGTCGGCTGACCGATTCCGAGGTCATCGCCGTCGTCAAGGCCGACGGGTACGGGCACGGCGCGTTCCGCTCTGCGGTCGCCGCTCTCCAGGGCGGGGCCACCCGCATCGGTGTCGCCGATGTCACGGAGGCGCTGGCCCTGCGCCGCGCGGGGATCCGCGCACCCATCCTCGCCTGGCTGCACGCGCCCGGCGAGACGTTCGACGACGCGATCGCCGCCGACATCGAGCTCGGCATCTCCGGGCTCGATCAGCTGCTGCAGGTCGCGGCCGCCGCATCCACGTCGCGCCCCGTCTCGGTGCACCTCAAGATCGAGACCGGCCTGTCGCGCAACGGGATCGCCCCCGCCGACTACCGCGTCGTCTTCGCTGAGGCCGCGCGCCTCGAGCGCATCGGCAAGCTGACCGTCGTCGGCCTCTTTTCGCACCTGTCGAACACGTCTCCCGAAGACGATCGGGCCGCGCTCGCCGCGTTCCAGGAGGGCGTCGTGCTCGCGGCGGCGGCGGGACTGCACCCGCCGCTGCGCCACATCGCCGCGACCCACGCCGCCATCGCCCTCCCGGAGTCGCGGATGGGGTGCGTCCGCATCGGCATCGGCATCTACGGACTCTCGCCGTTCGACGACCGCTCGTCGGCCGATCTCGGTCTCCGTCCGGCGATGACGCTGCGCTCGGTGGTCGCCGCGGTGCGCCGGGTGCCCGCGGGCACGGGCGTGTCGTACGGGTACGACTACCGCACGCAGACCGACACCACCCTGGCCCTCGTGCCGCTGGGGTACGCCGACGGTGTTCCGCGCCAGGCCTCCGGATCGGGGCCCGTCCGCATCGGCGGCAACGAGTACCGCGTCGCCGGCCGCATCGCGATGGACCAGTTCGTCGTCGACGTCGGCGACGCTCCGGTCGCGGTCGGCGACGAGGTCGTGCTGTTCGGCGACCCGACCCTCGGTCACCCCGCCGCCTCGGACTGGGCGGATGCTGCGGGGACGATCGACTACGAGATCGTCACCCGCATCGGACCGCGCGTGCCTCGCGTGCAGGTGTCGTCGTGACGGTTCCCGCCGAGTTGCTCGGCACGCGCGAGGTCACGACCGCAGCCGAGATGGAGCTGCTCGGTCGCGCGATCGGTGCCGCCCTCGAGCCGGGCGACGTCGTCGTGCTGAACGGCCCGCTGGGGGCGGGCAAGACCACGCTGACCCGCGGGATCGGTGCCGGACTCGGGATCCGCGGTCCGGTGCAGAGCCCCACCTTCGTTCTCGCGCGGACGCACCCGTCGCTGGTCGACGGTCCGCCGCTCGTGCACGTCGACGCCTATCGGCTCGGGTCGGCGGTGGAACTCGACGACCTCGACATCGATGTCGACCGTTCCGTCGTCGTCGTCGAGTGGGGCGGCGGCATGGCCGAGCACCTCGCCGACGCGTGGTGGGAGATCGATCTGGTCCGGCAGACCGGCGGACGCGGCATCGATACGGCCTGCGGTGACCTCTCCCGCGCGAGCGCCGACCTCGACGCCGACGCCCCGCGTACGGTCACGATCTCGCGGCGACCCTGAGGGCGGACTCCTCCACGTCGGGCGCGAGCACCTCGGTGAGCGAGCGCAGCACCTCGTCGGGGCGTTCGACGGCCGCGTAGTGACCGGCGTCGCGCAGACGCTTCGCGGAGAAGTCTCGGATCCGCCGGGCGAACCACGCGTCGTCGGACGGAGCGGAGAACACATCGCGCTCGCCGGCGACGGCTCGCACGACGCACCGGATGCGTCGCCAGCGGCGGTCGTCGTAGGTGCGCGCCGCCCGGGCCGCGCGCAAGAACGCGACCGGCCGGATCTCTCCGGCGAGGGCATCGGACACGGAACGATCGACCTCGTTCGGGTGGCGGAACAGCGGGGCGGCGAAGGCGCGGAGAAGCCCGACGTTCCTCAGGAAGAGAAGCAGGGGAGCCGCGGCCCGGCCGAGCGAGTGCAGCACGTGCATGGCGAGCAGCATGCCCGCGAACCCGGGAAGCCGGAGCCCGCCGCGGAGGGGGCGGCGAAGCACGTCGAGCACCCCGCCGCCGGTCGCGGAGACGAGACCGACGGCGAGCGTCTCCTCCGGGTGCCTGGCCGCGATGTCGAGGGCGACGAAACCGCCGAGGGAATGCCCGACGAGGCGCCACCGGTCGTATCCGCACGCCCGGATGACATCGACGACCGCGGCGGAGAGGTGCTCGAGCGAGGGTGCGCGCACGCCGCTGTCGCCCCAGCCGGGGAGATCGATGAGCACCACGTCGGTCAGCGGGTGCGCGGAGCGGTCGGATGCCGCCAGCAGCGGCGTCCAGGTCGTCCACCGGGCTGCGGCACCGTGAAGCATCACCACGGCCGCACCGCCGGTGCGGCGTCCCGCATAAGACGTGACCGCCCCGACGGCCGTCGGCACGACGACCCGGCTCAGCCCCAGAGGGGTCGCGTTCACTTCGAGGGCGGTCGGCGTGGTCACGTGGTGTATTCGTGGCGGCGGCTGCTTCGGATGGCGTGGGCCGAGGCGATTATCCTGGACGAGTGTTCCTCGGCATCGATACCTCCCTCGGCACGTCCGTCGCCGTCGTCGAGGACGACGGGGTCACCGTCGCCGAAGCGTCGAGCGAGAACCCGCTCGGGCACGCCGAGGTCATCGGTGACCTGCTCGCGCGGGTCGTGGGGGAGTCGTCCGCGCCGCTGACGCATGTCGCGGCGGGCATGGGTCCCGGCCCCTTCACGGGGCTCCGCGTCGGCATCGCGGCCGCCCGCGCTTTCGCCCTCGGGCGGGGGCTGCCGGTCGTCCCCGTCGCCAGTCACGACGCCGTCGCCCTCGGTGTCCTCCTGCGCCGCGCGCTCGTCGACGGTCTCGACGCCGACTCCGCCCGCTTCGCCGTCGTCACCGACGCGCGCCGACGCGAATTCGCCTACTCGGTCTACGACGGGCTCGATGACGACGGCCTCCCGGTGCGGGAGGTCGGCCCGACGCTCGTCCCGCGCGACGACCTCGATCGCGTGCTCACAGACCTCGACGTCACGCGGCTGGACGCCGCATCCGTCCCGGCGGCCATGGTCGCGCTGATGGGTGCGCGCTCCGTCGCCGCCGGCCGAGAGGTCGCCGCCTCCGAACCCCTCTACCTCCGCGCCCCCGATGTCACCGTGGGCGGCGCGCGCAAGCGGGTGGGTTCGTGAATCTGCGTCCTGCCACCGTCGACGATCTCGACGCGATCATGGTGCTCGAACGCGCGTCGTTCCAGGGCGATGCCTGGTCGCCGGCCGTCATGCGCGCGGAGCTCGCCTCGGAGCACAACTGGTACGTGGTCGCCGAGGCACCCGGGCGTCTCGACGGCTATGCCGGCCTGCGCGCTCCCAGGGGGAGCACCGACGCCGACATCCAGACCATCGCGCTCGCCGCATCCGCCCGCGGGCGGGGGCAGGGGAGGGCGCTCCTGCGCGAGCTGCTGGGAGAGGCCGAGCGTCGCCGCATCCGCGAGGTGTTCCTCGACGTCCGCGACGACAACGCCACGGCCCAGAACCTCTACCGCTCGGAGGGATTCGTGGAGATCGGCCGACGCCCCAACTATTACCCCGACGGCAACGTCGACGCCGTGGTCATGCGGCTCGATGTCGCAGCGTGGCGTGCCGCGACGAACCCGTCTGCCACCGACGCGGGAGCGTGCACGTGAGCGGGCCGCTGGTGCTGGGTATCGAGACCAGCTGCGACGAGACGGGCATCGGCATCGTGCGGGGCCGCGAGCTGCTGTCGAACACCATCGCGTCCAGCATGGACGAGCAGGCCCGGTACGGCGGCGTCGTGCCCGAGGTCGCGGCCCGCGCGCACCTCGAAGCGCTGCAGCCGTCGATCGAGGCGGCCCTCGCCGAAGCATCCGTGACGCTCGACGACCTCGACGCGATCGCGGTGACGAGCGGGCCGGGTCTCGCCGGCGCCCTCATGGTGGGAGTGGGCGCGGCGAAGGCGCTCGCCGTGTCGCTCGGAAAGCCGCTCTACGCCGTCAACCACCTCGTCGGGCACATCGCCGCCGACATCCTCACCGAAGACGCCGACCGTCTCGAATACCCCACGGTCGCCCTCCTCGTCAGCGGCGGTCACACGTCGCTGTTGCTCGTGCGCGACCTCACGAGCGACGTCGAACTGCTCGGTGAGACCGTCGACGATGCCGCGGGCGAGGCGTTCGACAAGGTCGCGCGCGTGCTGGGGCTGCCCTATCCCGGGGGGCCCGAGATCGACCGTGCCGCGGCCGAGGGCGACCCGCTGGCGATCCGATTCCCCCGCGGCCTCTCGCGGGCATCCGACATGGCCGAGCACCGCTACGACTTCTCGTTCTCCGGGCTCAAGACCGCCGTCGCGCGCTGGGTGGAGCAGCGCGAGGACGCGGGCGAGCCCGTGCCGGTGGCCGACGTCGCGGCGTCTTTCCGAGAGGCCGTGGTCGACGTGCTGGTGACCAAGGCGCTCGACGCGTGCGCCCGTCACGGCGTGCCCCGCCTGCTGCTCGGCGGCGGCGTCATCGCCAACCGGCGCCTGCGCGACGTCGCGCTGGCGCGTGCCGAGGCGGCGGGCGTCACCGTCCGCATCCCGCCGTTGAGCCTGTGCACCGACAACGGCGCCATGATCGCCGCGCTCGCGGCCGAGCTCATCACCGCAGGCCGCGAACCCTCCACCCTGGCGTTCGGCGCCGATTCGACGCTCCCCGTGACGGAGATCCAGGTATGAGCGACCACGAGCGTCTCGACGACGGCGCCCCCGTGCTGCCCGGACCGCCGCCGCCCGTACCCGACCTCGACGCGGTGTCGGCGTCGGTCGAGCGGCGTCGACGCGCGACGGTCCCTGTGCCCGAAGAGCTCGAACGCCCCGTCGAGACCGACGGCGCCACCGCTGTGCTCGCCGCCGATGATGTGGCCGTCGATGACGTGGCCGTCGATGACGTGGCCGTCGCGACCGCCCACGAGGCGCCGCAACGCTCGCCGCGTCCCGTCGTAGGGCCGTGGGCGCTCGGGCTCGCGATCGTGTCGCTCGCTGCTTCGTTCGTCGGGGGATGGATGCTGCCGCTCGGGCTCGTCGCGATCGTGACGGCGATCGTCGCCTCGCGCCGACCGGTCGAGCGTCGGGGCATCGTCGTCTGGGCGATCGTGCTCGGCGCGCTCTCGGTGCTCTACAGCGCCGGCTGGCTGCTGTGGGCAGCCTCGCGCGCCGGCCTCATCGGCTGACCACCCCGCGTCGCCGCCCCGCGTCCCCGCCCCGCCCCGCGTTCCCCTGTCACGTATCGCGGATCGCACCCGCCGTCTGCGACAGGAGAGCGAAAGAAAAGAAGCTCCCCTGTCGCGAACGGCGTGTGTGAAGGGCCAATCGCGACAGGGGAGCGGACGCAGGGGAGCGGATGCGGCGGGGGAACGGGCGTCAGGACACCCGGTCGGCGAGGAGTGCGAGACGGCGCGAGCCGATCCGCGTGAGCAGGAGCGTCGCGGAGTCGTCGCCGTGTAGTCGGAGCTTCCCCCGTAGCGTCGCGGGATCGACGTCGACCCCGCGCTTCTTGATCTCGAGGGTGCCGATGCCTCGCGCGCGCAGCACCTTGGCCAGCGCACGGGTGTCGGACGGCACCTCTTCTCGCACGCGGAACGACGAGACGAACGGGCTCGTCAGCGCCGCATCCGAGGTGAGGTATGCCATGCCGGGCGAGAGCATGCCGGCCTCGAGTGCGCGTGCGACGTCGCCGATCAGGCGCGCGCGGATCACGGCTCCGTCGGGCTCGTGCACGAACGCGCCGAGTTCGCGAACATCGACGTCTTCGGCGTCGGCGGGGCTCGTGATCTCCCACGACTGCTCGCCCCGTGTCACGAGTGCGGCTCGCCGCACGCCCTCCCGGGCCAGCGTTCCCGACCACAGCACAAGCTCGACGGTCGAGCCGTCGGCGCTGACCCACTGTGCTTCGAGGTCGTCGGGGATCGTGTCGCGGTCGAAGGCGGGACCGAGCTTCATGCCGCCGGGAAGACGCCGCAGCTGCGCGAAGGCCCAGTCCAGCGGCGGGGAGTAGTCGGCGACCGACACGCGACTCGTCTCGGTGTGTCCGGCCGTGCGCCGAGCGGGGTCGAGCCACACGGCGTCGACGCCCGCCAGGTCCGCGGTCTCGGCCGTCGCGTGCCGCACCTCGACGGCATCGCCGAAGGGCGCCAGGTTGTACGCGGCGATCGCCGAGGTCACCTCGTCGGCGTCCACCGCCCGAACCCGCAGCCCGAGCGCGGCGAACCCCATCGCGTCGCCGCCGATGCCGCAGCCCAGGTCGGCCACTCGCGAGACGCCCGCGTCGCGAAAACGCGCGGCGTGCCTCCCGGCGATCGACAGGCGGGTGGCCTGTTCGAGGCCCGCCTTGGTGAACAGCATCCGCTCGGCGAACTCTCCGAACTTCGCCGACGCCCGGGAGCGCAGCCGGGACTGCCCGACGACCGCCGAGACGAGTTCGGGGGAGTGACCCGCTGCTCGAAGCCGCGACACCGTCTGCGCCACGTCGCCCGAATGAGCCGCCGTCTCGTCGAGAAGGCGGAGGCCGTCGGGGGTCAACAGGGCGGTCAGTTCGGCGATGTCCATCGGATCCACCCTAGGTCGGCGCCGTGGCGCGCATCCGCAAACCCCCTACCCGGGGATCCCCCGGAGCCCGAAACCCCCTCGGGGCCCCCGGGAGATCCCGGAGGCATCCCCGATGTGCCTACGCGGGGGTGCTCCTACTTTGAGATGACACAGACCACTGTCGGGCTCCGGCCCTGAGCAAAGGGAATAGAAATGCCAGATGAGATCAACGTCGGCGACATCTTCGACTCGGGCAACTCCGCAGTCATCGACTCCGGCAACACCACCGAGGAGAACAACGAGCTGAACGTCGGTGTCGTCGTCGACAACGCGTTCAACGAGGACAACTCGGTCAACGACTCCGGCAACCTGGGCGTCGACGTGAACGACTCGTTCAACGAGACCACCGACACCGAGGTCACCAACGAAGACTGGGACATCGACAACTCGGGCAACACCGAGACCGTCGAAGAGGACAACTCGGTCAACGACTCGTTCAACGACGAGTCCGACAACTCGGTCAACGACTCGTTCAACGACGAGTCGGTCAACGACTCGCACAACACCCTCACCTACACCTCGTGGGACGACCACTCCATCAACGCCGGCAACCGTGAGTACAACACGGGCTTCGGCGACCTGCACTTCGGCGGCGCAGCGGGCGCTGCCGCGGCCGGCGGCGGAGAGACCCACATCTGGAGCCAGAGCACGATCGTCGACCAGTCGGTCAACAGCAACATCGTCTCGGGCGGCGACGTCCTCGGTTTCTCGGGCAACTCGGCCGTGGTCGCGTCCGGTGAGGACGCGATGGCAGCCGGCGGCGACATCACCGTCACCACGTCGCTCGACACCTCGACCAACATCGACGCCGAGGGTGACGTCAACATCGGCAACGAGACGACGATCAGCAACGTGGTCGGCTCGCACAACTCCTACCTCGACGAGTCGGTCACCACCGACGAGTCGGTCGTCATCGACGTGGACGACTCGTTCAACGACTACTCCGACAACTACGACCTGTCGGACTCGTTCAACGACTTCACCGACATCGACAGCGACCTCACGGTCAACGCCGACGTCGACCTCGTCGCCGACAGCGACGGCTCCGCGATCATCGACGGATCCGACTTCACCTTCTGATCGATCGACCCGGCCGCCGCGTTCGCGCGGCGGCCGGGTCATCCGCCCCCTCCGCTTCCGCTTCGGAACACTCCTAGAAAGACACGGACATGCCTGACTTCTTCGCCGAAGACATCGCCGACTCGTTCAACACGGTCGAGTCGAACTCGAACAACACCAGCTCGACCACGAACAGCGCCACGGTCGGCTTCGACGTCACCGACGTCGGAAACACCGACGACTCGGTCAACGACAGCGGCAACACCGCCATCGGACTCGACAACGTCGGCAACGTCGACGAGACCACCACCGAGACCAACACCACGATCGGTGTCACCGACTCGTTCAACGAGTTCTTCGAAGAGACCGACAACTCGATCAACAACTCGGGCAACGACCTCTCCGACAACTCGATCAACGACTCGGGCAACGACAGCTCGATGAACAACTCGGGCAACTCGTACAGCTTCGACATCACCGACGACCACTCGATCAACGCCGGCAACCGCGACTACAACACCGGCTTCGGCGACCTGCACCTCGGTGGGGGCGCCGGCGGCGGCGGCGACCTGTGGATCAACAACTCGGCGACGATCGTCGACCAGTCGGTCAACGGCAACATCGCGGCCGAGGGTGACGTCGCATTCGGCGGTGCCAGCGAAGCGGTCGTCGCGTCGGGCGAGGGTTCGTGGGCTGCGGGCGGCGACATCTCCGTCACCCAGACGCGCGACGACTCGACCAACATCGACGCCGGCGGCGACGTGAACATCGGCAACACGACGACGATCTCGAACGAGCTGTTCTCGAACAACTCGTACACCGACTCGTCCGAGTACACGGATGCTTCGCAGGACTGGGACGTCACCGACTCGTTCAACGACGACTCGACCAACGTGGCCGTCGACAACTCGTTCAACGACGAGCTGACCGAGACGAACACCAGCGCGTGGGACATCGACGCCGACGTGATCTGGGGCAGTGACGACTCCGTCATCGCCGACGACGTGAGCGTGGACGTCGACTTCGACGCTCTGTGAGCACTCCCGTGAGGGTCTTCGCGACCTGATCGAACCGATGACCCCGGTGGCTGCCCCTGCCACCGGGGTCATCGCTCCGTTCACGGCCCTGCGTAGGCGAAAACAGGCGACAATGGCATCACCCCGGTGTGATGCGACGAAGGAGATCTCGGATGAGCCAGACCGTTCCTGCGACCACCGATCAGAGCACCACCGCCGGAGACGACACCTCTCCTACCGCGGTCGAGCTGGCGAACAAGGATCTCGTGGTCCTCGTCGAGCGCACGAAGGGCTTCACATCCGTCGCGGGGCGGGAGGACCTGGCCGAACGCCTCGACCAGACCCGCGCCCGCCTTCTCGACCCCCAGGTGCGGGTCGTCATCGTGGGCCAGTTCAAGCAGGGCAAGAGCAAGCTCGTCAACGCGCTCGTGAACGCGCCGGCCTGTCCCGTCGACGACGACGTCGCCACCAGCGTTCCGACGTACGTCTCCTACGCAGACGTGGCTTCGGCCGTCGTCCTCACGCGCGACGACAGCGGGGTCGAGCCCCGGGTGGAACGTACGACCATCCCGCTCACCGATCTCGCCGAGTACGTCTCGGAACGCGGCAACCCGAACAACGCCCGCGACATCCTCGCCGCCGAGGTGATGCTCCCGCGCGAGATCCTCCGCGGCGGGCTCAAGCTCATCGACTCGCCCGGCGTCGGCGGAATCGAATCGACCCGCTCGGTGAGCACTCTGGCCGCCCTGTCGACCGCGCACGCCGTGCTGCTGGTCTCCGACGCGTCGCAGGAGTACACCGAGCCCGAGGTGCAGTTCCTCAAGCACGCTCTGCGGGTGTCCCCGAACGTGGCCGCCGTGCTCTCCAAGACCGACGTGTACCCCGAGTGGCGCCAGATCGAGCGCATCGACCGATCGCACCTCGGTGCTGTCGGCAAGATCCCGATCTTCGCCGTCTCGAGCGATCTGCGCCTGACCGCGGCCGACGAGCAGGACCGGGAGCTCAATGAGGAGTCGGGGTTCCCGGCTCTCGTGACACATCTTCGTCGCGACGTGCTCGGCAAGGCCGAGGCGCTGCACCAGCGCGCGGCGATGCACGACCTCATGTCGGTCACCGACCAGCTCTCGCTCAGCGTCAAGACGGAGCTGAACGCGCTGCTGCACCCCGAAGACACCCCGCAGATGATCGCCCGTCTCGACGAGGCCAAGGCGCGGGCCGACGAGTTCCGCGGGCGTTCCTCCCGGTGGCAGGTCGCACTCGGCGACGGTATCGCCGATCTCATCTCCGACACCGAGCACGACCTCCGCGACCGACTCCGCAAAGTCCAGCGCGAGGCCGAGGCGTCGATCGATGAGGGCGACCCCGGTCCGATCTGGGACCAGATCACCGAGTGGCTCGACCAGCGTGTCTCCGCCGCCGTGTCGGAGACGTTCGTCTGGACGAACGAGCGCTCCCAGTGGCTCGCGGAGCGGGTCGCCGAGGAGTTCATCACCGAGGAGGCGGGCATCCCCCTCATCCGCGTCGGCGACACCGACGGTCTGCTCGATCCCGTCGAAGACATGCAGGGCATCCAGGAGGGTCGCCTCGGCGCTGCTGAGAAGATCTACATCGGCGTCCGCGGTTCCTACGGTGGCGTGCTGATGGCGGGTCTCGCGACCAGCCTCGTCGGACTGTCGCTGCTCAACCCGATCTCGTTGCTGGTCGGTGTCGTGGTCGGACGCCGCGCATATAAAGAGGACATGTCGAACCGCCTCAACCGCCGGCAGGCCGAGGCGAAGAACCTCGTGCGCCGTCACATCGAAGACGTCGTGTTCCAGGTGGGCAAGCAGCTCAGAGACCGCCTGAGGTCGGTGCAGCGCGCCGCCCGCGATCACTTCGGCGGTATCGCCGACGAGCTGCACCGCTCGCTCTCCGATTCCGTGCTCGTCGCCAAGCAGGCGGCGGTGACCTATCAGAGCGACCGCGACTCACGGGTGAAGCAGCTGGAGATGCATCTCAACCGCATCGAGGCCCTCCGCAAGGAGATCCCGGCCCTGGTCGCCGGCGAGAGCACCGCGAAGAAGTCCATCCGATGAGTCGGGCGGGACTCGCCGACGCGGCGACCCTCGTAGAGGAGGCTCTCGAGCTCTACGCCGATGACCGCGTCGCGGTCGCGTCGCTCGAGCGGCACGCGCGCCGACTCCGTGAGCCGCTGCGGCTGGCCGTGGCGGGCATGGTCAAGGCGGGCAAGTCGACCGTGTTGAACGCCCTCATCGGTGAGCAGATCGCGCCCACTGACGCCGGTGAGTGCACCAAGATCGTCACCTGGTACCGCTATTCGGTCTCGGCGCGCATCACCGCCCACCTGAAGGGCGGAGGGGAGACGCGCTTGCCCGTCAAGCGCGCCGACGGTGCCCTGGTGATCGAACTGGGCGCGTTGACGGCCGACCAGGTCGAGTGGATCGACGTCGCGTGGCCCTCCGAGAGCCTCCGCTCCCTCGTGATCATCGACACCCCCGGCATCGCCTCTCTGTCGCAGGACGTCTCCGCGCGCTCGCACGCGTTCCTCGCTCCCGACGATGCGCCGTCCGACGCCGACGCCATCCTCTACCTGCTGCGGCACATCCACGCATCCGACATCGGATTCCTCGAGGCCTTCCGCGATAACGCGGCCGGTTCGTCGCAGACGGTGAACGCCGTCGCCCTGCTGTCGCGGGCCGACGAGATCGGCTCCGGTCGCATCGACTCGCTGCTGTCGGCCGCTCGCGTGGCCGACAGGTATCGACGCGACGGCGAGCTGCGGGCCCTCGCGCTCGGCTGCATCCCCGTGGCGGGTCTGCTCGCCGAGGGCGCGCGAGCGCTCCGAGAGAGCGAGTTCGCCGCGTTCCGTGAACTCGCGAGCCTCGACAGGGCCACGCGAGACCGGATGCTGGTGTCGGTCGATCGATTCACCCGACCCTCCACCGCGACAACCCTGTCGGTCGAGGAGCGCAAGCGCCTGCTCGCCCGCTTCGGCATCTTCGGCGTCCGCCTCGGTTCCGCGCTGGTGCGCGCGGGAGCATCCAGTTCGACCGACCTCGCCCACCGCCTCGTGCAGCAGAGCGGCTTGCTCGAGGTGCAGCAGTTCATCGTCGAGCAGTTCCGCGCGCGGGCATCCGTGCTGAAGACGCGGGCCGTGCTGGCGGGTCTGGAAGACCTGCTGCGCGAGAAGCCCCGAGACGGCTCCGAAGACGTGCGTGCGGGCCTCGAGCGCCTGGTGGCGACGAACCACGAGCTGCGCGAACTGGTGCTGCTGTCGGAATTCCGAACGACGATCCCGCGGCTGGAGCCCGCAGATGCCGTCGAGGCCGAGCGCATCATCGGCGGCTCCGGCACGGCGGTCGCCGCGCGCCTCGGGCTCACCGACTCGGCGCGTACCGACGAGGTGCGCGAGACGCTCGCCTCTTCGCTGGCGAAGTGGCGGACCCTCAGCGAATCGCCGCTGAGTGATCGCGCCACGATCGAGATCTGCCGGGTGGTGATCCGCAGCCTCGAGGGGATCGCCTCACAGGTCGGAGCTGCTCCCGGAGCCGATCGGTCCACGGCGGACGTCGTGGCCGCGGGCAGTCCAGCGTAGGGCCGGCGGGAACAGCCCGATCAGCAGGCCCAGGAGGGCCAATCCGAGCTGGATGAGCATGATCCGCTCCAGCGGAATGCCCCGATCGCCGACGGCGAGCAGTTCGCGCGCGATGAGCACGACTCCCGCCTGCGTCAGCAGGACACCGAACTGCCACCACCGCACGTTCGGGCGGCGGTTGGAGAACGACACCTGCAGCATGATCTGGATGAACAGCAGCAGCACCTGCATGCCGAAGAGCACCCAGAAGATGATGTCGGCCGCGGCGGTGTAGGTCTCGTCGGCTCGCGTCGCATCGACGGCCTTCACGATGTCGATGATCGCGGGCAGCTGCGCCTCGCGGATGATGAACATGTAGACGACGACCACGGCGCCCACCGCCATGCTCAAGATCCAGGCGACCTGACTCAGACCGACGGTGAAGGGGAGAGGGAGCTTCACGATGACGGGCGCACCGGGCTTGTCGGCGACAGACGGTCGCGCGGGCGGCTTGCGCTCCTCGAAGTCGTCATCGTCGTCGGGATCGTTCCCGCGGCTCGCCGGAGTGTATGCCCGCGAACGCGCGAGGGCCCGGCCCGCAGAATCATCGGATCTGCGGGCCAGGCCGTCGGACGGTGTCATCGACTAGAAGGTGTCGTCTGCCGACGAGTCGTCCACGATGACCGTGTCGGTCGAGTCGAAAACGGCGTCGCTGTTGACGGTCGTGTCGACGTCGGTCGTCTCGGTGCTCGTGTCGTTCAGCGAGTTGTCGACGTCGACGGTGGTCGAGCTGTCGTTCGCCGAACCGTCGAGGGCGACGTCGGTGGAGTTGTCCGTCGTCGTCGACGCATCCGTGGCTTCGTTGTACGAGTCATCGATGTCGGTGACGTCGGTGTCGTTGCCGACGTTCGCGTCGCCGCCGGCGTTGATGGTGGTCGAGTTGTCCTGCGTCTTGTCGATGGCGATGTCATCGCCCGCAGCCATCGAGCCGTCGCCCGAAGCGACGTTGGCCTCGTTGTCGAAGAGCTGGTTCACATCGCCCTCGGCCCAGATGTTCTGGTTGACCGACTGGTCGATGATCGTGTCGCGGTCGTCGATCGACGTGAACTGGTTGGTGATGTTCTTGATCTCGCGCACCACGGGGTTGTCCGGCGTGTGGTGCTCGGGGGTCGGCGCGGGAGTCGGCTTCGGCGAGGGGATGACGTCGTGACGCTCCACCAGCACGGGGGCGACCGAGCACACATCTGCGTGGCTGACGGAACTGAGCCCACGCGAGGCCAGCATCCCATCGGGATCCTCCTCGAACTCTGCGGCGGCCTCAGGGTCGCGCAGAAGGCTCAGGATGAATTCGATCAGCGCGTCGGCGACACTGGCCAGGGTTACGCTCATGCTCGGCTCCTTATGAAGATCTTTGTATTCGAACAGTACGACCGGCGCGCGATTCGCGCGTCGGGGTTACCCCCGAAGTGGTGAGAACCCCAGTAGGGGTTCCGGGGGGAAGCTAGGGGAACGGCATGACGAGCCCGCTTCGCAGCGACGCGGTTCACGCGGAGACTCGTTCGCGCGCGGAGGAATCCTCCGCGGTGAGAGCCGCACGCAGCTTCGCGATCAGGTCGGAACGGGTCGTCGCCCCCAGCCGCCGGCGGATGCGGGCGATGTGGTGCTCAGCCGTTCGAGGCGAGATGAAGATCGATTCGCCGATCTCCACATACGTCTTGCCCTGCAGCACGAGCTCGGCGACCTCGCGCTCCCGCGGGCTCAGCGATGCGCCGTGCGCTGCGGGGGGAGTGGAGGAAGGCTGATCCGTCGACTCGGCGGGTGCGGCAGCGGGGCGCGACTCCTCGCGGGGGTGCAACTGCCGCGCACACGCCAGGAGGCGTGAGATCGCCCGTTTGTCGTCGGTACGGCCTGCCGCGTGTCCGGCCAGCCGTGCTCCGTCCCACGCGAGTCCGACGGATGCGAGCCCGAGAGCGGCAGCCTCGACCACGTCGGGGTCGACCTTGCCGGCAAGGACAGCCGTCCACACCCTTCCGGCCTGCGCCATCTGCGCGGCGAGCGCGTTGGTCCCCGCCGCTTCGACGAGTGCGCGAGCGTGAGGACGTAGGTCGTCGGGCTGGCCACGGAGGATGCCGCGCTGGATGCCGGTCCAGTGCAGTGGCACGCCCCAGACGCTGCCCTTGCTCAGCCGGGCGACGCTCTCGAGCGCTCGCTGGAAGTGGGGATCCATGCGCGCCTCGTCGCCGACGCGTACCGCCGCCAGCACGAACTCGCCCAGGGGCAGGATGCTGAAGACGTCGAACTGCGACCGCATCACGTTCGAGCGCGCGCGTCGCCACTGCGCGGTCAGCTCCCCCAGGTCTCCGTAGCGACGGGCGATGGCCACCGACAGTGCGCTCGCGAGCGTCGCGTCGCGCGGTGAGAGCGGGCGAGGGGCCGCCAAGGCCTGCGCCAGCGCGGCCTCGGCGTCGACGCGGTGTTCGCACTGCAGCGACACCCACGAGCTCCACAGGAGCAGACGCGGACGCGCCCACGGTCCGCCGTGGCCGCGAGCGACCGCGTCGGCGATGACGGAGTGCGCGACATCGAGCTCGCCGATATTCAGCGCCATCAGCGTCGCGATGACGGCGGGGAGCTCCCCGATCGGCGCCGCCGTTCCGGATGCGGAGTACACCTCCGCGGCGCGTACGAGGTCGACGAGTGCGTACTGCGCCGATGCGGTGGTGCTCTCCTGGACTCCGCGTGCCATCAGGTCGAGAGAGACGGAGAGCGTGGACGGCATCGTCGGCGCTCCATCGTGCACCTTCTTCGCGTCGTCGAGCGCGACCGGGTCGCCCGCGGCCAGAGCGACGGTCGCGGCCCGGGCCGCCGAGTCGCTTCCGAGGCGGCCCGAGGCGCGGTAGACGGCGGCCGCCGATTCGACGTCTCCGCGAGCGGCCCAGATCGACGCCGACAGATCGATGGCGCGATCGCGATCGGGGTGGGCGGTGTCGAGGTCGATTCCCTCCAACAGCGCCGCCGCCGTGTCGATGTCGCCGGCGACCCACGCGGCCGATGCCTCGCGGATGCGAACGGACAGGGGATCGGCGCCGGCACTGCCGGCCCGGCGGAAGAGCTCGGCCGCGGCGGCGGGATCGCGCGAGAGACTGGCGTCGCCCTCTCGCAGCAGCATCGCGGCGATCCGGTCGTCGCTGATCCCGTCGACGATCCCGTCTTCGAGATCCGATGCGGTGGGAGTCGATGCCACGTACAGGTCGACGATGCGAGCGATGGGCAGCGTCGCGCGCACCGCATCGGTCACCAGAGGGACGGGCCTGCCGTTGCGCTGCAGCATCCCTTCGCTGTATCCCGCGAAGAGGAGATCCTCCGACGCCGTCGCCGCGGAGGACGGCGACAGGCTGACGGCGACGACGGCCTCGGCGACCGCTTCGTCGATGCCCGCGAGTCGGTGGGCGATGACGTCCTGCAGATCGCCGGTGATGTGTCCGTGGTCGCCCGCGCCGCCGCAGGACGTGTCATGCACGCGGATCGCCTCGGCGACGAGCCACGGCGTACCGGCCGTGAGCGCGAGAATCGCCGCGACGCAGACGTCGCCGAGATCCGGCAGGTCTGCCAGGTCGTGGTGACTCAGGTGCCTGAGGACGACAGCGGGATGCGCGCGCTCGATCGTGTCGGCGAGCTGTCGCATCGCGGCGGTGCGCGGCCAGGGTCGCGAGGCGACGATGATCTGCGCCGACGGGTCGGCCAGCCAGTCGATCAGCGAGGTGAGCCGGCGCTCGTCGAGCCGGTGGGCGTCATCGAGGAAGACCACATCGGTGCCGTCGAGGTCGGCGGTATCGGAGTTCGTGCGCAGAAGGGTCGATGTCACCCCGCGGTCGGTCAACCGCCGTCGGGCGTGGCGGAGCAGCAGCGTCTTGCCCGAGCCGGCTGGACCGGTGATGATCGCCCGGCGCGGTTCGTCGCCGGAATCGATCAGCGCATCGAGCTGCTGGCGCGCCGCACGGCCCCACACGGGGTCTGCGGATCCGAGCGTTGCGAGGTCGAAAGGGCGTGACTGTGTCATGACGTTTCCCCCAGTCATTCGCGTCAGACGGCCGAGGCGGTCTCGGTGGGGGTGCTTTCCGGCGCGGGAGCCGGAGCCGGAGCCTCGGTGGCCGGTGGCGTTTCGACCGGGGGCTCGGGATCGGGGGTGACGGGCGGGGTCGACGGCTCAGGAGCCGGGTCGGCCGGGGGCGTCGTGGCCGGCGGTGCGCTCGGCTCCTGGGTCGGCGTCGTGGTCGGCGTGGACGGTGTCGTTGGCGGTGTCGTCGCGGGGGTCGATCCGCCACCGGTCGAGCCGCTGGGCGTGCTCGGCTGTGCGGTCGACGGGCTGCCACCCGAGCCCGACGAGGGGTTCGAGTTCGAACCCGCCTGGTTCGAGGTCGAGGGGTTCGTCGACGTGTTCGGCTTGCCTGAGGCGCGCGTCGGTGTCTTCGAGGTGTTCGACTTCGAGGTGTTCGACTTGGGCTTCTGCGTCGAGTTGTTCGGGGTCGACGGGGCGGCGATCTCGAGCACGGGAACGTCGCTGATCGGCGCATTGACGCCGAAGGGCGTCTCGACGACCTCATCGTCGGAATCCATCGCTGACAGGCTGCCCGCGGCCAGGGCGTCGTTGAAAAACGCCGCGCCCTGCCCTGAGGCCTGCACCGGCTGCTCGGCGTTGCCGGCCAGGGCGGCGACGCCCGACAGCGTCACGCCCGCCGCGAGGACGACGACGCCCACCGTGACAGCCGCGGCGGCAGGACCGCGCCCGAACCACCGGACGCGAGACTTCTGCTGAGGGCGGGGTGCGGGAACGTGGCGGGCCTCGTCGAGCAGCGTCGACAGTTCCTCGGCGGGGTCGGCCTGTGCGCGGGCGAGCGCCGGCGGAGCCTCCTCGCCCTCGAACTCGGCGGCGGCGGCGCGCGCGGCCCCGAACGCGACGACGGCCTTCGGGTCGGCGTCGACGGCGATCGCGACGTCGACGCGCTCGGAGAGCAGTTGGGCGACGCGGGGGATCCGCGACGATCCGCCGACGAGGAGGATCGCATCCAGGCGATCGGCACGCAGGGACGCCGACTCGATCGACTGCTCGAGAGCGTCGGTGGTGCGCTCGATCCTCGCCTCGATCATGGCCTCGAACTCGGCACGGGTCACGCGCACCGAGGTCGACCGCCCACCGAGCAGGACGGGGATGACGGTCTCCGAGTCGAACGACAGCGACTCCTTCGCATCCACGCACTCCCGACGCAGAGCGGCGAGTGCGACGCGCGCGCCGGGGTCGGTGGCCAGGACGTCCGCCGAGATACCCGCGGCCGTCATCACGTGGCGAAGGAGCAGGTCGTCGAAGTCGGCGCCGCCGACGTCGGACAGTCCCGACGCGGGCGACACGATACGCAGTGCGCCCTTCTTGTCTTTACGCACGACGACGGCGTCGAACGTGCCGCCGCCGAGGTCGTAGACGGCGAGTGCCCGACCGGTCTCGAGCGGGTTGACGTGGTCGTAGTGACGCGCCGCCGCCTCCGGCTCGGGAATGAGGTTCACGTCTCGCCAGCCCTCGTGGGCGATGGCTGCGCCGACGCGCTCGGAGCGGTATTCGCCCCAGGCAGCGGGCACGGTCACGCTGATCGCCGACGGCGAGCGTCCTTCGCGCTCGCTCACCGTCTCGGTGACCCAGGTCACGACGTGCGCGAAGAGCTGTTCGGCGGTGAAGGTCTGGTCGCCCGCGACGACGGGAACGTCGTCGCCGACGCGCCTCTTGAACTCGCGGATGAGCCGGTCGGGCTGAGTCAGCCCGCGGCGCTCCGCGGCATCGCCGAAGAGCAGTCCGCTCTCGCCGACGAACACCGCCGTCGACGCGTGATCGGAGTGCCGCCCCAGCGGCACCGAGGTGACTGTCGTCACACCCCCCGAACGCTGCGAGACGGCAGCAGCCGTCCGCGTCATCCCAACATCGATCGCAAGAAAATATGGAGCACGCATGTACCGAATCCCCCTCGGCGAGCGCGTTAACGCCTCGCCAAGAAACCGAAGCGCCTTAGCTTCAGGTTCTCTTCCAGTGCCGGATCGTGCCCCTTACGACTCCGACGTCGTGGGGAAATGATGACACACGCCCACGCACGAAAAAAGGGGGGTAGCGCTCGGGGTGCGGGGTATGCAACGCGCGGTCACACGAGGAACGTTCGCTGGCACTCGCGTTGCGAGAGTGCCAGCACTTCTCTAGACTCGGGTTTAGCACTCTCCCCGCGTGGGTGCTAATGAGTCTTCCGTACCGAAGCGTCAAGAAAGAAGAGGTAGACCGTGTCGGTTTCCATCAAGCCGCTCGAAGACCGCATCGTCATCCAGCAGGTCGAGGCAGAGCAGACCACGGCCAGTGGTCTCGTCATCCCCGACACTGCCAAGGAGAAGCCCCAGGAGGGCGAGGTCGTGGCTGTCGGCCCCGGCCGCATCGACGACAACGGCAACCGTGTTCCGATCGACGTCGCCGTCGGCGACCGCGTCATCTACAGCAAGTACGGCGGCACCGAAGTGAAGTTCGGCGCCGACGACTACCTCGTGCTCTCGGCGCGCGACGTCCTGGCGGTCGTCGTTCGCTGATCGCCTCCTCGCGAGTCGGGAAAGGCCCGGATGCTTCGGCATCCGGGCCTTTCTGCGTGCACCGGAGGTGCACGTGTGCCGTGTGGGGCGGCTCCCGCGTTGCAAGGGGCGCGTACGAAGAAGCCGTCGTGAGTGCTTCGACGCGGACGGCCGATCGGATTGACCCCGCAGCGGGCCTAGGCTGGCAGCGTGAACGACCGTGCCGGTGCTTCCACGCCCGCGGCGCGGACTCCCTCCCGTGAGATCGCGATCGGCGGCGTCTATGCCTTCGTCGCCTATCTCCTCTGGGGATTCCTTCCGCTGTACTTCCTGACGCTCGCCCCCACGGGCGCGTGGGAGGTCGTCGCCTGGCGGATCGTGCTCTCGCTGGTGTTCTGCGCGATCCTCCTCTTCGCGGTCCGCGGGTGGTCGGCGCTCTGGCGGATCGTTCGGCAACCCCGTCTGCTGGGTCTGACCGCACTCGCCGGCGCCCTCATCTACGTCAACTGGCAGGTCTTCCTCCTCGGCACGCTGAGCGGTCACGTCATCGAGACGAGCCTCGGCTACTTCATCAACCCCATCGTCACGGTGCTGCTGGGGGTTCTCGTCCTGCGGGAGAAGCTGCGGATCACGCAGTGGATCGCGATCGGCATCGCCGTGGTGGCCGTGCTCGTCATCGTCGTGGGCTACGGCACGTTCCCGTGGATCGCGCTGTCGCTGGCGTGCTCCTTCGGGCTCTATGGCCTCGTGAAGAAGAAGATCGGACCGGCCGTCGACGCCGTCAGCGGCCTGACGCTCGAATCCTTCTGGCTGTTCCCGATCGCGATCATCCAGCTGTGCGTGGTCGCGGCCACGAGCGGGCTGACGCTCTTCACCGCCGGCGCCGGCCACGCGGCGCTTCTGCTCATGGCGGGCGTGTTCACCGCCACGCCGCTGCTGTTCTTCGCGGCCGGCACCCGGCGCGCGCCCCTCACCCTGGTCGGGCTCCTGCAGTTCGTCGCGCCGGTGCTGCAGTTCGTCACCGGGGCATGGCTCCTCGGCGAGCCCATGCCGTTCGAGCGCTGGGTCGGGTTCGCGCTGGTATGGGTGGCGCTCGCGGTCCTGACGGTGGACTCGCTCCTCGCCGCCCGGCGCGGCAGGGCCTCCGTCTCGGATGTCGCCGAGCTGACCTGACTCCGCCGCGGCTCGGGGCGCAGCATCCATCGAAAGTGCCCGATCTCGCCAGAAGTGCCCGAAATCGGGGACTCGATCGGCGGAAACGGGCACTATCGACGTTTGGCGAGGGTCTCCGCATAACGATTAGGTCGCGTTACACATCGTTAACGAACGGCAACACCGCCGAGACGAACAGACACATAGGTTTAGGGCACTGGGCCGGTCCCCGAATCGCGCCCGCAATCATTCACAGCAAGGAGCAACATGAGCGTCATTTCACGTTCGCGTGCCGGCAAGGTCCTGGGCGGCATCGCCCTGGTCGGTGTCAGTGCGCTCGTCCTGGCCGGCTGTGCCGGTGGCGGCGGAACCGCGGAGTCCTCGTCGCCCAACGCGGAGGTCGGTGGAGACCTGACGCTGAAGATCGGCACCGCGCTTCCGCAGACCGGCAACCTGGCCTTCCTCGGACCGCCCGAAGAGGCCGGCGTCGCCTACGCGGAGTCCCTCATCAACGCCGAGACCGAAACGACCGGTCTCACGCTGGAGACCGTCTACGGCGACTCCGGTGACACCGACAACAAGGCCTACGAGACCACCATCCCCCGCCTCCTGGGCGAGGACGTCTCGGCGATCATCGGTGCGGCGTCCTCGGGAACGTCGCTCCAGTTCATCGACCAGGTCGTCGGTGCGGGCGTCATCCAGTTCTCCCCGGCCAACACGTCGGACGCGTTCACCACCTACGACGACAAGGGCCTGTACTTCCGCACGGCCCCGTCGGACGTCCTGCAGGGTGAGGTGCTGGGTAACCTCATCGCGGAGGGCGGCGCGCAGACGCTCGGCCTCGTGGTTCTGAACGACTCGTACGGCACCGGTCTCGCCAAGTACGTCTCGGAGGCCTTCGAGGCCGCCGGTGGCGAGGTCGTCGCAGAGTCGACCTACAACACCGGTGACACCACGTTCGACTCGCAGATCAGCGAGGTCCTCGCGGCCGCGCCCGATGCGATCGCTCTGATCACGTTCGACGAGGTCTCGACGATCCTGCCGAGCCTGTTCGGTCAGTTCCCGTCCGACAAGCTCTACTTCGTCGACGGCAACCTGAAGAACTTCGCCGACGCGTTCCCCGCGGGATCGCTCACCGGCGCGAAGGGAACGCTGCCCGGTCTGTCGATCGACTCGATCGGCGAGTTCACGTCGTCTCTCGACGAGTTCCAGTCGGCCGAGGGGCGCCCCGCGCTCGAGGACTACAGCTACGCGGCGGAGTCGTTCGACGCCACCGTGCTGCTCGCTCTCGCATCCCTCGCCGCCGGTTCGACCGACTCCGAGGCCATTGCAGCGAAGCTGCAGGAGGTCTCCGGTGGTTCGGGCGACGGCACGAAGTGCGAGTCGTACGCCGACTGCGCCGCGATCATCCTCGACGGCGGCACGGCCGACTACGACGGCATCTCGGGTCCCATCACGTTCGACGAGGTCGGCGACCCGACCGAGGCGTCGATCGGCATCTACGAGTTCGGCGAAGACAACAACTACGTCGCGTACGAGGGCTGATCCTCAGCATCCGCTCGACAGGAAGGGCCCCGGTCTTCGGACCGGGGCCCTTCCCCGTGGGTTCGGCTATACCCCGGCCAGTACGCCGCGCTCTGCCCACACCGCCCCACCTCCATTCGCACGGACTCAGGCTGAGCGGGCAGCGGACGTGCGAAACGCCCCTCCCCGGGCCGCGGAGTCGCGCTCAGCCTGATTACTTGCTGCAGACCGGTAGCTCTCCGTCCGCGCAATTCGCGCGGGCCGGTTGGCCGCGGCCCGGCTCGGAGCTCGGCGGCACCCGTCTCGCACGCATCGAAGACCGGGGCGCTCTCTGCCACAACTCAGGCTGAGTCGTCGCGACGGATGCGACACGCCGCCGTGGTGGGGCTGACCCCCAGGTTCATCCTGAGTACGTGCTCGGAAGTGACGCGGCGGGCGGGGAGCGCGCACACGCACCTGCCATCCGCACCCCGTAGGGCCGGATGGCAGGTGCGAAGGTCTAGACGCCCAGCGTGCCGAGGTAGAGCTCGGTGACCTTGGGGTCGTTCAGCAGCTCGCGGCCCGTGCCGGTGTAGGCGTCGCGTCCCTGGTCGAGAACGTAGCCGCGGTCGCAGATCTGCAGGCAGCGGCGCGCGTTCTGCTCGACCATGATGCACGTCACCCCGGCTTTGTTGATCTCGGAGACGCGGATGAACGCTTCGTCCTGCCGCACGGGGGAGAGGCCCGCCGACGGCTCGTCGAGGAGCAGCACCTTCGGGTCCATCATCAGGGCGCGGCTCATCGCGACCATCTGCCGCTCGCCGCCCGAGAGCGAGCCGGCGCGCTGCTTTAGGCGCTTGCCGAGCTCGGCGAAGATGCCGGTGACGAACTCGAGTCGTTCCTTGTAGATCTTGGGGTTCTGATACAGCCCCATCTGCAGGTTCTCTTCGATCGTGAGACTGGGGAAGACGTTGTTCGTCTGGGGGATGAACCCCACGCCGCGACGCACCAGCTTGTCGGCCTTGAGCCCCGTGATCTCGTCGCCCTCCAGCGAGATGGTGCCGCCGCGGACGTTCACCTGCCCGAAAATGGCCTTCAGCAGCGTCGACTTGCCGGCGCCGTTCGGGCCGATGATGCCGATGAGTTCGCCCTGCTCGGCGACCAGCGAGCAGCCGTTGAGGATGTTCACGCCCGGCAGATATCCGGCGTGGACGTTGTCGACGACCACGACGGGCGTGGCGGTGGCGGTGGCGCTCATGCGCGGTTCCCTTCGTCTTCGGCTACGCCGTCTTCGACGAGGACCGTCGCATCGGCGTCGACGGATGCTTCGGCATCGGTGGTCGGGTCGACGTCGACGACGGCGACGCGGCCTGTGACGACCCCCAGGTCGAGGTCCTGGTGAGCGCCGAGGTAGGCATCGATCACGGCGGGATTCTTCATCACCGAGAGCGGATCTCCCTCCGCGACGATGCGGCCCTCCGCCATCACGACGACCCAGTCGGCGATGTGGCGCACCATGTGCATATCGTGCTCGACGAAGAGCACGGTCATGCCGAGATCCTTCAGGTCGAGGATGTGGTCGAGGAGCGACTGCGTCAGGGCGGGGTTCACACCGGCCATCGGCTCATCGAGCATCACCAGGGTCGGATCGGTCATGAGCGACCGGGCCATTTCGAGGAGCTTGCGCTGACCACCCGACAGGGACGCGGCGAAGTCGTCGGCCTTCGCGTCGAGCTTGAACTTGGCGAGGAGCTTCATGGCCCGCGCTTCGATCTCTTCGTCCTGCTTGCGCCAGATCGCGGGGATGAGCCCCTGCCAGAAGTTCTCGCCGCGCTGCTTGCGTGCGCCGAGCTTCATGTTGTCGATCACGGTGAGCAGCCCGAGTGCCTTCGTGAGCTGGAAGGTGCGCACGAGGCCCATCCGCGACACCCGGTAAGCGGGGATGCCCGAGAGCGACCTGCCCTCGAACGTCCACGACCCGCTGTTGGGCTTGTCGAAGCCGGTCAGGAGGTTGAAGAGGGTGGTCTTCCCCGCTCCGTTCGGGCCGATCAGGGCGGTGATCGCGCCGCGGGGGATTTCGAGGTGCTCGACGTCGACCGCTGTCACACCTCCGAACGATCGAGTGATGCCGTCGGCGACGATGATCGGGTCGACCTTCTTGACGCCGGGGACCGCCTCCCCGATGTGCAGGCCGGTGGCCTTCGCGCGCGGGGTGGGGGACGTCAGCGGGGCGGGCTCGAGTGGAGCGTCGCTGGGGGAGGCGCTACTTGACAAAGGTCAGCTCCTTCTTGTTGCCGAGGATTCCCTGCGGCATGAAGATCACGAGCAGCATGAGTGCCACACCCACGAGGATGAAGCGCACCGTTCCCGCCTGGATCTCCGACATGAACGGGAGGACGCCCGCGCTCACGAGAGCGGGGAGGACGTTGGAGAGGAAGGTCTGCAGCACCCAGAAGATCAGCGATCCCAGGAGGGGCCCGAAGACCGTCGCCGCTCCACCGAGGAGGAGCGCCGTCCAGACGAAGAAGGTCAGCGACGTGACGTAGACGCCGGGGCTGACCGCCGAGGGCAGCGCGTAGACGATGCCGCCGGCCGCCGCGAGGACGCCACCGAGAACGAGTGCCTGCAGCTTGTAGGAGAAGACGTTCTTTCCGAGCGAACGTACGGCGTCCTCGTCCTCGCGGATTCCCTTCAAGACGCGGCCCCAGGGGCTGCGGGTGACCATCCACACGACGAGTGCGGCGATCGCGAGGGTGACCAGACCCGTGATGCGTACCCACCAGTCGGTCTCGTTGTAGGTGAACGGACCGAAACCGTACGTGCCGGCCGGGATCGGGTTCGACGACCGGAAGCTCTCGTGGTAGCCGCTCAGGCCGTCCGCCGACCCGGTGACGTCTTCGAACGCCGTCGTCAGGAACAGCAGACGAACGACCTCCGCGGCGGCGATGGTGACGATCGCGAGATAGTCACCGCGCAGTCGCAGCGTGGGTATGCCGAGGATGAGGGCGAAAACGGCGGAGGCGACGAGCCCGATGAGGGCCGCGAGCCACCAGGGGAGTCCGAAGCTCAGTACCGAGATGGCGTACCCGTAGGCGCCGATCGCCATGAAGCCGGCGATGCCCATGTTGATGAGTCCGCCGTAGCCGAAGTGCACGGCCAGGCCGAGTGCCGCCAGCGCGTAGCCGAGGGTTGCCGGGCTGAGGATCGAGGATGCGGTGTTCGAGAGGATCTGGAGCCAGTCCATGATTCGCGCCTAACCTATTCTTTCGCGGCGGCCGAGGATGCCTTGCGGGCGGAACAGCAGGATCACGATGAGGACGACCAGCGCTGTGGCGTACTTCAGATCCGAGGGGACGCCGAACAGGGTCGAGACCTCGACGAGGAGGCCGACGATGATCGAACCGACGAGCGCGCCGAGTGCGGTGCCGAGCCCGCCGAGCGTGACGGCGGCGAACATGAGCAGCAGCACCTGCGCACCCATGTCCCACTTGATGCCCGGGCGGTAGTAGGCGTAGAGCACGCCGGCGAGGGCCGCAAGGCCTCCCGCCACCACCCACACGACTCGGACGACGTAGTCCACGTCGATGCCCGACGCCGAGGCGAGCGAGGGGTTGTCGGAGATGGCTCGAGTGGCCTTGCCGAGTCGCGAGAACGTGAGCCAGAGGGCGAACGCGACGATCACGACGATCGAGATGGCGATGGAGACCATGTCGATGACGCTCAGCTGCACGACGCCGAACAGCGGGATCTTCGGCTCGGAGGCATACGGCAGCTGGCTCGTGCCGCCGCCGATGAAGTACTGGAAGATGTAGCGCATCGCGAGCGAGAGACCGATGCTGACGATCATCAGCTGCACGGCTCCCACCCGCTTTCGCCGAAGAGGCCGCCAGAGGATCATGTCGAGGATGAGCCCCAACCCGCCGCCGAGGATGACGGCGAGGGGGAAGCCCAGCCACACGGGGAGCGCGAGCGTCGCCGGTCCCACGAGGAACAGGGCGATGACCGCACCGAAGGTGACCATCTCGCCGTGGGCGAAGTTCGAGATGCCGGTCGTACCGAAGACCAGGGACAGTCCGACCGCGGCCAGGGCGAGCATGAGGCCGAAGCTGAGACCCTGAACGACGCGCTGGACGAGCTGGTCGGCGAAACCGGTGACGCTGCGTTCTCCCTCGCCGATGAAGAAGTTGACGCTGACGCGACCGCCGGCTCCCACCTCCACTTCCTTGGCGTTCGGGGTGTCGTCTTCCGGGTCGACGACCGCGATGCCGTCGGGCAGGGTGGTCTCGTCGAGCGTGACGACGTATTCCTCGCCGCGCTCGGGAACACCGACACGCCACTGGCCCTCGGCGTCGGTCTCGACTTTCTGCTCACCGCCAGGACCGGTCACGACGAGGACGACGCCCTCCAAGGGTTCGCCGTCGAGTTGGACGTTGCCGCTGATGCGGTAAGGGTCGTCTTCGGCCGCGTGCGCCGGCGTCACGCCGGCGAAAAGCCCGAGCAGCGTCAGCATGAGTGCGATGACCGCTGGGATGACTCCCGCGCGAACTCGTGGTGGCGCGGTGGTGGTGGGTCTCACGGATCCTCCAGTCGGGGGCGCCGACATCGAGTCGCATCGGCGATGATGAAGACGTTACGAGCGTAATGTGTCGTCGGTGTTTCACAGCGAAACCCGAAGATCGCAGGAACGCTGAGGGGAATACTAGGTCGGTCACGGCCGTGTCGGGGTATTTCCGGGAATGAACTAGGGTTCCGCGCGATTAGAATCGGTGTCGGCGCGCGAGCAGCGCACCGGCCGTCGTCGTCCTTTCGAGCAACGCGCCGCGCGCGCAGGAGAACGAGAACCATGGAGCACAACGATCCCTTCGGCTTCGTAGGCCTCACCTACGACGACGTCCTCCTCCTTCCGGGGCACACGGATGTGATCCCGAGTGAGGCCGACACCTCCTCTCGTGTGTCACGGCGCATCACCGTCGCGACACCGCTGCTCTCGAGCGCGATGGACACCGTCACCGAGGCGCGTCTCGCGATCGCGATCGCGCGCGAGGGCGGGCTGGGCATCATCCACCGCAACCTGTCGATCGAAGACCAGGCAGCGCACGTCGACCGCGTCAAGCGCAGCGAGTCGGGGATGATCTCCGACCCGATCACGACCACCGCCGACGCGACGATCGAAGAGGTCAACGATCTCTGCGCGAAGTACCGCATCTCGGGTCTGCCCGTCGTCGACGACGACGGCCGGCTCGTCGGCATCGTCACCAACCGCGACATGCGCTTCGTCTCGGGCTTCGAGCGTCAGACGACACTCGTCAAAGACGTCATGACGACCGAGGGCCTCATCACCGGCCCCGTCGGCATCAGCGCGAACGAGGTCATCGCGACCTTCGCGAAGCACCGCGTGGAGAAGCTGCCGCTCGTCGACGACGACGGCAAGCTCGCCGGACTCATCACGATCAAAGACTTCGACAAGAGCGAGAAGTACCCCCTTGGCACGAAGGACGAGCACGGCCGCCTGCGCGTCGGTGCGGCGATCGGCTTCTTCGGCGACGCGTGGGAGCGCGCCGAGGCCCTCCGCGACGCGGGCGTCGATGCGTTGGTCGTCGACACCGCCAACGGCCAGTCGGCGGGCGTGATCGATCTGGTGCGCCGGCTGAAGGCCGACCCGACGTTCGACCACATCGACGTCATCGGCGGCAACGTCGCCACGCGCGAGGGCGCACAGGCGCTCGTCGACGCGGGCGTGGACGCCGTGAAGGTGGGCGTCGGCCCGGGCTCCATCTGCACCACCCGTGTGGTCGCCGGGGTCGGCGTTCCGCAGGTCACCGCCGTCTACGAAGCATCCCTCGCCGCTCGCGAGGCGGGTGTGCCCGTGATCGCCGACGGCGGTCTGCAGTACTCGGGCGACATCGCCAAGGCCCTCGTCGCCGGTGCCGACACCGTCATGCTGGGCTCGCTCCTCGCCGGAACCGACGAGTCGCCCGGCGAGATCGTCTTCCAGGGCGGGAAGCAGTTCAAGCAGTACCGCGGCATGGGCTCGCTCGGAGCGATGCAGACGCGCGGCAAGAAGACGTCGTACTCCAAGGACCGCTACTTCCAGGCCGACGTGCCCAGCGACGACAAGCTCATCCCCGAGGGCATCGAGGGGCAGGTCGCCTACCGCGGCCCGGTCGCCGCGGTCGCCTACCAGCTCGTCGGAGGTCTGCGTCAGTCGATGTTCTATGTCGGCGCCCGCACGATCGACGAGCTGAAGGCCAAGGGCAAGTTCGTGCGCATCACGGCGGCGGGTCTGAAGGAGTCGCACCCGCACGACGTGCAGATCGTCGTCGAGGCGCCGAACTACAAGAAGTAGCTGACGCTACGCTGTGCGGATGTTCGCACGGCGCTCGCACCCGGACGCGACCCAGTCGACGGGTCGTCTCGAGGCGTTCACCGACGGGGTGTTCGCCATCGCGGCGACCCTTCTCGTGCTCGATCTGACGTCGTACTCGATCGGGACGGTGTCGTCGGACGGAGACCTGCTCGCCGGCCTGCGCGACATGAGCGGGCTCTTCCTCAACTTCGTGCTGAGCTTCGTGCTGCTGTGCCTGCTGTGGATGACTCACACGCAGCAATTCGAGAACGTCGCCCGCGTCGACGGCGTGGTCGTGTGGCTCAACAACGCCCGGCTGCTCTTCATCGTGCTCATCCCGTTCGTGACCGGGCTCACGACGGAGTACTCCGCGTTCCTCATCGGACGTGTCGCGATGCCGGTGACGTTCTTCTTCGCCGTCATGATCAGCTGGCTGCAGTGGATGTGGGCCTGCCACCACAGAGAGCGGATGCTGCCGGGCCTCACCCGAGACCAGGCCACCGCGATCGGTCGGGCGGGGCTGAGCGCCGTGCTCATCTCGGTCGCCGTCATCGCGCTGTCGACCTACGCGGGGTCGATCGCTTTCGCGCTCTTCCTCCTCGATCCGGTCGTCACCCGAATGCTGCAACGCGGTCTTCCGCGCGACTCCGCCGCATCCTGACTTCTGCTCGAGACAGGCGAATCGGCCAAGACACGCGGCCTGGCGGTACGTCTCGCCCGGAAACGGTGTTTCGGCGGGGCCCGGGGGGATGTCAGGCCGCGCGGGTAGGCTGAGGGGGTGAGTATGGAGATCGATCTCGGCCGCGCCAAGCGCGCTCGCCGCGCCTACACGTTCGACGACATCGCGGTCGTGCCGTCACGGCGCACGCGCAACCCCGAAGACGTCTCGACGGCGTGGACGATCGATGCGTTCCAGTTCTCGATCCCCGTGCTCGGCGCACCGATGGACTCCGTCGTCAGCCCGCGCACCGCGATCATGCTGGGTCAGCTCGGTGGTCTCGGCGTGCTCGACCTCGAAGGGCTGTGGACGCGGTACGACGACCCCGAGCCGCTCCTGGCCGAGATCGCCTCGCTCGGCGACGGCGAGGCCACCCGCCGCATGCAGGAGCTCTACGCCGAACCCATCAAGCCCGAGCTCGTGCGCGACCGCCTCGCCGAGATCCGCGCCGCGGGCGTCACCGTCGCGGGCTCGCTCACCCCGCAGCGCACCCAGGACCTCTACGAGACCGTCGTGGCCGCGGGGGTCGATCTGTTCGTCATCCGCGGTACCACGGTGTCGGCCGAGCACGTGTCGTCGGTCGACCAGCCGCTGAACCTCAAGAAGTTCATCTACGACCTCGACGTGCCCGTCATCGTCGGCGGTGCGGCGACGTACACGGCCGCCCTGCACCTCATGCGTACGGGCGCCGCGGGCGTGCTGGTGGGATTCGGCGGTGGGGCGGCCTCGACGACGCGCGCCACTCTGGGGCTGCACGCGCCGATGGCGACCGCCGTCGCCGATGTCGCGGGTGCTCGTCGCGACTACCTCGACGAATCGGGCGGACGCTACGTGCACGTCATCGCCGACGGGGGAGTCGGCACCTCGGGCGATATCGTCAAGGCGCTCGCGATGGGCGCCGACGCCGTCATGCTCGGCGTCGCGCTCGCCCGTGCGACCGATGCGCCCGGGCACGGCTACCACTGGGGCCCTGAGGCGCACCACCCGCAGCTCCCGCGGGGGCGTCGTGTGCGGGTCTCGCAGGTCGGCCCTCTCGAGGAAGTGCTCTACGGGCCGGCGCCCGTGGCAGACGGCACCGCGAATCTCATCGGAGCGCTTCGCAAATCCATGGCGACCACGGGGTACTCCGACCTCAAGGAATTCCAGCGCGTGGAGGTCGTCGTCGCGCCCTACGGCCACTGATGACCGACCCGGCCCCGAGCGCACCCCGTGACGATGCAGCCGTGACCGCGTCGATGATCGACCCCGTCAAGGCCTACGCCCCCACGTTGCGCGAGGTGATGCTGCGGCCCCGGTGGATCGGCGTGCTCGCCGTCTGCCTCGTCGTGGCCGGTGTCTTCGCGTGGCTCGGTCAGTGGCAGCTCAGTCGGGCGATCGACACCTCGCCGCCCCCGCCGGGGTCGACCGAGGTCGTGCGTCCGATCGCCGATGTCGTCGCGCCGGGAGAGTACCTCGAGGAGCCCCTCGTGGGGCAGCGGGTCGACGTGTCGGGCACCTGGGTGCCCGACGACTTCATCGTCGTCTCCTCCCGCTTCAACGACGGCGTCGCGGGCTACTGGGTCACCGGTCAGCTCCGCGTCACCGATTCACCGTCGCCGGTCTCGCTGGCCGTCGCGGTGGGATGGACGAGCGACAAGGCGCAGGCGGAGTCCGCCGCATCCGCCCTCTCTGCCCAGGCCGCCGCGTCCCCGGCGCTCGCGGATCTGACGGGGCGCATCATCTCGGACGAGGGGGCCGCCGTCCCCGCCAAGACCGACCCGCAGGAGATCCCGAGGATGTCGCCCGCCGCTCTGCTCTCGCGGTGGCACGACACGGCCGGTCTCGAGGTCTACCGCCCCTACCTGACGGCGGCCGAGCCGCTGGGCGGACTCGAGGCCATCTCGTCGCCCGCGCCCGCCGAGGGTTCGAACGTCAACTGGCTCAACATCTTCTATGCGGCGGAGTGGGCCGTCTTCGCGGGATTCGCCTTCTACCTCTGGTACCGCCTGGCCCGCGACGCCTGGGAGAAGGAGATCGAAGACCTCGAGGATGCTGCCGGAGACGCCGCGGCGTGAGGGGCGCGCCGCCCGGTCGGGCGGTGGCGCTCCGGTTCAGGGCAGGTCGAGTCCCAGTCGGTGCAGATCGGCCGTCGTGATCCGCGAACCATCCGCGCCGAGGCGGTCGACCTCGTCGCGGAGGCCGCGGACCTCTTCGGTGAGGGCGCTGATGGCGGTCTGAGCGTGGTGGAGGGCGACCGCGAGCATCCGAACGGGATTCTCGTCGTCCTCGACATGGCCCACGACGGGCATCGCCACGGACTCCCCGTCCAGGGCGGTGGCGATGAGCGCCGAGTTCTGCTCGGCGAGATGCAGGTTGTCGGTCACGGTCTCTCCCAGAGGAAGGCTGCAGCGAGAATCCCACGTCGTGCCGAGCGTGGAGCTCGCGGCGAGCAGTCTGCGGGGTTCAGCCGGGGGCTGGGGCTTGCGGCGAGGCTACTCGCCTCCCGCCCCCTCCGCACGTGATCGCCGTGATCCATAGAAGAGTCCCAGTGGATGCGTCGTGGGCTCAGTCATGGGTGAACGGCGGGTGTCGCACCAGCGAACGACGAGGGCTCCACGCGGGGCGGTGAGACTGCCCCGAGAACAACAGTCTTCGATGCAGATGAATGTTCTCGGAACGGGCGCTTGATCTCACCGATCCGCCGCGGGCGGGCCCCCGCGCCCCGCCACAATCGGGGTGAACCCGCTACCCGAGCGGGCCGGCGCCCCCGTGCGCTCTTCTGCCGGTGTCGATCCGGCCCACTTGAGAGGTGTTCCGCGTGCCTCGATTCGCGCGTCCCGCAATGATCACGGCCGGCTGCCTGGCCGTCGTGATCGGACTGACCAGTTTCGGAGGCGGCGTCGCCGTCGCCGCCGGAGGAGGGCTCGCCCCGCCGGCCGTCGACCCCAAGACCGTCCACGCGCCCACCGCGGTGCCCGACCGGGTGATCCTGACCCCGACGGCGACCCCGACGACGAGCCAGTCGGTGACCTGGCGCACCTCCGACGCGGTCACCACGCCTCGCGTCGAATGGGCTCTGAGCGGGCCCAGCACGCCGAGCGGTGCGCAGTCCGTCGATGCGGCCTCGACCGTCCGGTACGACGCCGACCTCGGTTACCAGGTCGCGCACCACACCGCCACGATCGCAGGACTGACGGCGGATACGACCTACATCTACCGGGTGGGCGACGGCGAGACGTGGGGGGAGTGGCTGGAGTTCACCACCGCGAGCGACACCCCCGGCAACTTCAGCTTCCTCGTGCAGGGCGACGCGCAGAACGACAACAAGGCCTACACGTCGCGCACCTTCCGGGCCGCCTTCGAGGCCCGGCCTTACGCGCGGGCCGTGGTCCACGCCGGCGACCTCATCGACACCGACAACAGCGACGCCGAGTGGGGTGAGTGGCACGAGGCTGCGGCGTTCTCGAACCAGTACCTCAACGTGCTGGCCGCGACGGGCAACCACGAGTACTGGCCGTCCGCCGTGCTCTCGCGCAACTGGCGCGCGCAGTTCGAGTACCCGTTGAACGGGCCCGCGTCGCAGCCGACCCTGAGCGAGACCGTCTACTACGTCGACTACCAGGGCGTGCGGTTCATCACCCTCGACTCGACCCAGGCGGGTGTCGCCGCCGCGCGCGACGCGCAGACCGCGTGGCTCGACGGCGTGCTCGCCGACAACCCGAACCAGTGGACGGTCGTGACGTTCCACCACCCGATGTACTCGGTCACCAGCGGCCGTGACAACGCGGTGCTCCGCAACGCCTGGCAGCCGCTCTTCGAGAAGTACGACGTCGACCTGGTCGTGCAGGGTCACGACCACGCCTACGGTCGAGGCAACCTCGTCGCGAACGAGCAGAACCTGCCCGGGGGTGCTGATCCCGCCACGAGCCACACGGGTCCGGTCTACCTCGTGAGCGTGGCCGGGCCGAAGATGTACATCCCCGACCCGGCGGGCGCGAACAACTGGACCGCGAACGGTGCGAACCTGCGTGTGGTCGGCCGCGATGTGCAGCTGTTCCAGACGGTCGACGTGACCTCGGACGGACGCATGCACGTCGAGGCGCGCACGGTCGACGGCGCTCTGTTCGATGCCTTCACGATCAAAAAGGATGCTGCGGGCGCCAAGCTCGTGACCACCGACGACACCGCCTGGACGGGCGGGCCCGGGTCGACCCGCGACGGCGTCGCTGCCCCCGGCACCCCTGACCCGGAACCGACGCCCGAGCCCACCCCGACGCCGACGAGCACGCCGGAGCCGACTGCGACGCCGGAGCCGACGAGCACGCCGGAGCCGACTGCGACGCCGGAGCCGACGAGCACGCCTGAGCCGACTGCGACCCCGGAGCCGACGAGCACGCCGGAGCCGACCTCGACGCCGGAGCCGACCAGCACGCCCGAGCCCACCTCGACACCGGAGCCGACCACGGTTCCGACGCCGACGAGTCAGCCCACCACGACGCCGACCCCCGCGCCCACCCCGGGCAGCGGTGGCACCGCGACGGCGATGATGATCGGCGACAGCGTGGTGGCGCCGGGCGGTTCGCTCTCCGTGTCGGGCACCGGCTTCACGCCGGGTGAGCGCGTCGCCATCGAGCTGCACTCGGCGCCGGTCACGCTCGCGCTGAGCACCGCCGACGCGAGCGGCGCGATCGCCGCAGAGGTGACCATCCCGGCGGGCACCGAGCCCGGCGAGCACACGATCGTGTTGACCGGTCTCGACTCCGGCCGCACCGCCAGCGCGGCGATCACCGTCACGCAGGCGTCGACCGGCGCCGCCGCAACCCTCCCCGCCACCGGCGCCGCGCTGCCCGTCAGCCTCATGGTCCTCGGTGGCGCACTCGCCATCGGCGGCGGGGTTATCGTCAGCCGCTCCGTCCTCCGCAACCGAAAGGCCTCCTGATCATGGCTCGCTTCCGCACAGCCGGCCGCGTCCTGGCCGCCGGCGTCGCCTTCGGCGTCATCGCTGCGAGCGGCGTGCTCGTCGCCACGGCGCCCGCATCCGCAGCATCCGTCCCCGCGGCGGAGCGCTACGCGCCGCACATCGTGCCCGACCGCATCACCCTGCTCCCCGGGGCCGACCCCACGACGCAACAGGTCGTGTCGTGGCGATCGTCGACCGGGGTGCGCCAGGGCGTCGTCGAGTACCGCACGATGACCGCCGAGCCCTACCCGGGCGGGATCGTGTCGCTCGACGCGCAGCAGCGGGTCGAGCAGGTGACGAAGTTCGGCTACACGAACGTCGTGCATACGGCCACCCTTTCCGGCCTGCGCCCGGGTGTCACCTACATGTACCGCGTCGGCGACGGCACGAACTTCAGCGAGTGGCAGGACTTCGACACCTCCGCCGCCGACGACGCCGACACGTTCTCGTTCCTCTACTTCGGGGACGTGCAGAACGGCATCCTCAGCGACGCCTCCCGCGTCGTCCGCAACGCCTTCCGCGACCGGCCCAATGCCGACCTCGTGCTCCAGATCGGCGACCTCGTGAACGACGCGGAGGCCGACGATCAGTGGGGCGAGCTGTACGAGGCGTTCTCGTACGGTCTCGGCACGCAGGAGTTGCTCACGACACCGGGCAACCACGAGTACGAGGGGCGCCTGTCACCGCAGTGGGACAGCATGTACACCTACCCCGACAACGGTCCGCAGGGCGAGGGGTCGATCTACGACGAGCTCGACGGCACGGTCTACTACACCGACCACGAGGGCGTGCGCTTCATCTCCCTCAACAGCAACGTCTCCTCGACCGAGGGGCTGAAGGTGCAGGGCGACTGGCTGCAGAAGGTGCTCGATGAGAGCACCCAGCAGTGGACCGTCGTGTACTTCCACCACCCCGTGTACTCGCTCGACGAGGGGCGCAACAACCTCGGTATCCGCCAGCAGTGGGGACCGATCCTCGAGCGCAACAACGTCGACCTCGTGCTCAACGGTCATGACCACGCGTACGGTCGGGGCAATCTGCTCGCGAACGAGAAGAACCTGCCCGCGGGCGCGGACCCCGAGCTGAGCTCGACCGGTCCCGTGTACGTCACCTCGAGCGTCGGATCGAAGTTCTACAACGCAGGTCCCCGTCACTGGAACGAGAACGAAGGACACCTCCGGCGTCTCGAGGCCGGTCTGCAGACGTACCAGATGATCGACGTCAGCGGCGGAACGATGCGCTTCGAGTCGCGCACGGCCGACGGCGCCTTCTTCGACGGATTCACGATCACGAAGAGCGGTGACACCAAGCTCGTCGTCGACGGCGTCGAGCCGCAGGTCATCGACCCCGGTACCCCCTCGCCGTGCCTCGGTTGCGAGAACCCGAACCCGACAGACCCCACGGATCCGACCGATCCCGAGGTGCCCGTGGGCGAGTTCGACTACGAGCAGACCGCCCAACTCGACGCGGTCATGCCGAACGGCACGGCGGGTGCTTCCTCCACGGCCGCCCTCCCCGCGGGCGTGGCGTACGACCAGAAGCGCGACGTGCTCTACCTGGGCGACCAGAACGGGCGCAAGATCTTCGAGATCGACCCCGACACCGACGCGGTGCTCCGCGAGATGACTCTGCCCGAGAACATCCGCGATCTGGGCATCGACGAGGAGAACAAGCTGCTGTACGTGGGTCAGCAGAACAAGAACTGGGTCGTCGTCTCGATCGCCGATGAGACGTTCGGGCAGGTCGTGCGGGGTCCGTATCCGATCATCGAGTCGCAGCGCTCGA
>NZ_QEIJ01000009.1 GCF_003095395.1 Microbacterium sp. Gd 4-13
CCGTCATGTGACTCCCCACGCCACAGAGGGCCGCTTACGCTGCGATCGGAATAATCCGAGAGTCGGAACAATCGACGAAGAAGTCGTCGCCGCCGATGTCGAAGTGCACTTGGCGACCGACGAACGCGAATCCGGGTCCGAGCTCCCGCATCGTGTCGAGGATCCGGTCGACCATGCGCTGCTCAAGCTCGCGTTCGGAGGCGTCGCCGTCGATGGCGAGGAACTCGAGCGCGTAAGGATCCTTGGTGAGCTCCTGGGCCTGGTCGGAGTCGAGTTGCTCGAGGGCGCCGGCGAAATTGCTCGGCGCGGCCGCTTCTCGCTCGTGCAGCCGGGTTGTGATCTGGTGCGCAAGCACCGGCCGACTCCACCCGTGGTGTGAATCTTTCGCGGCGTACCAGTCGCGCAGCTGCTGGTCGTCCAACTTGTCGAGGAGCTCGATGACGTGCCCCCAGGGCAATTCGCCAACGGGTCGTTGGCGAATTGAATCGAGCTCTGGCCACGCCTCCGCGAAGCGCCGCATGTATCGCAGATTTGCGGGTGAGAAGCCCTTCATCGTTGGGAACTCCTCGCGGAGATCCTTCGCGAGCCTCGCGAGAACGTTGGTGCCCCACGCCTCCTGAGAGCGCCGAGCGCGGATCGCCTGACCGATCTGCCACCACAACTGCAGCAGTTCGTTGTTGGCCTTCCGCTGCACGCGGAGCCGCGCAGCGTGGACTCGCTGTTTGAGATCCTCGAGCGTGGCCGCGTAGTCGTCGGGCACCAGGTCGATCGTCACGTCTCCACCGTAGGGCTGCGCGGACTAAGCCGCGGTTACCTAGCCGGTCGGGCGTCGCTTCGCACGTCGATGCCTGAGCGCCAGCGGATCTCCGCGAGCAGGTTTGGGTAGGTCCGATGATCGCTCGGGGGATGAGCACCGGTAGATCCTCGGCCGCGACCGGGGGAGAATTGGGGTATGGCTGAGATGGTGATCGTTCCCGTTGACGAGCGGGATGGCCGTGTCGAGTGGGACGCGGTCGGCTATCGCGTAGTCCTGTTCCAGGACGGTGGGCGGCGTGAGACCTTCGATGCCGAGGGTGGCACTCCTGCGGAAGTTGAGAGTTGGGCGAAGGCTAAGAATCCTGATGGCCAGATCCGGGTTGCACTCCGCGTGATGTCGGATGACGGGCTCATCCTTGTGTGGCTTCCCCCGTCATCCGACACAGCGAACTAGGGCGCGAGGAACTGAACGTTAGAGATGTCGCTACCGACGTTGCTTGGCAAAGACGTGATCTGCGCGGTCGACGAGCCCTGGTAGTGGCCCTTGAAGTAGGCCCCCGACGTTCCGAGTTGCGGAGTGTAGAAGGTGTTGTTGGAGCCGTTCACCGCGACGGAACGAGATTCGCTGCTGCTGCGCAGGGTGCTCCAGACGATGCCGTTCGACGTGTCCCCAGCGTACTGGGCGCTGTCCCACATCAGAGCGCCCCTAACCAGAACGTTGACCGTAGGAGGGTAGGTGCCGGTGCCGGTGCAGTTGATCCGTGTCTTGTAGATCACGTAGCCGGCTCCGGTCGAGATGTGTGGATTCTGAGCGTCCACGACGCAGGTGACCGTTCCGGAAACAACCGGACCTCGAGCCCCGGCGCCCGGTTCGGCAGGAACCTCGGCCGTGAGCACTATGGGCTCGACATCGTCGGTGAGAGTACTACCGACCGTCTGTGAGTGGATTTCCTCGGGCGACGGTGCTTCATCCCCGGTGGCGGCCGACGCTGGTGCGCCAACGGCCAATGTGAGCGCCGCTACGGCTGCGAAGATCGTCAGTCCTCGGGGCTTCAAGCCTTTTGCTGATCGTGTCTGGTGCGGTGCCGTCGTGCCCGTGCTGGTGAGGGCTCGACGCGCGAATCTGCTGGTCATTTGATCTCCTCCGACTGCTCTCTCTTGCGTTCACTGGTTGTGGTGAGACCGCCCGGATGCTCTTCCGCATCGGGCTAGAGGCGGCTCACCACTGTCATGTCCGCATCCGTCGGAAAGGTTCACGGTGGCAGCCGAAGGTGTTGGCGGACGTTACCGGGCTGGTAGGACGTCGACGCCCGTACGTCGCCGAATCTCCGCGATCAGGTTCGGGTAGCTCCGGCGGTCGCTCGGGATGTGCGCGATCGTGATGGTCACGCCGGGGCAGCATCTGGGTCGATCCGCACAGCGTGACCACGAGCGAAGGATTGTCGTCCGGGACGATGACACCGAGATCTCCGCGCACGCACAGCGTGCCGTGGCCCTGGTGGGTCTGTTCGATCGAGTGGGGCGCGTCGATCGCCTGGTCGACGGCCGCTACGCCGACGCCGAGCTCCTGCAGCTGCGCGGAAGCTTTGCGGGAGAGCCGCGGCCGGCTCACGTACCCCGGGGCGCGGCCGCGGCCAAAGGTGCGAGTCGGGCGGCGACGATCTGGGAGGGAGTGGGTGGGGCAGGTGTCATGTGCTCGGGCTCTGTCGAGGGATCAGGTACTCATGTAGGCCACCGTGCTTCCCTTTCGCGGACCACACATGTCTTAGTTGTCGGCCCCTCGGCCCACCCTCCGTGAACCGATGCGTTCGCATCGGACATGCCCTTTCTGACGGGGGCGCTCCTGCTCTCGTCGAGAGACGGGAGACACCATGGGAAAGAATCTGCGAGCGGCGATCGCTGCGTTAGCTGTAATTGCTGCGATGACGGTTGGGCCGCTCCCAACAGCAAACGCCGCCGTTCCGGAGGACAGCGAATCGCATTGCGCGGTCCAGGTACTCCCAATTGGGTCATCGGATATCGCTGACGATCCGGTGTGCTTCGGCACCGAGGATGAAGTTGCCGACTATCTTGCGGGCGGCGGCGTGGGCGGCGAGAACACGAGAGGAATCGCAGCGAGCACGGTCGTCGGCACGGTCTACAAAGACCACAACGGATCTGGTGCGAGCCTGACGTTCTGGGGGTCGAGCGGGTGTTCGGGTGTGACGTTCGGGTTCCCGTCACTTGCCTCGGGCTGGGACAACAGCATAAGTTCCGTTCGTGCCACGAATGGGTGCTGGGTCACGCTGTACACGGCCACTAGCTACGGCGGGAGTCGCCTGAATTGCACCCCCTACTGCGCGTCGATCGGATCGTGGAACGACAACGTGAAGTCGCTCGTCTTCCGCCCGCAGGGAACCTTCGGGTGAGGCCTACCCCTCGAGCGAGGCCATTCTGAGCGACTGACACACAGATTCGTTCTCGCTCGGGACGACAGCTGCGGTCCCATCGCGCATGACGCACACCTGCAGTGGGGGTGCAGTCCCCGGGCTCTGTGTTGGCGCGGTGGGATCGACGCTCGGGCTGAGCACGCCCTGCTCCCACATTTGAATGCAGAGGTTCCGCGCGTCGTCAACGCGGCCGGGTCCGTCGCCGTCTGCAATCGTGGCCGACGATCCAGGGTAGGTGCCGTCCGGGTTGGCGGTGGTGGAGCTCAGGCAGTGGACGATGGTCTTGTCCGTTACAGGCGCAGAGCCGAGCAGAATTGCTGCGCCGGTCGTGAGCGCTCCGATCGTGATCACACCGACACTCCCCCACGCGATGATCCGGTGCCGAACGCGACGGCGACGGAAGACAGGTTCATCGCGGACGCGATCGGCGAGGATTTTGCGCATCGCGGCGGTGCGAGCAACAGACATCTCGGGCTCGTCGGGTGTCATCCTGTGCTCCCCTCCTCCGGGTTATTCGGGGCGAGCGACTGTATGGATATGTCCGAACCCTCGAGTTTGGTTCGCAGCTGCCGTCGGGCACGGTGCAGTCGAGACTTCACCGTGCCCAGCGGTAGATCGAGCGCCGCGGCCGCATCAGCCATCGAAAGCTCTTCCATCAGGCACAACTCCACCACGAGGCGATCCCCGGGAGCGAGCGACGCAATCGCATCTGCGAGAGCCCGGCTGCGCTTTTGGCCATCAAGCCGCTCACCGACATCATCAGATGGATCTTCTTGATCTAGTGCCGGCGGCAGCTGGGCGATCATTCGAGCGTATCGACGCTGAGAACGAGAGAGATTTGAGGTCACGCGCGTGGTCACCGCGATCAGCCACGGCAAGAGGGAGCCGTCCACGATGCGCACCCGTTTTCGCAATCGCCAGACCTCGAGGAACACGATCGCCACGGCCTCTTCGGATTGGCTGACATCCGCCGTTCGGCGGTATGCAGCGCGGAAGACCCGGACGCGATACCGATCAAAGATCGTCACGAATGCCCACTCAGTCCCGGACATGGCTTCGAGCCAGAGGGCTGCGTCGGATTCGTTCTCTCTCACGTCGACACCCCCGCCCCCCGCACTAGCTTACGAACCCGTTGAGGAGTGGCCCGACTCGCATCGTGAACCTTTTGGGCCTCGGGACATCACCTTGTAGGGCTCCGTGTGGGAGTTCGATACGTGCGTGATCAACGACAAGGGAGTATCAGATGTCCACACTTCGCAGATCCACCAGATCGATCGGGGTGGCTGTCGCCGCCTTCGTGGTGGTGATTGGCTTCACCGTCGGCGGCCCCGCAAACGCCGCGGAGGTCGCCCCCTCTCCCCCAGCTGGCGAGACCACCACCGACTCCCCTCCCATCGACACGTCGCTTCCAGGCGTCGCTGAACGAATCGCGGAGATCGAAGCGAACGGGGGCGAGATCCTCGGCGGCTCATCCGTGCAGTACGTCGAGGAGGGCTCTGGCGAGGATGGCGCCGCGCAGCGGGCGTTCCCCTCAGGTTGCGGGCTGACCGTTCTCGTCTACAAGCAGACGACCCAGATCGTGTCCGACAACCTCACCAGCTGCCTCGCTCCGTTCGTGAGTGCGGCCATGTCCTCGACCATCGGTTTCCTCGCGTGGGGCCACTACAACAACATTGTGGCGAGTAGATCGGCCCAGCGGACGGGCGGCTCGAGCCTCGCGCTCGAGTACGCATACAACTGCGCCAACACATCCAACACCACCTGGTTCCGTACCATCACCAACGGCACCCTGGTCAGAGGCGGCACGACGTACACGGCCGCCGCGTACGACGAGGTGCAGGACGACTACTGCGGCACCTAAGCGGCGTCGCGGGTAGCCGTTAGAGGGTGGGCTCGGCCGGTTGCGGCTGAGCCCACCCTTCGATCATTTCGAGACAGGTTCGGTAGGTCGAATCGTCTGAGTCCATCAGCAGGGCGAGTAGATGCAGGACCTCGTAGGCCTGTTCGTCGGTTCCGGCGCTAGGGAAGTGGTCGCCGTATCTGACCCAGTGCGCATCGAAGCGATAGCTGACGAGAACATTGCCGAGGAATACGGCTGCAGCATCGTTGAGACCGCCATCGAGAACCGCGTCTCGGTGGCTTCGAACGAAATCACCGAAGGTTGTGATGGTGGCGAGCTGCCGCGGTTCTACGCCCAGGGCGACACACAAGCTCGTGAACGGTTCGTAGCCCAAGAGGTGTCGGACGGGGGCTGCGGGAGTCTCAGGAACCGCTGTGTAGATCGCTTCCCCCCGGGCGACCACAGGGACCTTTGACGCCGGACTGCCGGGGCCGAAGAACGGCGACGCTTCATCCATGAATCTCCCTATCCGTTCCTTTCAGCCTCACATTTTGCGAAGAGACCCACAACCATCCGCTTCTCTCTGACGGTCGTACGGACGGCAGCCAGATGTTCCAACGATTGGTGCGCTACACATTTAGGGGTTCTCGGCGCATCTTGTGCCCGCGCGGCCAGTCCTTCTTGCCGGTGTCGAGCAGGCCGGGTATCTCGCGCGCGTACCGTTTGGCCAGATCCTCCGTGGCGGCCGTGGCCTCCACCGCGATTCCCGCGGCGTCGACGAACGGAAGCAGCGCGGGGATCAGCTGCGCGCGGAGGGCCTCGCCGCGGCCCGTTCCGGGCTCGGCGGTCGCGTGGTCACCTACGGACCATCCTGTGCGGGTGGCGAGGATCGCCAGCACTGCGTCGCGCTCGGGCGACATGTAGTACCTCGCCCGCGGGCGCGCAACGAGCACAGGCATCGCGACGCCCAACGGCACGATCAGCGCGCACGCACCGACCAGGATGACGCCCGAGAGGGCGCGCGCTGCGGGCGAGCTCTTACGGCGCCAGGCGCCGTGCCAGAGACCGCGCACCATCCATCCGGCGAACCGGACACCGTCTCGCACTGGGCGCGCGGTGGGCAGCTCGTCAAGCGCCGGCGGCCGCGCGGGAGTCATCGTGCGAGGCCACCCCGCGTGCGCTCCTGGGCCGTGCCGCGTGCACGGCTCTTCGGCTTCGCCGCCTTGCCCGGTGCTGTCATGACGGCCTCTCGTGGGTGCTTGGCGTTCTCCCCATCGGCGAGGACCCGCGCGTCGACGGTCTTGGCGTCGGCCTTCCCCTCGAGGTCGCTCGCGAACGCGCGTCGGCGCTCTGAGCTGTCGTAGGCGAGTTCGCTGTCCGAGCGGTCGGCGCCGGCATCGTCAGCGACGAGGGCCGCCTCACGCTCGAGCGGCTCGCGCTCCTCGACGTTGTCTGTCTCCCATGCCCGCTGAGCCGCCGTGTCGGCGTCTCTGTCTCGTGCCTCGGCGCTGGCGAGGAGGACGTCACTCGCGGCGAGCTCCTCCCCCGAACGTCGGCGTTCCTCGGCGGCTCGGGCGCGATCTTCTTCGGCGTCGCGGAGCGCGGCGGCCACTGCCACCGGGTCGGCGCCGGGGCGGTCGACGTCGATGCCGTAACGCTCCCTGACTTCGCGGCGGATCGTCTCGTGTGCGTCGCGCGCGACGTCGTCGTGATCGCGCCAGGCGGTCGCCGTCTGGTGCACCTCGGCGATGCTTTCGACGTTCGCACGGTCCCACCATTCGGCGTGCTTGACGGGCTCCAATGAGGCGCGCATAGCGCCCCGCTCGCTCTCGAATCGCGACTCCAGCTCGCGGGTTTCCTGGCGGGCGTCGGCTTCGCGCTGGCGTGTCAGCTGCTCGCGGAGTCGACTGATGCGCTCTCCGAACTGGGAGGCGACCGTCAGTGCGACGCGCATCGAGTCATCGAACGTCTCGCCTACTCCGTCAGTCTCATCGACCATGATCTGTCCTTCCTCTATTCCCTACCGTGGCCGTCGCGGTCTCGCGACGTGTCAGCTGTGGACCGCTTGCGCGGGGTGATCGTGTTCGGGACCGGTGAGCCGGTGCCGGGTGCAGCGAGGCCTTCCGTGGCCAGGCGCACCTTCTCTTCTTCGGGCGTCAACGTGCGCGGCGTGGCCGCCTTCTCGGCCGGCGTCTGAACGGCGGGCAACTGCCGCTCGACCGCCGCGAACTTCTCTCGCATCATCTGTGCGAGCTGCTCCGCGCGACGGGCATCGCCGGCGGCGGCATGCGCGTCCATCAGGGCCACCGACAGCCGCCCGAGCTGTCGCAGCATGATCGCCTGACCGGCACTCCCCTGCCCACTCACCGCGGCCTGCATCAGGACCATCGCCACTCCTGCCGCCGACCCCATCTGAACGGGCTTCGGCTTCGACTCATGGGCGCGAATGTGAGCACTCCGGGCGAGCTCGCGTGAGGTCGCGGCGAGCGGTCCCGGCGTCGCCTCGACACGCTGCGACCATGCCGCGAACGCTCCTGAGGTTTCCCGTGCAACGTGTGCCCACGTCGCACGATCAGTCACCGGAACATCGCGCAACTGCTTGCGCAGCTCGCCGAGCTCGCGACTGTACTTGTCCCACAACTCAGGGTCGGGCGTGGTCTCTTCGCGGCCGGGTGCAATCGGCCGGTACTGCCACGGGTTCTTGCTCGCGGCACGCCACTCGTCGACCGCGCCCTGCGCGCTCTGAGGGCTGTCCGGCCACCCCTCGCGCAGCCGCGGGAGGGTGAGGTCGCGAGCCAGCCGGCCCCCGCCGTACCAAACCGGGCGCTCGTTACCGACAGGGCGCACGGCGACCGAGTAACCCGCCACGACGTCGTCGCGACCGGCAGCGTACCGAGGCCGGATGAGAACGCCCGCGCGACGCATTCGGCGTACGAACTCGCCCTCGTCAAGAGATGCCGTAGCTGCACCGCGTACCGTCCGCTCGAGACGGTGAGCGTCGATCTCGACCTTGCCTTCGCGGTCTGCCCGCTCGCGTTCGGCGGGCTTCACGCCGCGCTCGCCCATGCCGCGCTCTCGTGACTCCAATGTCGTCAGACCGTGTTCGCGCTCCAGGTGTCGGCAGACTTCCTGGGCACGGCGGAAGTCGTTGTGCGTCGTCGCTTTCGTGCCGTCCTCACGCACGAGCGACACCGCCAAGTGAATGTGATCGTTGCCGTTGGTGGAGACGCCGTGGCGTACGGCGACCCACCGGCAGGCCGCTTTCCCGGACGCCTCGGTGAAGCCCATCTCATCGACGAACTGTTGCGCGATCGCGCCCCACTTCTCGTCGCTCAACTGACCCTCATCGGCGTGCAGTGACAGCGAGCAATGCCACACGTCCGCCGCCACCCGCTCCGTGCGCACGTCGCCGCTCTCCGGGTCGGTCACCCGCGCATTTCGGGTGACCTCGACGCCGTATGCGACGCGCGGAGTGTCGATACTGCGCGCGATCTCCAGCGCGGTTGCCCTGTCGAGTACGGCGTCGCCGTGCATGGCCATGATCGCGGCATCGCCCGCGACCAAATGCTGCTCCTCGTGCTCGTTGAAGCGCCCCTCCCCTGCCAGGTAGGTCATGAGTCCGCTGATACGCGACCCGCGCGTGATGTTGGGGATCATGAGCCGGCCAACTGTCGGATCGTCTCATCGATGCGGCCGACAAGCTCGCGGCACTCCCCCACCAGGCCCTCAGCCTCAGCGGGGAACTGACCCTCAGTGTTCGCGAAACGTGCGAGCTGGTTCACGTTGTTCGCCATGTTCGCGAGCGTGCGTGACACAGAGAACAATTCGGCGATCGCCTGCTTACGCTCGGTGTTCGTCTCGACATGCACGTCCAGACCTGCCTCGACGAGAAACCGGGGCACGGTGACCTGTGCCACCAGTGCGCGAGCTTGCAGCTGCGCCTCCTCCTCGGCATTCGTGCGAACCACGTGTCGCCCGACGTCTCGCGGAGAGTCGGAGTTCGCACGCCGACGACGGCCGAACAAGCGTCGCTCGTTCTCCTCCGGCATGCCATCACTCCCTCGGCCCAGCGCAGCGAACCCGCCTCCTGGCGGGGACCATGCGACCAGTATGCAGCGGCATCAGCGCCGCGTCCAGGGTTTAGGGCACCTAAACCTATAGCTTGCTCTGCTCCAAGCTCCGCCTGAGGCAGAGCGATAGTGACGTCGAAGCATCCCCGCTAGGGTGCATTCTCTCTCTAGCCAGCCGCGGAGACGGCGCTTATTCTGGGTCACATGAGCGACGTCACTGTGAACCCCGATGAGGCCGCGCAGCGCGCGCGCCAATTGATCGAAGCCGAACTCAACGCGAAGGTCGACGCGGTGCGCGACCTCGTAACCGCGACCAACGATGCCGACGAGGCGGAGCGTCGCTGGAACGACGCGAACGCCGCGCACGAGCGTGCCTGGCAGGCCGCCCTCTCGGCCGGATGGAGCGAGAAAGATCTCCGGGCCACCGGTGCGCGAGGGCCGGGTCAGAAGACACGCCGGCCGCGCGTGAGGACCACTCCCGCTCGTTCCTCTGCCGACGCATCTACCGCTTCGACTGAGGAGTAGCCTTCGGCTCATTTCCCTCTCAAAAGCCCCCGTCACGCTACGCGCTGACGGGGGCTTTTGCGTGGCAACGTTCGTTGCCTTTCGGCCTGTGGATGATCTGCGCCGTGTTCGCTCCGGCAAGGGCTTTCGCGGCATATCCTCCCTCGCTGCGCTCAGTCCGGTATTCCACGGTCCCTTGCCTCCGCGACCCCAACGCTGTGTTTCGGATCTCGCCGAAAGGCAATGAGGTTGAGAGAGGACCGCACACCATGAATGAACCACTGACCATCTACTCGAAGCACGGATGCGTGCAGTGCGTCGCGACGCTACGCGCGCTCGATGCAGCAGGAATCGCTTATCGCGTCGTCGACCTGGAGGGCGATCCGGTCGCGCTCGAGCACGTCAAGGAGGCCGGGTTTCAGCAGGCCCCGGTTGTCGAGGGCGCGGGCGATCCGTGGTCGGGGTTTCGGCCCGATCGGATCGACCAGCTTGTGAAGTCGCGGGCGGCGTGAGCACGGCCATGGCGACCTTCGCAACGATCCAGACCACCCTCCCGTGTGCGGACGACGACCACCCGGTGTTGACACGGAAGGTCGGCCGACGCGACGAGCAGCTGCAGGACTACGGCAACCACGGCTTCCGTCTCGCGAGCACGGTCACCGTGCCCGGCACGGAGTACGTGACCGTCATCGACACACTCACCCGAGAGGACAACTGATGGTCACCACACCCTCCCCCACACCGATCCTGCTCACCCCCGAAGAGACGTCGGCGATCCTTCGCCGTGACCTCGACGAGCTGCGCGAGTGGCGGGCGAGCAACAGCGGCCCGACGTTCCTCGACCTGGGGCGAGGACTGATCCGGTACGCGCGAGCGTCCGTGCTCGAGGTGGCTACGACAGCGGCTCGATAAGCGAGGCGTCGCGAGGGTCGACCGTGCGGGAGTTGTTCACTCGCCGGTCGACCTCGTACGTGCGCATCGTCGACGCGATCACGGACGATGCGTGCTCGAGGCCCCCGAGGAGCTCGGCGCGGTTGGCTTTCGACGCAGCGGTGTCGCCGTCGACGGTGAGCGGGACGGGGCTCAGCCACTCGTCCCAGAGATCGCGGGTGAGAAACGCCGGCATCCGGTCGTGAACCTCGCCGGAGGCATCGCGCGCCTCGCGCGTGACGACGACGAAGACCCGGCGCCGCTCCCCCGCAATCTCCATCGTCCACGTCAGGCCGGCGGCAGCGAGGAGCTCGTCGCTATGGATGAAATGCGGCTGCTTGTCGCCCTTGGCCCCAGTCCACTCGTAGTAGCCGAGCATCGGCACGATGCACCGAGACTGAGAGAACGGGCCCACCCAGAAACCGGTCGGCAGCTTCTCCATCCGAGCGTTGATGATCGGCGCCCCGCTCGGCCGGTTCGCGGGCTTCGGCCAATCCCAGCGGGCGACCGTCACCTCGCGGTTCACGACACCGTCCTCGCCCGCCCACTCCCGCACGATCGGCGCAGCCGACGTCGGCGCGACCGAGTACGACGGTGCCCACTCGTCAGGTCGGCCACCCTCAGCCACGAACTGCTCAATGAGCTCGTTCGTCTCCTTGTTCATCGCGAACCGCCCGCACATGGCCCCGAGCGTAGCTCCAAGGGGGCTCCCGCGTCTGGTGTCTGGGTGGCATCGTGAGGGGGGTGGTGAACGACGAGTCTGACGAAGAGTGGTGGACGTTCGCGATCGCGTTGGGCGAGGCGGTGACGGCGGCACGTGAGTCGATCGGCCTCTCGGCAGCGGAGGCAGCGGAGGCCGCGGGCATCGCCACGTTCACCTACACGAAGCTCGAGCGCGGGGAATCGAATCCCGGTCGGCCGGCGAACCCCCGCCTCCGCACCCTGCGGTCGGTGGCGCGGGTGCTCAACGTGCCGGTGACGTCGCTCTTGCTGGCTGCGGAGTCCCGCGCACAAGGGTAGGGACGTCCCCGGCGGCCTGGTCATCGGCCGAGGCGAGGGCGCGACGCACGGTCGCGGAACCGACGTTGAGCGTTTTGGCGATCGCCTCCCACGTCGCCGGCGGGCTCTGTTCCCGCATCCGGCGTGCGGCCTCGATGCGTTCCGGAGTCATCACGGTGGGCCGGCCGCCGACGCGGCCCTGGGCGCGCGCGTACTCGAGGCCCAGACGGGTGTTCTCTCTAATGGTGTCGACGCGCAGCTGCGCGAAGACGGCAACGATCCCGAACAGGGCGCGGCCCATCGGGCTCGTGGTGTCGATCACCGGTTCGGTGAGGCTCTTGATATCGACGCCCTTGTCCTCCAGCTCATGCAGCGTCTCGATCAGGATGCGCTCAGTACCGCCGAGCCTGTCGAGGCGGCGCACCAGGAGCACGTCGCCCGGGTTGAGGTAGTCCAAGCACGCGACCCACTGCGGGCGATCTTTGACGCGGCTCGAGTCGCCGTGGTCGACGAAGACACGCACGGCGCCGGCCGCACGGAGCTCGGCCTCCTGTGCCTGCGGGTTCTGGTCGCGCTTGGAGACGCGGGCGTAGCCGACGACGGTCATAGATCCCTCCCTGTGCCGTGCTGACGGCCCTCGGTGCGTCGGCGGTGGCCGCTCGTGCGTTCGGTCGATGGTGAAGCGATGGAGCGGCTCTGGGGCGACGCCTGGCCGAGAGTCGCGAACGCGCGCAGCTGCTCCATCCGTTCAGGGGTGAGCCGGCTGCCGGGCGTGGTCGGTTCGACGCTGCGGTCGAAGATCTTGCGGAGGCCGCTGAGGTCTTGGGTTTCCATCGCGGCACGCGACGCGCGATCGTTCTCGGCGCCGGTGACCTTGCTCCAGTCGAGGTCGTAGCCGGCGGCCGCGGAGATCTGCGTCCAGAAGATGCGTTGCGTACGCCCGTTGCCCTCGCGAAATGGATGCAGGTAATTGACCTGGTCATAGTGGTGCGCCAGGCGCTCCACGAACCGGTCGCGATCCATCCCGCGCAGCATCTTGTCCTCGCGCAGCTCAGCGAACGCGAAGCCCGCCCCGGTCTCCAGCCGCGACACTGGCATGAAGAACTCTGCAGCCGGATCGGAGCCCTTACGCATGTCCACGGTGCGCAGCTGCCCGGCCCACTCGTAGACGTCCTGGAACAGCTGGCCGTGGATCGCCTGCAGCTGTCGGAGATCTCCGGCGATGCCGATAGGGCGGGTGACCATCTGCGCGCGTCGAGCTTCGACCAGCTGCGCCTCCGCGCGATCGAGCATTGCGGAATCGGTCAGACCGAGTCGGTTGCGCAGAACCCCTGACGCCGGATCGAGATACGGGTCGACGAACTCAGGCAAGGCCCCAGCGAGCCCGCGTGCGGCGCACCAGCTCGTCGGCGTCGAACTCCCCCGACGCGTACGCGGCGGCGTCTGCGCGGTACTCGGGGCCGGCGTCGAGACCTTCCATCGCGGAGCTGTGAGCGGCGTCGGCCACGACACGCTCACGCAGCTCGCGCTCAGCGGCGGAGATGGTGGGAGTAGTCGCAATGCTCATCGGTTCCTCCTTTGACTTCGTCCAGTCTACCCGATCTGCTCAAAAACCTCTACGCGAGTTTCGGCGGTTTCGGGTTCTGGCAGGGCTCCGCCTTGCCAGATATGCCCGTTGCAATCCCATCGGCATAGCTCGGGCGCCCGCGCGATGGTCCTGACGAACGCGTTGCAACATTGAGATGGCGCAAAGGTGCAACAAACCTGAACAGCAGGTGACGGTTCTCCATACGGACTGTCGGCCGGTTGCGCCCATTGGTTCAATGGCCTCACGCCGCGCAGCTTCCTTGGGATAGCGTGCCCGCTCGCCCTCGTCGGAAAGGAATTGAGTCCATGAACTACAAGTTGAGATCCGCCGCAACACTCTGTTTGGCCGTCCTCGTTGTGGGGATGGGGATCACCTCCGCCCACGCTGTCGTCGCAGAACCGGAGACCAGCGGCCAGGCGTGCCCACCGTCTGCACGCAGTTCTGCAACAGTCGAGCCCGAGGACGTTGAGGGCGTGAGCATCGACGCGTGCGGACTCGCTGGCAAAATTGTCGCGGTCGACGGCGTAGGGGTTGTCGTTCCCGAGCGAGGGCACTCCGTCACTGCTCAAGGCCTGGTCAGCGAGGGAGAAGCACCGTACCTCGAGGTGTCGGTCAGTGAGGCGGGGCAAGTGCATGTATCGACGACCCCTTCACCCATGAAGTACGGGAAGATTCTGCCGGACGGGGAAGTCCTTGAACTCACAGAGGGGGAAGCGACGTCAGCCCGGCTCGCGTACTCCCGATGCGATGACTACTCGTACAATCTGTCGGCGGGAAACTGGCGGCCAAGCACCCTGTACCTGAACAGCAATGAGAGACTCCCGGCCGGCATCGCGAAGTCAACGTTCGAGTCGATCATGGTGGCATCCCTCAACGTTTGGAAGAACGGCACCAACTCGTGTGGGTTGTCCCGCGCTCTGAACGTACCGGGAAGCATCAGCTCCGGCACCTGGACTTACGATGCCAACATCTCGACAACCAACACGTGCGAGACGGCGGACGGCCTCAATGTCATTGACTTCGGACCACTAACCGGTAACACCCTCGGACTCGCATGCACCTGGTACACCGCGTCCGGAATTCCCGTTCAAGCAGACGTCCGCTTCGACACGTCGGACCGGAGCTGGGTGACCTCGACCACCGGCTGCTCCGGTGCGAGCTATGACCTACGATCTGTTGTGACACACGAGTTGGGTCATGTTCTTGGCCTCGGTCACGCGACAGAGAACGGCGGGAGCGACTTGACGATGAGCCCGTCGATCACGAACTGCAACGCTTCAGGCCGGACTCTGGGGGCAGGCGATCTCACGGGGATCTATGTCAAGCACGGGGGGTAAACGGGGGGCGGGCGCGCTCGCCTTCATTGCCCTTGTCATTGTCGGTTGTTCGTCCCCGGCGCCCACTCCACCGGCGCCGGGGACGCCCGGCCAAGCCTGTGCCGAACCTCGCGCCACGGCATCGCCCCCAACCGCGGAGCGCGGAGACACAATCACAGTCGAAGGTGTTGACTGGGAGGCGTGCAACGACACGCCGAATGACCGCACGCCCGACTCCTGGGGCGACCTTTCGCTCGAATGGGTGCAGTCCGGTGCGACCGCCGACTTGGGGAAGGTAACCCCAAGCGACGGAGCGTTCCGGAAAGAGATCACCGTTCCGGATGACGCTCTCCTGGGCCGCACGGTAATTCGAGTCATCGCCCCAGAATTCACGCTCGAGCTTTCAGTCTCGATCGAGACCGACCCGACCGGCGGCTGAGCCACCCAGCTCGACGCACCGCGCGAGCATGTTCGTTTAGTCCGGCAGCGCCGACTCTCGCGGCCGCCCATCGCCTACCTCTCATTAGGCGCGATCAAAAACCCCACAGCAGGGTTTCGGCGATTGCCCGTTTCGGCAAGGGTTTCGAGCATGGCTGATTCTGCGGAAAATCCCGTTCGTCTAACCTGTGACTGTTAGCACTCTTTGGCTGACTTCTCGCAGCGCTACCCGTCGCCCTCGACTCCCGCAGCTTGTACGCGACGGAACCTGTGCCTTTGCCGGCTCGCCTCGCGCGCCTTATCGAGGCTCGCTGCACTGGGTCGTGATCTGCATATGGATGAGCCCATCGATTGTCGTGGAGTCTCGAATGCTCATTCTCTCGATGGGAAGGATGTCGCTGTACCGAATATCTTCCTGTATCGCTCGGTCGGAAGAGTAGCCGGCGGTGTCCCAGGTCTGGAGGATCTGTGCAAGCGAGGCGGCGTTATCCGCCGTGGTGAATTCGATTGCAATCCCTAGGCGAGCGTCGTTCTCGCCGCACGCGGACTGGACCGCTGCGAGCTCGTTCGGGTCGATGGGGTCTCCTGTTGCGGTGTGGACTGGGCCCACCGCGGCGGCGAGCGACGCGACCACCATCTCCTCGAGGCCCGCGCGAGCTTCGTCGATGGCGAAAGGAGACGCGGTCGAGCGTATGAGAAGTGGTGTTCGCGTACCAGTAGTGACACCACAGGAAACGCTCCGATCGGTCAGCTTCGGAAGCGTGAAGTCGGGGTCGCGGTCGGTGGCCACCGGCGCCGCCGAGTAGTCGAAGTTGAAGGTATACCAAACGCGAAGCGAATCGCCGTCGTCCACCACGGCGTAGGCGCCGTCTTCGAACGGGCGGTAACCGTCGTCGCCGCCGGTTCGCTCAACGGCAGTGACGAGTACGCCGTCCGTTCTATACACAGTGCCCCAGCCGGCCAGCAAGAAGGCCTCTTCTTCAACCACGTACCCGGTCTCGCACCCGGCGCTGACAAGCTGCACGACCGTCGCCCCCGAGGTCAGGAACCACGCGGAACCAGCGATACAAGTGGCAGTAACCGCGACGAGCCGCGCCGGCAGTAGCAGAAGGAGCAAGGATCGGGACACCGGCGTGAGGCAAAGCCCCAATGCAAGAGACGCGAAAGCGGCGATGACAGCAAGCCCCGCGAGCCTGTCCGACCCGAGCGTCCAGATGAGGACCGACACCTCGCCGTCAGAGGCAATGGAGATCCCCAACAACGCCGCGAGAACAACGATCGCGGCTGCGAGCGTCGCGCCGGCCACCACAATGACCCGCCGTCGCAACTTGGACGGGGATGGCGAAGATCCTCCGTCACGCTGCATCAGCACCGGCGAAATCGACACCGCGCAAGCCTACGAGAACAGGAAGGCGGCTCCGCTGCACCCACCATCCGAGAAGACTGCGAATTCAAAGCGCACCCGGAATGAGCCGCGTGCCGCTCAGCCCCGTCCAGGGCCTCCCCAGCGTTGTCCCGATCAAGAGGAGTCAAGTGATGGGCGAGGCGGGTTCGCGCCACGACAAGCTCGCGCGACCCTCGTTTTCTCCGCGGCAGGGTCGGTTTTCCACACGGATCGTTAACTGGCGAAGGGGCATTTTGACGGAAAGAGCGGCGAATGCAGTCGGGGCGGGAGCTGCGAGGCTGAGCCCGTGAACCTTTTTCCTGGATACGGGCAATACAGATGTGAGCGCTGATAACGAACTGATCGAGCGGTCGCACCGGCACCCAGCTTCGTTTGCGGAGTTGTATGACCGGCACGCGACCGCGGTGCACCGGTATGCGGCGCAGCGGCTGGGTGAGCATTCGGCGGACGACATCATGTCGGAGACGTTTCTCGTGGCCTTCGAGAAGCGTGAGTCCTACGACGCGTCGATTGTGGACGCGCGCCCGTGGCTTCTCGGAATTGCCACGCGCCTCATGCGAAAGCACGTGCGCCTTGAGGCGCGGGCTTGGAAGGGGATGGTCGCGGGGCTCGCGGCGCAGGTTGCGCCCGACGTCATTGAGCGGGCCGGGTCAAGGCTGGATGCGGCCCGCCTCACTAAGCGGCTCGCGTCTGCTTTTCGTTCCCTCTCAGCCGTTGATCGCGACACGTTGCTGCTCTACGCGTGGGCCGATCTTGACTATGCGGCGATTGCGGCGGCGCTTGAGGTGCCGGTCGGCACCGTCCGTTCTCGGCTGAACCGCGCGCGGCGACTCATGCGTGACGCCGCCGCTGTTGCATCCGCATCCACCGATAGGGAGATTGATCATGGACGAACTGACTCTGCTGCGCAACAGGCGTGAAGTCGCGCCCCCGAGCGTGGAAGCGCTGAACGCCGGCCGCGCCGCGTTGCTCGAACGCGCGGATGGTGGCGCACCGACCGCGACAGTGCCGGCTCGCCGCAAGCCCCGCCTCCGCCGCACGAGATGGGCCCTCGGCGGCGCTGCAGCGGTCGTCGTTGGCACCCTCGTCGCGGGCAACGTGTCCATCAGTACCGCTAGTGCTCACGCCGCTGAACTGCTGCGGGATGCGGCGGCGCAGGCTATCGAGTTCACCGACCCAGTGCCGGGCTCCGGGCATTACCTAAAGTCGCACACCCACGCGCAGTGGGGGTACTACGACCGCAACGCCGACGGCGAATTGGAGTTTTACCCCAAGTATCAGGTCATCGACGTGTACAAGCCCGCAGACCCGGATGCCGAGTGGGTTCTGTACCGCGACTGGGGTGACAGCCCTGTACCGCAGACCGTGAACCTCGTTCCCTCTGAGACGGGCGAGAAGATCCAAGTCGAGCGTGGTGAGGACGGAGTGTTCTACCAGGGCGATCCTTCCTGGGTACCGTTCGATCTTGAAGCCGTGCCGCTCGACGGCGCGGAGGCCTACACCTACATCGACTCGATGTACAACGGTGGCTCGGCCTCACGCGACGAGAACAACTTCGTGCGCATCACCGACATGTTGCGGAGCGGCCTCGTTCCCGCCAACACCCGCGCCGCCCTGCTCGACGCGCTCTCACGCATCCCCGGGGTGACAGCCACCGAGAACGTCGCCAATCTCGACGGTGTTGCCGGAGTCGCGATCGGGCGAACCGAGCCGCTGCGCTTCGGCGAAAGAAAAGAGATCATCATCGATCCCGCCACCGGGATGGTGATCGGTGAGCGCACCGTCGCGACACAGGCCGTGTTCGGATTGGGCAGCAACGAGGTCATCACCCAAACCGCGATCGAGACGACTGTCACGACGGAGGCACCGTGAGTCGCGCCAAACTTCAGGGGCCCGGTGAATCTCCGACGCGGAAGCCCCCGGCGGCTGTCACCGTCATAGTGACGACCGGTGCGCTCACCCTCCCGCCTACAGTCCCCGTCACGGTCCTTCTCGCCCACCAAGCGGTGCCCAGAATCTGACGCCGGCTCGCCAACTGAATCCCCGGTCCCCGTGCCCGGGGATGCAGTTGCTACATGCGTTCTACTTCAGGCTGGCCTGACTGAAAAGGCTCACCGTGGAGGCGACCTGAAATGCGATCGTTCCGATTGGCGGGCTCTCAGGCGGATGGTCTCCGGACGTCTTCTTCGGCCCGGGGGCGCCAGGAGGACGCGTTGAGTTGAGCGTTCGACCGCCGGCGCGTCAGCGCGCCGCTCATGAGCATCTGTACGTCACCCCACGGACGAGACGAAACGTCGTCATCCGCCGGGGCAATCGCAGCTACTGCCGCTGTAGCACGCACAGGGGAGCGGCTCGGGTGTGGATTCATCCGATGGTTGCGGGTCGCTGCGGAGTACCTGGTGGTAGCTGGTGCTTGCACTCAGCGTGACAATGTACTCGGTTCCGCTAGAACGAATGACGGTCTGGTCGAGGTTCCTGGCTTCGATTTCCTCTCCGTCGCTGGTGTAGGAATGCTCGTATTGCGCGACGTCGAACCCGACGGAGGAGCGGAAGCCGATGCCGATCTGCATGTCCTCCGTGCAGTTCGCTCCCGCGCCCGGCAGATCGTCGACGGTGTAAGGCTCGCCGTTCGCGTTCTGACGAGTGGGGCCGTACAAGGCCCAGTACTGCGCGGCCATGTCGAACGACGCCGGATCGGGTTCACACCCGATGGCAGCGAGATGCGCGCGGTAGGCCGCAATGATCTCTCCCGGGTCCCCGAGGTCGCTCCGAACGACCCATGAAGTGGTGCGGTTGCATCTCCAGTAGAAGTAGTCGCGCGGTCCCCAAGGCTCGCTGTTGGTGCCGCTCTCGCAGCCGTCGCGGACGCCCATCGATAGGGCCTCGCCCATGGCCGCCGCGGCGAGAAGCTTGTCCTGTTCAGCAGCGGCCCTTTCCCGGGCGGCAATGACAGGTGGGTCTTGAGAACCTGATGGGGGAAACTCGCCAGGGGTCGGTGTGCAACCGGACATCACAAACGAAAGAGAAACCACCGTGAGCGTCACTAGGAGGCGTCCTGACCGCTGGGTCAACATGGCCAGATCATAAGAGGCGCGTTATGCGATTTCGAGTATGTACCTCGTTGCGAGGTCTCGCGGTCCAAGCGTCGAACGTCATGGGAAGGCGGCATCGCCGGGCTTGGCTGCGGGCGCGGGCACCAGCGCGTTGACGCGGCTGCTCAGCCCTGCCCCGGCGCTCCGTACATCCCGCCGTCGGGGAGGGGCGGACACATGGCGGACTCGGTGAGAGCCGCGATCTCGGCTCTCACGGCGACACCATCAGCTATTTTCACCACCGTGTAGACCATTCCCTCCTGGGAGCCCGGCTCAGGGATGTAGCCAACCATCGCCGAAGTGCTGTCGTCTGGCACGGGCCCAAACGCCGTCGTGACAAGGTTCGCGGGCGGGTTCCGAATGAGCCAATTCGCCGTATCGGGCACCGTTGCGCCCGGAATGGTCCAGAACGCCTCGAGCTCCTCGACCGGCCCACATGGCCAACCCGTGTAGGACCCAAAGCCGCCGCTTTCCTCGGAGCGGACCGCTCCGGGCGGAAGGGCGACTGCGTCGAGCCACGCTCGCGCCTGCTTGAGAGCCCCGGCATCTGCATTCTCCACAGGGCTGGAGGAGGCACTTGGGTCAGTGGGCTCGCTTGCCTGGCTCGCCGCGGGAGCTCCGTCACCACCTGCATTCGAGGCGCACGCGGTCAATGAGACCGCGAGCAACAATGCACCGAGCATCAGGGCTGAACGGGACCGCATATCCCCAACGTAACCGAGGGCAGCGAGACCGGATAGCGGGTTCCTCAACGGTCGCCCCGAAGTGGATCCGTAATGAGTCGAGCGGCCCGGATCGACTCAGCTGGCATGATGTGAGCGACAGATGGGGGATGTCAGTGACATCTACGGTGCGTCGTGAGCTTGACACCCGCCCGGCTGGGCTTATGCGAACGAGCGGCCGTGGGTTGCTGAGCATCACCGCGGCTGCGGCGGCGATGCTCGCCGCTGACTACGCGATGTCTTACGCGGGCGTAATGGCATTGTTTGGTTTACCGTTTGCCCTCATCGCCCTACCTATCGTCGCCGCGGTGCTCGCCGCGGTCGTCGCGTGGGTGTCGAAGGCAGCGACCGGGCGGTGGCACGTGGTCGGCGCCATCGCCGTCACGGTGCTGCTAGGAACCGTGGTCATCTATGGGTTTCTGGTCGGCATCCTCCGCCCTCTTGTCCTCCAGGAAGACCTTCCACTTCATCTCGCGGTGTGCGCGTTGTGTGCTCTGACTTACGGGTTATTCCTTGGCCTCTGGCCGTTGCGAATTCTCGGTGGTGCTGCGGGCGTCGGGCTCGTCATTCTCGTCTCCGCCATCCCCACTGCCGCCGAGGAGAGCGCGCTGCAGGCGGCTGAGACATCCGAGCAGATGGCCTCGGAGCAGCTGGACTACTACCTCACAAGTGGTGCGTACCCGTTCATTACAGAGCTTGAAGGGTGGCAGAACACTCGGGTTCGGCCGACCGGGTCAGAGGCCGCCACATGGCTGCTGAGTGACGACGGAGCTGCGGCGAAAGTGATAGCAAACCGGCTGTTCGAGGAGACAGGCATGGACGCAACGTTTCCTTGCACAATGATGTCCCGCGGCGGCGACGCCGGCCCCGCGACGGAGGGTGCGCTGCCGGAGTGGTGCGTCAAAACAGAGACAGGCTGGGAACGCAGCGACGGCCTAGCGCTCGCCTACATCGAGGACAGCCGGCTCGTCGTCATCGACACACCCGAGGAGTACGAGGCGGTCTTCCTCGAGGATAGCCAGCGACCGGCCAACGCGCAGGAGATCGCAGCCGTCGCTGCCTCGCTCCGCCCGATGACCGACGCGGAGATCGAGCGGTGGGTACTCCCGGTCTACGACTCCGTAAACACTCCCGAGATTGAAACTCCGGGGCTCTGATCGAGGCATTCCAGCGGTCGCGACACGTGTCGCAGCCGGTACCGTCCTCGCGAAACGTACCTGATAACCCGCCGTCCCCATCCACAGCGAGTCAAGGACGTCGGGAAGCTATCTCGGACTGCGGGGACGGATCGCCGACCCTTGGTATTTTCGCGTCTTGATAAACAACAGCTTTCTGAGACGCAGGACGTCGGGTTCCGCGTGACGCTCGGCGGTCGGGGTTTTCGAGACTGATCCTGTCTCAACAAGTAGTCTCACCGTGTTTCGTCTCATGGGAGTGTGCGTGCGGGGTTTGTGAGTCACACTGGATGGGTGAGGGAACTTGGTTACACCCGTGTCAGCACGTCGAGTCAGGATGCGCAGCTGCAGCTCGATGCGCTCGTCGCCGCGGGCGTGCAGAGGCGCGACGTGTTCGCAGACGTCACCTCTGGGAGTAAGGCCGCGGTTGACCGGCCGGGGATGAGGAAACTGCTCGACTATGCCGAGTCGGGTGACACCGTCGTGGTGTGGCGGGTGGACCGTCTGGGGCGTTCCCTTATCGATGTACTGAACACGGTGAATCTGCTGCGCGAGCGCGGCATCGGGGTCCGTTCCATTTCGGACGGCATCGACCCCGCGACCTCGACCGGGCGGTTGATGCTGAACATGCTCGCTACTCTCGCCGAGTACGAGAGGGAGCTCATCGTCGAGCGTGTCAATGCGGGGATCACGGCCGCGCGGCAGAACGGTACCCGCTTCGGCCGGCCCGTCTCCAACCCGACGGTCATCGCCGACAAGCTCGTGATCGCCACCGATGCTCGGGCTAAGGGAAGAACCGCTGTGGAAGCGGCACGGCTTGTCGGGTGGAGCCGTGCGACGCTTTACCGCCACCAGCAAGCCCACGCGGCGCGCGAGGCCGCGGCGATGTAGCTACGTGATGGACGGCCTCGAGAAGTGGCGAGTCCTTCGGCTTCATGTCGAGGATCTGGTCCCTCTCGCGGCCCTAGCCCGAACGTCGGGCATCAGTGCGCGCACGCTGCAGCGCTGGAAGCAGCTCTACCTGCGCGATGGCCTGTCAGCCCTCGACTCGCATACCCGTGCCGATGCTGGCCGACGCCGAACACCAGCGGAGATGGTCGCGTTCGTGGAACGGCTGGCGCTGACCAAGCCGCGCCCGACTTTGGCCACGCTGCATCGTTTGACCGTGGCTGAAGCCCGTCGAGTGCAGCTGCCGGCGCCGAGCTACTCGACCGTTTGCGCGATCGTGTCCGCGCTGGACCCTGCCCTGGTGACTCTCGCGCTGGAGGGGCCGACCGCGTACCGGGACCGCCACGAACTCGTTCTCCGGCGCCGGGCCGACAGACCGAACCAGACCTGGCAAGCCGACCACACCCAGCTCGACATGCTCATCGTCGGCGCCGACGGCAAACCCGACCGCCCCTGGTTGACGACTGTCCTCGATGATTACTCCCGTGCGATCTGCGGGTACATGGTCTTCTCGGGAGCCCCCTCCGCGTTGAATACCGCTCTCGCCCTCCGCCAAGCCATCTGGCGGAAGACGGACCCGTCGTGGGTGATGTGCGGCATCCCGGACATCCTTCACGTTGACCACGGCTCCGACTTCACCAGCCACCACCTTGAGCGCACCGCCGTTGCGCTGCACATTCGCATCATTCACTCGACCATCGCGCGTCCTCAAGGGCGGGGCAAGATCGAGCGGTTCTTCGGCACCATCAACACCGAGCTGCTCGCCGAACTCCCCGGTCACATCGGCCGCGGCGCGCGTACGCCAAACCCAGTGCTCGATCTCCCCGAGCTTGACCGTGCCATCGGTGCGTTCATAGCCACCTACAACGAGCGAACCCACAACGAGCTCGGCATCTCGCCCCGAGACGCTTGGGTCGGCGACGGGTGGCTCCCGCGGATACCGGAAAGCCTGGAAGAGCTCGACGGACTCCTCCTTACTGTGCCGAAACACCGCGTGGTGCAACGCGACGGCATCCACTTTCAGGGCCAGCGGTACCTCGCGCCCACGCTCGCGCCTTTCGTCGGACACACCGTCACCATCCGGTACGACCCCCGCGACATCTCCGAGATCCGCGTCTACGACCGCGACGTGTTCGTCTGCGTCGCCATCGACGAACACCACCCCAACCTTCGCCTCAGCCTCCGAGACATCGAAACCGCGCGCCGCGCTCGACGACGGGAGCTACGCCGCACCATCAACGACCGCATCCCCACCGCAACCACGCGCGAAGAACCCCGGGTCACCAATGCCAAGCCGCGTCGGCACCGTCTTCGCACCTACGAAGAGGACTAAGAGATGAACCACCCCTTCATCGTCACGAAAGAACACCGGCGGTTCGCCGAGTTCGCAAACGCCGTGCGGAAAGAGAACACCATCGGGATTTGCCATGGCGACGCCGGGGTGGGTAAGACGAACTCGGCCCGCCGATACTCCAACTGGGATGACCTCGAGCCCTACATCACCACCTGGGGGCGACGCGGCGATGAGGACGCCAGACACTATGCGATGGCGCACCGCTCCCGCACCGTGTTCTACACACCCGAAGTGATCAGCCGACCCAAAGACGTCATGCAGGAGATCGAGCGCTGGAAAACGAGGATCAGCATCTGCGCCCGAGAACACCTACTCGAAGTCAATCCCGAGCGCGCACCGGACGCCATGGCCGACCTCGTCGAACTGCTCATCATCGATGAAGCCGAACGGCTCACCCCAACTGCCCTCGAACTCCTCCGCGACTCGCACGACCGCACCCACCTCGCGATCATCCTCATCGGCATGCCCGGCATCGACCAGAGGTTCCGCCACTACCCGCAGCTCTACAGCCGACTCGGTTTCTCCCACCTCTACCGCGCCCTCGGACGAGACGAGCTCCTCTTCGTCCTCGACCGTCACTGGAAGCGCCTCGGGCGCACCCTCGACCCCGACGACTTCACCGACGCACAGGCCATCGCCGCAATCGAACGCATCACCCGCGGCAACTTCCGCCTCCTCGAACGACTCTTCCCGCAAATCGCCCGCGTCCTCAAAATCAACCAACTCGACGCAATCACCGACGACGTCGTCGAGGCAGCCGCAAGCATCCTGGTCATCGGCACCTAACGCCAAACAGCGATACAAGAAATACGCCACGCAGCGTTGCGAGTCACACGTCTAACCATTTGTCGGGGGGTGCCCGCAAACGATCGTTTTTGGCCTGAGTACGACGCTGTCCATTTAGACCGGTCCGCAAACGTGGGCCGGTTCGAAAGGTGCTTTCGGGCCAAATGTTTTCGGGCGCGAGTTACGGGCGACAACGAAATTTGTAGCGATCGGCCGGTGAGCTTGATGCCCGTAAGCCGATGCTTGAGCGGACGCTGGGGCTGCTCGCCGAGGCCAGGCCCGGCCGAGTCCGAAGCTACTATCGGCGAGTGACGGCACCAGGCATAAAGCGCATCCTTCGGGGCGCCATGATTGGCGGCGTCGCGCCGCGGGCATATTCGGAGCCTGATACCGGGCCGTGGTCGGCCGGTGATCAAGTGGCCGCCGAGCTCGAGCTCGCCCGGTCGGAGACGTCACCGATGACGTTGAAGATCCTTGGCCGTAGCAAGAACATATCGGTGCGACGTCAGGTCACCCGAAACCCCGCGGCTGGGCCGTCTTTGCTGCGCGCCCTTGCCTTCGACGTCGATGTGGAGGTCCGGCTTGGCGTGGTCTCGAACTCGAACTCGGTCTCGGTTGAGCAGGTGCTCACTGTACTCACCCGCGATGCCGACCCGGGTGTGAAGAGCGTCGCCCGCCAGCAACTGGGGCTCCCCCCGCACGCCACCTGAGCAGCGCCTTTGCCATGTGGTCGACACCCGCCGGGCTAGCCATCATCGTCTTCTTGGCGCTCACCTTGAGGCGGAGCGAGACCGCCCGCTGACGCATCGTCGTGCGCGACTGCTCGTCGACTAGCCGAGCCAGGGCGTCTTATGGGTGCGGCAACTCGACGACCAGCGAGCGCGCCCGCGACGACGTCGGTGGTGATGTCGGTGGGCACCTTGCAGGTGCCAACACCTAGTTGCGGGATGCTGCGGCCGGCGGCCGACGGGTGAGTGGGACGTGGATCACCCGTCCACGGTCAGCGGAGAAGTGTGCACCCGCGAGACACGTCTCGATGGGCAACAGGACACCTGGCCATTACCTGCGGCGAACAACCTCGACGCGGGACACGAGCGTCGACGCACGGTCAGCTCGGCGCAGACGCTGTTCCCCTATCCGAACACGGAGAGTCCTTGAATTCCCCCACTCGCCACCCGATGCGGCGCTTCGCGCGCCGCTGCGTCGCGGTCGCCGCGACCGCCGGTCTCGCCGCGGGTTTCTCCGCCTACGGCTCGAAGAGGTTCATCGGTGCAGCCCGGTAAGTCGGCAAACGTCTCGATCAACTCGCTACTGACCACCATCCCGCAGGCGTTGCCACGTGAAGGTCACGGGTGTTGTCGACGGCTCCCCAATGACCATGACGAAGACAGCGGCGCACGCGGCGTCCTGATCCAAACGGTCCGGGGGTTCGCGTCACCGGCGCGCACCCCCGCCCCCCCTCCGCTCGCCGCCCGGCGAGCACCTCATGTAGTACCCCCAAGGAGAACCAAGAGAATGAACACATCACGCGCCCTGCGCTGCAGCGTCATCGCCTTCGGCGCCGTCCTGCTCGTCTCGGCGGGAACCGCCGCCGCGTCCGCCGCAGAATACGGCGACCAGAACGTGGACGTCAACGTCGAGATCACGGCAATCGAAGAGCCCGGCGTGCTCGCCATGACCGTCGGCCCCGGCCCGACCGACCTCGTCGAGAACGGTTCCACCGAACTCGTGCGTCAGTTCACCGGCACCCTCCCCACCGTCACGGTCACCGACACCCGCGGCCCCGACGAAATCGCCGACGGCGCGGCCTGGTACGTCATGGGTAGCGCGAGCGACTTCGTCGACACCGAGGCGGTCACCACGATCGACGCCGAGAACCTCGGCTGGGCCCCCGCAGCCCTCGGAGACGCGGAAGGCGACCCGGCCATCTCGATCGGCGGCGACGTCGAGCCCGCCGCCGCTGGCGGCCCCGGTCTCGTCGACCAGGAGCTGCTGTACCTCGGCGACTCCGAGGCAACGGCCGGCGGCGCCTGGAGCGCCACGGCCGACCTGAAGCTTCAGGTCCCCGCCGACGTCGAGCCCGGCTCCTACAAGTCGGTCCTAACGCTCTCGCTCTTCGAGTGACCCCTGCGGTCGGGGGCGGGTCTCCCCCGCCCCCGACCGCTCTCGCACTTTCTGCACCCCGGCGATCGGGCGCCACCGCGGACACCGCGACCCGAGACAACGACTAAGAGAAGAGCTCGACATGACGAAACAACTGTCCCAACGATCACGGCTGGTGATGAGCGGCATTGCAGGGTGGGCTCTGACCGCCGGGCTGGTCAGCCTGGCCGCCGTACCCGCTCACGCCGCCGAGCCAATCACTATCGACGGCATGAACATCGACTCCGGGGGGACGGCGGTCGTCAACGACATCGAGCGCGAAGCCATCGCGCCTGGGCTGATCCACGTCTCGTACGACCGTCTCGACGCGGGCGGATGGCAGCAGATCGACGTGCTGCAGGCCGAGCTCTCGGAAGAGACCGTGAAAATGAAGTACCTCTCCCCCGAGACCGTCGCCGGCAACGGCGGCACGGTCACCGAGATGGTGGAGCGGGAGAACGCCGTGGCCGGCGTCAACCTCGACCGCTTCGACATCAACAACTCCTGGGCTGCCGCGGGCTGGGGCATTGCTGACGGAGAGATCGTGAAGTCGGGCAACCCCGACGCCACCGCGAGCGTGGGAGTCACCTCCGACGGGCTCGGCGCGCTGGTCGACCTCGTACTCGAAGGAAGCGTGACCTTCGACGACGACACCACCGTGTCGATCACCGGCATCAACGTCTACGCCATGGACACCAGCGGCGTCGCGCTCTACAACTCGCAGTGGGGAGAGTTCAGCCGCGCACGAGCGCTCGCCACCCCCGACGCCGGCGTCGAGGTGCAGATCGGTGCAGACGGCGTCGTTACCGCCGTCGCCGAAACCGTGGGCGCCGGGGCCATCGCCGACGGCACGCAGGTGCTCGTCGCGGCCGACGGTACCGCCGCGGCCGCTCGCCTCCTGCAGCTGCAGGCCGGCGACTCCGCCGAGATCGCATACGGGGTTCGCGATGACGCCCTCGACATCGAAGAAGCCGGTGGCGCATGGCATCGCCTCCTGACCGACGGTGAGGTCGTCGACAACGGTCAGGGCGGGCACTTCACCACCGAGAACCCCCGCACGATGATCGGCTTCGACGACGACCGCCGCACCGCGTACTTCGTGGTGGCAGGCGGACGCAGCAGCACCGCCGACGGCATGGTCTTCTCCGAGATGAGCGCCCTTATGCGCGACCTCGGCGCGGAGGACGCGATCAGCGCAGACGGCGGCGGATCGAGCCAGATGAACGCCCGTCTCCCCGGCGATAGCGCGACGTCGATTATGAACAGCCCCTCCGACGGCTACGAGCGTCGTGACGCCAACGGTCTGGGCTTCACTCTCGCCCAGGCGGGTTCGGGTCAGCTCGACGACATCATCGTCGACGCAGACGCGACCGGCGACGACGCGCACCGCGTCTTCCCCGGCCTTCACCGCGAGCTGACGGCGACCGGCGTCGACGAAACCCTCAGCACTGTCGACGGCGGAACCTTCTCGTGGACCGACGACGCGGAGACCGTTGCCGTCGAAGCCGTCGACGGCAACCACGCGCGTGTGCTCGGTGGTGCCGAAGGGCCCGCCACCGTCACCGCGACGTCGGGTGCGGTGGCCTCGGAGTTCGAGGTGACCGTGCTCAACGAGCTCGAGCGGCTGACAGCATCCGATTCGGTCCTGTCTCTGACCGGTCTCGACGACAGCGCCAACCTGCACCTGACCGGCCACGACGTCGAAGGCTTCGAAGCCCCGGTGGAGCCGGTCGATGTCACCGTCACCGCCAGCCGCGAAGGCGTCGTCAACATCACCGACGCCGGTGACGGCGGATTCCTCCTCACCCCGGCCGTAGCGTCGGGCGGTGTGACCCTCACGTTCGCCGTCGGTGACGCGTCCGTCCAGGTCGCGGTGACCGTCGGAATCGAGGAACGCCTCATCATCAACATGGACGAGGTCGTCAGCGACGCGTGGCGGGTGACGGGAGCCCGTGCCACGTACAGCGTCGCAGCCGGCGAAGGCCGCGACGGTGGAACCGCCGCGCGCCTCACCTACGACTTCACGCAGTCCACGGCCACGCGCACCGCCAACACGCGTCCTGCGGTCGGTCACCCCGGTTACGAGATCCCCGGTCAGCCGGGCATGCTCAAGGTCTGGGTCAAGGGAAGCACCACGTCCGGCGCGAACGCCATGACCTACCTCGCTTACTCCGACGCCACCGGCGCTTTCAAGTACGTCTACTCGTCGGCACCGCAGGGCACCGAATGGCAGCAGATCTCGTACCCGATCCCGGCCGGCACCGCCTACCCGATCCGCCTCCAGATGCTCAGCGCCTACGAGACATCCGCGGCCAACCTCCCGGCCGGTGACATGTGGTTCGACGACCCGGTGGCCGAGGTCGCTCCCGAGGTCGAACTGCCCGTCGCCGGGTCCGTCACCGACGACACCATCGTCGCGGACGGACAAACGGATGCTGATCCCTTGCGCGTCGCCGTCATGTCCGACGCACAGTTCGTCGCACGCGACCCCGAAAGCGGTCAGGCCCAGGGCGCGCGCGAAGCGCTGCGCGAGGTCGTCGCGGCAAAGCCCGATGTGCTGTACATCAACGGCGACCTGGTCGACGAGGCATCGCCCGAGGACTTCGTCCTGGCCAAGCGCATCCTCGACGAGGAGCTCGCGAACGTCGACTTCCCGTGGACGTACGTGCCCGGCAACCACGAGGTGATGGGTGGGGCGATCGAGAACTTCGAGTCGGCGTTCGGCGACACTTACACCTCGCGCGACATCGACGGAACGCGCTTCATCACGCTCAACACCGCGAACGGAAACCTGAGCAGCGACTACGCCCAGCTGCCGTTCCTGCGCGACCGGCTCGAGGAAGCAGCATCCGACGAATCCCTCACGGGCGTCGTCGTCCTCCAGCACATGCCGATCGACGACCCGCTCGTGACGAAGGCGAGCCAGTTGACCGACCGACAGGACGCAGGTCTCGAGCAGGACTGGATGGAGGACTTCCGTTCCGAGTCCGGCAAGTCGATCGCGATGGTCAACAGCCACGTCGGCGTCTTCCACTCGGCCACCAGCGACAACATCCCGTATGTCATCAACGGCAACTCCGGAAAGGACCCGGCGGCGTCCGAGTTCGGCTCCTTCACCGGCTGGACGATGCTGGGCATCGACCCCGCATCGGGCGACTGGCGAAACGACGGCAAGACCCTCGCCGACGACAACTCGGCGTGGTTCGCGGCCGAGGTGCAGACGCGCGTGGAGTCGATCTCGGTGACCCCCCCGGAGTCGTTCCTCGAAGCAGGCGAAGAGGTCACCCTCGACCCGACGCTGCTGCAGGACGACACTCGTCGCGTCGCCGTCGCGTGGCCGATGAGCTACGCCTGGACCGGCTCCTCGTCCGTCCACATCGGTGCAGTAGCCGACGCACCGGCCGACGCGATCGCCGCGCTCGATCCCCGCACGCACCGCCTCACGGCACTGCGCAACGGATCGGGTGACGCCACGCTGACGATCAACGGTGTGTCGGAGACGGTTTCGTTCTCGGTGGGAGCCCCGGCTCCCGAGCTGGACGTGACTGCCTCGGTGGCCACGCGCACCCTGGCGGGCAAGCAGTACGTCTCGGTGATCGCGACGAACAACGAAACCACTCCCGTCGACATCACCATCGACACCGCCTACGGCTCGAAGAAGTTCACCGCGGTGCAGCCCGGCAAGTCGGCGAGCGTCTCGATCAACTCGCGACTGACCACCCTCCCCGCGGGCGAGGCGACGGTCACCTCTACCGGTGTAATCGACGGCGAATCCGTCACCACGGTCACGACTGCCAGCTACCCGGCGTCCTGACCTACGAGGCTCGGGGGTTCGCGTCACCGCGCGGACCCCCGAGCCTCTTCCACTCGTCATTTCTGCCCCCGCCCCCGAACTGCCACCCGCGCACGCTGTGCGCCGCCGAGGTCCTGCCCAATGAACTCCCTCCTGGCGAAAGCGACCACCACGGTCGTGGCCGCGCTTCTCTCCCTCTCGCCCGTAGCCCTTTCGCCGGCAGCATCCGCCCAGACAGCACCGGTCCCCGTCCCCTCGGCATCACCCACCGGCGACGGCTCGGTTACGTGGTCGGTGAGACCCGGAACGGCGAGCGGCCCCGACGGGCGGTCGTGGGTCGAGTGGGAGGGCGACCCGGGCGAGCGGCGCACCGAGTACCTCGTCGTCGATAACTTCGGCACCGAGCCCGTCGAGTTCCGACTCTCCGCCGCCGATGGATACTTCACCGACACCGGGCGCTTCAACATGCTGCCGTCTGATCGCGCCTCCACCGACGCGGGCACCTGGGTGACCCTCCCCGAATTCGTATCGGTGCCTGCGAAGGGCTCGGAAACCGTGCGGTTCGAGATCGTCGTCCCCGAGGATGCGACTCCGGGCGATCATCCCGCAGGAGTGGCCGCCAGCATCCAGACCGCCGGCAGCGACACCGTCGGTGTGGAATCCAGAGTCGGGTTCCGCGTCATGACACGGGTCACCGGCGAGTTGCGGACCGAGGCGACGGCTGCCGTCTCTGGCTCGTATACGGGTTCGATCAACCCCTTCGAAGCCGGGTCGCTGGAGATCACTTACACCGTCACCAACACCGGAAACTCGCGCCTTCGCGCAGAGCCGCGCATCTTCGTCGCGGGCGCTTTCGGCGCCGCCTCGAGTGATCGCCCCGGCGAGGAGGTCGCCGACATCGCCCCCGGTGAAACACGAACCAGCACGGTCACGGTCACGCCCGCGTGGCCCCTCCTGTGGTATGACGTCCGTGTCGAGGCGACTCCCGTCGCCGTGAGCGACGAGGTGGCTGTAGGCGAGGCATCGACCGCGACCGCCGCCGCCTCTGTCGCGGCGCCGCCGTGGTCGCAGTTGGCGGTCGTGGCCGCCGCCGCCCTCCTGCTCTCCTGGTATCTCCGGCAGCGTCGACGTGATGCGCGAAAGACCGCGGAGCTCATCGAGGCCGCCCGCGCAGAAGGTCGCGCCGCAGCACCTGCTGAAGATCGCGCCACCGCGCCCGCCGAACCTGCTCCCGAACCGCTCCTGCGTCGTACGGCGCGTCCGGCGGCGCGGCTCATCGCGATTCTCGCCATCGGGGCCACGGCCGCCGTCGGCGCCTGGGGTGGCTCCTCCGACGCGAACGCGGCGGGCAGCGATCAGTCGGGGGTCGACGTGCGGGTCGAGATCACGCCCATGCCATCCACCACTCCCCTGCCGTCCGGCTCACCGTCCCCCTCGACGGAGCCGACAACGGCTCCACCTGCACCCGATGACGGGGTTACGCCCGGATCGCCTTGGCTGCCCCCCACCGGTTACGAGGGGGATCCCGCGCTCCTCCTGACCGGCGGCGCGCTCGTCGTCGGCGGTGCCCTCGTTCTTGCCCGAGTCGTCCGCGCCCGAAACGTGCGACGTCGCGGCTTCCCCGCTTCTGAGTACATCCGAACATCGCCCGAAATGACCCGAAAGAGTTGAGCATGAATCGATTGGATGCACCGACGCGACCGCGCTTGGTGATCAGCACCCTCACCGGTCTCGTACTTGCTGCGAGCCTACTGAGCGCTCCCGTGCCTGCGAACGCCGCGGCACCGGTGACGGTCGCGGGAATGAACCTCGACGCCGGCGGCACCGCGGTCATCAACGACGTCCACACCGAAGACGTAGCCCCCGGCCTCGTCCACCTGTCGTACGAACGCCTCGACCCCGCCGGATGGCAGCAGATCGACGTCCTCAAGGCCGAACTGTCCGACGACACGGTGAAGATGAAGTACCTCACCCCCGAGACCGTCTCCGGCACCGGGGCGACCGTCACCGAACTGGTGGAACGAGGCGGGGCGATCGCGGGTGTCAACCTCGACCGCTTCGACATCAACAACTCCTGGGCCGCGGCCGGTTGGGGCATCAGCGACGGCGAGATCATCAAGTCGGGTAACCCGAACGAGGCCGAGGCCAGCGTAGGAATGACCGCCGGTGGTCTGGGCGCCCTGGTCGACCTCGTTCTGGAGGGCAACGTCACCTTCGACGACGCCACCACCGCGCGCCTCACCACCGTCAACACCTCGAACGTGGTGGACGGCATCGCTCTCTACAACTCGCAGTGGGGTTCCCACACGCGCACCGCGCGGTGGCTCGCTACCCCTGCCGCCGGAGTGGAGGTCTGGATCGGTGCTGACGGCGGCGTCCGATCGGTCTCCGACACCGTGGGTGAAGGACCCATCCCCGAGGACGTCCAGGTTCTCGTCGCCCGGGACGGATCGGCAGAAGCCAACCGCCTCCTCGCGCTCCGCGCGGGCGATAAGGTCGGCATTTCTTACGGCATCCGTGACAACGGACTCGATATGGCCGAAGCGGGTGGCGCCTGGCATCGGCTCGTCGCCGACGGTGCGGCAATCCCTCGCTCCGACGAGCACGCCACGACGCTGAACCCGCGCACGATGATCGGATTCAGCCAAGACAAACGCACCGCCTACTTCGTCGTCGTCGACGGGCGCCAGGCCACAGCGGCCGGCATGCAGTTCACCCAGATGAGCAAGCTCATGCTCGAGCTCGGCGCCCACGACGCGATCAGCGCGGACGGGGGCGGCTCGTCGCAGATGAACGTGCGGGAGGCCGGTTCCACGTCTACAACGATCGCGAACTCGCCCTCCGACGGTTACGAGCGCCGCGACGGCGACGGCATGGGTCTCGTCCTCGCTCGTCCCGGCTCCGGCGCTCTGGCCGGATTCGATCTCGACCCGCTGTTCGACGACGGCAACGGGGTACGAGCGTTCCCCGGGCTGAGCCGCACGGTACAGGCCGCTGCGTTCGACGAAACGAAGTCGTCAGTTTCCGCCGCCGTGAAGACCTGGACGTCGGGCGACGAATCGATCGCCACGTTGAGCACCGAGGGTGGCCACGGTGTGGTTCGGGGTATCTCGGAGGGACGCACGTCGCTTTCGGCATCACGCGACCGCGCAGTCGCCACCGCCGACCTCTCGGTGATCGGTGACCTGGACCGCCTCACGACCGACCAGACCACGATCAACCTCGAGACGAGGGGGTCGAGTTCAATCATCACGCTCACCGGCCACGATGAGAGCGGTTTCACCGCGCCCGTTGAATCGCGCGACGTGAAGGTGATCAACCCGAGTCCCGGAGTTTTCTCCGTGCAGCCGACGGACGACGGTCGGTTCTCCGTCACGGCGATCGGCGACGTCGGAAGCGCGACTCTTGCATTCGAGGTTGGTGAGGTGCGCACCGAGGTCGCTGTCGCGGTTCCTCTCGAACTGCGAGTGATCGACGACTTCAGCGACATCAGCGGCTGGGCCACGGCGCACGACCGCGCAGCCACCGGAGGGATCGAGCCCGGGGAAGGTCACGAGGGCAGCCCCAGCATCCGATTGAACTATGACTTCACGCAGTCCACCGGAACCCGCGGCCGGTACGCGGTTGCACCCGGCGCCCCTGGCAACGGGGCGACGGGCGGCATCGACATCCCCGGCCGCCCCCAGAAGCTCTCGGTCTGGGTAAAGGGCGACGGCAACGGTTCGCTGTTGCGTCTGCAGGTGATGCAGGCCAACGGTGTGCGCAACTGGATCGACGGGCCCGGCGGCTCGCAGTCGCTCCATGCGACGTGGACCGGCTGGCAGCGCGTGGACTTCCTCGTCCCGGAGTCGTTCTCCTTCCCACTCAAGCTCGAGCGAATCCGCGCGCTCGAGACGGTTGCGGCCAAGCAGTACCGTGGATCGCTCGAGTTCTCGAAGATCTACGCGTACCTGCCCCCGGAGGGCGTGCAGGCGCCCACCGTCGAGCGCGCAGAAGACCCCACAGTGGTGAGCGCCGGCGCGACCGATGATGACCAGGTGCGTGTCGCAGTGATGTCGGACACACAGTTCGTCGCCCGGGAGCCGAACGCGTTCCAGGTCGAAGGAGCTCGCAAAGCGCTGCGCGAGATCGTCGGTCAGAAACCGGACGTGCTCCTGATCAACGGCGACCTAGTCGACGAGGCCTCGGCCGCGGACTTCGACCTCGCCCGACGGGTGCTGGACGAGGAACTCGCCGGAGTGGACTTCCCGTGGCACTACATTCCGGGTAACCACGAGATCATGGGCGGACCGCTCAGCAACTTCCGCGACGAGTTCGGCAGCACCAACGGCACGATCGACGTGGAAGGCACGCGCATCGTCATGCTCGACTCCTCGTCAGGGAAGCTGATGACCGACTTCGCTCAGGTGCAGATGCTGCGGTCGCAACTCGATGCGGCAGCGGCCGACGAGTCGGTCAGCGGTGTCCTCGTCGTCTCGCACATGCCGACGAACGACCCCCTCCCCACCAAGGGCAGCCAGCTGACCGACCGGAACGAGGCCCAGCTCCTCGATGACTGGCTGCAGGAATTCCGCGCAGACAGCGGCAAGTCGATCGCGTCGATCGCGAGCCATGTCGGCGCGTTCCACACCACGAGCGTCGAAGGCGTGCCCTACGTCGTGAACGGCAACTCCGGCAAAGACCCGGCCTCTTCACCGTCCGACGGTGGCTTCACGGGGTGGACGATGCTCGGAATCGATCCTTCGGAAGGGCTCTGGGAGCAGAGCGACGAGAGCTGGCTCGAGGTCGAAACCAAACCCCGTGTCGACGAGAACGGTCTGACTATTTCGGCTCCGGCCTCGCTCGGCACCCGAGAGTCGGCCTCGCTCTCGGCCGAGTTCATTCAGGACGCAGGCCATGACGGGCGCACGGTTCCGGTCGCCTGGCCGGTTTCGTCCCGCTGGGGCGGATCGGGCGTGCACGTAGGCGACGCCGATGATGCCCCCGCCGATGCCGTCGTCGCCGTCGACCCCGATGCCGGTACCGTGACGGGGCTTCGTGGGGGGATCGCCTCGATCGAGGTGACCGTCAACGGTCGCACCGCTAGCGCGAGCATCGAGGTCCGGCCCGAGCTGCAGGTGGAGGCGACCGCATCCACGCGCACGCTTGCGGGGAAGCAGTACGTGACCGTCGTCGCGACGAACCGCGACAGCGTGCCGATGGAGGTCGTGATCTCCACCCCGTTCGGGTCCAAGTCGTTCGCGACCGTGGCACCGGGCAAGTCGGCCAGCGTATCGATCAACTCGCGGGCGGGCTCGATCGACGCAGGCGAGGCGACCGTGACGTTCACGGGCGTCGTGGACGGTCAGAGCCGCACCGTGGTGCAGACCGCGTCGTACGCAGCCCGTCCCTGACCAGAACGAAGTCGGTCGGTGCCCGCGATATTGCGGGCGCCGGCCGGCTTCGTCGTTCGCGCCTATCGACGCCCTGCCGACTCGGAATGACCGCATGCGATACCGTCGCGCCGTGTCCTCTGCACGTACATTGCGCGTCGTACGCGCCTCGTTCGCTGCGGACCCGGGGCTCATCAGCCTTCTCGGCTTCGCCATCGCGACCCTCACGGCCCAGCCCGCGCACGTAGGCGCGCGTCCGTGGGATGTCCTCGCGATCTGGGACGGCGGGAATGCGATCTACGGGGCATTGATCGGGGGCGCGATCGGAATCTAGCCCGCCGAGGAGCAGCCGACATCGAGTCCGCTGTGGAGAAGTTTTATGCAGTCCGCAGCCGCGACCGTATCCTCCATTCATGCGCCACAATGTCATTTCGATCCGCCCGTCGCTTGACGATTCCTGGCTCACGACGGAGCCTCAACTGCACGCCTTCGACAGCGAGACCCCCATCCCGGATCAGGCGTAGGCGCGGTGCACGTGCCAATCGTCCTCGGTGCGGTAAACGTCGAACACCGCGCTCTCCCCTCCCGGGTCGGTGGCCTGGAACCTCCAGCCGTAGAGCCCGTGGTGCTTTTCGAGCGGCGCCGACCATACCGAGTCACGCAGCCGAGTGGGGGTGTCCGTGACGCGCCAGCGACGGCCGTTGTAGACCATCCTCGCGGGGATGTCGTTGATCAGCCATAGCGTGGTTTCGGGTGCCATCGTCGTCGCGCTCATGGCATCCGAGAATAGAACATAGATACGAATGCGGCTAGTCTCACCATCGTGAGAGGAGGTTGCCGTGGGCACGAACAAGCGGTACCCCCACGTCTACGACAAGCTCATGGATCAGCGCATCCTCGAACGTATCGCCCGCGAAGACGGCCCCCTGCAGTCGCTCACTCGGGAGGAGCTCGAGTTGGACACCGAGCCGGTCACGCGCGACCCGAAACCTCGGGCAGTGAAGGCGTGGGTGCGCTTCGGCACTACTCCTGTGCGCGTCGACGCCGTCGTGCTCGAGTGGACGTCTCAGGCCGTGAAGATCCGGTTTGAGGTTGGCGGAAAGACGCTCGAGACAGCACTGTGGGCGTCTGCCGTACGAGAAACGCGTCCTCGAACGCAGTCCTAGACGCACCGCGTGCTACCGCTGCGACTGCCGGAAGCGGCGCGTGTATACCGCGGCTGCGATCGCGAGTCCGGTCGCAGCGATACCCGCTGGCAGCAGCAATGACCGACACGACGCTCAGCGTCCCTCGCCCCAGCATGCTCTCCACGGGATGAGGCTCGCTGCGGTGCACACGAAGCTGACGAGGGCTAAGACGGTCCACTGTCGGCCGCTGTAGCGCAGCACGCGCACCCCGGCACCGTCATGCCACCACAACCGCAGCGCCTCGAGGACCCTCACGTGCGCCTCCCTCTACCCCAGCTGCCGAACGTAGAGGACGACCTCGTCGGCCAGGATCTTGAGCGCACGTTGTCGAACGCCGGTCGCGAGCTGGCGGCGTCGACCTCGACGTGGCTCACAATCTCCTCGTCGCGACGCCGGTGCGCGAGTTCCCGCAGCATGCGCTCATTATCCGCCGGCAGCCCACGGTACAGAGAATGCCCCCGGCCGCGAGAGAGTCGGCCGGGGGCTCGTCACGGTTGGTCTACTGGTTGGTGTCCGGGCGGGCGTTGCGGATGACGGTGACGGTTGCTCGAGCGAGGTCGGCGCCGATGGTGTCGGCCTCGATGATCCGGCCGTACTGCTTGTTGCCCTCGTCGCCCCAGCTCGAGGTGTGCTCACGCCCGGTGATCACCACGGCGTCACCCTTCCGCAGCGATGCGGCGACGTTCTCGCCGAACTCGAACCGGGCCTCGACGAAGTGCGTCGTTGGAGTCTCGTGGGCCTGCCACTTGCCCTGCCGGTACTCCCCCGTGTTCTCGATGACGCGGAGCTTGGTGATCTGGATGCTTCCGGCCTGCACGACCTCGGGGTCGGCTGCCAGGTTTCCGGTGATGGTGCGAACAGACATGCGTTTCTCCTTATCGGTTACTTGTCGGTGGACGGAATTATCGACGGGGGAAGTATTCGTCACTCTCGCAGCGCTGGGTAACTCGACCAGATTCCTCCGCTGCGACCCCGTCGTTGTTCCGCGGTGTGGAGGGTGACGCCGAGCGTGTCCGCGACTATCGACGCCGGTAGCTGAGCGGCGAGTAGGTCCAGTCGCGTGGTTCGCGCGTGGCGAATTCGGATGCCGTTTTCGGAGAGGCGGAGTCGTGCGTAAGCGGGGCTGAGGTGTTCCCCAGGCATGATTCCCTCACCGACATCACCGACCCGGCTGACTAGACTGCCCACAACCATTCACAATTCAAACGCCGAAACCGTTCAGAATTCGAGCGCCGCCGACAGACCCCTCCGGTCTCGTGACTGGCGTTCACGCCGGGTACCTGTGAATCCGTCGACACGCTGTCCTGAGGCGCGGGACCAAAATTCGTAGTGTGGTCGAGCGGAGATTTCCCGAGGATCTTCCGCGCGACATCCAGAGTTGCGAGCGCTTCCCCGAAGATGAGCGGGTCTAAGTGCTTCATGTTGATGTGGACCAACTTCTGATCCTGAGGATCGTGCTCGACTCGGAGCGCGCAAGCGGAGCAAATCGGTTCAATTTCTCGACAAGTTGAGCGATACAGTGCCCGTCGGCGGGAATGATCAGTTCCGCTTGCGTCAACGATTCCCGATCGTGGTGGCGAGGACGATGCCCCAACCTGTTGTTCTCTCGTGGGAGGGGCATCGTCCTGGCCGTTGGGCGCTCAGCCCTTCGAGGAGGGTGCTCCCGGGACCAGCACGGCCCGTCCGGGGATCTGACCGGTGGCGAGGCGTTCGAACACTTCGTTGATTTCCGAAAGTGGGTGTCGTTCAATCGCCGATACCAGGCGCCCAGAGCGGGCTAGCGCGAGTACCTCCTCGAGTTCATTCCGGGTACCCCAGTTGCTCGTCATCATCGCTGCTTCGGCGGCGAAGCGGAAGAACGAGAACGGGAAGCTGCCGCCCGCGAGCCCGACGAGCACAAAGATACCGAGTCGGTCCACCGCTCCAGCGCCAAGGGCCATGGTCGTGTCGATTCCGACAAAGTCAAGAACAGCCGCTACCCCGTCCCGGCCGGCGGCAGTGCGAATCTGTTCCGCGGCATCAGCATCTCGGGGGTCGACGGTGACGTCGGCGCCGAGCTCGCGTGCGGTCTGACGCTTCTTCTCGTCGGTGTCGACGACAATCACCTTTGCCGGGGAGAGCAGCTTCAGGAACTGGACCCCGTACTGGCCGAGCCCTCCAGCGCCGATCAAGACCGCGCTAGTGCCGGGCACGAGGTGGGGCAGTGCCTTCTTGACCGCCGAGTAAGGCGTGAGGGCTGCATCGGTGAGAGCGGCTGCTTCTACCGGGTCGAGTCCGTCTGCCGGGAGCAAATGCCGCACGGACGGCACGACCATGTACTCCGCATACCCGCCTTCTGGGCCCATGCCGCCCCACAGGAATGTGTTGCAGAGCTGTTCCTTTCCTCCCAGGCAGAAACGGCAGTGACCGCAGCCCCAGCCGCCGAACACGACGACCGCGTCGCCGACCTCGAACCCGTTGCCTTCTGCGCCGGGACCGAAGGACTCGATCCAGCCTGCATTCTCATGACCCAAGGTGTGGGGGAAAGCGACACCCGGAATCTCGCCGGACTTGACGTGCAGGTCGGAGTGGCATGCCCCGGATCCACCGATTCGTATCAGGACCTCCCCAGGTCCAGGTTCTGGAGTCGGGATGTCCTCGATGACGAAATCCGACCCTACTTTGTTCAGTCGTGCTGCTTTCATAATGTGCTTCCTTTTCTGTTCACAGATACGCCATTAGCGGGCCTTGTTGGGGATGATGGTTTGCGGTCGCCTGGTTGCCCTGCGATCGCAGGAGGCGACTTGTCGAAGCGCCAGTGTTGTTCGATCAGGGCGTTGAGTTCGCACCTCCCGTCGACGTCAGGTTCGCGTGGCGAGGCGGGCTGCCCACCTCGGGGAGACGGCGCGGGGTGGCAACGAGAGGTCCCGACGTGAATTGTGCGAGGGTCCGCACGTAAGCGATCTCCGGATCAGCGCCCGCTGTGACCATGTCCTCGAGGGCGATCCGAATCGAACTCGCCACGGCAGCGGCAGCCGCGCGGGCGGCGACAGAGTCCGCCGCCAACCCGAGCCGGGGCGCCAACACGGGCGCGACCGACAGCTCACCGTCATGAACCCTTCTCATGAACACCGACCACATCTCCGAGTTGCGGAACACGAGGGGAAACAGCTGCAAAGTGCGCTCGGCCGATTCGCCCAGCAAGCTTGCCCGGAACGCGAGGCGCAGCACCTCCGTCAAGGCGACGTCTGGATCCGTTTCGAAGATCACCGCGTTGAAACGTCGAATGGACCAGTCGAACACTGGCCCAACCGACTCAGCCTTGACCGGAAAGTACCGATAAAACGTTCGCTGCGAAATGCCGATCTCGCTCGCGATCTCTGTGATCGTCAGGTCCGTGGTGCCGCGGGCGCTGAACAGTGCGCAGCATTTTTCCGATGCGCGAAGGCGCGCGCCCTCTCGCGGCTCGATTTCGCGCTCCATCACGGCGGTCATGCTACACCTGCCTGGCAGAAACTGCCACGGCCTACTTAGGTACGAAGTCTCCCTCGCTGGAGGTTCCACCCTGCAGCAGATCTCCAATCACATCCGGCCCTCAGTTCCCGCCGGCATCGCTGCCTTCGTGTCGTGGGGCGCAGATCTATACGCAGCCTCTTACTGCATCGGTGAGCAAGGATCTTGTTCACTCAATGTCGGGCTCGTGTGTCCGTCAGCGGATCACTCACGGGCGGGCTGCGCACGCTAAGACCTCGCTGCCTCTTCTTCAGCGACGGTCCCTACAGGTTCCGCGATCTTCACGACGATGTCTCGCACCGGTTCCTCCGCCGTGCTGAACCCTCCACGAGGGGCAAGCGTCGGGCTCACCTGGTCGAGTTCTTCGAATGTCACGCCATGCATAGCCGGGACGAGAAGGCTTCGGCGGAGCAAGGCGCTCTATTCATTGCTCCCTATGCTCCCGTCGGCACGTTGGACCCGATTACCTCCGGTTGGGTCAACCGGCAACCGAGCTCTCCGGAGTACAGGCGCAGCGCGTCAAGCTCGCGGCCGAGTTGCAGCGTGCGCAGCGTGGAGACACGCTGTACGTATTGGACGAGCCAACGTCCGGGCTCCACTGCGCCGACACGGATCGTCTGGTCGCGCATCTGCAGACGCTCGTCGAGGCGGGCAATACTGTCGTCGCGGCAGAGCTCGATATGCGTGTCATCGCAGTGGCCGACCACGTGATCGATCTAGGGCCCGGTGCGGGCGACGCTGGCGGGACCGTGGTTGCAGCTGGCACGCCCGAGCACGTCGCGGACAATGGTGTCGGTGCTTCCGCGGGCTACCTCACCGCCGCACTGCACGCAGCCACCAACGTGACCCCATCGTGACGAGTGTGTCGTAGTCTCAGGCGGGGAGCTTAGAGGCCGGGACGTCCAACTTCTCGATCGTAGGTTCGCTGAACAGTTTGCCGGCCAGAATCGCGGGTCACCCCCCGCGATTGGGAGACACGCCCTAGCTCTGGGCCTCGCCGAGGCGCGCTTCGGGCGTGAGCTCGGCGCGGAGACCGCCGCCGGTCGCAGCCCGGGCAAGAGCGCGACCCAGCGCAGGTGCCTGCTTGAACAAATTGTGACCGGCCACAAAAAGGATAGAGCCTGCCTCCCACACGGCCACGCCGTCCTCACTCCACGGGAGGTCGGTCACCCAGCAGTGAAGGAAGTCGCGCGGCTCTGGGTGGAGACCGGGCAGCGCCCGTGTCACGTATTCGCGTGCGCGTTCGTCCAGCGATCGAATCGCCGCCGGGTCGATGAAAGTTCCGTCGTCGCGGACGCCGACGGTGTCGCTGAGTCCGACCGAATAGTTGCTGTTGCCCGGTAGCGGCGTCGCGTAGACGCCGACTTCGCCGAAGACGCCGCTGCTGTCCTGCAGGCACGCGACTCGTGCCGGGGCGGCGGCTTTCACGTCGAAGGTCAGCCTGACGTGTGCGGCGAGACGAACCGGCAGCGACAGGCCGACGCTGCGTGCCAGGCGGGCGGTTTCGCGGCCGGCGCACACGACCACCTTGGAGTAGACAGCCCGGTCGGTGACGCTGCGCACCTCGACCGTCCCGTCGGCGCGGGGATCGATGGAGATGACCTCACCGGTGGTGACCGCATCTGCGAGGGCACCCGTGAGTGCCGTGATCGCGGCTCGGGTGCGGATCGCGCCGCCCGACTCGTCGAGCACCGCTGGCCCCGAGTACCCAGCGAGCAGCGGCATCCGCTGGGCGACCTCGGCCGCGTCGATCTCGTGCGCTTCCACGCCGCCGACCTGGTCGAGCACCCGCAGCCGCGCCAGGGCGCTGTCTCCGATCGCCAGGACACCGTCTGATGAGACCAGCTCGACGTCGAAGTGTTCGGCCCACTCATCCCATACGCCGCGGCTTTCGCGCGCGAAAGCGACGAGTCGCGGGTCGTCGTGGGCATGCCGGAAGATCCGCGCCTCGCCTGCGGACTGACCCGTCCCGGGCAGACCAGCCTCATATAAGCGCACCGGCACGCCCTGCTCCCGCAGCGCGTACGCCGTCGACAGACCGACGATCCCGCCCCCGATCACTGCTACCTCGGGTGCACGCGTCGTGGCAACGCCGTCGTCAGTTCCTGTCATCGCGGTTCCCCGATCTGGTCGTGATTAGCGATAGGGCGCAAAAAAGAAGGGGCCGCTGCCACGACGTCAGCGGGCTGTGTAAGCCCGAAGTCATCGCGCGCAGCGACCCCTCCTTTCTGGGCCAGTACTCCCGGTCTGTGGTGTCAGGCGGGGAGCTTCGAGGCCAGGACGTCCAATTTCTCGATCGTCGGCTCGCTGAACAGTTTGCCCGTCTGCTCGCCGAGAGCGGTCGCAACCGCGCCGGACAGGTGCGCGTCGCGGCCGGCGTCATCGGGGAACACGTCGAAGATCCCGAATGAGGACGGGCCGAGACGGATCGCGAACCACACGACGGTGGCCGGTTCCTCCTCGACGAGCCCTCGCCCGATGCCGAGGAATTCCTGGACCTCGTCTTCCTTGCCGGGCAGGGCCTCCAGCCTGACAAGCAATCCCTTCGTCACGCTCATGACGTCACCTCTTCCTGGGTCGAACTGCTCGCAAATTTCGCCACGACCGTATCGCAGAACGCAGGCAGGTCATCGGGCGAGCGGCTGGTGATCAGATTCCCGTCCACCACGACATCCTGGTCAACGACCTCCGCACCGGCGTTGCGCAGATCCGTGCGGATGCTCGGGAAGGACGTCAAGGTGCGACCTCCGACCACACCTGCCTCGATCAACGTCCACGGCCCGTGACAGATCGCCGCCACGGGCTTGCCGCTTTCGACGAACTCGCGGACGAAGGAGACCGCGTCGGGGTCAACCCGGAGTTGGTCGGGGTTCACCGTGCCGCCCGGGAGAAGCAGGGCGTCATAGTCGCCCACCGAGGCGTCCGCGACCAACCCGTCGACGGTGAACGTGCCTGCTGCATCCAGATCGTTCGCACGGGCCTGAATCTCACCGTCATGGATCGACAGAACCTCGGTCTGTGCACCAGCCTGCTCCAGCGCCTCGCGGGGCTTCTCGAGCTCGACTCGCTCGACCCCGTCGGCGGCGAGGATGGCGACTCTCTTGCCCTGCAGCGTCTCGGCCATATCAGTTCGCCTTCTTCTCGCTAGACATCCCGGGCTTGATGAGGACCTTGGTCCAACCCTTGGACCTGGCGTCGAAGTTCTTGTAGGCATCGGCGGCTTGGTCCAGCGAGATTTCGTGGGAGACGATCCAGGAAGGGTTCGCCTTGCCGGCCGCGATCAAGTCTCGCAGCCGGCGGTTGTACCGCTTGACCGGGGCCTGACCGCTCCCCATGGTCTGCCCCTTGAACCAATGCGTTCCGAAGTCGATGGCCGCTTTGCCCTGCTTGGCCAATTCGCCCTCGGCCCCCGGGTCCTGGGGAACGAACACGCCGACGGTGCCGATTCCTCCGGTGAAACGCACCGAGTTGATGAGCATGTTCAAGGTGGCGGCGGTGTCCTCGTTGCCCTGCGGATCGTGGGCCTGGTAGCCCACGCATTCGCAACCACGGTCAGCTCCGAGCCCCATCGTCTCGTCCAGCACAGCCTGCACGGGGTCGACCTTGGAGTCGTCGATGGCAATCGCACCGATCTGCTCGGCCAGCGCGAGCCGGTCAGGGTGGCGATCGACCACCATCACCTTTGCTGCGCCCTTGATCATCGCGGACAGGGCGGCCATCAATCCGACCGGACCCGCCCCAGCGATCACAACGCTGTCGCCGGGGATCACGCCGGCCATCTCGGTGGCGTGGTAGCCGGTGGGGAAGATGTCAGAGAGCATGACGTAGTCGTTCTCCTTCTCCTCCGCATCCTCGCCCAGGCGCAGCGCGTTGTGGTCACCGAACGGCACGCGGAGAAGCTCCGCTTGGCCACCGCCATAGGGGCCCATGTCGGCGAACCCATAGGCCGCTCCGGCGAATGATGGTTCGGGCTGGGTGGTGAGACAGTAGTTGGTCAGGCCGCGTTCGCAGTTCTTACAGAATCCGCACGAGATGTTGAACGGGAGCACAACCCGGTCTCCGACCCTGACCTTCTCCACGCCACTACCGACCTCGATGACCTCCCCCATGTTCTCGTGACCGAACGTCCGGCCTACTTCGAAGGAAGTCCGCCCCTCGTACATATGGAGGTCCGAGCCGCAGATGTTCGTCGTCGTCACCCTGACCAGGACATCGGTGGGGCGCTCGATCTTCGCGTCCGGGACCTCCTTCGTGCTGACCTGACGGGGCCCCTCATACACCACTGCCTTCATGTCCACTCCGATCCGATGTGTTGCTCGATGTCTTTCTGGCAAGGCCTCTCCGACGCCTGCCCCATCACTAGACAGCAAACCCCCCCAGGAACCACGTGACAAGGGGCTCGCCTTGAGTTGATGTGTAGCGATCGAGCCGGGATAATCCCCGGTTCCGCTGCTCGATCCCAGGGCATACGCTCTGCACACGCTTGCGGTGGTCGCGCCATTCGTCTCTGTGCTCGTTATCATCGTGACGTTGACAGCGCTTCTGATGATGAGCCGGTACCGCAAAGGGGTAAGCGTCACGACCGCGGTCGTCAGCGCTGCCCTGTGCCAACCAACGCGGCTGTGCGAATCAGCGGCGAGTTGCGCGCCGCTTGCGCTGGCTGGGCAGGAAGCCGAGCGCCAGTGGAACAATGACTCCGAGGGCGCAGACGATGGCGATGATCGGGGTACTCATACGGCCGCTCGTCCCATGGATAGTGCGTCGTGGGTAGCGGAACGATGCGCCGACTTTTTCGGCGATCACGAGGCGCTCCGCCGTAGACGATCGTTTTCGGCCACGGCACCGTGGCCGTGGGGTTCCCAACTTTTCTCGAGAGCGGCGAGGGGAAGCCCGCGATGTCGGACATATGAGGGATGGTGGTGACTATGAGCTGACCAGGATCGCGAGGGAACGCCATGATCGGTAACGACGAGCCCGAAGAGCATTCGTCTTCCGATGGCGTTCCTACTCTCAGCGCGTGGGCAACGGATCAGGCCTGGCTGGCCGACGCGGACCGCGATCGCGCTGAGGAACGATTCGACCGGCTCGCGGGAGACCGCGACCTCGCAGCCGCACTTCAAGCCAGCGGATACCGTGGCCGCAACTACGAGCTGTTCGCTAACGAGATCGCGAAGTACGGGTGGGCTGTCATCCGCGCGTGGATCTACAAGGGCCAGATCCGTGGCGAGGTGAAGCGGAAAGGTTTCGGCGCGCTGGAGCCGGAGCCTCGCCACGGGTCGATGATCGAAGACGCCGAGAGCCTGGCGGATGAAACGGTTGTCCTGGCACTCAGTGGGTTCCGAGACAAGGTGCTCGTTCCGGGCAAGTGGGATCCCTCCAAGGGGGCGTCCTTGCGCACGTTCTTTGTGGGCCAGTGCCTGTTGCAGTTCAGCAACGTCTACAAGCGTTGGCGTCGAGAAGAGCTGCGTTCTTACGCGGAGCCGCAGGCCCCGCCGCCCGCCGCGGCCTGGGCCGACGACTTCGAGGAGAGTCCGTCGACGCCGGCGGCTCCTGATGCGAGCGAGGCAGCGCACATCAAGGACGAGCTGCGTCGTGCATTCGGGAGTATCAAGGATGAGCGTGTCCGCTCTGCGTTCTACCTAAGCGTGACGCACGGGTTCACGCACGCCGAGATCGGCGAGAAGCTCGGCATGACCGCGAAAGCGGTGGAGTCAGCGATCGCGCGAGCACGTCAGCAAGTACGAGAGAACCGGGAGTCCGCATGAGCAGTGAATTTCGGGGCAAGATCGAGCGCTCGTCCTTCGGCACCCAGAGCGCGAAGGCAGCACGCCGAACCGTGCCCGCCAGCAAAGCTCAATCGCTCGTCTCACGATCCATGACGGGCAACGCTCAGCCAAAAAAGCTGAGGGGCCGCGAGGGGAAGTGACCACCGGCGGACATATACCGAAATGTCGGGATCACAACTGAAAAGAGCCGCCCCGCGGTAACGGGACGGCTCACAAGCCCTGAGAAAGTCAGGCCTCATCCAGAGCACTGACTGTACCGGAGTTGGCAGCCGCAGACTAGCGGCGCTCCGTCTCACGGCACCCGGCACCAATCAGTGAAGGAGTTCCCATGGGAACCGTTCGTCGCTCCGCATCCACCGGTCGTTTCGTCTCCAAGGCCGCCGCGGCCCGCTGGCCCGGAAAGACCACCACCGAACGTGTCGGCTCCGGCACGGGCAACTCGACGACCGTGCACCGCTCCGCATCGACGGGCCGGTTCGTGACCGAATCGACCGCCAACCGCAACCCGAGCGGCACGATCAGCCAGCGCGTCTGATCGGACCGGAGGGCCTGCACGTGCATACGTGCAGGCCCTCGTCGTGTACGGCGAAAGGGTCGTAGCGGCTAGATCGCGGCCGTCAACGAGCGCGCGTCGCGCTCCCATGCCTGGGTAGCCATCTGCACGGCATCCCAGGGGGAGCCGAGCGGAGGCGTGTAGGAGAGGTCGAGGTCGCTCATCCCGGCGACGGTCATCCCGTGGTGGAGGGCGGTGGCGTAGGTGTCGACGCGCTTGGAGATTTCGGCGCCGCGGGTGCCGACGAGCTGCGCACCCAGGAGGCGGCCGTCGCGGGCGTCTCCCGTGATGCGGATGCTGATGGGGGTGGCTCCGGGGTAGTAGCGCTTGTGGTCGTCCGCAATGGCGGTGTAGCTGTGCGGGGCGTAGTCCGCGGCGGCGGCTTCGTGATCGCGGAGGCCGGTGCGGGCGGCTACGACGTCGAAGACCTTGACGACCTGGGTGCCGAGGCTGCCGGCGAATCGGGCGTTGCCGCCGATGGCGTTCTCTCCGGCGACGCGGCCCTGCTTGTGTGAGGTGGTGCCGAGGGGCAGATAGGTGACGCCGAGGAGGCGGTGGTGGGTGACCACGCCGTCGCCTGCCGCCCAGACGTTCGGCAGGCCGGTGCGCATGTGCTCGTCGACGACGACCGCACCGCCGGCCCCCGTGGTTGCCCCGGCCGCGGTGAGGAGGCTGGTGTTGGGGCGCACGCCGACGACGACGAGCACGAGGTCGGCGCTACGGGAGAAAGCGTCACCGTCGCGGATGCCGGTCACGGTGAGCCGTCCCGCGTCGCGGGTGACAGCTTCAATTCGCGTTCCGGTGAGCACGTCGACGCCGTGGCGGGTGAGTTCGTCGCGGACGAGGGAGCCGAGTTCGGGGTCGAGGGTGGAGAGCACTTCGGGGCCGCGTTGGAGTTGGGTGACGTGCAGGCCCCGGACGGTGAGGGCTTCGGCCATTTCGAGGCCGACGTAGCCGGCGCCGACGATGATCGCGGTTTCAGGCTGATGCTCGTCGAGGTAGCGCTCCAGCGCGAAGGTGTCGCCCATCGAGTGCAGCAGGTGCACTCCGTCGTCGGGGCCGAGTTGATCGAGGCCGGTGATGCCGGCGGTGGAGGGGGGTGCTCCGGTGCCGACCATCAGCGCGTCATACGGGATTTCCGATTCGGTGCCGGCCGCGTCACGCACGGTGAGGCGGCGGCCGCCGACGTCGATGCTCGTGGCGAGGGTGTCGAGGCGGAGGTTCATGCCGGTGGCTTCGAGGTCGGCGTGCGTGCGGTGGGCGAGGGATTGCCAAGGCTGCACGTCGCGGGAGAAGTAATACGGGATGCCGCAGATGGAGAAGTTCGGATAGGAGTCGGCCACGACGACAGTGACGTCGACGGTGGGGTCGAGTTCGCGGGCGCGGAGGGCGGTGGAGATTCCGGCGTCGCTTCCGCCGATGGCCACGAGATGCATGGGGTTGCCTTTCAGGGCTGGTGTTCGGGTTGCGTGGGGACCACGACGTCTCCCGCGGTGCGGGCGGCGGTCGGGTAGAAGATCAGCAGCAGTGCGAGCCCGAGGGTGGCGCCGACGAGCTGGGCGAGGATGAACGGTAGGACGGCTGCGGGGGCGATGCCGGCGAAGGTGTCGGTGAACATGCGGGCGATGGTCACGGCGGGGTTGGCGAACGATGTGGAGCTGGTGAACCAGTACGCCGCGCCGATGTACGCGCCGACCGCGGCCGCGGTGACCCGCCCGTTTCCGGTGCGCGCGAGCGCGAAGATCAGCAGCACGAGCCCCGCGGTGGCCACGACCTCCCCGACCAGATGCCCGCTGGTCGCGCGCTGATTATCGGAGAACGCGGGCGCAGTGTCGAACATGACGCCGGCCAGGAGCGTTCCGGCGATACCGCCGAGGATTTGCGCGGCCAAGTAGGGACTGAGGTCGCGCAACGGGAGCCCAGTACCGGCGCGACGGCTGAGCAGCCAATCCGCGATCGACACGACCGGGTTGAAGTGCGCCCCGGACACGGGGCCAAGCATCAGGATCAGCACGGCCAGGCCAAGCGCGGTGGTCAAGCTGTTCTCGAGAAGCTGCAACCCGACGTCGCCCGGCGACAGGCGCTGCGCCGCGATCCCCGACCCGACCACGACGGTGACGAGGAGTCCCGTGCCGACGAACTCGGCGGCAGCCCGCCGTGCAAGGTGGGGCCGGTCGGGGGGTGAGGAGGCGGGGGAAGGTTTCATGTCGGCTTCATCTTGACCCGCGGTAGGTAGTTCAGTCAAGATTGAAACAATGAACGTTGAGCGAATAGAACCGGTGGAGGCTCGTGCGGCACGGCACGCGGCGCTCGGTGACCCGACACGTCTGCGGATCGTCGATCTGCTCACGCTGGGCGATCTGTCCCCGTCTGAGATCTACGTGGCGCTGGGGTTGCCGTCGAACCTCGTGACGCATCACCTGAACGTCCTCGAATCAGTGGGCATGGTTGCTCGCTCGCGGTCGGAGGCTGATAAGCGCCGCAGCTACGTGCACCTCACAGAGACGGCGCTTGCAGGACTTACGCCGGGGCGAACAGAGCGGGCAAGCCGGGTGGTGTTCGTGTGCACGGCCAATTCGGCCAGGTCGCAGCTCGCCGCCGCGCTGTGGGCGACGCGCAGCAGCATCCCGGCAGCTTCGGGCGGCACTCACCCCGCCGAGCGTGTCGCTCCGGGCGCGGTCGCCGCCGCCGAACGTCACGCACTTAAGTTGGCGGCCGATGCGCCGCGGAAGCTGGATGACGTGATCAACGATGAGGATTTCGTCATCACGGTCTGCGATAACGCCCACGAGGAACTCGGGGTGACGGGGAACCTGCACTGGTCGATCCCCGACCCGGTGCGCGTCGGCTCCGAGGAGGCGTTCGATGCCGCCTACGACGAGCTGGAACGCCGCATCACCGAACTCGCCCCCCGACTCGCCGCCCACTGACGCGACAGAAAGACCATCATGAGCACCCTTGCCCCCACCGTCCTGTTCATCTGCCAGCACAACGCTGGCCGCTCCCAGCTCGGCGCAGCCCTGCTCGAACACCTCGCGGGCGACCGGTTCACCGCGGATTCTGCCGGCCTCTCGCCCGCCGAGGAGGTGAACCCCGCCGTCGCCGCGACGGTCGCGGAGCTGGGCATGGACATCACCGATCGCGCGCCGCGGGAAGTCACCCCCAGCGACTTGGAGGCCGCCGACGTCGTGGTGCTGATGAAGCCTGGCCTAACGCTGCCGACGACGCCGCGCGGCGAAGTCTTGGAGTGGTCGTTCCCTAACCCGGAGTCGTGGGATGTCGAGGCGGTTCGCCCGCTACGCGAAGCCGTGTCGACCAAGATTCAGGCCGCGCTTCTCACCTGGTAACAGTCGAACGGGAGGGCGGGCCTGCGTGCCTCACCGTCGAGTTGCCGTTGGTCAGACTGAGGCGGACGTACGCCCGATCTGCAGGGCCGGTGCGGCACATCATTTCTCCGGTCGTGCTGATCGTCATCGGCCTGGTCATCCTCATTGAGGGCGGCGCGTTCCGACTCCCCCACTGACCAATCCATCGCCGCTTTGCACAGCGTTCGACTTTCGTTAACGTATTTCGATATCGAAACATTGATACTGAGGTTATGACCGATTCGATCGCGTCCGACGAGCTGGAGTACCGCGACCTTCTCTCCGGATTCGTTCGGATGCACATCCTGTATCACGCCTCTCAGGAAGAGGTCTACGGGGTCTGGTTGATCGACGAGCTGGCGCACCACGGCTACCGGCTCTCGGCCGGGACCCTGTACCCGATGCTTCACAAGATGGTCAAAGACGGGTACCTCACCGTCCGATCCGAACGCGACGGCCGCACCGTCCGCAAGCTTTACACCGCCACCGAGAAAGGCCGGGCCGGTCTTGCCGTAGCGCGAGAACGTGTCCGGATCTTCGCACCGAAGGACTCCGACGCATGACCGACTCCCCCGCCGTGACCGAAGCCCCGACCCAGCCGCGACAGGGCACCGTCTGGGAGGTTTTCTGGGTCTTCTTGAAGCTCGGAGTTGCCTCATTCGGCGGCCCGATCGCCCACCTCGGCTACTTCCGCGACGAGCTGGTGCAGCGCAGGAAATGGCTCAATGACAACGACTACGGCGACCTTGTCGCTCTGGGGCAGTTCCTGCCCGGCCCCGCGTCAAGCCAGGTCGGATTCGGCATCGGCCTCTATCGGGCCGGGCCGGCCGGCGCGATCGCCGCGTTCCTGGCTTTCACCCTGCCCTCCGCGATTCTGCTGGTCGCCTTCGCGTTCGGTGCGTCTTTGTTCCACGGCCCGATCGGGGGCGGCCTGCTCACGGGGTTGAAGATCGTTGCCGTCGCGATCGTCGCCCAAGCCGTCTGGGGAATGGCCCGGACCCTCACCCCCGACCGGCAGCGCGCCGGTATCGCCGTGGTGGCCGCCGTCATCGCGCTCCTGCTCGCCGGGTCTGTCGGCCAGATCGGTGCCCTCGTTGTCGGCGCGATCGCGGGCCTGATCTTCTGCCGCGCGGCCGCGAACCCCTCCAGTGCCATGATCCGGTTCCCGGTCACCCGCATTGCCGGCGTGATCTGCCTGACGCTGTTCGTGCTGCTGCTCGTCGGCCTGCCGATCCTGGCCAGCACCACCCACAACGGCACCGTGCAGCTCTTCGACGCCTTCTACCGGGCCGGCGCCCTCGTCTTCGGCGGCGGTCACGTGGTCCTTCCCCTGCTCCAGGCCGGTGTCGTCGACAGCGGCTGGGTCACCTCCGACCAGTTCCTCGCCGGCTACGGCGCCACCCAAGCCGTCCCCGGCCCCCTGTTCACCTTCGCCGCCTACCTCGGCACTCTCTCGACCACCGGGCCCGGTGGCATAGCCGGCGCGGCCGTGGCCCTCGCCGGTATCTTCCTCCCCGGTTTCCTGATTCTCGTCGGCGTGCTCCCTTTCTGGAACGCCTTCCGCACCCGCCCCTGGGCACAGGCGATCATGCGCGGCGCGAACGCCGCCGTTGTCGGCATCCTCGCCGCGGCCCTCTACGACCCGGTCTTCACCACAGCGATCACAGGGCCGGCATCGTTCGGACTCGCGCTGGTCTGCTTCGTGCTGCTGGTCGCCTGGCGCGTACCCGCGTGGGGTGTGGTCATCGTCGGCGGTGCCGGCGGAATCGTTCTTGCTCTCCTACCCGGTTGACTCGCTCTTTCCGGGCGGCCTGTGGACGTGGCGGTGGTGGCTGTCGGGGTAGTGCTCGTGGGTGTGGGTGATCGGTTCGTGTGTGTGGACGTGGGTGTGCCGTCCGCCAGCGCCGGCCAGCTGCCCGGGCTCGTGGGTGTGCTGATGGTGCTCATCGTGGATATGCGCGTGCTCGTGCGTGATCGGTTCGTGCGTGTGTAGGTGTTCGTGCCGCTCGGTCAGGTGAAGCCACACCCCCACAGCCATGAGGGCTCCGGCGACAAGGACGGGCCAGCTGATCGGGTCGCCGAGCACGATTGCGAGCAGGGCGCCGAAGAACGGGGCGATGGAGTAGTACGCGCCGGCCCGGGCGGTGCCGACGTGTCGCATCGCGATGATGAACAGCACGAGGCTGACGCCGTAGGCGAAGAGCCCGACGACCATCGCCGCGGCGATGTTGACCGCGCCCGGCAGTTGCGCGCCGAGCGCGAACGCGAGGAGGAGGTTCACCGGGCCGGCCACCCCGCCCTTGACCGCGGCGAGCCAGGTGGCATCGTTGAGAGCGATTTTGCGGGTGAGGTTGTTGTCCAGCCCCCAGCTCAGACATGCGCCGAGGATCGCCAGTGACGGCCAGGGGCTACCGAAATTGGCACCGGAGGGGATGCTGAGCACGACGGCGCCGGCGACGATGGCGATCATGCCCACGGCAATCCGCCGGTCGAAGTTCTCCTTGAACACGAACCACGCCAGCGCGGCGGTGAACACCCCTTCCGCGTTCAACAGCAGCGATGCCCCGGACGCGGGCATGTTCGACAGTCCGAGCATGAGCAGCACCGGCCCGGCAATCCCGCCGAAGAACACTGCCCCCACGAGGGGCAGCAGTTCGTTGCGGGCGATGCGTACGCGTGGGGCGCGGCGGATCAGCCGGTACAGGCCGAGCCCGATCCCCGACCCGCAGTACAGCAGCCCGGCAAGGAGCCACGGGCTCACGTCATCGTCAAGCAGGATCTTCGCCAGTGGTGTGCCGGCACCGAAGAGCACCGCGGACACCAACGCGGCCTGCACCCCGATGCTTCGTAGTGCTCGCAACATCACCGGACCTCCTGGGATTCAAGGTAGGTGAGTCCACTGTCGTCAGCGATGAAAAGGTTCCCGCTGTTGGTGATCGTGACGGCTTGTGCGGCGCCGTGGGCGGTGCCGGCCTCGACCCACCCGGAGGCGCCGGCGGTGGTGACCCAGATGCGTTCTTTCGTGTCCACGCCGACGAGACGCTGCTGATCAGGTGACGCGGCGAGAACGTAGAGCAGCGGAGCATCCGGCCACGGGCTGAACGTCGCGCCGTCATCGGTGCTGGTGCGGAGGCCGTCAGGGGTGGTGGCGACCAGTCGCCCGGTCGCATCGACCGTGAGGGCACTGGCCATGAGGGACGCGCCGGTGGGAGCCCAACTGGTTCCCCCGTCGACGCTGCGCTGCAGGTCGATCGAATCCGTCGCCAGAGCGTAGATCGACCCGTCCGGTGCGGCGGTGAGAGCGTGGAAGTCTTTCTCGCCGGTGAACGCGACAGGGTCCCAGGTCTGCGCGTTGTCGCTGCTGCGGATGATGCCCAGATTCGGGCTCCCCCACTCTGTCGGGGTGCTGGGGCCGGGGTGCCCGGAGGCGATCAGCTCGGTGCCGACGACGGTGAGCCCCATGGCGTCGAAGCCGGCGCCGACCCGGCTGCCGAGCGTGCCGTCGCCGGTTGCGGTGTAGATCCCCTGGTGGGTGCCGATGAGGAACCCGTCACCGCCCGGGTCGGTCACGATGGCGTGGACGTGGTCGGTGGGAGCGGTGGCGTGGTCGGTTCCGGTGGACGGCGGCTCGGGTGCGGCGCACGCGGTGAGGGTCAGGATCGAGAGCGCGACAACACCGGTGATCGCGCGGCGGGGAATGCTCATGGCACCCTTTCGTGAGAAGGGAGAGGGCGCCACGCACGCTGACGCGGCGCCCCTCTCCATGGGTGTCGTTAGAGCTGGGTGAGGAGGTCTTGCATGGTGGCGATCTCGGCGGTTTGGGTGTCGATGATCGTTTGGGCGAGCGCGAGGGCGTCGGGGTTGCTACCGTCCTCGAGTTCGGTCTGCGCCATGTCGATGGCGCCCTTGTGGTGGGCGATCATCTGTTCCAGGAACAACCGGGCGGCGTCGACACCGGTGGCGTCGTCGAGGGCTTGCATGTCCTCCTCGGACATCATCCCGCTGCCGTGGTCCATTCCGCCCATCTCGGACGTGTCCGCACCCCAGTCCTCGAGCCAGCCTTCCATCTGGTCGATTTCGGGCTGCTGGGCGGCCTTTATCTGTTCGGCCAGCGCAGTAACGCGCTCGTCGATGGTGTCTTTGCTGAGCAGGGTGTCGGACATGTCGACGGCCTGCGTGTGGTGCTCGATCATCATGCTCGCGAACATGATGTCGGCGTCGTTCGCGTCCGCGGCGGGTGCAGCAGTGCTACTGCTGCTGCCGTGGTCCATTCCGGGCATGCTGCCGCTGGAACCGGTCGTGCCGGCGCATCCGGCGAGGGCGAGTAGTGCGGTGAGGGTGATCGCGGCGGTTGCCGCGGCACGGATCTTCATAAGGGTTCTCCAAGGGTCGGTGATGAGCCCGGCCTGGGGCCGGTCAGAACGGATGAGTGCCGGGCGTCGAGTGGCCTGGCACGTCCGTCATCACGTGCGACTGATGCAGAGAACCGTCAGCGACGGTGGGGGCAGAGTATGCGCCAGGGCTGGCCATGCCGCGGTGGGGCCGGCTCGCACCGTCGCGGGGCTGATAATGCGCCATCCGCCGGTGGGGCGCAACAGCAGCAGGGCGGTTGCGAGGAGGGCGAGCACGCACGCCATCCATGACATCGCAGGCCCGTCGCTGCCGCAGTCCGCGCACGCCTCGGCTGCCTCCGGGGTGGTGGCGGTCTGGTCGTGATCCATGGCGGCGGAGGTGTCGCTGGCAGTGGCGACGGTGTCGGCGTGACCGGTCGCGGTGGTGTGGGTGTTGAGGGAATGCATCGCGAGGAGACCGACGATGATGGCGACGGTGACCGCGATCAGCAGCAGGAGCGTGCGGGTGAGCGTGCGCGTGCCCCGCACCTGGTGTGCGACTGCGATCAGCGACATGCTCACCTCCCGTTCCTTCCAGGGTAGGCCCCGCGACGTGGGGTGGATTATGTGCGGGTGACCGCGCCCGGGCTGAGGTTCAGCCGGCGCAGCAGCTGCGCGTTCAGGGCGACGACGATCGTGGACAGCGACATCAGGATCGCGCCGACAGACATGGGCAGCACGAACCCGATTGGGGCGAGGACGCCGGCGGCGAGAGGGACGGAGAGGAGGTTGTAGCCGGCAGCCCACCACAGGTTCTGCTTCATTTTGCGGTAGCTCGCGCGGGACAGCTCGATCACTGACAGCACCGAGCGGGGATCATCGCTGGCAAGGATCACCCCGGCGGACGCGATCGCGACGTCGGTGCCCGCACCGATCGCGATACCGACATCGGCCTGAGCGAGGGCGGGAGCATCGTTGACACCGTCGCCGACCATCGCGACCATGCGGCCCTCCGATTGCAGTTCCTTCACCTTGGAGGCTTTATCTTCGGGGCGGACACCGGCGAAGAACCGGTCGATGCCCAAATCCGCCGCGACCGCCGCGGCGACGGCTTCGGCGTCACCGGTGATCATCACCACCTGCACGTCTCGCTCGTGCAGGGCGGTGACCGCTTGCCGGGATTCGGGGCGAATCTCGTCCGCGAGCCGCAGCGCACCGGCCACTGACCCGTCGACCAGGACGTGCAGGATGATTGCCCCGTCCTGCCGCCACTGGTCGGCGACAGGCAGTTCCGTCGCGTTCTCTTGTTCGAGCATGTATGGGCCGCCGACCCGGACCGTGCGCCCATCGACCTGGGCGCGCACCCCGACAGCGGGTGAGGACTCGAAGTCGGTGGCGCCGGGAACGGTGAGGTTCTTCTCTTTCGCGGCGTTCACGATCGCGCGGGCCAGGGGGTGCTCCGAGTCGGCCTCTGCCGCGGCAGCCAGGGCGAGGAGCTCGTCGGCGTCGACACCGTCGACGGGTTCGATGCCGGTGACGGCGGGGGCGCCCTTGGTGAGGGTGCCGGTCTTGTCGAACAGCACCGTGGTGACGGTGCGCATGCTCTCCAGCGCGAGCCGGTCCTTGATGAGCACACCGCCGCGGGCGGCACGTTCGGTGGCGATCGACACCACGAGCGGGATCGCGAGCCCGAGCGCGTGGGGGCAGGCGATGACCAGGACGGTGATGGTGCGGATCACCGCGTCATCGGGGAGACCCACGAGAGTCCAGACGATCGCCGTGATCGCCGCGGCACCCAGAGCGAACCAGAACAACCACCCGGCGGCCCGGTCCGCGAGCCGCTGCGCACGGGACGACGAGTTCTGCGCTTCGGTGACGAGCTGCTGGATACCCGCGAGGGCGGTGTCCTGCCCGACCGCAGTGATCTGAACGCGGACTCCGGAGTCGGTGGCGACAGTACCGGCGATCACCTGGTCGCCGTCGCTGCGGCGCACCGGGCGAGATTCGCCGGTGATCATCGACTCGTCCATGCTGGCGGAGCCCTGCACGATCTTCCCGTCCGCCGGCACTCGCCCACCGGGACGCACCACGACCACATCGCCGACCTGCAAATCTGCGGGGGCAACGGTGACGGTCGTGTCACCCTCGACCTTCTCGGCTTCGTCAGGGAGGAGCGCGGCGAGCGAGTCCAGGGCGGAGGTGGTCTGCGCGAGGGAGCGCATCTCGATCCAGTGCCCCAGGAGCATGATGACGATCAGCAGCGCCAGCTCCCACCAGAAGTCCAGCTCGTGATCGAGCAGCCCGAGACTGGCCCCCCAGGACGCGAGGAACGCGACGGTGATCGCCAGGGCAATCAGCAGCATCATTCCCGGTTTGCGGGCGCGCAGCTCGCTGACCGCGCCGGTGAGGAACGGCGCCCCACCCCACACGTACATGACGGTTCCGAGGATCGGGGACACCCAGCCCACCCATGCGGCATCGGGCAGCGGGTAGCCGATGAGCATGGAGAACATCATCGAGAACCCGACGACCGGGACCGCGAGGACCAGCATGATCCAGAACAGGCGACGGAACCGGGCGACATGGTCTCCGTGCCCGGCGTGACCGCCGTGGTCGGCATGACCGTGTCCGGACTGCCCTTCCGCCGGGGCCGCCTCGTCGACGTCTCCCGTCCGGTCGTGGTGAGTATGCGTGTCGTGGTGAGCGACGGGTGTGGGGGTGTGGTCGTGCTGGCTCATCAGAGCCTCCTTCGCTGGAGGCGTGCCGCTCGGTGGCGGCGCGCGGGTCAGGCCGGTTGGGGCACGGATACAGGTGTCGCCGTGTGCGACGGGGCGGGCGTCGCGCGGAAGCGACGCAGCCGGAGACTGTTGGTGACGACGAACACGGATGACAGCGCCATCGCTGCGGCGGCGACCAGCGGGTTCAGCAGCCCCGCCATGGCGACCGGGATCGCGGCGACGTTGTACGCGAACGCCCAGAACAGGTTGCCCTTGATAGTGCCCAGGGTGCGGCGGGCCAACCGGATCGCGTCAGCGACGACGAGGAGGTCGCCGGAGACGATGGTGATGTCGCTAGCGGCGATCGCCGCGTCCGTGCCGCCTCCCATCGCCAACCCCAGGTCCGCGGCGGCCAGAGCGGCGGCGTCGTTGACCCCATCGCCGACCATCGCGACCACATGCCCGTCCGCTTGCAGCTGGCGGATCACGTCGAGCTTGCCCGCGGGGGTGACACCCGCGCGCACGTCCTCGATACCCACCGCTGCGGCGACCCGTCCGGCGGTGTGCGCGTTGTCGCCGGTGAGCAGCACCGGTGACAACCCCAACCCGCGGAGCCGGCGGACCGCTTCGACGCTGGTCGGTTTGACGGTGTCGGCCACCACGATCGCGCCGAGATAGTCGCCGTCTCGGCCCACGGCGATCACGGTGCCGTCCTGCGCGAGCACGTCCAGTTGCGCAACGGCATCCGGGGTGGGGTGGATGCTCCACTGTTCGGCCAGCCATGATGCGCGGCCGGCGACGACGGCGGAACCGTCCACGATGCCCTGCACGCCGAACCCGGCGTGCGACGCGAACGTTTCCGCGCGGGGCACGGTGTCGGTGGCTGCGACGATGGCGCGGGCGACCGGGTGCTCGGACCCGGACTCGACCGCCGCTGCCACCCGCAGCAGCTCGGCGCGGGTGACTCCGGGGGCCGGGTGCACGTCGGTCACGGCCATCTGCCCCGTGGTGACGGTGCCGGTCTTGTCCAACACGATGGTGTCTACCGTGCGGGTCTGCTCCAGCACCTGCGGCCCCCGGATGAGGATGCCCAGCTGCGACCCGCGGCCGGTGCCCACCAGGAGGGCGGTGGGCGTGGCCAGGCCAAGTGCGCACGGGCACGCGATGATCAGCGTCGCCACCGCCGCGGTGAACGCCAGCTCGAACGAGCCACCGGCGAGCATCCACCCGGCAAACGCGGCCACGGCCAGGCCGATGACGATGGGGACGAATACCGCCGATACCCGGTCAGCGAGTCGCTGCACCCGGGCTTTGCCGGTCTGTGCTTCCTCCATCAGCCGCCGCATCCGCGCGAGCTCCGTGTCGGCGCCGACACGGGTGATTTCCACGATCAGCCGGCCGCCGACGTTCACGGTCGCACCGACCACTCGGGACCCGATTGTGACCTCGATCGGCACGGACTCGCCGGTCAGCATGCTCGCGTCCACGGCGGAGGACCCGTCGGTCACGAGGCCATCGGAGGGGATCTTCTCCCCCGGCCGGATCAGCACCAGGTCACCGACAACCAGGTCTGCGACGGGGACGGTGCGCTCGAGCCCGTCGACAAGCTTGGTGGCGTTCTTCGCGCCCATCTCCAGCAACGCCCGCAGCGCTTCCGAGGAGGACTTCTTGGCGCGGGCTTCGGCGTACCGTCCGGCGAGGATGAACACCGTGACCAGCGCGGCCACTTCGAGATAGATCTCGTGACCGCCGGCTTGTGGGGTGCCGATGAGGGTGAACGTCATGGTCATGCCGGCCATCCCGGCGCCGCCGAAGAATAGTGCGTACAGGGACCACCCGAGCGCGGCGATCACGCCGACGCTGATCAGTGTGTCCATTGTGGCTGCACCGTGGCGGGCGTTCACGGCCGCGGCGCGGTGGAACGGCCATGCCCCCCACACCGCGACGGGGGCAGCGAGGGTTAGGGCAAGCCATTGCCAGTACTCGAACTGCAGAACCGGGATCATCGACATCACCGCGACCGGGACGGCTAGGGCTGTGCTGATCAGCAGGCGGCGGCGCAGCGACCCGGTTTCATCGTCGTCTCGTGCCGGTGCGGCCTGGTCCGGTTTCGTCGCAGGCGGGACTGGGAGGGCGGCGTGGTAGCCGGCGGATTCGACGGCGGTGATGAGGTCGGCGGTGTCGACGTCGGTCCCGCGGACGCGTGCTTTCTCGGTGGCATAGTTCACCGTCGCTTCCACTCCGGGAAGCTTGTTCAGCTTGCGTTCGATCCGGGACGCGCACGAGGCGCACGTCATCCCGGAGATGTCGAGTTCGACGTCGACGGCGGTCATACCGGGTCACCTGCCAGGGCGTATCCGGCTTCCTCGACCGCGGCCTGCACCGCGGCGGCGTCGATCGGTCGTGCGCTGTGAATGGTCACCCGCGACGTGCCGCCGACGTTCAGATCGACGGCAACGCTCTGCACGCCGTCGATCGCGGTCAGTTCTTCGGTGACGCTCGCGACACAGTGCGAGCAGGTCATTCCTGTCACCAGAATCTCGTCGGTCACGGCGGCATCCACAGCCGGGGTCGACGCGGCGGCGGAACCGGTGGAGCAGCATGCGCAGCTTGCCTCGGAGTCGGTCAGTCCAAGGTCGATGCGGTCAGTCATGATGCGTGTCCTCCAGGGTTTCGTGTGGTGGTCAGGAGCGAACGAGACGCGCGATCGCGTCGTTGGCTTCACGGATCTTCTCGGCGGCGACGTGGCCGCCTTTGGCGCTCGCTTCCGCTACGCAGTGACTCAGGTGATCCCCCAGCAGGGACAGCGCCACCGTCTCCAGCGCCTTCGTCGCGGCGGACACCTGGGTGAGAATGTCGATGCAGTACTTGTCTTCCTCGACCATTCGCGCGATTCCGCGCACCTGGCCCTCCGCGCGGCGCAACCGCTTCAGCAGGTCGTCCTTGTTGCCCTCGTAACCGTTCACACGTATACCCTACCCCCCTACCGTATACAGATGTCAAGGGAATCCATGAGGAAGACAACCCTTCACCGATATCGCAAGGCGTGAATTCACGTTCCTATGTACTATCGGTGTATGTCCACTGCCACCGCGTCCGCCACCGTCACCCATACCGCGGCTCTCGCGCGGCTCGGGCACGCTCTTTCAGATATCACCCGCGCGGGGGTGCTGCTTGCCCTGCGCGAGGCTCCCGCCTACCCGTCCGACCTCGCCGACGCGCTGGGCGTCTCTCGCCAGGTCATGTCCAACCAGCTCGCGTGCTTGCGCGGCTGCGGCCTTGTTGAGGCCGTCCCGGATGGGCGACGAACCTGGTACCGACTCGCGGATGCGCATCTTGCCCCCGCCCTGGACGAGCTGTTGCGCGTCGTCCTGTACGTCGAGCCGGGCTGCTGTGCCGGAGAGAGCTGCACCTGCGCATGACCACCATCACGCCCCGCCTTGCTGGTGACCGCCGAATCGTCCTGCAACGCCGCATCCGGTGGATCGTCACCGCGACGATCGTCTACAACCTGATCGAGGCCGTGGTCGCGATCACTGCCGGCACCGTGGCATCGTCGGCCGCACTGATCGGGTTCGGCCTGGACTCCACCATCGAAGTTCTATCGGCGGCCGCCGTGGCCTGGCAGTTCACCCGCCGCGACCCTGAGCGATGGGAGAAAGGCACACTCCGCGTCATCGCGGTCGCGTTCTTCGCCCTCGCCGCATACGTCACAGTCACGTCGGTGCTCGCGCTCGTCGGCCAGGTCGACGTCGAGCACTCCACCCTCGGCATCGTCATCACCGCCCTCAGCGTCGCCATCATGCCGTTCCTCTCGCTCGCTGAGCGTCGCGCCGGTCGCGAACTGGGATCAGCCACAGCTGTCGCGGACTCCAAGCAGACGCTCATCTGCACCTACCTCTCCGCGGCTGTACTGGTGGGCCTGGTCGTCAACAGCCTGTTCGGCTGGTGGTGGGCCGACGCGATCGCCGGCCTCGTCATCGCCGCGTTCGCGATCCGAGAGGGCATCGAGGCGTGGCGCGGTGACGCCTGCGCCACCTCGGTTGGAATGCTCCTGGAAGACGAACACGACGATGACCACCACGACGAACACTGAGCCGTGAAAACCGCCGCTAAGCCGCTGATCGCAGCGGCCACCGTCCTCGTCGCCCTCGTTCTCGCCAGCCTGATCTACTTCCTCATCGACCGCGCGCAGGCACCCGATCCCGCATCGGCCAGCATTCTCCGGCCGGACTCGCGCGTGCTCGACGACGGCGGCACCGACGCGGTGACCATCGTGGAGTTCCTGGACTTCGAGTGCGAAGCATGCGGCGCGTACTACCCGATCGTCGAAGAGCTGCGCGAGAAGTACGCCGGGCGCATCACCTACGCAGTCCGCTACTTCCCCCTGCCCGGACACGTCAACTCCACCCACGCCGCGATCGCCGCCGAAGCCGCCGCCCAACAAGGCCGGTTCGAGGACATGTATCACCGGCTGTTCGAAACCCAAGCCGAGTGGGGCGAAGCCCAGGAATCACGCGCCGCCGCGTTCCGGGACTACGCCGCGCAGCTCGGGCTCGACATGACCGCCTACGACACCGCCGTGGCTGATCCTTCAACAGAGGCGCGGGTGCGGTCGGACTTCGACGAGGGACGCATACTCGGAGTAGGAAGCACCCCTACATTCTTCGTCGATGGCACACTGCTCGTGATCGAGCGGTGGAACGACCTCGAGACGGCTATCGAATCCGCTTTGCGTGGCTAGGGACTCACGACCGAACGCACAGACCACCCCCACTTCCCGCGGAGAATAGGATCATGCGAGCAGGTGTCGAGTGGATGGATCGGCATCAGATCCCGCTCTACCTTGCCGCGCTCGTGCTCGGCGCGGCGGTGGGCCTGCTGGTACCGACGATCGCGTATCCCGCGGAGCTGGCGATCAATCCCGTGCTCGGGCTGCTGCTGTACGCGACCTTCCTCGGCGTGCCATTCGCCAAAATCGGGCAGGCATTCCGCGATTGGCGATTCCTTTCCACCGTCTTCGTCGTCAACTTCGTTCTCGTCCCGATCGTGGTGTTCTTGCTGTCTCGGATCGTCGCGCACGACCAGGTGCTCCTCGTCGGGGTGCTGTTCGTGTTACTGACCCCGTGTGTGGATTACGTCATCGTGTTCACCGGCATCGCCGGTGGGGCGAAGGAACGGCTACTGGCGGCCGCGCCGCTGCTGATGCTCGCCCAGATGCTCCTGCTGCCGTTTTACCTGTGGTTGTTCGTCGGTGCCGAGTTCGTCGAGGCGGTCGACCTCGCCCCCTTCGTCGAGGCGTTCTTGCTGCTCATTGTCCTGCCGCTCGTGACGGCCGGGCTTACCCAGCTCGCCGCCGCCCGCACCCGTTGAGGTACGGCGGCGCAAGACGTTGTGCTTGGTGCGATGTGCCGTTGATGATGCTCACCCTCGCTGTCGTCGTCGCCTCCCAAATTGCCGGCGTCGGCCGGCAGCTCGGCGCGCTTCTGCTCTCGATCCCTGTCTATGTGCTGTTCGCCGCGGTCATGGTCCCGATCGGCGCCCTTGCAGGCAGGGCGGCGCGGCTGGACGTCCCCGCGCGGAGGGCGATCGTGTTCAGCGGCGCGACCCGCAACTCCCTCGTCGTCCTCCCGCTCGTCCTTGCACTCCCGGCCGCGTTCGACCTCGCGCCGCTCGTGGTGGTCACTCAGACCCTCGTCGAGCTGATTGCCATGGTGATCTTCGTTCGCCTCATCCCGCGCCTGCTCCCGCCCCGCTCGGCGTCGACGCCGGCGTAGGGGTCGGTTGGCGACGGTTCGAACAAGTGTTCTAATTGTCGTAACCTCGGAGGTGCGTCGGTTCCAGGGGCACGTGAACGCGTATCCGTGGGAGTGGAGCGCGGCCGGGTTCGATGAGTGGATGACCGATCAGGTCACCGTCAGCCAGCTGGTGCCCTCCACGATCCTTCACGCCCGGTCGCTCGATGGTCGATATCCCACCAACGTGAGAACGCTACGCAAACCAGCGGGGCTCCCCGGCCAGTGTCGTTCGATCGCATCCATACCCGCGTGCCGGATCGCGAACCGCAACACGATCGCCACAATGATCGCGTCATCCGCATAGCCCAGCACAGGAATGAAGTCCGGCACGAGGTCGATCGGGAAAAGCAGGTAGCCGAGCAATCCAAACAGCCACCACCTCGTAGCACGAGGAACAGCGGGATCGCTGGCCAGCCTCTTGACCAGCCGAACCACATCCGGCACGAGCCGCAGGATCGCCCTCCAGTCGACATCCTTTCCCGCGCGCCGTTGCTGCACCCACAACACGATCAGCAGGAGCAGCCACAGCAGGATGAACCCACCGAGGACCGAGAGAACGACGACCAGCCAGTCCGGCATTCTGCTCCAAACACTCCACCAACAGCACCACAATCAAACCCCACGATGACGCACCCATCACGGGAGAACTTCGCACTAACGAATATCGCTACCTACCGGTCCACTATGACCGGCTGATGGATCAACGCATTCTGGAACGCATTGCCCGGCAGGACGGGCCTCTGCAGTCGCTCACCCGCCAGGAGTTGGAGCTGGAGCGCGAGCCGTTTACGGGCGAGCCTCAGCCCAAGCCGGTGCGGGCGTGGGTGCGGTTCGGGGAGACGGCAGTGACCGTCGACGCGGAGGTGTGCAGCTGGACTCCGCATGCCGTCGCGATCCGATTTACGATCGCCGGCCGGGAGTTCAAGACGTGGGTGTGGTCCTCCGCGGTGAGGGAGGTTTCCCCGCGTCCGAAGCTGTAGGGGTCAGCCTCGGCTCGCGCGACGGAATCGGTGCGTGAGCACGCCGGCGGCGATCGCGAATGCTGTGGCGGCGAGCCCGGCCGGCACGAGCAGGTACGGCACGACGACGAGCATGGAGCGGCCCAGGAAGCTCTCAACGGGGATGAGGCTGGCTAGGGTGCAGAGGAAGCTCACGAGGGCCAGGACGGTCCATTGGCGGCCGCTGTAGCGCAGCACGCGCACGCCGGCGCCGTCGTGCCACCACAGCCGTAGGGGCTCGGGGATCTTCACGGCGCTCTCCTGTCGCTCGGTGGCTCTATTGTCGCGCACAGCGACGCCCCCAGCCGGGAGAGAGTGCGGCTAGGGGCGTGCTGAGTATGTGGGTTCAGTCCTCGCGCGGGGGCGGGACGTCAACGGCCGCGATCAAGTGCGGGAGGAGGCGCTGCAAGACCAGTCGAGAGTGATACAGCTCCCCAAGGGTGTAGTCCGCGAGCGTCGCGTGATCGTGCTCGTCCAGGTGCGATACGGGGTCAGCGATGAACAGAAGTAACCCGCGGACCGCCTCGACGCGCTCTGAGACGGTGAGGAGGTCCCCGTCTTCGCGCATGGCGTGTAGGTGCCAGTTCACGGGCTGAGTGGGGGGCTCGGGGCCGCGCAGTAGCCGCTCGCCTTTCCGGGCGACCGATAACGGCCCGTGACTGGCATACGTCAGCGCGTCATCTTCGTTCACAGCTCGTCGAACCACCGCACGACGCCGTTGCGGAGTGGGCGGATCGGAGGGCTTCGGAGGCGGCGCCGAGCGCCGCAGCGGCCCGCTGGAGCTCGGCGGCGGCGGTGACGGTTCCTGTCGCCCCGTCCCCTCGGTTGTCCTCGCCGGCGTAGTGCTGGCCGTCGACGACGCGCGAGTGCCAGGCTCCGAGCTGCTGGCAGACCTGTTCGAGGTCGTCGATGGTGGCGACCAGCTCACCGAGAAGCGTGTAGGAGTCGAACGGTGCCGGGACGTCTCGTGTGGAGTGGGCGAGGGTTCTTGCTTGGGCGGAGAGGTCGCGGGCGACCTCGACCTGACGGTGTTGTTCGTTCTCGGCCATGTCTTACCTTTTCTGGGATCACCGACAGGGCCGGGGCGGGCCTGAGTTCCCCGGCCCGTGTCGTGGGTGGGCTACTGCTGGTCGTCGCGGGTGTTGCGGCTGATGGTGACCGTCGCTCGAGCGAGGTCCGCGCCGATGCTGTCGGCGTCGATGACGCGCCCGTACTGCTTGTTGGCGTCGTCTCCCCAGCTCGACGTGTGCTCGCGTCCGGTGACGATCACCGCGTCTCCCTTGTGCAGGGATGCGGCCGCGTTCTCGCCCAGCTCGAACCGGGCTTCGATGAAGTGGGTTGTCGGGGTGTCGTGGGCTTGCCACTTGCCCTGTCGGTACTCCCCCGTGTTCTCGATGACGCGCAGCTTGGTGATCTGGATGCTGCCGGCCTGCACGACCTCGGGGTCGGCGGCCAGGTTTCCGGTGATGGTGCGGTTGGACATGGTTCTCTCCTATCGGTTGTTGGCGATGCGGTCGATGTGGTCGGGGCGGAATCCGCTCCAGTGGTCCTCGTCGGTGATGACGACGACGGGTGCCTCGGTGTATCCCAGGTCCTCGACGACGTAGGTGCGTGCCGCTTCGTTCTCTCGGATGTTCACCTCGACGAATGCGATGCCCTTGGTACTGGTGGACCCGCGTATCGGAATGGCCTGAATTGGGACTCGGTGTGCTCAGTCGTGCCCAGCAGCGGCCCGCACGCGGATCGGCTGTAGGGCGGGCCGGCACGAGGGGATTCTGCGCTGGTCTGTGGGAGCCGGGGATAGAGTCGCGCCATGAGTGACCTCCTGGACAGTTTGCGGATGCGTCGCGAGATCCTTCTCGCGTACGTGACGGTGCTCGATCGAGCCGAAGAGCTATTGCGTGTGTGCGCCGCAGCCATTGGCGAGGCGACCGAGGCGCGACTGGCTGTCGAGGATACGTTCGGGCTCAGTCCAGTGGCCGCTGACGCTGTCTTGGCTCTGCAGGTCCGACGCTTCACTCCGACGTCGCTCGAACAGATTCGACAGGAGTTGGTCGACGTCGACCGTCAGCTGGTCGAGGCAGAGATCGCGTAAGGGGATCCTGCAACGGGGATGGACGTTTCGACCCGCGCCGGACATGTAGGAGTGAGACCCTGCAAGCGAGAGGCCACCAATGAACTTTGACGATCCGGTTACCGATGCGAACTTCGACCGACAGCTGACCGATAGCGCTCCTCCGACGACCCCGCTGACGCCATCGATCGAAGACGAACTCGCGCGGATGAGTGTGCACGCGCGCACCGATCATGCACGGTCGCGGAACAAACGAGGCGTCGCTGCGAAGGCGGCCGCGTTCGCGATCGCAGGGGTCGTTGTCCTCGGTGGTGCGGGTGCAGCCGCAGCGGCCACGGGCGGGTGGTGGTCATCCTGGTGGGCAGATGAGCCTGACTCGGTCGCGTCCTACACGCTCCCGAGTGGCGCACAGTGTGAGCACCGCGTGGGCGGGCTGATGGTGGGCACGAAGGACGAACCGATTCGCGTTGCCGCGCGAGAGTGGCTCGCGTCGGCGGACCTTGATGCGATCATCGCGTCCAGGATCGATGCGCGAGTTGTGGAGGTCCGCGCAGACCAACTCCTGGTGGAGGGGCCGGATGGGACCACCATCCCCGCGGTGATTGACACGCGAACTGATGATTCGGTGTACTCGCGAGCGGTGAGCGAAGTGATCTACGGTGCGCTGACGGACTCGCTGGAGCGTCAGGGTTTCGACCTAGAGTTCGGCCCCAATGAACGGGGGCTGGAGATCAGCGCGGAGATCAGCTGCCCGGGTGCCCAGTGGTGAGCGCGTTCGACGAACGCCGCATTACCGACGCTCTCGCCACTAACTCGACCGACCTGCTCGCCTATTTCGAGCGTCGCGCCGGCACCTCAGCCGATGCCGCCGATCTTCTTGCGGAGACGATGATGACCGCGTGGCGACGCGTCAGCGACCTGCCGTCCACACCTGAACGAGCGCGAATGTGGTTGTTCGTCATTGCTCGGCACACGCTTCTCAACTCCGAACGCGCCGAGCGGCGTCGATGGAGGCTCGCCAACCGCCTCCGCCTACTCCTCGGCCCCACGGAGGCGCCCGCCGCCGACGATGGTGCGGAAGTACGAGATGCGGTAGCTCGACTCGACCCACCACTCGCGGAACTTATTCGGCTGGTGCACTGGGACGGTTTCTCGCTTGCCGAGGCAGCCGCAGTTCTTGAGATCCCCGCGTCAACGGCCCGAGGGCGGTACGCCAAAGCAAAAGAGGAACTTCAACGCGCACTCGGTCGATCCCACCCCGTCGATGCCGAAATAGCGCACGCGCCCCACTAGGGGCGGTCAGTAGGACGCGGCATCGCCGCGCAATTGAGGGTACGGTGCCCAGTCGCCGCCAGTGTGAGTGCTCCACCGCGCCGCGGTGTCCGCGGTGACGCCGATCAGGTCGGCGACGATGGCGGGTTGCAGGTCTCGGCTGAGGGTCATCAGCGCAACCACGCGCCCCTGCTGGACAGAGATCCCGGCGGGTCGCAGCGCAGCTGACACGCTGACGTTGGCCAGGTGCGCGCCGGGTCGAAGTCCGCGGAAGACCCACGTGTCCTCCGAGACCGGGGACCGCGGAGGGGCTTCGATGACGCGACGGACAAGGTCGGCCAGGCGCGGGGGCAACTTAACTGGGTCCGTGCCGAAGGAGATCGTGACCCTCTCCCCCTCGACGGTGATGGCGGAGCGGCGAAGGGTGACGATGCGGGTCACCGGGACACCGAACAGCAGGGCGAACAGGCCGACAACGCGCGGGGCGAGGCTGATGTCTTCGCGGCTGAGGAGGATCCGCACCCACTCCCACCTTTGGTCGTCGGAGATGGACGGACCCCGCTGCAGTTGCGGGCGGTACTCGCTGCGCAACTGGGTGAGGTGTTGGGTTCGCGCCCACCGCAGGAATCTGACCAGCTGGTGAGCGGTGTCCCCGCGGCGGACGAAGTATTCGTCGAGCAACCGTTGCGGGATGTCCTCGAGCGTGAAGCCCGCAACGCGGGTCGCCGCGAGGAAGCGGCGGATCTCGATCAGTTCCCGCCGTGCACGCGACAGGCGTTGTATCGGGTCGGTGCTCTCCCCCGCGTCGGCGAACCGCCGCTTCACCACCCAGGAGGCATATTGCTGCACGGTGGGGCGGTCATCAGTATCCGGTATCGAGAGGAGCAGACCGGTCAGCCAGGCTTCGAAACGGACACGGGAGAAGTCATCCGCGGGCACCGCGCCGGATTCGATCAGCAACGCTGCGACGTAGGCGGTTGCGGAAGTCACACGCAGCTCGGCGACGGCCCGCAGCGACACAGGCAGAGATCCCGCGGCCATGCGGCGGATGAGGCGTGCGCCGACGCTCCCGGTGACCCACTCGAGCCGGGAGTCGGGGTTGGAGTTGCTGTTCAGCAGGTAGTTCTCGACGGGGAGGAGCTGTGGGTGCGGCCGCCCGTCGGGGCGGGTGATCAACGCGCGTACCTTGTCTGGCAGCGCGCACGGCGCGCACCGTGCCCCGTGCAGTCTGCGCTCATCCGAGTCGCATACCCGGCACCTCACGTACTTCTTGGCACCTGCACATCGCGCGCACACCGCTACCCCGTCACGGAGGTAGGGGACCAGCTTGGCCGATCCGCACATGCCGCACCTGTGGGGACGGCTGCGGATCGCGTTGTAGCAGGCCATGCAGAGCGGCTGGTCTTCGATGATCGCAGCGACCCGGCTTGTCAGGCGGCAGCGGCTGCACGGGGTCTTCGGTCGCCGGTAACAGCGGCTGCAGAGCGGTCCGTCCGCACCGTGCTTGGCGACCCAGGTGACCTGTCCACAGGCACGGCACGCGGCGTGATTGGTGGGGTCGCTCCGGTGGCAGATGGAGCACTGCACCTGCCCGGCCACAATTCGCCAGCTGGTCCTGGTTTGGCCGCATGTCCCGCAGAGTCTGGCGCCGTCGGTTCTGCAGCCGGCGCAGAACCGACCGCCCTGCCCATCTCGGAGCGGGAGGAGTCGGGCGCGTCCGCAGCGGGAGCATGCCGGCAGGCGCAGGCCGGGGACGCCTCGGCGGGTCAACTCGGCGATCATCCGTTGCACCGCAATCGACGCGTCAGGTGGTGCGCTCATCAGTCGGCCCGGGTCAGCGCGCAGATCCCGCAACAGCATTGCCCGTCCGCGCATGGTCGGCGCCGCGCTCAGCGCGGACCAGATCACCCACGACGCCCGAACCTGCGGGACGGCTGTGGTGATCACCTTGGCGAGGCTGATCAGAACTGCCGCAGTGTCGTCGCCGCTCTGGCGATGCATCTATTCGGTCGCGGTGGTTGGGGGGCGGTGGATGCGGGCACGCGGGGGTCGCAGGTCGCCGATGGGGCGGCTGGTCGGCTCGGCGCCGACCGCCTGCTCCTCGACGAGACGGACGGTGATCAGGTCCGCTGGTGTACAGTTCAGCGCCGCACACACCGCCCCGATCACCTGCATGCTGGCCCGCTCCGGTTTCTGGGTCACCAGTCGGAACACCTGCTCCCGTGAGAGGAACACGCCGTATTCGACGAGCAGCGGGATCAGCTCGGTGGTCTTGAACATCTGGTGACCGGCCATCAGCTGCCTGAGGTTCCAGGTCGTCTCCACCTGCTTCATAGTTCTTCCTCCATCTGTCGGAACCTGGCCAGCGCCGCGGCGAGGACACGGTTCTTGAAGTCGCCGCTGACGCTGGTATAGATCGATGTCGTCGACGCGTGCAGGTGACCCACCTGCTCTTGCACGAACTTGTCCGCGTACCCGTACTCGATCAGATGCGTGACGTACGAGTGTCGCAGGCAGTGGAGTGTCAGCGCAGGGTCTAGCCCAGCCCCCTGGCGGAGTGCGGTGAAGCGGGCATCGACGTACTTCGCCGACACCCGGGTGTTCCGTTCGGTGACCCACATGGCAGCCAGATCTCGTGGACCGAACCGGTCACGGGCGTCCTCCACCCACTGGCTCATCCCCTCAATCCACCACGCCATCTCCGGCACCAGAAGCACCGTGCGCCGCCGAGGGTTACTCCCTCGGCTCGCCTTCGCGAACCGGACATGCAGCGCCGCGTACCGCCCCCACTTCGGAACCCTCGCGTTGTAATGCAGGTCGGCCAGGTCAAGACCACGCAGCTCCGCCCGCCGCAACCCGAACGCGTACGCGGTCTTGAACATCTGCGCATCCCGCAACGCCCCCAACGCGCCCTTCCGGCCGCTGCGGGCGACGGCCTCGACCCGCGAATCGGCGTAGTCAAACAGCTGCTGCACCTCTTCGAAGGTCAACGCCCGGCGGCGCGGACTGCCTTCATACTCCTGCACGTGCGCGGCGGTGTTCCACGGCAGACACACCTGCGACGGCGTCTCCCCGAACTGCTGCTCGCAGATCTCCACCCAGTCGTAATCCGGGCTGGTCAGGTAGTCGCAGAACACGCGGATCCCACCATGAACCGCCCGGATCGTTGCGTGGCCGCGGGCACGCTGTCGATACGAATCGGTGAACTCGTCAAGATCCGAAGCCTGCCACCGCCACGGATACTTCTCCGTGAAGGCTTGGAACCGCTCGATGAGCGCGACCCGCGTCTGAATCGTCTGCGTCGCAAGATGCCGGGCACGCTGCTGCAGCGCCCACGACCCCACCATGGAACGCCAGACCGCCTCCTCCACCCGCAACACACCCATACCGAGGCTGGGTAATAACGCGGAGCGAAGCTCACTGACCGACAGAAACTGTTGCATCTAATCGATCATCGTAAGAAAGAACGCAACCGATGGCAACAGGCAGTAGTCCAATCCGCAGTACTACGCTCGATGAAGGACACGTGTTCGCCGGCGCGGTAGCCGCTCTACGGCCAAATATCCCCGTCCACAGTTGCATATAACGCAATTCGCGACGCTTTCGTCAGCACCTTCTTGGTGAGCGTGCAGCGGGCGCATGACGGGCCGGTGGTGTACACCGTGATCTGCTCAGCCATTGCTCTTGCCCTTCCCTCCACCAACCGTTTTTCTTTGCCTTCCGGCAATCGAGGGATTAACGGCGAGCGGAGCGGAGGGAGCAACGGAGCGTGGAATACCGGACTGAGCGCAGCGAGGGAGGATATGCCGCGAAAGCCGTTGGCCCGCAGTGAAGCCGACGTATCCTCGACAGCCGGACAGGTCAAAGAATGTGTGAGAGTCGCTGTGCCGCGCAGCGGCTCCCCTAGCGGGCCGGCCTCCGTGCCGGTGCGCCTGGTGTTGCTTTGCGGCGTGCACGCTGGTCTGCTTTCAACGTACTTTCAGAGTGATATCACTGCGATAGCATGTCATGGTTATGCCCGGCTACTCGCGGTGCTCGGCGCGGAGGACTTCGAGGCCGCGTTGCAGCGCGCGCAGCGCAGTCTTGTGCTGGCTGCGGTCCTCCAGGGCTGCAATCGCGGCCAGTTCGGATGGAAGGGTCGCGTCGGGCCAGCGGATGAGGAGCGTCTTGGCCACGTCAGCCGGCCACTCCCCCGGCTGTGGGGTGCGCGGCGGCGCGACCTGTCGCGGTGCCGCCGGCGGGGCGACGACGGGCGCGGGTGTCTCGGGGGGCGTGTCGGCTGCGGCGCCGAACGCCTCGATGGCTGCCGGGTCCGCCTGGGGTCGCTTCTTGATTGCCATTACGCCACCAACTCCGCTGCGAGTTCCTGAATCTCTGCTTTGGCCTTGGGGTTGCTCCACTCGACGACGCCCAGTCCTTCGCCCACCACGTCGCGGTAGGCCTTCCGCTCGTAGATCACCGTCTCCAGGGGCCTGATGCGGGGGTAGTCGGCCAGGTACTCCCCCGCGTCGGTGCGTTCGCTGATGTTGGGATTGGCCGGTGCCTGGGTGATCAGGCCGCGCACGTCCAGCTCCGGGTTGAAATCGAGGGCCTGCTCGATGACTTCGGTCATGTGCCCGAGCGTGTCGAGGTCGAGCTGGCTGGGTCGAACGACGACGACGAGCTTGTCGGCGGCGGTCATGCCGGTGCGCATCTCCTTGCTGTCCTTGCCAGCGACGTCGACGATCACGACGTCGTATCGGGTGGCGAGGTCTTGCAAGGTCTGGTGAATGCTGCCGATCTTCTCGACGCATGCGATCGCGGGTTCGAGGCCCTGCTCTTCGCGGTCCGCATGCCACCGGGCGGCCGAGCGCTGGGGGTCGGCGTCGACGAGGCACACGTCCTTGCCGCGCCGGGCGTACTCCACAGCGAGGTTGACGGCGATGGTCGTCTTGCCGGGACCGCCCTTCTGACTTCCGACGAGGATGATCATGCTTTCACTCTACTTTCAATGTGGTAGCGGCTCGGTATCGACACGGATTCAAACCGATAGCAGTTGCATAATGCGTTCATTTTGGAACTGTTCTAATGCCAGAATGGCATGATATTGCTTCGATAGCAAGCTGCAACTGTTGTGATATCAACTAGTGATTGCAGAGTGATATCAGTGGGGGAGTGCGAGGGGATCGCCCCTCGCAGGCGGCCGACCGGAGGGAGGCCGCGACGATCCGGGAGGGGCGTCCGGTGCCGCGCCCCTCCCCGCGGGCTCACCTCGACAAACTCGATGCCCTTCGACGTCAGAACCTTCTTCGTGAGCGTGCACCGGGCGCATGACGGTCCAGTGGTGTACACCGTGATCTGCTCAGCCATGGCTCTTGCCCTTCTCTCTACCAACCGTTTTTCTTTGCCTTGCGGCAATCGAGAGGTAAACGGAGTCGAAAGGACCGGAGCAACGGACCGTGGAACACCGGACTGAGCGCAGCGAGGGAGGATATGCCGCGAAAGCCGTTGGCCGGGAGTGGACGCGACGTATTCTCCGACTGCCGGAAAGGTCAAAGAATCAGTCCCGTTAGCAGGGCCGCGTCGAGGCTTCTCATGCGTGCCGGTGCGCCGGCGGTCCGAACGTCTCAACGGCACGGCCTTTGTCCCCGGCCGAGTCCCCGGCCGAGTCCCCGCGGTCGCGTTAGTACACCCGGGACGTGCTAGCTGGTGGCTACAATTGCGGTCCCCGATCAGGTGAACTGGCTACGCTCACTGGAGGCCTACTCGAGGTGTGCTCCTGTGCTCTCCTGTTCGCTTCCCCCAGTCGCTTCTGCTGAGGATGGAGTGCCCAAGTGCAAGGTTTGGAGCAAGGTTGCGCGCAACCCCGCCAGCGGCCCGCCAACGCGGTGTGCGCATAACGGATGTGCCACGGTTGCGTTTCGTCACCGTAACGGCGGCAGAATGCAGGCCATCCAGTGGCCCACCGCCGCCGCGTTGTCGGCTCGGCACCGACAAGCTATCTGCGGATAGCAAGCATGCAACCGTTGTGACGTATGCCTATCCCCTTCGTCCCGCGGTTATAACGTCGATGCCCCGCCAGCGTTCCTCATACCTTTCGGCGGCGTGTCACCACAAAGGTGCTGCTGGTCCCGGGGGATACTTAGGTCGGTAGGTGAGGTGGGGTGCGAAATGACGACCGCAACCCGCGGGCCAACCTGGTTGCGTGCAAGATCGCAGCAACCCTGCACGCGACCTTGCAATGGAGACCAAGATGCGAGTCCTGTCAGTGATTGGGCAAAAAGGCGGGCTTGGTAAGACCACCACTGCCATGAATCTCGCCGCCTGCATGTCGCGAGCATCGTCTGTGGCAGTCGTTGATGTTGACCCGCAGTTGACCGCGACGGACTGGGCGGAGGCGGCGGGGGAGGACCTCCCCTTTGACTTCACGTCGGAGACGGACCCGGCCATGCTTTCCAGGATGAGAGAGCTGGAGTATGACGTGGTCATTGTCGACACCCCCGGATCTCTCGCAGACACGGACGTGTTGAACGCGGTGTTGGATGTCACCGATTTCGTCATCGCACCACTGACGCCGTCCTTCATGGAACTAAAGCCCGTCCAGCGAACGCTTCAGCAGTTTGTCCTACCTCGGGACATTCCTTATCGGGTTCTTATGAACCGGGTTGATCCGCGAGATGGACGCGCGCAGCTTGAGGCGTTTCAGGCTCTGCTGGACACGGGATCTTTCTTCGACGGGGTCACGGGTATGCCGCGGTTTAGGAACTACATCCGTCAGGCGGCCGTCATGAAGAACATGCCGCTCGAGGGGACCGTGATTACGCAGTACACCGACACGCGCCAGAGCCGTGCGGCGATCAGCGATTACACCTCGGTGTCGCTCGAGTTGATGAACCTTTGGGCACGGAAGGACCAGGTGGCCTGATGGCGACCAAGCGGATTTCTATGGCGGAGAAGATGGCGAGCAGGGTGACCCCGGTTGATGAGCCGGTGCCCGAGACACAGCTGGAGGGATCGACGCCTACGTCGCTTCAGGTGGTGGAAGACCCGCCGACGGCCGTTGTATCGCCGCCGGTGACCCCCGCCGTCGCGCCTTCGGACATCGCTAACCCCGAACATTCTGCGGGGCAACCCGCGCGTGCGCCACGACGGACGGTGGGCACGAGCGGCAAGCGGGCACCGCACCCCTCGGTTTCGAGCGAGCCGGCCAACGCTGCCATGGGTATCGACGTGGGCATGGAGCTGCACGAGCGCCTTGTGTCTTTTCGGAACAGTGCACGTCACAGCTATCACCGCATCGTTTTGGACGCCGTGGAGAGCGTGTACGCCGACCTTCCCACGCTGGTGGCCAAAGCACTCGACGTTGAGCTTGACTCACAACCGAGCTCGCTGTTCGAGCGCTCGGCGGCGTTGCCGGTGAGCCTCGGCGGCCGTGAGGCACGCGAGACTCACACCGTCAGGATGACTGAGAAAAACAGAGAGACCCTCAACGCCATCACCGCCGAGGTGGGAGCACCGTCCCGCAACTTTATGATCTGCGTCGCACTGGATGCATACCTGCCAAACGGCTGACCACATCGTTGCCACTGAGACTTACGCGGCCAGTGCCAGCCCTTGGTCAAGGTACCCGGCCTTGACCAGCTCGATTGCCTTGCGGTGGTCGCCGCGGCCACCGGGTCCGCGCGGGTAGGCAGCGAACTCCGGTCGGTCGGTAGGGTTTGCCCAGGGTGTCGGCTTTTTCCCGCGCCGACGTTTTCCCTTTGTTTCCATCCAGGTGATCTCCGCCAACCACCACGCCCAACGGACTCGCTCCGATTCGTAACGCTCCCGACGCAACTTGAGATACCCGTCCACCGCCAGCCTCCGGGCAGCGAAATCACGGCTGGTAGGGGGCTCTCGTTGCCACCCACCCTCCACTCGAGTGACTAACCCGGCTTGCACGAGCCGTTGTACCTTTTGTCGCAACTGTTGAGGGGAGATTCCGCTGCGCTGAGCAAGTTGCATGGTGCTTGCAGTTCCCCGATGGGGGAGGAGCTTGTAGATCAGACCTGCGCTGCGTCCCAAGCTGTGGGGTGCAGCGAAGACATCGTGTGCAAGTAGCTCAAGTCGCTCAGCAATTTCCCGAAGCAGTCGTTGGGTGGAGGCGAGGGCCTGGGGGTAGGCGCGCATACGCGCTTGTGTCCGGTCTTGTGACTCTTTCTCTGTGGAGAACCTGGGGTGGAGTCGGAATTGTTGGCCGTGCACGCCTTCGGCGATCCCGACTCTTTCGATCCAGGGCTGGCTAGTGTTCTCCGTGCTGAGCGCTGTGAGCGCGGCGTGGACGGTGGTCCGCCCGTACCCCGTATCGGCTGAGAGCCGGCGGACGTCGGCTTCCACAACGTGCTGCGCGCTTTGGAGCATGTAGAGACAGAGCGCGTCGAGGACGGCTCGTTGGCTGTGCGTTCCACCCACGCGGCCGTTGTGTGTCGCCCAGAGCCCGGGGAGTGTCTCTGCGCGGGTGAGCGCGCGTTCCACGGCCTCGGTGACGTTGGCCATTCGTTCGCGGAAGTCGGAGTCGTCGCCGGTGTCGGGGAGCGGGTTGGCGGCGCAAAAGTTCACGGCGTACCGCCATAAGGCGGTGAGTACTTTTTCCGTCTGCGCCGGGGTGCGGGAGACACGTCCGGCGCCGCGGCGTTTGGTGCGCGCGTGCTCGAAGCTTTCGGTGCTGTTTAGGTGTTCGCTGACGTCGCTGTAGGACCAGCGGACGTTGGCACAGGCGATGAGGATGCGCGCAAGGGTGTATGACGGGTCGTCGCCAGCGGGCCCGTAGAGTAGGTCCTCCATTCGCTGGCTGAGACGTCGCTTGGGGCCGCGAATCCGCGGGTGGCCGTTGTCGTCTTCGATGACGCCATGGGGGAGCGCGGTTGTGGGGGCGGTGAGTTCGGCTCCTGCGTCGACGAATACCTCTATGAGGTGGTCGACGGTCTCTGGGGCTGCTTCTTGCTCGGTGAGGAAGCGGAGGTCGCCTTGCGGGTGGGAGTATCCGCCGTGGCGGTGCGGGGCGTATGGCGGGCGGACGCAGCCGGCGGCTGCGTTCGTCATGGGCTGGATGTCGAGGGAGGGCAGGAGTTGTTTGGCGAGCTTTGCAAGCAGAAGCACGCGTTCGGCGTCCGCCGGTTCTTCGAGGTGCACCCAGACGTGGCGGCCGCCTGTGGGGCCGGAGATGCAGAGCAAGTGGGGGGTGTTCAGTTGCTCAAGCCAGTGGACCAGCTTGGCGGAGTCTCGAAGGACGTTCCCGTTGGACACGTCGAAGTCGAAGCAGAGGAACTTGAAGCGGAGGTCGTCGTCGGCCAGGAGCATGGCCCACGTCGTTGATGGCGGCGCTTCGTTCACCGGCCACAGCCGGTCGTATTCGTTGAGGATCTCTCCGGAGGCGTCGCGTGCCGCGACGCGGACGTTGGCTCGGGGGGAGAGGCGACGGGTGATGGCCCATGTCTCTTCCAGAGAGTAGGGCGACACGCCGGTGGCGTTGTCGAGCGTCAATGCTCTCGAATCCGCGCTCATGCGCGTTATCATCAGATCGTCCTCCTCTCGAGGGCACAACAAAGGCCCCTCGCCAAAGGGGTTCATAGTTACTCCGCTCGACCCGACAACCAGTCGCCAAACTTCCAGTCGGATTGAGCACTCCTGCTTCCAGGCCCGTCACTCGCCAAAGTGCCGGGCCTGATGCATTTACTCGGGCGGCATGTCGAGCTCTCCGTCCTTGAGTTCCGGCGTCGGCCACCAGGTGGGGAGGCCGCGGTCTGTGAGGTCTTCGCCGAGGTGGTCGATGACCCGCTCGAGGAAGACGGCAGCCGATACGCCAGCGTGGTCGGCGAGCTTCTCAAGCCGTTCCTTGCTGCGCTCTTCTATGAGCCAGCTGACTCGGACAGGTCGCTGGCGCGTACCGCGCGGAAGTCGTTTTGCTGGCATACCCGCCACGTTAGTGGTGCATGTTCCGTTAACTGACCAGGCGCGCTTAGGTCCATGCGAGACCCGCAATTCCGCGGCTCGCACGGAGCGCGAAAAAGTGATGCTGGCAGACGACGACACGCGGGGACGCATCACAGATAGCGCCCGCTCTCGCTGGGTTTCGGGTAGCATAAAGACACCTCCTGGCAGGCAATGTTTGTGGGTAATCCGGACCGAGGTTTGGTCGCTGAGGTCCGGCGAAATTCCTATGAGGCCCCGTTCGAGAGAGCGGGGCCTCTTTCGTTAGCTGGCGATTCTGTGGCGCAGCTCTTCTGCGTTAACGATTCTTGTGATGCCACCGGCTGCGGTGAACGGCAGCGGGATGCTCGTGGGGGAGCTTTCCGGGCGCATGCCTTCGAGCGTGTCAAGCGACTTTGTGGGCTGGGGAGCATGCTCGGGCATGTCTAAGGCGTTTGCCGCGATATAGACGAGGTAGTCGCCATAGCTCAAGCCCAGCAGCGTTGCGTTGCGCTGAATAACTTCAGCGAGCGGCCGCTCGGGTTTGGCGGCGATTGGAACCCGGTCGCCCTTACGTGGTCTTCCCATGAGCCCAATCATGGGGTGCCTAGGTTTTCGATTACGGTAACGGCCCGGCGTGTTGCGGTTACGGAAATAGAAATCCACTGCTGACGTGCGATGGTTTCGGATCGGTGCTCATTGTCGTACGTGGGGCGGCGCGGCAGTATGGTGGCGGCCATGCGTCTACTTCCTGTGCGAGATGCGAGTGGGACGCCGACGTTGTGGGTCAACGCCGACCACTTGGTGAGTGTCCAGGCCGTCTTTCGAGTGAGCAGTGTTGTCTCCTTGAGCGTCGAACTGAAGATGGATGGCATGCCGTTGCAGCGGGTTTCGTTGAGCGAGTTCGAGGACCGAGCGGCAGCGGAGTCGGCTTTCAGCGTTTTTCTGGGGGAGCTGCAGGCGGAGACCCGCGACTGATGCACGGCTTGATCGTCAGGTCATTGGCGGTCCATCCCGGGATTTGATGCCTGGATGGCGACGACGGCGTACACGTCGCCCAGCTCAACGACGTCGCCGTCATGAAGCTGGAACGGCTGCCACGGAGTGAGGCCTCGTGGGGGTTCTTGCGCACGCCCAATCCGGGTGCCGTTGGAGGACGCGCGGTCGGTCGCCCAGAGGCTTGCGCGCTCCCAATGGAGCCGAAGGTGGGTGCGAGAGACGCTTCTGGCCTGATCGTCAACGGCGGTCAGTTCGACCTGTTCGCCCGGTTCGGCGCTGGGCCGTCGACCGACGAGAGCGCCGCCCGGGGGAATGTGGGCAATGTGGCCGGTGCTGAACGTGAGGGTCGCCCCGAGCGTTGATGGATGGGGCGGGATCTTCCGCTCCGACAGCCGGGTCCGCTCCAACACGTCGTCAAGTGAAGTTGGGTCAGCGTCGAAGCTCGACTCGCAAGTCATCGCGGGCGGTAGGAAATGGTGGGTGGCCACAGGCGAGACATCTCGGGTGGGGCTCCGGTATGCGGGCGGGGAGGGCGCCGGGTGGGCTGACGGTTTGTTGGCGGCGCTGGGGGAGTGTGGGTGGGCCGCCGGCGTGGCCACGTCTCTCTTGCGGGCGCGTCGCGGTTTCTCCGCGACCGGCTCGAGGTCGGTGATGGTCCCGCTCGGGTGAACGGCGACCAGCCACCGGCCGTGTGAGTCGGTGATTTGCATGCGCACGGGACGGCGCAGCTCGACGGCGAGTTCGGTAGCGAACGCGGTGACAGCGCGCCGCGTGTACTCGGGGGAGCCGACGGGGTAGTCGTGGTGCTGCCCGGCGACGTTGAGGTGGCCGCTCCCGTCAGGTGCGACGTTGACGTAGATGACGGGGTACGAGGGGACCGGGGGAATGCTCATCCAGGCATCCGGCACGAGTCGGGGGGACAGATCTCCATACCGAAGGCTTTGTAGAAGTCCACCGGGTTCACGAAGCCGTGCGTGCTCGGAGGGCCGCCGAGGTCTTCGCCGGCGGTAAGGCCGGCGATCGCACTGTCGGCGGTGCCCTCTTTGTTGATGCGGAGGTCGAGGTGGCATCCGCCAGAGACGCCCTCGTTGCCGACGAGGGCAATCGGCTGCCCCGCAGTGATCGGGTCTCCTACGGCGACCGAAACGTCGCTCAGGGTGACGTGGAGGTATGAGGCGCTCCATCCGTCGGGGGCTTTGATGGTGACCTGGATGCCGCCGATGTAGGTGACGGTGCCGTCGCTGATGGAGTAGATCTGGTCGCCGCAGGGGTTCGGCCAGTGCTGCAGGTCTACGGCGGGGTGCCACGATGATGCGCCCGGGATCGTGACCGGGCGGGGGCCGTAGTCGCTCGTCATGTTGTAGCCGGGGCTCAGGGGGTAGACGACTTCCCCGGTGGCCGCGCATCCGCCGGAGGCGGTGCCGTCGCCGGCGAGGGCGGTGACGACCTGGTCGGCCGCGTCGAGGAAGCGCTCATAGTGGAACGGGTCGGCGTTGCGCTGGACCTTGTGCGCGGCGATGGTGGGCTTGAGGGTCTGCCACTCAGGGATCGCGGCGAGGCGAGTGAAGAACTGGGTGGCGGCGTAGGTCGGGTCCATCACCTGGTCGCGGGTACCCCAGCTGCCCATGCACCACTGTTGCTGGAAGAGGCCGAGCGAGCACGTGGGCGAGCCGTCCGGGTTGGTGACGCCGTTGATGTCATCGCCGTAACCGATGTTGCGGAGCGAGCTCTCACCCATAGCGGTCATCACGCCGATGACCTGGGCCTGCCGGTCGAGACCGAGCGGAACAGCGGCGTTCATGATTATCGCCGCGTTAGAGAGCTGGTCGCCGGAGTAGCTGGCGACGGGCTCCTGGGGGACCTTTTCGGGGTCGACACTGCCGGCGCCGCCGACGCACGCGGCCGCGGAACCGGCGCCGGTCATGAACAGGAGCACTAGGGCGAAGACGCTTGCGATGACGACGAGGGGGACGGCGACGAGAATCGGTCCGGTCTTGGAGCTACCCTCAGCCATGCCCTATCCGTCCGCCGGTCGGATGCGGTCGGCCAGCCACGGCGCGTCCGGGCCGGGGCGGCTCATGCTGATGTTGTACGGCCCGGCGTCGGTGGGAACCTGCACGATCAGAGCGACCTCCGTCGACGCCGGCAGGATCGTTCCGGGGCCCGTCACCTGGCGCACCGGGACGTTAGCCGGGTCGGTGTCCTCATACGCGGTCGCACCTGCCTGGGTGAGTTGCGGGTACAGCCCCGCAATCCATGCGTCGTACCTGAGGTCCGGCCGGGCGAACGCAGTCACGGCCCGTTCGGCAGCCACGATCGCCGCGCTCTGACTGTTTTCGGTCGCCTCTGGGACGGGCTCGACAGTCTCATCGTCGAAGGGTGGAGAAGGATTCACCGGGGTCGTGGGTGTCGCCGCCATCGATGGCCGGGTGGATGTGTACACGGGTATCGGCTCGTTGCTGCTGCTGGCGCACCCGGTAAGAGTGAAAGCGAGCATGAGTAGAACAGGCGGAGCGGCGGCGCGCATGCGGTTCAGGCCGAGCCGAGGACGCTCGCGAGGAGCGAAAAACTCCTGACTGTATTCATCCATACGAGATTTCCAACTTTCGGTCAGACCCTAGCCCTGCCCTAAACCGGGCTAGGGCCTGACGCGGCGCTTACAGGCACCGCGCGCGCAAGGCGCCAGTGCGGCGCCTGGCGAGCACTAGGCGACATCGTGAAGCTCGGCATGCACAGTTTTATACAACCATGTCTCATGGTAAATAGCACCACCCGCCGCGACGTATATAGGATCTTCGGCGAAGCCAACGGCAGTCGTCTACGATTACGGTGTGGGTCGTGGCGCTGCCGGACCGCCCTCTCGGTACTCCCGACTTGTGGCGGCAAATATTGACCGTCTCCGTAGGGAGGCGGGCCTCACTGTGGGCGATCTCATCAGCCGCGCCGGCCTCACCAAGAGTTACTACCAGTCCCGCGCTGGATTTCAGCTGCCATACAACACGAACGACATCGAGGCACTGGCCGCGGCCCTGAAGGTGACCCCTGCAGATCTGGCCACCCCAGACCCCGCCCCTAGCAGTGAAATTCGCGTGCCCGCGGCGGTGGTCGCGTCTCGCGTGCGTCGGCTTCTAGATGAGCAGGCCGCAGATGAGGCAGCCCTCCTCGCTCACCTTCGCGACATTGACCCTGGATTCGCCATCAGCGCGCAGGAGTTGCTGACCTCCACGGCATCGACTTCGGTCGTACCGGAGGGAATGCTGAAGGCGATCGCGCAATGGGCCGACGTCCACCCCGCTTATCTCGCGGACCCGACTGAAGCAGCCGTTGCCGATCGCACCGATGCGGAGCTGGAGCTCCGCGCCGTCATGAGGGAGGTTGGCGCGAGCAGAATTCAGTTTCGCGCTGTCGGAGAGATGTCTCCCGACGCGCTTCGCGCGATCGCTAGTTCCCTGCGGGCAAGAGCCGGCACGTCTTCTTAGCGACGTAGAGAGGCTTGAGGGTGAACATCACGGACGAAGTCCTCGCCAACGTGGCGCGGCGCGGCGATCGCGCACTTTCTCGTGCACAACTTCGGCAGGGAATGACCTTCTCTGAAGTCATCGGTGCAGTCGAAGACGCCCTCGACTTCCGGCTTTCGGTCGTCCCTGAAACTGACACGTCGGGGTGGGGAACCCTTACCGGGTACCTCACCTACTACCCAGACCGCCGGGAGAGCCACGTCCACGTCCGAGCCTCTGACTCACCGCTCTACAGTCAATTCGCTGCGTGCCATGAGCTGGGTCATCTGCTCGATGATGTGCACTGCACGGGCGCGCTGCACGAACGGTCGTCGATTCCCGCGGGGATCAACGATGCGCTCACCAAGCCCCAGCTCGAGGCTGAGCTTGTTGCCGAGTACGTCGCTCACCGCATAGCCCGGATGATGTACACCAGCCCTCGCGTCGCCGAATTGTCGTGGTGACAGTCCTTCTGATCGACGCCGCTCTTGTCGGCCTCCTCACCGTGGTCGTCGCCCGGGCCACACTTGCATTCCGCCAGCCCCGCGCGCGCATAGCGTGGCTTGCCGCTTTCCTGGGTTCGCTCGCTTTGCTCACGCAGGGCACCGTCATCCCGCTCGAGTACCTCGATGGTCTGCTGGGCGGATCGAACGTCCTAAAACTCGTACAGAACGTCTTGACGATGATCGCATTGTGGCTGGGGATCCAGGTCGGGACGGCGCCCGCTCAGGCTCGGATTCGGACACTCCCTTGGGGCCCGCCGACCATCCTCGCTGGTGTGTTCACTCTCGCCTTTGTGCTGATCCCCGAACGCGGCGCGACGTCGTTCCAATTCGTGGAAGTCGGCGCCGACGCGTCGATGTCAATCTGGCTGTACGGAGTCGTGCACATGGTCGGCATTGCCCTCATCGGGCTTCTGCTCTTCCGTTCCGCACGCGCAGCATGGCCCACCCCCAAACGCTTCTTTCGCGTGGGTGCGATTGCCATCGTCATCGCATGTGCAACGGAAGTGGTCGACCTGACGCTCACGAGGTTCGGGGATCCCATCCCGACCGTGACGGCCCTCTTTGATCCGTTTTTCTACTTGGGCGTACTTGGCCTTGTCGGCGGCGCCATGGCCGCGTGGGGCGCAACCCGCCGCGTCAGGCTCCGTGGTGAAAAGCTCCAGGCCCGCCTCGAGGCGGTCGCCCAGGGTCGCGACATCACGGACTTCGCAGTGATGCCTGCGCAAGGGTCGGCTGAAGACCGGTTGTATTCGCTCAGGGTCGGTATCGAGGATAACGCGATCGCACGATCCGAGCCCCTCGGCAACGAGGAGCGCGCCCTTCTCAGCCAAGTCGACGCCTATCTGACCCGCCCAGCGACCGGAGCACATACTTGATTCGATCCATTGCTATCGCAGCCGGCGCTACGGTTGCCAGCCTTGTGGCCGTTAACCTCGCGGTCGGCGGATACGTCGCACGGCGCGTCATCGCACCACGGAGCAGCAAGCTGGCCGTTCCCGTCCGAATTGTCGGAGACACGGTCGTGATCCCGACCTCTGAAGACACGGTCCAGCCGGGCCGGTACGGGATCTGGCTGAGCAATGGCGCGCACGTTGCCGTAGGCGACGTACTGCACTCGGACAACGGCCAAGTGACGCGTGCTCTCGTCTTCCGTACCAACAGCGCGGGCGACGAGAGCACCACTGGGGTTTGGAGCTCCCAGTACATCCCCTCACCCGACCAGGTCGGAACTTCGACGACGGTGGCAGTCCCCCTTACGTTGGGCGACACCGCGGAGGCGTGGCAGATCCGGCCGGACACAGCAGTCGGCGGCCGCTGGACGATTCACATACACGGCCTCCGCTCGAGCCGGTTCGGCGCCCTGCGCTCCACCCCAGCCACCGTCGACGCGGGCTGGACATCCTTAGTCGTTTCGTATGCCGGCGACGACGAGCGTCTCCCTGCCGAAGGCCGCCCATCCTCGCTCGGGACGAGTGAATGGGTCGACGTCGAAGACGCACTGCTGTACGCGGTTTCCCAGGGCGCCAAGGAGATCGTCCTCGTTGCGTGGTCGATGGGCGCCACCATCGCACTCCTTGCGCTGGAGGACTCGTCAGTCAAGGACCGCGTCGTCGGCCTTATCCTGGTAGCGCCCGCGGTCCAATGGTCGCGCGTTGTCACCAACGCCACCAGCGCCGCCCATCTACCCAGCACCGTCGCCGCCGCAGCGCTCCATGTGCTCGGCAGTCCCATCGGCGCGAAGGCGCTCCACCTCGCTGAGCCGGTCGACGCAAGATCGCTTAACTGGATCGACGGCCGTCGCGGCACAGTAACGCTGCCTACTCTCATCCTCCACAGCCGCTACGACCCGGTAGTCCCGTTCTCGGGCTCCGCGGACTTTGTCGCAAGCCACCCCGAGGCGCAGCTCGTCGAGTTCTCCACTACGGGCCATTGCAACGAGCCGAACCAGAACCTTGAACTGTTCAACCACAGCATCACAACCTGGCTCAAGAAACTCGTCGCGCGGTGAGCTAGTGCTCGTATTCAGGATCCGCCCTAGGTTGTAATTACGGATGTGCTTGGCATACTGGGGTAATGACGAGCGCCAATCCCTGGTTGACCGGCCCGGAGCAAAGCCCCGATCCGCAACCCGACGTTGCACCTCCCTCCACACGGAAGGAACAAGCGCGGATTGGTTCGGTCGCGCCGCAGGCGGGAGTCGCGGTGCCCGACACGGCCGACCGCCTGCCGCGGTACCTGCAAGCGTGGCAGGCAACCGTATGGTGGCTGGGAGTGCATGGGGGAGCGGGCGAGTCGACGCTCGCTGCCCTCACCGCCGGCAGTCGGCCGGCGCAGCACGGATGGCCAATACCTGACACTGCCGGCACCGTGCACCGCGTGGTTCTCGTCGCGCGCACCAACTGGGGTGGCCTTACCGCGGCGCAGCGCGCTGCGACGGAATGGGCATCGGGCGCGCTCGGCGACGGCGTGCAGCTCGGCGGTCTAGTGCTGGTCGCCGACGCTCCCGGCCGCCTTCCCAAACCGCTACGAGACCTCCAACAGGTGATCAGCGGAGGCGTGCCGCGGGTGTGGACGCTCCCGTGGGTTCAGACCTGGCGTCTCGGGCCGGTCGAAGCTTTCACTTCCCTCCCCAGAGAGTTCCGTGCACTGCTGGCGGATCTGCAACTGACTACAAGCAGCTCCGCTCACAACTGAAAGGACACCTCATGTCGCCACAGCTCCTCGCCGCGGAAGCGGTCAACTTCATGGCAGCCCTACCCGACCCCGCGCCGGTGGCCCCTCCCGGCTTCGACGCGGTAACGACAATCCTCGGGTGGGCCAAGTGGGTCGGCCTCATCGCGGCGATCCTCGCCTTGATCGCGGTGGCCGTGATGTTCATGTTCAATTCTCGTCGCGGCGAAGCCGGCCAGCACATTGGCACCTTCGTGGCGATCCTTGTCGGCGTCATCATCATCGGCGGCGCGACGAGCCTCGTCGGCTTCATTTCCGGCGCTTGAGCTCCTCGAGAGGACTGACAGATGAGCAACGCTGAATCGGCTGGCCCGTTTCGCCGGAGACGCTTCGTCATCGCCGCGATCGCCGTGGGGGCGATCGTGCTTCTCGGAGCCGTCGCGATCATCGCGTCTCTTCTGGCCGGCGGCAACGACGAAGAGGCTGAGCCGACGCCGACCACGAGTGTTTCCAGCTCGACCGACGCAAGCGACCCCGATCCGAGCGTGTGCGGACTCGACGGCTACGAAGAGGGGAGCTCCCTGGACGCGCCGCCCACCAACGAATGGGAGCTCGTAGGCACGGTGGCGGCGCCGCTGTCGGATGACGCAGGGCCGGGCGTAGTTGAGAACAACGGCTTCCGGAATTGCTACGCGCACACGGCCGAAGGGGCCCTCTTCGCCGCAGTGAACTACACGGCCGTCGGAACCGACGCCACGCTCGCGCCCCAGTTGCCCGGCCTTGTCGCCACCGGGCCCGGAAGGGACGCCCTAGCGACGCAGATCGCCGCCGCTGGCGGGGCACCGTCCACGAACGCTCAGCGCGCTCAAGTGACCGGTTACAAAATCGCCTCATACAGCGGCGACTCGGCAACGATCGACCTTGCTCTCGATTACAGCACGACCGGGTTGGTGAGTCTCCCTCTGCGGCTCGAGTGGGAAGGCGGCGACTGGAAGATGATTCTCACTGACAGCGGCAAGCCACCTCTCGCCCCAAGCCAGCTCGAAAACCTTGGCGGCTATACGCCCTGGGGCGGCGCGTAATGGCATGCGCTCCTGGTGACATCGTCTGCAACGTCGGAGAAGGCATTGGCGATGTCGTCTCTCAAGCGTCGAACGACGCGATTCAGGAACTCACAAATCGCGTCATGGAGGGCTATGGCAAAGCGGTCGCAAGCATGGGGAGCATGTGGGTTTCCGTACCAACCCCGATCCTGACGGCCGGGGACGGCTCGACAACCGGCGGAGGTACGCCGCCCGGAAGCGAAGCCTTCACCACGATCCTCAGCTACATCACGTACATCGGACTGGCCATTGCCGTCCTCTCCCTTATCGGGCTCGGGGCGCTCATCGCGCTGCGCATACGCCGCGGCGAGGGACTCCGGAGCCTCGGAGCCCTGGGCGTGGTGTTCGTCGCGGTCATTCTCCTCTCGGGGGCCTCGTCGATCGTCGGCGGCTTGCTGAGTGCGAACGCGCCCGGAGGATCGTCGTCGGCGGTCGGCTACCTTCAGAACTCGTTGTGGTTCTACGTGGGTGGTCTCGCGATTCTCTCCGTCGTCATCGGAGGCATCCGCATGGCCTGGGAGCAACGCGCGCAGCCCGGCAAGGATCTGATTCAGTCACTCCTCACCCTCATCGTCGTCTCAGGCGCCGGCCTGGCAATCCTCACGCTGGCCGTCACCGCAGCCGACGCCTTCTCGATCTGGGTGCTCAACAACGCCACCGACTGCGACGTCTCGGTCGGAGGCGCATCACAGTGCTTCGGAACAAACGTCTCAGCGATGATCGCGCTCAGCGTCACCTCTCCCATCGGAATCATCGGCGTGCTGATCCTCGGCGCAATCGCGCTTCTCATGACCTTCGTCCAAGTCGCGCTGATGGTCGTCCGTGGCGGCCTCCTCGTAATCCTCGCGGGCGTGCTTCCGCTCGCAGCGAGCTTCACCAACACGCAGATGGGCAAGCAGTGGTTCAGCCGCATCGTCGGTTGGACCATCGCGTTCGTGCTCTACAAACCGGCGGCCGCGCTGATATACGCCGCGGCCTTCCAACTCATCGGCACTGACGCTTTCCAGGACGACGGTGGCGGCCTCTGGTCGATCCTCACTGGTCTCGCGCTGATGCTTATGGCACTGGTGGCTCTTCCTGCGCTACTGCGCTTCGTGGCACCGATGACGGGTGCTGTCGCGGGCGGCGGCTCAGGTGGCATGGCCCTCGCCGGCGCTGCCGGTGCGGCGGTCGGCGAAATGGCCACGGGCGCGATCCGCCGGTCATCTGGCGGCGGCGGAGCCTCGAACGGTGGCGGTGGTGGAGGCGGCGGCGTGAATGTCGCCCCCAGTGGTGCGAGCTCGGGCGGGGGCGGCGCGACCGCCTCCCGCCTGGCTCCCGTGGGTGCTGGTGGCGGTGGAGGTGGTGCTGCTGCGGGCGGCGTTGCGGCCGGTGGGGGAGCGGCCACGGGTGGCGCAGCTGCCGGCAGCGGCGCAGCCGCCGGCGGAGCGGCTGCAGCTGGTCCGGCCGCCCCTGTCGTGATCGGCGCAAAGATCGCCGGGGACGCAGCGAAAGGCGCGGCCAACGCCGCCAAGGGAGCCGTGCAGTCCGCGGCCGATGACTCGGCCAACGGCCCTCGCGGCTCGAAGTAGATGGGGGCTCCGTGATGACGATGAGAACCAACGAGACTCGCGACTACACGCCGCGCAGCTACGGCAACTGGACCAAACCGAAGACGGTGGGATTGCTCGGGCTGAGCGCCCTGGGGACGGCGATCCTCTTCGCCGGCGCCGGATTCGCCGTTGTCGTCACGATGTTCTCAAACATCGGCAACGGCGCACTCACGGGTCTCGTCTTCGGGCTCTTCCTACTGACGGTGGCCGCCAAAGACAAGCACGGACTGAGCCTGCTACGACGGGCCACAACAAGGGTGGGATGGATGTTCACAAAAGCGAAGGGCACGCACATCTACCGCTCCGGGCCCCTCGGCCGTGCGGAGTGGGGCACAGCGCAGCTGCCCGGCCTCGCCGCCGGCTCGCGCCTCACGGAGTGGCAAGACAGCTACAGCCGACCGTTCGCCCTGCTCCAGGTGCCTTCCACCTCGGATTTCACCGTCGTTATTGGCACGGAGCCGGACGGCGCAGCACTCGTCGACGGCGAGCAGATCGACGCCTGGGTCGCCGAGTGGGGCCACTGGCTCAAGAGTCTCGGCGATGAGCCCGGTATCGAGTCGGTGTCCGTCACGATCGAGACAGCGCCCGACACAGGTACCCGTCTTCGGCGCGAGATCTCCGGCCGCATCGACCGGAATGCACCGGAGTTCGCCAAGCAACTCCTCGGCGACCTGGTCGACCGCTACCCCGCGGGCTCCGCCACCATCAAGGCATTCGTGGCGATCACCTTCAACGCTTCCGCTCGACCGGGCGGACGTCGCCGCACGCCCGAGGAGATGGGCCGCGAACTCGCGTCGCGCCTCCCCGGCATCACCCAGGGCCTCACCGCCACGGGTGCCGGCACCTCGCGCCCTCTCAGCGCACAACAGGTGTGCGAGGTCATCCGGGTCGCGTACGACCCGGCTGCAGCGCGCCTGATCGACGAGGCCAACGCCGCCGGCGAACCGCCCGAGCTCTACTGGCCTGAGGTCGGCCCGACCGCTCATCAAGCGGGCTGGGACACCTACCGGCATGACTCGGCTCTGTCAGTGACGTGGATGATGAGCGGAGCACCTCGAGGCAACGTCCCCTCCAGCGTCCTCTCGCGGTTGCTGGCTCCGCACCGGGACGTCGCCCGCAAGCGGGTGACGCTCCTGTATCGGCCGATCGACCCGGCGAAAGCGGCCGCGATCGTTCAGGCCGATGTGCGCGCGGCGAGCTTCAACCTGACGTCATCGAACCGCCCGACCGCCCGCAACATGACGGATGCTCGAGCGGCTCTCGCGACGGAGCAAGAAGAATCGTCCGGCGCGGGCCTGGTGAACTTCGGCATCCTCGTGACCGCCACGGTGCTCGACGCCTCCCAGGAGGCGGACGCGAAAGCCGCGATCGATAGCCTCTCTGCCACGGCGCGGCTTCGGCTGCGCGTCGTGCACGGTTCTCAGGACTCGGCTTTCGCCGCGGCGCTGCCGTTGGGCCTGGTCCTGCCGAAGCATCTCCGGATGCCCGCTGAGGTAAGGGAGCAGCTGTAATGCCTTCACTCGACGACCATCGCCGCCGCGCCCAGAAGCGCAAGCCCCGGGAACTGCCCCGCGAGAAGCCCACGCGCGCGGAGCGGGAGAAGAAGCCTTCCCTGCGTATCCCGGGCCCGCGTGGCTGGCTCGGCCGTGCTCGAGGCGAGGCATCGGTGATCGACCCCGTCGAGGAGTGGCGTGGAACCACGGTGCAGGTCTGCGGACTGCACCCGTTCTCCATCGGCACGGGAACCCCGATGATCGGCGTTCCGATGGGGCTGCAGCTGTTCACTGGTGCGACCGTCTGCGCCGATCCCGTCAGCTGGTTCCAGGACGCCGACCTGATCTCCAACCCGTCGATGTTCGTGCTGGGCTTGCCCGGCCTCGGCAAGTCGACCTACACCCGCCGCACCGCAGCGGGGCTCGCGGGTCTCGGCACCCTGCCGTTGGTGCTCGGGGATCTCAAGCCCGACTACGTCGACATGATCAAGGCCCTCGGTGGCCAGGTGATCACCCTCGGCCGCGGCCGAGGGAATCTGAACATTCTCGACCCCGGCGAGGCGTACGAGGCCGCTGAGCGCCTTCGAGCCGCCGGCAAGGAGAAAGAGCGCATCCAGGTCCTCGCCGACGCCCACGGGCGCCGGCACACGATGGTGTCCGCCCTGTTGACGATCCTCCGGAAGGAACCCCCGACGGACCGGGAGGAGTCGATCATCGACCGGGCGCTGCGGGTGCTCGACGAGCACCATGAGGGCGTTCCCGTCCTCGGGGATCTTCTGCGCGTCATTCAGGAGGCACCCCAGGAGATCCGTGACGTTGCCCTGGACCGCGGCAACGACGAGCGGTACAAGGCGATCACCGAGAACCTCGAGGCCTCGCTGATCAGTCTCACCACCGGAGGGCGGCTGGGGGAGACGTTCGCTCACCCGACCACCGTGGCGATGCAGCGTGACCGTCCCGTCGTCTACGACGTCTCCTCGATCGACGATTCCGACACCGACCTTCAGGCCGCGATCCTGCTCGCATGCTGGTCCGCCGGTTTCGGCACCGTCAACGTCGCGAACGCGCTGGCCGACGCCGGGCTCGAGCCCCGGCGTCACTACTTCGTCATCCTCGACGAGCTGTGGCGGGCGCTGCGCGCCGGGCGAGGCATGGTCGACCGCGTTGACGCGCTCACGCGCCTGAACCGCCAGCGAGGCGTCGGCCTCGCGATGATCTCCCACACCATGAGCGACCTTCTCGCCCTCCCCAGCGAAGAGGATCGGATGAAGGCGCGCGGCTTCGTTGAGCGCGCCGGCATGGTCGTGTGCGGCGGGCTCCCGAACGCTGAGATGGGCATGCTCACCAGTGCTGTGCCGCTCTCGCGCGCCGAGCAGGAGTTGCTCACCTCCTGGCAGGACCCCGGAACCTGGGACACCGGCCCCGGCTCCGAACCGCCCGGGCGCGGCAAGTTCCTCATCAAGGTCGGCGGGCACCCCGGCCTCCCGATCAAGGTCGAGCTCGTCGAAGCCGAGCGGGCGATTAACGACACCAACAAGCTCTGGCATGCCACCACGGCGTTCCCCGAACCGGACGAGTCAAACCCGATGATTGGCCTCGAGGACGCCGAGCACACCGCACACGAGTTCGCCGTCGAGACCGACGGCGCAGCACTTATCGAGGATGCGGGCGCCGCATGAGCGCCACCAACAAGCGCGGACAGGGCATCGAGCCGTCCACGATCGCGCTCCTCGTCGCGGTGCTCCTCGTTCTGGCCGTGCTGGGCAGCACCTGGGCCGCCGTCGCCCTCGGCTCACGGCTCGACGGACTCAACGAGGGCCGCACGGGCGACCCCTATGAGGTGTTCTTCGGGGTGATCCGCGGCACCGTCGTGTGGCCGCCTTCCGCGACGTGGATTCTCCTGGGGCTCGTTGCGATTGTCCTCGCGCTGGGGATCCTCGCCGCGGTGGCGATCGTGCGTGCTCGTCGACGCCGCAGCGCCGTCGACGGCGCCGCCACCCACATGGGCAAGGGCAAGCAGCTGCGCTCACTGTCGGCCACAGGGGCTCGTCAGACCGCGCAGCGCCTCGGCGTCGACGACTGGCTCGGCGTCCCGATCGGTGTCACCGTCGCCGGTCGCCAGCGCCTCTACGGCTCGCCTGAGGACATGCACGTCGATATCTGGGGCCCCCGGACAGGAAAAAGCACGAGCCGGGCAATCCCGGCGATTCTGTCTGCTCCCGGCGCCGTTCTCACGACCTCGAACAAGCGCGACGTGCTCGACGCCACGCGCGACGTTCGCGCCGCGAAGGGGCCCGTGTGGGCCTTCGACCCGCAGCAGATCGCGCTCGAGGCCGCGACCTGGTGGTGGAACCCGCTGAGCTACGTCACCGACGACACCAAGGCGGCCAAGCTCGCCGCCCACTTCGCCTCCGGCTCACGCGCCGGGGACGCCCGCGCCGATCCCTACTTCGACAACGCCGGTCAGGATCTCCTGGCCGGCTTCCTGCTCGCCGCGGCGCTCGACGGCCGCCCGATAACCACGGCGTTCACCTGGACCACGCGCCCCGGAGACGACACACCGGTCGAGATCCTCCGCGACCACGGCTATCACCAAATGGCGGATGCCGTCGACGGCCAGGTGAACGGTGAGTCCCGACGACGCGACAGCGTCTACGGGACCGCCGCGCAGATGGCGTCGTGCTTGAAGGTCCGCGCCATCGCCGAGTGGGTGACGCCCCAAGGACGGGACGGCGCATCTGACCCTCGCCCGCAGTTCGATCCCCACGCGTTTGTGCGGGGCTCTGGCACGCTGTACTCGCTCTCCAAGGAGGGCCGGGGCACCGCGGGCCCGCTGGTGACCGCGCTGACCGCGGCGACCGTGGAGGCGGCCGAGGAGCTCGCTACGACCCAAGCCGGCGGACGTCTGTCCATCCCCATGCTCGGCGTGCTCGATGAAGCCGCCAATGTGTGCCGCTGGCACGACCTCCCCGACCTCTACTCGCACTACGGCTCTCGCGGGATCGTGCTCATGACGATCCTGCAGTCGTGGTCGCAGGGCGTTCAGGTGTGGGGCCGGGAAGGAATGCGCAAGCTCTGGTCGGCGTCGAACATCGCCGTCTACGGTGGCGGTGTCAAAGAGCCGGAGTTTCTCAACGAGCTCTCGCAGATGATCGGCGACTACGACCGCCGCACGACGTCGACGAGCGTCGGCCGCGGCAACCGCTCCACCTCTCACGGCATTCAGCGAGAGCGCACTATGGACGTTGCCGACCTGGGCTCGCTTCCACGCGGCCGCGCGATTGTGTTCGCATCCGGAGCGCCGGCCACCCTCGTCGAGACCGTCCCCTGGATGAAGGGACCGTACGCCGACGCCGTAAAGGCGTCGATCGCGGCCCATGACCCCGCAGCGCGCACCGCGGCGGCTCCGACCGCCACGGCTATCGCTGACCACCCCGAGGGGGAGCGGTGAGTGAGTTCGATGGCTTCCGCGACGACGACGACCTCGAGGACGACGTCGAAGAGATCCCCCAGCTGTTCTACGGCTCCGCCGACGAATTCTTCCGCGAGCGGCTGCGTTACATGTACGCCCGCAAGGTGGGCGCCAGCGCCGAGTTCCGCTGGGCTGCACGCTGGTGGGAATCGCCCGAAGCCGTCGCCCGCCTCGAGGCGATCTGGCGCGCCTGGGAGCACCTACGACAGGATGCCGCGACGGGCTCGAGCACCTGGTGGGCGGAGCACGCCGACCACCACATGCCCATCCTCATGAGCCCTACCGGCCCATTCGCGAAGTCCGAAGACACGAACAAGCACGGCGAGCCGCTGCCGTACGAGCCCCCGCCTGACGGCTTGTTTCCAGACATGCGCCTCCAATGACTCACGAAAAAGGAGAACCGATGATCACTCGCGAGGACGCCAACGACGCGCTGCAGCGCGTCGGGATGGTGGCAATGATGTACTACCCCGAGGTGCAGGTCGACGATCCGGAGTACCGTCTCAGCGACGACGTCACCTGGTGCATGGAGCCTCTCGGCGCGGTCTCCGACACCGCCCAAGCATCCCTCACCGAGCTTGTCGGCCTGGCCGTTGTTGATCCCACCGCGCACCGGTCGGCGCTGTTCGCCGCCGTGATGGATCTCGCCCCTGACGCTGAATAGCCGTGACCGCCTCGGACGCGTCCGATGACGAGCGCCGCGCACGTGCGCGGGATGCGCGCGTGCGCTGGGTCGCCGCGAACCCGAACTACCGCGCCGAGTACGAGCAGCAGCACCGCCCCCGCATCCTCGAGCAGAAGCGCGACGCGGAGAAGCGCCGCAAACTGAGGCTCCACGCCGCACAGGAGCGGCGGGTGAAGGCCCGTCAGCGGGCGAAACGCTGGGCCGTGGAGAACCCCGAGAAGACCCGCGCGCAGCGGCAGAGGTACCGAGAACGGCACCCCGAGCGTGTGAAGGCATCAGAGCGCGCCTACGCCGCCCGCAACCGCGAGGCCCGCACCGCGGCGGCACGTGACTACCGGGAACGCAATCCAGAGCGCACAGCGGCCGCAGCACAACGCTGGCAGCAACAAAACCGCGACCAGCTGACCGCGTACCAGCGCGACTACCGCTCGCAGAACCCCGCCGTGTACGAACGCACGCTCGCGTCCAACCGTGACGCCCGTCGACGCGACCGCCGGCTGAAAGCCCTCGGCCTGCCGGGTAAGCGGGTCCGTCGCACGAAGGTCGCCGAACGCATACGCAACGACCAGGCGGCCACGGCGTTCTTCACTCGCCTCCGCGGCCCCGACGAACGACGGCGCATCCTCGCTCAATACCAGTCCACCCCGCCTGAGCTCGTTGCCGAGTGGCAACGCCGCTCACGCCTCGGCAAGCAGCGAGCCGCAGCGCTCGAGCGCTTCCCCCAGCGCCTCGAGAAGTATCACGCGAAGCACGGTGACCGTCTCCGCGAAGAGGTGCGCATGGACTCCACCGCCCGCACGCTCCGCGGCGCTGCACCGCTGGCGATCGACGACGAAGTGAACCGTCGCGCGCTCGAGGCGGTGTGGCGGGCAACTGCCGGCCTCGGCCGCCCCGTGCCCGGAACGCCGCGCAAGCCCTCCGAGCCGTCCCGTCGACGCCGTGGAACAACGCATGATCCGCGAGATCTCGGCCGCAGCCGCTGAACCTTCTCTAGGGGGGGGGGGGGGGGGGGGGGGGGGGGGGGGGGGGGGGGGGGGGGGGGGGGGGGGGGGGGGGGGGGGGGGGGGGGGG
>NZ_QEIJ01000010.1 GCF_003095395.1 Microbacterium sp. Gd 4-13
CCCCCCCCCCCCCCCCCCCCCCCCCCCCCCCCCCCCCCCCCGCGCCCCCCCCCCCCCCCCCCCCCCCCCCCCCGCGGCGCCCGGCGCCCCCCCCCCGCCAGTCCCGATGCCAGCGGCACCGCACCCCACACCGCTCCGCGCCCTCCACCCCACACCGCCCCGCATGCCTGCGTCGGCCTGCGGCCGACGCCCGCCAGTCCCGATGCCAGCGGCACCGCACCCCACACCACTCCGCCCCCTCCACGCCGCACCGCCCCGCGCCCGCGCGCACGACGATGGCCCCGCCGACGCAAAGAAGAACGGATGCTGCGCAAGCGCGCAGCATCCGTTCTCGGGTTCTGTGTTGGAGCTCAGACCTTGCGGTAGGCGCCCATCTGGACGGCCGCGGGGCAGTCGAAGGGATCGCCGCCGGCGGCGAGGCCGACGCGGTTGAGGTACTCGATGACGATCGCGTACGACTTGATGAGGCTCGTCTCGGTGTAGGGCACGTCGAAGGTGCGGCAGTACTCGATGACGATCTCGCGAGCCTTGGCGAGATGGGGGCGAGCCATGCTCGGGAAGAGGTGGTGCTCGACCTGGTAGTTCAGGCCACCCATGAGCGCGGTGGCCCACCAGCCGCCGGCGACGTTGCGGGAGGTGCGCACCTGCTTGCTGAAGAAGTCGAGACGCGCGTTCGGGTCGATGATCGGCATGCCCTTGTGGTTCGGCGCGAAAGCGGCGCCCATGTAGATACCGAAGACCGCGAGCTGCACGCCCATGAAGGCGAACGCCATACCGAGGGGCAGGAACAGGAAGACCGGAACGATCACGACGGCCAGGCGCAGGAGGATGAGCGTGAGCTCCTCCCAGCGACGGGGAACCGGGCCGCGAGCGAGGTTGTGCTTGATGCCGAGGAAGTGCAGGTTGATGCCCTCGAGCGTCAGCAGCGGGAAGAACAGGTAGCCCTGTTTGCGGGTGATGAGCTTCACGATGCCCCGCGCCTTGGCCGCATCTTCTTCGATGAACGAGATCGTGTCGATCTCGATGTCGGGGTCCTTGCCGACGCGGTTGGGGTTGGCGTGGTGACGCGAGTGCTTCGAGTCCCACCAGGTGTAGCTCATCCCGACGATGCCGGGGCCGATGAAGCGCGCGAGGCGATCGTTGGCCTTGCCCGACGCGAAGATCTGCTTGTGCGCGGCCTCGTGGGAGATGAACGCCGCCTGAGTGAAGAGGATGCCGAGGGCCGCGGCGATGAGCAGCTGGAACCAGGAGTCGCCCAGGAGGATGAAACCGGTGATCGCGCCACCGAAACCGAGCACGATCGCCGTGCCCACGAGCGCGTAGAACAGCGGTGCGCGGCGGAGGAGACCCGTCTCCTTCACCACCTGCGAAACCTGGGTGTAGGCCTTCGCGACGGGAGGGAAGTCCTTGGTCGTGGCGTAGGTCTGGCGCACGGGGCCGAGTGTCGAGGTGGGGGAAGTCGTTGCGACGACGGGTGATGCCACGCGGGGCTCCTGTCGATCGGCAGCGACGCGGGGGCATCGCTGGAGCGTGAGGCTGACAGCAGGACGCCATCGCTGTAGCCGACACTACGCGCACGCCCATACCCGCCCGGGCATGTCTCCGCGTATGTCCAGCAGACGCACAGGCCCTCGAAATACGGGGGTCTCGCGGCATCCGGCCACCCGTCGTCGCCGCGGGCGTCGCCCACGATGTCTAGAGTCACATGAGACCGGAAGGAGCACCCGATGGCGGCGAGCATCAAAGACGTCGCGGCGCGCGCGGCCGTATCGGTGGGCACCGTCTCGAACGTGCTCAACCGCCGGGTCGGGGTGTCTGCGGAGGTGTCGCAGCGCGTGCACGATGCGATCGCCGAGCTCGGCTACGTGCGCAACGATGCCGCCCGCCAGCTGCGCGCCGGGAAGAGCCGGTCGATCGGCCTCGTGCTGCCCGACATCGGCAACCCGTTCTTCGCCGAGGTCGCCCGCGGCGCCGAGAGGCGCGCGGCCGAAGACGACATGGCGGTGCTGATCGTGACGAGCGACGGCGACGCCGGCCGCGAGACCCGCCTGCTCGAACTCCTCCTCGAGCAGAGGGTGCGCGGGGTGCTCATCAGCCCCGCATCCGACGACCTCGGGGCGATGCAGCGCCTGGCCGACGCGGGCACGGCGGTCGTGCTCGTCGATCGTCATGCGGCGGGCACGCCCCTCCCCTCCGTCGCCGTCGACGACGTGGCGGGCGGCCGGCTCGCGGTCGAGCATCTGCTCGCCATCGGCCGCCGGCGCATCGTGTTCCTCGGCGGGCCGCTCTCCGCGCGCCAGGTCGCCGACCGTCTCGAGGGTGCTCGCGAGGCGATCGCGGCCCGCGACGATGCCGTCCTCGAGGTGGTGGAGCAGGCGGGGATGACCGTGCAGCACGGCCGCGCGGCGGGCGAAGGGCTCCGCGCGCGTGCTGCCGACGGGCGGCCCGACGCGGTGTTCGCCGCCAACGACCTCCTCGCGGTCGGGATGCTGCAGGCCCTGTCGTCGTCGGGGCTGCGGGTTCCCGGCGACCTCGCCCTGATCGGTTACGACGACATCGACTTCGCCGCCGCCGCGGCCGTTCCCCTCAGCTCGGTACGCCAACCGGCCGCGGCCCTCGGATACACCGCGGTTGACGTGCTTCTCGCCGGTGACGCCGACGCCGATCGATCGCACGTGCGCTTCCAGCCCGAGCTGGTCGAACGCGCGTCGACGGCGACCGACTGACCTCGACCTGTTGCGTCGAGGTCGTCGCTCGTTGTAGCCTTCCGATGAAACGATTCATTCCTCCGCGGCTCGACCGCGATGCACGACCAAGGAAGCGACGATGCCCCTCACTCCCGAGACCCTCTCCACCCTCGAAGCGCAGAGCATCGAGCTGCCGTCCTGGGCGTTCGGCAACTCCGGCACCCGATTCAAGGTGTTCGCCACGGCGGGCACACCCCGCGACCCGTTCGAGAAGATCGCCGACGCCGCCCAGGTGAACCGCTTCACCGCGCTCGCACCGAGCGTCGCCCTCCACATCCCGTGGGACAAGGTCGACGACTACGCCGCCCTCCGCCGTCACGCCGAAGACCTCGGCGTGACCCTCGGCACGATCAACTCGAACACCTTCCAGGACGACGACTACAAGTTCGGCGCCCTCACCCACCACGACGACCGCATCCGCCGCAAGGCCATCGACCACCACCTCGAGTGCATCGACATCATGGATGCGACGGGGTCGCGCGATCTGAAGATCTGGCTCGCCGAGGGTTCCAACTACCCCGGGCAGGCCGACCTCCGCGCCCGTCAGGACCGCCTGCAGGAGTCACTGCAGGAGATCTACGCGCGCTTGACCGGCGAGCAGCGACTCGTGCTCGAATACAAGTTCTTCGAGCCGGCGTTCTACCACACCGACGTTCCCGACTGGGGAACCTCATACGTGCAGGTGGCCGCCCTCGGCGAGCGCGCGATGGTGTGCCTCGACACGGGGCACCACGCGCCCGGCACCAACATCGAGTTCATCGTCATGCAGCTGCAGCGTCTGGGAAAGCTCGGCTCGTTCGACTTCAACTCGCGCTTCTACGCCGACGACGACCTCATCGTGGGCGCGGCCGACCCGTTCCAGCTCTTCCGCATCCTGTTCGAGGTGAACCGCGGTGGCGGGCTGCAGAACCCCGATGTGGTCTTCATGCTCGACCAGTGCCACAACGTCGAGGAGAAGATCCCCGGCCAGATCCGTTCCGTGCTCAATGTGCAGGAGATGACCGCGCGCGCTCTTTCCGTCGACGGCGATGCGCTGGCCTCCGCCCAGGCCGCGAATGACGTTCTCGGCGCCAACGCCGTGCTGATGGACGCCTTCTACACCGACGTGCGCCCGGCCCTCGCCGAGTGGCGCGAGTCGCGCGGGCTCGCGGCCGACCCGATGGCCGCGTACGCAGCATCCGGATACCAGGAGAAGATCGCCGCGGACCGCGTCGGCGGCGTCCAGGCCGGCTGGGGCGCGTAGGCCCCGAGCTCTGAGAGTCCAAGACACCCGGAGTCGCGCGGAAGAGCGTCCGGGTGTTCTGGACTCTCAGACGCAACTCGCGACGACACGCACGACACGACACGATGAGGGACCACGACGACATGACCAACCCGACCGCTGCCGCGCTCATCGCGCGCTCCAACCGCCTGGGCGCCGACCCGAAGAACACCAACTACGCCGGGGGCAACACCTCGGCCAAGGGCACCGACACCGACCCCGTGACCGGCGAGCCCGTCGAGCTGATGTGGGTGAAGGGCTCGGGCGGCGATCTCGGCACCCTCACCGAGAAGGGTCTGGCCGTGCTGCGTCTGGACCGGATGCGCGCTCTCGTCGGGGTCTACCCCGGCGTCGATCGCGAGGACGAGATGGTCGCCGCGTTCGACTACATCCTGCACGGCAAGGGCGGCGCCGCGCCGTCGATCGACACCGCGATGCACGGACTGGTCGATGCCGCGCACGTCGACCACCTGCACCCCGATTCGGGCATCGCGATCGCCACGGCGGCCGATGGCGAGGAGCTCACGGCGAAGATCTTCGGCGACAAGGTCGTCTGGGTGCCGTGGCGGCGCCCGGGCTTCCAGCTCGGCCTCGATATCGCGGCGATCAAGGAGCAGAACCCGCAGGCGGTGGGCACGATCCTCGGCGGCCACGGCATCACCGCCTGGGGCGACACGTCGGAGGAGGCCGAGGCCAACTCGCTCTGGATCATCGACACCGCCGCCGCCTACATCGCCGAGCACGGGAAGGCCGACCCGTTCGGCCCCGTGCGCGACGGCTTCGACGCCCTCCCCGAGAACGAGCGTCGCGAACGCGCGGCGGCCCTCGCCGCCACGATCCGCGGCATCGCCTCGACCGACAAGCCCATGGTCGGCCACTTCACCGACGCCCCCGAGGTGCTCGACTTCCTCGCGTCGGAGAAGGCGCCGGCGCTGGCTGCCCTCGGCACGAGCTGCCCCGACCACTTCCTGCGCACGAAGGTAAAGCCCCTGCTGCTCGATCTGCCGGCCACCGCATCGCTGGAGGAGCAGATCGCCCGCCTCGGCGAGCTGCACGAGGCCTACCGCGCCGACTACCAGGCGTACTACGACGCGCACGCGTCGGCCGAGAGTCCCGCGATCCGCGGCGCCGACCCGCTCATCGTGCTCGTGCCGGGTGTCGGCATGTTCTCGTACGGCGCCAACAAGCAGACCGCTCGCGTCGCCGGCGAGTTCTACGTCAACGCGATCAACGTGATGCGCGGCGCGGAGGCGCTGTCGACCTACGCACCGATCTCCGACGCCGAGAAGTTCCGCATCGAGTACTGGGCGCTCGAAGAGGCGAAGCTCCAGCGCCTTCCGCAGCCGAAGACGCACCAGGGTCGCATCGCCTTCGTCACGGGCGCCGCATCCGGCATCGGCAAGGCCATCGCGACGCGACTCGCCGCCGAAGGGGCCTGCGTCGTCGTCGCCGACCTCGACCTCGACAAGGCGCGGGCCGCTGCCGCCGAGCTCGGCGGCACCGACGTCGCGATCGGGGTCGCGGCGAACGTGGCGGATGCTGCGGGGGTGCAGGCCGCGATCGATGCGACGCTGCTGGCCTTCGGCGGCATCGACCTCGTGGTCAACAACGCGGGCCTGTCGCTGTCGAAGCCGCTGCTCGAGACGACCGAGAAGGACTGGGACCTCCAGCACGACGTGATGGCCAAGGGGTCGTTCCTCGTCGCCAAGGCGGCGGCGAAGGCACTCATCGAGCAGAAGATGGGCGGCGACGTCATCTACATCTCGTCGAAGAACTCCGTCTTCGCCGGCCCGAACAACATCGCCTACTCGGCGACCAAGGCCGATCAGGCCCACCAGGTGCGACTGCTGGCCGTCGAGCTGGGCGAGCACGGCATCCGCGTCAACGGCATCAACCCCGACGGCGTCGTGCGCGGCTCGGGCATCTTCGCCTCGGGGTGGGGTGCGAACCGCGCCGCCACCTACGGGGTCGACGAGAAAGACCTCGGGCAGTTCTACGCCAACCGCACGATCCTCAAGCGCGAGGTCGTTCCCGAGAACGTCGCCGACGCGGTCTTCGTGCTCACGGGGCCCGAGCTCAGCCGCACGACGGGCCTGCACATCCCGGTCGACTCGGGCGTCGCCGCCGCGTTCCTGCGATGAGCGCGCGAGCACACGGGTTCGCGTCGAGCGCACGGCTCCGGTACGCGCCTAGGTCGCGCGCTCGGGCGCAGGTCGTGCGCTCGGGAGACCCGCGATGACGGGCGGCCTCGTCGCGGCGGTCGACCTCGGCGCGACGAGCGGCCGCGTCATGGTCGGGCACGTCGGCCCGGGCGTTCTGGCGCTCGAATCCGTCGCGCGCTTCCCGAACGGACCCGTCTCCACACCCGGCGGGTGGCGGTGGGGCTTCTCGACGCTCCTGGAGAACGTCGAGGACGGCCTCGCGGCCGCGGTGCGCGCCCACCCCGACGTCGCGAGCGTCGGCATCGACGCGTGGGCGGTCGACTACGGGCTCGTACGGTCGGGATCGCTTGTCGCCGAGCCCTTCCACTACCGCGACGAGCGCACCGCGCGCGGGGTCGCGTCGGTGCACCGCAGCGTGCCGTTCGCCGAGCTCTACCGCCGCAACGGCCTGCAGCACCTGCCGTTCAACACGCTGTATCAGTACGTGGTCGAGGAGCGCCTCCACGAGGCCGACGCCAGCCTGCTCATCCCCGACCTCGTCGCGTACCTGCTCACCGGTGTCGCCATCGCCGAACGCACGAACGCGTCGACCACCGGTCTGCTCGACGTGCGCAGCGGCGAGTGGGACCGCGGGCTCGCCGCCCGGCTGGGCATCCCCGCCACGGCGATGCCGCGGCTCGTCGACGCCGGCGACACCATCGGCACGTTGCGCACCGCGGTCGCCGACCGCGTGGGCGCCTCGGTTCCCGTGGTGGCCGTCGGATCACACGACACGGCGTCGGCGGTGGTCGCCGCACCCCTGTCGTCGCCGAACGCGGCCTACATCTCCTGCGGCACCTGGGGCCTGGTCGGCGTCGAGCTCGACGGCCCCGTCGTCTCCGACGCTGCCCGCGAGGCGAACTTCACGAACGAAGGCGGGGTCGACGGCCGCATCCGCTTCCTGCACAACGTCACCGGCCTGTGGTTGCTGAGCGAGACCATCCGCGCGTGGGAGATCGACGACGCCGCAGCCGTCGACCTCCCCGCCCTCCTCGACGCCGCCTCCCGGGTCGATCCGCCTCGGGCGCTCTTCGCCGCGAACGACCCGTCGCTCGCGGCTCCGGGAGACATGCCCGCGCGCATCTCAGCCCTGCTGCGCGACGCCGGCGACGCGGTACCCGACACGCGTCCGGCGTTCGCCCGGCTGATCGTCGAGAGCATCGCGGCAGCGTTCGCCGAGGCGGTGCGCACCGCGGGGGATCTCACCGACCGCCGCATCGACGTGATCCACATCGTGGGAGGCGGCGCGCTCAACTCCGTGCTCTGCCAGGCCACCGCCGACCGCTCAGGCGTCCCGGTGCTCGCGGGCCCCGTCGAGGCCACGGCCCTGGGCAACGTGCTCGTGCAGGCCCGCTCGCACGGGTGGTTCGGAGCGGATGCTTCGCTGGAGACCCTGCGCGCGACGGTGGCGGCATCGTTCACCCCTCGCCGATTCGATCCGAGAAACTGACCCCTCCCGCTCTCTCTGCACGTAGAGTGTGGTCAGACCACACGCAACCGAAGGACACTCCCATGGTCACGCGTCAACTCCCCCAGGTCGGCGAGCTCCTCGAACTGATGCAGTTCAAAAAGCCCGACCTGAACCTGAAGCGTCGCCGCCTCGAGTCGGCGCTGACGATCGACGACCTGCGCCTCATCGCGAAGCGCCGCACGCCGAAGGCCGCTTTCGACTACACCGACGGCGCCGCGGAGGGCGAGCTGTCGCTCGAACGCGCGCGGCAGGCGTTCCGCGACATCGAGTTCCACCCCGACGTGCTGCGCCCCGCCGCGAACGTCGACACCTCCACGACGATCCTCGGAGGCCCCAGCGCCCTGCCCTTCGGCATCGCGCCGACCGGGTTCACCCGCCTCATGCAGACCGAGGGCGAGAGCGCGGGAGCGGGCGCCGCGGCCGCCGCCGGCATCCCGTTCACGCTCTCCACGCTCGGCACGACCTCCATCGAGGACGTCAAGGCGGCCACCCTTCGAGAGCCTCACGGACCGGTTCCCGGCCGCAACTGGTTCCAGCTCTACGTCATGCGCGACCGCGACATCTCCTATGGGCTCGTCGAGCGCGCAGCGAAGGCCGGCTTCGACACGCTGCAGTTCACCGTCGACACACCGATCGCCGGCGCACGTCTGCGCGACAAGCGCAACGGCTTCTCCATCCCGCCGCAGCTCACCGTGGGCACGATCGTGAACGCGATCCCCCGCCCCTGGTGGTGGATCGACTTCCTCACCACGCCGAAGCTCGAGTTCGCATCGCTCTCGACCACCGGCGGCACCGTCGGCGAGCTGCTGAACGCGGCGATGGATCCGACGATCAGCTACGACGACCTCGACGTGATCCGCTCGATGTGGCCCGGGAAGCTCGTCGTGAAGGGCGTACAGAACGTCGAGGACTCGAAGCGGCTCATCGACGCCGGGGTCGACGGCATCATCCTGTCCAACCACGGCGGACGCCAGCTCGACCGCGCGCCCATTCCGTTCCATCTCCTCCCGCACGTCGTGCGCGAGGTCGGCGCGGACGCCACGGTCATGGTCGACACCGGAATCATGAACGGCGCCGACATCGTCGCCTCCGTCGCCCTCGGCGCGAAGTTCACGCTGATCGGCCGCGCCTACCTCTACGGCCTCATGGCCGGCGGACGCGCGGGCGTCGACCGCACCATCGCGATCCTGCGCACCGAGATCGAGCGTACGATGGCGCTCCTCGGCGTCTCGAGCCTCGACGAGCTCGAGCCGCGCCACGTGACGCAGCTCGCACGACTCGTGCCGGTGTCGTCGTCGACCGCGCAGGCCGCCGCGGCGCTCGACGCCTGAGCCGACTGCACACCGAAACGCCCCGATCCACTCTCCCCCGCCGCAGCGGGGTGTGGATCGGGGCTTTCTCGTGTGGATGCGGCGTCAGAGACCCGCGAGCGCCTGCTCGAGGTCGGCGAGCAGATCCTCCACCGACTCGATGCCGACGGACAGACGGATGACCTCTTCGGGAACGGCGAGCTCGGTGCCGCGCACCGACGCGTGCGTCATCTCGTCGGGGTAGTTCAGCAGGCTCTCGACGCCGCCGAGCGACTCGGCGAGGGTGAAGACCCGCGTCGACTCCGCGAAGCGGCGGGCGGCCGCCGCATCCGCCAGAGCGAGTGAGACGATGCCGCCGAACGCCGACATCTGGCGCGCCGCGATCTCGTGGCCCGGGTGCGAGGCGAGACCCGGGTAGTACACCCGGGCGACGGCGCCGTGCCCGGCGAGGAAGTCGGCCACGGCCTGACCGTTCTCGCTGTGCCGCTGCATGCGGATGCCGAGCGTCTTGATGCCGCGCGTCGTCAGCCACGCGTCGAGGGGACCGGATACCGCCCCGGCCGCGAACTGCAGGAACTTCGCCTTCTCGGCGAGCTCGTCGTCGTTGAGCACGAGCGCCCCGCCGACGACGTCAGAGTGACCGCCGAGGTACTTCGTCGTGGAGTGCACCACGACGTCGGCGCCGAGCGCGAGCGGCTGCTGCAGCGCGGGAGAGGCGAACGTGTTGTCGACGACGACCAGTGCTCCGGCGGCGTGCGAGACACGAGCGAGCTCGGCGATGTCGGTGATCCGCAGCAGAGGGTTGCTCGGGGTCTCCACCCACACGATCTTCGGCGCACGCTCGCCGATGGCCGCGGCGACAGCATCCGCGTCGCTCATGTCGACGACGCGCAGCTTCACTCCCCACGGACCGAGGATGCGGGCGATGAGGCGGTAGGTGCCGCCGTAGACGTCGTTGCCGAGCAGTACCTCGTCGCCCGGCTGCAGCACCGCCCGAAGCAGAGCGTCTTCGGCGGCGAGACCCGAGGCGAACGAGAGCGCGTGGCGCCCGCCCTCGATCGCCGCCAGCTGCGTCTGCAGCGAGGTGCGCGTCGGGTTGCCGCTGCGGCCGTACTCGTAGCCCTGACGCAGGCCCCCGACGCCGTCCTGCGCGTACGTCGTGGAGAAGTGCACCGGCGGGATGACCGCGCCGGTCGCCGGGTCGAACTCCTGGCCGGCGTGCACGGCCAGGCTGTCGAATCCGCGGATGTTGTCGGTGGTCATGAGCGGTTCTCCGATTCGGGTGCGGATGCTGCGGGGGCGGACGATGGCGCGTCGATCGCGTACCCGCGCGCCGTCATCCAGTCGTCGTCGAAGACTTTGCTGAGGTAACCGCGACCGTGGTCGGGCAGGAGAACGACCACGACGGCATCCTCGGGCAGGTCGCGCGCGGCACGGAGGGCGCCGACGACGGCCATGCCGCTGGAACCGCCCACGAGCAGCCCCTCTTCGCGTGCCAGCCGTCGCGTCATCGCGAACGACTCGGCGTCGGAGATCCGGTGCAGCTCGTCCACGACGCCCGGGTCGTAGGCGGGCGGCCAGAAGTCCTCGCCGACACCTTCGACATCGTAGCCGTGCACCGGACCACCGGTGTAGATGGAGCCGACAGGATCGACGCCGACGATGCGCACGCTTCCGCCGGATGCTTCACGCAGGAACCGGCCGGTGCCGGTGATGGTGCCGCCCGTGCCGACACCGGCGACGAAATGCGTCACCCGCCCGTCGGTGTCGCGCCAGATCTCCGGCCCGGTCGACTCGTAGTGGCTGCGGGGCCCGTTCGGGTTGGCGTACTGGTTGGGCTTGAACGCCCCGGGGATCTCGGAGACCAGGCGGTCGGAGACGTTGTAGTACGACTGCGGGTCTTCCGGCGCGACGTTGGTCGGGGTCACCACGACCTCGGCGCCGTAGGCCCGCATCACCGCACGCTTGTCTTCGGCGACTTTGTCGGGCACGACGAAGACGCAGCGGTATCCCCGCTGCTGCGCGACGAGGGCGAGCCCCACGCCGGTGTTGCCGCTCGTCGGCTCGACGATGGTGCCGCCCGGGCGCAGGAGCCCGTCGCGCTCGGCGGCGTCGATGATATTGGCGGCGATGCGGTCTTTCGACGAGCCACCGGGGTTGAAGTACTCGACCTTTGCGAGCACCGTGGCACGGATGCCTTCGGTGACCCGGTTGAGCTTTACGAGGGGGGTATTGCCGACGAGGTCGGTGACGGTGCGGGCGTATCGCACGAAGTGCTCCTGGGGTGAGCCGCGCGGAAGGCGCGGAAATCTGTCGGGGTCGGTGAGAGCAGAGAGCTCAGCGACAACAGCGACAGTTCAGCACACACCCACAGTACACACCCCGCACCCCGCGCGGCAGCACGGATTCGGAGGCGATCAGACCTTCGTGGAGCGGCGGGTGCGCGACGCGGGGGTCTCGATGACCTCATCCGCGAACGCGTCGAAATCGACGACCAGGCCCGCCGTCGAACTGGCGTCGTTCGCCAGGCTCTTGAGGTGCTCGGGATCGAGCAGTTCCGGTTCGGACGAGGAGAAGACGAAACGCAGGGGGATCGACGGCTGGATCCAGATCGTCGAACGGCCGCGGGGGGTGCCGGCGTCGTGCCGCCACGAGAGCGTGAAACTCTCTCCTCGACGCAGCTTGGTCGCCACGACGACCTTGACATGGGCGAGAGCACGGTCGGGCATCTCGATCGGCTGGTCCGTGCTGCCGTAGAACAGTTTGCCCATCGATGCTCCTTCGTTCAGCGCGCGAGTCTGCGCGGTCGAGGGGTCCCTGCGTCGTGTGCGACCACCGAGGTTGTCACCGTTACGGGGTGGGACTCTGGGAAAGAACGATACCGTTATCTCAGTAAATTAGCTAATCTCTTTACATCTTCGGGACACTACCTATGCTGATAGCGTGGGCGCGGTCGCCCCGAACCGACAGGAGGAGGACGCGTGAGCAAGTCACTGACACCGTCTCCCCTCCGTCGCGCTCTGCAGAAGTACGTCGACGCTCGTCACGCCGCGATGATCGAGGCACGACGCGAGCTCAAGATCGGCGAACTCGACGCCCGAGCGCTGCTGTTCATCGCCGACAACCCGGGCGCGCGTCCGACGCAGCTGCGGCAGTACCTCGGCATCACCTCCGCCGGCGTGACCACGCTCATCGATCGGCTCGTCGAGCGCGAGGCCGTGAGGCGAGACGTCGACCCCGACGACCGCCGCGTGAACCGCATCACCGTCACCGTCGATCTCGGCGAGCTGCCGTGGTCGGCCCTGCAGCGGTTCGACAACGACTTCGACCGGGCCGTCGCCGCCGGTGACCGCGAGCACACCGCGCACTTCGCGCGAACGCTCGACGACTTCACCGCCGCCGTCGCTTCGATGGCCCGCGCGTCCTGACGCCCGGCCGCTCGCTCAGTCCGAGACGCTCTGCGACTTCCCCTGGAGGAACGCGCACAGCACGGAGGCGATCGAGAGTTCCGACGCGAGGCCGTGCAGACCCGCCGCGTCGAGAATCACGGCGTTCTCGCGCGGCTCGAGGGTGACGACCCAGCGATGCGAACCGTGCGACTCGGGCTGGATGTAGGTCACGGTCGACGCGTTGCGCAGGCTCACCGCGACCAGCCCGGTGTTCGAGCCGTCTTCGCCGTCCTGCGGAAGCACCCTCAACGTACCCGTCACCGGGTAGCCGAGGTCGTGGAACTCGTCGAGCCACTCCTGCAGCGTGTCCTGGCTTCGGAACGGCATCGCAGACCCTCATCTCCCCCGGCCGAGACCGCCGTTATGGGTCCATTATGGGGGTCGCGGGACGACGTGGGAACCACGATTCCCGGCCGTCGAGACGATCTCAGAACGGCGCCAGCGACGGCTCCGCGCGCGTGCCGAAATCGTGGCGGAGCGCGCTCAGGGCGGCGCGCCATCCGACCAGGCCGGTGACGCCCGGGCCGGGGCTGACGGACGCCGAGCAGAGGTAGACCCCGGGCACCGGCGTGTGCCACGGATCCGCGCTCAGCACGGGCCGTCGCACGAGTTGGTCGAAGGTCGGGGCACCGGCCGAGATGTCGCCGCCGGGGTAGTTCGGGTTGTAGCTCGCGACGTCGACCGCCGACCGCGAACTCGTCGCGAGGATGGTGTCGCGGAAGCCCGGCGCGAATCGCTCGATCTGCCCGATCACGGCCTCAGCGCGGTCGGCGTCGCTGCCCGCGGGCACGTGCGTGTAGGTCCAGAGCGTGTGAGCGCCCTCGGGGGCGCGTCCCGCGTCGAACAGGGACGGCTGCGCAGCCAGCACGTAGGGCCGCTCGTGCAGTCTGCCGCGGGAGACGTCGTTCTCCGCCTCGGCGACCTCCGCGCGCGTGCCGCCGACGTGCACCGTTCCGGCCCGTCGCACGTCCGGATGGGTCCAGGGCACCGGCTCGGAGAGGGCGAAATCGACCTTCGCCACGCCGCCGCCGTAGCGGAAGCGTTCCATCTTCGCGCGGTAGGACCGCGGCATCCGATCACCGGCGAGCCGCACGAACGCGTCGGGGGTGACATCCAGCAGCACCACCCGCGACGACGGGAGCTCATCGAGCGACGTCACCTCGTGATCGGTCACGATCTCGCCCCCGTGGGCGACGAGGTCGGCGACCATCGCGTCGACGATGGCCTGGCTGCCGCCGCGCGGGATCGGCCACCCGCGCGCGTGCCCGTAGGCGGCGAGCGCGAGGCCCGCGCCGGCCGCCGCGAGGCTGGGCTGGTGGAGGATCGTGTGCGCGGCCACGCCCGTGATCATCGCGGGGGCGGTCTCTTCGCGGAACGGGGCGTTCCACCACGGGCCGCCCTGGGCGATCGCGCGCAGTCCGAAGTTCACGACGGTGACCGGATGCCGCGGCACGCGCAGCAGCGTCGACCCCGTGAACTCCGCCACACGGGACGCATGCTCGGCCAGAGGACGCATGAGGAGGTCGTATGCAGCGCCGTCACGACCGAGGCTCTCGACCGTGCGGGCGAGGTCCAGGTACGCCAGACCCGCGCGCCCGTCGTCGAGGGGGTGCGCGTACGAGACCTCGGGCACGACGAAGTCGACGCGCGCACCGAGCTGGAACTCGCGGAAGAACCGCGACTCGAAGGCCATCGGGTGCACCGCCGAGCAGACGTCGTGCAGGAAGCCGGGGAGCGTCAGCTCGGTCGTCGATGCTCCGCCGCCGACCAACGACGCGCGCTCGTACACGCGCACGTGCAGCCCCGCTCGAGCCAGCGTCACGGCCCCCGCGAGGCCGTTGGGACCCGATCCGACGACGATCGCGTCGAACGCGTCGGTCACTCGCCGTCCTCGGCGATCTCGCGCTCCGCGGTCGACGACCGAGCATGGAGCGCCCGCCCCTCGGCGAGATAGGCGAGACGGTGCAGCGTCTCGGCGTTTCGCACGTACAGCCCGACGTCCATGAGCGCGTCGGGCACCAGCCTGCCGGGCCCGGCGACGGCTTCCTCTTGAATACGCACGACGCACCCGTCTCGGCGGGGTTTGACATCGATCGTGACCAGGGCCTCCCCCACCGGCCACCCCCGCGCACGAAGCACCGCGCGACGCGGCGGATCCCAGTGGAGCGAGACCGTCGTGTCGTCGATCAGGACGGGCCAGACTCCGAACGAGTGGTGAAGGTGAGACCCCACCTCGGGCCAGGCGTCGTCGACCTCGCGCATGCGCGACGCGCCCACCACCCAGGAGGGGAACAGCCAGCCGTTCGCGATCACGGCGAACACGTCATCGGGCGTGCAGTGGAGCACGCGTACGTTCGAAGACATCCGATTTCCTCCCGTTTCGGCTGACGGAGTGGCGATCCGGTGATCAGCGCCGTCGAAGTGCGAGCGCTCCCCCGATGGCCGCGACGGCGGATCCGGCGACGCCGGCCCCCGCGAGCAGACGCCGGTGGTGGATCGCCCACGTCTGAATACTGCCCGACTTGGCCTTGTCGTCGAAGATGCCGCGCGCGCCGTGGTCTCCCGCGACCGGCTCGTACAGGTTCGCCGGAAGCTGCGGATCGGTGTGGTCGGGCGAGAGCTGACCGCTCCACGCCGTCTTCGCGAGGTACCAGTCCATGAAACGACCCGCGAAGCGGGTTCCGAGGACGAGGCCCACCGTGGGAAGCCCCACCCAGGTGCGCCGGCGCGGGGTGTCCGCGACATCGGCGACCGCGCGCGCACCCACCTCGGGCTGGAAGATCGGTGGCACGGGCTGCGGGTGTTCGGCGAAGTCGGACTTCACCCAGTTGAACTGCACCGTGTTGAGCGCCGGCATGTCGACGATCGAGATCGCCACCGGGATGCCGTCGTGCGACAGCTCGGCGATGACCGCGTCGGTGAAACCGTGGATCGCATGCTTCGCCCCGCAGTACGCCGCCTGCAGCGGGATCCCCCGGTGGGCCAGAGCAGACCCGATCTGGATGACGTGGCCGCGACCGCGCGGAACCATTCGGCGCAGCGCCGAGCGCGTCCCGTTGACCACTCCGAGGTAGGTGACGTCGGTGGCGCGCTCGAAGTCCTCCTCCGAGGTATCGAGGAACGGCGAGATCGTGCCGGTCATCGCGTTGTTGATCCAGAGGTCGATGCCGCCGAACTCGTCCTCGACGCGGGCTGCTGCAGCATCCACCGCCCTGGCATCGGCGACGTCGACCGAGATGCCGAGCCCCCGGCGCCCGGCGGCCTCGATCTCGGCCACGGTCGCCGCGAGGCCGTCTTCGCCGCGAGCCAGAACGACCACGTCCCACCCTCGGCCTGCCAGCTCACGGACGGTGGCCCGGCCGAGTCCTGCGGATCCACCAGTGATGACGGCGGTACCTCGTGCGTTCGTGTCGCTCATTCTGCCGAGGCTACGCAGCCCGGATGCCGCGACCCCCCGTCTTGCCACGGTGCCCGCGGGCGGCTAGGGGCCTCAGAGGGTGACGAGCCGCACGTCTGCGAGGGCCCCGTCATCGACGACGAGGGTCATGTACGTGTGGTGCGGTTGCCGACGTCGGTCGGTGGGCGAGCCGGGGTTGAGAAGGCGCAGCCCCTCGCCCGAGGTGTCCCAGGGGATGTGGCTGTGACCGAAGACGAGCACGTCCGTGTCGGGGAAGGCGACGGGCATCCTGCGCTCCCGCGTCTTGGCGTCGCCCGTCTCGTGGATCACGGCGAACCGCACCCCCTCGATCTCGCGCCGGGCGATCTCGGGGAGGCGCGCGCGGAGGTCGGCACCGTCGTTGTTGCCCCACACGCCGAGCACCTCTCCGTGCCGCCGCAGTTCGTCGAGCACGCCCTCGCTCACCCAGTCGCCGGCGTGGACGATGAGGTCGGCCTCGTCGGCGGCCCTCACCACCGCTTCGGGCAGCACCCGTGCCCGGCCCGGGATGTGCGTGTCGGAGATGAGCAGCATCCGTGTCGCCATGCCTCGACGCTACCCCCACCCGGTTCGGGGCGCGTTTCTGCGGTCGGGGCGCGAAATCCCGCGCCCCGAGGGGAGGAACCCGCCCCGAATCCGACGGATCGGACGGATGCTGCGCCGCAGCCGTCAGTCGGCGAGCACGGCGAGCTCGGCCAGCACCCGGGGGTGGGCGAGGATGCGGAAGTGGCCGCCCGTCTCGAGCCGCACGTTCTTCGCCCCGGCCAGCTCGCTGCCCTCGGGGATGTGCGGATCGAACCGCCCGTAGACCGACACGATCTTCGCGTTCACGGCGGTCTCCCGTGTGAGCGCGAGGATCGTCGCGTCACGCGGGGAGAAGATCCGCAGCGTCGGCGCGAGCACCATGAGCCGGGCATAGCTCGAACCGCCGAACGGCGTCGCGACCGCCAGCATCCCCCGCACCCGGCCGGCGGCGGGGCCGAACGCCATCGCCTGCTTGCCGACCAGACCACCCTTGCTGTGCGCCATGAGCACCACGTCCGAGAGGTCGTGCTGCTCGAGGTACTCGGTCACGCGCTCGGCCATCTCGACCACCGGACGCTCGTTGCGCCGCAGCAGATCGACCACGTGCACCGGGTGCCCGCGCCCGTGCAGCTCCTCGATCAACGGCTGCATGAATTTCCACGTCTCGTAGATTCCCGGCAGCACGACGATCGGCGTTCGGTCACCCGTGAGGAACGTCGCCGGGTCGGTGCGGTTGAAGAACGCGCGCACCTGCCAGACGACGGCGTAGGCGTAATCCCGCGTCCACCAGATCGGAACCCGCAGCGGGTTCACCCTCGGCCCTCGACATGCTCCGCGACGAAGACGTCGATGGCGGATGCGACCGACCGCGGCGCGGTCTGCTGCACCACGTGATTGTGCCGCGGCACGATCGCGAGTGACCCGTCGACCGCGGCGTCGCGCAGACGTCGGCACCAGTCGAGTCCGGCGACCGGATCGCTCCCGCCGCGCAGCACGAGGATCGGCATGGTCAACGCCGCCACGCGCTCCTCGATCGGATACGACAGCATGTGCCGCACCTGCGTGAGGTACCACCGTGGCCCGCACCGCACGTAGTCGCTGAACACCTGGTAGTTGACCGCCGGCGGCTCCCCGAACGACTCGATCGTCAGGGCGAGCGCCTGCGCGGGAAGCGAGCGGTGCTTCTCATCGGCGACCGGCCCCATCGCGACGACGCCCCGGACGAGATCGGGGCGTTGCGCGGCGAGCTCGACCGCCCACTGCGCTCCCATGGAGTGCCCGACGAGCACCACCGGCCCGCTGTCGATCCCGTCGAGCACCGTGCCGAGCACCTCCGCCATCGCCGGGATGCCGAGGTCCCGCCCCGGCTGGGGCAGCCCCCCGAACCCGGGCAGATCGATCGAGTGCACGTCGGCCTCTTCGGCCAGCCGCGTGTGCAGCCTCGTCAGGTATCGGTGCGACATGCCGATCCCGTGGATCAGCACGAACGGGGTGCCCGGATCGGCGGCGGACGACTCCGTGGTGAGGACGCGGAACACGGCGCCGTCGAGATCGACCCTGCGCTCGATCGTGGGGAAGGCGGGCGGTCGCGTCATCGGGTAAACGTACCCCGCCGGGGCCGAGCGTCCGCTCAGAGTTCGCGGGCCCAGGGGAGGTCGGCACCGGCGCGTGAGACGGTCAGCGCGGCGGCGCGGATCGCGTCGCCGCCGATCCGCTCGAGGGCGTCCCGGTCGAGGTCGGCGCTCCCGGATGCGGCGACCGACGCGACGAGCGACGCCATGAACGTGTCGCCGGCGCCGATCGTGTCGACCACCGCGACCTTCTCGGCCGGGATCGTGAGCCGTTCGGTGCTCGTCGCGATGATCGCGCCCTCGCCGCCGAGCGTCACGGCGACCAGTCGCGGGCCGAGCGCGAGGATCGCGTCGACCACGGCGTCGGGAGCTGCTCCGGGGTAGAGCCACGCTGCATCCTCGTCGCTGAGCTTCACCACCGTCGAGAGACGGGAGGTGGCCTCGAACGCGGCGAACGCCGCGGCGTGCTCGCCGACGAGGGCCGGCCGGATGTTCGGGTCGAACGTGACCTCGCTCGCCGACGTGTCGCCGAGCGCCTCCCGCACCGACGTGGCGCCGGGCTCGAGGAACGCCGCGACCGATCCGGTGTGCAGCACGCGCGGGCGCAGATCGGCGGGCATGGCGAACGGGTCCCAGGCGAGATCGAAGACGTACGACGCCTGGCCGTCGGAGGCGATCCGCGCACGCGCCGTCGACGTCGCATCCGCGGCGAACGACTCCCGCGGCACGACCACGCCCGACTCCTCGAGATGGGCGGCGATCCGCGCTCCCCGGTCGTCTCTCCCGAGCTGGGTGACGAGTGCGACGCCGACCCCGCGGCGGCCGAGACCGAGCGCGACGTTCGCGGGGCTCCCGCCGACGTGCTCCGTCGTGCCGTCGCGAGACTCGACGATGTCGATGAGCGCTTCGCCGATGACGACGACGTCGAGGATGGGGGCGGTGCTCATGGATTCTCCTGTGACGGTCAGGTGCCGCGTCCCTCGAATCTACGCGGCGAGAGGCGGCGGCGTTGCCATAATGAGGTGCCCCGTTCCACGAAAGGCCGACAACGATGAGTCCCGACCATGTGGGAGTGATACTGCCCCGCGATCTGCCCGCCGGCGAGGTCGTCTCCTTCGCCCGCAGGGCCGAAGAACTCGGATTCGACGAGCTGTGGGTCGTCGAAGACCTGGGCTTCCGCGGCGGTATCGCGCAGGCCTCGGCCGTACTCGCCTCGACGCGTCGCATCACGGTCGGCGTGGGCATCCTCCCCGCCGGTGCACGAAACGTCGCCTTCACCGCGATGGAGATCGCCACGCTCGGCGAGCTCTTCCCCGGCCGCGTGATCGTGGGCGTCGGCCACGGCATGCCGCAGTGGATGCGCTCGCTCGGTGTGTGGCCGAAGAGCCCGCTCACGCTGCTGAGCGAATACACGGCCGCGCTGACCGCTCTCCTCCGCGGCGAGTCGACCCCCGAGGCCGGTCGCTACGTCGACGTGGCGGGCCTGCGTCTCGACCTCGTGCCGTCGACGCCCCCGCCCATCGTCTGGGGCGTGCGGGGTCCTCGTTCTCTCGCTGCCGCCGGGCGGGTCGCCCAGGGCGTCGTGCTCGCCGAGCCGTCGGCGCCCGCGTACATCAGCGCGTCGATCGAGACCTCGGCGTTCGACACCCGACGGACGGATGCTGCGGCGCCGCTGGTCGTCGCGTACGACATCGCCGCTGTCGCCGCGACCGATGCTGCGGCCCGCGAACTCGTGCGGCCGGCTCTGGGCATCGTCGGCGAACCCGACTGGTACCCGCACATCGCGCCCCTGCCCTTCGCCGACGATGTCGCGGCGCTGCGCGAACGGACCGGCAGCCCCGACGCGTTCGCCGCGGCGCTCCCCGACGAGTGGATCGACGCGCTCGCCCTGGCGGGCACGGCCGACCGGGTGCGCGCCGCGATCGCCGAGCGGCACGCGGCCGGCGCGACGAGCGTCGTGCTCACCCCGATCGGTGCCGACCGCTCTGCCGCGCTCGAAGACCTCGCCGGCGCCCTCGGTTGACGCTCAGACCGCGAACCGGGCCCCGGTGAGGCGCTCGGACGCCTCCCAGAGCCGTCGCGCGTCGGCCATGCTGCGCATCGGTGCCCAGAACTCCTTCCGAGCGGGCCTGCCCCCGATCACACGGATCGGACCGTAGAACTCGTCGCCCAGGGCCGCCGGGTCGGTGGCCGCCATGAGGGCGGGAAGCGCTGCGGTCTCGGGCGTGCCGGCGATGCCGAGACGCGAGAGCAGACCGACCACCCGTCGCCCGCCGGTGTCCTTCTCGCGCCCTATCCCCGGCTGGGCCGCGAGAAGGTTCGTCGGCGAGATGCCCGGGTGCGCCAGGTTGCTCGTGATCGCCCACTGCCCCTCGCGGCTGCGCGCATCGAGCTCGCGGGCGAACAGGGCCACCGCGAGCTTCGATTGGTTGTACGCGGCCATCCCGTCGTAACGCTCGCGCCCGTCCAGGTCGTTCCAGCCGATCGCCCCGCTGCGGGCGGCGATGCTCGTCTGGTGCGTGATGCGCGCTCTCCCCTCGCGCAGCAGCGGCATCAGACCCAGCGTGAGCGCGAAGTGCCCGAGATGGTTCGTGCCGAACTGCAGTTCGTGTCCGTCGCTCGTCTCCTGCCGCTGGGGCGGCTGCATGACGCCGGCGTTGTTGACGAGCAGGTGGATGGGACGCCCCTCGGCGCGGAGCTCGTCGACGAGGGCACCGACCGAGTCGAGCGAGGACAGGTCGAGCACGCGCGTCGAGACCGATGCCTCGGGGACCGCCGAGCGGATCCCCTCGGCGGCTCGCTCCCCCTTCGCCGGCGAGCGCACCGGCAGGACCACCTCGGCGCCCGCGCGGGCCAGGCGGGTGGCGATCACGCGCCCGATCCCGTCGCTGGCGCCGGTCACGACGGCGATTCTTCCGGTCAGGTCGGGAACGGTGATGTCGATGGGGTGTGCCATGAGAACTCCTCGGTGGTGCGACCCGGGGCCGCGGAAACGGTGTACCCCGATGCTCGCCCCGTGGTGCTGCGACATTCAGGGCCTGACGATCCACGGATGCGGCGACCACCCCACGGGCGTCACGACAGCGACGACGCCCCGACGACGGCGAGAAGCTCGAGCTTGTCGTAGCTCTCGCTGCCCGGTACTGCCGTGTAGACGAGCAGCCGGTGCGACTGGTCGGGGTCGAGGAGCGTCTGGCACGACAGTTCGAGCTCCCCCACCACGGGATGGCGGAAGCGCTTCACGTCGGGCGGGCGCATGCCGACCTCGTGGGCGTCCCACAGACGCGCGAACTCGTCGCTCTCGCCTCGCAGCTGTGCCGCGAGGCGGGCGGCCCGCGAATCCTCCCCCCGCATCGTCGCGATCTCTCGCAGCCCCGCCGTGTAGAGGCGGGAGAGGTGCGCGCGATCCTCGGCCGGGTAGGCCTCCTGCGACGCCGGCTCCGTGAACCATCGGTAGCCGAGACTGCGCGCGAGCCCGACGCGCTGGGTCGCATCCCCCAGGAGGGCGACCCCGAGCGGGGTCTGGCGCAGAGTCTCGCCCAGTTCGGTGACGATCTCGGCGGGGGTGTCGTGGAGACGATCGAGGATGCGCAGGAGCCCCGGGCCGACGAAGTCGCTGTCCGCGCCGCGGGCCGGCGCGTTGTGGCCGGCGAGGCGGAACACGTGGTCGCGCTCATCGAGCGACAGGTGGAGCCCCTGCGCGATCGACGCGATCATCTGCTCCGACGGGTGCGGGCCGGTGCCCCGTTCGAGCCGCGCGTAATAGTCGGTGGACATGTGGCAGAGCGCCGCGACCTCCTCGCGACGCAGCCCCGCGGTCCTGCGGCGTTGCCCGCGCCCGAGCCCCACGTCTTCGGGCTGCAGCGATTCGCGTCGACGCCGCAGGAACGTCGCCAACCCCGAACGATCGATCATGCGCCCCTCCTCCGGCGGGATCGGCCCGCCCTGTCGTTCCTACACGCGTGACCACCCGGCCGCCAGGACTCGCCGGTCCACCCCTCAGCGCGTGAACGCGCTCAGCCCCGTCACCGCCCGCCCCACGATGAGGGTGTTGATCTCGCGGGTGCCCTCGTAGGTGTAGACGGCCTCCGCGTCGGTGAAGAATCGCGCGACGTCGTTGTCGATGACGATCCCGTTGCCGCCGACGACCTCGCGAGCCCACGCCACGGTCTCGCGCAGCCGGTCGGAGAGCCACACCTTGGCCAGGGCGGAGTCCTCGTCGCGCGAGACCCCCGCCTGTCGCCGCTCGGCGAGGCGAACGGCCATGCCGAGCGACGCCGTGACGTTCCCCAGCATCCGCACGAGCTTGTCCTGCACGAGCTGGAACCCCGCGATCGGGCGCCCGAACTGCTCGCGCGACAGCGTGTAGCGCAGCGCCGCTTCATACGCCCCCGCCTGGGCGCCCGCGGCGATCCAGGCGATATCGGGGCGGAGCGTGCGGAAGAGCGCCGACACGTCGGCGAACGACGACACACGCTGGAGCCGGTGCGACTCCGGCACGCGGACACCCTCGAGGGAGATGTCGGAGTTGGTGATCAGCCGCAGCGCGGCCTTGCGCTCGATGGTGGTCAGGGTCATTCCGGGGTCGTCGGTGCGGGCGAGGAAGACCTTGACCTGACCGTCGGCGACGTCACGGGCGAAGACCCCGACGAACTCCGAGAAGGCGGCGTTGCCGATCCACCGCTTGGCTCCGTCGAGGATCCACTCCTCGCCCTCGCGCCGCGCCGTCGTTGCGAGTCCGCCCGCCACGTCGGAGCCGTGGTCGGGCTCGGTGAGCGCGAAGCATCCGGTCATCTCGAACGACACGATCGCGTCGTCCCACGCGGCCACCTGCTCGTCGCTGCCGCCCTGGCGCACGAGCTCGCGGAACATGGCCGTCTGCCCGTGGAACAGCATGCCCGTGCTGATGTCGGTGCGCGAGAACTCGAACGCCCGGAAGCCGTTGTACAGCTCTCGCGTGCGCCCGTCGGAGCCGAGCAAGGCGGGGTCGTCGACGAGCCGCAGGTCGCGCAGCGGTTCGCGCAGGCGCACCGGCGAGGCAGCGCGCTCCCAGAAGTCGGGGAGGATCGGCGCGAGCTGCGTCTCGAGCAGCTCGCGCAGCGACCTCAGCTTGGCGGTCTCGGCATCGGTGAGCAGGTCGGCGAATCCGTAGAGGTCGGAGACGGGGTACAGAGCGGTCACGCTTCCTCCTGAAGAAGTCGGGCTCGGAGCGTGACCGGGTCGGCCTTCCCGCTTCCGGTGCGCTCGAGACCCGCCACGACGAGAAGCCGCGGGGGCTTCTTGCAGCCTGCCCGGTCAGCCCCGGCGCGAGAGATCACCCCTGACGGCGGGTCCTCCCGCCACGACGACGGCCCGAAGGTCTGCCCGACGAGGGTGGGGAGGTCATCCAGCGGCACGCCCAGGCGCGCAGCATCCGGTGAGATCATCTCCCTCTCCTTCGAACGCGATTGATCTCAGGCTACCTGCAACTTTTGCGGGTGACATGATGAATTCCGCGGGCGCACCCCGCGGAAGGGACGCCCGCGAGAACATGCCCGGCGACAGAGGCCTCATCTACCTGCTCAAGCGGGCCGAGATGGCCGTGAGACGTCCGTTCATCGACGCGGTGGCCTCGCACGGGCTGAACTATGCCCAGTACACCGCCCTGACGGTGCTCACGCGCCTGCCGGGTCTCACGTCTTCCGACCTGGCGCGCCGGTCGTTCGTGAGGCCGCAGTCGATGGCCGAGACCCTGACCCCTCTCATCGACGCGGGCCTGGCCCGGCGGGATCGCAACCCCGACCACGGCCGGCAGATCCTCCTGTCGATCACCCCGGCCGGTATCGAGAAGATCGACGCGATGGCCGAGTCCGTCCGCACGATCGAGGACGCCATGCTCGGCGACTTCGACGACGACGAGGTCGCCCTCTTCGCGAGCTTCCTGCGTCGGGCGCGCCGGAACCTCGCCGAGTCGGAGATCGAGAACCCGAACGCCCCGCCGGAGCGCTCCTAGGCGTCGGGCTCCCGCCCCGTGGCGGCGGGTCGCCGACGGATGCGGATCGGTCCGCGCGCGGTCGCCGGGTCGACGACCTCCCCGCGCTGGGTGATGTCGACGACGCCTGCAGCTTCCAGCCGCGCGGCGGCGGCGCGCGCAGCATCCATCTGCTCGCGCCATTGCTCACCGCCCACGACCCGCGCGGCCTCGGAGGGGCAGATCGTCGAGGTCGCGGCGCGGTGCGCGAGCAGGCCGAGGATCGCGGCCTCGAGATCACGGTCGGGTGCTGCGCTCTGCGCGGACGACGGCTCCTCGGGCATGCCTGATCCTCCCTCCCGCAGCCCCGCCGCCGGTGGGGCTTGCGCCGCACCCACGACCCTGATCCCCGCACCGGCGACCAGACCCGGGTGGCCGCGCGGCGCCCGAACTCGGCACGGCTGCCCGTCGACCGAACTTCGGACCGCTGCCCTACGCCCGAACTGAGCACGACTGCCCTACGCCCGAACTAAGCGCGGCCCCCCTAAGCCCGAACTCAGGATGAAACAGGCGCCGCAGCCGCAAACCCCGGTGTGTTGCCGGTCGGACAGCCATCCATCCTGAGTACGGGCAGCAGCGGGCGCGGAGACCGCAGCGGAAGCGAGGCAGGCGCGGGATGCGGGGCGGCCGGAGCGGCGCGGTGCAGCCGGCGGGGTTCCCGTTGCGCTCGCCCCGCCCCGAACCCCGGCGGCCAGGCCCGTGATGGCCGGCCCGTCGACCGAACTCAGGATGAAACACGTGCCGCAGCCCCGACCCCCGGCGTGTCGCCGGTCGGACGGCCAACCATCCTGAGTACGGGCAGCAACGGACGGCGCGAAGGGCGGCGGGACCGAGGGTAGGTACGGACGGGACGGCGTAGCCAGGCGCGGAATCGCCAGCGGGCGCGCTGTCCCGCGCGTTCGGCGGGCGAAGCGCGCGAAAGCGCGCGGGGGACAGTTCATCTTTTATCAAACCTCACCGCGACTTCTGCTTGACCGAAGGCATTAGGTCGACATACGGTCGTCTAGCGCCTCAGTCCCCCGCGAAGCGCCCCGCGCACCGCCGCGCACAGAGCAAGGACAATGATGACCGACAGTGCTTCTTCTTCCGATTTCACCGCGCCCCGCGTCGGCGCCTGGTTCATCGGAGCCCGCGGGTCGCTCGCGACCACCGCGACCGTGGGCCTGTTCGCCCTCGCCCGCGGAGCGGCCGCTCCGACCGGCCTGACGACCGAGAACGACGAGTTCGCCGACGTGCCGCTGGTCGCCCTCGACGACATCGTCATCGGCGGCCATGACATCTACGAGGTGCCGCTCGCGGCGAAGGCCGCCTCGCTCGCCGCCGGCGGCATGTTCTCCGACGCGCTCGTCGAAGCGGTGCGAGCCGACCTCGACCGCACCGACGACGACCTGCGCCTCATCGACCTCTCCGGCCCGACCCAGCAGCATCACATCGACCGCATGGCGGCCGACATCGCCGACTTCCGCGACCGGCACGGCCTCGCCACGGTGGTGGTCGTCGACGTGTCGTCGACCGAGCCGCTCCCCGCCGACCACCCGGCGTTCCACTCCGAGGAAGCACTGCGCGACGCCCTCGCCGACCCGGGGCAGCGGGTGCTGCCGGCGAGCGCGGTCGCTGCCGCCGCCGCGATCCAGGCCGGCGCCGCCCTCGCCGCGTTCACCCCCTCGACGAGCCTCAACCTGCCCGTGCTGCGCGCGAGGGCCGAAGCGGCCGGCATCGCCTTCGCCGGTCAGGACGGCAAGACCGGCGAGACCCTGCTGCGCACCGTGCTCGCGCCCATGTTCACCGCGCGCAACCTGAAGGTGCGCTCGTGGGCGGGTACGAACCTCCTCGGCGGCGGCGACGGCGCGACCCTGGCCGATCCCGAGGCCGTGCGCTCGAAGCTCGTCTCCAAGAACCGCGGACTGCATTCGCTCGTCGGCGACGACGTCGTCGCTCCCCTCCACATCGACAACGTGCCCGACCTGGGTGACGTCAAGACCGCGTGGGACCACATCAGCGCCGTCGGCTTCCTCGGCAGCCGCGTGACCCTGCAGACGACGTGGAGCGCGTACGACTCGACGCTCGCCGCGCCTCTCGTGCTCGACCTCGTCCGCGTGCTCGCGCTGGCGTCGGCGGCCGGCCAGTCGGGCGCGATCGCCGAACTCGGATGCTTCTTCAAAGACCCGTGGGGAAGCGACACGCACGCCTTCGCCGACCAGACCGCCGCGTACGTCGCGTGGGTGCAGCGCACCGGTGTCCTCGTTCGTCTGGCGGAGGAGGTCAGCGCCGGATGACCGGCCGCCTGACCGATCTTCTCGACCTCGTGCGGGCCCCCGCGGCCCTGACCGTCATCGGCGACACCGTCGTCGGCGCGACGAACGCGCGTGGCCGCGCGGGCGTCTCGGCGCTGCCCCTGTCGACCTCGTCGGCCTGCCTGTATGCGGCGGGCATGGCGCTGAACGACTACGCCGATGCCGAGCTCGACGCCGTCGAGCGCCCCGAGCGTCCGATCCCGTCGGGGCGCGTCAGCCGCGACACCGCCCTGAAGGTCGGCGCGGGGCTGACCGCCGCGGGCATCGGCCTGGCCTTCGCCACCCGCCGCTCATCGGGGTGGATCTCGCTGGCGCTGGCGGCGTCGATCTGGACCTACGACCTCGTGGCGAAGCCGACCCGCTTCGGCCCCGTCGTCATGGCGGTCTGCCGCGGACTCGACGTGATGATGGGCGCGGCCGGACCCGGGTGGCGACGCGCGATCGTGCCCGCGATCATCGTCGCCGCGCACACCGCCTCGCTCACCGTCATCGCGCGCGGGGAGGTGAACGGTACGACCTCCGCCACCGCCGGCGCCACCGCCGTCGCGAGCGTGGGCGCCGCCGCTGCCTCCGTCGTCGGGGCCGGAGCGCACACCAGCGCCGCCCTCCTCGGCGGCGCCGGTTATCTCGCCGCGGCTCTGCCGTCGCAGGTGGCGGCCGCGCGGCAGCCCGACGCCGAGCACGCACGATCTGCGGCGCGCGCCAGCATCCACGCCATGGTGCCGTTGCAGACCGCGCTCGTCGCGCGCACCGGCGCTGTCGTTCCGACGGCTGCGCTCATCGCGGTGCAGGCAGCCGGACGCGTGCTGGCCAGACTCCGCTCGAAGGGCGACGTGACATGACCGGGCCCGGGTGGGTGATCGGGTACGGCACGAACGGCTTCGCCGACCACACCCTGCCCGATGCCCTCGACGTCCTCGAGGGCTCGGGGTACCGGGCGGTGGCGCTCACCCTCGGGCACCCGCACCTCGACCCGTTCGCCGACGACTGGCGCGAGGCGGCCATGGCGCTGCGCGACGACCTGCGCCGTCGCGGGATGCGCGTGGTGGTCGAAACCGGCGCGCGCTACCTTCTCGACCCGTGGCACAAGCACCGCCCGACCCTGGTCGACATCGAGGCGGAGAAACGGATGCTGTTCCTCCGCCGCGCCGTCGAGATCGCCGCGGTCCTCGGCGCCGACTGCGTGTCGCTGTGGAGCGGTGTGCTCCCGGGCGACGTCACCGCCGAGCGCGGGTGGACGCTGCTAGTGGAGCGTCTCGCCGGCCTGGTCCCCTTCGCCGCGGCCGCCGGCGTCCGCCTCGCGATCGAACCGGAGCCGGGCATGCTCGTCGAGACGGTCGACGACGCGCTGCGGCTGCGAACCGCCCTGGGCGACCCGGTGAACGTGGGGATCACCGTCGATCTGGGGCACTGCGTCGCCGTCGAGCCTCACGGCGTCGTCGGGGCGCTCCGGGCCGCCGGAGACCTGCTCCTCAACGTGCAGGTCGACGACATGATGCCCGGCGTACACGAGCATCTCGAGCTCGGTACGGGGCAGCTCGACCTCGCCGCGGCCTTCGCGACGCTTTCGAAGATCGGCTACCGCGGGGTCGCGGCCGTCGAGCTGCCCCGTCATTCTTTCGACGCCCCGCGGCTCGCCCGCACGAGCATGGAGGCCATTGTGAGCGCCGCATCCCCCGAGCCCCACCCCTGGACCGCAGCCGCCGTCGACACCGTCGCCGCAGACCCTGGTCGTGCACGGCGCCTGTTCGCGGAGGCAGGTCGCGCCGTGGGACGCGAACCGGTCGACCCCGCCGACACCCAGGGCGTCGGTGGAACGATCGACGACGTCGCCCGCGCCGCGCTCGTCGCCGCCCTCGCCTCGTCCGACGCCGCGGGGGCCGATCTCGTCGCAACCCTCTACCGGGAGGGCGACGACGCCGAACGCCGCGGCGTGCTGCGGGGGCTCAACCTGCTCGTCGATCGCGACGCCGAGCTCGATCCCGAGTGGCGGCGCGTCGGCGCAGAGCTCGTCGCAGACGCACTGCGCACGAACGACCCGCGCCTGGTCGCGGCCGCCATGGGCGGCTTCGCCGACGCGCACCTCGACGACCACGCCTGGCGGCACGGCGTGCTCAAGCTCGTGTTCATGGGCGTCCCCCTCTCGGTGGTCAGCGGACTCGAACGCCGACGCGACACCGAACTGTCGGAGATGGCCGCCCGCTACGCCGAAGAGCGTCGTGCGGCCGGTCGCAGCATCCCCGACGACATCTCCCTCCTCGTCCTCGCCTGACCCGCCCCGCTCCCCGAAAGGCGAACCGATGCGCATCTTCGACCCGCACATCCACATGACCTCCCGCACGACCGACGACTACGAGGCCATGTACGACGCCGGCGTCCGCGCCCTCGTCGAGCCCGCCTTCTGGCTCGGACAACCACGCACCACCGTCGGGTCGTTCATCGACTACTTCGACGCGCTGATCGGCTGGGAGAGGTTCCGTGCCGCGCAGTTCGGCATCCGGCACCACTGCACGATCGCGCTCAATCCGAAGGAGGCGAACGACCCCCGCTGCCGTGAGGTGATGGAGCACCTGCCGCGCTACCTGGTGAAGGACGGCGTCGTGGCGGTCGGCGAGACGGGGTACGACTCCATGACGCCCGAGGAGGACGACATCCTCTCGCAGCACCTCGCCCTCGCGATCGAGTACGAACTGCCCGCGCTCGTGCACACCCCCCATCGCGACAAGGTCACCGGCACGCGCCGCACGCTCGACGTGGCGATCGAGTCGGGGCTGCCCGTCGAGCACCTGCTGGTCGACCACCTCAACGAGACCTGCGTCGACATGGTCGCCGACAGCGGGGCATGGATGGGCTTCTCGATCTACCCCGACACCAAGATGGACGAGCAGCGCGTCGTGGCGATCATGCAGCGCATCGGTCTCGACCGGGTCATCGTGAACTCCGCCGCCGACTGGGGGCGCTCCGACCCCCTCAAGACCGCCAAGACCGGCCGGGCCATGCTCGACGCGGGGTTCACCGCCGCCGACGTCGACCGCGTGCTGTGGCAGAATCCGGTCGACTTCTACGGCCAGAGCGGCCGACTCATCCTCGACCCGGTGCCCGGCTTCGAGCCCGAGCGCCAGGGACCCGACACCTTCGAGGGCAACTCGGTGCTGCGCGGCGTCGCGTCGCGGCGCGAGGCCTGAGCGTGGAGCTGTCGTACTGCACCAACGTGCACCCGGCCGAAGACCTCGACGGCATCATCGAGCAGCTCGACGTGCACGCGGGCCCGGTGCGCGTCGCCGCGGGTCTCGACACTCTCGGGGTGGGGCTGTGGATCCCGGCCGAGACCGCCGCCGTCCTGGCCGTCGACGCCTCGGCGCGCGCGCGGCTGTCGTCTGCGCTGGATCGCAATGCCCTCGCGCTGCGAACGATCAACGCGTTCCCCTACCGCGGGTTCCACGACGACGTGGTGAAGCTCGCGGTCTACCGGCCCGACTGGACGACCGCCGAGCGCCTGCGTTACACGCTGGACTGCGCGACCCTTCTCGCCGAGATGCTGCCCGAGGGGGCGTCGGGCAGCATCTCCACCCTGCCGCTCGGGTGGCGGGAGGGCTGGGATGCGGCGGCCGACGCCGCCGCGGAGGCCGCGCTGGGCGCCCTGGTCGACGGTCTGCGCGAGATCGAACGGCGCACCGGACGCACCGTGCGCGTCGGCATCGAGCCGGAGCCCGGCTGCATCCTCGACGACGTCGCCGACGTGGTGGCCTGGTTGGGCGCGCGCCCGCACCTCTCAGCCGACGGACTCCTCGGCCTGTGCCTGGACACCTGCCACCTCGCCGTGTCGTTCGCCGATCCCGCCGCCGCGGTCGCTGCGGCCGAACGGGCGGGCGTGCGCATCGTGAAGGTGCAGGCATCGGTCGCGCTCGAACTGACCGACCCCTCCGCCGACGGGGCGCGGGAGGCGCTCGCCCCGTTCGCCGAAGCGCGCTACGTGCACCAGGTGCGCGCGCGGCCCACCGCATCCGTCTCCGAGTTCGCCGCCGACGACCTGCCCGACGTGCTCGCGGCCGACCCCGCCTGGCCGACCGATCGGCCCTGGCGGGTGCACGTGCACATCCCCCTGCACGCGACTCCCGCCCCGCCCCTGCGCGCCACCACCGAGGTGCTGCGCACGGCCGTCGACGCCGTGCTGCAGACCGCGCACGGCCGCGAGGCGCACCTCGACGTCGAGACCTACACGTGGACGGTACTTCCCGACCACCTGCAGCCCGACTCGCTCGTCGAGGGCATCGCCGCCGAACTCCGCTGGGCGATGACCCAGCTCGCCCCCGCCCTCACACTCCCCGCAGAGGTCACCACACCATGAAGAACGTCCTTCTCCTCGACATCGTCGGCCTGACCCCGCGCGCCCTCGCCGCCATGCCGCGGCTGCGCGCCCTCGGCGACCGCGGCCGCACCGTGCAGCTCGAGACGGTGCTTCCGGCCGTCACCTGCAGCGTGCAGTCGACGATCCTCACCGGAACCATGCCGCGCGAGCACGGCATCGTCGGCAACGGATGGTATTTCCGCGGACTCGGCGACCCGATGCTGTGGCGTCAGCACAACAAGCTCGTCGCCGGCGAGAAGCTCTGGGAGACGGCGCGACGCCGTGACTCGAGCTACCGCGCGGCGAACCTGGGCTGGTGGTACGCGATGGGCGCGACGACCGACGTGACCGTGACCCCGCGCCCGATCTACCACGCCGACGGGCGCAAGAGCCCCGACGCGTACGTGCGCCCGGCGTCGCTGCACGACCCGCTCGTGCGCGACCTCGGCGACTTCCCGCTCTTCCAGTACTGGGGGCCGACGGCGACGATCGCCTCGTCGCAGTGGCTCATCGACGCGACCCGCGGCATGCTGAGCGAACGCTGGGGCTCTGCCGCTCCAGAGCTGGTCATGTCGTACCTCCCGCACCTCGACTACGACCTGCAGCGCTTCGGTCCGAACTCGCCCGAGGCCGACCGCGCCGCGCGCGAGCTCGACACCGCGCTGGCGCCGCTGCTCGACGACGCGGAGGCCCGCGGCTACACCGTCGTCGCCCTGGCGGAGTACGGCATCGCCGACGCGAACCGACCCGTCGACATCAACCGCGCGCTGCGGCGCGAGGGGCTGCTCGAGGTGTACGTGCAGGACGGCCGCGAGCAGCTCGACCCGTGGACCTCGCGCGCCTTCGCCGTCGCCGACCACCAGGTCGCGCACGTCTACGTCGACGACCAGAGCGACGTCGCGCGGGTCGCCTCGCTGCTGCGCGCGCTGCCCGGTGTCGACGAGGTGCTCGACCGCGAGGCGCAGGCCGCGTACGGACTCGACCACGAGCGGTCGGGCGAACTCGTCGTGGTCGCCGAACCCGGCGCGTGGTTCACCTACTACTTCTGGCTCGACGACGACCTCGCCCCCGAGTACGCGCGCGGTGTCGACATCCACCGCAAGCCCGGGTATGACCCCGCCGAGCTGTTCTTCGACCCCGCCGACCGCCTCGCGAAGGCCAAAGCCGGTCTCAACCTGGTCAAGAAGAAGCTCGGTCTGCGCTACGCGATGAGCACCGTGCCACTCGACCCCTCGTGGGTGCGCGGCACGCACGGCCGCCTGCCGGAGTCGGCGGCCGACACCCCCCTGCTGCTGTGCTCGGATGCGGCGCTGCTCGACGACAGCGTGACCTCGGTGGCCGCGACCGACGTGCGCGACCTCGTGCTGGCCGCCCACGGTGCGCCCGTGAACGCCCCGACCCGACGCAGTTCGCGCGTCTGACGCCGCATCCGGTTTCGCCCGCGGTCACACGGGAGGAGATGCGCACAGCGGAGGAGAACCCCCGCGCATACCTCCTCCGATCTGCACATCCCCTCCGCACCGCACGGGCGTTACAGGGCGGCCTCGTGGATCTGGCGGGCGTTCGGGGTGCGGGCCGTTGTGACCGGGTGCGTTGCGAGGATGACCTTGCCGCGCGAGTGCAGCTTGTCGAGATCGTTGTAGGCGTCGGCGATCTCGGCGAGGGGGTAGAAACCCGAGACGAGAAGGGTGAAGGCACGGACGCGGGCGAGTTCGGCGACACGGCGCAGCAGGTCCGTGCCGCTCGCGACCGCCTCGGGGTCGCTGTCGAGGAGGCGAAGCTCGATGTCTCGCCTGTCGGCGCTCGAGCGGTAGCGCCCCGCGGGGATGCCGAGCTCAGGGAGCAGTTCGTGGCCATCCTTGCCGAAGTTGTCGATCATGGCCGTGATGGGTCGCCCGTCCGCCGCGCGGCGGATGCGGTCGGCGAGGCCGTCGCCGTATTTCACCGGCTTGATGCCGAGCTGACGGAGATAGTCGAAGTTGCGCTCCCCGCACGTTCCGATCACCTTCGCCCCGAGGTGCTTCGCGACCTGCGCCTCGATGCTGCCCACCCCACCGGCGGCAGCGGAGATGACCACGGTGTCGTCGGCGCCGATGCGCAGTTCGTCGAGCACCGTGAGCGCGGTGGCTCCCGCGAGATAGAGGCCGCCCGCGACCTCCCACGTCACCTCGCGGGGCTTTCGGACGAGGGCGGCGATCGGCACGTTCAGGTACGTCGCGTGCGCACCGCTCGAGACGTGCCCGATGACGTCCTGCCCCACGGAGAAGGTCGAGACGCCCTCCCCGCGCGCGACGACCACGCCGGCGAACTCGCTGCCCGACCGTCGCGGCCAGTCCTCTTCCCATGCCGACTCGCGGCCCGTCCGCAGGAATCCGTCGATGTGGCTGATGCCGGCGCTGATCACCTCGACGGTCACCTCGCCCGGGCCCGGCGACGGGAGATCGTGCGTCCTCAGCTGCAGCACGTCGGCGTTACCCAGCGCGTCGTACTCGAAGACATCCGTGCGAGTTGGTTTCTTGGACACGATCCACGACCCTTCGTCGAAGCACGCGACAGTGCGTCACCCGGCGGCCGGACCGGAAGCCGGTCGTCGTAGAGCTATTCGTAGCAGAACGGCGCCACGATGCAAGACCTTGCACCGTACTCGTCCACCGGTCACCTGTCGCGATCGGCGAGCACGCGCGCACCGTCGGTCGGGGTCGCGCTCAGCCCAGGGCGAACCCGGCGAGTCGCTCATCCCGATGCCCGCCATCGAGCGGGCCTCAATCGCTCCCCCGCGGCGCTGACCCGCCCCCCCCCACGCAGCCCGCGAGACGTCATCCGGGATACGAGACTGCGCACGAGGGTCGCAGTCTCGTATCCGCGGTGAAGTCTCGCGGTCGGGGGGCAACCCGTCAGGCGAGCGCCAGCTCGATCGTGGCGAACGAGTGCGGCGGCAGCTCGACCGTGAGCATCCCGTCCACGCTGAGGCTCGCCTCGATCGGGCGCGGTGCGACGCGTTCGGGGCCCTCGACGTCGTTGAACGACGATGCCGTGTCGCCCGTGAGCACGCGCGCGCGCACGACGCTCGCCGCCCGCCCGCGCAGGTCGAGCCTCACCGTGCACGGGGCGTCGGCCGACAGGTGGGTCATCGACACCAGCGCCGTGTCGTCGCGGGTGGACGCCGAGATCGACACGAGGTCGAGATCGTCGCCGCGCACGGCGGTCGTCGGCGTCTCGAGCACGTGCACCGGGAGGCCCGCCGCATCCTGGTGCCCCTTGTTCATCTCGAACACGTGATAGGTCGGGGTGAGCACGAGGTTCTCGCCGTCGGTGAGCACCATCGCCTGCAGCACGTTGACGGTCTGCGCGATGTTCGCCATCGTCAGGCGACGCGCGTGACGGTGGAAGACGTCGAAGTGCAGACCCGCGACCAGGGCGTCGCGCACGGTGTTCTGCTGGAAGAGGAAGCCCGGGTTGGTGCCCTCCGCGGCGTTCCACCACGTGCCCCACTCATCGCACACCAGCCCGACACGGTTCTGCGGGTCGTAGGAGTCCATCACGGCGACGTGACCGCGCACGATGCTCTCGATCCCCGCCGCGTAGGCCACCGTCTCGTAGTACTGCGCGGTGGTGAACTCGGTCGCCTCCTCGGTGTTGATGCCCGATCCGGAGTGCGTGTAGTAGTGGAAAGAGATGGCCTGATACGGAAGATTCCCGCCCATCGTGCAGCCGTGGCACTCCGTCAGTGACTTCATGAGCGTGCGGGTCCACTCGAGGTCGCCCTCGTTGGCGCCCGCCGCGATCTTCGTCAGCGAGTTGCCGCCGTGCTCGTGACAGAAGGTCGCGTAGCGGCGCGCCTCCTCCGCGTAGAACGACGCCGACATGTTGCCGCCGCATCCCCACGCCTCGTTGCCCAGCCCCCAGAACGGCACGCGCCACGGCTCGTCTCGACCGTTGTCGCGTCGCAGTCTCGCCATCGGGCTGTCATCGGCCCGGGTCAGGTACTCCACCCACTCCGACATCTCCTGCACCGTGCCGCTGCCGACGTTGCCGTTGACGTAGGCGTCGGCACCGAGGAGGTCGCACAGGTCCATGAACTCGTGCGTGCCGAAGTGGTTGTTCTCCACGACGTCGCCCCAGTTGGTGTTGGCGATCTTCGGACGCTGCTCGCGGGGTCCGATGCCGTCACGCCAGTGGTAGGTGTCGGCGAAGCATCCGCCCGGCCACCGCAGGTTCGGGATGTCGAGCGCGCGGAGCGCCTCGACGATGTCGAGACGGATGCCGCGCACGTTCGGGATCGCGGAGTCCTCCCCCACCCAGAACCCGTCGTAGATGCATCGGCCGAGGTGCTCGGCGAAATGACCGTAGAGGTGACGGCTGATGCGATCACCGGTGACGTCGAGGTCGATCACGGCGCGTGCCGTCGAGGTCATGATGCTCTCCATGCGGTTCGGGGTGTGAGGGGGGCGAGCGACGGGCGTTGCGCGGTCGTGGTGAGGTCGATGCGTCGCCCCTCCCGCGCCGACGCCGTTAGGGCGGTCATGATCTCGAGCACGTGCAGGGCGACGTCGCCGCCGGCCCGCCCGTGACCGGCGACGACGTCGATCAGGCCGATACCGCGCCCCGCGCCCTCGTAGCCGGCGCGAGGCTCGATCACCGCGCCCTCGTCGGACGGGGAGCGTCGCAGCCTCACCTCTCCGTCGAACATGTTCGGATCGGGCACGGTCAGCGATCCCCGCTCGCCGTGCACCTCGAGGGGGGCGGCGGTGGTCGCCACGGCGTCGAAGCTGAACGTCACCGTCGACACCGCGCCGCCGGCGTGCTCGAGAACGCCGGTCACGTGCGTGTCGATTTCGACGGGGATGCGCTCACCGGCACGAGGGCCGGTCGCGATGACGCGCTCGTCACGCGGTCGCGACGACACCCCCGACACCCGCACGACGGGGCCGAGGAGGTGGAAGAGCGTGGTCAGGTAGTACGGCCCCATGTCGAACAGCGGACCGCCCCCGGCGAGGTAGTAGAAATCGGGGTTCGGGTGCCAGGCCTCGTGGCCCGGGGCGACCCAGGTCGCCGTCGCCGACACCGGTCGGCCGATCTCGCCGGCGTCGACGACCGCTCGTGCGGTCTGCACGCCGGTGCCGAGGACGGTGTCGGGGGCGCCTCCCACCCACGCGCCGCCGGCGGCCGCGACGACCTCGAGCGCCTCGGCGAGCGTGGCGGCGAGCGGCTTCTCGCCGTAGACGTTCTTGCCGGCGGCGAGGGCGGCGAGGGCCACCGACGCGTGCGCGGCGGGGATCGTGAGGTTCAGCACCGTCTGCACCTCGGGGTCGGCCATGAGCTCGTCGACGGAGAGGGCTCGGCACCCCGGCACGCGCTCGGCGACCGCTCGGGCGCGTGCGGGGTCGAGGTCGGCGACGGCGACGATCCGCACCCCGTCGAGGCCGACGAGCGTGTCGAGGTATTGGGCCGAGATGACCCCGAGCCCGACTATTCCGATTCCGTGCGGCTGGCCCACAGCATCCCCCTCTCGATGATGGTGCGGACGTTGTCGTCCTTCAGCACCTCGACGTCGTGCCCGGGCGTCGCGACGAAGACGCGCCCCCGCCCCCACGCCCGCGTCCAGACCGCCGGCGAGGTGATCGGACGGTGCCACGGGTGGTAGGGCTGCACCGGGTGGGTGGTCGTGGCGAGCACGTCGTTGAGGTCGTCGGTGAGCACCCAGTACTGCTCGGTGCGCAGGGCGAAGCCGTCGATACCGGCCATGATCGACGACGCGCGCCCGGCGTCGGTGACCTCGATCGTGTGATCGACGAAGTTGTCGCGCTCGTCGCCCGGGCGCTCGTCGGGGTGCCGCGAGGGGTGGGTGGCGAACTGTCCGCCGACGAGCTGCAGGTAGTCGGAGCTGTCGCGGTAGGAGTCGGCGATGCCGCCGTGCCACCCGGCGAGCCCGGTGCCCTGCTCGACCGCGGCGCGCAGCCCCGCGACCGCCTCCCGCGAGGCCTGTGACATCGTCACCGACTGCACGACGAGGTCGACGGCATCCATCGCGTCACGGTCGGTGTAGACCTCCGGGTCGGACTCGATGCGCACATCGAAGCCGTTGTCGCGCAGGAACGGTACGAAGAGATCGGTGGCCTCGACCGGATGGTGTCCTTCCCACCCGCCTCGGACGATCAGGGCGTGACGTGCGGTCATGACGAACTCCTCGGCGCAGAGGTGGTCGGAACGGGAGGCGACGGAGCGCTCTCCCGGGTGGGGACGGCATCACCATGCCATACCCCCTGGACCGATCGCGCAGATATTGCGCAAAATAGGGAGGTGCCCGCATCCGCCCGTTCCACACTCGCCGACGTCGCGGCGGCGGCGGGCGTCAGCGTGACCACCGCCTCGCGCGCTCTGCGCGGCCGGGGAGAGATGGCCGCGGCCACGCGCGCCCGGATCGTGACCGCGGCGACGACCCTCGGGTACACGCTCGACGGGGAGCGGCGCGGTCGCCCGCGCGGAGGCACGGCCCGGCTGATCGACCTCGTGCTCTCGCACTTTCACAACCCGTACACCGAAGAGGTCACCGCGGGCGCGCGCACCGCGGCGGCGCACTTGCGCTACGACCTCGTGCTGACGACCGAGCGCGACGATCCCGACGACGACTGGCCCGTCCGCATCCGTTCCCGCGGGAGTGCGGGGGTCGTGCTCGGCCTCATCCTTCCGACGGCGACGCAGACCGCGGTGATGCGCGAAGCGGGCATCCCCGTCGTGCTGCTCGAGCCGCCCAGCGGTTCGTCGCGAGGGCTGCCGAGCGTGCGCTCGACCGATCGCGCCGGTGGTTCAGCCGCGGCGGAGCACCTCATCGCCCGGGGCGCGCGCCGGTTCGTCGTGATCGGTGGCAGCCCGCCGTATCGCTGGGGCCGGGCGCGCGCCGAGGGCTTCTTCGAGACGCTGGATGTGGGGCTCCCCCGCGCGGCGCGCGTGCACGAGAGTGCGAACTGGGGTGCGACCGAGGCACGGGAGGCGTGCCGGCGCGCCCTCGGCAACCTCGCCGGCGACGGACCCGTGGGGGTGTTCGCCTGTTCGGACGAGATGGCCGCGGGGGCCTACCGCGCCGCCGCCGACGAGGGCCTGCGGGTCGGCGTCGACGTGCTGGTCGTCGGGTTCGACGACCTGCGCGGCGCGCGGTGGCTGCAGCCGTCGCTGACCACCGTGCGCCAGCCGATCCGCGAGATGGCGGCCACCGCGGTGCGGATGCTCGCGGCCGGGGCGCCCGCCGGCGACGAGATCGTGGAGCTGCCGACGGAGCTCATCCCCCGCGGCTCCACCCGCGGCGGCTGATCGAGGCGTCGCGTCGACCCCGGCCCGAGACGCGGGCTTTCGGTCGAGGCGCGGGCATTCCGGTGCCGAAAGCCCGCGCCTCGGCCGATTGCCCGCATCCCGCGAGCACGGCCGCCGGGCCCTTCGACAAGCTCAGGGACCGGATCCGGCGCTCAGGCGCGCTCGGCGATGACCTCTCGCCAGGGGCCCCAGTCGGGGTCGTGCGCGGGCCACACCTCGACACCGTCGAGCGCGTCGAGGTCGTGGAGGCGCCGGATCGCCGCATCCGCGCGATCATCGCCGTCGTCGCCGACCGTCGACCCGCACCGCACGCAGTCGGTGACGTTGCGGCGGAGGTCGGCCGCATCACCGGCGAGCACGACGGTGCGCTCCCCGAGCTCGACCACGAACGACTGGTGGCCGGGGGTGTGTCCCGACGTGTCGATGGCGCGCAGACCGGGCGCCAGGTCGGTGTCGCCCGACAGCGTGACGACCGAGAGCCCCTCGCGGACGACGTCGTCGACGAACAGGAACCCCGCGCGCGCGTCGTCCACCGTCCGCACGTGCTCCCACTCCCGCGCCTGCAGGAGGAGGGGCTGGTCGGGGGCGAGCAGGCGAGCCGCCCCGGTGTGGTCGAAGTGCACGTGGGTGATCGCCGCCGCGGCGAGGTCACCCCACTCCAGTCCGGCCGCCGCGACCTGCTCGACGAGCGGGTCGCCGGCGGGCACCAGCGGCGTGTAGTTCTCGTAGTCGAAGCTCGCCACGCGCCGATCGCGGTCGCGGATGCGAGCCGGGTCGAACCCGCCGTCGACGAGCACCCATCCCTCGTCGAAGACGACGGCGGCGGCGGTGACCGGTTCGAGGAGGAACCGGAAGAAGCTGCCGCCGGCGACCGAGACGCCCTCCGGGATCGGCTCGTAGCCGACCACGAAGGGAACGAGCCGCCGCGGGCGTCCGCCGAGGCGGAGGGGCGCCGCATCCGCCCACGGCGTCGCCGTCACGATCGCGCCGCCGACGCCAGGTAGGCCCGCCATCCGCCGAAACCGGTGATGTCGGCGGCGCCCTCCAGGGCGACCGTCTCGCAGAGGAAGCCCGAGACGGTCGAGCCGTCGGCCAGTCGCGCGGTGCCGATGCCCATCGGTTCGGGGAGCGCTGCGACGAAACGGCCGAACCCGGCGGCCGGCAGCCGCCAGACCTCACCTTCGATCGACGCCCCACCGTCAGCGACCCGCACGAGGCCGGGCTTGGCGGGCGTGGTCGCCAGCGCGAACAGTCGGTAGTCGGGCGCCGTCGAGACCGACGCGACGAACGATCCGCCGGCGGCGACGAGCTGGTGGTTCAGCGGTTGACCGCGCAGGTGCGCGCCGACCACGAGCACGTCGACCGGAGGGGCCGACACCCGCTCGGCGAGCTGCGCGAGCGTGCGGTCGGCGAAGGGTGCCCCGGTGAGCATGACGCCGAAGGGCTTGCCGTCGACGACCCCCGCCGGCACGGCGAGCGCGCTGCGGTCGAGGAGGTTGGCGAAGTTCGTGAAGCGCCCCATACGGGAGTTCGCCCCCACGGGATCTGCGGCGACCTCGTCGAGGGTCGGATGCCACGTGGTCGTGGGAGTGAGAAGGGCCACCGTCCCCGCGAGCCGGCCCAGACCCTCCAGCCCGAGCCGGTCGAGCCGCTCGCGGTCGCGGAAGTAGTCCGCGGCCCGGGCCTCGGCACCCGCGAGCACGATGCCGGCCACGGTCGGGTCGATGTCGGTGCCGATGAGCTCGCGGTTCGCCTCGATGAACGCGCCGACGGCCGCCGTGCGCTCGGCGACGAACGCCCCGCCGTACAGGAGCGATGCGGCCTCCAGAAGCGGCGCGATGTCGACCTCGACGATGTCGACACCGGATGCGGCGAGCCTGCCGACGACGCCCCGGAACGCCTCGATCCATCCCTCGGCGAGACCCTCCAGGTGCTCGGGAGTGGGGATCGCGACGACGGGTCGGGCGTCCAGGGGCGGCGCGGGCACGTCGACGCGGGCCCGCGGGTCGACGCCGTCGGGCCCCGCCATGAGCTCGGCGGCCTCGCGGGCGAGCGAGAGCTCGCGCGCGAAGACGGTCACGCAGTCGATGCTCCGGCAGGCGGGGACGACACCGGTCGTCGGCACGAGACCGACCGTGGGCTTGACCCCGACGATGCCGTTGAGGGCCGCCGGCACTCGTCCCGACCCCGCCGTGTCGGTGCCCAGGGCGAGGTCGACCACCCCGAGTGCGGTGACGACGGCCGATCCCGAGCTCGATCCGCCGGAGATGCGCGACGGGTCCCAGGCCCCGCGCACGGCGCCGTACGGGCTGCGCGTTCCGACGAGGCCGGTGGCGAACTGGTCGAGGTTGGTCTTGCCGAGCACGACCGTTCCGGCCGCTCGCAGCCGCGCCACCGCCGGGGCATCCGCCTCCGGCGCGTACGCGTATGCGGGGCTCCCCGCGGTGGTGGGCAGGCCCGCGACGTCGATGTTGTCTTTCACGGCGAGCACGGTTCCCGCCAGGGGCAGCCGTTCTCCCGCGGCGACGCGTCGGTCGATCTCGGCGGCCTCCGCGAGCGCGTCCGGCTCGGGCCGCAGGGCGATCCACGCCTCGGCACGGTCGATCTCGGCGTTTCGGGCGTATGCGGCAGCGACCCGCTCGACCGCGCTCATCGGGCGACCTCCACGACGGCCAGCAGCTGCCCGGCCTCCACGCGCTCCCCCGGTCGCACGAGCACGTCGCGCACGATCCCCGCCTGCGTCGCACTCACGGTGGTCTCCATCTTCATCGCTTCCAGCACCAGCATCCGTTCTCCTTCGGCAACGCTTCGCCCCGGTTCTGTCTCGACCTTCCACACCGCCGCCGAGAAGGGCGCGCGCACCGCGATGCAGCCCGGCGGCAGGGGGTCTTCGATGGGTGCGGTGGCGACGGCATCCGATTCCACCGGTCGATCGAACTCGCCGGCCTCGCGCCAGCGGTCGCGCTCCTCGGCGAATGCGCGCTGCTGACGGTCGCGGAACGACGAGATGCCCGCCGCGTTGTCGGCGAGGAACGTCTCGTACTCGGCGAGGCGGAACTCGCCCTCGGAGGTCTCGAACTCCCCCCGGCCGGCGTCGGTCTCGGCGCGCAGCTCGAGGAGCTCCTCGGCCGACACCGGATACCAGCGGATGCGGTCGAAGAACCGCAGCGCCCACGGGTTGTCGGCGAACAGACCGCCCCGTCGGAACCTGTTCCACACCTGCACGGTGCGGCCGACGAACTGGTATCCGCCCGGGCCCTCCATTCCATAGATGCAGAGGTACGCGCCGCCGATGCCGACGGAGTTCTCGGCGGTCCAGGTGCGGGCCGGGTTGTATTTGGTGGTGACGAGCCGGTGACGCGGATCGAGCGGTGTCGCGACCGGGGCGCCGAGGTAGACGTCACCGAGACCCATCACGAGGTACTGCGCGTCGAAGACCGTGCGGTACACGTCGTCGACGCTGTCGAGCCCGTTGATGCGGCGGATGAACTCGATGTTCCACGGCGTCCAGGGGGCGTCGTCGCGGACGCCCGCCATGTACCGCTCGATCGCCAGTCTCGTCGCCGGGTCGTCCCACGACAGCGGCAGTCGCACCTCGCGCGAGGGCACGACGAGTTCGCTCGTGGGCGGGAGGTCGTCGTCCAGCTCGCGCAGGAGCCCGACGAGCTGCGAGGCGCGAAGCACGGATGCGTCGGTGTGCACCTGCAGCGATCGGATGCCGGGGGTGACGTCGAGGATGCCGCGGGGGGCGTGCTCGGCGAGGCGGGTCTGCAGCGCGTGGACGCGCATGCGCAGACCCAGATCGAGCTCCTGCGCGCCGAACTCCACGAGGAGGTTGTCGTCGCCGTCGCGCCGGTAGGTGACGCGCGGTCGATGCACCCCGGTGGCGTCGACGTCGGCCTCGCGCACCGAGACGACCCCGTCGTCACCGTCGCCCCCGCCGATGAGCGGCGGGGCACCCAGCGAGCGCGCGGAGTCGAGCCCGGCGGCATCGGCCTCGCGCACCGGCACGAAACGCAGCGAGTCGCCCGGGCGGAGCTGCCCGATCTTCCACAGCTCGCCGCTGGCGACGACCGCCGGGCAGACGAATCCGCCCAGGCTCGGGCCGTCGGGTCCGAGGATGATCGGGGTGTCTCCGGTGAAGTCGAGGGCTCCCACGGCGTAGGGGGTGTCGTGGATGTTCGAGGGGTGCAGGCCCGCCTCTCCGCCGTCGGTGCGCGCCCACTCGGGTTGCGGGCCGCTGAGGCGCACGCCCGTACGGGCCGAGTTGACCTGCACGGTGTATTCCGCGGCGTAGAGCTCGTCGATGTCGGAACGGGTGAAGAACTCGGGCGCGGCGTGGGGTCCTTCGGTGACGCCGATGCGCCACTCCCGCCCGATGTGCGGTCGCCTCTCGGACGGGGTCGCACCGCCGGGCGCGCCCGGACCGGCGGCGACGGGCCGCAGCACGTCGCCGGCGACGAGCGCCCGCCCGCCGTGGCCGCCGAACCCGCCGAGTGTGAAGGTCGCCGCGCTTCCGAGGTAGGCGGGCACGTCGATCCCGCCGCGGATCGCGACGTAGGTGCGGATGCCGGGGCCGGCCGATGCGCCGATGCGCAGCGTGCCGCCGGCGGGCACCTCGACCGGCTCCCAGAGCGCGACCGCCGCGCCGTCGACCGTGACGTCGACCGGTGCGCCGGTGACGCACACCGTCGTCGCCGCCGTGAGCCGCAGGGTCGGTCCCGTGAGCGTGACCTCGAGTCCGGGCGCCTCGGGCGGGTTGCCGACCGCGAGGTTGGCCTCCCGGAACGACACCGCGTCCATCGGACCCGACGGCGGGACGCCGACCTGCCAGTAGCCGAGACGGCCGGGGAGGTCTTGCACGGTGGTCATCATCCCCGGCTCGAGCACCTCGATCCGGGGGTCGGGGTCGCCGATGCCGTCGAGGGTACCGGTGTCGTGGGTCGCGTCGCGGACTCGCGGATGCTGCGCGATCTCACGCAGCATCCCGGTGCCGGTGACGATCCCGTCGATGCGGGTGTCGGCGAGCGAGGTGTGCAGCAGGTCGAGGGCGTCGTCGCGGGTGGCCGCGTGCGCGATGACCTTCGCCAGGAGCGGGTCGTAGTACGACGTGACGTCCATTCCCGCCTCGATCCAGGAGTCCACGCGCACGCCGTCGCCCTCCGGGAGACGGACACCGGTGACGAGTCCGGTCGACGGGGCGTTGCCGCGGTCGGGGTCCTCGGCGTAGATGCGCGCCTCCACAGCGTGCCCGTTCGGCCGTCGCGGGGCATCGAAGAGCGTGGGGTCGACGGCCTCGGGCCCGCCGGCCGCGAGGTCGAGCATGAGCCCGACCAGATCGAGACCGAAGACGGCCTCGGTGACCGGGTGCTCGACCTGCAGTCGCGCGTTGACCTCGAGGAAGTAGGCGGCCTCGGCGACGGGGTCGTAGACGAACTCCGCCGTGCCGGCGGAGCGATAGTCGACGCTCGCGGCGAGGGCGGCGGCCGTGGCGTGGAGCTGTGCGCGCACGGCGTCGGGAAGACGCGGGGCCGGGGCTTCTTCGATGACCTTCTGGTTGCGTCGCTGCAGCGAGCAGTCGCGGTCGCCGAGCACGGCGACGCGCCCTGCCCCGTCACCGAACAGCTGCACCTCGACGTGGCGCGCGGGGCGCACGAACTTCTCCACGAAGAGCCCGGACGACCCGAAGCTCGCCTGTGCCTGACGGGTGACCGCGTCGAAGGCCTCCGCCACCGCACCGGCGTCGCCGCAGACGCGCATGCCGATCCCGCCGCCGCCGCCCGTCGCCTTGAGCATGACGGGGAACCCGATCGACTCGGCGGCCGCCACGGCGGCGTCGCGCGACTCGAGCACGCCGCTTCCCGGGAGCAACGGCACACCGGCCGCGGCGGCGAGCTCGCGCGCGGTGTGCTTCAGCCCGAAGGCGTCGAGCTGGTCGGGGGTCGGACCGACCCACGCCAGCCCCGCGGCCTCCACGGCCCGGGCGGCGCCGGCGTTCTCGGCGAGGAACCCGTAGCCGGGGTGGACCGCACCGGCGCCCGTGCGGGCCGCCGCCTCGAGGACGGCGTCGAGACGCAGGTACGACTCGGCGGCCGGCGCCGGCCCCAGCCGCACGGCGGTGTCGGCCTCCCGCACGTGGGGGGCCGCGCGGTCGGCGTCGGAGTAGACCGCGACGGTGCGCAACCCCCTCTCGCGGGCCGAGCGGATGATGCGCCGGGCGATCTCGCCGCGATTGGCGACGAGCAGGGTGTCGAAGCCGCTCACGGGCGCGTCACGATCATGCGCAGCGGCGTGCAGCTGAAGTCGTTGCAGGGATTGTTCATCTGCGGGCAGTTCGACACGACAACGAGCACGTCGCGCTCCGCACGCAGTGCCACGCGCTTGCCCGGCGCCGACATCCCGTCGACGATCCCGAGCGACCCGTCCGCCTCGACGGGAACGTTCATGAACCAGTTGAGGTTCGAGACGAGGTCACGCGCACCGAGCCCGTGACGGGCCGCCTCGGCGAGGAAGTTCTCTCGGCACCCGTGCTGGTACAGGGTGTGGTGCCCGTACCGCAACGTGTTCGACTCCTTGCTGCACGCTCCGCCGATCGTGTCCTGGCGGTCGACCTCGTTGCCCACGACCGTCATCAGGGGGCGCCCGAGATTGCTGCGCAGCACCGAGCCGGTGCGCACGTACACGTTCTGCTGCCAGGCGATCGTGTCGGCGGCGCTGTAGCGCTCGTCGGTGTCGGAGGCGGCGTAGACGAGGAAGTCGGCCGACTGGTTCCCCCCGACGTCGACGATCGTCAGCACGTCGCCGGCGGCGACCACGGCCGACCAGGCGGCTCGCGGCGCGACGCGCTGGTCGAGCACGACGGTGCCGTCGACGAGCGGCGTCGACCAGTCCAGCGGCGCGTCGGGGGCGTGAACGGGGCGGTCGGGAACGGTGGTGATCATTCTGGCGTCCTCTCAGAGACCGGCGAGCTCGGCGTAGACGACGGTGTTGCGGTAGGCGCGTTCGCGTTCCGGGCTGGCGTGGAAGACGTCGTCGTCCTCGCCCGTCGGCCGCTCCGCCCAGGCGACCACCCGCAGCGGCCCGACGACGTAGTCGTCGCGCGGATCCAGAGCGTGGGGCACGTTCGCGATGAGCACGATCAGCGGCAGCTCCGCGCGCAGATCCACGTGCGCACCCGGACCGGCAGAACCCTGCCAGGCGAGCGAGCCGTCGGCCTCGGCGCGCACCCCCTGGAAGAACGAGATCGCCGGGGGCAGGTCGCGCGAGGTGAGACCGTGCTTGGCGGCCGCGAGCCGGAGCAGCCCGTGGCCGGAGGGAGAGGGCCCCTCGGGGAGGGCGTCGCCGTACTTCTGCTCGTTCCAGGCGTCGCTGGTCGTGCCGCAGAACGCGTCGTGCCGACCGGACGTGTCGGCGACGATCGTCGCCAGCACGCGCCCGTCGCCGGAGAGCAGCGGGTGCCCGTCACCGAGATACGCCTGCCACGGGATCTTCTGCGTGTCGGCGACGTTGAGGCGCTCCCCGGGTTCGACGGCGTTGAGCACCACGACGCTCGCGCACGCGTTGCCCGTGGGGTCGTCGAGGCGGATGCGGGTACCCCGCGCGACCCGCAGATGCGTGTACCCGCCCGGGGCCACGGTCTCCGCCCACCGCAGCGCTGCCGGTGCGACGTCGGCCGGGGCGAAGGGAGCGGAGGCGGGCGGGAGGTAGGGCATCCACTCCGACGAGGCGGCGCGGGCACGGGCGTCCTCGCGAGCACGTCCGACATCGCCGAGGGCGAGCTTTCGACCGTCCATTCCCGGATCCTTTCTATCGGTTGACAGTTATGACACCACGTCGGCGTTTCGCCCGTGTTACGACAGCACCGTTACGGTGGGAGCATGGCGCCGGCACGAACCGGACGACCCCGCGCGGCGGGCCCGTCCCCCACCGGGCAGGGCACCCGGGCCGATGTCCTCACCGCGGCGGCGGCCCTGTTCTGCACCCGCGGGTACACCTCGTCGAGCACGCACGCGATCGCGGAGGCCGCCGGCATCCGCCAGGCCTCGATGTACCACCACTTCGAGCGCAAGCACGACATCCTCCTCGCCCTCCTGCTCGACACCGTGCAGCCGTCGCTCGAGGTCGCCGCGCGACTCCTCGCCGAGGGCGACGACCCCGCGGCACGCCTGTGGGCGCTGTGCGTCGCCGACGTGCGCCTGCTCTCGGCCGGACCCCACAACGTCGGCGCGCTCTACCTGCTGCCCGAGGTGTCGGAAGACGCCTTCCGCCCTTTCCGTGAACGGCGCAGCGAGCTCGAGACGACCTACAAGACGTTGGTCTCCGCCAGCGGCCTTCCCGCCGACCGCGTGGACGTCACCACGAGCCTCGTGCTCGGCCTGGTCGAGAGCGTGATCCTGCAGCGCAAGCGCGGCGTCGTGATCACCGACCGCACGGCGGAGGCGATCGCGTCCGCGGCCCTGCGGGTGCTCGACCTGGATGCTGCGGTGATCTCCCGCGCCGTCGACCTCGGCAAGGGCGTTCTCGACCGGATCGCCTGACCGCCGTTCGTCGGCCGACGAGCGACCGCGTCGTCGCCCCACCCCTGCCCGGGCGGATTTCACAGGACTGTTACACGGCCGACATCGCTGACGGTGCTGCGGATGGAGATTCTTTCTGTCAAGCAACAGAAAGCCCATCCGACCGTCTTTCCCCGCCCGGGAGTGCCCATGATCATCTTCGGAGTCGCGCTCAGCGTCGTCGTCATCCTCGTCGTCGGCATCGTCGTCGCCCGCAAGGTCGACGGCGACAGCGCCAACTACCTCGTCGCCGGACGACGGCTCGGCGTGCCGCTCGTCGCCGTCTCGCTCACCGCCGCCGCCGTCGATGCCAACGCGACCGTCGGCAACACCGACCTGACCTCGCAGTTCGGATTCTGGTCGGGGGCGTCGCTTGCGATCGGACTCGCCCTGTGCCTGCTGCTGACCGGCCTGTTCCTCGCGAAGCGGATGAACGCGATGAAGCTGTTCACCCTCGGCGACTTCTTCCGGCTGCGCTACAACCGCCCCACCGAATTGGCGGCATCGGCACTGATGGTCGTGTCGTTCACGATCCTGCTCGCGGGCAACCTCGTGGCCTGCGGGTTCCTCCTCGAGCACTTCGCGAACATCCCCTACGCGTGGGGCGTCATCCTGGCCGTGGTGCTGGTGCTCGCCTACACGATCGCGGGGGGTCTGTTCTCCGATGCGTACACCGCCGCGATCCAGACCGCGATCACGGTCGTCGCGGCCATCGTGCTGCTCGCCTGGGTGGCGATGTCGTACGGCATCGTGATCCCCGAGGGAATGGGCCCGTTCGACCTGGAACAGCTGAGCGACCCCGCGGCCGGCGCCCCGATCAACTGGGCGACCCTGGTCTCGTTGGCCATCGGCGACATCGTCGCGATCGACTTCATGCAGCGGATCTTCGGCGCCAAGAGTCCCTCCGTCGCGCAGCGGTCGTGCTTCATCGCGGCCGGCCTCACCGCCGCGATCGGCACCGTCTTCGCGATCGTCGCGCTCAGCGTGTCGGCGACGCTCGGCATCTCGGTCGAGGACGGCCCCGTGCTCTTCACGCTCCTGGGCGACTTCGCCCCGCCGCTCGTGGCGATCCTGGTGCTCTCCGGAATCGTGGCCGCGTCGTTCTCGACCGCGTCGGGTGCGATGCTCGCGACCTCCGCGATCGCCGTTCGCAACATCTTCACCGTCCGCCGTCACACCGGCACCGGCCCCGACCCGCTCCTGCGCTGGACTCGCGTGGCCATGGTCCCCTTCGTGATCGGCGGTGCGTTCCTCGCCATCCAGGTGAGCCAGACCGGGATCCTCCTGACCCTCGCGTTCGACCTCATGCTCGCGTGCCTCGCCGCACCGTTCCTGTTCGGCGTCTTCTGGAAGCGACCGGGGTCGGCCGCAGCGCTCACCGCGATGGCCGTCGGATTCGTGGTGCGCATCGCGTTCCTCGCGCTCACGCCCACCCTCTACGGGGTGCCGAACGACATCTTCTACGTGCCGAACACCCTCGTCGGGCCGGAGTTCGACGGCTGGGCGACGCTGGTGGCCGCCGCGGTCGGGTTCGGAACGTTCGCGCTGGTCGCGGCCGTCGCGGGGCGACGCGAGTCCGAGGTGGCGGCCGAGGCGCGCATCCGTGCCGATCTCGACGCGGAGCGCGAGTCGTCGGAGGCGGCGGTGCCGGCCGTCGCGTGACAGGTTCGTGCGGGGCGCATCATCGTGCGATCGAGAATCGACCGGATGCTGCGCCTCGCACGCGATCACGACCGCCCTCGCGCGTCCTCCGAGAGGTCGAGCAGACGCCGCGGCTCGGTGACCAGCATCGCGTGCAGTCGGCCGTCGGGGATGCCCCGCCGGCGCAGGTCGGGCACGATGCGCTCCGCGAGGTAGGCGTATCCGAATCCGCCGTAGGCCCGCAGCTGCGCCTTCGTCCAGACCGACTCGCCGAGTACGACGCGCGCCTCGGGGTGCGCGGCGACGAACTCGGGGAAGAACGCCAGGCGCTCGCGGTCCGAGGGGTTGTCGACCCGGCCGACGTGCACGGCCTCGGTGCCGAAGCACATCTCCAGCACGGCGCCGGCATCGGACAACGCGGCCCAGTACGCCGCATCCAGGTATTCGTCGACGTTGGCGAAGACGACCCGGTCGGCGGCGAGGCCTTCCGCGCCCATCAGGCGCAGCACCTCCGGGCCCCGGAACGCGTCCGGATCCAGCCGCACCGACACGCTCGCCCCGGTTCGCACCGCCGCGCGCGCCGCGGCGCGGAGCTGCTCGCGCTCGCGACGCTCGAGCTCACCCGTGGTGCCCATGATCCCGAGCATCCCCGCGCGGAACCCCGCCCCGGGGATGCCGACGGTGAGGGCCTCGACGAAGTGCTGTTCGAGCTCGATCTCCGACATCTGCGCGATCCACCCCGGCACGATGCGCGGCACGTACGCCCCGTACGAACTGACGATCGTCATCCCCGAGGCGACCGAGACGGCCGGAAGGCCCGCGTGGCGAGGACCGAGCCCCCACGACGAGCACTCGACGACCGCGCGCTGACCGGCGCCGACCGCCCGACCCAGCTCGCGGGCGGCGAGCGCGGGATCGTCGAGGACGAGGTTGTCGGCGAGGGCGAGCGTATTCCAGCGGAGGTAGCCGAGGGTGTCGATCGATACGGCCTCCCCCACCGGTGCGGGCGCGGCTCCGTCCCGGCGCAGTCGCGACGCGTCGCTGAGCACGTGGTCGTGCATGCAGGTCGCGCCGAGGAGCGCAGCATCCAGACCGCCCGTCACCGTCTCGATCATGGGGTCCCTCCGATTGCGGATCCATTCAGTCTTACTTAGGATCCAATTATGACTCACGTGATTCGACCCGCCGAGGTCGATGCCGAAGCCCTCGAGGCGAAGCCCCTCGCACCGCCCAGCGCCCAGCCGCTCTCGGGCGAGATCACCGTCCGCGGCAAGGTCGAGTTCGTCACCGACGACCGCACCGTCGTGTCGGGGATCTGGGAGAGCGACCCCGGGCGGTCGCGGTGGGAGTTCCTCACCCGCGGCGAGATCGTCCACATCCTCAGCGGCCGCATGATCGTGCACGAGGACGGCGGAGAACCCGTCGAGCTGACCGCCGGGAGCGCGGCGTTCTTCCCGATCGGGTGGACCGGCGAGTGGTCGGTCGTCGAGCCCGTCCGCAAGTTCTACGTGGTCTACAAGTAGCCCGCGATGAACCGTCTGAAACTGGGCACGTTCGGCACGAACCTCGCCCCCGGCATCACGTTCACCACGATCCCCGGCGCCCTCACCACCGACTGGTCGCGGGTGAAGGATCTCGCCCGCCGCGCCGAGGCGATGGATTTCGAGGCCATCGTGCCCATCTCGCGATGGAAGGGGTACGGCGGCGAGCACAACCCCCACTCCGACGCCTACGACACCCTCACCTGGGCGGCGGCCGTCGGCGCGGTCACCGAGAGCGCGCGCATCTTCGCCACCGTGTCGATGCCCGTCGTGCACCCGGTGATGGCGGCCAAGCAGATGGCCACGATCGACCACGTGACCGGCGGTCGGGCCGGCATCAACGTGCTCGCGGGGTGGTACCGGCCCGAGATGGAGATGTTCGGCGCCGACCTCCTGGCGCACGACCGCCGCTACGACCTCGCCGACGAGTGGATCGGTATCGTCGAGCGCCTCTGGAGCGAGACCGGAGAGTTCGACCACGACGGCGAGTTCTTCCACCTCTCGGGCGCGTACTCGGCACCCAAGCCCCTCGGCGCGCGTCCGCAGATCATGAACGCCGCGATGTCGGGCCGCGGGCTGGAGTTCGCCCTGCAGCACGCCGACAAGCTCTTCGTGAAGCTCAGCGACGATCGCGAGAAGGCGACCGCGCACGTGGCCGACGTCAAGCGCCAGGCCCGGGAGAAGTACGGGCGCGACATCGAGGTGTGGACCTTCGGCTATGTGGTCGACGGCGAGACGGAACAGGCCGCCCGCGACTTCCTGCACTACTACGCGCAGGAGAACGGCATGCACGACGCCGCGATCAACGCCCTCACGATCATGGGCGTCGAGGCCGAGGTGGCGGGCGACAACTCCACGGCCGCGCGCCGCTTCAGCTGGGTCGCCGGCGACGGCGGCGTGCCGCTCGTCGGCACCGCCTCGCAGGTCGCCGACGGACTCGAGTGGCTCTCGGACGTCGGCATCGACGGCTGCCTGCTCGGCTGGCCGCTGTGGGAGGACGGCATGGCGCGCTTCGCGGACAGCATCCTGCCCCTCCTCCACTCCCGCGGCCTGCGCACCGCGCCCTGACCGCGGCCTCGTCCCGGGCCCTGGCCGCACCCAATGACCGCGAGACTTCATCCGGGCGACGAGACTGCGGTCTGCAGCTGCAGTCTCGCGTCGGGGATGAAGTCTCGCGGTCTGCGTCGGCCGGGTCAGCCGAGCGCGAGGAGACGGGCGGCGTTCTCGCCGAGGATCGCGTCGCACTCGGCGCGTGAGAAGCCCGGCAGGCTCTCGACGATCTCGGCGGTGACGCCCGGGGTGTACCAGGGGAAGTCCGAACCCATCACGACGCGGTCGACCCCGATCGAACGGACGAGCCCGGCGACGTCGTCGGCAGACGGTCCCGCGGTCGCACCGATCCAGATGACGATCTCCGACAGGTCGAACATCACCTGCGGGTGAGCCTCCGCGACCGCCACCGTGTCGCGCCACGAGCCGCCGCCGAGATGCGCGAGCACGAGCTTCAGTTCGGGGCGGGATGCGGCGAGCGCGGCGAAGACGCGCGGCTCCGAGAATCCGCGGCCGCGCGTGTCGGGTCCGCTGTGGAACACGATCGGCACGCCGGCGCCGATGCAGGCGTCGTAGACGCCGTCGAAGCCCGGATCATCGGGGTAGGCCCTGATGCCGATCGGGTGGAGCTTGAGGCCCCGCGCGCCCCAGTCGCCGAAGGCCTCGGCGAGGTGCTCCCGCGACTCGTCGGAGGTCATCACGGCCGGGTTCGCGCTGACGAACGGGATGAGCTTGTCGTGCGGGGCCGCCATCTCGCACACCCACCGGTTGTAGGCGACGAGGTCTTCGCGATATTGACCGTAGTGGGGCTGCGCAGGCCAGTGCGTGAGGCCGTCGGGCAGATCGGGGTAGCCCGGCACCTCGTAGCTGCCGAGAACGGTGGCGTAGTCGAACCCCGCGGCGTCGAGAGCGGCGAGGGCATCGTCGACCGATCCGCCGACGCCCGCGAGCGGGATGTCGGCCTTCTCGCCGTACTCGACGATCGGGAAGTTCTCGATCTCGTACAGCCCGCGCGCCGGGTCGGCGTAGATGTGCAGGTGGGTGTCGATCCTCATCCGTCGATCTCCTTCGCGGGGGTGCGGGTCTCGACCTCGGCGATCATCTCGAAGACGTTGCCGCCCGAGAGGCTCGAGACGCCGATGCCGGCCGACGTGGATCGGCCGATCCGGTCGCCGAAGACCTCGACGAACAGGTCGGCGGCGCCGTTGGTGACGAGGTTCACGTCGGTGAACTCGGGGGTGACGACGACGAAGGTGAGGGTGCGGATGAATCCCGTCACCTCGTCGAGCGAGCCGACGGCGAAACGGATGAGGCCCAGCACGTTGATCGCGGCGTATCGCGCTGCCGCGTAGCCCTCCTCCAGCGTGACGTTGTCGCCGACACGCCCCGGATGCACCTTGGTGCCTTGTCGATCCTCGGGCGTGATGCCGCTGATCGTCAGGCACCGGCCGAGGTGGTGGAACGCCTTCATCGTGGCGTACCGCTCCCCGTAGGGAGGGTTGGCGTAGTCGGGGATGACCAACCCCAACTCTTCGACCCGCCGTTCCGCGCTCCACACCATGGCTTCTCCTTCGGCCTCTAGAATGGATCCATTCTAAGCAGTTTCGGATACAGAAAGAAGAGGATCGGGATGACGACACCAGAGCAGAGGGTTCGGGAACTGGGCCTCGAGATCCCCGATTACGCCGATCCGCCCTACGGACGCCGCTACGGCCGCATGAAGCCGTTCCATCGCATCGGCGACCTGCTCGAACTGAGCGGACTCACACCCGAGAACCGCGTCGGCGACCGGCTCAACCCCGGAGTCGTGGGCGTCGACGTCACGATCGAAGAGGGCTACGCCGCCGCGCGCCTGACCGCGGTGCACACCCTCGGCATCATCCGCTACGCGCTCGGCTCGCTCGACAACGTCAAGAGCCTCTCGCGCGGACTCTGCTTCGTCGTGTGCCCTCCCGGCTTCGAAGACCTCCACCTGGTCTCCAACGGAGCGACCGACCTGTTCCTCGAGGTCTTCGGGGAGGAGGCCGGGAGCATCGGACGCGCGTCGATCGGTGCCACCACGCTGTCGCGCAACAACTGCTTCGAGCTGTGGCTGAGCCTGGAGTGCCACCCGGAGCCCGCCCCGTGACCGAAGCGGCGGAAGCCGCACCGCGTGACATGGTCCGCACCCTGCCGTTCTGGCTGATCTTCGTCGCCTCGACCCTGGGCGGCATCACCAACTCGGCGAGCACGCCGATCATCCCGGTCTACGTGCAAGACACACTCGGCGGCGACAGTTCGCTCGCCGGCGCGATCGTCGCCCTCGCCGCGCTCGCCTCCGTCATCGCGATGCCCATCGCGGGTGCGCTCGCAGATCGGCGCGGCTACCGCCTGATCACGGTGGTCGGGGGCGGGATCGCGGTGGTCGGGATGCTGCTGCTCGCCGCCCTTCCGTCGCTCGCGGGCGCCGGCGTGAGTCGCGTGCTGTTCGGACTCGGCAACGCCGCTGCGATGACCGTCATCATGGCGTGGCTCATCGCCCTCACCCCCGCCAACCAGCGCGGCCGGGCGCTGAGCTACTTCGGGCTCAGCGTCTGGTTAGGGGTCGCCCTCGGTCCGCAGCTCGGCACCGCCGTCGAGCAGATCGGCGGGGCACCGGTCGTCTTCCTCGTCTGCGCGGGGCTCGAGCTCGCCACGGTCGCCACGGTCATCGCCCTCCCCCGGCCCCGAGCCGCCGCCATCGGCACCGCGACCGGCCCCATCACCCTGCCGCGCGGCGCGGTCGCCGGGGTCTGGCACGCCTTCCGGGCGGTGTGGGCCCCCGGCGTCGCCGCCGCCGCGGCGTGGTGCGGCGAGGGCATCATGATCGCGTTCCTCATCGTGCACCTGGCGGGGGCGGGCGTTCCCGCGGGCGGCTTCATGGGCGGCGCGTCGGTCTACACGGTCTTCGCGGTGAGCGTCATCGGTGCGCGGCTGGCCCTGGCCTCGCTCCCCGACCGCATCGGGCCGCTGCGTGCCACCGCGATCGCCCTGTCCAGCCTCGCCGTCGGCTTGACCGTCATCGCGTTCGCGCAGGACTTCTGGCTGGCGAGCCTCGGCGCCGCGTTCATCGGCATCGGCTTCGCGCCCCTCTACCCCTCGCTCACGATGCTCGCCACGCGAGGGCTCACCTCGCGCAACCGCGCGCTCGGGCTCGGACTCTTCTCCAGCTTCACCAGCATCGGCTACGGCGGCGGTGCGCTGCTGGGCGGGTTCGTCATCTCGATCGCGTCGTCCACGCTCGCCTTCCTCATCGTCGCGGGCCTGCAGTTCGTCGCCCTCGCCGTGCTCACCGCGTTCACCCGCGACGAGTCGCCCCGGTCGCCCGACCGCCTGGCGGAGCCCCGCGACCCCGCCGCCTGACCCCGCCGCCCGAACCGGAGCGCGAGCGCACGCTTTCGGCCCGAGCGCACGCCGCGAGCACGTCCCGAAGGCGTGCGCTCGGGCGCATGCCGTGCGCTCGCGGTGCCGGCTCAGCGAAGCGACGCGATGCAGTGCTGCAGCAGGCGCGTGAGGGCGGCGGCATCGGCGGCGGGAAGGCCTCCCAGCATCCGGTCCTCGACCTGCTTCACCGCGGCGCTGGCCTGGGCGAGCTGGGCGCGCCCCGCATCGGTCAGGCGCGTGGGAAGCACCCGGCCGGCCTCGGGCTGGTCGGCGCGCGTGACGAGCCCGTCGCGCTGGAGCGTCTGGAGCAGCACGTTCATCGATTGCCGCGTGACGAACGTCGCCCGCGCGAGGTCGGAGTTCGACGCCCCCGGCCGCTGAGCGAGCACCTCGAGGCAGGAGTAGTGGGTGACCGTCATGCCCAACGGCCGCAGCACGTCTTCCATCGCCGAGCGGAGGGCGGTCGCCGCCACCTTCAGCAGATACCCCGGCGACGTGGCGAGGTCGATCGTCGGTTTCGCTTGACCCATGTCAGTATTCTGACATACGCTGGGCAATGTCAGACAACTGACATCGAAAGGACACCGATCATGACCGTTTCCGGCCCCGGCTTCATCTCCCTGCAGGTGCGCGACGTGCCCCGCTCGGCCGCGTTCTACGAGCGCTACCTCGGCTTCGCCCGACAGGCCGGCCCGCCGACCGCGGTCGTGTTCGACACGACGCCGGCCGCGTTCGCCGTGCGCCCGCCGCTTCCCGGCGTCGACCTCGATGCCGGCCCGCTCGGACGCGGTGTCGGCGTGTGGATGCACGCCGCCGAGGCGAAAGCAGTGCACGACGCCCTGGTGGCCGACGGCGTGGCGATCGCCGTCGAGCCCGTCGACGGTCCGTTCGGCTGGACCTTCACCTTCGTCGACCCCGACGGCTACCTCATCACCCTCCACGACCGCGCCTGAGGGCGATCGCCGGCCTACCAGAGGCGGCGGCGCTTGGCGGGCAGCAGCGCGGCGAAGGTCGTCGGCACGATCTCGGCGCCATCGGTGACCCAGACCCGCGCGTCGGGCCAGTAGTCCGAGAGCATCTCGGCACACACCCCGCACGGCTCGATCACGTGCTCCGTGCCCGCCGGGCGCCGCAGCACGCTCACGGCTGCCGTGACCGACGAGCCGTGGGCGATCGCGTTCCCGGCCGCCACCCCCTCGGCGCAGACGGCGCTGCGGCGGGCCGAGCCGTCGACGTGCACGCCGGTCACGATAGACCCGTCATCCATCCGCAGCGCGGCCACCACCTCGTGCCGCCCCTCCCGGTAGACCGCGTGCAGGAGGTGGGCGGCGGCCGCCAGCAGCTCGGCGTCACCGTCGCCCATACCCGCGGGACGCGCGAGCACAGGCCGGTCGCTCACTCGACGTCCAGGCGCAGCAGCCGCGCGTAGTTGCCACCCTCGACGAGCGCGCGGTCGGCAGCATCCGGGATCGCCTTCGCGATCTTCATGCGCTCGAGGTCGAAGTCCGACCCCGGCCATTCCGAGCCCATGAGGATCTTCTCGGCACCGACCCGGGCGTAGGCGCGCTTGACGTCGGCCATGAGGGTCGCGGACGTCTCGAGGTAGACGTTCTCGCGCCGCTCGGCGACGATGATCGCCTCGGGTACGTTCCAGACCGCACCCATGTGGGCGATGATCGTCGGCACGTCGGGGTGATCCTTCACGATCTCCTCGATGGAGAACGGAGCGCAGAACGCGTCGTCGAGCGCGTTGATGATCACCGCCATGCCGTGACGCGCGCACTCGCGGAAGACCGGGTCGAGCAGGCCGTGATCGGCGACGTGGTAGCCGTGCATGCTCGGGTGGAGCTTCAGACCCCGGATGCCCGCTTCGGCCATCCGACGGATCTCGTCGAGCGCGTCGTCGTCTTGCGGGCGCACCTGCCCGAATCCGATGAGACGGTCGGGGTGGCTGTCTTGCAGCCCGATGATGAAGTCGTTCTCGATGCGCTGGGCGAGCGAGCACACCATCGCCATGTCGACCCCGGCGGCATCCATGCGGGTGAGGATGCGGTTCGGGTCGAACGGCGTGTAGGCCGGAGGCTCCTCTCCGGGCCTCGCCCCCGTCAGGTAGTCGGAGCGACCGCGCACGTCCTGCGTCGTGTTGTAGGCATCGATGATCATCCGGGGGCTCCTTCGAGATGCGTCGGTTAGGATCCATTCTAAGACATATCGGATACATTCACGGATCGGGAGTCGCCTCATGATCGAGACCGTCCTGGGGCGCGTTCCCGCGGAGTCGCTCGGGCGGGTCTCGACGAACGAGCACGTCCTCACCGATTCGCGCCACCTCCTGCGCCCCACCCGCGAGGGCGAGACCCTCGACGGACCGATCCGACCCGAGATCCTCGGCGATCTCCGTTGGAGCTATATGTCGCTCGCCGACAACCTCACCCTCGACGACCCGACCACGGCGGTCGACGAGCTGACGTGGGCCAGAGACGCCGGCCTCGACACGATCGTGGAGGCGACGTCGTGGGGCATGGGGCCGCGGCACGCGGAGCTCCCCGGCATCGCACGCCGCAGCGGCATCCGGATCGTCGCGGCCTACGGCGGATACATCGACAAGACGCTCCCCGAGTGGTGGCGCGACCTGGGCGAGGCCGAGGTCGAGGCGGCGTATGCGACCGCCCTCACCGAGGCGATCCCCGGAACCGGCTTCCGCGCGGGGCTCCTGGGCCTCCTGGGAACGAGCGCCGAGATCACCACGGCCGAGCGGCGCGGACTCCGGGCCGCTGCGCGCGCGGCCGCGGCGGCGGATGCTGCGGTCAGCATCCGCTTGGACGGCGCCGCGCGGCGGGCGCCCGAGGTCGTCGACATCCTCACCGGTCAGGGACTCGCTGCCCGCCGCATCCTGTTCTGCAACATGGACAAGGTGCTCGACGCGGCGTACGTCGGCGACGTCGCCGATTCGGGAGCGGTGGTGGAGTTCGCCTTCGGCAGCGAGCACCACTTCGCCGACGGGGCGAGGGACGCCACCGACACCGAGCGGCTCGCCTTCCTGGCGCGGCTCCTCGACGAGCACCCCGACGCGGCCGTCACCCTGTCGTGCTCGGTGTGGACGAAGGGGCAGCTCTCACGCCACGGCGGGATGGGCTACGCGCACGTCGTGCGTCGCATCGTTCCGGCGCTACGTCGAGCGGGCGTCTCGGACGCGCGCCTCGACGACATGCTCGTGCACGCGCCGGCCCGACTGCTCGACCGCGCCTAGCTCGACCGCGCCGCCCCCACCCGCCCCGCACGCGGGCTTCCGGCCCGCACGCGGGCATCCACGCCGCCGAAGCCCGCGCCCCGGCCGATCCCCCGCATCTCGGCCACCCCGCACGGCCGCGAGCCCGCGCCTCAGGCCGGGACGGGGATGGCGGCCGTGGCGACCGCCTCGATCACGTGCACGCGATCGGAGTTGCGGCACGCCAGGCGCACGCGCTCCCCCACCCCGAGCGCCGAGACGTCCGACGACGGCGAGAGCGACGCGACGACCTTGCGGCCGTAGTCGGTGGCGATCTCGAGGCGGTACCGCGAGCCCTGGAAGCTCACCAGTCGCACGACCCCCTCGATCGACCAGGCCGGCGTCGACTCGTGGGCGGCGACGATGCTCATGTCCTCCGGGCGCAGCACCGCCGTGCCGTCGACCAGGAGGCCCGTGGCGTCGTCGACGAGCGCGTCGTCGACGGTCGGCAGGAGGTTCGCCTCGCCCAGGAAGCTGGCGACGTAGGCGTTGACCGGGCGGCGGTAGAGCTCCTCGGGGCTCGAGACCTGCACGAGCTGCCCCTCGTGCATGATCGCCACGCGGTCCGACATCGTGAGCGCCTCGGTCTGGTCGTGCGTGACCGAGACCGTGGTGATGCCCACCTTCCGCTGGATGCGCGTGATCTCGACCTGCATGTGCTCGCGCAGCTGCTTGTCGAGGGCGGCCATGGGCTCGTCGAGCAACAGGATCCCCGGGTTGGCCGCGAGGGCGCGGGCGAGCGCGACGCGCTGCCGCTGACCGCCCGAGAGCGACGACGGCTCGCGGTCGGCCATGCCCGGCAGCTGCACGAGGGCGAGCATCTCGTCGGCGACCGCGCGACGCTCCTTCGCCGGGCGCCGCGCGGCCAGCAGGGGGAACGCCACGTTCTCGCCGATCGTGAGGTGCGGGAAGAGGGCGTACGACTGGAACACCACGCCGACGTTGCGCTTCTGCGGCGAGCGCTTCTCGACGTTCGTGCCGTCGAAGGCGACGTGGCCGCTGTCGACCGACTGCAGGCCGGCGATGACGTTCAAGAGCGTCGATTTGCCGCTGCCGCTGGCGCCGAGGAGCGTGACGAACTCGCCGGGGGCCACGTCGAGCGAGACGCCCTTGAGCACGTGGTTGGCACCGAGGGTGACGTGGACGTCGGAGATCGAGAGGGCGACGGTCATTCGGGGACTCCTTCCGCGACGGCGCGGACCGCGGGGGTCCGGCGCCGGCTGGGGCGGTTGCGCCGCGAGAGACGCGACGTGATGAGGGGGACGAACGCGAGAAGCATGATGGCGAGCACCGAGACGAGAGTGGATGCTGCGGTGAGCTCCGGCGAGAACGCCTCCGAAGCAGCGCTCAGCATCTTCAGCGGGAGCGTCTGGACGCCGGGCGGCAGCAGGAAGACGGCGAGCACGACCTCGTCGAACACGACGATGAAGGCGAAGAGCGCGCCCGAGAGCACGTACGGCAGGAGGGCCGGCAGCTCGATCTTCCACAGGATGAGCGGCCATCGGGCACCGAGGGTCCAGGCGGCCGGCCGCAGGGCGGGGTCGATCCGGGCGATACCGCCCGACACGATGACGAACACGTACGGCATCGCGATGAGTGCGTGCCCGACGACGAGGGTGACGAGGGTCCCGCGCAGGAAGCCGAAGTCCATGTTCACGCCGTAGAGCCCGACCGCGTAGGCGATGGGGGGCAGGGCGATCGGCACGATGAAGAGTGTCCGCACCCACCGCTGCGCCTGGCGCGAGCGCACGCGGGTGAGTCCGATCGCCCCGGCGACGCCGAGCACCGTGGCGATCACGGTGGCGATGAGGCTCTCCCAGATCGACAGCCAGAACGACCCCATCCAGCGACGGTCGCCGAGCACCTCGGCGTACCACTGCAGGGAGAAACCCTCGGGCGGGAAGAGGATGAAGCTTCCCGCGGTCCACGACGTCGAGACGAGGATCAGGAAGGGGACGATCAACAGCAGGCTCGCCAGCAGGGCGATGACGATGATGGGGAGGCGGTAGGCTCCGAGGCTGCGTCCGACGGTTGTGCTCACGAGATCAGCCCCACTTCTCGCTGACCTTGAACAGCCGGTCGGCTACGAGGTAGATCAGCATGGTTCCCCCGACGAGGAGGATGCTCATCGCAGCCCCCAGGTCGGGCCGGTTGGCGGTGTTGAGCTGCTGGTTGATGACGCCCGACACGGTCATGTTCGAGGGCCCGCCCAGCAGCAGCGGCGTGACGTAGAACCCGAGCGACATGACGAAGACGAGCACGCCGCCGCTGATGACCGAGGGGAGCATCTGCGGCCACGTGACGATGCGGAAGGTCAGCAGAGGACCGGCGCCGAAGACGGATGCGGCGTTGAGCTGTTCGCGGTCGATCGACTGCAGCGCGCTCATGACCGGGAGCACCGCGAAGGGCAGCATGACCGCGACCATCGCGGGATACATGCCGAAGGCCGTCTGGTAGATCTCGAGCGGCTCGTCGGCCAGGCCGAACAGGCCGAGGAACCAGTAGATGCCGCCCTTGGGCAGTTCCAACAGCATCCATCCGAACGAGCGGACCATGACCGAGGTCCACAGCGACAGCATCAGCGCGGCGAGGAGCGCGAGTCGCAGCCAGGTCGGCGAGGCGGCGATGGCGAGTCCGTATGCGGCGCCGAGCACCATCGTCAGGATCATCGTGACGACCGCCATCAGCAGCGTGCGCCAGAGCGAACCCACGAACGCGGGCACCGCGAACATGCCCTCATAGGCGCCGCCGCCACCCTCGAGCGACTGCGTGACCAGCGTGAACATCGGCAGACCGAGCGCCACGACGAAGAAGATGAGCGGGGGCCACATCAGCCAGCGGAACTCGGCTCGCGAGACGCCGAGCGCGGTGCGCCTCGGCGTCGGCGCCGGCCGGGCGTCGAGGACGGCGGAAGAAGTGCTCACTGCGTCATGCTCCAGGATCGAGGTTGCACGGGTGTTTCGGACGGCTTGGTATCGGACGTGGATCCAATCTATCCCCTAGTGGATCCGAACGCATTGCTCCCCTGTTTCCATCGCGTTACGGGAACATGGGAAAGGCCCCCGATCCGAAGATCGGGGGCCTTCCCGCGCGGGGATGGGGGGTCAGCCCGCGAGCCACGCCGTGTACGAGTCGATGAGCAGATCCTTGTTGTCGGCCCGCCACTGCTCGTTCCACTGCAGGAGTCCGTCGGCGTGCTCCGGGGAGTTGACGACGTTGGCGGCGACCTCCTCGGAGATGACGTCGAAGACCGCCGAGTTGACGGGGCCGTAGCCGGTGCGCTCCGTGAAGACGGCCTGGTTCTCCGGGTCGTTGATCCAGGCGGCGAGCGCCTTCACCGCGTCGGGGTTGCTCGACTTCTCGGGGATGACGAAGCCGTTGAGCGCCTGGAAGGCCTGGTTCCACTGCACGGTCACGTCCAGACCCGAGTTCTGCAGCGCCTTGAACTGACCGGTGACCGAGACCGCGATCGATGCGCTGCCGCTGGAGAGCAGCTGCTGCACCTCGGGGTAGGACTGGTAGAACACCAGGTCGTCGCGGATGGTGTTCAGCTTCGCCGTCGCTCGGTCGAGGTCGAGCGGGTACAGGTCTTCCGGCGCGACGCCGTCGGCGAGGAGGGCGATCTCGTACGAGCCGTCGAAGAAGCCCGGGGAGCCGGGCCACGCGCGCTTGCCGGGGTACTTCTCGGTGTCGAAGAAGTCGACCCAGTCCTGCGGGCCGCCGTCGGCGAAGGTGTCGGTGAGCCAGCCCTGACCGATGCCGATGTAGAAGCCGCCGACCACGTAGGGCGAGAGCGTGTCGTCGATCAGGTCGCCGCGCGCCTCCTCGGGGATCTCCTGGATGTGGTCGGGGTAGGCGAGGATGTCGGCGGTGCTGACCTGGAAGACGTCGTAGTCGCCGCCCTCCCCCTCCAGCATCGGGTAGTAGATGGCGTCTTCGATCGACGACGAGACGACGTCCACGCCGGTGTCGTCGCCGAATCCGTCGAAGTACGCGACCTGGCGGCTCTCGTTGGTGGGGCCGCCGAAATCGGCCCAGACGATCTGGCCGCTGATGGCGGCCTCATCGGAGCCGGAGCTTGCGTCGCCGGCCGAGGCGGTGCCGGCACAGCCGGTGGCGACGGCGGCGACCGCGCCGATGGCGAGGGCGACGGTCGCGCCCCGGCGGAATCGGTTCAGGGAAGACATGCGATGGGTTTCCTCTCGAAGACGTGCAGTGCGAGATGGTGCGGGGCGGGCTCCGTCGGGTAGGGAGCCCGGGGTGGGGTAATGGATCCAATTGTGCATCACATGGATCCCTCCCGTGTGTCTCGACTGTTTCGTGTGTGTAACAGAGTCAGAGAACTGCGGCGGGAATCGTTCCCCTCAGCCCGGGGTCGATGCCGAACACCTCGCTCCAGGCCACTGCGGACGAGCCGTCGTCGAGGAGCACCGGTCCGATCGCGCCGAGGAACGGATGCTGGGGCACCCGGCGATCGCGCAGCGCCCGGCACCCCCACACGAGCGGGCCCGGGGCCGCGACGAGCCGCGCGCCGACCACGACCGAGCGTGCCGGTGCGGCCGGGCCCGAAGATGCTCGGACGGCGATCTCGAGCCGATCACCGACCCGCCCGGGGATGCGGACCGCGATCTGCGCCCACTCCCCCGCCGCGAGCGGGTCGCCCGCGGAGACGCTCACCGGCCCCGCCGTCGTTCCCATCCCGACCGTCGCGCGGCCGTCGTCGCCGACGCCGATCCACCACCCCGCCGCGTCGAGCGCGTGCGCGAGCGCACCCTGCGGCCCCTGGCCGACGGGGCGGTCGGGGCGGATCCCGACGGTGACGCTGAATCCCGCCTCGCCGAACACGGGAGGACGATCGACCCGGACGTAGGGGACGACGATCTCGCGGCTCGACACGGGTCAGGCCCGGATCGCCGTGGGCTCGGCCCCGACGAGGCCGAGCGCGGCTTCGATGGCGGCGCCGATCGCGAGCAGCCGCGCGTCGCGCCGCGACGCCCCGACGAGCTGCATGCCCACCGGAAGACCGGCCCCCGTGAAACCCGCCGGGGTGGCGAGCACGGGGTGACCGGTCACGGTGAGGCGGCAGGCCGCGCGCTGCCACAGGAAGTAGCGGTCGAAGGCGACGCCGTCCACCTCCGCGACCCACTCGACATCGGCGGGCGGGGCGGCCACCGGGGTCGCGGGATAGACGATGGCATCGACCTCCTGCAGCACGGCCGCGGTGCGGCGGAACAGCTCGGTGCGGTGGGCGAGGGCATCCATCAGCTGCGCCGCCGACAGGTCGAATCCCTCCTGGACGTTGCGCAGGTAGTCGTCTCGGAAACCGGTGCGCCCTTCGGCGAAGCGAGGCCGCGCATCGCCGGCGAAGCCGAACATCTCGATCGCCTGCCACGCCTCATCGGCCCCGTCGAGGTCGGGCTCCACGTCGACGACCACGACCCCCGCCCTCTCCAACCGATGCCGCGCGTCGGCGAGCACGCGGCGCACCTCGCGGTCGATCGGCAGTCCCCAGACATCGGGGCTCCAGCCGAGCCGGAGCCCCGAGAGGTCGATCTCGTCCAGATCGGCGAGCGCGCGCGGCTCGTCGACCCACGAGATGGGCCAGCGCCGATCGTGCCCGGCGATACCCGCGAGCATCAGCGCGGCGTCGCGCGAGTCGCGCGCCATCGGACCCGCGACCCCGTGAGGATCCCACCCGTTGCCGGTGCGCCCGCTCGGCACCATTCCCGGAGTGGGCCGCAGACCCACCGTGTTGCAGAACGACGAGGGGTAACGGATGCTGCCGCCGCTGTCGGATCCGTCGGCGATGGGCAGCATTCCGGCCGCCACGGCCGCCGCGGCTCCCCCGCTCGATCCGCCCGCGTGCCGGTCGAGATCCCACGGATTGCGGCAGACACCGCGGACGGGGTTGAACGTGAGGGTTCCGAGCCCGATCTCGGGCGTGTTCGTCTTGCCGATGATGAGCGCCCCGGCACGGCGGAGATGTTCGGCCAGCACGCTGTCGCGGGTGGCCGGTGGCTCGGACGCGTAGGCGGCGGACCCCTGCGAGGTCGGCAGGCCGGCGACGTCCATGAGGTCTTTCACGCCCGTCGGGAGTCCGTGGAGCACGCCGAGCCGGTCGCCGCGCGCGACCGCCCGGTCGGCCTGCTCGGCCATCGCGAGCGACTCCGACTCGGGAAGGAGCGACACGAACGCCGCGATCCTCCCCTCGAACTCCTCGATCCGGGCGAGGTGGGCGCGCATGACCTCGACGGCGGAGACGTCGCGCGCGGCGACGGCGGCAGCGAGATCGCGGGCGGACCAGGCGTACAGGGCGGTATCGGTCATCGGGTCTCCTGGACGTAGACGGTGCGTCCGCCGACGTCGGTTCGGCGGACGGGGATGCGGAGGAGGTCGTCGATAGGCACGGCGAGCGGGTCTTCGGCCCACAGCGCCCAGTCGGCGAGATACCCCGGGCGGATCATGCCGCGGTGGTGGTCGGCGAGGGCGGCGACGGCCGCACCGGTCGTGTAGGCGGCGAGCGCCTCGGCGACGGTGATGGCCTCGCTTGCGGCGAGCGGTTGGTCCTCACCGGCCACGCGTCGCGTGACGGCCTGCCACATGAGGAAGCGGGGGTCGAAGGCGAAGAACGGACCGTCCGAGCCGAAGGCCACGGTCGCGCCGGCGTCGAGCCAGCTGCGCACCGGGTTGGCGCGCTCGGCGCGCTCGCCCAGGGAACGACGCAGCCCGGCGCCGTTGTGCCAGATGATCGACGGCTGGAGCGAGGCGATCGTGCCCGACCGGGCGCCCGACGCGATGCTCTCGGCGCTCGGCTCGAGGTAGGCGTGGATGAACTGGAAGCGCCGCTCCCGCACGGCCGGCCCCGCCGCGGCGTACGCCGCGGCGACGATCGCGACAGCCGCCGAGCCGACGGCATGGGTCCCGACCCCCCAACCGTGCTCCGCGCACCAGCCGACGAGCCGGCCGAAGTCGGCGGTCGAGAGGCGCTGCTCGCCGCGGTACCCCGCCGCATCCCAGGGCTCTTCGAGAAGCGCCTGACCCTTCAACGCCTCGCCGTCGAGGTAGACCTTGATCGGCCCGATGCGCAGGCACTCGTCGCCGAACCCGGTCGAGACACCCGTGCCGTCGAGGTGTGCGATCGCGGCGTCGACGTCGGGGATCGCCGTGGAACCGATCTCCAGGTACGGCATGGCGACCGTGCGCATCGTCAGCGTGCCACGGCGATGCGCCTCCTGGTATCCGCGCATCTCGTCGATGGTGACGGCGGGATCCACGATCCCGGTGACGCCCAGCGCGTGGAAGAGGGGCTGGACCCGCTCGAGGGCGCGCACGCGATCCTCGAACGGCGGGGCCACGGGGCCGTCGTCGTCGAAGCTGTCGTGCATCGCCTCGATGTAGCGGTCGACGCCGTCTGTCTCGGACAGGTAGTCGAGAGCCTTCAGCCCCGCGCGCTCCATATGCAGGTGCGCGTCGATGAGCCCCGGGAGCACCACGCCGTCGAGGCGCTCCTCCCTGGTGCCGTCGGGCACCGCGGCGCGCACCTCCGCCACCGTCCCGACGGCCACGATCCGCTCCCCCTGCACGGCGAACGCCTCGGCGCGGAGCCGGTCGGGGTCCATCGTGACGATCGGAGCGAGGTAGACGACGGTCTGGATCACGGGGTTCCTTACTCTGACGACTCGTCGAGCCGCGAAGGGCGGTCAGGTGCGCAGCAGTCCGCGCGGGATGCGGGAGAGCGGCGCGAGGCCGTCTTCGGTGGCGAGCAGGGTGTCGATGGCGGCGGCCTCGAAACCGGCGTCCCGATCGAACAGCACCGTCTCGAAGTTCGAGACGTAGCCGGGTGCGAGGTCGGCACGGTGGGGTCCATCGTCGGCGAGGTAGGTGTGGCCGACCCAGCTGGGCGGGAAGGCGAGCCCGAATCCGTAGCCGCCGACCCACCAGATGTTCCGACTCGGAACCCTCTGGCGAAGCTCGCGCTCGGCCGCGGCCATCGCCCCCGAGGGGCTCTCGCCGTTCCGCGCCTCCCGGCACAGGGTGGCCAGGCTCGCCGCACCCGCTTGGAGGTATTCCTCGGCTTTGTCGTTCCACCCGTCCACGACGAAGGCGCGACTGAGGTTCGCGTGATACCGATCGACGACGCCGGACGCGTCGACAGACACGATGTCGCCGCGCTCGATGACGCGCCGCGATGGGAAGGCGTGCACGTCCGCCCATGCCGTCGGTCCGGATGAGACGAGCGCGTGCTGGGCGGCGACCTCCGACCCGCGTTCAGCCAGGAGCGACGTGATGAGAGCCGACACCTCGAGCTCGGTCTGACCCGGGCGGAGCCTCTCGCGCAGCTCCTCGAACGCACCGTCTGCCATCTCGGCGGCGCGGACGATCTTCGCCTGTTCGGCCGGGGACTTGTACACCCGCAGATCATCGACGAGGTAGTCGCCCTCGACGAGTTCGGCACCGATGGCCCGGAGCCCCGAGGCAAGATCGCGGACGATCCCAGCGACCGGATTGGGGGCGTGCCACTCGATCGCGACGACCCCCTCGTGCCAGCCCCGGCGTCGCACGGCCTGAACGACCTCGCCCGCGGCGGTTCCGTAGTCGACGAGCTCGATCGCGTCGTGGATGGCCATCAGCGGGATGAAATCGACGTGCCGCGACCAGTCGACGATCACGATCTCGGGCTCGGCTGCCCGGATCAGTGCGCCGATCGGCAGCCTCGGCGCGTACCAGCTCGCGACGTACCCGGTGAGGTAGCAGAGGTTCGACGGCGACGTGACGAAGAGGCTGTCGATACCTCGAGCGACCATGGCCGCACGGAGGGCGACATGACGGCACTCGTACTCGGCGAGCGGGAACGGCAGCCCCTCGGGGACGACTCGGGTCATACCGCACCTCCGGTCGGGCGGATTCCGATCGCAATGCGCCGTTACCCGCGGGAAACAGATTGGATCCTAACATCATGTTGTTGGATCCATCAAAAGGGAGGGTGTCATGGACATGCGAAGAAGACGCAGAATGCTGGTCGCGGGCGCGCTCACCGTCGTCGCACTGGCGACGACGGCGTGCGCGAGCGGGGAGGCCGCCCCGACGAGCTCGGACGATCCGGCCGAGGTATCCGGCCAGATCGTCTGGGCCGACTACGGAGGACCGACGAACGAGGCCTTCCAAGAGGTCTTCTTCGCGCCCTTCACGGAGGAGACCGGCGTCGAGGTGGTCGCGACGACCCTCGCCGCGAGCGTGCAGTACCAGATGCTCGAAGGAGAGAAGGGCGACTACGACACGATGATGACGGGCATGGCGGAGGTCGTGCTCTACTCCGACAACCTCGTCGCACTCCCGGCGAGCGTTCCCCGATCCGACCAGCTCTCGGCCGACGTCGCCGAGTACGCGATCGCAACGCCGATCATCGGATACGCCCAGGGCTATCTCGCCTCGACCTTTCCCGGCTCAGGCCCGCAAACATGGGCGGACTTCTGGGACACGGAGACCTACCCAGGCAAGCGCGCGGTACCGGGAGAGTACTCCGACTTCATGTTCGAAGCGGCACTCCTGGCCGACGGCGTCGCCCCCGACGACCTCTATCCGCTCGACCTCGACCGTGCGACCGCGAAGCTCGACGAGCTGAAACCCGACATGGTGTTCTACACCGAGTATCCGCAGGTGCAGCAGCTGCTGAGCGCCGGCGGCGCGTCCGTCGCCTTCGCTCCGAACGGCCAGTTCGCAGCTCTCAAGAACGCGGGACTCGATGTGACCGTGTCGTGGGATCAGGCCCTCGTCGAGGCCAACCCCTTCGTGGTCCCCTCCCGCGCGAAGAACCCGTCCGCCACCTTCGCGCTCGCGGAGTTCCTCGCCGAACCCGAACTCCAGGCCGAGTTCTCGCGCCGCACGAACTACGGCCCCTCGAGCTCGGCCGCGTTCGAGTACCTCTCCGACGACGAGATCGCGGCGCTACCCAACGCCCCCGAGCACACCGAGATCATCTGGGCCGACGCCGACAACCGTGCCGAGCTGTACGACGAGATGAGCGACCGCTACACCGAGTGGCTCACGAGCTGACGAGGTGACCGGTGAGAGGCGGTCGGCTCGACCTCGCGTCGCGACGGCCGCCTCTCACACGGCCGGCCGACGCGCCATCACATCGCCGACGGCGCTCTCCCAGGTCAGGGCGAACTCGAGAAGCAGACGCTCGCCGCGGTACGGACCGACGAACTGCACACCGATCGGGAGGCCCCCGCGCGAGAAGGTCATGGGCATCGACAGCGCGGGCATCGCCGTCGCCGTGATGCGGCTGCACGAGCGCTGCCACGTGTAGTAGCGCTCCATCGCCACGCCCTCGATCTCGGTCGGGTACTCCCACTCGATCGGGAACGGCAGCACCTGCGTGGTCGGAGCCAGCAGCATGTCGTACTCGGCGAGGAGCGATTGGAAGCGCCGGAAGAGCCGCGTGCGAGCTCCCGCCGCGCGATTGAGGAGGCGCGCATCGATGGCATCGGCCCACGACACGTCGTCGCGAACGGTCTGTTTGACGAGCTCGGGGTGGAGCGCCGCATCCTCGCCGTGGGCGTCGAGGAATTCCAGCGAACGGAACGTCTCGAAGACGAGGTCGGCCTCCGTCAGGTCGAGGTCGACCTCGACCACCTCGGCACCGAGGTCGCTCGCGAGTCGCGCGGCCGCGGCCGTCGCCTCGCGCACTTCGGGGTCGAGCGGAAGACCACCGAGGTCGGGCGAGTAGGCGATCCGCGCCCCCCGGAACGACCGGGGCGCGAGCGAGAGGAAGAGCTGGGGGTCTTCGTCGATCGACAGGGGCGCGCGTCGCTCGGGCCCGGCGATCACCGAGAGGAACAGGGCGGTGTCGGCGACGTCGCGCGTGAGTGCCCCGAGTACCGACCCCGGGTCCCAGGCGTTGCCCGGGCGGGCGGACGCCACGCGCCCGGCGGTCGGCCGGAGCCCCACGAGGTTGCCGAAGGAAGCGGGATTTCGGATGCTGCCGCCGAGGTCGGAGCCGTCGGCGAACGGCAGCATTCCGGTCGTTACCGCCGCGGCGGCTCCTCCGCTGCTGCCCCCGGCGCTCCGGGTGGTGTCGTAAGGGTTGCGGGTCGGGCCGAACACCTCGTTGAAGGTGTGCGACCCCGCCCCGAACTCGGGGGTGTTCGTCTTGCCGACGAACACGACGCCGGCCTCGCGCAACCTCGCGGCGATGACGCTGTCGTCGGCGGCGACCCGGCCCGCATAGATGCGCGACCCGTGGCTCGTGGGGAGCCCCGCCACATCCATGAGGTCTTTCACCGCGATCGGCAGGCCGTGCATCGGCCCGCGGATCAGGCCCCGGGCGAGCTCGCGATCGCGTTCGCGGGCGGTCTCGAGGGCGACGTCGGGCTGAGAGCTGACGATCGCGTTGATGGAGGGATTGAGCTCGTCGATCCTGGCGAGGTGGGCGGCGACGACCTCCTCCGAGGAGAGCCGCCGGGTGCGGATCGCCTCGGCGAGCGCGCGGGCACTGAGGGCGGTGATCTGGTCGGTCATGCGGAGGCCTCCTCGAGCAGCATGGCCGCGACCTTCTCGCCCATCACGACCGACGGCATCGCGGTCGTCGCGCGGGGGATGCGCGGCATGATCGACGCATCGGCGACGCGGAGCCCCTCGATGCCGTGCACCCGGGCGCGCTCGTCGACGACGGCCCCCGGATCCCCGGCGACCCCCATGCGACACGTGCCCACGGGGTGCCAGTAGTTGTCGGGGTGTCGGTAGAGGTGGGCGGCCAGCGCGTCACGCGCGAAGGTCTCGGGACCGGGGTGGATCTCGGCACCGACGAGCGGCGACAGGGCGGCGGTCGCGGCGAGCTCCCGCAGCATGCTCGCGCCCTCGATCAGCATCGCGACGTCGGCGCCCTCCGCGTCGGAGAGGAAACGGTGGTCGATCCAGGGCTTGGCCTCGGGGTCTGCGCTGCGCAGGCGCACGAATCCGCGCGACCGCGGCAGAAGTGCCGAGGTGCCGATGCTCCAGCGCTTGCCGTCACCGCGGTGCGTCGGGCTGTACGGGAGGAAGTGCAGGTCGAACGCCTCGGTCTCGAGGCTCGACGCGGCCTTCCCCATCGCCTGTTCGTCGGGGGTCCAGCCGGCCGCGCGCGCGGCGTCCATCTCGGCAGCCATCCGATCGGAACCGGCGAAGCTCATCAGGAGGAACGGCTGGTCGTGGAGGTTCTCGCCGACACCCGGCAGGTGGTGGACGAGCGGGATGCCGAGGGGCGCGAGCTGCGCGAAGGGCCCGATGCCCGAGCGCAGGAGGATCGTCGGGGAGTTGTAGGCGCCGCCGGCGAGCACGACGGTGCCCGCCCGAACGGTCGACACCTCGCCGCGGTGGTGCACCACGACACCGGTCGCCACCCCGCGCTCGATGACGACGCGGTCGACGAGCGCATCTCCCACGATGCGCAGGTGCGCCAGCCCGCGCACCGGGTCGAGGTACGCGAAGGAGGCATTGATGCGCACGCCGTCCTGGATGTTCATCGCTTCGGGAGCGAACCCGGCCGCCTCGTCGAGGTCGTTGAGGCTCGTCAGGCGCGGCATGCCGACCGCGGGCGCGGCGTCGTACCAGGCGTGCTGCCAGGGGGTGAGCTCGTCGGCTGCGAACTGTCGCACCCGCATCCGTTCCATTCCGCCGGCGAACAGCGGCGCGAGATCGTCGGCCGCCCAGCCCACCAGGCCCGCCTCGGCCCACGCGTCGTAGTCGCGGCGATGACCCCAGGTCTGCGTGCACCCGTTGACGTCGGAGCTGCCCCCGATCGCCCGCGCGCGCTCGAAGCCGACCGTCCACGGATAGGTGTCGCCCGAGTCGTAGCCCCAGTCGTGCGAGCGGCCGAGCCGCGTCGCGTCGACGAAGTCCGCGGGCCACGACGCGGCGCCCTGCGGTCCGAAGTCGGGGCCGGCTTCGAGCACGAGCACGTCGTGCCCGGCTTCTGCCAGACGCGCGGCGACCGCGCTCCCCGCCGTCCCTCCTCCGACGACGACGTACTCCGCGACCTCGGGGAGGAGACCGGCCCGACGTGGATCGGTCATCGCACCAGCACCGGGTCGGCGCCCGTCGCCGCGGCCTCGGCCGCGAAGAACGCGAGCACGTCGGCGGTGTCGACGAGGGCGTCGCGCTGCAGGTACGAGATCGCCTCCAGCGACGCCGCGTGCGCGCGTTCGCTCGAACCGCCGACGGCATCCTGGACCACCCGCACGCGGTAGTCGTGCTGGTGCGCGTCGACGAAGGTGTAGTGGATGCAGACGTCGGTCAGGCCCCCGATGAGGATCAGGGTCTCGGCCCTGTACGCCTTGAGTACGATCTCGAGCTCCGTGCCGAAGAACGCGGAATAGCGGCGCTTGCGCACCACGAACTCCTCGGGCCGCGGCTCCAGCCACGCAGCCAGTTCCGTGCCGTCGTCGCCCTCGATGCAGTGCGGACCCTCGACGCCGTCGAGCTCACGACCGATGTCGATGAGGGAGGGCTTGTGCACCTCCTGGATGAACACGACGGGTACGCCCGCGGCGCGCGCGGCGTCGACGAGGGCGCGCTGGCGCGGCCCCCTTTCGGCTCGGCCGCCCATGATCGGGATGCCGCTGTCGCCGGGCGTGGACTGACCCGAACCGCCCTGGATGTCGACGACGACGAGCACGGGCTGGCCGACGATGTGCGCGTCGTGCGGCGCAGAGGATGCGAGGGGGGTGGTCATGGCCGCTCCAGGAGTCGTCTCGGAGTGTGGATGAGGATCTGGTCGACGGTCGCCGGATCGCCGGCGATCTCGGCGATCGAGGGGCCGATCCGCCGGAAGAGGTGATCGTAGCCGTTGCCGCCGTTGCGGCGGAGGTTGGCCTGTGCCCAGACGTCCTGGGCGATGACGAGCTGCGAGGCGTAGCCCTCCGAGAGCAGCCACTCGACCATGTCGAGCCGTTCCGCGTCGGTGGGGTTGCGCAGCTTCGGACTGCCGTACGAGAAGTCCGATCCGAACGTGTCGTACGCCAGCACGGCGCCGGCTCGCGCGATCTCGCGATGGTAGCCGGGGTCCCAGAACTCGTCGAGATGACCGATGATCACGCGGTCGGCGCTCATGCCCTCCTCGAGGATCGCGTCGAGGACGCTCGTGCCGCCTTTGCCGCGAAACGACTGGTGCGTGTACACCGCGGCGCCGGTCTCGGCTCCGGCACGGGCGGCGGCGCGGACGGATCGCCACTCGGCATCGGTCACGGGCCAGCTGGTTCCGATCTCACCGAGCAGCGCGGGGCGGATGCCGGTGTCGCCGATGCCGTCGGTGAGTTCGCCGAGGAGGCGCTCGGTGAGCGCGTCGATCGACGCGGTCTTGACGTCGACGGCCATGGTGTCCTCGACGTAGAAGCCCGCGCCGACCATGACGTGCACCCCCGAGCGTCGTGAGATCTCGGGCAGCTCCGAGAGGCGGCGTCCCATGCCGTCGAGGGTCAGCTCGAGCACACCCGATCCTCCGGCGCTGCGCACGTGAGAGAGTTCCTGCGCGGCGACGTCGGCGTCGTGCAGAACGATGTTCTCCGGCACCGACAGGAAGTTCCACCGGAGGTAGGCCATGAGCTCCGGTCCCATCGGCACTCCCTCGGGAGGGAGCTCCTTCGGGGGCTTCGCCCAGATGCGCAGATCGCTGAGCAGGTGCTCGTGCATCGAGGTGGGCCCGAGGTCGGCGGCGGCGATCGGCCCGAGGACGGTATGGATGGGCATGGGTCACTCCCCGAAGACGGCGCGACGCGGGTTGTCGCGGTGGATGGCGTCGAGCGTCTCGGCGGCGATGCCCGAATCGATCGCGAGGGCGCGGAACTCCTCGAAGAGGAACGTGTACCCCGGACCGCCCGCCGCGCGCAGGTGCGAGCGCTGGCAGACATCGTGAGAGAGCAGGATGCTGTCGGCGTAGCCCGCATCGATGAGCTGCCGCAGATACGACAGCCGCCGGTCGATCTGCGGGCGGACGAGCACGCCCCCGACCCGGCAGGTCATCAGGCAGTCGAACTGCACGAAGGCTCCGCGCCGCGCGATCTCGAGCGAGTAGTCGACGCTCTTGACCGTGTCGGCGTGCCCGATCGCGACGCGCGAGAGGTCGACCCCCTCCTCGCGGAGGATGTCGAGCTGCGCGAGACCGGTCGGGAACGTCGGTGCGTGGGTGGAGATCAGCATCCCCGTCTCCCGGCCCGCCCTCGCGGCCGCGCGGAACGACCGCTCCTCGATCGCGGAGATGTGCGAGAGGTCGGACGCGATCTCTCCGATGACCCCCGCCCGCACGCCCGTGCCGGGGATCTCGTCGAGCAGATCGGCGATCAGGTAGTCGGCGATCAGGTTCGTCGGCGTGCGATCGAACCAGAGCCGGTCGAGGTAGGTCTCGTAGTAGTGCCCCGTGCCGAGGATCACCTGCACCCCGGTGCGCTCGGACGCCTCCTTGGTCGCGAGGACGTTCGCGACCGATCTCGAGCCGGTGGTCGCATTCTGCTGCATCACCCGGAGGTCGTCGCTCCACCCGACCGGTGCCGCATAGTCGCTGAGCTCGCCGTTGGTCAGATCGATGAGGGTGGCGCCGCCCGCCGCCGCGAAGAGCGCGAGCTCGGCATCGGCCTCGGCGGCTACGTTGAGGTACCCGTCCTGCGGCGTCGTGCGGGTCATGTTGATGTAGACGTGCTCGTGCGGGAGCGTGATCCCGAGGTCGGCGGGACCGATGGGCCCGGTGACCGTGTGCACCGTGTCGATCACGGATGCCCCTTTCTCGCCGTGCGGCGTACTAGATCGCGATAACGACGCTCTTCGGCTCGCAGAAGCCCAGAAGCCCCTCGTCGCCCAGGTCGCGGCCGAGCCCCGACTCCCCGACGCCGCCGAACGACAACGCGGGGTCGAAGACGTTGTAGGTGTTGATCCACACCGTGCCGGCGTCGATCGCGGCCGCCATCCGGTGCGCGCGCGACAGGTCGCGGGTCCACACCCCGGCGGCGAGCCCGTACCGGGTGTCGTTGGCGATGCGCACGGCGTCGGCCTCGTCGTCGAACGCGATGATCCCGACCACAGGGCCGAAGATCTCCTCGCGCGCGATGGTCATGTCGTTGGTGACACCGGAGAACAGTGTCGGCTCGACGTAGAAGCCCGGCTCGCGGGTTCCCCCGCCGGCGACGAGGGTCGCGCCCTCGCCGATGCCCTTCTCGATGTAGCGGAGCACGCGCTGGCGCTGCTCCTCCGAGACGAGCGGGCCGACGGTGATCCCGCCGTCGAGCCCGTCGCCGACGGGCACCCGTCGGACGGCCGCGGCAAGGCGCTCGGTCATCTCCTCCAGGATGGAGCGCTGCACGAGAAGCCGGCTTCCCGCGGTGCACATCTGCCCGGAATGCCCGAAGGACGCACGCATGGCGGTCAGCACCGCAGCATCCAGATCGGCGTCTTCGAAGACGATGTTCGGGCTCTTGCCGCCGAGCTCGAGGGTCACGCGGGTGAAGTCGTCGGCGGCGGCGTGGGCGACGAGGCGACCGACCTCCGTCGAGCCCGTGAAGCTGATCTTCGCGATCCCCGGGTGGGCCGAGAGGGCGGCGCCCACCTCGCCGTCGCCGGTGAGCACGCTCACGACGCCGTCGGGCACGCCCGCCTCCTGCAGGATCCTCGCCAGGCGCAGGAGCGTCAGGGGTGTGTCCTCCGCGGGCTTCGCGATCACGGGGCAGCCCGCGGCGAGCGCCGGGGCGAGCTTGAAGGCCGCCGTCATGATCGGGAAGTTCCACGGCAGGATGATCGCCACCGGACCGATCGGCTCGAGCACCGTGTAGACGTGGTGCGCGCCGCCGTCGATCGGGATGACCGATCCGCCCAGGCGCGACGGCGCACCGGCGAAGTGTCGGAAGGTGCGTGCCGCGCTGGCCGTGTCGGCGCGCGAGCGCTCTATCGGCTTTCCGTTGTCGCGGGTCTCGAGGATCGCGAGCTCCTCCAGGTCGGCCTCGATGAGGTCGGCGACCCGGTTCAGGATGCGGGCACGATCCAGCGGCGCCATCCCCCGCCAGCGCCGATCGGCGTGCGCCGCGACGGCGGCGGCCACCGCCGCATCCACGTCGGCGGCCGTCGCGTCGGCGACGGTGGTCAGCACCTCCTGCGTCGCGGGATCGATGACCTCGCGGCGGGCGCGGTCGCCGGCCGGGATCCACTCCCCCGCGAGCAGGAACGGTTCGTGGGCCGGCAGGGTGCCGACACGGGATCTGATGCTCATGCGTGCTCTCTTCCTCGGCGCGGGATCACAGGATCCCGAAGTATTCGCGCTGCTCCCAGTCGGAGACGTGTCGGAGGTACCGGTCGAACTCGGCGCGCTTGATCGTCGCGTACCAGTGCACCACCGTCTCGCCCAGAGCCGACCGGAACGCGGGGTCGTCGACGAGCGCGGCGACGGCGTCGCCGAGCGACGCGGGCAGCGCCGGCGCCTCGGTGCGGTACGGATCGAGGGTGGGAGCGGGCGGCACGAGTCCGCGCTCCATGCCGTCCATCCCGCTGATCAGCTGCGACGCGATGTAGAGGTACGGGTTCGCCGCGGGCTCGCCGGAGCGGTTCTCGAGCCGGGTCGCGGGATCTCCCACCCCGCCGACCGCGCGGATCATCGCGCCCTTGTTGTCGATGCCCCAGGCCACGCGGTCGGGTGCGAGCGAGAACGGCTGGTACCGCTTGTACCCGTTGACGGTCGGTGTGGTGAAGGCCGCCGCGGCAGGCGCGTGGGCGAGGAGCCCGGCGAGGTACGCCGACCCCACGAGACTCAGGGTCGTCCCTTCCGCCTCGGGGACGAAGGCTGCAGCCCCCGTCGACAGCTCGTAGAGCGACTGGTGCAGATGCCAGCCGGTCGAGGCGCCCTCGACACCCTGGGGGCGCGACATGAACGTCGCGTGGTAGCCGAGGCCGCGGGCGACGCGGCGCACCGCCATGCGGCACAGCACGATCGCATCGGCGATCCGCGCAGCATCCCCCGCCTCCATCGTGATCTCGAACTGGCTGTGCCCGAACTCCAGCTCGATCGAGCGCAGCGGGAGATCGAGAAGGGTCAGGGTGCGGTAGAGCGCGTCGACCAGGGGCTGCATCGCGTCGAGCGACTCCTCGTGCAACAGCTGCGCCCCGCGCGTCGTGGGTGCGCAGACCATCGCGTCCCCCGGACGCCCGGGGGCGGCGACGTGCGCGGTGGCGAGCTCTTCGTCGGAGAGCCGGAAGACGTGGAACTCCAGCTCGGCGCCCACCGTCATGCCGTACCCGCGCGAGGCGAGCGTGGCGAGCTCGGTGCGCAGGATCGACCGCGTGCAGAACGGCACGGGCGCGCCGTCGGGGAAGCGGAGATCGCAGAGGATCCAGGCGGTGTTCTCGGTCCACGGGAGCACGCGGAAGGTCTCGGGGTCGGGCACGAGCACGATGTCGCCCGCTCCGCTGAAGCCGTCGACGCCCACCCCGGTGTCGGCGGAGAAGACCGAGAAGACCGACTGGCCCGAGGTGTCTTTCAGCAGGAGCGAACTCGGCACCGTCAGGCCCGAGCGCATCGCAGCGGCGACGCCGGCCCGGGTGATGGTCTTCCCGCGCAGGATGCCGTGCTGGTCGACGAACGAGAACCGCACCATCTCGATGCCGATCTCATCCATGACCCGGCGCATCTGGCCCGCGGCCGCGTACTGCGCCTCGCTCCAGAGGTCGTGGCGAGAGATGAAGCCGTCGCGCTCGGCGGCGAGCATGGGCCGCGCCGAGACGCCCCCGCCGTTCTCGGAGACGGGACGCTCGTCGACGTTGCGCTCACGCATCGACGGTGGCTTCCGCGGTGGCGAGCGGGCCCGCCCACGGCGAGGCGTCGCGGCGCTCCTGCTCGCGCTCGACCCAGCGGGTCTGCCAGGCGTCGTTCGCGGCGATCGTGTCCATGGCGATGGGTCCTGTCAGCTCGGTCGCCTCGGTCTCGCTGAGCGGATGCGACGGGGTGCGCGCCCCGGCGGCGAAGGCCTCGATCGCGCGCAGGAGCAGGCGACGGTTCGCGCTCACGGCGCGATCCGAGATGCCCAGGCGCTCGACGGTGCGGTCTTGGATGGCTCCCATGCTCTCCACCGCCCACTGGTCGTGGACGTTGATGTCGAGACCCATGCCGGTGTAGGTGAGCTCCTTCTGCTCGACGGGGTCGAAGCCCCAGTTGTTGCTGCGGTTTCGCAGGGGCCGGTACTCGGGGAGGCTCACGCCCTCGAGCCGCTGCTGCAGGAGGGTCTCCTTGTCGGTGGGCTCGGCGAAGTCGTAGAAGATCATGTACCAGTACGAGGTCTCGTCGTCGATCGGTACGTGCCACTGCGTGAACACCTTCGAGTTGCCGAAGGGGACGACGAACGCGTTGGGGAACATGAGGTTCGTCACACGCACGTGCTTGATGTCCTCGGTCAGCTGACGCAGGGCGTAGACGCGCAGGCCGTGCTCGGCGTTCTCGACCTCGATGTCGGGGCGGTAGCTCTCACCGACGAGCATCGACAGTTTCTTGCCCGTACCCTCGACCTCCTCGGCGAACTGCTGGCCGTACATCTCGCGCGGGTCTTCTTCGATGAAGCGGTGGAGGAACGACACGTGGCTGGGGTCGATGCCACCCTCGAGGCCCTGGAGCCAGTTGCACTCCCACAGCCCCTTGAAAGCGAACGTGTACTCCTCCGGGGCGACGAAGCAGTCGTAGTGCGGGAACGGCGGCGGGTCACCCGCGCCCATGTACGTGAAGATGATGCCGTTGCGCTCGACGCACGGGTAGTTGGCGATGCGCACCTTGCCGAGGAACTGACTGTGGTCGGGCTCGGCGGGCTGCTCGACGCACCGCCCCTCGCCGTTGTAGAGCCACCCGTGGTAGAGGCAGCGGATGCCGTCCTCCTCGAGGCGCCCGTACGACAGGTCGACCCCCCGATGGGCGCAATAGCGGCTGATCAGCCCCCAGCCCTCCCGCTTCTTGAACAGCACGAGGTCTTCGCTCATGATGCGCACCTGCTTCACCGGACGTTCGCCCGGCATCTCCGACACCAGGGCGGCCGGCTGCCAATACGAACGCAGCAGGTTGCCGAGCGGAGTGCCGGGCCCCGATCGAGTGATCTTCTCGTTGTCTTCCTGCTTGAGCATGCGGTGCGCTCCTTCAGTGCGTTTCGGTCGGTGAGTATCAGGCGTCGAGGACGAGCAGTGGACACGAGGCGCGGGAGACGCAGACCATCAGGCAGTCGCCGTTCGCCTTCTCCTGCGCGGTGAGGACGAAGTCGCGGTGCTCGGGCTCCCCCTCGACGACGCGGGTCTCGCAGCTGCCGCAGATGCCCTCCTCGCAGTCGGACAGCACCTCCACGCCGGCGCCGCGCATGACCTCGAGGATGGACTCCTCCGGGGTCACCTCGAGCTCGAGACCGCTGCGATCGAGGCGGATGCGGAACGGCCCACCAGGCTCGTACGCGATCTCGGGAGCTGAGAAGTACTCGAGCCGGAGCCGGGCGTCGGCGTCCGGCACCGCATCGGCCAGGGCCGTCAGCATCCGTTCCGGACCGCAGGCGTACACGAGCGCGTCGGGGGATGCGGCGACCTCGGCGATCAGGTCGGCCCGGGTCCCCTCGTCGCGGGCGACGACGGTGACGTCTCCGCCGAGGGCCGAGAGCTCGTCGAGGAACGGCATGCGCTCGCGCGAACCGCCGAGGTAGAGCAGCCGCCAGCGGGCTCCCGCCGCCTGGGCCTGACGCACCATGGGCAGCAGGGGCGTGATGCCGATGCCGCCGGCGATGAAGAGGTACTGCGCGGCGGGCTCCAGCACGAAGTGGTTGCGCGGCTCGCGGACGACGATCTCATCCCCCGGCCGCAGTCGTTCGTGGACGGCTCGGGATCCGCCGCGACTATCGCTCTCACGCAACACGGCGATGCGGTAGCGCGGCGCGGACGGGTCGCCGCAGAGCGAGTACTGCCGCACGGGCGCGCCGGGTACGACGAGGTCGATGTGTGCGCCGGGGGTCCAGGAAGGGAGCGCTTCGCCGAGGGGTTCGAGCTCCACCGACAGCACACCCTCGGCCTCACGGGCGAGCCCGCGCACCCGGACGCGGATGTCCGTCATCACTTCCAGCCCTGACATATGTGGATCCTAACATCATGAGTATGGATCCAATATTACTTGCCTGGGCGACGTTCCGCTCGGATCGGGGTCCATATAGGGGAGTTCTGTTATCGTTCCGGGGTGCCGCAGCACCATCTGCGTCGGTGAGGAGACACACCTGAATGGCTGATGAGACGATCGAAGCGTCTTCCGCTCACGCTCTCGTCGACGAGATCGCGGCGAAGATCCGAGCGCGCATCATGAACGGCGACATCCCCATCGGAGCGCAGCTGCGGCAGGCCGAGCTCGCGAGCGATTTCGGCGTCAGCCGCACCCCGGTGCGCGAGGCGCTCCGCCAGCTGCAGACCGGCGGACTGATCGATGTGGTCCCCAACCGCGGCGCTGTCGTTCGGGTCCCCGCCCCGTGGGAGGTGCGCGAGGCCTACGAGGTGCGCGCCGAGCTCGAAGCCCTCGCCGCCGCGCGCGCCGTCAGCCGTATCTCGCACGCCGACCTCGACAGGCTCCGCGTCGCGAACCAGGAGATGTACGACCGCTCGGTCGAGGGCGGCGCCCCGGCGCGCGCCCTGGACAGTCGGCAGGAGAACGACGTCTTCCACAACACGATCGTGCTCGCGTCGGCCAACGCGCGGCTCGGACGCGCGATCGCCGAGATCAACGAGACCTTCCCCCGCAACGTCTCCGCGCAGCTGCTCGTCAACGACGAGCGCCATCGCGAGGAGAACTACCAGGAGCACCTGCGCATCATCGAGGCCATCGAGCGCGGCGACGCCGAGGCCGCCGGCGCACAGATGCGCGCCCACGTGCACGGCGCCGGAGAGCAGCTCGCGCGCTGGTACGAGCGCCGCAGCTCGACCGTCTTCACCGGCTGACACCGCCTGCCGCTCCGCGCGTGTGGGGCCAACGACGGCGGGCGCGCGGGAGCTTTCCACAGTGCGGCACGACTTCCGACCAGTGTCGTACCTTTGTTCTAACATGTAGGCATGCTCGAGAACGACGGCGCCCCGACTGACGGTGAGGCGCGGCGCGATGCCGATGCGCTTCCGGCGGACGTTGCGGGCTCGGAGTGGTCCGAGCGACCGGAGTGGTTCGAGGAGCGGGAGTGGTTCGATGCGGACGGTGATCCGGTCGCGGCGGGTCGTGATGGCCTGGATGCGGTGGCGGATGTGTCGACGTTGATGTCGGTGTTCGCCGCGCAACGGTTCGAGCGGGTCGAGGGGTTGCGGCGGGAGGCGGTGGCCGAGGCGGCGGTGTTCCGCGGGAAGACGACGGAGATCGTGATGCGATCCCTCCGACTCGAGCTCGCGACGGTGCTGCAGGTCACCGAGCACATCGCAGAACGGATGCTGGCGACCTCCGACGGCCTCGTGAACCGGTACCCGGCGATGCTCGACGCCCTCTCCCACGCACGCACCACGGAGCGGCACGCCGACGTGTTCGTGGAGTTGGTCGACACGGTCGAGCCGGAGCTGCGTGACCAGGTCGTGCCACTCGCCGTCGACCTCGCCACGACCCACGCGCTCGGGTCGTTCCGCCGCCTGCTGCGGAAGCTCGTCGACACGGTGCGGGCCGCGACGCGCAGTGAGCGGCATGCGGAAGCGGTGCGGGAGCGGCGGGTGGTGGTGCAGCCGGCGGAGGACGGGATGAGTTGGGTGATGCTCTACTCCTCCGCGGTGAAGGCCCACGCGATCCAGCACCGCGCGACCGCGATCGCACACGCCCTCGGCGCCCAGGAGGGCGAGGAGCGTTCTCTCGACGAGTTGCGTGCGGATGTGATGGTCGACCTTCTCGTCGACGGGGACGTGCCCGCCCACCCCGACGCGGCGCGCGGAATCCGCGCGACCGTGGCCGTCACGGTGCCGGTGTTGTCGCTGCTCGATGACGAGCACGCGAACACCGCCCCGGCGGTGGTGGAGGGGGTCGGGCCGATCCCCATCGAGCAG
>NZ_QEIJ01000011.1 GCF_003095395.1 Microbacterium sp. Gd 4-13
GGGGGACCCTGTGGGAGAGTAGGACACCGCCGGACTTCTTTTCAGTGAAATGGCCACCCAAAGTTGGGTGGCCATTTTGCGTTTACGGGCCCGTAAGCTGGCCCACCAGGAGGACCCGCCATGGCAACTGAAGACGCCGACGCTCCCCGTCGCGACGATCGCTCCGGACGGAGCGGTGATGCACGCCGCGACGCTGATCGTCGTCCGCGCTCGGACAGACCGCGGTCTGAGGGGCGACCGTCGCGGGGCGGCACTCCTCGATCCGATAACCGTGCGGGGCGTGACGACCGCCCTGCGCGCACCGACCGTCCGCAGCGCGACGGTGCGCGCGCGCCCTACGGTGATCGGCCGCGTCGCGATGCCCCGCGCTCTGATTCCGGAGGGCGTCCGGCCGCGGGTCGGTCGTACGGCTCGTCGGACCGGCCGAACCGCGATGCGCGCCCCGCGCGCGACGGTCGCCCTTCCTCAGCCGGACGTCCCGCCCGCGACGGCGCCTCCTCTCGTGACGGTCGTCCTCCCCGCAGCGATGATCGCGGTGGTCGTCCTCCCCGCAGCGATGATCGTGGCGGCCGCCCCACGGGCGGCGCCGGCTACCGCGGAGCGGGTGGCGGCGGTCGGCCGTCCTCGTCGTCCGACCGTGCGTCACGCCCGCCGGAGCGTTTCCGCGAGAGCGGCCCCGAACTCCCCGAAGACATCACCGCACGCGATCTGCCCGCCCAGGCGCGCAATGAGCTGAAGACCCTCAGCAAGGAGAACGCGGAAGAGGTCGCGCGGCACCTGGCCATGGCCGCTCGTCTGATCGAAGACGACCCCGCCCTCGCGCACGAACATGCCCTCGCCGCCACGCGTCGCGCGGGCCGTATCGCGGTCGTCCGTGAGACCGCCGCCATCACCGCCTACGGCATCGGCGATTTCTCGCTTGCGCTTCGAGAACTCCGCACCTACCGCCGCATCTCCGGTCGTGACGATCAGATCGCGCTCCTCGTCGACAGCGAGCGTGGTGTGGGTCGTCCTGACCGTGGTCTCGAAGAGGGTCGTGGGGTCGATCGCTCGACGCTCCCCACGGAGGTGCGCGTCGAGCTTGCGATCGCCATGTCGGGTGCGCGGCTCGACCTCGGCGAGACCGAGCGTGCTCTGCAGGAGCTCGACATCCCCGAGCTCGATCCCGACCGTGCGTTCGAGTGGAGCCCTGCGCTCTTCGCCGCGCGCGCGGCGGTGCTCGAGGAGCTCGGCCGCGACGATGAGGCGCAGCTGTGGCGTCGGCGCGCCGACGTCGCCGCCGACGCCCTCGACGATGCGTCGGGTGTCGCCGACCACGAGGTGCTGATCGTCGACGAGACCGAGGACCCTGACGCCGTCATCCCGGCGGATCCCGATGAGGACACCGCCGACCAGGGGATGTCGGACGCCTCCGACGCGGAGCCGGGAGAGGCTCCCGCCGAGGAGACTGACGCGGGCGAGCCCGTCGCGGTGTCCTCGAGCGACGAGAGCGGCGAGAGCGACGAGAGCGGCGAAGGCGGCGAGAGCGGCGAGAGCGACACGCGCGCCGCCGCCGACGACGAGACGGACGGCGAGGACCGCTGATGTGGGGGCGCTCGTCGTCCACACCGACACCGTTGGAGGGTGTCGATGTGGTGCTCGCCGACCTCGACGGTGTGGTGTACGCCGGCCCGGGGCCGATCCCGCACGCGGTGGAGAGTCTCAACCGCGCAGCATCCGACCGCCGTGTGGGGTTCATCACGAACAACGCGTCGCGAACGGATGCGTCGGTCGCCGCGCACCTCGTAGAGCTGGGCCTCACCGCGACGCGCGCCGATGACATCGTCACGAGCCCGCAGGCCGCCATGACGTTGCTCGCCGATCTCGTCGCGCCGGGCTCGACGGTGCTCGTCGTCGGTGGCGAGGGGCTCGTCGTGGAGGTCGAGAAGGCGGGCTTCGTCGTCACGCGTTCCGCGGACGATGCGCCGGCCGCCGTGGTGCAGGGGTTCGCCCCCGATGTGGCATGGGTGCACCTCGCGGAGGCGGCGTTCGCACTGAAAACGTCGGTCGAAGATGGTGGCATCCCCTGGGTTGCGACCAACACCGACTGGACGATCCCGCAGGCGCGCGGCATCGCCCCGGGAAACGGCACTCTGGTGTCGGCCGTCCACACCGCGGTCGGACGTCTGGCGACGGTAGCCGGCAAGCCCGAGGTGCCGATCTTCCGCGAGGCGGAGAAGCGTTTCGACGCGTCGACTCCGCTGTTCATCGGCGACCGCCTCGATACCGACATCAAGGGCGCCGTCGCCGCGGGTATGCGGTCGGTGCACGTTCTCACCGGGATCGATCGTCCCAAGCACCTGCTCGCGGCGCCTCCCGATTCGCGCCCCGACTTCATCGTGAGCGATCTGCGCGAGATGTTCGAGCCGTACCCGGCGACCGTCGTGAAGGGCGCGCGCACCACGGTGGGCTCGGCGACGGTCGAGATCGACGGCGCGGATCTGCGGATCGTCTCGGAGGGCGACCGCCCCGTCGACCTCGTGCGGGCCGGGGCCGCGGCCGTGTGGAATTCCGGGCGGGCGATCTTCGGGTTCCGCGTGCCGGAGCGTCTGTACGCCGACCCGTTCTGGCGGCCGTGAGGTCGTTACGATAGCTGGATGACCGACGCCAACCGCACGGAGGACGCCGGGCCCGAGGGTTCGGAGCTGATCAGTCGGCTGCGCATCATCGAGGGGCAACCGCTGGGCGATCGCGCCGCCGCCTACGCGTCGCTGCACGACGAGCTGGCCCGTCGCCTCGAGTCCGGACCCACCGATCACCACGTGAGCGGATGACGGCGCGTCTCGACGCGGAGCTTGCCCGCCGCGGCCTGGCGCGTTCGCGTACTCAGGCCGCACAGCTGATCGCCGATGGGCTGGTGAGCGTCGACGGCGGCATCGTGGTGAAGCCGTCGGCGCGCATCGACGACGAGGCGCAGCTCGCGGTCGCCGCATCCGACCACTACGTCAGTCGTGCCGCGCACAAGCTGCTCGCCGGTCTCGACGCGTTCGACATCGCCGTGGAAGACCGGGTCGCGCTGGACATGGGCGCATCGACCGGGGGGTTCACCCAGGTGCTGCGCGAGCGCGGTGCGCGACCGGTGCTGGCCGTCGACGTCGGTCACGGGCAGCTCGACCCTCTCCTCGCCCTCGACCCCGACGTCGTGTCGATCGAAGGGTTCAACGTCAGGTACATGGATGCGGCGATCCTCGCGTCCGCGACGGGGGTCGCTGAGCGCCCCTCCGTCGTCACCGGCGACCTCTCTTTCATCTCGCTCACGCACGTCCTTCCCGCCGTCGTCGCCACCGCGGCCGAGAACGCCGACATCGTGCTGCTGATCAAACCGCAGTTCGAGGTCGGACGCACCGCGGTCAAGGGCGGGCTCGTGACAGACCCCGATCTCCGCGCGGACGCCGTGTCGACCGTGCTGTGGTCCGCATGGGATGCGGGCCTGCGGACGGCGGGGCTCATCGCTTCTCCGATCGCCGGTCTGCACGGCAATCGGGAGTATGTGGTCCACCTCGCGACGTCGTGGGGGAGCGATCCGTCAGAATGGGGAAGCACCGTGAACGAACTGACCGGAAGCCGATGACACCCAGCGATCGCAACATCCTCGTGGTCGCCCACGCGCGCCGAGACGACACCGTCGACGCCGCGAGGCGCGTGGTCTCCGCCCTTCGACAGGCGGGTGCTCGCGCCGTGTTCTCGCGCGACGACCGCGACGACCTCGAGGGCGCGTTCCCGCTCGACGGTGTCGGCACCCTCGGGGAGGATGTCGCGGTCGGCGAGATCGAACTCGCGATCGTGCTCGGCGGCGACGGCACCATCCTCCGCGCTGCCGAGCTCGTCCGCGGGGGGACGGCGCCCGTCCTCGGCATCAACATGGGTCACGTCGGGTTCCTCGCCGAGAGCGAGCGCGACGACATGGACGACGCCGTCCGCCGGGTCATCGACCGCGACTACCGTGTCGAGGAGCGCCTCGCGCTGTCGGTGCGGGTCAAGGACTCCACCGACGCCGTGATCTACGAGACGTGGGCGCTGAACGAGGCCACCGTCGAGAAGGCCAGTCGCGAAAGAATGCTGGAGGTCGTGATCGAGGTCGACGGGCGTCCGTTGTCGTCGTTCGGCTGCGACGGCGTCGTGGTCGCCACGCCCACCGGGTCGACCGCTTACAACTTCTCGGCGGGAGGACCCGTGATCTGGCCGTCCGTCGAGGCGATCGCCGTCGTGCCGCTCTCGGCGCACGCCCTCTTCGCGCGTCCGCTCGTCGTCGGGCCCGAGGCCCCGATCGCCATCGAGGTGCTCGAACGCACGAGCGGTGTCGGCATCCTGTGGTGCGACGGTCGCCGTTCGCACGAACTGCCGCCGGGTGCGCGGGTCGTCGTCCGCCGCTCCAGCGAGCCCGTGCGGTTGGCGCGGCTCCACCCGCCCGCATTCACCGACCGCCTCGTGCGGAAGTTCCGTCTCCCCGTGACCGGGTGGCGCGGACCGGCTCCGGAGATCTCATGATCGAGGAGATGCGACTGCGCGACCTCGGCGTCATCGCCGAGGCGACGCTGCCGATCGGTCCGGGTTTCACCGCGATCACCGGCGAGACCGGTGCCGGCAAGACCATGGTCGTCACGGGGCTCGGACTCCTGCTCGGCAACCGCGCCGACTCGGGCGCCGTGCGCTCCGGGGCGGCGCAGGCCGCCGTCGACGGCGTGTGGAGCGTTCCGGAAGACGGCGCCGTCGTCGACCGCGTCCGCGAGGCCGGCGGCGACGTCGAACCCCTCGGCGACGGCCAGGCCGAGCTCTACCTCGGACGCACCGTGTCGAGCGAGGGCCGAGGACGCGCCACCGTCGGCGGGCGCAGTGCCCCCGCCGGGGTGCTCGCCGAACTCGCCGACTCCCTCGTGGTCGTCCACGGGCAGTCCGACCAGTTGCGCCTGCGCTCCGCCGTCGCGCAGCGCGACGCACTCGACCGTTTCGGCGGCGCCCCGGTGGCCGCCGCCCTCGCCGACTACCGCGCCGGATACGAGCACTGGCGCGCCCTCGATGCGACGCTGACCGAGCTGCAGGACGACCGCGACGTCCGCGGCCGCGAGGCCGACGAGCTGCGCGCGGCGCTCGCCGAGATCGAGGCCGTCGCCCCGCTCCCCGGTGAGGACGTCGATCTGGCACAGCGCGCCGAGCGCCTCGCGAACGCGGAGGAGCTGCGGCTGGCCGCGGCCACCGCGCACGAAGCCCTCTCGAGCGAGATGGACGCCGCCGACGCGACCGCGCTCGTCGCCGACGCTCGCCGATCGCTCGAGCGCGGCAGCACCCACGACGCGACCCTCGAGTCCCTCGCAGAGCAGGCCGCCGACGTCGGCTACCGGATCGCCGACCTCGCCGCCGCCGTCTCCGCCTACCTCGCCGATCTCGACGAGTCGGGTCCGCACGAGCTGGCGGCGACCGAGGAGCGGCGCGCGGCTCTCTCGGGCCTAGCCCGTGCCCACGGCTCGGTCGACGCGGCGATCGCACTGCTCGAGACCGGGTCGGCCCGTCTCGCCGAACTCGACGACGACGGCGACCGCATCGAGCGCCTGACGGCGGAACGGGATGCCGCGGCCGCCGCGCTCGACGTCGCCGCCGCCGCCCTGACGGCCGAGCGCGAGGCCGCGGCCCTCCGGCTCGGTGCGCTCGTGACCGACGAGCTGCACGCCCTGGCTCTTCCCGATGCGACGCTCGTCGTCGAGGTGGCTCCGGGAGCGGCGAGCACCCACGGTCGCGACGACGTCACGATCCTCCTCGCGCCGCATCCGGGTGCCGACCCGCGCCCCGTCGCTCGGGGGGCTTCCGGAGGGGAGCTCAGCCGCGTGATGCTCGCGATCGAGGTCGTCATCGCGGGAGTGGATCCCGTGCCGACGTTCGTCTTCGACGAGGTCGACGCCGGGATCGGCGGTGCCGCCGCGATCGAGGTCGGGCGGCGACTCGCCCGGCTCGCCGAGTCGTCGCAGGTGATCGTCGTGACCCACCTCGCTCAGGTGGCGGCGTTCGCGGGCAACCATCTCTCGGTCGTGAAGAGCAACGACGGGTCGGTCACGGCGTCGAGCGTGAAGCGTCTGGAGGGGGCCGAGCGCGAGGCCGAGATGGCGCGCCTGCTTTCGGGACTGGCCGACTCGGACGCCGCTCTCACCCACGCCCGCGAGCTTCTCGACACGGCACGCGCGCCGCGGTGAGCGCGGGCGACGCCTCGGCCGACGCTGGTCGTCACAGTCCCGGCGCGTCGACGGCGGGCTCGCTGGCGAGCGGACTGATAGCATGGAAGCCCGTGACGGACTCTTCATCTACGGGCATCTCTTCCAGCAAGACCACCAAGCACATCTTCGTGACCGGGGGCGTGGTCTCCTCGCTCGGCAAGGGCCTCACGGCCGCCAGTCTCGGCAATCTTCTGACCGCGCGCGGCCTGCACGTCGTGATGCAGAAGCTCGATCCGTACCTCAACGTCGATCCGGGCACGATGAACCCGTTCCAGCACGGCGAGGTCTTCGTGACCGACGACGGCGCTGAGACCGACCTCGACATCGGGCACTACGAGCGGTTCCTCGACATCGAGCTCAGCCAGGCTGCGAACGTCACGACCGGCCAGGTCTACTCGGAGGTCATCGCGCGCGAGCGGCGCGGCGAATACCTCGGCGACACGGTGCAGGTCATCCCGCACATCACCGACGAGATCAAGCGACGCATGCGTCTGCAGGCCAGCGAAGATCCGCAGCCCGACGTCATCATCACCGAGATCGGCGGAACGGTCGGCGACATCGAGTCGCAGCCGTTCATCGAGTCCGCTCGACAGATTCGGCACGAACTCGGCCGCGGCAACGTCTTCTTCGTCCACGTCTCCCTCGTTCCGTTCATGGGGGCGTCGGGCGAGCAGAAGACCAAGCCGACGCAGCACTCGGTCGCCGCTCTCCGATCGATCGGTATCCAGCCCGACGCGCTGGTGCTGCGCAGCGACCGGCCGGTGACCGAGTCGAACAAGCGCAAGATCGCGCTCATGTGCGACGTCGACGAGGACGCCGTCGTGAACGCGGTCGACGTGCCCAGCATCTACGACATCCCGTCGATGCTGCACGACCAGGGGCTCGACGAATACCTCGTCCGTTCCCTCGGGCTGAGCGAGGCTGCCGACGTCGACTGGTCGCGCTGGCAGAAGGTGCTGCAGGCGGTGCACAACCCCAAGCACGAGGTGACCATCGGCCTGGTCGGCAAGTACATCGACCTGCCCGACGCCTACCTGTCGGTGACCGAGGCGCTCAAGGCCGGTGGGTTCGCGCACGAGGCCCACGTCACCGTCACCTGGATCCCCTCCGACCTGTGCGAGACGCCCGAGGGTGCCGAGAAGGCGCTCGGCGGACTCGACGGCATCGTGATCCCCGGCGGCTTCGGCATCCGCGGTATCGAAGGCAAGCTCGGGGCGCTCAAGTTCGCCCGGGAGCAGGGCATCCCGACCCTCGGCATCTGCCTGGGGCTGCAGTGCATCGTCGTCGAGTACGCCCGTCATGTCGCCGGTCTCGAGGGCGCGTCCTCGAGCGAGTTCGACCCCGACAGTCCGCACCCGGTCGTCGCGACGATGGCCGAGCAGGTCGACATCCTCGACCGCGGCGATCTGGGCGGCACCATGCGCCTCGGGCTGTACCCGGCCGACCTCGCCGCGGGCTCGGTCGCCGAGGAGGTGTACGGCGCCTCCCGGGTGTCGGAGCGCCACCGTCACCGCTACGAGGTCAACAACGCCTACCGCGAGCAGCTCGCCGCGGCGGGCCTGGTGTTCTCCGGGCTCAACCCCGATCTCGACCTGGTCGAGTACGTCGAGCTCCCGCGCGACGTGCACCCGTACTACATCGCCACGCAGGCGCACCCCGAGCTCCGCTCGCGCCCGACCGCGCCGCATCCGCTCTTCCGCGGCCTTGTCGGCGCCGCGCTCGACCGTCACCGTGCGAGCGAGCTGTTCGACGTCGAGGAGTCGGCGTGACGGATGCCGCGGGTTCGGGGACCGTCGCGGGACTCCGCGACGAGTCGGTCGAGTCCGAGGTGGTGGATTCCGAGAAGGTCTACACCGGTCGGGTGTGGGACGTCCGCTCCGACACCGTGCGATACGGCGACGGTGAGATCGTGCGGCAGTACGTCGACCATCCGGGCGCAGCGGCGGTCGTCGCGATCGACGACGAGGATCGCGTCGTGCTCATCCAGCAGTACCGCCACCCCGTGCGGTTGCGCGAGTGGGAGATCCCGGCCGGGCTTCTCGACGTGGCGGGGGAGCCGCCCGCGGATTCGGTGAAGCGCGAGCTCGCCGAGGAGGTCGACCTCGTCGCCCGTCGCTGGCAGCCGCTGCTGAAGATGTACACCTCGCCCGGCGGCAACAACGAGGTGCTGCACATCTTCCTCGCCCGCGATCTCGAGGCCGCTCCCGCCGCGTTCGACCGCGAGGACGAGGAGGCCGACATCCGTGTGGAGCGGGTTGCGCTCGCCGAGGTCGTCGACGGGATCATCGAGGGCCGGTTCGGCAACGCGATCCTCATCGCCGGCGTGATGGCGGCTGCCGAGGTGCTCAGGCGGGAAGCCGCCGCGGAGCACTGACGTGCGCATCGAGCGGGCGGTCGACGCGTACCTGCGGCACGTCTCACTCGAACGGGGTCTCTCCGAGCACACGCAGGAGGCCTACCGGCGCGACCTCGCGGTGTATGCCGAATGGCTGGCCGAGCGCGGAGTCGCCGATACGTCGGGGGTGATGACGGCGATGGTCGCCGAGTTCGCGGCCGAGCGGGCGTCGGCCCACCCGCCCCCGGCGTCGTCGTCGCTCGCGCGCCTGCAGTCGTCGGTGCGGGGCCTGCATCGGTACCTCGTGCGCGAAGGCACCGAGACCGAGGACCCCAGCGGTCGGCTGCGCCCACCGAAGGCCGCGCGGCGGCTGCCGAAGGCGCTCACGGTGACCCAGATCGAAGAGCTGCTGGATGCCGCGGGCCCTGCGCCCGGCGACGACGTGCCCGCCGAGCCGGCCGCCGTTCGTGACCGGGCGCTGATCGAGCTGCTCTACGCGACCGGGGCGCGCGTGTCGGAGGTCGTGCAGCTCGATGTCGACGATCTCGCCCACGGCGACGTCGTCCGGGTGCGCGGCAAGGGCGACAAGGAGCGCATCGTGCCCGTCGGCTCGTACGCGCGTGCCGCCGTCGACGCGTACCTGACGCGGGTGCGCCCGGCGCTCGCCGCCCGGGGTCACTCGTCACCCCGGCTGTTCCTGGGCGTTCGCGGCGCCCCGTTGTCTCGGCAGAGCGCATGGCTCGTCATCCAGCAGGCTGCCGAACGCGCCGGCCTCGAGGCGCATGTCTCGCCGCACACGTTCCGGCATTCGTTCGCCACGCACCTTCTGCAGGGCGGAGCCGACGTGCGCGTCGTGCAGGAGCTTTTGGGGCACGCCTCCGTCGCGACGACGCAGATCTACACGCACGTCAGCGTCGAGGCGCTCCGCGACGTGTACGCCACGTCGCATCCGCGTGCTCGCTGAGCGGGCGGGTGTTTCCACCCTGTGACTTTCCTGGACGAGGTGGGGGATCACGGGTAGCGTGCCTTCAACCCCCAGGTAGGTCGAAGGAGAACCGTATCGTGCGAGAGCCGCAGCGTCGCTGGACACCCGTCGGAATCGCGATCGCAGCGGGCGTGCTGCTCGTGGCAGCGTCGGGCACGGCCCCGGCGTTCGCGGTCGATCCCGCCGATCTCGAGAGCCGAGTCACGGTCGAGGGAGTGCGTACGCACCTCGAGGCGTTCCAGGCGATCGCCGATGCGAACGACGGGAATCGCGCGGCCGGCACCTCGGGGTACGAAGCGAGCGGCGCCTACGTCGAGGAGGTGCTGCGCGAGGCCGGGTACGAGCCGCAGCGTCAGAGGTTCGCGGCGACGGTGCAGACCATCGACGAATACGCGCTCGCGATCGACGGGATCACGTTCACCGACGACGAAGACGAGGACGGCGCCCCCGGCCCGTTCGGGCTCCCCATGGAGTACACGCCGTCGACCCCGGCAGGCGGTCTCGCCGATGTCGCCCTCGTCGCGCCGACCACGGCGACCGGGTGCAACGCCGACGAGTGGGGTGGTGTGGATGCGGCGGGGAAGATCGCCGTCGTCTCTCGCGGTGTGTGCGCCTTCGGTGAGAAATCAGTCGCTGCCGGTGCCGCCGGCGCCGTGGCCATGCTCGTCTACAACAGCGAGCCGGGAATCGTCTCCGGCACCCTCGCCGAGCAGACTCCCGACCTCATCCCCTCGGTGGGCATCCTGCAGTCGCAGGGGCAGACGCTCCTGGCGGCGATGGCCGCGGGAACCGTGACCGCCGACCTCCAGCTGCAGCAGACGCTGTCGGTCATCGAGACGTTCAACATCATCGCCGACACGCCCACCGGTGCCGCCGAGAACGCCGTCATGCTCGGCGCCCACCTCGACTCCGTGGCCGACGGCGCCGGCATCAATGACAACGGTTCGGGATCGGCGGCCATCCTCGAGACGGCCGTGCAGCTCGCCGCATCCGGAGACCTCGCCAACCGCGTGCGCTTCGCATGGTGGGGTGCGGAGGAGATCGGCCTGCTCGGTTCGGCGGACTACGTCGCACGGCTCTCGGACGCCCAGGCCGATGAGATCGTCACCTACCTCAACTTCGACATGGTCGCCTCGCCGAACTACGTGATCTCGGTCTACGACGCCGACCAGTCGACGTACGAGGCCCCCGTGGACGTTCCCGAGGGCTCCATCCAGACCGAGGCGGCGTTCACCGACTACTTCGACGCGGTCGGACAGCCCTGGATCGATACAGCATTCGACGGCCGCAGCGACTACGACGCGTTCATCTCCGCGGGGATCCCCGCCTCGGGTCTGTTCACCGGAGCCGACGAGGTCAAGACCGAGGAGCAGGTCGCGCTGTTCGGCGGCACGGTCGGCGAGATCCACGACCCGAACTACCACACGCCCGCCGACGACATCACGAACGTCAACGACGAGGCGCTCGGGATCATGATCGGGGCGATGGCCCACGTGACCGCGCAGCTCGCCGACGACGTCACGTCGATCACCGGCGTCGTGCCCCCGGTCGAACCGTCGCCGGAGCCTCCGACGAGCCCCGCGCCGACCGTCACCGGCGCCCCGGCGGCCCTGGCCGAGAGCGGCGCTGAGCCGACGACGGCGTGGATGGCGGGCGCGACCCTCCTGACGGGAATCGGCGCGATGACCCTCGTCGCCGTTCGGCGTCGCAGACCGGTGCGCACGGAGTGACGTGCGGCCGGTGTGCCCGCGCGGGTGCCGGCCCCCTCACTCGGTAGCATGGGAGGCAAGATATCTAGGGCAGGTGGGTCGGTGGCGCGGAGCGCAACGAAGAAGTCGGTGACGGCTGGCGACGGCGAAGTGACCCTTGGCCCGACCGGACGGCCGTACCACGGCTTCGCGACCCCGCCGAAGCTCTCGGGGCACGGCCCGGCCCGGATCATCGCGCTGTGCAACCAGAAGGGTGGCGTCGGCAAGACGACGACGACCATCAACCTGGCGGCGGCGCTCGCCGGCTACGGCCGCAAGGTGCTGGCGGTCGACTTCGACCCGCAGGGTGCGCTCTCGGCGGGCCTCGGCATCCAGACGCACGAGTCTCCGACCATCTACGACCTGCTGCTCGACACGAAACGTGATCCGCGAGAGGTCATCGTGCCGACGCGCGTCGAGGGCCTCGACATCGTGCCGGCCAACATCGATCTGTCGGCGGCCGAGGTGCATCTCATCAACGAGGTCGCCCGTGAGACGATCCTCGCCCGAGTGCTCCGCAAGGTCTCGGCCGACTACGACGTCATCCTCATCGACTGCCAGCCGTCGCTCGGGCTGCTCACGGTGAACGCCCTCACGGCGAGCCACGGTGTGCTCATCCCGCTCGAGTGCGAGTTCTTCGCACTTCGCGGCGTCGCGCTCCTCATCGAGACGATCGACAAGGTGCGCGACCGACTGAACCCGTCGATCACGCTCGACGGGGTGCTCGCCACGATGTACGACCCCCGCACGCTCCACTCCCGCGAGGTGCTGGAGCGGGTCGTCGAGGCGTTCGGCGACGACGTGCTCGAAACCGTGATCGGCCGGACGGTGAAGTTCCCCGACGCGTCGGTCTCGGGGATGCCCATCACCGAGTTCGCGCCGGAGCACGCGGCCGCCCAGGCCTACCTGCGTCTTGCGCGGGAGCTGGTCGCCCGTGGCGCCGTCGCCTGACGCCGCCGACACTCCGCCGGTCGGCGACGACTCCGCGCCGATCGACGAGACCGGCGACGGCTTCCGTGTCTCGCTCGGCGTGTTCGACGGACCGTTCGACCTGTTGCTGACCCTCATCTCCCAGCATGAGCTCGATATCACCGACGTCTCATTGAGCCGCGTCACCGACGAGTTCATCGCGTACCTGAAGGCGCTGGGGCCCGACGAGGACCTCGACGAAGCATCCGAATTCCTCGTGGTCGCCGCGACCCTGCTCGACATGAAGGTCGCCGGTCTCCTGCCTCAGGGCGAACTCGTCGACGCGGAGTCGGTGGCGTTGCTCGAGGCGCGCGATCTGCTCTTCGCGCGGTTGCTGCAGTACCGCGCGTTCAAAGACGTCTCGGCGTGGTTCGCGTCGGGGCTGCAGGCCGAGGACCGCCGCCACGTGCGCGCCGTGCGGCTCGATGAGAAGTACCGCAACGCCGTGCCCGACCTCGTCTGGACGCACAGCGTCGACGACTTCGCCGCCCTGGCGCTGCTCGCCTTCGCACCGAAGGAGATCCCCCAGGTCGGGCTCGACCACCTGCACGCGCCCCTCGTCAGCATCCGCGAGCAGGCGGCGGTCGTCGTGACGCTCCTGCGCAGTGCCGGCACCCTCACCTTCCGCGAACTGGTCGCCGGGGTCGCCCAACCGGGCGTCGTCGTCGCCCGGTTCATCTCCGTGCTCGAGCTGTACCGCCACGCCGCCCTCACGTTCGAGCAGCTCGAGCCGCTGGGTGAACTCACGCTGAGCTGGAGCGCCGCGCGCTGGTCGGAAGAGAACCTCGCCACCCTGGGAGCAGATTATGACCGATGAGACACCGGCCGGCCCACCGAACGGGGGAGCGGGCACGGGATCGATCGCCCGTCGGCTCGAGGCGATCCTGCTCGTGATCGAAGAGCCGCAGAGCCTCGTGAGCCTCGCGGCCGCCGTCAGCGCGCCGGTGGCCGCGGTGCGCCAAGCGGTCGAGATGCTCGTCGACGACTACGACGGGCGGGGCACCGGACCTCGTCGCGGCTTCGAGCTGCGCGAGGTCGGCGGCGGGTGGCGGCTCTACGTGCGCGCCGAGCACGACGACCTCGTCTCGGAGTTCGTCAACACCCAGGCCCCGTCACGACTGTCGCAGGCCGCGCTCGAGACGCTCGCCGTGATCGCGTACAAGCAGCCCGTGACGCGGGGACAGGTCGCCGCGATCCGCGCCGTGAACGTCGACTCGGTCGTGCGGACGCTTCTGGCCCGAGGGCTCATCACCGAGGCGTACGCCGACCCTGAGACGGGCGCCATCCACTATGGAACGACCGATGCGTTGCTGGTCAACCTCGGTATCAACTCCCTCGACGAGCTGCCGCGCATCGCGCCGCTGCTCGACGACGGTTCGGCAGGATTCGATGCGGAGGTCGTGAGATGACGGAGATGGACACCGAGGGCGTTCGCCTGCAGAAGGTGCTGGCCAATGCGGGCGTCGCCTCGCGGCGGGTGAGCGAAGACATGATCGTGGCGGGACGGGTGCGCGTGAACGGCGTCGTCGTCACCGAGCTCGGCAGTCGCATCGACCCCGAGACCGACCTCGTCGACGTCGACGGTGTGGCCGTGCAGCTCGACACGTCGAAGCGGTACGTCATTCTCAATAAACCCACCGGCGTGGTCAGCTCGATGCGCGACGAGCGCGGTCGCCCCGATCTGCGCCAGTACGCCGACGAATGGCCCGAGCGGCTCTACAACGTCGGTCGCCTCGACGCGGACACCAGCGGTCTGCTGATCCTGACGAACGACGGTGACCTGGCGCACGTGCTCGCCCACCCCTCGTTCGGGGTCACCAAGATGTACATCGCGAAGGTCGAGGGGCGTGTCTCGCCGCAGACGATCGCCGCTCTCACCAAGGGCATCGAGCTCGAGGACGGCCTGATCGCGGCCGACAAGGCGCGTCTGCTGGATGCGTCGGAGGACTTCAGCATCGTCGAGCTGACGCTGCACTCGGGGCGCAACCGGATCGTGCGCCGCATGATGGCCGAGGTGGGTCACCCCGTCGTCGACCTGGTCCGGCGGCGTTTCGGTCCGCTCTCCCTGGGGCCGCTCCCGGTTGGGCGCGCCCGCGAATTGACTACGATAGAGCGCGGCGCACTGCTCACTCTGTCGCGTCGTGACGGTGGCACCGAACCCGCTGCCGACGACGCCCCTCCCCGCACGGACGATCCGTCGGCCGAAGAGTGAGCATTCCACCCGCGCCGTGCCCCGCCTCGAAGGCGGGTGACCAGGAGAGACCGTGAGCGATTCGACCGCGTCGTCCGTACGCCCGCCGGTGCCGTTGGCACCGCGTGTGCGCGGCACCGTTCGTGTCGTCGGCGCCGGCCTCCTCGGCGCGAGCGTCGGTCATGCCCTCACCGCACTCGGTGTCGACGTCGCGCTCGACGACACGTCTCCCGCGCAGCTGCGCCTCGCCGTCGACTACGGCGCGGGCCGGCTTCCTCGCCCGGATGACGCGCCGGCGCTGGTCGTCGTCGCCGTGCCCCCCGACGTGACGGCCGACGTGATCGAGCGCGAGCTCGCCGCGCACCCCGGCGCCGTGGTCACCGACGTCGCGAGCGTGAAGCTCGAGCCGCTTCGCGCGCTTCAGGCGCGCGGCGTCGACCTCTCCCGCTACATCGGTTCGCACCCGCTCGCCGGTCGCGAGCGCGGCGGCGCGATCTCGGCCCGCGCCGACATCTTCATCGGGCGGCCGTGGGTGGTCTGCCGCGACGGCGAGACGACCGCGGCCGATCTCGCCGTCGTCGAGGCGCTCGCGCTCGATCTCGGCGCGACCCCGATCGAGATGACGCCCGAAGAGCACGACCGCTCGGTCGCCGTCGTCTCGCATGTGCCGCAGCTGGTGGCCAGTCTTCTCGCCGGACGCTTCGTCGACGCACCCGACGGTTCGCTCCGTCTCGCCGGGCAGGGCGTGCGCGACACCACCCGGATCGCCGCCTCGGCGCCCGAGTTGTGGGTGCAGATCCTGGGAGCGAATGCGGCCCTTGTCGTCGACGTGCTCGACGAGCTCGCAGGCGACCTCTCCCGCGTCGCCGAGGCGCTGCGTCACCCCGACGCGCCGGGTGCGCGTCGTGCCGTCGCCGACACCATCCGCCGTGGCAACGACGGCGTCGAGCGTCTCCCCGGCAAGCACGGCCAGAACCGCCGCTTCGAGACCATCGTCGTCATGGTCGACGACACCCCCGGCCAGCTCGGCCGCCTCTTCGGCGAGCTCGGTGAGCTCTCCGTCAACGTCGAAGACCTCCGGCTCGAGCACTCTCCGGGCGCGCCCTTCGGCCTCGCCGAGATCAGCGTCGTCCCCGATGCCGTCCATCGCGCCTCGGAGGGACTCCAGGCGCGCGGGTGGCGGATTGCGAACAACACCCATGACTGATCCCCGCCCGTTCGACGAGACCGTCGTCGTCGCCATCGACGGTCCGGCCGGCAGCGGCAAATCGAGCGTCTCGAAGGGCGTCGCCGCACGTCTCGGCTACGGCTACCTCGACACCGGCGCCGTCTATCGCGCGCTGGCATGGTCGATGCTCGAGGCCGGGGGAGACACCGACGACGCCGCGTCGGCGCTCGCCGCGTTCGAGTCTCTCGACGTGCACATCTCGCTCGCGCCCCACGACTTCGCGATCACCGTGGGCGGCACCGACGTCGCCTCGGCCATCCGCGAACCTCGCGTGACCGCCGCCGTCAGCGGCGTGGCGCGTGTCGCGGGCGTGCGCGAGGGTCTCAACGGCCTGTTCCGCTCGCTCGTCGCGCAGTCGGCCCGCCCCGGTGTCGTCGTCGAAGGGCGCGACATCACCACTGTGGTCGCACCCGATGCGCCCGTCCGCATCCTGCTCACCGCCGATCCGGAGGTGCGTGCCGCGCGGCGCAGCGCCGAACTAGAGGGTCAGGATGCGGCGGCCGTGGCCGACGCGATCCGGCGGCGCGACGCATCCGATTCCACGGTCGTCGATTTCCAGACGGCCGCCGACGGCGTGACCGTCGTCGATTCCACGCACTTGGACTTCGAGCAGACGGTCTCGGCCGTGCTCGAGGTCGTCGATCAGAAGATGGGAGCCCACCATGGGCGATGAAGAAGAGTACGAGGGCGGTCCCGACCAGCTCGAAGAGAAGCTCGCCGACCTCGACGAGGAACTCGCCGAGCAGCGCGCGGCGGCCCTGCGCGCGACGCTGGACGACTTCGACCTCGACGCGGAGGATGCCGAGCTGCTCGCGGGCATCACGGCCAGCGGCGATGCGATCGAGTACCTGCCGGCGCTCCCGGTCGTCGCGATCGTCGGTCGCCCGAACGTGGGCAAGTCGGCGCTCGTCAACCGCATCATCGGGCGTCGCGAGGCCGTCGTCGAAGACACTCCCGGCGTGACGCGCGACCGCGTCACCTACAAGGCCGAGTGGGCCGACCGCCGCTACTCGCTGGTCGACACCGGCGGGTGGGAGCCCGACGCCCGCGGCATCGACAAGTCGGTCGCGCTGCAGGCCGAGGTCGCCATCGAGCTGTGCGACGTCGTGTTGTTCGTCGTCGACGCGATGGTGGGCGCCACGTCCACCGACGAGCAGGTCGTGCGCCTCCTCCGTCGCAGCGGCAAGCCCGTCTTCCTCGTCGCCAACAAGGTCGACGACGCGCGTCACGAGTCCGAGGCCGCAGCGCTGTGGAGCCTGGGTCTCGGCGAGCCCCACCCGGTCTCGGCGATCCATGGTCGCGGCGTCGCCGACCTCCTCGACGCGATGATGAAGGTGCTGCCCGAGGTCTCGGCCGTCGCCGGTCACGAGATCGGCGGACCCCGTCGTGTCGCGATCCTCGGTCGCCCGAACGTTGGCAAGTCGTCGCTGCTGAACAAGGCCGCCGGCGAGGAGCGCGTCGTCGTCAACGAGCTCGCGGGCACCACCCGCGACCCGGTCGACGAGATCGTCGAACTCGGCGGCAAGGTCTGGCGTCTGGTCGACACCGCCGGCATTCGTCGTCGGGTGCACCTGCAGCAGGGTGCCGACTTCTATGCGTCACTTCGCACCTCGGCCGCGCTCGAGAAGGCGGAGGTGGCCGTCGTGGTGCTCGACGTCTCGCAGACGCTGAGCGAGCAGGACGTGCGCATCATCGACCTCGTTCTCGAGTCGGGCCGTGCCCTGGTTCTCGCTTTCAACAAGTGGGACCTCATGAACACCCCCGAGATGGAGAACCAGGACCGTCGCCGCTACCTGGAGCGTGAGATCGAGCAGGACCTCGCGCACGTCGCGTGGGCGCCCCGCGTGAACATCTCGGCGCGCACCGGCCGTCACCTCGACAAGCTCGTGCCCGCGCTCGAGACGGCGTTGGAGTCGTGGGATCAGCGCATTCCGACCGGCAAGTTCAACGCATTCCTCGCCGAGCTGGTCGCCGAGCACCCGCATCCGCTGCGCGGCGGCAAGCAGCCCCGCATCCTGTTCGGCACCCAGGCATCGACGCGTCCGCCGACCTTCGTGCTGTTCACGACGGGGTTCCTCGACCCGGGCTACCGTCGCTTCATCCAGCGTCGCCTGCGCGAGATCTACGGCTTCGAGGGAAGCCCGATCGTGCTGAACATGCGCGTGCGCGAGCGTCGCCAGCGCTGAGTCGCGTCTCGAGACGGCATCGTCTCGTCGAGATCCTCCGAATTCGGGGCGGTTTCGCCGAGACGGTGCCGTTTCGTCGTGCGGGTGTTGTGACAGGCTGGTGCGATGACGATCGTGCCGCCCGCTCCCGGTGAGCCGCGTCGCCCGCACGGGCCACGCGATCCCGGAGATGCGTGGGTCGAGACGCCCGAGGGCGAGCGCTACTGGGGGCGGTTCGGTGCCGCGGGGCTCCTCGCCCTCGATCCGGAGCGCGGGGTGCTGCTGCAGCATCGAGTGTCGTGGAGTCATCACGGCGACACCTGGGCGCTTCCCGGCGGAGCGCGTCATCAGGGCGAGTCGGCCCACGATGCCGCCCTGCGCGAATCGGCGGAGGAAGCCGGGGTTCCGGCCGAGTCGGTCGCGCCGCGGTTCGTGAACGTCTTCGACCTCGGTGTCTGGAGTTACACGACCCTCGTCGGCGATGTCGTGGTGCCGTTCGAGCCCGTGATCAGCGATCCCGAGAGCCGCGCGCTCGCCTGGGTTGCGGTCGAGGAGGTCGATCGGCGACCGCTGCATCCCTCGTTCGCCGACGCGTGGAGGCTTCTGCGCCCTCTGCTGGAGGTGCGCCCGACGATCGTCGTCGACGTCGCGAATGTCATGGGCTCGGTGCCCGATGGCTGGTGGCGCGATCGCGCCGGCGCCGCCGACAGGCTCATCCAGCGGCTGGGCGCTCTCGCGGCGTCGGGAGTGCCCGCGTCCGCTCTGGGTCTGGGGGCGACCGGCTGGTTCACCCCGATCGTCGCGGTCGTCGAGGGGCAGGCGAAGACGGTGGATGCTGCGCCCGAGGGCGTCGTGATCGCTCGTGCCGAAGCATCCGGAGACGACGAGATCGTTGCGCAGACCGCAGCGCTCGTCGACTCGTCGGCCGCGGCGCTCGTCGACTCGTCGGCCGCGGCCGCGGCCGGGGCGGGGGCCGGGGCCGCGGCCGGGGCCGTGGTCGTGGTCACGAGCGACCGTGCGCTCGCCGATCGGGTGCGCGCTCTCGGCGCCACGGTGCACGGCGCGGGTTGGCTGCTCGACCTGCTGGCCTAGTTCGTCGGTGCTGCCGCCCCCGGTGGTGGGCGGAACCGGGCAAGTGGCGGCGAGATGTCGGCCCACGCGTAGGTGAGTGCGAGCCGCGGGACGAGCACGGATGGTTCTCCTCGTGCGGGTGGCGGGTGGAGCACGAAGTCGCCGTCGCCCTCTCGAGTGATGCGCCACCGGTGGTGGTGGAGTTGCATGTGGTGGAACCGGCAGAGAAGGATGCCGCGGTCGGTGTCGGTTCGGCCACCCTCGGAGTAGGGGTCGATGTGGTGGGCTTCGCACATCGAGGCGGGGCGGTCGCAACCGTGCCAGCGGCATCCACCATCGCGAAGGGCCAGGGTGAGGCGCTGCCCGGAGCTGAAGAGGCGCTGTTCGCGTCCGAGGCGGAGGGGCTCGCCGGCGCCGTCGACCCAGACGGTGCGGGTGCCGCTGTCGCAGGCGCGTTGTGCGGCGACCCACGCGGGCACAGCCGCCAATCCGTCTTCGAGGTGTGCGACCGCGGGGGCTCCGTCGTGACTCGTCTGCCACGCGTGGTCGGTGACGACGATGCGTACCCCGGCTTGGCGGGTGCCGTGCACGGTTTTCGCATCGGCGAGGACGCCCGCGCGCAGGATGTCGAGGAGCAGGTCGAACTCGAGTTGCGTGTTGGTGCGCGGATCGTCGCGCAGCTCAGCGGCGGCGGCCTTCTCGTCGTCGGCGATGAAGCGGGGTCCGCCGCGGCGAGGCCGGAGGGCGGAGTCGAACACGCTCTGCAGGAAGGCGGCGGACTCGTCGTCGAAGGTGAGGTGCCCGTGCGAGACACCGTGGGTGTCTTTCCACATCCGGAACGAGCGACCGTCGAAGCGCGCGGCGAACCGTTGCTCCGCTCCGTCGGGGTCGAGTCGGTCACGGATCGTTCGCGCCGCCGCCGCGAGCTCTTCGACCGTGCGGTGGGTAGCCTCTTCGGTCAGTTGCACTGCGGCCAATGACCACGCCTCGGCGAACTCCGCGTCGACGGTGCAGTCGCCAGGCGCAGGGGGATCGCCGAGACCGCGGAGGATGGCGTGGTGCTGCGCCGCACTCAGCGTTCCGGCCAACTGTGCCCGCCCGAGCGAGGCGTGCCACGGCTCACGCACCGGTCTCGCCGAGCCCGCGTCGTCGCCGGCGTCCGCTGCATCCACGGCATCGTCAGCCGACGGTGCCCGTGCCGCGCCGAGCAGGTTCGCCCCGTCGAGCAGCGACTCGCCCAGCCGCACCTGTTTGGCGGCTTCGGTGCGGGTCGTGCCGGTGATCTCCTGCACCAGACTCACTGCGCTGCGGTGGCCCTCGCCGGCGGCCACGCCATCGTGGCCCTGCTCGCGCCGCGACCGCGCGGCGAGCACTCCTGAGGCAGCGATGCGCAGCGAGGCGAGCGCTTCGATGACCCTCGTCGATTCACGGATCATGCGCAGCACGTCAGCGTCACGCGCCTCGGCGACCGTCGTCGGCAGCGCACCGGCATCGACCTCGCCGACGACGTCGCGCAGCACACCGAGGTGCTGGTGGATGTCGTCGAAGAAGCTCATGCATACATTATCGAACATACCTACGACATCGGATGGCGAAGATGGCGCATCGGTGGATAACTCCCGCGGCGACCGCCGGGGGAGGGAGCAACGAGAGCGTCAGGCCTGGATTCAGTGCTCGAGGTCGCGCCCGCGGAGCTTCTCGATGTCGCGCCGATCGCGTTTGGTGGGACGACCGGCTCCCCTGTCGCGCACTGGCACGAAGGGCGTGCTCTCGCGCGGCGGGGGCGGGGGAGTGCGGTCTTCCGCGGCGGCCGCGGCCTGCACGGCGCCGACCCGCTTCACGATCGTCTCGCGCACGACCAACATGCGATCGAACCCGGCGATGCGCACGCGCAACTCGTCTCCGGGCCGCACCTGTTGGGCGGCTTTCGCCTTCTCGCCGTTGACGCGCACGTGGCCGGCGCGACACGCGGCGGTGGCCAGCGACCGGGTCTTGTAGACGCGCACCGCCCACAACCAGGCGTCGACGCGCGCGGATGCCGCCGTCATCGGGCGGCCGTCCGCTCTTGCCGCCGGACGGCGATCACGACGCCTGCCGCGATCAGGCCCTGGCCGACGGTGTACGTGAGCATCACGAGCGGGCTCGTCACCGGCGGCATCGCCTCGGGGGTGAAGAGGCGGAACGCGAGCAGCGTGTCGGAGGCGAGGAAGAACGCCGCCCCGATCGTGATGATCCGGTGGGTGCGAGCGGCGGTGGCGGCCGTTCCCGCGAGCACCACCCCGTAGATCGCGACGGCCACGGTCAGTGCTCCGAGGCGCGGCCAGAGCACCGCGAGCAAGATGCCCCACCACAGGGTGTAGATGATTGTCCACGCGGGAAGCGGACGCGTCGGGAGCACGCGCGCGAAGAGCCAGATGTAGGCCAGATGGGCGAGTCCGAAGCATCCGAGCATCACCGGCAGCTCTGGTGCGAAGGGGAAGAACGTCGCCGCGCCGTCTCCGAGCCACGACAGCGCGATGGCGACGAAGAGCAGCGAGAACGGCGCGCCCCAGGCCGTGCCGCGCCCGGCCCACAGCACCGCGATCGCCAGCGCGGGCATGAGGAGGAGCTTGGTCGGACCGGCCAGGGCGTCGGCGCCGAGGGCGAGCGCAACGACGTGGATGACCGACAGCACCGCGTAGGGCACGAAGCCCCACGTCCACGTCGGCAGCGTCGCCGTTCGTTGCTCGTGCATGGTGTCCTCCGGGTTCGCTCCATCGTAGGCGGGCTGCACGCCCCGTACTCATGAGGTGAGCGGCGTGCTGTCCCGGATGGGCTTGCGGCGCATGAGTGCGCGCGATGCAGATGCGTCGGGTCGCGTGGCGAGTGCGCTCGAGCTGGTCGAGTTCGACGACACGGTGGTGACCTTCGGCTACGTGATCATGCGGCTGGCGATGGTCGGGCAGTGGGTGCGGCTCGCCGCATCCGATCCCGCTTCGAGGGGCACCGCGGTGCGCTTCGCCGTCGGTATCACCGGCGTGCAGGTGCTGTGGGTGGCGCGCCTCGGGCTGCCCGAGGCCTGGCAGCTGTGGACCTTCTTCCCTGTTCACGTTGCGGCTGCTCGGCGAGAGTCTGCTGCGTGCTCGAACGCTCTGATCGACGCGCTCGCCGCGGGCGAGCACCTGGTGGATCTGCTGTGGCTCGCCGTATCCGGTCTCGTCATCACCGCCGCGATCTGGTGGATCTATTGCATCCGCGAGCAGCACGAGGCCCTCTCGAATGCCCGTCGCGGGTTCGCGTTCGGGTATCCGCACTGCGCGATCTTCGCGGCGGTGGGGCGGTGTCGGCCGGGGTGGAGGTCGAGATCGACAAGGTCACCGGGCAGACGGAAGTGCCGGATGCTGTCGCCGGACTCGCCCTGACGTTGCCGGCCGCCGTGTTTCTTGCGGTGGTGTGGGCGGTGCTGCTGCGCCGTCAGATCGCGAGATGGGTGTCGGCGGTGGTGGTCGCTGCCGTGCTCGGTGCCGTGGGTGCAGGCCTTCTTCCAACGGGCGAGTACGTCGTCGCAGCGGTGGTCTTGGCGGCGGTCGTCGTGGCGCTCGAGGTCGACGGGGTGCGACGCGTTCGCGGCAGGGTTGAGGACCGGGTAGGATAGTGGAGTTGTCCGCGTGCGGGCAGTTCCGGGATGTGGCGCAGCTTGGTAGCGCACTTGACTGGGGGTCAAGGGGTCGCAGGTTCAAATCCTGTCATCCCGACGGAAAAGAGGCCCGGACCATGCGGAAGTCGCATGGTCCGGGCCTTCTTCGTTCCCGCTCAGTGTGTCTTTACCCCTAAAAGTCACAACTGGAGCAAGACCGATTTAGAACTCAAGGCTTCCGCGCGATGCTTGCCCTCGAAGACGGTCACGACGACGACAATGAGCCGCGTGACGTGGTCGAGCCATTTGTGGAGGAGCCTCCGAAGACCATCGAAGTCGAGTACATCGGCGGGGTTGCGGTGGACAGTGGGCGGCTCATGATCACCGATCTTTACTAAGTCGACGCGGACTGGAGGCAGGAGCCCTTCGCTGTCGACGGCGAGGTCGAGCGCACCGAGGACACGGTGTTCCACTATTCGTACGATGTAGCGTGCCAGGCGACGCTGAGCGGCGGTGGACACGGCGAGCTGGCCTTCGAGAAGGGACACGCGGGAGCTGGTTTCGCCTTTGGCACGGCTTGGGGCGACGGCATCTACCCGGTGTACGCAGAAGAGAACGACGGGCGAATTGTGCGCGTGTATGTCAATATCGGTTAAGCGCACTGGCTCTATCCCTGTGCGAGCTTGGCCCAGTCGACCTTGATCCCGGCTCGGTCAAGCTCTGCCGCGAGCTTGGGCTTCCAGCCGCCTGCGGCGTCGACCTCGGTATAGACGAGGCCGCTTATGTCGCTCGGAAGCTCCACGTTGGATTCGTATAGAACCGCGACTCGCTGGCGACCGATGAGGCCGAAGAAGAAGCCCATTTCGAGGATCACGTTCTGCCGGGCCCTAGGACGTGCGTCTGCGGCGTCCAATTCCTTCGCCCGCCCCACATCATCGCCTGTTAAGAGAACCACGGCGAACCCTGCGCGACCAGCGTGCTCTTCAAGCTTCTCGATGAGAACCTGCCCGCCGTTCGCCTGTTGGTGGAGAATGACTGGTTGCTCACCTGTGAGGTTCTGCAGAAAGGATGCCAGCTCGAACTTGCGCGCGTCATCACGCCCGTGCACGATGAACACCCGTGTTGACGGTAGGACGGTCGTTGTGGGTTCGGCCGGTGCTATCGTCTCGGCCCCGATTTCCAGCTCTAGCTTCGCTGCGTTGAGGATCGCGACGACTTCATTGACACCCGCGGGCTGGTAGCCGCTGGTATCCATTCCCTCCCACCACACACCCGGAAAGTAACTGACTTCGTTGAACTTGCCGAGGATCACACTCGGGTCACCAAAGATCGTTCGAACGACCACCTCGGTCCGATTGCGCCAGGCCTCAAAGTCCTCTGGGAAGCCACCATTAGCATCCGAAATCTGCTTGTCGATGAGTTCCAGTTTGCGCGCAAGTTCCATGCGGCAAACGTATCGCCTGCGCGCTTGCTAGCCTCCGATCATCACGATGGGGGAATGAGTAGCGCTCGCCGATGCGACGTGAGCCCGGGGCTACCTGATGGCGGCGGCAAAGTACGGAATGGCGGCCTGTTCCATCGTGCGGAGCTCACTGCCAAAGCTCTGGACGTAATCGAAGACTGCACGCATTTCCGCTGAGAGCCCTAGATCTTTCTCCCGTATCCTCTTGTCTACGGCGCCCGTCACCTCCCGGGACCGATCCATTTCGGCTCGGCAGTGCTCGATGACGGTGCGCAACTCGACGTTCTCGACGCGGAGCAATATGTCCGTGAAGGCCATCTCAAGCCGCTCCCGCAGTGCTCTCAGCTCACTTGCTGTGTCGCCCTTGGCTGTGCTGTCGTCCTCGTCGGGCGTTCGCATCGAGTCAATGATGGCGCTGATGTTTGAGTGCTGGAGCTTGATCCTCCATGCGTTGCCCGAATGCAGCAACTCGACCATGAGGCCCCGTGCCGCGTCGCGGCGTGCTTCCGCGCGCTGTTCGCGCTCCCGCTGCGCGGCCCGACGATTTGCGATGGCAGCACCCCCAAGCGCACCGGTGAGGGCCGCCGCTGGGGCAATGAGGATCGCGAGCGCGTCGAGGGTGAATGAGCCGACCGCGGCCCAACTTTCGGGGTCCATGTCGCGACCATACCGGTGTGTGCAGCCGTGTTTGCTCACGCGCCGCGACAAGTCGGAATGACTACTCGAGAGGACACGAAGGTGCCCGACTTGTCGCATGGCCGGCATGATCGGGCATTGCCGCGACCCACCTGTCCCGTGAGCTGATTGCGAGGAGCCAGGGGGGCGCAGATCCGTAATCGACCTCAGTGAACAGGGTCGGGCGGAGCTCTTCACACTCCGGAACGACGACCATCAGGAGGTTGCAGCCTCAGGCATGTCCGGGCAGACAGCTCCCCTCGAACCCCTCCTCTAGGCTGTGGCCGTGGCTCCCGTAAAGCGTGTGAACGAGCAGTCTTGCGAGCGCGTCAAGCGGTTCCCCGTCGACGACGACGCATTCAGTCTTGGTTTCGAAGTCGACTGCCACCGACCCTCCGTAGAGCGACCCGAACTGAATGGTTGGTGAAGGCATGCTCGACGAGATCTCAGCTCTTGTGTGTAGGACAGACATGTCGGCGTACAGCGATGACAAACTACTGATCAGCGCTCGCAAGGCGATGGAAGCGGACGCTACTCGGGCGGCAAAGCAGGCGAACAGTAGGGCTACCAAGGCCCGCATGCCCGCGACGCATGCTCCAGCGAACTACTACTCCACCAAGAAGCTAAGCGCGGTTCCGTCCCTCCACGGCGTACTAAGTGTGAGGCCTATGGATGCCCTGCTCGAGTTGGCCCGGGCCACGCCCCTCGGTGGATCAAGTGCAGTCCTCGAGCGCTTTTCCCGTCAGTGGGCTTGGATTCGGTACCTGGGCGCGTTTGACCACCGAAACACCAAACTCATCCTTAGAGCATCTGCGGTTGCCAATGTCTTCGACCATGATCGTGCGCTGGTATCTGAACACATGGGGGTGGCCTTCGGCGTACTGGCGGCCAAGACCTGGTGTCGATCGGACGGTGCGAGTGGCCCCATCGAAGCTCTACCCGTACGTTCGCTGCTCAACGGTGTGATTGCTGGTCACCCCGCCGGCGATTTTGATCAGCGCGGTTCGCTAGAGCCGGACTACTTGCTGTCCTATCCGGACAAGTCGCCCACGTCTCGCCGGTATCGCGTCCTTGAATGTAAGGGGACGCAGCACGCGAGTTCCGTCGCGAAGGCGCTTGGCCACGCCGTCCGCCAGGTGGATGCGCTTCGGTATCAGGGCAGAGCAATCCCAGCACTTGCGACGGCGATCGTCTCCAACGAGCACGAGATCTCACTGCATTCCATCGACCCGGATGATGAGGCGCCCACCATCGAAGTATCAACCGAGAACGCTTGGTCGCCGAGGGGATTGAGACGCTCAGCCTTGTCGCCGGGGATGGGGACGGAGGCCGAAGGGCCTCAGTGGAGGTTTGAACTCGATGAGTTCATCATTGCTCGGCTTGAGCGTCACCGCGTTGCCGCGCGGGCAGCCCTTGTGGGTGATCTGAATGTTTCGCAGGCCTGGCAGCGTGACAGCTGGTCTCCGGTGGACTTGTCTAGGCAACTCGTCGAACGGTCGGACTTCGGTGAGTCATGGCTCGGTCAGGAGATCCTCGTTCGTGTCGGCGGTATTGGCGCGCGCATTTTCGTCGGCGCCCATCACAGCGTGGTCCGCGCGCTGGCATCGCTGGAGCTTGAGAGGGTTCTCACCGCGGAGGCGGAGTTCGACGGGACGCTCTTCGAACGGGTACAGGGCGAACGGTCGGATCAACCAGACGTTCGGCCTGGCTTCGAGTCGTCGATAACGTCCCTCGGTCCTGATGGCGTCATCGCTCGTATCGAGTTCATGGTCTGAGGCCTTTCATATTCGGCTTACAGTCGTGGCCTGCCAGCGTGCAGCGTCACCGACGTCAGAGGTGAAGCGCCTTGGGTCTTTGGTGGCTCCTGACCTGACGTGAGCTCCATTGGAGCGCGGCGGGTGGCGACGAGCGCGTTCCTCGGGAGCGACGCGCGTTCTGGCTTAGGCCAGTAGATCCAGTGCCCGCAGGAAGAACGTCGACCGCTGGCAGGAAAGCGAAGCGCGGTGGGTTGCCTCCAGGAGCACCACCGCAGGTTCTGCTGTCATCCCGACGGAACACAGAAGGGTCGGCCGAAAGGTCGGCCCTTTTCGTTTCCCGGGGCGTACCAGGCCCGTCGCGCATGCCCGCGGTGCCGTGGGACGCAAGGCGCGACCGCACGGAGGAGAAACGGGCCGCGGAAGGAACCGTTCGGCAGCCGGAGGGCACAGAAGGGCCCTGCGAGATGCAGAGGCGCCAACCGTCTCGCCCTCACCGGCAGTGATGGTCGAACCGTTCTGGTCAGTGGTGCCGTCCGGCCCCATCGTGCGAAGGCCCGGTCGCAAGTCCGCCATCGGCGACGACGTACTGGGCCATCATTCCCTGGTCTTCGTGCCAGAGCAGGTGGCAGTGGTACATGTACGGGGTGGCGGGGTCGGCGAAGGAGCTGAACGGAACGATCAGCTCGAGGGTCTCGCCGCGCGGAATGAAGACGGTGTCTTTCGGCCCGCGCAGGGGGCCGGCCGGTACGTCGCCGTTCACGGTGTGGACGGCGAATCGGGCGCCGTGGATGTGGAAGTTGTGCGCGCGGTTCGAGGAGTTCTCGATCGTCCACACCTCGGTACTGCCGGCGGCGACCACGGTGTCGATGCGGGTCATGTCCATCTTCTCGCCGTTGATCGTCGTGTCGCCCAGGGTGAAATGCCGCTCGATCAGGGCGTTCGCCCGCTGCGGGAGTGCCGAGGACGGCAGAGAGATCGGCACACTCCGCGCCGGGGCGGTGCGGGGCCCGGCGATGCGCAGGATACCCAGGGTGTCTTCGGCGCCGGAGGCGATGTTGTCTCCACGGCTCATCCCGAGTTCGTGGGGAACCGAGCGGAGTACCAGGTCTGCATCCGGGGCGAGCTTCACGACGATCTCGGCGCGCTCAGCGGGCGAAAGCAGGAGCCGGGTGAGTGGCTCGGGCGAAGGGAGCAGACCGCCATCGGTGCCGACGAGGTGGAAGGCATCCTTCGTCGACAGCTCGAGGTTGTAGCAGCGGGCAGCGGACGCGTTCAGGATGCGGAGGCGCACGAGGTTCGTCGAGGCTTCGAAGCGGGGCTCGTGGGTGCCGTTGACGATCACGGTATTGCCGATCCGCCCGATTGGACTGGTCACGGGTGTGCCGGGGGAGCCCCCGCCGGAAGAGACCGCGATGTCCTGAATGATCAGCGGAATGTCGTCGACGCCGTAGTCGGAGGGGAGATCGGGCGAAGAGTCGTCGTCGAGGAGGAACAGGCCCGCCATGCCCCGGCCGACTTGCAGTTCGGTCTGTCCATGGGGATGGGGGTGGTACCAGAGCGTCGAAGCCGGCTGGTCTATCTGCCAGGCCGCGGTCCAGGTCTGCGACGGGATGATGCTCTGGTGGGGCGTGCCGTCTTGGGTCGCCGGAAGGATCATGCCGTGCCAATGCGCGGTGGTCGGCACGGTGAGGTCGTTCGTGACATGGATGCGCACGCGTTCTCCCCGCCGGGCCCGGATCGTCGGCCCCAGGTAGGTGCCGTTGAATCCCATGGTCGCGAACCTCGTGCCCGGGACGAGCTCGGTATCACCGGCCTGCGCCACGAGACGGAACACCCTCTCGCCGTCGAGCACGTCCGACTGCAGGAGCGGCGGAATCCGCAGGGGTGTCGTGAACGCAGCCCCCGGGTTCGGGGGCTGTCCTTCGGTGAGCCAATAGCTCGCCGCCCCGATCGTTGTGAGGGCACCGGCGCCGAGCAGCAGCGTTCTGCGACGGATGCGGATCGGGGGCGGGCCCTGTCGGGGCCGCCCGGCCGCGTCGCCGGTGTCGGAGCTCATCCGCTCGCCGCGGCCGTGCGGCCGATGTGGGATCGGGCGTGCGCGATCGCAGCATCCACCTCGGCGAAGAGATGGCGGGAGCGTCGGAGAGAGATGATGACGCCCAATCGTTCGAGCACGGGAACGTGTTCGGTTCTGATCCCCTTGATGAGCACCGTGATGCCGAGTCGTTCTAGTGAGGTCGCGAGCTGCGTGAGGGTGCGTGCGCCCGTGGCGTCGATGAGCTGCAGCTGGGACAGGCGCAGGACCACCACCTCGATTCCGGCGTGAGCGCTGATGCGGTCGAGGATCCGCTCGGCCGCTCCGAAGAAGAGCGAACCATCGATGCGGAACAGGGCGATGCGCTCATCGCCGACGACGGGCGGCCCCGGCAGCTCCTCCCGGTGCACACCGCTCGCCGCACTGAGCGCGCGCAGCGCGAAGAACCCGGCGATGGCGATGCCGATGCCGACGGCGACGGCGACGAGGCCGGCGACGATCGCCGCGACCAGGCCGGCTTCTGCTCCCATGCCCGAGCTGACACCGAACGCCAACGCCAGGGGGAGGGCGACGATGGCCACGATGACCCCGGCGGTGAGGTCTCGGCGCCAGCTGCAGGGGAACTCGCTGTAGTCCCGACGGCGGGGCAGCAACGATCGAATCGACCCTGACGGGGCGTTCATCGACGGGGCGCGATGACCGGCAGGGTCAGTGCCGCGGCCTGGTGCCGCTGGGAGTCCTGGAGCAGTTCGCCCAGGAGCAGGTGGGCCACGCGCAAGAGGTCGGCGACCTGCGGGAATGCCAAGCGGTAGTACACGACGCTCGCTCGACGCTCGGACACGACCAGTCCGTAGCGCCGCAGCACGGAGAGGTGCTGCGAGAGATGCGACGCCTCGAGCCCCGTCTCCGCGATGAGATCCGAGACCGGGGCTTCCCCCACGCCCGCGAGGATCTCGAGCACCCGGATGCGGTAGGGGTGGGCGAGCCCTTTGAACAGGTTCGCCTTGATCTCGTAGAGGGGGCGCTCGCCGGTGTCCAGACCCATCAGGCCCTCCTCGGGATAAACGATCACTGCCGCATAGCGAGATGATGAATTCATCATACGACGGTGGTCGCCCGAGCGACAGGAGACCCGCTGAGGGCCGATCGGGGCGGCGCCCGATCCGCTTCCGTCATCGCATTCTGCGACGGAGGAGACCGCCCGGCTCGCAGTCTTCGCGGTAAGGGTGCGGCGGCGCAATCCCGCGGGACTTTGGTCCCGTGGATCGCGAGCGCACCGCAGGAATATGACGGCGAGGCAAGTTTGTGGGACTCGTCTCTTCCGCCACACCTGCGTGGTGACGAGGGGCGATCGTGATCATTCGACCGGGGGCCGATCGCGATCGCCCCTCGAGTTCACGTCGTCGGCGTGCGGCCGCGGTCAGGACGGATGTGGGGACGGCGAACGTCGTCCCTCCCGGGCGAAGCGATCCTGCGGCGGGCGGACGTACCGTGGCCGCCGGATCGTGATCGAGAGGACCTTCGGCCCTCTGGCCGGCCGCGGATGTGACGAAAGTCGGATGAGCGTAGGGGCCGCCGGTCCCATCCTCGAGCGGGGCACTCCCGCGATCATCCGAAGGAGCAGCCGTGAAAGCCGCCGTCGTCATCTCGTTCACCGAACCCCTGCAGATCCAGCAGCGTGCGATCCCCGAGCCGGGACCGGGCCAGATCCTGGTGCGATTGGAGACGTGCGGTCTCTGCCACACCGACATTCACGCCGCCCACGGCGACTGGCCGGTCAAGCCCAGCCCGCCGTTCGTTCCCGGACACGAGGGCGTCGGGATCGTCGAGGCGCTCGGCGACGGGGTGACCGGCCGGGCCGTCGGGGAGCGGGTCGCGCTGCCTTGGCTCGGGTACGCGTGCGGCGAGTGCCGCTACTGCATCGACGGGCGAGAGACGCTCTGCGAGTCGCAGCAGAACACCGGGTACTCCATGGACGGCGCCTTCGCCGAATATGCGATCGCCAGCGCGCGCTTCGCCGTGCCCGTCCCGGACGGGATCTCGTCGGTCGACGCCGCCCCGCTGACGTGCGCGGGTGTCACCACCTACAAGGCGCTCAAAGTCGCGCACATCGTGCCCACGGAGAAGGTCGCCGTGTTCGGTGTCGGTGGCCTCGGACACCTCGCCGTGCAATACGGGCGCATCATGGGCGGCTCAGTCGTCGCCATCGATGTCGACGACGCCAAGCTGGACCTCGCCCGAGAACTCGGCGCCGAGCACGTCGTGAACGCCGCGAACGTCGACCCCGTCGCCGCCATCCAGCAGCTCGGCGGCGCCGATGTCGCGATCGTTCTCGCAGCGTCCCCGAGGGTGTTCGAGCAGGCATTCGCCTCGCTCAGTCGCGGCGGGCGCCTGATCTGCGTCGCGCTTCCGGCCGATCAGGAGATGACGGTGCCGATCTTCGAGACGGTGCTGAAGGGGATCTCGATCATCGGGTCGATCGTGGGTACGCGGCAGGACCTCGCGGAGGTGTTCGCCCTGCATGCGGCGGGGCGCACGAGGATCATCGCGGAGCCGCGCAGCCTCGACCAGGTCAATGACGCGATCTCAGAGGTCCTCTCCGGCAAGGTGCTCGCTCGACTCGTCTTCGAGTACTCAGGACGAGTGCAATGACCGCCCCACGGGGCGTGCGCGCAGGTCGGTCCTCGACCCGACTCGTCGTCCTGAGCGGATTGTCGGCACTCTCACCCCAACGATCGATGAGGAGTTCCTGACATGCCTGCGCGCCTGCGATCCATCATTCTGTGGTCGTTGATCGCCCTCGCTCTATTCCAAGCGCTGACGGCGATCGTCGGCGGGATCCTCATCCTCGCAACGGACGGAATGGGCATGCCCGGTTCGTTCCTCGCCGACGGCCCTTTCGTCTCCTTCGTGTGGCCGGGTGTCATCCTGATGGTCGTCGTCGGTGGAACGCAGGCTCTCGCGGCCACGCTTCTGCTGACGCGTCGGGAGGCGGGTTTGCTGTGGTCGGCGGTAGCCGGCTTCGGGATGCTCATCTGGATCTTCGTGGAGACCGGGGTGATCCGTGGCACGTCCTGGTTGCAGTTCCTGTATTTCACGACGGGCACGGTGCAGCTGGTGCTTGTTCTCGCGCTGCTCGGCGTCGTCAGCTGGCTCCCGCGGCGAGGTCTGATCGATGTGGGGCGAGCGTCGGCCGGCGATAGCGCGGTGGTGTCCGCCACGCCGACCCGGTGAGGAGCGGACCCGCGATGATGGCTCACGACGTCGATGAACCGGGTGTGACGCGCCCCCTCTCGGAAGAGGAGTGCTGGCAGGCCCTCGCCGATGCACCGTATGGGCGCATTGCCGTGAGCGTTGCGGAGGAGATCGACATCTATCCGGTCAACCACCTCGTGGTCGAACGAGCGATCGTCTTCCGCACCTCGCCGGGCACGAAGCTGCTGGAAGTGACGATCCACCGCTCGGTGGCCTTCGAGGTGGACGGCTTCGACCGCGACGAGGCGTTCAGCGTGGTCGTCAAGGGCGATGCCGCCGAGATCGAGAGGTCCGCGGAGATCGAGGCGCTCGAGCGACGTGGTCTGCAATCGTGGGCTCCCGAGGTCAAGGACCGGTGGGTGCGGATCACTCCGCGCGCGGTATCGGGTCGAGTGTTCTCACTGGTGCACGCGGCGTGACCCGCCCCCGGCGTATCCTCCTCATGACGCTGGCCGGCACCGCCGTCGTGCTCGGCGGTGTCATCGTCCTGTCGGTGATGGGCAGGGACGACATCGCGCGCTGGACGGCGACGGCCTGGGTGGGAGCATTCATCGCGTGGACGCTCGTGGGCATGGTGCGAGATGTCCTCGCCGGTCACGTGGGGCTCGATGTGCTCGCCGTCGTCGCGATGGTGTCGACCCTGGCCGTGGGGGAGTACGTCGCATCGTTGATCGTGGTGCTCATGCTCTCGGGTGGGCAAGCTCTCGAGCAGTACGCCACACGGCGGGCGAAGCGTGATCTGACCTCCCTGCTCGACCGCTCTCCGCGTCGTGCTCACGTGTTGACACGACCGGATGATGCGGGCTCGGCCGATACGCGGGAGGTGGCGGTCGCCGACGTGCGGGTTGGCGACACGCTGCTCATCCGCCCGTCGGAGATCATCCCCGTGGACGGTGTTCTGATCAGCGACGACGGCACTTTCGATGAATCGTCGCTGACCGGTGAGAGCCTCCCCGTCTCGCGGGTCAGGGGGGACCACGTGCTGTCGGGCGTCGTCAATGGAACCGGGGCCGTGCGTCTGCGAGCAGAGCGGACGAGCGCGGGGAGCCAGTACCAGCAGATCGTCGCCCTCGTGGAGAGCGCGCAGTCCTCCCGGGCCCCGGTGGTGCGCCTCGCAGACCGATTCGCCATTCCGTTCACGGCGGTGGCCCTCGTCCTGGCGGGCGGAGCGTGGATCGTGTCCGGGCTACCGGAACGGTTCGCCGAGGTGCTGGTGCTGGCGACGCCGTGCCCGCTGCTCATCGCCGCCCCGGTGGCCTTCCTCGGCGGGTTGTCACGATCCGCGAAGACGGGGGTCATCGTGAAAGGCGGCGGAGTCATCGAGCAGCTGGCCCGGGTGCGATCTGCCGCCTTCGACAAGACGGGTACATTGACGCAGGGTCGCCCCCGGTTGACGGAGGTGCGGCCCGCGTCGCCGTTCGGCGCCGAGGAGTTGCTTCGTCTCGCCGCCTCGGCGGAGCAGTACTCCACACACGTCTTCGCAGACACGATTCGCCGCGCAGCCGGCGAGCGGGGTCTGACACTGGGGGCTGCCGATCATGCCGACGAAGTGGCCACTCTGGGTGTGTCCGCGGTGATCGGCGGACGGGAGGTGGTTGTCGGCAAGCCCGGCTACGTGGCCGAAGTCGCGCCCGAGACAGTTCCCATCACCCTTCACGGCGGGGAGGCGGCCGCGTATGTCGCGGTCGACGGGCGCTTCGCCGGAGTGCTCGTGCTCGCCGATCCCGCGCGCCCGGAATCAGCGGAGGTGGTGGGGTGGTTGCGCGACCACGGGGTGGAGAACATCGTCATGCTCACCGGTGACGGTCCATCGACGGCCGCAGCGATCGCGAGTCAGGTGGGAATCGACGTCGTCCACTCCGACCTGCTCCCCGGCCAGAAGGTGGAGTATGCCGCGCGGATGGTTCCACGCCCGCTGATGATGGTGGGCGACGGCATCAACGATGCGCCGGTGCTGGCCGCCGCCGACATCGGAGTCGCCATGGGAGCGCGCGGCGCGACAGCTGCCGGCGACGCTGCAGACGTCGTGGTGCTGGTGGACTCGTTGTCGAAGGTCGCCGAGGCGGTCGCGATCGGCCGGCACACCCTACGGGTCGCGATCACGGCGATCTGGATCGGGATCGGGCTGAGCACGGCTCTCATGATCATCGCGACCTCCGGTGCCATCCCCGCGGTGGCCGGGGCGCTCATCCAGGAACTCGTCGACGTGGCCACCATCCTCTACGCCCTCCGCGCCCTGGGCGGACCGAGCTCAGAGACCGCGGGACTTTCGGCCCGAGAAGGCGTCCTCGGCGGCGCGACGATCGATGCGGGGGATCCTTCCCGCACGACGAGATGACAGGAGCAACGACGTGGATCGACTCAGCTTCACGAGTCCGGCACCGATCAGCCCGGCGGATCTGGCCCTCCCTCCGACGGAACCCATCAACATCACCACCGACACCTCTTCGGCCTACCCCGACGTCCGTTCGCGTACGCCCGAGATGACGCCGTCGCTCGGGCGGGTGGCCCCGTGAACGGGACGATCGTGGTCGGCGTCGCCGACCACGTCGACGACAGAGACGCGGGGCGACGAGCGGTCTCGTGGGCGATCGAGCGCGCCGCGAGAAGCGGCAGCGTGCTTCACCTCGTGACGGTGGTGGGAGGTCCTCTCGGCGTCATCGGGGAGGGGGAAGTCCTCGAGAGGGCTATGGAGCAGGCGGGCGCACGATTGGAGCGCTACACGCACGAAGCCCGCGCTCGGGGGGTTGCAGTGACGGCCCTCGTCTACCAGGGGAGGCCGGTCGAGCGTCTCGTCGAAGCATCCGTCTCAGCTCGTCTTCTCGTCATCGGCAGTGACTACCGGGGGCCGGGGAGCGGTGTGCGGCGCGGGCCCCACGGGGTGCGCATCGCGGCCGGCGCCCATTGCCCGGTCATCGTCGTTCCCGACATCGACCTCTCGGATCGAGAGGGCATCGTCGTCGGGGCGGATGGCTCCTCCCTGTCGGAAGCAGCGATCGCCTTCGGCGCAGCCGAGGCGGACCGCGACGGCCAGACGCTCACCGTGGTCACGACGTGGGTACCTGTGCCGCTGAGCGTGGAGTTCGACGGGTACCCCGCCGGATACTTCGACAACCTTCAGGCGCTGGCCGAGGAGGCTCAGGCCATCTCTCTCGCCGGAATTCCCGAGGACTACCCCGACCTCCGCGTCGTACGCGTCGTGGAACGCGGTGATGCCGCCGACGTCCTGAACCGTTTCGCCGTCCACGCGCGACTCGTGGTGGTCGGAACCCACGGGCGCGGGGCGATCGCGCGTTTTCTTCTCGGGTCCACCAGCCATGAGATGATCGCGGCCCCGGCGACCATCACAGCGGTCATCAGGTGACGATCACCGAGAGAACGGCGGCAGGTGCGGGATGGGGTGAGGCCGTGTCGGCTCCGGCCGGCGGGGGCGAGTATCCCGCGGGCCGGGTGCGTCGTGCGTCGGGCGATCCGACTCGCGAAACCTCCGCCCGCTCACGGCGGTCGGTTCGATACGGATGACGTAGCGCGTGGGTGTCGGAGTCGCCGTCCGCAACGACGCGGCGCCGCTCTCGCGCAGCTCTTCGTCCGACGTCACCTGCCGGGCGATGCCGCGGACGAGCACGCTCCAGCGAAGCGCGCCGTCCGCCCCGTCGATTTCGAGAGCGACGGCGGGATGGGAGCGGATGTGACGCAGCTTGCTGTCGTTCGCGGTGCGGATGTAGACGATACGCTTGCGGCTCAGATAGTTCACCGGAAACACTTCAGGGTCGCCCGTGGGGTCGACCAGAGCGATCCGGCCCATCTCGCCCTGCTCGATCAATGCCCAGCATTCGGCCGCCGACAGAGCGGTGACGAGTGGTGCGGTGGTCTCGGGGGTCGACGGTGGCGTCGACGGCGTGATGGGCATCGGAACTCCTCTGTGTGCTTTCCATCGCACCCGAGACCGGATGGGAACGTCAGGGCCGAAGGTCCCCTCGCTCGGGCGAGGTCGTCCCCCTAGCGGTCAGGGGCGACGGACCCTAGATTGAACGCAGATGAGGGGGTGAGATGCACAGCGTTCTACCGCTTTCGTTTCCCGACGAACCCCGTGGGGAGTTGGACCGAGCGATCGCCGTGCTGATGACGACGGCGGAGCGCGTCATGACCACGCAGGGTCGTCTTCGTGCGCTGCTGCACGCCGTGCAGACGGTTGTCGGCGACATCGATCTCCCCACGGTGCTCACCAGGGTCGTCGAAGCGGCCGTGGAGCTGGTGGACGCCGAGTACGGAGCAATCGGCGTCGTCTCGCCGGACGGCACGTCGCTGGATGAGTTCATCCACGTCGGGGTGGATGAGGATGCTGCGGCGCTCATCGGGCATCTGCCGAGGGGACGCGGTGTGCTGGGTGCTCTCCTCGCCGATCCGCGGCCCATCAGGATGCCGCACATCGGTGACGACGCCCGTGCGGTCGGCTTTCCTGCTCACCACCCGCCGATGGACTCCTTCCTGGGCGTCCCCGTGCGGGTCCGCGAGGAGGTCTTCGGGAACCTCTACCTCACGAACCGGCGCGGCGGCGTGTTCTCCGCGGAGGACGAGGAGCTGTTGGACGCCCTGGCGACCACCGCGGGGTTCGCCATCCAGAATGCCCGGCTCTTCGAGGAAGCCCGATTGCGGGAGCGTTGGATGGCCGCCGCATCCCAGCTCTCGTCTGCCCTGCTGAGCACGCCCCCGCACGGCGCCTTCGACCTCATCGCGGGGCGGGTCAGCGATGTCTCGCGCGCTGCGGTGGTTGCCATCGTGACGGCGTCGGAGTCGGAAGGGGAGGCACGAGTGGCCGCCTGGCGCGGCCCCGACGAGATCACGATCCACCCCCGCGTGCAGACGGCGCAGACCTTCGCGGCGCCCGCTCTCGTCGACGGGGAGCGGGTGGTGGTGCGCGCGTCCGAGGGCACGACCGACGATCCTCTGCGGGTGAACGCCAGGGATTCCGCCGGATCGTCGGTGGCGGTGCCGCTGCGCTCTCGTCTTCGCTCGTGGGGCGCGATCATCGTCTCCCGGTCTCCCGGGGAGAAGGCGTTCTCGGAGGTGGACGCGGAGGTCCTCGCCAATCTCGCGTTGCAGGCGAGTATCGCGCTGGAGCTCGCGGACGCCCGTGCCGAACAGCAGCGCACCATCCTCGCGGAAGACCGCGCGCGGATCGCTCGCGATCTGCACGACCACGTCATCCAGCAGCTGTTCGGTGCGGAGATGACGCTGCTGTCGGTCGCTGCCGCTCTGCCGGAGGGTTCTCGCCGTCATCAGATACAGGAGGCGACAGACCACGTCGATCTCGCGATCTCCCAGATCCGCACGATCGTCTTCGCGTTGTCGTCGAAAGACGCCACGTCGGTACGCCACCGCATCATCGACAGCGTCGCCGCGGCCTCCGGCACGCTGCTGCGCACCCCCTCGATACGGTTCGGAGGGCCGGTCGACCACATCGTCGGAGGACAGCTCGCCGATGACCTCGTCGCAGCGGTCACCGAACTGCTCTCCAACAGCATCCGGCACGCGGATGCCGACAGCATCTCGCTGGAGGTCACCGTCGGCGACGACGCCCTCTCGCTCGTCGTGGTCGACGACGGCAAGGGGATGGGCGACACCAGCCGTCGCAGCGGACTGAAGAATCTGCAGGATCGCGCTGTCGCTCACGGGGGGACGCTGCAGATCTTGAGCGGACCGACGGGAACACGCGCGCACTGGTCGGTGCTCATCGGCTCCGAGAGCGAGGTGGGTGCGTGATTCGCGTGTTCGTCGTCGATGATCATGAGATCGTGCGGCGCGGTGTGGTGGACCTGGTCGAATCGGCTCGCGACATGGAAGTGGTGGGAGAAGCGGGAACGGTTCGGCAGGCGGCCGCCCGGATCCCGGCAGCCGCTCCCGATGTCGCCGTTCTCGACGTGCGGCTGCCCGATGGCAGCGGCGTCGATCTGTGCCGGGATCTGCGATCCACGATGCCCGGGCTCGCGTGCCTGATGCTCACCGCCCACGATGACGACGACGCCACTTTCGACGCGGTGCTGGCCGGCGCGGCGGGGTACCTCCTGAAGAGCGTCGGCGCGAAGACTCTTCTCGACGACATCCGAGCCGTGGCCGGCGGCAAGATCCTGTTGAGCGCGGTCGCTTCGCAGCGAGCTTCCGCTCAGATGCGCGAACAGCCTCACGACGATCCCCGCATGGGGTCGCTCGGGTTGCGCGAGCGTCAGGTGCTCGCGCTCATCGCAGACGGCTTGACGAACCGGCAGATCGGCGAACGACTCGGCCTGGCGGAGAAGACGGTGAAGAACTACGTGTCGTCTCTCCTCAGCAAGCTGGGTGTGGGATCGCGCACGCAGGCGGCTCTCCTGCGGGTCGAATACGACGACACCCGGTAGCCCGACGGGGGACCTTCGACCCGCTCCTCACCCCGCGCACGGCCTACCGTCGCAGTGACAAGCGGGGGGTTTCAGCATGGGGCACATCGTTCTCGGCTACGACGGCAGCGCCGCCGCCGACTCGGCACTCGATTGGGTGGCCGAACGGGTATCGACGCGTCCGGCGGGCGTTGTGCTGGTCGTCGTGGCGAACATGTTCCACGCGGAGAGACCGGTGATCGCGCGTTTCGCGGAGGAGGCATCGGAGCGGTTGCGGGCGCGGGTACCGGATGCTGCGGTCGACATCGACATCGTCGACGGACGGATGCCGGGCACGCTGTCGCGCTCGGCCCAGGGCGCGGAGCTGCTCGTGGTGGGCATGCACACGAACGCCCGCGCGCGCTCGGTGTTCGCCGGCGCGGTTGCGCTGCGGCTGACCGCCCTCTCCGCGGTCCCCGTCGTGCTCGTCCCGGCGGGATGGGCGCCGCGCGTCGCGCCGGTGACGGTGGGGCTGGCGGCGGACGGTTCCTCCGACGCCGCGCTGCGGTTCGCGGCCGTCGAAGCGCTCGCGCAGGGACAACCCCTGCGGATCGCCCATTCCTGGTTGATGGCCTCCCCTCTGCCATCCACGCCGGCCGGAATAGGGTCTGCCGCGCGAGAAGCGCACGCCGCCCACCGGGCGATCCTCGACGAAGCCGTCACCGCGATGACGCGGGAGCACCCCGGGCTCGTGGTCGAAGCCACGCTCGTGCGGGACAACCCGGCAGCAGCCCTCACCTCGCAGGCCTCGCGCAGCTCGCTCGTCGTGATCGGCACGCATCGACGGGGACTGCTCACGGGATGGCTTCTCGGGTCGGTCGCGTGGGACCTGGTGGGGGAATTGGGCGACCCGATCTGCGTGGTTCCCCCCGCGGCTCCCTGAGGCGAGGAGCTGGGCGCGCACCAGGACGTGAGTCAGGCGTCGGGCCGATCCGTGGTCGACGCCTGCTCGGGAACGATGAGCACGGGGCAGCGGGCCCGCCACAGCAGATCTTGGGCGACGGCCCCGGTCAGCCCTCCGGCGAGAACGCCCTGGTGGTGCGTGCCGATGACGATCAGGGCCGCCCGCTCCGCGTGGCCGAGCAGTGCGTTCAGGGGGGAGGAGCGTACGACGTCGCTCTCGATGTCGACGTCGCTGAATCGTCGTTGCAATGACCGGACCGCAGCATCCAGAAGCGCTCGATGTTCCTCGACGACGCGGTCGGGTCTCTCCTCGATCACGGAGGACTCCACCACCACGCCGGGGAGCCCCAAGCGTGCACGACGTGCACCTTCTTCTTCATCGCCGACGCCTCGCGCGCGGCGAGGTCGAGGGCGGCGTCAGACGAAGTGTCGTCTGCGAGACCGACCGCGACGTCGCCGTCGGTCTGCGTCCACCCGGCCGGGACGACGCAGACCGGAACGGTCGCGTGCGCGACGATGCGCACCGGAACCCACCCTCCGATGGCTGCCCGCACGGGATGATCGGGGTCGACGCCGATCACGAGGAGGTCGGCACCGGCGCTCAGTCTCGTGAGCGCGCGAGTGACGGCACCGTCGGCTCGGAGCAGCTCGACGGCTTGACCGGGGACCCTGTCGCGCAGGACGCGTTCGGCGCTCTCGAGCAGGTCCAGCGACGCGTGGCGGTCGGCTGTCAGGTTGCTGATGACGTTCACGACCCGCACCCGAGACGGCTCGCGCGCGCACCGCTCGGCGACCCACTGCGTCGCAGATGCGGATGCGCGGGTGCCGTCCACTCCCAGAACGATGGCCTCCATCGGAATCACCCTCCAGGCTCCGTGTCCGTGGCTCGACGCTACGGGCGGGAGGCTCGCGATCGGGGGACGAAAGTCCCCCGATCGTCGATGCGTCTCGAGCCATCGGTGGGCGACCGCCCGGGCCCCACCGTGGAAGCCGCACGGCGCTGCGGTTGCCAGACGTGGCCAGCGCTGGCAGTCTCGAAGGATGTTCAGCGGACTCACCGGATGGCACCTGATGATCCTCTCGGTCGTCTTTCTGATTCCCTTCGTGCTGGCCGCGGTCAGCATTGCGCGCAACCGTGCGGCGTCGGGACTGGAGAAGGCGGTGTGGGTTCTCGTGATCCTCGCGTTCCCGTTGCTCGGCCCCCTCCTCTGGTTCGTGATCGGTCGCCGAGGAGGCCGCGAGAGTCCTCGCCCATCCCCGTGACGCGACGGGTGTGCAGCCGTGCGGCGCTGATCGTCTCGGCGAGCCGTGACGGCGAACCCGCGTGACCGAGGGGAGCGTCGTCGACCGCTGACCCGGGTGGGGCGCGAGTCAGTCGATCGGTCGCCGACGCATCTGCTTCACGTCGGTCCGCCGCTGTTTGGCCTTGAGTCGCCGCTCCTTCGCACCGCGGCTCGGCTTCGTCGCACGCCGGGCCGGAGCCGGCGGACGCAGGGCGTCGGCGACGATCTCGGCGAGGCGTTCGCGCGCAGCATCCCGATTGCGAATCTGCGCGCGATGTTCGGATGCGGCGATCGTGAGCACTCCGTCGACCAGACGACCGCCCAGTCGTTCGAGCAGTCGATCGCGCTGAACGGTCGACAGAGCGCTCGAGCCGGCGGCGTCCCACGAGAGCTCGACCCGGGAGTCGGCCGTGTTGACGCCCTGTCCGCCGGGCCCCGACGACCGCGAGAACCGCCACGACAGCTCGGCTTCGGGAATCGTGACACCCTCCGCGACCCGGAGGCCCGGACGATGGGGGACAGGCATACGTCCATCCTCGTACAGCGGGGCGGCTCGCCGGCATCCGGTCTGTGACAATGTCGACGTGCCCGATGCGAACGCCCGAACGAGTCCGCCCCGTCCTGTCCTCCTCGTCGTCGACGTCGGTGATGGGGGTCGCGTCGACCCCGCCTTCGAGGGTCGGCTGCAGAAACTCACCGCGGGCGTGATCGCCGCGGCAGACGCGGTCGGCTTCGCCGTCGACCGCGTGCCGGCGGCCCAGACCTCGGTCGATGAGATGGTCCGGCGGCTGGATGCGGCGGACGCCGCGATCGTCACCGGCGGGGAGGACGTCGACCCGTCGTTCTACGGGGGTCGTGCGGATGAGCCTCACCTCGGTCAGACCTTCCCCGATGCCGACCGGTCGCAGATCGCCGTCGTGCAGCGAGCCGTCGAGACCCGGGTGCCGCTCGTCGGCATCTGCCGGGGGATGCAGCTGGTGAACGTCGCGCTCGGGGGAGACCTCGTGCAGCACCTGCACGGCGGCGGGCACTCGAACGCCGCCGATCCTGCCGACAGCATGATCGACCACCGCGTCGACCTCGATGCCGACAGCGTCTTGGCGCGTGTGCTGGGTGCGACCGAGCTCGAGGTTCGCAGCTCTCACCATCAGGCGGTGAACCGGCCGGGCGAGGGGCTGCGCGTCGTCGCCCATGCCGCCGACGGCACGATCGAGGCGATCGAGCACGAAGATGCTCCCCTCTGGTGCGTCCAGTGGCATCCGGAGGAAGCCGGCTCGCGCGGCACCGTGCTCGCCGACCTGCTCGAGGCCGCGATGGCTGCCCGCCGTCGGCGCTGACCCGGTCGCCCCGGATGCTGCGCCTCGGATGCTGCGCCCTGGATGCTGCGCCCTGGATGCTGCGCCCTGGATGCTGCGCACTGGATGCTGCGCCTCGGATGCTGCGCCCTGGATGCTGCGCCCTGGATGCTGCGGACACCCTTCTCGACCGAACTCAGGATGAATGCGCGCGACCGGCCGGCGGCCCGCGAAAACACGCGGGCAGCCGGGTCCCGACCCGCGTTCATCCTGAGTACGGGCTCGTGGGTGCGGCGGACACGGGCGGAGGAGGCGGGGCCGGGTCCGGTGCGCGCTAGGGTGCGGATGACGCCACGCCCGTTGCGCCGCGGAGAAGGGAGGAGTCGCGTGAGCGATCAGACCCGAGACTTCGACGACGCCTGGCACCGGTCCGGGGTGCGCGTCGGGGTGATGCTCCTCGTTCTCGTCGTGGTCACCGTCGTCGTGAGCGCGGCCGGATCGTGGGCGTACGCGCCCGCGGTCGGGTGGACCGCCGCATCCGTCACCTTCATCTCGTGGGAGTGGGTCACGGTGCTGCGCCTCGGGCCCGCCGACACGGCCAGCCACGCGACCCGCGAAGACCCCACGAGAGCGACGGCCCAGGGCCTGCTGCTGCTGTCGAGCCTCGCCAGCTTCGGGGCGATTGCGCTCGTGCTGTACGAGTCGGGCTCGGTGACAGGCCCTCAGAAGTTCGCACTCGTGGCCATCGCGCTGCTCACGGTCGCCGCTTCGTGGTGTCTGGTGCACGTGCTCTTCACGCTGCGATACGCCGCGATCTACTACCGCGACGCGGGCTCGGGCGTTGACTTCAATCAGACCGAGCCCCCGCAGTACCGCGACTTCGCCTACCTCGCCTTCACCCTCGGCATGACCTACCAGGTGTCGGACACGAACCTGACGAGCAGCGCCATCCGCCGTGAGGCGCTGCGGCACGCGCTGCTCTCGTTCGTGCTCGGGGTCGTGGTGCTCGCCGCGACCATCAACCTCGTGGCGACACTCATCGCCTGACGGGCCGGCGCCCGATCAGCGCCTGCGCACACCCTTCTCGACCGAACTCAGGATGAATGCGCGCGACCGGCCGGTGGCCCGCGAAAACACGCGGGCAGCCGGGTCCCGACCCGCGTTCATCCTGAGTACGGGCTCGTGGGTGCGGCGGACGCGGGCGGAGGAGGCGGGCCGGGCTCGCAGAGAGGCTGGTCCGTGACCCGTGACCCGTGACCCGTGACCCGTGACCCGTGACCCGTGACCCGTGAGCCGGTCGCGGGGGCGCGGTCGGCGCGCGTCTCGTCGTCCTGGACGAGGCTTCAGGCGGCCGGGCAGCTCGGAATGCCGTCTGCGCGATCGTCGCCGATCGGTGCGCCCGACACCGCGGCGACGGCACGGACGGCGGCGTCCCAGTAGCGTGCGTAGTGAGACGGATCGGCGTTGACCTGCGTGGTGTGCGCGACGATCGTGGGCTCGAGGGCGGCGCGGTCGGGGACACGCGCAGCCATGGCCCGGTAGAACATGGTCGCCGCGGTGTACGGATCGAGGCGCGCCTCGCGCGTGCCCCAGGTGTCTTGCTGCTGGAACAGCCCGATCGATGTCGTCCGCGACCCGTCAGGGTTCGTGACTCCACTCGTCTCCCAGTCGCCATAGTCGATGTTGCGCAGAGACGACTCGCCCATTGCGGTCATCACGGCGATCGTCTGGTCGCGGCTGTCGAAGCCGAGGTCGCGCCCCGCGGTCAGGATCGTGCAGGCGTTGCCGAGTTGCGCCACCCCGTACCCGGCGATCCCAGGTGCGGCGGGAATCACGGGCTCGGGTGATGCCGCGCGGTCGGTGCCGAACGCGGGCGAGCTGAGCGCATCGTCCCAGGCTGCCGACAGAGAGGTCAGAGCGTAGCCGCCACCCCAGATGACAGCGGCGCCGAGAAGAAGCGGCAGGGTGATGCCGGAGGTGATCAGCCAGGTGCGTCGGGTGCGTCGGTGCTTCGCGCGCCGTGCCCGCGCTCGCCGAGCGCCGGAAGCGGTGGGCCTCTTCGCGCCGCGCCGCGCCGGTGCTGGCCGGGCTGTCGACCGGCGAACGGGAGGACGTGCGTGCACGTGTTTCCCTCCGGTCTCTCTGCGGGCGGCGCGAAGCCATCGTAAAGGGACTGGCCGCCGCTGCGGCACTCGGCGAGTTCGGCGAACGAACCGGGCGTACCGTGGAACGCATGACCCAGCTCGCGCCCTCCATCGCCCTGAACGACGGCCACCAGATCCCCGCTCTCGGGTTCGGCACGTACCCGATGCGCGGAGAAGACGGTGCCGACGCCGTCGCCTCCGCCATCCGCACCGGCTACCGGTCGCTCGATACCGCCTTCAACTACGACAACGAGGGGGCGGTCGGAGAGGGCATCCGCCGCTCCGGGCTCGCGCGCGACGAGCTGTTCGTCACCTCGAAGCTCCCGGGGCGTCACCAGGGCGAGCCGACGGTGGCCGCCGTTCGCGAGTCGCTCTGGCGTCTGGGGCTGGAGTACCTCGACCTTTACCTGATCCACTGGCCCAACCCCAGCGTGGGGGAGTACGTGCGCTCGTGGGAGAACCTCGTGCGCGCGCGCGAGCTGGGTCTGGTGCGGTCGATCGGTGTGAGCAACTTCACCGAGCAGCACCTCACCGACGTCATCGAGGCGACCGGGGTGACTCCGGCCGTGAACCAGATCGAGATGCACCCGTACTTCCCGCAGGTGCAGCAGCGGGCGGTCAACGCGCGTCTCGGAATCGTCACGGAGGCGTGGAGTCCACTCGGGAAGGGCAACGCCCCCTATGAAGAAGCACCGGTCGTGGCTGCGGCCTCGGCGCACCAGGTGACCCCCGCGCAGGTCATCCTGCGCTGGCACGTGCAGCTCGGCAGCGTCCCCATCCCGAAGAGTGCGACGCCGTCACGACAGGCCGAGAACCTCGACGTCTTCGGTTTCGAGCTCGACGACGCTGAGATGGCGGCCATCACCGCGCTGGGCCGGCCCGACGGACGGCTCTTCGGCGGCGACCCCGACACCCACGAGGAGCAGTGACGGCCTAAGAGCCGGCGAGACGTCGCGCGAGGTACGGGGCCGTCCGGCTGGCGGGGTCGCTCGCCACGGCAGACGGCGTGCCCTCGGCGATGATGCGTCCGCCCGCGTCTCCTCCCGCCGGCCCCAGGTCGATGACCCAGTCGGCCGCGGCGACGACGTCCATGTCGTGCTCGACGACGACGACGGTGTTGCCCGCGTCGACCAGCCCGTGCAGCTGCGTCAGCAGCAGCCGGACGTCGGCGGGATGCAGGCCCGTCGTCGGCTCATCGAGCAGGTAGAGCGTATGACCCCGGCGGGTGCGCTGCAGCTCGGTCGCGAGTTTGATGCGCTGCGCCTCGCCGCCCGACAGCTCGGTCGCCGGCTGCCCGAGCCGCAGGTATCCCAGACCCACCTCGCGCAGGGTGCGCAGACTCCGGGATGCTGCGGGCACGGCGTCGAGGAACTCCGCCGCCTGCTCCACGGTGAGCGCGAGGACGTCGGCGATGTTCTTGCCGTCGTACGTCACCTCGAGCGTCTCGGCGTTGTAGCGCGAGCCGCCGCAGGTCGGGCACCGCCCGTAGCTTCCGGGGAGGAACAGCAGCTCCACCGACACGTAGCCCTCGCCGAGGCACGTCTCGCAGCGTCCGCCGGCGACGTTGAACGAGAACCGCCCGGCGGTGTACCCCCGCTCCCGGGCCAGGGTGGTCGCGGCGAACACCGATCGCACGGCGTCGAACAGGCCCGTGTAGGTCGCCAGGTTCGAGCGCGGCGTGCGTCCGATCGGCTTCTGGTCCACGCGCACGAGCCGGTCGATGTTCTCGAGGCCCGTCACACGGCGAACGGCGAGGGCATCGACGGACGGGGAGGGCAGGGTCGCCTCCGTGGGCTCGCCCCCGCCCGTCGTCTCGGTTCCCTCGTCATCCTCGTCGCCCTCATCACTGCCTCGAAGATGTCCGTTCACCACGTCCCGCAGCACCCGGCCGACGAGCGTCGACTTCCCGGATCCGGAGACACCGGTGACCGCGACCAGCGTCCCCAGCGGGATGGTCGTGTCGACATCTGCGAGGTTGTGGAGCGATGCGCCCTCCAGCGTCAACCAGCTCGTGGGGGACCGCACCTCGTGCGCCTCAGCGGGGTGCTCGGCGAGATCGGGGAAGAGGAACGGACGCGTCGCCGACTCCGTCACGTCGGCGAGACCCTCGACGGGCCCGCTGTAGAGCACGTCGCCGCCCCCTTCGCCGGCTCCCGGTCCGACGTCGACGATCCAGTTCGCGCCGCGCACGACGTCCATGTTGTGCTCGACGACGAAGACCGAGTTACCGGAAGACACGAGCTGCTCGAGCACGTCGAGCAGGGGTTCGGCGTCGGCCGGGTGAAGGCCGGCCGACGGTTCGTCGAGTACATAGACCACCCCGAACAGACCCGAGCGCAGCTGGGTCGCGAGGCGCAGGCGCTGCATCTCGCCCGGAGAGAGCGTGGTGGTCACACGGCCGAGTCCGAGGTAGCCGAGACCGAGATCGGTGAGTACCTGGATGCGGGAGAGCAGGTCGGTGGTCAGCGCCACGGCAACGTCGGTGCGCTCGCCGGAGGACGACGTGGGCAGGGCCTGCCCCGCATCCTCGAGCATCGTCGTGGGGCGCAGCACCTCGGCGAGCTCGCTCATCGGCAGCGCGTTCAGTTCGGCGATCGTGCGGCCCGCGAACGTGACGGCGAGTGCCTCGCGCCGCAGTCCCGAGCCCCCGCACAACGGGCAGACGCCCGTGCGGACGAACCGGAGAACGCGCTCGCGCATCGTGGCGCTCTTCGAATCGGCGAGAGTGTGGAAGACGTACTTCCTCGCGCTCCAGAACATGCCCTTGTAGGGCTTGGCGACGCGGTCGCGCTGCGGGGTGATCTCCACGACGGGCTGTTCGTCGGTGAAGAGGAGCCAGTCGCGGTCGGCGGGGTCGAGGTCGCGCCAGGGGCGGTCGACGTCGTACCCCAGGGCGATCGTGATGTCGCGCAGGTTCTTCGCCTGCCAGGCACCGGGCCACGCGGCGATGGCGCCGTCGCGGATGCTCAGCGAGGTGTCGGGTACGAGCGTCTCTTCGGTGACGGTGTGCGCGACGCCGACACCGTGGCACTCGGGGCACGCTCCCGCGGCGGTGTTGGGCGAGAAGGCATCCGAGTCGAGTCGGGTGTCGAAGCCCTCGGGGAACGTCCCAGCGCGTGAGAAGAGCATCCGCAGTGAGTTCGAGAGCGTGGTGACGGTTCCGACACTCGACCGCGAGCTGGGGGCGCCGCGTCGCTGCTGCAGCGCCACGGCCGGTGGGAGCCCCGTGATGGATTCGACGTGCGGGTTGTGGCCCTGCTGGATGAGCCGGCGCGCGTAGGGCGCGACGGATTCGAGATAGCGGCGCTGGGCCTCGGTGAAGATGGTGCCGAACGCGAGTGACGACTTTCCCGACCCCGATACGCCGGTGAAGGCGACGATGGTGTCGCGGGGGACATCGACGTCGACGTTGCGAAGGTTGTTCTCGCCGGCTCCGCGTACGCGAACGAAGGCGTCGGGTGCCGCGTGCTCATATTCGGACATCGAGCCACCCTATGCGGTGTGGACAGCAGCGACAGGACGGTAGGAGATGACGAGCTGGCGATCCTCACCCGGGAAACAGCGGCGCTTCGACCGAACGCCCCGATGGTCGAGGCTCAGACCGAACTCAGGATGATTGCACACGGACCGCACGCGGGGCCCGGAAATCCGCGAGCGATCGCACCCGCGCGCGGCTTCATCCTGAATACGGGTCGATCGAGTGCGGCGTGCGCCCGCCACCTTCGCCTCCGACCTGTCGGCGGCTCGGATGTCAGTAGCGGGGCTTGCGGTCGGGGCGTCCGCCGGGACCGCCGCGGTCGACGCGCATCTCGATGAGCTTGCCGCCGATGCGGGTGCCGCTCAGGCGGTTCAGCGCGTCGTCGGGGAGGTCTGCCGGCAGCTCGACGAGCGAGAAGTCGGGACGGATGTCGATCTTTCCGAAGTCCTCGCGCCGAAGGCCCCCCTCGTTCGCGAGGGCGCCGACGATCTGGCGCGGCTCGACCTTGTGGCGCTTGCCCACCGCGAGCCGGTACATGACCAGGTTCGCCTGCGACGGACGTCCGCGCCGCTCGGGGCGGCCCTCGTCGTCGCGATCGTTGCGGGGAGTGCGCGTGCGGTCGTCGCGGTCGAACCGCTCGGTGCGCTCCTGCGCGGGGTCGAGGAGAAGGGGCGTCTCGCCCTGCGAGACCACGGCCAGCGCGGCGGCGACGTCGGCCTCGGGCACGTCGTGGTGCTCGACGTAGTGCGCGATGATGTCGCGGAAACGGTCGATGCGCGCCGTCTGCTCGAGCGCAGCGGTGATCGCCTCGTCGAAGCGGGTCAGTCGGGTCGCGTTCACGTCCTCGACGCTCGGCAGCTGCATCTGGGTGAGGGGCTGCCGGGTCGCGCGCTCGATGTTCGCCAGCATCCGTCGCTCTCGCGGCGTGACGAAGCTGATCGCGTCGCCGGTGCGTCCGGCACGGCCGGTGCGGCCGATGCGGTGCACGTACGACTCGGTGTCGATCGGCAGGTCGAAGTTGACGACGTGGCTGATGCGGTCGACGTCGAGGCCGCGCGCGGCGACGTCGGTCGCGACGAGGATGTCGAGCTTTCCCGACTTGAGCTGATTGACCGTCTTCTCGCGCTGCGCCTGGGCGACGTCGCCGCTGATCGCGGAGGCCGTGTAGCCGCGGGCGCGGAGTTTCTCGGCGAGCGTCTCGGTCTCGTTCTTCGTGCGGACGAACACGATCATGCCCTCGAAGTTCTCGACCTCGAGGATGCGGGTGAGCGCGTCGACCTTCTGGGGGTAGGAGACGTTCAGGTAGCGCTGGGTGATGTTCGACGAGGTCGCGGTCTTGTTCTTGACCGTGATCTCCTGCGGATCGCGCAGATACTGCTGCGAGATCCGGCGGATCTGGGCGGGCATGGTGGCGGAGAACAGCGCCACCTGCTTGTCGGCGGGGGTGTCGGCGAGGATCGTCTCGACGTCTTCGGCGAAGCCCATCTTGAGCATCTCGTCTGCTTCGTCGAGCACGAGGAACTTCAGCTCCGACAGGTCGAGGGTGCCCTTGACGAGGTGGTCCATGATGCGGCCGGGGGTGCCGACGACGACGTGCACGCCGCGGCGCAGCGCTGACAGCTGCGTGCCGTAGCCCTGTCCGCCGTAGATCGGCAGCACGTTCACGCCGCGCAGGTGCGATGCGTAGCGCTCGAACGCCTCGCACACCTGCAGCGCGAGTTCGCGGGTGGGGGCGAGCACGAGCGCTTGCGGCTTCTGCTGCGACGCGTCGAGCTGCGAGAGGATCGGCAGCGCGAACGCGGCCGTCTTTCCGGTGCCCGTCTGCGCCATGCCGATCACGTCGCGGCCCGCGAGGAGGGGCGGGATGGTCGCCGCCTGAATGGCCGACGGGGTCTCGTAGCCGACGTCTTTCAACGCCTTGAGCACCGAAGCGTCGAGTCCCAGGTCGGAGAAGGACTGCTGCTCGACGACCACGTCGGATGTTGCGGACGTGTCGGACTCGGATGCTGTCATTACTCCACGGTAGCGCGTGCGAGCCCTCGGACCACGGTCGAGCGTGAGCTGCGGGTCAGTACGCCTGCTCGATCCAGGCGTCGCCCGACACGTCGTCGCCCAGGAATGTGCCCGCCGGCTCGGCCGTGCCCTCGTAGATCGGGGCGCCGCCGACCGAGAACTCCTGGTCTTCCAGTCGCGTCGTGACGGTGATGTCGGCCTGGAACGAGGGGATCTCGACCCGGAACTGCCGGGCATACGCGTTGCCGGTGCGCGGGCTCGTCCAGAGCTCACCGACGGCGGTGACGGTGCTCGAGACGTAGTACAGCTCGCCGTCCGCGTCCTGCAGGGTGGCGAATGCGTCGACCGGCACCCCGATCTCGGGCTTGTAGCCCTCGCCGATCATCCCGGCGTTCGAGATCGTGTATCCGTTGGAGAGCTGCATGTCCTGCAGAAGCCATCGCACGCGCGTATCGGACGTGCCGCCCCCGAAGAACCCGTACTCGTGATCCATCCAGGTCGTGCCGGTGACCGCGTACTCCTGCCCGGCGACGGTGATGGTGCCGGAGGCGTCGAGGCGCGTGTAGGAGAAGTAGTAGTTGTCCTTCTCGAGACTCTGCTCGGTGGCGCTCGGCTCGATTCCGGTGCCCCACACGAAGAACGGACGCCCCTGCTGCGAGAACACGAGATCGAAGACCACCTCGTCGAGCGTCTCCTGGTCGACCAGCACGGAGTGCACGGCGATGTCTTTCGTCGGGTCGCTCTGGGGTGCCGTCATCGTGACGGAGTTGCGGACGGCGACCGCCGTCGCCCCGCTCCCGCCGCCTCCCGTGAGTGTCACGGCGGGCGTCTCGGTGTAGCCCGCTCCCGGCTGGAGTAGCACGATCTGAGTGACTCCGCCGTGGTCGTCGAGCACGGCGATCCCGCTCGCCCCCGATCCGTCCCCGTCGATCGACACCGTGGGCGCCGAGGTGTAGCCCGATCCTCCCGATGTCACGCTGAAGCCTCCGACGAGCCAGCCCGGGTCGCCCAGACGCGCGAACCAGGTCTTCGCCGGATCTCCCTCGGCCCAGTGGCGCACGTCGAAGACGCCGAAAGGAGCAGGCCCGTACACCTGCGTGCGCTCGTAGTGCCGCGCGGCGGAGACGTCGCTCAGCGACACCTGGGTCATCGCGAAGTGCTGCCCGGTGAACGATGCGGCGTTGATCTCGAATCCGAAGACCCGGTCGCCGGCGCGCAGCGTGCCGGTGTGCCACCACCACTCGGTGGGGGCACCATCGTGGCGATACATGTCGTCGGGGAGGCGGAGGACGACGTCTTCCCGAGGCACTGGTGCGGGCTTCGTCGAGCCCGACCACCGCGGATTGGGCGTCACCGGAACGGTCGGCGCGGGCACACCGCCCGGCGAATGGTGCACCAGGTCCCGCAGGGCCGAAGCGATCGCACCGATGACCGGCATCCGAGAAGCCCACCCACGTCGTGACATGTTCCGGAGCCTAGGGTGTCGAAGCCGTTCGAGACGAGACCCCGGTGGCCTCCGCAGCATCCGATCGACACGTTTCAGCTCGAATCCACATTCCCGCGCGGCTGTCGGGTGCGGATCGCAGCGACGGTGTGTGGAGTGGATGCTGCGCTGGACGGCGCAGCGCGCGGGCCGAAACCGTCCCGCCGGGGTGAGCCGCGCTCCGGCGGTTACGGTGATCCGTATGACCCCGTCCCCGCGCACCGTCGGTCGTCGGCGGGTCGCCGCCGCGATCGCGCTGGTCGTCATCGTGGCCGCGGGTCTCGTCGTGCACCGGGTGGCACCGAGCGCGGCGGCAACCGACGTCGCCGGAGACGCGCTCTACGCCGTCGCCGTCTACACGGGCCTGGTCATGCTCTTCGCGTCGGGACGGCGGGCCGCGCTCGGTGCGCTCGCCGTCGTCTGGTGCGTCGCGGTCGAACTCTTCCAGCTCACCGGTGTTCCCGTCGCGCTCGCCGCCGCGTTCCCGCCGATCGCGCTGGTGTTCGGTACCGGGTTCGACGCGCGCGATCTCGTGGTGTACCCGCTCGCCGTCGTCGCGGCGGTGGCCATCGACGCGACGGTCGGGCGACGCGGCGGAATGACCTCGGGCGGCCGCGGGTTGGAATCGACATGACCTCGATCGTGTACTCCCACCGTGGCCCCTCATCCGTCCTCTCGGTCGCGGAGCGTCCGATTCCGAAGCCGGGTCGTGGCGAGGTGAGGGTGAAGATCGCCGTCTCGGGCGTGAACCCGACCGACTGGAAGGCCCGCGCGGCCGACCGTCCGATGGAGTTCGCGGAGATCGTGCCGAACCAGGACGGCGCGGGAACGGTGGATGCCGTCGGCGAGGGCGTCGACGACCTCTCGGTGGGCGACCGTGTCTGGATCTACCTCGCGCAGCACGGCCAGCCGGGTGGGACGGCCCAGGAGTACGCGGTGGTTCCGGCGATGCGCGCCGTACGTCTCCCCGACGACATCGGCTTCGACGTCGCCGCGAGCCTCGGCGTTCCGGCGATGACGGCGCACCGCGCACTCACCGTGCACGAATCCGGCCCCGCGCGTCTGGGCCCGGGAGCGCTCGAGGGGCGCACCGTGCTCGTCGCCGGCGGCGCGGGTGCTGTCGGTCACGCCGCGATCCAGCTCGCCGTATGGGCCGGGGCGACGGTGCTCACGACGATCAGCTCGCCCGAGAAGGCGGCCCTCGCACGGACGGCCGGCGCGCACCACATCATCGACTACCGCACGCAGGACGTCGCGACCGAGGTCGGGAAGATCGTTCCCGACGGTGTCGACCACATCGTCGAGGTCTCGCTCGCGACCAACCTCGGTCTCGACCTCGAGGTCGTCGCCAACCACGGGTCTATCGCCTACTACGCCGACAACGGCGGCGACCAGTTCGGCGGGCCCATCCGCTCCTCCTTCGCGAAGAACGTGCGCCTGCAGGGACTGCTCCTGTACACGGTCGGCGATCACGCGCTCTCGGCGGCGGCGGACGACATCGCCCGTGCGCTCGAAGACGGAGCGCTTCCGGTCGGGGAGGGAGCGGGGCTCCCGCTCCTGTGGTTCCCCCTCGCCGAGACGGCGGCCGCTCACGACGCGGTCGAGGCGGGCGCGACGGGCAAGGTGCTCATCCGGGTCTCCGACGACGTCTGACGCCCCGGCGCAGCCCGGTCAGGGCAGGGACACGACGATTCCGGTGAGCCCCCACCGGATGCTGGCCAGTCCGGCGGCGATCGCATCGGCCGCCCTCTCGGGGGTGACCGACGAGGGATCGGTGTCGTCGGCGGTGCTGATGCCGGAGCCGCGGAAGCTCGCGCCCTTCCAGATGACGGCGGTGCTGTTCTCGGTCGGTTCCGGCAGCTGTGCGCCCAGCACCAGGAACTGCTGCGCGAGGTGCTGGGGAGCAAGGAGGGCGAACACGTCGACCACGCCCGCACCCGCGCCGATGACGAGGTCGGGTGCAGCCGCGACCGCTTCGTCGATGCGTTCCTCGACCTGGTCGTCGTCGGCTGCGGCCAGGACCGTGACGTCGGCGTCGTGCTCGTCGGCCCACGCATCGACCGCCGCTAACACCGTGGTCGTGGGCGGATCGTCATCGGCGGAGATGACCACGATCCGATAGCCCCGCTCGGTCGGTGCGTGCACCCACGAGTCAGGGCTCGGGGTGATGGTGGCCTCCGGCGTCGGTGTCGCGATGCCCCCGAGGAACGCGCCGCGGTGATCGTCGTCGCCGTCGATCCCGGCCGCGCATCCGACGAGGATCGCCGCGCACATCGTGGCCGCGACGATCGCGGCAGTTCTTCGAGTCACGTCGTACCTCCGGGAGGCGAGCATGACAACCGGCGCGGGCGCGACCGTGTCGGACCCGGTCCGCCCGGGTGAACGCACGGCCAACATCTCCCTCCGGTGCACCACGATCCGTTCGCCCGCGGTTCCGCCGCGGATGGTCCGCCGTTCACGAACGCGGGGGAGAGTTCCGGAGTTCCCGAAGGAGTTCCGCAGTGCACAGGCTCATCCACCGCGTGGCGATCGCGCTCGCCGTCGTCGGTATCGGCGTCGTCGCTTCGGCGTCCGCCGCATCCGCCCACGGCTTCACCTCGACGGCGTACGTCGACCTCACCGCTTCGGGCGATGGCACGGTGGTCGCGGAGCTCGACCTCGAGTACGACCTGCTGGTCGTCTCGGCGGCCGAGAACGAGAACGACGACGACTTCTTCCAGGAGGGCATGGGCCTGTTCGAGACGGGCGACGAGGCGACCGCCCTCCGGGCCCACTCCGACACGGTGCTCGCCTACATCGACGACCATTTCGGTGTGGCGGCATCGGGTGCCGCGTGCGCCTCGCGCCTCGTGCAGGAGCCCTCGGCCCACATCCGCGACGAGGTGCCGTATGCGACGTTCGTGGTCTCGTACGACTGCGAGGTCGGCGATGGCGGGTACGAGATGCACAGCACGCTCTTTCCCGACGATGAGGGATACGTCACCGACGCGAAGACGATCGTCTCCTACGACTTCGGGGAGGGTGAGGGCAGTGTCGTGCTCGACTCCGCCCACACCTCGTGGTCGAGCGATCAGCCGTTCTGGGAGCGCCTGGGCGAGTTCTTCCTCCTCGGGGCGGAGCACCTGCTCGGTGGGATCGACCACATCCTGTTCCTGCTCGTGCTCATCGTCGGATCCTGGCGGCTGCGCGAAGTCGTGCTCGCGGCGACGTCGTTCACCGTGGCACACTCCCTGACCTTCCTCCTGGCGGCCCTCGGTGTGGTCGACCTGCCGGCGTCGATCGTCGAGCCGGTCATCGCGCTGTCGATCGCGGTGGTCGCGGGGTGGTATCTGTGGGGCGCCTGGCGCCGGCGCAGCGAACCATCGCTCGATCTCGAGGAGAAGCGCGGATTCCTGGGGCTGACCCGCCCCGCACTCCTCCGTCTCATCGTGGTGTTCGCGTTCGGCCTCATCCACGGACTCGGCTTCGCCGGGGCGCTCGGCATCGACGAGCCCTGGTCGTGGACGCTGCTGGCATCCCTCCTCGTCTTCAACGTCGGGATCGAAGCCGTGCAGCTGACGATCATCGCGATCGTCTTCCCCCTGCTGATGCTGCTGCGCCGGCGGCGTCCCCGCCTGGCGCTGTGGCTCGGTGTCGTGCTCGCGGCGGCTGTCGCCGCCATCTCGCTGGTGTGGTTCGTGCAGCGACTGCTCGGCGTCGGGTGAGTCCGCGATTTGGTTGATAACACTCAAGCTTGTCGACCGAGTCACCCATTGCGGCGCTTCCATTCACCGGCCGGACACCCCCCGAAAACACGCTTGACGCGCGCCCGCCGGGCGTCTCGTCGTCACCCGAGATCGAAAGACAGACACTCAGATGCTGAGAACCACTCCTCGGACCCCCTCGGGTCGGCACACCTTGCGCGCGGCTGTCGCCACGCTCGGTGCCGCCTCCGTCATCGCGGGTTCCTTCGCCTTCACGGCGATGTCGGCCACGGCGGCGGATCTTCCGGCCACAGTGCTCGACGCCACCGCCACGTGGAAGTACTCCGACAACAACACCGATCCGGCCGCCGGCAACGCCGACCGACTCGTCTGGACCAAGGCCGGCTACGACGACACCGCGTGGAAGAGCGGCACGGGCGCCTTCGGTGCCAAGAGCGGCTCCGCGACACCGAACCTGGGCGCGAACTTCCCCGTGAAGACCGTTCTGAACCAGTACATCGACCCGACGGCCTCGTCGAAGGTCGACGTTCCGACCGAGCACTTCCGCTCCAGCTTCACCGTCGACGCGGCGACGCTCTCGGCGATCTCGGGCCTCACCGGCGAGGTCGTCTACGACGACGCCGTGCAGATCTTCGTCAACGGCTCGAAGGTCGCCGGCTTCGTGGATGACCGCGTGATCGCGGCGCCCGACGCCGAGAAGAACCTCACCTACGCCGGCAACAGCGGCGGCGACCCCGTCACCTCGACGTTCACGGTCCCGTCGGCCGCACTGCAGACGGGCACGAACACCATCGCGATCGCGCTCTACCAGGACCGCGCCACCTCCAGCGACCTGTACCTGAACCTGAAGTCGCTCGTCCCCGTCTCCAAGGTCGCCGGTGCTCCCACCCTCAGCGACATCGTGCTCGGGATCGGGTCGGACGAGACCCAGCGCAACCTCTCGTGGTACTCCTCGACCGACGTCGCTCAGGTGGTCGAGTTCGCGCCGTCGTCCGACGTCGTCGGCGGCACCTTCCCCTCGTCGTCCGTGAAGGTCGACGCCACCGGCGGCGCCACGACGAGCGGTGAGTTCAACCGCTTCGCGACCATCTCCGGCCTCACGGCGAACACCGTGTACTCCTACCGCGTCGGCACCGCCGGCGCCTGGTCGGCGACGTACTCCTTCCGCACGCAGGCGCTCTCGGGCGACTTCGACTTCCTGTTCCTGGGCGACCCCCAGATCGGATCCTCGGGCAACATCCCGAGCGACACCGCCGGCTGGCAGGACACGCTGAACGTCGCGACGGCGGCCTACCCGAACGCCGAGATGCTCTTCTCGTCGGGCGACCAGGTCGAGTCCGCCGGAAACGAGTCGCACTACACGGCGTTCCTCACGCCCGACGCCCTCCGCAGCATCCCGTTCGTCGCTACCAACGGAAACCACGACGTCGGCTCGAAGGCGTACGAGCAGCACTTCAACACGCCGAACGTCGACCGCACCGCGGGCGCCGGTTCGAGCTCGTCGTCGGGCGGTGACTACTGGTTCATCTACAAAGACGTGCTGTTCATGAACATCAACTCGAACAGCCGCGACAACGCCTCGCACATCGCCTGGATGAACCGCATCGTGGCCGAGCAGGGCGCGAACGCGAAATGGAAGGTGCTCGCCTTCCACCACTCGATCTACTCGTCGGGTCCGCACGCGACCGACAACGACATCGTCAACGACCGTCGTCTGGCTCTTCCGACGGCGATCTCGGATCTGGGCATCGACCTCGTCCTCCAGGGTCACGACCACAGCTACGCGCGCAGCTACCTCATCCGCAACGGTGAGAAGGCGGATGCTGCGGAGCAGGCCGGAGCCGACACGGTGACCGCGGGCCCCGGCGGGGTTCTCTACGTCACGGCGAACTCGGCGTCCGGGTCGAAGTACTACAGCCTGCAGAACAAGCCGGAGTTCTGGTGGCTCTCGGTGCAGAACCAGGAGAGGGTGCGCAACTACACCGCGGTCGAGGTCAAGGACGGCGCCATCACGGTGAAGACCCTCCGCAGCGAGGCGAAGGACGACCGGGCCGTGAACTCGGTGGTCGACCAGGTCACGCTCGCGAAGGCCGCCGACCCGAACTCGCAGACCCTGCAGGTCGAGGTCCCCGAGGGTGTGCCGGGCGAATTCTCCTGGAACATCGACGGCACCAACGGCCTCGTCGACCTGGGCACCGCCGTCGACAGCGGCGACTCGTTCACCGCCAGCGGCGCGATCAACCCGATCCGCGTCACCGACACGCGGCGGGGCGGCCCGCAGTGGTCGGTCTCGGCGCAGGTCGGCGACTTCACCTCGGGCGACGAGTCGTTCTCGGGCAAGTACCTGGGCTGGACCCCGCGCGTCATCGAGGAAGGCGCCGGCGCCATCGCCGGTGCCCCCGTCGCCTCCGGCTTCGACAGCGGCAACGGCCTGGCCGATTCGTCCACCCTCGGCTACGGGCCGGCCGCGCACCTGCGTGGTTCGGCCAAGATCGGCGCGGATCTCTCCCTGAAGATCCCCGTCGACGTCACCGATGGCACGTACAAGGCGACGCTCACGCTCACCGCGCTGAGCTGATCCGCATCCCCGCACCGGGTCGGGGTGAGCGTCTGCGGGCGCTCACCCCGATCCTCCGTTCCGTCCGCCACACGAAAGCCGCCCCATGATCGCTCGACCCCGTTCGCTCCGCCCGGCCCTCGCCCGTTTCGGGCTGGCAGCTCTCGTCGTCTCCGCGACCGTCCTCTCCGCCGGGGTGGCCACCGCGGCCGCGGCACCAGCTCCGTCCGCCGACGCCGATGTCACCTGGGGCGTGCGGACGGCGACGAACGCGCAGGGAAGCGCGAGAGACAACTTCGCCTACGTCGTCGGTCCGGGTGGCACGGTGGACGACGCGATCGTGGTGACCAACCACGACGATCAACCGCTCGATCTCGATCTGTACGCCGCCGACGGGTTCACCACGCAGAGCGGGCAGCTCGATGTCCTCACACGGGGCGAGGAGTCGTCCGAGGTGGGCGTCTGGACCGGTGTCGGCCAGGAGCGCGTGCAGATCCCGGCGGGGGCGTCCGCCGAGATCCCGTTCACCATCAGCGTTCCTGAGAACGCGACCCCCGGGGACTACGCGGGGGGCATCATCACCTCGCTCGCCCAACCGGCGCAGGAGGACGGCATCACCGTCGACCGTCGTCTCGGCATCCGCGTGCAATTGCGCGTGGACGGCGCCCTGCAGCCCGGCCTCGTCGTCGAGGGTCTCACGGTCGGGTTCGCGGGCTCACTGAACCCGTTCGCGGGCGGCACGGCCACCGTCGACTACACCGTGCGCAACACCGGGAACGTGCGGCTCTCCGGCCAGCAGTCGGTCGCGCTCTACGGACCGTTCGGACTCTTCCGCTCGGACATCGAGGGCGTCGACGACGTGCCCGAGATCCTCCCCGGCGAATCGTGGACGGTCTCGGCCACCGCCCAGGGGATCTTCCCCCTGGCGTGGCTCGGAACGGACGTCACCATCGACCCCGCTTTCCCCGCCGGGTTGGAGAGCGGACCCGACCTCGCGATGTTCGTCACGAGCTCGGGCACGGTGGCGATCCCGTGGAGTCTCGTCGCCCTCGTCCTGCTCCTCGGCGCGGCTGTGGTGGTCATCGTCGTGCTGCGACGCCGTGCACGCCGCCGCAGGAAGCAGAGCGAAGACGCCCGTGTGCAGGCGGCCGTCGCCGCTGCCCTGAAGGAGCAGCGACCCCCGGCCCACGCGTCGTCGCACGACGAGGTCGCGGTGGGCGCGGGCGCGGGCGAGCGCTCGACATAGTCCCGCGCCGACAACCGCGATCGACTTGCCAACGAGCACCTCGCCGTCGAGCATGAGGAGATGACCGCCACGCCCGCGCTCGCACCGCGCTCGCACCGATGGAGGTGGGGGGCCGCCATCGTCGTCGTCGCAGGGGTGGTCGTCGGCGCGGTCGCGTGGTGGATGTTCGCACCGCGGGCCGCAGAGGCTCCGGTGGCCGCGAGCCCCGCCGTCACGTCGACGTACACCCCCACGCCCAGCCCGACGCCGACCCCGACTCCGACGCCGATGGGGTTCACCGCGAACACCGCGGTCTACCCGCTCGACGCCCTCCCTCAGGTCGACGTCTATGCCGTGATCCCCGCACTCCCCGTCGACCACGACCCCCGGGGGGCCATGACGGGCGACACCGTTCGAGCCGTGACCGATCGCATCCCGGTGTTCGCCGACCCGACCGCCGAACCGGTCGCTGTCCTTCCCCGCGACTACCAGTTCGACGGCACGACGGTCCCGGTCGTCGAACGCCAGGACCACTGGGTGCGTGTGCTGCTCACCGGACGCGAGGCGGTGCCCTCGGCGGGCAATCCGGCGCAGCTGAGCGGCTGGCTCCGCACCCAGGATGTGGAGTTCTCCCGGGCCGACGCGACGGTCGAGGTGGGGCTGACGAGCCGCACGATCGACATCGTGCACGCCGACGGCACGAGGGAGCGCGTCGCCGACGACTTCGGATCGGGAACCGCGTCGACCCCGACTCCGATCGGCCGCACGTTCGTGATGATGGTGCGCGTCGAGCCGTCGTTCGGCTACACCCGCGGCCACCCGCTGGTCTACCTCGGTGTGCAATCGCCGACGCTCGACGGCTTCGGCGGGGCAGCCGTCGCCGTGACCGCCTTCCACTACCACGACGCCCGATCGGGGGCGATCTCGAACGGGTGCCTGCGTCTCGGGCCGGAGGCGATCGACAGACTGGCGCAGCTGCCGCTGGGCACCGCCGTGTACGTGAACGCATGATCGTCGAGTTCACCGACGAGATGTACCGATGGGAGGCCCGCTCCGACGCGGACTGGTACTTCGTCGCGATGCCGGAAGGGCTGAGCGTCGACGTGGCGGAGCTGCAGGGCCCCTCCCGCCGGGGCTTCGGCGCGGTGCGGGTGCATGCCACGGTCGGTGCGTCGAGCTGGCGCACGTCGATCTTCCCCGGCGGCGACGGGCGTTACGTCCTGCCGCTCAAGCGTGCCGTCCGCGACGCCGAGAACCTTCGCGAGGGTGCGCCGGTCACGGTGGTCCTCGAGATCGCCAGCGTATGAGCGCGGCGTTCGCGCTCGCCGTAGAGGTCGCCGCCTACGGTGCGTTCGCCGTGCTGAGCGCGGTGCTGACGGTCGTCGACCTGCGCACGCATCGCCTGCCCGACCGGCTGGTGCTCCCGGCCTATCCCGTGGCGGCCGTTCTGCTCACCGGCGCCGCGTTCCTGCGCGGCGATCCGGCTCGGCTCCTCTCGGTCGCCGGTGGCGCGATCGTGCTCTTCGCGTTCTATCTCCTGCTGCGGATGCTGCGGTCCGGGGCGATGGGCGGAGGAGACGTCAAACTGGCCGGCCTCATCGGTGCGTTCCTCGGGTACCTGGGGTGGGATGCCGTGCTCGGTGGCGCGATCGCGGGATTCGTGTTCGGCGGCCTGTTCGCCGCTGTGCTCCTCCTCGCGCGACGGGCGAGGGCCGCGAACCGGCTCGCTTTCGGGCCGTGGATGCTTCTGGGTGCCTGGGCGGCGATCCTCGCGGCGGCTGCGACGGCCTTTTCCTGACGGCGCACGGCGTCAAGCCCCGGGACGAGGGGCACGGCGCCGATAACCTGACGGGATGACCGACTCCGTGATCTCTCGCGCCACCGCGTGGGCGCTGGCTCGCCGGCCCGTGCGCGCCTACCTGCGCTATGCCGGAGCCCGCGGTCCGGTCCTCGCCGACAGTGTGACCTATCGCACCCTGTTCAGCCTCTTCGCCGGCGTGCTCCTCGGATTCTCGTTCGCGGGGATCTGGCTGGCGGGAAACCCCGACGCGCTGGCCGCGCTCACCCGCTCGCTGAATTCCGCCATCCCCGGGCTGGTGGGCGAGAACGGCCTCATCGACGTCTCGAAGATCGAGGCACCCGGGGCGTTCACGATCGCCGGCATCGTCTCCCTCCTCGGTCTGGTCGGAGCGGCGATCGGCGCCATCGGCACCCTCCGCACGGCCCTGCGCCAGATCGCGGCCCAGACGACCGACGACACCTTCATCGTGTGGGTGCTGCTGCGAAACCTCGCCCTCGCCATCGGCATCGGGGGCGCCCTCGCCGCCGCGGCCGCCGCCACGTTCCTCGCCACCGCCGGCCTCGATGTCCTGCGGGGCTGGATGGGTGTCGCCGCCGATGCCGGGTGGGCAGGATTCCTCGCCTGGCTCGTCTCCGTCGCCGTGGTCCTCGCCCTGGATACCGTGGTCGTCGCCGCGCTGTTCGCCTTCCTGTCAGGGCTTCGCGTCCGCCGTCGCACCCTGTGGACGGGCGCGCTCCTCGGCGGCATCGGGCTCACCGTGCTGCAGCAGTTGTCGGGCCTGTTCGTCGGGGGCGCGAGCTCCAATCCGCTCCTGGGCACCTTCGCGTCGCTGATCGCGCTGCTGCTGTGGCTCAACCTCTCCAGCCAGGTCATCCTCATCGCGTCGGCCTACATCGTCACCGGCCACGAGGAGGACGAAGACCGGGTGCACGCCCGCTTCGGCGCGGCGACGATGGTGCAGTTCCGCGTCCGGCAGGCAGAGCGTGCCGTGCAGGCGGCGGCGTCCGAACTCACGGCGGCGCGCGACGCCGAAGCGACCGAGCGCGAGAAGAGCGCAGCATCCGGAAACGCGGCCGACGCATCCCACCAGTAGCATTCGCTGCAGGAGGGATCATGATCGGTGTGCGCACAGGATCGCGGGGGAGTCGCTGGCTCGGACTTCTGTTGTCGATCGCGGTCGTCGTCTCGGCCGGGGTCATGACATCGGTCGTCCCGGCGCGCGCCGCGACCACTGCCGGTTGGCTGCACACCGACGGCTCCCGCATCGTCACCGAGTCGGGGCAGACGCACACCATTCGAGCGGTGTCGTGGTTCGGGATGGAGACGAGCACCTGCGCGCCTCACGGTCTGTGGACCATCCCCCTCGACGAGGGGATGCGGCGCATCGCCGAGATGGGGTTCAACACCATTCGGCTGCCCTTCTCGAACGAATGCCTGACGGCGTCGTCGACCACCTCGATCGACGCGAACGCGAACCCGACGCTGGTGGGCCTGACGCCGCTGCAGCTCATGGACACGGTCATCGCCCGTGCGAAGGCCGTCGGGCTGAGTGTGATCCTCGATCGGCACCGTCCGGGGTCGGACGCCCAGTCGGAGCTCTGGTACACCCCCGCCTACTCGGAACAGCGCTGGATCGACGAGTGGAAGATGCTCGCGCAGCGGTACAAGAACGAGCCGGCCGTCGTCGGTGTCGATCTCCACAACGAGCCACACGGCGCCGCGTGCTGGGGGTGCGGCGATGCCGCGACCGACTGGCGGGCGGCCGCGACGCGTGCGGGCAACGCCGTGCTGTCGGTGAATCCGAAGCTCCTGATCGTCGTCGAGGGCGTCGAACGCCAGCCCGACGGCAGCTCCACGTGGTGGGGCGGGGGCCTCGCGGGCGTCGCGGAGAAGCCCGTCACGCTGAACGTTGCGAACCGGGTCGTGTACTCGCCCCACGAGTATCCGGCGAGCGTCTACAACCAGACGTGGTTCGGCGCGGGCGACTACCCCGCGAACCTCCCGGCGGTCTGGGAGAAGAACTGGGGGTTCATCGCCAGTCGCGGGATCGCGCCCGTGCTCGTGGGCGAGTTCGGCACGAAGCTCGAGACCGCGAGCGACAGGGCGTGGGTGAAGACCCTCGTCGACTACCTCGGGAAGACCGGCATCAGCTTCGCCTACTGGTCGTTCAACCCGAACAGCGGCGACACCGGCGGCCTCGTGCGCGACGACTGGCGCACCCCGCAGACGACGAAGCTCGCGGCCCTCGCGCCACTGCTGACGCCGACGACCGTGCCGACCGCCGCGCCCACGGCATCGGCCACGCCGAAGCCCTCGTCATCATCGACGCCGAAGCCGAGCAGTACGCCGAAGCCGAGCAGTACGCCCAAGCCGAGCAGTACGCCGAAGCCGACGGCGTCGCCGAAGCCGAGCAGTACGCCGAAGCCGAGCAGTACACCGAAGCCGAGCAGCACGCCCAAGCCGAGCAGCACGCCCAAGCCGACCGCGTCGGCCACGCCGTCTCCGAGCGCTCCCTCGGCCGGCGCGATCACGGCCGCGTGGAGCCTGCAGAGCGCCTGGGGTGAAGGATATGTGGCCGATCTCACGGTGACGGCGGCTCGCAGAGTCGATCGTTGGACGGTCAGCTGGTCGTCGCCGGGAGCCACGTCGATCGTCAACGCGTGGGGGATGGACTGCCGAATCTCCGGGTCGACCATCACCTGCAGCGGTGCCGGATGGGCCGCCGGCCTCGCCCCGGGGCAGACCGTGAAGGTCGGTCTGCAGGTCGCCGCCACACGTGCTCCGGCGGCGCCCCCGCTGAGCACTACCTCGTCCTGACCGAGACGGCAACCGCCGGTCTCCCGCGCGCGGGCGCGACTAGCGTGACCCCATGAGCTCGTCAGAAGTGAGCGGCGCCTATACCGCCGCTGCCGTGCGGGCCGCCGAGGCTCCTCTGCTGGCCGCGGGGGAACCGCTCATGCTCGAAGCGGCCGCGGCTCTGGCCGAGATCGCGCGGGACGTGCTCGCGAAGCATCCCGGACGCGTACTCGTGCTGGCCGGTGCCGGCGACAACGGCGGCGACGCGCTCTTCGCGGCGGCCGAACTCGCGCCGCTCGCTCCCGTCGAGATCGTGCTCACCTCCGACCGGGTGCACCGTGAGGCGCTGAGCACGGCACTGGGTGCCGGTGCCGAGCTGCGCCACGCGGCCGACGTCTGCTCCTGTCCGGGGGAGTACTCCGTCATCCTCGACGGCATCCTCGGTATCGGCGCAGTGCCCGACCCTCGACTGCGCGGTGCCGCCCGAGCGGTGGTCGAATCGCTGGCGCCCGTGAGCGCCGCATCCGGCACGACCGTCATCGCCGTCGATCTGCCGAGCGGCCTGCACCCCGACGACGGCACCGCCGACTCCGCGGTGCTGCCCGCGTCGATCACCGTCACGTTCGGGGCGGTGAAGGCGGGTCTCGTGAGGGGACGCGGCCCCGCGGTGGTCGGCGAGATCCGGGTCGTCGATCTCGGGCTCGAGCCGGCGCTCGCGCGCGTCCGACCCGCAGTGACCGGCGTTCTCGACGTGGTGCGCCTTCCTCGCCGCGCTCGCGTCTGATCGCTCAGGTCGCGACGGCGACGAGGCCGAGCTCCACGGCCGACACGAGCCGGTCGTGGCGAGGGACCACGCGCACCGCGTAGCCGAACGGACCGGTCGCGTCGAGGGCGAGGCTTCCCTCGAACACGGTCGCCGAGTCCTCCTCTCCCGCGTCCGACAGTGCGATCGTCGTCCGTTCGCCGGCCAGCGTCCCGTCAGCGTCGATCGCGCCGGAGATGAGCTGCACCGACACATCGTCGGGGGTGAGTCCGTCGAGGTCGACGATCGCCCGCACCGAGATCCGGTCGCCCGCGCGAGCCTGGGCCGAGACGGCCGTCGCGTCGACCGCCCGCACCGACACCCGCGGCCACGCATCGCGCACCCGGGTGAGGAACGCCGCGAATTCCCGCGCACCGGCGAAGCCGTCGGCGCTCAGAGCGTGTTCGTTCGCCGAGGCGGGCGCGTAGAGCCTCGTGACGTAGTCACGCACCATCCGATCGCTCGTGGCCTTGCGTCCGAGGTCGGTCATCGTGTGCCGCACGCGCTCGAGCCAGCCGACGGGGATTCCGCCCTCCCGCTCGTAGAAGGTCGGCACGAGCTGGTGCTCGATCAGGTCGTAGAGGGCGGATGCTTCGGCATCGTCGCGCTCGTCGTCGTTCGCCGCGGTGTCGGCCGTGGGGATCGCCCAGCCGTTGCGGCCGTCGTACCACTCGTCCCACCAGCCGTCGAGGATGGAGAGGTTGAGCGATCCGTTGAGCGCCGCCTTCATGCCCGACGTGCCGCTCGCCTCGAGCGGGCGGACCGGCGTGTTCAGCCAGACGTCGCACCCGGGGTAGAGCTTCTTGGCCAGGGTGATGTCGTAGTCGGGCAGGAAGACGATCCGCTCGCGCACCTTCGGGTCGCGGCTGAAACGCACGAGCTGCTGGATGAGGGTCTTCCCGGAGTCGTCGGCCGGGTGGGACTTCCCTCCGATGACGATCTGCACCGGACGGTCGGGATCGGTGAGCAGACGCGTGAGGCGCTCGGGATCGCGCAGCATCAGCGTCAGGCGCTTGTAGGTCGGCACGCGGCGCGCGAACCCGATCGTGAGCACCTCGGGGTCGAGCACCTTCGCCGTCCACGCCGCGGGCGACGAGGACGCTGCGGCCCCGAGTCTGCGGCGGGCTTCGGCCACGAGCTCCTGCTTCATCTCGACGCGGACTCCCCAGAGCTCGCCGTCGGGAACGGCCGCGCGGTCGCGCCAGTCGTGGTCTGCGGTGAGGGCGTCGCCGAACCCGCGCTCGCTCAGCGCTTTCAGCGACGGGTGCACCCAGGTCGGCGCGTGCACGCCGTTCGTGATCGACGTGATCGGCACCTCGTCGGAGTCGATCCCGGGCCAGAGGGCGCCGAACATGCCGCGGCTGACCGCGCCGTGCAGCAGCGAGACACCGTTGGCGTGCTGACCGAGATGGAGTCCGAGGACGGCCATGTTGAACACGTGCGGATCGCCGCCGTCGTAGTCCTCGAGTCCGAGCGCGAGGGCGCGGGTGCCGTCGATGCCGGCGAGCAGCCCCCCGGAGAGGTAGTCGGCGACGAGCGTCCGCGGGAAGCGGTCGATGCCGGCGGGCACCGGGGTGTGGGTCGTGAAGACGGTCGAGGCCCGCACCTGTGCCAGGGCCACCTCGAACGACAGCCCGTCGCGGGCGATGAACTCCGACATGCGCTCGAGGCCCTGGAATCCGGCGTGGCCCTCGTTCGTGTGGAAGACGTCGGGTTCGGGCCGGCCGGTGATGCGGCACCAGGCCCGCACCGCGCGGACGCCCCCGATACCGAGCAGCAGCTCCTGGTGCAGCCGGTGCTCGCCCCCGCCGCCGTAGAGACGATCGGTGACGCGTCGCAGATCCTCCGAGTTCGACGGGGTCTCGGCGTCGAGAAGCAGCAGCGGAACGCGACCGATGTCGGCCACCCAGACTCGGGCGAACAGGGTTCTGCCGGCCGGGAGCTCGAGCGAGATCTCGACGGGTGACCCGTCGGGCTCCTGCAGCTGCCGAAGTCCGAGGCCGTAGGGATCGAGCACCGGGTAGCTCTCGTGCTGCCAGCCGTCGTCGCCGATCGACTGTCGGAAGTACCCGGCGCGGTAGAAGAGTCCGACGCCCGTCAGCGGCACACCCAGGTCGGACGCGCTCTTGAGGTGGTCGCCGGCGAGGATGCCGAGGCCTCCCGAGTACTGCGGAAGCGACCCGTCGACACCGAACTCGGGGGAGAAGTACGCGATGTGCGCGGGCTTGGGGTCGGCGAGGCCCTGGAACCAGCGCTCCCCGGTGAGATAGGCCTCGAGGCGTTCGTCCTCGGCCCGCACGCGGGCGACGAAGCCCTCGTCCGATGCCAGCTCGTCGAGACGCGCTTGACCGATGGTGCCGAGCAGTCGTGAGGGGTTCTCGTCGACCCTGGCCCAGAGATCGTGGTCCATCGAGGCGAACAGCGACGACGTGGCGCGACTCCACGACCACCGCCAATTCGTCGCGAGACGGTCGAGCGGCGCCAGTGCGGGCGAGAGGACGGGACGGACGGTGAACGTGCGGAGAGCCTTCACGCGAGTGATCATAGGTCATCGCCCTCTGTGAGGGAGGGCCGTCTCCACAGCGGATGCTTCGGACTACGCTGGGCGACATGGCACTTGCACGACTGACTGGCGGGCCGCTCGACGGCCAGGTGATCCCTCTCGAAGACGACGTCGACGACTCGCTCATCGTCCCCTACGGCGAGGGCCAGCTGGTCTACCGCCGCGGCGGCGACCTCGAGAACACCGGCGACAGCGACGGACCCACCGAGGCCGTCTTCACCTACGCCGAAGCGACCCAGGACATCAACCCGAACGAAGACGGACGAGACGATTGAGCGCGGCGGCCTCGTCCGAACCCACGCGTTCGATCGAGGTCGAGCGCACGTACGACGTGTCGGCCGAGACCCCGCTTCCGGATTGGTCACGCCTGCCCGGAGTCTCCCGCGTCGGTGACGCGGAACTGCGTGAGCTGGACGCGCGCTACTTCGACACCGCGGGTCTCGATCTCGCCCGCGCACGGGTCGCCGTCCGTCGCCGCGAGGGCGGTCCTGATGCCGGCTGGCATGTGAAGGCATCTGTCGCCGACGGTCGCTCGGAGTGGGGATGGCCGTTGGGAGAGGGCGACGAGAGCGCCGTTCCGCCGGCGATCGTCGACGCGGTGGCCCCGTGGGCCGCGCCGCCGTTCACGCTCCTCGCCCGCATCCGCAACACGCGAACGGCCTACGCCCTGCACGACGCCGAGGGCGGGCTGATAGCGGAGTTCGTCGACGACCGCGTGCGCGGCCGTGACGAGCGCGGTGAGCGCGACACCACCTGGCGGGAGTGGGAGATGGAACTCGGCCCCGCCGCCCCCGACGCGCCCGCCGACCGCGAGACGTTCTTCGCCGCGGTCGACGCGGCCGTGGCAGCCGTGGGCGGTCGCCCCGCAGCATCCGACTCCAAGCTCGGTCGCGTTCTCGGGCACTGATCCGCCCCGTCCGGGGTGGGGAGGGGCGCGTCGGCGCCGGTGGCTGACGCCGGTACGGATGCAGGCCCGGGGTCTGCTCGCGGGGCGTTGATCGATCTGGGCGGGACGCTGCTGCATGTCCTCGAGAACGCGGTGTGACGTGACCGACGCGCGGTCGGTGTTATCCACAGAGCCGGGCTTTTCGGTCGAGTGTCGTACGTTTGTTCTAACATGTAGGCATGCTCGAGAACGACGGCACCCCGACTGGCGGTGAGGCGCGGCGTGATGCCGATGCGCTTCCGGCGGACGTTGCGGGCTCGGAGTGGTCCGAGCGACCGGAGTGGTTCGAGGAGCAGGAGTGGATCGACGCCGACGGTGATCCGGTCGCGGCGGGTCGTGATGGGTTGGATGCGGTGGCGGATGTGTCGACGTTGATGTCGGTGTTCGCCGCGCAACGGTTCGAGCGCGTCGAGGGCCTGCGT
>NZ_QEIJ01000012.1 GCF_003095395.1 Microbacterium sp. Gd 4-13
CCCCACGATTCCTCGGGCCACGGCCAACCCCTGTTCCGCCGTAGGGACAACCAGACGTGGTCCGTCATTTCACCCCCCATGCGTCGAGGACCTCAGGATAGCGGAAGCACAACCGTCTGGCTGCGCGAATCATAAAGCAATTCGAACCACCATGGCACCGGAGGGTTCATCTTGGCGGCCAGATTGTCGAACGCGACGTAGTCGACGTCGAGATATCCTTCGCTATCCAAGAAGCGGAGGCCTTTTCACCATGCGGCAGACAGCCCCGGGGCATCAAACCCAATCGCTCCGAGAAGCATTTCCACTTCGCCGCCGGGTGCTCCGCCGGAGAGCTGAATGATATCTTTGCCAATTACTCACCCGGCCCGTAAGACAGTCGGCAAGTTCTCGTATCGCGTGGGAAGCGCTGGTTAGATCCATCATCGCCGAACTCCTGAAATCAACGCCTTGGGCACAAAAGACTTGCCTGCGAGATAGCTCGCTCGTAGGTACTCGCGGAGTACGCCGTCCCGCTGAAGGCACGCTCCCGCCGCGGAGAGCCCGGCCCGGATCCCGGCCATCCTCCGCCCCAGACCCCGAACCGCTCAGCGAGACGAACGTCTGCGGACGCGCAGCCAGGCCCTCTGCACACTGCGCACCGCTCGCCGGAACGGGGTGTCGTCCCGAGGAGGAAGGGGCACTCCCCGCCGCAGGAGGGCGCCTCGCTGCTTCGTGACCTGTTCCGCCCGCTCGGTTCGCTCGATGACGGCGGTGTCGCGAAGGACGAGCTTTGTCCGTTCCTCCGAGGGCATCCCGCCCTGGAGCTGCTGGCCACGTAACGTCTCCGCGTTGAACTCCGCGCCGAGGAGAAGGGCGAGGTTGATGAGGAACAACCAGAGAAGAAAGATCACCGTTCCCGCGAGGGTTCCGAATGTTCGGTCGTACGACGCGAAGTTCGAGACGTAGAACGCAAAGCCCGCCGAGGCGAGCGCGAACACGACGATCGCCGACAACGCCCCGAGGACGACCCACGCAAAGGGGGGTTGTCGAACGTTCGACGTGCCCTTGAAAAGAACCGAGACCATCGCGACGACCGCCAGGAACAGCACGGGCCACCGCACCACGTTCCACGCGTCGAGGGCGACCTCTCCGATGGAGAGTGCCTCTCCCACTGCCCGCGCGACGGGACCCGACAAGACGACGATCGCAGCAACGACCCCGACGAGCAGCAGCAGAAGCACCGTCAGAGCGACCTGCGCCGGTTTCCGCTTCCAATAGGGTCTCCCCTCGGCGACGCCGTAAATGCGGTTGAGCGCCCGACCGAATGCACCGACATAGATCGACGCCGACCAGATCGCGGTCGCCAGCGCAACGAAGAATGTCAGGCCGGCGAGATCCGATTCCGCAAACCCGGTGATCGGGTCGCGCAAAGTGTCGACCGCGCTTCCCGGAGCGACCTGCTCCAGAATCCCGAAGAGCCGGCGCACGACCGATTCACCGCCCCCGATGAGGCCGAGCGACGCAACCACGGCGAGGCCGGCGGGAAAGATCGACAGAACGGAGAAGAACGTCAGCCCCGCCGCCGTATCCGCGCACCCGTCCGCCGCGAACTCTCTGACGGTGCGTCGAACCACGTACCGCCAGGTCTCGCCTCGCAGCTGGAAAGGATGCTTCGGCGTCGACGTACCCTTCGCGATCGATGCTCGAGACATGCACGCCACGCTAACCCGCCACGGCGGGAAACCCGCCGCGCGGGCGCCGGATGCCGCGAACCGCAGCGCCGGGGTGACAATGGGGGCATGTCGCGCGGTTCCGGTCACCGCGCCCGCGCGGTGCGAGATGGCGCTCGAACAACCGAGCGGTTCCGGGGCGTTCCTGTCGTGAGGCTCGGCAGCGGCTTCATCCGCCGCTCCCCTGCCCAAGCATCCGTCGTCGCGTTCTTGAGCGCAGCCGCGTTGTTCTCCGCGCTGCTGGCTCTGCCGCTCGCGTCGGCCGACGGACGCCCCACCTTCCTGCCGGATGCTGTCTTCACCGCGGTCTCCGCGATCACCGTCACCGGTCTCACCACCGTTGACACAGCGACGCACTGGTCGCCGTTCGGCCTGATCGTCATCCTCGTCGCCATCGAGATCGGCGGTCTCGGCATCGTCACGCTCGCTCTTCTGCTGGCGCGAGCGGTGACCCGCCAACTCGGCCTCGGCGGCAAGCTGTTCGCGCAGCAGAACATCGGGTCGCCCGAGCTCGGCGACGTGGGCGCGCTGCTGCGCATCGTGATCCTCACGACCTTGTCGATCCAGGCGGTGCTCTTCGTGGCGCTCGCGCCGCCGTTCATTGTCGCCGACGGTGTGGGCGCAGGACTCTGGCACGCGTTGTTCTATGCCGTGTCCGCGTTCAACAACGCCGGCTTCTCCGTCCATGAAAGAGGACTCTCGGAGTTCAGCTCGAATCTGTGGGTACTCGTCCCGCTCGCTGTCGGCGTCTTCGTCGGCAGCTTCGGATTCCCCGTGTTCCTCAATCTCCTGAAGGAGAAGTGGCGGCCGAAGCACTGGAACCTCCACACCAAGATCACGCTGATCACCACATCGGCTCTCCTCGTTCTCGGTGCGGTCGCCTGGTCGGTTCTGGAGTGGGACAACCACGCCTCGACGGGCGACCTCTCCCCCGCCGAGAAGATGTTCCGCGGGCTGTTCGCCTCCACGATGATGCGATCCGGAGGGTTCTCGCTCACCAACCCGAACGACTCCACGCCCACGACGCTCCTCATCACCGACGCGTTCATGTTCGTCGGCGGCGGGTCTGCGTCGACCGCGGGTGGCATCAAGGTCACGACCCTGGCCGTTCTCATCCTCGCCATCGTGGCGGAGTCCCGCGGCCTCCCCGACGTCACCGCGGCGAGACGAACCATCCCCAACGGGCTCCTCCGGGTCGCGATCAGCGTGACGTTCCTCGGCGCATCGCTCGTCCTCGCGGCCACGATCCTTCTCCGCGCCACGACGGATGCGCCCCTGGACCGCATCCTGTTCGAAGTGATCTCGGCCTTCGCGACCTGCGGGCTCTCGGTCGGCCTGTCGGCCGAGCTCGATCCGTTCGGAAAATACGTTCTCTCGGCCCTCATGCTGGCCGGTCGTATCGGCCCCATCGGACTCGCCGCAGCCCTCGCGGTCACGCAACGCAAGACCCTCTTCACGTTTCCGACCGAGCGTCCGATCGTGGGCTGACGCTCGCCCATCACCCTCTTTACTACCCGCCGGATTCGCCAGAACCGGAGGCGTGGACGACACTCGACGCACTCCCTCCTGCGAAAGGCGGCACCGCCGTGTGGTTCGACTCCTGGTCAGATCTTCTCCGCATCCTGCTCGTCGGCACTGCGGCCTACGTCACTCTCATCGTTCTGCTGCGCCTTTCCGGCAAGCGCACGCTCTCGCAGCTGAACATGTTCGATTTCGTCGTCACCGTCGCGCTCGGGTCGACCCTGGCCACCGCGCTGCTCAGCAGCGACGTGTCGTGGGCGGAGGGAGCGGTGGCCTTCGCGCTGATCTCGGCGCTGCAGTTCGCCATCGCGTGGACGTCTGCGCATTGGCCCGCCACGCGTCGCGCTGTCACTGCCTCACCCGCGTTGCTGATGGTGAGCGGTGTCATGCTCGATGAAGAACTGCGCCGTAGCAGACTCACCGCTTCCGAGGTCCGCCAGGCCATCCGCAGCTCGGGGTTCGGCGGAACCGATCGGGTGGCAGCCGTGGTGCTGGAGCCGAACGGAACCTTCAGCGTGATCGGCGCAGACAAGGTGGGCGACGGCTCCGCGCTGTCCGACGTCACCTCGACGCACGGTGAACGCCCGCGGGGAAACTAATCCCGCCGAAGTCCGACCGACTCCCAAGCCCCGCGGGCAGCGCTGCGAAGCTCCCGGTAGTCCGCCCGGGACATCGCTGCCTTCGCGCGACCGCGCGCGTCGTCGGCGGCGCGGGAGAACACCGCCGATTGCGAGCGATCGATGGCTGCGAGCGCGGCGAGGCACTTCTGAATCCTCAGGTGCACCTCGAGGATCGATGCCCCGTCACGGGCGAGGGGACGGAACGCGTCGATGACCAGGGTTTCGAGTTCGGGAGGGGTCAGCCAGACCCGCTCGTACGAGACGTCACCGCTGGGGTCGGCGCGCAGCGCGAGCGCGAAGACACGGTGGAACGCGGCGATGATCTCGATCGCCGTGCCCGGGTCGTTCGTCGCCGGCGACAGCGCCCGGCTCCCGATCTCGGAAAGGGCGATGATGCCCAGCCGGGGGTCCTGCTCGTAGTCGCGGTGCGGTGCGATCCGGAACGCGCCGCGGAGCGCCGACACCGCGTCGTCATCCAGCCGTCCTGAAACGTAGAGGAGCGGATGGAGGGCGTCGGCCGAACGGCCGGGGCTCGACGCGACGTACACCTGCGCGTCGTGTTTGGCGGCCGTGCGGTTGAGCGCGGCCACGTCGATGTGTACGACGTAGCCGACGTCCTCAGCCCACACCGGCCGGGCGGATGCGGGGACCCGCTCGAGACGCTGAGCCCCGAGCGTCGGCGACGCGGCGTAGGCAGACATCGAGTCGGATGCTGCCTGCTCGACGCGATCGATCACATCGGCCATGCGCCCGAAGTCGGCGAGGTGAGCGATCCATCGCAGCAGGGTGACGACGACGATCGCGATGACGATGAGCGTCCCGAGGAAGAGGATGGTGCGGCCTTGGTCGGTGTAGTACCCCGTCGACAGGGCGATGATGCCCACCATCGAGAAGACGAACGCACCCACGAAGGTCGACAACGAGTTCTGCGAGGTGGGATCTGCCACGAGCAGCTGCGTTGCTCGGGGCGTCGCGGTCGTCGTCGCGGACGAATACGCGGTGACCATCGCCGTGACCGAGAACGTCGTGGCCGTCAGCATCGCCGTCGCGATGATCTGCAGAAGCGAATCGACCGAGTTCTGTCCGAGCTCGATGACGACACGGAACGGCACGGCGGCACCGATGAACCCCGCCGCCAGGGCGAAGGCCACGGCGATGAGCGCGAACAGCGCGGCACGCACCCATACCTTCTTACCCAGCCGAAGCAGGAAGGATCTCACCGAGCCGTGCGTACCGGAAGCCATCGAATCACTGTACGGGTGACCGGCGGCCAGCGATCACGCGTCGGGCTGGGAAGACCGCGACGGACTCTGGTACACGTCGGGGGTTCCGTCGCCATCCTCGTCCACGGTCTCGGCGAGAGCGATGCGCCGGTACTGGCGATTGCGGGCAACCAACACGCACGAGGCGAGGATCGAGGCGAGCAACGATGCGATCATGATCGCGATCTTCGCGTCGTCGCCGTGGAGGCTCTCGGCACCGAAGCTGAGCTCCGCGATGAGCAACGACACCGTGAACCCGATACCGGCGAGAAGACCCACCCCGATGAGGTCGATCCACTTCAGTGCCGGGTCCAGCCGCACGCGTGTCACCCACGTCAGCAGGCGCACCGAGAGCACGATGCCGATCGGCTTACCCAGCACGAGACCGACGACGATGCCGATGGTGACCGGGTCGGTCGCCGCGCGGATGATCCCGTCCATCCCTCCGACGGCGACTCCCGCGGCGAAGAACGCGAAGACGGGAACGGCGAAGCCCGCCGACAGCGGCCGGAAGCGGTGCTCGAACTCCTCGGCGAGGCCCGCGGTCGCGGACGGCTCGGATCTGCCGGGCCGCACCGGGATGGTGAAGGCCAGCGCGACGCCGGCGATGGTGGCGTGGATGCCGGATGCGTGCAGGAACGCCCACGCGACGAAGCCGAGCGGCAGGAGGATGAGCCACGCGGCGAAAGCCTTCTCGCGGAACAGGGTGCGGTACCGCTGCGCCAGGAAGCCGTAGACGGCGATCACCGCGACGGAGATGACGAGGGGCAGGATGGCGATCTCGGCCGTGTAGAACACGGCGATGATGAGGATCGCGATCAGATCGTCGACGACGGCGAGCGTCAGGAGGAACACCCGCAAGGGGGTGGGCAGGTGGGATCCGACGAGCGCGAGGACGGCGACCGCGAAGGCGATGTCGGTGGCCGTGGGGATGGCCCAGCCGGTGCGCAGCGACGGCTCGCTCCAGACGATGGCGGTGTAGATCAGGGCCGGAACGGCCACGCCGCCGACGGCTGCCGTGATCGGCACGATGGCCGTACTGAATTTGCGCAGGTCTCCCGCGACGACCTCGCGTTTGAGTTCCAGACCGACGAGGAAGAAGAACACCGCCAGCAGCCCGTCGGCCGCCCACGTTCCGAGCGTGAGGTCGAGATGCCACGGCTCGTAGCCGATGCGGAAATCGCGCAGCCCGAAGTACGCCTCGGACGCGGGTGAGTTGGCCCACACGATCGCGATGGCAGCCGCCACGACGAGCAGGATTCCACCGACGGCCTCCTTGCGGAGAAGGCCGGTGATGCGGGTGGCTTCAGAGCGCCCCGGCCAGCGGGGAAATCGAGAAGTGGACGCAGACGTATCGGGCATAGGAGAGAAACCTCGCTGGGGTCGATGAGAAGAATGTCGACCAGACTTCCCGACGCGCCTCCCCCATTCTACCGTCCGCGGGCCACCTACCGAGCCGCGACCGCCTCGGCAACCCCGGGCGGCGGCGTTGGGCTACGTCGAGATCGGCGCGCCGCGGATACGGATGGTGAACGGGGAGCGTACGGACTGAGATTCCGCGAGATCGGCGGCTGACCGACCGATACCTTCGCGCTCGGGGAAGTCGCCTCTTCCTCACGGGGGAAGAGAGTTCACGATGTTCGGTGGAATGCGGCGCGCCCGTCTGTTCTCGGCGGCGGCACTCATCGCCGTCACCGGGGTGATCGCCGGTCTCGCACCGGCCGCACAGGCGGCGGACTGGGCGCACATCTCGGGGTCTGGATCGACCTGGGCGCAGAACACCCTCGATCGGGCACGACGCGACATCATGGGCGCCGCCGGAATGTCCGTCGACTACCGCGGAATCGGCTCCACCGCGGGCCGCGCAGACTTCGTCAACGGCACCGTCGACTTCGCCGTCAGCGAGCTGCCCTTCCAGACGTCTCCCGAGTACGGCGGCCCTCCGGAGCGCCCGAGAGGTGGGTACACCTACATCCCCGCCGCGGCCGGCGGTACGGCCCTCGCCTACAACCTGCGCGTCGACGGCCGGAGGTTCACCGACCTCCGCCTCTCCGGACGCACGATCGCCGGGATCTTCTCGGGCACTATCGCTCGATGGAACGACCGAGCAATCCTGGCCGATAACCCCCGCGTCAACCTGCCCGACAGCGCGATCACCCCCATCGTCCGCGCGGACAGCTCTGGCTCCAGCGCGTCGTTCTCACACTGGCTTTCCAGCGAAGTCGGCGACGTCTGGACAGCCGGCACCAGCTCGATCTTCCCCGTGCCGAGCAACGGCGTGGCGCAGTTGGGCTCGCTCGGCGCATCCGGCTACGTGGCCCAGAACTACGGCGAGGGTGCGATCACCTACGTCGAGAAGTCCTACGCCATGCGCGCCGGACTTCCGACCGCGAAGATCCTCAACGCCGCGGGATACTACGTCGCGCCGACGGCGGCGAACGTCTCGGTCGCGCTTCTCGGAGCAGAGATCGGTGCCGACCAGACGCAGATCCTCGACGCCGTCTACCACAACCCCGATCCGCGGACATACCCGCTCTCGTCGTACGCCTACCTCATCGCTCCCACCGAGACCGGCGGGATCTTCACGTCAGACAAGGGCCGCTCGCTCGCCGAATTCGCTCGCCACCTCCTGTGCGAGAACCAGCAACTAGCCGACTCGCTCGGCAACGCCCCCCTCCCGGTCAACCTCGTCCGAGCGGGTCTCACGCAGGCGGCGCGGGTGCCAGGGGCGGATGCTGCGAACCTCGACATCGACGGATGCCGCAATCCCACGTTCCGCTCCGGCGAGACCAGCACGTCCGACAACACGCTGACACAGACTGCACCGTATCCGCCCGCGTGCGACCGCCTCGGCGCGGACTGCGTCACGACCGACGGTTCGCTCTGGCTCGAAGCATCCGTGCTCCCGGCGACAGACGGCAAACTGTCGCTCAGCGTTCCCACTGGCGCAACGGTGGTCTTCGACGAGCCCGCCATCGTCGACGGGCGCTCCGTCACGACCGGGTCGCTCCCCCGCTTCTCGGTCGTCGACGAGCGTCACGTGTCGCGTCCGGGTTACACCGTCCACAGCTCGGTCACCGACTTCATCTCGGGATCGCAGAACATCCCGGCCTCGGCTCTGACGGTGACCCCCGCAGTCGACGCGGGCAGCACCGCATCGGGGGTCGCGGCAGCGCCCGCCTTCACAGGCTCGTCAACGGGCGCCCTCTTCGCCGACGCGGCACCCGGGGGCGGAATCGGCACGGCCGTCCTCACGGGCGGCTTCCGACTCACCGCTCCGCTCGACGCGGAGCCCGGCACCTATCGCGCCAGGATGACCCTCACGATCGTCTCGCGCTGACCCAGTGAAAAGATGGGGCGTGCCTCACGTCACCGCCCTCTACCGCTACCCCGTCAAGGGCTTCACTCCCGAGCCTCGCCGCGAGCTCACTGTTCAGGCCGACGGACGCATCATGGGCGACCGCGTGCTCGCGTTCCGCTTCACCGGTGACGTCGAGCCGCGCGAGCAGGACGGCCTCGACTACTGGCCGAAGAGCCAGGGCCTCGCGCTCATGGACTTCCCGTCGCTCGCACGACTGCGACTGCGACTCGACGATGAGACGTTGCGGATCAGCATCCATGACGGAGACGCCGAGCTCGTCGAAGCCGGGCTCGATGACGCCGGCCGCGCCGAGCTCGAGCGGGCCGTATCGGCATTCGTCGCCGCCTCCAGTGACGCACGTCGCCTCCCCGCCGACGGCGTGCGCCTGGTGGGCGATGGGCGCACCTCGCGATTCCAGGACCGCCCCCGCGGTTATGTGTCGCTGCACGGCTCGGCATCGGTCGCCGCGGTCGACGTCGCCGTCGACGCCCCCGTCGACGATCGACGCTTCCGTTCGAACGTCGTGGTCACCGGCGCCGCCCCCTGGGACGAACTGGCGTGGACCGGCCGCGTACGCATCGGCGCGATCGAGTTCGAGGTGCAGCGACCGATCGGACGATGCGCAGCGATCATGGCGAACCCCGACACGGGCGTTCGCGACGCTCGCCTGCTGCGTGTGCTCACGACCGAGTTCGATCAGAACGAGGCCACGCTCGGCATCCTGCTCCTCCCCGTCGACGGCGGCGGCACCGTACGCGTCGGCGACGAGATCGCTCCGGTCTAGCCCCTTCCCGGTGCGCCGGAGCGTGCCTAGGCTCGCGGTATGTTCCCGCTCATCCCGTTCCTCTTCCTCGGCGGCCTCGTGACCGCGGGTGTCGTGTGGCGTCGGCGACGAGACCGTGACGCCGCCGAGGCGCCACGCGACGATCTGCTGCGCGCAGGAGCCGAGCCCGATCAGTCCCCCGAGGCGGCATCGCGCCGCGCCGAGGGCAAAGCCGCGTGGATGCGGCCGAGCGGCTTCTGACCCGTCAGCTGCGCGAGTCGGCGACCCGCGCGCCGGCCGCGGCGATCTCGGTCAGAGCCGCCGCGCTCGAGTCGGGGTGAACCCCGGCGACGAGGTCGGTGAACACGCGCACACCGCGACCGGCTGAGAGCGCGTCGAGCGCCGACGCGCGAACGCAGTAGTCGGTGGCGAGTCCGACCACGTCGATGTCGCGGATGCTGTGGTCGTCGAGCAGCTGCGCGGCCGTCGTGCCGTCATCTCCGACGCCCTCGAAGAGCGAGTAGGCAGGCTTCCCCTGCCCCTTCTTCAGATGGTGCGTCACGGCCGAGGTGTCGAAGCCCTCGTCGTACTCGGCCCCGAAGGTGCCGCCGACGCAGTGCACCGGCCAGGTGTCGACGAAGTCGGGCTGCCCCTGGGCGAAGTGTCCGCCGTTGTCGTTATCGCCGTCGTGCCAGTCGCGCGAGGCGACCACGAGCGCATACTCTCCGGCATGCTCGTCGAGAAACGCCGAGATGCGCTGCGCGACGGCGTCACCGCCCGCGACGCCGAGCGCTCCGTGCTCGGTGAAGTCGTTCTGGACGTCGACGATGAAGAGGGCCCGAGTCATCCTCCGAGCGTACGACGCCCCGGCGTCGCCTGGCACGTACTCAGGCTGATCGCGGGGCTGCCCCCTCCGCGCCCGGCGTGTCGCGGGGTCGACCACCATCGATCCTGAATTCGGTCGGATGAGGGGCGAGCGGGGGCGCGGGGATTGGTGCGGGGGCGGGGTGCGCGGGGCGGATCGGAGGCGGGGGCGCCGCATCCGGCCTGCCTCGATCTCAGCCCGCCGCGAAGAGGGAGACGATCGAGATCACGAGTCCCGCAACACCGAGACCGATGAGCCCGAGAGCCAGGAGCACGAACGCGCGTACCGACGGGGACCGTCGGTGCATCCGCATCCGGTCGAGCGATCCGACGCGCACGAAGACGTCGGCGGCATCGGCGCTGCCGATCGCCTCGTCGTCGGCGGGTGTCAGCGTGGCCTCGCCCACCCCACCGTCTTCGTCGAACCACCGTGCGACCCGGCGGTCGCCCAGATCGTCGATCATCGCGCGGACGGGAACCCAGGTGCCGTCGGCGATGTACAGCACGAACGCCACACCGGCGAAGAGAGCGCCGGCACCGAAACCGATCCACGTGAAGATCTCGACGATCGCATCGACGGCCGACATGATCCTCCCCGGGATACGGGAAACGGGCCGCCGGAGCGGCCCGTTCTTCCAGAGCCACCTAAGGGAATCGAACCCTTGACCTATTCATTACGAGTGAATCGCTCTGCCGTCTGAGCTAAGGTGGCGCGCGTCGCTCGCGCGATGCACGATCACCGATATTACCTGCTCACGGGCGATGCGCGAACCACGACCCTCACTCGCAGCGGATGTCGGCGTCGGGAACCACTCCGTCGACGAGATACGCGACCACCGCGTCATCGACACAGGTGTTGCCCTTGTTGTAGCCGGTGTGCCCCTCGCCGACGCGGGTCACCAGCACGCCCGACGTCAGCTGCTCGGCCAGCGAGACCGCCCACTGGTAAGGGGTGGCGGGGTCGCTGGTGGTGCCGATCACGAGAATGGGCGCCGCCCCGTCGGCCGAGACGGGGCCTCGCGTGCCGGTCGGCGGGTAGGGCCATTGCTCGCAGACGTCGGGACCGCTGAAGTACTCGGCGGCGAGCGGTGCCACCCGCTCGAGCTCGGCCTGAGCAGCCTGCGTCTGCGCCTCGCCTACCGCGGGGTAGTCCATGCAGTTGTAGGCCGGGAACGCCTCTTCGGAGTTGCCCACGTAGTCGCCGCCCTGGCGCGCGTTGTAGGCGTCGGCCAGCGTGAACGCCGGCGCCGGATCTGCGTTCTGCACTCCGGAGAGCGTGACGCGCAGGTACGGCCAGCTCGCGGGTGAGTAGAGCGCGTTCAGCAGGGCGAGCATCAGCGTGTCGGCGCCGAGCTCGCGCCCGTCGGCGGCGACGATCGGGCGAGCGTCGACCGACGCGAACAGGGCGTCGAGATCGGCCGACGCTTCGGCGGGAGTGCCGCGGAACGGGCAATCGTCGAACGAGAGGCATGCCGTGAGGAAAGCATCGAGCGACCTCTGGAACCCCTCCATCTGACCGACGCCGACCTCGGCGCCGGGGATGGAGGGGTCGAGCGCGCCGTCGAGCACCATGCGCCCGACCCGGTCGGGGTGCAGCTCGGCGTACGCGGCACCCAGGGCCGTGCCCCAGGAGTAACCGAGGTAGTCGAGCGTCGTCTCGCCCATGACGGCGCGAAGCACGTCGAGATCGCGCGCGGCGTTCTCGGTCGAGACGAACGGCAGGAGTCCGTCGCTGTTCGCATCGCACGCCGCTGCGAACGCGGCGTCGCGCGCCTCGATCTCGGCCGTCCATTCATCGCTGCCGCGCGGGGCGTCGGGGATGTCGTACAGGTACTGGTCGAGGTCGGCCGTGTCGTAGCAATCGATCGCCGTCGAGGCGCCGACGCCCCGCGGGTCGAAGCCGATCACGTCGTAGTTCTCGCGGAGCGGAGAGCCGGCGACGACGTCGAGGGCCTGCTTCAGGGTGTCGACCCCGCTGACCCCCGGCCCGCCCGGATTCGTGAACAGCGAGCCGATCGGCGCACCGCTGTCGGCCCGGTGTCGGATGACGGCGATCTCGATCTCACCGGATGCGGGAGCACTCCAGTCGCGCGGCACGCGCACGTTCGCGCAGTCGAACTGCTGCTCGGCCGCGCAGGACTCCCACGCGACGTCCTGATCGTAGAAGGGAAGCAGATCGGCCGAGACACCCGAGACGTCGGGGGTCACCGACGGCGGCGGAGCCCAGGAATCCGACGTGAACACCGAGCACCCGCTCGCGACGAGGACGACCGTGGTCAGAACTGCGACGGCCACAGCGATCCGGCTCCGCACCCGCGTCACGGTTCGCTTCCGTTCGCGACGGTGATCAGCATGCTCTCCAGAGCCAGGAGCGGCGCGACGTTCTGCTCGAGGTTGCGGCGGGTCACCGCGATCCGGTCGAGCACCGCGAGGGTGCGCGTCGCCGACCAATCGGCGGCGACCGCGCGCAGCTCGGCGGCGAGCTCCGGGTTGATCAGATCGTGGTCGCGCCCGAACTGCAGCAGCACAACATCGCGGTAGAGCGCCTGCAGGTCGGTCAGAACGCGGTCGATGCCGTCGCGCAGACTGCGGGTCGCCCGCCGCTTCTGATCGTCTTCGAGCTGGTTGACCTGCCCCCGCACCGCGGGCGGAACCGCGGCGCCCTCGGCGACGCCCATCGTGCGCAGCAGGGCGGCGCGCTCCTGCTCGTCGCGGACCGCCGTGAGGGCCTTAGCGTCGTCGGTGGCGACGCGCACGATCTGGCCCGCGACCTCGACGGCGTCGCCGACCCCGCGCACCCGCAGGACGGCGGCGAGCGTCTCGGCCCTCCGCGCACGCGCGTCGGCGTCGGTCGCGAGCCGCTGTGCCATGCCGATGTGCCGCTGGGCGTGCCGGGCCGACTCCACCGCGACCGCGCGGTCGACACCGGTGCGCTGTACGAGCAGATCGGCGACGTCGTCGACCTCGGGTTCGCGCAACCGCAGCACCCGCACGCGCGATCGGATCGTGGGCAGCAGGTCGGCGTCGCTGGGGGCGCACAGCACCCACACGGTGCGCTCCGGGGGCTCCTCGAGGGCCTTGAGCAGCACGTTGGAGGTGCGCTCGGCCATGCGGTCGGCGTCTTCCATCACGATGACGCGGTAACGGCCGAGCGACGGCGAGAAGTACGAGCGCTCGACGAGGGCGCGCGCCTCTTTGATCGAGATGATGACGCCCTCGGTGCGAAGCGCGGTCATGTCGGGGTGCGTTCCCGCGAGCACCTGATTCATCGCCGCCGTATCGCCGGGCTCGGCGATCAGAGCCGCCCCGAAGGCGCGGGCCAGTGTCGAGCGTCCGGACCCCGGTGGGCCCGTGATGAGCCACGCGTGCGCGAGGGCGGAAGGATCGGATGCTGCGGTGCGCAGCGCGTTCACGGCCTCGTCCTGGCCCCACACGGCGTCCCACGGCGCGCCGACTCCGACGGAGTCGATCACGGCACCAGACATGGCTACCACCCTAGACGCGGGTCACGACAGCGCCGCGCGGCCCCGCAGCATCCACCCTCGTCACAGGACGGCGGCGACGCGTTCGCGGATCGCGGCGGCGATCTCGTCGACGGGACGGGACGCGTCGAGGACGAGGAAGCGCTCCGGTTCCGACGCGGCGAGCGCGAGGAAGGCCGACCGCACCCGGGCGTGGAAATCGTGCTTCTCGGACTCGAGGCGGTCGAACGGCTTGTCGTCGGCGTCGAGGCGCGCACGGGCGGCGGTCGGATCGAGATCGAGCAGCACCGTGACCTGCGGCAGCAGACTGTTCGCTGCCCACAGCGACAGGTCGCGCACCTCGCCCGCGTCGAGCACGCGCCCGGCGCCCTGGTAGGCGACCGACGAGTCGAGGTAGCGGTCTTGGATCACGACCTCGCCGCGCGCGATCGCCGGCCGCACCACCGTCTCGACGTGGTGCGCGCGGTCGGCGGCGTACAGCAGCGCTTCGGCGCGCGGCGCCACGTCGCCGCGGTGGTGCAGCACGATGTCGCGGATGAGCACCCCGACCTCGGTGCCGCCCGGCTCGCGGGTGCGGACGACCGTGCGCCCCTGGCCCGCCAACCACTCCTCGAGCAGGCGTGCCTGCGTCGTCTTGCCGACGCCGTCACCGCCCTCGAGCGTGACGAACAGACCGGACGGAGACTCTCCGGCCGACGTGACCTCGGTCACGAGGTCTTCTTCGGCGCCGCCTTCTTGGGCGCGGCCGCCTTCTTCGGGGCGGCTGCCGCCTTCTTCGCGGGCGCCTTGCGCGTGGTCGTGCGCTTCGGGGCCGGCCCCTTGGCGCGCTTGTCGGCGATCAGCTCGACGGCGCGCTCGAAGGTGATGTCGAGGGCGACCTCGCCGCGCGGGATCGTCGCGTTCGTCTCACCGTCGGTGACGTACGCCCCGAACCGGCCGTCCTTCAGGCGGATCGGCTTGCCGCTGACCGGATCGTTGTCGAACTCCTTCAGCGCGCTCGAGGCACGGCGCGCGCCGTACTTCGGCTCGGCGTACTTCGCGAGCGCCTCCTCGAGCGTCACGTCGAAGATCTGCTGTTCGTTGTCGAGGGAGCGCGAGTCGGTGCCCTTCTTGAGGTAGGGCCCGAAGCGTCCGTTCTGCGCCGTGATCTCCTCGCCCGACTCGGGGTCGGCGCCGACCACGCGCGGAAGCGTGAGCAGCCGCAGGGCGGTCTCGAGATCGAGCGTGTCGACCGACATCGACTTGAACAGAGACGCCGTGCGGGGCTTGGGTGCTTCGACCTTCTTGGCGCCCCGCTTCTTCGGGGCCTCGACGACCTCGCCCGTCGCCGCGTCGACGTTCTCGGGCTCTTCGGGCTCGAGCTCCTGCACGTACGGCCCGTAGCGGCCGTCCTTCACGACGATGAGCTTGCCGTTCTCGGGGTTCTCGCCGAGCACGCGATCGCCGGCGACCGGAGCGTCGATGAGCTCCTGCGCCTTCTCGGCGGTGAGCTCGTCGGGCGCCAGGTCTTCGGGCACGTTGACGATGCGGGGTTTGGCCTCGGGGTCGGCCGACTCGGCGATCTCGAGGTAGGGCCCGTACTTGCCGAAGCGCAGCACCGCAGCATCCGTGATGCGCGTGGAGTTGAGCTCGCGCGCATCGATCTCGCCGAGGTTGTCGACGATGTTGCGCAGACCCACCTGGTCTTCGGAGCCGAAGTAGAACGACTTGAGCCACGCACCCCGGCCCTGCTCGCCACGGGCGATGCGGTCGAGGTCGTCTTCGAGCGCCGCCGTGAAGTCGTAGTCGACGAGGTCGGCGAAGTGCTCTTCGAGCAGACGCACGACACTGAACGCGAGCCAGCTCGGCACGAGGGCCTGCCCGCGCTTGCTGACGTAGCCGCGGTCGAGGATCACGTCGATGATGCTCGCGAAGGTCGACGGGCGTCCGATGCCCTTCTCTTCGAGCGCCTTGACGAGGCTCGCCTCGGTGTAGCGCGGCTTCGGCGAGGTCGCGTGGCCCTTGGGCTCGACGTCGCGAACGTCGACCGTGTCGCCCACGGCGACAGCCGGCAGCGACTGGTCGTCGCTCGAATCGGAGGCGTGACGCTTCTCGTCGCTGCCCTCTTCGTAGGCCTCGAGGAAGCCCTTGAAGGTGTAGACGGTTCCGGATGCGGTGAACTCCGCGGCCTTCTCCCCCGCCTGCACGACGAGGGTGACGGTGGTCGTCTCGTACTTGGCGTCGGACATCTGGCTGGCGACGGTGCGCTTCCAGATGAGGTCGTACATCTTCTGCTCGTCGCGGTCGAGACCGCCCGACACCGAGGACGGCGTACGGAAGTGCTCGCCCGACGGACGAATGGCCTCGTGGGCCTCCTGTGCGTTCTTGGCGTTGTTGCGGTAGGTGCGGGGGTTCGCCGGCACGGCCTTGTCGCCGTACAGCGTGACGGCCTGCTCGCGGGCAGCGCTGATCGCCTGCGCCGACAGCGCCGTCGAGTCGGTGCGCATATAGGTGATGTACCCCTTCTCGTAGAGACGCTGGGCGACGCTCATCGCGTGCTTCGCGCTCATCGAGAGCTTGCGTCCGGCCTCCTGCTGAAGGGTGGAGGTCGTGAAGGGGGGCTTCGGGCTGCGCGTGCCGGGCTTGGCCTCGACGCTGGAGACGGAGGCCACGCCCGCCGCTTCGATCGCCGCGGCGAGCTCGCGGGCTCCGGCCTCGTCGAGGACGACGACGGCCTTCTTGAGCGTTCCGCGGTCGTCGAAGTCGCCGCCGCGGGCGAGGGGCGCGCCATCGAGGCGGGCCAGACGGGTCGTGAACGAGGATGCGCCCTTGGCGGCGAGCGCCTCGACGTCCCAGTAGGAGGCCGAGACGAACGCCATGCGCTCGCGCTCGCGCTCGACGACCATGCGGGTGGCGGCGGACTGCACGCGACCGGCGCTCAGCGCGGCGCCCTCGCGGCCGGAGCCGACCTTGCGCCAGAGCACCGGCGAGACGTCCCAGCCGTACAGACGGTCGAGCACGCGGCGGGTCTCCTGAGCGTCGACCAGCGCGAGGTCGAGCTCGCGGGTGTTCTCGGCGGCGGCGCGGATGGCGTCCTTCGTGATCTCGTGGAAGACCATGCGCTTGACGGGCACCTTGGGCTTGAGCACCTCGAGCAGGTGCCACGCGATGGCTTCGCCCTCGCGATCCTCATCAGTGGCGAGCAGGACTTCGTCGGCGGTCTTGAGGGCGCGCTTGAGTTCGGCGACGGTCTTCGTCTTGCGGTCGTTGACCACGTAGAAGGGGTCGAAGTCGTTGTCGACGTCGATCGAGTACTTGCCGTACGCCGCCTTCTTCTCGACGGGGATGTCTTTCTTGCTCGCGAGGTCGCGGATGTGACCGACCGAGCTCAACACCTCGTAGTCGTCACCGAGGTACCCCTGGATCGACTTCATCTTCGTGGGGGACTCGACGATGACGAGCTTCTTGCCGTGTGCCACTGGGGTCCTTTCGTCGTTGCACACCATACACACGAGTTGTGAGCAGAGGCCGTTCGTCGCTGTCAGGGCGCGGCGTCGGGCGGTGGCCCGGCGCGGGCCGAGACGGATGCGGCGACCCCTCCGAACGGCGCCGAGACCGTCACCGTGGCGACCACGCCGTCGAGATCGCACGTCGTCACGGTGGCCCCGGCGGTGGCGGCGACCTCGGCGGCACGGTCGCAGGGGACACCCGCGACCGCACCGCTCGCGGCGTCGGCCGCGGCGAGGGCCGCAGCATCCGCCGCCCCCGACAGCCGCTGCGCGTGCACCGAGGCGGCTCCTACGACGGCGAGCGCCGCCGTCACGACGATCACGCCGGCCATGACGCCGACGCCGGCGACCGTGCCCGCCATCAGATGCCGCCCGCCAGCGCGCAGGACGTCGCGGTGAGGTCGGGGAGCGGGAGGGCGAGTGGCGCGGAGGCCGTCGCCACGACGCACATCAGATCGCCGCGGTGCTGGATGTCGGCTGCGCCTCCCGCCGAACCGACGATCGCGTGCGCACGCCCCGGGTCGTCGCCGCGGGCGACGAGCCTCGCGGCGTCGGCCGCTGCGTCTTGAAGGCGAACCTGCCGCGCACCGGCGGCCAACGCACCCACCCCGAGAGTCACGACGAGCACGATCGCGGGCAAGACGACGGCAAACTCCGCGGTGACCGAGCCGCGGTCGCCGAGGCACGGATGCCGGTGCGCCGCGGGGCCCGCGCTCATTCGAAGGTCAGCGCCCGTCGCACGAGGTCGGTCAAGATGCCGCGCACCTCGTCGGAGCGCATGATCACGACGAGCAGGCCGGCGAAGGCGACCGCCGCCATCGTGGCGATCGCATACTCGGCTGTGGCGGCCCCCGCGTCGTCGTGGAAGAGCTGAGCGGCCCGGCGCCTCGTGAGGGTGGGGATGTCGTCGCCCGTCGAGACGGGGGCGGTGGCGTCGGTGCCGGTGGTCGGGGTGTCGGTCATGCGTACTCCTTCATGTGTGGTGGGACGGGGTGGGCACGGACGACGGCGTGTCAGACGACGAGCACACCGGAGGACAGGATGCTGAGCAGCATCGGGGCGACGCCGAGCAGCAGGAATGCGGGGAGCGTGCAGACTCCGAGCGGGAGCAGCAGCTTCGACGACAGTTCGGCCGCCCGCAGCCGTCCGTCGGTGCGAGCCCGATGACGTGCGAGCCAGGCCGACGAGCGGAGCAGCTCGACGGCCGGCACGCCCGCCGTCGTCGAGAGCGCGAGGATCTCGTCGACCTCGTCGTCGGGGCTCGCGGTCGTGCCGCGGACGAGGGCCCGCGCCCGCTCGACCGACGCGCCGCCGCTCAGGGCGATCGCCGTGAGCTCGGCGTCGATCCCCGGAACACCGCCCGCGGGGTGGGCGCGGCGCACGAGTGAGGCGCTCCACCGGCGCGCGGCGACGATGAGCGCGATGCCGGTGAGGAGGCACGCGACGCCCAACGGGTTCGCGGCCAGCACGGTGACGGTGTCGAATCCGAGTACGAGACCGAGGGCGATGGCGACGAGCGGCAGCCAACTCATGAGGCGAGCGGTCGCGGCAGGTTCCGCGAGGGCGACGCGCACCTCGTCGGCCGCCTGCTGGCCGTCGCGAAGCGCGGCGGCGACGTCGCGGAGGCTCTGCGCCAGCGGCGCTCCGACGGTGGTCGCGACGCCCCAGGCCGCCCCCACATCGCGCCATGGGCCACCGGCCGACGCCAGGGCGCTGGGGGCGTCGCCGCCCGCGGCGACGGCAGCGCAGACGCTCACGGCCATCGTGTCTCCCGCGTCGGCGAGGAGCGTCCACGCCCGGGCGGGAGCCACCCCGGCAGCCAGGAGCACCGAGAGCCGCAGCACCGCGTCGGCGGTGGCCGCCGCATCCGGCCCGCCGTCTTTCGCCCGCCGCGTCAGGAGGCCCACGGCAGCCCTTCCACGGCGAGCCGATCGTCGCGCAGCACCGGCCGCGCAGCGCCCACGACCCGGCGTGCCCCGTCGGGGTCGCGGGCGAGATGCACGATGCAGCCGATCGCGCTCACGACCTGTCGAGCGAGCGAGCGGTCGTCGAGACCGGCGAGCGCGCCGAGGGCCTCGAGCCGGGCGGGCACGTCGTTCAGCCCGTTGGCGTGCAGCGTTCCGGCGCCGCCCTCGTGCCCGGTGTTGAGGGCTCCGAGGAGGTCGCGCACCTCGGCGCCCCGGCACTCCCCGACCACCAGCCGGTCGGGGCGCATGCGCAGAGCTTCGCGCACGAGTCGCGCCAGATCGACGCCGCCGGCTCCTTCGAGATTGGGCTGACGCGCCTCGAGGGCGACGTGGTGGGGATGCCGCAGTCGCAGCTCGGCGACGTCTTCGATCGTGACGATGCGGTCGGTCTCGGGCGCGCGCGAGAGCAGCGCCGACAGGAGCGTGGTCTTCTCCACTTGGTGCTTCTGACGCACCTATTCGATGGAGGTGATGCCCTGATGAACAGGGATTTTGTGATGGCTCAGCCCGCGATGGCTGGCAAGAACACGCGGGCGATGCTATACGTCCGCGTCGGTGCCGAAGCGGATCAAGAGCGAGCCGAGACAACCGGCTCACGGCAGCGGGACGAGTGCCGGGAGTGGCGCGAGCGCAACGGGTTCGTGGTGGTCGAGGCAGGTGGGTTCCGATGAGCCCGAGCGTGCTGGAACAGCGCCGGCCTCAGACGCGGATCGAGGTTGTCGAGCAGGTCTTGACCTACCTGCGGATCAGCGAAGACCGCACAGGCGAGGAAGCGGGAGTCGATCGTCAGCGTGCAGACTGCCTGGCTCTGTGCGCTCGTCTCGGCTTGCCCGTGGCCGACGAGGACGTGTTCATGGACAACGACACGTCCGCGTACCTGAACAAGAAGCGGCCTGGCTTCGACAAGATGCTCGCCCGCATCAAGACCGGCCCGTCTCGGGTTGTCGTGTGGCACGTCGACCGGCTCTACCGCAGGCCGCGCGAGCTGGAAGACCTGATCGACCTGGTCGAGTCGCACCCGATTCGCATTGAGGCCGTGATGGGTGGGGCGTTCGACCTGAACACCCACGAGGGCAGGCTGATGGCCCGCCAGCTCGTCGCTATGGCGGCATACGAGTCCGGTCACAAGGCCGACCGCATCCGCCGCGCGAATCGGCAGAAGGCCGAGCGCGGCGACTGGCATGGCGCTCCGAAGTTCGGTTACGGGCTCGGCGGTGTCCTCATCCCTGAGCAGGCCGTGGTGATCCGCGAGATGGCTGACAGGTTCCTGGCCGGCCAGTCGCTGAGGTCGATCACGAAGTGGCTGAACGAGGAGTCGGGCGTGCCTTCTCCGCGCGCTGACAAGGGAACGCTCGGAGTGTGGCACGCGACCACGGTGAAGTCGATCCTGGTCTCCGCGCGTATCTCCGGGCAGCGAGCCTACGAACCCTCTCGGAAGCAGGGCGATGCCCCGAACGGTCGTGAGATTCTGGGGCCGGGCAAATGGGAGGCGATCATCACCCCGGAGGAGACGACGCGCATCCGGGCGATGCTCGGCAGTCCCGACCGCAGGGTCGGTGCGTCCTCGGTCACCCTGCTGTCGACGATCGCGACGTGCGGGAACTGCGGGGCCGGGCTCGTGTCGGGGCGACACGGCCGCGGATCGGGCGGCACGGGACCAGCCAAGCGGTTCTACTACCGCTGCATGCCTGTCCCGGCATATCCCGAACGCGGCGGGCTGACCGTCTCCGGGCCTGGCCTGGAAGAGCTGGTCGGCGAAGCGATCATCGCTCGTCTCGCGGTGACGGAGTTGCCCGCCGTCTCGCCCGATACGTCCGGGGTGGTCGGCGACGCGATGGGTCGGATCGTCGGTGCCCGCGCACGGCTCGAAGACCTCGCCCGTGACTACGGGGCCGGAGTCCTGAGCCGGGGCGAGTTCCACGCCGCCCGTGTCGCAGCGCAGAATGCCATTCACGAGGCCGAGCTCGCCCTCGGCAAGGTAAACCGCACGAGCGCCCTGAAAGGGCTTCCGATCGGTGACGAAGCCGCACTCAGGCACGCCTGGACCGCGGAGTGGAGCATCCCGCAGAAGCGAGCGATCCTGACCGCATTGATCGACACGCTCGTCGTGAACCCCGACCCGTACTGCGGTTCCCGGTTCCGCCCTCAGCGGGTCGAACTCACCTTCAAGGCGTAGCCACAACGAAAGGGAGCCCGCCGCACCTTCCCGAGGGTGCGGCGGGCTCCCGTCTTGTCGCTGGCGGGTCATGCAGGATGCTCAGCGAGGTCGCGGAGCTTAGCGAGCGTCACTGGGTCCTCCACAGCGAACGGAACCCCGGACGCCTCGCACGCTGCACGGGTCCAGCTCGTCACGTCGAAGTCGGCCGAGAGTGCAGACGCTCCGGACGCGGCACCTGTCGGGCTCGGTTCCGCAACGGCCATCGCAGCCTCATTCACGGCAGTTCCCCCGTCTCGGGCTCGAGGCCGGCAAAGAAGTCGTCCTCGGCTTGGCGGCGGGCCGCGACGTCATCGAGGACGAACTGCACGAAGTCCTGGTCACGGTGGGCGATGATCGTGTCCTCGACGGGCTCGGCGGGGTCCTCTCCGGGCCAGGCGGTCTGCCGGGTCGGACGGTCGCGGTCCAGACGGGTACCTGAGGCCGCGACCCAATCGCGAAGCCGCTGGCGGGCGTCGGCGAAGTCGCGGTGCCAGCCCAATGGCGCGCTGGCGTTCTGCTCGGCGTCGTACGCCGCGAGCCAGTGCAGGTGCAGGGCGGACAGCTCCCACAGAAGTTCAGGGTGCCGGTGCCAGAACGGAGGGAGCACGCTGGCGGGAAGCCCGTAGGTGTGGCGCAGCCAGTTGACCCACTTGTTGAGCTCCAGCCACTCAGCCTCGGCCTCGTCGCCGGTGAGGAGGTTCCAGTTGATGGGGTGGGGCGGTTCCGGCAGCAGCGGTGCGTCGAACTCGTCGGCGGGGTCGTCTTCGGGTAGTTCGGGCTCGGACGGGTTCTCGATGTCGGCCATCGTCGCCTCACATCGCCAAGGTCGCTGCGGCCGGCCGGGACGAGCTCGGCGCGGTGAACTCGGGTGGCACGTCGAGCCGACGCCTGGCCGTCTCGGCCGGCACGTCGGCGGCGATCGTCTGCTCGGCCTGCGCGGATCGTTCGGCGTCGTTGCGACGGCGCCCGATCTTCCACACCTCGAACTCTTCGCTCTCGACCGTCTTGCCTTCCTTGACGTACTTGACCGGACGGAAGCGGCCCTCGGCGGTGAAGTTGTCGCCCTTGCTCAGGAGCGCGGCGGCCTCCTCGGCGGCGTCCCCGTAGGCCACGATGGGCATGTACTGGGTGGGGAGCTTCGTGAAGCTCCCGTCCGGCTCCTTGCGGGACTGCTTCTGCCCGGCCCGCGCGTAGAACCTCGGCGTGCCATCGCGCGTCGGCTCCGTGACCGGCTCGGTCGAGACGTAACCCGAGAAGGATTGGTAGGTGCGGATAGCCATCGGCCTGTCCTCCTGACATCAACGGCGACCCGAGCTGGGGCCGCTCTGCCAAGCAGGTGCGCCCACGCTCTCCTATGGGCGGCGTTGCAGCATCGCCTCGATGCCCGCCCGGTCGGCGCGAAGCTCGGCGGCGTCCGGCCGGCTCGTCCAGACGCGCATCCTCGTGACGATGGGCGGCGCAGCCCGCAGCAGCACGAGCGCGGTCCCGAACGGGAGCGTGCGGATCGTGTCGGGCGGCATGATCGGCACCCGCCGGATCGAGCGTTGCGCGGAGCGGGAGCCGTGGTCCCCGACCGTGGTGGAGTCCGTCACCTCGTCGCGCTCGCCGATCAGCGTGGTGAGGTCGTGCAGGTCGCGGCTGTTGGAGGCACCGCCGAGGATGATCTTGACGATGGAGGCGTCCCAGATCGCGCCGGCCGCGTTCTCCGACCACTTCTCCCGAGCCTGGGCGAGGGACTGCAAGACGGGCATCGTCGTGATCCCGGTGCCGCCGCCTTCGGCCATCAGGGTGGGAAGGGAGGGCAGTGGTGCGAGATTGCCGACCTCATCGAGCGCGAGCAGCGCGGGCGGATCGAGCCTGGCGCCGGGGCTGGCTGCGGCGATGCGTCGGGCGGCTTCCACGACGTCTTCCACGAGCGCCGCGACCAGGGCGGCGGAGTTGTTCGCTCCGGCCCCGGTCGCCAGCATGTAGAGCGTTCCCTTGGCGCGGAGGAACGCTTCGGGGTCGAAGTCCTCACCGTCCTGCGGTGAGACAGCATCGAGCACGGGAGGGTCAGCGAGGGCGGCGAGAGCGAGGGAGACGCCTTGCCAGATGGAGTCGCGGGTGCGGGGGTCGGAGTCGATCATCGCCTGCAGGGACTCGGCCCACCCGGTCGCAGCCTTCGGGTTGGCGGTGAGGATCGCCACCGCATCGGCGGCTGCTGAGGGATCGAGGGTCCACCGGAACAGCTCGCGCGCGGGCCGGCGATCCAACGCTGCGGCGTGGAGCAGAGCTTGGAGGGCGGTGCGGGTCTTGCCCTCCCAGAACCCGCCGCCCTCGACCCCGCCCGCGGACAGACCTGTGCCGGCCGCCAGGCCGGTCGCCCGGATCATGGCCGTCAACGGGTCCTCACACCCCCTGATGGGCGACCACCTCAGCCCCGCGGGCACGCCTTCGGCCAGGTGTTGCGGGTCGAAGACCGCGACCGGGCCGATCTTCTGCCGGGCGCGGAGCGTCGCGGTGAGGTTGTCGGGCCGCGTGCTCGTGGTGACGACCGCTCCGGGGGCATCGAGGATGGCGTTGATGACGATGTGCGCCCCCTTGCCGCTGCGGGGCGGGCCGATGAGGAGTATCGAGTCCTCCACGCTCGCCCACACTGACTTGCCGCGTGAGGTGCCGATCCGGTAGCCGACATCCTCCGGCGTGGGTCTGTCGAGCGAGGGCCGCAGGTGCTCGGCACGGCGCAGCAGGGCGGTCTCGGAAGCGGCGCGGGCGACCTCGGCGCCGGTGGCGATCCCCGCGATCCGATAGGGGTCGGTCTTCACCTGCCGCCCGTGCTCCCGGATGAGGTACCACACCCACCAGCCAGCGGCCCCGGCAGCGAGGATCAGCACGCTGGCGGTGATCCAGTAGGCCAGCGCGCTGAGCCCCGGCGCACCGAGCGGCGCCGCGGGGTCGCCGGGTTCCAGCAGCACACCCAGCCCTGCTTCGACGCCGCCGGTTGGTTGCCCGGCGCCGGTGATCCAGGCGGCGACGGAGCCCGCGCCGCGCAGGATGGCGGCGAGGATCGCGGCGCCGATCAGGAGGCCGATGCCGAGGTTTGTCAGCTCGTCCCCGAGTGATCCGGCCGGGCGCGGGGTGCTCATTCGGGATGCCCGACCGTCACGGTGCCGGAGACGCGGCCGAGCAGGACGACCTCGCGTGTCGGGCTCGCCGCGACCTGATCGGCGGTGAGCAGGCTGCGCATCGTGCCGTCGTGGGCGGCATCGCCGTGAGCGATGACCACGGCGACCGCCACGTCCTCGCCGGCCACGAATCCTTCGCCGTGCAGCACGACGAGGTCGGGAACGCGGGGCGTCGGGCTCGGCGGGACGGGCGTCGGGTCGGGTTCGAGGCGGCGGCGTCTGCCGGGAGTGACGATGTCGGTGAACAGCGAGCCGTCTGCCTCACGGACCTCGACCCGTACCGGGGAGCGGCGCTGGCCGGTGAGCTGGTCGAGGATCGAGGCGAAGGCGTCGCGGCGCCACGGCGGCGCAAACGGCGGCGGCTCGTGCGGCGCGCCGTTGATCGTGACGGTCATGGTGCCGTCTGCGGCGACGGTCATGACGACGTGCGGGAGCACGACCGGCACCTCCGGGCCCTTGTGGGCCGGCTCGTCGTCGCCGCTGCGCCGGTAGCGGGGGCGGGTCATCGGGCCGCACCGCTGGGTCGCTGGGCGGGCCTGGTCTGCTCGGTCATCGGTCGCTGCTCCTTCTGTGCGTGCACAGGACAGGTGCGCGGCATCCGCCATCCCGGATTGGGCTCGGGCTCGGAGAGACGGAGAGGGCACGCACCCTGCGGTGCGCGCCCTCCCTTGACCGGGCCGGTGTGGCTCAGTCGTCGCCGTTCAGCAGGTCGTGGAACGCCTGGTCCTCCTCTCGGACGTATCCGTTGCGCTCCCGGTAGAGCGCCAGGCGCCGCCCGAACCAGAGAGTGAGCGCCCCGGCGAGGGCGAGGACACCCCCGCCGATGCCGAACGGCAGCAGCCAGTCGCCTGCGCCGGTCAGCGCCAGGCCCGGCGGCAGCTCGGGCGTCGGAGTCGGTGTCGGTGTGGAGACCGGGGTGACGCTCGTGGTCTCGTTCGGCGCCCCGCACAGGCCACGGTGGATCACCTCGCCTCCCTGGCCGTGCAGGGTCTCGATCCAGTAGTAGGTGCCGACCTGCTCGAACACGACCTCACCGGAGGCGTACTCGCCGGCACCGTCAACGGGCACGGTCTCGGAGGTGAACACCAGCTCCTCGGGGGTGCAGGTGACGGTATCGCCGTCCTGCCGGTACGCCTCGAACACCAGCGTCACGCCCTCGGGCACGGTGCCGATGACCTTGGCGGTGTCGTGGGCGGGTTCGCCCAGGGCGACCTCCGCGACGGCCATCGTGGTCACGGCCAGCCCCTCGGGCTGCTCGGTGACGACCGTTGTCTCGCCGGGGGCGCCGCAGGTGCCCTCCACGAGCACGGCACCTTCGGCGTCATACAGGGTCTCGATCCAGAAGACGTTCCCCGGCTCGTCGATGCTCGTGGTGGGCGAGGCGTAAACGCCGGTCTGGGTGACCGGGATCGGGTCGGACTCGTAGAACGCCGTCTCGCATACCGGGTCCGCATCGGCGGGCTGGGGGCCGTAGGCGCGGAACACAAGCGAGGCGCCTTCGGGGATGCTGCCCTGCACGAGCGCGGTGTCTCCGAACGGCTGCCCGACCAGCGCGGCCGGGGTCGCCTGAGTGATGACCGTGACCGGCAGCTCGACCTCCGGCGTCGGCGGGACGTAGAAGCGTTCCAGCACGTCCGCCGGGCTCGACTGGTGGGGCTGCACGCGGTCATCGCCTGTGAAGGTGGTAACCAGGACGTAGTAGCCGGGCTCGGTCGGGGTGATCCGGTCGGCGTCGGTGTAGCCCAGCCGCCAGACACCGTTCCGGGCGGGCGTCGTGATGCTCGTGAGCACGGGCGCGTCGATCAGGTCGAGGTCGTCGGTGAGCACCGCATCGGTGTCGAACGGCCCGTAGACGGTGTGGACGAGCTGATCCACGTCGGCCTGCCAGTAGCCGTCGCCGGCGAAGTCGCCGTGGTTCGCGGGGAACCCGGTGACGGTCACGGTGTCGAACGCCCGCCCGCCGGGGTGGACGTTGTACTCGCGCATCAGCGAGGTTGTCGTGATCGGCCACCGCACGGAGGTCGTCTCGACCGTGATGCCGTAGTCATCGGTCCAGTCGGCGGCGAGATAGTCGCGCACCCACTCGGGCTGCGTGCCCTTTCGCACTTCCCAGACCCAGGTCACGAACCCGCCTTGCGGTGCGACAACCGCAGGCGACGTATAGACGCCGGGACCGTCCGCCGTGACCGTTACGGTGCCCAGCGGCACCGCGCCGGCGGGCACGGTGCCGTCGCGGGCCGGGGGCAGGGTGCCGGGCACCTGATACGCGGTGCCCTCGAACACGACGGGGATGAACGCCCCGTCGCGCTTGAGCCATGCCCCGTTGGAGCTGGACACGTCGATCGTGTCGGTCAGCGCGTCGCCGGGCACGGCAAGGTGCTGGTCGGCTTCGGAGACCGCGTGCGGCTGGAACGGCACGACGCTGGTCTCCGCAACCTTCCCGAACCTGTCGGTGAACGAATCCGTCAGATACTTGCCCGTCTCACCCTGCGCCGTCTTGTCGATCGCCCAAACCCAAGTGTAGAACCCGGACTCGGGTGCGGTGATCGTGCCCGGCGAGGTGTAGGAGCCTGGCCCGGTCAGCGCGACATCCTCGGCGCCGGCGATAGGGGCGCCGGTCGGCGGGGAGTCGGATTCGGCGGGCTGCTCATCGAACGGCCCATAGAGGATGCCGGTCGCGGTCACCTCGACCGGCTGACCGTCGACTCTGATCCAGGTGCCCTTGGTCACCGTGACGGCCAGCTCGTCCACGAAGGCGTCGCCCTCGGCCACGAACCGGGACGCGACCTGCGTGCCGACCTCGGGCTGGAAGTCCAGCTCGATCACCGGCGTCTGCGCCTGCGCGGACAGGTCCGTGGAGGAACCGGCAACCGCAGCGATGAGCCGCTGGGAACCTGGTGTCGTGTAGAGGTCCAGCTGAGCGCCGTAGCCTGCCGCGGCCACGCTCATCGACGCTTCGATCCGGTAGGAGGCGGCACCGTCCGCCGGGGTGCCGGTGATGCCGAACTGGCCTACCCCGACCGTGCGGGAAGAACCGCCGCCGGCGAACACCGCGTCGGTGAGCGTCGCGGTGCCCTGCAGCGACGCGGGGTGCGCGGCGACGGTCAGCGTCCCCGCGTACTGATCCGACATCGACAGGCCCAGGGTCAGCGACGGGTCGGTGACCGCGTTCACGCTGGCCTCCTGCCGCATCACCGCGAGGTTGCCCAGGATCGTGCCCCGAACCCCGGACGGCGCACGGGCGACGTAGTAGTCATCCCCCGACATGCCGTGGCTGTTGTAGACGCCGGGATCGGCGACCGACCACACATACAGGGCGACCGCCGCAGTGATGTTCGGATCGGATGACTGCCCCCACCTGTCCAGGACGTAGTTCAGCTCCGCGAGCTGCTGCCGCGAAAGCGAGTCCAGCGAACCCACCGTCTGCGGCCCCGAGGTCTGGTCGAACGGGGCGGCGGCGCCGAGGTCGATGCAGTACGCCTGCCTGCCGTCGACGTCGGTGCTGTACGCGCCGAGGAAACCCAGCCCCTCGTCGTAGCCGGCGCCGTGGCTGGCGGCGTACGCCGGCGAGGTGCCGAGGACGACCGAGCCGGCGGCGACGAGGAGGACGACCAGCAGCGAGGCCATGCGGCGCCACACGCCGCCCGGCGGGTGCTTCCGGCTCAGGGACGGGGAATCGGTCGACACAGACATGGGCTGTCCTCCTGGCTCTTAGCGAACGGACGGCGAGAGAGCCGTCCAGCCAGCAGGTGCGCCCAGCCTCACCCACCCGAGCGAGTCCTGAGCGCGCAGGGGTTCAGGATTCGTGAACCTGCGGGACTTGTGTCTCTACTGCTACGGGTTCGTTCTGTGCGCTCACGTCCGTTAGGTGCGCTCTGCCGTCCGCTGATGGGGTTTCGTTGCGCCGCGACGATCGGATGATGGTGCTCGCGAGGTCGTGAATGCGAGTTCGCGCGGCTTGTGAAATAATCTGCGTATGGATGCAGATAAGCGGGTATGCGGGATGGACCCGGACAGTCAGTTCGTCGAGCTCGCCGTGGAAGTGTTCGGGATGCTCGCCGATGCGACCCGCGTGCGCATCATCCTCGCCCTGCGAGCCGCTGGGGAGCTGTCGGTGAACCAGCTCGCCGAGACGGTGGAGAAGTCCCCGGCGGCGGTGTCGCAGCATCTGGCGAAGCTGCGTCTGGCGCGGATCGTGGCGACCCGGCAGGAGGGGCAGCGGGTGTTCTACCGGCTGGAGAATGAGCACGCTTCCCAGCTCGTCTCGGACGCGATCTTCCAGGCCGAGCACTCCCTCGGCGGCACACCCCGCCACCACCACGGCGAGCAGGATCGCGCATGACCGCCGCACCGCACGACCACCACCACGACCACGGTGATGCTGGCCACGAGCACGAGCACGAGCACGGCGCCGGAGGCGGGCATCCACATGATCCAGCCGGTCGCCCTCACTCCCACGGCGGCCACGGTCACGGCGAGCACAGCCACGAGCACCCGACCGGGATCAGGGGGTTCTTCTACGGGATCTTCGTGCCGCACTCCCATGATGCCTCGGACGCGATCGACGACGCGCTGGAGGCGAACGCGGAGGGCATCCGTGCGCTGAAGATCAGCCTCGTCGTGCTGCTGGTCACCGCGGTCCTGCAGGGCGTCATCGTGGCGCTGTCCGGCTCGGTCGCGCTGCTGGCCGACACGATCCATAACTTCTCTGACGCGCTGACCGCGGTGCCGCTGTGGATCGCGTTCGCCCTCTCGCGCCGGGCGGCGACCCGCCGCTACACCTACGGCTACAACCGCGCCGAAGACCTCGCGGGCCTGTTCATCGTGGTCATGATCGCGCTGTCCGCGATCATCGCCGCATGGCAGGCGATCGACCGCATCATCCACCCGCAGCCGATCAGCAATCTCGGCTGGGTCATCGGCGCGGGCATCGTCGGCTTCCTCGGCAACGAGGCCGTCGCGATCTACCGCATCCGCGTGGGCCAGAAGATCGGCTCGGCGGCCTTGGTCGCCGATGGCGTCCACGCCCGCACCGACGGGTTCACCTCGCTGGCCGTGGTGGCCGGTGGCGTCGGCGTGCTGCTGGGCTTCCCGCTTGCCGACCCCATCGTCGGGGTGCTCATCGCCGCGCTGATCTTCGTCCTGCTCATCGGGACCGTCCGCTCCATCGGCCGCCGCCTCATGGACGGCATCGAGCCGGATCTCCTGGACCGCGTCGAGCACGCCCTCGAGCACGTCCCCGAAGTCACTGGCATCGAACAGGTCCGCCTGCGCTGGGTCGGCCACCGCCTCCACGGCGATGCCGCGATCTACATCCACGACACCTCGCTCGCCGACGCGAACCGCGTCACGGCCGCAGCCCAGGCATCGGTCAAGTCGCATCTGCCCAACGTCGACGACATCACCATCCGCACCCTCGCCCGCTGACACCAGGCCGGCGCCGAGCGTTCGGCTTTAGGTTCTCCGCGCGCGCTCACCTGCCTTGGCGTGCTCTGCACCTGGTTGAGGGGGTCCGGGATCACGCGAATCGGATGACGGTTCTTCGAGATTCTCGAAGGTTTCACTGTAATCTCGAAGCATGACCGGGAATCCTGAAGTGGCACGCTCATGGCGGTGAGTCCGCTGCGGAGCGTGTCGGGGTCGCAGGTCGCCGCGCTGACCTCGCCGCAGGCGCTGGAGGACTTCGAGCAGGAGCTGATCGACCCAGTTCCGCGAACCCGCACCCTCGACTAGCCTGAAAGCGGCCGTCAGCACTCAGGTTCCCGAGATTTCCGAACGAGAAGCGCGGAACCCGTTACTCTCCCCGGTCATGCGTCCGGTCGTGTCGAAGGCGGCGAGCTCGGCGGGGTGGAGCTGGTGCTGGACGACGAAGGAGCGGTCCTTGATGCGCCAGAGCCCCTGTCCCGTGCCGAGCGACGGCAGAAGCCGCTGCTCGGTCCCGGTCAGCCCGAGCGCGAGCGCGGTGGAGCCGAGCTGATCGGCTTCCTGGCGGTAGACGATCCTGGTCTCCGCGTTCGCCAGCAGCGACGAGGCGAGCGCGCGCATGGCGGAACCCTGATCGCCCACGTTGTCGAGGTCGGAGAGCTTGTGGAAGATCAGCATGTTGGCGATCCCGAAGTGGCGGGCGAGCCTCCACTGAGCATCCATCCGCTTGAGCAGCGACGGGTAGGCCATCAAGCGCCATGCCTCGTCGTAGATCACCCACCGCTGCCCGCCAGCGGGATCGGACAAGGCCGATTCCATCCACGCCGAGGAGCAGGTCATCAGCACGGAAATGAGCGTCGAGTTCTCCGCCACGCGAGACAGGTCCAAGGACACCATCGGCAGCGACGGATCGAAGCGCACCGTGCTCGGCCCGTCGAACAAGCCCTGCAAGTCACCCGCCACTAGGCGCCGCAGGGCGTGGCCGACGAGGCGCCCGTCCTCCGCGAGCCGCCCGTCCCCGTCGTCTGCCGGGCTCGGAGCCAGGATGCGGTCCACGACCATCGGCAGGATCGGCACCTCCGCGCTGCGCACCGCGTCCCGCAATGCGAGGTCGATCGCGGTGTGCTCCAGCGGCGACAGCACCCGGTCCAGCACGGTCTCCGCGAGCGCGCCGATCAGGTCACGGCGACGCGAGGCGACCTGGATAGCCCATTCGGCGTCCGACACCGCAGAGGCGCGGTGTCCTTCATCGAGGGGGTTGAGGCGGTTGCGGAGCCCGTGGCCCAGGATGATCGCCCGCCCGCCGACCGCCTCCGCGACCGCCGTGTGCTCTCCCTTGGGGTCGCCGGGGACGTAGACCCGGCGACCGAACGGCAGCGACCTCGTGTAGAGGGATTTCGCCAGGCTCGACTTGCCGCTGCCGACGATCCCGGCGAGCACGACGTTCGGGGCGGTGATGAGGCCGCGCTGGTACAAGGTCCACGGGTCGTAGACGAAGCTGCCGCCCGAGTAGAGGTCCTGCCCGACGAACACCCCGTCCGAGCCGAGGCCGCCTTCGGCCAGGAACGGGTACTGCCCGGCGAGGGTCGCGGAGGTGTCCTGGTGCTTGGGAAGACGGAACCGGCCCGGCGTGCGCAGTCCCGCGGGCCCCGGCTCGCCGCTGGCGGGCAGGTAGGTCGTCGCACGGCGCTCGGCCTGCTCCGCATCCCACTTCGCCTTCGCATCGTCCTTGCGCACCTGCCGGGCTTCGGCCTCTACCTGGGCGGCGGCTTTCTGGCGTGCCTTGCGGTGCCGGCGCCGTTCGCCCTGCGGGCCGACCAGGACGCTGGTGTGCAGCCGGCCCTCCTCCGGCCCGGTCACAACGCCAGGCCCCGGCCGGGCGATGCCGCGCGCGGGGCGCGAGCGAACCAATCCGTCGCCTCCGCACGGTCGGCGCGAGCCGGTTGCCGCTCCGAACTGCGAGAGGTGGGCTCGGGGGTGTCGATGCTGAGGAGCGCCGGGTCGGGCACGGCGTCGTACTCGCGCAGCAGCGAGACGTGCCCGAGGAACGGGCTGTAGGTTAGCGTGTAGACGTCCTTGGCCGCCATCCGGTCCAGCGCCCCGCGCGGCGGGTTGTCGTAGACGTACCCGTTGACAAGCGCGTCGCGCACGGTGTCCTCACCGTAGTCGTACCCGGCCAGGTGCTCGATCGCGGCGTCCGGGCCGGAGGCGTGGATGAGGTCGAGCACCTTGTCCGCATCGGCGCCGTCGAGGAACACGACGCTGATCCACCGCGGCGCAGCCTCCCGCCGGCCGACCTGCTCCGCGGCCGGGGGTTCCGGCTGGAACTCGGCCAGCAAGGCCAGGTCGCTGTAGTTCCAGCGGGCGGCCTCGGCCGTCCATGCCGGGAACAGTCCCTCGTTCTCGGCGCGCACTCCGGGATTGTCGAGCGCGAACTGACGGGCCTCGCCGGCTGCGCTGAGGTAGCCGGCCAGCTCCCGCAGCGCCCGGCCTGGCTCGACCGGGGTGCCGGCGCCGGTGAACAGGTCGCGGCCCTCGATCGTCTCCCCGGTCGTGGCGTCCTCGATCCGGTAGGCGTAGCGCTGGTGCTCGCCCAGCGGCGCGTCGGGCCACACCGTGAGCGTGAGCGTCCCGGCGTGGGCCGTCGTCCGAACCGCGTCGGTCGAGTCCACGCCAGCGGCCTCGGCGGCGGGGTGCCAGGCGATCCGGCCCGAGTGCGACATGGCCCCATCCAGCCGATCATGCACCCCATCCAGGAGCATGCCAGCCTGGTGCAACTCAGCGGCGGCGGCGAGTGCAGCGGTCGCCCCGGCGGCCTGGTCGCCCCCGTCGTCGTGCGCCCGCGTGCGGTGGCTGATGTGCGCGGCGGCGAGCTGGTCGAGAACCTGCCGCAGCGACCGCACCCCGCCGAGCAGATCGCCGATCACCGCATAGGTGTCGGCCGGGTCGTCGGTGAAGGCGCGGGAGGCGTGGGCGAGGCCCCGCAGCGCCTCATACGCCCCTGTCGCGTCCTTCCTCGGGTCATCGAAGGTCGGCATGATCGGCTCCTCACAGTCGCGGGGTTTCTGCTGCCTGTCAGGTGCACCCGGTCAGACCGACCGGCACAGCGGCAGCGCGGCGACAGTGAACGCGACCGCCTGCTGACCCACGAGCCTCCGCGTCTCGCAGGAGGCTTGGATCGCAGCCTGCTCGACGGCGGCCACGGCGGCGTCGAGCTCATCGGCAGTCGGCGCGGACACGGAGATGAGGCCGGACACGCGCAGGACGCCGTGCCCGGCGGTCAGGTCGGCCTCCTGCTGGAGCACGTCATCGAGCTCGGCCGACGCGGAGGCGTCCTCGACCTGCCCGATCTTCCTGCGTTGGGACGCGTCGGAGATGAGCTCGGTCTTCTTCTTCCGCAGGTCCCTGGCCGCCTGGTCCGCCCGGACGGGTGTGTAGTGCAAGGCCAGCGTGCGGAGGATGCCGTTGGACAGCACCAGCGGGGCGAGGAATCCGGGGAACACCTGCGAGCGGGGCCATTCGTTGATCCACAGCACCGCGTGGAACGCGGAGTCCGACCGCAACCTGTCCCAGGTCTCGGTGACCGCGACCGGGCCGGCGGTCGCGAGGTCGCGACCGAGCGCACCGTGACGCTCCAAGGCGGGCGCGGCCGCCGGGTCGTAGGCGGAACGCAAGATCACGGCGACCTCGCCGGGGGTCAGCCACCCGGTCGAGGTCAGCTCCGCCGCGCGCAGCGCGGTGGTCATGGTCGTCATCTCCTGACGGAGCACCGCGGCAGCTCCTCCCATCCCGCCGCCGCTCGTCCTGATCTGCCGCGCGGCGGCCTTCATGTCCAGGGCGAGGCTGATGGTCGTCGCATGCCGTTCCCCGGCGGGGCCAGCACGTTCGATCAGCTCGGCGTAGGTGGTCGCGGCCCAGGAACCGTCATTGGTGCCGTGGGTGCGCCACCACTCGGCCAGGCCCGAGCCGGAGTCCGGAAGGGTCCGCTCAGAGACCTGAATCCGGGCGATCCTGCCCGAACGGCAGGCGGCGGCCAGCACACGGCCCCAGCCGGAGACGCGACGTTGCTGTTCGCCCGGATCGAGGAGCACGAACGCCGGATGCGAGACGCCGAGGATCGCAGTGAGGGTCTGGGCGTGCGGGTCGTGGATCATCGCCGCCCCGGTCTCCGGGTCCTCCCACTCCCGCAACGCCGCCGCATCACCGGGCAGAGCGAGGGTTCCGGCGGGGCGGGGCTTGATGATCCGGCGCCGGTAGATGAGCTGCCCGAGGTAGGTGCGCGCGACCCAGCGGGCGAGGATCGGCACCCACTCGATGACCTTGCGCCCGCCGGCGGGGATCACCGCAACAAGCGCCGCCGAGCCCCACAGGGGCGAAGTCCACGCCAGTCCCATCCCGCCGCCCGTGTAGAGGGAGGCGACGACGGTGAGGATCGCGACGCCGAGGACGACGAGCTGCGGCAAGGACAGGCCGAGCATGATGCCACGCTTGGTGAGGCGGGAGAACTGCACCGGGGCGAGCGGGTAGTCGCTGTTCGCGTTCGTCGCCATCGGTCACTCCTTCCCTGACGGCTTGGACGACGGAGCAGGCGGCGGGGCCGACCGACGCGGCGCCGACGACGCGGGAGCCTGCGACGGGGCGGATGACGGCGCGGGCCGTCCCGGCGGGTTGGCCTGCGCCGGCGGGACGGGCGGCGGCGATGTCTGCTCGGCTGCCGCGCCCGCGTGGCTCTCGGCGGCCCCACCGACCCCGCCGCCGAGCTTCGGCCCGGCGGTCGCAGCGCCCTTGACGACTGCGGCGCCGGCGACCACGGCCGCGCCGACCGGCCCCGCCGCCGCGCCGGCACCCGCGGCGCCAGCACCCGCGCTCGCTCCTGTCGAGCCTGCGGCGGCCCCGCCCCCAGCCGTGGCCGCGCTCGAGCCTGCGCCGGCCGAGGCTGACGCGGGGGTTGCACCGGAGCCGCCCGATCCGCCGCCGCCGGGGGCGGCTCCACCGTCGAGCACCTTCTTGGCCGTATCCGCGGAGGGCGCGGAAGGGATCGGGATGGGCCGGTTGAGCGCCGACTTGGCCTCCTGCTCCGAGCTCATCGCGTGGTACATATCGAAGCCGACGAACGACAGGAACTTGTAGGTGATGTACGGCGCGAACGCGGCGATGAACATCAGAACCACGCCGGCGATGGGGTCGCTGATGGAGGCGAGGTCGGCCTCGATGGGGGCGGAGACCTGGCCGATCGCGACGAGGAAGATCACAACCAGGACCAGCTTGGAGAAGATCAGCGCGATCACGAACGCTGCCCACTTGGCGAACCACCCCTTAGTCGCATCCCAGGTCGCCCCGGCCAGGGCGATGGGTCCGAAGACGATCGCGACCAGCAATAGGGCTTTGCGGATCAGCAGGGAGAACCACACGATCGCCGCCGCGCTGATAGCGAGACCGGCGAGGAAGATCGTGAGAATGGCCCCGACGCCGGGAGCAGCGATGTTGATACCCGCGAGGCCCGTCGCGAGGAGAGCGATCTGGGTGCCCATCGTCTCCATCGAGTTCCCGGTGGCCTGCACGATCCCGACCGCGAGCTGGTCGGTGACTTCCAGCAGCAGCGCCGTCAGGGTGATGACGAGGAACGACCCGAGGACGCTCTTGGCGAGCCCGAGAGCGGCTCGGGACAGCGCGGTGGGGTCGCGGTGGATGAGGCCGGTGATGAGCTGGAGGCAGAAGAAGATCAGCATCACGAAGATCGCGACACCGAACAGGACGTTGTAGACGCCGACGTACTCCGGGCTGGTCACGTCGACCAGGGTGGTGGTGTCGAACACAGTCCACACGGCCTCGAACAACCACGCGGCAGCGCCGGCCATCGCCTGCCCGAGCCAGTCGAACGGGGCGGCGACCAGGGAGGCCACCCCCTCGCCCACCGCGTCGCAAACGGAGGAGATGACCGGGACATCGCAGACACTCATCGGCCCGCCCTCCGCTCGGTCGGGTGCTCGCTCCGCGCTGTCATACCGCTTGCCCCACGCCCCAGAAGAAGTTGATGAGCGTGACCGCGGCGCCGCAGATGATCGCCGCCCCGCAGCTCACCAGCACGCCGACCTTGCCGCGCGAGGCGAGGTGGGGGTTGGAGCTGTTCGCGCCGAAGCCCCAGATGATCGCGCTGATGATCAGCGCCAGGACGCTGAGAATGAGTCCGACCGTCATGACGGCCCCGACGATGATGCGCAGTTGCTCGATGCCGGGAAGGCCGGACGAGTTGGGGTCGATGTCGATCACGATTGCTCCTTGACGGTGACGAGACGAGTTCTCGACGGTCAGGTGCGCCTTGTCTGTCCCGCTCAGGCGGCGGGCCGGTCAGAGCTGGGTGCCGAGGGCGAGGAGGAAGTTCATCCACGCGACCCCGGCGCCGGCGAGCGCGGCGGCGCCGACCGACACCCACAGGCCGGTGCGGGCCTTGGTGGCCGCCTGGTAGTTGCCGGACGATGCGCCGATCGCCCAGACGATCGCGCAGACGATGAGCATGAGGACGGCGATGATGAGCACGAAGGTCAGCAGGGCGCCCACGATGGAGCGCAGCTCGGCGGCACCGCCGACGCCCCCGAAGTCGGGGAACACGTCCATCAGGCCCCCCTCCCAGAGGTGCAGGTCGCGAGGGTCATGTCCCCGCCGTTGACGCCTTCGGCGCCGTGCTCGGCGAGCCAGGCGGTGCCGTCGACGGCGGGTTGTCCTTGCCCGCCGGGGTGGATTTCCAGGTGCAGGTGTGGTCCGGTGGAACGGCCGGACGAGCCCACATCCCCGATGTGCTGCCCGGCAGTCACGGTCTGGCCTTCGGTGACGTGGATGCCGGTCTCCCACATATGCGCGTAGTACGACGCGACCCGCTCACCGGCGACGGTGTGCTCGATAATGACGAGCCCGCCGAAGCCGCCGCTGAACCCGGCGTGCACGACCACCCCGTCCGCGACGGCGAGGATCGGGGTCCCGTCCGCGGCGGCGAGGTCGGAGCCTGCGTGGAAGGCGCGCTCCCCGGTGAACGGGTCGGTGCGCCACCCGAAACTGTCGGTGTCCACCCACGTCCCTTCGGGGAGCGGGAACACGATGCGGGTGGTCTCCGGCACGACCGGCGCCGCGCCGCTGCCACCGCCCGAGCCCGCGGGCCGGGTGAGGGCGGTCAGGATCGCCTCGGCGACGGGCTGGTAGTTCTGATACCTGTCCGGGTACGCGGAGACCTCCACCGCCTGGGCCGCCTCGCCGGGGTCCATGCTCTGCCAGCCGGGGATGTCGAGCAGGCCGCGCGGCGACGGGTAGTTCGGGCCGGTCGGCCCGCCGTAGAACGCGCGGGCCTGGTAGCCCGCGCCCATGAGCTCCGCGACCGTGCCCCACCCCGACTGCGGTCGCATCTGGAACAGCCCGAGGCTGTCGTGATCTGAGCCGTTGCCGTCGTTAGGGTAGTCCGCCGACTCGGGGTAGGCATCCGTGTTGGCGAGCATCCGCAGCGAGGACTCGGTGAGCGCAGCCATCAGCGCGATGACCACGCCGGGCCCGCCGACGCCTGCGGTCTGCGAGCCCGCGGTGATGATCGTCGCCGCGTGGGTGAGCTGCGCTCGGTTCAGCGTGACGGTCTGGCCGTTCTTGGTCGCCGCGGTGAGCGAGTCCGGGATCGGGCCGACGACCAGCGAGCCGGGAAGGCACGCCGCCGACGCGGCAGGGTTGACCAGCGTTGCGACACCGAGCAGGACGGTGGAGGGGGCGAAGAACAGCAGCGCGACGGCGATGACAACGAGCTTCCTCATCACGGCAGATCACCCGCCCGTCAGCGCAGCGGGCTGTCGAGCTCGGACAGCCGCAGCACCTCGCACAGTCCCCAACCGGCTCCGCGGCCGGGAATCGGGGGTGTGCAGACGATGAACACCGTGAAAGACACAGGCCGGGATGCCGCCACCGGCTCGGTACCCGAGATGCCGTCACGGTGCCGGGTGCCGGTGATCGTGTATGCGAGAGCGCCGTCCGGTATCTGGCCAGGTGCGGCCTGCTCGACGGCGGTGGCCCAGGCATCGGGCACGAACGTCTCCTCGACGGTGAGCCACTGGCTGGTCGCGTATTGCCGGAGCTGAGCCCATGCCTCCGAGGTCGGCAGGTAGGCGCGCACATCACCCACCAACGCATCCGCCTCCTGATCGGCAGCCACGTCCGCGAGCATCTGCGCGTAGTCGGAGGGGCCGAACCCAGATGCGGTGTCCCAGGCGAACAGCGCCTCCGCCACGTTGCGGGCGAACGCCTCGGGGCCTCCAGTCCTCGGCACCGCCGCCGGGCTCGCACCCGCGGTCGGCGCGGGCGCGATGGTCGCGGCAGGGGTCGGCGCGTCCGAGGGGCGGGGATCGTCTCGCGCGGGGCCGCGCAACAGCCCGTAGATGCCGACGCCGACGAGGATCAGCAGGGCAAGGCCGAACGCGGCGGCGGCGATCAGCAGGCGACGACGGCGGCGGTCGGCGGCGGGGTCCATGCGCGGGTCCTCCCAGGCGATATGTGATGTCGCCAGGCAGGTGCGCCGCTTCGCACCCGGACGGGATCAGGCGATGTGCTCGGTACGGGAGTGCCGCGCGGAACGGGCGGCGTCCGCGAACGCGACAGTGCCCGTGACGGCGTGCTCGAACCTCGCCCATTGCTCCTCTGTGAGCGCAGACGCCACTTCGGCGGGGTCGTAGTGCGCCCACCAATCGGTCATGTCGTCCCAGGTCGCGGTGAACACGGTCAGCGGGAACGGCACCGGCTCGCCCGTCTCCACCGCCGTCAGCGCGGGCCGCTTGGCCTTGCGACCGGCGGCCTTCGCCGCCTTGACACGGGCGAGCGCGGCCTGCGCTAGCGCCTCCATCTCGGCGGTCTTCGCCTCCTGCTCGGCGTCGCGCACCGCGGCGGCCTCGACGCGGGCCAGGTCGCGCAGCTCCGCCGGCTGAGCGACGTCGGCGGCGAGCTCGTCGAGCTCGGCAAGGGAAAGCTCCGTGTTGATCCGCAGGTGCGAGGGGTAGACCTTGCCACCCGCCTTGATCCGCTCGACCTCCTCGGCTGCGCGCTGGCGCACGGCCTCGGGTTGGCTCTCGTCGGCGGCGAGGTCTTCGAGGCGGCCGATGCGCTCCAAGGTCGTATACGAGGCGCGGCCGGTGACCATCCGGGCAGCCTGCGCGCGGGCCTCGCCGGTCGGAGTGAGGAACGGTGCCGCCAAGTTGGCGGCACCGCTTTCTCCGGCTTCGCCGGACGCATGGAACCGGGTCGCCTCCTGGCGACCCGCGGCGTCCTCGGCCAGCAGGGTCTTCAGCTCGCGGTAGAGGGCGGCGGCTTCGAGCTGGGTCAGGGGCTTGTGCAGGAGGTTGTCGTCCTGCTCGGCGAGGAGCTGCCCGAGCCGGTCCGAGACCCCGGCACGCACCCAGACGTTGACGCTCTTCCAGCCAAGCTGCCTGATCGCCGCGAGGCGGCGGGCGCCGCAGATCAGATGCCCGTCGAGGGTGATGGTGATGGGCTGCAAGAGGCCACCCCGGCGGATCGACTCGACCAGCGGCGCGAGGTCTCCGAGGTCGTGACGGTGCCGGCGTCCGACCGTGATGGAGTCCACGGTCCGCTCCAGCTCGATATGGCCCGCCGGTGCCGTGCTCATGGCCGCTCGATCCCTGGGGCCGCGAGGCCCGCGGCGAGCACGAGGTCGTCGTCCGTCAGCAAGGCGCGCAGCGGTTCGCCGATCAGCAGCCGCAGCAGCACGCCGCGGCCCGCGTTGGTGTGCGCGAGGGCGGGGTCGGGGGTGCCGAGGACGATCCGCAGCAGCGCCGACCACGACGCGCCGGGCAGGTCGAGCAGCGCGCGGGCCTGACGGTCGCGGCGCAGTCCCTCGAACGCGGAGGAACGGGAGGCCGCCTCGGCAAGCCGGGCGGTGACGTACTCGACCGCGGCGCGGGCGGTGTCGGGTTCCCAGCCGAGTAGGCAGAAGAACGTGATCGTGTCCTCCACCGCTGAGCCCACGGTCGTCACCAACTCCGCCTGCGGCTCCTCGGCGTTCTCGGCGTCGGCGAACGGGTCGACGTGGAACGCCGGGTGGTAGTCGGTCAAGGGGTTCTCGCGGTCGCTGAACCGCTCCGCGTCGTGGAACACGGAGTAGCGGGGCCGGCGAGCCTGGTGCACGGAGCAGAGCAGCCCGTTGCCGCGTTCCTCGCCGATGCAGGTCACCTGCACCGCGCGGGTCACGACCGCCCACGGGTCCTCCGCCCGGCGGGTCGCGGCGCCCCGCATCGCCTCGAACGCCGCCGATGCGGCCTCCCACGGGTCAAGCCCGTGCTTGCGGGCCAGGGCCGCATACTTGTCGGCCGCGTGCCGCATCAGTAAGGCGGCCTCCGGGTCATCCCGCCATGCGCCTCGGCCTGCGTCGTGCAGGCGGGTGAGCAGGGCGCGCAGCGCCTCCGAGTCCTCGAAACGAGCCCGACGTTCGCGGGCGTTCACTTGTGGCATTCCGGCACCTCCTGAACAGCAGGTGCGCGCACGTCTTCCAGCCACGGGGCTCACCGTTGCGCTGGGGGCGTGCATGGCTGCCTCAGCCCAGCCCGATCCCGGAACGCGACACCCACGAGAACCGCTCGTCGCCGCCGCGCCCGAACGCCGAGGCCGGCGGAAGCCGGCGGGCACGCTCGCTGACCTTCGCCGCCGTGCTTGTGGCTCCGCGGCGGGTCGCCCGGACGGTCTGCCCCGGCACGCGGCGGGCACGGCGGGCAAGCTCGGCCTGGAAGTCGATCCCGCGGCCTGCGATGCGACCCGACCGGGAGGCCAGCAGTTCGGTCGGGCGCACCCACTCCACGCCCGGAACCTTCGTCTTCGCTTCCCCGGCGGCAGTCGCGCCGGTCAGGGACGGGTCCTTGTGGCGGGCGAGGGCCGAGGCGTCGCCGCCATCGGTAGCCGTGTTGCGCATCTCGCGGGCGTCGTCGTCGTGGACGACGGAGCGCGGTGACATGGTGGGCTCGTTCATGCGGTCAGCTCCTTCGGGCTCTCCTGCTCATCAGGTGCGTCGCCCCGCGCCGCGAACCAGCGGCCCACGGTCGACGGAGCAACCTGGAAGTGTCGGGCGATCGCCTTGTTCGACCACCCCTCCGCCCGCAACCTGGCGGCGACCAGCCGCCGCCCTGCCGACTCCGGCTCAGCCCTGAACCTCGGAGGGATGTCCGCGGCGGGCTCGGGCACGACCTCCTCGATGGGCTCGGAGGGTCGGGAGCGCACGAGCACGACCGTCAGATGCGTCGAGGCGAGCAGCACGAGCGGCGGCACCGCGGCCACGCACGCCGCCAGAACACCGGGCACGTCCGCGTCGGCGGCGACCACCGCGTGCAGGGCATTCGCGGTGACGGAGATGAGCGCGCCCCCGGCCAGCAACGCCCACGGATACCAGGCCGCACGCTGACCGGCCAATGCGACGACGGCGACGGTGGCGACGACGATCAACCCGTCCACGATCACCGGCCACGCCCACGCCTGCCCCACATCTACCCCCGACCGGCGGGCCAGGTCCGCCAAGGCGGTGAACGAGAGCCAGAACGCGCCAGCCGCGATCAGCACCGTCCCCGCGACCGCGGTCACCACCGCCAGCCGCCCACGCCGCGTCCGGGTCTCCGGGATCACGAGAGAACCCGGCTTCTGGACGGAACCACCCGGCGCGGCGCGTCGTCCTGAACGGGAGCGTCGCTGCTGCTTCTGGTCGCCGCCATGCCGGCCGCGCGGTAGGCGGAGCGGATCGTGGTGAACACCTCGCGCGGCGGCAGGCCGGCATGCTCGGCCGCCGGTCCCAGCGCATCCAGCGCCGACGCCGGCGACGTACCGGCCTCCGCCATCCGGCAGGCTGCCCAGAAGAGGCCGCGGTTGCGCTCGCCCTCCCCAAGCGCGGCGACCCAGCCCGCCAGCCGCTCCGCATCCGGCGTCCGCAACGCCCCGCCCGGTCGGAACGACGCCACGGGGCGGGGGTCGAGGAAGTCCCGCAGCGCCAGCGCATCCACCGACCCGGGATCGGACTGCGCCCGGCCGATCAGCTCATAACGGCCGCGCAGATCGCCTGGCACCGCCACCACGGAGGGCGGCACAACCACGTAGCCGCCGGTGCCGCGGAAGTCCACATGCGCGCGGGCTGCCTGCCACGACGGCTGAGGCCGTTCCGGGTCTGCTGGGTAGTAGGCGTGCATCCCACCCGAAGGCGTGCGCACCAGCGCCGCCCACCCAGTCACGAGCCCGGCCTGTCGGGCGCGGTCGAACGCCGCGAACCCTGACCCGGTGGCCTTGCGGTCCACGTCGACCACGTCCACGCCCGACGTGGCGCCGGTTGGCACACCGATGTTCGCGGTCGGCCAGCGCCGCCACCAGGAGGCGACCTGCCGGGCGTCGGTGCTCGCCTCGTGGAAGCCATGCTCCACCAGAGGCCGCTTGCCGCCCGGCACGCATGGGAACATCGGCACCCCGGCGGCGGCGAGCCAGGCCGCGGCGTCAGGCAGCGGCATCCGCTCGACGGCGGCGAACAGGTGCGCGGGGTCCATCACAGGCTCCTCACTGCGGCATCTGCCGCCGGGCGGGCCTGCTCGATGGTCGCCGGTGGCGTCCGCTCGGCGCGCGACGGGGTGGCGTCGCGGATCAGGCCGGGCGGGTCGCCCGCCCCGAGCTGCATTGTGTCGAGGGCGTCGAGGAGCGCGCTGGCGGTCTTCCGCACCCGTTCCCCGGTGGCCTGCACGACCTCGGCGGGGTCCTTGTCCTTCACGGTGCCGGCCCAGCCGGAGACGTAGGAGACGGAGTAGGAGCTGGTGTCCATGCCGTGCGCGGCACCGATCATCAACGCGACCGACTCGGCCTCGACCTCACCGATCCCGCGGTGCCCGGCCCAATCAGGGTTGTCGGGGCCGTGCAGGCGAACGTGACCGAGCTCGTGCGCGAGGGTCTTCACCTGGGCGGCCGGGTCCATGTTCGTCCTGACCGCGACGGTGCGCGCCTGGAAGTCGGTCAGGCCGTTCGCGCCGCCGATCACGCCCTCGTGATCCACACTCAGCACCCGATAGCCGTCCGCCTCCACCAGCGCGGCAAGGCCCTCCCACAGCCCGGCTGGCGCCTCGCCTTCCAGCAGACGCGGGGCGGGCCGCTCGGGGATCGGATCGCCCGTGGTCTGCGAGACATCCCAGACGTAGGCCGGGCGGGCGGCGATCATCCGGGAGCGCACCGCCTCGCCGGCTTTGGGCTTCTCGAACCTGCCGAGCCGCCGCCACGACGCGACATCCTGCGGGGTCGAGGACGCGAACCTGCCCGTAACCGGGGCGAAGATCATGTATCCCGGCTGCCCCTTCGCGACCTGCCGGCCAAGCGTCTGCCATTGCTTGTACCCGGCGACATACGACGGCTCTGGGTCCGGCACCCGGCCCTGCTCGAACGCCTCCAAGTGCTGGACCCAGATCAGCAGCGTGTTCCCGAACGAACGCGCCCTGAACCGGGCCGCGAACTCGAGCGCACGATGCCAGTCATCCCTGGACACCAATCGCTCGACTGCGCTCGCCAGCCGTTCGTGCAACTCGTCAAGCTTCGCGTCGCGCGCCGCTCGTACCTCTTCGCCTGTCGCCATCGCTGACCTCCTCCCGGCGGAACCGACAGCATGTGTCGGTGGCCCTTGCGACCATGAGGTGCGCCGGGAGGATCAGGAGACGGGACGGACGGCGAAATGAGGCTGCGACCGTCAGGTTCTCCGATGAACCCAACGTGTCTGAACTTGCCTACGGGACTCGGCCAGGCCCGGTCTAGGAGTTGGGGCGTATCTGGGCGTCGCGCCGCAAGACCGGTGTCATAGGACGCATTGGCCGCACCTTTGGTCCCGGTTCCGGGCAGTCGCCACGACACCAGTCGCAAGACGTCTCGCCAATGCAAGTCGGATGGGGGTTCCGCCGGTACTCAGACGGCCCAATCCCGAAACGGCGGCGGAACCACCCGGCAGCCACCCGTGAGTCTGACCACCCGACAGACTCTGCCGCCGAGGACACCGACATCCCGGTCTCCTCGATCAACCGAGTGAACTCGGTGAGACGCACCTCCGTGAGGAAGCGCATGGGAGCCACGCCGACCTGCACGCTGAACAGGCGAGTCAAGTGCGTTCTCGATATCGCAACCTCGGTCGCGAGCCGATGCATTGTCCACGGCTCCGCCATTCTCACGCGTAGAAGGTCGGTGGATCGACACACTTGCGGCGCGAGCGGCGGCTGAGCAAGCGTGCCCTTGATGGGGAAGGAGCCTCGCGGATACGCCGGCATCGTCTCGCCGCCCGATTCGATGAGAAGGGCAGGCAGCGTGTACTCGATCATACGAGAGAACAGCCGGATCATGCGCGTCGCGGTCAGTTCTGGCGTCGAGGTCTGATCCATAAGGCTGATCTGCCGCCACAGTGGTTCGCAGCATTGCAGGGCCTCGATCCCGGGCGTCAGGACTAGAGCGCTCCCATCCCACTCATCCGGGTGGGCGCCCCGAACCACTCGTCTCGCGTCGAGCAGAACCCAGCTCATCTGCGCACGCAAAAATGCTTCGTCCACGTAGAGCGTCCACACGCGGACCGATGGCATCGGGCGCATCGAGCACCACTGGCCTGCGCCGAGCGCCAGCACGGTTCCGGCGACCAGCTCGTGCGATCCCGTTGCCGTATCCACGCGAGCACGCCCTTCCAAGACGTACACGATCTTCGCGTGCGCAAACACCGCCCGACGAACCGGAGCCGTCCTTGCGCTCTCGACCGCGAACAGGGGGAGGCCGCACGATCGCATGGCGATCAACTCCAAGGTTCGGCTTGTCGTCGCGTATCCCCCGTCCCAGCGCTGCGCGCCCGAGGACGTCTTGCGCGCGGGTCGCTGCCGACTCCCGCGATCACGCATTCAGTGCCGCGGTTGGCGGGGTGCAGGCGGCGCGGACCAAAGGGCAAAGGCCGGAGACCCCGTCGATGATGACCGCGGCAACGACAAGCGACGGAGTCGAGAGAATCCAGCCGTTGACGAGCGTGAACACCGCAGTCACGGCCACGCCGAGAAAGCGCACCGGCCATACCTCTAAGGGTGGCGAGGAAAACAGCTTCGATGAGGAACTGCTGACGGATGTGGACGCGAGTAGAAGCAAGGGCTCGATGCAATCCGATTCCCGGCGACGTTCCAAGACCGGGGAGTTCCATGACCGGTGCCTCCGGGGCTTGATGGCGCTGACCTGCAGCCACCGCCGGACACTGGGGGACGTGATCACTCCCATACGGCGCGAGCCCCGCTGTCGCCAACAATCACGATCGCGACGATTGCGAACACCCCGACCAACGAGAGCAGGACCGAAACGCCGATTGAAATCGCGCGCGCGACGCGCGGACGGGTCACTCGCGCTTCGGAGTGACCTGGGCGCGGACGAACGAAGAAGCGGAGCCATCCCCATTGCGCCCAGGCTCCAGCGAACAGCAAGAAGGCGCCAGCAGTCGCGATGTCCGCAATCTCCGCGTGCGCGGTCACTGCTGCTGTCTGACCGACCTGGGTTGCAAGAGCCTCACCGGACTGCTTGGTGAGGAGCGCTGCGATGAAGGCGGCGGTGGCGAGGATCGGGAAGACGATGCCGAGCCAGTCGCGCACCTTGGGGATCCATGCGGCAGCGATGGCCAGAACCGCGACAACCGGCACCGCAACAACTACAGCGTGGACGAAGAGAGGATGTAGCGGAAGACCATCGAACATCCAAGACAAGGGACACTCCTTCTTTCAGTTTCAGGGGGTTGGGGGATGAATCGGAGCGCGACGCAATCCGAACGGTGGCGAGAAACTAGGCCGCCAGCGCACCGGTCGACAGCAGGACGATCAGTACAACGCCGACGGCCAGGCGATAGATCACGAACGGCAGGAAGCTGCGGTGCCCGATGTAGCGCATGAAGAACGCGATCACTGCGAGGCCGACGCCGAAGGCCACTACGGTCGCGATGGCGGTTTCGAGGCCGGTGAACACCTCGGGAGTGCAGGGCGTTGCCTCGGTGCATGTGCGGGTGACGGTCTTGTAGAGCTCATAGAGTCCACTGCCGAAGACCGCGGGAATCGCGAGCAGGAACGCGTATCGGGCGGCCGCAGCGCGCTCGTAGCCCATGAACAGTCCGGCCGTGATCGTGCCTCCGGAGCGGGATACGCCGGGCACCAACGCGAGTGCTTGGGCGAGCCCGTAGACGACAGCGTGGGGTGTGGTCAGCTGGCCGAGTCGGCGCCTTTTCGCACCGACGCGGTCGGCGATGCCGAGCAGGAGGCCGAACACGATCATGGTGCCGGCCACGATCCACAACGATCGCAGGGTCGTCTCGATCTGGGTTTGGAACAGGATGCCGAGCACCACGATCGGCAGGCTGCCGAGAATGATGTACCACCCGAGCTTGGCATCCTCATCGCTGCGAGGTAGTCGGCCGACGAGCGACTTGAACCATGCGGAGACGATGCGGACGATGTCCCGCCAGAAATACAGGATCACGGCAGTCTCGGTACCCAGTTGGGTGATCGCCGTGAACGCGGCGCCCGGGTCAGCGCCCGTGCCAATGAGCTCACCAACAATGCGGATGTGCGCGCTGCTGGAGATAGGCAGAAACTCGGTGAGCCCCTGGACGAAGCCCAGCAGAATTGCGTTGAGAAAATCCACGGTGTCCTTGAGTCCGGCGGCGAGCGTGCGCGCCCACTGTGACAGGAAGCCGCCAAGAACCGGCTAAGAAAGCACGAAGAAGTGCGCACCCCACGAATCCCTAGATGAGCTGGTCGCACGCTGGGGACTGCACGCCGGAGCTGGCCCGATCCGTTCACCCACACGTCATTTCCGCCGCCGTTATCGATATCCGATATCGGGCTACGATTTGGGGTGGAGGACTGATGAGGGAGTTGTTTCGGGGGGCGGTGTTCCTGCACATCCTGCACCACGCGGCCGAAGAGCCGATTCATGGTGCGTGGATGAGCGCGGAGCTGTCCAACCACGGCTACGACATCTCCGCCGGGACTCTGTATCCGACGCTGCATCGGATGGAAGCGGACGGCCTGCTCGTCTCCACGAAGGAAACGGTCGACGGCCGGGTCCTGCGCGTCTACCGGGCGACTCCGGCCGGCGTCGAGGCTCTCGCCGAAGGTCGTCGTGCGGTGCGTGAGCTCGCCGCCGAAGTGCTTCCGAACGAGCCCGACACCCGAACGGAGGGCGACCATGACCGCTAGCCCCGCCCTGGCTCGCAAGCTCGGCACCACCGACGCGGTGGTGATCGGTTTGGGTTCGATGATCGGTGCGGGCATCTTCGCCTCTTTCGCGCCGGCCGCTGCTGCTGCGGGTGCCGGATTGCTGGTCGGTCTGGCGGTCGCTGCGATCGTCGCCTATTGCAATGCGACGGCGTCCGCGCAACTCGCGGCGCAATATCCGACCTCGGGCGGTACCTACGTCTACGGCCGGGAACGGCTCGGCGAATGGCCGGGGTTTCTGGCCGGGTGGAGCTTCGTGATCGGCAAGACCGCGAGCTGCGCGGCCATGGCCCTCACATTCGCCGCCTATGCCGCCCCGGCCGGATGGGAGAAACCGGTCGCCGTCGCGGCGATCCTGGCCCTGGCAGCGGTCAACTACTTCGGGGTCACCCGCACCGCGGGACTGACCCGGATCATCGTCGCCGTCGTGCTGCTGGTGCTCGCCCTCGTCGTTGTCGTCGGCCTCTCGGCAGGCAACCCGGCCGGAAACGACCTCGGCGAGGACCTGTTCGCCGATGGGCCCTACGGGATTCTTCAGTCGGCGGGTCTGTTGTTCTTCGCGTTTGCCGGCTACGCCCGGATCGCGACGATGGGCGAGGAGGTCAAGAACCCGCAGCGAACCATCCCGCGAGCGATCATCACCGCCCTGGTCATCGTTCTAGTCGTCTACGCCCTCATCGCCGTGACCGTGCTGCTGGTCGTCGGGCCAGAGAAGCTGGCCACCTCGACCGCGCCCCTGGTCGACGTGGCCACCACCGCGAACGCAGGGTGGGCGGCCCCGATCGTCCGAGTGGGTGCGGCCGCCGCAGCACTCGGCGCGCTGCTGGCCCTTGTCGCCGGTGTCGGGCGGACCACTCTGGCGATGGCCCGCAACCGTGACCTGCCCGCCTGGCTGGCTGCGGTGCACCCGAAGTACAAGGTCCCGCACCACGCGGAGATCGCCCTCGCGGTCGTCGTCAGCATCCTGGTCCTGACGACCGACCTCCGCGGGGCGATCGGGTTCTCCTCCTTCGGGGTGCTGCTCTACTACTTCATCGCCAACATCTCCGCGTTCACCCAGACCAAGGAGCAACGCCGCTACCCCAAGACCATCCAGATCCTCGGCGCGATCGGCTGCCTGGTCCTAGTCGTCACCCTGCCCCTCATCTCGATCGTCATCGGGCTGATCGTCCTCGCTGCCGGTATCGGATACCGGTTGATCCGGCTGCGGGTGCGAAGGAACGCGGACCAGGCATAGTCCGCCGCTCCCGCCGCCGGCGTTTTCTTCCCATCCCTGGGAATCATGCTCAGCCCCGAGATCGCCGCGATCTCGATGTCCGGCTCCAGCGTGATCGTCGCCGCCAATGCCCTGCTCCTAAAGCGACTCCATCTGCCCGCGCCGGCCGCCGAGCCGAGGATCGCGAGCAGTCCCGAGCCGACGCCCGCCCCCACCGGCACCCGGTAGACGCGGAGGCCGCCGCGGGAGCATTTCTTAGAGATTTCTTGGAGACGTGAGCGACAATGAGGGAACGTGAGTCGGAGGAGTGCGAAGTGGAGACGGAGACGCGCCGACCAGCCATATTGCTGGTTGAGGACGACCAGGACATTGCGGGGATGCTCTCGGAAGTGCTGGCCGATCTGTACGAGGTCGATCACTTCGTCAGCGCGGAGGCGGGTCTTGCGGTGGCTCTGCGTCGCCATTTCGATGTGATCGTGGTCGATCGGCGGCTGCCGGGGATGGACGGTGTTGCGCTGATCCGGGCGATACGTCGGGCTAACATCACGACCCCGGTGTTGATGCTGACGGCGTTAGGCACTCTCGAAGACAAAGTGTCGGGCCTGGACGGGGGCGCGAATGACTATCTGGTCAAGCCGTTCGAGTTCGATGAGCTGCTGGCGCGGCTGCGCGCGTTGCGGCGTGCGTTCACTGCGGAGGGCAAGCGACGGTATCTGGGCGAGTGGATCTACACTCCAGAAAACAAGACCGTCTACTCGCCGACCGGGGGTCGCATCCTGCTGACGGTGGCGGAGAATGCGCTTCTCGATCTGATCAGTACCAGCCCTGAGCGGGTGTTCTCGCGGGAGGAGATCCTGCATGCTGTCTTCGGTGCGGGTGACTCGCCGGGGACCGTCGATACCTATGTGCATTACCTGCGGAAGAAGACCAGCCGTGACATGGTCGAGACGGTGCGCGCGCACGGCTACCGGCTTGGGGACCGGCCATGAGCATGGGGCCGGATCGTGCGCGGGTGCGCCGGGCGGCGGTCTCGGTCGGACTCTTTGTGGGTGTCACCGCGGCCGTGCTGATGACTGTCGGTGTTGTCGTGCTGATTACGGCGATCACCCTGAACTCGCGCCATGAACAGGCCGAGCATCCGGGGGCACTGCCAGGACGGGACGATGCGTGGGTGATCGACAGTGGCCGGGTCATCCTGCTGATCGTCGTGCTCGCGCTGATCGGGATCGTGCTGATCGGTCTGGTCGGCTGGCTGGGAGCTCGGCGCGCGGTGGCGCCTTTGGCTGAGGCGCTGCGGGTGCAGCGCAACTTCGTGGCCGATGCCAGCCATGAGCTGCGTACCCCGCTGACGGTGCTGAGCAGCCGAGTGCAGGTGCTGGAGCGCCGGCTGGGACGAGGACAGCCGGTCGATGATGTGGTTGCGGCGCTGCGTCGAGATGCGGTGTCGATGACGGAGGTGCTGAACGATCTACTGCTGGGCGCCGAGGGTGCCGAGCCGCCGATGGACACGACGACGGCGGCGGTGGAGGAAGCGGTGCGAGCGGCGGCTGCGACCCTCGAGGTTCTGGCAGACGAGGCCGATGTCCGCATCCAGGTTCGAAACGCTGCCTCCACTGCGGTGGCTGTACCGAGGGTGACGCTGATCCGGTGTGTGGTCGCGCTCCTGGACAACGCGATCCACCATTCACCACCCGGCTCGGTGGTGGTGCTCACCGAGGGGGTAGATGGCGACCGGGCGACGATCCGGATCAGCGACGCCGGGCCGGGCATCCAGGGCATCGGCGCTGAGCGGATATTCGAGCGGTTCTCCCACGCGGGGGAGAACGGCACGCATCGTAGCTTCGGGCTCGGGCTCGCCTTGGTGCGCGACGTCGCAGTGCGATACCGCGGCAGCGTGTCGGTGGAGGACACATCTGAAGCGGGCACGACGATGCTGCTCGTATTCCCGATAGCCCGATCGACCGGGTAGCCGCGACTCACGCGCCGCCGACGACGCCAGTGAGGAAGTCTTGATCGTGCGCGGTGACCGTGATCTCGGTGCGTCCGAGCCAGCGCCTGGTGCGTCCATCTGCTGCCACGAGAAGCCCCGTGGATGTGCCGGCGCCATCCAACCAGCTCAGATCGTCGAATCCGGCGATCATGGCGGTCGTCGCCCACAGGTCTGCACGGGTGAGGCTGTCCGCCGCCACCGTGGCGGAGAGGATGCCGGTGGTGGGTCGGCCGGTGCGGGGGTCGATGATGTGGGGGCCGCGTTCGGCCGTACCGGACGTCGCGATCGCGCCGGTCGACACGGGAAGCGTCGCGATGATTTCTCCTGAAGCGCGGGGGTCGGTGATGCCGACGTTCCAGATCCAGGACGAATCCGGGTGCGTGAACAGCTGCATGTCGCCGCCGGCGTTGATCCCGACGGCCGCCACTCGTGGATCGGTCAGGAGCGGTTCCAGGTGACGGCGGGCGACATCCTCGACCGCCCAGCCCTTGACCAGGCCGGTGGGGTCGAACCAACCCTTCCAGCCTGCGTCGAACAGTCCGCCCGTCGCGTCCCGCGCTTGATCGCACAGTTCCCTGACCTCCGCGAGCATCGGCGCCGCGTCGGCGTCTCGTAGTTCACCGCGCGCGATCCGGCGGACATCGGATCGGGGATCGAAGGGCGAGAAGACACGATCAACCTGCCGAAGGTCGTCGAAGCAGCGCCGTGCGGCGGCCTGAACCGCAGAATCGGCGGTGGCTGGGCCGTCGAGGATGGTATGGATGCTGATGGGCATACCCATGATCTGCTCGACGTCCACCAGCCGATGGAACGCAGTGGCACGCGCGGCCACGAGGGTCAACCTTTCGCCTGGTCGAGAGCACCCTGCAGCGAGGTGATGTATCCGCGGCTGGTCACCGTGGCGCCAGACACCATGTCGATCTTCGCGCTCTGCGCGGCCAGCGCCTCCTTGGCGAGTCGGGGAATGGCGTAACTGTTGATCTGCTGGTCCCGGCCGCTCTCCGTGGGGTAATCGATGGCTTGAACGTCGGTGACCTTGCCTCCGCCCACGGTGATCTGCACCTGCACGGGTCCCCACCGGGTCGAGGTGGACGGGCCTTGGTAACTGCCGTCCGCGAGCCCCGTCGATGCGACCGGTGGCGGGGCGGACGGCGCCGGTTGCGCCGTGCTCTGACCAGCCCCCGGTGCGGAGCTGGCGGGGGGTGTGGTCCCGGAGCTTCTGGGTCCAGCGCTTGTGGACGGCTCGGTGCCGGTGCCGGCGGCGAGTGAGGTCGGCGGGATGGCTTCGGTGGATGTGCGGTAGCTGAATAGGAGCACCACCCCGCTGATGGTGGCCAACAGTGCGATCACGATCTTCTTCACGGGTTCCTGCCTAGATGTCGAATGCTTCCGAGTGGATGCGCGATCCGGGGACGCGGAGGCGGTCGAGGTCGGCTCGCACGCTGTCCATCCACCGGGTGGGGCCACACAGGTAGATGTCGTAGTTCGCCAGGTCCGGGGCGAGGTGGCGAATCAACTGTGCACCGGCCCACTGCTCGTATGTTTTAGGGATCCACGGCGAGCTCACCCGGCTGCGTGGCCCGTCGAGGGGCACGTGACGCACTCCACGTTTCTCGACGAGGCGGCGGATCGCCCAGGACATCACCGCCGCGTCGGGGGTACTGTCCCGGGTGACCAGGGTCGCCGCGCCGGGCGCGTAGGGCTGCTCCTGCAGCAGCGAGACCAGCGGAGCGACGCCGGCACCGGCGCCCAGCATGAGCAGTTTCGTGCCGCGTCGCCGGTCACCGGTGAGATGACCGTATGGCCCTTCAATGAGCACCCGGGTTCCCGCCTTCAGCTCGCTGAGCCTCTGGGTGCCGTCCCCGGTGATCTTGGCGGTGATGGTGAGCCGGTCGGTATAGGGGCGGGTGGAGACCGAGAAGGGATGCCCGCGCGACCAGCCCGGCCCGTCCAGGAAACGCCAGATGAAGAACTGACCGGCCTTGGTGCGCAACCGGTTCAGCCGGTCGCCGGTCATCACCACCGTCACCCCGTCGGATCCGTCCGCGACCACCTGCGTGACCCGGATGCGCGACCGGGCCGAACGGGCCAGCGGGAGTGCCACCCGGTAGATCAGGGTGCATCCTGCCGCAACGGCCCACACCGTCCACCAGTAGAAGGTGGCCAGGGGTGAGGCGAGGAAGTCGGCTCCGGTCCACAGCTGGTGCGGCAGCGCCAGGCCCACGCCCAGGTAGGAGTACAGGTGCAGCAGGTGCCAGGACTCATAGCGCATCTTCCGCCTGGCGCGTCGAATCGACAGGATGACGACCCCGACAAGAAGCAGGGTGCCGGCAGTGGCCAGGAGCATCCCCGGGTAGTCCCAGATCAACTCCCAGGCCTGCCGGATGACATCGATACCCGCCGTTCCTGCGTACCCGACAACGACGAGCACGATGTGGGCGAGGAATAGCCAGAACGACCAGAACCCGGTCAGCCGGTGCATCCGGGTGATGGCATCATGGCCGAACGCGTGCTCGAACAGGGGCACCCGGGCCATCAGCAACACTTGGTACAGCAGCAGGTTGGACGACACCAGCCCGGTCAACCGGCTCAACGAGGTCAGTGCACCCGGGCCGCCCGCCAGGCTGGTCTGAATCCCGCCGCCCGACACCCAGAGCGCAACGATCACGAGGCTGGTCAACCAGATCGCCGAGACCCCGATGACGTGCCACACCTCCGCGCGCCGCCGGGCGGCCCCGGTCGGCGACGCGGACGAACGCGCTCGCGAACCGGTGAGACGAGATGTGGACACGGCATCATGCTCCGCGGCGGGCTATAAGGCTCGACCAAGAAACTTGATGCGGGCGCTCTTTCAGAGATGCCACCAACTGAATGCTCAGATGGCGTTCAGCTTGAGCCTCGGAAGAGGCGGAAGGCCGACGAGAGCGATAGCATCGCCGCCGTCAACAGGGCGCACGATAATCCCTGGTCATGAGCGGATTCTGCGCTCACAGTTCAACCCTATAAGGAGTGCCTACCCTCGCTGGCGACGGCGGAATATCACGAGTAGACCGGAACAATGCTTCGATTGTTCTCCGCTGCCCGCCGCTATCCCTTCGTGGTGGCCACTCTTCTGGTCGCCGCCGTCGCCGGGGTGCTCACCGCAACCCCGTGGAGCACCGTCAGCCCGTGGCTGCTGGCCGGCTTCGCCGTGCTCATGGCCGCCAGGTCGGCGTGGGCGATGGTGCAAGAGCTGCGCCACGGAACGTTCGGGGTCGACATTCTGGCCGTGACGGCGATCGTGGCATCGGTGGTGGTCGGTGAGTATTGGGCCGCGATCGTGATCGTGCTGATGCTCACCGGAGGAGAGGCGCTGGAGGACTACGCGGCCAACCGCGCCAAACGCGACCTGACGGCACTGCTCTCCCGCGCCCCGCAGCTCGGGCACCGGCTGCTGGCCGACGGGTCGACGGAGGATGTGCCGATCGAGGCCGTCGTCCCGGGGGACCAGGTCGTGGTCCGCGCCAACGAGGTCGTTCCTGTCGACGGCACCCTGGTGAGCGAGCTCGGCGTGTTCGACGAGTCCTCCCTCACCGGCGAGAGCCTGCCCGTCGAGCGATCCGCCGGACAGGAAGTGCTCTCCGGCGGCGTCAACGGCCAGACCGCTGTCGTGCTGCACGTCACCCGAGCAGCCAAGGACAGCCAGTACCAGCAGATCGTCAGCCTGGTCGAGTCGGCGGCGGCCAGCACCTCCCCGATGGTGCGCCTGGCAGACCGCATCGCCCTGCCCTTCACCGCGGTGGCCTTCGCGATCGCCGGGATGGCGTGGCTGGTGTCGGGCGATGCGGTGCGCTTCGCCGAGGTCCTGGTCGTGGCGACCCCGTGCCCGCTGATCATCGCCGCCCCGGTCGCGTTCATGGCAGGGATGAGCCGCTCGGCACGGGAAGGCGCGATCGTCAAGAGCAGCGCCACGCTGGAGAAGTTCCACCGCGCCCAGGCTTTCGCGTTCGACAAGACCGGCACCCTCACCCAGGGCGAGCCGAGCCTGGTCGAGGTACTAGCGACCGGGGCCATCGAACCCGACGAGCTACTGCGGCTCGCGGCATCCGCTGAACAGTTCTCCGCCCACGTCCTGGCCGCCGCCGTCATCAAGGCCGCCACCGGGCGAGGGCTCGTACTCGCAGGCTCGACGGACGCCGAAGAGTCGACCGCGAACGGGGTCACGGCGAACATCGACGGGCACACCGTCGTGGTCGGCAAGCGCTCGTTCATCTCAGCGACAGTGGGACAGGAGATCCCAGGTGCACCGTTGGACAGCGGCGAACTGGCCGTCTACGTCGCCGTCGATGGCGCCTCGGCGGGCTCGCTGGTCTTCCGGGATGAAGTCCGCTCGAACGCGCGCGCCACCGTCGACAGCCTGCGTACCCAGGGAATCCGCCGGATCGTGATGCTCACCGGCGATGATCGCCCCACCGCCGAGCATGTCGCGGCGAGCCTCGACATCGATGACGTGCGCGCGAACTGCCTGCCCATCGACAAAGTCAACGCCGTCACCGCCATCACCGAACGTCCCGTGGTCATGGTTGGCGACGGGGTCAACGACGCGCCCGTCCTGGCCGCAGCCGACGTTGGCATCGCCATGGGCGCTCGCGGATCCACCGCGGCCAGCGAGTCCGCGGATGTGGTCATCCTCCGCGACGACATCTCCCGCGTCGCACGGGCCCTCACCGTGGGACGCGAAACGGTGAACGTCGCCCTGCAGAGCATCTGGGTCGGCATCGGCCTCAGCGTGAGCCTGATGATCATCGCCGCGTTCGGGGTACTGCCCGCGCTCATCGGAGCCTGGCTGCAGGAAGGCGTCGACGTCATCTCGATACTCTGGGCGCTGCGTGCCTCAACCGGCAGCAAAGAGGCCCACCCTTCCGTCGTGAAGCAAGTTGAGGCGCCGCCCGTTACCGTCTCCTGACGATGAGACACGTCCGATTTGGCCGTCGCTGAGCGTAGGGTGCCCGAGTGTCTCCCGGAACCGGCAACCGCCCGTGAGCGGCGGACTTCTCATCGACTCGGACGGAACCGGCCCTGCCATGCGGAGCCGACCAGATTCCACAAAACACAGCTCAGAACGAACACGGCAGGAGCGACCACCAGCGAGGCGAGCACATCAGACGGATAGTGGACACCGAGATAGACCCTTGAGAGTCCGACAACCACAGCCAAGGCAACTGCCGGAATGCAAGCCACACCAGCACGTCGTTTATGGGCGACCTCTGCAACCACGAACAGGGCGAGGGCCGCTACGAACACGGTGTGACCACTCGGAAAGCTGGTCGCGCCACCAATGTGGAAAAGCGGATCTGCCAGCAGTCCGGGATCTGGGCGTGGTCGCGCAATCAGGACCTTGAGTAGCCATGCAACAAGGCAGGGTGCCCCGATCAGCACGCTCGCCTTGATGCCTGCCACCACCGAGCCCTTGACAATCTTAGTCGCAATGGAAACGAACACCGTAATGATCACCGCACCCAAGGGAGCGAAGGCGACCTGAAAGAAGAGAGCAACACCATCGAGAACAGGATTGCGGAAGCCGTTGACCCAAACGAGCAGACCCTCCTCCGCAAGAGTGAAGCCCGTGCCGTTCCGAATGAGCGTGCCCGCAACCCCCACGACGACGACAGCCACGAGACAAATCGCCCCGACCGTCATCTCCTTCCTCGGAGATGATCGCACCACCACATGAGCTGGGGAGCTTGATGCGGCGATCGGCTCCGGGTGCATCGCCGAAGTTTCGCCCAACCGTCCAAAGGATCCTCTAAGACCACCGTCAGTGGCTGACAGTTCCCCCTGCTGCCTCGGCGAACGCCCTCACCCTCGGCCGAGCAGGGACAGAGTCGAGCGGCCAGGGCATTCGGGATCTAGAGGCAGCCTCCAGTGACAAGAACCGGCCGCTTGCCGCTATCGACGAGTTTCGTGCACAGCTGCTCCGTCGGGTGGACTGTGCCTTAGCCATCTATGACGGTGTCCATTCGGCTGATGTCCGCCGGGACCGAATACCAACATTGCTGACTTACTGGTAGCGAAGTAGCGCAAGTAGCGCGCTACGCGCCTGAAGGGGCAGCACCCCATTGCCGAGGGCTGTCAATTGCTGAGCATGGGACAGGGCTATCTCTGGCAGGGTGACCCAACCCTTCGGAAGCCCCATCAGCCACTCCACGAAGACAGGTGCCGGTCTCGGCCCCTTGGCCTCGTTTAGGACTGCGGGGGCTGGAGCCGGTCTACCGTTGATGCGTTCCCACCGGGCGATGGCTGGGGCGTAGCGTCCCCAGCGTCGAAGAAGTCCCCGATCAACGCGAACGTCACGTCCCCGGAGGGCTGGCGTCCGTGCTTCGTTACGAGGTCGATCACTTGATGGCTCAGCGCGATCGTGCCGCGCCTGGCTTTCACGTGATCCAGGCTCTCTCCGCCCCGCGCCGAATCTGAGGCGAGAGGAGTGCGGAACAGTGCGATGGGCGAGGATAAAGAGGCTCTTCGCAGTTGAGGGTGTAGTCGGGGTTAGCGCGCCGTCGGCCGGATAGGGTCGAGGTCTTCCAGGATGGAAG
>NZ_QEIJ01000013.1 GCF_003095395.1 Microbacterium sp. Gd 4-13
CCGCCGTCGGCGGCGTGGGGGGGGGCGGGGCCCCGCCCCCCCCCCCCCCCCCCCCCCGGCGGCGGGGGGGGGGGGGGGGGGGGGTGGTGCTCCCCCCCCCCCCCCCCCCGGAGAGGAGTCGCCCATGTCTCTGCCCATCGACAAGCTGGCGGTGAAGAGCCCCGATTTCGACACGCTCACGCGCATCCCGGAGGAGTTCTCGGCCGACGGCGGCAACCGCGTGCCGCGTGTGGTGTTCGACGGTGTCCCGGAGGGGACGGTGGAGCTCGCGGTGATCGTGCATGACCCGGATGCTCCGTTGCCTCAGGGATTCACGCACTGGGTGGTCTACGGCGTCGCGGCCGATAGCACCGAGCTCGACGTCGATGCCGATGGCGTTCGTCAGGGGCCGAACACCGCGGGGGTCACGTCGTACTACGGGCCGCAGCCGCCCGCGGGCCACGGCGAGCACCACTACTACTTCTGGGTGTTCGCGCTCTCGCGTCGGGTCGAGGGCACGCCGTCGCGCGAGGAGTTCCTGGACGAGTACGCCGACGCCATCATCGAGCAGGCGCGCACCGTCGGTCTGTTCTCGCGCTGACGTCGCTGCGCCGCATCCGTCGGCCGCGGTCCAGGCGCGTGTGCGCCTCGGCGCGGTGCGGGGTGTGCGGTGCGGGGCGCGCGGTGCGGCGCGCGGTGCGGGCGTGCGGTTCGGAGGAGATGTGCGGTTCGGAGGGCGGATGGGACCGGGGGATCCTCCGGTGTGCGCATCTCCTCCGGTGTGCGCACGAGGGCTGACGGTGAGGAGGCCGCGAGTCTCGTGTGCGCACGAGCGCTGACGGCGGGGACGCCGTCGATCTCGTGTGCGCGCAGAGGAGATCGCTCCGTCGTGCGCGGGTGAGGGTGGTGCCGGGTCAGAAGGGCGGCGGGTCGCCGTCGGGCACGAAGGTGACGTAGCGCTCGGGCTTGTCGATGGTGGTGTGACCGAGGGGCGAGGTCCATTCGATGGATCCGTCGGGACGCTGCCGAGCCGTCCACTTCGTTTCGGTTTTGAGCGTGTGATGTCGCTTGCACAGGCACGCGAGGTTGATCACATCGGTGGGCCCGCCGAGCGCCCAGTCGTAATTGTGGTCGTAGTCGCAGTAGCGGGCGGGCATTCGGCACCCCGGAAAGCGGCAATGGATGTCGCGCGCGGCGAGAAACCTCTCCATCGCCCGGTTGCGCTGGTAGCGGTCGACGGCGAGCACGGCACCGGTGACGGGGTGGGTGAGAATGCGATCCCATCCGGGTGCGGTGGCCATGAGGCAGCGGGCGGTCTCGGCGTCGACCGGACTGAGTCCGTCGATCGTCGCTCCGCGGTCGGAGACTCCGGCGGCGGTGAGGGCCGGAACCACGACCTGCACGTGCGCGCGGATGGCTCCGAGCCCGCCGGGCACCACGTCGGTGGTCGGGTCGATGGCCGGTTGCCCGGTGAGCATGAGGTCGCAGGCGAGGTCGGCGCGCATCTGGTCGAGCGTGCGCGTGTCGTGAACGACGGTGTCGGATTCCGCGTCGGAATCGGATGCCGCGCCGGTGGCAGATGCGGTGTCGGATGCGGCGTCACCGTCGCGTTCGGCGGCGGCCGCAGCATCCGCCTCGGTGTCACTGGTCGGCGGTGCGGCGACCGACCGCACGGCGTGAGCCTGCCGGGTGAGGCGGTCGCGCATTGCGCGCACGAGCGTGATGGAGTGGCGCACGACGAGCTCGCCGATGCCGTCGCCGACGTCGTTGACCCAGACGCGGCGCTCGTTCTCGGCGCGCGCGTGGCGAACGGTGATCGACTCGGGGTGCAGCTCTTCGGCGATCGCCCGGGCGAGGGTGCGCGTGCGCGCGACGGTATCGGTGGATGCGCGCTCGAGCACGACCTCTTCGAAGGCCTGCCGCTCGTTCGGATCGTCGATCACAGCGCCCTCTTCGCGGATGACGCTCGCGTGACGCATCGAGATGCGGCCCTCTGACAACGCGTCGAGCGTGGCGGGCCACTTGTCGACGAGATCGATCGCGTCGTTCATGCGGCGCTGCACGACGCGGTCGTTCCACCGCAGTGCGATGCCGATCTCGGCGGCGATCGACCGCAGCTGCATCTCGCGCACCTGCACGGTCTTCGGTTTGTGGGCCGATCGAGAGAGGGCCACGCGCATCGCCGTCGCGAACCCCATGACGTTCTCGGCCTCGAGAGCGGCGGCCGCGCGCTCGTTCTCGACGAGCGTGCTCACGATGTCGTCGATGACCGCATCGTCGCGATCATCGAAGGTCGGGTTCGTGGTCATGGCTCTAGTGTCGCAGATACCTCCGACATCGAACCGGGCCCGCGACGTCGCCCGGCCGCGTAGCCGCCGAAGCGTGTCCGCTGCGGAGGAGATGTGCACTTCGGAGGGCGTTGGGTGCCACACGGTCCTCCGAAATGCACATCTCCTCCGTTGTGCACGAGGGGTCGAGCGCCGGGCGGGGCAAGGTCTGGGATGCTCGACGCATGCTCTTCCTGCCCGATGACACCTACGCCCTGGTCGAGAGATCGGTGCCGCTGGCGTGCGTCGACTTCGTTCCCGAACGCATCGAGAACGGCCGCCGTGAGATCGGCCTCATCCTGCGCGAGTCTCCGCACGGGCAGGTGTGGTGCCACCTCGGCGGACGCATCGGTCGGGGCGAGAGCATCCGCGAGGCGCTCGGCCGTCACGCACGCGACACGATCGCCGTTGACCTCGAACTGCCCGCCGATCCGCAGCCGGGCTACGTGTACCAGTGGTTTCCTCCTGACGATCTGCCGGCGGATGCTGCGCACCTGCGCTACGGCGATGACCCACGCAAGCACGCGATCGGGTTGTCGTTCGTGGTCACCGCGATCGGGGATCCGCAGCCGCAGAACGAGGCGCTCGACTTCGGCTGGTTCGCCGTCGACGACCTGCCGCGGCCCCTGTGGCCGGGGTGTGCGGTGTTGTTCGAGCGACTGCTGCGAGGCCGCGCAGCATAGCCGCATCCTCCGTTACGTCTAGAGAGATGTTTACCAGAAACATTCGAGAGCCCTCGACGACAACGTGGACGCTGCCCGAGCGGTGGGACGTCGGAGACGGAGAAGTGCGATGGGGCGTCTACGGTGAGGGCGAGCCGCTGGTGCTGCTGCACGGAACGCCGTTCTCGTCGTTCATCTGGAGAGACATCGTGCCCGTTCTCGCGCCCGGCGATGCGGGCCATGACCTCGCCGGCCGCGCGGTGCTCGGGGAGTGCGATGAAGCGTACGAATGCCGCATCCGTCTCGAAGGTCGCGTCTTCGACGATCGATCGATCCTTGCGGGTGCCGGTAGACAGCTCGACCCGCCACAGCTCGGCGCCGGCAATCGGTTCGAGGGCGCGCAGCGTGTCGACGGCCGCAGACCCGACGCCTTGAGGCAGTCGCGAGCCATCTGAATCGCTCTCGCCCTCGTTTCGTAGATCGTGCGAGCACTGTATTCCGCTGATTAGTCGACGCGCAGTCCGGTGAGGCGCCGACCATGCCAGGTCGCCGCGTCGATCTCGACGCTTCGGTCACTGACACGCCACTTGATGCGGTCGCCGTAAAAAAGCAGGTTCGATTGCTTCGGGCACGACCATGACAAGGATGCGTGTGCCCATAACGACGGTGGGTAACACATCGCAGGTGAGCCACCGCTGGAGGTTGTCGTAGAGACGCGCTCGCACCCATTCCTCGTCAAGGCTGGTGCCGACCACGTGCTGTCGTCGGCTGCCCCGTCAATGAGTGCGCCTTCGCCGGGCGTATTCGCCACCCAGGCCACTTCGGGAGCCAGAGAATCGATGGCCTTCTGCGACTGCGCCGACCTCGGTAGGGTGACTCCTATGGGCGCTCGCCTCCTCGCCTCCCTGCCTCCACCTTGACGTCGATTCGCTGTCGTTCCTCGACGCGCCTTCCGTCTTACAAGACGGCTAGGAGCCGATTCGACAGCAAGCTGGGTCGGGCTCGGAGCGGAAGCCGTCATCCCCGTCTCCAGACCACGATAATCGGACAATTTATCCGCGGGAATCGCGTGACGGAGCTATGCCGTGGAGGCCGCTCATCATGTATCTCTCGTCGTGAACGGTCACGCGGTGCCCCGCGAGGCGAGCTTCACTGTGTCGATCCGCTCGGGACACTTTTCGAGTGCTCCCACGTCAGCGTCGACCATGAGCACGCGGACCACGGTCCCGGACCAAAAGGACTAAGGGGCCTCACGGAACGAAAACCGCCATCGCGCCGAACCGGCGGTGTGTCGCGGACTTCACGCATGTTCAGCCGTGGGTTACAGATCCTTCTTCCGCGTGGCCGGGACCCCAGCATAGAGACCGTTTGGCTCAGTAGTCCGTGTGACCACTGAGCCGGCCGCGATCACGCAGCCTCTTGAGATGGTGATGCCGGGCAAGACCACTGCACGTGCGCCGATCCAGCAACCGTCCTCGATTTTCACCCCGGCGCCTTTGTAGGCTCCCGCACGTTGCTGAGGGCCGGCAACCTCGTGAGACGATGTGCCGATGTAGCACTCCGGTCCGATGTAAACGCGAGAGCCGATGCTTACGTGTTCGCGATTCTCGAACGTTACGTGACGCTCAACGAGCCCGCCAGATCCAAACGTAACGAGATCTGAGGCAAAATAAACCCCAGGTCGGATAGAAGTTCCATTGGGATTGACTCCTCCCGACCGCAGAAGACGTTCACGGACGTGTCCATGAATAAGAGGAGAGGCTGCCAGGATGTTCACGCGGAGATTCCACACCCTGTTGGCCGTGCGCCGAGACGTCATGAATTGATCATATATATCGGAGGGTTGCCCGGGGGTAGGTTTGTGGGAGTGCCAGCCTGCGGACCAATAACATGAGGCAGTGAGAGTGAGAGTCGGTGATAACTATGCTCCAGCGATTGCTACGCGAGCTGCGCATCCTTCGGGCCCGCGTGTGGTTCCGAGTGCACGGAGTGCGTACAGGGGTGCGGCCGCTGATAAAGGGCAAGGCGCCGTACCTGGACGCGCGGGGCGCAGTTACTTCGATCGGGTCGCGCGCCGTGATCTACGGCTTCGAGGCCCCCGTTCACTTACGCACTGATGACGGGGCGAGACTGACTATCGGCGACCGCCTCATGATGAACTCGGGCTCGAGTATCCACGCTTCATCAGTGACAGAAATCGGCGATGGGCTAAAACTCGGCCCTTTCGCCTCCATCGCCGACACTAACTCGCATGAATTGAGCCCCGGACTTGGCGTCACCTCGCAACCTGTCCATATCGGAAACGAAGTGTGGATTTGCAGATCGGCCATCGTGTTGCCCGGCGTGTCAATAGGTGACGGTGCCGTAGTTGCCGCTGGCGCCATAGTCACGTCGGACGTCGCAGCGTTCACGGTTGTCGCAGGAAACCCGGCCCGTGTTGTGCGGAACCTTGAGGTTTCGTCAGAACCGCGCAAATGACTAATCCGTCATTCTGCGTCATACCGAGCGAATCGTGGCGGTCCTCATCTGATCGGACGGGCCGGGTTTCCGACAACCACCGCGCCTGACTCGATACTCTGCGTCACCACACTTCCCGCTCCGACTGAGCATCGGCGTCCGAGAACAAGCGATTCGTTATGACGACCAACAATGATTGAACCGGCGCCGATAGTCACGCCGTCCTCGATAGTGATCCTTACATCAGACCCCACCCACGTGGTCGCTGAGATGGTGACATGGTGCCAGATTGTAACGTCTGCGCCGATGGTGACGTTCGGGTGAACCACGACGCCCAGCCCGAGGTGTCCTAAACGTAGGCCACGACCTGTCTGGGCCTGAGGGGGGAGAATTGCTCGGAAGAGCATGTAGTTCACAAATTTGAGGATTCGAGCCGAACGCCGAAATCCATGACGATGCAGCGCCTGCGACCAGCGCCATACCTGCTCGGGTGTCATAGATGTACTCGCTATCCCAGCTCATTAATAGCTGCGGTCATGTGACGGGTGAAATTCTCCACGGAGAATCGATCTGCATGCGCAATGATATCGCCAACTTTCCAAGATGATGGAAACTCGCGTACAGCGCTTGATATTGCGGAGGGTTCATCGGATGGTATGAAGATGCCGTTCACGCCCTCGACAGTACTGTCGAGGAACCCGCCGAAGCGGAGAACTAAAGACGGTGTGCCGAACGCGTTCGCCTCGATTGGAGTGAGACCAAAATCTTCTTTCGACACGGAAACCAACGCACGCGCGCTGGCATACAACCAGCGCAAGCGCGCTTCGCTTACGCGGCCGACACCGACGACATTGGGCGGGAACGACTCCTGTGATTCCACTCCGACTATCACCAGTCGCTCGTCCGGCGTCATAGCGAATGCCTCTATCAAGCGCGAGACGCCCTTGTACCCGCGAGCGCGGCCGACGCTCAAGAAAAACCCGCTAGATAAGCGATCGTCCGCTGACTGCTCGGCCTTGGTGTCAACTGCTACCGGAGGGTGCACGACGGTGGGCTCGATCCCATAAACGTCCCGTATGCGAGAAGCCACAATCGTAGAGTTCGCGATGTAGACATCAGCGGTCGCGGCGGCCCGCACGTCCCACGCCGTCAGCCTCGAACGGAGCAGGCCGAGCCCGACGCGAGACATCAATCCCTGATCTTGCAGGAAGTCGGTGGGCTGGTAAAGCCAACGAGCAGGATTGTGGCAGTACACCACCTTTTTGGTACCCGGAGTGGTGGGTACTGCGTGAGACCAACCCGACGAGCTGCAGACGACCACGTCAGCGTCGACGGGCGGCATGCGGTCCCAGGCGCGGGCAAGAAACGGAAGCGCGCGTCGCGGATCTTTACGAAGAAGCCGTACCAGCGGGTCTGCACTCTGCCGAACACTGAAATCAGAAAAGCCATCGAAAGTCTGGCCAGGGTGATAAGCCGACGTTACAACCTCGGAGGCGCCCAGCTGTTGTGCGAGTTCGAGGGCAACTCTCTCAGCACCTCCACGCTGAGTCAGGTAATCGTGCGCAACCACTACGGACATTGTGTGTTCCTTTTGCAGGCAGGTTAGGACGTCGAGGCTCTGGTGCGCCGTTACTTACGCGGCAAGCGACTCGTTCATGGCTCCGCGGTTCGACGGCTACGAAAACGATGTAGAAGAATTCGAACGGCAATTTTAGTGGCCGCGCCGGCGGCCAAGGCGATAGCCATTGATGTCGCGTTCAGGCTGTTCGAGAGACCCAAGATGATCGAGCTTCCCGCAGTAACGACGGCCCCGGTCCCCGAGGCCGCTACCAGCTGGGCCACATTGCGGTGGGCGACATCATGTAGGACCCTCAGGTTCCACTGATCGGTAAACACCTGCGAGACGAGAGCTGCCGCTGTCACGAGAGCTAGCCCTGCAAACGTATCTCCGAAGAGGAGCGTGCCATACAAGTAAACAAACACCGTGAGTGCTGAGCCGACAACAATAGTGGAACTGATACCTAGCAATGATAGGCCCCGTAGCATGCCCGGAGATGAGGTCGATCCGTCGCCAGCATGGCGAAGAAACTTGGCATAGCCGACCTGGGTCAGCGCTTGGGCAAGGGCGCCGGCGGCCGAACCGAGCATAACGGCGATCGAGAACACACCCACTTGGCTAGCGGTTGACAATGCGGCGAGCAAAACCTGACCGAGTTGTCCAGACACGCTATCCATCGCGTTGGCAGACCACAAGTGCAGCGCTTCGCGCCACGGTGTCACGGCTCGAGAAAGCCTAGGCGTCAGCGCGACGCTTAACGCGACACCTACTACCGTCGTGACCAACTGACCAGAAAGCGTCGCCAGGTAGGCCGACGTTGTATTTAGGTTTCCAGTAACAGCGAGCGCGACTATCGTCAACGATGGCAGGACGGTGTATCCAAGTCGCGATAAGTTGAATAGACCAATACGTCCCTTAGCCAAGGATTGCTCGACGCCAACCTGACCGACACCGTTGAATAGTAGAACGATCGCGGCCACACGCATTCCAAGGGCGATTCGATCGTCTCCATTGGAAAGCACGTCGGCAAGAAGCAGTACAGCAATTGTGTTGGCGGCTCCGAGCACGGTCAGCCACACCAGCCCCGCGCGGGACAGGCTAAGCCCGGACGCTGAGTCACGCCCGAGAACTCGCGGTAGGGAAAAGAAGCCCACCCAGGACAGGGTCTGGATAAGAGCGAATGAACCGGCGACGACCCCACGCCCGTCCGCCCCTATCGCCTGCGCGAGGATCGGCGCCGACAGCAGGCTAAGTCCCATGCCCGCGTACGTCACAACCGCTGTTGCTGCGACTCCACGGCCGGACGGGCTCTTCAGTGCGCGAAGAAGTCTCGCGAAGGGAAGCTTCACGAAGCTTCTTCCGCCCGAATTCTGGTTCTGTAGATCGCGTTCGATCGGCGGATCACATTGAGTGTTTCACCGATTGGCCGTCGGGATTTTGCAGCGCTGAGTAGCAGATGCACGGCGGAAACAACGGAATAGGTCCAGGACTTTATTGGATTGCGGTCATACCTGGCGTATGCGAATCGCGTTAGGTAGATTCGTGACACATCAAGTTGCGCGTTGTAATCGGCTCGCCCATAGGCTGACGGGTGGTGCTCGACCCACAGATCCGGATTGTGGGCGATAGTCCATCCCGCAGCGCTGGCGTGGCGGGCGAAGTCTATTTCTTCATATCCGTATCGCGTCAGTTCGTCGAACCTGATAGTTGAGAAGGCCTTGCGAGGAATCGCGGTTGCATTGATTACAATTGATTTCAGCCCGTGTCGAGTGTCGCTCTTCTGAAATCCGAGGAAGCTCGCGTTACTGGCAAATACCCTCCGCGCCGGTTCCGTTGAGAAATTGAGTTCCCATCCAGTTGTAATTTGAGTCTGCGGGGCGGTTGATGCGTGCTTTACGAAATCTGACGAGACGATCACGTCATCATCGATAAATGCGCAAAGGTCCGTATTGAGATCCTCGACACAGGCGTTTCTGTTCGCGCCGAGCCCCCGCCGTGGGCCACGCTGGTAGTCCACGCCAAATTTGCGAGCTATCTCCTCCGTCGCTTGACCATCTTCGCTGTCGTCGCTCACTAGAACGCGAGCAGGCGCCATGGACCCGCGCGCGATGCTGGCGAGTGCTGATGACAGCTCGTCAGGCCGATCGCGGGTGCAGATGAATATTGTGAGAGAGCGGTCAACGGTCATTGGTGCCTGCCGTATCGGGAAGAATGTCAAAGAGCGTCTGAAGTTTGAGAGAGGGATTGCCGGAACTAAACCTCTCTGCGGCTATAAGCGCGGTCGAGCGTCGCTTCGCAAGATCGTCTTTATCGAGTTTGTCAAATTGCTTCGCGAGGGCTACCCAGAACTCGCCTCGTCCGGGGTGTAGGGCTGGCAGGATGAAAACAGGCGACTCTGGTCCCGGGGGCATGTAATCGAACGCGCCGGGCACAGCTGGCATCACAACGGGGGTTCCGACGGCCAGATACTCGGGCAGTTTAGTGGTCAAGCGGAGAAGGCCGACTTCGTCCGGCGTTTGTGCAATGACAGCGAGATCAAGCGAAGACATGATCGTTGATAGTTCGGCGCGGGGCACCCGGTCTATGAACCTCACATTTACGCCCCTCTCCCGCGCACGTTCGACGAGTTTTGCCCGACCTGTCCCGCCGCCGACGATCACGTACGAGATGTCTGTCCTACGGACTCTGGAGGCGGCTTCAACAAGCTCAAGCCCGTACGAGTATGCTTGTCTCTTCGACCAGTTTAGGCTCCCTGTCACTCCAACGAGTATGTCTTCGTTCGCAACACCGAGCCGATTTCGAATGTCCGCGCGATCTCCAGGTGTCGCCGGGAACATTTCACTCGGGACCTGACCTTCGATCGTTAGTCCTGTTGGTGCGCCCATTCGGATTGCGCGTCCAACAAGATAGGGCGTCCAACCGATGAAGCCGGAAGAGCGCCGATAGAGCCACCGTTCGTAGATTCCGGCTATGAGGCCTGCGAGCACGCCGTACTTGTTCCGGAAGTAGCGATCGACAGCGTCACCGCTCGAGACGACGTAGATGAGACGCCTTCCGCGTCGTAGTGAGGCCAGCAGTAGCGGGATACCGACACGCATACCAGTGCCTTCGAGGTAGACGATGTCATTGTCCGCCTGCTGAAGTGTCTGGAGCGTCTGCCAAAAGACACGAAATGCGCCAGAAGAACGTTCGATTTTAAGAAGAGTCGACGAGTAAGACGTCCCGCCGACGAGCTCCCGCGCCCGTTCCGCGTCGTAGCTTGCGACTCCTTGGGCCGCCAGCACTAGAACCGACCGAGTCACCGGCTCGCCTCCGCACTTGAAGAGTGTCGAAACTGTCGCCCAGCGCGGTGACCTGCAGTGAGTCCAGAAAGAGTTGCCTTAACGTGCGCAGCCGTTGTCTGTCGTAAGAGTAAACGCACCATTCCCGGCGTATTGCGGTACCCGACGGTCGCTAGGAAGATCATGTTTCGCAGACGTCGGGGATGGTCGGACATGGCGAAGCCAAAGACTTCGTTGTAGGCGGTCTCGTATGCCTTGGAGGCATCGCCGCGCGCGTCTCCCGCTTCTCGCGGTGCAGGGTAGTGATCGACGACCGCCTCAGGATCGAGTATGAGATCGAGACCCTGCGCGTGGATTGCCAGAGACGCAATGAACTCGTTCCTCGCTTGGGCGCCTCTTCCGGCAACTGATCCTTGGTACGGCCAACGTATGAAAGATTCGCGTCTAAAGCTGCAGTTCGCACCCTTGAGATGACTCACAACGCGAGCTGAACCGGTCGCTTGATGGTGTCCGCCAAGCACGCGTCCGAATCGGTCAATCTGGCCGATGTTGTCCTGCGCGATCCGAACCGCATAGCCATTCGGTTGAACATCTGCGCCACCGACGCCGCCGACGCGCGGGTTGTCATAGTGGGGGGCGACATGGTCGAACCAGTCAGGTCGCATGCGTGCGTCATCATCTAGGAAGGCGACGACCTCTGCGGTTGAGGCTTCCGCGCCCGCACGCATGGCATGGGCGAGCCCGGCTTGACTTACGTGGACTGGCCGAGCGCCGCTCGCTACCGCTGCTGCGTGTGTCGGCAGATCGTCTTCACGATGAACGACTATGACATGGATCTGCAAACCAGGATCGAGCCGGCTCTCGATGGCGCGTCTCACGGACTCAACCGCCTGTTGTGCGTCTCGGGGACGGCCCACGGAAGGAACGATCACATCGATTGTCAAGGGAGTCACAGGTTTGCCACCTTCTTAAGCCAGTCTTGGAGCGGCCCGTATGCCTTCTCCGCGCGGAACTGTTCTGATGCCGCATTAGCGACGTCGGCGCGTTGTGCAGATCGCGCGGGGTCGTCCAATGTCTGCTCAATGGCGGCGGCGAGCGCGTCAGTGTCATGCGGGTCCGACATGAGGCAGGACTCGCCGTGCTTTAACCACTCAGTTTGTCCCCCACGGTTTGCACAGATAATCGGGATGCCTGCGGCGGCGGCCTGGGCGAGAACCTGGCCGAACGGCTCGGGTGTTTTGCTCGCGTGGACTAGCAGCTGGCGATGCGTCAGATACTCGAGTGGGTCGGCAAAACCCTTTAGCGTGAGGGGAAAGCGAGCGGGGGGAAGGTCGACGTTGTCGCCGAAGGTTCGGTCGCCCACTAGCGTCAGCTCGACCGATCTTCCACCATCGGCGAGGTGATTGAGCGCTCGGATGACCTCTGCTTGGCCTTTCCAGCGCGCAATTCGGCCCACCATGACGATTCCGCCGTGACGGGCAGGAGCGGACGCCGTAAAGAAACGGTCCTCGATAGCTGTCGGGACCACGATGCTCGGTGCACTGACTCGCCAACTGCGTCGCGTTGTCTCGCTATTGAAGATGACGCCGGATGACCACAGGCGCATGAGGGACTCGTAGACCCAGACTTCGAGGGGCGGCCGGTTGCCGCCTCGACCCAAATCCCGCACATACACGACGAGCGGGGTGCGCGTCACGAGCGCGGGAACGGCGACATGCAGTAGCCCTTGCACTGTGTTGCTGATCAGCAACGGCGGTCGGCTGCGCCGAATCTGACGAAGAACATCTACCTGTGACGTGAGAAGAGAAGTGGCGGTCGCTAGACGGGCAACTAGTGACTTCGGTCGACTGTCGGCTGCGACTGGAAGGACCGTCACGGGGACGCCCAGTTCTGCCGCGCGGTCAACAGTTGGACCACCCCCGCGGCTCCAGATCTCAGCCCCAATGTGTTCCGCCAAGGCCGGCGAAGCGATCTCGGCGCCGCCTACTCGAGATGTGTGGCAGTACAAGATCGGCTTCATGACTTGGTCGACACCGTGTCGAGGGTGCGGCGCGCGACCTGCTCCCAGGTGTGGCGAAGGGCATACTCTCGCACCTCGTGTCCTAAAGTCGCGCGTCCTGGTATGCTCACCGCCCTAACCGCCGCGTGAAGTGAATCGGGTTCTTGGAGGGAGAAGAGAAACGGTACCCGGGCCCACGGGCCCATTGCCTCGCTAAGGCCTCCCTGCCCGGTGCTGATGACTGGCAACCCCATCGCCATTGCTTCGAGGACAACCAACCCGAATCCCTCGAGCGCCAGGGTCGGCACCACTGCGGCCGTGCATGTGTGTGCGATGGCGCGGAGCTCGATATCACTAAGTCGTCCGTGAAAGCGCACCGAATCGGACCGGCCCAGACCCTGCGTGACGCTCTTTAGATGTGACTCGAGCTCGCCAGTTCCCACTACCTCCAGGCACACGGCTCGGCCGTCGACCCGGAAGTTCATCGTGTGGAGCATGCGTATCAGCCGCTCGTGCCCCATGCGCTCAGTGAGTCGCCGAACGCACAGCAACTTGACGGAGCCCTCGTCGACAGGTTCGGACGAGCGTTGACTCCAGAATTCTCCGACACCCGGCGGAATGATAGCGATCTTCGACGGATCTGCTCCCGTCCGGGCCGCTTCCTGGGCAAACACCTTCGTCAGGACAACTACAACCGCGGCCCGCCCGAGCACCCAGCGTTCCATACCCCGTTTTACTGTCAACCCGATCGATCGATTTGTGCGAGAAGCAATAGCGGACTCGTCGCCCCACGGGCCATGGAAGTGGACGACCACGACCGGCGGCTGTACGGCGCGCAGACGCGCACGAAGTAGCGCGCCCATCACGAATGGCATGCCGTACATAGCGAAATGACTATCGATCACGTCGACGCCTTTAGTGCGGATTCCCAACAGGAAGGAACGCCAAATCCGCGCCAAGCCTGAGCTGCCTTGGCCTGACTCGACCGATCCAAGGAATACTTCTGTCACCTCAACTCCAGCATGGCGCATTGCAGGGGCGAAGCCCTCGACGTATCTGTTCAACCCCCCGGTCTTAGTCCCTGGAGCTTCTTTTCCGACCAGTATCCAGTGCATATTCCTTGGTTTCCTTGGTCCTTAGTGATAGTACAACTCCGAGGCTGGCCCAGATGAGGGGGGTCGCTCCGTAATATCCGACATTCATCCACTGGCCTATTGTGGCGAACGTTATGAATAGGAAAGGTGCGGTGTTTAGGTCGCGGAATGCACCCGGGATTGCGCGCGCGAAGGTGATGTACAGGGCGAGCATCGCCACAACCCCAAGAACGCCTCCAATCAATGCCATGTTCGAGATGTCCTGCTCGGAACTGCCGAGTCCCCCCGAAGCGAGCACCGAGACTTGACCACTTCCTGTCCCGATGACGCTAGATAGACCTCGAAGAAGGGACGACAGGATGAGGTCTTGGTGGATGCCGACCGTGCTGGTCTCCTCGCTTTCGCTCCCGCTGACGAGCATGAGAACGCGGCCGGCTCCCGCCGACGAGACGGCCGGCATGAGGCGCCCTGCAATGACGACTATGACTGGCAGAGTAACCGCCAAGGTGACCAGGCCGACGAGCATCGGACGTTTGCGACCAATCGCGAACCCCAGCAAGATTACCGCCAAAGCTGGCAATGCGAAGGTTCGCGTTCCGCTCGTGAGCGCGGCATACAGTCCCAGGCTGATAGGTACAAGCCAGGCTGGATTGCGGGAAACGCGAAGGCGAGCGACGCTTACGCCCACTAGCATCGCGCAAATCGCCGCACTCTCCGCTGCGCTCGCGCCGAGGCCTAATGGGCGGACAAGGTTGGGGCCGAGGTAAAGTGCGGAATAGCCGAAATTATCGACCCAGTACGCGTCCCAAGGTGTGAGCCCGTTGATCTCCTGAAGGATCATGTATGCAGCATTTATTGAGCCCACAACTGCGAGGGTGTTGATAACCGAGGAGTGGGGTATTAGCCTTCGGAAGGTCAGAATAAAGGCGAGGATCCCCGAGATCAAGAGCGACGACGCAAGAAGGTTGTTCACAATGCCTACACCTGCGGGATTTATTCCCGAAATGATTACAACGATGCAGACCAGCACAAAAGCAATCGGGGCCTTATCGGTCCAGTGATTCCGCCTGATCACGAGCAAGCTTACGTACAGAGTCACGAGAATTACGGCAGGTATGATTGGCACAATCTGAGTCGCGATGCCGGATGGGTCTATCCAGCCCGCGATTCGCCTTAATGCACCGTTGCCCACGCCGACGGTTATGGCAGCGACGAAGGCGACCTCGGGCTTTTTGACCCCCATGACGATAACGATGGCTGTCATCAGGAGGAGAATAACTGCCGGGCCGCCGATAGTGAGGGTTGCGAGGACCGCGACCGTTACCGAGGCGCACAAGCCTGCTGCGATGACAATAGGGCGGGCAAATCCTGCGCTCGGATTGGTATGAATTCTCGCTGAGCGAGATCCGAGGCTCACCTACGCCCCGTCCTCAAAGATGAATAGAGTTCTAGGATGCGCGACTTTGAAGCCTGGCTTGCCAAGGCATCGGCCGCATCAACAGCGGCTCGAATAGAAGAAGATTGGCTTGGAGCACCGCGAGTTAGGCGGTCAACCAACGCGTCAATGAAGGTCGCGTCGTCACGCACTGCGAACAGCTCGTCGTTCCCGATCTGTTGGGCAATGTACTCGCTGCCCGGGTTTGGACTCGAGACACTGGGAACACCCAGGCTGGCCGCTTCGAAAGCAGGGATGCCGAATCCTTCGTATGCCGATGGAGCTATCAGTAGCCATGACTCGCGGATGAGTGCGGTGACTTCTTCGTCCTGCGGGTCGCTGTAGTGCATCACGCCGGCCGGCCAGTTCTTCTTGTCGTTGGCGGGTCCCACCACCCGCAGCTCGATGGCGAGGCCTGTTCGGCGAGACGCCTCATTGACCAAGCTTGCAGCCATGAGGCCGCGCTTGCGCCCGGTGGCGGTCCCAATGAAGGTCACGGTTGGCTTCGTGCTGGGTTCGGGGGGTGTGAAGTCGCCGTCGCGCGGGATGACTGGCGGTATGAGGATATCGGTCTTGAATTCGGACTCGCCTTCCGGCCCGACTGAGATCGCTAGGTCACATCGACGTCGGACTGAGTGCTCGAGAGCGCCTAAGACGTAGTGGTTCCATCGCCTCAAACCCGTGGAGGCCCGTGCCTCAGATAGCGAGCTGCCATGAAAAGTACGGACCCAACTGAATCGACGTCCCGTGAGCGCCCAGTCGTCTCCGAAAGCATGCAATATGTCCAGGTCGAGGCCGCGCAGTGCGCGACGGACTTCAAACGGGAAGCGGTAGTAGTGCTTGAATCTCCCGCCACCGTTCTCCAGAAAGTGCATAGTTGCGCCGGGCAAGGGAGTTCCACCCTCGGATGTAATCACATGGAGGTCAACATCGTCCCTCATCATCTCGGCGAAGCGCCAGGCGTAGCGAGCAGCGCCGCCTACCTCGTGGCGCCCCGGCCATCCAACGCAGAGCAGCCCTACTTTCATCTGGCCATCTCTCGCTCGCTTGGTCATGTGTGCGTCGCTTCCGCTCGGCGATGTTATGCGGCCGTGTTGCCTGGTGCCAGCGCCGCCCGCGCCGTCTTGCATACGATGACAAGATCCCCGAGAAGCGTCCAGTTCTCAACATAGGAGAGATCGAGCCGCACTGAATCCTCCCACGAGAGCGAGGATCGGCCGCTCACTTGCCACAGGCCTGTGATGCCGGGCTTGGCTAGAAACCGCCGGTGAACGTGGTCGGCGTACTGGGCCACTTCGCTCGGGAGAGGAGGGCGCGGTCCGACCAGCGACATCGACCCGCCGATGACGTTGAATAGCTGGGGCAATTCGTCGAGGCTGAACTTCCGCATGATCCGCCCGACCGGGGTTATGCGCGGGTCATTCTTCATCTTGAAGAGCACCTCGTTGCCGGCATCGCGTTGCTCACGCTGCAGCTGTTCAAGGAGATCTTCGGCGTTCGTCACCATGGATCGGAACTTGATCATGGTGAACTCTTTGCCGCGGAGCCCTATGCGGGTCTGGCGGAAGAACACCGGTCCTTGGCTTGTAAGGCGCACTGTCACGGCTAGGAAGGCAAGGATGGGGCTGATAAGTATGACACCGATGACGGACGCGCCTAGGTCGAGAGATCGCTTCACGAAGAGCTGACCCTTGGTGAAGCGCGGTGTCTCGACGTGAATTAACGGGAGTCCTGATACCGGCCGCATGTGTATGCGAGGACCTGCGATATCGACAATGCTCGGAGCGAGAACAAGATGCTGCTTGCCGGCCTCGAGGTTCCAAGAAATCTCCTTGACCTTGTCAGGGGGCAGCTCGTCGGTGTTCGTCACGGCAACTGTGTCGGCACCGGTGGCTTCGATGGCCCGCCCGACCGCTGATACTGAGCCCATTATCGGAATTGATGTCCCGGCGATGGTCCCAGCGATCTGGCCGGACGGCACGCATGCTCCGACGACTTGGTAGCCCGATCCGGGGGAGCGGTGCAGCTCACGAGCGATCTGGGCCACTGATGATTCGGATCCCACAAGCAGTACCCGAGCCGCATACTCGCCGTTGCGTCGCTTCGCGCCGAGCCACTGGCGCCATAGCCATCGCTCAACTAGCAACACCAGAATCCCTGCGGGAAGGGCTAGCAGGAGGAAACCACGCGCCACGTCGACGCGCAGGAGGAACGCGATGATCGCGATTACCCCAAAGAGGCGAAAACTCGACGTCGCAATGCGAACGTATTCGGTAGACCCGCTGCCGATTACGCGATAGCCGCGGGAATCGACAAACGTCAGCGTGTACATCCACGCGGCTATAAGGATCACCGAGAAGGCCCAGTACGAAAACTCGTTGATTCGCGAGTCTGCGCGGACAGCCACAGCGACGTTCCCCATGCCCATCCAGGCGATCTGGGCACCGAACACGACCCATGCCAGGACGAGCAGGTCGCTGATCCAGAGCATCCGCGCATACCGCTTGCGCCAGTTGAGAGTTGGTGCGGTCGGAACCTGCAGTGGCGGTGCGGAAGGCGAGTGCGTGGCGGGCTCAGCGAGGACGTTGCTCAGCTCATCGGAACGGTTGGAACTCATTTGAATGGCTCGCTGCGACGCCGATGTCGCGTCGACCCGAAGGTGCGACGTCACAGTTGTGCGATCCCTTTCCCCTGAAGAATCTCCCCGTGGGGGGAACGCTATCACCCGTTTGTGTCGGCCGTATAACACGGTGCGGAACGACGGGTTGCGGAGGGAGGGGGATGCTCAGGGGACTCGTATGAAGAGCCCGTCGATCAGGTCTTGGAAGTAGGTCGGCTCGACGGCGACGGGTCCTGCATAGGCATGATCGAACCCCGCGACCGCGTAGAGCAGCAGGGAGACAAACAGCGCGATCAGCCCGGCCATCAGCAGGTGTATCCGGAGGTTGGTGACTTGGATCAGGCCGATGAGGACGGCGTTCAGCACTGCGCCGACGGCGAGCACGATCCACAGCACTCCCGGTAGGGCCAGGCTCGTCAGTGCGAGACGCTGCCGCCGCTCGGTGACGAAGTCGTTGAAGACGAAGAGCGTCTGCGCCTGCAGGGTCGTCTCGGTCGTCGTCGTCGGTTCGAACGACAGGATCGCGTCTTGGATGATTCCCACCTCAGCATCCGTCGTCTCGGGCACGATCAGTCGCTGCTGCAGGGGCCAGTCGAGTTCGACGACCTTCTTCGTGTAGTCGATGAGCGCGGCTTGCATTTCCGACGACGCTGGCTCGGGAAACTGGTCAGCGCTGCGGTACATGGCCGCGATCGACGAGGATTCGGACAAGACGGCGTCGTCGACCTCGACGAGGTTGCCGTAGGCGCCGGCGGCGATGAGGCCGAGCGTGACGCCATAGAACACCCCATAGGCACCCACGGCGTAGCCGAGCACGCGATCCCATTCGACGTCTTCGCGGGCCATCCGGCGTACCCAGCGTCGAAGCACCAAGAGGATGCCGAGCGATCCGCCGACGACGACGAAGACGAAGAGCGGCAGCCCGGCGGCTACCGGCAGGTCATACAGCCACATCAGTGTTCTCCACGTGAGCAGTTTGGCGGAACGGGGGAGGGGGCGTCGGGTTTCTTGGGGGTTGGCGGCCACTTCGACAGGCTCAGTGACCGGGCTAGTGCAGACGACAGTGATGCGCGGGTCGGAGGATCACTCGATCGCGCGGGCCTGTCGAGCGACATAGTCGGCTCGAGATGGCCGCAACTTTCTTCATGTCTGTAGGTAGATGGCCCGGAAATTAGTTTTAACAGTTGACGCCACCCAGATGACGCCCGTACCCTTAATTCAGTCCTGAACAAAGGGGTTCCCTTGGCCCAGTCCACTGCACGCGCTGACGTCATGCGTTCGGCCGTTCTCGCTCACATCGGGGCGAGCGGTCCGACGTCTCGCGCCGACCTCGCCCGCGAGCTCGGCGTCTCGCCCGCGCTCATCACGCAGCACACCCGGCAGCTCATCGCCGACGGCCTGCTCGTCGAGCTCGAGCACAGCCCCTCGCAGGGCGGACGCCCCGCACGGCTGCTCGGGCTCGTCGCCGACGCCGGGCGCGCCATCGGGGTGAAGATCGTCGCCGATCACATCACAGCGGTCGAGGTCGGCATCGACGGCGCGGTCGTGCGCTCGGCGACCGAGCCCTTCGACGCCGCCGCAGGCACCGCCGTCACTCGTCTCGGCGAGATGCTGCGGGGCTTTATCGCCGGTGGCGGCGAGGCGCCCCTGCTCGGCATCGGGGTGGGGGTGCCCGGCAACGTCGACGAGCAGGCCGTCGGCACCGTCGACTCCACCCAGCTGGGCTGGCTGCGGGTTCCCCTCGGCGAGGCGCTGCGGCGAGAACTCGACCTGCCCGTGCTCGTGGAGAACAACGTCAATGCGCTGGCGATCGCCGAGGCTCTGCACGGCCAGGCCCGGGGGCACGAGAACGTGCTGGTCATCACGATCGGAACCGGAGTCGGCGCGGGCCTGCTCAGCGACAGCCGCGTGCTGCGCGGTCGCAGCGGCGGCGCGGGCGAGATCGGGCACACCCCCGTCGAGGAGGACGGGCCCCTCTGCCAGTGCGGTGGCCACGGCTGCCTCGAAGCTCTCATCGGGCAGAGCGCGCTCGTCGCTCAGGCGCGTGAGCGCGGCCTCATCTCGGCAGACGCCGGCATCGCCGTGCTGCGCGGTCTCGCCGACGCGGGTGACGAAGCATCTCAGAAGCTCTTCTCTCGCGCGGGTCACCTGCTCGGGCGCGTACTCGCCGGGGTGGTCAACCTAGTCGATCCCGAGATCGTGATCGTGCTGGGTGAGGGTGTGGAGGCCTGGAGCCACTGGTCGTTCGGGTTCGAACCCGCCTTCCGTGCGGGCCTCATTCCCCGCAACCGGGCCGTGCCCGTCGCTGTCGAGACCTGGCAAGACGACCGGTGGGCGCAGGGCGCGGCATCGCTCGTGCTTTCCACTCCGTTCGACGCGCAGGGGCAGTCGGGGGAGCAGGGGCGCCTCGTGCGCGAGCGCCTGGCTGTCTCACGCACGGCCGCGCCCGACACCGCGGCGAATGACTCCGAGGCGGCGAAGGAATGACGCTGACCTACCGGCCGGTCCCTGCCACCGAGGGCCGCGAGGCGATCGAGAGCCCTCCCGTGCGCCGCCGCCGCAAGAAGGGGCGCTACGCGCTCACGGTGCTCGTGTTCCTGCTGCCGAGCGCGCTGCCGCTCGCCTTCTTCACGATCTACCCGATGTTCGGGGCCCTGTGGACGAGCTTTCACAAGTGGAACCTGCTCGCGCCGATGCAATGGGTCGGCTTCGACAACTACGTCTCGCTCGCGCAAGACCCCACGACCCAGCGGGCGTTCTTCAACACCTTCTACTACCTCGCCGGGTACCTGCCGCTGGTCTACGTCGGCGGGCTCGCTCTCGCCCTCGCACTCAACGCGCGCATCAAGGGCCGCAACATCCTGCGTGGCGTCTACTTCCTGCCCGTCGTCACGAGCTGGATCGTCGTCGCCCTCGTCTGGCGGTGGTTGCTCAACCCCTCGGTCGGCATCGTCAACGCCACGCTCGCCGTCTTCGGCATCGAAGGACCGGGGTGGTGGACCGACCCCGCGTGGGCCATGCCGTCGATCATCATCGCCTCGGCGTGGAAAGACCTCGGCTTCGTCATGATCATCCTGCTCGCGGGTCTGCAGGCGATCCCGCAGGAGATGTACGAGGCGGCGAAGGTCGACGGGGCCGGCGCGTGGCGGCGGTTGTTCAACGTCACCCTCCCACTCCTCTCGCCGTCGACGTTCTTCGTCGTCGTCATCTCGCTCATCAACGGGTTCCAGGTCTTCGACCAGGTGTACGCGATGACCGGAGGCGGACCCGCGGGGGCGAGCACCGTCGTCGTGCAGCAGATCTTCGACCTGACCTTCCGCTACGGCGCCGCGGGCGAAGCATCCGCCCTGTCGTGGATGCTCTTCGTGCTCGTGCTCGGAGTGACCGTGGTGCAGATCATCGGCCAGAAGAGGTGGGTCACCTATGCGTGAGAAGACGCAGCGCATCGCGCTCACCGGCGTGCTCATCATCGGGGCGCTCATCATGTTCTTCCCGTTCCTGTGGACGTTGACGACATCGCTTTCGCCCGGAGCGGGCCTCGACGCGACGCCGCAGCTCATTCCCGAGAACCCCTCGTTCTCGGCCTACCAGACGCTGTTCGCCGAGCTGCCGTTCGCCCGCATCATCGCCAACTCGCTCGGGCTCGCGGTGGTCACCGCGCTGCTGCAGATCGTCACGAGCGCGCTCGCGGCCTACGCGTTCAGCCGTCTGCCCTTCCGCGGGCGCGGCGTCGTCTTCGCGCTGTACCTGGCGACGATGATGATCCCGATTCAGGTGCTGATCGTGCCGCTGTTCGTGCAGATGCGCGACCTCGGCCTCGTCGACACCTACCTGGGCGTGCTGCTGCCGAGCGTTGCCAGCGCGTTCGGGGTGTTCCTGCTGCGCCAGGCGATGAACGCCGTGCCGCGCGAACTCGACGAAGCGGCCACCCTCGACGGCGCCGGGCACTTCCGCATCTTCGGCACCGTGGTGCTGCCCCTCGTCGGCCCGTCGATCGCGACGCTCGCGGTGTTCGCGTTCATGAACAGCTGGAACAGCTTTCTCTGGCCGCTCATCATCCTCCGATCGAGCGAACTGCAGACCCTGCCGCTCGCGCTCGCCGGCCTGCAAGGCCAATACACCACCCAGTGGGACGTGATGATGGCGGGCTCGGTCGTCAGCATCCTGCCCATGCTCGCCATCTATCTGTTCGCTCAGCGCTTCGTCATTCAGGGCGTCGCCTCGAGCGGCATCAAATGACCCGCACCTCACCCGCACCTCACCATCGAAGGAGATACCCCATGGCTCACACAGCTCGCCTGGTCGGAGTCGGCATCGTCGCCGTCGCCGGTCTCGCCCTCGCCGGATGCGCCGGCGGCGGCACGCCCGCCGGTGACGGACCCGTCACCATCACTTATACGAACTTCACCTCGAACGGAGGCAACGAAGAGAACCTGCAGAAGATCGTCGACGCCTTCGAGGCCGAGAACGACAACGTCACCGTCGAGGTCACGACGCTGCCCTACGCCGACTACTTCACGGCGCTGCAGACCGACCTCGCCGGCGGCACGGTGTCAGACGTCTTCGACATCGAGTTCGCCAACTACGCCGCGTACCAGCAGAGCGGTGTGCTCGCGCCGATCGAAGGCGTCGACACCAGCGTCTACCAGTCGACCCTCGCCGACGCGTACGCGACCGACGGCACGCAGTATGCGCTGCCGAGCTCGTTCTCGAACGTCGTGCTGTTCTACAACGCCGACCTCTTCGACGCCGCCGGCATCGAATACCCGACGTCGGAGTGGACGTGGGAAGACGAGCAGGCCGCCGCCGAGAAGCTGACGGATGCTGCGGCCGGCGTCTGGGGCGACTACCAGCCGATCAGCTACAACGAGTTCTACAAGACCGTGGCTCAGGCCGGCGGCGAGTTCCTGAGCGCAGACGGTTCTTCGGTCGAGTTCAACTCGCCCGAGGGCGTTGCCGCCGCGCAGTGGCTCATCGGCAAGAGCGGCACGACGATGCCGACGGCCGAGCAGGGAGCGGGCACGCCCGACTTCGACAGCACGCTGTTCACCGACGGCAAGCTCGGCATGTGGCACACCGGCATCTGGATGTTCGGCACCCTCGCCGACACCGCCTTCACCTGGGACGTCGCCGTCGAGCCCGGAGACACCCAGCACGCGAGCGCCCTGTTCTCCAACGGCGTCGCGATCTCGGCGGGCTCGAAGAACGTCGAGGCGGCCACCGCCTTCGCCGAGTTCCTCACGAGCTCGCAGACGACCGTCGACGTGCGGCTCGACGCCGGCTGGGAGCTTCCGCCCATCGCTGACCAGGCGGCCCTCGCGCCGTACCTCGAGAAGACGCCGCCGACGAACCGCCAGGCCGTGTTCGACTCGCTCGACGAGGTCGCTCTCGCTCCGTCGATCGGGGAAGGCCAGGCCGAGATGCAGGACATCGTCACCGAGGAGCTGACCGAAGCGGCAGCCGGTCGCAAGACCGTCGAGCAGGCGCTGGCCGACGCCGAAGAGCGCGTCACGCCGCTGCTCGGCTGACGCGTCGCGTGGGTCTCGGTCCCTGAGCTTGTCGAATGGTCCGAGGCCCACGGGGGGCGCTTCGACAGGCTCAGCGACCGGCTTCTCGGCTCAGCGACGGGCGCTTCGACAGGCTCAGCGACCGGCTTCTCGGCTGAGCGACTGGCGCTTCGACAGGCTCAGCGACCGGCTTCTCGGCTCGGCGACTGGCGCTTCGACAGGCTCAGCGACCGGCTCCTCGGGTCAGCGACGGGCGCTTCGACAGGCTCGGCGACCGGCTTCTCGGCTCAGCGACTGGCTTCTCTTTCCGCATCCGCTTCACACAGGAACGACACATGACCACCACCCCTCGCGTCGACCTCGACGCGCTTCTCGACCGTTCTCGCGCCGTCATCACGACGCTGCAGCAGCCGAACGGCGCCTACCCGGCGTCGCCGACGTTCTCGGCCTACCGGGGGTACTGCTGGCTGCGCGACGGCGCGTTCATCGCCGACGGCGCATCGGCCGCCGGTGAGGTCGCGTCGGCGTCGGCCTTCTTCGACTGGTGCGCGATGGTCGTCGAGCGTCACGGCTCGCGCATCGGCGAGATCGTAGCGGCTGTTGCCGCGGGTGCTCCGCTGCCCGACGATCGGATGCTGCCGGCCCGCTTCACCTTCGACGGGGCGCTCGGCGAGGACGACTGGTGGGACTTCCAGCTCGACGGATACGGCACGTGGCTGTGGGCTGCCGCAGAGCACGCATCGCGGCACGGCGTCGACGTGTGCCGCTGGTCGGCCGCGGCCGCACTGACCGTCGACTACCTGCTGAGCTCGTGGCAGCGCCCCTGCTTCGACTGGTGGGAAGAGCACAGTGAAGAGGTGCACGTCTCGACACTCGGATGCATCGCCGCGGGCCTTGCCGCGGCGGCCGACTCGGGGCTCGTCTCGGGCGACCGGGCGCTGCGCGCTCGCGAGGGCGCCGAGCGGGTGCGTGCCCGTATCGAGCAGTCGGGCGTGGTCGATGGCCACCTGGTCAAGTGGTTCGGATCGGCGGCCGTCGACGCCAGCCTCAGCGCCCTCATCGCGCCGCTCGGCGTGATCGACGCGCACTCCGAGCTGGGTGTCGCGACGCTGCGGGCGGTCTCGGCAGATCTCGAGGTCGACGGGGGAGTGCACCGCTTCCTCGCCGACACCTTCTACGGCGGCGGTCGGTGGCCGCTGCTGTCGTGCTTCCTCGGGCTCGCCTACGCCGCATCGGGTGACCGCGAGTCGGCGCAGCGGCTGCTCGACTGGGCGGCCTCGACCGCGACCGACGAGGGGACCCTCCCCGAACAGGTCGCGGGGCACCTCCTGTCTCCCGCACACCAGCAGGAGTGGATCGACCGGTGGGGGCCGGTCGCGAATCCGCTGCTGTGGAGTCACGCGATGGTGCTGCGCCTCGCCGCCGAGCTCGGCGCGAACCGCGAGGAGGTGGCCGCGTGATCCGGCACCGCCCGTCGGGTTCGGGGCACCCCTACTCAGACGACACCGAGCAGCGCTCGCCGGTGCAGCCGGTCGCCGGTGAACCGCTGCGGATCGGCGCCCGCACCTCTGCCGACGTGGAGGCCGTCACCCTCGAGCTGCGCATCGACGGGGGCGCCGTGCAGGAGGTGCCGCTCGACCGCGTCGCGCGATCGTCGCGCGGGCAGGCCGTCGACGGGGGGCACCTCGCCTCGGCGCAGGCGCGCACGGCCCGATCAGCCGGCGGCTGGGAGGTCGTGCTCGACACGCCCGCCGCGGGCAGCGCGATCGAGTACCGACTCGTCGCGCTCACGGCCGACCGTCCGCAGGCGACCCGGTGGTTCCGCACCCGCGCGGCGGGGTGGCGCCCCGCGTCGAACGACGAGCTGGAGGTCGACGGCTCGGTGGTCGAGGTCGACCCGGCGAGTGTCGCCGTGCTCGACGACGGCGAGCGGATCCACCGCATCCGCTTCTCTCTGCCCCTGCAGCCCGGCGAGCACGTCACCGGTTTCGGCGAACGCTACGACGCGCTCGACCACCGCGGCGAGACGCTCGACTCGGTCGTGTTCGAGCAGTACAAGAGCCAGGGCGAGCACCGGCGCACCTACCTTCCCATGCCGTTCGCGCACGTCATCGGCGGCGAGGGATGGGGATTCCACGTGCGCACATCGCGACGCGTGTGGTTCGACGTCGGGCGCTCGCGCGATGACCGGCTGGCCGTGGAGGCCGAGGTCGACGGTGCGCCGGGGGAGCGCGGCATCCTGAGCCTCGGGCTCTACGCCGGCCCGCCGGCCGCGGTGCTCGAGGCGTTCGTCGCCGAGACCGGGCGCCCCGAGGCCCTGCCCGACTGGGTCTTCGGGCTGTGGGCGAGCGGCAACGAGTGGAACACGCAGGCCGAGGTCGAGCGGCAGATGGCGCTGCACCGGGAGCACCGCATTCCCGTGCGCAACGTCGTGATCGAGGCCTGGAGCGACGAGAAGACGTTCACCATCTTCCGCGACGCGGAGTACACCGTGCGTGAAGACGGCGCCCCGATGCGGTTGGGCGACTTCACCTTCCCCGCTGAGGGCGCCTGGCCCGACCCGAAGGGGATGGTCGACGACCTGCACGCGCACGACGTTCGCGTGCACCTGTGGCAGATTCCGCTGATGAAACTGCGCCCGCATCCGACCGGACAGGCCGCGGCCGACGCGCGCGCGGCGATCGAAGCCGGGGTGCTCATCCGCGAGACCGCCCCGGGCGGCGAGCTGCGACCGTACCGCAACCGCGGCTGGTGGTTTCCGCTGTCGCTCATGCCCGATCTGACCGACGAGCGCGCGGCCGAGTGGTGGACCGAGAAGCGTCGCTACCTCGTCGAGGAAGTGGGCATCGACGGGTTCAAGACCGACGGCGGCGAGCACGCATGGGGAGAAGACCTCGTCTACCTCGACGGGTCGACCGGCGCCGAGTCGAACAACCGCTTCCCCGTGGCGTACGCGGCCGCCTACGGCAAGCTGCTCGCCTCGGCGGGGAAGGCGCCGGTGACGTTCAGCCGCGCCGGCTTCACCGGCTCGGGCGCGCACGGTGCGTTCTGGGCCGGCGACGAGAACTCGACGTGGGACGCCTTCCGGTGGTCGATGCTCGCCGGGCTCTCGGCGAGCTCGTGCGGGATCGTGTACTGGGGGTGGGACATCGCGGGTTTCTCGGGACCGATCCCCGATCCCGAGCTGTACGTGCGCGCGATGGCGGCGAGCGTGTTCGTGCCGATCATGCAGTACCACTCCGAGTTCAACCACCACCGGCTGCCCTCGAACGACCGCACGCCGTGGAACATCGCCGAGCGCTTCGACGACCCCGCCGTGATCGACGAGGTGCGGGCGCTCGTCGAGCTGCGAGAGCGGCTCGTTCCCTACCTCGTGGCCTCCGCCGAGCGGGCGGTCGCCGCATCCGTTCCTCTCATGCGTCCGCTGTACTTCGACCACCCGCTCGACGAGCGCGTGTGGGACAAGCCAGTGCAGTGGATGCTGGGCGACGCGCTGCTCGTCGCGCCCGTGCTCGAGCCGGGCGCCGTCTCGTGGCCGGTGTACCTGCCCGCGGGCGAATGGATCGAGGCCCGCAGCGGGGAGCGCTTTGACGGCGGCCGGGTGGTCGACGTCGAGGTCGCGGAGCGCGCGAGCGTGCCGGTGTTCGTGGCGTCGGAGCACTGGGAGGGGATGCGCGAGCTGTTCGCGTAGGTGCGCTGGGGGGCTTGGCGCCTCCCTTCCTGAGGGCGCGTGGGGTCACTCATTCCTCAGGCGACGCCTGTGGAGCAGGAAGCCAATCGTCGATGGCGACGGTGGAGGCCGCATGCTGGTGATGTCGAATGACCTCCTCGACGATGAACGAGAACCAAGCCTCGGCGAATGCCGGATCAAGGTCGGCGTCGAGGGCGAGCGCCCGCAGGCGTTCGACGATGCGGGCCTCGCGCTCAGGGTCGCTCGCCGGCATGTTGTGCAGTGACTTGAGAATGCCCACCTTGGTCGTGAGTCGGAATCTCTCAGCGAGCAGGTAGATCAGACCCCCGTCGATATTGTCGATGCTTCTTCGGATCGCACCGAGCTCTTCTCGGGCGGCTTCGCTCATCGTCCGACCTCCGAGTGGCGGCAGGGGGACATCATTTGATTCATCAGTTGTCTCCAGGGTGTCTCGACGGGAATGGTGCCGGCGATGAGCTGACGTGCTGTGGGCGCGAAGAGCGGCGCACGGTGCTGCGTGATCGCCTCGATCTTGTCGAACAACTGGCTCTCGCTGAGCGGGTTGTCGGGGCCCCCGCGTGCGCTCAGGCATTCTGCACTATGGGTGGATCCGTCATCGAGAGTGACCGCGACTCGCGCGGGGCGGTCGAGCGGATATGGAGGAAGAGGGAGGAACGGCTTCATCTCCACGTTCTCGCGTAGCCGTACGACCGCCGAATCGTGGAGGAAGCGCTCTCCAAACACATCCGCCCCTGTGCGCCCAGTCACGAGCACTGCCGCCACAAGATGCGGGACGGAGAACTTGCCGCCCAGATCGGTGGTCGGGGCCGACTCTCGCAGAGTCATAGCGAGGGGATGCGCCTCGACGGCGACCTTCCGTGCGCGGGAGGTGTCGAACGTCTCGGCGAGAAGCTTCGCGGCCTCGATAGCCGAGTGCGCGTACTGACAGGCCGCGAACTCTTTGTGATAGCCGTCTTCGACGGCCCAGCCGGGGTCGTCTTCCTCGAGGTCGACGGTCATGTCGTGCAACTCGCGGGCGTCGGCGCGTATGCCAACCCCCGCGGCGTCGGCCGCCAGAAATCCGAGCGACGCGCCGGCGCCAGCCCAGAGGTTTCGTGCCAGAACACCTTCTCGCGCCAGCCTGTATGACCCCCGAGGTGAGGTGGCAGCGGCGATCTCAGCGGCGCTGAGCACGGCGTCTGAATCGGAGGTACGCAGCCAGGCGATCGTCGCCGCGGCACCAATCGGCGCGAGTTGGGAATGCGGGTGCACGGCGCGCGCCTGCTCGGGAGCGAGGTGACGCGCGACCGTCGCGGCCACTTCGTATCCCGCGATGACCGCCGTCAGCAGGTCTGCGAGGGATCGGTCTTCTGCTTCGCACTCGGCCATCGCGGCCGGCACCGTGTAGAGCCCGCCGTGGCACCCCGCCCGCCGGTATCCCTCGTCGAGCTCGTTCCAGCCGCAGAGGACTGCATTCTGCTGAGCGGCCTGCTCGCGTCCCGCGCGTCCCCCTGCGACCAGGGACGCTTCCCCGGCAAGGGATCGTCGCGTCTGACCGAGGTTGCGCGCTGGATCTGACTCCAGACCCGCGATCATCGCCGCGAAGTCGTCGGCAACGATAGACGCCCCGCGGCGGCGCAAGGGCTCTGTGAGCTGGAGGCGCGACAGGCGATCACGCAGTCGCCAGCGCCATCCGGCAACCACGTCCTCGCGGGGATCCATCTCCATCTGGTGCCTCCTGCTTTGTTACGAGCATGAAAACTTGGGGCTGAAAGCTTGACTGCACAAACGTTCTTTCACTCTAATGATCTCACGAGAATAACGATTGCGCGGAGGCAGTGTTGAGAGTCGGAATGGTGGCAACGGGCGGAACCATTGCATCGCGCAGCGACGAGCGCGGTGCGTTGGTGCCGGTCGTCCTTGGTGCCGAACTCCTGGAGGGGGTTCGTCTCGGCAGCGCTGTGCGGGTAGAGATCGTCGACCTGGAACCCGTCGCCAGCTTCGCAACGACGTTGCCCGCGATGGTGCGAGTCGTACAGCGGGTCCGTGACCTTCTCTCCGCCGGTTGCGAAGGGGTCGTCGTCACTCACGGCACCGACACTCTCGAGGAGATGGCGTTCCTTGCGGCCATGCTGCTGCCGATCGACGCGAGGGTCGCGCTGACGGGTGCGCAGCGCCCAGCAGGGGAGGTGGATACCGACGCGATGCGCAACCTCAGCGATGCGTTCGCCGCCGTCCGTGAGGGCGTGCCGGTCGCCGTGGTGATGGGCGGAGTCGCGATCGCGGGTGCCGAGGCGCGGAAGATCCATAGTTCGGCGATCGATGCGTTCTCGGGGGGAGTTGCTGGCGCCCTCGCGATCATTGACGACGACGAGGTCATCAACCTGTCCAAGCCCTGCCGTGGCGCGATCTTCGAGGCGGTCGAATCCCCGTCGATGCCGCGCGTCGACATCGTGAAGATCGGCGCCGGGTCGAATGCCGACCACGTCGATGCATCCGTGGCGGGCGGAGCCGGCGGCATCGTGCTGGAAGCCATGGGGCGGGGCAACGCGGGCGGGGCATTCGTCGCTGCCGTCGCGCGCGCCGTCGCGGCAGGCGTCGCGGTCGTCATCACCTCGCGCACCGGCGCCGGCGTCGTGCGGCCCGCGTACGGCGTGGGCGGCGGCGCCGACCTCCGCGAAGCCGGCGCCATCTTTGGCGGCGACCTCACCGCGTCGAGGGCTCGAGTGGCTCTCTCCCTTGCGCTCGGTCATGTGTCGACCGACTCCTCTGCGTCGGTAGAAGAGTTGCTGCGCCGCATGTGGATGGGGCCGCGCTGATGCGCGTCGAGGCGGTCGTCTTCCGGGAGTTCGGAGGACCGGAGGTGCTCGAGGTCGAGCCAGTCGATATCAGCGAGCCCGAAGCAGGTCAGACCCTCGTCCGCGTTCTCGCGGTTTCGGTCAACCACCTCGATCTCGAGATTCGTGCGGGGGTGTCCAGGATGCCGATCCGGCTGCCCCACGTGCTCGGGCGAGAGGTCGTCGGCGAAGTGATCAAGGTCGGCGACGAGAGTTCGTCGTGGCGTCCGGGCGACCGAGTGGTCGTCCTCCCGCACGTGCCGTGCGGATCGTGCCGTCACTGTCTCACCGGATCGGCCAACATCTGTCTCAACGGGTGGATGCCCGGCATCCACGCGTGGGGTGGAAACGCCGAGGTCATGCTCGCTCCCACGCGCGGTCTCGTGGCCGCACCCGACCTCGATCCGGTTGAGATCGCCGCACTCCCCATCGGCTTCGGTACGGCGTGGCGCGCCCTGCACCACACCGCCCATGTGGTGTCGGGCGAATGGGTCGTGGTCGCGGGTGCCAGCGGCGGCCTCGGTCATGCCTGTCTCCAGGTTGCCGCGCTCGCCGGCGCCCGACCCATCGCACTGGTCCGCGACCCGGCGAAGGCCGACTTCGTCAAGATGTGCGGCGCGGAAGAGGTGGTGCTCACGACGGATGCCGGGTGGCCGGACCGCGTGCGTGAGATCACGAACGGACGCGGGGCGGAGGTCATCATCGACCACGTCGGAGGCGCGAACTTCGTCGGCAGCGTGAAGGCGCTCGCGGATCGCGGGCGACTCGTCGTTGCAGGCGGTCACGGTGGGGAGTTCCCCCCTCTCGACCTGATCGACGTTTTCCGCCGCGAGCTCCGCGTGCTCGGGGTCAGAAGTCAGCGTCCTGACGACGTCGCGATCGCGTTGGAGATGGCCGCGCGCGGATCGATCCAAGCGCACGTCGCGGAAGTGCTCCCGCTCGCCGAGACAAGGGCCGCCCACGAACTCATCGACACCCGAACTATCACCGGAAAAGTCGTCCTGCGGCCCTGACTGCGCGAGTCGACACGACGAAAGAGGAAGGAAGCGAATGAACGCCATCGGCGGACCCACACGAGATTTCATCGGCTACGGCTCGGACGCACCTCAGATCGAATGGCCTGGGGGAGCGCGCGTCGCTGTCAGCTTGTGCATGAACTACGAGGAGGGTGCGGAACGAAGCATCCTGGACGGCGACGACCGCAACGAGTGGGTCGGCGAGATCAGCTATGTGCCTGAAGATCAGACGGCCCGCGATCTCTCGCAGGAATCCGTCTACGAGTACGGCAGTCGAGCGGGGATCTGGCGGCTCATGCGGCTGTTCGATCGCACCCAGACGCCGGTCACGTTCTACGCCGCCGCACAGGCACTGCAGCGAAACCCGGAACTGGCGAAGGCAATCGTCCCCTCCGGCCACGAAGTCTGCGGTCACGGGCTGCGGTGGACGGAGCCAACCTCGATGACGCGCGAGCAAGAGCGAGCAGACCTCGCGCGGGCGGTCGAGATCATCGCGGAGACCACCGGCGAAACACCCGTCGGCTGGTACTCCCGCTACGCGCCTTCCGTGAATACCCGGGAGCTGCTGATCGAGCACGGCGGGTTCATGTACGACTCGGACGCTTACAACGACGATCTTCCGTACTGGATGACGGTGAAAGAGAAACGTCACCTGGTCGTGCCGTACACGCATACGTACAACGACGGGCGTTTCGCCTTCAACCCGGGTTACAGCGAGCCCGGCGACTTCTTCGAGAACTGCCGCAGGGGCATCAGCTACCTCATTCAGGAGGGCGCGACACACCCGCGAATGATCTCGATCGGGCTGCACGCACGTCTGGTCGGGCAAGCGGGGCGCACGTCGGCTCTCGCGGAACTCATCGAGTGGTGCCAGTCGACCGGCGCCGTCTGGTTCGCCCGGCGTCGTGACATCGCCGAATGGTGGACCGCCCACTATGCCGATACACCCACACTTGGAGGTGGTTCCTGATGCGCGTCGAAATAGACGGGATCAGCAAGTCCTACGTCGACTCGGCAGGGGCCCCCCTGCACGTGGTCGGCGGTCTCACCGCGTCGATCGAGCAGGGCGAGTTCGTCTGCATCATCGGGCCGAGTGGATGCGGAAAGTCCACATTGCTCGGGATGCTCGGCGGCCTCCTTCCGCCTGATGCGGGGACCATCCGATTCTCGGGCGATCGCACGGCGACCGGCGAGATGACATCGATCGTCTGGCAGGACTACGCGCTCATCCCCTGGCGGTCGATCATCGACAACGTCGCGTTCGGTCTCGAAGTGCGCGGAGTGGGAAAACAGGAACGGAAAGCCATCGCCCAGGGCTATCTCGAGACCATGGGTATTGGCGCGTTCGCGAATGCGCAACCCAAGCAGCTTTCGGGTGGCATGCGCCAGCGTGCGGGCATCGCCCGCGCCCTGGCGAGCGATCCCGAGGTCCTGCTGATGGACGAACCGTTCGCCGCAGTGGACGCGCAGACGCGCACGCTTCTCCAAGAGGAGCTTCTGACCGTCTGGGAGAACCACCGCAAGACCGTCATCTTCATCACGCACGGCATCGAGGAAGCTCTCCTCCTCGCCGACCGTGTCCTGGTGCTGAGCGGCCGGCCGACCAAGGTGGTCGAAGATCTCAAGGTTCCGTTCGCCCGTCCGCGCACCGCCGACATCGCCCAGACCCCCGAGTTCGGAGAGCTGAAGCAACATCTCTGGGAGCGTCTGCGCGATGCGACCCGGGCCGCCGAATGGGCAGAAGTCGAAGGTGCCAACTCATGACGCTTACGTCTGACTCGAAGCCGACCACCGTCGAGTACGGGCCCAACAAACGTGCGCAGCGCGGACCGAGCCGAGCTTTCCGGGCGATGGCGAGCCCCTGGGGCAGCCTCGTACCCGTCGTGGTGATCCTTCTGCTCTGGCAGCTCGGTTCCACCATCGGGGTAATCGACCGAATCTTCTTCCCTGCGCCTCTCGACTCCTTCGCCGCGCTCGTCGACCTGATCGTCGACGGCGAGTTGCTGCCCAATCTATGGATCACCGTGCAGCGTGTCTTGTCAGGCTTTGCGTTGGGTGTTATCCCCGCAGTGATCGTCGGATTGGCGATGGGGCTGCTGCCGTGGGCGCGCGTGGTGATCGACCCGATCATCTCGATCCTCTATCCGATCCCGGCCGTTGCGCTTCTTCCCCTTCTGCTGGTCATCTTTGGAACGGGAAGCACGCCCATCATCGTGCTCGCGGGGATCATCTCGTTCTTCCCCACCGCGGTCAACTCGATGGCGGGGGTACTTCAAAATGACGTCAGGCTCACGCAGATGGGTCGGAACATGGGCGCGTCTCAGAGGCAGCTCCTGTGGAAAGTCATCCTGCCCGGGGCGCTCCCGTCGATCTTCGCCGGAGTCCGGCTCTCGGCCGGGCTTGCGCTTCTCGGCGTGATCGCAGGCGAGTTCCTGGCCGGATCGGACGGAATCGGCTCCCTCACCTGGCAGTACTGGCAGGTCTACCAGATCACCAACATGTACGCGACGCTCGCCGTCATTACCGCTATGGGATTCACCCTCACAACCGTGACGCTGCGGATTCAGCGCCGCTACTTCAACTGGACGGAAGGCACCTCGTGAAAAACAAGAAAATCCTCGCTGTCGTCGCGACGGCTGGTCTGCTCTTCGGAACGGCGGCTTGCAGCAGCAGCGCTGAACCCTCGGCAGACTCCGCCGCATCGGGTACGACCGAGCAGGTCAGGGTCAACTCGCTCAACATCGTCGCGATGGGCCCGATGTTCGTGGCGCAGGAAAAGGGGTTCTTCGCCGAACAGGGTATTGAGAATACCTACACCGACGCGGACATCTACGCCCAGATGGCTCTCCAGAGCCAGGGCAACCTCGACGTCAACATTCCCGGCCTCGGTGGGGCGTTCTTCAACGCGATCAATCAGAACCTCAACCTGAGTGCCGTCGCCGACCGCAACCAGTACAAGTGCACGGCAGACAGTCTCCTCGTCGTTCGGACGGAAGAGTACGACAACGGTGTGGACTCTGTCGCTGACCTGGCGGGCAAGAACGTCGCTATTCTCGCGCGTGGCTCCTCGACCGAGTACTGGTTGAGCCGCGCGCTTGAGGAAGAAGGCATGACGATCGACGACCTCGGGGCGCTCACCACCCTCGGATACCCCGACATCGCCAACGCTCTCAAGACGGGGGCCGTCGACGCCGGCTTCCTGGCGCAGCCCATCGGATACGGTGTGCTCGCCGATGGCACGGCGAAGCGACTGCTCGCGACGTACGAAATTGTTCCGGACGAACAGCAGGGTCTAATCACGATGTCGCAGAAGTTCATCGACGAGCGTCCTGAGGTCGCAGCACGATGGATGGCCGGGTGGCTGGAGGGCGTGCGCTACTACCTCGATCCCGCAAACCGCGACGAGGTTGTCCAGATCATCGCCGAAGGCACGAGCGTCCCGGTCGAGACCCTCGACGCGCTCTACGGCACCGATCAGTGGCCTTACATGAATCCGAACGGTGCCGTCGACACGGAGACCGCGATGGACGAGGACGGGGCGTGGCTCGTCGAGAACGGCATCGTCGATGCGCTTCCCGAGGTTGATCAGTGGTACAACGACTCGATCGTCAACGCCGCACTCGAAATCGTCGGCGAGGTCGAGGACACCCGCAGCTGCAGCGACGTGACGCCCCTGGACGTGCCGTGATCGGCTCGACGAACAAGGTTGTTGCCGCCCTGAAGGCGGGCGAGGTGGCCCTTGGCAGCCTCACCCTTCTCCAGGACGCCGCGATCGGAGAGATCCTGGGCCGCTGCGGCTACGACTTTCTGATCATCGACACCGAACACGCGGCTGCCGACGAACAAACGGTCCTCGGCATGGTGAGAGGTTCGCAAGCCGCGAACCTCACGCCACTGATCCGTCTTCGCAGTGCAGACCCCAAGCAGATCCTCTGGGCGCTCGACACGGGTGCTGGCGGGATCGTGATGCCCACGGTGGAGTCGGGCGAAGACGCACGCGCTTTCGTAAACGCCTCTTATTACCCACCGCGCGGAAGGCGCACCGTCTGCTCGGCGACACGCGCCGCCGGGCACGGCACGGCGAGAGGAGGTTTCAGCGAGTACCTCGATTGGGCGGCGGAGAACGTCATCACCGTCGCCCTGGTCGAGACCAAGCGCGGAATGGACGCCCTCGACGACATCCTCGCGTCGGGCATAGATGTTGTCATGCTCGGCCGAGCCGACCTCTCGCTCGACATGGGGTTGGGGTACGCGCCGTGGCATCCCGAGGTCATGGCCGCATCCGAGCTTGTCGTCGAGCGGGCCCTTGCAGCTGGCGTGGTACCCGGAGTCCTCGCGTACTCGCCGGAGGAGGCGCGGACATGGATCGCCAAGGGCGTCAAATTCGTTGCCTACTCGCAGCCGGAGATGATCCTCAGCGATGTCTACCGGAGCGGTATCGAAGCAATTCGGAGCGTGACGACATGACGTTATTGGTCACCGGTGGGGCAAACGGAATCGGGGCGGCCATCGTCGAAAGGGCGCGAGGCGCGGGAGAGCAGGTTTTCAGCCTTGACCTCGAGAACGGCGTGGATGCGGCCGACCCGGTTGCCGTGAGGACATTCCTTGACGACATCCCCACCCCTACGCGGGTCGCCCACATCGCCGGCGCGGTGGGCAGGGGTGGTATCGACGAAGTCGGTCTCGAGGAGTGGGAGCGGGTCATTCGCGCCAATCTCACGAGCGCCTACTCCGTAATGCATGAGGTCGTTCCACGCATGGCTGCAGCCGGTGGGGGATCGGTCGTCCTCATGAGCAGTCTCAACGCCCGCGATGGGGGCACCACTATGTCCGGAGTCGCCTATGCGGCGGCGAAAGCCGGAGTGCTCGGCCTCATGCGGCACCTCGCAGTGGAGTGGGGGCCACGAAACATACGCGTGAACGGGATCGCGCCGGGTCCCGTTCGCACACGCATCCACGACCGCCTCGACGACGAACAGCGCGCGCGGATTCTGGCCAAAATGCCGTATGCGCGCGTCGCCGAGCCTGAGGAGATTGCTGACATGATTCTGTTTCTGCTGTCGGATGTCTGCGCCTCGGTCACAGGAACGACATTCGACGTGAATGGGGGCAGTCATCTCAACTGAGCGTTCGGACGATGCATGCGCGTGACACTGAGGGACGTCGCTGCGGCGAGCGGCGTGCACACCTCCACCGTCTCGCGTGTGCTGCGGGGGGATGTCCAGCGGGTGCGTCCCGAAACCGTGAAGCGCGTGCGCGCGCACGCAGCAGCGATGGGGTACAGCGCGGATCACTGGGCAGCGAGCTTGCGGAGCGGGCGCACCAACATCATCGGCATGCTGGTTCCTCGCATCACCGACGTCGTTCTTGCAACAGTTTTCGAGTCCTTCGAGGAAGAGGCTGCGAAGAACGGCTATCTCGTGCTGGTGGCGAGCACGTGGGATGAGGCCGACAAGAGACGCGCAGCGGTGGCCAGATTTGTCGACCGCCGGGTGGACGGCATAGTGATCGCCGATTCGCGGCTCAACGACGCCGACATCAATGCCTTCGCCGGCTCGGGGCCTCCTGTACTTCTCGTAAGTCGTCGCACCGCGGAACTGCCGTTCGTCACCGGTGATGATTACGGGGGCGGCGCACAGGCCGGGACGCACCTGGCAAGCACAGGGGTGCGGAACGTCACGATAATCTCGGGCCCCGATTACGCCAGTACCTCGCGTGATCGCGTGGCAGGGTGCTTCGAAGCCTTCACGGCGAGCGCGGCAGATGCGCGAGTCGAGGTCGTCTCCGCCGGGTTCGACGTCGACAGCGGCCGCCGTGCGATGGAGGAGGTCATCGCACGCGGACTGCCGGAGGGGATCTTTGTGGTCAATGACTTCGCGGCGATCGGTGCCATGTCTGCTCTTACGCAAGCCGGTGTCCGGCCTGGTCATGACATCGCCGTCGTGGGCTACAACGACATCCCGATCAGCGCTCAGCTGCCCGTTCCTCTTAGTTCGGTGCGAGCGGATCTCTCGGCTATGGGACGGGTGGCCTTCCAACGGACGCGTGAACTCGTCGAGACCGGAGCGGCGTCGAGCAGTTTTGTCGAGACGGAACTCATCGTTCGCGAATCGAGCGGATGGGGCCCCAGGAGCGGCCAAACTGCCCCTGTGACCGGTTTGGGGCGACCAACCGCTTGAGGCGGGTAGGCGAGCACCTGGCGCCGCGGCGGTTGGGAGGCGGGAGCTGGTCGCTCGACATGACACGCTCTGCAAACCCCGGCGCACATTCAGCGCGAGGGGGCATGATCGGAGCATGCGCACCATACTCAACGTCCTCTGGCTCGTGCTGTCGGGGTTCTGGCTGTTCCTCGGATACGTCGTCGCCGGCGTCATCCTGTGCGTGCTGATCGTGACGATCCCCTGGGGGATCGCGTCGTTCCGCATCGCGGGCTACGTGCTGTGGCCCTTCGGGCGCGACGTGATCGACAAGCCGAGGTCGGGAGTCTTCTCGGCGATCGGCAACGTGATCTGGGTGATCCTCGCCGGATGGTGGCTCGCGCTCGGGCACATCCTCTCGGGCCTGGCGCTGTGCATCACGATCATCGGCATCCCGCTGGGCATCGCGAACTTCAAGCTGGTCTCGGTCTCGCTCATGCCGTTGGGCAAGCAGATCGTCGACTCGCGCCGCGGCGAGTTCGACCAGGCGATCAAGCGGTAGAGCGGGAAGCGTCGGGCGCTTCGACAGGCTCAGCGACCGCCGGGTGGGCTCGGCGACCGGCTGGGCGGCTCGCGCCGGCTGGGCGGCTCGCGCCGGCTGGGCGGCTCGCGCCGGCTGGGCGGGCTCGGCGGTCGGCTGGGTGGGCTCGGCGGCAGGCTGGGCGGCTGGCGCCGGCTGGGCGGGGTCGGCGGCCGGCTGGGCGGCTGGGCGGGCTCAGCGCCGGGCGCTTCGACAGGCTCAGCGACCGGCTGGGCGGGCTCAGCGGCAGGCTCGGTGGGCTCGGCGAACGGGCGGAGCGGCTAGCGTCGCAGCTGAGGGGTGGTGGGAGATGGTCCATACGCTGACGAAGCGGCGGCTCGCGTTCGCCGCCGGACTCGCCGTGCTCGCGGGCTACGTCGACGGCTTCGGCTTCGTCTACCTCGGCGGGTACTTCGTGTCGTTCATGAGCGGCAACACCACCCGCGCCGGCGTCTCGCTCGCCGAGATCGATCTGTCGGGCGCGGCGGTGGCGGGGCTCTTCATCGCCGCGTTCGTCGTCGGCGCCGCCGCCGGAACCGCGATCGCCGCGCGTCGTGAGGGGGGTACCGTGCTGTGGCTCATCGCCGTCGCTCTGGCCGCAGCATCCGTCATCGCGACGTGGCAGCTGACCGTGGCGACCGGCAGTGTGCTCGCGCTCGCGATGGGAGCGTCGAACACGGTGCTGTCGGAGCGCGGCAGGGTCTCGTTCGGCGTCACCTATATGACCGGCGCGCTCGTGAAGGTCGGCGAGCACCTGGCGTTCGCCCTGGGCGGGGGAGTCCGGTGGGGATGGGTGCCCTACCTCGTGCTGTGGAGCGCGATGCTCGCGGGAGCAGTCGGGGGAGCCGTGGGCTACGCGCTGGTCGGCTCCGCCTCGCTGTGGGCGGCGTCGTTCGGGGCAGCCGCGCTCGCCGTGGCGATGAGGGTGTTCTCGCGGCGCTGACGTCGTGCGACACGGTCCGGACGACGGCGGCGGAGATTGCCGCCGTGCCCAGCGGTGAGTTCAACGACGTGCCGGGTGTCAAGCCCCGGGGGTGAAGTGGCCCGGCTGAGGTGCGTCGGTAGGGTCGAAGCGTCCGCATTTGAGGAGAAATTCATGCGTTTGCGTCCTGTCAGCCTTATCGTCACCGCGGGTGCCGCCCTGTCTCTGCTGGTCGGCTGCTCGGCCGCCGAGGTCGAAGTCTCGCCGGTCACCCCCGCCGCCGAAGAGTCGCAAGCATCCGCTTCGAACACCTTCTGCGCCGACTACTCCGACGTCGGCGGCACGCTGGCGACACCCAGCAACTTCCAGCTCGGGCTGCCCGCCGAGCAGACGATCGCCGACCTGAGCGAGCGCATCGCGGTGTTCGACGCGGTCACCGCGCCCGACGAGATCGCGACCGAGTGGCAGACCACGCGTGACCTCTACGCCGAGAGCGTCGAGATCGCCGAGCAGACCACCGCGAGCGAGCCCGTCATGGACTCGCGGGTGGTCGAGATCGTCGGCGAGCTCGACGAGCCCACAGGCGTCATCCGCGACTACCTCGACGCGGAATGCTGAGGCGCGCGGTGACGACTCGCCGTCGTTCCGCTCGATCCACCGTCGCCGGCCTGGCGCTCACCGGTGTGCTGGGTCTCGCGCTCGCCGGCTGTGCCGGGGGAGAGACGCCCGCGACACCGGATGCTGGTGCATCCGCCACCTCCGACGCCTCGGCCACGAGCGAGACCGCCGCTACGGCCGAGCACCTCTCGTCGGACGAGCTGACCGCTCTGTTCGACACGCTGCAGTTTCCGCCCGGAGAGTATGCGACCAGCGCCGAGCTGCTGAGCTCGATCTACCCGGGTCTGACGGTTTCCGACCCCTCGTGCCTCGCGCCGTTCGGCGCCGGATGGGAGTCGGCGGCGACCGCAGACGACGCCGCGGCAGAGATGGCGACCAGCAACGACCGGTCGATGACCGCGGTGGTCGTCAGCTCGGCCGACCCCGAGCAGGCCCAGACCCTGTTCGCCGACGCCGAAGAAGCGCTCGCGACGTGCGCCGACGGCAGCCAGTCGTTCGAGCTGTCGGGACTCCCCATCGACCTGCAGCTCGAGACCATCCCCACGACCGTGACCGACACCGATGAGTCGGTCTCGTGGCGGGCGACCGGCGAGGTCGCCGGCGCTCCCTTCACGCTCGTCGGCATCACCGCCGTGCACGAAGGTACGGCGATCGCGCTCGTCGGATGGGATCCCGAGACCAGCGCGGACTACGTGCCCACCGCGACCCAGATGTTCATCGACGGGTTCTGAGCGGACGCTTCGACAGGCTCAGCGACCTGCGCCGCCGGGAGAATCGGCGGGCCCAGCGATCGGATGCTTCGACAGGCTCAGGCCGAGGCTAACTCGTTCGAACGCAGGCCGGTCAGGCTCGGGCGGTGCGCAGGGACTGCAGGAAGTGGCGAGCGTTCGCCCGGATCGTCTCGGCGTCGCCGTCGCGCACCGCGGCGGCGGGCAGCAGCTCGCTTCCTGCGCCGACGGCCACGGCGCCGGCGGCGAGCCACTCACCCAGGTTCTCACCGTTCACGCCCCCGGTGGGAATGTAGGTGACATCAGGGAACGGGCCGCGCAGCGCCTTGAGCGCCGCCGGTCCGCCGATGCTGCCCGGGAAGAACTTCACCACGTCGACGCCGATCCGGCGAAGGCGCTGCACCTCGGTGGGGGTGTAGCCGCCGATCATCGACAGGGCCCCCGACGCCATGATGGCGGGGGTCACCTCGTCGTCGAACCCTGGCGATACGAGGAAGACCGCCCCGGCGGAGCGTGCTTCCTCGACCTGCGCGACCGTGGTCAGCGTTCCGGCACCGAGCAGTACGCGATCGCCGAACCGTTCGGCGACGCCGGCGATGACCGCCCCCGCATCCGGCGTCGTGTACGTGACTTCGATGGCGACGAGGCCCTCCTCGACCAGGGCATCGACGGCGCGGTAGGCCGCGTCGGCACTGGGGGCGCGCAGGGTCGCGATGACACCGGCGTCGGAGATGGCGGGCAGGGAGGCGTGAGGCATGACGGTTCCGTTCGAGGTGGTGCGGGTGCGGGCGGGAGCGCGGCTCAGTAGGGCTCGCCGAAGGTGAAGTAGCGCTTCGGGTTCTCGACGAAGAACAGGCGCACCAGTTCGTCGATGTCGGCCTGCGAGTAGTGGCGCTGGGCGAGCTCGTCGCGGAAGCGGGGCAGCCACGCGCCGGCGATGTAGTGCAGGCCCGGGCCCCCGGTGTAGGCGGTGAGGTCGGTACGACGTGCGAGATCGCCACCGATGAGGATGCGGTCGGCGTACCCGGCTTCGACCACGTCGAGGATCACGTGGATGCGCGTGCTCTCGGGGAAGTACTTGATCTTCGCGAACCCGTCGTAGCAGAGGTAGGTGCCGCGCTTCGCGATCTGCTTGTGCACGTACGGGTCGGGGTTGCGCATCAGGTGCACGATGCCGACCCGGTTGAGGTCGACGCCCTCCTCCTCGAGCATGTCGAGCTGGGTGATCGCCATCGTTCCCGTCTCGGTGTGACCGTGCAGCACGGCACCGGTCTGGCGGTGGGCGCGCGCGGCCGCGCGCAGCACGCGGTCTTCGGCGGGGGTGACCCGGTTGTAGCTCGTGCCGTACTTGATGGCGCCGGCGCGCACGGTCGTGCCGTTCATCCCGGTGGTGACGTCGGCGACGATCTGCGCCTGGAGCTGCTCGATCGAGTGGTCGGCGAGCAGGTCGTCGAACCACTCGCCCTTGTTGAACCCGCCGCACGCGATGATCTGCAGTCCGGTCTCCTCCGAGATGCGACGCAAGTCTTCGGGCTGACGCGAGTAGTCCCACGCCGATGCCTCGTACAAGCTCCTCACTCCGACGTCGAGGGCCGCCTGGGCCTCGACCTTCGCCATCGCGGGGTCGAGGATGACGAGATCTTCGTCGACCCGCTTGTGCACGGGAGGTGCGCCGAGCAGGTGCTCGTGCGAATAGGTGAAGCCGAGGTCGTTGGAGTGGATGTCTCCGGTGACGGTGCGGATCATGATGCTGCTTTCTGTGACGGGGGATCGGGGGTGTGGGGCTGCCGCTCGAGCTCGAGGAGCGAGCGGCGCACGATGCGGAATCGGTCGCGGCGTCGACGCCACGCGTCGGCGAAGGCGGGCCGGGGGAGCACCGCGTGCTCGGCGCGGGGCGAGCGCACCCGGTGGCCGACGGCGGCCCACCCGAGCTGGGCGGCGCCCACCGCGGCCAGGTCGGCCTGGGCGACGACGCGCACCGGAAGACCGGTGACGTCGGCGATGATCTGCGGCCACGCGGCGACGTTCGTCCCCCCGCCGCACGCGGTGATGTGCCGGTACGGGGTGGCGCGGTCGCGCTCGAGCCTGTCGATCAGATCGGCCAGGTCGAAGGCGATCGCCTCGAGCGCCGCCGACACCATGCGCGGTGCGCTCGTCGTCGGTGTGAGGCCGATGAGCGCCCCGGTGGCGCGCTCATCGAAATCGGGGCTGCCCGTGCCGGCGAGGTAGGGCAGGAAACACAGAGGATCGTCGGGGTCGGGATCAGACGGTGCCTGCGCGATCGCTGCGGCGCCGACGGTGGCTCGCAGCCAGTTCAGCGCGAGCCCGCCGGTCAGGAGCGAAGCCAGCGCGAAGCGCGTGCCGTCGACGGCCGGATGCTGTGTGAAGGCGCCGTCGGCGAAACCCGAACCCGAGGCCGGATCGATGGCGGCCATCATCACGGCGGACGTGCCCAGTGCCACGGCCACCTCGTCGCCGTCGATGCCGCCCAGCCCCTCGAGCGTCGCGGCGACATCACCCGCGCCGATCGCGACGGGCACCCCGAGCGGCACGCCGAACGCGGCCGCCGCGCCCTCGTGCACGGTGCCGGCCGTCGACGAGCTCGAGAGCACGGCGGGGAAGAGGTGGCGGGGAAGCCCCACCGCGGCGATCAGGTCGTCGTCCCACTGGCCGTCCGGGCGCAGGAGCAAGGCGTTCCACGCATCGGTCGAGTCGGTGGCGATGTCGCCGGTGAGTGTGGCGCGCAGGTAGTCCTTCGCCGAAAGATAGGCGCGGGCATGTGCGAGCGTCTCGGGGTAGCGCGACTGCCACCACAGCAGGCTCGAGAGCGAGAACACGGCACTCGGCAGATTGCCCGACTGGCGCAGCATCCGCGCCGTGATGTCGTCGTCGAGGGCGCGCAGCTCGTCGGCACCGCGGCGGTCGGCGAGCAGCAGCGCGGGCACCACCGGATCGAGGGCGCCGTCGACCAGGACGACGGCGCTCATGTTGCCGCTCAACCCGATCGCCGAGACCCGACCGAGGTCGATCGATGCGCCGAGCTCGGCCACCGCCCGCCGGGCCGAGGCGATCCACACGGCCGGATCGACCTGCACGCCGTCCGAGACGGGGTCGATGCCGTGGTGGGCGCTCGCCACCGCGACGACGGTTCCCTCGGCGTCGAGAAGCAGCGCTTTCGTGCTGGTCGTGCCGAGGTCGATGCCCAGACTGAGCGCGGTCGTCGCGCTCACGGAGCCTCGGCGATCTGCGCGAGACTGCGGTGGCTGTGGGCGTCGATATGCAGCGACACCGCGAAGATCTCGCCCCGCACGTACGAGATGGAGTACTCCACCGCGCGCTGGTCGTGCAGGTACGCGGTGCGGGACACCCGCATGACGGGAGTGTGGCGCGGGACGGCGAGGAGCGTCGCGGTCTCGGTGAGGGCGGATGCGGCGGTCCACTGCTCGTCGGCCGAGCACGGGCGACCGGGCGAGCCCTCGATCTTCTCGAGCTGCTCGTAGAGCGACCCCTGCTCGATCGCCGAGCGGGTGAGCGTCGGCACGAGCGCGCAGGGGAGCCAGGAGGTGAGGTGCACGACGGGATCACCGTCGCTGACGATGAGGCGCTCGACGCGCCACACGTCGTCGCCGGCGATGAGTCCGAGGGTCGCGGCGACCTCGCTCGGCGCACCGACGACCTCGAGCGTGATGACCTGCTCGCGGGTCTGGCGGCCCGCGGCGCGCAGGTCTTCGCTGAAGGACGGGAGGATTCCTGCCCGGTTCGACCGGATGGCTCGGCTCGAATCGGCCACGAACGTGCCCCGGCCCTGACGGCGGATGACGAGCCCGCGCTGCTCGAGGTCGCGGAGGGCCTGGGTGGCGGTCGCCCGACTCACCGACAGCCGCTGCACGATCTCGAATTCCGACGGCAACCGCACGCCCGGACGCTGATCGAGGATGACGGCCGCCAGCTGGTCGGCGATCTGACGGTAGCGACTCACGTGGGAGTCGGTGTCGAGGTCGCGCAGCACATCGGCGCCCAGCGCCTCTTCGTCGTCTCTCACTTCTGCGCCTCTTTCCATGCCGTGATCAGGCGCACGGCTGTCGCCACCACGTGGTCGACGATGCGCCGACCCTTCTCAGCGGTCGCGGCCGTCGCGTCGCCGAACACGCCGCTCTCGCTGATGGTGTCCCACCGCACCGGCGCGACGTCGAAATGCGCCGGGTAGTCGGGGTATTCGCTGACCGCGTCATCCATGCGCACCACATCGTCGCGCAGCGCCAGCATGATCGAGGTCTCGAGTTCGTCGGCGTGCATGATGGCGGGGTGGCTTCGCGGGCTCTCGGCCACCGCGGCGGCTACCTCGGCCAACCCCGGGTAGGTCAGCGCGATCGCGGGCAGGCCACCGCGCTCCTCGAGGGCCCGCGTCGCGGCCTTCATCGCGGCCGCGTTGCCCAGGTGCGCCGAGAACAGCACGAGCCCGCGCACGCCGTTGCGGGCAAGCCCCTCGGCCAGGTCGACGATGAGCGAGACGAGCGTGCCGTCGCTGATCGAGAGGCTGCCGTCGAAATGCTCGAGCGACCACACCTGGCCGTAGGGCAGCACGGGCAATTCGATCAGGCCGGCCTCATCGGCGAGCCGCGCGGAGAACGCCTCGGCAGCGAACGCGTCGGTGCCCAGCGGCAGGTGCGGACCGTGCTCTTCGACCGCCCCAAGGCACAGCAGCGCCCACGGCTGCTTCTCGACAGCGCCTGCCACCTCGGGCCAGGTGAGGTCGGCCCAGCGGGTCATCGCGCACCTCGCCGAGCCGACAGGCGACCGTTGATCAGCAGCATCCCGATCAGCACACCCCCGTTGACGATGAACTGCACGGGGGAGGGGATGTTGAACGAGTTGAGAACCGTGGTGAGGAAGGCCAGCGCCGCGACGCCGGCGAAGGTGCCGACCATGCCACCGGTGCCACCGGCGAGGGCCGCCCCGCCGATGACCGCGGCGACGACGGAGTTCAGCGCGTAGCTGTCACCGGCGGTGAGGGACGGCGACCCCGAGTAGGCGATCAGCAGGATGCCGGCCATCGCCGCCAGGGTTCCCGAGGCGGTGTACGCGACGAGGGTGTGGCGCCGCACCGGCACGCCCGACAACCACGACGCGCGGGGGTTCGCCCCGACGGCCTTGAAGCGCCTGCCGGCCACGGTGCCCGTGAGGATGAGTCCGACGATCACGAGCAGCACGATCCAGATGACGAGCGAGGCCGAGAAGGGGGTGCCGAAGAGGCGCCCATCGGCCAGCACGCGCAGCTCGTCGGGAACGATGCCGCGCGGCTGACCGCGGGTGACCAGCGCATTCACGCCGCCGATGATCGTCGCCGTCGCCAGCGTGCCGAGGAGCGGGGGGATGCGGGTGAAGGCGAGCAGCACACCGTTGACGAGACCGATCGCGGCACCCATGAGCATGACCAGCGGCACGGTCGTCGCGAGGCTCGCGCCGGGAGCGGCGGAGAGCACGGCGGTCAGGATCGCGGCGGAGTTCATGACCGGGCCGACCGAGAGATCGAGACCCCGGTTAATGATGACGATGGTCTGCGCGATGGCGACGACGCCCAGCGGCGCGGCGTTGGAGAGGATGCGCAGCAGGCGGTCGGGGTTGAACCCGTCGGACGTGCTGACGCCCAGCAGGATCAGGCACGCGAACGTGAGCCCGTAAGCGACCCACAGCGAGGTGGGAATGCGCCCGAGCGCCGAGCCGAACCCCGAACGGGGCCGGTCGGTGCGAAGCGGTGGCGAATCGAGGGCGGTCATCGCGCGGGCTCCGATCGGGTCTGGGCGGGTGCAGCATCCTTGTCTTTCGGCCTCAACCGCCACGGGATCTTCAGCCCCCGATCGGCGAGGCCGTACACGCCCATCGCGGCGATGAGCAGAACGCCCTTGAAGATGGTCTGGTAGTACGTGTCGGTGCCGGTCAACGTGATCACCTGACCCACCACGGCGATGATGACCGCGGCGGGGAGGATGCTGAGGAGCGAGCCGATGCCGCCGGTGATGACGATACCCGCGACGAGTACCGTGGCGATCGAATCGATCACCGAACTGGCACCGACGAGCGCATCGGCCGTGTACGTGCGCGAGGCGATCGCCATGCCGCCGAGGGAGGCGAAGACCCCCGACAGGCCGTACACGAGCAACGCCGATCGGCGCACCGGGAAGCCCAGGCGCGTCGCGATGCGCTGGTCGTATCCCACGGCCTGCACGTAGCGGCCGGCGCGGCTCTGACCCATCCACGCCCAAGCGGCGATGAGCACGACGAGAGCGATGAGCGCGAACAGGGGGACCGCACCGAGGCTCGTTCCGAGCACGGTCAGGAGGGGAAGAGGGATGCCGGCGCCCGGGGTCGACTGCAGAAGCAGGGCGAAACCCTGCACCACGCCGGATGCGGCGAACGTCATCAGCAGCGGATTGATGCCCGCGATGACTCCGGAACCGTTCGCGAGACCGACGACGAGGCCGGCGATCAGCACGAGCGGGACGGCGAGGGCGGCCCCACCGGGAAGCACCGGGCTCAGCGAGAGCACGACGGTGGCGAGTCCGGCGATGGCTCCGACACTGAGGTCGATGCCACCCCACATGACGACGATGCCCTGACCCACCGCGATCAGCACGATCGGGGCCAGCGACGCCAGCAGCGAGTTGACGCTGACGGTGCTGCGAAAAGCGGGGAGCGCGATCGAGGCGATGACGATCACGGCGAGGGCGAGGATCCACAGGAACTTCGCGCGTGACAGCGCACGCAGCGACGTGGTCGAGAGGGCCTGCGGGCGGAAGGCTCTGGTGGTGCTAGACAACGGCGGTTCCTCCGGTGGCGAGGTGCATGACGGCGGTCTCGGTGGCGGTGCGGGAATCGAGGCGACCGGTGATGCGGCCGGAGTACATGACGTACACCTCGTCGCTGAGCCCGAGGATCTCTTGCAGGTCGGTCGAGACGAGCAGCACGGCCACGCCCCGCTCGGTGAGTTCGCGGATGCTCTGGTAGATCTGGGCGCGCGAGCCGACGTCGACGCCGCGCGTGGGGTCGTTGAGCACGAGCACCTCGAGGCCGTCGTCGACGAGCCAGCGGCCGATGAGCACCTTCTGCTGGTTGCCGCCCGACAGCTCGACGATCGGCTGGGTGAGCGCGGCGTGCTTGACCGCGAGGTGAGAGACAACGCGCTGCACGACCTGGCGAGCGCGGCGCGGGCTGACGATGCCGGAGGGGAAGAGCCGGGGCATGGCCGCGAGGAGGGCGTTGGCCGAGATGGACTGGTCGAGCAGCAGTCCGTCGAGGCGGCGGTCGGGGGCGACGTAGCCGATGCCGGAGCGCACCGCCTGACGCGGGGAGCGCAGACGCACCGGGCGTCCGGCGCGGCGGAGCGTTCCGCTCGTGGGCATGCGGACGCCCGCGACCACCTCGGCGACCTCCGACTGGCCGTGACCTTCGAGTCCGGCGATCGCGGTGATCGACCCCGCGGTGACGCGGAGGTCGACGGAGGAGAGGCTTCCCTCGAGCGAGACGTCGACCAGTTCGACGGCCGCAGGCCCCGCAGCATCCTTCTCGTCACCGCGTGCGTCGCGCGGCGGGTACAGGTCGCTCGCCTCGCGGCCGACCATCGACGCCACCAGCTGATCGCGGGTGCGGTCGGCCAGGGGGCCTTCGTCGACCTGTCTGCCGTCGCGCATGACGAGCACGCGATCGCAGAGCTCGAACAGTTCGTCCATGCGGTGCGAGACGAACACGACGGCAGACCCCGCGGCACTCAGCCGCCGTACGGCAGCGAAGAGCAGCTCGACCTGCGGATTCTCGAGCGACGAGGTCGGTTCGTCGAGGATGAGGAGCGTCGGCGTCACCGCGATGGCCTTGGCGACCTCCAGCAGCTGGCGCTGCCCCACGGTGAGATCGCCGACCGTCGCGTCCACGTCGATGTCGACGCCGAGGCCCGCGAGGGTGGAGCGGGCGAAGTCGCGCTTCGCCCGCTCCGACCGGTGGGTGGTGTCACCGTCGCCGAGGGACAGGTTCTCGGCGACGGTGAGGTTGGCGAACAGGCTCAGCTCCTGATGCACCATCGACACCGCGCGGCCACCCTCGGGAGGGTCGGCGATGGTGATCGATCCGGTGTCGGGGGAGAGCAGGCCCGAGAGCATGTTCATGAGGGTGGACTTGCCGGCGCCGTTCTCGCCGACGAGGGCGAGGATCTCCCCGCGGTTCAGCGTCACGTCGACATCGACCACGGCGCGGGTCGCGCCGAACGACTTCGACACGTGTTGGCACGTCAGGGCGGGCTGAGACACGGGGGAGTTCCTCGTTTCGTGGGGGTGGGCGGCGCTCAGCCGAACAGGGCGGTGATCTCGTCGTCGGTCATGCGGGTGTTGACCCACAGGCTGTCGGGCAGGTCGTCGCGAACGAACTCGGTAAGGTTCTCGGACGTGATGACCTCGGGGTCGAGGATGTCGTCCTTGGTGACCTCGGTGCCCGAGAGCGCGGCGAGGGCGTTCTCGAGCGACTGCGCCGAGATCCACGTGGGCTTGGCGACCGCGATGCAGTCGAAACCGGTCTCGCCGGCGGCGACGAGCGACTGCCACTTCTTCAGCAGACCGTTGCTGTCTTCGCCGGTCATCGGCACCAGCGGAACGCCCGCGGCCTCGAACGCCTCGATCGCGCCGAGGGTCATCGACCCGCCCTGCGACCACACGCCGTCGATGTCGGGGTTCGCCGCGAGTACGGCTTCGACCGCCGTCTTCGTCGTGGCCTGGTCCCAGCCGCCGTCGATCGTGGAGACGACCTCGATGCCGGGGTTCCCGTCGAAGACGGCCTGCGCGCCCGCGTAGCGCAGATCGCTCGTGGGGATGCCGGCGATGCCGTTGATCGCGATGATGCGGCCCGAGCCGCCGAGCTTGTCGACCAGCCACTCGGCGCCGGTCGCGCCGAACGATTCGTCGTCGACGTTCACGTAGGAGGTGTAGTCGTCGGTCTCGGCGCCTGAGGCGTTGAGGATGACGTCGATGCCCGCAGCGGACGCCTGCTGCAGCACGGGGACGATGCCCTCGGGCGAGATCGGGGTGACGATGATGGCGTCGACGTTGCGGGCGATCATCGACTGCACGTTGGAGATCTGCTTCTGCGCGTCGTTGTCGGACTGCGTCATGATCACGTCGGAGATCTGATCGGCGTCGCGCTTCGTGGCCGCGGTGAATTCCGCCTCGAGCTGGGCCGACCAGGTGTTGCCGACGAAGTACGAGTCGTAGCCGATGACGTAGGTGCCGTCGGCGGCGGGCGTCTCGCTCGCGCCGTCGGTGCAGGCGGAGAGGGTGAGTGCGGTCACGGCGGCGACCGCGGCGAGCGTCGTCGCGCGCTTCCAGGTAAAGGGGCTCATCGCATTCCAGGGTGTAGCGCGGGTCTGAATCCTCCGCTCTCGAGGAGTGATCTGGCGATGTAGTTCGTGA
>NZ_QEIJ01000014.1 GCF_003095395.1 Microbacterium sp. Gd 4-13
GCGGACAGGCGGTTGTACTGTGCTCCAGAGATGTTCAAGCGGCGATCGGAATAATCCGAGAATCGGAAGAATCGGCGTTATTCCGAGGTCTGCATAACGTCGATCTGCTGTTCTTCCACGTCGAGCAGCTGCGTTACGTCGTCATCGAGCTCAAGACCACGAAGTTCGACCCGCGCGACGCTGGGCAACTCGGGTTCTATGTTGCCGTCGTCGACGACCAGCTGCGGATCCGCGAGAAGCACCAGCCGACTGTGGGCATCCTGCTCGTCGCCGGGAAGAACGACACCGTCGTCCGCTATGCGCTCGCTTCCACGTCTCAGCCAGTCGCAGTAAGCCGGTACGAACTCACCGAGGATGCACAGAAGGCGCTACCTGACGAAGCCGCGATAACACGGGCGTTCGCTGACGAGCTTGCACGCGACGTCGCCGAGGACGACGCGGGAGCGTAGAAGAACACTCTGATCAGGAGGATCAGAGGCGGCAGCATCCCGATCAGAGGATCGCAATCGCGTCTAGGAGGGCAGCGGACCCGGATGGAGCTCGCTGCGGAGGCTGCAGATAGTTCCTCTGTGAACTGACATAAGATCCATTATCGGAGATTGCGCGACGCCTAATGAACAGATGAGTACAGGCACGCCTGGGACACGCTGTCGCTGACGGACTCCTGCCGTTTGCTATCTCGTTACTCGCTGCGCACCCGCCGTTTCCCCTCTTGAGAGTTCTCTGGAAAAGACGCCGGAGAAACCGACGTCCAGACTCAAGAAGGACTCCGGATGCCCCCTCGCACTTCGCCGAACCGCGCCCGCGCGGCATGGTCAGCAGTGGCCGTGGCCACGCTGGCTCTCGGCAGCTTCAGCTTCGCTCTCCCCGCCTCCGCGGCAACCATCACCGAGAACGGTGGCGCTGCCCGCCTCGACCACGATGAGGACCGCAACGAGGCCATCCGAGAGGCCCTGGTCGACGGCCCCGCCAAGAACGTCATCCTCCTGATCGGAGACGGCATGGGCGACTCCGAGATCACGGTCGCCCGCAACTACGCCGAGGGCGCCGGCGGCACCTTCGCGGGTATCGACACGTTGCCCCTGACCGGCCAGTACGTGCACTGGGCCGTGAACCCTGACGGCACCCCGAACTACGCCTCCGAGTCCGCGTCAACCGCGTCGGCGTGGTCGACGGGCACCAAAACGGTGAACGGCCGCCTCAGCGTCGATGTCGACAACACCCCGCAGGCGACGCTCCTTGAGCTCGCCAAGGCGAACGGCATGAAGACCGGCAACGTCTCGACCTCGGAGATCCAGGACGCCACCCCCGGCGCGGAGGTCGCGCACATCTCGGCCCGCGGCTGCTACGGCCCGGTCCAGACCACCGCGAACTGCACCTCGGAAGCTCTGCAGAACGGCGGCCTCGGCTCGATCAGCGAGCAGCTGCTCAACGTCCGCCCCGACGTCACCCTCGGCGGCGGTTCCGCCAGCTTCACCCAGACCGCGCAGGCCGGCCCCTGGGAGGGCGAAACGCTCTTCGCTCAGGCGGAAGATCGCGGCTACCAGCTCGTGGACGACGCTGAGAGCCTGGGAGCTGTCACCGAGGCAAGCGCCGAGCAGCCCCTTCTGGGCCTGTTCACCGAGGGCAACTTCCCGGTCCGCTGGAACGGCCCCGCGGCAGTCGACCTGACTGCCGGTGGAACCCTCCCGCCCGCTGCGGCGTGCACCGAAAACCCGGCGCGCCTCGAAACCGGACTCTCCCTTGCTTCGCTCACGACGAAAGCGATCGACCTCCTCGACAACGAAGACGGGTTCTTCCTGCAGGTCGAGGGCGCCAGCATCGACAAGCAGGACCACGCCGCCAACGCGTGCGGTCAGATCGGCGAGACCGTCGACCTCGACGAGGCCGTGCAGGTCGCGCTCGAGTTCGCGAAGGAGCAGGGCGACACCATGGTGGTCGTTACCGCCGACCACGCCCACACGAGCCAGATCGTCGGCTCGGCAATCCCCGGCCTCAACACGCACCTCCTGACATCCGAGGGACAGCCGATGATTGTCGGGTACGGTACCTCCGCCGCGGGCGGCTCGCAGCAGCACACCGGCTCGCAGGTGCGCATCGCCGGATACGGCCCGGGCGCGTCCAACGTGATCGGCCTTACCGACCAGACCGACCTGTTCTTCACCTCCGCGAACGCTCTCGAGCTCGAACGGGATCTGCAGAGCCTCAGCGCCGACGCAACCATCTCTGCCCCGGCTGAGGTTGCCCCGGGCGCGGAATTCACCGTCACCGTATCGGGCCTCGACGCCGACTGGCAGGCGCTCGGTTCGTTCGGAACTGACACGGATCTAGGTCAGGTCGACGTGATCGACGGGACCGCGGTGTTCACCGTGACCGCTCCCGAGGACCTCGGCGACTACACGGTCACCATCACCGGCGCGCAGACTGACGTGGAGCTGTCCGCAGAGGTCACTGTGGCCGCGAACCCGGCCCCCGTTCCGACCTCGTCGCCCAGCCCCTCAGTCGCTCCGGCAGGTACGGATGGCAGCGGATCGGGAAGCAACGGGGCTCTGGCCGTCACCGGCGCCACCGCACCGTGGGCTCTGGCCGGGATCGCTGGCACGATGCTCGCCATCGGCGCGTACGCGGTCTACCGCCGCCGCCGCGGAATCGCCTAACACCCTGACAACGAATGGCCGGCGACGCTCTTGCGTCGCCGGCCATTCGTGTTCCACGACTAGGGTCCTACTTCGCGACGGCACGGGGAGTCTTTATCAGCGCGCCGGCGACAACGCAGACACCCGCGGCGACGATATGTGCTGCGATCCACGCGGGCCCGTTCAACGGCAAGGGGTAGACGGGGTTCCACGCCACGGCGATGCCGAGCATGGGAAGCGCCCACCACCACTGGCGGGCCTGCACGGCAAACCAGCCGATGATTACAGCGAGGATCGCCACGATAAAGCGCACGGCGAGATAGAACTCCTTGTCAACGAGAGCGATCCCTGCGAGAAGAACGATAGCCGCGAGAACCGCTGGGGCGAAGGCGTTGCGTTGGAACTCAGAGGGGGCGCGTTTCGCCTGTGCGTACATCGGCTTCTCCATTCGTGCTGCGACCTCCAGTGTGTCGCGGAACCGGGGGTGTCGTCGTTCGGGCCAAGTCCGCCAGGTGCTCGTTGTACGCGTCGAGGTCCGGATCTCCGTTGCGGTCTGCCCGGGCGTCGGCAGCGCGAGCCCGACGGGTGTCGTCCATGAACCACCGGTGCAGTAGGACGACCAGGATCACTACGGTGGGTCCTTCCCCGTACCCCCAGGCGAGCCCGCCCGCGACACCTTGGTCCTCGAGCGGGTCGATCCCCCACCCCGCGGGCGGATTTGCGAACGCATCGACGAGGACGGTCGTGCTCATCATGATGATCACCCCAAAAAACACGTGAAGAACCATCTCGACAGACACATCCATGATTCGGGCACCGTGCCCGTGGCGAGTGGGGAGCGGGTCGTCGCTGAGCGCGGGGATGGTGAACAGAATCCCCGAAAGGAGAAAAAACACTTCGAGCGCGAGGTGTCCGCCTGTGTAGGCCAACGCGGTGTTAGCGATACTCGTCAGGTACAGGCCGTAGTAGCTCATCAGGAACAGGGGGATGGTGATCGCTGGGTGAAGCACATATCGTGCAGGCCGAGACCGTAGCGCCCCGAGTGCGGCACGTTGCACAATCCCTCCCAATCCGGTGTTAGGCGCGGCTCGCAGCAGCAATCTCCCTGGGGATCCCCATACCAGAAGCGGGGGCACGGTGATCATGAGGGTCAGCTGCTGAAACATGAAGACCGAGAACAGAACGGTGCCGTAGGAGTCTGTCTCGGTGCCGGTGACCGCAGCGAGGAGCATGCATCCCGAGAGGAATAAGACTGTCCGCCCGGGGTGCCACCGTTCCCCTCGGCGCCGCAGACGTATGACACCCCATAGGTAGGACAGAGCCAGGAGAGCTGCGATGGTGGGGAGCAGGGGCGGGGTGTGCGTCTCCGGGGCAAGCATTGTGACGATGCTGGGTGGTGCCTCCGGGACGAACGACTGCCACAGGCCTGTCACCGACGCTGGCCTCTCGTGCTCACGCGGTTGCTCACCGGGCACCTAGCGGGGGTGCCCGTCCGGGTCTCGCTCGTTCTTTCCGTCTCACCCATGGGGTAGGTGATCTTCTTCGTAGCTGGCGGGCTCAATCTGGAACGTGGAGTGCTCCACACTGACGGGGAAATGCTCCGCGACGCACCGCTGCAGTGACCGGAGGAGTGCGCCGCCGTCGCCGTTGTTCAGGTAGTCGTCTTCGACCACGACGTGAGCGGTGAGGACGGGGAGGTCGGTGGAGATATGGGACGCGTGCAGGTCGTGCACCGCGATGACGTGGGGTAGCGCGAGGAGATGCTCGCGCACGGCGGCGAGGTCCAGACCGCGGGGGGTGGCTTCGAGGAGCACGCTACCGCTGGCGCGTATCAACACGATGGTGCGCGGCACGATGAGCAACGAGATCACAATGCCGGCAACGGCATCGGCTTGGTACCACCCCAAGGTGGAGATGAGGATTGCGCTGATGATCACGGCCACCGAGCCCAGTGCGTCGTTGAGGACTTCGAGGAACGCGGCGCGCATGTTGAGGTTCTCGGACCGCCCGCCGGTGAGGACGATGAGGGAGATAACGTTCGCGACGAGACCGATGATCCCGAACAGGAGAAGACTGCCGGAGGCTATTTCGGGAGGTTCGAACAACCGCCGTATGCCTTCGACGAAGGCGAAAATTCCCACCCCGAACAGCAACGCCGCTTGGGTGAGGGCGCCCAGTACCTCCGCGCGGCGGAACCCCCAGGTGTGCCGGTCCGACGGCCGCCGGTTCATGAGGTGCGCGGCCGTCAGCGCGAGGGAGAGCCCGATGACGTCGGTAAGCATGTGGGCGGCATCGACAAGGAGCGCCAGGCTCCCGGTGAGGACGGCACCGACAACCTCGATGACGAACACCGAAGCGGTGATGGCGAACGCGATCAGAAGTCGCGACCGGGGCGTGGTCGTACCGGCGTGAGAGTGTTCTGCGGTCATGATCGTTTCCTTTCGAGCCGATACTGTTTGGCGGTCACGGTCGTTCCAAGATGCGGCGGGCGACGCGCTGGGCGAGACGGGCGACCGTGCCGATACGAGGTGCATGAGGGTCGCCGTACCCGGGTATCCCTGCGACAAACAGGCCGGGGATGCTGGTGTCAACCGCGCGTCCGTGATGGGGGACGACCGTGTCAGGCAGCCACGCGTCTCCCGGGAGGTAGCCGGTCGCGAAGACCACCGACCCGACGGTCAATTGCGTCCGGTCACTGAAAGTCACGGTGTCACCGGTGGCATTGATGACGGGAGGGCGGGTCGTAATCGCACCTGTTGCGGCCGGATCGCCGTTGTTCAGCGCGATCGATCGTGTGTGGTGCGCGCGCAAAGCCCGGTCGATGCGCCGGTTACGTGTGGAGATCACGACGTCGTGCGAGAGGCCGAGCTCTGACGCGATCTCGACCGCGGCGTCCCCGCCGCCCACGACAAGCACCCGCCCCGGCGGAACCTGGCGGGGATAGAGATAGTCGTGGCTGTGTAGCGTCGCCCCGGGTACGACGAGGTCGTACGCCCAGTCAGGCCGCCGGGGTCGTGCGTATGCCCCCGACGCTGCCACGACGTTACGGGTCTGGACCTCACCGCGGCTCGTGATCAGCTCGAGGGTGGTTCCTTCGCCTGGTTTCCGCACGTGGATGGCTGGTGTGTCCCAGATGGGTTTGATCGCGAAGGTGCGGGCGAAGTTCGTCAAGTAGTGACCCATCTCATCCGCGAAGGGATGGCGGTTCGGGTCGCCGGAGAAGCTGAGACCGGGCAGTGCGGACTCGCGAGCCGTGGTGTGGAGTCGAAGTGAGTGCCAGCGCCGATCCCATGTTCGCTCTTCTTCGCGGGACGCATCGATCACAGCGAAGTCGATCTGGGGCTGCAGCCCGTGAGAGATGAGCGATGCGGCGACAGCAAGACCGGACTGGCCCGCACCGACAATGATCGCGCGGCGCCGGGAGAGGCCCTCGATGTGGCTGGTCATGGCTGCCACCCCGCCGCCGCGTCTGAGGCGGGATTTTGGATGGTTCCTGCTGCTGGAAGCAGCGACGGGGTACAGCTGTTCACACACACTCCTCGAACGATGACCGCAAGACGCACACCTGTGACCCCTGGCTGCGTGCGCCAAGGGCGAGGAGAGGTCAGATGCGGCTAACCGACAGTTGCGTGAGAGAGGGAGAACGCGGAAGCGCGGACGAACGAACCGGCGCGGGTGGTGAGGCCCGGGGCGACAGGGCGAGCGGAACGCGCGGGTTTGTCCGCCGGAGGAGGTGACGGGCGGCGACGATGGCTACGCAGCTGACTGCGAGCAGCACGCACACCGTCGTCACTGCAAGTGTGGACGCTGTGACTGTTGCCGCCATGGCCTCGACGTCGGCGGCGCTGGCTTCGGTGATGACGGCGTCTACAGCGGGGGCGGCCGATCCGACCCCGACAGGGTCTTGATCGTGGTGAGCGCTGAGAGTCATCACGGTGATGGCGAACAACAGCAGGGCCGCGGCAATGAGTCTCATTGTCAGTACGGCGGCCGAGCCCGGCGCAGAGGGGAGGCGGGGAGCCGCTACGCGCATCCCGCTCAGTGTAGGCGTGATCCGCCCTTTCCGATTGGCCGATGTGGGCGCTGGGCACCCGATGTTCATCCGCGGCCCCCTTGTCGCGCTGGTAGGGCGGCGACCGGTTCCTTCCCTGGGCCCTGACCGACCACGAAGACGGCCCCAATGACCATCAGGGGGGCGATACCGAAGGCCCAGACCAGGATGCCACCCGCGGCTTGATCAGCGAGCGGCGATGCCCCCCACGTGCGGTCCATGGCCCCAAACCAGTCCGCCACCAACGTTCCTGACTGCACGACTATCGTGATGCCGAACACGGCATACGACCCCATTACCGCGACAAGCGCGACAACGCGGGAACGGGTTGGGTGGGCGCGGGGCGCCGTCGCTCCGCCGGTGAAGGTCACGACGAGAATGCAGCCAACGAGCAGAGAAAACGCGGCCAGCCCCTCGTATCCGAGTGGGTCAGCCAACGCCCAACGGAAGATCCCGGTGAAGTAGGTGCCCCAGAGCGTGACGATAGCGACGCCCGCGGCGACGAACGGGTGGGTGAGGATTCGGACGACCGGGTTCTGTGTGAGCGATAGCACCCATTCGCGTCCCCCGCGGGAGCCATCGGTACGAGGGGTGATTGCTCGAAGCGCGAGCGTGACGGGTGTACCGCACACGAGCAGGAGGGGAATGACCACTGAAAATAAGGTCAGCCCCAGCGCGTTCACACTGAACAGGTATTCCCGGTAGGCGTTGATGGGTCCCGATGTCACCCAGAGCAGTGCCGCCAGCCCGCTGCACCACAACACGATCCGGCGCCGTGGCCAGGACTCCCCCTGGATCCGCAGACGGCGTACACCAGCGAGGTAGAAGAACAAGCCGAACGCTGCGACAAGCACCCAGAGGGGGTCCACGTCCGTGCTGGTCAGCCACTCAATGGTGGTCAGTTCCGGCGGCACGGGGTTGCCGGTGAGGAGTTGCGCGGCGCTTTCCACAACGGGCGGCTCGTTTCCACCCGGTGTGGGGGTGCGGGCGAGCGCTGCGGCCGCGCCGCTCGCGATGCCCATGAACGCTAGCTCCAGGATGACCACGCCCCAAAATCGGCGGGACCCGCGCGGCTGACTGGCGCGGTTGATCAGCCGCCGGCGGTACCACGCGCCGAGAACGCCGAGCATAACGAGCGTCACCGCTTTGGCGAGCACGAGCGCCCCGTAAGGTGACCACAACGCGTCCCACCCGCCGAGACCGATGGACGCCCGTACCGTTCCCGACAGTGCCACCACGATGAACGCTGCCAACGCGATCGATGAGTATCGCAGCAGCGTCGTGTGCATCTCCGCGCGCGTCAGTGCGGGACGCACCACGACGAGCAGGATGAGACCCCCGAGCCACACGGCCGCGGCGAGGGTGTGGATCACCAGTGACATGACCGCCGCCTCGTGGCTGGCTTCTTCGCCGGCATGGCCCTGTGTTGCCATCGGTACGAGGCTTGCCGCGGCCAAGATCGCAACGAAAAGGGTCGGTGTCCACCCGCGGACGGCGAAGGTCAGAACGGTCAGGACGGCCCCCGCAACCGTCGTGGTCAGCCAGGCGCGGCCGAGCTCCGTTTCGACAAGGAACCTCCCCAGCTGTTGGCCGAAAGCGGGGTCGAGTGTTGGCGCGGCCGGTATGACGTTGAGGAACGTCAGGAACGCGGTCACGGCGGAACTCAGGGTGAAAAGGGCCGCAGCGATGGATGTGGTGTCCAGCGCGACGTCGAACGGGCGGGTACCGGCCTGCAATGCGAACAGCGCGAGCGCCAGGGACCCCACCATTGTTGCGGCCGTCACGTTCACAAGGAGCTTCACGATCGGAAGCCCCCACCGGACGGTCGCCCCAGGGTCACCAATAGCGAGTGGCGCTGACCCACCCCCGAGCGTCAGTGACGCCAGGAGCGTGACGAATGCCGCGGCGACAAGCACCAGGGGGCCGGCGACTCTCATCACGGTCAGCGCCCTCGTCGAACGCGTGTCGTTTCTCATAGGAGGCTCCCGATGACGTCCAGCCGCAGCTGCGCGACGACGGCGACCGCCACGTAGGCGAGGAGGGTGATCAGGGTGAGCCACGGCCACAGCGCGGCCCCCAGGCGCGCCGGACCGGCACCGAAGACCCCGGCCCGAAGGGAGCGGCCCGTGGTGAAGATGAACAGTGGGATGGTGACGCTCCACACCAGGAGGCACCAGGGGCACAACGTCCCGAGGATGAACACGCTTTGTGTGATGAGCCACACGACGAACGCCATAGCGAAGGTGACGCCGAGGGTGAATCCCACCCAGAACCAGCGGGCCAGGTGCGCTGTCGCGAGAAGGGCGACTCCTGTGGTGGCAACCGCCGCGTACCCTACGAGGCCGAGGAACGGGTTAGGGAACCCGAGGACCGCACCCTGCGCGCTGTCCAGGTTGGCGCTGCATTGCACGAGGACAGAAAGGTCACATCCGAGCGCGGTTTGCGGGTTGAGAAGGCGTTCGATCTTCTCCACCGAAAGCGCGAGGGAGGCGGTGAGCCCGAGTATCCCGGTCACCAGCAAGAAGATGGCGAACGCGTGGCGGGTGACGACGGAGGGGGTGTGAGCCGGGGCGGGGGTGTCGCCGCTCATGAGTGCCTTTCTGAGGTGCGCGGATTCTTGTACCGGGCGCGGATCGAGATAACGAAACAGAGCACGATCCCGGCCGTAGCGAGAATCACCTCGATCGCGTCCCCGAGCAGGATGGCGGGCGTGATGCCCTGGTGCAGCGGCAGTGTCGTCACTGACGCTGCGGTGGTGTTGATCGGGAGCGCATCGATGATGCTCCCGTCTGCAGCAATCGCTTGGCTCGTTCCCACGGTGGACACGTTGATGGCCGCTCGACCGGTTTCGACGGCGCGCATACGGGCGAAGGCGAGTTGTTGCACGTTCTCGTCTGTGCCACGGAAATCGGCGTTGTTGGTCTGGAAGATGAGCACCTCTGCCCCGGCATCGATGCCCTCTCGCACGACTCGGTCGTAGATGACGTCGAAACAGATTGCGAGGCCGACGCGCACCCCGTCCACTGTCACCACTGGCGGGTTGGAGCCCGGGGAGTACTCCCGCTGGATAAGACCGACCAGGTCCGGCGCGATCGCCTCATACAGCCAGCGATCCGGAACATACTCTCCGAACGGCACCGGGTTGCGCTTGTCGTGCACCTGCGGGGACGCTGTTCGGTCCCACAGCAGCGAAGTGTTGAACGTTGCGCCGGCGCGTTGCGTTGCTGCATTGACGAGGACAGGGGCCCCCACCGTGCTCGCCACCTCGTCGAGAACTCGGCCAGCACGAGCATTGCGAAGCGGGTCGCTGTCAACGGAGCCCTCGGGCCACACCACCAGGTCGAGATCCTCGTCCGCCAGCTCGGCAGTGGCGTCGACGTGGGACGCGAGGATGTCACCGGGGGCGCGCTGGTCGAAATATCCGGACGGGCCGTTGCCTTGTACCCACCCGACCGTGAACGACCCAGTCACGGTCGTGGGGAACTGAGGTGCGAGCGCGAGCGCACCGAGGAGAACGGTGGGCATGATCGCCCCGCGCAGCCCGGCGGTGTTCCATTCGCGGACCGCCTGTACCCCCGCCGCGCACACCGCGACCAGTAGGAAGGTCAATCCGCTCACTCCCGTCCACGACACGATCTCGAGGAGAGGCCCGTTGGATTGCGTGACACCGAGCCGGGCCCAGGGGAACCCGGTGTAGGGCCACGCGCCGGCCACTGTTTCTCTGAGGAGCCAAGCGGAGCCCACGATCAGCGGGAGCAGGAGAAGCCGTGACCATCGTGCACGGAGTCTTCGTTCTCCCCACCCGTACGTCCAGGTGATAAGGACGCAGCCGACTGCGACGATCGCGGTCTGGAGGGCGGCGAGAGCCAACCAGGGTGTCGGGCCTAAGAAGCTTCCCACCCAGTCGAGGTGACGCAGGTAAAAGGTGCCCCCGTACACGCCACCGACGAGCAAAGCGCCTCGCGCCGTGCGCCCAATGAGCGAGACCAGAATGACCACGACGCTGGGGATCGCGAGCGGCCACCACCCTACTGAGGGATAGGCGAGATCAAGGGCCACTCCCCCAACGACCGCACCCGGCAGCGCCCACCGTAGGGGGATGGCCCGGGGTGAGGTGGCCTGGGGGGCGAGTTGAGACTGCTCAGTCTGAGATGGCGCGGTCGAGTGCATCAGTTAGGTCGGTGAGTTGCGTGAGCTCGAGCTGTTGCCCGTCGAGGAAGAAGGTGGGGGTGCTGGACGCCCCGAGCGCGCGGGCGTCGTTGTAGTCCTCTTCCACGCGGGCGCGTGTGCTTGGGTCTGCGACGGCGGTGTCATATGTGGCCATGTCGAGACCGAGTTCTTCGGCGTAGGACCGGAACCGGGCTTCTTCGGAAGTTTGCTGCTCGCCCCACTGCTCCTGGGTCTGAAACATTTTGCTGTACATCGGTTCCAGCTGGCCTTGCTGCGCCGCAGCCTCGACGGCGATCGCGGCGTTCATGGCGTTGAAGTGTCCGGGGAGGGGGAAGTACCGGATAGCGAAGTTGATTTCTCCGTCGTATTCCTCGCGGAGCTGCTCAATGACGGGGTAAAAGGCGCCGCACGCTTCGCATTCGAAGTCGAGGAATTCCACCAGGGTGGGGGCGTCGGGTCCGACCTCGTCGAGCACGTGGGTGTTCGCGCGCGTACCCGGGAGGGCGCCCTCTGCTCCTGCGGGGTCGGGAGCTGCGGGGCGTGACGCGAAGGAGTAGATGACGGCGCCGACGACGAGGAGAACGACGAGGACGCCGGCGGCGATGGTGACTTTGACGGGAGTGGAGAGCGTGGCGGTGCGGGTCATGTGTTTTCCTCGCGGGTCGGGGGTGGGATGAGGTTGCCGATTGCGGTCAGGTGCGCGTCGCGCAGTTGTGACACGGCAGGGTCGAGTTGGGGGTCTTCGCCGCGGGCGAGACCCGCGTACTCAACCCGGAGGGTTCCCGCTTCGCCGAGCGGCTCAGGGGTGACTTTGACCCAGACGCGCCGGCGAGGGATGAAGAGGCCGGCCATGAGCCCCAGGGTCGCGATCACAGCGAAAACGAGGACCCAGGTGGCGCCGGGGTCGTGTTGGATTTGCAGCGAGGCGAAGCGTTTCACTGCGGCGAGCGGGTCGGTTCCGGCGGACGCGTCCTCAAAGGTGACGGTGCCCCACCCGTTCGGCAGGTCAGCGGTCTGGCCCGGGTTTAGCTCGATGGAATCGCTACCGGTGTCGCCGCCGGTGAGCTGGGCCATTCCGGAGGTATCCAGTGTGTAGACGGAACGGGGTGTCCCGTCATCGATACCGAGACTGCCGGAGAAGACGTTGAACGTCACGACGGGATTGAACAGGTCGGGGTATATCGAGGTGTACGCCCCGGTGGGAAGGGCTCCCTGGGTCGGGTAGAAAAAGCCCACCAGTCCAATCTGCTCCGGTAGCCCGTCGGGGACCTTGATGATGCCCAGGGAGGTCATCATCGAGTCTTGCGGGAGGAACGGCTGCGAATCGCTGTAGACGACGTCGCCGTCGCCATTGCGCACGGTGATGGTAGGGGCGTACCCGTTCCCCAGAAGGAAGATGCGGTCGTTTCCGACTGTCAGCGGCGCGTTTACCCGCACCGTCTCGGCTCTTGTTTCGTCGGTCGCGGGCGTGCGAATGGTGACCGCCGCAGCGAAGTCGCCCGCTTGGCCTGCGCCGGCCGAGCGTGGCGGCTGGTACTCGACGCCGAAGGTGTCGAGGGTCATTGAGTACGGTGTCAGGCCTGTTCCGTCGATGAAACGGCCCGGGTTGAATGATGAGTAGTCGCTTAGCGCGTTGACGAAGGTGGTGCCCTCCACGATGACTCGTTGGCCGGTGTAGGTGAATCCGCTGCCGACGAGTACGGCGACGAGGACCCCGATGAGAGCGCCATGGAAGATGAGGTTGCCGGTTTCTCGGGCGTAGCCTCGTTCGGCGGACACTGACCAGCTTCCTCTGGCGTCGTACCGTTTCACCCGGTAGCCGCGTGAGCGCAGCTGCTCAGTCGCGATCTCGACCGCGCGTGACGCGACGGCATCCGGGTCCTCACCGCCGTCGACGGTGTCTTGGCGATGGTTGTCCAGCCGCGAAAGCCGTGCCGGTGTTCGGGGTGGGGCGGCTCGGAGCGCTTTCAGGTGGTGACGGGTGCGAGGGATCACGCACCCGATGAGAGAGATGAACAAGAGCAGGTAGATCGCGGAGAACCACGAGGAGCTGTACAGGTCGAACAGCTGAAACCAGTCCAGAACGGGCGCGACGTCGGGGTTGTCTCGGAACCATTGAGCGACGCCGTTCGGATCTGCGCTGCGTTGGGGAAACACGGAGCCGGGGACGGCGGCCAGGGCAAGGAGAAGCAGCAGAACGATGGCTGTTCTCATGCTCGTGAGTTGCCGCCACCCCCACCTCACCCAACCCACCGGGCCCAGCGGCGGTCCGGCAACTGTTTCGGCGGTTGCTGCTTGGTCGATGTGGTCCGCGGGACGGGAGCGGTCAGCGTCAGATCGGGAGAGTGACATTGAGCATCACCCCCTGCAAGACGGACATTAATGATCCCCAGACCCCGGTGACCATGGCGATACCCAGCAGGATCATCACCGTCCCGCCGGCGATGTTGATGACCCTGATGTGCCGCTTGACGAAAGAGACGGAGCGGGTAGCCCACCCGGCGCCCAGTGCGAGCAGGAGGAAGGGGATACCTAATCCCAGCGAGTACGCCAGCCCCAGAACAGCTGCGCGAGAAGGGTCTCCCATGTTCCAGGAGACGGACATGATTGCCGCGAGCGTCGGGCCGATGCATGGGGTCCACCCCACCCCGAGAGCCAAGCCCAGCAATGGCGCACTCACCATCCCGAGGTTGCGACGAGCTTGGGGGCGGACGGTGCGCTGCGCGCGCCGGAAGACGCCGAGGAACGCGAGACCCATGGCGATCACCACCACCCCGAGGACGCGGGTGATGACGGCGGAGTACTCGAGAAAGAAGAGCCCGAATACCCCTCCCAGGATGGTTACGGACATGAAGACGGTGGTGAATCCAGCGATGAACAGCAATACGCCGAGCAGTAAGGGGCCGCGTCCGCGATCACGCCCCTCTGAGGTGGTCATGGACGTAGTGAGGTACCCGAAGTAGCCGGGCACAAGGGGCAGAACGCACGGTGAAACGAAAGAGATCAGGCCGGCGGCCAACGCCACGGCGACGGCTACCCACAGCGCCCCGTCGAAGACGATCATGCTGAGGTTCATGGTTCCTCCCCGAGCGCGTCGCCGACGAGGGTGGAGAGTATCGACGCGGAGGGAAGTTGTCCGATGATGCGGGCGGCAACGCGCCCGTCCCGGTCCATCACGAGAGTGGTGGGCGTTGCCTGTATGGGGGTTGCTGCCGCGAAAGCAAGCTTCACCGACCCCTCGTTCACGTCGATGACGCTCGGGTAGCTGATGCCGTTGTCTTCAGCGAAAGAGACCGCCGTTCCTGGCTGGTCGTAGATGTTAATCCCGAGGAAACCCACGTCATCCGCTTGGTACTCCTGCCACACCTCCTCCAAGAGCGGGGCTTCAGCGATGCACGGCCCGCACGCGGCGTACCAGAAGTTCACGACGTAGACACGGTCTTGGTAGTCATCGCTCGAGATGGCTTCCCCCCGCTCGGACACGCCCGCGAATGTGACGGAGTCGCCGCGTTCTCGCTCCGGGATCTCCACGACACGGAAGTCACCGGAGATAAAACCCTTGTCGTTGCCTTCCCGGTACTGCTCGCTGAGGTTGTCGTTTGCCGCGCATCCGGCGACCAAGAACACCGCCCCAATGAGCGCGGTGACGCCGAGTCCGCGGCGCTGACGTAGCAGCGGAGCCCTCATTCGGAGGCCTCCGCGGCGGTGGGTGCGAGGCGGACGTTTTGGCTGCGGCGGCGTTGACGCGATTCTCGGTAGAGCTGCCACCCCAGCACGGCGAACCCGACGAAAAGCGCCGCGTCGGCGATGTTGCCGATGAAGAGTTCCCCATAGGCGAGGAAGTCCGTGACCTGTCCGACCCCAAACCCGGGTGGCGCAAGGAGGCGGTCAAGGAGGTTTCCAATCGCTGCCCCCCAGATCAGACCGATACCGGCAGCCCAGGCGGGCGATGTGGCGCGGGTGGCGGCGCGTGTGAGGAACACAACGGCGGCGAAGGTGATAGCGGTGATGACCCCAGTGGAGCCTGCTCCCAGGGAGAACGCCGCCCCGGGGTTGAAAGCAAGCTGTAGACCGAAAGCGTCCCCGAGCAGCGGGACGCGCGTCGTTGTCGACAGCATGGTGATGGCCAGGGCCTTCGTGGACTGGTCCACAAGAACCACCCCGGCCGCCGCCAGGCACGCCCATGCAAAAGCGCGGGCCTGAAGCGGTCTCACGGCTGCTCAGCGTCTCGGCGACGACGTGCGTTACGCAGGAGTAGCACCACGATCAGGAGACCGATGAGCACGACGGTCACCCCGGTGATGAGGAACACCGGGAGCGCTGCGCCGCCACCGGTCGCCTCCCCGTGACCTTCTGTCCGCACACCATCGGTGCCGGCCGACTCGGTCGAGGAAGGCGTCGGAGTCGCTGTAGGTGCGGCGGTGGTGGAAGGGGTGGGTGACGGAGAAAGGGGTGCGGACGTCAGCACTTCGAAGCCGTACTCGCCGCTGGTCGGGTGTCCGTCGCTCGAAACAACCCGCCACAGCACCGTGTATCTCCCAGAGGGTGCGTTCGCGGAGAGATGCTGGGTAATCGTGGCTTCCGCGATCTCCGGCTCACCTTCGCTGTAGACGACGCCGTCGGGGCCCGTGATCTCGATCAAACCTGTTCCTCCCTCGCCCAAGAGCTCGGCGCTGAAGGTGATGGAGATCTCGTCAGGCGGGGAATCGACCGACGACGCAGCCGCTGGGTAGGAGCTCACGATGCTGTCGTGTGCTGTCGCGGGTGCAGGGAACAGCATCAGAGCGAGAGTCGTCACGACCGCGGCGATAACGGTTGCCGTGAGAAGCTGCACGCGGGGGGTTCGGACGGATAGTGAACGTGACATTTGAGGGGTACTCCGAGGTCTGAAGAAACGCCCGGTGCGCAGGGTGGGGCGCACAATCGAGCAAGGAACTGGTGACGCATCCGCATTGCACACCGGGGGCAGGCGGACGGGAGTTCCTGGTCAGTTTCGAAGGATGGCTAGCTGTGAGAGCGTCAGCGGTGGAGCAAGGAAGAGGATGCGTGGCCAGCTGTGTTCGATGGTGACGGCCGCTCGCGTGAGGAGGGGTGTTCCCCGTAGCAGGCGGGCGCGGCGCAACACGGCGAAGAAGACGACACCGCACAGCAACCCGAATACGCACACCGCCCCGGACATCAGCGTGCCGGCGGAGTCAGCCGCGGCTATGCCTGGCGGCGTGTCGCTGAGAGGCGCCGAACCGGGGGCGATGCCCGTTGCGGATGCGGTGAGGATCTCAGCGAAGCTACCGTCGTCGTCCGCAGAGTGCCCGCCAGCCCAGGAACTCAGGCAGAGTGTGAGCGCGAGCAGCACAGCGCTGACGATCTGGGCCGCCAGCGGAGCACGACTGCGAGCTGGGTGCTCGCGCGGTGAACTCTGCGCATTCATCGCCCTGATTCTATGCTTTCGAGGCGTCCGGCCTTCGGGGACCGTTCGACACCGCCTCAATTTGGTACAGCCGTCGATGTGTGGTCATCGTCCTGACTACTCCCCCTCCTGCGTCGCGATCGCCCCTCGGCGGGCAGCCCGTGGTGAGTCGTCATGAGACAGCCTTCTGCGTGCGAGCGGCGCGGAGGCCGTTAAGGATCACGATGACCTCTGCGATCTCGTGGACCAGGACGACGGCGGCGAGCCCGAGAACGCCGAACAGCGCGAGCGGGAGCAGCGCAGCGATGATCAGCAACGACAGTGCGATGTTCTGGTTGATGATGCGGCGCCCGCGGCGGGCGTGGTCGAAGGCGCGGGGAAGGAGGCGGAGGTCGTGGCCGGTGAAAGCGACGTCGGCGGACTCGATCGCAGCGTCGGAGCCGGTTGCACCCATCGCGATGCCAATGTCTGCGACGGCGAGAGCCGGGGCGTCGTTGATGCCATCACCGATCATCGCGACGGGAGCGGTGCCTGACAGTTGAACGATCGCTGCCGCCTTGTCCTCGGGCCGGAGTTCAGCACGCACGTCCACGATTCCAGCCTGCCTGGCAAGGGCGCGCGCCGTGCGGGCGTTGTCGCCGGTGAGCATGGTCACACCGATGCGGTCACGTGCCAGAGTGCGGACCACTTCTGGGACCTCGGGGCGCAACTCGTCGCGAACTCCGATCGCACCCGCGGGCACCCCGTCTCGGTGCACGATCACGACGGTCATGCCCTGCTCCTCGAGAGCGGCAACCTGGTCGCCCAGGTCGCCGACCTCGAGCCATCGGGGGCTGCCGACTGTGATCTTCACGCCGTCGACGGTTCCCTCGATGCCGTGACCGGCTTTCTCGGTCACCGCGGCGGCCGCGGGGGCGCCGGGAGCTGCGGCAGCCATCGCGGCGGCGAGGGGGTGGGTGCTGTGCTGCTCGATTGCGCTGGCCCAGGCCAGGAGTTGACCTTCGGTGACGTCGGCGGCGGTGAGGACTGCGGTGACCGTCGGCTTGTTGCGGGTGAGGGTGCCGGTCTTGTCGACGGCGATATGGCGGATGCCGCCGAATCGCTCGAAGACCGCGCCTGACTTGATGATCACGCCGAACTTACTGGCCGCGCCGACCGCGGCGACGACCGTGAGGGGCACCGAGATCGCCAGTGCGCAGGGGGACGCGGCGACCAGCACGACCAAGGCCCGGGTGACCCATAGCTCGGGGTCACCAAACAGCGACCCAATGATTGCGACCAGTGCGGCGAGGATCAGCACGCCCGGGACCAGTGGGCGGGCGATCTTGTCCGCGAGACGGGCGCGGTCGCCCTTCTCCGCCTGCGCCTTCTCGACAAGCTCGACGATTGTGGTTAGCGAGTTGTCGGTCCCCGCCGCCGTGGCCTCGACCTCGAGTGCCCCGGCGGTGTTGATCGCCCCGGCGGGGACGGCGTCACCAGGTTCGACCTCGACCGGGATCGACTCACCCGTGATCGCGGAGGTGTCCATGCTGGAGCGCCCTGACCGGACGACGCCGTCCGTGGCGATTCGCTCACCGGGACGGACCAGCATGACCTGCCCGACCGTGAGGTTCTTCGCCGCGACTTCCGTCTGCGCTCCGCTGACCAGCACCGTCGCGGTGTCGGGGACCAGCTTCAGCAGTGCCCGCAGACCGCCGCGGGCCCGGTCCATTGCCTTATCTTCAAGAGCCTCGGCGATTGAGTAGAGGAACGCCAGAGCCGCTGCCTCCTCGACGTAGCCGAGGATGACCGCACCAATCGCGCTGATCGTCATCAGCAGCCCGATGCCCAGCTTGCCCTTGAACAACTTCCGGATTGCGCCCGGCGTGAACGTCGACGCACCCAGTAGCAAGCCGATCCAGAACAGCACCAGCCCCGGAATTTCGGCTCCGGACCACTCGCAGATCAGTCCCGCGAAGAACGCGACGCCGGAGAAAACCGGGACCATAATTCCACGGTCCGTCCACCACGGCCCATCGTGGTCGTCGTCATCATCCAGATCGCCACCTTCGATCTGCGGCTCCGTCACCGCGCTCACGCGCCCACTCCCGCACCGCAGCAGCCCGGCACCGTGCACGAGGAATCCTCGCACAATGCGTTCTCGTCCACCGCCAGAGTCACGTCCACCAGAGCCGTCAGAGCTGCTGCCAGGTGGGGGTCCGAGATCTCGTAGCGGGTCTGCCGCCCCTCCGGCTCTGCGACCACGATCCCGCAATCGCGCAGGCACGTCAGGTGGTTCGAGACGTTCGAGCGGGTCAAGCCCAGATCTCGGGAAAGCACCGCAGGGTAGCTCGGCCCGCCGAGCAGGGCCATAAGGATGCGCGAGCGCGTCGGATCGGCCATAGCCCGCCCGAGCCGGTTCATGACATCGAGGCGCGAAGCAATAGTCAGCATGTACTGACCATACAGCGGCTGCTGACTAATTTGCGAGACGGCCTGAGACCGCCGCGGTGAGCATCGCTCGCACGTTCAAGGCGCTGGGCGATGCCACACGGTTGCGGCCGCTCTCGCTTATCGCCGCGTCGGAGGGTGGCGACGCGTGCCCTTGCGACCGCACGAAGCCCGTCCCCTGCCGACGGGGGGGGGGGGGGGGGGGGGGGGGGGGGGGGGGGGGGCGGGGGGGGGGGGGGGGGGCGGGGGGGGGGGGGGGGCGGGGGGGGGGGGGGGGGGGGTGGTTGTTGGGTTTCGGCCCCCCCCGGCGCAAGGCGGGTTTGGGCGCAGTTCTCGGGTCGGGG
>NZ_QEIJ01000015.1 GCF_003095395.1 Microbacterium sp. Gd 4-13
CGGGAACTCTGCGGCGGCGCGGACGGGTGGATGCGGGTGCTCACCCACCCCGAGACGGGGATGGTGCTCTCCGTCGGGCGTGACCAGTACCGCACCCCGGCGGCGTTACGACAGCTCGTGGAATGGCGGGCCGCGACCTGCATGGCCCCCGGATGCGGAACACCCGCCCGAAGGTGTCAGATCGACCACCAACTCGCGTGGGAACACGGCGGCACCACCGAACTCACGAACCTCGGCCCCCTCTGCGTTGGGCACCACACGATCAAGCATCACGGCGGGTGGTGCGTGAGACAGATCCCCGACAGCGGCGGCGCACTCGAATGGAAATCCCCCGGCGGGAGACGATTCGTGGTGCGACCGGAACGGAAAGTCCCGGTCTTCCGGCCCGCACCCGATGACGACCGCACATCCGAAGCCACCGCACCCTTCTGACCCGCGCCCTTCTGACCCGCACCCTCCTGACCCGCGCCCTCGCCCGCGCGAGCCGGTGCGCGCGCGAGCCGGTGCCCGCGCGACCCGCACCCGCACCCACGCCCACACCCACACCCGCACCCGCACCCGCGCGGCCTGCCCCCGTACCGCCCGCACCCGCGCGGGCGCCGAACGCCAGACGCCCCCGGTCACGAGGACCGGGGGCGTCTGGAGCGACCGATGGCGCTCAGGCGGCCTTCGACTCCGAAGCGTCGTCGGCGGTCGCGTAGCGACCGATCAGGTCGACGAAAGCCTCGAGGTAGGAGCGGAGGAACGCCGCGGTTCCCTCGTTCGTGATCGCGCCGTCGTCTTCGAACAGACCGGGGGTCGACTGGATGAAGCCCTCGGGCTGGCCGAGCACGGGGGCGTTGTAGTGGCTGAGGATCGTCTTGAGGTGCTGCTGCGCGACGGCCGTCGAGATCGGGCCCTGCGACGTGCCCATGACCGCGGTCGGCTTGCCGTCGAAGGAGGCTTCACCATAGGGACGAGCCGACCAGTCGAGGGCGTTCTTGAGCACCCCGGGAATCGACCGGCTGTATTCGGGGGTGAGGATGATCACGCCGTCGACGTCGGCGATCGACTGCTTGAAGTCGCGGGCGACCTGCGGGAAGTCTGCGTCGAAGTCGGGCGAGTAGAACGGCAGGTCGGCGATCGGGATCTCGACGAGCTTCACGCCGTCGGGAACGACGCGCTCCAGCGCCTTCGAGAGACGCCGATTGATCGAGGTGCTCGAGATGCTGCCGACGATGTAGCCGATCGTGTAGTCAGTCACGGGGATCCTTTCGGTTGCGCGGCCGGGAACGGCCCGTACCCTCGAGCGAACGCGGCCTCCGATGGGTGTATTCCTGTGAATCGAGTGCACGCTCCCCCTTCCGGCGGATGCTGCGGGGCACGCCCGTCTCGTAACGTGAGGGCATGATCCCCACCCCCGCGCAGCGTCGCGCCGACGTCGTGCTGGCGGTCGTCGTTCTCGTCGGCGCACTGATCAGCGCTGTCCTCTCGGCGATCGCCGGGATGTACGGAGACCGACAGGCGGCGATGCCCCTCTCCGTCGCCTACGCCTTCGTGCTCGCCGTTCCCCTCGCCTTCCGCCGACGCTGGCCGTCGATCGTCGCCATCGTCGTCTCCGTCGCCTACTTCGTCGCGGTGACGATCCAGATCCCCGAGCTCTATGCCGGCAACGTGGCGATGTTCATCGCGCTCTACACGGTGGGTGCCTGGTCGACGAACAGGCGTCGCGCGACCATCGTGCGGATCGCGATCATCGCGGGCATGTTCCTCTGGCTGACCATCGTCATGCTCATCGACGCCACCGGCCCCGTGCCCACCGAGACCGAGGAGGTGTTCTCGCGCGCGGGGGCGTTCTCGCCGTACATCGCCTACACGTTGCTGACGTTCCTCCTCAACGCCCTCTACTTCGGCGGGGCCTACTACTTCGGCGAGCGCTCGCACCAGCAGATGCGCGAGCGCGCCGCCCTCGAGGAGCGCACCGCCGAGCTCGAGCGGGAGCGCGAGGTCACCGCGGCACAGGCCGTCGCCCTCGATCGGGTTCGGATCGCCCGCGAGCTGCACGACGTGGTCGCCCATCACGTCTCGCTCATGGGCGTGCAGGCGGGTGCCGCGCGCTCGGTCATGCCGAAAGACCCCGACCACGCCCGCGAGATCCTCGAGGGCGTCGAGTCGTCGGCTCGCCAGTCGCTGACGGAACTCCGGCAGCTGCTCGCCACGCTGCGGACGCCCGACGGCAGCGACCCCGAACCCGACACCGCTCCGACCACCCGCGACCTCGACGCGGTGAGCGACCTCGTCGAGGCGACGAGGTCGGCCGGCATGCCGACCACGTTCCACATCGTCGGCGAGGAACGCGAGGTGCCCGGTCTCGTGCAGGTCAACCTCTACCGCATCGCCCAGGAGGCCCTGACGAACGCCCGCCGACACGGCGGACCGCACGCCACGGCCGAGGTGCGACTGCGCTACACCGACGAGTCGGTCGAGCTCGAGGTATCGAACACCGGACGCGTGGGCTCCGGCGCACCGGGCCTCGGACAGCTGGGCATGCGCGAGCGGGCGGGAGCGTCGGGCGGAACGATCGAGATCGGCCCCCGCTCACGCGGCGGATACCTCGTGCGCACCCGCGTACCCCTGACGACGAAGGCGTCCGCCCGTGTCTGACATACGCGTCCTGCTCGTCGACGACCACGCGATGATGCGCGCGGGCTTCCGCACGATCCTGTCGCTCCAGGACGACATCGACGTCGTCGGAGAAGCGGCCAACGGCGCGGAGGCGGTGTCCGCCGCATCCGCCCTCCACCCCGACGTCATCTGCATGGACGTGCAGATGCCCGGCATGGACGGCCTGGAGGCTACGCGACGGATCGTCTCCGACCCTTCGGTCGAGGCCGCCGTGCTCATCGTCACCACCTTCGATCGCGACGACTACCTCTTCCAGGCGCTCTCGGCCGGAGCAAGCGGATTCCTGCTGAAGAACGCGGGCCCGGAGGAACTGGTCTCGGCGGTTCGCGTGGTCGCCGGCGGCGACGCGCTGCTCGCACCCGAGGTGACCCGGCGCGTCATCGCCCGCTTCGCAGGACCCGACGCCGAGCCCGCGATCGCCGCCGCACCGACCCCGCACCCGGCGATCGCGACCCTCACCGAGCGGGAGACCGAGGTGCTGCGCCTGATGGCCGAGGCGCTCAGCAACGCCGAGATCGCCAGCCGCCTCTACATCGGCGATGCGACGGTCAAGACGCACGTATCCAACGTGCTGCAGAAGCTCGGCGCGCGCGATCGCGTGCAGGCGGTCGTGATCGCGCACCGACACGGCCTCGCCTGAGCGCCCCTCCCCCGCCAGGGGGAGAAGTCCAACCCTCCCGGGGGCGGATGCTGCGCGGCACCCGCCTGCGTAACGTCGTTCGCGGGCACCCGCCGCGGGTGCCGGAGGAGGAGGAGCCGTGCTCGAGCTGACCGGCATCACCAAGAGCTACGGCGGTCGCCGTGTGCTCGACGACGTGACGTTCGACGTCACCCAGGGCCGCCTGACGGGCTTCGTCGGCGGGAACGGCGCCGGCAAGACCACGACGATGCGCATCGCGCTGGGCGTACTCGCGAAAGACGGCGGCCATGTCGCCCTCGACGGTTCGCCCGTCACCGCCGCCGACCGTCGCCGATTCGGCTACATGCCCGAAGAGCGCGGGCTGTACCCGAAGATGCGCGTCGGCGAGCACATCGCCTACCTCGCTCGGCTGCACGGCTACGGCAAAGCCGAAGCGACCACGGCCGCCGAGTCGCTGCTCGACCGTCTGGGCCTGTCGGAGCGCCTCCGCGACAACGTGGAGACCCTCTCCCTCGGCAACCAGCAGCGCGCCCAGATCGCCGCGGCCCTCGTGCACGACCCCGAGGTGCTCATCCTCGACGAGCCGTTCTCGGGCCTCGACCCGCTCGCCGTCGACGTCGTCGCGGGGGTTCTGCAGGAGCGCGCGGCCGCGGGCACCGCTATGCTGTTCTCCTCGCACCAGCTCGATGTGGTCGAGCGCCTCTGCGACGACCTCGTCATCATCGCCGACGGCACCGTGCGCGCCGCCGGCGCTCGCGACGCGCTCCGCGCCGAGCACGCCGGACACCGGTTCGAGCTCGTCTCCGCGGGCGACGCCGGGTGGATCCGCGACGAACCCGGGGTCACCGTCGTCGACTTCGACGGCGGCTACGCCCTCTTCGACGCCGCCGAGCACGACGCCCAGCGGGTACTGCGCCGCGCGGTCGAGCGCGGCGACGTCGCCAGCTTCGCCCCGCAGCATCCGACCCTCGCCCAGATCTTCAAGGAGGTCATCCAGTGAGCACCTCCGCCCCCGCGAACACCCGTCGATCCACGCCGGGCGAGCTCCAGAGCGTCTGGCTCGTCGCCGAACGCGAGATCGGCTCGAAGCTCCGCAGCAAGTCGTTCATCATCTCGTCGGCCTTCCTGCTGATCATCGCCCTCGCCGCGGTCATCTGGGGAGGCATCGCCGCGAACAACGCCGGCGACGACCGCATCGCGATCGCCGTGACGAGTCAGACGCAGCCCGACGCCAGCGGCATCGAGGGCTTCGATGTGACCGTCGCCGACGATGCGGATGCGGCGACCGCCCTCGTGCAGGACGGCACCGTCGAGGCGGCCCTCGTGCCGGATGCCGCGGGCGGCGCCTTCTCGTACAAGGTCATCGCCGACGACAGCTCCCCGAGCAACGTGCTGGGCCTGCTCGCCCAGACCCCGTCGGTCGAGTTGCTGAACCCGGCCGACGCGGTCGACGGCGCCCTCCGCTATCTCGTGGCCATCGGCTTCGGCATCGTCTTCTTCATGGCGGCGACGACCTTCGGCGCGACGATCTCGCAGAGCGTGGTCGAGGAGAAGCAGACGCGCGTCGTGGAGATCCTCATCTCGGCCATCCCGGTGCGCTCGCTCCTGGCGGGGAAGGTGATCGGCAACACGGTGCTCGCGATGGGTCAGATCGTGGGCCTGGCGGCGATCTCGATCGTCGGACTCTCGGTCACCGGTCAATCCGAGCTGTTGAGCGGGCTCGGCGCACCGCTGGTGTGGTTCGCGGTCTTCTTCCTCTTCGGATTCGTGCTGCTCGCGGCCCTGTTCGCGGCCGCCGGAGCGATGGTCTCGCGACAGGAGGACATCGGCGCGACGACCACCCCGCTCATGCTGCTCGTGATGGCGCCGTACTTCCTCGTCATCTTCTTCAACGACAACCCCGTGGTGCTCACGGTCATGTCGTACGTGCCGTTCTCGGCGCCGGTCGGCATGCCGCTGCGCCTCTACCTCGGCGACGCGCAGTGGTGGGAGCCCCTGCTGTCGCTGGTCATCCTGCTCGCCACGTGCGCCGCGGCGATCTGGGTCGGTGCGCGCATCTACCAGAACACCCTCCTGCGGATGGGTGCCCGGGTGAAGCTCACCGAGGCGCTGCGCAGCTGACTCAGCCGCGCAGGGCGTCGGCCGCGCCGACGAGCGCGAGATGCGAGAGGGCCTGCGGGGTGTTGCCGAGCTGGCGACGCCCCGCAGGGTCGTACTCCTCCGACAGCAGCCCGAGATCGTTCGCCGCCGCGCACACCCGCGCCATCAGCTCGCCGCCGTCGTCGCGACGCCCCGACGCGGCGTACTGCTGCACGAGCCAGAACGAGCACGCGAGGAACGCGCTCTCGTCGCCGGACAGACCGTCGACTCCCGACGAAGTGCGGTAGCGGCGCACGAACCCGTCGGGCATCAGCGTCTCCTCGATGCGCTCCACCGTGCGCAGCATCCGCGGGTCGTCGGCGGCGCAGAAGTCCACGAGCGGAAGCTGCAGCAGCGACGCATCGACCTCGGTCGTCGCGTCGTGCTGCACGAAGTAGCCGCCCTCGCCCACACCGGTGGCGTCGATCGCCGACCGCAGCCGATCGCGCAGGGCACGCCAGTCCTCCACCTCGCCGTCGAGACCGTGCTGCTCCACGGCGCGCACGCCTCGATCGAATGCGGCCCACATCATGACGCGGGAGTGCGTGAACATCCTCGGTTCGCCGCGGATCTCCCAGATCCCCTGATCCGGCTCGTCCACCGTCTGCGCCGCCTGCGCGAGAAGCGCCCGCTGCAGGGCCCACGAGAACGGCGTCTCGGTCAGCCCAGCCTGGCGCGCAGCATCCAACGCCACCATCACCTCGCCGATGACGTCGGCCTGCCACTGGTCGACGGCGCCGTTGCCGATGCGTACCGGGGAGGCCCCCTCGTAGCCGGGGAAGTTCGGCAGTTCGCGCTCGGGGAGGTCGCGCTCCCCGGCGATGCCGTACATGATCTGGATGTCGGCGGGGTCGCCGGCGATCGCGCGCAGCAGCCATTCACGCCACCGAGCGGCGGCGGCGAGGTAGCCGTGGGCGATGTAGGCCTGCAGGGTGAGAGCGGCGTCGCGCAGCCAGACGTAGCGGTAGTCCCAGTTGCGCGGGCCGCCCGCCTGCTCGGGCAGCGAGGTCGTCGCCGCGGCCACGATCCCGCCGGTGTCGCGGTGTGTCAGCGCCCGCAGCACGAGGAGCGAGCGGATCACGAGGTCGTGGTGCGGGCCGTCGTGCGACAGGGTGCTGGCCCAGTCGGTCCACCACTCGCGGGTGCGCTCCCACGCGCCCTCCACGTCGACGGGCTCGGGAACGTCGTCGTACGACGGCGCCCAGCTGAGGGTGCTGACGACCGAGTGGTCGGCGTACACCGAGAACGTCGCGCTGTGCGCCTGGTCGTGGGCGGTGTGCAGCGGACCGCGCACGACCACGGCCGCGGGTCCGGCGATCGCGAGAAGCGCCGGGTCGTCGGGCGAACCGATCTGCCGCACCCAGGGAAGGGCGCGCGCGTAGTCGAAGCGCAGCCGCAGCACGCTCTCGAACTCCACCTCGCCACTGACACCGATGACCCGCCGCACGAGGTCGTGGCGCGCATCGTCGTAGGCGAGGAACTCGTAGACCTCGGCGATCCCGGCCCGCGTCGTCCAGCGGGTCACCAGGATGAACGTGTCGTCGTCGTAGCGGCGCTCAGCGGTGGCCGCCGGGTCGGTCGGGCGCAGGCTCCACGACCCGTGCGCGTCGTCGCCCAGCAGGCCGCCGAAGATCGAGGGCGAGTCGTAGCGGGGCAGGCACAGCCAGTCGATACTGCCGGTCGCCGAGACCAGGGCCGCCGTGCGGCAGTCGCTCAGCAAGGCGTAGTCCTCGATAGGTGCGGGCACGGCATGATTCTGTCAACTTCGGAGCGCGACCGGACCGGAGCGCCCGGCGAGTCCTAGGGTGGGCCTCATGACCGCCGACACCACCCTCATCATCCTCGGCGCCTCGGGCGACCTGACCTCGCGACTGCTGCTCCCCGCGCTCGGTCAGCTGCTCGTGCGCGAGCCCTATCGGTCGGTGCGCCTGCACGGCGCGGGCATGGACGACTGGACCGACGAGCACTGGCGCGAGGTGGTCGAGAAGGCGTTCGAGACGACCGAGGCGACGGGCGCGTTCGCCGCGGTGTCGGCCACCACCTACTCGAAGGCAGACATCACGAAGCCCGACGACCTGCAGGCGTTGCTGAACGCCGCCGAGGGGCGTCCCGCTCTGTACTTCGCGGTTCCCCCGGCCGTCGCGGAGCAGGCCTGCACGGCGCTCGAAGCGGTCGAGATCCCGGAGGGCACGATCCTCGCCCTCGAGAAACCATTCGGCACCGACGAGGCCAGCGCCCACGAGCTCAACGAGGTGCTCGCCAAGCTCGTTCCGGAGCGCCAGGTGTTCCGCGTCGATCACTTCCTCGGGCGCTCGACGGTGCTCAACTTCCTCGGCGTACGGTTCGCGAATCGTCTCATCGAGCCGGTCTGGTCGGCCGACGACATCGCGTCGATCGTCATCCAGTACGACGAATCGCTGGGCCTCGAGGGTCGCGCCGGCTACTACGACCGTGCCGGCGCGCTCATCGACATGATCCAGAGCCACCTGCTGCAGGTGATGGCGTTCGTGACCATGGAGCCGCCGTCGTCTCTCGACGAGATCGATCTGCGCGACGCGACCGCGGCGATCCTCCGCGCCACGCACGTCCTGGGCGACGACCCGGTCGCATCGTCTCGACGCGCGCGCTACACCGCCGGCACGGTCGACGGGCGCGAGTACCCCTCGTACGTCGACGAGAAGGGTGTCGACCCCTCGCGCGAGACGGAGACCCTCGCCGAGATGTCGGTGGAGATCCGCACCGCGCGCTGGCAGGGCGTTCCGATCACGCTGCGCTCGGGCAAGGCTCTCGCCGACAAGGATGCCGAGGTGATCGTCACCTTCCAACCCGTGCGCCACATGCCACAGGGGTTCACGGGCGAAACCGCCCCCACCGAACTGCGCTTCTCGCTCAGCCCCGACACGATGTCACTGGGCCTCAACGTCAACGGCGGCGCCGATCCGCTGGTGCTCGAACGCGTCTCGCTGCAGGCCGACCTCGGCGAGGGCGGCCGCGTCGCCTACGCCGAGGTGCTCTCGGGCATCCTCGATGGCGACGCGATGCTCTCGGTGCGGGGAGATGCCGCCGAACAGTGCTGGCGCATCGTGCAGCCCGTGCTCGACGCGTGGCGCGCGGGCACGGTGCCGCTCGACGAATACCCCGCGGGCTCCATCGCCCCGGAGGGCTGGCCGACTCTCTGACCCGGCGCCGCGCCCGCTCCCCCGGCGCCGTCTCCTCCGCGGCATCCGCTCCCCCGCCGCATCCGCTCCCCCGTCACGGATGGCTGATCGAACCCGCCAGATGCGACAGGGGAACCGGCACGGAGCGCGGGCGACGGCGAGTCACATTTCGAGCACGGAGAGCACGTTGCCGGCGGGATCGCGGAACCACGCGATCGTCGGACCCCGGCCGCGCTGAACGCCCTTCGCGTCGGTCTTCAGCTCGTCGTCACCGTAGATCTTCGTCGTCACCCCGCGCGCGTTCAGGTCGTCGACGGCCGCCCCGACGTCGTCGGTCGGGAAGTTGAGGATCGTGAAGCTCGCGGGCTCATGGTTCGGCTTCGGATAGACGAACACCGACGCGCCCGACGCGAGTTTCAGGCTGAAGAAGCCCATCTCGTCGTCCACGGTCTCGAGTCCGAGGGTGTCGCGGTAGAACGAGCGCGCGGTGTCGATGTCGTCGACGGAGAACCCGCTGAAAGCCCTGTCTGTGGTGAACATGTCGCCTCCTCGATCGGATGGATGCTGCGCAGCCGCAGCCTCACGCGTGCAAGTGCGCGGTGACGACCCGCACGGTGGCCTCGGGGTCGAGCCGGTGCTGCACCGACTCGGGGACCTCGACGAACACCGCACCGGACACCTCCTCGGCGAGGCGTTCGGACGCCGCGTGGAGGAAGGGGAAGGTATCCCTTCCGGTCAGCACGACCACGGGCACGTCGACCTCGCGCATCGCCGCCGTGGGGGTCGAGACCTGCCGGGTGAGGGTGGCGTCGTACACCGTCGACTGCGCGAGCGCGACGAGGCCGTCGAACATCGGGCTCGACCGCATCTGCTCGACCATCGCCGGGGGCAGACCTATGCCCTCGATCTGGAACATCGTGACCGCGTCGGCCGGGCGCCCCTGGTCGATCGCGCGCTGCAGACGCTCGGGAAGATCCGACGGCGGCTCGTCCTCTCCGAAATGGAACGGCGGTTCGGACAGGAAGAGGGTTCCGGTCGGCACCCCCAGCGAAGACGCGAACAGCGCGAGCACGGCGCCCGACGAATGTCCGAGGACGGCCGCCGCGCCGCCCACGCCCGCGATCACCGCGGCGAGGTCGTCGGCCTCGCGCTCGGGTGCGAACGGGCGGGTGTCGCCGCTGCCGGCGCGGGCTCGGCGGTCGTAGACGACCGCGGCGAACCCCGCGCGCACGAGCGCGTCGGCGACCCCGGAGGCATCCGCCGCCGTGGAGAACGCGCCGTTGACGATGACCACGGGCGGGCCGTCGCCGGTCGTCTCCACGTGGATCGGCGTTCCGTCCGCAGACTCGACGAAAGACATGAGCTGATCGAATCAACCCGTGCGCGCCCGGTCAAGGGGTGATGGCGCAGCATCCACCGGTCTCTTGCCGGACCCCGGTCGGACGGTCACACTCGAGAGCATGCAGTTCGCCGGAGTGCTTCCCGAAGACGCCCCCGACCCGCGGCTCGATCAGGCCGAGCGGGCGAAGGAGTTGCCCGTACCCGCGCGGGGCTTCGTTCCGCAGCGATCGCTCGAAGACGACGACAGTCTCGCGCTCACGGTGCAACAGCAGGGCGAGACGATGGTCGCGATGTCGGTGAGCGTGGGCTATCTGCTGTGGCGCGATCCCGATGATCGGTCGGATCCGGTGAACCTCGCCGACCTCGACGACCACACGCGGCGCTCCCTCGATACGGTTCCGCCGTGGCCACGGCCCGCGTGGTTGATCGAGCAGGTCGAGCGCATGCGCTACCCGCGTCTGTCGGAGGCCGTGCGCACCTCGTGGCACGCCGAGAGCTCCGAGCGGACGACGCCCGAAGCGCTGCTGGTGGACCACGCGCGACACATCCTGATGAACCACTTCCGGGAACGGGCGGGCATCGACCTGCACGAATGGGACTCGCCGGCGTTCCCGGGGGCATCGGCCGTGCGAGATGGCGTGAGCGTCCGCGTCGAGGGGAGCGACCTCCCGGGCATCGAGATCGACACCGATCCCTTCGTCTACGCCGTCGGAGCGGCGCTCCCCGACGGCGGAGTGCTCACCGCGGTCGTTCCCCGCGACGAACTCGCCCTCATCGATCTGGAGTTCGACGTCCGGCGCTGAGCGCCACCGGAGCGAGCCGACACGAAGAAGCCCCCACCACCGCGAGGTGATGGGGGCTTCTTTCACACGGTCCGAGGTCAGCTGACCCGGCGTGCGCGTGCGCGGATCGCCATGAAGACCGCACCGGCGCCGGCGAGCATGGCTCCGCCGATGGCCAGTCCGGCGATCCCGGTCGAGTCGTAGCCCGTCGCCGCGAGGCTGTCGGACGCACCGGCGTTAGCGGCCGGCAGGCCGGGGATGGGCGTCGCGGTCGGGCTGGCCGTCGACGTGGGCTCCGGGCTGGCCGTCGACGTCGGCTCCGGGTTCGGAACGACCGACGCGGGGAGCGAGAACGAGACCGAGATCTCGCCGTTGCCGGAGAAGCCGGTGGTCTGGAAAGCGGTGATCGTCTGAG
>NZ_QEIJ01000016.1 GCF_003095395.1 Microbacterium sp. Gd 4-13
CGTCGATTGTTCCGACTCTCGGATTATTCCGATCGCAGCGTAAGCGGCCCTCTGTGGCGTGGGGAGTCACATGACGGCTCGGGATAATGAGCTGCGGTCGGGTCCACGTGAACCTGCGCACCCGCGATACGCCGCGCGGAACGTGCCGACTATAGGATCGTGCTGCGCATCCATCACGCCGTCGCCGACGGGATGGCGGCGGTCGCGATCGTGCAGCAACTGTTCGATCCGGACGAACCACGAGAGGTGCCGTCGAACGAACCGAGTGGCCGAGCGCCGATGGTGGCCCCGCGTCGCGGTCTTCGGCACACGCTGCGTCGGCTGCGTGTCGGTTTGCGTCGCATCCGCAAGACACTGCGCGGCAGTTACGTGGGCCGCACCATGCTGCTGGGTGAGCGCAGTCCGTACCGCGGCGTCGTCTTCCTGCGCTCCGACATCGACGCGCTCCAAGCGGGCGTCCGCCTGCGCGGTGGCACGGTCAACGACGCGCTCCTTGCCGCTTCGGCATCTGGATTCCGGGCTGCGTTGACTGCCGCGGGTGAGCCGATCCCCACCCGTCTGCCGGCGTGCGTGCCAGTGGCGCTGCAGCGGCGCGGCACCGCGGGTAATCAGGTCGGAGTGATGCTGGTGCAGCTGTCGCTCGGAGAACCCGACCCAGATGAGCGCCTGCGGCTCATCACCGAGCAGACCCCCCAGGAGAAGGTCAGCGCAAGAGAGCACGGGACACTGGAGTTCATGCGCGGACCTTCCCGGACCTTTTTCATGAGTCAAGTCGCCGCATTGCGCCGCGCGCGCGTGCGTGCGCTGAGACAATGGCGGTGTGCGTGGTCTGGGGTGGTTCATCGGCGGGAGCGCAGCGATATCTGCGATCGCGGCTCTATTGTTTCTGCCCGTCCGCTTTCCGCGACCGGGCGGCGATCTGCGGGTCGGTACGACGACCCGGCATTGGGCTGACCACTCCCGAACAGAGATCCTCTCCGTCGAGGGCGATGAAGTGCGTGAACTGACGGCGCAGGTCTGGTACCCGACGCGCGACACCGGGGGCGTCCGGGGCAGATACCTTCCGGATGCCCCGGTCGTGTTCGCCTCGCTCCTGCAAGCGCTGCGGGAGGTCACCTCGGGTCGGACCTCGCTGCCGCCGTTCCTTTTCCGCAAGCTCGCCGTGTCGAGAGCGCATGCGTTCGTCGATGCGACCCCGGTGCCCGGGCGGAGGTTCCCGGTGATCGTCGCTGTGTCGGGTTTCGGCGGTTTCCGTGCCGCGAACACGATCCTCGTCGAGGAGCTCGTCTCGCGCGGCTACGTCGTCGTAGGGATGGATCAGCCGTATGTGTCTGCCCGGACTCGGCGAGCCGATGGCCGCGTCGTGACGATGAAGCGACGAGGGCACCTCTACGACGATCATCCCCGCGAGCAGGTCATCGCACATCTGGCCGCCGATGTGAGCTTCGTCCTCGACACGGTGAACAGCGATCCGATTATGAGCCGGAGCGTGGATGTGTCGCGAGCGGGTGTCATGGGGGTCTCGCTCGGAGGAACCGTCGCGGCCGTGGCCGCTTCAGCAGACGAACGGATTGCGGGGTGTCTCATGATGGACGCCGTCATGCCAGAGGTGGTCGCGACCGGCGGCCTGCCGTGCCATGCGCTGTGGTTGACCCGGCCCTCAGATGACATGCGACGCGAACGCCATCACGCCGGCGGCTGGCCGGAGTCGGTCATCGCGGAGACGCTCGGATCAATGACCGCCGCCTGCGACCACCAAAGCGCAGACACCGGGCAGCTCGTCAGCATTCCCGGTATGTACCACATCGATTTCACCGACGCCCCACACTGGTTCCCGTGGGCGCGGTGGGTCGGGCTGTCAGGACGGATCGGCGCACGCCGAGCACACACCATCATCGCCCAGCACGCGGAGTCCTTCTTCGGATCGGCACTCCTCGGTACACGGCGACCTCGCCATCACCGTGATCTTTCACGATGTGTCCCCCCAGAACTGTCACGAACAATTACTTGAGCTGGCGTGAGAGGCAGCCGTCGCGGCGATGCTCCTGCCAGTGCGCTGAGGGCGGCAGCAGCTTGCGATGGCACGACGCCGTTCCCGAGCGCAGTCAATTGCTGCACGTCGGTCAGGCCATGGGCAGGGTCGGTGACCCATCCTTCGGGTAGACCGATCAGCCATTCCACGAACCGGGGTGCCGGGCGAGGTCCGGTGCTGTCGTTCAGAGGGCGGGGGGCTGGAGTGGGTCGGCCGGTGGTGTGTTGCCATTGTCGGATGGCAGCGTCCGCATCAGACTCAAGCTGCTCTAACGCCCACAACGCGGTGCCCCGAGATGGCTCCGCTTGCGGGCCGAGAGGCGAATGCAGACGACCCGCAATACTTGTGCAGACGAGTGCGAAAACTGGCAGCGTCGCCCCCGCCGCCGACGGAACGCAGGGCGTCTCGAACTCCAGGGATACGAGACGTCTCGCACTACGTCAGTGAGGGTTGCGAGCAGTCCAGGCGTGCGCGGTCGGACCGATGAGTCGGTCCCAGTTTGTGGGTGTGATGCCGAAGGTGGTTGTGGTATCTAAAGCATCGCTGACGAACGGGTGATCGAATTGGTACAGCACGCCGTTCACTTCGCGCAGCATCGGGATGAAGGCGCCTGCTGCGCGGAGCAGCCAGCGCGGCACGATGGTGAGCGTCGGGGCACGCGTGCCGATGTGCGCATTGAGTGCGGTGAGCATGGTGCGGACGGTGACGGGCGGGTTGGACGGGACCAGCCACGCTTGTCCCCATGCTCGTTCGTCTGCACCGAGGACGGCGAGGGTCGCGGCGATGTCTATGACTGCAGTGAAGGTATGCGGTTGGTCTGGTGTGGCGAACACCCTCGCGGGTCGGCCGGACAGGGTGCGGGTGGCGTATCGGGCAAGGAGTCCGTTTGCGGCGGTGGCGGTGGGGCCGAGGTAGTCCGATGCGCGCGCCTCGGTTACCCGCACTCGTCCGGCATTATGTGCGGCCAGCGCGTCTTCCCACATGCGGTTGCGGAGTGCACCTTTGTGGTCACTGGCGCGGAGGGGCTGATTCCTGGTGATCGGGCCGTCGACTTGTCCGTAGCCGTAGAGGTTGCTGAGGGTGACCAGCACGGTTCCGCTGTCTTCCGCGGCGGCGAGAATCGAGGCAGCCAGTGGCGGCCACCGTTCCTCCCAGAGCGGGTACGGGCCGGGGTTCGCGCAGTTGTACATCACGTCGAACCCTGCGGCGGAGGCTGCCAGCGCCTTGAGGTCGGTCGCGTCCAGCGCGACATGCTCCATCCCCGGATGGGCTGACTGGCCTCCGCTGCGGCTGACCAACCGTACCTGGTCACCCCCGTCCGCGAGGTGCGACGCCAGTTCGGTCCCAATTGGTCCTGCACCGATAATGAAGTGCTTCCGCATGCTCGTACTCCCAATAGTTTTGAATCACCTCGGACGTTCCGCCGGTGGCGGTTGATGGCGCTGGCCTGCAACGATGTCGCTGGTCCACCCTGGTGCGCTCGCGCTCTCGGGCGGCCCGGGTGGGAGTTTAGGGCAATGTGCTACAGGCGTTTGGCTAGCGCCCCCGTCGCTGATGCGCTGTAGACAGGTGATCTCGTTGCGCAGTACTGGAATGGCCTCATCGGCTGTCATCGCTCCGACGAGCACCCGTTGGGTCAGGCCGTTACTCAGGCTGACCAGCCGCACCGCCTCGGCCGGAGGCGCGCCCGCGGTGCGGAGCAGTGACGCGGCCTCGTCGACGGTTCCCCGGCTGGCCTCGACGATGATCGCGCCGATCGCGGGATCGACGACACCGCGGGCGAGGTAGGCGTACCACACCGCGGAACCGCGTTTGAAGGACTCGGTGTGCGGGATCGGTTCGGTGAGGAGGTCGAGCAGCGCCTGCCACGGGTTGAGCCCCCGGACCCGTTCGGTGTAGAGGCGGGAGGCCCGATCGACGATGGCTTGGCATCCGGCGTGGATGAGGTTCTCCTTCGATGTGAAGTAGTGCTGCACGCGGCCCACGGACACTCCCGTCGCCTGCGCGACTGCCCCATAGGTAACTCCCTCGATCCCACGGTCGCTGATCACGTCCCAAAGCCCCCGCGTGATCTCGGTCCGGCGCTGTTCGTGGTCGACGATCTTCGGCACCCTTACACGGTACAGCCATATCGTGTAACAATGGAGTATGGGCATACTGCAAAAAGGGACGGCGGCAGCCTCGCCGGAGTCGAAGCCACACAGGAGCCGGCTCCGCCGCTGGAGCAAACGGATCGGGATACTCCTCGTCCTCGTCCTCGCCCTGGTCGGCGCACTCAGCGTCTTCCGTTCGCTGACCGGCCCGCCCGGTGTCGGCTACTTCCGTTCCGCCGAAGGTCGCGAGGAGTACGTCGGCCACTACCAACAGGCGATGCAGCAACTGCCCCAACCCACCGCAGTGCACGACATCTCGACTAACTACGGCATCGTTCGTGTGTACGAGTGGAGCACCCCCGAGACCGAACGCGGGACGCCAGTCATGCTGCTGCCCGGCCGGTCGTCGGGTGTTCCGATGTGGTCGGCGAACCTTCCGGGCTTTGTCGAGTCCCACCGGGTGCTCGCCTTCGACGCGCTCGGCGATGCGGGCCTGTCCGTGCAGAGCACGCCGCTGACCAGCGTTGACGACCAGGCGGCCTGGGTAGACGAGGTGATCACTGCGCTCGCCCCGAACGGGGTCCACCTCGTTGGCCACTCCTTTGGCGGCGCGACCGCCGCCGCGTACGCCCGGCTGCATCCGGAGCGGGTCCATTCGCTCACCTTGCTTGAACCCGTCTTCACCTTCGCCTACCCGCCGGCAGAGATGCTCTGGTGGGCAACGGTCGCCACCCTGCCAGGTATGCCCAAGGGCATTCGGGAGTACGCGCTGCGTCAGATCGGCGGAAGCGACGAAGAGTGGGCGGAGGGTGACGACGCAGACCCCATCGCATTGATGATCGCGTCAGCGACCGAGCATTTTGCAGCAGAGCTTCCCACCCCGTCGCCGCTCTCGGACGAGCAAGCCGCGCGGTTGACGATGCCGATCTACGTCGCGATCGCCGGGCAGGATTCCCTCGCGGGCGGCCAGGGGGCCGCGGAGCACGCCAGCGAGATCCTCCCCAACGCTCAGGTGCAGACATGGAAGGATGCGACGCACTCGCTGCCCATGCAAGAAGCAGACCAGCTCCAGATCATTCTGACCGACCTCTGGGATTCGTCCGAACGTTGAACACGCGGTATCGACGCTGTTCCGGTCAAGTCCGGCCGCACCTCTGCCCCACAGGTTGCGCCGGTGCATCTGACCGAGGGACCGATCGAGGGACCGATCGAGGACCCGTCAAAAGCGGCGCCGCAGTAGTGCTTCGATGGAGTGACGAATTTCCCGCCCGCTGCGGCGGCTTCGATCCGCCACTTGAGGTCGTCGATGTCCTGGTGCTGCGCAAGGAAATAGCTGATCTGGTTGATAGTGATCTCGGTTCGCACCATCGTCTGCATGTCAGCCATCCGACGACCCCCAGCAGTCGGGATGCGCCACCGTCGGCGGGAGCGCCGCCTGCCTCGGTTCTGAACCGCCCTCGACTTCGCCCTGATTTTCTGGAGCTTCCGGCGCTCGACCTATTCTCGAAACCGGCACCATCAAGTAGTCCTATCGGCCCCCGGCCGAGCTCGAAGGCGACCTGGGGCGAGAATTCGCGCCCGAACGTGCGCACCCCGCGAAAGCTATTGGCGACGCTGCCCCGGGCGCGTTCCCCGGCGGCGTTCCCCGGCGTAGACACGACTGACGTGTACCAGTTCCTCGAGGGCGACGCATCGGTGCGATGTCAGGTGCTCCGCGACCTCCTGCACGCGTCTGACATCGCGGTATACGCAGAGCGGGTGGGGATCGGGTCGCCGGTCGGGATGTTCCGGTCAGGTAGTGAGCCCGCAGAGTCGCCGGATGATGTCTTCTCGGTCGTGCCACATCGGGATGGCGGGCGGGCTCGCGGTACCGACATTGGTCTTGGCGAGGGCTTGACGTTTCATCTCGGTGTCGGCGTGGGCGTAGATGAGCGTGGTCTCGGGATCACTGTGCCCGAGCCATTCGGTGATCAGCGCCAGTGGCATGCCTGCTTGGTAGAGGTGCATGGCACGGGAGTGGCGCAGCATGTGGGGGTGAACCTTCTCCGGGATCTCCGCGCAGCTCTGGCGGGCGGTGCTCGCATGTTGGCGCACGAATCGGCCGACATTGTCGTCGGACATGCGCGTCTTGCGGTGACCGTGGATCGTGTAGAACAGCGGCTGGTCGGCGGCGGGCTCGGGGTGGAACACCTCGGTGTATCGGCGATAGTGGGCGGCGGTTTCGCTGGTGATCGGTAGCCGGCGCGGTTTCGCCCCCTTCCCGATCAGGTCGATGGTGAGTCGCCTGATATCGATATCGCCGACGGTCAGGGCGAGCATCTCAGCGTCGCGGGCCGCGACGTCATACATCAGGATCATGAAGAACTGGTCGCGCAGGCCGGTCTTCGTGGCGGGGTCGGGCGCGGCGAGCAGGGCCGTGACGGCGCCGGTCGTCAGATAGTGGACGGCTGGGGTCGCTGCGATCTTCAGCTGCGGGACACCGTTGACGTCGGCGAGGTGGATGGCGAGTATCGGTTCGGCGGTGGCGGCGTAACGGAAGAAGGACCGGATGCAGGCGAGCCGTTGGTTGTAGGTCGTTCCGGTCCACGAACGCGTTGCCCTCATGTGGTCGAGGAATTCGAGGATGCAGTCCCGGTCAATGATCGAGAACGTCACGTGCTCGAGCGGGATCCCGCGGGTCTCCGCGACGTAGCCCAGGAGCATGTTCCAGGTGTGGCGGCACGCGGTGATCGTGTGAGGGCTGACTCCGCGTTGCCGAGGCATGAAGACGGTGAACCACTCGCGCAGGTGCCGGTAGAAGCTGTCGGTGGGGTTGGTCATGATGTCACTTCCGGGATGATTCCCGCGGCGCCCGTCAGGCCTGTTGCGGCCAGACGCTCGGGGAGCAGATGGATGTAGTACGCAGTCGCCGCGTAGGTGTCGTGACCCATGTAGGCCGACAGGTACGGCAGCCACACAGTGAGGTCGCGGCCCTCCTCTACCCATCGCGTCAGGGTGCGCGTGGCGTAGTTGTGGCGCAGCGTGTACGGCGTGGAACCGGCTGCGACGCCGCCAGCACGCTCACGGCATCGGTGATAGTGGGCCGTGACCCAGCGGGCCGGGTAGGGCTGTCCGGGGTGGTCCTCGAAGAAGAACTCCCGGCCCGGCCGGCACAGATCGGCGAGCTCGTCAAACCCAGCCAACAGGTCGGCCATGCCGGTATCCACCGGGACACGGCGGTCCTTGTTCCGTTTCGACTGCTCGATCGTCACGATCGCGCCGCCGAGGTCGACGTTCCGGCGGCGCAACAGGCGGGCTTCTTGCGGCCGCAGCCCGCAACCCAGCATCAGTCGGAAGAGCACCGGGATCGTGTACTCACGGAATGGGCTGGTCCCGGAGGGAGTGACCGAGTCAGCAGCTGCGAAGAAGGCGACCAGTTCGCTGTCACTGAAGATGTGGGGCAGGCTCCTGCTGGGCGGTCGGATCCACTGAGCGGGCAGCACGAATGCTTCCACGCCGACCAGTTGCAGGTACCTGCCGAACTCGCGGATCGCGTGGGCCCTGTACGCGGGCCATTCAATCCTCGTGCCTTCCCGGCACCAGGCGGTGACCAGTTCCCGGGTCAGGATCAGCTCGCTCGGCGGGTGTGCCACGCAATACCGGTCGAAGCTGAGCATCGGGTACGCGAGTGTGCGACGGGAGTAGCCAAGAGCTGTGCGCCACTGGAGCATCGCCTCAATGTGAGTCGCGAAGCCGCTGCTGAACGTGATGGTCATCGCGGGCCTTCCTTCGCTGGGGCAAAGCTGTCGAGAGGGAGCGCGCAGTCACGAAGGGATTCGTCAGCCAGCGCGATGTAGCGCCGAGAGGACTCAACGCTGGCGTGACCGAGCACCTGCGCCGTCAGCGCGAGCTCGGCACCCGACTCGATCAGGCGCGTGCCCGTCGTGCGCCGCAGAGCGTGGAACGTCTTGCCGTCATGTGCGCGGTGCGACACGCTGGCCTCGGCAAGCCATCGACTCATGATGAGCGCCCCCGTTGGCCCGGTCAGCCTCGTGAACGGAGCGTAAAGACGGATGAATACCTCGGGCGCTCCGCTATCGGGTCTTCCCTGCAGGAGCCAGTCTGCGATCGCGTTGCCGGCTTCCGCCGACAGCGGCAGCGTCAACGGCGTCGATGTCTTGTTCTGCACCAAGCGGATCTCATCGCGGTGCCAATCGATCTCGTCGAGCCGGAGTGACACGATGTCGCAGCAGCGAAGCCCGGTCGACAGCGCCAACCGGACCATCGCGTAGTCCCTCTTCCCGCGCGGGGTTGCTGTGTCGATCGCGGTGACGATCCGGTCAGTCTCGTCGGGGGTGAAGCAGGGCAGCGCCCGCGTCCGTCTCGGCCCGACCCGCGCCAGCATGGCATCGACCTTCAACTCGGTCACGCCCTGATGGTTCAGGAACTGGAAGTACCGTTTGATGGCCCACACCGTGTTTCCCATGCCCGATGCGTGACGCGGTCTCGCTTCGACTAGAAATGCTCGGACATCGTCGACAGTGACCGATTCAAGCGAACGGCCGACGCGATCCAGATGGCTCATGAACCCGCGGGCTTCAGCGACCACAATGCGCACCGAACCGGGGGCGAGTTCCTTCTGCACGTACTCAGCGAAAGAGCTGAGGAGCGCTGTGCCAGACGCGCTCAGGCTCGATGCTGGCCTTCGCCGTTTCCACACGACCGCGCCGGTCTGCTGGAACTCCAGCATCATCCGGGCGGTCTTCTCCAAGTTCGATCGCAGCGCAGAGCGGATCTCGTCGCGGCGCACTCGATCATCCATTGCCGTGAGGAACTCCTCCACGGCCCGCTCGGTCAGCCGATCGATTCCTCCGCTGCGGCAGAACCGAATCACGGTCCGGCAGCAGCTCTGGTAGTACCGGATCGAGCCGGGTGCCAGGCCGATTCGCGTGGCCTCTGCCAACACGCCCTCGGCAACCTCAAATGCTTCGTCATTCACAACCCCAACCTCCTGTCGGACGGGCGTCGCGGCCGCTCCGAACGGTCGCGACACGCACCACAATCTCGCGGAAAGGCGCTGACGACTACCCGGGCATCAGCTTCTGAGGGGCGCGAGGATTATTCCGAGGCGGACAGGCGGTTGTACTGTGCTCCAGAGATGTTCAAGCGGCGATCGGAATAATCCGAGAATCGGAAGAATCGGCG
>NZ_QEIJ01000017.1 GCF_003095395.1 Microbacterium sp. Gd 4-13
CCGTCATGTGACTCCCCACGCCACAGAGGGCCGCTTACGCTGCGATCGGAATAATCCGAGAGTCGGAACAATCGACGTTATGCAGACCTCGGAATAACGTCGACTTTCACCTCTTCGATCGCGATGCGTTCGACCTCACCTGTTACCGGGTGAATTCGACCCGTGAATGCCGGGGCTCGGTTCAACAGTTGGTCGAGTTCTCGGCTCGCGCGGCGAGCGGCGAGGTCTTCGAGTGCTTCCCCTCCGGTGAGCATCAACGCGATGATGAGCCCCGCGACATATTCCTGTACGGCGAGTGTCGCGATCATGGCGATGACCGCAAGAATGTCGAGCCCCCAATGCCCGCGCATCAGATCTTTGAACATGTCGATCGCGGTGATCACGATCACGATACCGAGCACCAAGTATGCGGTGACCCCGAGAGCCATCTCTGCGCCGGTCAGCCAGAGCATAACCCCGGTCGCCAAACCGACGAGCACGAACATCATGAGCTTGCGGTTGCGAAGAAATTCCACCGTCGATGACATTGCGTGTGACGCTTCCGAGGTACGTGGGGCGATGGTCTGGGCTGGCACGGTGCTGTTCTCAGTCTCTCTTCGAGAGGGTTGAGAGTGCGGTGAGCGCGGTCACATCAGTGATCGTGATCCGCCCCTGTTCCTGTTGTGAGATCACCCCGGTGTCGGTGAGTTTGCGAAGTTGCCGACTGAGGGACTCTGGTGTCGTGGACAGGAGCGAAGCGATGTCCTTCTTTGCGAGCGGCAGCGTCACGTCGATGGCTCCTCGCGGCCCTGGCGTCGCAGGGAGCGAGAGCAGGTAATCGGCGAGACGAGAGCTCACGTTTCCCAAGATGACAGAAGCCAGTCGCGCCTCAGTATCATCCAAGCGCTGACTCACTCCTTGCAGCATGCGCAGCCCGATGCTCGGATGCTTCTCGACGAGACGCCCGAGATCGGCATGACGGAACACGCACAGTTCGGTATACACCAGCGCGTCTGCTGCGTGATCGGGTCTCGTGCCGGTGAGAAACGCGGATTCTCCGATGAAGTCGCCCGGCCCGAGGACCCGGATCACCTGCTCGTGCCCAGCCGCACTTGTGCGAGCGATCTTCACCTGACCGGTGTGCACCACCATCAACTGCGACATCTCCGAGCCTGCTGTATACGCCTGCTCGACAGCGTCTAATCGGACGGTACGTGCAAATCCCGCAACTTCCACTTGCTGCGCATGTGTGAGCCCTTGAAACAGTGGTACACGGGCCACGCAGAGATCATTTGCTGGATCAGCATCCACATCGGTTGAAACAGCCAACGGCACCCTTCCCTTCCCTTCTAGTATGGCGACTCGTGGCACAACACCCGCGCTTCAGCTGAAGCCAGGGGTGGCGCGTGCAGTGATGTACGCGTGGGGCGTCCGCGGGTTCGAGCGCTGCCCGATCACCTCGAACCCGGCGTGGGTGAGGGCTTCGACCATTTTGTTCATCGGCCACCGGTATGCGGCGGCGATCGGATGGTCGAATGCCTCTAGCCGCGGCCCCGCGAAAAAGGACATCAGCAGCGATCCGCCGTCACCCAGCCGAGTGCGCAGTGTTACGAGCGCGTGTAGGAGCTCTTCTAAGCTCATGTGAATGGTCGAATACCAGGCGAGGATCCCGCCCCAGCGGGTCTCGCAACGGGCGAGATCTTCGATGGAATCGTGATGGAACACAACCGCGGGATGTCTGGCTCGGGCAATCGTGATGAGGCGATCCGATGGCTCGAGCCCTTCCACCGTGTGTCCGAGGCGTGCGAGGTGACCGGTCCAACGCCCGGTACCCGCGCCGACATCAAGAATGGGGCCATCGACTGCCGCGGCCCACGGCTCGATGACCGCACGATCAGGGTCATCCGGTGAGATCTCGGCACCGAGAATGCCCTCGATATCAACCTCAGGCGACCCGTATGCATCGGCCACCCGGTTTATTAAGGCCACAGGATCAGACGTCCGTGCTGCTGTGAATACGGCGTCCGTCGGTGCCTCAGGCCGCTGAGTCATGGTTCGATGATCACTTTGCCAGCAGTGTGCCCAGCCTCCACCATGGCGACGGCCTCCGCAGCCCGATCGAGACTGTACCGGTCCGTCACCTGCGGATCGATGAGACCGTACTGGGCGACGCCGGTGACCTTCTCGAGCCCTTCACGCGTGCGCACCACCGCTACGCCACCGAGTTGCTGCACGGTGGTCGGGTCTGCGGTACTGATGATGACGCTCGGGTCTTTGGCGACGACCGCGAGATCACGAAGCGCCTGCCCACCGACCAGGTCGATGAGCACATCAACACCCTCCGGCGCGATGGCACGCACCCGGTCAGCCGCACCCTCCCCGGAGGCAACGAACGTCGCACCGGTCGACTCCACCAGTTCCTGCTTCGCTGCACTGGCCACACCGATGACCGTGAACTTGTGCACATTGCCGATCTGCGCCGCCATCAGCCCGACCCCACCTCCGGCGCCAAGAATCAGCATCGTCTGACCAGGTTCCAGCTCGATCTGATGCGTCACGTCATACGCAGTCGCCCCTGCGACAGGCAGTGCTGCAGCGTCAGCAAAGGAAAGCTCTTCGGGCTTCTGGACGGTTTGTGCCGCATCCAACACCGTGTGCTTCGCGAACGTTCCCTGTCCTTTGGCCGCGAGGCCGAGCACCATGTCACCGACAGCGAAGTTCTCGACCTCTGCGCCTACGGCGGTGACGACACCGGAGGCCTCTCGGCCCATCGGTGCGGGAAGCGGCCAGTGGGAGCCCATCTGCCCCGCACGGATCTTCCAGTCAGCAGGGTTCACCCCGGCCGCTTTCACTTCGATCGCGAGCTCTCCAGGCCCAGGCGCCGGAGCGGGGCGTTCAAAGAGTTCCTGCGTCTCGGGGCCGCCATAGGCGGCGAAGACCAGCGCTTTCGACATTATTGACTTCTCCTCATTCTCCAGGTGAGTGACACTTACGTGGTTGCCTGTGGCGGAGCGTCTTCACCCGAAGCCTCTGCCGCATCAGCGAGTTCCTTCGTGGCATACTCCGCGTCAATTGCGTGCTCCGGAGGTGAATAGACGGTGTAGAGCACCAAAGGCTCATCGCCAGTGTTGCGGAAGTTGTGGCGAGTACCGGCCGGGACAGCGCACAGGTCGCCAGCATCAACGGTGTGCGTCTCGCCGTCAAGGTCGGCCTCTCCGCTGCCCGACACAAAACTCAGCAACTGGTCGGTGGTGTCATGCACCTCGTCGCCGATCTCCCCGCCCACCGGAATCGTCATCGCAACGAGTTGGGAATGCTTTCCCGTCCAGAGCACCTGACGAAAATTCGTGTTTGCTTTCGCGACCTCGTCGATGATGAAGTGCGTCGCCTTCTCGCCGACGCTGAACTGGTTCTCACTCATGTGTGTGGTCCTTTCTCAAGATGGAAGTTCGGATGAACTCTGGGCCGTGGCTGGTTCGACCGGGCGGCCTGTTTCATGTGCGGCTCGGGCGCGTTCACTCCTCGACAACGCAGTGGCTCCTTGGGTGTTGCGCAGCAGGCGCATCGCGTTGAGGATTACGATGAGCACCGATCCCTCGTGCACGAGCATGCCGATAGCCATCGTGACACCCCCTGCGAAGACCCCGACGAGCAGCACGACAACGGTGATGAGCGCGATCCAGATGTTCTGGCGCATGACGTTCACGGTGCGTTTGGCGAGGCCGATTGCTTCGGGCAGTTTCAAGAGGTTGTCGCCCATCAGGGCAATGTCTGCCGTCTCCACGGCCACCGCTGAGCCCGCTGCCCCCATGGCAACACCAATGTCGGCGGTCGCGAGGGCCGGGGCGTCGTTCACGCCGTCGCCCACCATCGCGACCGTGTGCCCCTCGCGCTGCAGCCGCGCGACAGCGTCGAGCTTGTCCTCGGGTAGCAACGAAGCATGGATCTCATCGATACCGACCGCCTCACCGATGGCTTCGGCGACAAGGCGCGTATCTCCGGTGAGCATCACCACCTTCTGCACCCCGCTAGCGTGCAAGCGCCTGATCATCTCGGGGGCATCCTCGCGGATCGTATCTGCGACACCGATTACGCCAAGCACGCTCTCATCGACCGCGACAATCATGGGGGTCTTGCCTGCCGCTGCCAGTTTGTTCGCAGCCACAGCCGCCCCCGCGTCGTTCACGATCCCGTACTGTTCGAGCAGCGGCAGGTTACCGATGAGTACCCGCTTGCCGTGAGCGTCGGCCACGATCCCCTTGCCCACGACCGGTGTGACCGATCCCGGAAGGCCCTCGGGGGCCACTCCTTCTTCTCGTGCGGTGTCGAGGATCGGGCGGGCAAGTGGGTGCTCGGACCCTGCTTCTGCGGCGGCTGCCCAGCGAAGCACCTCGCGCCGATCCGCTTCAGGATTGAGCACAACGATGTCGGTGAGTACCGGGCGGCCCTCGGTGAGAGTCCCCGTCTTATCGACTGCGACGGCCGAGATCTTGGCCGAGGTTTCGAGGTACTCGCCGCCCTTGATAAGAATCCCGTTGCGGGCCGAGCGGCCGATTCCCGCTACGATCGCCACGGGAATCGAGATGACGAGCGCGCCCGGGCAACCGATCACGAGCAACGTGAGGCCGAGCACTACGTCACCAGAGATGAGGCCCGCCGCAAGCGCGAGTACCATCACCGCGGGCGTATACCACTTCGAGAATCGGTCGATGAATGCCTGCGTTTTCGCTTTCGCATCCTGCGCTTCTTCGACACGGTGAATGATGCGCGCGAGCGTCGTGTCGGCTCCGATGCCGGTCGCCATGACCTGTAGGAATCCGCCCCGCGAGATCGTGCCCGCAAACACGTGATCTGACTTCGTCTTTTCGACAGGGATCGACTCACCCGTGATCGATGCCTCGTCGATCGCTCCGGTGCCTGACACGACCTGCCCGTCGACGGGAACTTTCGCTCCGTTCTTTACGAGCACGATCTCGCCCATGCGCACCTGATGTGCGGCGATCTCGACCTGCTCACCGTCGCGCATCACGACTGCAACGTCGGGGGCCACCGCGACCAACTCAGCGAGCGCTGCACGGGTCTTGTTCATCGTGCCGGCTTCGAGTGCGTGACCGATCGCGAAGAGGAACGTCACGGCGGCAGCTTCCCAGAAGTTGCCGATGAGTGTCGCGCCGATCGCTGCAATCGATACGAGCAGGTCGATACTGATGAACTTTACGAGCAGTGCCCGGACGGCCTTCACGACGATTCCGTACCCCGCGACAATTGCTGCGGCGAGCATGAACGCGTTCGCAAGGGTAAACACATGACCAGAACCGTGGGCGTGTTCGCCAGCGTCGATCCACCATTGCGGACCGACCGTGACGTTCCAGCTGCCGCCGAAGAGCTTTTCGACGCCGAACGACACGAGAATGAGGAGGCCCGAGACAACGGGAATGAACCAGTTGCCATACCGCCACTTACGGAACGCGTTCACGAATGTGCCGCCTTTCGAATTGGTGAACTTAGTGCGTGAGGAGCCGTTTGGCTAGAACGCGGAGGCCTTCGACTTATAGCCGGCCTTATCGACAGCAGCAATGAGATCGTCGACGGAACTTCTTGTCTCATCGTGGTCGATCTCAACGCGACCCGAGGCGAAGTGCACCGTCACGTTCTCGACGCCATCGAGCTTGCCGACCTGCTTCTCGATCTTGGTCACGCACGACGGGCACGAGAAACCCTCGGCGCGCAGCAGAGTGTGGGTGGTGTCAGTAGCGTTCGCCATGATGAGTCCTTTCGCTTCACCCCGAAACGGGGATCGACCAGGAGGTTCCTGGCCTTCACGACCCAGACTATTGTGTTGACAGAGCCTCAGCCTTGACCTAGATCAAGTCGTGCTCGGAGCTCCTCTCTGTGGCTCACCAGCTACTTGGGTGCCGCGAGTCGCTTCTTGGTTGATCTGCTGGGCGCCATGAAGGTCTACAAGACCGAACTGATCCGTCAGCAAGGCCCTGGCGGACGGTCGAGCAGGTCGAGCTTGCGACCCTCGAATACGTGCGGTAGTGGAACCATGAGCGGCTCCACGGGGAACTCGATATGCGTACTCCGATCGAGGTCGAACAGGCGTACTACGCTGAAACCGAGACGCTTCTGTCACCGACCGGCTGACAGGGAAACCGGTCGGAACAAGAACCAGGCCAATTCAGTCGATGATCACCGTCACGTACTTGTCGCCGAACCTGGTGTGCCGCCAGACGTGCTCATCGACGCCGATCGTGGTGA
>NZ_QEIJ01000018.1 GCF_003095395.1 Microbacterium sp. Gd 4-13
GATTTGACAGTCGGTGTGGGTGGGATAAGGTAGTGAAGTTGCCCTGCGGGCGAGGCTGATGAGGCTGAGTTGCAGGTGCGTCCGATCCTTGAGAACTCAACAGCGTGCACTTGTCATAATGCCAAAAAACCTCGCAACCAGTTTCGGCTGGTTGGTGAGATTTCTTTGAGATTAAACGGATTTGTCAGTAATGACATCCGATCGTCAGATCAAGCTCGTTGGGCTCGACCTATTCCGGTCTTGTTCAGCAAAATTCTTTTACGGAGAGTTTGATCCTGGCTCAGGATGAACGCTGGCGGCGTGCTTAACACATGCAAGTCGAACGGTGAAGGAGAGCTTGCTCTTTGGATCAGTGGCGAACGGGTGAGTAACACGTGAGCAATCTGCCCCTGACTCTGGGATAACAGTTGGAAACAGCTGCTAATACCGGATACGAGACGTGACCGCATGGTCGACGTTTGGAAAGAATTTCGGTCAGGGATGAGCTCGCGGCCTATCAGCTTGTTGGTGAGGTAATGGCTCACCAAGGCGTCGACGGGTAGCCGGCCTGAGAGGGTGACCGGCCACACTGGGACTGAGACACGGCCCAGACTCCTACGGGAGGCAGCAGTGGGGAATATTGCACAATGGGCGAAAGCCTGATGCAGCAACGCCGCGTGAGGGACGACGGCCTTCGGGTTGTAAACCTCTTTTAGCAGGGAAGAAGCGAAAGTGACGGTACCTGCAGAAAAAGCGCCGGCTAACTACGTGCCAGCAGCCGCGGTAATACGTAGGGCGCAAGCGTTATCCGGAATTATTGGGCGTAAAGAGCTCGTAGGCGGTTTGTCGCGTCTGCTGTGAAAACTGGAGGCTCAACCTCCAGCCTGCAGTGGGTACGGGCAGACTAGAGTGCGGTAGGGGAGATTGGAATTCCTGGTGTAGCGGTGGAATGCGCAGATATCAGGAGGAACACCGATGGCGAAGGCAGATCTCTGGGCCGTAACTGACGCTGAGGAGCGAAAGGGTGGGGAGCAAACAGGCTTAGATACCCTGGTAGTCCACCCCGTAAACGTTGGGAACTAGTTGTGGGGTCCATTCCACGGATTCCGTGACGCAGCTAACGCATTAAGTTCCCCGCCTGGGGAGTACGGCCGCAAGGCTAAAACTCAAAGGAATTGACGGGGACCCGCACAAGCGGCGGAGCATGCGGATTAATTCGATGCAACGCGAAGAACCTTACCAAGGCTTGACATATACGAGAACGGGCTAGAAATAGTCAACTCTTTGGACACTCGTAAACAGGTGGTGCATGGTTGTCGTCAGCTCGTGTCGTGAGATGTTGGGTTAAGTCCCGCAACGAGCGCAACCCTCGTTCTATGTTGCCAGCACGTAATGGTGGGAACTCATGGGATACTGCCGGGGTCAACTCGGAGGAAGGTGGGGATGACGTCAAATCATCATGCCCCTTATGTCTTGGGCTTCACGCATGCTACAATGGCCGGTACAAAGGGCTGCAATACCGTAAGGTGGAGCGAATCCCAAAAAGCCGGTCCCAGTTCGGATTGAGGTCTGCAACTCGACCTCATGAAGTCGGAGTCGCTAGTAATCGCAGATCAGCAACGCTGCGGTGAATACGTTCCCGGGTCTTGTACACACCGCCCGTCAAGTCATGAAAGTCGGTAACACCTGAAGCCGGTGGCCCAACCCTTGTGGAGGGAGCCGTCGAAGGTGGGATCGGTAATTAGGACTAAGTCGTAACAAGGTAGCCGTACCGGAAGGTGCGGCTGGATCACCTCCTTTCTAAGGAGCATCTGGCACTCTTCGGGGTGTCCAGGCCCCTGATCAGAGCGTTCGTCTCTGCAGGGAGCTCATGGGTGGAACATTGGACAAGGTGCTGATCGGAACTGCTGGTTCTTAGTACGTCGCTTGCGACTGGAACGGGGTTTGTGGGGATGGTTGGTACATGCACGCTGTTGGGTCCTGAGGGACCGGAACGCTTGCCCTTTCGGGGGTGGGTGGGCTGACTCCTCTGGGCCTTTTCTTGTTGTCACCGGTTGGTGGGAGCGGGGGAGGGTACCGCCCGTACTTTGAGAACTACACAGTGGACGCGAGCATCTTTGAGCTGACTTCGGTCAGTTCTTATAGATGATCTTAAAGATCATTAGTCAATTTCAGCCTCACCTTCGGGTGGGGTTCGATTCTTGATAAAACTCATGTGATTTCAAGTCTTTAAGAGCAAACGGTGGATGCCTTGGCATCTGGAGCCGAAGAAGGACGTAGCAATCTGCGATAAGCCTCGGGGAGTGGATAAGCACACTGTGATCCGAGGGTGTCCGAATGGGGAAACCCCGCTGGGCGGCGTGCCGACCCAGTGACTCCCGCCTGAATATATAGGGCGGGTAGAGGGAACGTGGGGAAGTGAAACATCTCAGTACCCACAGGAAGAGAAAGCAACCGCGATTCCGTTAGTAGTGGCGAGCGAAACCGGAACAGGCTAAACCGAGTACGTGTGATATCCGGCAGGAGTTGCGTGTTCGGGGTTGTGGGACTTTTCTGACAGGTCTGCCGATCTGTCGGCGTTACAAGAAGGTATAGACGAACGGTCTTGAAAGGCCGGTCATAGAGGGTGCCAACCCCGTAGTCGAAATGCCTCTCTTGACGCGAAGAGTATCCCAAGTAGCACGGGGCCCGAGAAATCCCGTGTGAATCTGTCAGGACCACCTGATAAGCCTAAATACTCCCAGATGACCGATAGCGGACAAGTACCGTGAGGGAAAGGTGAAAAGTACCCCGGGAGGGGAGTGAAATAGTACCTGAAACCGTTTGCTTACAAACCGTTGGAGCCTCCTTAGTAGGGGTGACAGCGTGCCTTTTGAAGAATGAGCCTGCGAGTTAGCGATACGTGGCGAGGTTAACCCGAGTGGGGTAGCCGTAGCGAAAGCGAGTCTGAATAGGGCGATTCAGTCGCGTGTCCTAGACCCGAAGCGAAGTGATCTATCCATGGCCAGGTTGAAGCGACGGTAAGACGTCGTGGAGGACCGAACCCACTTAGGTTGAAAACTGAGGGGATGAGCTGTGGATAGGGGTGAAAGGCCAATCAAACTTCGTGATAGCTGGTTCTCTCCGAAATGCATTTAGGTGCAGCGTTGCGTGTTTCTTACCGGAGGTAGAGCTACTGGATGGCCGATGGGGCCCAAAAGCTTACTGACGTCAGCCAAACTCCGAATGCCGGTAAGTGAGAGCGCAGCAGTGAGACTGTGGGGGATAAGCTTCATAGTCGAGAGGGAAACAACCCAGACCACCAACTAAGGTCCCTAAGCGCGTGCTAAGTGGGAAAGGATGTGGAGTTGCTTTGACAACCAGGAGGTTGGCTTAGAAGCAGCCACCCTTGAAAGAGTGCGTAATAGCTCACTGGTCAAGTGATTCCGCGCCGACAATGTAACGGGGCTCAAGCACGCCACCGAAGTTGTGGCATTGACATTTTTGGTAGGCCTTCGTGGTCCAGCCGTGTTGATGGGTAGGAGAGCGTCGTGTGGCCAGCGAAGCGGCGGTGTGAACCAGCCGTGGAGGCTACACGAGTGAGAATGCAGGCATGAGTAGCGAAAGACATGTGAGAAACATGTCCTCCGAAAGACCAAGGGTTCCAGGGTCAAGCTAATCTTCCCTGGGTAAGTCGGGACCTAAGGCGAGGCCGACAGGCGTAGTCGATGGACAACGGGTTGATATTCCCGTACCGGCGAAGAACCGCCCAAGCTAATCCAGTGGTGCTAAGAGTCCTAACCAGGAATGGATGGATCCCTTCGGGGTGAAGCCGTCTTGGCGAACGCTCGACCCCATGCTGGTGCGGTTAGCGTATTAACAGGTGTGACGCAGGAAGGTAGCCCAGCCCGGCGATGGTAGTCCGGGTGTAAGTGCGTAGGCCGAGTGATAGGCAAATCCGTCACTCATTAAGGCTGAGACACGATGCGGATAAAAAGTGGGTGATCCTATGCTGCCAAGAAAAGCATCGACGCGAGGTTCTAGCTGCCCGTACCCCAAACCGACTCAGGTGGTCAGGTAGAGAATACCAAGGAGATCGAGAGAATCGTGGTTAAGGAACTCGGCAAAATGCCCCCGTAACTTCGGGAGAAGGGGGGCCTTCGGCGTATTAGGACTTGCTCCGAAAGCGTTTGGAGGCCGCAGAGACTAGTGGGTAGCGACTGTTTACTAAAAACACAGGTCCGTGCCAAGTCGCAAGACGATGTATACGGACTGACGCCTGCCCGGTGCTGGAAGGTTAAGAGGACCGGTTAGCCGCAAGGCGAAGCTGAGAATTTAAGCCCCAGTAAACGGCGGTGGTAACTATAACCATCCTAAGGTAGCGAAATTCCTTGTCGGGTAAGTTCCGACCTGCACGAATGGCGTAACGACTTCCCAACTGTCTCAACCGCGAACTCGGCGAAATTGCATTACGAGTAAAGATGCTCGTTACGCGCAGCAGGACGGAAAGACCCCGTGACCTTTACTACAGCTTGGTATTGGTGTTCGGTGTGGCTTGTGTAGGATAGGTGGGAGACTTTGAAGCATGGACGCCAGTTCGTGTGGAGTCATTGTTGAAATACCACTCTGGTCACTCTGGATATCTAACTTCGAACCGTAATCCGGTTCAGGGACAGTGCCTGGTGGGTAGTTTAACTGGGGCGGTTGCCTCCCAAAAAGTAACGGAGGCGCCCAAAGGTTCCCTCAACCTGGTTGGCAATCAGGTGGCGAGTGTAAGTGCACAAGGGAGCTTGACTGTGAGACTGACAGGTCGAGCAGGGACGAAAGTCGGGACTAGTGATCCGGCAGTGGCTTGTGGAAGCGCTGTCGCTCAACGGATAAAAGGTACCTCGGGGATAACAGGCTGATCTTGCCCAAGAGTCCATATCGACGGCATGGTTTGGCACCTCGATGTCGGCTCGTCGCATCCTGGGGCTGGAGTAGGTCCCAAGGGTTGGGCTGTTCGCCCATTAAAGCGGTACGCGAGCTGGGTTTAGAACGTCGTGAGACAGTTCGGTCCCTATCCGCTGCGCGCGTAGGAAGTTTGAGAGGATCTGACCCTAGTACGAGAGGACCGGGTTGGACGAACCTCTGGTGTGTCAGTTGTTCCGCCAGGAGCACCGCTGATTAGCTACGTTCGGGATGGATAACCGCTGAAAGCATCTAAGCGGGAAGCCGGCCTCAAGATGAGACTTCCATGCCTTCGGGCGAGAGGCTCCCAGCCAGACTACTGGGTTGATAGGCCGGATGTGGAAGCGCGGTAACGCGTGAAGCTGACCGGTACTAATAAGCCGATGACTTGATAACACACCGTTTTTGGTGCTTGCGTCCACTGAGTGGTTCCCGATGTACGGTCGGGAACATAACACAACAATGATTTGCGTTCGTGTTGACTGAAACATCGATAGTGTTTCGGCGGCCATAGCGTGAGGGAAACGCCCGGTTACATTCCGAACCCGGAAGCTAAGCCTCACAGCGCCGATGGTACTGCAGGGGGGACCCTGTGGGAGAGTAGGACACCGCCGGACTTCTTTTCAGTGAAATGGCCACCCAAAGTTGGGTGGCCATTT
>NZ_QEIJ01000019.1 GCF_003095395.1 Microbacterium sp. Gd 4-13
CTTCCATCCTGGAAGACCTCGACCCTATCCGGCCGACGGCGCGCTAACCCCGACTACACCCTCAACTGCGAAGAGCCGCTTTGGCCCGGGGCATCGCGAACATGATCGACGAAGAGCAGTACTGTATCCACATTCTGACCCAGGTCAGTGCGCTCACCCGCTCGCTGCAGGGGGTGGTGACGGGGCTGCTCGATGATCACCTGAAGCACTGTGTGCTCGCTGCCGCCAAGCTTAGCGACGAGGCCGCCCACGAGAAGATTCAGGAGTCCACTGCCGCGGTCAACCGGCTGATCCGATCGTGACTGTGTGAGTCGGCCTCGCGGGTTAGCCTACCGGCACTTCCCGCCGAGCAGAGCTCTCGCGCCGCGCACCCCGGTGCGCTCGGAGCGCGCGGAGCGCCGACAGAATGGCCACAAGGTCAACAATCTCTTGCAGCAGCGCTCCCACCACCGCCGGCAAATAGCCGAATGCGGCGACGAGCATCAAACCGACTGAGATGATGATGCCCATCCAGATCGACTGCAGGGCGATCTGCACCGTGCGCCGCGAGACATAGGCCACATCTGCCACTCGCGCGATGTCGTTCGAGGTGATCACCGCCGCTGCTGACTCGCTCGCGACCGTTGCACCCCTGCCCGCCATCGCAACACCGACATCGGCGGCCGCCAGCACCGGGGCATCATTGATCCCATCGCCGACCATGAGTACGGGTCTCGGCCGCATCGCCTGCACAATCCGCACCTTGGTCTGGGGAGTGGTCTCAGCGTGCACCGTCTGAATGTCGACCGCGTGTGCGACAGACTCCGCGGTCGACGTGATATCACCGGTCACCATCGCGATCTCGGCTACGCCTGCTCGGCGAAGACGGGACACCGTGTCTGCAGACTGCTCACGAATCGGGTCGGACAAGATGATCACTCCGGCGAGCTCGTCACCGACCGATACGTAGACGGCCGTCTCCCCAGCTGAGAGTACGGGTCGATCGATCGGCCCGGTCACCTCTTCGATAAATGAGGGCTTGCCCACTCGCACCGAAGTGCCGTCTGCCAGGGAGGCGAGGACACCGTTTGTTGCCACCTCGTCGGCCGTCACCACTTCGGGAAGCTCAAGTTGCTGTGTGCGTGCCGATGCCACGATCGGATCGGCGAACACGTGCACGGAGTACTGCTCGGCGGCGGCCGCGAGCTGCAGCGTCTCGTCTACGGTGCGAGCAGCAGGGTGAATCTCGACGACGTCGGCTTTACCTTCGGTCAAGGTGCCGGTCTTGTCGAATGCGACTGCACGGACCCGGGCGAGCACCTCTAACACGCCACCGTCTTTGATGATGACGTTGAGCTTTGCTGCGGAACTCATCCCGCCCATGAACGCGACCGGGGTGGCGATGAGCAGCGGGCACGGCGTCGCCACGACGAGCACCTCGGCAAATCGCACCGGATCCCCGCTGAGAAACCACGCGAAGCCCGCAATCAGCAATGACACAATGGTGAACGGCACCGCATAACGGTCGGCGAGTCGCACCATCGGTGCCCGGGAGTCCACGGCCTCCTCGACCAACCGTACGATAGAGGCGTAGTTCGAATCGGCTGCCACCTTCTGCGCGCGCATCGTGAAGCTCGTCGTGCTGTTGACCGTTCCAGAAAGCAGTGGGTCGCCCGCGTGGTAGTTCGCCGGGATCGGTTCACCGGTCACGGATGATTCATCAATCGTCGCGTGATCCGATAGGAGCACCCCGTCGACGGGGAGGATCTCTGAGGAGCGCACCAGCAGTTCGTCGCCGATTCTTCCGATTCTCGGATTATTCCGATCGCCGCTTGAACATCTCTGGAGCACAGTACAACCGCCTGTCCGC
>NZ_QEIJ01000020.1 GCF_003095395.1 Microbacterium sp. Gd 4-13
GGCTCTTCGCAGTTGAGGGTGTAGTCGGGGTTAGCGCGCCGTCGGCCGGATAGGGTCGAGGTCTTCCAGGATGGAAGTTCCTACACTGCCCATCCGAAAGACCTCGACGTTGCTCAACGCTACCTTCGCTGCGCCCGATCTGACCACGTTCTGCCGTCTCGACGAGCTCGGTCTGGAAGCCGTTGGACAGCGCCTCGAGCCGGATCGGGCGGTGATCGCGTGCCGGATCGTCGAGCGGGATCCGTGGTGCCGCAAGTGCGGCGCCGAGGGTGTGCCTCGCGACACGGTGACTCGCCGGTTGGCGCATGAGCCGTTCGGGCACCGGCCGACGACGCTGCTGGTGCGGGTGCGCCGCTACCGGTGTGAGCACTGCGGGCGGACCTGGCGGCAAGACACCTCGAAGGCGGCGCCGGCCAGAGCGAAGATCTCCCGTGGTGGGCTCACGTGGGCTCTGACCGGCATCGTGATCGACCACCTCACCGTCTCTCGCGCGGCGGCCGGTCTCGGAGTGTCTTGGCACACCGCGAATAACGCGATCATCGCCGAGGGCAAGCGCCGACTGATCGATGACCCGCACCGGTTCGACGGGGTCACCACGATCGGCGTCGATGAGCACGTCTGGCGGCACACCAGGTTCGGCGACAAGTACGTGACGGTGATCATCGAC